>NZ_CYTW01000012.1 GCF_001458215.1 Shimia thalassica | reverse complement strand
GGCGAAGGCGTCACGACGCTGAAACCCGGCGACCATGTCATTCCGCTTTACACCCCTGAATGCCGCGAATGCCATTCCTGCCTGAGCGGGAAAACCAACCTTTGCACCGCGATCCGCGGCACGCAAGGCCAGGGCCTGATGCCGGATGGAACGACCCGGTTCTCGATGCTCGATGGCACGCCGATCTATCACTACATGGGATGTTCGACCTTTGCGAACCACACGGTTTTGCCCGAAATCGCGCTGGCCAAAGTGCGCGACGACGCCCCGTTTGATAAAATCTGCTACATCGGCTGTGGTGTGACCACCGGCATTGGCGCCGTTATCAACACCGCGGGCGTCAAGATTGGCGAAACTGCGGCTGTGTTTGGCCTTGGCGGTATCGGTCTTAACGTGATTCAGGGTTTGAGAATGGCCGGTGCCGATATGATCATCGGCGTCGATCTGAATGACGACAAAGCCGAAATGGCAAAGAAATTCGGCATGACCCACTTTGTAAACCCTTCTAAACTGGAAGGGCAGTCCGTTACCGAAGCGATTGTTGAACTGACCAAAACCGAAAAAGACCAGTTTGGCGGCGTCGATTATTCTTTTGATGCGACCGGCAACGTAAATGTCATGCGGGATGCGCTTGAGTGTTCGCATCGCGGATGGGGCGTGTCGGTGATCATCGGCGTTGCACCC
The DNA here is from genome assembly GCF_001458215.1 of Shimia thalassica. Classification (GTDB taxonomy): domain Bacteria; phylum Pseudomonadota; class Alphaproteobacteria; order Rhodobacterales; family Rhodobacteraceae; genus Shimia; species Shimia thalassica. Next base: position 206 of record NZ_CYTW01000012.1, on the reverse strand, counting down.
GCAGGCGCAGAGATTTCTACCCGTCCGTTCCAGCTGGTCACAGGCCGTGTCTGGAAAGGCACCGCTTTTGGCGGGGCGAAAGGCCGGACAGATGTGCCTAAATTTGTTGACTGGTACATGGATGGCAAGATCGAGATCGACCCGATGATCACTCACAAGCTCAGCCTTGAGGACATCAACAAGGGCTTTGATCTGATGCACGAAGG
>NZ_CYTW01000011.1 GCF_001458215.1 Shimia thalassica | reverse complement strand
GCCGAGACCATGCGCGCCTTGGGTGACAAGGCCAGCGCCCGCCGCGTTGCGGTTGAGGCTGGCGTGCCGGTCATTCCCGCGACCGAAGTTCTGGGCGATGACATGGCGGCGATCAAGTCTGAGGCGGCCGAGGTTGGCTATCCCTTGATGCTCAAGGCGTCCTGGGGTGGCGGTGGCCGCGGCATGCGCCCGATCTTCTCGGAAGACGAGGTCGAAGAGAAAGTTCTGGAAGGCCGTCGCGAGGCCGAAGCCGCGTTCGGCAACGGCGAGGGCTATCTGGAAAAGATGATCACCCGCGCCCGCCACGTCGAGGTGCAGATCCTTGGCGACAAGATGGGCAACATCTATCACCTGTATGAACGGGATTGTTCGGTCCAGCGCCGCAACCAGAAGGTCGTGGAACGCGCGCCTGCGCCGTACCTGTCAGAAGCGCAGCGCGAAGAGATTTGCGAGTTGGGCCGCAAGATCTGCGCCCATGTGAACTATGAATGCGCGGGCACGGTCGAATTCCTGATGGATATGGAGACCGGCAAGTTCTACTTCATCGAGGTGAACCCGCGCGTGCAGGTGGAACACACCGTCACCGAAGAGGTCACCGGCATCGACATCGTGCAGGCGCAGATCCTGATCGCCGAAGGCAAATCCATTGCCGAGGCCACCGGCAAGGCCTCGCAATACGACATCCGTCTGAACGGCCACGCCCTGCAGACCCGGATCACCACCGAAGACCCGCAAAACAACTTTATCCCCGACTATGGCCGCATCACCGCGTACCGCTCGGCCACCGGCATGGGCATCCGTCTGGATGGCGGCACGGCCTATGCGGGCGGCGTGATCACGCGGTATTATGACAGCCTGCTGACCAAGGTCACCGCCTGGGCGCCAACCCCGGACAAGGCGATTGCCCGCATGGACCGCGCCCTGCGCGAGTTCCGTATTCGCGGCGTCAGCACCAACATCGCCTTTGTCGAGAACCTCTTGAAGCACGAGACGTTCCTGAACAACCGGTACACCACCAAGTTCATCGACGAGACACCGGACCTGTTCCAGTTCTCCAAGCGGCGCGACCGCGGCACCAAAGTGCTGACCTATATCGCCGACATCTCGGTGAACGGACATCCCGAGACCACCGACCGCCCCGAACCGGCAGCGGATCTGAAGGCCCCAAAGGCGCCGGCCAACCGCGCCGCACCGGCCTATGGCTCGCGCAACCTGCTCGAGGACAAGGGCGCGCAGGCCGTCGCGGACTGGATGAAGGCACAGCCGCAACTGCTGCTGACCGACACCACCATGCGTGACGGGCACCAGTCGTTGCTGGCCACGCGGATGCGGTCGATCGACATGATCAAGGCGGCCCCGGCCTATGCGTCCAATATCCCCGAGCTGTTCTCGGTGGAATGCTGGGGCGGGGCGACCTTTGATGTGGCCTATCGCTTCTTGCAGGAATGCCCGTGGCAGCGCCTGCGCGATCTGCGCGAGCGGATGCCGAACCTGCTGACACAGATGTTGCTGCGCGCCTCGAACGGCGTCGGCTATACCAACTATCCCGACAATGTGGTGCAGGAGTTTGTGCGCCAGGCCGCCGAGACCGGCGTTGATGTGTTCCGCGTCTTTGACAGCCTGAACTGGGTCGAGAACATGCGCGTTGCGATGGATGCGGTCGTGGAAAGCGGCAAGATCTGTGAAGGCACCGTCTGCTACACCGGCGATATCCTGAACCCGGATCGCGCCAAGTATGACCTCAAGTATTACGTCGGCATGGCCAAAGAACTTGAGGCCGCCGGTGCGCATGTGCTGGGTCTGAAGGACATGGCAGGCTTGCTCAAACCCGCCTCGGCCAAGGCGCTGGTCACCGCGCTGAAAGAAGAGGTCGGCCTGCCGATCCACTTCCACACCCATGACACCTCGGGCATCGCGGGCGCGACCATCCTTGCCGCCGCTGATGCGGGCGTCGATGCGGTGGACGCGGCCATGGACGCCTTCTCGGGCGGCACCTCGCAGGCCTGTCTTGGATCCATCGTCGAGGCCCTGCGCCACACCGACCGCGACACCGGTCTGGACATCACCGCCGTGCGCGAGATCTCGGACTATTGGGAAGGCGTGCGGGCGCAATATGCCGCATTCGAATCCGGCCTTCAGGCCCCTGCCTCCGAGGTCTATCTGCACGAGATGCCCGGTGGCCAGTTCACCAACCTCAAGGCACAGGCGCGCAGCCTTGGTCTTGAAGAGAAGTGGCACGATGTGGCCCAGACCTATGCCGATGTGAACCAGATGTTCGGTGATATCGTCAAGGTGACGCCGTCGTCCAAAGTGGTTGGCGACATGGCCCTGATGATGGTGTCACAGGGCCTGACCCGCGCCGAGGTCGAGGATCCGTCACATGACGTGGCCTTCCCCGACAGTGTGATCGACATGATGCGCGGCAATCTGGGCCAGCCTCCGGGTGGTTTCCCTGCCGGCATTCTGGACAAGGTGCTCAAGGGCGAAGCGCCCAACACCGCCCGTCCCGGCGCACATCTCGCGCCGGTCGACCTCGAGGCCGCCCACAAGGATCTGTCGACACAGCTGGAAGGCAAAGAGGTCGATCGCGAGGATCTGAACGGGTATCTGATGTATCCCAAGGTGTTCCTTGATTACATGGGCCGCCACCGGGCCTATGGGCCTGTGCGGACCCTGCCGACGCGGACCTTCTTTTACGGCATGGAGCCCGGCGAAGAGATCACTGCGGAAATCGACCCCGGCAAGACGCTGGAAATCCGCCTGCAGGCGATTGGCGAAACGGACGAGAACGGCGAGGTCAAAGTGTTCTTCGAACTCAACGGCCAACCCCGCGTCATCCGCGTGCCCAA
>NZ_CYTW01000010.1 GCF_001458215.1 Shimia thalassica | reverse complement strand
GATGTGCTTGCTACCGATAACAATACTGTAGGCATGGGTGATGCTGGTATTAAATCTGCCATTCAAGGCTCTAATGTTCCTAACCCTGATGAGGCCGTCCCTAGTTTTGTTTCTGGTGCTATGGCTAAAGCTGGTAAAGGACTTCTTGAAGGTACGTTGCAGGCTGGCACTTCTGCCGTTTCTGATAAGTTGCTTGATTTGGTTGGACTTGGTGGCAAGTCTGCCGCTGATAAAGGAAAGGATACTCGTGATTATCTTGCTGCTGCATTTCCTGAGCTTAATGCTTGGGAGCGTGCTGGTGCTGATGCTTCCTCTGCTGGTATGGTTGACGCCGGATTTGAGAATCAAAAAGAGCTTACTAAAATGCAACTGGACAATCAGAAAGAGATTGCCGAGATGCAAAATGAGACTCAAAAAGAGATTGCTGGCATTCAGTCGGCGACTTCACGCCAGAATACGAAAGACCAGGTATATGCACAAAATGAGATGCTTGCTTATCAACAGAAGGAGTCTACTGCTCGCGTTGCGTCTATTATGGAAAACACCAATCTTTCCAAGCAACAGCAGGTTTCCGAGATTATGCGCCAAATGCTTACTCAAGCTCAAACGGCTGGTCAGTATTTTACCAATGACCAAATCAAAGAAATGACTCGCAAGGTTAGTGCTGAGGTTGACTTAGTTCATCAGCAAACGCAGAATCAGCGGTATGGCTCTTCTCATATTGGCGCTACTGCAAAGGATATTTCTAATGTCGTCACTGATGCTGCTTCTGGTGTGGTTGATATTTTTCATGGTATTGATAAAGCTGTTGCCGATACTTGGAACAATTTCTGGAAAGACGGTAAAGCTGATGGTATTGGCTCTAATTTGTCTAGGAAATAACCGTCAGGATTGACACCCTCCCAATTGTATGTTTTCATGCCTCCAAATCTTGGAGGCTTTTTTATGGTTCGTTCTTATTACCCTTCTGAATGTCACGCTGATTATTTTGACTTTGAGCGTATCGAGGCTCTTAAACCTGCTATTGAGGCTTGTGGCATTTCTACTCTTTCTCAATCCCCAATGCTTGGCTTCCATAAGCAGATGGATAACCGCATCAAGCTCTTGGAAGAGATTCTGTCTTTTCGTATGCAGGGCGTTGAGTTCGATAATGGTGATATGTATGTTGACGGCCATAAGGCTGCTTCTGACGTTCGTGATGAGTTTGTATCTGTTACTGAGAAGTTAATGGATGAATTGGCACAATGCTACAATGTGCTCCCCCAACTTGATATTAATAACACTATAGACCACCGCCCCGAAGGGGACGAAAAATGGTTTTTAGAGAACGAGAAGACGGTTACGCAGTTTTGCCGCAAGCTGGCTGCTGAACGCCCTCTTAAGGATATTCGCGATGAGTATAATTACCCCAAAAAGAAAGGTATTAAGGATGAGTGTTCAAGATTGCTGGAGGCCTCCACTATGAAATCGCGTAGAGGCTTTGCTATTCAGCGTTTGATGAATGCAATGCGACAGGCTCATGCTGATGGTTGGTTTATCGTTTTTGACACTCTCACGTTGGCTGACGACCGATTAGAGGCGTTTTATGATAATCCCAATGCTTTGCGTGACTATTTTCGTGATATTGGTCGTATGGTTCTTGCTGCCGAGGGTCGCAAGGCTAATGATTCACACGCCGACTGCTATCAGTATTTTTGTGTGCCTGAGTATGGTACAGCTAATGGCCGTCTTCATTTCCATGCGGTGCACTTTATGCGGACACTTCCTACAGGTAGCGTTGACCCTAATTTTGGTCGTCGGGTACGCAATCGCCGCCAGTTAAATAGCTTGCAAAATACGTGGCCTTATGGTTACAGTATGCCCATCGCAGTTCGCTACACGCAGGACGCTTTTTCACGTTCTGGTTGGTTGTGGCCTGTTGATGCTAAAGGTGAGCCGCTTAAAGCTACCAGTTATATGGCTGTTGGTTTCTATGTGGCTAAATACGTTAACAAAAAGTCAGATATGGACCTTGCTGCTAAAGGTCTAGGAGCTAAAGAATGGAACAACTCACTAAAAACCAAGCTGTCGCTACTTCCCAAGAAGCTGTTCAGAATCAGAATGAGCCGCAACTTCGGGATGAAAATGCTCACAATGACAAATCTGTCCACGGAGTGCTTAATCCAACTTACCAAGCTGGGTTACGACGCGACGCCGTTCAACCAGATATTGAAGCAGAACGCAAAAAGAGAGATGAGATTGAGGCTGGGAAAAGTTACTGTAGCCGACGTTTTGGCGGCGCAACCTGTGACGACAAATCTGCTCAAATTTATGCGCGCTTCGATAAAAATGATTGGCGTATCCAACCTGCAGAGTTTTATCGCTTCCATGACGCAGAAGTTAACACTTTCGGATATTTCTGATGAGTCGAAAAATTATCTTGATAAAGCAGGAATTACTACTGCTTGTTTACGAATTAAATCGAAGTGGACTGCTGGCGGAAAATGAGAAAATTCGACCTATCCTTGCGCAGCTCGAGAAGCTCTTACTTTGCGACCTTTCGCCATCAACTAACGATTCTGTCAAAAACTGACGCGTTGGATGAGGAGAAGTGGCTTAATATGCTTGGCACGTTCGTCAAGGACTGGTTTAGATATGAGTCACATTTTGTTCATGGTAGAGATTCTCTTGTTGACATTTTAAAAGAGCGTGGATTACTATCTGAGTCCGATGCTGTTCAACCACTAATAGGTAAGAAATCATGAGTCAAGTTACTGAACAATCCGTACGTTTCCAGACCGCTTTGGCCTCTATTAAGCTCATTCAGGCTTCTGCCGTTTTGGATTTAACCGAAGATGATTTCGATTTTCTGACGAGTAACAAAGTTTGGATTGCTACTGACCGCTCTCGTGCTCGTCGCTGCGTTGAGGCTTGCGTTTATGGTACGCTGGACTTTGTAGGATACCCTCGCTTTCCTGCTCCTGTTGAGTTTATTGCTGCCGTCATTGCTTATTATGTTCATCCCGTCAACATTCAAACGGCCTGTCTCATCATGGAAGGCGCTGAATTTACGGAAAACATTATTAATGGCGTCGAGCGTCCGGTTAAAGCCGCTGAATTGTTCGCGTTTACCTTGCGTGTACGCGCAGGAAACACTGACGTTCTTACTGACGCAGAAGAAAACGTGCGTCAAAAATTACGTGCAGAAGGAGTGATGTAATGTCTAAAGGTAAAAAACGTTCTGGCGCTCGCCCTGGTCGTCCGCAGCCGTTGCGAGGTACTAAAGGCAAGCGTAAAGGCGCTCGTCTTTGGTATGTAGGTGGTCAACAATTTTAATTGCAGGGGCTTCGGCCCCTTACTTGAGGATAAATTATGTCTAATATTCAAACTGGCGCCGAGCGTATGCCGCATGACCTTTCCCATCTTGGCTTCCTTGCTGGTCAGATTGGTCGTCTTATTACCATTTCAACTACTCCGGTTATCGCTGGCGACTCCTTCGAGATGGACGCCGTTGGCGCTCTCCGTCTTTCTCCATTGCGTCGTGGCCTTGCTATTGACTCTACTGTAGACATTTTTACTTTTTATGTCCCTCATCGTCACGTTTATGGTGAACAGTGGATTAAGTTCATGAAGGATGGTGTTAATGCCACTCCTCTCCCGACTGTTAACACTACTGGTTATATTGACCATGCCGCTTTTCTTGGCACGATTAACCCTGATACCAATAAAATCCCTAAGCATTTGTTTCAGGGTTATTTGAATATCTATAACAACTATTTTAAAGCGCCGTGGATGCCTGACCGTACCGAGGCTAACCCTAATGAGCTTAATCAAGATGATGCTCGTTATGGTTTCCGTTGCTGCCATCTCAAAAACATTTGGACTGCTCCGCTTCCTCCTGAGACTGAGCTTTCTCGCCAAATGACGACTTCTACCACATCTATTGACATTATGGGTCTGCAAGCTGCTTATGCTAATTTGCATACTGACCAAGAACGTGATTACTTCATGCAGCGTTACCATGATGTTATTTCTTCATTTGGAGGTAAAACCTCTTATGACGCTGACAACCGTCCTTTACTTGTCATGCGCTCTAATCTCTGGGCATCTGGCTATGATGTTGATGGAACTGACCAAACGTCGTTAGGCCAGTTTTCTGGTCGTGTTCAACAGACCTATAAACATTCTGTGCCGCGTTTCTTTGTTCCTGAGCATGGCACTATGTTTACTCTTGCGCTTGTTCGTTTTCCGCCTACTGCGACTAAAGAGATTCAGTACCTTAACGCTAAAGGTGCTTTGACTTATACCGATATTGCTGGCGACCCTGTTTTGTATGGCAACTTGCCGCCGCGTGAAATTTCTATGAAGGATGTTTTCCGTTCTGGTGATTCGTCTAAGAAGTTTAAGATTGCTGAGGGTCAGTGGTATCGTTATGCGCCTTCGTATGTTTCTCCTGCTTATCACCTTCTTGAAGGCTTCCCATTCATTCAGGAACCGCCTTCTGGTGATTTGCAAGAACGCGTACTTATTCGCCACCATGATTATGACCAGTGTTTCCAGTCCGTTCAGTTGTTGCAGTGGAATAGTCAGGTTAAATTTAATGTGACCGTTTATCGCAATCTGCCGACCACTCGCGATTCAATCATGACTTCGTGATAAAAGATTGAGTGTGAGGTTATAACGCCGAAGCGGTAAAAATTTTAATTTTTGCCGCTGAGGGGTTGACCAAGCGAAGCGCGGTAGGTTTTCTGCTTAGGAGTTTAATCATGTTTCAGACTTTTATTTCTCGCCATAATTCAAACTTTTTTTCTGATAAGCTGGTTCTCACTTCTGTTACTCCAGCTTCTTCGGCACCTGTTTTACAGACACCTAAAGCTACATCGTCAACGTTATATTTTGATAGTTTGACGGTTAATGCTGGTAATGGTGGTTTTCTTCATTGCATTCAGATGGATACATCTGTCAACGCCGCTAATCAGGTTGTTTCTGTTGGTGCTGATATTGCTTTTGATGCCGACCCTAAATTTTTTGCCTGTTTGGTTCGCTTTGAGTCTTCTTCGGTTCCGACTACCCTCCCGACTGCCTATGATGTTTATCCTTTGGATGGTCGCCATGATGGTGGTTATTATACCGTCAAGGACTGTGTGACTATTGACGTCCTTCCCCGTACGCCGGGCAATAATGTTTATGTTGGTTTCATGGTTTGGTCTAACTTTACCGCTACTAAATGCCGCGGATTGGTTTCGCTGAATCAGGTTATTAAAGAGATTATTTGTCTCCAGCCACTTAAGTGAGGTGATTTATGTTTGGTGCTATTGCTGGCGGTATTGCTTCTGCTCTTGCTGGTGGCGCCATGTCTAAATTGTTTGGAGGCGGTCAAAAAGCCGCCTCCGGTGGCATTCAAGGTGATGTGCTTGCTACCGATAACAATACTGTAGGCATGGGTGATGCTGGTATTAAAT
>NZ_CYTW01000009.1:0-2500 GCF_001458215.1 Shimia thalassica | reverse complement strand
TAACATGCACTGGAGGACCGAACCCACATCTGTTGAAAAAGATCGGGATGAGCTGTGCCTAGGGGTGAAAGGCCAATCAAACTCGGAGATAGCTGGTTCTCTGCGAAATCTATTTAGGTAGAGCGTCGTACGAATACCCCGGGGGGTAGAGCACTGGATGGGTAATGGGGCCCCACAGGCTTACTGATCCTAACCAAACTCCGAATACCCGGGAGTAATATACGGCAGACACACTGCGGATGCTAACGTCCGTAGTGAAGAGGGAAACAACCCTGACCTACAGCTAAGGCCCCTAATTCATGGCTAAGTGGGAAAGCAGGTGGGACGACCAAAACAACCAGGAGGTTGGCTTAGAAGCAGCCATCCTTTAAAGATAGCGTAACAGCTCACTGGTCTAAATAAGTTGTCCTGCGGCGAAGATGTAACGGGGCTCAAGCCATGAGCCGAAGCTTAGGATGCATTTATTGCATGGTAGCAGAGCGTAGTGTGACATAGGACCTTTCCTCTTTAGCATTCTTCGGAATGTCATGGAGGATTAGGTTCTTTCGATGAAGCCGGCGCGTGAGCGATCCGGTGGAGAGATCACTAGTGAGAATGATGACATGAGTAGCGACAAAGAGTGTGAGAGACACTCTCGCCGAAAGTCCAAGGGTTCCTGCTTAAAGCTAATCTGAGCAGGGTAAGCCGACCCCTAAGGCGAGGCCGAAAGGCGTAGTCGATGGGAATCAGGTTAATATTCCTGAGCCAGGAGGATGTGACGGATCATGAAGGTTGTTCCCCCTTATTGGATTGGGGGGGCCGCTGATTGGTTCCTGGAAATAGCCCTCCATGAGATCGTACCCTAAACCGACACAGGTGGACTGGTAGAGCATACCAAGGCGCTTGAGAGAACTATGTTGAAGGAACTCGGCAAAATACCTCCGTAAGTTCGCGAGAAGGAGGCCCAGTTTCTACGCAAGTATTGACTGGGGGCACAAACTAGGGGGTGGCGACTGTTTACTAAAAACACAGGGCTCTGCGAAGTCGCAAGACGACGTATAGGGTCTGACGCCTGCCCGGTGCCTGAAGGTTAAAAGGAGGGGTGAGAGCTCTGAATTGAAGCCCAGGTAAACGGCGGCCGTAACTATAACGGTCCTAAGGTAGCGAAATTCCTTGTCGGGTAAGTTCCGACCTGCACGAATGGCGTAACGACTTCCCCGCTGTCTCCAACATAGACTCAGCGAAATTGAATTGCCTGTCAAGATGCAGGCTTCCCGCGGTTAGACGGAAAGACCCCGTGCACCTTTACTACAGCTTCGCACTGGCATCAGACACAACATGTGCAGGATAGGTGGTGGGCTTTGAAGCGACGACGCTAGTTGTCGTGGAGCCTCCCTTGAGATACCACCCTTGTTCTGTTTGATGTCTAACCGCGATCCGTTATCCGGATCCGGGACCCTGCGTGGCGGGTAGTTTGACTGGGGCGGTCGCCTCCTAAAGCGTAACGGAGGCGCGCGAAGGTTGGCTCAGAGCGGTCGGAAATCGCTCGTTGAGTGCAATGGCAGAAGCCAGCCTGACTGCGAGACTGACAAGTCGAGCAGAGTCGAAAGACGGCCATAGTGATCCGGTGGTCCCGAGTGGAAGGGCCATCGCTCAACGGATAAAAGGTACGCCGGGGATAACAGGCTGATACTGCCCAAGAGTCCATATCGACGGCAGTGTTTGGCACCTCGATGTCGGCTCATCTCATCCTGGGGCTGGAGCAGGTCCCAAGGGTACGGCTGTTCGCCGTTTAAAGAGGTACGTGAGCTGGGTTTAGAACGTCGTGAGACAGTTCGGTCCCTATCTGCCGTGGGTGTAGGATACTTGAGAGGAGTTGCCCCTAGTACGAGAGGACCGGGGTGAACGATCCACTGGTGTACCAGTTGTTCCGCCAGGAGCAGTGCTGGGTAGCTATGATCGGACAGGATAACCGCTGAAGGCATCTAAGCGGGAAGCCCCCCTCAAAACAAGGTATCCCTGAGGGCCGAGGTAGACCACCTCGTCGATAGGCCGGAGATGTAAGTGCAGCAATGCATTCAGTTGACCGGTACTAATTGCCCGATAGGCTTGATTTGATCCAGTAAAAGACAGACTAAACGCTGTCTCACTTATTGGGACCAAATAAGTCATACACAACAACAGCAAGTCTTGACTTGGACACAAAACGAACTGAGTTTCTTTCTCGGTTTGGTGATCATAGCGCGAGTGAAACACCCGGTCCCATCCCGAACCCGGCAGTTAAGCACCGTAGCGCCGATGGTACTGCGTCTTAAGGCGTGGGAGAGTAGGTCATCGCCAAACCTAGTAAGAAACTCAAATCAACGTATCTCTCTAACGATGACTAATGCCCCAGACAAAATATATCATTTGGGGCGCGTCACAAAAAATGACGCTCGCTTTGGCGCGGGGTGGAGCAGCCCGGTAGCTCGTCAGGCTCATAACCTGAAGGTCGTAGGTTCAAATCCTACCCCCGCAACCA
>NZ_CYTW01000008.1 GCF_001458215.1 Shimia thalassica | reverse complement strand
CTATCAAAGAGTCGCAACCCCTTTTTATCAAAAACCACTCCCTTTTTCAAAAAATATCAATAATCAAACAATATCAACATGTTAGAGATAATTAACCTGAGGGTGAAGGCAATTGCCCGCCTGATCTCTTCGAACTTGCCTGCCTCCAAGCCCTGCAACACGTCAAGAAAGTAGCCCTCTTAAGATATGTCCAAGTTAGCGCCACCGTTTCCTGTCAAAAGCGAGGGGGGACCAGCCCTGCTTGAAACCAGTTCAGGAAACTGACGATGGAATAGACCGGCCGCCCGGTGATAGCGGATATGTCCGCAGCATAGGGTGCCAGATTCGTGCATTCCAACACGATGGCCCCAACATCCTTGTGTCTCGTGACCAGTTGGCGTGCTGTTTCACAGATCTCAGTGCGGCAGGCCTCTGGGTTCATCTCTGACCTGTCGCCAAATATGGCTTCTGCAAAGGCCCCCACCTTGGGGAGGCCGATAATCGCTGTGTCTTCTCGGGCGCCCGCGGCACGCAAATGCGCCTTGCTCAGACTGTCTTGGGATATTGTCAAAACACCTGCACGCTGATGCGAGGGCAGTGTCGCCTCGACCATTGGCAATTGCATCAAGGGGGAACTGGCAAAGGGCGCCCCCAGGGCGTCTTTCAGTTCTGCCTGCACCAAAGACAAAAATCCACAAGACGTGGTCAATCCTACGCAACCTTGTGCAATCAGATCCTGCCCGGCCTTGATGAACAGGTCCAACAGGGCACGAGGGTCTTCGTGAACAACCTTTTGGGCGCTTGCCCCGTTCACGCGGCGCATATGCACGGGAAAGGCCCAAGTCCCTTCGTTCCCAATATCACCAAGAGGACGTGGGAAACTCGTATCCAGCATAAGGATACCAACAGCCGCTTGTGTCATAAGGTGCCCCTATTTTCCGCGCACGATCGGTTTGTCGTCAGCAGTGTATGGTTGCAGCTCTGCCAGCAACAGCGCAAGAAATTCTTGGCCGAGCTGTGACAACGGGCGCGTGCCAGACGTGATCACGGCCATTTCCATCATGATTGTCGGTTCGAACCGGCGCGCAACAAAACGGTTGTCGTAATCAAATTCCAGACCAAACCGGTCGAGCAAGGCAACGCCCATGCCTTCTTTGACGAAGGCGAGAAGGTTCTTGAACAGATGCGAATGCACCTTGGCATTGAGGGGAATGTTCGCCCTTTCAAATGCGTCGCGCAAACGGCGTTGGGTGATGTGGTCCGGCCCCATCACCAAAAAGGGTTCGTTGCGCAACAGGTCGGGCGTCAACACTTCGTGCCCCGCCAATGGATTGTCTTTGTGCAGCGCAATCCGCGTTTCGACATTGATCGGATAGCTGTGCAACGTGTCGTACAACATAGGCATTTCGCAAATGCCGATTTCGAACAGACCTGACAGCACCCACTCCTGGATCTTGGTGCTGTACTGCGATTGAAAGGAAATATTCATATCCGGACGCGACTTTGCAAATTCAGCAATAAGCTTTGGCATAAAGCCAAAAGACATCGAGTGTTGTGAGGCAACCTGCAATTGCCCGGCTTGTTTGTTCTGTAAATCCACGACGGTTTGCGTGACGTGGTCCAAGCCACGAACAACCGTGTCGATTTCACGGTGCATCAGCTCGGCTTCGGGGGTGGGCACCAGCCGACCGTGCAGGCGCTCGAACAGCTTCAGTCCGGTTTGGCGTTCTAGCTCCGCCAAGAGGTTCGAAATCCCCGGTTGGGAAATGCCCAAAGCTTCGGCGGCCCCTGTCACGGTGCCGACTTCAACGATGGCGTGAAACGCCTGCAATTGTCTAAAACGTAATCTCATGTGGCCCATGTATCAGTTTGACTTATGGAATTGCTACAAATTTGTATTGGAAATGATGATGCGAGCCTGACAAGCTGTGAGTCGCGAACAAGGCGCTTTTCTTTTTAGGGACCCACAGAATGAAATCAGATCATGTCATTGTCATCGGCGCAGGCATTGTCGGCGCGGCATCTGCGATCTGGTTGCGCCGTGCGGGGTTTGAGGTCACGCTGTTGGATAAGGGCACGCCGGGCATGGGCGCGTCCTATGGCAATGGCTGTATTCTGGCGAGCGCATCCGTCGTGCCCGTCACGGGACCCGGTCTTTTGTCGAAAAGTCCTGCATACCTTGCCGATCCGAACTTTCCCTTGTTCTTGCGCTGGAGTTACCTGCCCAAACTGGTGCCATGGCTTGTCAAATACATGTCGCACGCAAACGAGGCTGATACCCGCCGGATCAGCCGGGGACTCTCAACGATTGTCGGCGACAGCCTTGAGCAACACCAAGCCCTGACATCGGGCACATCCGCGGCCAAGTGGGTGCAGGAAAGCAGCTATAGCTTCGCCTATACAGACAAGGCGGCCTTTGATGCTGATTCCTTTGGCTGGCAATTGCGCAAGGAGGCCGGCTTTGTACCCGAAGTGATCGAAGGCCGCGCCGTGCGCGAAGCGGAGCCGATCCTGTCACCAAATGTTGGATTGCTGGCGGTCCTGAAAAACCACGGTTTTATTCTTAATCCCGGCTCATATGTGCAGGACCTCGTTAAGGTGCTCGAAGAACTGGGGGGCACCTTCCGACAAGCCGAAGTCAAAGACTTTGAATTGAGCGGTGGGCAGGTCACCGCAGTAGACACGTCGAAGGGTCGCATTCATTGCGATAAAGTGGTCGTTTCCTCGGGTGTGTGGTCAAAGCCGCTTATGCAAAAGCTCGGGCTTCATGTCCCGCTCGAGGCCGAGCGCGGCTATCACATTGTGTTCAAAGAACCGAGCCAAAGGCCCAGAAATCCAATGATGCTGGCCGCTGGAAAATTTGTTGCCACTGCAATGGATCAGGGCTTGCGGTGCGCCGGAATTGTCGAATTCGGCGGATTGACCGAAAAGCGTTCAAAAGCCCCGCTCAAACTGTTGCACAAAAAGGTCGCCGAGTTTTTCCCCGAGCTGACTTACGACTCTCACGAAGAGTGGCTGGGCTATCGTCCTGCACCAACGGACAGCCTGCCCCTTGTTGGTGAATTAAGCAGCAGTGGAGTCTATGCTGCATTTGGACACCACCACATTGGATTGACCGGTGGCCCGAAAACGGGTCGTCTTGTCGCCGAAATGATTGCTGGCAACCACTCTAATCATGACATGACCCCGTTTGCGCCTTCGCGCTTTGCGGCAAGAAAATAATCAAGAACCCAAAAACAACACAGGGAAAAGCAAAATGAAGACACTATCCATACAGTTAAGCACAGCTGCCGCAACGGTGGCGATCGCAATCGCGGGCTCAGCTGCATCTGCCGAAAAATGGGACATGCCCATGGCCTATGCCGCCACGAATTTCCATTCCGAAATGGGAGTGGTGTTTGCTGACAAGGTTCGCGACTACACCGGCGGCGAAATTGACATCACCGTGCATCCGGGCGGGTCTCTTTTCAAAGGCGGCGAAATCAAACGTGCCGTTCAGACCGGTCAGGCGCCCATCGGAGAGCGCTTCATGTCTGCGCATGCAAACGAAGCACCGCTTCTGGGTTGGGACAACCTTCCCTTCATCGCCACCACCTATGAAGACAATGACAAGCTTTGGGATGCGGCCAAAGACAAGGTCAACGCACAGCTCGCCGATCTCAACCTGGTTGCGCTCTATACATGTCCGTGGCCCGGTCAGGGGTTCTATTTCAAAAAGGAAATCGGCTCGTCCAGCGACACACAAGGGATAAAGTTCCGGTCGTACAACACGGCAACAGCCACCTTTGCCGAAGAATTAGGCATGGTGCCGGTTCAGGTTGAAGCCGCAGAACTTAGTCAGGCCCTTGCGACAGGCGTTGCCGAAGCCTTCATTTCCTCAGGTTCGACAGGTTATGACCGCAAGGTCTGGGAACACCTGACACACTATTACAAAGTGAATGCCTGGCTGCCGCGCAACTATGTGATGGTCAACAAAGGGATCTGGGACGGGCTAAGCAGCGACATGCAGTCCAACGTTCAAAAAGCCGCTGACGAAACCGGCTCAGCATGCGCGGCCAAATCGGCCGAGCTCGCGAATTGGTATTTCGAGCAACTCGAAGCCAACGGCATGCAAGTCGCAGATGCCGGTCCCGAATTCCTGACCGAGCTTCAGGCCATCGGTGCGAAAATGACCGCTGACTGGTTGGCCAGTGTCGGCGAGGATGGTCAGGCCATTCTTGACGCATACAAAGCGAACTAAACCGCACGGTGGTGGCCGATGCTTTGACATCTGGCCACCGCTCACATTCCTAAGGATACCGAATGCGAGATTGGCAACCCTTTCTGGGGCTCCCTTTATGGGTTTGGCTCTTTGTTTTTCCGACGCTTCTGGCGCTGTATTGCCTTTGGCAGGGCCCTAAAGCTGCACAGTTTTTGAGACCCGTTTGGCGTTTTCTGGACAAGGTATACAACGCAGCTGGCGTGATTGCGGCATGTTTCATGGTCCTGATCTTGCTGTTGATTATCGGACAGATGATTGCACGCTGGTCCAACCTGACGTTTCCCGGATCAACCGAATATGCGGGGTATTCCATGGCGGCGACCTCGTTCTTTGCGCTCGCCTATACGCTCACTCATGGTGGACACATTCGGGTTTCTGTTCTGCTCAATCTCAATGACCACACCAAGTTCTGGCTTGATGCGCTGGCCATGTTTATCGCAGCCATCACGGCAACCTACTTTGCCCGATATGCGATCAAAACCAACGTGATGTCCGAAATGCTGAATGACCGCACCCAAGGACAGGATTTTGTTCCCGAGTGGTTACTGACTTTCTTTGGCATGTTCGCAAATGCCCCGTCCAAGTGGGGTGACATGTGGGCCCAAACCGCATCCGAGTGGGTTTATACCCCCGTCTGGTTGCCGCAACTGCCCATGTCGATCGGCACCGTCCTTCTTGCGATTGCCATCTGGGATTACCTCACGCGCTTGCTTGCTCTTCGTGAAACCCAAATCAAAGGGGAGATTCTCGAATGAGCGAGATCTACGCCATTGTCGTCTTTCTTTTTGTCCTGTTCGCCCTACTTGGCGGCTCGGTCTGGATCGGCCTTGCCCTTATGGGCGTTGCCTGGGCTGGCATGGAACTGTTCACTGTACGTCCGGCAGGTGATGCGATGATCACCACCATCTGGAGCGGCGCTTCCAGTTGGACTCTGACCGCCCTGCCCCTGTTTATCTGGATGGGAGAAATCCTCTACCGCACGCGATTATCCGAAGACATGTTTCGAGGGCTGGCCCCTTGGATGCGGTTTCTACCGGGGGGATTGCTTCATACCAATATTGCGGGCTGCACGATCTTTGCCGCGGTTTCCGGCTCGTCTGCGGCGACCCTGAATATGGTTGGCAAAATGTCGATCCCCGAACTGCGCAAGCGTGGCTATCCCGAATTCATGATTATCGGCACACTCGCCGGGGCGGCGACGCTTGGGCTGATGATTCCGCCTTCGCTCACCTTGATTGTCTATGGAGTGACGATAAACGAGAGCATTACCAAACTGTTTATGGCTGGTGTGTTCCCCGGTCTCGTACTGGCCGGTCTCTTCATGCTCTACATCATGGCATGGCACGTTTTGTACAAAGGCCAGCGCCCCGAGCCGGAACCCGCAATGCCGCTGCGCGAACGCATAGCAGAAAGTCGCTTTCTCCTGCCTTTGTTTGGGCTTGTGTTTGTCGTCATCGGATCAATGTATCTCGGCTATGCCACAGCCACCGAGGCCGCAGCCGTTGGTGTATTTGGCGCACTGGCCCTGTCCGCGATGCAGGGATCGCTTGATTGGACGACGTTTAAACAGGCTCTCATGGGGGCAACCAAAACCTCGGCAATGATTGCATTTATCCTCATGGGCGCTGCGTTCCTGTCGCTTTCCATGGGTTTCACAGGCCTGCCTCGTGCTCTGGCTGCACTGATCGACAGCTACAACCTGTCGCCCGTAGCCTTGATCGCGGTGCTTACCGTTTTCTACCTGATCCTCGGCATGTTTATGGATGGTTTGTCCTCGGTCGTTTTGACCATGGCAATTGTCGAGCCGATGATCCGCAGCGCTGGCATCGATGTCATCTGGTTCGGCATATTCCTTGTTGTCGTGATCGAAACAGCACAGGTCACCCCGCCCATCGGCTTCAATCTCTTTGTTCTCCAGGGCATGACCCGGCATGAAATTGGCTACATCGCGAAAACAGCAATCCCGATGGTGGGCCTGATGTTGTTGATGGTCGTGATCCTGGTGGTCTGGCCAGAACTCGCCACGTGGCTTCCCGATAACATCAGGCAAGGACCCGGCGGCTAAGTCACTGATCCAAGTGGCGTGATGGCCGCATAATCACGCCACTTGGTTTAGTATCATGCAGGTAAACCGTCTTTAATATAGCGTTTGTAACTGTTTGTGATGACGAAAATCGACGAAACGAGATCCCATTGGAGCTTCGCCTAATGGAAAAGTAAATGTGGTGCGGGTTTTCAGTCAACGGTTCCACATAGAAGCACCTTAGAACATCTTGAACGGCTCAGCACAGGCACCAACTATGTTCTGGGATGCCTCGAACCAAAACCTTCAATGCTTGAGCAACAACCGCTAGATTTGCTCTCTTTTCCCAAACTGGGCGCGTTGGTTTTTCTTCTTGTAAGTCCAGGCAATGAAGCGACTTGTTTTTTGCCCCTGTGCCATTTCGATGACTTTGTAGTCAGCAACCCGCGCTCTTTTTAGAATGCGCGCAAGGGGCTGCAGATTGTCTTTTTTCGACACCAACGAGGTAAACCAAAGGCACTGGTTGGCAAACTCCACGCTCTGTTCAACCATGCGGGCAATAAACTTAATCTCACCGCCGGGGCACCAAAGCTCAGCGTTTTGGCCACCAAAATTGAGTTTTGTTGAACGCCCTTTGCCAAGGCTCGCCCATTTACGTTGGGTACCCTTGCTCGCCTTCTCGATAGACCCATGAAAAGGCGGGTTGCACATGGTCAGGTGAAAGGCATCGCCAGACCGGATCACTCCGCGAAAAATGTTCTCGGGTTTGCTTTGTCGCCTAAGGCTAATTGTCAACTTGTTGAGGTCACGAATTTTCTTTGCCGATTTGATCGCGCCCGCGTCGATATCGACGCCCGTGAAATGCCAACCGTACTCGCTCTGACCCGTAAGGGGATAGACCAGACTTGAACCCGTGCCGATATCCAGCACCCTGACATGACGGCCACGCGGGATTTTCTGGTTGTTGCTGTCTGCAAGCAAGTCCGCGAGATAGTGGATGTAATCGACGCGGCCGGGAATTGGCGGGCATAGATATCCGGCGGGAATATCCCAAAACTCAATGTCGTAATGCACCTTGAGCAAAGCCCGATTAAGCATACGAACGGCGCGCGCGTCTTGAAAATCGATCGTCGTTTGACCGACAGGATTACTCATCGTGAACGGCTCAAGCTCGGGTAACTCCGCCACTAGACGTTCGAAATCATAACCTAGTGAATGTTGATTACGGGGGTGCAGTTTCGTTTTTTTGGCCATGGGGACGCCTTCATTATAGTACTACAAGCGTCTCTCGCCGGACGGATCTGTGCTTTTAGGCACTGATGCTTACATCATAAAACAAGGAGCGGGATGGAACCATCGCTGTAGCGATGCTTGGACCGTTCGTCCAGAATGCGCTCGCGGTCATCATAAACTTGGAGCTTATGTATCTAACCTGCAGCAAGTGTATCTATCAACTTCCCATGGTTGACAAGGCTCTTGCCGCTCCTTCTGAGGGCGAATATGTCATAGAGTTGCATGGGGACCGTGCTCGCCTCTGGACTTATCATCTGATACAAATCTGTTCATCCCAAAACAAACAAAGCCGCCCTTAGGCGGCTAGGAGACGAGTGTATTTGATTTGGTTGCGGGGGCAGGATTTGGCTTATACCGAACAGCGACGCATTTACCTTCGCTCAACGAGAACTTTGTGAACTTGCCCCTATTTCGACCAGACACCTTGTAGTCCTCGACTTCTCGCGGTCAGGCAAACCTATGAATATCCCCTCACGGTGGCACAGTTCCGCTATACTGTCTTCACCGTGCAGGCCGTCCAGCACGACCCGTACCTTCTCTTTAGAGGAATACTGTTTGCGGGTCGCCCGTTTGATATCTTTGACTATCTTCTCGCCAGGGCTTTTTGCGGTATTTCTCATCTTTTACTCCTGGGTGGTCAGGATGCGCCAGAAACACTCTCTTATCGAATTGCCCTATTAGGACCCATAAGCGCTGACGTCAGGCAGGATAAAATCTGGTGGTTTATCACGGGAACAAATTGGCGTTTTACTGATGCCATAACGTCAGAAAATCGGGCTTCTTCACGGCGGTTTCAGTTGCCTTACTCCCTTCTTGCTCTTGCGCGTAACCTGATACACACTTCCTTAGACAAGTGAGAGGTCCGTTTGCGGCTGGGCCAGCTGATAAACGGATCAACGCGGCACCAATCACACAGAGGAGCGCGTCATGACATCCGAGACCACAGGGACACCACCAACCAACCCGACGCCCCGTCCACAGGGCATGCCCGAGACCAACATCGTGACTGTCGATGACATCACCGCATCGCTCAAGGCCGGGTTTTCCGACTTTTTGGCGCGTCCTGTTATGAGCGGCTTTTTTGGCCTGTTTTATGCAGTGTTCGGAATAGTGTTTGTGTGGTGCCTGGTCTCGCTTGGTAAAATCTGGATGATCATCCCCGCAATTGTCGGGTTCCCGCTGGTCGCGCCGTTTGCTGCAGCGGGGCTTTATAAAATGTCGCGGCGGTTGCAGACAGGAGAGAGCTTCGGCTGGTCTGAAATCCTCTCGGTCATGGTCTAACAGCGAAAGCGCGAAATGGGCTGGATGGCCTTTACCACCCTGTTCATCTTCTGGGTCTGGGTCTACCAGGTTCGGCTTTGGCTGGCGATTATCCTGCAGGATGCATCCTTCTCGGATTTTGACGGGTTCATGCACACTGTCTTCTTTACGCAAGAGGGCTGGATATTCCTGACCATTGGCACTTGCGCAGGAGCCTTTCTGTCAGCCGTTCTGTTCTCGGTAACAGTTGTCGCGATGCCGATGTTGCTCGAACGGGACGTCGATTTCGTTACCGCAATGCTCACATCCATCCGCGTTGTCAGGGACAATCCGGTGGTCATGCTCACTTGGGCGGCCATCATTTCGGCCACAATCCTCTTGTCATTGGTTCCGGCCTTTTTAGGTCTGATCTTTACCCTGCCAATCCTTGGTCATACGACTTGGCACCTCTATCAGCGGGCCGTTCAGCCATTGGAAGATGAGCCAATCTCGGCTTCTTGAAAAAGTCCCAAAATCAGGGGGGTGCCGCCTGAACAAAAAGGTCCGAACGGCCCATTCCTGCCGTTCACCGACCAGTCAAGATGCTGCATCCGCAGCCCACTTACCGGACATTCGCGACGCGTGCGAAAACAGGAGATGCTCGAAATCACAGTCTGCGGGACAATCTTTCCGTTGACCCTCCGAAATCGAACGGCCGCTTCTTGCACATTGCAACCGCAGCGAATAGCCCCACGGGCGGATTTCAGTCATTTGCTGCAAACGCGAGCGATGCAGGAAGCTTGGCAATAACCGGTCATAGCTCGCCCAAGCAATTTCCTATCTTGAATGAAGCGCCGCATTTCTCTTCTGGGCCAATAGCTCCTGAAATTGTGTCGCGGGTAACTCGTGATGGCCGGTAGTTTCCTGACCGTCACTGTAGCGGCGTTGTGTTTTTATCAAGAAGTTCAGGAACAGCTGTCTTGACAAGGTCTGTCAGCGGAGTGCGTCGCCATGAGCGCCGCGCAAGACAAGATAGGCAGCCTAGTGTCTGCGACATGCGCATTGTTCTTTGAGTGATACGAGGTTTTGAGGCCTGGCTAATGGCCGACGATTTTCTTTCGTGGCTTACTGGGCCTTTAACCAATCGAGAATCGCTTTGGGTTGTACGTCGAGAAGTGCCAGGAGTTTGAGAGCGGGACCGCCGGGGCGACGGTTGCCCATTTCCCAGTTGTGATACCCGAATTCGCTCATGCCAATGAGCTCGGCCATATCTGCCATACTAAGCCCCAACTTTTTCCGAACAATCCCCGGCAGGAGTTCCCGCGCACAATCAGAGGTTTCGGTGCCCTCTGTGGAAGGGTGGCTGATGGCTCGCTGGGGTTTGGGATTAGTCATAAGTTCTGCTCTTTCCTTTTCTTTGTTGCGATGGTCTTGGGGCAAGGTTGTAAGCTTAGCGCTATTCAGAGAACCCTCCGCAGCCGTTTCTCAATCGCGCCAAGCTGACGCACAGATTGTGAGAGCTCTACCTTCAACTTGCGAATGTCGCGCAGAGCCGAGGACAAGTCCGTACCCAGTTCAGGTGTTTCGACAGGTTCAGGCACACCCGCACCCTCTCCGCTCAGAAGCCATGACAACGAGACGCCGAGAACGCCAGACATCATTTGTGCCTTGTTTGCACGTGGCTCGGTCCTGTCGTCTTCCCAGCCTTGTACGGTCTTGAGCTTGACGCCCAACTGCCGGGCAAGATCCTTTTGTGTCATGCCCATCGCTTCTCGCGCCGCGACGACGCGGTCTCCCAAGGTGGCAGCTTCCTCAGCGTAGTAGGCGGTGTCATTATCATTCATCATATGGGGCAATCTTCGTTGGCTTCGGGTGATTTATGTTTGCACGTCGCGTGTGTGTTGACATGCGACAGGGACTCAGGCGGCGTTTTCCGCTTCGTCTGAAAGCTGAATGGTGACTTGGTTGTCATTTTCGTGCCGGCGATGTGGTTGCAGCGCCTGCGTGAAAAAGGGCTTGATGTCCAAGCGCCTGCGCTGCCATTGCGCAAATCGGCGAAATAGGGCCCAGGTGACCTCGTCACTCGCGCTGATCGTGGTCTCCACACGGGTGATTCCAGCACAGACCTCTCGGCGCATCAATTGCCCCAACATAAGAGAGCCAAGCCCCTTGTTTTCTTCGTTCTCGTGGATCACCACATGCAGGATGTTCAGGGTTTCAGGGTCATAGGGTGGAACATAGGCCAAGACGGCGCCAACGACTTCCCCCTCCACTTCGGCAACGATCGAAGTATTCATGAACTGCTCAAAATCCGAGAGTTCACCGAGCAGCTCTCCAAAGACCTGTTTGCGGTCATCTTTCGCCAGCAATGCAACACGTTCCCCGTCTTCTGGCCGAGGTGAACGCAGGATTGGTATTGGCTGTTCAAACAACTCGAGTGAATGTTTCATTGTTGCTCCTAAACTTTGACTTTCAAACTATCACGTGAGACAGGAAAATTCAATTATCAAAGCAATTTTCCGAATTTCCTGGCGAGCTTTAGCTTTTGACGGCTGATTTTCCTTCATTATACAAAGTAAACAGCTTCAAAATTACTTGTGATCCCAATGTAAACTTGGCAATCTCAATCCACCCTCATTCTCGGAGCTTCACATGGATCGTATCGACAGCAGCCTGGTTGCATTGCGCCAGATCCTTCGAGCCACGGAAATTGCAGGGCGCGAACTGGCGCAACAGGCCGGGCTGACATCGGTACAATTCCGGGCCCTGCAAATGGTCGGAGAAACCGGTCAGACCACGGCGAAAGCCATTGCGACCCGCATGCATGTAAGCCAGGCAACCGTAACCGCATTGGTCGACAGACTGGTCACCCGCGAATGTGTCGTCCGTGAAAAGTCACTGGAAGACCGGCGCCAGACCCATATCGTCATTACTGAATTCGGGCGGCAGACCATCGAAAATGCCCCCGATCCGCTTCAGCAACGGTTTGTTCGGCGCTTCAAGGACCTCGAAGATTGGGAGCAAGCCATGCTTGTCGCGTCGCTGGAACGGGTTGCGTCAATGCTAGATGCCGAAGACCTGCCAGCAGGTGCTGTGCTGACGACGGGCGAACTGAGCAGATCCTGAGTTCCCTTTGACGAGGTGGATCAAATACAGGTTACACTAGGGAGGGCGGCACCCTGCGGCTGGCTCTTCGGTGAGGTGAAATGTTTCAGCGATAGACCCGATGATTGCGCCGCCCCCAGTCCGTGTAGAGGTCTGCCATGATGGTTCGGAACTGGGTTTCAGCCAGTTCGGACAGGATGGATGCGACATCCCCTTCGCCGAACACCCCGACGGTATCGCCAACAACGACATCTTCGATGCCAGTCACATCCGCCACGATCGCATTCATTGAAATTTTTCCCAGAACCGGCGCCAGTGTATTTCTGATCTTAACAGCACTACCCTCGTGAGCAACGCGCCTGAACCCGTTTTCATAGCCGATCGAAATGCAGGCCAGACGGCAATCTCTTTCCAGAGGGCACGCGCGGTCATAGCCGACTGTCATCCCTCGCGGATAGTCCTGTAGGCTGACGACACGGGCCTCAAGATCCATTGCCGGCCGAAATCCCAGATCTGGTTTCAATATCCCATAGAGGATCGCACCACAGCGGTACATGTCGGTGTCGATATTGAGGTCCGAAATCAACGTCAGTGAGCTGCCCGCATGTACCAGAGTTTTAGAGCGTTCCAGATCACTGTTCTCAAATACCCAGGCAGCTTGTTGCTGAAACTGGTCCGCGCTTTGCCTGAGTTGTATTGGTTCGTTGGATGGAAAATGCGAACAGATCCCATGAATGTCAGACCCCAGAGTGGCAAGAATTTCGCGGCATGTGTCCTGCCCGGCCGCCGTGGAAATTTCCAGCGCGTCGCGCGACATACCAGCAGCATTCAGTGCCAGGTGCATACCGGTCCGAAATTTCCCTGCATCCAGAAGGGCACGAAGCTGCCGCGCAGTGGCGACCGAGGCGACTTGCTCTTCTACGCGATCATCCAGTGCGCCTTCGACTTCCTGCAGTGTGGCTGCGCGCAAACGGATCAGCGCGCCGTCGAACCCTGCGCCGCGAACAGCACGCGCTTCGGCATTTGATGTGATGCCAACGGTCTCGACCCCCTGTTCCCGGATCAAGGGCACGACTTGCGCAATGCCATGCCCGTAGGCATCCGCCTTCAGCACGGCACAAAACTTGCGTCCGTCAGGGACAAGACCCCGCGCGAGTTCCAGATTTCGCGAAATCCGGTCGCGGTGAATGGTGCACCAGGATGTTGCGCTCCCTTCTCGCATCTTTACTGCGTCTCAGGGCTCAGGATGCCCCGCAAAATCTGGCAGAACAGATCGACTGCGACAGGGATGAGGGCATCGGGGAAATCATAGTCGGGGTTGTGAAGCTGGGGATGACTTTCACCAGCCCCAAGATAGAGCAAAGCAGCTTTGGCCCCATCGTCACCAAACCGCCCGAAATCCTCGGACCAGCGCATAGGGGATGGCATCTCGAGGCATTTCTGGCCCAAGGCTCTGACTGCGTTGCGGGCAATGCCGGTGGCTTCGACGTCATTAACCACGGCGCGAAACACGTCGTGCCACAGGATATCGACGGCGAGCCCCTGAGTGTATTTTTCGACCCTGTGCAGTGCCTCTTGCATGAGCGTGTCCATACGCTCGTTGGTCATCGACCTAAGTGTCACGCGCAATTCACCATCAGCCGGGGCGATGCCAAACGTCGGCTCGCCCAGGCACGCATGGGTCAAGGTCGCGAGCGAAAACGCCTCATCCCCGATGGTGCCGAAGCTCAGATCAGGCAGGCGGGTCATCAGAGCCGCCATCGCAGGTCCCGGCGACAGGCCATCCTCGGGTGCAGCGGCGTGCGAGCTTTTGCCCTCGAGCAGAATTTGCATTCCGCGTGATGCACAATTTCCCGGCCCTTCACGCAGGCCAACCTCTCCCAGAGGACGGCCGGGGACGTTGTGATAGGCAAATGCAAAGTCGGGGCGGATTTCAGGCCAGCGTGGATCATCAATGACTGCCTGAGCGCCGGCGCCGGTTTCTTCGGCGGGCTGGAACAGCAGGATGACACGTCCCTTTTGCGGACGCGTGGCCAATCGCGTCGCGACCCCCAACATTGAAACCATATGGCCATCATGGCCGCACAAGTGTCCCTTGTCCGGGATGGTCGACTTATACGGCAGGTCCGAAATCTCGCGGATGGGCAAGCCGTCGAGTTCACAGCGCAAGAGAACCGTCGGGCCATTCTCGCGCCCGGCAAACTCTGCCGCCACACCATACCCCCCAAGCCCGCGCCAAAGCCGGTCAGCCCCCAGCTTGGTGAGTTCCGCGACGATGCGCTCTGCTGTATGGGCTTCTTCGCCGGACACCTCGGGCGATTGGTGCAGTTCGTGGCGCAGGGCCACAAGATAGTCCAACTGTTCAGATGAAAGAACCTGCATCTTTGTAACCTCAGAAAATCTCGACCAAACCAGCGGCGCCCTGTCCGCCACCGACACACATGGTCACCACCCCCCATTTCGCACCACGTCTGCGCCCTTCCAGCAGGATGTGCCCCACCATGCGAGCGCCGGACATGCCATAGGGGTGACCGATTGAAATGGCGCCACCGTTGACGTTCAGCCGGTCGTCAGGAATGGCCAAGCGATCACGGCAGTAAAGCAGCTGCGCGGCGAAGGCTTCGTTGATCTCCCACAGGTCGATGTCCTGCATGTGCAGCCTGTTGCGTTCCAGAAGGCGTGGAACGGCTACGACAGGCCCGATGCCCATTTCGTCAGGCGCAACACCAGCCACGGCAAATCCGCGCAAGGCGCCAAGAGGCGCAAGCCCCCTGCGGCTGGCTTCTTTGGCCTCCATCACGACCAGAGCGGCAGCACCGTCCGAAAGCTGACTGGCATTACCTGCAGTGACGGTCATGCCTTCACCACGCACGGCGGCAAGGCTGGCCAAACTTTCTGCTGTTGTGCCTGCGCGGTTGCATTCGTCCGCAGTAATCGTGACGGTTTCGTCGTAGGTTTCCTGGGTGGCCTTGTCTGTTACGGTCTTCGTCGTCGTGACTTGAACGATTTCATCAGTAAACAGACCCGCCTGTTGGGCCTTGGCCGTTCGGATCTGGCTTTGCAGGGCATAGGCGTCTTGCGCCGCGCGGCTGATGCCGTAACGGTCTGCGACCACTTCGGCGGTATCCAGCATGGGCATGTAGTAGGCCGCTGCCACCGACGGGTCGGGGTAGCGAAACCCGTTCCAATGCGCGTTCTGCACCAGAGAGATGCTCTCCAGCCCACCGGCCAGCGCAACGTCCACCCCTTCGCCCTGCACCATATGCGAAGCAATGGCGATGGCGTTCAGACCCGAGGCGCATTGCCGGTCCACTGTGGCGCCCGCGACGCTGTCGGGCAGACCGGCGGCTTGCACAATGTGGCGCGCGACATTGACTCCGGATGAGCCCTGTGTGAGCGCGGACCCGAACACGGCCTCTTCCACGTCCCCACCGCTCAGGTGCGCACGTTCCAGCGCGGCCTTGACCGCCGGGGCGGTAAGGCTCGGGGCCTCAAGGTTGTTGAACGCACCGCGATAAGCTTTGCCAATCGGCGTGCGGGCGAATGAGACGAAAACAGCCTGTCGCATGGGCAAATCCTCAGATGGTTTCGGTGCCGCACCAATCGGCGATGAACATGACCGTTGCCTTGGTCACGCGGCGCATGCTTTCCAGTTCAACACGCTCGTTGAAACCGTGGATGGCTTCGGCGCGCGGGCCATAGACCAGCGCGGGTGTATCGGCATAAAGGCCAAAGAACCGAGCGTCGGTCGTGGCGGTGATGGCTTCGCGCACCAAGTCTTCGCCGGTGGCAGCGCGATGCGCGCTCTCAAGCGCTGCAATCGCCGAGGTGGCTTTGGCTGAACTGTCTTGCGACAGCGCATACCCTTCAGCGTGGAACCCGTGATAGACGATTTCCGGCAGGGAGTTGCGCAGGAAATCGTTCTGCCGCGCCGCCTCTAGAATGACATGCTCAATCTCGGCCTTTGCGGCATCGATGGACTGCCCTGGAAACAACCCCATGCGCACATCAAAAACGCACCAGGCCGGAACGGAACTTGTCCAGTCGCCGCCTTCGATCTTGCCGACGTTCAGGTTCAGCGCATGGTCCATATGGGTGTAGTCACTGGTCCGGTTTTCGGCTGCGTTCCAGCGGTGTTCCATGTCATGCAGCGCCGTGATCAGCGGAACGGCCGCTTCAATGGCGTTGGCACCGCTGCCTGCATAGGCCACATGGGTGGGCAACCCCTTGAGATGCACCTGAAACCAAAGGACACCCAATTGTGCCGTGACCAGATGTTCCGAAAACGGCTCGGGGATCAGGGCGGCATCTGCGGTATAACCCCGCGCGAGGCAAGCCAGCGCACCATTGCCGGTACACTCTTCCTCGACCACCGATTGAAAGAAGACATCCGCGGCAGGCGCGAGGCCACAGGCCGCCAGCGCATCAAGCGCGAACAGGTTCGACGCCAGCCCGGCCTTCATATCGCCGCCACCTCGCCCATAGAGCCAGCCGTCCTCGACACGTGGTTCGAACGGCGGGGTATCCCACATGTCCAGTGGCCCGGCGGGGACAACGTCGATATGCCCGTTCAGGATCAGCGAGCGGCCTGTTCCTGTTTGCGACCGATGCGTGCCCACGACATTCACGGCATCCTCATAAGGGCCAAGCACGGGGGAAAATCCGGGCAGGTGCTGAATCTCGGCAACATCAATCTGCCATTGATCAAGCGCGTAGCCCCGATCAGCCAGTTCCCTGGCCATGAAAGCTTGTGCAGATTGCTCATGACCTCTGGTCGAAGGATGCGAGGTGAGTTCGGCAAGAAAGGCGACTTGCTGGTCAAAAGCGGCATCCACGGCGTCGCACAAACGGGTATTGAGTACGGTCTGCATTATTACCTCAGAAAACGGGCAGTGTGGAATCGGGTACAATCAAAGACGCGCCGGTCGCTTCACGGACCTCAGCTAGGCTGACCCCCTCGGCGATTTCAGCGAGCGCAAAGCCTTTGGGCGTGACGTCAATGACCGCCATTTCGGTAAATATGCGCGAAACACAGCCACGCGCGGTAAGTGGCAAAGTACATTCGTCCTTGAGCTTCGGGTTGCCCGCGCGATCCGTATGGGTGGTTAGGATCACAACCCGACGCGCTCTCTGCGCCAGTTCAATACCGCCGCCCACACCGGGACTAAATTTGCCGGGGATCTTCCAGTTGGCCAGATCGCCCTGGCTGCTGACCTCGAACGCGCCAAGCATGGTCAAATCAAGACGTCCCGAGCGCACCATGGCAAAGCTGGTCGCGCTGTCAAAAAACGCGGACCCCGGCACGGTCGAGACATAAGCGCCGCCTGCATCTATAAGGTTTCTATTGGCCTGATCGGGTGGCAAGGTCGGTCCAATTCCGGTCAACCCGTTTTCCGTGTGCAGGCAAACTGGAAAGTCTGATGGCAGATGATCAACCACCTTGGTCGGCAGCCCGATGCCAAGGTTTACAACCATGCCCGGAACAATCTCGCGAGCAGCGCGGGCGGTCATGCGGTTTTTAGCGTTGGACAACGGCGTATTCCCCAGAAATTTCACCCAGTTCGGCGACATGATCAACAAACACACCGCTTGTATGGACGGCATCAGCTTCCAGTTCGCCCAATGGTGTCACAGTCTCGGCCTCGGCAATCACGCAATCGGCGGCCATCGCCATCAGCGGATTGAAATTCCGCGCGGTTGCGACATAGGTCAAGTTGCCAAATGGATCGGCTCGGTCGGCATGGATTAGCGCGAAATCGGCCCTTAGCGCGGTTTCAACAAGATGCGGTTTGCCGTCCACCTCAACCACCTGCTTGCCCTCTGCCAGTTCAGTGCCAATGCCGATATCGCTCAGCACCGCGCCAATACCGGCTCCGCCAGCGCGGATGCGCTCGGCCAATATGCCCTGCGCGTTGAACTCGACTTTGATCTGGTCGTTATTCATGAGGCCAATGGCATGGGTATTGAGCCCCAGATGGGTGGTGATCAGGCGCGCCACCTGACCGTTACGCAGCAGATGGTCGACGCCCATCCCAGGTTCATTTGCATCATTCTTGATCAAGGTGAGATCTCGTGCCCCTTGTCGCACCAATTCTTGGATCAGTGTCATCGGCGTTCCGGGCACACCGAAGCCGCCGACCATGATCGTTGCCCCATCCCCGATCCGGGCAACGACCTCTTCCAGCTGTGCCGTCTTGTCAGGAAGCATCATGCGCAGATCTCCTCGGCCAACCCCAGACCGGCCTCTGTTGCAAAAGCATCCAGCGCGTCGCGCAGGATGGTCATCATCTCCGAAATCTGGGCTCGTGTGATGATCAAAGGCGGCGCTACAAGAAAATGGTCGCCCACCTTCCCACCACGGGTGCGGCGGGAATAGATGATCAGCCCACGTTCATAGGCCAGTTCCACCAGACGATCATAGGCGTTCAAAGCGGGGTCTAGCGGCTCCATCGTGGCGCGGTCTGCGACAAACTCGAAGGCCGTCAACAAACCCTTGCCGCGCACGTCACCAATGAAGGGGTAGCGGTCCATTAATGCGCGCAACTCACCTATCAGGACCTCGCCCATGGCAGCGGCATTGGCGATTAGGTTTTGATCTTCCAGCTCTTCGAGTACAGCCAGTCCGGCCGCGCAGGCCAGAGGATTGCCCGCATAGGTAAACCCGTGGGCAAAACCACCGGCATCCAGGATCGGCTCGACCAAGTGCGCACTGGCAACGATGGCGCCCAACGGTGCATAACCCGCTCCAAAGCCCTTGGAGAGCGCCACGATGTCCGGGGTGATCCCCCAATGCTCTGCAGCAAGAAATTTGCCCGTACGGCCCGCACCGGTCATGACCTCGTCATAGATCAGCAGCACGTCGAATTCGTCGCAAATCTCGCGTATGCGCGCATAATAGCTGTCAGGTGCGACCAGTGCGCCGGTTGACGCCCCGCCGACGGGCTCCATCAGAAATGCCAGAACAGTGTCTGGTCCTTCCGCAAGAATCTTGTCGCGCAGAAGGTCTGCGTAATTTAAACCCCGTGCGTCTTCGCTCAGGTTGTCGCGGTCCAAATAGGTTGTAGGGGCCGCGATCTTGGGCATGCCCTCCAGCATTGGAGCGAAAGGCTCGCGCAGCGGTTCGTACCCGGTAAGATCCAAAGCGCCGAAAGTACAACCATGATAGGACGGAAAGCGAGAAATCACCTTGTAGCGTCCGGCTTCTCCCTGAGTTACTGCATATTGCCGCGCTAATTTCACGGCGCTTTCCACCGCCTCTGAGCCACCTGAGACAAAGAACACGCGGTCCAGCCCATCGGGTGTCATAGCAACAGTCTTAGCCGCCAAATCCTCGGACGGATGCGTGCGGAAATGCAGCCGGTAGCCAAAGGTCGCGCGATCCATCTGCGCCTTGATCTTGTCCAGCACGCGCGGGTTAGAGTGGCCGATATTGGACACCATTGCGCCCGAAGAGCCATCAATATAGCGCTTACCGCTTTCGTCGAACAGATAGATGCCCTCGCCTCGATCCAGAAACGGGCGTGGGTTGCGGCTTTGGTAGAACAGACAGGACTCTTCGCTCACGACGCACCTTCAATATGTTTGCGCAAGAATTCGCGGGTTCTGTCCTGGGTAGGGTTCTTGAAAAGAACGCTCGGCGGGCCTTCCTCGACCACGACGCCTTTGTCCATGAACAGCACGCGGTCACAGACCGAGGCCGCGAAATCCATTTCATGGGTGACGATGATCATAGTCATGTGCTCTTCGGCGAGCTTTTTCATCACCAGATTGACCTCCTCCACCAACTCGGGGTCGAGCGCCGAGGTGGCCTCGTCAAACAGCATCAGCTTGGGCTTCATTGCCAAGGCGCGGGCAATCGCGACGCGTTGTTTCTGACCACCGGAAAGCTGCGAGGGGTAATAGTCGATCCGCTCCAGCATTCCGACCTTGTCCAGCTGTTCCTCGGCAAGCTTGTCTACATCGGCCTGGGACAGCCCCTTGAGCAGCTTCGGTGCCATGGTGACGTTTTCACGGGCTGTCATGTGTGGAAACAGATTGAAGTGCTGAAACACCATACCAACGTTCTGGCGCATTTCGTTGATATGCTTTTCGTATTGGCGATGCGGTAGGGTCTTGTTCACCTGCACACCGTCCAGCCAGATTTCACCGCCGGTCAGCGGGTCAAGGTCATTGATCGCACGCAGCAGGGTGGATTTACCCGATCCGGACGATCCGATAATCCCGACAATCTGCCCGCGTTCGACGTTCAGGCTGATGTCCTTGAGCACCTCGAGCGCGCCAAAGGATTTCTGGGCGTGACGAATTTCGACAAAGTGTGTCTGTTCGGTCATGGTTGGCCTCTATGGTCAGCGTGAGATGGAAATGCGGCGTTCGATTTTGCGCTGCACCCATTCCATGCAAAGGTTGATGACATAGTAGAAAGCGGCGGCGAGGATGTAGAACTCGAACGGACGATAGGTCTTGCCGATCACCCGCTGTGCCGACAGCGTGAGTTCGCTTACCCCGATCACCGAGACCAGCGCGCTGTCTTTTAGGAGCGCAATCATATTGTTGCCGATTGGGGGAATGACGGCGCGCACCGCCTGCGGAATGACCACCTTGCGCAGCGCCTGACCACGGCCGAGACCCAAGGTGCGCGCAGCTTCCATCTGTCCCTTGTCCACCGCCAGAATGGCGGTCTGGATCAGTTCCGAGTTATAGACCGCAAAGTGTAGCCCCAACCCGATGATCCCGGCCACGAAGGCGGGCAGGTCAATGCCAATCTGCACCAGCCCGAAATAAATCAGGAATAGTTGCAACAAGAGCGGCGTGCCCATGAACACCCATTCGATCAGCCGGAACGGCTGGCGAATGAGCCAAGGGGCGTAGAGGGCGATAACCGCAAAGATGATACCGCCGACAAAGCTCAGCAAGGCGGCTGCAACCGTGATCCCGACGGTCCAGCCAACACCCAGAAGGATGATGTCCATATATTTGGGAATAATCGAAAAATCGAGGCCCATCTGTCTGTCCTTTCCGATCAGTTAATCTGTACTTTGCGATCCAACCAGGCAACGCCGCGGCCAGTCACATAGATGATGATCATGTAGAGAATCCCTGCGAGCAGGAACATTTCGAAGGGCTTGTAGGTTGATCCAATGTACCGCTGGGCCGTGTAGGTCAGCTCGACCACTGCAATCGCGGCCACAAGCGCGGTTGCCTTGATCAGCATGTTCAGGTTCACGCCCAATGGACGCACCATCAGGCGCGCGGACTGAGGCAGGATCACCTTGTAGGTGGCTTGCCAGCTGCTGAGCCCCAATGTGCGGGCAGCTTCGCGTTGT
The DNA here is from genome assembly GCF_001458215.1 of Shimia thalassica. GTDB lineage: Bacteria > Pseudomonadota > Alphaproteobacteria > Rhodobacterales > Rhodobacteraceae > Shimia > Shimia thalassica. The sequence continues at coordinate 29,098 of NZ_CYTW01000008.1, read as the reverse complement.
CCCTTGTCAATCGCAATGATCGCGCCCCGGATCGTTTCAGTCATATAAGCGCCTGCATTGATGCCAAGTCCGATCACACCCGCCTCGAATGCGTCCAGCTGAATGCCAATCTGGGGGCCGCCGAAATACAGGATAAACAACTGGATCAGCGCAGGCGTGCCTCGAAACACGCTGACATAAGCCGCGCCCAGAAAGCGCAGGAGTGCAAACCGCGAGAGCCGGGCCGCCGCCCCAAGCGTGCCGCAGATCAACCCAAGGATCGCCGTCAGAACCGACAAGACAATGGTGACCCACGCGGCCTCCAGAAAGAAGGGATAGACCTTCAACATCAGATCAATGTCCATGAGTCACTCCTTTTGGGTATCCGACCCGAAATCGTCCGGACGGCGCGATCGCAACCTCGGCACGTGTTGCTTAAAGTGTCGGATAACATTGGCGCCCGAGGGTGGACCCGTAAAGGCCATTCGGCCCTTTAGTGCCACCACGATGACGGTCCCCGCCGCCGATGGACGGCGGGGAAAGATGTTTTAGCGAATGTCAGCGCCAATCCACTTTTCGGCGATGGTCAGATAGGTGCCATCATCCATCATGGATTGCAGCGCAGCCTGCATTTCTGCGGCAAGCTTCGGGTTGCCCTCGCGGATAGCGATACCTGCGCCAAATGGTTCGGTGGTCGGGTCGCCGAACATCTCAAACTCCTGACCCTTTTCGCCCATCGCGAGAATGGCCGCGATGGAGTCGTTTACAATGGCGTCCACGCGGCCGTTTTCCAGTTCCAGCAGAAGTTCGGGCAGACCTTTGTAGGTGTTGATGTTATAGCCCTTTTCGCGCGCCCAATCTTCGTGGGTTTCACCAAGGGTCAGGCCAACTTTCTTGCCTTCCAGGTCTTCCAGGCTTGAAATGCCCGAGCCCGGTTTGCTGAAAATCGCACGTTTATCCGAGTAATAGGGACCCACAAAATCAACCACTTCATCCCGCTCTGCGGTGATGGTCATCGATCCGACAATGGCGTCATATTTGTTGGCCAGCAGGCCACCGATGATGCCGTCCCACGCAGTGGTCACGATTTCCACTTCCATGCCCATACGCTTGGCAATCTCGGTACCGATGGCGGGGTCAAAGCCAACAACTTCGTTCTGATCGTTCACGAAGTTGAACGGAGGGTAGGCGCCGGACATGGCGATGCGGATGACGCCTTTTTCTTTCAGTGTGTCGAGCTCTTCCGCGACTGCGGTGTTCAAACCAAAGACCGCCAGACCGGCGGCAGCAATGGCGGATTTCAAGATGGTACGGCGAAAAGTCATTTATCTCTCCCTGTGAGAATCAAGCCGGGGTGATCCCCGATCAAAAGACGCGGGACGCCCCGCTTGCAAAAAGGCTTGCATGACTCGCCAACATTGCGCAAACAGATAATACCTAAACTCAATATAGATGAAATCTATGAGCCTTCCGCAACAGCAACGCTTTCCCTGGAACCTGGACTGGAACCTTCTTCGCACCTTCATGGTCGTGGTAGAACAGGGCGGCATATCAAAGGCCGCCGACTTCCTGGGTCTCAAGCAACCCACCGTTTCAGCCGCCCTCAAACGCCTTGAACACGCGACTGGAAAACACCTTGTTGTCCGCAAGCCCAACGAGTTCACCATCACGCGCCCCGGACAGGCGCTTTATGTCGAATGCGCCAATATTTTCGGCACCATTTCACAGCTTCCCTCTCTGCTGGATGTCGACCGCGCTGAACTCAGAGGGCATTTGTCGATCGCCATCACGAGTTCTGTGATTTCCGACCACTTCAACGAGATTCTCGGGAATTTCGCCAAGACACACCCACATGTTACCTATTCCTTCTCGGTCCACGAAAGCGAGGATGTGGAAACGATGGTGAATCAAAACAGGGCCAGCTTTGGAATTTGCCTTCTTTCAAAAATGTCCCGGAACCTGAACTCCGTGGTCTTGTACCGAGAATTCTTTGGCCTCTATTGCGGCGCCCGCCATCCATTGTTCAATGTGGATGAAATCAATCAGAAAGATCTTGAAGGGGAACCTTTCGTCGCTTTTCAAACCGAGGCGGAAGGGGGACCACTATACGCCATCTCGCGACTTCGTGCCCGACTGGGGCTGGCTACAAGCTGGCGCGGCGTGTCCTCCAGCCTGAATGAAATTCGCCGTCTCATCTTGGCAAACGTCGGTATTGGCGCTCTACCGCTTCACGTTGCCAAACAGGACGTGGAAGCCGGAAAAATCCGGCAGTTGCCACCCTATGACGAACTGCCCATGGTCAACATCTATCTTATCACCAACCCGACGCGCCGCCAATCCGACGCCGAGGCAGCGTTCCTGTCGGCTTGTAAATCCGCATTGGACGCAATTGATATCGAAGAACGCACTTATGGTCTGGACTGATTTTTCATAAACCTGAAATCGCCGTTAGATGTGTGGTATGGCAAAACCGGTCCAGGTTCCCGTCCTGCTCTATCGAATGTGAGTGAATACACAGCAAGAGTGTTTTCATTGTGACATAGCGGCCAAGCTTTAAGTCAGTGCCAAATCAACCACATGATCTCTTTCGATCAAATCCAGCTTTCTAGGGAAATCCACATCGCAAAGGTACAGATAATTCAACGAAGCCGCTTCGACCGTTTCTTGCCTTTCACATGTATCGATCACAGCACGTCTTGAAGCAAAGGGGGCCGACCCAATGACAGATTACCTTCAAGGGGGCGTAGTTCTTGGAAAGAGGTTCGTGGCAACAAGAACAATGCGCGATAAGACAAATCGAAGCTAAAGCAAATGATAACGGCCACCCAAAAGTTTAACAGATATGTCCTCAGCGTTACATCACAGTGGCGCGAAGTCATGTGAGCGCAGCGAAAGTCCGGAATGACGGGCCGCGGTGCAGCGATGGACATCTACAGAAAGTGTCGGCTTTGATCCTTGCGGACCAACGCCAATGTCGGCAATCGGTAGCTTCGCTACTGTTTTTGCAAGGTGCCGCATCAGGAACTATGGGCTCCGAGCCGACCTGCGGCGGTGCAGAACGAAGCCCGGATTCGACTTTACCTGAATGTCGGCTGTTTCTCTACGACCCGACCGGTTCGCAGGTGCGGAGAATGACGGCAATCCGCCAATTGCGTCGATCGACATGAACTGCCCTTACCAGACTTTGGCCAAATGCGCAGCTAAGGTCGGCATTGAGCCCACAGTGTGAATTCGATTTTCGTGCTGCATGCGCTCGCAGCGTGAAAAATGCTGCAATAGCGTAAAGCTCTATGCCGCCGCGCAACAGAAAAACCGGCCATTCCTGCGTGCTACAGCGGAAACGACCCGCGCAAGGAACAAGTTGCGGACTTTGTTGCCAATCGCAACAGTTCCGTATGCGACCGCTTGGCTACAATCTCTGAAGTTGTTGAGGGATTATTTATGCCAAGCGCATGGATGATAGAATAACAGACCATCTCAGCTCGAGCACCCTTTGTACGAGACTAAGCGTCCTCAAGAACCTTACGCGCAACGCGAAAACACTCCAGCGCTTGGGGGACGCCGCAGTAGATGCCGATGACATGAATAATTGCGCGGATTTCGTCGTGGCTTACACCATTGTTAATCGCGCCACGGCAATGGATTTCCCACTCATGCATTTTGCCCAATGCGCCAATCATCGACAGGTTCATCATCGAACGGGTCTTCGCGTCGATCACGTCATCGCCCCACCCAAAGCCCCAGCACCACGCCGTCATGGCTTCTTGGAAAGGACGGGTAAAGTCATCCGCCGCCGCGAGGTTCTTTTCAACGTATTGCGCGCCCAGCGTGGATTTGCGTTGCGCTAGCCCCTTGAGAAACAGGTCTTCATCAAATGCACTCATGTCTTATCCCTTCAGTCTTATCGCGACGTTCTTCGTCTGTACGTAATTCCACAAAGCCTCGCGGCCCTTTTCGCGCCCGTAGCCCGATTTACCGTAGCCACCAAATGGCGTCTCAACCCCGCCTGCGTACCATTCATTTACAAAGACCTGTCCCGCGCGCAATTGTTGTGCGGCCCGCGTTGCCCGATCAAGGTTACTCGTGAAAACGCCCCCAACCAATCCATAGGGCGTCCCATTGGCGATCTTGATGGCCTCGTCGTCGGTTGAAAATTTCAGAACGGAGAGCACAGGCCCGAATACTTCGTCGTTGGCGATGGTCATTTCAGGCGTGATGTCCGTTAGGATGGTTGGTTCAAGGAATGCTCCGGGGATGTTCATCTTGCGCCCGCCCGTTGCGACATTGGCCCCTTGCGCCTGTGCATCGCTCACCATTTGGGCGGCACGGTCACGCTGGCTTTCGGATACCATCGCGCCCATTGTCGGCCCGAATTCAGGCTGCTCGACACCCGGCTTCACAGTCAATGATTGTGCAACCCCGACCATCCGGTCCACCAGCGCGTCATGAACGCTGTCATGGACAATCACGCGGCTCATCGCAGAGCAAACCTGACCTGCGTTGAAATAGATGCCCCAACGTACATCATTCTCAAACGCCGCGAGGTCGGCGTCATCATGGACGATGGCCGCGGACTTGCCGCCAAGTTCCAGCACGCAAGGCACGACGTTCTGGGCGGCGGCCGTGGCAATGGCGATCCCTGTTGGCACCGATCCGGTAAAGACGATCTGGTTTACATGCGGGTGTGCCGACAGCGCGGCACCAGCGTCATGGCCCAAACCGCACAGGATGTTCACCGCACCTTTGGGCAAGCCCACAGCCTCGGCCGCATTGGCGAACCACGCGTTGCTCAGCGGCGTCAGTTCGGGTGTTTTGATGACACAGGTGTTGCCGGTTGCCAGCGCCGCAGACAGGGATCGCGCCATCATTTCAACAGGGTAGTTCCATGGGATGATCTGGGCAGAGACGCCAAAGGGCTCGTAGGTCGTGAAGTCGAAATAGTCTTTGCCAAGCGGGATGGAGCGGCCTTCGACCGTTTCCGCTTGATTGCCATAGTATTCGAAATACCGCGCAGCGCCTTCTACTTCGATCCGCGCCTCCCAAAGTGGTTTGCCCTGTTCCAATGTCAGAACCTGCGCAAGTTCGTCGATGTGATCGAGCAGATAACGCCCCATGGCTTGCACTATGCGCCCGCGTTCAACGGGGCGCAGGTCAGACAATACACCAGCTTGATGCACGCGCTGTGCCGCCATAACCGCACGGTCCACGTCACCCGCATCAGCAAGAGCTTGTTCCGCTAGCTTCTCGCCTGTGCCGGGGTTGATCACATCGATCCGCCCCGCGCCGCCGTCGACCCACGCGCCATCAATGTAGTTTTGCCAATAGGTCTTCATTTGGGTTTGATCCGATGCTGAAAGAGGTGATCGTAATGTGGCTTCATCCGGCGGTGCACACGGCGTACCCGTTCGGGGGCATCCGCCACTTCGACATAGCGGCGCACCTGCGGCGTCAGGCCTGTTGATTGGGCGAGATTGGCGTGAAACGACCCGCCGTCCCACCAGCTGTGCGCAGAGGGGTCGCCGCCCGGTTTCCAAGACATGGCGTCTTTTATGAACGGGATACCAACCGCATCGCAGAATGCCGCGACCATTTTGTCGGGGTCCTCAAGTAGATCGTCACTGTCAATCACAGGGGGCGGGGTGCCGTTCAAGGCTGTCAGCAGGTCGAACAACGCGCGTTGTTCGGGAAAGCCGACCTCTAGCTCATCGAAATCGGGCCATTTGTTGTACATGCTTGAGATCGTCTTGGCAGGATCGCGGATCAGGAAAGCATGGGTGAAATGGCCCAGAAATTCCGGCGTCCACATGTGGTTGATGTAGTGCGGGAAGTCTTTGAGGAAGACGGGACCCTTCGCGGCGCGGTTCTGAATATCGTCCCAAACGCTTTCGATGCTCAGGCCTTTGGTGGTTTTCTCATCCTCTTTAAAGCGCGGCCAGAACGGATCTTCGCCCTGATACCACGCCTCGCCAAAAGGTTCGTGCAAACAGTCCAGATCGCCACGCTGGCGCATCATCCATTCAAACGCGGTGGAGGTGGATCGCGGGATGGCCCAAAGCGCGATGATCTTATGCATGCAGGCTCTCCAACAACATACTTTGCGGCGTGGTTGGCGCGATGCCCAGATCTTTCATGATCCGCCAATACAGCGCCGTGTCATGGCCAATGACGGGCTTACCCAACTTGGCCTCCATATCGCGGGCAAGGTGCAAAGGGCGTTGCGGCAGGCCGTTCGGTCCACAGCGGAAATTACACATACCATTGATCAGATAAGCGTCTGCATTGGGGGCCTGTTCGGCCACGTAGGAAAAGCTGCGATCAAACAGATCGCCGTCGAAAATCCAGCGTTTGGCGTTCACGGCCTCTTGATCGGGAAACCAGCCCTGATCGACGAAATTGCCGGCCCAAAGCACGTCAAACCCCGCCTCGCGCAGGAACCCAGCGGTGCCCTGCCACCACGCAGGCCAATGATAGGCCCCGTTTAACGCAACCTTTTCCACGCCTAGGTAGCGCAAGGCTTCAACCATGGCATATCCCGCCATATGAAAACGGGTCTCGTATTTCTCGGACAGATCGGCGCAATGCTGGCGTATGCCTTCAACACCCAGCCCACTAGCATGGACCCAATTGGACCCGACTTGCCCACAGACATCGACGCCGTTGCGCGACATGCAGTGCACAAAATCCTCCATCATCCCGAAGTTCTTTTTGCGCTGATCCAACCCGTGCACGTAATCCGGCACATGCAGCATCCAGCCATGCACACCGACGCTTTCCGGCGACATGCGCAGGAAGTCGGACGGGGCCGCGTCGTAATCAAACGGTGGGCAGGTAAATCCGACTTGGTGTGGGAACAGCTTTTGATCTGCTGTCCATTTTTCAGGCATTGCGAAGTCAGCCATCAATTGCGTCTCTCATCCAACGTTGCAGGTGCATAACAGGGTGTTCTGAATTCACGCCGCCTTTGGGATCAACGACTAGGGGTCCGGGTTTGTAACCGCGTGACCCAAGGCCGCGTTGCACTGCCTCAACCAGATGAATGTCTTCTTCCACTGTCGTTTCACGGTCTTGCACCGCAAGCGAGCGCACCTTTTCGTCCTCTACACCACCGACGGAATACCACCCGCGCCACACCACCACATGATAGGCGTCAATGGCACGCCAATGATAGGTGTTCAGCACATTGCCGGGGTAGACTTGAAACGAGAACATCGGCCAGAGGAACCAGCTTGAGTATTCATATTGATGCGCAAAGCCTGAATGGACATCATAGGTCATATCCTCAAGGCTTTGACATTCGGTTGTGTGACGCAAGCACTTGCCTTGCGGCTGGATGTCATAGGTTTCGGGCTTGACCACGCCGTTGGCAAAGGTCGGATGGTTGAGCGAACAGTGATAGCATTCCGAATAGTTTTCGACCGAGACTTTCCAGTTGCAATTCTCCGGGATGTCGACCCATTCCAGTGGTTTGAGTCCAGCCCAATTGGGCACCCATTCTTCCAACTCAGCGCGTGCGTTCGGGAACCATTCCTCCATGGGGGCAGCATCTGGGTCGAGGTTCACAAAGACGAACCCCACAAATTCTTCCGCACGCACTTCCGTCAGACAAATGCCGGATTTATCAAAGCCTTCAACGGCATTGATATTCGGCCCTGCACGCAATTCCCCTGTCAGTTCGTACGTCCAAGCGTGATAGGGGCAGACGACGACGCGGGTTGTGCCCGTGCCGCTGACCAGTTGGTGCGCGCGATGTTGGCAGACGTTATAGAACACACGGATTTTGTCGTCACGCCCACGGATCGCAAACAGGCTTTCGCCCGCGATTTCAAACGTGGCGTAGTCGCCTGTTTTTGCCAGTTCTGATGCATGGCACCCAAATTGCCACGTCTTCGCAAGAAGGCCCGCGCTCTCGACCTCAAACACCTGAGGGTCCGTGTAGTATCGCGCGGCCAATGATCTGATTGGATCGGTCATGTGTCCTCTTGGTGATAAAGGCCCAGTTGGTGGCGGCGTTTGTGGAAGGTCTCAACCCGCTCAGGGATTTCGTCGCTGGCCACGGCAATCACGAACGACAAAAGCGTTTCTAACAAAGCGATGATGCTCACCGACGATGGAAAAAACTGTGGGGTTTCGACGGAGACGACAAAGCCATGGTCCGCCATTCGGATGATCGGGCTGGCAGGGCTGTCCGACAGGGCCACGATAGTCATACCTTGCTCTTGCGCGATTTCGACGGCCTCGACGACTTCGGACCGATAAGGCTTGCAGGTGACTGCAATCAGCATGTCGTTGCCATCGGCCCAAGCGAGATCATCGACTGGCGTGGACCCTGGGCGCGGTATCGCGTGAAATTCGGTCATACCCGTCGAGGCCAAATAGGTGAAATTGCGTGCGACTGAATTGTTGACCCCAACCCCCAAGGTGAAAACACGTCGTGCGTCCCAAATCGCCTCAGCCGCAACCTTCATGTCTTCAGTTGAAATGCCTGCGAAAGTCTCCTCGATGTTGGTCATCACATCGCGCACCATATCGGCGTAAAGGCCGCCAAGATCGCCCGATTTTGAGATATCTTGCAACCACCGCGCGCGGTCAGGGAAATCTGCGGCACCGTTGCGAATGGCGTCCCGAAACGGTTCGCGGAAATCTTCGTAGCCTTCAAACCCCACTTGTCGCGCCATTCGAACTACGGTGTTGGGCTTTACATTCGCGGCTTGCGCAATTTCGCGCACAGTCGACACCCCCACGTCACGCGGGTTTTCCAACACGTAAGTCGCGGCCTTACGCGCCTCTGGAGTTAGCTCCGACAACTCGCCCGCGAGGCGGTCCAGAATCGTATTTGATACATTTGTCCCATTCATGATTGACGATGGTACTTTTGTCCGCATAGCCTGTCTACAGAAAATACGACTCATATGGAGATGTTTCCCGTGGCCACTGAATTCCCAACCACCGCACGCGTTGTCATCGTTGGGGGCGGTGTCATGGGTGTCGGACTTGCGTACCATCTTGGCCATGAGGGCTGGGGCGATGATACTGTTCTACTCGAAAAAGCCGAGCTTACATCGGGCAGCACATGGCACGCAGCGGGACAGATTACACATTCCACGTCCAGCTTTGGTTTGGGCAAATGCGTCGACTACAACATCGGCCTCTATTCTGGCGGGCTTGAGGCAGAGACAGGCCAACCCGTCACATGGCACGGCTGCGGGTCGTTCAGACTGGCCTACACCGAGGACGAGATGGACTGGCTGCGCCACACTCTGTCTGTGGGTCGCTCGCTTGGCTTCAACATCGCATTGGTCGGGCCTGAAAAGGTGGCTGAACTGCATCCGTTCTATAACCTTGACGGGGTTCTGGCTGCGCTGCACACGCCAGACGATGGGCACGTTGACCCCACCAATGTGACGATGTCGATGGCAACAGGTGCGCGTCAAAAGGGTGTGAAAATCATCCGCCAATGCCGTGCGACGAATATCGCGCAGCTGCCATCCGGCGAATGGCAGGTCGAGACGGACAAGGGCACGATCACTTGCGAACACGTGGTCAATGCAGGCGGCACTTATGCGCGGCAAATGGGTGAATGGTCTGGACTGCAACTGCCGATGACGTCGATGACGCACCATTATTTTGTCACCGAACCGGTACCAGAGTTTGAGGCGCTTGAGACGGAACTGCCTGTCATTCGCGACGACAAAAAGGTGTCTGGCTACATCCGGATGGAGCAAAAGCGTGGGCTGATCGGGATCTACGAGAAGGAAAACCCGAACTCCGTCTGGCACGACCACTGCCCTTGGGATTATGAAAACTGGCTGTTTGATGCCGATTATGACCGCATTATGCCTTATCTTGAGGAAAGCCTGAACCGCATGCCGATCTTTGCGGAACTTGGCATTCAACGCGAAGTCCACGGCGCGATCAGCCACCCACCTGACGGCAACCCGTTGATTGGCCCCGCTCCGGGCGTACGCAACTACTGGTGCTGTTGTGGCACGCAGATCGGCATCGGCTGGGGGCCAGGCCTGACGCGGGAATTGGCGCGGTGGATGGTGCATGGTGCAGCTGATATCTCGATGCGCGACTATGACCCGCGCCGCTTTGGCAGCTACGCCACGAAGGAATGGCAGGTGGTGAAGGCCGAAGAAGACTACTGCCTGCGCCACGAGATTCCGTTTCCGCATTTCAACCGTTTGGCTGGGCGGCCAATCAAGCCATCGCCACTGCACGATTTGCTGAAATCCAAGGGGGCTGTGCACGAGGAAGTCTACGGATTCGAGCGCCCGCGTTTCTTTGCCAAAGGGATCGCGCAGGAAGATCACTATTCGTTCAACCGCACCCCTGTAGACGGCATGGTCGCGGCTGAGGTGAAAGCGGTGCGCGACAACGTCGGCATCATGGATGTGACCGCGTTCACCAAAGTGCTGGTCGAAGGCCCCGATGCCTATGCCTTGCTGGACCGTCTCACAGCGAACCGTATGCCGCAAAAAGTAGGATCCATTACGCTGACGCACATGCTCAATCGGGCTGGACGGATCGAGTTGGAAACAACGATTGTACGCATGGCTGATGACCAATTCTATCTGGTGTGTGCTGCGTTCTTTGAACAACGATTGCTCGACCATTTGGCACAACAGCGCGACGCGGAAGACGTGACGATCACCCCGTTGTCATCTGACTGGTCCGCCTTGTCGCTCAATGGCCCTAAGGCACGGGATGTTCTGGCCGCTTGCACGGATGCCGATTTGTCAAACGCGGGGTTCCGGTGGCTGTCTGCGCAGCAAATCACTGTCGCGGGCCACGGCATCTGGGCCTTCCGCATGTCCTATGCGGGTGAGTTGGGCTGGGAATTTCACATGCCACATACCGCTTGTCTCGACGTCTACACCGCATTGTGGGCAGCGGGAGAAGCGCACGGGATCGCGGACTACGGCTCCTTCGCGATGAACGTCATGCGGATGGAAAAAGGCTTTAAGGGCGCAGGAGAGCTGACCAATGAAGTGACGCTCGCTGAGGCGGATGTGCTGCGCTTTGCCCGCACGGACAAAGACTACTTGGGTCGTGACAAGACATTGAACACCGATCTGAAATGGGTTTGCGCCTATCTTGAAATTGAACCCGACGGCAAGGCAGATGGACATGGCGGCGAAGCTGTGATGCAAGACGGCAAAGTTGTCGGGTCAACCGCATCTGTAGCTTACGGGCCGACTGTCGGCAAAATTCTGGCCTTCGCGTATATCAAACCCGAAGCCGCCGTTCCCGACACCGCGTTGTCAGTGGTCATTCACGGAGAACCTAGGGCCGCGCGGGTCTTGGGCGCTCCTGCCTATGACCCTGACAGCCTGAAAGCTCGAATGGACGCGCCATGACCCTGCCTAAAACAATGCGCGCCATGGTCACGATGGGCCACGGCGACCTCGATCAAATGGTGCTGCATGAGGATTGGCCATGTCCTGAACCCGCCGCCGGAGAGGTCTTGATCCGCGTCGGCGCTTGCGGGTTGAACAACACAGACGTGAACACGCGCTCGGGCTGGTATTCCAAGACCGTGACCGACGCCACAACGGGTGGCGCGTTTGAGGACGTGGGCGAGGATGACCCCACTTGGGGCGGTGCACCGATCACATTTCCGCGCATCCAAGGGGCCGATGTCTGTGGTGAGATCGTGGCTGTTGGTGAAGGCGTTAACGCGGCGCGCATCGGCGAACGGGTGATCACAGACGGTTGGCTGCGCGATGTGGACGCCTCGACTGACATGAACAAAACGGGCTATTTCGGGTCCGAGCGTGATGGTGGCTTTGCCGAATACACCACGACGCTTGCGGCAAGCGCGCTTGCCATCACATCAGAGCTGTCCGATGCCGAACTCGCCACCTTTTCGTGCTCATACTCCACTGCTGAGGGTATGCTGACCCGCGCGCAGGTGACATCGGCGGATACCGTTCTGGTCCCCGGTGCTTCGGGGGGTGTTGGTGGTGCTCTGGTGCAATTGGCCAAACGGCGCGGCGCACGCGTGATCGCGATGGCCTCCGAGGCAAAGCACACCGAGGTGCTTCAGCTAGGCCCCGATATGATTTTGCCCCGCGCGTCTGAGAACCTGCGCGCAACGTTGGGCGATGAAAAAATCACCGTTGTTGCGGACATTGTCGGCGGCCCGTACTGGCCAACCCTGATCGACGTTCTTGAACGCGGCGGCCGCTACACCTGCTCGGGCGCAATCGCCGGACCGATGGTTGAGCTGGACCTGCGCACCTTCTATTTGCGCGACCTGACCTTCACGGGCTCGACCGTGATCACGCCCGAGGTCATGCCAAACCTCGTCCGCTATATCGAAAACGGCGAGATCAAACCCGCCTTGGCTGCGAGCTACCCACTGGTTCAACTGCGAGAGGCGCAAGCTGCGTTCATTGCCAAAGAACACACCGGCAACATCGTCGTGACACCATGAAAATCACCCGCATCCGTATTTACAAAACAGACCTACCCTATGTGGGTGGTGCGTATGTCTGGGGTGGGGGCAATGCGATTGAAACGGCGCGGGCCAGCGTCGTTGTCATCGACACGGATGCGGGCCTGCAAGGCTGTGGCGAATTCACGCCCTGTGGCGAAAACTACATGGTGGCCCATTCTGAGGGGGTCGAGGCCTTTGCCCGCCTTGCTGCGCCAAAACTGCTGGGCGAAGACCCGCGTCAGGTTGCACGCATTGAGCAGCTCATGGATCATACCGTGCAAGGGCACGGATATGCTAAGGCTCCGTTTGATGCAGCATGTTGGGACATTTTGGGGCAAGCCTGCGGTCAGCCCGTCTGGATGCTTTTGGGTGGCAAGCTGAACGATGGGGCGCCGATGTACCGAGTGGCCCCGCAAAAGGGCACGGATGAAACGCTTGCTGAAATGGAACGTTATCGCGGCGACGGGTACAAACAGTTCCAAATCAAAGTGGGCGGTGATTGGGCCACCGATATCGACCGGATTAAAGCAGGTGTTGGGCTCCTAAAATCGGGTGAAAAGGCGATGGCCGACGCAAATCAAGGATGGCGTGTGGACAATGCCATTCGTGTGGCCCGCGCGACGGCTGATCTTGACTACATCCTCGAACAGCCCTGCCAGACCTATGAAGAATGTCAGCAAGTCCGGCGCATTGCCCAGCAACCGATGAAGCTGGACGAATGCGTTACCGGCATGGCTGCGGCGCAGCGCATTGTTGCGGATCGCGGAGCAGAGATTTGCTGTCTGAAGGTTTCAAACCTTGGTGGAATTTCCAAAGCGCGGCGCGTGAGGGACTTTCTGGTCGACAACCGTATTCCTGTGGTCAGCGAAGACACGTGGGGCGGTGAAATCACGACTGCTTTGGTCGCGCACTTCGCGGCCTCTACCCCGCCTGAATACCTGCAAAACACGACTGACCTTATGAATTATAACACGCGGTCAACGGGCATTGACGGGGCTTGGTCGGAGGGCGGCAAACTATACGCACCAGATACACCGGGCCTCGGCGTGACACCTGATTTTGAAAGCCTTGGCCCGCCCGTTTCGGAGTATACCCTATGAAAATCACACGCATCTCGGTTCACCAAGTCGATCTGCCACTAGAGCATCCCTATTGGCTGTCTGGTGGGCGGCTGAAGTTTGAAATGCTGGACGCAACACTGGTCAAGATCGAGACAGACGCTGGCATCACAGGTTGGGGTGAAGGCACGCCGTGGGGTCACACCTATGTGCCTGCGCACGGACCCGGTATTCGCGCAGGGGTCGAGACGATGGCCCCGTTCATCATGGGGCTTGATCCGCGCAAGGTGCTGGACGTGGAACGGGCGATGGACCTGGCGCTGCCCGGTCATCTTTACGCCAAAAGCCCCATCGACATGGCGTGCTGGGACATTGCGGGGCAAGCAGCAGGCATGCCCATTGCCGATCTGATGGGAGGTGGATCACGTACACCGCGCCCCATTGCGTCTTCCGTGGGGGCCAAGACGGTCGAAGAAACCCGCGCTGTGATCGACCGCTACCGCCAGCGCGGCTACATCGCGCATTCGGTCAAGATTGGCGGCGATGTGGAATGCGATATCGCAAGGGTGCGTGACGTTGAAGACATCCGGCGCGAGGGGGAAATCGTCCTGTATGACGTGAACCGTGGCTGGACCCGCCAACAGGCGCTGCGGGTGATGTCCGCGACCGAGGACCTGAACGTGATGTTTGAGCAGCCTTGCGAAACGCTGGATGATATTGCCGCGATTTCCGGCAAACATTCAGCGCCTGTCTCGGTAGATGAGGCGTTGGTCACCCTCCAAGACGCTGCCCGCATCGCGCATGATGGCTTGGCCGAGGTCTTTGGCATCAAGCTCAACCGTGTCGGTGGCCTGACTAAAGCGGCCCGCATGCGCGACGTTGCCTTGGCGCACGGTATCGACATGTTCGTGATGGCGACGGGCGGTTCGGTCTTGGCTGACACCGAAGCATTGCATTTGGCGGCCACGATCCCTGATGCAAACTGCCACGCTGTGTGGGCTTGCCAGGATATGCTGACAGTGGACATCGCGGGCGGACGCGGGCCGCGCAACAAGGACGGTCATCTACAATTGCCCGAAACGCCGGGTTTAGGCGTGCATCCTGATGAAAATGCCTTGGGTGATCCCGTGGCGACCTATACATGAAGGTTAACCGTATCACGCTTTGGTCGATCGATCTGACCAGCCATGAGACATATTACATGGCCGACGGGAAAACATGCGATACGGTCAAAACCCACGTGCTGTGTCTGGCAACCGATACTGGGCTGAAAGGATGGGGCGAGGTGTGTCCGATCCCGCATTACTTGCCTGCCTTTGCAGATGGCGTGCCGAGCGCTGTTCAAGAAATGGCCCCCGAAATTCTGGGCATCACGCCCACGGGTATCGATGCCCCTATGCGCAAACTGGATGGGTTCTTGCAGGGGCATCTGGCGGCGAAATCCATCGTCGATATGGCATTGTGGGACCTATACGGCAAAGCAACCAACCTTCCGCTCTATCAGCTTTTGGGCGGACGAACCCGCCGCGACATGCCACTGTATCATTCGATCACCTGCATAGCGCCTGACGAAATGGCGCGGATCGCCAAAGAGGCTTACGCCACCGGCATTCGCCAGTTTCAGGTGAAACTCGGGGCGGACGCGGATTGGGAAGCAGACGCGGAACGACTGACGAAGGTGCGCGAGGCTGTAGGCCCTGGGCCGTTGGTTTATGGCGACTGGAATTGTGGGGCCACGAAGCTGCAGGCCACGCGCACGGGGCGCGCAGTGGCTCACCTTGATGTAATGCTGGAACAACCCTGTAAAACACTCGAAGATTGTGCTGCCGTGCGACAAGCGACTGGCCTGCCGATGAAAATCGACGAAGGCGCTTATGATCCGGCGTCCCTCATGCGAGCGGCGGAACTTGGCGTTTTGGACGCAGTCGCGCTGAAGCTGTCGAAATTCGGGGGGCTTTCAGCTATGCGCCGTGCGCGTGATCTGAGCGTGCATTTGGGGGCCGAAATTTGCGCCGAATGCACGTGGGGGTCGGACATCGTCACAGCCGCCTCGCTGCATTTCGCAGCCTCGACACCGCATGGCGCGCTGCTCAACACCTGCGATTTGTCGTCCTATGTCGCACCGCGCATCGCCCCCGACTGCCCGACCCGCGAAAACGGCCGCATCGCCCCGCCGGACGGCGCAGGTCTTGGTGTAACACCTGACGTAGACCGCCTTGGCACTCCCATTTTGGAACTGGACTAAGACATGCAAAAACTGACATCTCAAGCCGATTGGATCGCACGCGCTGGGGCCGTTTTACCCGCGGGTGGTTTTGGAAACTTCGACCCCGGCATCATGATTGCGCGGGGGGAAGGCAGCCACGTTTGGGATGAGGACGGAAACGAATATATCGACTACCTGATCGGATCTGGCCCTATGCTGTTGGGTCATGGCCACCCAGAAGTGATGGAAGCGGTTCTGGAACAACTCCCTAAAGGTATGACATTCTTCGCCAACAATTCCAAAGGTGTCGAACTGGCAGAGGCTATCGTGGACGCCGTGCCGTGCTGTGAGCAGGTTCGCTTTGTCGCATCAGGCGGTGAGGCCGACATGTATGCCATCCGCCTTGCCCGCGCTTACACTGGCCGCAACAAGATCCTGAAATTCGAAGGCGGTTATCACGGCATGAGTGCTGAGGCGCAGATGAGCCTTGCGCCATCGACCCGCGTAAATTTCCCACAAGCCGTCCCCGACAGCGCAGGCATCCCGCAGGGTGTTGCGGATCAAATGTTGATTGCGCCGTACAATGACTTGGCAGCCGTCGAGGCGCTTTTGAATGAACACAAAGACGTTGCAGCCATTATCGCAGAACCTTTGCAACGGATCATTCCAGCCGAACCGGGGTATCTGCAAGGCTTGCGTGACCTCTGTGACAAACACGCGGTGTTGCTGATCTTCGACGAAATCGTCACCGGATTTCGACTGGCCTATGGCGGTGCGCAGGAACGTTATGGCGTGACGCCTGATATCTGTACCTTGGGCAAAATCATTGGCGGCGGCTTCCCCCTTGCAGCCCTAGGGGCCAGCGCCGAGATCATGCAGCATTTCGACAAGGCAGTCGTCGGTTCTGACAAATGGCTCATGCAGCTCGGGACCTTGTCTGGAAACCCAATTGCCGCGGCGGCGGGCCTCAAAACGATGGAGGTTCTGCGCCGTAAAGGAAGCTATGACAAGCTGCGCGCCATTGGTAAATCCCTTCAAGACATGCAAAGCGACGCGCTGACCAAAGCGGGTGTCCCACACCAAATTTGCGGCGACGAAACCCTGTTTGATATCTTCTTCACAAAGGCTGCCTGTCGAGACTATCGTTCAGCAAAGCACGACGACCCTGCGCATAATGTAGCATATAACGCTACCCTGCGCAGAAATGGCATCTTCAAATCGCCCGGTAAACTCTATCCATCTCTCGCGGTCACCGAAGCGGATTTGGAACAAACACAGGACGCCGTTTTGAAAGCCGTAGAGGCAGCTTTCCTAGACTAAGGCCGAGTTAATACCTCGCCAAATCTGATTAGCCGCCTGATGAGGTATCGCGACCATTTTTGCATCCAGCAGCATCGGTGCATGTGGGTTCGAAGCGGCCGAATGATTGTGCGGAAACACTTGGCGGTCAGGCCACTACAAAGCAAACGTAAGAATTTGGGTTATAGTATCCCGTCAGCGCTGTGCTGATATCTGGGTTTGGAGGGAGGATCGGAGGGCATTTATGCCAAGAGTTCAACTTCCCGCAGTCACCCCAAAACACAAAGCATGGAACAAAGGGAGGATCATCGGCCAGAAACGACTGCTGCTTCCCAAACAGGTGTGGGCAATCCGTGCGCGGCTCGAACTTGCAGCCTACCTTCGCGACCTTGTGTTGTTTAATGTTGCGATTGATAGCAAGTTGCGCGGCTGCGATCTGGTCAAACTAGCCGTGACTGATTTGGTCAAAGATGATCGCGTTCGCGAACGCGTTTCGGTGATCCAAAGTAAAACCAAGAAACCGGTTCAGTTTGAACTGACTGAAAACACACGAGAGTCCGTCATTGCTTGGGTAAGATCACCCGAGATGATCGGTTGCCGCTTCATATTTCCTAGCCGCGTTCATGAGCGTCCTCACATCTCTACGCGCCAGTACGGTCGACTTGTGCGTGACTGGGTGACAGCGATTGGTCTGGAATCAAGCGGATACGGAACGCACTCGATGCGCCGCACCAAAGCTGCGGAGATTTACCGCAAGCCTGGCAATCTGCGCGCCGTGCAACTTTTGTTAGGCCACACAAAGGTCGATAGTACAGTGCGTTACTTGGGCGTTGAGTTGGAAGATGCGTTGAGCATCGCTGAGCGTATCGACATCTAATCAAGGTTGGCGAACGGTCACTGTCGTTCGCTAATTCAAACCAGCTCTTGGTACATCTCGCAGCAGTCGGCAAAATTGAGCCCAATCTGACCAATGCTGCAGCGCCTACCAACGTCTGCTGTCCCACTTTTCGAGTAGATAGATCGAAGCTGGCGCTCGCAAATTATGTCGGGCTACTTGTCGGCCTAAAGGAAAGCTAAACCTGCTTCGCGTTCATTGTTACGGTGGTCGCAAAAGATTTCGGTTGGGTAGCCATCGGCCAAAAACATAAAAATGGTGTCTATTTTTGTATAGCGACTTCCCAAGATTTACTTAGACTGAACCAATCTTGGGAGGGACGACATGAAAGACTCTGACGCAATTTCACATGGCTATGATCCGGACCCATCGCGCTCAAGCTCGTTGCGGGCTGACGCTTACACGCAAGACAAATGGTTTGACGCTGATCTGAAATCCGTCCTTTCCAAAACGTGGCAATGGGTTTGCCATGTTGAAAAAACGAGGGAACCTGGAGCCTTTGTAACTGTCGAAATCGCCGGACAACCCATCGCCGTCGTGCGTGACAAAGAAGATCTGCTGCGCGCGTTTTACAATGTCTGCAAGCACCGTGCACATGAACTGTTGTCGGGCGAAGGCAATACCAGCCGGATCATGTGCCCCTATCATGCGTGGGTGTACAAGCTGGACGGCCAATTGACCCGCGCGCCGCACACCGAGAACCTTGAGGATTTCAATACCGGCGACATTTGCCTCGACCAAGTTCAGGTCGAAGAGTTCTGCGGTTTTGTCTTCGTCAATCTGGACCCCAATGCGACATCCTTGTCGGCGCAATCCGGCAACTTGGAAACTGAGGTGCGCCATTGGGCACCGGATGTGGATCAACTCACGTTCGGCCACCGGTTGACCTATGACATCAAGTCAAACTGGAAAAACGTCGTTGATAATTTCCTCGAATGTTACCACTGCCCGACGGCGCACAAAGACTTCTGCGATCTGGTCGATATGGACACTTACAAGGTCACGACCTACGGGATTTACTCCAGCCATATGGCCGATGCAGGCAATAGTCCGAATGCGGCCTATGACGTCTCAAATGCTACTGTAAAAACCCACGCAGTGTGGTGGTTGTATCCTACGACCTGTTTAATGCGCTATCCGGGGCGGTCCAGCATGATTGTGCTCAACATCATACCCGTGGGGCCGGACCGGACACTGGAAACCTATGATTTTTTCCTTGAGACGCCCGAACCGGACACAATGGAGCTGGACGCGATCCGTTACCTCGATGAGGTGCTGCAGGTCGAAGACATCGGGCTAGTGGAAAGCGTGCAACGCGGGATGAATACGCCTGCCTTCAGCCAAGGGCGTATCGTAAATGACCCCGATGGATCGGGAAAATCCGAACATGCCGTGCATCACTTTCACGGGCTGGTTCTGGATGCTTATGCCAAAGGTGCTGCGTGACGCAGCCCAATATCCTCGTGATTATGGCCGATCAGCTCGCGCCGCAATTCACAGGAGCTTATGGGCATAAGGTCGCTAAAACACCGCACCTTGATGCGCTCGCCGCGCGGGGTATGCGCTTTGATGCGGCATACTGCAACTCGCCGCTGTGCGCGCCGTCGCGATTTGCTTTTATGTCAGGCCAGCACATCAGCCGGATCGCGGCCTATGATAACGCGTCCGAGTTCAAGGCCTCTGTTCCGACCTTTGCGCACTATCTTAAATCGCTGGACTACCGGACGTGCCTGGCAGGCAAGATGCACTTTGTCGGGCCTGATCAGATGCACGGGTTTGAAGACAGGGTGACGACCGATATTTACCCAGCCGATTTTGCATGGACCCCCGATTGGGAAGCGCCGGATGAGCGGATCGACAAGTGGTACCACAATATGCAAACCGTCAAGGAAAGCGGTGTGGCGCATGCGACGTTCCAGATCGACTATGACGATGAGGTTGGGTTTGCCGCCAAACGCTGGCTCTTTGACGCTGCGCGGGACAAGGCGCTCGGCAAAGGTGCGCCCTTTGCGATGATAGCCAGCTTCATCCACCCCCATGACCCTTATGTCGCTCGGCCCGAATGGTGGAACCTCTATTCAGACGACGAAATCGATATGCCTGAATTTACCCCCCCGCCAAAGGATCAAGACGCGTTTTCGCGCCGCTTGATGGATGGCATTGAAGCTTCTTATGTCCCTCTGACCGACGAGGAAGTTCGCCGCGCGCGCCGCGCCTATCTGGCCAACGTCAGTTTCTTCGATAGCAAGATCGGGGAACTGGTTCAAACTCTGGAAGAGACCGGTGAATTAGAAAATACCATTGTGATCGTCACTGCTGATCACGGTGACATGCTGGGCGAGCGTGGGCTGTGGTACAAGATGAACTTCTTTGAACACTCCGCCCGCGTGCCAATGGTGATGGCGGGGCCGGGCGTGTCGATTGGTACGGCGCAAAACGCGGTATCTTTGGTGGATTTGCTGCCGACATTCATTGAGATCGGTGGCGGCGATCAGGCCATGATCGGAGAGCCGATTGACGGCCGTAGTCTGATGCCACTTGCGCGTGGCCAAGATGATCCGGTTGATGAGGCCATTGGCGAATACTGCGCCGAAATGACAGGATATCCCATTATCATGATCCGGCGCGGTGCGTTGAAATACATCCATTGCGACAGCGACCCGCCGCAGCTTTACGACCTCAGCTTAGATCCCTCGGAGCGCGTAAATGTCGCTATGGATCCGGCCTACGCCGACGCATCCAAAGCCTTTGCAGATGAAGTCGCGGCCCGTTGGGACGGTGACGCTTTGCGGACCAAAATCATAGCGACGCAAAAATCCCGCCGTGCCCTTCATGCCGCGATGGAGGCAGGCGCAAGCGCGCCGTGGGACTACAACCCACCATCCGACGCTAGCCAACAATATGTACGCAACAACATGGATTGGACGGTCGCCGCAAACCGCTACCGCTATCCGCCGATAAAGGATCAAACCGAATGACGCTTCAGGGAAAAATCGCACTCGTAACTGGCGCGCGTGGCGGCATCGGCCGTGCCATCGTCGCCCGTTTTCTCAAAGAGGGTGCGGCGGTCTATGTGGCTGACTTAACGCCCGAAGGGTCGCTGGACAAACATGACGATGACGGCAGCCACTTCGTGAAGCTGGATGTGACTAAAGAAGCCGATGCCATTGCGGCTATGGACCACGTCCGCAGCACGCATGGCAAGTTGGATATCCTCGTGAACGCGGCAGGGATTGAGATTGAAAAGACAGTCGAAGAAACCACGCTTGAGGAATGGAACCAAAGTTTTGCTGTGAATTCGACGGGTACCTTTCTGACCTCAAAATACGCGATCCCTTTGATGCGCGCAGCAGCTAAGTCTGGCAGCAGCGCTAGCCTGATCAACTTCGGCTCCTATGACGGGTTTATCGCTGATCCGGGCCTTGCAGCTTATTGCGCGACCAAAGGTGCCGTGCATGCGCTGACCCGTGCAATGGCCTGTGACCACGGCCCCGAAGGTATCCGCGTCAACGCGATTTGCCCCGGTTATATCGACACGCCAATGTTGCAAAGTTTCTTTGAAGGTGATGGCTCAGGTGGTGGGGGTGGCAACATAGAGACGCTGCAAAAAGCGGTGCGGGATGTGCATCCAATGCGCACCTATGGAACGCCGACTGACATTGCCAATCTTGTAAATTGGCTGGCCGGAGACGAAGCGCGCTATGCCTCTGGCCAACTATGGGTTTTGGACGGGGGGCTGTCTGCGCAAGTGCAACAGATGAAGTTATAGTGGCAAAGTCAGTTATTATAACCTGCGCGCCAACGGGTGGTATTCACACGCCGTCCATGTCGCCACACCTGCCTATCACGCCGGCCGAAATCGCCACTGCGAGTATTGAGGCGGCCGAAGCCGGTGCGTCGATCATCCACCTGCACGCGCGCCACCCCGAAACGGGCAAACCCGATCCAAGGCCAGAGCTGTTTGCTCAGTTCCTCCCCGTGATCAAGCAATCTACCGATGCGGTGATGAACGTCTCAACGGGCGGTGGTTTGGGCATGTCGATGGACGAACGGCTGTTAGCCGCAACGTCTGCCAGCCCTGAAATGGCCTCGCTGAATATGGGGTCCATGAACTTTGGCATCTTTCCAATGCTTCAGAAATACACGGACTTCCAACACGATTGGGAACGCCCTTTCCTTGAGATGACCGAAGACTTCATCTTTCCCAACACGTTCAAAACGATACGCTATGCCATCGAAAAGCTTGGCGGTGATCACGGCACGAAATTCGAGTGCGAATGCTATGATCTTGGCCACCTCTACAACGTCAAATGGTTCGTCGATCAGGGGCTGATCAAACCGCCATTCTTTATCCAGATGGTCTTTGGCATCTTGGGCGGCGTTGCAGCGGATCCCGATCATTTGAACCATATGCACAACACTGCGGACAAGCTGTTTGGGGCTGAGAATTACGAATGGTCGGTTTTGGCTGCGGGCCGTCATCAAATGCCTTTCGCCACTCAAAGCGCGATGCGCGGTGGTAATCTGCGTGTAGGTCTCGAAGACAGCCTGTTCATTGGCAAAGGCGAGTTGGCAAAATCCAATGCGAAGCAAGTGACCCGCATCCGTAGAATTATCGAAAATCTGGGCCTTACGGTCGCAACACCGACTGAGGCGCGGGAACGGCTCGCGCTGAAAGGTGGCGATCAGGTCGGGTTCTAAGGAGACAAACATGCAGACGAAAATGTTGATCAACGGCGAAATGGTTCAAGGCGACGGCGAAGGCTTGGACGTCCTTGATCCGGCAACGGGAGAGGTCATTGGCAAAGTGAATGAGGCCAGCACCACGCAAATCGAAGCGGCTGTGCGTGGCTCTCAAGAGGCGTTTGAGACGTTCTCGTTTACACCACCAGCCGAGCGTGCAGCGATATTGTTGCAAATTGCAGACGTGATCGAAGCCCACAGTCAAGAACTGGCGGAACTGGAAAGCCTCGACGTGGGCAAGCCTTGGCCCTCTGCTCATGACGACGAGATGCCGCTGACGATTGATGTGTTCCGCTTCTTCGCCGGGGCCGCGCGCACGATGATGGGCTCTGCGGCAGGGGAATACGTGGCGGGCCATACCTCGATGATCCGGCGCGATCCGATTGGCCCCGTCGCCGCGATTGCGCCTTGGAATTATCCGCTGATGATGGCGTCTTGGAAACTTGCAGCTCCTATCGCGGCGGGGTGTTCTGTCGTGTTGAAACCTTCTGAGATCACACCGCTGTCGACGCTGCGGCTGGCCGAGCTTCTGCAAGATGTTCTGCCGAAAGGCGTGTTGAATGTAATTCATGGGCGCGGGCCAAGTGTCGGTGATGCGTTGATCAATAGCCCACAGATGGAAGGGATCAGCGTCACAGGCTCGCCAGCAACGGGGAGGGCCGCAATGCGCGCGGCGTCGCAACAAATCAGGCATGTGCATCTGGAACTGGGCGGCAAGGCCCCGGTCATTGTTTTCGATGATGCGGATCTGGACGCAGTGGCCGAGACCATCCGCTATGGCAGCTATTTCAATGCGGGACAGGACTGTGCGCAGCCGTGCCGTGTGATGGTGGCAGACGGTGCCTATGACAAACTTGTTGCGAAGATTGCAGACCAAGTTGGCCAGATACAGATCGGAGCACCAAAAGCCGAGAGCACAGAAATGGGCCCGCTGGTCTCTGCCGCGCAAAGGGCTCGCGTCGCTGGTTTTGTAGATCGCGCCAGAAGCAATTTAGAGATCGTCACAGGCGGTAGCGCCGGTGAAGGGAACGGTTTTTTCTACCACCCGACTGTGATCGCCAATGTAGAAAACAACGCCGAAGTGGCCTGTAGCGAAGTCTTCGGACCGGTCGTAACCGTATCGCGGTTTTCCGACGCGGAGGAGGCTCTAAAGATTGCCAACTCTGGGCCGTATGGCTTGGCGTCGTCGGTCTGGACTAAAGACGTGGGGCGCGCGATGCAGATGAGCTCAAAGCTGCGCTATGGCTTCACGTGGGTCAACACGCACGGGGTCGCTACGCCAGAGATGCCATGGGCCGCGATGAAAGGTTCAGGTACAGGCAGCGACATGTCGGTCTATGCGCTTGATGCCTATACCGCGATCCGTCACGTCATGGTTGCGCACTGATGCGGTTGTCGGGGAAACGCGCCTTTGTCACGGGCGGTAGGCAAGGCATCGGACGTGGCATTGTTGACATGTTCATGACTGAGGGGGCCGAAGTGATCACCTGCGGGCGCGGACCCGCACCGGATGGTTTGGATGCTGGCTGGTTGTCTTTGGATGTTTCTGATGCGCAGGCAGTGAATGCCGCCGTGCGGGAACTCGGTACGCTGGATATCGTGGTGAACAACGCCGGCGTGCAGGTCGAAAAGACAGTCGTGGACAGCACAGATGTCGACTGGGATTTGGTCATGGGGGCAAACGCCAAGGGCGTCTTTAATGTCTGCCGAGCAGTGATCCCACAGATGCGCGCTGGCGGCTCTATCATAAACATCGGGTCAATTTCAGGTAATGTTGCAGACCCATCTATGGCGCTCTACAACGCGTCAAAGGCTTTTGTTCATGGGCTTACGCGTTCTATCGCAGTGGATCACGGACCGACAGTGCGGTGCAACGCAATCTGTCCGGGATGGATCGAAACGGGCATGTTGGACGCAGGGTTCGACCTAGCGAAAGACCCAACAAAAGCCAAAACAGATGCTCTGGCCCGGCATGCGGTCAAACGTTTTGGCAAACCAGATGATATTGCTGCGATGGCGCTTTGGTTGGCCTCAGACGAGTCGTCTTTTGCAACAGGTCAATTGTTCACAGTGGACGGCGGCATGACTGCTGCTTCGCCCTTAAATCCTGGGTTGTTCTGATGTCTCAGGTTGAAAGAACAGCAATTCTCGGAGCGGGCGTGATCGGCGCAAGCTGGGCCGCAATTTTCCTTGCATCGGGACGCAGTGTCACTGTCTTTGACCTTGATCCGAATGCTGAGGCATCTGTGCGTGCCTACATTGAAAAAGCATGGCCTGCGTTAGATGAATTGGGCCTGACGGCATGCGCCACGCCTGACGCAATTCGGTTTGCGCCAACTGCAGGTGAAGCCGTAAGAGGCGCACAATTCATCCAAGAAAACGTGCCCGAACGCCTTCCGATCAAACACGCGACCTATGCTGAAATCGAACCTGAGCTTGAAGATGACGTTATCGTCTCTAGCTCGACATCCGGGCTGACGCTGGAAGCCTTGCAGGAGGGCTGGCGCGATCCCAAGCCGCTCATCTTGGGCCATCCTTTTAATCCGCCGCACTTGATCCCTTTGGTAGAGCTAACTGCAAATGAGAAAACGGGATCCGGGATTCTTGACCGCACAGAAGCGTTCTATGAAGACATAGGAAAAGTCACGATCCGCATCAACAAAGGCCTGCCAGGACACGTTGCTAACCGTCTGCAAGCTGCCGTTTGGCGCGAGGCCGTTCACATGGCGGTGGAAGGTGTTGCAAGTGTTGAAGATATCGACAAAGCGATGTGGGCTGGACCGGGATTGAGGTGGGCAGCGATGGGACCAACGACGCTATTTCACCTGGGCGCTGGCAAAGGTGGGTTGCAGGCGTTTTGTGACCATTTCAAAGACACGTTCAACGGCTGGTGGGATGGTCTGGGCGATCCGCGTTTGGACGATGATGTGATCAAACAATTGGTCGATGGCATGGCTGCACAGGCGCAGGGACAAAGCCCCAAAGAGCTGTCAGCGCACCGTGATAATATGCTGATCGCGATGCAAAAGGCGACTAAGCACCTTCGGACTTAAGATCGGGTTTGAACATCGGCCAAGCCCGAAACTCGAACGGTACGCGGCCCTCAACGCGGTCGGCGGTCGGTGTCAGGCCAAAACGCTGGCGGTAGGCGCGGCTGAAATGTACCTGCCCGTTAAACCCAGAGGCTTGCGCAATCTCACTAAATTTCAGCTCGGTTTGCGTGACCAATCCACGGGCCCGATCTAGCCGGATATCGCGGTAATATTCGACCGGTGATTTATGGACATATTGCTGGAACAGTCTGCCCAGCTGCCGTTGCGAGACCTGTAAACGTTCCGAAATTGCAGGGATCGACAATGTCGTTTCTAGGTGAGCTTCCATAAGATCGATTGCGCCGCGGACGAGGCCAGATGTGACATAACCGAGAGGCTCAATCTTTTTAGGGTTTTGAGATTTCCCCTCACCGCGTACTTCGTGATGAAATAAGTAGCGTGCAGATGCATTGGCGATGCTTTCACCGGCAACTGAATGGACCAATCGCAGTCCAAGATCGGTGGCGGCGGTCCCACCACAGCATGTAAAAACCTTGCCATCTGTGACGAACATGTTCTCGGACACAGTGGTGTTTGGGGCAACTTCTGCGAAGGCATCGATGTGCTCATAATGGACCGTCGCAGTTTTGCCTTTCAGCAGTCCTGCGTTTGCGAGCACAATTGCACCGGTGTCTAATCCTCCGAGAACTGCGCCACTCGCGTTCCAGTTCTGAAGGGCTACTTTGAATCGAGGCGTCCCGTGACGTTCGGGCGTCCAACTTGTGCTAACGAGAACAAGCCAGGGCTTATTCTTGATTACGTCGTTCAATGGGGTTGTCTCGACAACCAAACCACTGCTGGATTCTACGTGACCACCTGTGTCCGAGACATAAGTCCACGTGAACCGCGCCGTTCCAGATAGGTAGTTCGCTATCCTGAAAGGGTCGACAAAGGATGTCGTCGCCGAAACATTGAAGTGAGGGCTTACCAACACGACGATGTCTAGCTTTGGTTTGCTTAGTTTCACCATGGCGAATTTTGTAAAATAACGGCCAGAATTGTCAACGCATGCAATTATAACTTTAGAAACTAAAATCTATTTGCGTTTTCTACGCCTGAAGTTGCAGTGACGCATTCATGCGCATACTTGAAATGCCGAAAGCAGACTTTGGAGAAACTACGGCGGAATCTGGCTTCTCCCGCATCTCTCAAATTCATGCAAGGCGCAGCTAAAGGTCAGTTTGATATCCGTTGCAGTTGGCCCGCTTGAACGGCCGCTTCGGTGAAATCCGCCGCACTGCCGCAAGCGCGCTGCTGCACGTGCGAAGAAATGCTGCATCAGCAAAGGCAGGAAACTGAACGGCGGGTTTGTCCCGCGTTGCAGACCTTGGTGAAAAGTGCAGCGAACGGCAGTTCACCGCCCAATTTGCCGAGGAAGGCAAACGGCCCATTTCTGACATTCGCGAGTTGGGCTGACGTTGCGCTGTAACTACCATGAAGCGGACATTTCTATGTTGCAGGTTGTAGCTGAGGTATGACTGGGCACGGGCTCCCATAAATTGACGTTTTGACCATTACTCACCTCTTACATCGTTGGAAAAAATGGCCGTCAAGGCACTTAGGTCAAAACAGAGACAACTGTGTCTGACTGGTCGCCTTTGCCTCCTTCAATTTCTTTGATGACCGTTTTCGGCTTCCCAATTTTGTGAAAACAACTTTGGCTTGTGCTTTGAAATCAGTGCTCTTACGCACATCCGAGATGCGTTTCTTGGCATGTCTTGCAGCGATTTACGCCCGTTATTCGTAGGCCATGCAACGGGAAGCTTCAATTTAGGATCAATTGCACGTTTGCAAGGAACATGCAAATCGCCTGGGCTGGACCGTCAGGGATGTATTTTCAGACAAAGCCATCTCTGGTTCCAGCATGCTGCGACCCGGTCTTCAGTCTTTGCTGCGCGAAGTTCAGGGTGGCGGCGTGGATATCATTCTGGCTGAAGCATTGGACCGCCTGAGCCGCGATCAGGCGGATGTTGCGGCCATCTACAAACGCCTGAGTTTTGCCGGAGTGTCTATCGTCACCCTATCTGAAGGGAAGATTTCCGAACTACATGTTGGCCTCAAAGGCACGATGAACCAGCTCTTCCTAAAAGACCTTGCCGACAAGACGCGTCGCGGGCTGCGCGGCCGCGTCGAGGGCGGGTTCTCCGGTGGCGGCAACAGCTATGGGTATGATGTGGTCCACCGCCTAGAACCGGACGGTGCGCCTGTCACGGGTGAACGCTTGATCAACGAAGAACAAGCCAGCATCATTCGTCGGGTTTTTCGGGAGTTTTCTGACGGGCAATCGCCCAAAGCTATTGCATTGGGACTGAACGCTGAAGACGTGCCAGGTCCAAGGGGCAAGCTCTGGCGTGACACTGCGATCCGCGGTCACCGTCAGAGGGGGACCGGTCTTATTAACAATGAACTCTATATCGGACGCCTTGTCTGGAACCGGCTACGTTACCTCAAAGACCCCGACACCGGTCGTCGCGTTTCAAGGCTTAATCCCGAGGCTGATTGGATCATCAAAGACGTGCCACACCTACGCATTGTCAACGATACCCTCTGGCAAGAGGTCAAGGACAGGCAGGGCGAGATTGCTGCGGAACCGCGGGTGCAGGCGATAAAGGCTACCAAATTCTGGGAGAAGCGCCGCAAGGTCCACCTTCTGACAGGTCTGGCTTACTGCGGGCAGTGTGGCAGCCGCCTGAGTGCCGTTGGCAAGGAATATCTGGCGTGTTCAGCTGCGCGCAAACTTGGCACCTGCGACCAAATCAAATCCGTGCGCCGCCCTATTCTGGAAGACGCGGTTTTGAACTTGCTCCACAACCGGTTCATGCAGCCAAAAGCTGTCGCGGAGTTTGTGAAGGCCTTTAGCAAAGAGGCTAATGCCCGGGCTGGAGAAACCGAGACCAATCGCAAGCGTCTGCAGACCGAACGAGCCTCGACTGTACGCAAATTGGACGGCCTCTATGAGGCAATTGCAGATGGTCTACGCACTCCGGGGCTCAAAACCAAACTGGAAGAGCTGGAAAGCAAAGTCGCAACACTGGACACCGCATTGGAAGCGCCGGCCCCGTCTCGGGTCCGGTTACACCCAAACCTGTCCGAGCTTTACCGTCAAAAAGTGTCCACATTATCAGAGACTTTGAGCGATCCTGAGATCCGAACACGCGGTCTCGAGGTCATCCGGAGTTTGATTGAACGGGTGAGTGTTACGCATGAGGGGGAAGGGATCAAACTCGAACTCGAAGGCGCGCTGTCGACGATGATTGAGTTGGCGCAGCCTGCAAAACACCCACCCCGGGCTGGGGTAAGCGGTGACTGTGTCTCGAGTTCGGTAAAAGTGGTTGCGGGGGTAGGATTTGAACCTACGACCTTCAGGTTATGAGCCTGACGAGC
>NZ_CYTW01000007.1 GCF_001458215.1 Shimia thalassica | reverse complement strand
CTCACAAGCTCAGCCTTGAGGACATCAACAAGGGCTTTGATCTGATGCACGAAGGTAAATCCATTCGCGCCGTCGTCGAATTCTAAGACGTATGCGAAACCGATTGGGCGCGCATCACTTGCGCGCCTTTTCAACACGGGGCTTGCGGCCGTAACACGTCATAAACGCATGCACCGCGCCATGCACAACCCGATCAATTTCGGCCTCTGAAACGTCTTCAATGACGCCGAACACCAGTTTGGGAAACAGTTCGGCTTTGCACAGTTCCGGAAACTGGTCCGCAGCGAGATCCAGATCTTCGATCTGAAGCTCTCCGCGAGAGACACACAGCTCAAGATAGTCGCGCAGTTGCCCCCTGAGATATCCCGGTCCCATTTCATAGAAACGCCGCCCCAGTTCGGGAAAGCGGTCCGCCTCGGCCACACAAATACGAAAAATACGTCGCCCGAAATCTGTCAGCATGAAACACATCATGCCCCTTCCGGTGCGCAAAAGAACCTCTTCGGGCGGATCATCCGGCACAACGGATTGCACCATCTGTTGGGTGTGGGTTTGCACCTCTTGCGTTGCCATCTCCATGAACAGAGACGCCTTGTCGGGAAAATAGCTGTACAACGTGGCTTTGGACACACCGGCCGCCCGTGCGATATCATCCACACTTGCGCCTTCAAAGCCGTCACGCAGGAAAACATCCCGCGCACCATCGATCACCTGATCAAACTTGCGCCCACGGCGAATAACAAGATTATGGGTATTCATGAGCGCCTCGATGTCTCGTGGAACTCGAATATAAACCAATCAGTTCAGTTTTAACAAGCAAGCGCATACATAACAGAAGCATTTGACGCGCCCTCCAAGAATGGTACGAGTTTCACATGCTTGAAATTTTCCTGAAAACACTGCCCTTCTTTGCGATCATTGGTCTGGGCTATTGGGCTGGACGCACTCGGTTTTTTCCCGACGAAGCGACGGTGTATCTGACCAAGTTTGTTTTCTATTTCGCCTTGTCGGCAATGCTGTTTCGCTTTGCTGCCAACCTGTCTTTGGCCGAGGTCTTGGACTGGACATTGGTGACGGCATATCTCTGGGGAACCGCATTTGTATACGGGATTGCAACGGCAGTCGCTTTCCTCAGGCGGCTGGATGTCGCGACCGCCGCGGTCGAGGCCCAGTGCGCCGCAATCGGCAATGTCGGCTTTCTGGGTGTGCCGATGCTTGTTCTCTTGCTCGGAGAAAAAGCGATCGGGCCGGTCATGTTGGTGCTGGCAGTTGACCTGATTGTTTTTTCCTCACTCATCGTGATCCTGATCACCGGTGGACGCGATGGGCGCATGTCTTTGGGTGTTCTGCGAACCGTAGGTCTTGGGCTGGTCAAAAATCCGATGATCGTCGCGATCAGCGCGGGCCTGATCTGGTCTGCTTTGGAACTGCCCATTCCGGACCCAATGAACGACTTTCTTGCCATTCTTGGCGGTGCGGCGACGCCCGGCGCCTTATTCGCGATTGGTGCGTCGCTTGCATCGAAATCGGCAGAGCGTGCACAAATCGCGCTTTGGTTAAGCTTCTGCAAGCTGATCCTGCATCCGATTTTTGTAGCCATTGGTGTGCTTTGGCTGTTTCCGATCGACACCTATTCAGCCGGAGTTGTGATCTCTGCTGCGGCGCTGCCTGTGGCAGGGAATGTCTATATGCTTGCTCAGCACTATAATGTTGCACCGCACCGTGCCTCGGCCGCGATCCTGTTTTCAACAGCGCTTAGTATCGGCACGGTGTCTGTGATCGTTGCATGGGTGAGCACGCTTTAGCGCGCGTTTAACCGGCCCCTCGCAATTTGGACAAAATCTCTGCCGCGATTTCAAATGATTTTAACCGCGCGGTCTGATTATGGATCATACCCGTCACCATCAGTTCATCAGGTTGGTGGACACTTAGAATTTTGGAAAGCTGTGATTTCACGGTTTCGCGCGATCCTGTTGCCGAACAAGACAACGCGTAATTCACCTGTTCGAGAACAGCCGTAGGAACCTCCTGTGTGACATCATCAATAGGTTCGGGCAGCTTGCCCGGTGTCCCGCTGCGCAGACGCGCAAAGCCCAATTGCTGCGATGTGCGCAGGCGGGCCGCTTCTGCATCAGTGTCTGCGGCACACACACCCGCCGCCATCATAACATAAGGTTCGGCAAGGGCCTTGGAGGGTTGAAAAGTCGTCCGGTACACGTCGAGCGCCTGCTCCAGCATTGCTGGCGCAAAATGGGACGCAAACGCATAAGGTAACCCAAGATGCGCGGCCAGCTGAGCACCATAAAGGCTTGATCCCAGAATCCAGACCGGCACCTGCGTGCCTTCTCCGGGAATGGCCCTGACACGTTGCGGGCTGTCGGGTACGGCAAGATATCCCATCAATTCCTGCACATCCTGCGGAAAACCATCTTCAGGGGACATGTGACGGCGCAATGCGCGCGCCGTGGCCATATCCGTTCCCGGTGCACGCCCCAGCCCGAGATCAATCCTGTCAGGATAGAGTGTCGCCAGAGTGCCAAATTGTTCGGCCACAACCAGCGGCGCATGGTTTGGCAACATGATCCCACCTGCCCCGACACGCAGTGTCGATGTCGCGGCGGCAATATGGGCGATCAGAACAGCAGTGGACGAACTGGCGATACCCGGCATGTTGTGGTGCTCGGCCAGCCAATACCGGTGATAGCCCGATGCTTCCGCTAGTTTCGCCAACGCGACAGAGTTCGAAAGAGCATCCGAAGCGGTTTGCCCTTCTGGAATTGGGGCCAAATCGAGCAGCGAAAAGTACTTCATATCAACCTCAACTGATTTCTCTTTAGTGGATATGTGGGGAATTGGGTGCCCCAACACAACCGTCTCTGGCCAGAGTTTGGCGCCCCAACGGGTTTTGGCATCGATTTGCGTTCTGGCAGGACGGGTCAGGTTGTGTATTTGCCAACATTTGTGTTTCTATTTTCACGGGTTCCGCATAGGCCCTGACTGCAAGCACAGAAAAGGGAAGGAACCAAGCCATGATGGAGATCAGAACAACAGGTCTTCATTGGGGGGTACTGCTCATCTTTCTGGTGTCGTCGTTTTTTGTTGGTCCTGTTTTTGGCCCCTCTCTTAGCGTTCAGGTGATTAGCCTCACGTTGTTCGATGTGGCGATTGTTGGTGCGGCCATCGCAGCCTTCAAGGACCCGCGCGCACGTACAGTGGGCATTGTCATCGCCATTGTCTGGCTGATTGCATCGCTTGTTGCGCTAAACGTCGGGGCGTTTCAGACACTGGCTCTGGTTTTGACTGGTGTCATGTTGCTGGCGGCATTGTGGATCACGTTTCAGGTTCTCTTGAACCAGACCACAGGAAACCTTGAGGCATTGCTTGGTGCGATATTCGGATACTTGCTGCTCGCGATGGCCTGGGCAATGCTGTATCTGCACATTCTGCGGCTCGACAATGACGCCATCCAAATGGCGCTGGACTCGGATATCTGGTCGTCGGTGGTTTATTACAGCATCGTCACGATAACCAGTTTGGGCTACGGCGATATTCTCCCGATAAGCCCGCTGGCCCGCATGGTGGCAGGGTTCGAAGCCATTGTCGGGGTTCTGTACATCGCGATCATGATCGGCAGCATCGTTGGCAAGTTCCAAACACCCGACAACGGCGACTAGGCCTAGCGGGACCGTTTGTGTGACATCACATGGCCCGGCACAGCATTACGGCAGGCGTGCCTCGTACCTAGATTAACAGATCGTAGTCCACTTCTTCGATCCGCAAAGTCAAAGAGGTCAGATCCCCTCCGTCGACAAGCGCCCAGAGAATCTGCCCTGAGGGACGATAGATCACAAAGGCTTCGTCAACACCGGCATCGCCTGCGCCGTCCGTGTTTGAAAAGTTGACCTGAAAATCGCTGGCGCGTGCACTGTCCACGGCGACAAGGGCGTCTTCTTCCGAAAAGTCCTGAATCCAGTCGCTTCCGTGCCCCTCAACGCCAGCATGAAAGAACCTGTCCGCACCTTCGCCCCCGTTCAGCAAATCATTGCCAAACCCGCCATTGATAAAGTCGTCGCCCGCGCCGCCAACGATAAGATCGGCAATCGACCCGCCGGAAATCAGATCATTTCCGCCGTTTCCGGTAAGCGTATCCGCCCCTGTTCCACCAACAATGGTATCATCTCCGGCACCACCGCCAACGCTGTCATTTCCAGCGCCTGCAATAATGCTGTCATTCCCGCCGTTGCCATTAATTGTATCGGCGTGATCCCCGTCATCAGGCCCCCCAATCAATAGGTCATTGCCGCCAGAACCATAAATGCGATCGCTGCCCATTCCACCATCAATGGTGTCACCTACGGAGGGGGTACCTGTGTCCGTTCCCGTATCCCCAAAAACCAGATCATTGCCCGCGCCCGTTTCGATGTAATCGTTGCCAGAGCCCCCTTCGGCAGTGTCATTCACATCGGCGTCGGTGGCCCAAGTGATGATGACATCATCCCCATAGCCACCATAAACGGTGTCACGACCATCACCGCTGTTCAGGCTATCGTTGCCGCCGGCCTGAACACTTTGGTAAACATTAACATCATGTATTAGATCATTGGTCGCGCCGGTCAGCACCGTATCATCGCCAAAACCCGAAAAAACCTCGATAGAGTTCACTGTATCTGTCTTGGTGATTTCGTCGGCCTCTGCGCTTCCATAGAAACGATAATACTCTGCACCAGTTGATCGCGTCCGCAGGGTAGAGCTTACAAGTCCTGTCAAATCAATGGGGCCAGAGGTCGACATGCGTAAATCATCTACATCTTGAAACTCTTCAAAGCTCAACATGTTGGCGCGCGACATCGTCCCACCACCTACGTAGACTTCAATGTTCTGAAAACTGGTACGTGTGTAATTCGCAACCCAGTCCCCATCAAAAACGTCCCAGCCTTCCCCCCCGTCCAGAACAGTCCAAGGGTTTGCGGCGTACCCCGTTACCCCACCAACCAAAAGGGTGTCATCACCTGCCCCCCCTCGAAGCGTATCTCCATCTCCTGATCCTCTGAGAGTGTCGTTGCCTTCACCTCCAATAATGAGATCATCACCACTTCTGGAAAATATATCCCACGAGGCGGTGGCCCCACTCGCGTCTATTGTCGCGTTTCCAAATGACGTTCTTATTGCTGCGCGCCCAACGGCACTGTTGTCGGCCCCAACCGTGATCCCCCCAAGCTCTACGCTGGTACCTCCGACAAGCAACAACTCTCCTGTGCCGCCGAACCCGACAATTTGCGTTATATCTTCAAGCTGTCGCGGCAAGAGAGTCAGGGAGTCCTCCTGCAAATCGATAATTTCCACATTTCGCAGCGTGGCGTGTCGAATACCGAGGTTATGGCCGCTCGCCGCATCCAGAACCAAACGATCAATCCCGTCACCGCCATCGATTATTGAAGGTGACGTGAAATTATTAGGAGAACTGAGTAAGATCGTGTCATTGCCCTCCCCACCTTCGACCCAGTTTGCACCGGTGCCCGGGGCAAGAAAATCATCCCCGCCCAAACCCACCAAAGAGTCATTACCCGAGCGTCCACTGATCACGTCATCGTCTTCCGTGCCCATCAAGACCGGATTGCCGATGCCATTATCGTTGCCCGTTGTGCCTGTAATCGTCGCCATATCAATGTCCTTAAAAAAATAGAATTGAGAGCAGTTCACCACAGACCAAAGCAAACCGTCAAACCCTTTAGCCCAAACACCGAAACGCTGCTGCGCGGATTTTCCGGATTTGTCGCGCCATCCCGTCTTGGTTTCTCTTGCCGTCTACCCGCCGTCTGAGTTAGCCGTGGACGCAACGAATATCAGGAGATCAGGATGGAAATCGTTTCCGAAAACAAAGCCTTTGGTGGCACCCAAGGCGTTTACACGCATTTGTCACACAGCTGTAGCTGCGAGATGACTTTTGGCGTATTCCTTCCGGAAGAAGCCAAATACGGAAGTGTACCCGTTCTGTGGTATCTGTCCGGCCTGACTTGCACCCATGAAAACGCAATGGTCAAAGCTGGCGCACAGGCATGGGCCGCCGAGCATGGCATCGCCCTCGTTTTTCCAGACACCAGCCCACGGGGTGAAAAAGTCGCTGATGACGACGCCTATGACCTTGGAAAAGGCGCCGGTTTCTATGTGAACGCGACCCAGACCCCCTGGGCCGATCATTTCCAGATGTGGGATTACGTCGCCGAAGACCTGCCATCAATGCTGCAGGAAAAATTTCCGCTGGATATGAGCCGGCAGGCCATCACGGGGCACTCAATGGGCGGACACGGCGCCCTGACACTGGCAATGTCCCTGCCCGGGCGGTTCCGCTCGGTTTCGGCCTTTGCACCGATCTGTAACCCGACCGGCGCGGACTGGGGCAAAAAGCAGCTTTCTGCCTATCTCGGTGATGATACCGACGCATGGGCCAAGCATGACAGCTCTGTTTTGATGCTCGAAAAGGGGTTTGACGGCCCTGTCCTGATCGATCAGGGCGCGGATGATCAGTTCATCGATCTTTTGCGTCCCGAAACACTTGCGGCCGCCGCGGCGAAACGTCGGCAGGAATTCACCCTGCGGATGCAGAAAGGCTATGATCACAGCTATTTCTTTGTGTCGTCCTTTATGGAAGACCACGTCGCGTTCCATGCTGATGCGCTGTATGCGGACTGATCAAACATGACCGCGATCTATGTTGACGCCGATGCCTGCCCCGTTAAGGCCGAGGTCGAACGGGTGGGCACACGGCACAAAGTCCAAATCTATGTGGTGTCGAACGGCGGGCTGCGCCCGTCGCCCAATCCCCTGGTGGAAAATGTGATTGTCCCCGAAGGGCCCGACATCGCAGACATGTGGATCGCGGATCGCGCGAAAACCGGCGATGTTGTCATCACCGGTGACATCCCGCTGGCCGCAAAATGCGTCGAAGCAGGCGCGCGCGTTTTGAAACACAATGGCGAGGCACTTACGCAGGCCAATATCGGGAATGTGCTGGCCACACGTGATCTGATGGCCGACTTGCGTGCCGCCGACCCGTTTCGCCAAGGGGGTGGAAAGGGATTTACCAAGGCAGACCGGTCCCGCTTTCTTGAGGCACTCGAACGGGAATTGCGCGCAGCGGCAAGAGCCTAGGTAATTGCGGAACATATGACGGTAAGCGACCTTTTGGTCGCTCATGACACAGACCTTGACGCCGCAATTTGATGGTATGCGCAGATGGATCAGACTCTCTCTCACAACCGCACAGCCCTTGGTGCGTCTTCGGCGTTGATTGCGACCTTCTTTTTCTCGCTCAACGACGCATCCATCAAGTTCCTGTCGGGAGGATATGCGCTTCACCAGATCGTTCTGATACGCTCGCTCATCGCATTGGCGTTGCTCTTGGCGATTATTGTGCCGCTGGGGGGCGGATTTTCCACACTGAAGACCAAACGCCTTGGCATGCACCTCTTGCGGGGGTTTTGTGTGGTGTTCGCCAATATGACGTTCTTTCTCGGGCTCTCGGCCTTGCCGCTGGCCGAAACCTCAGCGGTCTTTTTTGTGAGCCCGCTTCTGATCACCGCGTTTTCCGTCCTGTTTCTGGGGGAACGCGCGGGCCCAAGGCGCTGGACAGCGGTCTGCATCGGCATGGTGGGTGTCATTATCATGATCCGCCCCGCCGGGGATGAGTTCCAATGGGCGATGCTTCTGCCCTTGATGTCGGCGGTGGCCTATGCGTCGCTTCACATCCTGACCCGCAAAATTGGCGGCACAGAAAGCGCCGCAACAATGGCGGTTTACATCCAGATCACCTTTATTGTGGTCAGCGGTATGATCGGCGTGATGTTGGGGCACGGCAACTTTGCGGGATCAGGCGACCCCATGTGGGAGTTTCTTTTGCGGGCGTGGGTCCTTCCCGAACAAAGCGACTGGCCGCTCTTTGTCTTGATCGGCACCGCGAGCGCCTTTGGCGGTTTCTTCATCTCGCAGGCCTATCGTCTTGCCGAAGCAAGCGTCATTGCTCCGCTGGAATATGCCGCGATGCCCGCCGCGATTGTGTTTGGTATTTTGTTCTTTGATGAATGGCCTGATCTGACATCCTGGATTGGCATAACGCTTATTATTGGGGCCGGTCTTTTTGTGTTCTGGCGTGAAAGCCTTCAAAGCCCGCGCAAAGGTCTGGATCGACCGCGCACCCGCCGCTAGGGTCGCCAAAAGTCATCAGCAAACGAGATCAGACATGCCCATCGACGCCGTAATCTTTGACATTGGCAACGTGCTTATCGAATGGCAGCCCGAAAATTTCTATGACCGTGTCATTGGACCGGAACGCCGCAAAATGTTCTTTGATGCAGTGCCTCTTCACGAGGAACACCAAAAGGTCGACGAAGGGATTGCCCTGCGCGACGTGGTGTTTCCGCTGGCGGACAGATACCCCGAGTGGGCCACAGAAATCCGCATGTGGCACGACAACTGGAATGATCTGGCCGCACCTTCCATTCCGCACAGCGTGCGATTGCTCGAAGCGCTGCGCACCAACGGTGTGACGGTGTTTACCCTGACGAATTTTGGCTGGGACAATTTCCCTCTGTCGCAAGAGGCCTTTCCGTTTCTGAAAGGGTTTGATCGGGAATACGTCTCGGGGCGTCTGAAACTCATCAAACCCGATCCCGCAATCTATGCTCATGTCGAGCAGGACTGTGGCTTGGCGCCGCAAACGCTTTTGTTTGCCGATGACCGGCTTGAAAACATCGAAGCCGCCGCCGCGCGGGGATGGCAGACCCATCACTTTACATCCCCAGAAGGCTGGGCCGCGCGGCTGGTTGACGAAGGCTTGCTCACGCCGGAACAGGCGATATGACACGTGTGATCCCTTTTGCGGAAGGGGAGGCCAATCTTGACTGGATCGAGCTGGCCGAGGCGCTGGAAGCAGGACATCGTCTTCCACGGGCCGAAATTTCGGACAGTCTTTTACATCGCGGCAAAGATACGTTGCTGGTCAGACAAGCGTGGATCGACGGGCTGGGGATCGCGGTCAAGTCGGCAACGGTTTTTCCCGACAATCCGGCAGCTGGTGCCCCTATGATCCACGGGTCGGTTACCCTGTTTGACGACACCAGCGGCACGGACGAGGCGTTTATCGATTTCCATCTGGTGACAAAATGGAAAACCGCCGCGGATTCCTTGTTGGCGGCGCGCAAACTGGCCCGACCGGACAGCCGCAATATCCTCATACTGGGCGCAGGAACGGTGGGGCGCAGTCTTTATGACGCCTATCAAAGCCTGTTTCCAAACGCACGTTTTCTGATTTGGAACAGGACACAGGCCACTGCCGAAAAAATGGCGATGACATGCGGCAACATGCAGCTGGCCCCGAACCTTGAGGCGGCAGTCAAAGAGGCGGACATCATTACCTCGGCCACGATGTCGACCACCCCGATACTACAAGGCGCGTGGCTGCAACCCGGACAACATATCGACCTTGTCGGGGCCTATCTGCCCACCATGCGCGAGGCTGACGACGAAGCGCTGCAACGATCACGCATATTCGCCGATAGTTTTGAGACAACCGTGGATCAGGTTGGTGAACTCAAAACACCGCTGGAAACAGGGGCGATTGTCAAAAGCGATCTCATTGCGGACTTTTACGAAATGGACCGTTTCGAACGACAATCAGTTGATGACATTACGTTGTTCAAAAATGGCGGCGGGGCGCATCTCGACCTTATGGCAGCGCGCTATATCCTCGATAAATGGGAGGCATCGGCATGATCTGGTTTCTTCTCGTTGTCGGGGTGATTTTGGTGGCGCCTTATCTGCGGGAAGCCCTGCGCAAACCCGTTTCGGCGCGCAGGAAAGACACCCCCAAAAACCTCGCCAGCTTGACCCACGGCAAAATCTCGTATCGCTGGCATGGCCCCGCGTCTGGCCCTGTTGTCGTCTGTATCCACGGTCTTACTTCACCCGGCTTTGTATGGGACGGCTTGGTGCCTTACCTGACCGAGGCAGGCTTTCGTGTTCTGTCATTTGATCTCTATGGTCGGGGATATTCGGACCGCCCTAGCCAACCGCAAGACGCGGCTTTGTTCAGCGGCCTTG
Source organism: Shimia thalassica (assembly GCF_001458215.1). Lineage (GTDB taxonomy): Bacteria > Pseudomonadota > Alphaproteobacteria > Rhodobacterales > Rhodobacteraceae > Shimia > Shimia thalassica. The sequence goes on along the minus strand of NZ_CYTW01000007.1, from coordinate 189,382 downwards.
TGCATGATCTTTTGACGGATCAGAACGTCGACGAACCCGTCACTTTGATTGGAAACTCTATGGGCAGTGCCGTTGCAACGGCATTTTCCGCGCAACATCCCTCGCGTGTGCGTCAGGCGGTATTACTTGTTCCTGCGGGCCTTGGGCACAATCTGGGCGCGGCAGCGACATTAACCCGCAAAGTGCCCTTGGTTGGGCATTGGCTCATCCATGCGTTTTACCCGCGTGCGCTGCGCAAGGGGATCGACGCGGAACGCGTCCTTCCATCTTCGGTTCCCGATATTCAGGAAAAACAGCTCGACGAATTGAACTATCGCGGGTTTCTGAGGTCGGTTCATAGCAGCCTATGTGGCATTCTGGGTGTCACTCTGGAACACGAACACCGAAGCCTGCAGAAAAACAACCTGCCCGTTGTCGCCGTCTGGGGCGCGGACGATGATGTCATTCCACTGTCCTGCAAGGACCGGATGGCCCAGTGGAACCCCGACGCATCCCACATCGTCTTAGAGAACTGCGGCCACGGCTTGGTTTACACACATACCAAGGACCTCTGGCAACAACTCGAACCGGTCCTGTTACGCTAGGCAATTGCGCCCAGCGGGCGTTCTCTTACGGGGATATGGAGAACTGCACTCAAGGCACCCACGCCGATCCCGATCCACCACACCATGGTGTAATCACCAAAGGTGTCATACATGCGCCCGCCCAGCCACACACCAAGGAAGCTGCCCAACTGGTGGCTGAAGAATACGATCCCGTACAACGTTCCCATGTAGCGCACGCCATAGATATAGGCCACAAGACCACTGGTCAGAGGCACTGTCGCCAACCAAAGCGACCCCATCGCGATCGAGAAGATGATCACACTCGTCGGGGTGATGGGCATCAGGATAAACACCGCCGCGACAATGGTACGGCATGTGTAAATTCCGGCCAGAAGATACTTTTTGGAGTACCGGCTACCGGCCCAGCCCGCCAAAAGCGTGCCGCCGATGTTTGCTAATCCAATCAGTGAAATCGCAATCGCGCCCAGCGCCGACGTTGTCGAAACCCCAAGCGATGCCAACATGCCCGACGGGTCAATCGCGCCGCACATTTCGGTGATCATGGCAGGGAAGTGGGCGGTCATGAACCCAAGCTGATATCCGCAGGAAAAGAACCCCAATGCGATCAGAGTATAGGATGGGTCTTTGAACGCCTTGACCAGAATTGCGCCCAAGCTTTCTTCCAGCTCGACTTTGCTGATCGACGGGGCGCGCATCATCGGCAGCAAAAACAATGTGGCCAGGATCGCGGCGGCAAAGACCGTAAAGGTCGATTGCCATGTCATGAACCCCAGCATCCATTCTGCCAGAGGTGCCCCAAAAATTTGCCCCCCCGACCCTGCTGCCGTTGCGATGGCGAGGGACATGGACCGGTTTTCATCAGAGCTCGCACGTCCGATCACTGCCAGAATCACGCCAAAACCGGTGCCCGCAATGCCGAAACCAACAAGAACCTCATAGAACTGGTGCGCCGTGGGCGTGATGGCAAACGATGACAACACCAACCCCGCCGCATAAAACAGCGCCCCGAGAATGATGGCTTTGCGATCCCCGATTTTCTCGGCGATGGCGCCAAAAATGGGCTGCCCGATCCCCCAGGCGAGGTTTTGAATGGCAATCGCGAGAGAGAATTCTGCACGCGCCCAACCGAACTCATCGGCAATCGGAATTTGAAACACACCAAAGGATGCCCTGATCGCAAACGAGACCAGAATGATCGCGCATCCGACAAGAAGGACCGGTGTAAATAAAGGGGCGCGCTGCTCCATGGTGTTCTCCTGCTACGTTCGTGCAAGGTGACCGCACTCGATTATTCAGTCAATTCAGGAATTGTTGGGCGTCAGTTCAAATTTATTCATGCCACTCAATGTCTTTTCAGGCCTCGCCGTATTCGCTAATGGAGAAGTATGACCCTTTCTTTGCCAGAAATTTATGATGCCAAGGTGGCCTCGGGCGCGCTTCACTCTGATGATGCGCAGCTTGCCGTGCTGCCCGAATTCGAACGTATCCGCCTTGCTGTTCAACAGCCGCTGCCGAAAAAGGGATGGTTCCGCAAATCGGCAAAACCCGACTTTATCCAGGGCTTGTATCTTTGGGGGGGCGTAGGGCGCGGAAAATCAATGGTCATGGATATGTTCGTGGACTCATTGAATGTGCCGGTGCGCCGCGTCCATTTTCACGCCTTTATGCAAGAGATCCACGTTGGCATGCATGAGGCCCGCCAGCGGGGTGTCGAGGATGCGATTGAACCCGTCGCAAAGGCCGTGGCCGACAGCGTTCGGGTACTTGCCTTTGACGAAATGCAAATCAGCGACATCACCGATGCGATGATCGTGGGCCGGTTGTTCGAAAAGCTTTTTGATGCGGGCGTGGTTGTTGTGACAACGTCGAACCGCGTGCCGGATGATCTCTACAAGAACGGATTGAACCGCCAGTTGTTCCTGCCCTTTATCGGGTTGATCAAGGAACGGTTGAATGTCTGGGAAATGGCCAGCCCGCGCGATTATCGGCAAAACCGGTTAAAGGGCAGCAAGGTTTATTTTGTCCAGGCCAACACCGAAGCGCGCGCAGACATCAGATCCGTATGGGACGACCTGACAGGCGGCGTTGCCGAACCGTTGGTGTTAACGGTGAAGGGGCGCGAAGTTACCATTCCCGCATTTCGCAACGGGATCGGGCGGGCCCGTTTCTTTGATCTCTGCGGCACCATGCTTGGGCCCGGTGACTATCTCGCGATTGCTGATGCGGTCAAAGTGTTGATCCTTGAAGACATACCGACCCTGTCGCGCACCAATTTTAACGAAGCCAAACGGTTCGTGACCCTGATTGACGCCTTGTACGAAGCCAAAGTCCGGCTGATTTGTTCCGCAGCGGCCGAACCTGAAATGCTCTATCTCGAAGGAGAAGGCACGTTCGAATTCGAACGTACCGCAAGCCGCCTTCGTGAAATGCAGGATGAGAACTGGGGGCGGGACACGGAATAACTCTGTGGTCCGTGCCCGCAAATTATTAGGGGGGCGCCCCTGCACCCCCCGTTTTTACTGCCTGCCTGTCCGTGAATTCCAACATCATCCCGTTTGATTTTTCTTGTCCGCGGGGATGAGGATAACTTGATCAACTATAGGCAAGCCGATTCGAATCAGTCAATGGGGTGATTCGCAAAACCCGAATCACTTAGCCGTTTTTGCGCAAAATATGGCCTGCGAGATATAAAGAACCGCAAATCAGGATCCGCGCCTCGGGGTCGTTTGCCGTGATTGTGGCCAAGGCATCTTCAACACTATCCGCAATGGACGAGGCCAAACCGACGCTTGCCGCTGCTTTGGCGGTCTCTTCTGCGGGCAGCGTATTCGCCTCTCCGGGGATTGAAACCCCGATCAGGCTGTCTGCCTGCGCCGCCAGTGGGCGTAGATATCCGGTGACATCCTTGGTGTTCAGCATCCCGCAAATCATGTGGGTCGGGCGCTTGGGAAGAGTAGACAACACCTTGGCCAAAGCCTCACCAGCCGCCGCGTTGTGACCGCCATCCAGCCAAAGTTCGGCTTTGCCAGCGGCTTCGACCAGAGCACCGGTTTTCATGCGCTGCATACGCGCGGGCCATTCCGCTTGTGTCATCGCGGCCTCAAAGGCCTCTTCCTGCATATCCAGTTGGCGCAGCGCCGCCAGTGCAGCGCCCGCGTTCATAATCTGGTGTTCTCCCAATAGGGCGGGCATGGGCAGGTCCAGCAATCCGCGCTCATCCTGAAAAATCAGACGGCCACGCTCTTCATAGACATGCCAGTGTTGACCATAGGCAATCAAAGGCGCGCCCAGTTTTTGCGCGGTGGCCTCAATCACGTCCATGGCTTCGTCTTGCTGGGGGCCGACGATACAGGGCACACCGCGTTTGATGATACCGGCCTTTTCAGCCGCGATTTTGGCCAATGTGTTTCCAAGAAACTGTTCATGGTCAATCGACACAGGCGTGATGATTGTGAGCTCGGGCTTGGCAAAGACATTCGTGGCGTCCAGTCGCCCGCCCAGTCCGACTTCCATCAATGTGTAGTCTGCCTGCGAGCGCGCAAAGGCCAGAAAAGCCGCACAGGTGGTGATTTCGAAATAGGTGATATCGATGCCACCGTTCTTTTCATAACACTCGTCCAGAATGTCCGTCAGGTGGGCCTCGGTGATCAACTCACCGGCCAAACGGATACGTTCGTGAAACCGTGCCAAATGAGGTGAGGTATAAGCGTGAACCGATTTCCCCGCCCCTTCGAGACCAGCGCGGATCATGGCCTGTGTCGACCCTTTGCCATTGGTTCCGGCAATATGGATCACGGGTGGGATCTGATCCTGAGGATTGTCCAAAGCGGCGAGCAAACGCCAGACGCGGTCCAGCGTGAGATCGATAATCTTGGGGTGCAGCGCCATCATGCGCGCAAGGACAGCATCAGAAGTTTGGGTCATGGGTCACCTGCCTGTGGGTTTGAAGCGCTCTAAAACACGAACGGGGCCTCGGTCAAACACCGGAAGCCCCGCTTGATGGATCAAAACCGACGATCCTGCATTTTTTCCCCGAAAGGCCGTTATTCTTTGGCCTCGGTCGCAGTTTCCGCCTTATCTGAGGCATCGTCTGTATCTGGCTGCGCTTCAGGATCGGGTGCGGGCAATTCGCCCTTCACCGCAGGTGGCAGCCCCATCAACATCCGCGTGATGGTAATCAGTTCGTCCCGCATTTCGGTGCGTTTGGTGACGCGGTCCAGCATACCGTGATCCAAAAGATATTCGGCACGTTGGAAGCCTTCGGGCAGTTTCTCGCGAATGGTTTGTTCAATCACACGAGGGCCGGCAAAACAGATCAACGCGTTGGGTTCGGAAATGTGGACATCGCCCAGCATCGCGTAAGAAGCCGTTACCCCACCCGTCGTCGGGTGCGTCAGGACCACGATATAAGGCAGTCCAGCTTCTTTTAGCATTTGAACCGCGACCGTGGTCCGCGGCATCTGCATCAAGGACAGGATACCTTCCTGCATGCGCGCACCGCCCGCAGCCGAAAACAGGATCAACGGGCGTTTCAAATGCACCGCGCGTTCCGCCGCAGCGATAATCGCGTTACCGACATACATCCCCATGGAACCGCCCATGAAGCTGAAATCCTGACAGGCCGCAACAACAGGCGTCCTGCCGATTTCGCCTTCAGCGACCAGCATGGCTTCAGACTCGCCCGTGTTCTTCTGCGCGGCTTTCATCCGGTCAGGGTATTTCTTCTGATCCTTGAAATGCAGCGGGTCTGCCAATGGCGCAGGCACGTCGACCTCGGTGAAGATACCACCGTCAAACAAGGCATCGAAACGCTCGCGGGGCGTGATGGCCATGTGATGGTCGCATTGCGTGCAAACATTCAGGTTTGCCTTAAGCTCGCGGTGGAACAGCATCGTTCCGCATTCGTCACATTTCGTCCAGAGATTGTCTGGTGTCTCCCGACGAGAGAAGATCGAGTTGATCCGCGGGCGGACATAATTGGTGATCCAGTTCATGCGTGCCTTCCTTTTTCGCGATGAGGCGTATTTTCGCAGTTATTGTCAGATAAGACCCTACGTCAGGAAATGCAATCAGCGCCGTATTGCAATTCTCGCGACCAACCAGCCGCAGAATATAACAAGCACCTCGATTGGCAGGCTGGCCTGGACAGCTTCGACGTTTGACGGATCATAGGGCACAGTGAACAAGGCAAGCCCGTCCCAATAGCCGTCCATCGAGGTGACCAGCAAAGCGACCACATTATTGATGAAATGCAAGGCAAGCGCCGGCCCCAGATTTCCGGCACGTGCGGTGAGGTCCGCAGCCGCCAATGCAAACAATCCCGTCACCCCCGCAAGCGCCAGGGCATTTGGACCAAAAGTTTCCAGATCATAGTGCAGAAAGGCAAACAGCGCAGAAGGCACAAGCATCCACACCAGCGGCGATGAAAACCGCGCGGCCAGATGGCTTTGAAGATAACCGCGAAACAGGACCTCTTCTGTGGTGACCTGCAGAATCAGCAAGGGCACAGAAATGGGCAACAGCACGAGCCATGCCGACAGGGACATATTCCATTCCACGGCCAACGCATCAGGCAGAGGAATCAGGAAAATGACCAGATACAGCGGGACGGCACGTCTGAGCACGCGACGGGTATCGAACAGAACAAGCCGTCGCGGCCCCAAAAGCGCCACAACCGACCGCGAATGCAGCACATGTAGAACAATGGCCAGAGACAGCAGAAGGGGCGCAAAGTTGAGCAACAAAACCCAAATGGCCATTGGTACCGTTCCGTCGGACAGATGCGGCGCCAGATCACTCCACCCCGGAAAAAGTCGCATTATCTGAAAAAACAAAACGTTTAAGGCTATGAAGCCAAACACAATCAGGACAACACCACCAATGATGCGTCCCAGCTGGGCAGTTGGTCGCGCAGGCGCAACAAGAACTTCGTGGAGTCTGTAGCCTGCCATAACAATTCCCGCCTGATTAGTGTCTCGTTTCCGCGCATGGGTGCCAAATGTGCCAAACCATTGCAACGATTTGAATAAAATATTCACTAACCACACATTGCAGGTTTGTGATGCGCAAACCAATCCGGTAAATAATTGAAAAAGCACAAGCGAACTGTTTCCATAACGGAAACAAATTCAGCGTTGGAGTAATGGGTAATGAGGCAGGGCAAAACCAGCGTGATGCAGTATCTGTATCAAAAGGCCTTTGGTCGGTATTGGGCCCGAGCCGCCCGTGCCGCCGAAGTCACTCAGCTGTCGACCTTGAAAGGTCAACGTTTGCGCGCGCGCAAGCTGCGCCAACACCTTAATACGTTGATATCGGTCTCGGAAAGCCGCCTTGCGTTGCCCTTGATCGGGTCAAATTCATTTCCCAAGCCCCATGGTACCGACTGGAGTTGGCGCCCTGCCCTCTGGAGACAGCCATTGGCCAAGTTTGGTCTGGCGTCGGCGCAAAACAAGGAAATGCTGGGCGACGAAGTCACGCTGTTTCACGATTGCCACGTTTCCGAATTGACCCTGCGCCAGTTGCGCAACACCCGCGAAGCGGACCTCGCCCCGTTTGGTCTGCGGATGGACGTTTTCCGGTTCGACGGATCGTTTCTGTCACTGGTCATCGACTTTCCCTTCGAATCCGTGGACGGGCTCAAGCGTAACCATCTAATCCGCATGAACACGATTGTAGAGCTGGAAAAGCCTCTCGAAATTTTTGCGCGTTTGAATATCAAACATGGCCCGAATACGGAACAGATCGTCCGCGAACTGCCATTGACCGAAGACGAGATCATGGTCGAATTTGATCTGGCCTATTCCAAGCTGAATGAAAAACGCGTCGAAAAGATGTGGATCGATCTGATTTTTGAAGGCCCTGAAATGAATCAGGTGGTCTTGCGAGATGTCACCTTTAGCCGCCGGCCCCGCGCGGAATTCTAAACCCGGACAGGAGAGCAGATTATGAGCGTATGGACGCTGAACAAGACACGGCTTTTCGAGGGCGTTTGGGAGGGTGAACTGACACGTGCGGATGGCATGACAAGCGAGCCATCAATCGAAGTCACGTTTATGGAACATCCCGTTCACGGCGTCCAACTCAAAGAAGACCCGGCCAAAAACCGTTGGCTTGTTCGGATCCCGATCCCGAGCGAAGCTGTGGCAGATGGCGTTCAGACCTTCCTGATTGTGGACAAATCAACCGGCGGGCTTTTGAACAAGATCACGATGATTTCCGGCGAAGTGCTGGCGGACGATATCCGTGCTGAACTCGACCTTTTGCGCGCCGAACTGGACATGCTCAAACGCGCCTTTCGCCGGCACTGTCTCGAAACCAGTTAATTCGCAAAGCCTGCACTTCGTCTTGGCTTAATAATGCGTGGTGTACCCGCCATCGACAGCCAAAACCTGTCCTGTAACATAGCTTGCTGCCGGAGATGCGAGAAACAGAATGGCCGGTGCCAGCTCTGCAGGTTCCCCCCAGCGCCCCAGCGACGTTGCCGCCTCTAGACGGGCTTGAATGGCGGGATCATTGGCGGCTTCGCGGTTTGGTTCGGTGCGGAAAAACCCGGGGGCAATTGCGTTTACGTTGATGCCCAAGGGTCCCAACTCGGCTGCCAGTGCCCGCGTCATGCCATTGATACCGGCCTTGGCTGTTGTATAGGCGGCGTCTCCACCTTGGGCGATGATGCCCGCGATCGAAGAGATATTCACGATCCGTCCGCCCTGCCCCATAAGCGTCGCGGCCTTCTGGCACAACATAAAGGGTGACACCAGATCGACGTCTATCAACCGGCGCACATCTTCGCGCGAAAACGCGGGCAAGGCGCGACGGTCCCGCATGCCGACATTGTTCACCAAGATATCGAGGCCATCTTCTGAAATCCTGTCGAATGCGGCCGTCATGGCCTGTTCGTCAGAGACATCAAACGCAAGTGCACGTGCCTTGCCCCCTTGCGAAAGGATCTGTTCGACGGCTGCACCTGTCGTTTCCGCATCGCGCCCGTTGACCCAAACGGTTGCACCTGCTTCGGCCATCAGGCGCGCCGCCTCAAAACCCAACCCGCTGTTTGATCCTGTTACAAGGGCCTTGCGCCCTTTGAGGGAAAACACGCCGTAGTCCGTCATCGATATCTCCTGCATCTGTGCAGAGTGTGCCAAGGACGCGCGGGCAGCACCAGTCGATTTCCGGTGACGTTGCCCGATTCATGGTGTTTTCTGTTCCCGAGGAGAAAACGACATGATTACCGAAATCGTACAGTTCAAATTGCCCAAGGACATGCAGCGTGCGCGGGTGATCGAACTCTTCGAGGCGACTGTTCAGCGCTGGCAATCCAACAGCGATCTGATCCGCAAACAGTATCTCTATGATCCGGCGACACATACGGGCGGCGGCATTTATCTTTGGACGTCACTTGATGCTGCCAAGGCCGCCCATGATTCCGCATGGTGCGATATGGCAGAAGAAATTTACGGGGATCGCCCCGATTTCACCTATTTCGAGACCCCGCTCGTCGTCGACAACGCGGCGGGCTCTGTTTTACGCAACGTCTGAAGCCAATTCTTTACGCGGCGTTTCGCATGACAAATCAACGGCTTTACGATCTGGTAAGCCAAATCTGAGGAGGCACCCATGACCGAATATCCACATCTGTTGGCACCACTTGATCTTGGCTTTACCACGTTGAAAAACCGCGTGCTTATGGGCTCGATGCATACCGGACTTGAAGAGACCAAAGACTGGAACCGCGTTGCCGAGTTCTATGCCGAGCGCGCCAGAGGCGGCGTCGCCCTGATTGTCACCGGCGGTATGGCCCCCTCGAAAGAAGGCGGCGTTTTTCCGGGTGCGGCGGGTCTGTTCAATGATCAGGATATCGCGAACCACAAGACAATCACGGATCGTGTGCATGACGCGGGCGGCAAGATTGCGATGCAAATCTTGCACGCGGGTCGCTATGCCTATGGCCCTGAATGTGTGTCTTCGTCAGCAATCAAATCCCCGATCTCGCCATTCCCGCCAAAGGAACTGGATGAGGAGGGTATCGAGAAGCAAATTCAGGATTTCATCACCGCGACCGTTCGTGCACGCGAAGCAGGATACGATGGCGTCGAAATCATGGGCTCGGAAGGGTACTTCCTGAACCAGTTTCTGGTCACCCATGTGAACAAACGCGAAGACCGATGGGGCGGCTCTTATGAGAACCGCATGCGTCTTCCGGTGGAAGTGGTGCGTCGGTGTCGCGAAGCGGTCGGGGACGACTTTATCATTATCTATCGCTTGTCCATGATCGACCTGATCCCGAATGGGTCGACACATGAAGAAGTCGTCATGCTGGCTCAAGCCGTGGAAGAGGCCGGGGCGACCATCATCAATACCGGTATCGGATGGCATGAAGCCCGCATTCCCACGATTGCGACCTCGGTTCCGCGTCGTGCGTTTGCATGGGTAACCAAAAAACTGATGGGCAAGGTCGGAATTCCGGTCATCACCTCGAACCGTATCAACACGCCCGAGGTTGCCGAAGACGTTCTGGCCGAAGGATGCGCCGATATGGTTTCCATGGCCCGCCCGTTCCTTGCGGATGCGGACTTTGTGAACAAGGCCGCCGAGGGGCGTGGCGCCGAAATCGCGCCCTGTATTGGCTGTAACCAAGCCTGCCTTGACCACACCTTTGGCGGAAAGCTGACCTCTTGTCTTGTGAACCCACGCGCCTGTCACGAAACCGAACTGACGGTTGTGCCTGCCGGCACGCAAAAGACAGTAGCGGTTGTTGGCGCCGGTCCGGCGGGTCTGTCGACCGCGATCACCGCCGCGCAGCGTGGTCACAAGGTGACGTTGTTCGATCGCGCCGACAAGCTCGGAGGGCAGTTGAACGTGGCCAAACAGATCCCTGGCAAAGAAGAATTCTGGGGATTGGTCGATTGGTACGAAACCATGGTGGCAGCCGAAGGTATTGAGGTGCGCCTGAACACCGAAGTACGGGCAGATGATCTGACAGGGTTTGACGATGTCATCATCTCGACCGGCATCGTTCCGCGCGATCCCGGCATCCCCGGCAGCGACCGTCCCGAGGTTCTCAGCTATCTTGATGTATTGCGAGACAAGAAACCTGTCGGTAAACGGGTCGCTGTAATCGGCGCAGGCGGCATCGGATTTGATGTCTCCGAGTTTCTTGTTCACGAAGGTGAAAGCCTGACCGAAAACCTACCGGAATGGATGAAAGAATGGGGCGTGTCAGATCCAGAGGTCGTTCGCGGCGGTCTGGCCCCCGAAGGGCCGCAACCCGAAGCTCCCGCCCGCGAAGTCACGTTGATGCAGCGCAAAGCCAAAGCACTGGGCAAAGGTTTGGGCAAGACGACCGGCTGGATTCACCGTGCGGCGCTCAAGATGAAGAACGTCAACATGCTGGGTGGCGTAAACTATGAAAAGATTGACGACGCCGGTTTGCACATTTCCTTTGGAGAGGCCCGTGAAAACCCGCAAGTGATCGAAGTGGACAACATCGTGATCTGTGCGGGCCAGTTGCCGGATCGTTCTTTGGCTGATGCGCTGGAAGAAAAAGGCGTATCGTGCCACGTGATCGGTGGCGCGGATGTTGCGGCGGAACTGGATGCCAAACGCGCGATCAACCAAGGCACCCGTCTGGCCGCCAGCCTCTGATACGGTCAGTGTCATGCGCCACAAGTCGTTTTCCGGGTTGTGGCCATCTGATGTAAAAGACTTTGGAAACCGACCGTGTTTGGTCGGTTTCTGAATTGAGGGTCCACGCGGATGTGCCTAGATGGGCATATGGTCTTTGTGTCGATTCTTCTTGGGCTGCTGCCCAGTTTCCTGATGGTTATCCTTGGTGGCCTTGTGCGAAACCGTCTGTCGGTCAACGCATGGCAAGGTCTGGACAAGCTGAATTTCGAAATCCTGTTTCCGACACTGATCTTTGTCGCAGCGTCCCAGCGCCCGATCAACGTTGGCGATATTCTACGGATCGGGCCAGCGGTCTGGGCCATTCTGGCAACAGGGCTTATTGTCGGATATACCGCAAGACGATTTGGCCCGGAGCGGTTTTTGGACTTTGCCGGTGCATGGCAAACAGCGTGGCGTTTCAATACCGCCTTGGCGTTTGTCGCGGTTACCACGTTGAGCAGCCCGCCCATCGGCGAACTGGCCGTCGCCGTTGGCATGGCAATTCCGGTAGCGAATGTCTTTGCGGTGTCGGCCTTGTCCCGCGGCAACGGGAGTATCTGGCAAACTCTCAAGAAAGTGGCCACAAACCCCTTTCTGATTGCATCGGTCTCTGGGGTTCTGGTTGGTCTCAGCGGGATCACCATTCCGGCGCCATTGCTGGCCCCGTTCGAGATGATTGCCCAAGCCGCCATTCCGGTGGCCCTGATTTCGGTGGGGGCCACTATGAACTGGGGCGCTCTTGCAAAGCTGGACCGGTTCAGCGGCATTCTCTGCACAACAAAGCTTGTGGTCCTGCCTGCTCTGACAATGACCACATGCTGGTTTCTGGGCACTGATCCCGTTCTGGCAACAACGTTAACCCTGTTCGCCTCAATGCCGACGGCTTCGGCGTCGCATGTATTGGCCGCCGGGTTCGGTGCCGACCGCGAGTTGTCTGCAACGCTGGTCGCCCAGTCTACATTGCTCGGGGCGGCAACATTGCCATTGTGGATCACTCTCATTGAAGTCGTCTTTTAACGCATGGAAACCCACTGTTTCGCTGTTTCCATGACGCAAACGATCCCACACAAAACCTAGATATTGTCTGAGCACCGCCCAGCTTCTGCCTAATTTGGCGTCAATAACTCATTCTTGAAAACGAGATGTGAGGTAGTGAAAAGATGGATCGCCTGACCGAAATGGAAGCCTTTGCCACCGTAGTGGACCAAGGTGGATTTACAGACGCGGCCAAGAAGATGGGGATTTCGAAATCGGCGGTTTCGAAACACGTGTCTTCGCTTGAGGCTCGCCTAGGCGCCCGCCTTTTGAACCGAACCACGCGGCGGGTGAGCCCGACCGAGATTGGCCTGGCCTACTATGACCGCGCACGTCGCGTTCTGAATGATGCAGGTGAGGCAGACGCCCTTGTCACATCAATGCAATCGGCCCCTTCAGGGCTGTTGCGGATCAGCGTTGCAACGGATTTCGGGGTGAACCACCTGTCCCCTGTCTTGGGCGAATTCCTTTCCGAGTTTCCCGACATCACCGTCAACATGGTGCTAAACAACCGCTATGTTGAACTGATTTCGGAAGGCTTTGACATGGCCATCCGAATTGGTGAACTGGAAGACAGCACCCTTCGGGCACGCAAGCTGACCGAAACGACAAAACGCATGATCGCCAGCCCGGAATATTTCGAGAAATATGGTCGTCCCGAAAAAATCGATGACCTGAACGAACACAAGCTTTTGCACTATTCGAGCCAATCCAACGGCGCCGTCTGGAAACTGACTGCACCGTCCGGAGAAAAGCGTCAGGTGCGCACCGCAGGCTGGCTCAGCGTGAATGACGGACAATCGTTGCTGAACGCGGCTGTTGCGGGTCTTGGTATCGCGTATCTGCCCAGCTTCCTTTATGCAGACGCTCTCGAGCAAGGTCTCGTGGAAGATGCCATTCCCGATCTTCCGACCGAAACGCAAGGCATCTATGCCGTCTATCCACCCGGACGCTTCACACAGCCAAAAGTCCGCGCATTCATTGACTTTCTGGTCCATTCGTTTGCCGACAAAGGTCCGACAGACTGGTAATTTTCAGAGTTTTCCCTGAGCTTTCCAATTGAAAGCAAACTTGGCCCGGGTTGCAGCCCCGGGCCTTTTTCATGTTCGATGCTAGGGTGTAGATACAACGACCACTTCAACACGGCGGTTCAGATCGCGCCCTTGGGGCGTTTTGTTTGATGTGACCGGCGCAAAATAACCAAGACCCCGCGCCTCGAGCTGTGCCGCAGGCACCTCCAGCACATCCGTCAGACGCTGTAGAACCGCATCCGCACGCCCCTGAGACACCGCCAGATTTGTTTCTGCCGCACCGGTGTTGTCGGTATGCCCGACAAGAGCCACCCGAATTTCAGGGGTCTCGCGCAGCCATGTTGCCAGACGCGTCAAAGAAGCAAATTCGGCTTCGCCAAGAGCAGAAGCGCCCGTTTCAAAAACAAGGTCCTCAAGAACGGCATGACCTGATGTCTGTAGCTCTGAAATCAAATCGGTGGTCTGCGCCGTTTCAGGAGCAGGCCGTTGCACAGGGCGAACAGTCTCGGTTTGGGGGCTTTCGCGATCACTTGTTGCCACCCCGCCTGATGTGATTTCAGTGATCTGAACCATTCCGGCCAATGCGGTGCGACTTGTTAGTATGGCGAGACCTTTGCGGTCTTCCCCCTCACCTTTGATCGCGCTCAAAAAATGGAAATGTGCAAGATCAACAAACATGTCCGGAGGCGTAAGAACATCGATGGCATACCGAAACCCAAAACCGCCGCAGGTCTGGGCAGGGCAGTCCAGCATAATCTCATACCCTTGCTCGATCACCTGCGTGCGCAGGGTTTCCATCACCGCACGTGGCGAGGTTCCACCTTCGTCAATGCGCCAGCTTTGTTGCTCTACCTGCCCCCGCAGCTTTAGCGTTGGCACCTGATCATTCTCGGCCACACCCACCGGCAAGGCATAGGTCATGTCAGCAGTGGTTTTATCCGCCAATTGCACAGTTGCATCGGGCAACGCGGGCTCAAATGCGAACCCGAAATGCGGCCATAGAAAAGCCCCTATGACCGCTAGTTTCTTCACCGGAATTGCGCGTGATACTCGGGGTTTGGCCGCATGTCAGCCGCCGAAGCAACACGGTTCGTCATGTTGAAAAATCCGGTCACGCTCGCGATGTCAAAAATGTCTCGATCCGAAAATCCGACATCCCGCAGCGCTTGTCGGTCTTCTTCACCGGTTGCGCTGCTTTCTTTTGTGATCTTTTCGGCAAAGTCGAGCATCGCGCGCTGTCGCGCATCAAGACGGGCTGCTTTGTAATTCATCACCATCAGCTCGCCCAGCTCGGGATCGCCCGACAGTTCACGAACGGCGGCACCATGTGCCGTCAAGCAATAGAAACACTTGTTAATCGACGACACAACAACGGCGATCATCTCGCGCTCGAGCTTGCTCAGACCGCTGTCGGCAAGCATCAGATCGTTGTACATGGCGGTAAAGGAATTCAGCTTTTCAATATCAAAGGCATAGGTGCGCAGAACATTCGGCACCATGCCAAGTTTTTCCTGACAGATATCAAAGTACTTTTGGGTTGCTTCGGGCAACGGCTCCATCGGCGGTAAATTCAACGCCGTGGGCAAATCGGACTGGCTCATTATTCTCCCTCTCAGTCGTCTTGCAAAATGCGATAGTGGTACCGTCCCACAACATGCATTCCGAGGGAAGCATATAAACCATTTGCCGCTGCGTTCTGTTCGGTGCAGATCACCGCAAGCGTGTGCCCGCCATTTTCTAAGGTCCAATAAGCCGCTCGGCGCATCAACCAGCGCCCAACGCCCATACGTCTTTGAAATGGTACAATTTCAACGGCATGCACCATGCTGATTCCATCGTGCATGGCACAAAAGCTGCTTCCGGCGGGCTTGTCCTGCCAGCGGGAAATGAACCCTGTTTTCGGGTCCTTCGCACGCATCATGACCTCGATACGTTCCGGACCGATACCGCCTTTAGCCCAAATCTCGCGCATCATCGCCAAAGGTTCCCACGCCGCAATAGCGGCCGTGCGCGGAGGCAGTTCCGTGGCGATATCCTCTGCAAGAGCAGCATACATGATCACCGGATCAATCACGGTGTAACCGCGTTTTTCAAGCGCGGTATCTAGTGCATCATCACCTTCACGGATCTGAAACAACGGGGTTTGGCCCAAGGCGCGCAACGCTTGCTCGGCCGAGGCAATATCCTCGTCCTCAAACGCGCCAATGGCCGTAGCAGCGGACACGCGTTTGCCGCCGCCCTTCCCTTCACGGATCAAAAAAGGGCCGCACTCGGATGTACCCGCCGCGGGCCAGGTCGCGTCTACGACCTCATACATTTTTTCTGCGTTTGGCAGGGTCATGCGAACATCTCCGCAAGCTTGGTCATAGCCGCATCAATCCGCGCGCCTTCGGTGCCACGGATCACGATATTCGCGCCAAAGGCCCCGTTCTTTTGAAACGGGTACGAACCGATAGAAAGATCGCTGAATTCCTTTGCCAAATCTCCAAGTGGCCCCGCCAGATCCCCTTCGCCACGATGAAGCGTCAAAGATTGCGACAACAAAGGCGCGCCGCCGGTGATGTCAGGCAAAACGCTGGCCACCATGGCCTGGAACACTGATGGCACGCCCGCCATGACATACACGTTCTCAACAACAAAGCCCGGCGCGATGGACACCGGATTATCGATCAGCGTCGCCTTTTCGGGAATGCGCGCCATCCGCATCCGCGCCGCGTTAAATTCCCGCCCCTCGGCCGTGTAATAGGCATTCAGCAACGCATAGGCATCATCGCGTACATCGATCGACTGACCAAAGGCCGCCGCGACGCAATCGGCGGTGATATCATCATGCGTCGGGCCGATCCCTCCGCTGGTGAAAACGTGGTCAAACGCCTTGGACAAAGCGCGCAGCGCCTTAACAATGGCATCCGGATCATCGGCGACCATGCGCACTTCGGCCAAATCAACCCCGTGTTTGGTCAATTCACCAGCCAGAAAATGCATATTTGAATCGCGTGTGCGCCCTGACAGGATTTCATCTCCAATAACCAGCATTGCTGCAGTTGGGTTTGGCATGGTCTTCTCCTTGTCAGCCTTCACTAGCAGGTATAGGCCTGTGCCCATGCGCTTTCAAACCCCTCTTATTCCCGCCGTGCTAATCCGCCGCTACAAACGGTTTCTTGCTGATGCCCGACTGGAAGACGGACGCGAGATTACCGCCCATTGCGCCAACCCCGGCAGCATGATGGGATTGGCCGAACCGGGAAGCCGGATTTGGCTTGAACCAAATGATGATCCCAAGAAAAAGCTCAAATATGGGTGGCGTCTGGTTGACCATGAAAACGGACATTTCACAGGTGTTGATACCTCGGTGCCAAACCGCGCGTTGAAAGCTGTCTTGCTCGCGCGCGAGATGCCAGAGCTCGCCGAATATTCCTCGGTACGTCCCGAGGTAAAGTACGGTGAAAACAGTCGGATAGATTTTCTGCTTTCAGAAGACGGGAAACCTGATCTCTATGTCGAAGTCAAAAGCGTCACGCTGTCGCGTCGCGCGGGTCTGGCCGAATTTCCAGACAGCGTCACAAAACGCGGCGCAAAACATCTTGCTGAATTGCAGCAGATGGTGACGCAAGGCCACCGCGCCATGATGCTTTATCTTGTCCAGCGCACGGATGCAGAGCTTGTCACACTGGCCGACGACATCGACCCGCAGTATGCCGCCCATTTTGACGACGCGTTGCGTGCTGGTGTCGAGGTTTTGGCCTATGACTGCAAGATTTCGCCGGACGGCATCGATATCGGCCAGCGCCTCGCATTCAAGCGTTAACCGCCCATCGCAGGTGGCGTCGGACAGGCAAGTCTTTCCATACCTCTGGCGTCTTTCGCAAAAGACGCTTAAGTAGTTTGCGAAGAATTGCATTGGAGTATCGGGCAGATGATCGGCAAGGGCCGCCAGACTCGCGACGGGATCAGAATTTATCAGGACGCGGATTTTGCAGGAATGCATAAAGCCGGCGAATTGGCTGCCCGTATTTTGGATGAAATCGCGGAACATGTTTTCCCCGGTCAGTCCACCGGTGAAATCGACCGGTTGATCGAAGAAAAAGTTGACGCTGCCGGCGCCAAATCTGCGACGATTGGATATCGTGGCTACAAACACGCCAGCTGTATCTCGGTGAACCACGTTGTGTGTCACGGTATTCCCGGCGACAAAAAGCTCAAGGACGGCGACATCCTGAATATCGATGTCACGGTGATTGTTGACGGCTGGTTTGGCGACACAAGCCGCATGTATGTTGCGGGCAAACTGAACCGCAAGGCAGAGCGTCTGATCCAGGTTACTCATGATGCGTTGATGCTGGGCATTGATGCGGTCAAGCCTGGCAATACCTTTGGCGACATTGGTCACGCGATCCAAACCTTTGTCGAAGCCCACCGCATGTCGGTTGTTCGCGACTTTTGTGGACATGGACTTGGCCAGGTGTTTCACGCCCCCCCCAATGTCTTGCACTATGGTCGTCAGGGATCAGGCTCTGTTCTGGAAGAAGGTATGTTCTTTACCATCGAGCCGATGGTGAATCTGGGACGGCCTGAAACCAAGGTTCTTGCAGACGACTGGACCGCAGTGACCCGCGATAAGTCCCTGTCGGCACAATTTGAACATTCGGTCGGCGTGACAGCAAATGGCGTCGAGATTTTCACATTGTCGCCCAGTGGGAAGTTCCACCCGACCTACGGCTAAGCCCGAAACCTTGTGGTGCCTTGCGAACATGGAAATCAGCCGTTCGTCCGGCTGATTCTTTGCGTTTTCTGTCAATGTGAATTTGGAACCATTTTTCCCACACGGTCAAATTTTTCGAATTAGTATCAATACACTAGACACTTAGTGATCGCCACGAATGTTTTGCGAACCATTTGCAACTGATCGAAGTGATCCCTATAAATAAGGCACGCCGCGATGCAGCAGCATTGCTTGACGTTCATCACATGAAGAGGAGGCTCGCGATATGAACACACTCAAATCCGCAGCCCTCGCTGCCCTTTTGGGGCTTACCGCAACCAACGCATTTGCTCAGGAAGTAACGCTTCGCTTCCAGCACTTTGTATCGCCAAAGTCGGCCAACCCGACCTATTTTATTGGCCCATGGGCCGAAAAGGTTGAGAAGGACAGCAATGGCCGTATCAAGGTCGAACTGTATCCTTTCATGCAACTTGGTGGCAAAGCCCCCAGCCAATATGATCTGATCCGTGATGGCGCCATTGATGGTGGCTGGGTCATTCCGGGGTATCAACCCGGTCGTTTCCCCGAAGCGGAAGCTATGGAACTGCCTTTCATGGTCACGAAGTCGGGCGAAGAAGCCTCGAAGGCGGCTTGGATCTTTACGCAAAAACACCTGATGGACGACTTTCGTGATGTCCACGTTATTGCCGCGCATATGCACGGCCCCGGACTTGTTCACAAAAAGGGGCCCGCGGTGCAAACTGTGGAAGACTTTAACGGTTTGAAACTCCGCGGTCCTTCGCGCCCGGCCACGCTTTTGTTGAAAGAAGTCGGCGCCACCCCGATTGGCATGCCCGTGCCCGCTTTCCCTGAAGCACTGTCCAAAGGTGTTGTGGATGGGGGCGTAATCACTTGGGAAATGTCGCCCAGCCTCAAACTTGACGAGCTGACCGACAGCCATACGGACGTTGCGGGCGACAAATCGCTCTATAACCTCTATTTCATCTGGGCCATGAACAAAGACAAGTACAACAGCCTACCCGATGATCTGAAGGCTGTGATCGATGCGAACTCCGGCTTTTTTGCTTCGGCCTGGGCGGGGCGCGCGCATGATATCGGCGACAAAGACGGCAAAGCTGTCATGGCAGCGGCTGGCAACGAAATCTCCACCTTGAGCGAAAGCGAAACAGCCCGCATCCAGGGGCTTGGCGATACCGTCATTACGAACTGGATCGCGGAAGTCACCTCAAAGGGTCTCGATGGCGCAACGCTAGTTGAAGATGCTCGTGCCGCAGTGGCCGTCACCCGAGATGTTTCAGGGCGGGAATATTAATCCCCACTCCACATCGATAAACCGGGCCGCCAGAGATTTGGCGGCCCTTTTCTTTGCGCGCATCGCGTTCAGTCAAAGCTGACGGCTTTGCGATAGAGATGCCATGTTGCATGCCCCAGCACCGGCAAAACCAGAATCAACCCGATGAATATCGGCAAGCTGCCCAAGAACATGCCAAAGGCAATTGTTGCCCCCCAAACAGCTGTCACCAAGGGGTTCTTCACGGCAACACGCACCGAAGTTGTAACGGCAACCGGCAGACCAACAGGGCGATCCACCAACATCGGAAAACTGACCAGTGAGGTCACAAGTACAAGACCCGCAAAGATCGCGCCGATTCCGCATCCGATCCAGATCATGCTCCAACCGCGCGGCGTGGTGAGGGCGTCGTTTACGAACTGCCCTGCGCTGACCGGAGGCTCTGGCCCCAGTGTTGCGCCGTAAACCCACATCGCACAGACCATCCACAGTGCGAAAACCGCTGCAAGATACCCTGCCAGCACAATAACCGGGCCTGTGGTTCGGGCTTTCAACAACTGCATCGTTTTCGAGACAGAGGGGTTTTCCCCTGCCTCATGCAGTTTGCTCAATGCATACATTCCAATCGCTGCGACGGGGCCAAGCAAGACAAATCCGGCTGCCATCGGGAATACTGCGGGCAACAAAGCCATTTCAAAGGCCATCACACTCAACAAAACACCAATCAACGGATAGACCGCAACCAAGGCGACGACATCCGTGCGAAACCGCATCATATCGTCCAGCCCAAGCCGCAAGGCGCGAAACACATCGCGCACCTCGATCCTGTGGACACGCGGCGACACCCGCGCATCACTTCCCAGATGGGTCGCAATGTCTTCTGCGGCGCGACCACTGCCTGCAATGGCCTTGGCGCTCCAGGATAATGGATTTCCAATTGTCTCAACCATACCAACCTCCCTTTTTGAAAAGGCAGGCCGAACACCAAAAAGGCAGGGCCGGTCGAGATGATCAACAGAACCGACCCGATGGCGGCCTGCGATATCTCAGTCTATCACATTTTTGGGATGGTTTGGTTCACGGTCGCTTGAGCGCAGTTCTGACGGCGCTAGACAGCTTCCAGAAGGGTCACATGCGTGTCGCCGTATTTCCGTGTGTCCAGCAAGTCAAATCCGTCCGGCGCGATCTGAGGTGTATTTTCTTCCCAGACAATCAAGGCGTCTTTGGCAACCCATCCGCCAGCGGATGCTGCTGCAAGGGCCGTACTCCCAAAACCTTTGCCGTAAGGGGGATCCAAAAAGATCAAATCATATGGGGCGCCATCGTTTTCAGGCAGATGCGTTGCATCTCGAGCGATAAGTTTCGCCGATGATTGTGAGCGTGTTTTGCGGATGTTTTCACGGATCAGGCTTTGTGCTTTGCGCCCGTCGTCGACAAAGGTCACGCAATCCCCCCCACGCGACAAAGCCTCAAGACCAAGAGCGCCCGTTCCGGCAAAAAGGTCCAGCACCCTTGCCCCTGTGATGGGATCACCGAATTTGCCCCCCATCAAAACATTAAACAGGCTTTCACGCACCCGATCCGTTGTGGGTCTGAGGTGCGCGCCAGCGTCGCCTTTTCCGACACTGGCGAGAGCCACACTGCGAAATGTTCCGGCAATGATCCTCACAGTTTCATCAACGCTTTCATATCGGTGTCGGGGTTCGCAATCATCTCGGGGGAGGGTGATTTCCCGCCTTCGATCAGCCGCTTTCCGATCATATAGTCACGCGGCGCGTTCATGGCATCCACCGCCAGAAGTTGTTCACCAAGGTAATACCAGAACGAGACCGAAGCCCCCTCGCCTTTGCGTGTCACAACGCGATCATATCCTGAGTTCAATCCTGCGATTTGCAGTTTTACGTCGTATTGATCGGACCAAAACCATGGCTTCGCCACATAGTCTTTTTCGGCACCCATGATGTTTTCGGCAATCACCTCTGCCTGATCGATGGCATTTGGGACACTTTCGAGACGAATCCGGCTTTCCTTGTAGGGGAAAGAGGCGCAATCCCCTGCGGCCCAGACATGTGCGGCAGACGTTCTGCCTTGTGCGTCGGTTTTGATCCCATTCTCGATTTCAAGACCAGCATCCTCGGCCAAAGCCGTTGCCGGTGTTATCCCGACGCCGACAATCACAAAATCCAGATCGATCTGCGCACCATCGGTCAATTTCGCGCCGTTTACGCGCCCTTCGCCGATCAGATGATCCAGCCCGACGCCTTCCAGAATCTCTACGCCGTGCGCTTTGTGCAAGGCGCGGAAATAGTCAGACGTTTCCGGCGCCGCTACGCGTTGCAGGATGCGGTCGCCCATTTCAACCAAGGTCACTTTCAGACCGCGCGACGCCGCGACGGCGGCCGCCTCAAGACCGATATACCCTCC
Organism: Shimia thalassica; assembly: GCF_001458215.1. Lineage (GTDB taxonomy): Bacteria > Pseudomonadota > Alphaproteobacteria > Rhodobacterales > Rhodobacteraceae > Shimia > Shimia thalassica. Next base: position 167,650 of record NZ_CYTW01000007.1, on the reverse strand, counting down.
GCCAACAATCAGAACACGCTTGCCCTCTGAAAATTCGGGGGCCATTGAATCTACATCTTTGAGGTCACGCACAACGTAAACACCCTCAAGCGTTCCGCCAATTGCGGCGGGCAAACGACGCGGCACCGAACCGGTTGTCAGCACCAACTCATCATAGCTAATGGGCTGGTCAGCCACAGTCACAACCTGATTTTCGGTATCGATCGACTGAACCGTTTCATTCAGATGAAGGTCAATCGCATTGTCCGAATAGAAGCTTTCAGGGCGCAGCAGCAGGCGGTCCAGCTCCATTTCACCCAAGAGATACTTCTTCGACAGTGGTGGACGTTGGTATGGGGCAACAGGCTCTTCCCCGATCAAGGTTACCTTGCCTTGAAAGCCACCATTGCGCAGCTTTGCCACCAACGAAGACCCTGCTTGTCCCGCACCGATCACAACAACGTTTTTCATGCTTACCCCAAGGGTTTGAGTTTTCTTTTCCGAGGGCGAGCCTATATCCTCGGGGAAGGAAAACGCAAACGAACAAAGGACTTGAGATGACGATTTCTGTGGGTGACCCGCTGCCTGCTGGCGAATTGATGAAGCTTGGCACGGCTGGCCCCGAACCAGTTGCCCTCGACACGTTGACCAAGGGGCGCAAGATTGCCCTTTTCGGTCTTCCCGGCGCTTTTACCGCGACCTGTTCTGCCGCGCATTTGCCCAGCTTTATCCGGAACGCGGATGCCATTTTGGCCAAAGGCGTCGACGAGATCATTTGCATGTCCGTGAATGATCCATGGGTCATGGATGCTTGGGACCGTGAGACAGGCGCAGCCAAAGCAGGCATTACCATGCTTACAGATCCGGTTGGCACATTGACGGTTGCCATGGGCCTCGATTTTTCGGCACCTCCCGTTGGCTTTGTAAACAGAACCCGCCGGTTCGCCGCCATTGTCGAAGACGGAGCGGTGACTTGGTTTCAAGAGGAACAAGAGCGCGGCGTGTGCAATTTCACGGCGGGCGAAAGTCTTCTCGAAGCGCTCTAAGGCGTATGTGACGTCGCACCACTTTCGAAAAACGCGACCTTAAGCTCCCGATTTTTTTTCGGGAGCTTTTCTTTTGCAAAAGATCATCCCTTCGCGGCCTTGCGAAAAAGGCTACCGGCTTACCCCCCAATCAGGCGCTGGCATTGTCGAGTGAAATACTGTCGCCGACGTTAATTTGACCGCCTTTTACGATATAACAGTTCAGACCAGACCGGTGCACAAGGATATCGTTTACCGATTTGCCTGTTACCAAATCCAGATACCGGCAGGGCGTGTTCAGACGCCCCCCTTCCAACAAGGTATTTCCAACCCAGAACCTCTTACCAACAAGATGGTTAAGCGGTGTATTTTCTGTGGTTAGGTTCCTGCGATGCTCTTCTGGCGCAAGGTCAATGTCGTGATCACGCTTGAGCGCGATGAGCGTCTCGATCTCGATCAGGGTCACCTCGCGGATATCAGGAAAGGCAGAGTATTTTCCTGTGCCAATGGCATATCGATCCCCTTCAACCCCTACCCCTTCGATAAGCTGCGCGGTTGGCTGCGCAACCATCGGCTCTCGCACGGCAGGTGTCGTATGGATATGCAAAAGTTTACCTTGCCACATCTGGGGCCCCCGGATTTTTCGTCGTTCGTTCCAATGGATACAGGAACCGCAAGCGGCCCCTCACCCGGTAATCGATGGGTTTGTTGCATGCCGACTTTGGCACCCGGCGGGATGACAGGTCGATGCGATTAAATCGAGTCCATCTTTCGCGCCAGTTTGACGTCAAGCGCACTCAGCCCGGCGACATCATGTGTCGTCAAAACGACGTCGACTTTACTGTATACATTAAACCATTCGGGATGATGGTTCCATTTCTCGGCCCAGATTGCCGCTTGGGTCATCCATCCCATCGCCGAGATAAAGCTGTCGAATTTGAATGTTTTGCGAATGGCGTCGCGCCCGTCGACCATTTCCCAACCCGTTTCAAACAACGGGCCCAGCATGGCATCTCTTGCGGCGTCGCTAAGTTTCTCGCTCATTCGTGGTCCTCCGTCTTATCTTTTCGGAATGGTCCCCAAGCCGTCATCACCTCGATCTCTTCGGCAACGGCTTCGCGTTCGGCTTCCAGAAACCGCGCCACGGCGTCGGCAAATCCCGGATCCCGCATCCAATGCAACGAATGCGTGGTGACGGGCAGATACCCCCGCGCCAGCTTGTGCTCTCCCTGTGCGCCGGCTTCGACACGGCCGAGACCATGCGAAATCGCCCAGTCCATTGCCTGATAGTAGCATAGTTCGAAATGCAGGCAGGGATGATCTTCTACACACCCCCAGTACCGGCCAAAAAGCGCCTCTTGGCCAATAAGGTTCATTGCACCGGCAACGTAATGCCCATCCTTTTTTGCAAGGATCAGCAAGATGTCATCTCGCAGGGTGTCATGCGCCATGTCAAAGAAATCGCGCGTCAAATAGGGCGTTCCCCACTTTCGCGCGCCGGTGTCCTGATAAAACCGCCACATGGCGTCCCAATGTTCCGGGCGGATTTCCTCACCCGACAGACATAGGATCTCGCCCCCAAAGGCCTGTGCTTTCTGGCGCTCTTTTCTAATGTTTTTGCGCTTTCGGGACGACAACGAAGCGAGAAATTCATCGAAACATTGGTAATTCTCGTTGAGCCAGTGAAACTGTTGTGCTGTGCGGTGCAACAGCCCCATTTGTTGGCCCGCGTCGACCTCGTCTTCTTCACAAAAGGTCAGGTGAAGAGAGGACAGTTCGTTGTCATCGGCCACCTGAACCATCCCCTGAACAAGCGCCGCTTTGCCGGTCGTTTCAAAACCGGGTCGCGTCAGCAGGCGACGACCGGAAACCGGCGTGAACGGCACCGCGACCTGCATTTTCGGATAATACCGACCACCCGCATTTTCGTACGCATGGGCCCAGCTATAGTCGAAAACATACTCGCCTTGTGAATGGGACTTTACATAGAGCGGAGCGCAGGCGATCACCTCGTCGTTGGCGCGTGCTGTCAGGTATCGCGGTTGCCAGCCGGTTCCGGGCCCGACCGAGCCACTGTCCTCGATGGCTTTCAAAAACCGGTAAGTCGTAAAAGGATCGTTCGCGCGCCCGCCCGCCACCGCTTCGGGACAGGCGCAGGCGTCCCAATCGCTGGCTGCAATTGTCCCAAGCCCCTGATGCATCTCGATTTCAATCGGTGCGCCGTCCATTGGATCCATTCCTTGTTCGCCCTCTCATACTTGGTGCAAGGCGAGCACGGTTCAAGCGGGGATCTTGGCCAAGTAGCCCTCAAAGGTCACATTGTCGGCAACCTCGCGCGCTTGTGCCTCTGCTTCGGGCGACCGGATGGTCCAACACAAGACGGGCACGCCCTTGTCCTTAAGGTCTGCGACAACAGTCGTTTTCAAACTGCTGGCCTGGTGGCTGATAAAGCTGGCCTTCACGCGATCAAAATCCGGAATGGCCCTCAGGGTGTCGCGAATTCTGGCCGGCAGGATCGGCCAGTCTTCTGCGAGATACCCGTCCGTCACGATACCGCGCGGAACATCCGGCGCCGCATCGGCCAGTGCCGCGACGCTGTGCGGGTTAAACGACATAAAGGCCAAGCTAGTTTGATACCCTTGCGCATCCCTTGCAGCCGCTTGTTCCAGACGACCAACATTGCTTCCCATCAACCCGTCCTGATCCTTGATTTCGACAAGCAAAGGCACCTGTCCATCAACGATCTCGAGTATTTCGGCAAAGGTCGGGATACCTTCTTCCCCACCTTTGAGACGAATGTTGCCAAGGTCCGCGGCGCTGCGCTGGCGAATGGGGCCTGTTTCTTCGGTTAGCCGCCCAAGGTCATAGTCGTGGAAACACATTGCCGTTCCATCCGAAGACATCTGCAAATCTATTTCCACACCGTACCCTGCGGCGACGGCCGCGCGAATAGCGGCGCGGCTGTTTTCAGGGCGGGCGTCTGACACATCATGCAATCCACGATGTGCCAGCGGAAGTTTTAGAAAGGACGAATCTAACATGGTCACTTGATCTGGAAGATGCCTTCGATTTCAACGGCCACGCCCAGAGGAAGGGCTGCTGCGGACACGGCCGAACGCGAATGGCGACCTGCGTCTCCGAGGGCTTCAACCATAAAGTCCGAAGCACCATTGATGACCATGGGCTGTTCCGTGAAATCCGCAGTGGAATTAACAAAACCAGTCAGCTTGATCACGCGCACCAGACGGTCCAGATCCCCGCCACAGGCAGCTTTGACCTGAGACAACAGATTGATCGCACAGGTTTTGGCGGCTTTGGCCCCAACCGCTGTTTCCATGTTGTACCCAAGGCGCCCCTTGATCAGCCCATCGGCATCCATCGAGATTTGTCCAGACACATAAACGATGTCGCCGACCACAACATAAGGCACATAGTTTGCCGCAGGTGCTGGAGCTTCGGAAAGGGTCACACCCAGTTCGGCCAGTTTTGCTTCAATCGCGCTCATTGTTCAGACTCCTAGAAAACAATTTGGGGCGACGCTAGAATGCGCCGCCCCTTAAAGAAAGCCCAAATCCGAACCTTGGTTCAGCTTTCGCGGAATGCCTTGGTGAAATAATCCGCCAGAGGTTTCAGCAGATAGGCAATCGGCGTGCGATCATCGGTCCGCAGGAAGCTCTCGGCAGGCATGCCCGGAATGAGGGTTACGTTTTCTGGCAGCTTGGCCAATTCACCTTCGGGCAACTGGATTTCCGCCCGATAATAGGCGGCGCCGGTGGCCTGATCCTCAAAGGAATCCGGCGAAACGCTGGTGACCGTGCCATAAAGCTCTGGTGTGTTGCGCTGATCCAGAGAGCTGAACCGGACGATTACTTCCTGTCCGATATAGATTTGCTCGATGTGGATCGGTTCAACCTGCGCCGCAATCACCAACGGGCGATCCTGAGGCACGATAAACAACACCGGATCGGCAGGGCGCAACACGGATTTTGGCGTAAACACCTGCAAGCCGTATACAATCCCCGAAACCGGCGCCTTGATCTCAAGACGTGCCAGTTGCTCGATCAGGGCGCGACGCTGCTCCGCAAGTTCAAGCTCGCGATATTGAAGATCGCGCAAACGAGAGATGGCCTCTTCGCGACGACGCGTATTCAGCTTGAGAATTTCGATATCAATTTCTGTCACACGGCCTTCGGCCTGGGCCTTGGTTGCTGTCAGCTCTCCGACAGACCCGCTTAGCTCGGCCTCTTCCCGCTGCAACGCCAGAACGCGGCTTGATTGTGCCAGTCCTTTCTCAAGCAACGTGTTCTGGTCTTTCAGTTCTTCGACAATCAACTCGAGCTGAACACCCAAAGACGCTTGCTGGGCTTCGATCCCGTCAATCTGGTTCACGATCTGCGCACGCCGTTTCCCAAGCTGTTCAACTTCGCGTTCCAAGGATTCATTGCGGGCATGGAACAACCGGCGCTGGCCTTCGACGATGTCCAGAATTTCGGGGTTCTTGGCCGCAATGCGCAGCAATTCTTCGTCAAAAACCAGCTCTGTTTCCCCATCACGTTCGGCTTCCAACCGGCCGCGACGCGCCATCAGTTCAAACAACTGGCTTTCGGTGATCAACAGGTTCGACGCCAGCATCGTGGGATCCAACGTGATCAGCGTTTGCCCCTTTTTGACGGTGTCACCTTCGTCGACAAGGATTTCTTCAACCACCCCACCATCAAGGTGCTGGACAACCTGTCTGTTGCGGTCAACTTCGATCCGTCCACCTGCAATGATGGCGCCGGAAATTTCGGTCATGACGGACCAAACGCCGAAACCACCCAAAAGAACAAACAGACCAAACATTCCGATCAGCATGTATTTGCGAACCGGCCAATCCGCCTTCACGTCATGGGCATCGCTCATTGCACACCTCCGCCGGTGGTGCCGGCTTTTTTGATTTTCTCGTGGTTGGTGACCATTTTCTGCATCACTTCATCTTTCGGACCAAAGGCCGTGCTCATGCCGTTGTCGATAACCAGAAGAAGCTCGCATTCCTGAATGGCCGCAGGGCGGTGCGCCATAATCAAAACGGATTTACCTTCGGACTTCATAACGCGAATGGCCTGATTGAGCGCTTGCGAACCCTCATTATCAAGGTTCGAGTTCGGCTCGTCCAAAACAAGGATCACAGGGTCCGAATACAAAGCACGCGCCAAACCGATCCGCTGAATCTGACCACCCGACAAACGTCCGCCGCTGGCGGAAATGCGGGTGTCATAGCCGTCCGGCAGTTTGACAATCATCTCGTGCGCAGCGGCCTTTTTCGCAGCCGCCACAATCTTTTCCGGATCGGGTTGTTTGGACAGGCGCGCGATGTTTTCCGCAATCGTGCCTTCGAACATCTGCACGCGTTGTGGCAGATACCCGATATATTGGCCCAGCACATCAGGGTCGTATTGGTCGAGAGACGCGCCATCAAGGCGCACTTTTCCGCCTGCTGGTCGCCATACCCCGGTCAAGGCACGGGCCAGCGTCGACTTGCCCGCACCCGATTGGCCGATAACGCCCAAGGCTTCTCCGGGGCGCAGGGTAAAAGTGATCATGCGCAGCGCGGCTTGGGAATCTCCCGGTGGCACAACCGTCAGCTGTTGCACATCCAGATTGGCCTTTGGCGCAGGAAGCGCCGTGCGCGGCTGACGCTCGGGCACTTCTGTCAGAAGAATTTCAAGGTTGCTCCACCCTTTGCCCGCGCGCTGGACCAAGGGCCACTGGCCAATCGCCATTTCGATCGGCGCAAGCGCACGCCCCAAAAGGATCGAACCTGCAATCATTGCGCCGGGTGTCAGTTCGTTCAACAGCACCAGATACGCCCCCAGACCCAGCATCGCGGATTGAAGGAACATGCGGAATGTCTTTGTCACCGCTGTGAAGCCGCCACCAAGATCCGCCGCCGAAACATTTTCGGCCAGTGATTTTGTGCGGGCGATCTGCCAACGGTCAAAAGCTGCGGTCTGCATCCCCATCGCCTGAACCATCTCGGCTTCGGTGCGGATTTGCTGACTTATCATTTCAGAGTGATGTGTCGCCATATTGGCTTTCATCACCGGTTGGCGTGTGGTGAGCTGGTTCAGCAGTGTGGCAAAAACCAGCAACGCGCCACCACCAACGGCCAACATGCCCAGCCAAGGATGGAAAAGAGCAATCCCGGCGAGGAAAAACGGTGTCCATGGCATATCGAAGATCGACATCAGAACAGGCGATGACATCAACCTTTGAACAGACTCGAGATCCTGAAGGCCTGTCTGCGACCGCTCATCGGGTTTGATCGCAGATTTGCGGACAACGGCGTCAAATACGCGCCGGTCCAAACGGGATTGGAACCGTGCCCCGACACGGGCCATAATGCGGCCCCGCGCGAAGTCCAAAATCCCCATCGTGCCGTACAAAAACGCGACCAGCAAAGAGAGAGCAATAAGGGTTTCTTCTGATCGGCTTCCCAATACGCGGTCATAGACCTGCAGCATATAGATAGGGCCTGTCAGCATGAGCAGGTTCGCGAAAAAGCTGAATACCGCAACTGCCCAATACAGGCCGCGGCTTTCGCGCCGTGCTGCGCGCAATTCATCTTGTCCCGCTTGGGTCATCGGATTGCTCATCTTTTGTCCTGTTACCTTTAATTATCGTTCAATTCATAATACCTGATTGCGACAAAGACCAAATGTCTCCAAACTGCCACATAAAATTGCAATTCCCCACGAGACATTGGGCTTGGCTGCTGAATGGTCTACAGGGACTGATACGAAGTTTACCACGGGATTTCTATTGTTGTTTTCGCGTAACTCATCTCTCAGCAACAGACTTTTCCGTGCTGGTGTTCTTGCGGCTGCCCTGTTTGTTGCGGCCTGTGCTAATAATGCCCCGTCTACAGGTGTCTATGACCCCTACGAGGCCGAGAACAGGGGCACGCATGAGTTCAATAAAGATGTTGATACGTATCTCGTGTCACCTTTGTCGGACGGCTATGGAGTCGCCACCACGCACGGCGTGAGAGACACCATTGGCCGTTTCTCTGCTCACCTCGCCCTGCCAAACGATGTCGCAAACGACCTGCTTCAGGCAGAGTTTGGCGATGCCCTGCACAACACCGGCCGCTTTGCCATGAACACGATTGTCGGGATTGGCGGTCTGTTTGATCCGGCTGCTGACATCGGTCTGGAACGGCGCGACACCGACTTTGGAGAAACCATGCACGTTTGGGGCATGGCCGAAGGTCCTTATGTCGAGATGCCCTTCTTCGGGCCATCCACGTCCCGTGACACGGTCGGTTTTTTCGTTGACGTTGCGATGAACCCGTTTGTCGTCATTTTCCAAGACCCGACACAGTATATCGGCATCGTCGCCTATGTATTGGACTCGATGGGCACACGATATGATTACGACACAACCGTCGACTCTATCCTGTACGAAAGCGCCGATAGTTATGGTCAGGCGCGCAGCCTCTATCTACAAAATCGTCGCTTCGAACTTGGAATGTCGGGCGAAGATGTCTATCTCGATCCTTATTCAGACCCCTATTCGGACCCGTACGAGGATTTCTGACATGAAACGCCGTGAATTTTTGGGTGCAGTTTCCGCTTCGGCTTTGGTGGCTTTGCTGCCTTCCGGTGCGTTTGCCCTGACTGACGCCCAAGCCAAAAGCCTGGTTGATAAAGCCGTTGCAGATATCAACAAGGTCATTTCTTCGGGCAAATCCCTGAACTCGATGATCCGCGACTTTGAACGCATCTTCGTCAAATACGCAGACGTGCCAGTGATTGCGCGCTCGGCCCTTGGTGCAGATGCGCGCCGCGCATCAAGTGCGCAGCTCAGCGCCTATACGAAGGCCTTCCAGAGTTATATCGCGCGCAAGTACGGAAAACGTTTTGAAGAGTTTGTCGGCGGCCACATCGAAGTGAAAGACGCCCGTAAGGTCAAAAGCTTTCACGAGGTGCAATCGATTGCCACATTGCGCGGCGAAGCACCGTTTTCGGTCAACTTCCTTGTCTCTGACAAATCGGGCAAGCCCCGTTTCTTTGACATGATTATCGAGGGCATCAGTCTTCGGTTGAGCGAAAAAGAAGAAATCGGAGCCATGCTGGACAAGCGCAAAGGCAACATCGATCTTCTGACACAGGATCTTAAAAAGGCCGGGTAACCCCCGGCCTTTTGGCTTTCTTGCCATATCTCGCTTAGTTCCCCCCGAAGATATCGCGCAATATTCCATTGATCGCATCGTCGAGTTTATTGCCACGCTTTTTGGTGGGCTTGGGGGATGGCTTTTTGGGTTTGGGCACGAATGCGGGCAAAGGTACGGGATCGACACCTTCGTGCACGCGTTTCATCGCCTCATGCCAAATCTCGGCAGGAAGCCCACTGCCTGTGACGCCGGTAAGAGGGGTGTTGTCATCATACCCCATCCAGACTCCCGCCACATATTCTGAGGTAAAGCCGATAAACCACGCATCGCGGGCGGCTTGGGTCGTGCCGGTCTTGCCCGCCACTTGCCAACCATCGAGACGAGCGCGCATGCCGGTGCCTTCGCTCACCACCTTTTCCATCATATAGATCAATTCGCGGGCGGCGACTTCGGAAATCACACGCTCTCCAATTCCGCCCCCTGTTCCCATCAAGGCTTCGTCTTCACCCTGAAGGCGCAATTCGACCAAACCGTAGGGGGTGACAGATGATCCCCCGTTGAGAATGCCTGCATAGGCCCCTGTCATTTCCAACAAGGTGCTTTCCGACGCGCCCAATGCCAAAGCCGGCCCGGGGGCCAAGGCGTTGTCGATTCCAAAGTCCGATGCCACGGTCCGCACGTTATCGCGGCCAACGGCCTCGGACACTTTCACAGCGGGAACGTTCAAGGATCGCTTCAACGCATCTGTAAGGGTCACCGTGCCATAGTATTTGTTGGTATAGTTTCGTGGGCACCATTCGCCCGATCCCGGGATATTCATACAGTAAGGTGCATCATCCACGGTGTCGTCCCAGCTGTACCCTAGTTCGAGCGCGGTGCCGTACACAAACGGCTTGAACGCAGAACCGGTTTGGCGCTTCGCTTGGGTTGCGCGGTTAAACCCGCCCGAGACCTTTGTGTCCCGACCACCCAACATGCCTCTAACGGCACCATCCGCCGACATTACCACAATCGCGGCTTGCGCCTTTGAACCTTCACGCACCTTATTCTCGAACACAAACTGCATGCCCTCTTCAAGTGCGCGCTGCACCCGTGGGTCCAACGTTGTGCGGATCACAACATCCTCTGTTGTGTTGCGTGTGAAAAACTCGGGACCAGAGGCCATAACCCAATCGGCGAAATAGCCGCCTGCCTTTGCCTCGGCCGCCTGAGACAGCTGGGCGGGGTTCTCTTGCCAATAGACCGTTTCCTTGTCCGTCAGATATCCCTGCTCGTTCATGAGACGCAGAACCGTCGCCGCGCGATCTTGGGACCTGCCCAGATTGGATGTCGGGGCCAGCGACGAAGGGGCGGTGAGCAGACCGGCCAACATCGCGCCCTCGGCAGCGTTCACAACGGCGGCGTGTTTGCCAAAGTACCGCTGCGCGGCGGCCTCTGCACCATAGGCGCCCCCGCCCATATAGGCACGGTTCAGATAGATAGAGAGAATTTGGTCTTTGGTGTACTTGGTCTCCATCGCGATCGAATAGACCGCTTCTTTGACTTTGCGCCAAAGGGACCCGCGACGACAATCGCGCACATACTCGGCTTCGCTTTTCCAATCCTTGGTGTTGAATTCAACGCCAAGGCACAAAAGCTTGGCAGTCTGCTGTGTGATGGTAGACCCGCCATGACCCGACAAGGGGCCGCGCCCTTCGCTCAGGTTGATACGCACCGCGCTGGCGACGCCGCGCGGGCTGACGCCAAAGTGGGAATAAAAGCGTTTGTCTTCGGTTGCGACAACCGCATTCTTCAGGTCAGGAGATACGCTGTCTGCGGTGACGATCCCGCCAAACTGGTCACCGCGCCACGCAAAGACATCTCCGCCACTGTCCAGCATTGTCACGGACCCGTGCGCACGTCCGTCCAAAAGTTCTTCGACATCGGGCAAAGTTGAATAGAAATATCCGACGGCAATCGCCAGAAACAAACCAAAGATCATGGCGGACCGCCACGTGAAGGCCCAGACAAGTCGCCAGAACCAGCGCCAGACACCAATCACAAAGGCTACAATCGGATTGCGCGATGTCTTCTTGGCCGGTTTGCGTTTGGCTGCCGCTTTCTTGGGCGCGGCCTTTGGTTTGGCTTTGGGTTTTGGCTTTGGTTTCGGCTTGGCCGATGCCTTTCGCTTGGGCGCAGACGCCTTCCCATAGCGGTTCTCGGCCACCAAAGGTGGCTTTTTACGACCTGAATCACTCATACTTGGTACTGCCCAGCACTCTATTTTCGATCATTTTAGACTGAAAACTCGCAGATGTAGAGCCGTGTTGGCAAATACCTGCGTATTTGTTGTGCTTATTTTTTAATCATCGTGCACAGTTTGTGCAAATTTTGTGCGTTTAACACCTACGTAACGGTGATTTTTGCAGCAAAAGTCTTCGATTCCCCGGTCCACACAGGTTTTCTGCAGGTGCAAACGCAGGGACACACCCTGCACATGGAAAGGGGAAAACGGTGAAACTGATTATCGCAACAATCAAACCGTTCAAGCTCGAGGAGGTCCGCGAGGCGCTGACCGGAATCGGCGTGCGCGGCATGATGGTTACCGAAATTAAGGGCTTCGGCTCTCAGTCGGGCCACACTGAAATTTATCGCGGCGCAGAATACGCCGTGAACTTTGTACCAAAGGTCAAGCTTGAGCTGGTTGTTCCAGCCACCATGGCAGACCAAGTGGTCGAAACAATCACGAAAACCGCTCAGACCGGCAAAATCGGCGACGGTAAAATCTTCGTGCTCGACGTGCAGCAAGCAGTTCGCGTGCGCACCGGCGAAACGGACGCTGACGCGATTTAAGCGTCACAGGAGGACAGTAAACAATGAATACTCTTACGAAAATTGCTCTGCCCGTCGCGCTTACAGCGCTGCCGGTTATGGGCCTTGCAGACGAAGGACCGGTTGCTGGCGTAAACGCTTCGACCGACACCGTCTTCATCCTGAACTCGCTGCTGTTCCTGGTCGGCGGCTTTCTGGTGTTCTTCATGGCAGCCGGTTTTGCCATGCTGGAAGCGGGCCTTGTACGTTCCAAGAACGTTGCAATGCAGCTTACCAAGAACATGGCCCTCTTCGGCCTCGCATCTATCTTCTATTACCTGATCGGCTATAACCTGATGTACCCACTGGGCACATGGTCTGTAGAAGGCGTTCTGTCCGGCGTTTGGGGTCCTGGTATCCTCGAAGCTGTCGGCGTGACTTCTGACGCTGCTGACGACTATGGCTATGCGTCGACTGGTTCGGACTTCTTCTTCCAGCTGATGTTCTGTGCGGCAACTGCATCGATCGTTTCGGGCACAATGGCCGAGCGCGTCAAACTGTGGCCCTTCCTGATCTTCACTGTGATCCTGACATCGGTAATCTACCCCTGGTCGGCATCCTGGAAATGGGGCGGTGGCTTCCTGGACGCAGCAGGCTTCCTCGACTTCGCTGGCTCGACTGTTGTTCACTCGGTCGGTGGCTGGGCTGCTCTGACAGGCGCAATCATCCTTGGACCACGTATCGGCAAGTATAAAGACGGCCGTACAGTTCCAATGCCTGGTTCGAACCTGACGCTCGCAACTCTGGGTACATTCATCCTGTGGTTGGGCTGGTTTGGCTTCAACGGTGGTTCGCAGCTCGCTATGGGCACTGTAGGTGACGTTGCTGACGTATCGCGCATCTTCTCGAACACCAACACTGCAGCAGCAGGCGGCGCAATCGCAGCTCTGATCCTGACGCAGATCATGTACAAGAAACCTGACCTTACCATGGTGCTCAACGGCGCGCTGGCTGGTCTCGTATCGATCACTGCCGAGCCTCTGACCCCATCGCTGGGCATGGCAACAATCATCGGTGCAGTTGGCGGCGTAATCGTAGTCTTCGCAGTACCAATGCTCGACAAGCTGAAAATCGATGACGTTGTTGGCGCCATCCCTGTTCACTTGATCGCTGGTATCTGGGGCACGCTCGCTGTTGTTCTGACCAACTCGGACGCAACCATCGGCGCACAGCTGTACGGTATCGTCGTAGTCGGTGCATTCACCGTGGTTGCCTCGACTGTTGTCTGGTTCGTCATCAAAATGACCATGGGTCTGCGTGTTGATGAAGAAACCGAAATCAACGGTCTCGACATGGCTGAGCTGGGTATGGAAGCATATCCCGAGTTCACCAACGGCTAAGCCGCTGGCTTCAAAATCAAAGAGGGCCCGGGTGGAAACACCCGGGCCTTTTTCGTTCTACCCCCATGTGCACATTTTCAGTACCGACCCATTTCTTTGCGCGCCGAATTCAAATGAAGCCGAAATAGAAGATTGACTATTCCGACTATTTTTGTCATCTTTATCTCATCAGCCAGCCCGACACATTGGGTCAGCCACGAATCATCCACAGGACCAATCAGGAAACGCGCCCGTTCGTTGTGGATATTGTTGTGAATTTTTAACTGATGAGGCTGTCCAATGAACGCCCAGACACCGATGAGCCACCTTCTAAACTCGATGCCCCTGCATGACGCCCGCATTCTGACCGGGGACAAAGGTCTTGCGCAGATTGTACTGGACGGACAGGTCTATACGTTGCGGATCACCCGCGCGGGTAAATTGATCCTGACAAAGTAAGCCTGCTCAGTCGTAATAGTTTTGAATATCCATCCACCAGCCTTCGTCATTTGAACCCAATTGATAACCGGTCTGAAACAGACTGCTCATATATTCGGGATCAAAGACTTCTTTGGGGACCGCCTCAAAGCTGGCTGGAATGGACTGGAGATTGGCGTGAAGCCCGTCGCGCTTGGCCAGGAACCCGATGGAAGCAATGTTCCCGATACTTTGCGACCGGATCAACATGGCAAGTGTTCTCGAGGCCATGTCTTTGAGACGGGTGCTTTGTGGCTTGTAGTCCTGCTCGAGCCGTTTGTTGTGGATGAGCCAGATCGTATTGCGATGGCTTGCAAGACCATGACGGCTCAGTGCGGCCCGCATATCAAATAGCGGGGGATAAACAAAAATCTCTCGGGTCAGGCCCCCATCAACATGCAGTTCTTCGCGAACAGTCGTGCCATCCGTGACGGGAATGCTGACGGGTTCGAACAGCAACGGGATCGATGCCGAGGCCAGAACAACTTTACGGATAAGGTCATGGGACTCTTGCGTGTCGACCTGCGCCATTGCACCGATGTCCCACAAAACAGGACGTTCCGCATCGATGTTAGTGGTCCCAATGATAAGCGACCGCCCATTGCGTGCCTCTTTGGCGATTGCGCGGATCACCGCGTCATCAAGTTCATTTTCAATTGATTGCGCAAGAGGCCGTGTCGAGGCCACATACCCGCGCCCGAATATGGCGCCCATAACGTCAAACCGCGCGATGTCGCTGGTTGAGGTTTGGGTATAAATATGCCGCAACTGGTCGTCGTACTCTGGTCCAAGAAATGCAAAGGGCGCAATAAGGGCACCAGTCGAAATACCGGTTACAATATCAAAGACGGGCCTTTTTCCCATTTGTGTCCAACCAGTTAAGATCCCAGCCCCAAATGCGCCGTCTTGCCCGCCACCAGACAGGGCAAGAATGTTCAACCCGCCTTTTCTGGTAGATTTGGAAGGCGGCAGCACATCCGTTTCATAATACTCGATTAGTGGCCCCAGTTCGTCGCCGTCCGCATCTTCATAGACGCGGATGGGATGAGGATACCCGGCTGGCGCAAAGCTTTCATACGTGGCCGCAGGTGGGGCGACGCTGGTGCGATCATGCTGCCCACCACATCCAAACAGGATGAAGAAGCCCAAAACACCACAAACTGTTTTCGTTCCGGCAAACATAAAACCTACTGCGCATAACCAGTGTCATTGGTGTTATATCGCCAAACTTCCCGTTGGATATAAAAGAAAGGCCGCCGGTCATTCCACCGACGGCCTTTTCAAAACGGTATGTGCGGGTTTAGATGCCCGTTTCGACAATTGCTTTTGCAAGGATCGGGACAGTGGTTTCGTTCAGGCCAGCGATATTCAAACGGCTGTCAGACACCATGTAGATGCCATGCTCTGCCCGCAGTCTCTCAACCAGATCCGCCGATGCGCCAAGACGCGAGAACATGCCCCGGTGCTGTGCGAGGAAGCCAAAGCGATCCGATCCCGAGGCGCGCTGCAGTTCGCTCGCAAGCTGTTCACGCAAGCGCAACATGCCCAAACGGGTATCTTCCAGCTCGGCCGCCCAATCGGCGCGAAGCGCGTCGTCGGTCAGGATGGTTGTTACAACGCGCGCGCCGTGATCCGGAGGGAAGGAGAAGTTCTGGCGGTTCAGGTGGTTCAGGTTGCCCTGTGTGACCGCTGTGTTTCCGGCATCTTCCGAAATCGCCATCAAAAGCCCTGTACGCTCACGGTAAACACCGAAGTTTTTCGAACAACTCGCCGCAATCAGACACTCGGGAACACTTGAGGCCACAAGCCGGGTCGCCGCAGCGTCTTCTTCCAGACCATCACCAAAGCCCTGATAGGCAATGTCGATCATCGGGATCAAACCCTTTTCGTTCAACAGGTCCACAACGGTTTGCCATTGTGTCTGGTTGAGGTTCGCACCTGTCGGGTTGTGACAGCATCCGTGCAGCAACACCACGTCTCCGGCAGAGGCTCCGGCAAGATCTTCAATCATTCCGTCGAAATCAACGCCACGTGTTTCGCTGTCAAAATAGCGATACGCGGTGTGGTTCATGCCCAGATAGTTCAGGATCGACACGTGGTTTGGCCAAGTTGGGTTGGAAACCCAAACGGTCGCATCGGGGCTCACCCCTTTGATCAGTTCAAAAGCCTGGCGAACAGCACCCGTTCCACCCGGTGTCGCCACCGCAGCGATACGTCCGCGATCGACCACGTTGTTCAGAACCAGCTCGATCATTGCGTTCGAATAGGCCGGATCACCCGCAAGCGCCACATATGCCTTTGACGTTTGCTCCTCAACCAACCGACGCTCTGCTTCCTTGACCGCACGCATAACCGGCGTAACGCCCTCGGCATTTTTGTAAACACCGACGCCAAGGTCGATCTTTGTGGGGCGCGGGTCATCGCGATACAACGCCATAAGGGCGAGGATTTTGTCTGCGGGCTGTGGTTTCAGATTGTTCAGCATCAGGCTTCTCCGGTGGCAATTGGCAGAGTGGGAAAGGCCCCCCACTCGGTCCAGGATCCGTCATAGACGGCATAATCAGTCTTGCCAAAACGCTCCATCGCGAGGGCAAGAATGCAAGCGGTCACACCAGACCCACACGTGGTAATGGCGGGCTTGGACAGATCGACGCCTGCGTCTTCGAATACAGTGCGAAGGGTGTCTGGGTCTTTCATTGTGCCGTCGCTGGTCAACAGCGTCGGGAAGGGCACGTTTTTCGAGCTTGGAATATGCCCAGAGCGCAGCCCCGCGCGCGGCTCATCGACTTCACCCTTGAAGCGTTCCGCGCTGCGCGCATCGATGATTTCATAATCGCCCAGCTTCGAGGCCGAGGACACCTGAGTAACGTCTTTGACCAGATGGTTCTGGCGACGCACTGTCATGTGACGATCCCGAATGATCGGCGCCATGTCTTCGATTGCGCGACCTTCGGCTTGCCACTTTGGCAACCCTCCATCCAGAACCGCAACGTCGTTTTGCCCCATCAGGCGAAACAGCCACCACACGCGACAGGCCGAATTCACACCATTCGTGTCGTACACCACAACCTGATGGCCATCACCGACCCCCATGGCACGCATCCGGCTCATGAATTTTTCGATGGGCGGTGCCATATGCGGAAGGTCACTGCGCAAATCCGAAATTTCGTCGATGTCAAAGAAACGTGCGCCGGGAATATGCGCAGTTTCGTACTCTGCTTTTGGATCGCGCTTTGCCGCTGGCATATGCCACGAAGCGTCAATGACCCGCAAATCCGGGTCTTTCATATGTGCTGCAAGCCACTCAGTGGACACGAGCGTGCGAGGATCATCCTGAGCCATGTCTGCCCCCCAATATTGAGTCACGGACCTGCCTACTATCGGCGGGACGCAGACGCAAGCTGCACGACCCTTTGCGCCCGATCTTGTGACAAGAACCCGCATATTCGATGGATCAGAAGTTAAAGAAACGCAAAATCACCCGCGAAACGCGCACAGCCTCTGGCGCACTTCGACAAGTCGGACAAGATGATGGTGCCAGAATTATCCGCCGTGGCGCAGCAAACGCTGCTTCTGGCGACCCCAGTCACGCTTGGCCTCGGTCGCACGTTTGTCGTGATTCTTTTTACCTTTGGCGATGCCCAGCTTCATTTTCACAAAGCCTTTGTGATTGAAGTACATCACAAGCGGCACAAGTGTCATGCCTTTGCGCTGGGTTGCGGTCCACAGGTTGCTCAGCTCTTTGCGGCTCACAAGCAGCTTGCGGCGCCGACGTTCGGTGTGTCCGAACATGGCCCGCTCATAAGGTGCAATGTAGGAATTCACCAACCACAGCTCGCCATCTTCAACAGCAGCATAGCTTTCTGCAACGTTGGCGCTGTTCTCGCGCAGCGATTTCACTTCGGAACCGCTCAGCACGATACCACATTCAATGTCATCCTCGATGGCATAGTCGTAGCGTGCGCGCCGGTTTTCAGCGATCACCTTATAGTTTGGATCTGAGTTTTTCTTTTGTGCCATGGTTGGGCCTGATTACATCTGCCTGCATCGGCTGTCCACATAGGTTATGACAACAGGCGTCATACGATGTGCTAATGGGCCCCACCCGCCGCGCATTGTAGTCGGGCCAATGTGTAGATAGGTGTCGCTCCATTCTTTTTGTACTATGTCAGTTAAATGTCTTCTATTTCTACTTTTGATCAAGCCGCAGAAAAGCTCGTCTATGCCAAGACGATGCTCGAAGTCTGGACCGTTCACAAACAGTGTATGGCGTCCTACGGATTCGACAGGCTGTTTTATGTCTCCAGCGTCGACAAGGTTGGAAAAGGCTGGGGTGACTCTGCGGATTGGGTGCTTTTGACCAACTACGACCGGGAAATCGTAGACGTTTTTGTGGGTGAAGAACTTTATAAACAAACATCCAGAGCGCCCTATGTCGAAGGACAAAGCGCCGTAAGCTGGGGCGACGGATATGCCGCGAAAGACCTGGCCGAGCTTAGCGACGCCGACCGCAAACACGCCGAGCTTTGCAAGAAGTGGGGCATCGAAAGCGGCTATACCCTTCGGTTTCCCAAAACGGCCAAAAACCACATAGGGATTATTGGCCTTTGTGCGCAGAAGGGCGTTAGTCAGCAAGAGGTCGATGCCCTCTGGCAAAAAAAGGGGAAAGAGATTCAGACCCTTAACAACCTGATGAATCTGCGTATCACCTCATTGCCGCACGGCGGACAACGAACGCCTCTGACACAGCGTCAACGCGAAGTTCTGGAATGGGTTGCCGATGGCAAAACGTCCCGTGATATCGCCCTTTTGATGAACCTCAGCCTGTCGACCATCGAAAAGCATCTCAGGCTCGCACGCGAGGCGCTCAACGCGGAAACCACAGCAAACGCCGTTTCAAAGGCCGCGAGCTATAACCAGCTGTTTCTCTTGAACCAATCCAAATAAAAAGGGCGATCCGAAGACCGCCCTTGAAAAGCCTGTTATCGCTTTGATCTCAGCCTTTGCCTTTCCATGGCACAAGGTATTTCTCGGCCCAGCGCATCATCATGTCGATGCCAAAACCGATGACACCAATCAGAATGATGCCCATCAACACGATGTCTGTGTCTTGGAACTTGGACGCGGCGACGATCATTTTACCGACACCCTTTTCTGCGGCGACCAGTTCAGCAGCCACAACCGTGCCCCAACATACGCCCATTGCAACACGCGCCGCCGTGAAGATTTCAGGAAGCGAGTTTGGAATGATGACATGACGCAGGATTTGACGCTTGTTTGCGCCCAAAGAATACGCCGCGTGTACCTTGGAGATATTCACCCCCGATACGCCGGATCGGGCCCCGATCGCCATGATCCACAAGGCCGCAAGGAACAACAGGATGATCTTACCCTGTTCCCCGATACCGGCCCAAATGATCACCAATGGAATCAACGCAAGTGGTGGCACAGGACGCATGAATTCGACAATCGGATCAAACCATCCGCGCGCCCAATCGCTCAGCCCCATCGCATAGCCCAGAGGAATGCCGACCATCGCGCCAAGCGCGAAGCCCACAATCACACGAAACAGGGAATAGCTCAGGTGCTCTGACAGGGTGACGTTCTGATATCCGTCACGGCTGACCGAGATCAGACGACGCCAGACACTCTCTGGTGCAGGAAGCCAGATGCTCTCCATTTGCATGCCAGTGGCAGGGGCAAAGTTCAAAGTACCCTTGTCCGTCAACGCGACACGGCCAATCTTTGTCTCGACAGCATTGTCGCGACTGATCGGTTCGCCATCAACGGCCACAACCTTGGCCCCTTCTTTGCGCGTCACCTCGTCGTTGGCATCCCACCGAAGCAAGGTCGAACGATAGGATTGCACAACAAGCGAATCATTCTTCGCCAGCCCGTCCCCCGGCGCGACCACCGGGGCCTCGGGCTTTTGTCCCTTGGGGTGTACCAGAACGCTGACAGTTGCATCATCGCGCGTGCCGTCTTCGGTCTCGACCGTGTAGGTAAAGCTGGCTTCGCCCACAAACGGACCTGGTGCGTGCAAGAACCGCGGCAGCCATTCCGACCCTGTAAAGCTGCCCCAGATCACAAAGATCAAAACGATTGAAACAACCGAGGCAACCTTGTTGGAGACAACTGCACTCTCATCGCCAAAGGTGACGGTTTTGAGTGAGGTGTAATCGTGCACCGGCGTCAGACGCCGCTTCACCAAATGGAAGATAAAGTAGGCCAGCATGATCACGGCCACATAGATTGCGATGTAGGGCAACGCCGACAGCACCGAAATCACGAGAGTGACAAGTTCGCCACCCAGATCTGAGAAAATCTGTCCCATATTATGCGCTCTCCTCGGTGCGGCCCATAATCTCTTCTTCCATGTTCCAGATCATGTTGAGGATCTCTTCGCGTGTCGGGGCATAATCGGGGTGCTTTTTCACTTCTCGCAAATCGGCGCCCACGCCCATGTCAGCAAACGGCAAACGATATTCCTTGTGGATACGTCCCGGACGCGGTGCCATTACGATCAACCGTTCGCCCAGCAACAAGGCTTCTTCAACCGAGTGCGTGATCAGGATGATCGTCTTGCCGGTTTCTTTCCAAAGCTTGAGAACAAGGCTTTGCATCTTCTCGCGTGTCAAAGCATCCAACGCGCCCAGCGGTTCGTCCATCAGGATCACATCCGGATCATTGGCCAGACAACGTGCCAGTGCGACGCGCTGTTGCATACCGCCGGACAGTTCGTAAACCATCTTTTCCTTGAAGTCCTGCAGCCCCACCACATCCAGCAGGTGATCTACGATCTCCGCGCTTTCCGATTTGGGCATGCCCTTCATATCAGGGCCAAAGCTCACGTTGTCACGAACGCTCATCCATTCAAACAACGCGCCTTGCTGAAACACCATGCCGCGTTCCGCATCGGGACCCGTCACATTGTGCCCGTTCAGGATCATCTGCCCTTCGGTTGGCGCTAGAAAGCCCGCAACAATATTCAAAAGCGTTGTCTTGCCACAGCCTGACGGCCCCAGCACGCTCAGCAATTCGCCCTGCTTCAAATCAAGGCTCACGTCCTTGAGCGCCTGAACATGCCCACCATTGGGCAAATCAAAACGCATAGACAGATTTTGTATGGATAATCCGGTCATTGTCCCTATCAATCTTTCCGCCCAACATGCGTGGGCGCGACGGTTCTCCCGCCTCTTGATCTTGATTGGTTTCATAAAAAGGGCCGGGCACGCCATACGCGCTCGGCCCTGAATCACACGTCGTGATTACATGCCTTTGGCAGCTTCCAACGGACCTTGGTTTACGGTGCCGTCATAGCTGTCCAGCGCACTTGGGATAGATCCCGCGCCCACAAACACGCCTGCAACGCCTTTCATGAACTCTTGGGCTGTGCCGCCCAACCAAGCACCGCTCAGCTGTTCATCAATGGTCGGGAACTTGAAGGTCGCCAGTGTGGATGCGGTTGCTTCATCATCCATACCCGCGTCTTTCGCGATCACAGGCAGCATTTTCGCGTGGTTGGCTTCGTCGGCCCACATTGCGTTTGCGTCTGCAGTCACTTTCAGGAACTTCGCCAGCAAATCACCCTCTTCGGCGATGAACGATGCCGGTGCGGTCGTGGCGTCAAACACCAGAATGCCCAGCTCTTCTTTCTCTGCGCCAGTCAAAAGGATGTTACCGTGCTCTTTCATGCGGCGCAGCGCACCACCCCAACCACAGGCCATGTCCAAAGAACCCTGCGCCAGCGCTGCAGCGCCTTCTGCGGGTGCCATGTCCACGACTTCCATGCTCGCCACGTCCACACCAAAGTGGTTCATCTGGCTCAGGAAACCATAGTGTGCTGCCGTACCCAGAGGCACCGCAACTTTTTTGCCGGCCAGTTCGCCCGCGCTCATCTTGTCGATTTCCAGACCAGAAGCCACAACGCAGTTATCGTTGTCAGAGTAGCTCACCGCGACGTCTACGATCTGGATGTCTTGGCCTGCAGATGCTGCGACCACGAAAGGCGGAACACCTTGGCTGACCGAGATGTGCACATCGCCGGAGGCCATTGCCGCGCTCATCGCGGTGCCTGTGTCAAAGCTGACCCAATTGATCTTGGTGCCCATTGCCTCTTCATAGGTGCCCATGACTTTGGCGTATTGGAATGGCATCGGCCATTCGAGGAAATATGCAACTGTCAGCTCGTCGGCCGCCAGGGCAGCTTGTGCACCTGAGATCAAAGCCAGAGCCGTCGCCGCGCCTGTAAGTTTATGTTTCAATGTCATTCTGTGTTCTCCCGTGTTGAACTGCGGCTTCTTTGTTGTTTGCCCCGTTAGGTCTTGGCCTTTTGTAACGCAGCATGAAGGGTCCGCACCTTCGCAAGACAATTCGATTGAAAATGCAGCGCGCGGGCAATTCTTTTTTTTGCCCAAATGCGAAACACCTGTCGGTTATCAAATGCCCTGTGACGGAAAGCGTAAGGAAAAAAATCATGTTTGCAATAATTTAGCCAGATCTTGGAAGGTTTCCTGCCGATACCGCGCCTCGAACTGGACTTATATCAAGAGCATACTGGCCCTATCGAATTGCCCGAAATTTTGGCGAGGATAACTGAAAGTTCTAACCGGATTCTCCCGGTTGTTTTCGTTTGAAACCGCAGAAATGCACATGAAACAATACAGAGGTGTCCCAATGGACGGCAACTTTAACAAAAATGATCTCGAACGAGTTGTCTCGGCAGACAAGGCCCATGTTTGGCATCACCTGACCCAACACAAACCCTTTGAAACAGGTGAGCCCCGCATCATCATCGAAGGCAAAGACATGCGTGTCTGGGACCAAAACGGCAAAGAATACATTGATGCTGTCTCGGGGGCGGTCTGGACCGTCAATGTTGGCTATGGCCGCAAACGAATCGCTGACGCCGTGCATGCCCAGCTGATGAAAGTCTGCTATTTCGCAAACTCCGGCGGCTCGATTCCCGGCGCGCTATTTGCAGAAAAACTCATCGACAAAATGCCCGGGATGAGCCGCGTCTACTACACCAACTCTGGTTCCGAAGCGAACGAGAAGGCCTTTAAAATGGTGCGCCAGATCGCGCACAAAAAATATGGCGGCAAGAAAACCAAAATTCTGTATCGCGACCGTGACTATCACGGATCGACCCTTGCTGCGATGTCGGCCGGTGGTCAGGACGAACGCAATATGCAGTACGGTCCTTTCGCGCCAGATTTTGTCCGCGTGCCGCATTGTATGGAATACCGCAAGCACGAGCTGGGTCTCGAGCATTTGTCGGGCCGCGAATTTGGAATCGCAGCAGCGAACCAGATCGAGGACGTCATTCTGCGTGAAGGCCCTGAAACTGTCGGCTCGCTTTGCCTCGAGCCTGTCACAGCAGGTGGCGGCGTGATCGAAGCGCCCGAAGGATACTGGGAGCGCGTTCAGGAGATCTGCAAACAGTACAATGTTCTGTTGCACATCGACGAAGTGGTCTGTGGCGTGGGTCGCACGGGCACCGAATGGTTTGGCTATCAACACTATGGAATCAAACCTGATTTCGTGACCATGGCAAAAGGTGTGGCTTCGGGATATGCGGCCATCGCCTGCATGGTGACCACCGAGGAAGTCTTTGCCCACTTCAAAGACAATCCCGATGACAAGCTGAACCACTTCCGCGACATCTCGACTTTCGGCGGCTGTACAGCCGGTCCCGCGGCCGCGTTGGAAAACATGGCCATCATCGAAGAGGAAAACCTGCTCGAAAACTGCACCGTCATGGGCGAGCGCATGATGGGCAATCTTCAGGCGTTGATGGAAAAGCACGAAATCATCGGTGACGTTCGCGGCAAAGGTCTGTTCCTTGGCGCCGAACTGGTCACAAACCGCGAAACCAAAGAACCCGCCGACGAAAAAGACGTTATGGCTGTTGTGGCTGATTGCGGCGCACAAGGCGTCATCATCGGCGCGGCCAACCGCTCTATTCCCGGTCGCAACAATGTTCTGTGTTTCTCGCCTGCTTTGATCGCGACGGCAGAAGACATCGATGCCATTACCGATGCGGTGGACAAAGCTTTGACCAAAGTATTTGGCTAACACCCAAATTGGTTTGGTGAAAAAGTATGAAAGCGGCCCCTTTGTCAGGGCCGCTTTTCTTTCATCCCTGTTTCACATTGTTGATAAGAGGATGCTTCTTCATGTGGCCCGCTCCATTTTCCCTCTCGGGCACCCATGTCGCGCTTGCGCCACTGGATCATGCCCATGCCCCTGATCTGGCCGAGGCTTCGGCAGATGGCGATCTGCACCGGTTGTGGTACACGATGATCCCTGCGCCTGCCGAGGTGCCTGCGGAAATCGACCGACGCCTGTCTTTGCAAAGCGCGGGATCAATGCTGCCGTTTGCAATCCTGAATCCAGAAGGCAAAGCGGTTGGCATGACGACCTATATGAACATTGACGCCTCAAACCGCAGGTTGGAAATCGGATCGACGTGGTACCGGAAATCAGTGCAACGCGGCCCGATGAACACAGAGTGCAAACTCTTGTTGTTGCAACATGCATTTGAAACGCTGGACTGCATCGCGGTCGAGTTCCGGACGCATTATGTCAACGTCCAGTCGCGCCGTGCAATTGAACGGTTGGGCGCAAAACTGGACGGTGTCTTGCGCAACCACATGGTCATGGCCAACGGAACACTGCGCGACACAGCCGTCTATTCCATCCTGCCGCACGAATGGCCCGCAGTAAAAGCCAACCTGACCTGGCAACTCGAACGGCCACGCACCACATCGTGAAATCGCAATCGCATCATACCAGATTGCAACGCAATTAAGTCCAGTCTATCGTGTGACATGGCGATCTCTGTTGAAACGTTCTTTTTGAACCCCCAGTTCCAAGGCACCCTGCAGTCGCAGATCCAACAGATGATTGCAGAGGGCATTTTGTCGGGCCGCTTCCGGCGTGGTGAACGCCTGCCCTCTACACGAAAACTTGCAAGCCATCTGGGTATTTCCCGCATCACGGTCACGCTGGCCTATACCGAGCTTCTGGCGAACGATTACCTCGATTCACGGGGGCGATCCGGCTACTATGTTTCCGAAAACGCCCCTGTGCCTCCGAACTTTTCACCGCCGCAACGGGGCGAAGACAAGGTAGACTGGTCGCGCGCAATCGGCCGTCGCTTTACAGGGGGGGACACGCCCGAAAAACCCCAAAACTGGGCGAGCTTTCGATACCCCTTTATCTATGGGCAGACGGACCCGACCTTGTTCGATCACGCAAACTGGCGTCTGTGCGCCTTGCAAGCCTTGGGTCAAAAGGATTTCACCGCCCTTACTACGGATTACTATGATCAGGACGATCCGCGCCTTGTCGAGTTCATTGCGCGCAACACGTTGCCGCGACGCGGGATCATCGCCCGCCCCGAAGAAATCCTGATCACCCTTGGTGCGCAAAATGCGCTTTGGCTTGCTGCTCAGGTTCTTTTGACCCAGCGCCGCATGGCGGCCATTGAAGACCCTTGTTATCACGCCCTTCGCGACATCCTCACACAGTCCCGCTGCCATCTGGCGCCTTTGCCGGTGGATCGGGATGGCCTGCAGCCCGAGTCAATTCCGCCGCAAACCGATGTCATTTTCACAACGCCCAGCCACCAATGCCCGACAACCGCGACAATGCCGATGATGCGCCGGCACGCGTTGCTCGAACGGGCGCGCGAACTGGATGCCTTGATCGTCGAAGACGATTATGAATTCGAGATGTCCTTTCTTGATGCGCCGTCGCCCGCGCTCAAGTCGCTCGATACCGACGGGCGCGTCATTTATGTTGGAAGCTTTTCCAAGTCTGTCTTTCCGGGACTTCGCCTTGGCTATCTTGTCGGATCTGAGAGCTTTATCCGCGAAGCGCGCGCACTGCGGGCGAGTGTTTTGCGCCACCCACCGGGACACATCCAGCGCACCGCCGCCTATTTTCTGTCCTTGGGGCATTATGATGCGCTGATCAGGCGAATCCGCGAAGCCCTACGCAAACGGCGGGCTGTCATGCAGGACGCCATTGATCAACACGGGCTCAAGATTGCGGGTCAGGGCGCGCACGGTGGGTCATCGTTTTGGATGCAAGCCCCCAAAGGTATCGACACCGAGCGCCTCGCAGCCCAGTTGCATCACAAAGGTGTTCTGATTGAACCGGGCCGCCAATTCTTTAACGGAAGCGGTCGCCCCCGCGAATTCTATCGTCTGGCCTACTCTTCGATTCCGGTCGAGCGTATCCCCGAAGGCGTTGCCCTCATTGCAGGGGCTCTGAAATAGAACCCGAGGGCGAAGCACACGCATAAACACGCTCACTTATGCGGCATTTCCCAGTGCAAAATTGCCTTGAAACAGCCCCATAAGGCAGTTGTTTTCCAGGAATTAACGGAAAACACCATCTGGACTTAATCCACGAGACTTTCTGGCCCTAACTTGGGGCTTCCCTGCCCCGTAAATTCGGCGCAAATGCACGGCCAGTGCCATAGGAGAAACACACAATGAAAATGACGACCGAAGAAGCCTTTATCAAAGTGCTTCAGATGCACGGGATTGAACACGCTTTTGGAATCATCGGATCGGCGATGATGCCTATCTCGGATCTGTTTGGTCAGGCCGGAATCACCTTCTGGGATTGTGCTCACGAAGGATCGGGCGGCATGATGGCCGACGGTTACACCCGCGCAACCGGTAAAATGTCGATGATGGTTGCTCAAAACGGCCCCGGCATCACAAACTTTGTGACCGCTGTGAAAACCGCTTACTGGAACCACACCCCATTGTTGCTGGTCACCCCTCAGGCGGCGAACAAAACCATGGGTCAGGGCGGCTTTCAGGAAGTTGAGCAAATGGCCGCGTTTGAAGACATGGTCTGCTATCAGGAAGAAGTGCGCGACCCAAGCCGCATGGCCGAAGTTCTGAACCGTGTGATCCTGCAAGCCAAACGCCACAGTGCCCCTGCACAGATCAACGTTCCGCGTGATTACTTTACCCAAGTGATCGACATCAACATGCCCGCAATCGTTGAATTCGAACGCCCCTCGGGTGGTGAAGACGCGCTGAACCAAGCGGCCGAGCTTCTTTCAAATGCGAAGTTCCCCGTCATCCTGAACGGTGCTGGCGTGGTTATTGGTGGTGCAATCCCCGCGTCGATGGCTCTGGCCGAGCGTCTGGATGCGCCTGTGTGCTGTGGATACCAGCACAACGATGCCTTCCCTGGATCGCACCCCCTGTTTGCAGGCCCTCTCGGATATAACGGCTCAAAAGCAGGCATGGAGCTGATCAACAAAGCGGACGTTGTTCTGGCTTTGGGCACCCGTCTGAACCCGTTCTCAACCCTGCCCGGCTATGGCATGGATTACTGGCCAACCGAGGCCAAGATCATTCAGGTCGACATCAACCCCGACCGGATCGGCCTGACCAAAACCGTGACCGTAGGAATCGTGGGCGATGCCAAAAAAGTGGCAACATCCATTCTGGAAAAACTGGCTGACACCGCAGGTGACGACGGTCGCGACGATCGCAAAGCGATGATCTCGACCACCAAGTCAACCTGGGCACAACAGCTTTCCGCCATGGATCACGAAGACGACGATCCGGGCACAACTTGGAATGAACGCGCCCGCGCGGATAAACCCGACTGGATGAGCCCGCGCATGGCGTGGCGCGCCATTCAATCGGCGCTTCCCAAAGACGCGATCATCTCGTCCGACATCGGCAACAACTGTGCCATCGGCAACGCCTACCCATCGTTCGAAGCTGGCCGCAAGTATCTTGCACCGGGCCTGTTCGGCCCTTGTGGATACGGCCTGCCCGCAGTTGTTGGCGCCAAAATCGGATGCCCTGATACACCGGTTTGCGGATTCTCGGGCGACGGCGCATTTGGCATCGCGGTAACCGAACTGACGGCGATTGGCCGTTCGGAATGGCCCGCCGTCACTCAGGTGGTGTTCCGGAACTATCAATGGGGCGCTGAAAAGCGGAACTCGACTCTGTGGTTCGACGACAACTTTGTTGGCACGGAACTGGACACGCAGGTGTCTTATGCCGGCATCGCAAATGCATGTGGCCTGAAAGGTGTCATCGCACGCACGATGGACGAGCTGACCGCCGCCATGAACCAAGCCATGATTGACCAGAAAAACGGCATCACCACTTTGATTGAAGCCATGATCAATCAGGAACTGGGTGAACCGTTCCGCCGCGACGCCATGAAAAACCCCGTCGCCGTTGCAGGTATCAGCAAAGACGACATGCGCCCGCAAAAGGTCGACTGAGTTGATCTCACTTACCGAAAACATGACACCGCAGCGCCTTCGTGCTGCGGTTTCGACACTTGCACCAGGCGTGACAATGGCCGTGATCGTGGCGATTACGGCTCAATTCCTTTCGCAACACTATGGAACGCCAGCGATGCTGCTGGCCCTTTTGTTGGGGATTGCCGTTAATTTTCTGGGTGAAGAAGGCCGCACGGTCCCGGGCATTGCGTTTGGATCACGCACCCTGTTGCGGCTGGGAGTGGCCTTTCTTGGCGTGCGTATCAGTTTCGATCTGATGATGGGGCTGGGAGTGCAGGTCATTCTGCTTGTGATCGGTGGCGTGCTGGCCACCATCGCTTTTGGCCTGATCGTTGCACGCTTTTTCGGACACAAATGGCGGTTTGCCTTTCTGACGGCCGGTTCGGTGGCCATTTGTGGTGCGTCAGCCGCGATGGCGATCTCGGCCATTTTGCCCAAAGACGAACGCTCTGAAGAGCGGCTTATTTTTACCGTCATGGGGGTCACCGTTTTATCCACGCTGGCCATGATCCTCTATCCGATTGCGGTCGATCTCTTGGATCTCAATGACCTGCAAGGGGGCGTATTCCTTGGCGGGACCATTCATGATGTGGCGCAGGTTGTCGGGGCCGGTTTTACCATTTCGGAAACCACCGGTGACACGGCCACTCTTGTCAAACTCATCCGGGTTGCCACGCTTGCGCCTGTTGTTCTTGTGGCCTCGCTTTTGATCCGCCGGTTCGCCGAAGCACCGGTCGGAGAAGGCAGCCCGCCGATCTTGCCCAGCTTTGTTGTGGGCTTTCTTGTGTTGGCCACTCTGAACTCGCTACATCTGTTGCCGCCCTTCGTTGTCGAGGCGCTCTCGTCTGCGTCGCGCTGGCTTCTTTTGACGGCGATTGCGGCTGTCGGCATGAAAACGGACCTGCGTCAGGTCCTCAAGGTTGGCGGCGCGGCCATTGCTCTGCTGATCGTAGAAACCACTTTTATCTGTCTATTCATCCTAATGGGGGTCACACTTATTACGTAACGCCCGCTCCGTCTGGAAGGGAGGCCAGATGTCCCGCATGCAACCAAACATAAACTTATCCCCGAAGGTCTCGGACGAAATACGCCAGACCACCTGCTACATGTGCGCCTGTCGCTGTGGCATCAATGTTCATATGAAAGAGGGCAAGGTCGCCTATATCGAAGGCAACCGAGATCACCCTGTCAACAAAGGTGTGCTCTGCGCCAAAGGCTCTGCTGGGATCATGCAGGTCAACGCGCCCTCCCGGCTGCGCGCCCCGTTAAAGCGTGTGGGGCCGCGTGGATCTGGCGAATACGAGGAAATCAGCTGGGACGAAGCGTTGGATATGGCCGTGGGCTGGCTCAAACCGATCCGTGACACGAACCCTGAAAAGCTGGCCTTTTTCACAGGGCGCGATCAATCACAGTCTTTTACCGGATTCTGGGCCCAGAACTATGGCACGCCGAACTTTGCCGCGCATGGCGGGTTTTGCTCGGTCAATATGGCTGCGGGCGGCATTTACACCATGGGCGGCGCCTTTTGGGAATTTGGCCAACCCGATTGGGACCACACCAAATTGTTCATGCTGTTTGGCGTCGCAGAAGACCACGACAGCAACCCCATCAAGGCCGGTATCGGCAAGATCAAAGGCCGCGGTGCGCGAGTTATAGGCGTTAACCCCGTGCGCAGCGGGTATAACGCAGTCGCAGACGACTGGGTTGGTATCACACCGGGCACGGACGGGTTGTTTATTCTCTCGCTCGTGCACGAACTGATGCGCGCGGGCAAAATTGATCTGCACTATCTGGCGCAATACACCAACGCGCCGGTTCTGATTGATCCCGACACCGGATTGTTCCTGCGTGATGGTGACAACAAACCGTTGGTCATGGATCGCGCCACAGGCAAACCAACGCCGTTCGACCAGAAAGGCGTACAACCGGACCTTGCGGCCACCTATCGCCACGCCGGAAAGTCACACCAAACGGTGATGGCCCTGATGGCGGAGAAGTACCTGTCGGCTGAGTACGCGCCTGATGCAGTGGCGGACCGGTGCGGTATTCCGGCGGATCGCATCCGCCGGATCGCTGCCGAGTTGGCCCATGTGGCCTTCGAGGAAGCGATCACCCTGCCGATTGAATGGACGGATTTCCGGGGCGAAACCCATTCCGAGATGACCGGACGTCCCGTGGCCTTCCATGCGATGCGCGGAATTTCGGCCCACTCCAACGGGTTCCAGACCTGCCGCGCCCTGCATGTGCTTCAGATCATTCTGGGCAGTGTCGAAACACCCGGCGGGTTCCGTTTCAAACCGCCTTATCCAAAACCGGCAGAGGCCCACCCAAAACCGCACTGTGGCGTCAAGCCAAGCTGCGCTCTTGATGGCCCGCACCTTGGATTTGTGCACGGCCCCGAAGATCTGATGCTCAAGGAAGATGGCAGCCCCGCCCGCATCGACAAGGCCTTCACTTGGGACAACCCGATGAGTTCTCACGGGCTCATGCATATGGTGATTTCAAACGCCCACGCGGGCGATCCTTACAAGATCGATACCCTGTTCATGTATATGGCGAACATGTCGTGGAACTCATCCATGAACACCGGCGGCGTAATGGAGATGCTGACCGACACGGATGAAAACGGCGACTATGTGATCCCGCATATCATCTATTCCGACGCCTATAGTTCCGAAATGGTGGCCTATGCCGATCTGATTTTGCCAGACACCACATATCTCGAACGTCACGACTGTATCAGCCTGCTGGATCGCCCGATTTGCGAGGCGGACGCCGCCGCGGATGCAATTCGCTGGCCGGTCATTGAACCGGACCGCGATGTGCGCGGGTTCCAGACCGTACTGGTGCAACTGGCCAATCGGCTTGGATTGCCGGGTTTCACCAATGAAGACGGCAGCGCCAAATATCAGGACTATGCCGATTATATCGTGAACCACGAACGCAAACCGGGCATCGGCCCTCTGGCTGGGTTCCGCGGCGACGGGAACGATGTCGGACGCGGAGCGCCAAATCCGGAACAACTTGATAAATATATCGAAAATGGCGGTTTCTTTGTCGAACACCTGCCGGAAACGGCAAGCTATTACAAACCGTGGAACATGGACTACCAGAATTGGGCGGTCGAGATGGGCCTGTTTGATGCGCCCACACCCTATCTGTTTCAACTCTACAGCGAACCTGTCCGCAAATTCCAACGCGCCGCCGAAGGCCACGGAGACCGCCAGCCCCCCGAACACTTGCGCCAACGTCTGAAACAGGTCATGGATCCCTTGCCGATCTGGTATCCTCCGTTTGAGGACGATCATGTGGATACGGAAGAGTTCCCGATCCACGCCCTGACCCAGCGCCCGATGGCGATGTATCACAGCTGGGGCACCCAGAATGCATGGCTGCGCCAACTTCATGGTCACAACCCTTTGTACCTGCCGACAAAGCTTTGGGAACAGCACGGGTTCGCCGAAGGGGATTGGGCCGAAGTCACCTCTGCGCACGGCGCGATCACTGTGCCAGTGGCCCATCAGGCTGCGCTGAATGAGTCAACGGTCTGGACCTGGAATGCGATTGGCAAACGCAAGGGCACCTGGGCGCTGGATGAAAACGCCCCCGAAAGCTCGAAAGGCTTTCTGCTCAACCATCTCATTCACGAGCTGCTTCCGGCCAAAGGCGACGGGCTTCGCTGGGCCAATTCCGATCCAATTACGGGGCAGGCCGCTTGGTTCGATCTTCGGGTCAAGATCAGGAAAGTCGACGCCCCCGACGAAAGCCAACCCGCGTTGCCACCGCTGAAATCACCTGTTCCAAAAGGTCCAGCGTCACTGAAATGGAAGGTGGGAAAAAATGACTGAACTGCCAAATCTAACTGAGAAAAAGCTTGGTCTGGTCATCGATCTGGATACCTGTGTGGGCTGCCACGCCTGTGTGATTTCCTGCAAAGGCTGGAACACGGAAAACTATGGCGTGCCCCTTTCGGATCAACGTCCCTATGGGGATGAACCGATGGGAACCTTCCTCAATCGGGTGCACACCTATGAAGTCCAGCCTGACGCCGGCCCGGCCCAAACCGTGCACTTTCCAAAGTCGTGCCTGCACTGCGAAACTGCCCCATGCGTGACCGTCTGCCCCACGGGCGCGAGCTATAAGCGCGTCGAAGACGGCATCGTTCTGGTGAATGAAAGCAATTGCATCGGCTGTGGCTTATGCGCCTGGGCCTGCCCCTATGGCGCGCGCGAGTTGGACCAGGAAGAAGGCGTGATGAAAAAGTGCACGCTCTGCGTCGATCGCATCTACAACGAAAACATCCCCGAGGAAGACCGCATTCCTTCCTGTGTGCGCACTTGCCCCGCTGGCGCGCGTCACTTCGGGGATTTCGCGGACCCGGATTCGGACGTCAGCCGCCTGACCGCCGAACGCGGTGGCATTGATCTGATGCCGGAGATGGGCACGCAACCCGTCAACAAATACCTCCCCCCCAGATCAAAGGACAGCTGGCGCGACGAAAGCCTTCTGGCCCCCTATCTGGAACCTGTCAGCGAACAGCCTTCAGGCTTTCTCGGGTGGGTCGACAAACAGCTATCTCGCCTGCCCGGTGATCAGAAGGAGAACCTGTAATGCATCCAGCACGTTCTATCATTCTGTTCACCACGCTTTCTGGTCTCGGGTTTGGCCTTTTGGCGTGGCTGGGGGTCGACAGGTCCCCGCCCACGGGTTGGGTCGCCTTTGTGTTCTTTGCCATTGCCTATGCCCTTGCTGTGGGTGGCTTGCTGGCATCGACGTTTCACCTGGGGCGGCCAGAACGGGCGTGGCGGGCCTTTAGTCAGTGGAAAACAAGCTGGCTCAGCCGCGAGGGGATTTGCGCTGTTGCGACGCTGTTGGTTATGGCCGTCTATGGTGCCGCGCTTGTGTTTGCAGACACGCATATGCCTGTTCTCGGGTTCCTCGGCGCCCTTCTGGCATTGAGCACCGTCTTTACCACGTCCATGATTTACGGCCAGCTGCAGACAGTTCCGCGTTGGAACTCTGCTCTCACACCCTTTCTGTTCCTGACCCTGTCCGTCACTGGCGGGGCCCTGTTGTCGGGCCGCGTTGCAGTTGCAACAATTCTGTTGATCGTGGCCGGTCTGGTTCAAATTCTCTGGTGGCGCAAAGGGGACAAAGCATTTGAGGAGCGGGGCCATACGATGGGCACGGCCACGGGTCTTGGACACGAGGGTGAGGTCCGCTCTATGGCACATCCTCACACATCGCCGAACTATCTCATGCGTGAAATGATGTATGTGGTGGGGCGCAAGCACGCGCAAAAGCTGCGCGTAACGGCGTTGCTTCTGATGTCAGTTGTACCGGCGATTTTGCTGGCGCTGCCCGCTCCGCATCTTTTCGGACTTCTTGCAGTTCTCAGCCATATCGCGGGCGTCGCCGCGTCCCGATGGCTGTTCTTTGCTGAAGCGGAACATGTCGTTGGCTTGTACTATGGCGCCCGCTGATCAGAAGCGGAAATCCAAGGCAAAGTAAGGGCCGCTCAGCGCGATATCGGCAAAGACCGTTGTGTCTTCGAAATCCACGGCAAGGTGGCGATACCCCAGTTCAAGCTTGGTGGTGTCGCCCACGGCCCAGCTGAGGGCGCCTTGAAGATCGGCCTGAAACTTTGACCCGACACCAAAGCCACCGATGTCTGCGCGGCCAACAAGCATAAGCCCCGGGCGCAGTTCAAAATGCCCGCGCAATCCCACAAAGGGATCAGCCCATGCTTTATCCACCTGTGCCCCGCCAAAGGCCGAATTAAGCGCTGTCATCTCGATATCCCAATACCGCAGCCCACCATAAAGTTCGACAAAGCTGTCTTGGTCACGATGAAGCTGACGGCCAACGCCACCTGATACCATGTAGCCATCCAGACCGATGTCTGTCGTCAGGACCGGCACACTTGGCAAATAGGTTTCACCAAGCTTGAGATAGTTGAACTCGCCCAAAAGGCTCCATTCGCCGTTACGGGCATAACCCTGCAACAAAAACGCGCCTTCGAATTTGTCCCAGAAGGAACTGTCCCCACCCGTTGGGGGATTGCCCCCAAAGGTGTAGGTCGCATCAATTCCGGGGGCCCAGAAATATGGCTTTAATCCATATTCCCAGTCCTGCGCCGCCGCTGGCGTTGCAACAGCCACGGCCAAACCCGCAGCGGCACAAAGCGCTTTTGGATCAAACCGGCTCATTTCGGGGTCTTTGACTTCCAGCTGTCCAGCCAGTTGCGGAACCGCCCGCGCCCTTCGGCAAGACTGTCACCTGCGGCCTCGAAGCTTTGGTTCACTTCTTCCATTGCCGGATCAATCCGCGCAATGCGGAACCGGCGCCACCGTACATAAATCGCCCAGAACACCGCGCCGACAATAGTCAGGATTACAATGTTGAGCCACGGGATCAGCCGCACATCGGGGCCGTCGACCTTATGGATAGACACCGCGTTGGGGAAGATGCTCATCGCCGACATCCGCCAGCCATAATACCGCACCACAACCCAGTTCGGCTCACTTTCCGTAGATGTCAGGTTCCGCGCCTCGGCCTGAAGGTTCGAGCTGTCCAGCTTGAAATAAGGCGGCCAGCCCCAGCCGGTGTCTTCATTGCGATAGACCTTCACACGACCGTTTGTCTTGACCGTATCAATGAAGCGCACATCCCGCTTGACCACACCATCGGTGATGTTGGCTCCAGTGTCGGGCGCGGCCCAGAAGATCGAATTCTCGCCGAACTGTTCCATCTTGATTTCGACGCCGGTGATATAGACGATGTCCCGCTTGGGCAGCGTATAATGAAAAAACGCCGCAACCAGCACCCAGAACGTGCCCCAGAAAATCCACTTTACATAGACCATGTGCGGTCCCTCTTAGTAAAAATTGATAACATAGATGATGGCGCCCACACACAGGATGGGCACGACATAAACCGCGAGGATCAGCTTGCGCCGCAGCGACGCATCATATTCCTTGAGCCCTTTTTCAACCCATGCCGCGCCGTCGCCAACCATATCATTCTCGGCCCATTCCGCCTCGAGTTTGTCGCGCCGCACGCTGCGTGAATACAAGGACACGCAGACATAGATGATCGTCAGGACGATAAAACCGACCACACTCAGGCGTAACAAAGCAAACATGTCTTATCTCCTTACCGCACCCCAAGGGCCAACCCGCTGGACCAGATCAGGCTCGACGACGCGCACTGCTGCGGGGGCGTCCATCGGGGCATCATGCCCAAACAAGGCCGCGCGCGCACCTGCTTTGTCCACCTGATACTCGCGATCAAGGAAATCCGCCACATAGGATTTCTTTGTTTCACTCCATCCGGCATAGGCTGCATAGAATGCCTCTTTGTGACAGATGAACAGCTGGCGCACGTCTTTGGGGGCCAGTTCGGCCAGCAACATGTTCACCAGATCGCGCAACGGCGTGTCCGCCGCCCGAAGGGTATAGAAATAGGCGGGATGGTCACTTTTGATCTTGGGCCACGGCGCTCCGTTTTCGGCCCAGTCCAACAGCTTGCGCAATCCGTGATATTCCTCAGGTAGCCTGTCTGCGTTGCCCCGTGCCAGCGCACGAATATCACGGCGCGTCGCACCAGAGAGGTCAAGACCACTCTCCTGGGCGGCATCCACAACGATAAAGTCCATCTTCTGGCGCAGGATGGCAGCGGCATCAATGCCCCGCGCCTTGACGATGGGTTCGACCAGATCGTTATAGTCCAGAAACTTTGCGATCTTGTTCCGGTCGCCAAAATCGAACGTATAGGTGATGGGCAGCTCGCCAAGACTGTTTTTGTCGCCACGCGCGATCAGCGCCGGATGGTCCACACCGCGGAACATATACAGCCCGCCAAAATGCGCGGTCCAGAAGTTGTCCTGCTGGAATTCCATATGCTTGAGCTGCACAGGATTGCGTGTCACATCCCCTGTGCGTTTGGCCACGGTGATCATGTCGGCGATCAGCACATCATCAAACCACGCGTCTTCCTCGCCCTTGAAACGGTCCACCATCTGGCCCAGCCGATCCGCATCACGCAGCGTGCCTTCGGTCGTGTCGGCCTCGATCACCACCTTGCGGATATCGAACAGACGCACGGGGTCGGTGACGCTGAAGACCGAGTTCACCAATTCGCCCGCAACCGCATCGCGGGCGGTCAGGGCAAACAGCTGGCGTTCGTTCTCAGTGATGAACCCCCGCAAAATATCGCGGCTGGTCGAGAATTTCGCATTGAGCAGCGGCGCGGTTTTCTGCTCGGTGGTGAGCAGGATAAACTGCCGGTTTACCCCATTGTGGTTGAGATACAGATGATCCCCCAACTCGTCCCCGATCTCGGGGGAATAGCCAGAGACGTCGATATGAAAATCGCTGAGGCCTGTGGTCTTGCCCGTCAGATGCTTCAGCGCACGGTTATAGCGCTCGACCAAAACGGGCGAGGCCACCTCGATCAGATTGCCAAACATAAGGCCGCGTTTAATCAGTCGATGCATGGGGGCATTTCCTCAACTTGGTCCCAAATTGGCAGTTTAAGCAGAGTAGACAGGTCATTGTGAGCGTCTAAAATGTGAAACTCTCTCAATCTCGCAAGTTTTGCTCGAGGAAGAAGTTCCATACAGTCTACAATAAGCCCTAAATAAACTCGCAGTTGCGAAAGCTCTTTTGGACAGCGAGGTTTATATTGCAATCTGTCCAAACCGTCACGTCGTATCCTTCGCAACGCAACACTGAATAGCTCAGCTAGCAGTGCCAACGTTTCATCTGGATTTTCGCAGTGAGGGCATTCCCCAAAATACTTCACAGTTGATAAATTTTGAGAAGAAGGGCCTACGTGCCATTTCAGAGACGTCAGATCAGCTTGAAAAAGACAACGGTGCAATTGATTAGCCGCGTCCTTAAAACATTCACTCGATCTTTTCTCAGCGCGCTGTCGTTGTTCATCTTTAAAAATATCGGCTTGCGCCTCGAGAGATTCAGCCATGCTTTGCGTGGCTTCGCGCTGCCGTTCCATTTCTTCTCGTGTTAGCACTAATTCTTCACGCTGAGCCGCAAGTTCTGTTCCTTGCATGAACACCGTCACGATTATCCATACAAACGCGAGAGCAGAGAATATACCCGCGAGTGTATCGCCAACCGCATTTGGATCAGCTTTGAGGAAAGCTTCTATTCTTGCCGACCCGTCCGACATGGGTGAATAGGCCAACCACTCAACCAACAGAACAATACCCAACGTCAGCAGCCATCCAGTATCAATCGGTTCCCAGCCATTTGGCATCCAGATTCGAATAGCTTGCCGTAACCTGACACGAGCACGATTGGTTTTGTTAGATCGAAGAGGCTTTCGGGTTCTCTTGCGCCGACGACCAAACGATCCCCTTTCGGTTTGAAGAGAACTCACCCCTTGCCCTCCAGATACCGCTTCTTGGCTTCTTCCTGACGGCCAAAATCCCGCACCATGTTTTCAATCGCCACTTCGTCGGACTTGTCGGCATAGCGGAACTCAGAGTCGGCGTAGCGGTTGATCTCTTGCAGGACCATGTCGACGGTGATCGGGACGCGCAGGGCGCCGATCATGTCTTTCTTGCGTTCATAGGATTGGAACAGGAACAGCTCGGGGTTCTCCATCCACTCATCCGGCAGTTCGAAATCCATCGCGCGGACCTTGACCGCGTCGGTGATGTTCTTGATCGCGCGGCCGGTAAACCGTTCATCCGCCTGCTGAATGCCTTTGAGATAGGTGCCCAGCTTGGCAATTGTATCCAGGTCCCCGATCTGGTCATGCACGCGGTCAAACACGTTCAACAGCCCTGCCTCATGCGGGCGGGAATGGCTTTCGAACGACGCGGCGACGGCCTTTTGAATGGCCTGCGCTTCGTAAAGATCGTGATCTCCCAAGGGGATATCATGGTTCTTGCCCATCAACAGATGCAGGATGTCGATATAATCATCGCGGGTCTGCGGCCCGTCCACAAGGAAGCGTGCACCGGCGCGTTGGCGCAGGGCGTCGTCGACATTCTCGGGGTAGTTCGAGAACATGCCGAAGGTACAGTTGCCGCGCACCACGGTGTTGGCGCCGGCAAAGCTCTCCATCAACACAGCCGTGATTTCCAGCTGCCCTGCCGAGGACTGACGGTCGCCACGTTTACCGGCAAGTTGGTCGATGTCGTCGATGGTGCCGAACCCGATCGCC
Source organism: Shimia thalassica (assembly GCF_001458215.1). Lineage (GTDB taxonomy): Bacteria > Pseudomonadota > Alphaproteobacteria > Rhodobacterales > Rhodobacteraceae > Shimia > Shimia thalassica. Next base: position 129,349 of record NZ_CYTW01000007.1, on the reverse strand, counting down.
ATGGGATCAAGGATGTTGTTGATAAAGGCCTTGGCGTTCTGACCCGATTTCCCCTGATAGCTGTCGATATTGTCGGTCGACAAGTTCTGATAGCGGAACGGGTAGCCCGCCACCTGACAATAGTCGTTGATCAACCCGGCCATCATCTGGATCAGGGTGGTTTTGCCTGTTCCCGGCTTGCCGTCCCCCATGAAAGTAAAGATGAAACCGCCCATTTCGGCAAAGGGGTTCAGGCGCCGATCAAAGTCGTAAGCCATTAACATCTTTGACAATTTCATTGCCTGATACTTGGCGATATGGTTGCCGATGACCTCGTTCGGTTTCTTGAAGGTCATGGTCAGTGTTGTGCCCTTGGCCTTGCGGGCGGGGGTGAACCCCTGCAGGGTCAGATCGTCCGCTTCCACGCGCCAGCTGCTATTGGCAAAGGCGGCCAGCCGGGTGGCGGTCTGGGCACGTAGGGTGACCTTCTCCATCAGCTGTTCCACATAGGCGCAGACCGCTGCGACAAGGCGGGTTTCATCGGTGGCGAGCGCGGCCAGATCCTGATCCAGTTCCCACAGGGCACCGTGCAGGGCAAGCTGGGCATTATCTGTCAGAACCTCTTGGACCTCGCCCACTTCGACCGCGGTTTCACCCTGATGCGGGGCCAGAAGAAAGGCCGTCGCGTTGGCAAACACATGCAGCACGACCAGCGCCTCTGCTGTCAACAGTTCTGAAAATTCTTCTTTCTTATCAGTGCCCAAGCTGCCTGCGAGGTTGGCGCGTTTGAGGTCGGACAGGCTCGACGCCTCGGCAAAATTCTCGCCCACGGCAAGGGCAATTGCCACGGCGCGGCGCAATGTATGCATTACGTTGGCCTGCAGGGGCGAAACCAGCGGGTCATCGCCGTCGGCCCCTTCGATGCGTTCGATCAGGTGCACGCCTTCGGGGCGCGCGGTCGAGCGTGTGACAAGGCCCGGCGTGGTCGACCGGAACCGGCGGCGCGTGCCAAGTCCAGAGGACCTTTCAGGCGCTGCGGTTTCGCGACCTTTGGCGATACGCGGAGTGTGATCAAAGCCGTCCAGCATTCCCACAGCCGCTGCATAATGCTTGCGGATGTCCTCTTCACGCAGTTCCATCTGATCGGCTGTCAAACTCATTATCTCACCTTATTCTGTCTGTTTTGTACAAAGTTTTGCAGGGTGACTGACCGTTTTGTACAACTCTCAAATTTTCGTTTTTGCGACTTACAAACCCGCTACGATGTCAAATACTTCAAGCGACCCAATCTGTCCGGTGGCGGTTTCGCCGTAGCAGACATAGCGATCCCCACCGGCCCAAAACCCGTAGGCTAAACCATGGCGTTTGCAGGTCATGGCCCGCCCGTCCGCATCGGTTTTGGTTTTGAGATAGGCGTTGGCATCTTCGAACCGCTTTTTATCCAGACGGGCCGACAGGGCAGCCGCGTCTGACCCGATGGGATAATCAGCCAGCAAGTCCTGTTCATAGGTCGTGCTTTCCCCCATCAGATAACCGCTGCATCCCCCCAAAAGGGGCAAGGCCAGTATCACGAGTGATTTTTTCATACGGTCCCTCTGGTTTCTGTTCGGGGGGGCTGTGGTTTGGTCATTCTCAATAACTCAGCACTTGCCCCGACGGGCTGACGACGAATTTGTTGACGCTGGCAAACCCCGGCGGGTTCAATTCCTCAAGCACCTGAAACGGGCGCTGCGGCAGGATGATGCTGCGCTCGGTTCGGGTGGCGCCGGTATCAACGCCACGCCCCGAAAACGGGTCCAGAGCAAAAATCTCGCGTTCGACCTTGGAGAACCAGCCGGCGCGTTCTTCCTCGACCCGTTCGGATTCCAGTTCCTCCACTGTCCAGGCCAAGGCCCAGTCTTCGCCGTCGGGCGCGCGGGCCTGTTCGAGGACATCGCGGATCGGGCCATTCTGTTGGGTGTAGACGCTCGAATACATCGGGCCGATATGATAGCGACGCAGGCGTTTGGGATGCAGGTCATCAAAACTGCGGTCAAAGCCATGCGCGATGGTGACCAGTTTCAGCCCTCCGAGCGACTGCCCCATCAGGTGCATCTGCACTTCGGGCCAGCGGCGTTCGTCTTTAGGCAGGGCCACGCGGCCAGAATCCTCGACCTCCATCAAATAAATGGTGGGCAGGTTGATCTGGCTGTCATAGACCGCCCAATGCACAAGGAACCGGCGGCGGTTGTCGTCCATATTGGCGATCCATTGCACCTCGGGGTGGTTCTGGGCCCAGAACAGATCACCGCGCATCAGTTCTTCGTAATAAAGCCGTTGCGATAGAGCGAATTGCAGCTTGGTCGGGATCTCGCGATCGCCGATGATCTTGCGCACCATCTGATCTTTGAGCGCCTCGACCGACGGCATGTTTTCCAGATGCCCCCGCGCCTGTTGCGCGTCGTTGGCCATGACCAAAAGCTCGTTGAACACCGGAAAGCCGCTTTCGACCGCGTCCATGGACAGGGAACCAAAGAACCGCCCCGTCTCGCGCCCGACCAGCAGGTACTTCATCGACAGCGCCTTGAAGGTGAACGAGAGCCGCGTGAGGTAGCGGGTCAGCACCTTGACGTCGGTATGGCTCAGGTCCCCCTGCCCCGCACGGGTGGCGGCGACACGGGTCAGGTGGTCGGTGATGGTTTCGAATTTCTTGAAGTACCGACGCGAGGCGTAGGTCTCCATCAGGGCCTTGTGGTCGGCATTGGGTGAGTCAGTCATTCTTGTCCCCCGGTTCGCTTGCGAACCGGTTCGCCCCCGACCCGCCCCTCAGGGCAGGGGCGAAAGCGCCCCCACCCTCGGGTCCGGTGCGAACCTGTGTAGTTTTGTTCACACATCTGCAACATTTCTCCAGAGGTCATAAGCAGATGCAAAAATGACGATGCATACGGCTGCAACGCACCCCCATCCGAACGGTCCTCCGGCCAAGGCATATAACAGTGCCAGCACAATCCAGAACGCTCCCAGCAGGACCCACCAGAACCAGTTCATCGGCCAGAAAGCAAAGCTGAGAATTTCCAGAACGTCCAAGCTCAAGCCCCATACAGGTTCTTGTCGTGCTTCTCGACGATCTGCTGGAACCGGCGGGCAAAGCGTTCGTCGGCTTTGGCCTTGGCCTCGAGCACGTCGCGGGCAAAGACCATGTGACCTTCGTGCGCCTCGAGCATGTCTGCAATCCGCTGGTTGGTCGCCGTGCCGATGGCCGCCATGGACGCCTGCGCCTCTTTGTCGGTCTCGACGCCGATCTCGTTGATGCGGTGGGCGATATCCTGTTGCTGCGCGGTTTTTAGCGATTTGGTCAGGGCGTCATACAGCACAACACGCTGTTTGGTGTCTGTTTGCAGCTTGTTGATCAGCACCATCTGCGTCGCCGCCTGATTTTGCAGCGAGTCGACCCAGGTCTTGCCCTTTTCGATGTAGCGTTCGAGCGTTTGCGACTTGGCCAGTTTGACCTGCTCCTGCTGGACCAGCTCGTTATAGGCCTTGTTCGCGTCAGCCAGTTCTGTTTCCAGCTTTGTACGCGCGGCGGCGTCCTGTTCGACGCTGATCTTGTTTTCCAGCGTGATGATCTTTGGGTCCATCGCGAGGATTTCAGCGCGTAGGCTTTCAAGCTCGCCCACGGTCATTTCGCGTTCGTCCAGCGTTTCGGTCAGGTTGGTTTCAACCTTTTCCTTTTGCTCGTTCAGCACGGTCAGCTGGTTTTCCAGTAGCTTTGTGATGACGTCGGATTTGGCAATCAGGTCGGTCAGCTTGTCGTCGATATTCGCGGTCTTGATCCGTTCCTGACGCAAGGATTCCGCTTTGCCACGGCTGAAGATGCCGACAAAGCTCTCCCAGCCGGTTTTATCGCGCATCTCGTCAAAGTCTTTTGAAAAGGCCGAGGTCACATCGTCCAGACCCATGATGAGTTCGGCGATATTGGCATTCATCACTTCTGTGTGGGCATGCACATCGTCCAGCGTGGCGTTCTCGATATCGATAGAGACATCATCACCGGTTTTCATCTTGGTCCGGGCGGTTTCAATCCGTCCGGTCAGTTCAGCAATCTTGGCCTGCGCGGCGGCGACCTGTTCCTGAGATTCGCGGACTTGTGCGTCAAAATTTGCCATAAAACACTCCCTACTATTCAATTCGTTGAGTTGGAGATGGGCAATGTTACGATGATTTACATCCCCAGCCCGTCCAATTTCGCTAGAGTGTTGCAAATGTGCAGAAACAAGGAAAGACCAATACGCCGCGCCGCAAAAGAAACCCGTCTTTTCGCGAGGGATCAGGCGGCGGCGACGGCCTTGCGCAATTTTCGAAGGTTCGAGAACAGATCGAGAAGTTCCTGTTCGGTCATACCGGTCGCCCTGGTGACACAGGCGCGGATGTGGCCGACCTGATGGCGCATGGCATCGCCAGTTTCGGTGAGCGACACCAAAACGCGACGTTCGTCCTGTTTGTCCCGAGAGCGCGTCACGAACCCTGCGGCTTCGAGGCGTTTCACCAAGGGGGTGAGGGTGTTGGATTCAAGTCCGAGGGCCGCGCCGATGCCGCTGATGCTGCGGCCATCCTGTTCCCACAACAGGATCATGACCAGAAACTGGGGATAGGTCAGACCCAGCGGTTGCAACAGGTCCTTGTAGAGCCGCCCGAAGGCGTGCTCGGTGCTGTAGATTTCAAAGCACAGCATCTGGTCCAGGGCGCTGGTGGGGGCGTGTGTGTCGGTCATCCGGATCTCCTGCCCGCAAAATAAATCGCACACGATTAAATCGCAAGGCTTGACATTTGTGTGGAACCGCCAAATATCGTGCGCAACTAAATCGCGCACGATACAAATGGAGTTCCTTATGCCCGTATCAACCCTTTACACCACATCCGCCACTGCAAGCGGTGGCCGCGAAGGCCGCGCTGTTTCGGAAGACGGCACCCTTGATGTCACCCTTTCAACACCCAAAGAGCTGGGTGGTGCAGGCGGAGACGGCACGAACCCGGAACAGCTGTTTGCTGCGGGCTATGCCGCCTGTTTCCTGTCAGCGATCAAGTTTATCGCCATGCAGCAGAAAATCGCTCTGTCGCCGGACGCTTCGGTCAAGGCCATCGTCGGCATTGGTCCCCATGAAGTGGTGGGCTTTGGTCTGGACGTAGATCTGGAAGTGTCGCTGCCCGGTCTGGATGCCGCCGTTGCAGAAAAGCTGGTGGAAACCGCACATTCGACCTGTCCCTACAGCCATGCAACCCGCGGGTCGCTGGACATCACGCCAAAGCTGGTCTGATCCAGCCCGACTTGCGGGGCGTGGTTATGGAGGGTAGCTGTTGGGAAACCTTCAGGAAGACCATCCATGACCACGCTTTTGCAACAGGTCGCCCCGACGGGCGACGTCGAACATGACAAACCCGCCCCTGACCGTCTGATTGCAGGCGATCCGGACTTTACTACATGGAATCTGGAAGAGCGCGACGGGCTGTATGCCGGCATCTGGAAATCCACGCCCGGCAAATGGCGCGTGGTTTATGACGAATGGGAATATTTCCGCATTCTGAGCGGTGTATCGATCCTGACAGACGCGGACGGCACCGAGACACGTCTTGAAGCGGGCGACAGCTATATCCTGCGCCCGGGTTTCGAGGGCACGTGGGAAGTGGTCGAGACCACGACCAAGGATTACGTGATCCGTCTTTAGGATTTGCCACCTCTTTGGGTATTTTGATTTTGCGGTCTTCCAGAGGCCGTGAATCATCTTCCCCGCTGCATTCGACAATGCTATATCCGAGCCAAAGCACACGGCGATGGCGTCGCCGGAGAGCGGACCGCTCTTGCTTGAGTTCACGTTCCTGTACGCCGGGACTTTCAATCGGGAGATTGGAGGCCCCCGCCCCGTCTCTCATAGAAAACAGGAGACGGTCATGGTCTGGTCACCGGAAAAAACCGAAGTCAAAAGCTGGAATGAATGGGACACGCTGCGCCACGTGATCGTGGGCCGTGCGGATGATTGCCATATCCCGCCCGAGGAACCCGCACTGGACGCGAAAGTTCCCGAAGACAGCGATATGCGCGGCCAGTGGGGCCGTCGCCCGCAGGAAACCATTGATCGCGCCAACGAGTTGCTGGACAACTTTGCCGATCAGCTGCGCAAGCGTGGTGTGCGGGTGGATCGTCCGGTTTCGATCGACCACTCCCAACCCGTGACCACACCAGATTTCCACACCGACAGCCAGTTCGGCTGTATGCCGCCCCGCGATGTTCTGTTGACCGTCGGGCACGAGATGCTGGAAGCGACCATGTCGTATCGCTGCCGCTGGTTCGAGTACCTGAACTATCGTCCGCTGTTGAAGCAGTATTGGGAGGAAGACCCCAAGTTCCGTCACGAGGCCGCGCCCAAACCGCGCCTGACGGATGAGGATTACCACCCAGATTACCTGAGCGACAAAATCGGCGTGGAAAAGCGCCTGAAGTGGGCCGAGGAAAAGTTCTTTGTGACCACCGAAGAAGAGCCATTGTTCGATGCAGCCGACGTGTTGCGGTTTGGCAAGGATCTGGTGGTGCAGCACGGGTTCACCACAAACCTGAAGGGCATTGAATGGCTGCGCCGTCACTTCCCCGATCATCGCGTGCACACTGTAAACTTCCCCGGTGATCCCTATCCGATCCACATCGATGCGACGTTCACGCCGCTGCGTCCCGGTCTGATCCTCAACAACCCTCAGCGTCGTCTGCCCGAAGAACAGCGCGAGATGTTCCACAAGAACGGCTGGGAGATCGTCGACTCGGCACAGCCTGCGCACAACACGCCGCCGCCGCTGTGCTATTCGTCGACATGGCTGTCGATGAACGTGCTGGTTCTGGATCCGAAAACCGTTTGTGTTGAAAAGTCCGAGGTCTATCAGGCCGAGCAGATGGACAAACTTGGCATGGAAGTGGTCGAGGTCGAATTGCGCGACGCCTATGCCTTTGGTGGTGGTCTGCATTGCTGTACCGCAGATGTGTACCGCGATGGCGACTGCGAGGATTATTTCCCGAACCAGTAAGCCGTATCGGTTTCAAGTTAGGCCGCGCATCGCTGCGCGGCCTTTTTTGTTGGCTTTAGCCGACCACGTTGAACGCAGGGCCATAAGGATAGCCGGTGATGTTTTCGTTGCCGTCTTCGGTGATGACCAGAATGTCATGTTCACGGTAGCCGCCCGCGCCGGGTTGTCCGTCGGCGATGGTCAGCATGGGTTCCATCGAGATCACCATGCCGGGTTCCAGCACCGTGTCGATGTCTTCGCGCAGTTCCAGACCGGCCTCGCGACCATAGTAATGCGACAGCACACCAAACGAATGACCATAGCCAAAGGTGCGGTGTTGCAGCATGTCGCGTTCCGCAAAGAAGTCGTTGATCTGGTGGGTGATCTCGGCACAGCTTGCGCCCGGTTTCAGCAGCGAAATGCCCAATTCGTGCGCGCCGACGTTGGCCTCCCAATAGCGCAGCGAGGCATCATCGACTTCGCCCACGAACAGGGTGCGTTCCAGCGCAGTATAATAGCCCGAGATCATCGGGAAGGTGTTCAGCGACAGGATATCGCCGCGCTGTAACACGCGGCCCGTGACAGGGTTGTGCGCGCCGTCGGTGTTGATGCCTGACTGAAACCAGACCCATGTGTCGCGGTATTCAGCATCGGGGAACCGCTTGGCGATTTCGAGTTCCATCGCGTCGCGGCCCGCCATGGCCACATCAATTTCGCGCACGCCTTCCTTGATGGCATCGCGGATGGCATATCCGCCCACGTCAGCCACAGCAGCACCGGCGCGGATCATCACGATCTCGGCGGCGGATTTATGCATACGCTGGCGCATGGTGGCCTCGTAAAGGTCCACGGACTTGGACGGGTTGAGGAAGGCATCGAGCTTGGCCTTTTGCATCAGGCTGAGGTGGTCGCTTTCATATCCGATCACGCGGCCCGACCCCGACACGGATTCAATCGCCCGCCAATAGTTATCGCGCTGCCAGTCCGTGTAGGTGATGTTGTCCCCGTAACAGCGACGCCAAGGCTGTCCTGCATCAATCCCCGCAGAAATGGTCACACAGGCGGTCTGGGTCACAACCAGCGCATAGGGGCGGCCAAACGCACAATAGGTGAAGCCCGAATAATACGAGACATTGTGCATCGACGAAAAGACGGCGGCATCAACGCCTTGGGCCGCCATGATTTCGCGAAGACCGGCGACGCGCGCGGCATACTCGGCTTCGGCAAACTGTAGCGGCGCCTTTTCACCGTTGTGGAAACGGTAGAAATCCGGGCGCGATGCGGCCGCGGTCAGATCTTGGTAACGAGGAATAGCAGTCATTTTGACCTCCAGTTCAGAGCGCGTCGGGCAACAGGCCCTCTTTTGACGCGCAAGCTTTCAAAAGAGGTCCCGGCGTTCAGGACTGGATAGATAAGCGCGCTTGCGAAGGTTTCTCCGGCAAACGTGGCGACGCCATCGCCATTTGCTTGAAAGTCATTCTGGCGGACCCAAAGCGATGGCTCAAGCCTGTTCCCGCCATTGGCAGGTCGCATTTGAACAATTCTGGATGCGCCCTCTTGCGCCGCACCGTGCAGAGGTTAGGCTTTTGCAAAACCGACAGGAGCAACGATGCAAACCGGCCCCCGCAACCTTATTACAGACGTGACCGGCCTTGTGGTTGGCAATGCGTCGGACGCAGAGATCAAGACAGGTGTCACGGTTTTGACAGCGGATGATGCATTTACGGCGGGCATCCATATCATGGGGGGCGCACCGGGTACGCGCGAGTCCGACTTGTTGGCACCGGACAAAACCGTGCAACAGGTCAATGCCCTCACCTTGGCGGGCGGATCTGCCTTTGGTCTTGATGCCGCGTCCGGAGTGGCGGACGCGTTGCGATTGCAAGGTCGCGGGTTTGCCGTGGGCGACCAGATCGTGCCGATTGTGCCTTGCGCCATCTTGTTTGACCTCTTGAACGGCGGCGACAAGGACTGGCCCGAGAACCCCTATAAACGGCTTGGCGCGCAGGCGCTCGGGGCTGTGGGCGAGACCTTCAATCTTGGCTCGGTCGGTGCCGGCACGGGCGCGATGCTGGCCAGTTTCAAAGGCGGGCTGGGATCGGCCTCGGTTGTTTTGCCGTCCGGGCATACCGTCGGCGCATTGGTTGCCGTCAATGCCTTGGGCGATGCCACCGTGGATGGCACCCATTTTTGGGCCGCACCTTTCGAGGCCGGTGCCGAATTTGGCGGGCTGGGTCCGGCGCATGACTATCCAGCGGGATTGCCCCCGACCAAACTGGCCAGTCACAATGCCAATACGACAATCGCCATTGTCGCAACCGATGCCATTCTGGATCAGAGTCAGTGCACACGTCTGGCCACATCGGCGCATGACGGTATGGCGCGGGCACTTGTCCCGTCGCACACCCCAATGGACGGCGATCTGGTTTTTGGTGTTTCGACCTCGGCAAAGCCGCTGGTCAACCCTGCGGAAGATACGATGTGGTTGGGGCATGCGGGGGCCACATGTCTGGCCCGCGCCATTGCGCGCGCGGTTTTTCATGCCACGCCCGCCGCCAAAGACCCCGTCCCCGCCTATTCCTATCAGGTGACCTAGCTATGGATCGGCAGCGCCGTTGTCTTGAACACCGTTCGAAGGGCAAAGGATGACTGCATCTGGGCCACGCCCGGCAGGCGGGACAGGTATTGCCGGTGAATACGGGCAAAGTCATCCGTGTTTTCGGCGACAACCTTGAGCAGATAGTCCGCTGACCCCGCCATCAGGTGACACTCGAGCACGTCCGGAATACGCGACACGGCTTTTTCAAAAGCATCCAGAACCTCGTCTGCTTGGGCGGACAGGGTAATTTCCACAAACACGGTGGTCGGAACGGCCATCTTGCGGGCATCAAGCAGGGCGACATAGTCACGGATATACCCGTCCGATTCCAAGCGTTGGACCCGACGGTGACACGCGGATTGCGACAGATTCACCTCATCCGACAGGTCCGCGTTTGAAATCCGTCCGCGTCTTTGAAGCACCCCCAAGATGCGGCGATCCGTTTGATCAAGAGACATTTCTTGAAAGCCTTTTGCTGTTTTTTTCATAATACTCGAAGAATCTTCGAAGTACATTTATTTAAAACGCCCAATTTTGCAGCACATTGCAGACGAATCCCGTCACGCTTTGGGAAGGAGATTGCGAGAGGATACGCAAAATGAAAATCGGATGCCCAACAGAGATCAAACCCCAGGAATTTCGGGTCGGCCTGATGCCGACGGCGGCACAAGAGGCCGTTGCCAACGGCCATGAGGTTGTCGTTCAATCCGGCGCGGGGGCCGGATCAGGATTTACGGATGATGACTATCGCGCAGCCGGCGCCGTCATTCTGGACACGGCCGCAGAAATTTTCGCGACCGCCGATATGATCGTGAAGGTGAAAGAGCCCCAAGCCATCGAACGCAAGATGCTGCGTGAAGGCCAGCTGCTGTTCACCTATCTGCACCTTGCGCCCGATCCTGACCAGACCCACGATCTGATTGCGTCGGGCTGTACGGCGATAGCCTATGAAACCGTGACAGATGCGCAGGGCGGTCTGCCTTTGCTGGCGCCAATGTCCGAAGTCGCAGGTCGTCTTGCCCCTCAGGTCGGCGCGTGGACGCTGCAAAAGGCCAACGGTGGCCGCGGCGTTCTGATGGGCGGCGTGCCCGGTGTGGGTCCGGCCAAAGTCATGGTCATCGGTGGCGGTGTCGTTGGCACGCATGCAGCGCGGATTGCAGCAGGCATGGGCGCGGATGTGACCGTTCTGGACCGTTCGCTGCCCCGTATGCGGTATCTCGACGACGCCTTTGGCGGCGTGTTCAAGACAGGGTATTCATCGGCAGGCTACACCGCCGAACTGCTCGAGCAGGCAGACATGGTCATCGGTGCGGTTCTGATCCCCGGCGCTGCAGCGCCCAAGCTGGTCAGCCGCGCCCAATTGTCCTCTATGAAAGCCGGTGCCGCACTTGTGGATGTAGCTATCGATCAGGGCGGTTGTTTCGAGACCTCCAAGGCCACCACCCACGCCGATCCGATCTATGAGGTCGATGGCGTGATGCACTATTGCGTGGCCAACATGCCGGGCGCTGTTGCGCGAACCTCGACCATCGCTCTGGGCAACGCCACGATGCCCTTCATGCTGGCGCTCGCCAACAAGGGCTGGCGCAAGGCGTGCGAGGATGATCCGCACCTGCTGAATGGTCTGAACGTCCACGCAGGTAAGCTGACCTACTATGCCGTTGGCGAGGCGCTGGGGCTGGACGTGTTGTCGCCGTCGTTGGCGGTTAAACAGTAAGGTTCTTAGGTGATGAAACTGAACTCCCTCGCAAGCGACTGCGGGGGTGTTTTTTGTAAGATGTATAGGCATGCCTACTTCGACGTGGTGGCTGCGGTCTTTGCTATTGATCCATGGGGAAGCAACAAGGTAATTGAACACTGCCGCAGGAAGCAGACCAATCACCCAATAGTTTCTCTTCCGATCATGCATTAACTTTCAAACTGGACCACTTAGGTGGGGCTGATCAGCAATTAAGGAGGGACTAATTGGGGAGTGATCTATTAAGGCAGGCCATTTATGAATTTGCCGCTGCGATGATTTTTGCAGGGCTTTTCTTTTGGGCCTCAAAGTATCATTTGGTTTGGTTATGCATTTTCCTTGCCGTTGTGGTAGCGCCCGCCCGGTACTATCGCAAAAAGCACAGCGAACTCGACAAAAGAAAGTAGACCAGAATTGACCCTCCCCAACTGAACTGATCCATCGCTATGTTTTCTAAACATTATTAACTTGGTTCTGGAGCCAGTTGGTTCTGTCTGGGTTGGGTGAGATTCGGAAAAATGCGGAGTAAGGCAGGTTGATGTTGAAATATTTTGGTCGATTTCAGTTCACATTCGTTCGTTTGAGGACGGTCGCCTTTTGCCTTTTGGCCGCATTTGAGGCAACTGCCGGCCAGCTAAGTCATCCTCGATTTGCGGATCTTCCAAAGTTTCTTGACGATGAAGCTATAGAACTTTTGGACATTGAAAACGAAGTGTTCTCTAATGCCGTTGGCGGTCGCCCCGTCGGCGACTACATGTCCAAACACCCAGACGAACAGCTGGCCGCTTTTCTCAGTCAGTCGTGCCCGGCCAACCCAGACGCGGTTATTTACATTTCCCAATCTTTCACAGACCAATCATCGGGATCGGTCTCGAGATTGTTCAGAATATATACAAATCAGAAAAAAGGCGATCCTTGCGATATTTCGTCTTATGAGGGGCGTGATGTCTCTGAGTACGCTTATGCCAAACTCCGACGTTCATCCAGAGTTCACTCATCTGAAGAAATTGTGCTTGAGCAATTCGAAGGCTCAAAGAGCGGCAAAAACACTCAGTTTGTTCTATTTCTGGAAAGAGGCACGGATGGAGAACTCATCAAATTTTCTGTGACGAAGAAAGTCCGTGTGAGGTTCTTCTGGCAGCGCTGGAAGGTCGAACTCGAGAATGAAGAAGACGCTGAGTGGGATCGGGAGCATCTGATTTTCTACGATTTCGCCATAGGGAGAGGAATTAGACAAAATGGACATTAGCTTTCAATCTCTTCACCGGTCTGTAAGCTTGGCTGAAGCGGCTTACAATCGACAGTCAGACGGTTCGGCTGGTCCTGTAAGTGCACAAGATTTTGAAGACCGATTGAATGGTACTTATTCAGAGCGTTACAGCGTAGATATCCGGAACCAAAGTGACGGGGACGTAGTTTACGGAGTACATGACACGTGGACAAATGAGCATTTTGTCGTTGCGCTGGTCCTCCCCCACTAAAGTGACCCATCACAACTGATAGAAAACAAAAGCGGCACCCGAAAGCGCCGCTCTTCTTTATTTGACCCGCGTTACGAGAACACTCAGCCCTCTTTCTTGATTTCCACGGTGTGCGGATAGGGGATCGAGATGCCTTTGGCGTCGAAGGCCTCTTTGACCTTTTGGGTCATCTCGAACTTCAGGTTCCAGTAGTCCGCCGCGTCGCACCAGATGCGGGTGGTCAGGTCGACCGAGCTGTCGCCCAAATTGGTGACTTTGACCCATGGTTCCGGATCGCTTTTGACGCGCGCGTCAGCTTGTGCTTCGGCCAGAATGATCGCCATCGCCGCATTCGCATCGTCGCCGTAATCAATGCCGAACACCATATCCACGCGACGGGTGTCGTGGTGTGAATAGTTGGTGATGATCGAGCCCCAGGCCTGACCGTTTGGCACAATGATCTGCACGTTGTCAGGGGTCACCATTTCGGTCACGAAAAGGTTGATATCCACCACAGTGCCCGCTGTGCCACCGATATCCACGTATTGGCCCAGCTTATAGGGGCGGAACAGGACAAGCATAAATCCGGCCGCCAGATCGCTGAGCGTGCCTTGCAGGGCCAGACCGATGGCCAAGGTCGCTGCGCCCATCATTGCGACCAGCGAGGTGGCTTCGATACCGAAAATCGATAGGACCGCGACCAGCACCAGAAGCAGGATCACCCAGCGCACAATTGACGCGGCGAAGTTGCCTAATGTTTGATCAATTTCAGGCCGTGAGTTTACTTTTTTGCGAACAAAGGCGCTGACCATGCCAGCAACCGTCCACCCAATTGCCAAAACAACCAGTGCCTTGACCGCTGCGATGACGAGTGGACCAACCCATCCAACGCTTTCCATAGCAGTTTCCATTTAAAACACCCTCCAGAGTATACCCAGCATAAGAAAACAGCCCTTGTTTCTGTGCAAGGGCTGTCGCTACGCAATGGTCAGTTTTTATTTCTTTAGCGAGTCGCGGATTTCGAGCAAAACATCCAGTTCGCTTGGTCCGGCAGGTTCTTCGACCACGGGTGCCTCGGCCTCTTCTTTGGCGGCGGCTTCTTTCACTTTTTTGACGTAGCGCACCAACATGAACACCACAAAAGCGATGATCAAAAAGTTGATCACGGCCATGATGAAGGCGCCATAGGCAAAAACGGCCGCGCCGGCCTCGCGTGCGGCCTCGAGGCTAGCGCCCTCGGCGACTTCGCCTGCCAGCACAACATAGAGGTTGGTAAAGTCCACCCCGCCCATGAACAGCCCGACGAACGGATTGATGAGATCCCCCACCATCGATTTCACGATGGCCGTAAAGGCGGCACCAATGATAATGCCAACCGCCATATCCATGACGTTGCCCTTGGCGATGAAGTCTTTGAATTCTTGTAGCATGCGCGTGTTTCCTTCCCTGTCGTTTTTTCCACCTGCGTCGAGATATGCGCGTTGGCGCAGGTATTGCTGTTCTCTTTTGCACGAGCTTGCGCCTAGCGTGATGGGAAAAAAGTCTTAACTATCCCCTCAGACGCGATAGGAGATCAGCGATGAAGTCTGTAACAGAGCACCCCATCAATGGCCGTTGGCCCGCAGCGAACCCAGAGGTTCTGCAGCTCTATTCTTTCCCCACACCAAACGGGATCAAAGTGTCGATCATGCTGGAAGAAATCGGGTTGCCCTATGAGGCACACAAGGTGGGTTTGTCAGACGCGGATGTGAAAAGTCCGGAGTTCCTGTCCCTGAATCCTAACAACAAAATCCCCGCCATTTTCGACCCGAACGGCCCGGATGGATCACCTGTGGCGCTGTTCGAAAGTGGCGCGATCCTGCTTTATCTGGGGGAAAAGACCGGCAAGCTTGTTGGCTCTTCGGCTTCTGAAAAGGCAGTGATCACCCAATGGCTCATGTTCCAGATGGGCGGCGTGGGGCCGATGTTTGGACAGATGGGATTTTTCACCAAATTCGCGGGTTCCGAGATCGAAGATCCGCGTCCCCGAGAACGCTATATCGCGGAATCCAAGCGGCTTCTTGCGGTGATCGAAAAGCAGCTGGAAGGACAGGACTGGATCGCAGGCGAGTATTCCATTGCCGATATTGCAATCGCCCCGTGGCTCAAGGCGCTCGCGTTTTATGAAGCGGAAGAATTGCTTGGCCTGGACAGTTTGCCAAATGTCCAAGCCTATATCGCGCGTTTTTCGGCACGACCCGCTGTTCAAAAAGGGGCATCCATTCCCCCCAGAGACTAGGACCGACGGTCCGGCGCGTTTCTATTTCGGCAGCGCGCCGGTCAACACATATTGCAAGATTTCAACAACTTGTTGGGGTGTTTCCGTCACGGCCAAAGCGGCAGCATCGACTTCTTTCAAAGCGTGCTGATGATCGGCGCCATGCATAATGATCAAGGATTTGCCGAGCGCGGCGGCGTATCCCGCATCAAACGCAGCATTCCATTGTTTATACTTTTCGCCGAAACGCACCACGACCACATCCGCATCTGCCAAGCCCTTGCGGGTCCGGATCGCGTTCAGCTTGGCACCTTTGTTGTCATGCCAGAACTTGTCTGGTTCATCGCCCATGATCCGCACGCCGCAATCATCGCTGGACGCGTGATCTGTGACCGCGCTGTCAAACTGGACATCCAGATCTTTGGCGCCTGAGATGATCTGATCCCGCCAGTCGGTGTGAATTTCGCCGGAAAGATAAACCTTGAGTGTCATGATGTCGTTCCTTGTCCCTGTCGTCTTGTTGTAGCGGGTCGGGCCAGGCGTTCCAAGCCGCCCCGCCCAGTCCCGGCATTTGGATCAAATGGTTTTAGATTTTGCGCGCCACCAAATAGGATCGTGGCACGGTGCCACCAACATTGTCCGTCTCGAGAATTTCGAAACCCGCGTCGACAACGGCCTTCTCGACCTCTTCGATCCGCACGAAATCGACAAATGGTGCCTTTTTGAAAGCCTGCATGACGCGCACGGCGGCCCGCAAGGCCACCCGTTTGAAAAACGCGGTGCTGCCAAGGCTGGGCGTTTTTGCGATCAGAAGGCCACCCGGCTTGAGCAAATCGTGGCTGCGTCGAAACCCGGCCCCCATGTCATCCAGAAGGTGATAGAAATTCAGGCCCATCACCACATCATAGGTTTCAGTGGTCAGTTGAGGATCAAAGGGATCAATGCCCAGAAACGAGACGTTTTCGATCCCTTCTTCCGCGGCCTTGCGGTTGGCAATTCCGATCATCGCTGTCGAGAAATCCGTCGCGGTAATCTGCTGGACATTCTGGGCCAGCAACAAGGCGGTTGATCCTGTGCCGCATCCCAATTCAAGCACATGGTCGGTTGGCTTTAGATACCCGCGGGTGCGATCAAGAGATGCCTGATACCCCTCCATGTCGCGGATTGGAGACTTGGCATATTTTTCTGCGATGCCGTCCCAAAATTTTGCGTCGGGCTCCATCGGTTTCTCCTGAACTTGAACAAATTAAACTGTGCACGTGACGTTTGACATAGGCACGTGACAGCGGATGCACAATCGCGGCCCAGACAGATAGTTTTGCGGATCAAACGCAGGGGCGCGACATCCGGATGCGCAGGCCGTCCTGCCCCGTTATCTGCCAGCCAAATTTCTCATAAAGCGCAACGTTTTCTGGCATGCCCGTATGTGTTGCCAAAACGATGTTCTGACAGGCGGAGGCACGTGCAAGGTCAATCGCATGGCGGATCAGCGCCCCGCCGATCCCGCGACCACGGGCACTCTGCGCAACAGCCACGTTCATCAAATGTGCGGTTGGCGGGCGGGTGGACACAACAAGCACTCCCAGCAGGCCGGACGTGTCTTCCGCGATCCAGACATGCGCAGCAGCGATATCTTCCGAAAGGCCCGCGCTTACATCGGGCAGATCAAGACCGGCTTCCACAAAAGGGCGGTAGGCCGCATTGATCACTGCGGCCATCGCGGAAACGTCTTGCGCCGCCCCCCGACGCAAGACCCAATCCAGTGTTTTAGCCACGCAGCGTGCCGCCGGTTGCCTTGGTGACTTTTTCGACGATCTTGGCCGCGACCGCTTCGATGTCTGCTTCCTTCAAAGTCTTGTCCGTAGGTTGCAGACGCACGGTAAAGGCAATCGATTTTTTGTCTTCACCCAAGGACCCGCCGATGAATTCGTCAAAGACGCGCACGGCTTCGACAAGCGTTTTGTCAGCCCCGGAGGCGGCATTGACCAGGGTCAGCGCCTCGACGTTTTTGTCGATAACAAAGGCAAAGTCACGCTCGACCGCTTGCAGGTCACGCAGTTTCAATGCGGCACGGGTCGCATTCTTCTTGCGTGGCATCGGGATGTCTTCTGGATAGAGGGTAAAGGCAACCGCAGGTCCCTTGACGCCAAGCTGGTCAAGAACCTTGGGGTGCAACTCGCCAAAGACGCCCAGAACCTTTTTGGGGCCCAGACAGATTTTGCCGTGACGTCCCGGATGCCACCATCCTTCAGCGCCGCGCAGGATCTGGACCTTGGCAGGTGCACCAATCGCGGCCAGTACGGCCTCGGCATCCGCTTTCGCGTCATAAAGATCAACGCCGCGGCTTTCGCCATGCACGTCTTTCTCTACGGTTTTGCCAACCAGCAATCCGCTTACCTGCAAACGCTGTTCGCCCGGCTCGCCGCCCTGAAAGGCAGCGCCGCATTCGAACAGGGCCATATCCATGAACCCGCGTGCCTGATTGCGGGCAGCAGCCTGCAACAGACCTGGCAACAGGTCTGGGCGCATATGGCTCATCTCTGAGGAAATCGGGTTTTCCAGCATGGTTGCGTCGGACCCACCGTCGAACAATACGGCCGCGGCCTTGTCGATGAAGCTATAGGTGACGCATTCGTTATAGCCCAGCGACGCGGTGGTGCGGCGGGCGATCTGTTCGCGCTTTTGCATTGGCGACAGGATCATCTCGGGCAAACCGGCCTGAACACGTTCCATGGGTCGGCCTTGCAGTTTTGTCAGGGACGCAACGCGGGCCACTTCTTCGACCAGATCAGCCTCGCCCTGAACGTCCGGACGCCAGCTTGGCACCTGTGCCATATCGCCGTCCATGACAAAGCCAAGATCGGTCAGTGTCTTGATCTGTTGCTCGGCAGGAATCTCCATACCAACCAGCGACTGCACACGGTCGGTGTCGAGTTTGTAGGCGCGGCTGACGTCGGGGACTGTGCCTGCGACAACCACCTCGGATGGCTCGCCACCGCACAGGTCGATGATCATCTGGGTCGCCAGATCAACGGCTTCCATGTTGAAACTGGGATCAATGCCGCGCTCGTTGCGATAGCGCGCATCAGAGTTGATTTTCAGCGCACGGCCCGTGAACGCGATCTGGATATGATCCCAGACAGCGGCCTCGAGGAAGACATTGGTGGTCTCTTCGGTACAACCGGTGGCCAAGCCGCCCATGATGCCCGCAATGGATTCGATGTTTTCATCGTCCGAAATCACAACCTGTCCGTCCGAGAAGGTGTATTCCTTTTCGTCCAGACCAACGAGGGTTTCGCCACCTTTGGCGCGGTGTACACGCAGGTTGCCTTTGACCTTATCGGCATCAAAGACGTGCAGCGGGCGGTTGCGGTCGAAAGTGAAGAAGTTGGTGATGTCCACCAGCGCCGAAATCGGGCGCAGGCCAATGGCGCGCAAACGGTCTTGCAGCCACTCGGGGCTCGGGCCATTCTTGACGCCCTTGATCAGACGTCCGGCAAAGACGTGACAGCCTTTTTCAAGGGTGTCTTCGTCAATGGTCACCGAAATCGGGCTTGGGAAAGTCCCTTCAACCGAGGCGGTTTTGGCAGGCTTCATCGTGCCCAGGCCGCGCGCGGCCAGATCCAACGCAACCCCACGCACGCCCAGCGCATCAGGGCGGTTCGGTGTGATGGCGATATCAATGACAGCATCAACCTTGGCAGGATCGTTTTCGGCCAGCCAATCGACAAAACGGTCGCCAACCTCGCCAGAAGGCAATTCGATGATACCGTCATGTTCGTCCGACAGTTCCATCTCACGTTCCGACGCCATCATGCCATAGCTTTCGATGCCACGAATTTTGCCAACGCCAATGGTCGTGTCGATCCCGGGCACATAGACGCCCGGTTTTGCGACAACAACGGTGATGCCTTCGCGGGCATTGGGCGCGCCACAGATGATCTGCATCTCGCCTTCGTCCGTTGCCACCTTGCAAACGCGCAGTTTATCGGCATCGGGGTGCTTTTCCGCGTGCAACACTTTGCCAATGGTAAAGTCTTTGAGACGCTCGGCCGGATTGCTCACTTCTTCGACTTCGAGACCAAGGTCCGTCAGTGCGTAAAGGATCTCATCAAGGGTCGCCTCTGTTTCGAGGTGATCTTTCAGCCAGGACAGCGTGAATTTCATCGGTAGATTCCATCGGTCAAAATTCGGGTCATCAGGGCTTTAACGGATATGACACGAGGGGGAAAGACCGCATCATCGATTCCGCAGGTCTGTTGCCACGTTGAATACGCGTTATTCCCGACAGCGAAACGGCGGAAATGCCATTCGGTCACTGATATTTCTGGCAGCGCCGCAAAGTCCAAGCTTCCCTGAGGTAAACAAAAGGTTCGGTAAATCACAAAAACTGGTGTCTACTCGTTCCATTACGGGGGAGAGGGAGGACAAGACATGTCTGGTTCAGATATCAAGACTGCGTTTTTCGTTATTGCAGATATTTCCGGTTACACAGAGTTTATGTCAAAAACCGCGATTGAGCACGCCAAGGGCATACTTGAGGGGCTGTTTGGTGATCTTGTGCCCGCCATCCGCTCGCCGCTTGCGATTTCGGGATTACAGGGCGATGCGGTGTTTGCCTATGCCTTTGAAAGCGAAGTCATGAGCAAACAGTTCATTCTCGATTTTGCCGAACAGCTTTATTGCGTGTTCGCACGCAGCAAGGAAAAAATGGTGGTGAACACAGGGTGTACCTGTGATGCCTGCTCGAACATCAAGGCGCTTGAGTTAAAGATTGTTGTGCACCACGGCCAATGCGTGATGCAGGAAACCGGTGGTCGCGAAGAGCTTGCCGGACAGGACGTGATCACCGCATTCCGTCTTTTGAAAAACAGCGTAAAGGCCGACACCGGTCTGACGGCATATACACTCATCACCTGCGACGCGCTCAAGGCGATGGACATGGTCGATTACTTTGACGACTCGGAATTCTATACCGAAGATATCGAGCATATTGGTGCAGTCGAATACGTGGTGCGCGACATGCGGGCCGCATGGAACCGCCGTCGGAGCTCTCAACGCACATTTGTTGAAGCCTCGCAGAAACTGTTGATTGACGAGTGGATCATCCCCCTGCCCGTGTCCCCGGATGTGGCATTTACCATCTGCACTCGTCCCGACTTACGCGCCAGCTGGCTTGGGGCGGACCATGTTGAAATGTTCAACACCAACAACGGCAAGCTTGAGCCGGGATCGCTGTATCATTGCCATCACGGGGACGATATTTTCCCGTTTGAAATCGTCGACTGGAACCCCGGAGAGTACGCGACGGGGCTTTATAACCTGCCGATGGGCATCACCATGCATGAAACGGACGAGTTGGTGCAGGTCGGCGACGGAACAATGGTCAAAATCCGCTTTAGCATGCCGACCTCGCCCAAAATCATGGGCAAGCTCATGACCGGTGCGGTCAAGAAAAAGCTGTGCTCGATCATTCTTCCGGACAAGGAAAACCGCATCCGCA
Organism: Shimia thalassica; assembly: GCF_001458215.1. Taxonomy (GTDB): domain Bacteria; phylum Pseudomonadota; class Alphaproteobacteria; order Rhodobacterales; family Rhodobacteraceae; genus Shimia; species Shimia thalassica. The sequence continues at coordinate 108,787 of NZ_CYTW01000007.1, read as the reverse complement.
GAATGACCGAGCTGGCTCATAAAATGATCGCAAGCGATGCGACTCTGGATCTGGCCAGCTAAGATTAACCCGGGTCGCGGATCAGGCTTTGACACATACAGTGCACGCCTCCGCCGCCTTGGGTGATCATGTCCAGTTCGGGATCATAGATCGTGAAACCCAGCGCCTTGAGCTTTTCTTTCAGGGTCTTTGAGGCGGCGGGCAGCAACACGCGATCTTCGCCAAGGGCAACAACGTTACAGCCCAGCGCCATGGTTTCCTGAAACGGCACTTCGATGATTTCGATGTTCTTGGATTTGAGCCAATCCACGACTTTGGGATCGGTGCATTCGATACACACTGCGGCCAGTTTCGGGGCCAGCATCACCACCATCAGGTCGATGTGGACATAATAAGGGTCGATGTCCATCAACATCACTTCCCAGCCCTCGGCCTCCATCCAGGCACCGATCTGTTTGGCACCTTCCTCAGACGAACGCCCCTCGGGACCTTCCCAGCCTATTAGCACCGCGCCGGGTTCGATCACATTGAAATCGCCGCCTTCAAAGGTGCCAGCAGTCACATAATCGTAAATCGGGATACCGAGATCATGATAGGTTTCGATCGCGCGGAAGTTTTCTCCACGGCGCCACGGCTGTGCCATGTGGGTGATGATCGCGCCCATCGGGGTCATCACCGAACTGTCGCGGGCATAGACCTGATAGGGCAGATGCGGATCGGGTTTGTGGAAATTGACCTCGACATCCGCGGACCGGTAGGCGTCGACCATCTCGGCGTGCTGGGCCTGGGCCACCTTGGGGTCAAACTGTACCCCGCGACGCAGGGATTTTTTCGACAAGCTCGACGTCTTCAGCCATTTGTAATTCTCGATCGGTCCCAACAGAACAGACCGCAGCGTGCCATAGTCACTGTTGGCGCCCCAGTTGTTCAGAATCGGGGTGCCGCCACCTTCGCGACGCGCATTCAACGAAAATCCTTGTTCACCCATGTCATGCTCCCTTGGCTCTTTTCGTCACGGTCGGGGGGACCGGACCAAGTGTCAAGCGCAGTCTGCCCGCGTTTTGACGTGTTGGACCCAGTTGATCAGTTCACGGGCACGTTCCGGTGTTGTCAGCCCTTTGGGCGATGTTCCCAAACGTGCAGCGGCGTCCGAATCTGTCTCGGCAATCTCGAGGTCGGCAACCAGCGCATCTGTTTCTGCACCACGCCCGCGCAACCAATCGGCCATATCGCGGCTGTCGCATTCGGGGTGATACTGTACCCCCCAAAAATCAACACCGTCCTTGGCATAGGCAAAAGCCTGCACCGGAGAGTGGTCATTTCCCGCCAACAGAACCGCCCCTTCCGGCAGGTCTTGCACCTCGTCACGATGCACGCAGGGAGAAACAAAGCCAGATGCTTTTCCGGCCATCATTGGATGCGCAGCGCCGGCATCAGTCAGCTGAATATCGTGGGCCACGCCAACTTCAGACCCTTTGAGCGAAGCCCCCACCCTGCCGCCAAGGACGACGGCCGCCAATTGCATCCCGTTGCAAGACCCCCAAACCGGCAGCCCCGTCTCAAACACGATACGCATGGCCGCACGCAAGGGTTCCGCCTCGGGTTCTGCTGTGGACCACGCCACGCCAGAGCCGGTGAACACGACGCCGTCCACACCCTTCAGGTCATCCAGCGTGATATCGCGGGCATAAGGGTTGGCGACCCGCAACGACAACGACGGATCGACCGACATAAAGCATTTGGCAAATGGCAAAGCATCGGATTTGCCCGCCTCTACAAGCGCGGTCGCATTGCCTTCGAGAATGAGAAGAGTGGTCATAAGCGCGGCTCCTTTTCAGGGAAAAGGTTAGGCGCTCTCAGATCAGAAAACCAACATTTCGCGACATGGATTAGCTTAATTCGTCGCTTCGTCTGCCTTTACATTTTCGTCGGAAGGTAAAAGCCCTTGCGCTTCTAGTTCGTCCCTTACTTCTTTTCGGCGCTTTTTCTTTTCTTCCCTATCAGTAATCAAGGTCAGCCAAATAAATACAGCAACAAAAACAACAATTCCGAGTGCAACCCAAATTGCCGACAGAGAAACATGCTTTTTGCCGTCTGTCTTCTCTAAGTGTGACTTAAAGGTTTGGTCGATTTTTGAGCCATTGAACGAAACAATTGCTTCTCTCGAACCTGCTCCAACTACGATAACTACCACTTGCTCCCCAGCTTCAACTGAAGACAAAACTAACCGAGACAAATTTCCGGTTTCTTCTTCATGAAACTCTTTGGGAACATCAGTCTGCGCCAACACATTAAGTGGTTGTTTAGGGAAGAGTAGCGTAACGTCTTTTGCAGGTAGACTACCCTTATTCCCAACTAGATACAGACTCTGGTAAGCTGAATTAAACCTATCTTTAGTTTCCTTTTCGTAGTTCTCGGACTCAATATCGACTTCAAACGCATCTCGATACTTTTCGGGCAACTCATATGATGCCAACTCAAACCAATAGATCTCCGGTTCTTTCTCCAAAAACTGGATAAAGAACCATAGTAAAAGTCCTCCAAGCACTGTTGCTATTAGCCCAGCCAGCAAACCAGAAGCGAAAGAGTTATTCACAGACAAAAGCCTTTCCGCTACCTAGCCAAGCCGCCATGCAGGGTCGGCTGGTCCAGCGAGGCAAAGCCGTAGTGGCGCAGCCAGCGCAGGTCGCTGTCAAAGAAGGCGCGCAGGTCGGGGATGCCGTATTTCAGCATCGCCAGACGGTCGATGCCGATGCCAAAGGCGAAACCCTGATATTCGTTGGGATCGATGCCACCGGCCTCGAGCACTTTGGGGTGCACCATGCCGGACCCGAGAACCTCGAGCCAGTCATTGCCTTCACCAACCTTGACCTGTCCATCTTCCCAGCTGCACTGGATATCGACTTCGGCCGATGGTTCCGTGAACGGGAAGTGCGACGCGCGGAAACGGGTTTCCACATGCGTGCCAAAGAAGGCCGAGAAGAATTCTTCAAGAACCCATTTCAGGTTGGCCATGGAAATGTCTTTGCCAAGGGCCAGACCTTCGACCTGATGGAACATCGGTGTGTGTGTCTGGTCATAGTCGGCGCGATAGACGCGACCGGGGCAAATGATGCGAATCGGGGCGCCGGTTTTCTCCATCGTGCGGATTTGTACCGGCGACGTGTGCGTCCGCAGAACGTGGGGCGGGCGATTGTCGCCCTCTGCGCGATGGGTATAAAACGTGTCCATCTCGGCGCGAGCCGGGTGGTGGCCCGGAATGTTCAGGGCGTCAAAGTTGTACCAGTCCGTTTCGATCTGCGGGCCTTCGGCCACGGCAAACCCCATATCGGCAAAAATGGCGGTGACTTCTTCGGTCACCTGGCTGATTGGATGGATCGAGCCCTGACGACGCGTGCGGGACGGCAAGGTCACGTCGAGCCATTCTGTTTTCAACCGCGCATCAAGAGCAGCATCCGCCAAAGCGGCCTTTTTCGCAGCCAGCGCCGAGTTGATCTCGTCTTTCAACGCGTTCAGCTTGGGGCCCATCACCTGACGCTCTTCAGGGGTCATTTTGCCCAGTTCGCGCATTTTGAGGCTGATTTCGCCCTTTTTACCGACCGCTTGCACGCGCAATTCTTCCAGTGCGGCCTCGTCAGCGGCCCCTGATACGAGTTCAAGATACTTGTTGCGCAGATCTTCCATAGCGGACCCATTCCCGGCGTTCAGTTCGTTGCCAGTCTGCTAACGGTCAAGGGCCGCGATTGCAAGGTGCCTCAGACCAAAGCCGCGAGCGCGGTGCCTTCCTGCACTGTCATGGCGGGCCTGGCCATGTCGCCAAAGTCGGGACGCCCGCAGGCCAGTTCGGGGAAAAGGGCCAAAACCTCGTCACAGGTTTCTTTGGCAAAGCCTTTCATGCCTTGGTCGCCGGGATAGAAGCTTTCACTCTCTACACCATCGGCGGTGATGACCTGATGCTGGTCAAAGAGAAGATGGAAATAGGTAACGCTGGAGCGTGGCGCGACCGTAACAGCCCCGGAAGCCACCAGTGCCTTTGCGGGCACAAGCACCTCGTCTTCGCCAAACAGAAGTTCGGCTTGCCAGCCTGTGATCAGCATTCGGTGTTGCTGTGAAACATAGTGGTCTTGGGTTGCGCCCATCACGCCTTTTTCCACGCGGACCGGCGCAAACACGCCCTGCCCCTTGACTGTGCGATGGCCAATCCAGCGAATGGGCTGCGGGCCGTGATCGCGTGTGATGACCTGATCCCCTTCTTGCAGCAATTCGATCCTGCGCGGGCCACTGGGGGTGTTCACCATCGCGCCTTTGACAAAACACGCCAGCCCCGTGTCACCGGGACCTACCGTGCCATAGGTGAGCTCGAACGGGTCCGGCTGATTGAACTGAAGGGTTGTGGTGGTTGAATTCGGCCCCACCAAAACCGCGAGGTTGTCCGAAATTGCGCCTGCTGCTGCACCGTCAACCGCCACGATGTTCTGCGTCCCGCCACCGATGTCGTAAAAATCGATCACGTCATTCGTTGTGGTGTTGGTCAGCGCGTAGGCTTCGTAGTTGGTTGATCCACCGCCATCCGGATCAGTCAGCAGGATGTCGAAATCATCTGCCGAAATGACGTAGACCGTTTCGCCGTTATCGGGATCAACGCTTACCTGAATGTCGGGATGCGTCAGCGAAAGCTCGAGCCCGACCGTTCCATTGCTCTGATAAAAAGAAACAGTGAAATCGGCCGGGTCGTCCGAGGACGACAAAGCCACCTCGAGGAATTCATTTACCCCAGAGCTATTCGCATAGGCATTAGAATAATGAAGCTCACTTATTCGCGCCATTGAAGGCTCCAACTACTCGTTACGACAGGGGATGCATCACACACCAACTACTCACATCCCATTCAGGTACGGCATGAGTTCATCAAAAAAATGGAGAAAATTTGGCTTTTTGTACCCGCTGGTCTTTTGCGCGCCACAAACGCGGACACAATGCCCGGGTCAGGCGGGGTATATACGCAAAAACGCCGCCGATCTTGCGATCAGCGGCGCTTCATTTCCCAGTAAAGGGAATAGCTTAGGCGGCCAGCGCGCCTTTTGCTTGATCAACGATCGCAGCAAAAGCTTCTGGCTCGTGTACGGCCAGATCGGCCAACACTTTACGGTCCACTTCGATACCAGCCAGGTTCAGGCCGTTGATGAAGCGCGAATATGTCAGAGCCTCGTCGTGCGAACGCACAGCAGCGTTGATACGCTGGATCCACAGGGCACGGAAGTTACGCTTGCGCTGCTTCCGGTCACGTGTTGCGTACTGGTTCGCCTTGTCGACGGCCTGCGACGCTACCTTGAAGGTATTCTTGCGACGACCGTAGTAGCCTTTAGCGGCCTTAACGACTTTTTTGTGACGGGCGTGGGTGACTACACCACTTTTTACTCGGGACATCTCTCAAACTCCTCTTAGCGGTCGTAGGGCATGAAGCCCTTGACGATCTTTGCGTCGGGGGCCGACAGCGTGGTGGTTCCGCGAGCGTTGCGAATGAATTTGCGAGTACGTTTGATCATGCCGTGGCGTTTACCGGCCTGACCAGCCAGCACTTTACCAGTGGCAGTCACTTTAAAGCGCTTTTTAGCACTCGACTTTGTCTTCATCTTGGGCATTTCCGTCTCCTTAGATGATCGGTTCGAAACGCGACTCGGCATGCCTCTCGGGCCGGTCGCGCGCACAGAGGGGCCATATACGGCGCAATCCTCAGCAGAGCAAGGGGTTATTTGATGATATCTGCGATCACCGACACCACGACATTGGGAATATCCGCAGCATCGTATCCGCCCGGATGGCTCGCATAGGCATAAGCCATCAGTGCCATCGCCAGAATGAAGGCCGCCATTGAAAACCTTGGCGGCCGCAAATCAGCATAGGCCGACAACATGGCCGGGATGGAAAACAAACCAATTAACATTCCAATCGTCAACAAATAGTCGGTGTTCATGACCGCACGTCTCCCTGCTGACGGGGAAACTACTCTGTTTCCATGTTATAAATCAAACGCTCATCACACGGTGCGACACGAAGTATGTTCGTTGTGCCCGGAACATTGAACGGCAAGCCCGCTGTAACGACGATCTGGTCTTCGGGTCCTGCGTATCCATGTGCCGTTGCAGCCCGTGCAGCCGCGACCACGGCCCCTTTGAAGCGGTCCAGTTCGCTTGTCATGACGCAGTTCGTTCCCCATGACAAAGACAGGCGGCGTGCCGTGCCGCGCAGGGATGTCATCGCGATGATGGGCACACGCGGCCGTTCCCGCGCAATTTTCAGGGCTGTCGTACCCGATTCGGTAAAGCAGCAAATCGCTTTGACCTCGGTCGTTTCCGCAACTTCGCGCGCCGCGGCAACAATCGCATCGGCAACGCTTGAGCGTGGCGCAGTCCGCGAGGCTTCGATGATTTCGCGATAGGTCGGATCACTTTCGACCTCTTCCGCCACCGCGTTCATCGTCGAAATCGCCTCGATCGGGTAATGGCCCGCAGCAGATTCGGCAGACAGCATAATCGCATCCGCCCCTTCGTAGATCGCGTTCGAGACATCGGACACCTCGGCGCGGGTGGGCATCGGGCTGTCGATCATGCTTTCCAGCATTTGCGTGGCGACGATGACCGGCTTGGCCGCATACCGGCATTTGCGCACCAGCCTTTTCTGGATCGGCGGCACATGGCTTACCGGCAGTTCGACCCCGAGATCACCGCGTGCGACCATGATTCCGTCGGAGACGGCGAGAATGCTTTCAAATGCTTCGACCGCAGACGGTTTTTCGATTTTGGACAGGATCGCAGCCCGCCCCTGTGTCAGCTTGCGTGCTTCTTCGACATCCTCGGGACGCTGGACGAACGACAGGGCAAGCCAATCCACACCCAGACCGCAGGCAAATTCGAGATCATCGCGGTCTTTTTCGGACAAGGCCGCCAAAGGCAACAGCACATCCGGCACGTTCACACCTTTGCGATTCGAAATTTGACCGCCTGCAATAACGGTACAGTCGGCAAAATCTTCTCCGCAGGCGTCCACTTGCAACCGAATCTTGCCGTCATTCACCAGCAGTGTCGAACCGGGCTTGAGTGCTGCAAAAATTTCGGGATGCGGAAGGCAGACCCGCGCGGATGAGCCTTCTGCCGGATCAAGGTCCAACCGGAAACTGTCGCCATCGGCCAAGTCTTCGGCTTCGTTTGCGAATACGCCAACGCGCAATTTCGGGCCCTGCAAATCCGCCAGAATTGAAATCGGACTGTCCAGTTCCTTTTCGATCTGGCGAATGATCCGGTGCTTTTCACGAATTTCGTCGTGCGTGCCGTGGCTCATATTGAGTCGGAACACATCTGCTCCGGCCTCGAACAGGGCCTTGATCATCTCATAGGTTTCCGAAGCTGGACCCAGCGTCGCCACGATCTTTACGTTTCTCAGTCGTCTCATCTGCCAGTCTTTTCATATTTGCGGCAATTGTTACCGCTAACTTCTGCTTTGAGCCTTATCGCCCAATTCCATTCCAACAACAACTACCCTAAGTCTTTTGCGGAAGGAAATGACAGGCACATGACATACCACCCGTTTCAAATCTATGGCCGCGAGCGCAAATCACGCTGGCTCATCACCGTTGACCACGCATCCAACCACGTTCCGGTTGAAATAAACAATGGCGATCTGGGTCTCGCCCCGTCCGACATGGAGCGCCACATCGCCTATGACATCGGTGCGCTTGGAACCTCTCTACGGTTAGGAGAGCTTCTGGATGCTCCGGTTATTGCATCGAATTTTTCGCGTTTGGTGATTGACCCCAATCGCGGCGAGGATGATCCAACCCTCGTGATGCACCTTTATGACGGCACAATCATTCCGGCCAACCGCTATATCGACGAGGCCGAGATCGAGCGCCGCAAAGAGGCCTATTACCGCCCCTATCACAAAGCATATGGTGAACTGGTCGCAGAACGCGAAGACCCCATTATCATCGCCATGCACAGTTTTTCACCAAAGTTGAACGGCCGCGCCTCTCGTCCGTGGGAAATCGGCATCCTGCATGCGCCACAGGAAGACCGCTTCAGCCTTCCCTTTATCGAGCGGTTGCAGGAAGAAAGCGACCTGACCGTTGGGGACAATGAACCCTATGCCGGTCACCTGTTGGGCGATTCAATTGACAGTCACTGCTTTAGCAAGGACACGCCGCACCTCAATACGCTGATCGAGCTGCGCCACGACGAGATCGACACCGACCCCAAGCAAAACGCATGGGCCGAACGCCTTGCCCCAATGCTCAACGATGTTCTTGAACGGACAGGACTTTAAATTATGCCCCACCTTATCCTCGAACATTCATCCGAATTGTCGGAAAGCCACGACATCACCGCATTGATGGATGCGGTATTTGATCTGGCCTCTGCCCATCCGGTGTTTGCTGCGGCACCTGCCGCGGTCAAGGTCAGGTCGATTGCCTGCACAAATGTGCGGTCTGGCCTGACGCCCGAAACCTTTGCCCACCTCACGGTCAAAATGCTGTCCGGACGCTCGACCGAGGCCAAGGCCGGGCTGGCCGAAGATCTGTTGCGACTGCTTCACACACATCTGACAGGTGTTGGCAGCCTAAGCGTTGAACCCGTTGACATGGAGCGCGAGGTCTATCGCAAGCGGGCTCTGTAAAGCGCCATTACAGGTTCTTTTCCGGGCGGTTTCGCATGTGGGGTTTCTTGCAGAATGGCCTGACAATCCCCATATCTTTCTTGAAAGATATCGTGGACGCCACAGCGAAAGGAGCCTCTCATGACCGTTGAAACACTCACCACCTTTTTTGGCTGGATGACCGTTCTCAATTTCGGTTTTCTGGCGCTTGCGGGCGGGATGCTTCTTGTCACCTGCGACTGGGCGACAAACCTTCATGCCAATATGTTTGATATGGAACGGGCCGACGTCAAACGCGCCTATTTTAACTGGCTTGCGACGTACAAGGTTCTGGCACTGGTCTTTGCCTTTGTGCCTTGGCTTGCGCTCACCCTGATGGGGTGACGCACCCACCTGCGACCTGCGCTCTCTTGTTGCGACTGGCAAGGGCGCTTACAACAAGCCAACCCCATCTTTTCCGCAGGAGTCTCTGACATGGACATCGACAAGCAAACCCAGATCGAACTTGAAGCCGCAGCCTTTCGCACGTTGCGCGAGCACCTGATGGAAAAGCGCACAGATGTGCAAAACATCGACATGATGAATCTTGCCGGTTTTTGCCGCAACTGCCTCTCGCGGTGGTATCAGGAAGCCGCAAACGAGCGCGGCATCGAGATGGACAAGAACGAGGCCCGCGAAATCTACTACGGTATGACAATGGACGAGTGGAAAGCCAATTATCAGACCGACGCGAGCCCAGAAAAGCAAGCCGCGTTCAAAGTCGCGTTTGAAGAAAACGTCGGCACGGACAAAGGCTGAACCGAGCCAGCTCCCGATTATGGACGCACAAAACATGTGCGTCCATCGGCGTGTGATCGAGGCGCCGCATTCGCTAGTTTGATGATGTCGCATTCATAACGCTGCAAGGACATCAGATGACACGTATGCCCACCTATTTCATCTCTCACGGTGGTGGCCCCTGGCCATGGATGCCAAGCTGGCGTGACCAGTTTGCCCCCCTTGAGGAATCGTTACGGGACATGCCCCGACAGCTGCCTGCAAAGCCCAAAGCCATCCTCGTGGTGTCGGGACATTGGGAGCAGGACAGCTTTGCCGTCATGTCAGCGGCCAGACCGCCGATGGTTTATGACTACTCAGGTTTTCCAAGGGAAACCTATGATGTGGTCTATCCCGCACCGGGGGCGCCCGATCTTGCCAAAGAAACCGCAGCGTTGATTTCAAACGCGGACCTGCCAACGCGTCTTGATCCGGACATCGGATTTGACCACGGCACGTTTGTGCCCTTGGCGATCATGTATCCCGATGCAGATGTCCCGCTGTTTCAGGTCTCGATGCATCAAAACTATGATCCAGAATCCCACGTTGCCCTTGGGCGCGCCCTTGCCCCGCTTAGGGATCAGGGGGTTCTGATCATTGGATCGGGTCTCAGCTATCATAACCTGCGCCTGATGAATGAAACGGCGCGGGTCCCTTCCGAGGCTTTTGATGTCTGGCTGAACGCAACCCTTGATCTGCCCCCAGAAGAGCGCACGCAGGTGTTGCAGAACTGGGAACAGGCACCCCACGCGCGCACATGTCATGCCAAAGAAGACCACTTTGTTCCGATCTTCGCCGCACTGGGGGCTGCCGAAGACGATCCCGTCACCCGCATCTATCACCAGACCGATATTTTTGGTGGTGTGACGGCCTCGGGATTTCGGTTCGGATAAACAAAAAAGGCGGGGTCCCAGCCCCGCCTTTCCCAATCAGATGTGCCGCGATCAGATCGCTGCTTTGAGGCTTTCGTCGAGATAAATTTCGCGCAGACGTTTGGCGATCGGGCCCGGTGTTCCGTCGCCCAATGTCACGCCATCGATTTCGACTACCGGCATCACAAAAGCCGAAGCAGATGTTGTGAAAGCTTCATCCGCTTCCTTGGCTTCCTCAATCGTGAACAAACGTTCTTCGATTTCCATTTGGGCTTCCTGGGCCATGCGCAGCACAGCTTTGCGGGTGATCCCGTGCAGGATGTCATTGGACAAAGGACGGGTCACGATCTTGCCGTTCTTGACGAAATAGGCGTTGTTCGATGTGCCCTCGGTCACGTAACCGTCTTCGATCATCCACGCATCGTCGGCACCGGCTTTCTTGGCCATCATCTTGCCCATCGACGGATAGAGAAGCTGAACCGTTTTGATGTCACGACGACCCCAGCGGATGTCTTCGATCGAGATGATTTTTGCGCCTTTTTTGGAAGCAGGGCTGTCGGCCAGACCCGGCTTGTTCTGTGTGAAAAGAACGATGGTGGGTTTGGTGTCTTCGGACGGGAAAACGAAATCACGATCACCGTCCGACCCGCGTGTTACCTGCAAATAGATCAGGCCTTCGACGATATCGTTGGCTTCAACCAGCTTGCGGTGAATTTCCAGCAATTCCTCTTTGGTGCATGGCTCGGCCATGTCCAGTTCATCCAAAGACCGTTTGAGACGCACGGCATGGCCTTCAAAGTCGATCAGCTTGCCGTCCAGCACGCTGGTCACTTCATAGACCGCGTCCGCCATCAGGAACCCCCGGTCAAAGATCGAGATTTTCGCTTCGGTTTCTGGCAGGTACTCGCCATTTACATAAACGGTTCTGGTCATGGTTCTCTGTCTTCTCCGCTAAGTCATCTGCTTCGTTGTTGTTTCGGTGCATAAGGCCATTTTGTCAACGCACGGCGCCCCGACGGGCGTCCCCTGCGATGATCTGGCCCTTGCGCACTGTTGTTGTCCCGTGGCCCGATCCCGGCCATGAAAAATCCGCCGCGCCCTTGTTGATCTGATGAATGACCAGACAGCGCGTTCCGACGGCCTTGCCCGAATCCCAGACGCTGTCGAACATACAGACGAGACCGTCACGGGTGCCAAGCCAATCCCCGAAGTACATTTTCAGCGTCCCGTTATTGGACGCCGAGTACTGCGCGCCACGGCCCTTTTCGAACCAAATGGCAAAACCGCGTTTCTTGGTGTTCATAAAGCTGCGTTCGCGCAGCATGCCCTCTAGCGTCGCGTCACGGCGAAGATTGCTGCGGTGTGCCGGATTGGCCAAAAGGGCGGTCATGTCCGCCTCGGCCGCTTGCACATTCCCGACGAAATTGACATTCGCCCGACCGAAAATACCGGGAGCCGCCTTGCCGTCCACGGGCTTGTACACGGCCGATACTTTGCTTGTCTTGACCACAGGGTCCGCCACAACGAGTCCGTTCACGGAATACAGAACACAATCCCTAAGGCCCTTTTTCAGAAAAGCGCGGCAGTTTCCCAATGCCTCGGCCCCTGCCGCATCCGCAGAGCGCACGCCCCAACGTGTGCCCCAAGGACCATCAGGCGACACAGCCATGGCTGTGTGTGCCTTGGAAGACTTGAGCTCTTTCAGTTCTTTGGCTTGTTTCGACGTCAGCGTCACCGTCCAGGTGCCTTGCGCCGAGGCTGTTGCCGTGGACAGGAAAAACACTGCCAGACACAGCGATATCAGCTTGGAAACGGCAGCTTTCATAACGCGACACCCCTGAAAAACAGTCGTCTCGACCGTAAACAGATCATCCCGCCCTATCAACCGAGTGGCCAGGGCCGATTGCCCCGGCCGGATCATCCCCACAGCGCAGCCTTGGGCGGATGTACGCCCTCGGCATCAAACAACAAGGGCGTCTCGCGATCCTCGGCCAACAGCAACGGGCCGTCAAGATCCGTCACAACAGCGCCCTGTGCAACCAGTGTCGCAGGCGCCATCGCGAGCGACGAGCCAACCATACATCCGACCATGACATCATAGCCTTCAGCCAACGCCGCGTCCCGCAAAGCCAAGGCTTCTGTCAAGCCGCCGGTCTTATCAAGCTTGATGTTGACGACGTCGTATTTGCCTTTCAGCTTGGCAAGGCTGTTGCGGTCATGACAGCTTTCGTCCGCACAGACCGGCACGGGGCGGTCCATGCCCAGCAGGGCGTCATCATCACCAGCCGGCAAAGGCTGTTCAACCAGCGCCACGCCAAGCCGCACAAGATGGGGCGCCAGATCGGCATAAACCTCTGCGCTCCAGCCTTCGTTGGCGTCGACGATGATGGTTGAGTTCGGCGCACCGGCACGAACCGCTTCGAGGCGCGGCATATCGTCGGGCGTGCCCAGTTTGATTTTCAGCAAAGGACGAAAGGCGTTTTTCGCGGCTTGTTCCTGCATGCTTTTCGGCGTACCGAGCGACAATGTATACGCTGTCACCTCGGGACCCGGCGCCGACAGGCCGGCAAGCTCCCAAGCGGGTTTGCCTGCTTTCTTGGCCTCTAGATCCCAAAGCGCACAATCCACCGCGTTGCGCGCAGCTCCGGCTGGCAACAGATCATACAGCGCCATCCGGTCAAACTCGGCCGGCAGGCTCTCGATCTCGGCAGTTACACTTTCAAGCGTTTCATCGTAACGGGCATAGGGCACACATTCGCCCCACCCGGCAAAGTCGCCGTCCGTGATTTTCACGGTGAGCACTTTGGCTTCTGTCCGCGATCCTCGGGAAATCGTAAACACTTGCGCCAATTTAAACACGTCACGCGTAACTGAAATCTGCACCCGCTGGCCCCTTTTTCGTTTTGTGGTCGGTCGGGGGCCACCGACACGGCGCTGGCCCCTCGAAACTCAGGCGTAACTTACAGAGCGACGAGCGCATCCACCAGCTTGCCAGCGCCAAAACGATAGGGATCGGTTGCCGGCAAGCCCATGCTGTCTTCCAACTCGGCCAAATAGGCTTTGGCTGAATCTTCAGCCATGTGCTGGGTGTTGACGGAAATTCCGACGACCTGACAATCGGGGTTCCCGACTTTGGCCAAGGACAACGCCATATCGCGCAGGGCTTCCAGTGACGGTTGCTGATACTCGGGCAGGCCGCGCATGTGCTCGCGTGTCGGCTCGTGTGCAAGGATCAATGCGTCTGGCTGGCCGCCGTGGATCAATGCCATTGTCACACCGGAATAGGACACGTGGAACAAGCTGCCCTGACCTTCGATGTGATCCCAGTGATCGGAGTCGTTGTCAGGTGTCAGATATTCGACAGAGCCCGCCATAAAGTCGGCAATCACCGCGTCCAACGGCACACCGTCGCCTGTAATCAGGATGCCGGTCTGGCCTGTTGCGCGGAAGGTTGATTTCAAACCACGCTCGCGCATTTCTGCGTCCATTGCCAAAGCGGTATACATCTTGCCAACCGAACAGTCGGTTCCAACTGCCAGACAACGCTTGCCGGCACGCTTTTTGCCGTTTGCGATCGGGTATTCCACTTCGGGAACACGCACATCATGCAGAGCTTGGCCGGTTGCCTCGGCGACCGCAACCAGATCAGGTTCGTCGCGCAGCAGGTTGTGAAGTCCGGATGCAAGGTCGAAACCTTCTTCCAGCGCCATCACCAAAACTTTTTTCCATTCTTGCGAGATGACACCGCCACGGTTCGCAACACCAATAACCAGTGTCTTTGCACCGGCTTCTTTGGCTTCGAGAAGTGTCATGTCCGCCAGACCGACGTCAGCCTTGCAGCCTTCCATGCGGAACTGGCCTACAGCGTTTTCAGGACGCCAGTCTTTGATGCCTTGAGCAACTTTGGCAGCCAATTGGTCGGGCGCGTCACCCAAGAACAGCAGGTATGGAGTTTTGATCATGACGGGAATCCTTTTCTATCTTGGACGAGAGCTTCCCTTGTTTGTTCTGCAAAATCATACCTAATACGTGAACATTGCCGCCTTTCGTGCAAGTTCCTTTCATTCTTTTTAAATTTTATCGAATTTTCTTCCACTAGGTCACGACAACTGTCTCTTTTCTTCCCTTCCCCTCAGGAATCATCCGCTGATTCACTTTTTGAGTGGCAACGGGTTCGATCACGACATCCCGCGCGTGGATTTAGAGTTGGAGGAGGCGCATTGCCCGGGCCGGAACGGCGCCTGATTGTCATGAAACACAGGGCGGCAAAGCAAGCGAGCACCGCATTATGTCACAAATACTGACCCAAATTTCTTCCTTTCATGTGATCCTTCCCACCAAGACACATATTGGTGCCGGCGGCGCCGCAACGCAGCGTTGGAATTTCTGCAACCGCAAAATTCACTTGCACGCCGCGACGCAATTTAATAACGCTTTACCCAATTCTGACGAAATTTCCTTACCGAGAGGACCGACATGAGCTTTCGTATTCAGCCCGCCGCCCCCGCCCGCCCAAACCGCTGTCAGCTGTTTGGCCCAGGTTCGAACACCAAACTGTTTCCGAAAATGGCAGCCTCTGCCGCTGACGTGATCAATCTGGACCTCGAAGATTCGGTTGCCCCTTCTGACAAAGACGTCGCGCGCGCCAATGTCATCGAAGCACTGAACACGGTTGATTGGGGCAACAAATATATGTCTGTCCGCATCAACGGTCTAGACACGCCATACTGGTATCGTGACGTTGTGGACCTTCTCGAGCAGGCAGGCGACAGCCTTGACCAGATCATGATCCCCAAAGTGGGCTGTGCCGAAGACGTCTATGCCGTTGACGCGCTGGTTACGGCAATCGAAACCGCCAAAGGCCGGACAAAGCCGATTTCGTTCGAAGTCATCATCGAATCCGCTGCGGGTATCGCACATGTCGAAGCGATTGCTGCTTCGTCGCCACGTTTGCAGGCGATGAGCCTTGGTGCTGCTGACTTTGCCGCGTCGATGGGCATGCAAACCACAGGCATCGGTGGCACGCAGGAAAACTACTACATGCTGCGCGAAGGCGAAAAGCATTGGTCGGACCCCTGGCACTGGGCACAGACCGCAATCGTCGCAGCCTGCCGCACCCACGGCGTTCTGCCGGTCGACGGCCCGTTCGGCGACTTCTCGGATGATGATGGATATATCGCACAGGCGAAACGCTCGGCGACCCTTGGTATGGTTGGCAAATGGGCCATCCACCCCAAGCAGATCGCCCTCGCAAACGAAGTGTTCACACCGTCGGAAGAAGCTGTTTCCGAAGCACGCGAAATCCTTGCCGCGATGGAAACGGCAAAGGCCAATGGCGAAGGCGCAACCGTTTACAAAGGTCGTTTGGTTGACATCGCGTCTATCAAGCAGGCCGAAGTGATCGTGGCACAGGCCGAGTTGATCGCGCAAAACGGATAAGGTCCGCCGAGATCAAGTTAAGACGGGCGGTGCCGATGGCGCCGCCCGTTGTCTTTTGTCCGTTTGTTCACTTAAGTGTCGCCATGACCACAATCACACTGATTCATACATCCGGCGCGCATGTCCCGACGTTCAAAGCTTTGGCAGAACGCATCGCGCCCCAAGCCGACCTTATGCAACTTGTTCGGGAAGACTGGCTCAGGTCTGCACAGAAACATGGCCTGCGCACGGGTCTGCGTGACGAGATCGCGACCGCAATCAAAGCAGCAGAGGGCACGGTCATCTGCACCTGCACCACCATCGGAGAAGCCGCGACACAGGCGGGCGCCATTCGGATTGACGCCCCCATGATGGCCGAAGCCGCAGCAATCGGCGGTCCTATTCTTTTGGTCTATGCGCTGGACAGCACCGCGCAACCCTCGTTGCAGGCGCTGGAAGCGGCTCTTGCCGCCGCGAACACACCCGCAGAAGTCGCCCCCCTGAACCTCAGTGAATTCTGGCCCTTGTTCGAAGCCGGACAGTTCGAAGCCTTTGCCGCCTGTATGGCCGGTGGCGTACGGGACGCATTGGAACAACGCGACTTTGCCTGTGTGATCCTTGCCCAAGCCAGCATGGCCCAGGCAGCCCCCCTTTTGGCCGATTTGAAGACACCCGTGCTCACATCCCCCGAAGCGGCCCTTCGGGCAGCGATCAAGGGATAGGAATGGGCGCGTCTGTTCAGGCGCGTTCGTCTTTTGGAGAATCCATCACGACATAGGACGTGATGGCGTTCACATGCGGCACCGTGCCAAGAACATCCGTGTGAAATGCTTTGTATGCATTGAGATCTGCGGCCTCGACCCGCAAAATATACTCGAATGAACCGGTCACATTGTGACATTCTCGCACTTCGGGAGACAGCGCCATGGCGCGTTCGAACCCCAGCTGGGCCGATTTGGTATGTTCTTTCAAACCTACGGTGACATAGGCCGCAAACCCGACCCCCATCGCGGCACGATCCAGAACCGCGCGATACCCTTTGATCACGCCGGTGCGTTCCAACTCTTGCACCCGACGCAGGCACGCAGACGGCGAAAGGCCCACCCGCTCTGCCAGATCGAGATTGCTCATGCGCCCGTCAGCTGTCAGCGCTTGCAATATCTTTTCATTTATTTTGTCAATCTTGCTCATAAGTTGCAAAATTAAGTGAAAATCACACAAAAAGACAACCACTAACGCCCGTGAATTCCGCATAGTTGCTTGTATGACCTATAATATCCTCTCTGCCCTCGCGGTTTTCGCCTTTGTGTCCTCGATCACCCCCGGACCGAACAATCTTATGTTGATGGCTTCGGGTGCGAACTTTGGTTTCCGGCGCTCGATTCCCCATATGCTGGGCATTGGAATCGGCTTCACGCTTATGGTCGTGATGGTTGGGATCGGGCTGATGGGCGTCTTCGACACCTTTCCGGTTGCGCATACCATTCTCAAGGTTGCGAGCATCGTGTACTTGCTGTGGCTGGCGTGGAAAATCGCCAATGCCGGTTCACCCGACCAGGGCACGTCCAGCGGCACTCCGATGACGTTTTTACAAGCAGCGCTGTTTCAATGGGTCAATCCGAAGGCCTGGACAATGGCGCTCACCGCGATCACGCTCTATGCGCCTGACCGGTCATTGCTTGCCGTTGGGTTTGTGGCGGCTGTGTTCGGGGTAATCAACCTGCCCTGCGTCAGCAGCTGGACCATCATGGGGCAACAAATGAGGCGTTTGCTGAACAGCCCCGCCCGTCTAGCGATGTTTAACTGGACGATGGCGGGACTGCTAGTTGCCTCACTTTACCCTGTTGTGCTGGGCTGAACGGGTTGCCTCAAGAGTGTCTTGAGCTTTTGGGGATCTGTGCGTCTCGGGTCGCTTAGATAGATCTCGTGATGGGGGCCGTGAAAGGTCACCCCCAAGTCAGGCATCACCCTGTCATGCAGGTTGGCCAGCACGGGGGCTTCATCCGTGTATGGTCCGATGTGCAAGGTTTGCAGGCATCTCCCCTCGGATAACGTGGCCAGTCGCAACTCAGAGACCGCAGTAACATCCTGCTTCTTTTTCTCGAGCTTGGCCGCAGGCGCGCCCTGGCCACGTTCAAACGTATCGCGGCTCACGGTTTCAGGAACACGCAACATAACAGTCCATTGCCATTCATCCCGACGGTTTTGGGTAAAAGCATCGGGATTTTCTGCCCACCACAAGGCTTCGAGCGGGGGCACGACATAGTCATTACCGACGGCTTTGCTGGCGAACTTGATCGCATAGGCCACCGGATACAGCGCCGCGAGGGCACGGGCATAACTGTGCCCGTTTGGATTTCCCTGTCCGTCCACCATAATGAAAGACCACGCCGGAACATCGAGAATATCCCAAACCCCGGCCTTTCCGGTGTAGAACGCTTTGTCGACCTTTTTGAAATCAAGCTTCTCCACGACAGTGTCACCCCTCCAAAGCAAGGCAAATTTCGGTCACCAACTCTTGTTGCGTGGTATTGAGCGGGCAGTTCTGGCTCACCTCGAAACAGGGGGCATCTGCCGGCAATTCACCAGAGTTGGGAAGCCACTGACCAAACAAGGCATCATAGGCCAGCCCGAGACCTGCGTATGGCCCTTTGTAGGTCAAAACGGCATAGCGACCAGCAGGCAGATCAACCTGCTCCATTTCCGCCGGAGCGGTCGCCCCGCGCCATTCAGCCCCTGCAAGGCTGCGCAGCTCGCCCGCAGGCGTTTCATCGGGACTGTCGAAATACACGCCCACCATTTGGCCAAACTGTGGCCACAGGTCCCGCGACCGGCAGATGGTGCTGAACGCCTCGAATTTTTGGCCGATTTCATGATAGGGGCCGATGTGCTTGAGGCCCATAATTTTGCGGGCCGGCTCTTTTCGAATTTCAATGGGGTACACGGCAAACTCTCCTTCTTTCCGAGATAGCAAAGGAACGGTGTGACGTCCCTGTTTCTGGAACTCGGATGGGCTGAGGCCATAGTGCGCAGCAAACGCACGACCAAAGCTGCGTGGATTGTCGTATCCGACATGCGCGGCCATCTTTGCAGGGTCGATTTTCCCCTCAAGCAAGAGGTTCGCCGCCTTGTGCAGACGAACCCGTCGGACGGCCTGGGCACAGGTTTCCCCTGTCATGCCGCGAAATACGCGATGCCAGTGAAACCGCGACATCGCGGCCTCTTCTGCCAGACGGTCCAAAGACAAATCACCGGCCGGGTTGTCGTGAATGTATTGCAACACACGCAACATCCGTTTTTCATACTGCATCGACATATTCATTTCATCCAAGTTCCAGTATCCGTTTTGCCATCTCGAAGATGCACAAATCTTGCTGAATGTGTGCCATTGTCGCCTGCCTTGTGTTTGCAATCCATTGCATTTGGCGTGCCGCAGGGTCATATACCAATCCGCACCACTGAACCGGAGAGCGCCATGACCAATTACCTCGACTTCGAAAAGCCATTGGCCGAGATCGAAGGCAAAGCCGAAGAATTACGTGCGATGGCGCGCCAGAACGAGGAAATGGACGTTGCGGACGAAGCCGCAGCGCTTGACCGCAAGGCCGCTGAACTTCTGGACGATCTTTACAAGGATCTGACCCCTTGGCGCAAATGTCAGGTCGCGCGTCATCCGGAACGTCCACATTGCAAGAATTACATCGACGCTCTGTTCACCGAATACACACCCCTCGCAGGGGATCGCAATTTCGCTGACGACCATGCCGTCATGGGTGGATTGGCGCGTTTTGACGGCACTCCCGTCATGGTCATTGGCCATGAAAAGGGCAATGACACCAAGTCGCGTATTGAACGCAACTTCGGCATGGCCCGTCCGGAAGGGTATCGCAAAGCGATTCGCCTGATGGAGATGGCTGACAAATTTGGCTTGCCTGTTGTGACGCTTGTCGACACGCCCGGCGCCTATCCCGGCAAAGGTGCAGAAGAGCGCGGCCAATCCGAAGCCATTGCACGCTCGACCGAAAAATGTCTCCAGATTGGTGTGCCTCTCATCTCTGTCGTGATCGGCGAAGGTGGGTCCGGTGGCGCGGTGGCTTTTGCCACTGCCAACCGCGTGGCGATGCTCGAACATTCGGTGTACTCCGTGATCTCGCCAGAAGGCTGTGCGTCGATCTTGTGGAAAGACGCCGAGAAAATGCGCGAGGCGGCAGAGGCCCTGCGTTTGACAGCACAAGATCTGCAAAAACTCGGGGTAAATGATCGTATCATTTCCGAGCCAAAAGGCGGCGCCCACCGCGACAGTCAGGCCACTATCGAGGCCGTTGGTCGCGCGATTGGCGATATGCTGCGGGAGTTGGGCAACCTTACACCGGAACAGCTCGTCAAAGCCCGCAGAGAGAAGTTTCTACAGATGGGCAGCAAAGGTCTCGCCGCTTAACACGGGACGGGACGCTTCAAGTCACAAGCGGACGCCGCGCCTATGGCGCGGCACGGCCCAACGTTTTGGACCGCATCTGTGATGTGGTATCAAAAGGGCGGGAGCGGCGCGTTAGCGCGCCAGCATCTTGAGCCCTTGCGTGACGTCCGAGCGCACAGCCAGACGCAGGCCGGGCTCATCGCCCGCCTTCAGCGCCGCGATAATCAACCGATGAAAATGGGGCGGCTCTTTTTTGCGCAGCTTGCCGTAAAGCGCCCGCATCGTCGGGCCAAGTTGGAGCCAGACAGTTTCCGCCATCGCCAGCATCGCCGGGGCTTGCGCGCGCAAATAAAGGGTTCGGTGAAACTCAAGATTGGACCTGATATAACTGACGGCATCGCGGTTTTCGACAGCCTGCGCAACATTGCCGTTGATCGCTTGAAGGCGGTCAATCAGCGCCATATGCGCCCGAGGCAATGCGCGGCTGGCCAGCTCGACCTCAATCAGGGCCCGAAGCGCGGCCAGCTCTTCAATACGTTCGCTGGACAGCTCTGGCGTCGATACGCGACCCGAGTTTGACAAGAACAGCGCACCTTCGGCCACAAGACGTCGTACCGCCTCGCGTGCGGGTGTCATCGAGACTTCGTATTCCTTGCCGATCCCGCGCAGCGTCAACGCCTGCCCGGGTTCGATTTCGCCGTGCATGATCCGCGTGCGCAAACGACGGTAAACGCGTTCATGTGCCGAACTGGCCGAGTCTTGGGGGCGTGGTTGTGTCAACATGGGACAAATGTGATCACAAAAATTTCCAAGTCAATCGCCAAATCGATATCTGTGCAGAAACTCGCTGTTGTCCCGCAACCATTTGCGTTGTTCCATACAGGGGCCGTGGATGTCATCAACGGTGCCCCAAAAGGCGGACGAGTGGTTCATTTCTTTCAAATGGGCAACCTCATGCGCCGCGACATATTCAAGGACCGTCGCGGGCGCCAATATCAGGCGCCAACTGTACATAAGGGCCCCTGCGGACGAACACGACCCCCAGCGCGAGCGGGTATCCCGCATCGTGATTCGGCTGTAGGATTTTCCCAGACGCGCGGCATAGCGATCTGACGCCGCGGTCAGGCGATCCCGCGCCATTTCTTTTAGCCACCCTTGCAAGCGCGCCGCTGTGCGGTCCACCGAGCCGGGAACGCGCAACTCTCCTTGTGCGATATCCACTTTGCGCCCAGCGCCATGCGTGACCAACAAAGGGCGCCCTTCAAACGGTAGCTCAACCCCGATGCCCACCTGCACCTGATCCGGTTGCCGTGCAATCTGATGGCGCAGCCAATCCTGCTTTTGCCGCGCAAAATCCAGCGCCTCGGCCTCGCGCACGCCTTTGGGCAATGTCAGCGTGACCCGACCGTCAAGACGCGACACACGCAGGCTGATCCGTCGCGCTCTGGTTGAATGGCGCAGAATCACCTCTATCGGCGGATTTCCGGGAATGATATGTGGCTGCATGCACTCTCCTAGGCGGGTTAAAGCACTATACCCTTTGACACGGGACAACACTTATGGCAGTTGGCCCAAACCGTCGACATCACTTATGAGAATCTAAAGGGGATTTCCCATGCCCAAAGAAGAATGGGGCGTCAAGCGCCTGTGCCCGACCACCGGCAAACGTTTCTACGACCTGAACAAAAATCCGATCGTTTCACCTTACACCGGTGATGTGCTGGAATTTACTGCCGGTAAGACTCGCATGATCGAAGCGGATGCAGAAGACGCTGCGAACCTGAAGTCTAAAACGAACGTCGATGCAGAAGATGCTGATCTGCTGGATGACGATGCAGTAGATATCGAACTGGACGACGACGTTCTGGACGATGACGACGATGACGAAAACGTCTCGCTCGACGAAATCGCAGATGTTGCTGCGGACGACGAAGAAAATTAAATTGGAGGAGCGGGAATTTTTCACTTGAACCCGCTCCGACATACGCCTAATTAGTCGCGCACAGGCTGAGATGCCTGTTGGTTTTGGGGCCTTAGCTCAGCTGGGAGAGCGCTTCGCTGGCAGCGAAGAGGTCAGGAGTTCGATCCTCCTAGGCTCCACCAAACCAACCCTTTCCTGATCGTCATGATTTCCCATGTTTGGTAATGCAGATGCTGTTGCGTCGTGCGCCTTCATGTCCACAACGCCCGCCTGATGCAACCTGAGATTGCACCTCAAATCAGTTCAGTTATCCTTGTCGTTTCAGTGACAGATTGAGTGGCAGGGTATTGATGGGAACTTTGACTGGATGGAACGCAATTCCTGCGTTTCTTGACCGTTACGACAGCCACAGCATTTCCGGCTCGGACTATGACCAGTTCTGGGAAGGGGAGACGTACATCTTCGAAAAGACTTTCCGCTCGGGCCGTGGCTAAGTCTTTCAGCGCGCACGCTTGGAAATCGAAGGCGAGGCTCTCCTTGCCGGAGAAACCGGAGGCGTGACAGGCACCATTCAAACAATCCGCTTTTTCGGGTCGGGCGACACGCCAATGGCCATCGCGACCGGTTTAGAGCTTGATGCAGACCCTCTCGGATTTTTGATGCTGTGGGCATCTCGAAGCGACGACGCCGTCATCGAACAGGCGACAGCCTATTTCTCATCCCAGATTGATCGATTCGTTGAAACCGTAGACGACTATCGCTGGCTATATCTGGACGACTCGTTCAATCCGTCCGAAGTCATCCTTGGCGGCGCAGACCACGTTGTATTTCTGAAGACGCCTCCGTCTGAAGGGATCAATACGCTAGATGCAGGTTCGGGGTACGACGAGCTTCGGATCGGAGATGCAGGGGGGTATGGCCGCCCAAGCTTTGCGATGCCTTCCGGTACGGTGATTGACGTTTCTGACGGCAGTGTCGCCTTTATGGGCGGTACAGTTAATCTTGTGAGCATAGAGGCGGTCACCGTCTTTGGGGCCGGTGTCACCCTGATCGGCCATGATGCCGTCGACGATGTGCTACGGATCACGGGAACCAACAACGACTATACCGTTGCAGAACGCACGAATACGATTCATGGCCTGGGCGGGAATGACAAGCTTTTCGGTCAATCCAGTGAAGACAGGCTGCATGGCGGTGAGGGGAACGACACTCTTTGGGGTGCAAATGGCCGCGATACTCTCACGGGTGGCGATGGCGATGATCTGATCTTTGGTGGCTCAGGCGACCAATGGAGCCTGTTTGACCTTCAAGACATTGTTTGCGCCGGAGCCGGCAATGACACGGTGAACGGAGAATACGGAAATGATTCACTTCATGGAGATTCAGGCGACGACTTGCTCATCGGGGGCATTCGTGGCTCTGACACGCTGATCGGGGGCACGGGTCAAGACACCCTTAATGGGGGATCTTACGCGGATGTGCTGTTCGGAGGAGAGGGCGCTGACTTCTTGAACGGAGGTTTCGGCTTTGACCGGCTGAACGGCGGCGCAGGGTCAGACCGGTTTTATCACGCCGGAGTCAGGGGCCATGGCACCGATTGGGTTCAAGATTACCAAGCATCCGAAAATGACGTTCTGGTCTTTGCCGGCGATGCCGATGCCGCAGATTTCCATCTTGCCATCTCGACCACGCCGGGTGCCGGCAGCGACACGGTTGCCGAGGTCTTTGTCACCCATGTTCCCACGTTGCAGATACTCTGGGCGCTTGTGGACGGTGCAGCACAAGACACCCTCGTCATCCGCACGGATCAGGGCAATTTCGACCTTCCCCTGTAAGGGGCGACGCGATCAGTCTTTTTGTTGCGAGACCTTATCCTGAAACGCCTCGACAACTTTGACATACACTTCACGTTTGAAGGGCACGATATTGTCGACAAGCTGATCCACAGCCAACCAGCGCCATTCCGAAAACTCGGGGTGATCTGTCTGAATATTCACATCCGTGTCTTGCCCTGAAAAGCGCAGCAAAAACCACTTTTGTTCCTGACCTTTGTATCGCCCTTTCCAGATGCGCGGCACGATATCATGCGGCAAGTCATAGGCGATCCAGCCATCCGTTTCCGCCTCGACCGTCACCAAAGAGGTCGACACGCCGGTCTCTTCCTCAAGCTCGCGCAGGGCCGCTTCTTTTGGGGTTTCCCCCTTGTCGATCCCACCTTGGGGCATCTGCCACGCCGCAACTTCGCTGTCACGCCGTTGCCCGACAAAGGCCTCTCCAGACGCGTTGATAAGCATCACCCCGACATTGCGGCGGTATGGCAGTTTGGCAATCTCATCCGGTGTCATGGAAAACCCCTCTCACGTTTGGTTGACTGTTCCTAGAACAGACGCGGCCCTGCCGCAATTCGCGAATGGCAGAGTCGCCTTTGTCCGCCCCCAAAAGAAACGCGCACCCGGTTTTTCCGGATGCGCGCGTTCATCATTCAAGTTCGCAAGACGTTATTGCTTGGGACCCAAAGCCGACAGACCTTTGAGAATATCAATCGCATAGGCCAGTTGATAATCGTCTTCACGCAGCTTTGCCGCCTTGTCCGCCTTGGCGCGATCTTCTTCGATCTGGCGGATTTCGTCTTCGGTCAGGCTGTCGTTGTTGAGGCTACCGCGCAGGTCCGCTTCGGACCGGCTGCGACGTGTCGAGGTTTCTTCTTCTTCCTCTTCTGTCGCGGCATTCCGGCGGGGCTGTTCAACTACGATGTCTGGCGATACGCCCAGCGCCTGAATCGAGCGTCCCGACGGTGTGTAATACCGCGCGGTGGTCAGACGCATCGCGCCCTCGCCCCGCAGAGGCATCACGGTCTGCACCGAGCCTTTACCAAAGCTCTTGGTGCCCACAACGATGGCACGGCGATGGTCTTGCAACGCACCTGCCACGATTTCTGATGCCGACGCCGATCCACCATTGATCAGAACAACAATTGGCTTTCCACCTGCCAGATCACCGGGGGTCGCATTGTAACGATCTCCGTCCTCCGGGTTGCGGCCGCGTGTTGAAACAATCTCGCCTTTTTCAAGGAAGGCATCCGACACTTTGATCGCTTGCGTCAACAGACCGCCGGGGTTGTTACGCAGGTCCAGAACGATGCCGTTGATATTGTCCGCGCCGCCTGCCTCTTCGATCTGTTTTGCCAGACCGGATTGCAGGTTGGGATAGGTTTGATCGTTGAACGTGGTCACACGAAGGACAGCGGTGCTGCCTTCGGTACGTGCGCGCACGGCTGTCAGCTTGATCGTGTCGCGGATGATCGAAACGTCAAACGGCTCGTCCTCGCCTTCGCGTGCGACGGTGATGATAATTTCAGACCCAACAGGACCCCGCATCATATCGACCGCTTCGTCCAGTGTCAGACCCAGAACGCTTTCACCATCCACGTGGGTGATGAAATCACCTGCTTCGATACCGGCAGCGTCGGCAGGGGTGTCATCGATTGGCGACACAACTTTGACAAAGCCTTCTTCCTGGGTGACTTCGATCCCAAGACCGCCAAATTCACCTTTGGTTTGAACGCGCATGCTTTCTGCGTCATCCGGTGACAAATAGGACGAGTGCGGATCAAGTGATGTCAGCATGCCGTTGATGGCGGCTTCGATCAGCTCTCCCTCATCAACGTCTTCAACATACTGTGCGCGAATACGCTCGAAAATGTCCCCGAACAGATCCAGCTGCTCGTACAGGTTCGAGTTATGCGCGCTTTGCTCGGCCATCAGGGGACCGGCAATCTGTGTGGCTGCGACCACTCCGGCCAATGTGCCGCCAAAGGCGGCCGCGACGAATTTCTTCATAAAGTTTCCATCCTTATTCCGTGCGGAACCATTCGGCAGGGTCCACAGGGGTGTTATCCCGTCTGACTTCTATATAGAGCGTTTCTGGCCGCGTGTTTCCAGTGCCATCACTAGACTGTGAGAGAATTGCGCCCATTTCGGCCTCTTCTCCCCCCATTAGACCAATGGGTGAGCCTTCGGGAATGACCTGTCCATTGCCGCCATAGGCCGTTTTCATCCCCGCCAAGACAAACATCATGCCAGCCTGCGGTTCCAGAATCATCACGTTGTCATAGTTCAAAAGCGGTCCGACATATCGGATCGTTGCCGCCGTGGGCGCCACGACAAGCGCATTTGGTCGGGTTGCCAGCACAATCCCCGGTCGGCGAATACCGGCGGCGTCCGCCTCATTTGCCTTGCGCAGAACCCGCGCTTCGACCGGCAGCGGCAAATCACCTTTGCGGCTTGTGATGTCCGATGGCACGGCGGGGGCAATGTTGGGGTCCTGAATGTCGGTCAGCCCGCTTGCAAAACCTTCCAGCGTTTCGGTCGACGCGATCAGCAAAGCCGTCTTGACCGGATCTTCCAAAAACCGTTGCGGCAAATCCGTGCGGTCCGCGATGGCCTTGCTCAGCTCAGTTCTTGCCGTCTGAACCCCGGTCATCCCCTGTTGCAGCTTGTCTGCCGCGCCTTGCTGAAGGTCCCGAAGGATCGCGACCTCTTCCAGATCAGCACGCAGTCCGGCCGTGCGCGCTTCAAGAGCAGGGGCAATGTCGGCCAGGATCATTCCGGACCGCGCGGTGCCTGTCGGGCCTGAGGGATGCAGAAGCATGACAGGCGGGGGACCTGAACCCATGCTTTGTAACACCCCCAGCAATCTGGTGATCTCGTCTTCCTGCGCCCGAAGTTCCCTGCCGATCTGGGCTTCGCGGATCGCGGCACGGCGCAGCCCTTCTCGCAAAGCGGAAAGCCCAGCTTCATAAGCTTTGACCGTATCGGTCAACGCGGTAACGCGATCACGCGCGCTGCCTGCATCCTCCAGAGAAACCGAGGCCGCTTCGAGTTGCCCTGCGGCCGCACGTGCTGCTGTTGCCGGATCAGTCTCGGCATGGGTCAGGCCTGCACTCAGGCCCAAGATCATCAGCAGGATCGTGCGTTTCATTTTTGAATCAGACTCACTCCGGTCATTTCTTCTGGCTGTTCCAATCCCATGAGATCCAGCAGGGACGGCGCGAGATCAGCCAAACGCCCCGCATTCAATGTCGCGCCTTCCGGCCCGTTGAACAGGATCACCGGAACAAGGTTGGTTGTATGAGCCGTATGAGGCGCGCCGGTTTGAGGATTTACCATAACTTCGCAGTTGCCGTGATCTGCGGTCACAATCATCGTCCCGCCCACTTTGGTCAAGGCCTTGGTAACTTCACCAAGCCCTTTGTCCACGGCCTCGCAGGCGCGCATGGCAGCATTCAGGTCACCGGTGTGACCCACCATGTCCGGATTGGCATAGTTGGTGACAATCAAATCATAGCCGTCTTCAATCGCTGCCACGAAATGCTCGGTCACTTCCTCGGCGGACATCTCGGGTTGAAGATCATAGGTCGCCACCTTGGGAGACGCCGCCATATAGCGGTCTTCACCGGCTGCGGGTTCTTCTTTGCCGCCATTCAGGAAGAAGGTCACATGCGGATACTTTTCGGTTTCGGCCAAATGGAACTGGCGCAGACCTTTCTTGGCCACCCATTCTCCAAGAGTGTTTACGATTTCCTGCTTGGGATAGGCCGACGTCATATAGGTGCTGTGGTCTTCGGAATAATCGACCATCCCAAGAATCGCGGCCCATTCGGGACGCGTTCCCACGTCAAAGGAGTCAAAATCGGGCTTGCCGATGGCGGCAAGAATTTCGCGGGCACGGTCCGCGCGAAAGTTCAGGCAGAACAAACCGTCATTGTCTCTTGCACCGGCGTAATCGCCAATCACGGTGGCACTGATGAATTCATCTGTTTCCGAACGTTCATACGCGTTCGAGACCGCATCGTGTGAGGTTTCGGCAGAAAGCCCCTTGGCATGGATCCAAGCGTTGTAAGCCTCAGAAACACGTTCCCATCTGTTGTCGCGATCCATCGCGAAATACCGGCCCGTGATCGTGCCGATGCGTGCATTTTCCGGCATCCTGTCAGCCAGAACCTCGAGGTAGGTAAAAGCGGATTTCGGGGCCACATCCCGTCCGTCGGTCACTGCGTGCAACACAACAGGGACACCCGCATCGGTGACGGCTTTGGTCGCTGCCAGAATATGCTCGATATGTCCGTGCACACCACCATCCGAGATCATGCCCATAAGATGGGCGGTGCCACCGGTCTTCTTGAGGGTTGCGGTGAATTCCTTGATCGCGTCGTTTTCAAAAAAGGACCCGTCTTCAATCGCCAGATCAATTTGACCCAGGTCCATTGCGACAACCCGACCGGCCCCGATATTCGTGTGTCCTACTTCCGAATTGCCCATTTGCCCCGAAGGCAACCCGACATCCGGACCATGTGTGATCAAGGTGGAATTCGGGCAATCGGACATCATCGCGTCAAAGGTTGGCGTATTGGCCAGAGCGGGCGCATTAGCTTCGGTAGTATCGCTAAGGCCCCAGCCATCAAGAATGCAAAGAACAACAGGTTTGGGAGAGGTCATCTCATACGGCTCCGTAAGAATGTGCGCGCGTTCTAACTTGCCACGCGTCGGGGGGGAACCGGTTTTTGTGAAACTGCAGCGATATGACCGGAGATATCGGCGTGAATTGCACCGTGATGCCCATCTCCCCTTGAAAACCGGGTGTTCCGCGCGTCAGCGACGACCTTCGCGCAGCCATCCGCCAATCAATGTGGCCGAGACCAGCAACAGAACCAGCCACGCAGGCAACAATGCGACGCGCGCTACATCCGTGACCTCGAACGCTTCGCGCGGGGTGATCCCCATCCAGCCACGCCCCGCCGCAGGACGCCCGACGCGCACCGAACGCACGGTCGGCAATCCGTCTTCGATGGCAAAGCTGCCGCCACGCCGCTGTTCGATGGCAGCGGTCAGAATTTCATCCGTGGCAATGGTGCGTTCAAATTCACGCGGTGCCGCAGGTCCAAGCCCGATAACTGCAGATTTATCGCCATTGGTCAGGCGATACAGACCAATTTCATCACCAGTGTGGCGCGCCTCGAAATGACCCGGCTGGATCTCGTCGAAGTCTCTCACGAAAACCTCGCCAGAGGGACTTGTGACAGTGACAGAGCCAACACTTTCTTCAAGTGAGCGGCGAATGATGCGGATGTTTTGGCCGGTGGCTTCGGCCCAGAGCGCCTCTTCCTCGAGTTCGGGTTCTCCCATCATCCAGTGGGCCAGCCGCCGCAACAGTTCAAGTTGCGGTCCCCCGCCCTCGAACCCACGGGCCCAAAGCCACGCCTGATCTGACGCCAAGAGCGCAACACGCCCTTCTTCGACCCTATCCAGAACCAGCAGCGGGCGGTCATCCACGCCGGTCATGACAACGTCGCCACGTTCGACCTCGACCTCTATCTGGCGCATCCACCTGCCCCAGTTTCCGGCTTGGGGCAAATCAACCGTAACGGGGTGGCGTTCTCCCACATCTGACACGTTTGGCAGGAACGCCTCGTCCAGAACACGCGCCGTGGGACGCGCTGGCATGATCTGGGACAAGGGGGAGCGATAGATGCTGTCTGCACTGGCAAAGTCCGGTCCGGCAGACACTAGAACAGCGCCACCTTTGCGCACGTAAGCCGCGACATTTTCGAGATAGATCGCAGGCAAAATGCCCCGTCTTTTGTATCGGTCGAAAATGATCAGGTCGAAGTCTTCAATCTTTTCCAGAAACAACTCTCGTGTCGGAAACGCGATGAGGGACAATTCGCTGACCGGTACGCCGTCCTGTTTTTCAGGCGGCCTCAAAATCGTGAAATGCACGAGATCGACAGAGGCATCGGATTTCAAAAGGTTGCGCCACGTGCGCCCCCCCGGATGCGGTTCCCCGCTGACCAACAGGACACGCAACCGGTCGCGGACACCGTTTATCTGAACCAGCGCACTGTTGTTTCGGTCCGTCAGCTCGCCCTCGACCGCCTGAACCGAAAACTGCAAAACGTTGCGCCCGCCATGCGGCAAGGTCACGGGCAACTCGACATCCCGTCCGGTGG
Source organism: Shimia thalassica (assembly GCF_001458215.1). Lineage (GTDB taxonomy): Bacteria > Pseudomonadota > Alphaproteobacteria > Rhodobacterales > Rhodobacteraceae > Shimia > Shimia thalassica. Next base: position 78,686 of record NZ_CYTW01000007.1, on the reverse strand, counting down.
GGATGGAAAAGCTTTGAGGTTGTTCGCCATCGATCGAGACATCAACACGCACCTTGCCATCGGGAACGGCAGGAGCATTTCCGCTGTCTTCGACGCGCAGTGTCAGCAAGACCGGCTCGCCCAGAATAGCAAAGGCAGGCGCGTTCCGCACAACAAGACGCCGATCCCAATCTGTTTCAAGGCCGCTGTGCAAAAGATGGAAAGGCGCGGGCAGATCGGGCATTTGGTCCATGTCGTGGATGCGCCCGTCGCTTAGGGCAACGATACCGGCAATTCGTCCGCGCGGTTCACGTGACAGCGCATCCTCAAGAGCGGCCATCATCTCGGTTCCGGAATTGTCTTGCCCATCAGGAACGTCAATCCGGCGCAACTCCGTGTTTGTTCGCGCTTCTATCCGTGCCTCGACGGCTGCTGCTGCTGCTTCGGTGCGCGCGGCACGATCCGACAAGTCCTGGCTTGCGCTTTGATCCACCAACATCAAAACGATGTCTGACAAAGGCGCGCGGTTCTCGCGGTGCAATACCGGACCACAAACCGCGGCCAGAACAATCACGGCCGCCACAGCCCGCAGGGCCCAGCCAGAAAGCCCGCGCCAAAAGGCATAGATCACCGCGCATGTTGCCAGAGCAGCCAAGGCCGCAATGACCCAGACGGGCAATAAGGGATCAAAAAGAACGGTTGTGCTCATTGTCCCAACCTATCAAGCAAAGCCGGCACATGAACCTGATCGGATTTGTAGTTACCGGTCAGAACATGCATGACGAGGTTAACGCCAAACCGAAAGGCGAGTTCTCTTTGACGCTCGCCTGCGCGGCCGCGTCCCACGGGATAGAGTGCATTTCCGCGTCCATCCATTGCCCAGGCTGACGCCCAGTCGTTGCCACCAATGACCACTGGCGTCACCCCATCATTCAGGTTTCTGAACGGCATGCCCTCAATTTTTTCGGCGTCAGCCGGGGCCGCTTCGACCCAGACATCCCTGCTTGCATAGCGGCCCGGGAAATCCTGAAGCAGATAAAAGGTGCGCGTCAAAACATGGTCTTCTGGCAAGGGCTCTAACGGGGGAATATCAAGCGATGCAGCTATTCTCTGAAGTTTGCGCCCATTCGGACTTGCCGCGCCAAAGCGGGCGACATCGGCGTCCCGCGTGTCGAACAGGATCATGCCGCCGGAACGCAAGTAGTTGTTAAGCTTTGAATAGGCCTCATCTGACGGGATCGGTTGATCCGGTGTGATTGGCCAGAACAAGAAGGGATAGAACGAGATTTCGTCTGTTTCCAGATTGATCGGCGCTGGTTCGCTCGGCTCTACGGACGTCCGAAAAAACAACACTTCGGACAGCCCCCGCAGACCATCCTGCGCCAGCTGATCAATCCGATCATTGCCCGTCAACACATGCCCGAGTGCTATCTCGCGCGTATCTTGAATCGCCCTGCTCTCTTGGGCATCCGCCTGTGGCGCCATCAAAACCAATGCCAGCACAACAGTCGCAATCCGCGCGCCCCAAAGACGACCGGATACGGCCAAGGACGCAAAAATATCGATCATCATGATGCCAAGGGCCGCCGCGAGAAACCAGCCGCTGATATCTTTGACAGGTGCCGTAAGGTAACCTTCAATTCGGGTACCAAGAGGCCAGACAGCGGCCTCCATTGTGTCATCTGCCCGTAAAACATTTCGCGCAACCAACTTGTCCCCGCTTTGATAAAGCCCGGGGCGCAACTTGGGACCCAAGGCATTTTTGGCAAGCACATCACCTTCGACTCCGGGCAGGCTGTGCACTTCCTGAGAGCGGCCAAAGCCATCAAGCACCTGTACCGGCTGCCATGTCAGCCCCGAAAGACGTGTCTCGTCGTCAACACCCACAGCGCTGAGAATCGCAAGGCGATCCAACATCTGGACGAACAATCCGGACAGCGGCAAACCCGACCATTCCGTGTTTGCCGTGACGTGGAACAAAACGACCTGCCCTTGATCGATGGCTTTTCGCGTCACCATCGGGGTGCCATCTGTCAACTCGGCAATCACGCGGTCCGCAAGTGTTGGATCGGGCTGGGCCACAACTTGGGCAGTCACACGCACCTCATCAGGGACAGGCAATCCGAAAAAGGGGCTTCCTTCGGGAAAGGGCGCCACGGACTTTGGTTCGCCCCAACTCATCGCGCCCCCGACGCTGCGCCCACCAGAGCGCAGACGCACCGGCAACAGAGGATCTTCTTCACCAACACTCAACCCGCTTGCGGCCATCACCGGACCAGCGAAGCGCAAAAGCAATCCGCCCTGCGCGACCCATTCCAGCACTTCTTTTTCTTCTGCAGGAGACAGCACCGCGATGTCCGCCAGAACAACAACATCGGGGTTGGCTGGCAAAACGTCTTCCAAAGTGCCTTCGATCAGATCGGCATTGGGCTTCAGAGCTTGGCGCAAAAAGTGCAGCGGCGACAAAAGCTCGAGCCCTTCGCGGTCTTCGCGACCGGAAATGAGGGCCACTTCCCGGCGCTTGAGCGTGTCATCCGACAAGGTCACGGCACCGGCACCGTCTTGGCCCATTATCGAAAACCGCGAAATCCGGCTGCGCAATTCAGCGGGCAGGGACAACTCGGAACTGGCGCTGGTCTCGCCCGACAGAAAACGAACGGGCACCGTTGCCAAAATCCGCGGCGTTCCGGACGGGTCCAGACCATGTGCCTGAACCGTCAATGTTTCGGTGATTTCTGCCCGCGACCGCACCGCGGTGATCGTAAGCACCCCATCGTCGAAAACTGTTGGGGCGAGACCATGCACGCCCAAAGGGTCTTCGACGACGCGCACGCTTCCGCGCGCTTCCAGCGCACTCAACAGGTCATCACGACGCGCACCCTCGAGACCGTCAGACATCCAGATCGTATCAAATGCATCTTCGTCCAACATCTCCAGGACAGTCGCATAGGTCTCGGCGTCGGCCTGCCAAGGTTGGGGAACAACGCCGGGAAGACGGTTTTTGACGGAAGCCGCTGGTTGGAATTGTGGTTTTTCAGGTGCACCCAAATTGAGAAGGGCCGCACGTCGCCCTTGCCGTGCTGCCTCATCCAAAAGGCTCTCGACCATGGCGGTCTGTCGGCGCCAGTTTTTTGCAGCACCCCAGCTTCCGTCCAACAGCACAAGCACTGGCGCGTCACTTTTCGAGGGGGGAGTCGGGTTCAACAATGGCCCCGCCAGCCCGATGATCACCGCCGCCAACGCCAAAGAGCGCAACAGCAAAAGCCACCAGGGTGTTCGATCTGTGACGCTATCGTCGTCTTTCAGACCAAGCAGAAGAATGACACCCGGAAAACGGCGTTTGACGGGGGCCGGGGGAATGGCGCGCAGCAAGAACCAGATGACAGGCAGCGCCATCAGAGCCAGCAACACCCAAGGTGCCGCAAAACCGATAGGAAGTCCGCCGATCACAGGCGTTGCTCCAACGCACGATAGAGCCACAACAGCGCGGCCTGCGATGATTGCGATGTGTCATGCACACCGTATTGCCACCCTGTTGTGCGGCACAATTGTTTGAGACTGTCTTTGCGTTCGGCCAAACGCTCAAGATAGCGGTCCCGCAGGTCAGTGGCCTTGCGCGTTTCGTGCTGAATACCCTGCCCCATACTTTCGAAAATGGCACGGCCTTTAAAAGGAAAACTCTCTTCTGCGGGATCGAGTATATGATAGACGACGCCGCGAATGCCGCGATCCGCTGCCTTGAACAGGGCTGCCTCGGTCGCTTCGAAATCGCCGAAAAAGTCCGAGATGAAAACAGCGCGGGCATGGGGCAGCATCGCGCGCGCTTCAGGGGCGCCATAGTCCCCTTCATCAGACTTTAGAAACATCTCGGTCAGACGCAGGATTTGCCCCTCGCCGCGTCTTGGGGGCAAGGACGTCCCGGTCAAACCCACACGTTCGCCCGACCGGATCAACAAGATCGCGATCGCCAACGCCAAAACGCGGGCGCGGTCCCCTTTTGTCGGAGTATTCTCAGAGGACGAAAACCCCATCGACGGTGACTGATCGGCCCAAAGCATGACAGATTGTGCCACCTGCCATTCGCGTTGCCGGACAAATTGGCTGTCGCTGCGTGCGGAGCGTCTCCAATCGATCATGCGCAGACTGTCCCCCGGCTGAACCGGACGATACTGCCAAAAATCATCTCCCAACCCCGACCGGCGACGGCCGTGCTCTCCCAACAGGACCGTCCCCGCCAAATGCTCGGCTTGGGCCAGCAAAGGCGGCAAACGCGCGGCCTCGGCCTCTGCACGGGTGCGAAGTTGGGGGAAAGATATCACGCGGCGGCTCCGACTTCGCCAAACTCACGCACAGTTCGGGTAATCAGGTCATTCACAGTTTCGCCACGTGCCCGCGCCGCAAAAGTAAGCGCCATGCGGTGGCTAAGCACTGGCACGGCCATGGCCATCACGTCTTCTGCATTCGGGGCCAAACGCCCGTGCAACAAAGCCTGCGCCCGTGTGGTCATCATCAACGCCTGCGCCGCGCGGGGGCCGGGGCCCCACGACACGGTTTCGCGCACCGCTTCAGAGGCATTTGGGTTTTCGGGTCGGAAGGCCCGAACAAGGTCCAGAATCATTTCTACAACGCTTTCCCCAACGGGCATACGACGCAGAAGAGTTTGCGCCGCGATCAGGTCATCTGCATTAAACACCTGATGCGCCTCTTCTTCTTCAACGCCCGTGGTCGCCAAAAGAATGTCTCTTTCGGTATCCCGCGTTGGATACGGCACATCAATCTGCACCAGAAACCGGTCAAGCTGGGCCTCGGGAAGGGGATAGGTGCCTTCCTGTTCAATCGGGTTTTGTGTCGCCAGAACATGAAACGGCAAATCCAGCGGGCGATCTTCACCGGCGACGGTCACCGTGCGTTCCTGCATCGCTTGCAGCAGGGCAGACTGTGTTCTGGGGCTCGCGCGGTTGATTTCATCCGCCATAAGCAGCTGGCAAAATATCGGACCAGGTACAAAACGGAACGCGCGCGCGCCACCTTTTGCCTTTTCCAGAACTTCAGATCCGAGAATATCGGCTGGCATCAGATCCGGCGTGAATTGCACGCGGTTGCCATTCAGCCCCATCACCGTGGAAAGAGTGTCCACAAGACGGGTTTTTCCAAGCCCCGGCAGTCCGATCAAAAGTGCATGCCCACCACACAGCAAAGCGGCCAGTGTCAGATCGACAACCTTTTCCTGTCCGATGAAACGCTTTGTAATCGCGGCTTTCGCCTCACCAAGCTTTTCGCCCAGCGTCTCAATTTCTGAGACAAGATCGGTGTCTTCTGCCATGACAAATCTCCTGCTTGGTTTATATCCTTTGTGTAACCTTATCGCGCCCAGCAGAAATGGCAAAAACAATGAGCGGACAAATTCCCGTGAAACCCTCTGCCGAAGGCCTCGCGGCCTCGGCCAAAGCTGTTGCAAAGGAGCGCGGCCTGCCGCCTGTCCACCTTTGGAATCCGCCCTTTTTAGGCATCATAGACATACAAATCCTGCGAGATGGCACGTGGATCCACGAGGGCGGAGAAATCAAACGCCCTGAACTCGTTCGGCTTTTTTCTTCGATCCTGCGCAAAGATGGCGACTCCTATTTTCTTGTGACACCGGTAGAAAAAGTCGGAATCACAGTCGAGGATGCGCCCTTTGTGGCTGTTGATGTCGATTGCGCGGGCACCGGCGAAAACCAGATCCTGACATTCACCACCAACGTCGGCGACACCGTGACCGCCGGACCCGATGCCCCAATCCGTCTTGTGCAAGAGACGGCACAGGGTGAGCCTGCTCCTTACGTCATGGTGCGGGCAGGTCTGGAGGCGCGCCTTGATCGCAAAACGTTTTATCGCATGGTGGATCTGGGCACCCAACACATCGTCAATGATCAGGATTGGTTCGGGGTCTGGTCAGGCGGCGTGTTCTTTCCGCTGATCCTGTCGCAAGATCTCGGATAAACCAAACCTTCATACAAACACCAAGCAACAGTTGCATCGGCGGCTTCTGTCCTGTTTCGGGTGCGAATGGGAAATCACACCTTTTCGCCCAGAAATCTTTACGATAATGAGGTGACGCGAAAGGACGTCATATGCCTGTTTTTGCTGCTAACCTGAGCATGCTTTTTAAAGAGTACCCGTTTCTTGAACGCTTTGCCGCTGCGCGTAAGGCGGGTTTCCAGAATGTGGAAATCCTGTTTCCTTACGATATTTCCGCACGCGACATTCTTGTTGCGATGCGCGAGGCAAAGCTTGATCTTGCCCTGATCAACACGCCCCCGCCGAACTGGACCGGTGGCGACCGCGGCTTTGCTGCGATTCCGGGAGGAGAGGAGCGGTTCCGCCACGATTTCAAACGCGCCCTGCGATACGCCGATGTGCTTGGCGCGCAGATGATCCACGTCATGTCCGGTGTGGCCGATGGACCCGAAGCCAAAGAAACGCTCATCGAAAATCTGAATTGGGCGACACAGCTTGCGCCAAAACAGCATTTGACGATCGAGCCGATCAATACCACGGACATTCCGGGGTATTTCCTGAACTGCTTTGATCTGGCTGCAGACATTCTTGATGCCGTCGCGGCCCCGAATCTGGCGTTGCAGTTTGATGCGTATCACGCCCACATGATTACAGGCGACGTGTTGGGAACATGGGTCAAACATGGCCATCGTGCCGGTCATATCCAGATCGCGGGTGCCCCCGGACGACATGAACCTGATAACGGCGACATCGACTATCCTGCGTTTTTCAGACAGATCGAGGCCGATGGGTATCAGGGGCGCGTCAGCGCGGAATATCATCCCGCAAACGGAACCGCGAAAGGGTTAGGCTGGCTTAAGGCCGCGCAGTAACGCCTGTTCCTGCGCGCGCCCTTTGTTCTAGTGCGCTTCGGCCCAGTTCGCGCCTTGTCCAGCATCCACAACCAACGGTACGTCGAGCTTTAGAACAGGCTCGGCCGCCCCCTCCATCACACGCCGCGCGATCTCGGTTACCTCTTGGGCTGCGCTTTCCTCGACTTCGAAAATCAATTCATCGTGGACCTGCAAAAGCATCTTTGCCGGCAGGCCCGCAATTTCGGCGGGCATGCGGATCATCGCGCGCCGGATGATATCCGCCGCGGTGCCTTGGATCGGAGCGTTGATGGCCGCACGTTGCGCAAAACCGGCGCGTGGCCCCTTGGCGTTGATTTCCGGCATGTGGATTTTGCGACCGAACAGGGTTTGCACAAACAGGTTTTCTTTCGCGAATGCCTTGGTTTCATCCATATAGGTCCGGATGCCGGGGAATCTCTCGAAGTACCGATTGATAAAGTCTTGCGCCTCGCCGCGCGGGATACGCAGATTCCGCGCCAGACCAAATCCGGAAATGCCGTAGATCACACCAAAGTTGATAGCTTTGGCCCGACGGCGCACCTCTGAGGTCATCTCATCCATCGGGACGTCAAACATTTCCGAAGCCGTCATCGCGTGAATATCAAGCCCGTCACGGAACGCCTGTTTCAACGCTTCGATATCCGCCATCTGCGCAAGGATGCGCAATTCAATCTGGCTATAATCGAGCGAGATCAGCACCTTGCCTTCGTCCGCGACAAAGGCCTCGCGGATGCGGCGGCCCTCTTCGGTGCGCACAGGAATGTTTTGCAGGTTAGGATCGGTCGAGGCCAGACGCCCCGTGTTTGCACCAGTCTGAACATAAGACGTATGCACACGCCCCGTGTCTGGATTGATATGATCCTGAAGCGCATCTGTATAAGTCGATTTCAGTTTTGAAAGCTGCCGCCAGTCCAAAACTCGCGCGGGCAAATCGTGCCCTTGCGAGGCAAGATCCTCGAGCACGTCAGCGCCGGTGGCATAGGCACCTGTTTTGCCTTTCTTTCCGCCCTCGATCGCCATTTCATCGAACAGGATTTCGCCCAGTTGTTTGGGGCTGCCCACGTTAAAGCTGCGCCCGGCGAGTTCGTGAATCTCGGCCTCTAGTGCAGCCATTTTCTGGGCAAAGGCGTTGGACATACGGCTAAGAGTGTCGCGGTCGACTTTGATGCCGTGCATCTCCATCTGAGCAAGCACCGGAGACAACGGGCGTTCCAGCGTCTCGTAAACCGTTGTCACCTTTTCCTGATGCAGCTTTGGTTTGAATTTTTGCCAAAGGCGCAAGGTAATATCCGCGTCTTCCGCGGCATATTTGACCGCGTCGACAATTGGCACTCGATCAAAGGTAATCGCGGATTTGCCTGTTCCCAAAAGCGTTTTGATAGGGATCGGCTGGTGGTTGAGATAGCGTTCCGAAAGCGCATCCATCCCGTGATTGTGTATACCGGAATGCAAGGCATAGCTCAGAAGCATGGTGTCATCGATCGGCGCGACCGTGACGCCGTAACGTTTCAAAATCTTACAGTCGTATTTCGCGTTCTGGAAAATCTTGAGAACAGACTCGTTTTCCAGAACAGGTTTCAACACGTCCAGGACAACGTCCAAAGGCAACTGATTCTCGTCGAGCTCTTCGCTGCCAAACAGATCATCCGATGATCCCTTTTTGTGACCAACCGGAATATAGCAGGCCTCGCCAGCCTCGACCGAAAGGCAAACCCCCACCAGATCGACCACCATCTCGTCCAGCCCTGTGGTCTCGGTGTCGACTGCAACATAGCCTTTTGCAACCGCCTTGGCGGCCCACGCTTCGAGCGATGCACGGTCTTTGACCCACTCATAGGCCTCGGGATCAAAGGGCTGATCTGCTGGGGCTTCGGCAGAGGTTGGAACATTCACAGGCGCATCGGGGATGACGGGGGCCTCAATGCCGTTCTGCTCAGCGATCCGTTTGGTCAGCGTTCTGAATTCCATCTCGGCAAGGAAGTTCATCAGCGTTTCCGGCTCCGGATCTTTGACTTCGAGATCTTCGAGAGAGAAATCCAGCGTCATGTCACAATCCAGCTGCACTAGACGTTTTGACAGTTCGATCTGGTCGCGCTTTTCAATCAGCGTTTGACGGCGCTTGGGCTGTTTGATTTCTTCGGCACGGTCCAGCAAGCTTTCAAGATCACCATATTCATTGATCAGCAACGCAGCTGTCTTGATACCAATGCCCGGCGCTCCGGGGACGTTATCGACGCTGTCACCGGCCAAGGCCTGAACATCGACCACACGTTCGGGCCCTACCCCGAATTTCTCGATGACACCGTCGCGGTCGATCCGCTTGTTCTTCATCGCATCCAGCATCTCGACGCCGCCACCCACAAGCTGCATCAGGTCTTTGTCGGACGAAATGATGGTGACACGGCCACCCGCATCACGCGCCTGACAAGACAGGGTCGCAATGATGTCATCCGCCTCAAAACCTTCGACCTCTTTACAGGCGATGTTAAACGCCTTGGTGGCCACACGGGTCAGTGGGAATTGTGGCACAAGATCTTCTGGTGCCGGTGGACGGTTGGCCTTGTACTGATCATACATGGTATTGCGGAAACTTTTTCCGGAATAGTCAAAGATAACAGCCACATGCGTTGGCGCATCCGGTCCTGTATTTCCTTCAACATAGCGATGCAGCATGTTGCAGAACCCTGCAACAGCGCCAATCGGCAAACCGTCCGACTTACGAGTCAGAGGAGGCAGCGCATGGTAGGCGCGAAAAATGAAAGCTGATCCGTCGATCAGATGCAGATGGCATCCCTTGCCAAACCCGGTTTCCATATCGCGTCTCCTGTGCTGGGTTCCCCCGTTCTGCCACGGCCCGCGATATGGTACCACCCGGAAAAGGTCATCAGGCCCTCAAGACGTTATTCGCCGTAAGGGACCCAGATATTTTTCACGTCAGTCGCGGCCTCAAGGAAGGCGCGGCTGTGGTCTTCGAACCAGTCACGGCTTTGGGCGTTGTTGACCCATGTCCGTTTGAGGTTTCCGGCACTCGCCGCTTCGATCTCTTGGCCGAGATCAGTCGACGAGAAGCTCCAGACCGCATCAACGTCCAGATGGCTTGCCAGCGGTTTTGCCAATTCGGCGTGCGCCCCCGTCAGGATATTCACAACACCCGCAGGCACATCAGACGTATCCAGCACCTGATAAAAATCCGTTGCGGCCAGCGGGAAAGGCTCGGAAGCCGCCAGAACAACGCGATTGCCCATCGCAATTGCGGGCGCCATCACAGAGATCAGACCAAGCAGCGGATTCTCATCCGGACACAGTGCACCAATGACCCCCATAGGTTCGCGCATCGCCAGCGCGACGCCGCGAATGGGAACATTGTGGACCTGCCCATCATATTTGTCTGCCCAAGCCGCCGCGCTGAACAAACGTTCGATCGAGGCGTCGACTTCACGCTTGCCGTTGCGCGCATTGGTCAGCGCATTGATCCGCGCCGCAAATTCATCGCCACGCGCCGACAGGTTTTCCGCGATATAATACAGGATCTGGGCTCTCAGGTGCCCTGTTGTCTTGCTCCAGCCTTTGGCGGCCTGAGCCGCTTCGACGGCGTTGCGCACATCCTTGCGGTTCGCGATGGGCGCTTGTCCCAATAGCGTGCCTGCTTTGCTGTATACGTTGGTGGAATAGCCGCCATCAGGTCGGGCCTGCTTTCCTCCGACATAGAGTTTCGGGGTGCGGTCCAATGGATCGGTCGGGCCTTTGTCTCCTGTGAAACCCACGATCGACGACAAGGCTTTGGTGGTCACTTTGGGACGCGTATAGGCAGAAAGCCCTTCCCATCCGCCTTCGCGTCCAAAACCACTCTCGCGCATTCCGCCAAAACCGGCCGCTGCATCAAACAGGTTGGTTGCATTCACCCAGACGACACCGGCAACAAGTTTCGGAGCGATATCCAGCGCAAGGTTGACGTTCTCGGTCCACACACTTGCCGCCAGACCATAACGGGTGTTGTTGGCCACCTGAACCGCTTCGTCCGGTGTCCGGAACGTGGTCGAGACAAGAACCGGACCAAAAATCTCTTCCTGCATCAGATGGGATGACGGGGCGAGGCCCGTGATCAAGGTCGGCGGATAGAAACATCCCTCGGCAGGCATCTCGACATTTGCTGAGTAGGTTTCGCCCTCTTTGTTCGCTGCAACCATCTCGGTGATTGTATGCAATTGTACAGGGTCAACGACGGCCCCCACATCGATGCATTTGTCCAGCGGATTGCCCAATCGCAGCCCGTCCATGCGCGTCTTGAGCTTTTTGTGGAATCTGTCAGCGATGCCCTCTTGCACCAAAAGGCGGGAGCCCGCGCAACACACCTGCCCCTGATTAAACCAGATGGCATCGACCAGACCTTCAACGGCGCTGTCGATATCGGCATCATCGAACACGATGTAAGGCGACTTGCCCCCGAGTTCGAGCGTCAGGGATTTCCCGGAACCAGCGGTCGCCTTGCGGATCAACCGCCCCACCTCGGTGGAACCTGTGAAGGCGATTTTGTCCACATCAGACGCGACGATCATCTCTCCTACCGCGCCATCACCCGTCAGGATATTCACAACACCCTTGGGCAGCCCTGCTTGTTTGCAGATATCTGCAAACAACAAGGCCGTCAGGGAGGTATATTCAGCAGGCTTCAAAACAACCGTGTTGCCCATCGCCAAGGCGGGCGCGACTTTCCATGCCAGCATCAAAAGCGGGAAGTTCCACGGAACAATCTGGCCACAAACGCCCAGCGCCCCGCGATCCGGCAGTTCACTGTCCATCAGCTGGGCCATGCCCGCATGATAATAGAAATGGCGATGCACCAGCGGGACATCAATATCGCGGCTTTCGCGGATGGGTTTCCCGTTGTCCAAGGTTTCGAGTACCGCAAAAAGACGGGCGTGCTTCTGGATCAGACGCGCCAACGCATAGAGGTATTTGGCACGGCCATGACCGCCCAGCTTTTCCCATTTGCCTTGCGCTTTGCGTGCGGCGGACACAGCGGCCTGCACGTTGTCCTGTGTCGCCTGTGATAGTGTCGCCAGCGTTTCCCCGTTCGCGGGGTTGTGGCTTTCAAAATCACTGGTCGGCGACGTGAAGGACCCATCGATAAAGTGGCCAAACTTGGCCCCTTGATCAACAATCCAGGCCAGCGCATCAGCGGCGCTTTCGGGAGCGGGGCCATATTCCATTGTGTCGTAGATGTCTTTGACGGTCATTGAATCTGTCCTGTCAGCCGATTGCGTGGCGGTAAGAGGCGGAATAGGCGCCTGTAACGTGATGTTCGAGCTGGCGTTCGATATCGCCCAAAAGGGAAGAGGCCCCAAACCGGAACAGATCAGGTTGCAACCATCGATTGCCCAACTCGTCTTTCATAAGGGCGAGATAGGTCACGGCATCCTTGGCCTTTGAAATACCGCCCGCAGGTTTATAGCCAACCCGAAAGCCTGTTCGCTCGTAATAGTCGCGGATGGCGCGGATCATAACCAACGAGACGGGCAAGGTCGCATTGACGCTTTCTTTGCCAGTCGACGTCTTGATAAAATCAGCACCGGCCATCATGCAAACAAGCGAGGCCCGCGCAACATTGCGCAATGTTCCCAGTTCACCCGTGGCCAGAATGGCCTTTACATGGGCATCCCCACAGGCCTCTCGGAATGTCTTCATTTCATCATACAGCGCTTGCCAATTGCCTTGCAGCACATGCCGACGCGTGACCACGATATCGATCTCCGAGGCACCGGCCTCTACGCTTTCCTTGATTTCGGCAACACGCAGATGAAACGGGGACAGACCCGCCGGAAACCCTGTAGAAACGGCAGCAACCGGAATGCCGGTTCCGGCAAGCGCCTCTACTGCGGTTGGCACCATGTCGTGATACACACAAACGGCCCCCGTAGTCAGACCCTCCATGCCCAGCGCAGCCAAGAGGTCCACGCGCACGGGCTGATGTGCTTTTGCACAAAGACGTCGCACGCGGCCTTCGGTGTCATCGCCCGACAGAGTAGTCAAATCGATGCAGGAAATGGCACGACACAACCATGCCGCCTGATAGTCCTTCTTGACGGACCGGCGTCCGGGCAATGTTTTTGCGCGTCGCTCGATCGCAGACGTGTTGGCCTGCGCACGGCGCACCCAATCCAGATCCAGTTCAATACCGGGATTGCGCGGCTCCATCGCCTGCGGCAACTGATGTATGGAAGGAGTGACAGTCGGGGTTTGCATCATGTCGTTTCCCTAAGAAAATCCGAGATAACCGTGTCATGCTGCCGCAGCATTGGCAAGGCGGTGCGCCGCGCGCTGCCTAAATTTTGTCCACTTGATCAATTCCTTTTTGCAAACAATTCTCAATTGCATTGACTTTGTTGCGAATGGCTCTCATATTCATTTCAAACAACCCCTCGGAGGCAAAATGCGATTCTCGCGCCGTGATTTTATCGTGACCGGAACTTTGGGTGCTGCTGCATTGGCAACGCCCGCCTTCGCGCAAACCAAGCTGTCTGTTGTCGCCACCACCGGCATGATTGCCGATACCGTTCGGCGCGTTGGCCGCGACAATGTCGACGTCAAAGGATTGATGGGCGCCGGGGTTGACCCGCACTCTTACCGGCAAACCCGCACCGATATTCTTGCGATGACCCGCGCGGACCTGATCTTGTGGCACGGCCTGTTCCTCGAGGCGCAGATGGAAGAGGTGTTTCGCAAGCTGGAAACGCGCAAAGCCGTTTTCACCGTGACGGACACCATCCCGCAAGAGTTGCTGCGCGCGCATCCGGACTATGAAAACAAATTCGACCCGCACGTGTGGATGGTGCCGGCTTTGTGGACCCATGTCACCTTGCGTATCCGTGACATCCTGATCGAAGCACGCCCGGAGCTGACAGATGTTTTCACCGCGAATGCTGCTGAATTTCTGACAGATCTCGCGGCTATTCAAAACTATGCCGAAACCGCATTGCCAACCGTACCGCAAGAGGCGCGTATCCTTGTGACAGCGCACGACGCCTTTAGCTATTTCGGGCGTGACTACGGGTTCGAAGTAATGGGCATTCAGGGCATTTCAACCGATTCCGAAGCAGGCCTGAACCGCATCGGCGAATTGGTAGATATCTTGGTGGATCGCAAGGTGGGTGCCGTTTTTGTGGAGAGTTCGGTCAGCGACCGAAGCATTCGTGCACTGACCGAAGGGGCTGCCGCGCGTGGTCACAAGGTCATGGTTGGCGGAGAGCTTTTCTCTGACGCCATGGGCGCGCCAGACACCTACGAAGGCACCTATTTGGGTATGATTGACCATAATGTGACCGTTATAACCAATGCCCTCGGAGGCCAGGCCCCCGAGCGTGGCCTGAACGGCAAATTGTCTGCAGGATTTTGAGGACGCACTTATGACATTGGAACTTGCAGCAAACCAAGGGCACTCGCCAACCGCGGAACAGCTCGACAGCAGCCCGCTGGCCGTTCGTGGCATGACAGTTTCCTATGGGCAGAAACCTGTGGTCTTCTCGGTTGATATGACCATCGTCGAAGGCGCCATGACAGCCATCATCGGCCCCAACGGCGCGGGAAAGTCTACCCTGCTCAAGGCCGCATTGGGCATTGTGAAACCCTTGTCCGGCCAGTCATTGGTTTTCGGAAAACCACTGCGCAGCCAACGCCACCGCATTGCATATGTTCCACAACGGGCCAGCATCGACTGGGATTTCCCCACACGTGTGATTGATGTGGTGCTGATGGGTTTGTTCCGCGAATTGGGCCTGTTGCGCCGTGTGCGCCAGCGCCATCTCGACAAGGCACGCGCCTGTCTCGACCGCGTCGGCATGGGAGATTTTTCCGACCGTCAAATCGGGCAACTGTCGGGGGGACAACAGCAACGCGTCTTTCTGGCTCGAGCCCTGGCACAGGACGCGGACCTCTATCTTTTGGATGAACCCTTTGCAGGCGTAGATGCCGCCACCGAAAAGGCCATCATCGCGGTTCTAAAAAACCTGCGGGAAGAGGGCAAAACCGTTGTGTCTGTGCATCACGACCTGTCCACCGTGCCCGAGTATTTCGATCGCGTCTTTATGATCAACACGAGCAAGATCGCCGAAGGAACGGTTGCCGATGCTTTCACAGCAAAGAACCTCGATAAAACCTATGGCGGTCGTTTGGCCACCGCCCATGTGGATCAGCTGGATCTGGTCGCGGGATAAACGGGGACCGTCATGTTTTGGGACGCTATCTTTCTCCAGCTTGGCTATAACGCCACGCTGGTCACGATCGGTGCTTGCTTTCTCGGGATCGCAGCAGGGGTAACAGGGACCTTCCTGTTTCTGCGCAAACGCGCCCTTGTCAGCGACGCAATCAGCCACGCCACCCTGCCCGGTGTTGCGCTTGCCTTTATCATTATGGTGTCGTTTGGCCTGGATGGCCGGAACCTCATTGGCCTTCTCGCAGGGTCTGCGGTTTCGGCATGGTTCGGCCTTCTGTGCGTGAGCTGGCTCACACGTTTTACCCGCCTTGCCGAAGACGCGGCGATTGGGGCGGTTTTGTCCGTTTTCTTTGGCTTTGGCATCGTTCTTTTGACCGTCATTCAATCCATGTCTGCCGGACGCCAGGCCGGGCTCGAAGGGTTCTTGCTGGGATCTACGGCGGGGATGTTGTGGAATGACGCCATCATCATCGTTGTTGGCGGTGCGCTGACCCTCGCAATTGTTCTGGCCTATCGCCGTCCGATGGAAATGGTGTCCTTTGACCCTGAATTTGCGGCGGCCAGCGGTCTGAATGTTGCCCGTATCGATCTAATCATTATGTGGCTGGCCATGGCCGTGACAGTTGTCGGTCTAAAAATCGTCGGCCTTATCTTGATTGTCGCAATGCTGATTATCCCGCCGGTCACCGCCCGTTTCTGGACAGACCGCACCGATCGTGTGGCCCTGATTTCCGGAGGCGTCGGGGGGGCTGCCGGGTATCTTGGCGCTGCGCTGTCTGCCTCGGCGCCGTCTTTGCCCACGGGGCCGATTATTGTCCTTGTCAGTTTCGCTTTTTTTGCGGTGTCTTTGTTCTTTGCCCCCAATCGGGGGGTGCTCGCTGCCTTTTTGCGGCACCGCAGCTTTCAGCGTCGCGTGCACATGCGGCAAGGTCTTCTGGCCTTGGCACAGGGACAACCGATTTACGAGGCCCTCACCCTGAAGCTGTTGCGCAATGCCGACCTTGCGCGCGCCGACGGAGTTGCCACCGAGACCGGACGCGCCCGCGCCGCCAAGGCCTTGCGTGATGAAAAACGTTGGGAGATCGTGCGCGCCGACCAAGCCTTTGAAGGGGCGGCTGCGCTTTATGATGGATTACGCGAGATCGAAACCGTTCTGACATCGGACCAAATTCAGGAAATCGATCAACGCATCGGCGGCCCAAAGGGAGTGCTCTCATGAGCGGTGAAGAGTTTGTCCCCCTGTCATTGACGCCCCTGTTGATCGGCATGTTTGCGGCCGTGGCCTGCGCCCTGCCCGGTAATTTTCTGGTCCTGCGCCGTCAGGCCCTCATCGGAGACGCGATCAGCCACGTTGTTCTTCCCGGCATTGTCGTCGCTTTCCTGATAACCGGCATGGTGTCGACCTGGCCTATGATGCTCGGTGCGGCGGGGGCTGCGGTTCTTGCGGTTGTCCTTATCGAAGCGATCCGCAAATTGGGCCGGATCGAACCGGGCGCGGCCATGGGCGTGACCTTTACATCCATGTTTGCGGCGGGTGTTTTGCTGCTTGAGCAATCCAACACATCCAATGTGCACCTGGATGTTGAGCACGCGCTGTATGGCAACCTCGAAAGCCTGATCTGGCTGGATGCGATCGGCTGGCAAAGCCTGTTTGACCCTATCGCCCTCGCAGCTCTGCCGCACGAGCTTGTCCGGATGAGCGTCACACTTGTGGTGGTTTCGGTATTTATCTGGGTCTTCTGGCGCCCGCTAAAGCTGTCGACCTTTGACGAAGGGTTCGCGCGCACGTTGGGCATACCGACGGATCTTGTCGGGCTGGCTCTTGTGATCATTGCCGCGATTGCAGCAGTTGCCGCCTTTGACGCGGTTGGGTCGATCATCGTCATTGCGATGTTCATTTGCCCGCCTGCCGCCGCCCGCCTGATGACGAACCGGCTTGAGACACAGATCATGTGGAGCGTGATCTTCGCGCTGCTTTCCGCAATTCTGGGTTTCTTTATTGCGGGCTATGGCCCCCTTTGGATCGGGGCGGAAAATGCCGTGAGCGCGGCAGGTATGATCGCAACCGTATCGGGTCTCATTCTCGCGGCCACCGCGATATGGGGACCATGTCGCAAACGCGGCGGCGCGCCTGTGTCCTAAGGCAAAGGCCGGATACGGCACACGGTGACTAGACCGCTGCCGCCTCTTGTTCCTTTGGCGTCAAAGCGATCATCGCGTCATATTGCGACAGGAACACCCTTCCGCTCAATTCCTCAAGGAAATGACTGCGTTCAAGACGATCCATTACCGGCCCTTTCACTTCTGAAAGGTGCAGCGCAATGCCCATATCTTGCAATCGCTTGTTGATCTCCTCAAGGCTTTCCAGCGCGCTCATGTCGATCTCGTTCACGGCAGAACACATCAGAACAACATTCTCGATGGGTTCATCACAGACCACGCGCTCGAGAAGGTAATCTTCAAGGAACCGCGCATTGGCAAAATAGAGGCTTTCGTCGATCCGCAAGGTCACAAGACTCGGGTGGGTTTCAACGTTGTGGCGCAGAATATTGCGGAAGTGCTGCGTTCCCGGAACCTGTCCAACTTCGGCCACGTGCGGGCGGGATGTTTTGTAAAGAAACAGACCAAGCGACAGAAGAACACCAGCAGACACGCCGACCTCGACGCCAAAGCCAAGTGTCAGAAAAATGGTTGCGGCCACAGCCGAAAAATCGACCTTGGAATAGCTCCATGTTTTCGTCAGGATCGAGAAATCAACAAGGCTTAGGACCGCCACAATGATGGTCGCAGCCAAGGTCGCCTTGGGCAAGAAGAACAACAATGGCGTGAGCAAGAGCGCTGCAAAAGCGATTCCGATGGCGGTATAGGCCCCTGCGGCAGGTGTTTCTGCACCAGCATCAAAATTCACAACCGAACGTGCGAAACCACCGGTCACCGGATATCCTCCCGACAAAGCCGCGGCGATGTTTGATGTTCCCAAACCGACCAACTCCTGATCCGGGACAATCCGTTGGCGTTTCTTTGCTGCCAGGGTCTGCGCCACCGAAACCGATTCAACAAAACCAATGACCGAAATGAGCAAGGCAGAGACGAAGAGAGAGGACCAGATTTCTCCGGAAAAGCTGGGCAGTGACAGCGGCGGCAGACCCATTGGCACCTCTCCGACGATGCGCACGCCTTTCGCCTCGAGATCAAACAGCCAGACAGCAATCGTGGTCGCCGCAACGGCCACAACCGGACCGGCCTTGGCCAGAATGTCGGCAAGCCGTGGCGGCAGTCCTGTTGCCAACAACAGGGGTTTCAGCCCTTTTCGCACCCAAAACAAAAACGCAACCGACGTCACCCCGATCAGCAAAGTGATCATGTTGGTTTCTTGGATATGAGCATCAAGGGATCGCACAAGTTCATAGAGATTATGCCCATGTGCATCGACACCCAGAATATGTTTGAGCTGTGATGTGGCGATCAATACACCCGAAGCCGTTATGAAACCCGCGATCACGGGATGCGACAGGAAGTTGGCCAAAAAGCCCAGTCGGAACAGGCCCATAACAGTCAGGATCACACCAGACATGAAGGCCAGTGTTATCGCCGCAGCGGCGTATTCCGCAGTTCCCTGCAGCGCAAGATTGCCAACGGCCGCCGCTGTCATAAGCGAGATAACGGCCACGGGACCAACTGCCAATGCACGCGACGTCCCGAAAATAGCATAGGCCACCAAAGGCAGGATCGACGCATACAGGCCCATCTCGGCTGGCAAACCCGCCAACAAGGCATAGGCCAAAGATTGCGGGATCAGCATGATCGTTACAATCACCGCCGCAACGACATCCGATGTCAACGCATCCCGATCATAGCTTTTGGACCATTGCAAAATCGGCAAGTGGCGTTCGAGGTTTGCGCGGGATACTTTTGGAAAGGCCATGGAATCATCCTGTGTGGCGCATGCAGTTGATGCCTTATATATTCAGAATAATGAATAAGTGAAGGGCTGTTTTCGAAATTGGCGTGGCCCGCGTAAAATTGTCCGGCCCGGCCTAAGAAAACCGCACCTCCGGTTCATGATCGATTTAAACGCAAAATGCGCACCAAGACATGACGCGCATTCTGCAATATTTCAGGCTATCGGCATGGACACGTCCCATCGTGTTCTTAGCTTGCCGAGATTTTTTCAGGCTTGGCCATCCATTCTTTACCGCGCAGCATCGCCTTCCAATAGACGGGTGGCAGGATCTGCTCTTTCAAAATCCACGCCGCGCGTGTCGGCTTGGTTCCGTCAATCACCCATTTGGGGAAGCTGGGCAGCAGCGTGCCACCATATCCGAATTCTGCGAGCACAATCTTTCCGCGCTCAACGGTCAGTGGGCAAGACCCATACCCGTTA
Source organism: Shimia thalassica (assembly GCF_001458215.1). Taxonomy (GTDB): domain Bacteria; phylum Pseudomonadota; class Alphaproteobacteria; order Rhodobacterales; family Rhodobacteraceae; genus Shimia; species Shimia thalassica. The sequence goes on along the minus strand of NZ_CYTW01000007.1, from coordinate 59,221 downwards.
TAGATCGCGGTTGGCGATTTGCCTTCGATATCATCCACAAGGTTTTCGGCCACAATGGGCGCCTGTACCCGCGCAGCCGCAGCCGTTTTCGCGTTTGGCGCATTCATCACATCGCCTAGAGACCAGATATTGTCGAACTCTTTATGGCGCAGTGTGCTTTGATCCACATCGATCCAGCCCGCAGCATCCGCAAGAGGCGACACGCGGATAAAGTCTGGCGCTGTTTGCGGCGGGCACACATGCATCATGTCAAAGTCGACCGTGACCGTGATTTTCTCTTCATCCGGCTTGGAGACTTCGAACGTGGCCTGTTTGGCCGGACCATCAACCGAGATCAGGTTGTGGAAGAAATTCAGATCCGCATCATACCGCTCAACATATTCCATAAGGGCCGGAACATAATCTTTGACGCCAAACAGGACACCACCGGCATTCATGAACTGAATATCCATGTCCTTGAGAACCCCCATGCGTTCCCAATTGCTTGCCGACAGATACATCGCCTTTTGCGGCGCGCCTGCGCATTTGATGGGCATGGGCGGCTGCGTGAACAAAGCACGGCCCTTTTTGACCTGATTGACCAATTCCCAAGTGTAAGGCGCCAAATCGTAACGATAGTTCGATGTCACACCGTTCTTACCCAGCGTTTCAACCAACCCTTCAACCTTGTTCCAGTCGAGCTTCAAACCCGGACAGACCACAAGGCGGTTGTATTTCACAACGCGACACCCATCGAGAATGACAGCGTTGTCTTTGGGTTCGAACGCAGCAACCGCAGATTTCAACCAATGCACGCCTTTTGGGATCAGCGAGCCCATCGTCTTGGCTGTTGTTTCGGCATCGAAAATCCCGCCGCCGACCATGGTCCAACCCGGCTGGTAGTAGTGAATATCGGCCGGATCAATCACCGCAATGTCGAGGCCCGGTTTACGTGAGACAAGCGAAGACGCCACCGCGATGCCAGCCGCACCGCCCCCAACAATCACCACATCAAAGGCGGCGTCCCCGCTGTCAGTCGGGGTCTTGCCGCCGTTTACGATGCGACGCACAACGCCGGCCATGTCATATCCCGCCGCCTTGGTCGCCGCGAGAATATCACTTGGCGCCATCGTCGCGGCCTGCGCCAGCGACCAAAGCGTTGCCGATCGTGTTCCGGTCCGGCAATAGGCGAACACCGGACCCGGCATTTCCATCAACGCCTGCCCAAATGCGACGGCATCTTCGTCCTGCACTTTGCCCGACACGACAGGCAGGTATGTGCATCCCAGACCCACGGCCTGTGCCGCGCTTTCTATTTCTTCAAAGGTTGGCTGATCCGCGCCTTCTCCGTCTGGACGATTGCACATGATCGAGCGAAACCCCATCGCTGCAATGGCTTTGACATCTTCGGGGGAGATTTGCGGCGAGACCGAAATCTGCTCGGAGATTTTCTTGGCTTCCATCAGTGCAATCCTTTCAAACGTTGATTAGCGACGGCAGGTTGAAACGCCCAGAATCCGGTATAGCGGGCAAAATTTCATGGCCGATGTCCCAGCAAGCACAAGCCCGACAACAATTGCACCGTACTTCATCACGGCATTATCCCAAACCGCCGCTTGGGTTACAAATGGAAGAAGAAACAACGCAATTCCAAGGATCAGACGCACAAGGCGATCAAGATTTCCCACATTCGCAGTCATGGCAGGTCTCCGTCTCTTTTAAACAGGGTCAAAATAAGTTGTCGAATTATATTCAAAACAATGAATAAATAGAACCCGCTTCGCATGGGCCATGTTGCCACAGGTTCACCCAAGGGGCGCAATCGCCGCAAAAACACCTACTTTGGGCGTGTCATGGCCCCATGACGCAACGTGCACCCACCGTGGAAACAGCAACGTTTGGTCTTAACTTTTACGCCCAAATGGCGGTGGCAGAATCGGAGCCCTTTGTGCTAGGTTTTGCGGCATGCTGCGACCCGACCCCAACATAGGCGAAAGCCAACCCATCATCCGTCAACTGGATGACGCCGCCATCAACCGTATTGCGGCGGGTGAAGTTGTCGAGCGTCCTGCCTCGGCTGTTAAAGAACTTGTCGAGAATGCGCTGGATGCGGGTGCACGCAGAATTGAGGTCGCGATTGCCAACGGAGGCAAAACCCTCATCCGTGTCACAGACGACGGATGCGGCATCGCGGGCACAGATCTGCCTTTGGCCCTGTCACGCCATGCCACGTCAAAAATTGACGGGTCCGACCTCTTGGACATTCACACCTTTGGTTTCCGCGGAGAAGCCCTGCCCTCCCTCGGCGCGGTTGGACGCCTGAACATCACGTCGCGCGTTGCAGGACAGGATGCAGCGTCGATTTCGGTCGAAGGCGGCAAGATGAGCCCGGTGAAACCGGCCGCCCTGTCTGGGGGCACCATCGTCGAGTTGCGCGATCTGTTTTATGCAACGCCTGCACGGCTCAAGTTCATGCGCTCGGATCGCGCCGAATCCCAAGCCATTGGTGATGTGATCAAACGTCTTGCGATGGCGGAACCTTTTGTCGGCTTCACCCTGCGCGATGTTTCAAATGGTGGCGAAGGCCGCGTTTCTTTTCGCGCGGATGCCGAGACCGGTGACCTTTTTGACGCGCTGCACGGGCGTTTGGCACGGATCATCGGCACCGAATTTGCCGAGAATGCGTTGCGCATCGATACAAGCCGGGAGGGCCTGCACCTCACGGGGTATGCGGCACTTCCCACGTATTCTCGCGGGTCTTCCGTGGCGCAGTACCTGTTCGTGAATGGGCGGCCCGTCAAAGACAAGCTTCTGGTGGGCGCGCTGCGGGCGGCCTATTTCGACTTTCTAAGCAGAGACCGCCACCCCGCCGCCGCCTTGTTTATCGAATGTGATCCACATCTGGTGGATGTGAACGTCCACCCCGCCAAATCAGAAGTGCGGTTTCGCGATCCGGGCATGGCACGTGGTCTGATCGTAAGCGGCCTGAGGCATGCTCTGGCAGAGGCCGGACATCGGGCCTCAAGCACTGTGGCCGGTGCAACCTTGGGCGCGTTTCGCCCCGAATCTCCGGGTGGAACTGCACGGGTCTATCAAATGGATCGCCCGTCATTCGGGGCACGCGCTGCTGCATATGCCGCTCAGGCACCGATGCCGGAACAGGGGTTTTCCGAATTGTCGGATGCCTTCAGTGCGCGGGTCGAACCAACACCGTTCGAAGAGTATCCTTCGGCGGATTCGGCACAGACGGATCAGCCCGCCACCGCCTTGCCTCTTGGCGCCGCAAGGGCGCAGGTGCACGAAAACTATATTGTGGCACAGACAGAAGACGGCATGGTGATCGTCGACCAGCACGCCGCCCACGAGCGGCTGGTCTATGAAAAACTAAAGCGGCAGATGGCGGACAACGGCGTGCCTGCGCAGGCCCTGCTGATTCCGGAGATTGTTGAGCTTTCGGAAAATGACGCCGCCAAAATCCTGTCTGTATCTGACGAATTGTCCCGTTTTGGCCTCACACTTGAAGCCTTTGGTGGGGCCGCAGTGGCGGTTCGCGAAACACCCGCTATTCTGGGAGAAGTCAACGCCCGCAAGATGGTTCTGGATATACTCGACGAGCTGGATGATCAGGGCGAGAGCCTGCTTGTTCAGGCAAGGATTGAAGCAATCTTGAGCCGCGTCGCCTGTCACGGGTCGATCCGTTCGGGGCGCCGTATGCAGGCCGATGAAATGAATGCGTTGCTGCGCGAAATGGAAGCCACCCCCCATTCGGGCCAATGCAACCATGGCCGGCCGACATACGTTGAACTAAAGCTTTCTGATATCGAAAAACTGTTCGGACGAACCTGAGTGTTCCAACCGGACATTATTGAGTTTCACAGCAGGGACCCCCAGCTTTCGGGGGCATGAATATGGTCACGATCGGTGAATATACGTTAGGTCCAGTCGAACTTGGAGCGGGCGCAATCGCGCTGTTTGTCATAATACTGCTCATGATGACAGTACGGGCCGCTGGCCGTTCCGCGCAAATGGCAGAGCCTCTGGCCCATCAGATCGGCGCATTGGGGCAGCGGGTCGAATCGCTGTCCGCAGGCCAGCAACAGCTTGCCGGTGGTCTTACCAACGTGGCCGAAACCCAAGCTGCGGCGCAGGCAAACCTGTTGCAACATATGGAAAAACGTTTGGCCCAGGTCGGTCAACAAATGAACGAAAACCTGCAGGGATCATCACGCCGAACGGCGCATTCACTGGGCGAGCTGCAAGAGCGGCTCAAGACCATCGACAAAGCGCAGGAAAACATCACCAAACTGTCCGGAGACGTCCTGTCTCTTCAAGACATTCTATCGAACAAACAAACCCGCGGCGCGTTCGGTGAAATCCAGCTCAATGATATTGTGGGCAAGGCGCTTCCGAAAGACAGCTATGCGCTTCAACATACGCTCTCAAACGGGAAGCGTGCGGATTGTTTGATCCACCTGCCAAACCCGCCCGGCCCGATTGTAATAGACTCAAAATTCCCGCTTGAGGCCTATGAAGCCCTGCGCAATGCCCAAACCCAGCAACAGTTGAATGATGCGGCACGTATGTTGCGCACCAGTGTGCGCACCCACATCAAGGCAATTTCAGCCAAGTATATCCTTGAGGGCGAGACCGCTGACGGCGCCTTGATGTTTCTGCCCTCAGAGGCCGTTTATGCCGAACTGCACGCCAACTTCCCTGAACTGGTCCGCGAAGGTTTTGCGGCACGGGTCTGGATCGTATCACCCACCACATGCATGGCCACGCTCAACACCATGCGGGCCATCCTCAAGGATGCACGCATGAGAGAGCAAGCCGGTGCAATCCGGCGCGAGCTTGGGTTGCTCTATGCGGATATGGAACGCTTGGGCACACGTGTTGAAAACCTTGACCGCCATTTTGGGCAAGCTGCAAAAGACATCTCGGAAATCAAAATCAGCTCTGAAAAAGCGGGCCGTAGGGCAAGACGCCTTGATAACTTTGACTTCGAGGAACTGGCTCCGGAAACCGACAACACCGTGCCTCTCGTTCGGCCCAAAACCTAGGTCTCGGGCAAAACAGCACAGACTGAGTCGCGTCATCAAGGCACGTTCTGTTTCAAATTAGCTTGAGAGAGATCAAGGACGGTGCGCATAATATCCTGCGTAATGCTTATGTAACGGCGAACGGAGGATCAGCATGCTTGAGATTACCCCATGGAAAGTGGCGCAGGTTGTGCTGATGGCACGAGAGTTGAACCGGGCCGAAGGCGAACTTCGCGCATTCATTGAACGCTTGAACGAAGATGAACAGGCAAGTCTGGTCGCCATTATGTGGATTGGCCGCGAGAGTTTTGCTGCGGAAGAGCTTCAGGAAGCGATCAACACCGCCAAGATTGAAGCGACTGCACCAACAGCAGACTATCTGCTGGGGTCGCCACACATGTCCGACCATTTGGAAAACGGCATGGAAGAGCTCGGGATTTCACTCAGCGGTGAAGAAGACGAGCTGGTGCGCGGCGGCTAAGCCAACAACCTGTTTCACAGGGCTACGATGTCAATCGCAGCCCTGCGTGGTTCCGGTTTATCCGGGCGTGTACCAGATAGGCGACGTATATGCGCGCTCGGTCGTGGTCATGGGCACTTCATCCGACATCTCGACCTGGAAACGATAGGCTTCGTACGCGGTCCAGCGTGGAGTCGGGATTTCGATCACCCGCGCATAGTAGACCGCCTTGAGCGCGGGATCGAATTCCGGATCGGTCCAGACCCCGATCAATTCCGGCGCCCCGATTGTGTTGGTCCATGTTGCGTTTGCAACATCAACGGTGTTGCCGACCGAGGGCACTTTCCCGTCCGCGCCTTTTGCGCGATCCCCACTCCAGGCCACGTCATATACTTTTTCCGAGGTTGTTCCGTCTTCGTTCAACCAGCCTTTGATGATCTGGATCCGGTCAAGGTTTCCGCTGTAGGGATCTTTCAACGCTGCAAACAGAAAGGTCGGTGCCTTGCCGTCAGGCGCGGATTTCAGATCGCCCCCCATGGGCACGCCTTTGGCATATCCGATGTCGGCAGGCAGGCGTGACAGGGCATCGGCCTCCGAGAAATCCCATCCCCCGAAAAGGCGTACCATCATGCGCGATCCCGTAGTCGCATAGACTTCGCGACGCTCAAAGGCATCAAAAATCGCTTCGCGGGTGTTTTCCGTGGCCCAGACACCAGCATAGCCACCGGATGCTTGTTGCCAGCCGTAAATCGAAAACTCTGGATCAGGTGCTTCGATCACAAGGTGTTGCCACCGGTTTGGCTCGGGTTCAACACCGGAATGCTTGCCAAAGAAGTTGTCCTCACCGACCGCAGCCATGCCTGTATGGGCATCGGTTGAGCCAATCTGACCAACCTTGAACGGGTTCACGCCCAGCTCTTTTTCAAGACGCAGACCGATTTTAAAGGCTTCGCGAGAATACTCGAACTCAAGCATATCCTGCGTTTTGGCTTCGGTCCCGTTAAGGTTGGACGCGTCCCACGTGTCAAAATCTGCAAATTCATCGTCCGGACTCAGGAAAGGGTGTGCTTCGCTGTCGCCTTTGATTTGCGTTGTTTCAATGACCGGTTCGAATTCCGCCCGAAGTGCTGCAAGCTCTGCGGTCAGAGGGGTTCCATCGAAATTTTTGTCCGAGAACAACCGGCCGTTAGACAGGTTTCCGTTATGTGGAATGGCCAGAACATCGCCCCCTGTGCGCTTCTCGAAATCCGCCAGATGACGCCACAGGTCTTCGGGATTTTTGCTGTCAAATTGTGAAAACGGCACCACCTGATTTGCATAAGACGCGTTGTCTCGGAAAATGACGTTACGGTGGATGTTGTCGCCCCCTTCCGAGGTCCATTCATATCCGATCAGGGCAGTAAACCGGCCCGGATCATTAAACCGTTCGGCCAGTTCGGTATAATCATGCCACGCTGATTTGATGGCTTTGGGGCTGTCGATCGGGGCTACATCCCCTGACAAAGACGCAACAATTTCCATCGCTGTATTAAAGACAACCGTTTCATCACCACTGGTCAGCGCATCGTACCACCTTCGCCCGATATCTGTGGAAAGAATGCTCGGATCACCGCTCAGCAGTTGGGGCATAAGTCCGTACATTTCGGAATGATCTGCCACGACAAGAAAATCCAAGGGTCGGTCCAGTTTGGCTCGAAGACCATGCGTGGTCGTCACCTCTTCGCCACGTGCGAAACGAAACGCCTGTTCCTGCGTCATCCGCGTCATGGTTCCGGCATCTACCGAAACCATAGTGTGAAGGTGCGTGTCCCCCCAGAGCACCTGTGTCGGAAAACTGCGTCCGGCATAGGGTGAGAAATGGTCGGATTGAAATACGGTGCCAACGTCTTCTTTGCTGGGTAGCACATCTTGTACATTCTGCGATGAACCTGCCGTTGCAGACACCGCCAGCAGGACCAGTGCGGACATTGAGTACTTTGTAATGATCATCGTGTGTCTCCGGTCAGTTGAAAGCCGACACAACCCTAACCCGATTTTCCAAGATCACAAAATCCTGTGCAAAAATGCGCCGCACAACAAAAAAAGGCCGCGCAATCTACACGGCCTTCTTTTTTAGCGGTTCAAAAATCACGCGGTGTGATCAACCACCTCAAGGTGCTGCGCAAGGGTCCCGATTTCATCCAGCCAACGGGTGAACAATTTGGGATCACTTGGCGCGGCATGTACGCCGGCCGCAATTTCCTTATTCATGACGGCTTCTACGGCCAAAGAGACTGGCACGGAAACCAAGCGCGCCATCGCCGTGCCGCGATCATCGCCCCAAGCATCCATGACATAGGTTTTATGCCAGACCTCGGACCCGTCTTTTTCCGCTTTCAGACCAACACACAAAACAACGCGATCCGGCTCACCTTCGTCATAGGCGTTTTCGTCCCAGAACTGGTCAGACATCTCTTTCAGACGCGCATCCCCTTCGGGGCCTGCCAAAGTTTCGATTTCTTTGAAGACGCCGTCCCATGCTTCGGCCCAACCGTTCAAACGCAACGTGCCGCGCACAAACTCTTTCACCGTCCAATTCTCATCGAAGTGATAGTCTTGCATAAAGGGCAATGAATCGCGATTTGGGTAAACTTCAAAGCTTTCAGGTTTGGCCAACGGCGCCTGATAGCTGGAAATCGCATCCCAAGGACGCGCAACATCCAGAGGTGCATGGTCCCGGATCGAACGAGAAGGCGATCTTAATGCCTTGAGAACCCCAAGCGGCGACCAGCTGAACTTGTAACGGAAGGGGTTGGGGATCTTGGGAATGCCGCCGCAATACGAAATAAACGACAACGTGTTGCCCGCATCATATGCATCAGACGCTTTGTAATCTGCGACCAAACGATGGGCCATAAGATGGTCGATGCCCGGATCAAGACCAACCTCATTGACCAAAGCAACGCCTGCGGCGCGTGCTTTGTCGTCAAGCGCGCGCATCTCTGGGGCGATATAAGACGATGAAACAAAGTTCGCGCCTTTTTCGATGCATAGTTCAGCAACAGGAACATGCCAATCACCGGGCAGCATCGAAACAACCACATCCCCTGCAGCGACCTCGGCGCGCAGAGCGTCAATCTCGAATGCCTTGATCTTGTCGGTGATGTCACCGACGGCCTCTTCAGCCTTTTCAATTGTCCGGTTCCAGACAACAACATCCTGGCCAGCCTCAATCAGGCGGCGCAAACCGGGAATGGCCGAAAGGCCAGTGCCACACCAATGGATCGTCATGTTCGCCTCCTTAAAGGTCTTTGCTATGTTCGTTAAAGTCGGCTTCTGCGCGCGTCCAAACGCCGTCTGCCAGATCGCCCAGCTTCATCAGCGTGGGCAAAAGCTGCTCTGCATAATCCTGAGACGACTCGACCGGCAACATTGAAGGCAGGTTATCAATCGCCATCACATCCAGCACGGGTGCGTCATGAACGCGAAGGGCTGGAGCCTCCCATGTGGTCGCTTCGTTGTAGACAGGAACAGGGTTATAATCACTGTCCGGATCACACGCGACATCACCAATCGCTGTCAGATTTCTTTCGGCAGCTTTCGCCTCGGCCGGAACAAAAACGGGCGTTCCGGGACGGGCTAGAATACAGTTCATGAAGATATCATGTTGCAGAATTTCGGGGAACGGTCCGCCACTGCTGGTCTCAGCGATATCCCACTTGGTCACCATGACACCCAGTGTTTCGAGAAGATCCGCCGCACCAGTTCCAACACGTCCCAAGGCGCCAATGACGATGGCTTCGGGTAAATCATCGGTCAGGGTGTCCAGATCCGTGCCCAGATCATCCAGCAAATCGTCCTTGCTGCCATAGACGCCAACCGGGCCACAAATACCGCCCTTCTTCTGGGCGATCCACGTCTTCAGGGTCACCGCTGCGCCTGCGTATCCGGCCCAATAGCCAAACGCCGCGACGCGACGCCCGGTTTCATCAACCAGATACTCGAGGTCATAAAGCGTTCCGCTACCTGCCTTGAACCGTTTGAGCAGTGCCACACCCGAATGCTGCCCTTTGAACGCATGTCCAAACATGATGTGTCGATGAGGCAGGGCGCTGCCATCTTCCGGCAGTTCCTTTAGTCCAAAAATGATCGCGTCGAGCGGTGCTTGCGGCCAGCTGTTTTCTTGCGCAATTTCACATCCGGCTTCACGATAGCCGTCGATTGGTATCGCGCGCACCGAGCTTTCTTCGACGGTCACACGAATGCCGTTGTCAATCAGCGCCTTTGCACCTTCCGGCGTTATCCCGACACGCTCTTCGTTTTGCCGTTGTTCGGCCCGAACCCAAAGATGAGTCATTCCAATTCCCCTCGTTAACGGGGAAAGGTAAATCAGCCCCTTGGCCGAAACACAAGACCGGCGCGCACCACTTTGCAGGCCGCAATGAATGGCGCTGAAAGGTTAAACGCCTTCGGGTTTTCCAACGATCACGAACTGCAATGCGTCAGGCTTCAAAAGCTCGCTCGCGACGCGGTTGATCTCATCCAGAGTAACGGCATTCACCTTGTCATTGCGGGTCTTGATATAATCGATCGGAAGCCCCTGAACCTGCATCCCGACCATAATCTCGGCAATCGCACCATTGCCATCAAACCGCAGGGGGTACGCCCCTGTCAAAAGCGCTTTGGCCTTGTTCAACTCGTCCAGGGTAACACCGTCATTGGCCATGCGTGCCCATTCGTCCTGAATGACCTGCACCGCTTCGCCAATGCGATCATTCGCTGACGCCACACTGCCCATGTACAAGGCCGCGAGGTCTTTGGGCACGAGATAGGAATACACGCCATAGGTCAGCCCGCGTTTTTCGCGCACCTCTTCCATCAGGCGGCTTTCAAAGCCGCCGCCGCCCAAAATCGTGTTCAGAAGATAGGCTGCAAAAAAGTCGTCATCATCGCGTTCGATCCCAAGCTGGCCAAACACGGCGACGGATTGGGGCGTGTCAAACTCGACCACCTCAACCGCGCCCGTCAAATTCGGCGTTGTTTTTGGCGGCAAAGGAGCGCCCTTTTCCGGCAATGCACCCAGCAAGTTATCAAGCATCGGGCCCAATTCTTCGGCTGTGACGTCGCCGACAACCGAAACAACCATACGGTCCTTTGCAAGGGCCGCTTGATGTGCTGCAACGATATCGTCCCGCGTCAGGGAGGATACGCTTTCGAGCGTGCCATTCAGGCCAGACCCGTAAGGGTGATCTCCAAACGCAATAGCCTTGAATGTCTTGCCGGCAATTTTGTTCGGATCGGTCTCTTCAGAACGCACAACGGACAAAACCTGTCCGCGTACCCTTTCGAGAGAGGCTTCGTCAAAACGGGGCTCGATGATGGACAGGCGCAGCAATTCCATTGCTTCATCCCGGTTTTCGGAAAGAAACACAGACGAAATCGCGACCGTGTCATCCGACACATCATATCCGTATCGCGCCGCAAGGCTTTCAGAGGCCTTGGCAAACCCTTGCGAGTCCAGATCGCCCGCGCCCTCTTCGAGCAGCCCCACCATCAGATTGGTTGCGCCGCGCTTGCCTTCTGCGTCAAGGGACGCGCCCCCCTGAAAACGCAACTCCAATGCGACCATCGGTATCGACGGCTCTTCGAGCAGCCAAACGTTGATCCCGCCTGGCGACTTAAATTCCTTGATGTCCACATCTGCCCGCGCTGGCAGAGACACAAAAACCATCAAGACGGCAAACAGAAATCTCTTCATTGGTTCATCTCCGTTTGTTTGGCGCCTTGCAGCCAGCCCGTGACCGACTTTTTGTCGTCAAAGACCATGCGGGCGGCCTCCATGATATCCTCTGATGTCACGGCCTGAAGAACGTCGGGCCATGCCTGTACGTCTTCGACACGCAACCCCGATGTCAACGCGCGCCCGTACCGATTGGCCAAAGAGCCGACATTGTCACGGGCATAAATCTGCGAGGCGCGCAGCTGCATCTTGATCCGTTCAAGATGCTCTTCGTCGACACCAGTTTCAAAAAACGCGGCAATGACAGCATCCATTGCATCTTCGGCTTCCTGAAGGCTTGTGCCGTGAGCCGGAACAACGGTTAGGTCAAAGGTCGTCTTATCCAGAGATGTCCCACTGTAATGCGCGCCCGTATAGACAGCGATCTTGTCCTCGAATTGCAGCTGTTCAGCCAAGACAGATGTCGTGCCGCCCCCCAGAACCTCGGCCAGCATCGTCAAAGCGGCCGCACCTTCTTGCGCGCCGGGGTCACGTTCCGGCGCAAGGTAGGATCGCGTCACATAGGGTTGTGAGACGCGTTTGTCATGAAACACCATGCGACGCGCAGAGGTCTGCGGCGGTTCTATCGTGCGCTCGCGCGGTTTCAAATCGGGGTTTGCAGGCAAAACGCCATAGTATTTCTCGGCCAGCTCCAGCACTTCGTCAGGCTGCACATCGCCTGCGACCACCAGGATTGCGTTGTTCGGGGCGTAAAAGGTTTTGTAGTAGGCCAGCGCATCTTCGAGCGACAGCGTTTCCATCTCATGACGCCACCCGATGATGGGCACACCGTACCTGTGGTTGAGATATTGCGCCGCGTTCAACTGTTCCCGAAACAGGGCGCCGGGGCTGTTTTCCGTGCGCTGGTTGCGCTCTTCGATGATCACGTCGCGCTCGGTCAGAATTTCTTCCTCTCCGAGGCGAAGGTTGACCATGCGATCACTCTCCATCCGCATCATCAGTTCAAGCCGGTCCGCCGCGACACGCTGAAAGTATGCCGTATAGTCATAACTCGTGAAGGCGTTGTCACGCCCGCCATTGGCGGCCACCGTTGCGGAAAACTCACCCGGCTCAAGTGTATCAGTGCCTTTGAACAAAAGATGCTCAAGGAAATGCGCCACGCCCGAAACGCCCGGTGTCTCGTCGGCAGACCCCGAGCGATACCAGACCATATGCATCACAACGGGTGCGCGGTGGTCTTCAACCACCACGACATCCATTCCGTTGTCCAATTGAAAGGTGCTCACCATTTCTTTGGCCTTGGCGGGCAGCGCTGCAATCGCAACCAGTGCAGCAGCCATAAGTACGCGCGGCATGAGGATCTCTCCCTGAAAATCTTTCACAAGTGATAGTTACGCCCGAATGAGGGCGCTTCAAGGGCGGATACCCTCAAGTCACAAAAACGTTTATCAGTAATTTGGAGGAGAAGCCGGTGTTGGAGCACCTGCCTGACGCCAGCGTCCCTGTTCGGAATACTGCCCCAGATGGTGTTTTTCGTAGACTTCGTTGTAGCGGTCCTGCTTGCCAATCTTGATATTCGTGAACCGTCCACGCTTGCGGCGGAATTCCGCGTCTTCTGCGGCAACAGTCTGACGAATATCAGCAGAGCGACCGGTACGACCGGTATAGTTTACCAATGCCGCATCGCTGCTTGAGATGGCAGTGCCGTGCACGGCGCTTCGAGATCCGCCCAACGCCGCAACCGCGTCGCCGATGGGATCAAGGTCTGTGCGGTTCACACCACCGGGTGTCGGTGCAGGCAACGCCGCCAGATCTTTTGGCTGTTCCAATGGTTTAGCAGGGATAATACGAAACTCGTCAGGGCCATCGCCCGGCTTGCTCAAATGGCGCAATCCATCGTTCCCGCTGCACGCAGCGAGTGTCAGGGCCATACCAAAAAGGAACATACGCTTTAGGCGCATTGCTCTACTCCTGCTTCCTCGGGACTGCTTTTACAGTATTGTTGCGGCGCCGTCACGAGGCCTTTTCACTTCCGCCAAAAATCGCGAGACCAATAGCCCCTGCGAAGATCCAGACATCAGCCAGATTGAAGGCAAAGGGGTTGTTGATACCGCAACAGGACATGTTCAAAAAGTCTGCGACAGCTCCGTACAACAAGCGGTCGATGACATTTCCAATCGCACCACCAATCAATACTCCGGCCGAGATCAGCCCGATCCGGCCCGGCGGATCACGACGCACCCAAAACAGCACAAACAGACAAATCACGGCCGCAATGGTGATCAGAATCCACCGCGCCGCATCCGAGTCATGTGCAAACAGGCCAAAATTTACGCCTTCGTTCCACGCCATGCGGAACCGTAAAAAGGGTGGAAAAACATCAATCTGGCCGCGTTCGGCCAAATTCAGGCCATGCACAACGAGGTATTTGCTGGCCTGATCGGTCAGAAATGCCCAGAAAGCTGCCCAGAAAACCAGACGCATAGAGCGCCTCCTTCGACTCGGTTTAAAGTATCGCGCCCCTCCCTTCGGGAAAGGCGCACTAGCTTGTTCCAGCCCACTTGGGTTCAGACCTCAGTGGACCGGAAAACATATTGCCCCGCGCGCCTTAGTGGCGGAAGTGGCGCATTCCTGTAAAGACCATCGCCAGACCGGCTTCATCTGCTGCGGCGATCACTTCATTGTCACGCATCGACCCGCCGGGTTGAATGACGCATTTGCCGCCAGCAGCGGCCGCTTCCAGCAACCCGTCTGCAAACGGGAAGAAGGCGTCGGATGCCACGGCACTGCCTTTTGCAGGGCTTTCATCCATTCCCAGAACATCTGCCATACGCGCTGCTTTTGAGGCCGCAACGTTTGCACTGTCCAGACGGCTCATCTGTCCGGCGCCGACACCAACGGTGGCCCCATCCTTGACATAGACAATGGCGTTCGACTTGACGTGCTTGGCAACTTTCCAAGCAAACAGCAGGTCTGCCATTTCCGCGTCGGACGGCGCTTTCTTGGTGACAACCTTAAGATCTTCCATGCCGACATATCCGACATCTTTGTCTTGTACCAACAGACCACCAGCAACCTGTTTATAGGCCATGATCGGCTTGCGTGGATCAGGAAGCGCATCGGTCAAAAGCAAACGCAGGTTTTTCTTGCCCGCGAAAATCTCTTTCGCCTCATCGGATGCACCGGGCGCGATCACGACTTCGGTGAAAATCTCGACGATCTTTGAGGCAGTTTCCGCATCAAGTGGCTGGTTCAACGCAACGATGCCGCCAAACGCAGAGGTGCGATCGCAATCAAAGGCCTTTTGATAGGCTTCAACCAAAGACCCGCCAACCGCAACACCACAAGGGTTTGCGTGTTTGATAATCGCGCATGCAGGACCATTGGCCGGATCAAACTCGGCCACCAGTTCAAAAGCCGCATCAGTATCATTGATGTTGTTATAGCTCAGCTCTTTACCTTGCAGTTGGGTCGCGGTTGCAACGCCAGGGCGGTTCGACCCATCGGTATAGAAGGCAGCTTTCTGATGGCTGTTTTCGCCATAGCGCAGGGTTTGTTTCAACTCACCTGCAACGGCACGACGCTTGGGTGCTTCAAGGCTCAATGCATCCGCCATCCAGTTTGAAACAGCCGCATCATAGGCACCGGTGCGCGCATATGCTTTCTGTGCCAGAAACTGACGGAAAGCATAAGAAGTCTGGCCGTCATTGTCGCCCAGTTCCTGCAGCAGCGCATCATAGTCCTCGACATCCACAACCACATTGACGAAGCCGTGGTTCTTGGCTGCGGCACGGATCATGGCAGGGCCACCGATATCGATGTTCTCGATACAGGTTTCGTAATCTGCGCCAGCGGCAACAGTTGCTTCAAAAGGGTAAAGGTTCACAACCAGAAGATCGATCCCGCCAATCCCGTGTTCGTCCATGGCCGCGACGTGCGCATCGTTGTCGCGAAGCGCCAAAAGACCGCCGTGCACCTTTGGGTGTAGCGTTTTCACACGACCATCCATCATTTCCGGAAAGCCCGTGATTTCGGACACATCTTTTACGGCCAATCCGGCCTCGCGCATGGCCTTGGCGCTACCGCCGGTCGAAAGCAGTTCAACACCACGCTCGGCAAGTGCGGTGGCCAGCTCGATCAGGCCGGTTTTATCGGAAACGGAAAGCAAGGCGCGGCGGACGGGGTGCAGGTCGGTCATAACGTATGGGGTCCCATAGGGTCAGTTTGTCATATCAGGCTCATCGCGGTTCAGATCTCGGATGGCAACCGCAGAATCCTGCGCTTTGGCCAAAGACCACCGGATGCGCGTCGCATACTCTATTGCGACGCCGGATAGAACGACCTGTTTTGTCGCGCGGGGCTTTAATCGCGTTTTTTCGAGATAAACACTGGGTACTACCGTCATTTCGGCCGGTGAATCATGTCGGAAGACCCAAATCTCTCCGCTTTTGAGCGCGATGGACACGGCAGTGCCACCCATATCCAACGCGACATCTGCATCCGGATGGATGTGAAACCGCACGTCGAAGGGGATTCCCTGAAGGCTGTTGCCATCCATGCGTTTATCGAACTGCCGTTTCGCGGTGTCTTCCAGAGTGACCAGTAAATCTTCGCCGACAAGGCCGCGACCATCAAAAGTCAGTTCAAGCGTGCGCGCGTGCGTGATCCCGTAATCGACAACAAACCCGTCATGCCCTGCCTGAAGTCGCAGCCCATCCGGGGCTTGCCCCATTTCAATCGGGACCTCTTTGGGCGCGTTGACAAGCGGCTCTTCGATTTCACCGAACCTCTCGCGGGAATTTCCCAAACGGGCACTCGACCGCCCATCCAGCGAAAGCGTCGAGTGCGACGGCGTTGCGCGACCTGCACGCCGCCATTCCAATCCGAACGTTTCCCCCGATCCGCAGTTGACGATCAAAGGACGTCGCCCGCTGGTCAGCTCGAACGCCAATGTCGAGGCATGCGCATTAAACGACGCCGCACCTGTTGCGGGCGGGCTCGCATCCACAACAATGCTGGTTCGTCCAGCCGCAAGCCGCGCATATCCCATGGCAAGCCCGTCTGCCTGAAAGGTTTTGACATGGCTTTCGGCCAGCGCGTGATCAAGACGCCCCTCGATCCCCCGTCCGCCGCCGTGAAAGCGTGCCAATCCACCGTCCGAATGGCGCAACGTGCGCAGGGTTGGCGCAATGCGTTCGATTGCAGCAACATGTTCAGGCGACACCGTGCGTTCGGCCTCGGTCAAGGCGGACGCAGCCCACGTCAAAAGAGTGAACACCTCAAGCAACTCTTCGGGATTGCGTGTGGGGATCCCCCCTTGCATATCGACCTGAGTCTTGCATTCTTTTTCAAGCGCTTTGCAGGCCAGCTCGACGTGCTGCGCCATACCTTCAAGGGCCAGCCCCGCATAGATCAACCCTGTCAGCGCTTCGAACCGCGGCAACCCCGGAAGCGCTTTGTGCCATCTGCGCGAGAGAAAAATCGTTTGCTGGCCAAGCGAGCGATAGAAATCTTCAGAAGCGCGGCTGTCACGCCCCCTGAGCAGCAACAACGCATGGTTAATCCACCGGATCAAACGACGCCCTGTAAGGTCAGGTGTCCAACCGGCACCTTGCCCCCGTCCATAAGAATCAATCCATTGCCACACCCAGCGCTGCGCCTTTTCGCGCGAAGGCATGTCGCCCACAGCTGCAAGATCATCAAGCCAGGCAAAACCATGAAGCTCGAACTCAAAGGCCGCATTGCCCTGTCCCACATCCCAGATCGAGGCCTGAGGTTCGGAAATCAGTGTTCCGGCAAACAGGAAATTGCCCGCAACAAGCTGTCGACCTCTTGCAAAGCTGCCAATTGTTCGGGGTTCAGGCGTGGACGTAAAAGCCGTTGCTGGGCGCGCCATAGCGCTCCACCGCGCATGAAGGCGGTGCATCAGGCGCGTATGCCGCGCGGATAATCCGTCGGAAAAGCTCATCAAACCTCTGCCTCTACGCTCTTGCGGCGTTTGTCACATCGTAACGTGTCAAACTGGCAAAGTCACCGGAGAATCCCCGTCACCTCATGTCAAACCGCTTCATTTGCGAAGAGCCGCTGATTCAATGTGAGTTTTTACGCAAGCTCGCCATGTAAAAGCCGTCCATGCCGCCAAGATCGGACCAATAGTCGGGTCGCAAGCGCAGTCCGCCTTCTTCTGTCATCCATTCCTCAGCAAGACCAAGACGCAAAATTGCTTCGCGATCCACAGACAGGTCCGAATGGCGCTCAAGGGCCTCTTCAACCTGACATTCACCTTCGTCCGGCAACAGGCTGCAGGTGCAAAACACCAAGCGCCCGCCGGGCTTCAGCAAAGACACCGCGTGATCGATCATCTGCGCCTGAAGCGAAATCAGCTCGCCAAAATCGCTTCCGTCTTTGGCGTGTGGCAAATCCGGATGGCGGCGAATTGTGCCGGTCGCCGAACACGGCGCATCCAACAGGATGGCATCCCACTGCCCCGACATCTCAAGCACATCCGAAACTCGCGTTTTCGCCTTGAGACCGGTCCGATCCAGATTTTCCTTTAGGCGCTTCATGCGACCTTCGGAATCATCCACAGCGGTCACAGCCGCTCCGGAAGCCGCAATTTGCATTGTTTTTCCGCCCGGTGCAGCACACAGGTCCAGAATTTTCTCGCCCTTTTGGGGCGCCAGAATTTGCACAGGCATCGCTGCGGCCGCATCCTGTACCCACCAATCTCCTGTATCATATCCGGGAAGAGTGGAAACCTGCTGGCCTGCGTTTACACGCACAGATCCAGTGGGCAACAACGTCCCTCCAACGAGTTTCGCCAAAGCCTCGGGATCGCTTTTTGCAGTCAGGTCCAAAGGCGCGCCTGCGAAATGGGCGCGTTCCATCGCACCAACCCCATCAGACCCATATGCCATTGCCAGGGGATCACGCAGCCAACGCGGAAGCCGAGGCGCGCGCAGCGCTTCCCATGCTTCTGGTCCTTTTGCGGCCACCTTGCGCAACACCGCATTCACCAACCCCTTCATGGGCTGCGTGCGTTTGTTCTTGGACACAATCGTCACCGACGCATTCACGACACCGTGCGCAGCGCCACCCTGACACAGCTCAACCGTCGCCAGGCGCAACACATTGTGCACCGACAAGGGGGGCTGTTTCTGCAAGTGCCGTTGAAGAATGCGATCGGCGCGCTCGAGGCCACGCAGTGTTTCCAACGCCAACCGTTGTGCACGCGCCCGATCATCTGGCCCAAGCCGGTCCAACACACCGCCTCCGATCAATTCGGACATCAGACGTCCTTCCCCCAATACCTGATCTAGCAAATAGACGGCACTGCGGCGGGCCTGAACTCCGGTTTCGGACATTGGGTCGCTCCTTCGATGACTTGTCCAGCAGGGACAGGCGCGTATATCAAGGGCTAGACGCGAAAGGAACCCCGGTATGACCGACACCCCAAAAGAAGAAATTCAAGACCTTCCCCCGGCCGCCCAGCGCGCCCTTGCCGAGGCCGAAGAGCGTCGCAAAAAGGACAAAGGGGTCAAACTGCCAACCGAACTTGGCGGGCGTGATGGTCCTGAACCTGTTCGTTTTGGCGATTGGGAAAAGAAAGGCATCGCGATCGACTTCTGATCGCAATGCCTTTTTGTTTTCGAATGCCCGATGTGCATCACAGAGCATCGGGCGTGCCAACTGTTTAAAGACCCAAGGCCTTGCGGCGCTCCTCGGCAAACCCCTGAACCAGCCGATCCGCAACAAGCGCAAGAATGGCCATGGCAGCGCCTGCGGTTAGGCCAAGACCGACATCAGCCTTACCCAATGCCAGGTAGATCGACTGTCCCAGCCCCGTCGTACCGATCAGGGCCGCAATCACCAACATGGCAAAGGCGTAAAGGATGGTTTGGTTCAGCCCCAACAGAATCGTTGGCGCGGCATAGGGGCCGCGAATCTCGAACATTTCCTGCCATTTCCCGGCACCGGACGCCCGCGCGGCCTCTATGATTTCTTCCGGCGCACTCACAAGCCCGTGTCGTGTATACCGGATCATGGGCACCACAGCGTACATGCAGATTGCAAGAAACGCTGAGAATTCACCAATCTGAAAGAACATGAGCACGGGAATAAGAAACACAAACAGCGGGATCGTCTGAAGCAGATCACACATTGGTCTCAGGATTGCCCATGCGGTCCGGCTCACGGCGGCCCACAAGCCAAGTGCGCCACCAACAACGGCACAGGCAAAAACTGCTGCACCTGACAGATAAAGCGACAGCAAGGCGCGCTCCCACAATCCGGTCAGTAAGATGAACACCAAAAGCACAACAGCAAATCGTGCCAGCTTTTGACCGCCAGCAACCCACCCAAGTGCTCCGGCGCCAGCCAATACAAATGGCCACGCCAACTGTGCAATCCCGACTTCGACCATGCCAACAAAGATCAGCGTTGTGAGGCCAGCGGTCGGTTTGCCTCGCCACGTCAAAAGCCCTGCGATTGCAACAGCAACACCATAGAGCATCAACGTATGCGTTAATGTCCACTTAAAGCCCCAGGTAAAGGGCAGGACAGCATCCGACAACCCGATGCGCAATGGCAGCAGACCATAAAACATCGCGTTGTTCTTCAACGCATCAAGCGTCGCGCCATTGCTGGCGGTAAAGGCGCCCACGCCACTGTCGACCGCGTCGGCCACACCATCAAACGCACGGACGTCAGAGCTGTTCCATCCCGTCAGCGAAAAGGCAATCGCGCTTGCGACCGCGATGGCCAGAATGCTCCAGACAACTTTGGGGGAATGTTTCTCGCGAGGTTCGGCGAGTTTGCCGGACATCCGGTCGATGATGATCGCAAAAATCACCACAACAAGCCCCGCCAAGAAGCTTTGACCAAATTGCGCCTTGCGCATGGTCAACAAAACTTCCCAGCCAATATCGTCAAACCCGCCAATTACGGCGGCAATGATCACCATCGACAAGGCCGCCATAAGGCATTGGTTCACGCCCACCATGATTTGCGTTGTCGCGCTCGGGATCTCGACAAGGAACAATTGCTGCCGACGTGTGGCACCTGACATGACTGCGGCTTCGCGTACTTCGTCATCAACCCGCTCAAGCCCTAAAAGCACATTTCGCGCCATCGGGGGGGCAGCATAGATTGCAGAGGCAATCAAACCAACGACAGGGCCGAAACCGAACAACACCAGCAAGGGCGTCAAATAGGCAAACGTCGGCACCGTCTGCATCACGTCCAGCACGACATTGACCGCATTTTTGACTCGCGGTTTTTCATAGGCAAGAACACCAATCGCCAATCCGCTTAACAGCGCCAGCGGAACCGAAACCGCCACCAGCGCCAATGTGTTCATTCCTTCAGCCCAGTATCCACTCAGCAGAACAAACCCAAGCCCCAGAGCGCCAAGCAACGCCATGCGCAGACCGCCGAGGTACCAGCCCAGCGCCGTGACCATGCCAATCACAAGCGGCCATGGCGTTTCACCAAGAACAAAGCTGGCCCAACTCATCGGGAAATTGAGCAGATAGGAAAAGAAACGGGCAATCGGTTTAAAGACATCCAGAACCCAGCCCACGCCAAGGCCCACCCATTCCGTGATGGGCAGAACCAGGGCATCCGGCCAACTAACGAGCCAATCGACAGATGGGCCCAAAAGTCGGCAAATCGCACCGATAACAATGACGAACAGGGCGGCTTTTGTGCCCGCGGTCAGGGCCATGGCCCCTTTTCGGGTGGCCCGTTCTATCACGCTCATACTTCGTCTACCTGCAAAGCAGCGGCTAAGTCAGCAGGGTTCACAGCCCCGACCAGCTTGCCCGCGGCATCATGAACAGGGACCGGTTCATAAAGGGACATACATTTCGCCAAAGCCATGTCCAGCGTCATACCTACGCGCAATCCGGGATCATCGGGCATGTTTTCAGGAATCGCCTCAAGCATGACAGACTCGACACATGCGTGACGCCCCTTGGGTACGTCTTTGGAGAACTCTGCCACATAGTCATTCACTGGACGCAGCACGATCTCTTCGGGCGTTCCGATCTGGACGATTTCTCCGTCTTTCATAATCGCAATACGATCCGCCAGCTTTAGAGCCTCGGCAATATCGTGCGTGATGAAGACAATGGATTTTTTCAATGTCGCCTGAATATGCAGGAACTCGTCCTGCAACTGACGACGGATCAGGGGATCAAGCGCTGAAAAAGGTTCGTCCAGAAACCAGATATCGGGGTTTACGGCCAAAGATCGCGCAATGCCTACGCGTTGGCGCTGTCCGCCGGACAGTTGGCGGGGATAGGCGTCTTCGCGCCCCTCAAGACCCACCATTTCCAGAACTTCAGCCGCGCGGGCCACCCGAACCTTTTTGCTGGCGCCCTGCATTTTCAACGGAAAGGCGACGTTGTCGGTGACTGTCATATGCGGGAACAGCCCAAAGTGCTGGAACACCATGCCCAGCTTGTTGCGTCGCAGATCGATCAGGCGCTTTTCGTCAGCTTGAAGAATATCTTCGCCGTCAATGTGCACCGCACCGGCGGTTGGCTCGAGCAAACGCGATATACAGCGGATCAAAGTCGACTTTCCGGACCCTGACAGGCCCATAATGACGAACAGTTCTCCCTTGCGCACTTCGAAATTGGCATCACGCACTGCAGGGATAAGACCCCGCCCAACAAGCGTTTCTGCAATCGCGGTTTGATCTACGGCGTCAAGCGCTTCGCGCAGTGCCGTTTGCGTATTCTCGCCGAAGACCTGCCAGAGGCCTTCGACGGAGATCGCCGGAGCGGTGCTGTTTTCAGAAGTCATGGCTTACTTGGTCGCCGCGTCCACAACGGGCTTCCATTTGCCTTCGTTCGCAGCCATCCAAGCGGCGACAACTTCTTCCACGCCTTTGCCGTCAACGTCGACTGCGCCCATCATGGGCTGCTGGTCTTCAACAGCAAGCGTGTAGTTCACGAGAATTTCGTGTGCAGCTGGCCATTTGTCTTTCATGCCAGGCCATCCTGCCTTGAAAATGCGGCTGGCGGCAAAGTCGCAATCGTTGATCGCATTGGGGTTTGGTCCCCAAGCAGGATCGCTAAAGCAGGCATCTTCACCGGCGGGCAGATCTACAAATTTGACGTCATAGGCCGACATCGCCCAGTGCGGCTGCCAGAAGGTGATCAGCAATGGAGATTTCTTTTCGGTCGATGCGCGCAGTTCCGCGATCAAAGCACCTTCGGAACCGGCGGGCACTGCCTTGAATGGCAGTTCCAGACCCGTCATGCGATCCGCGCCCGGTGTGCCCCAATCCGCAGGATAGTCAACCAAACGGCCCATTGGCAGCGTTTCCGCAGTCGCAAAGTTCATGGCACAGTCTTTGAGCGCTTCCCAAGCAGGCAAGCCGGGACAAAGATCAGCCACGTGCGCGGGATATGCGATGCCTTCGCGTGCATTCAGACCAAGATCGGAAAGCTCTTCCAGCTTGCCTGCGTCTTTCAGACCCGCATATTGATCTGATACGTTAGAAGACCAGATTTCCAGCGTCGCGTGAATGTCGCCGTCCGCGATAGCCTGAAACTGGTTCAGCATACCTGCGGTGACAAACTCGACCTCATAGCCGGCTTCGCGCAGCATGCCCGCCGCAACATGCGTGGTTACGTGCTGACCGGTCCATTCGTTGATCGCCAGTTTGATGGGCTCGTCTTTTGCACCCATGTCGGCAGCGGCTGCAAATCCTGTCGACATCGCTGCGACTGCAAGTGCGGATACACCTGTTTTGATCAGTGTCTTCATGTTGTTTCTCCCGAGTTGAGCCATTTCTTAAATGGCCATTTAGTTTTTTAATTGGCGCAATAAGAACATAAGAATCTCATTTCGCCAACATAAAATGTCGTTTTCCAAGCATAACGACTTTGCCTCCGACATTCCAAAAGGAACGCCGGTTAGAGTAACATATTGACAGTCTTACTTAATAAGGATGTGACGCCAGTCTCTAGAGACCCAGCACATCCAGCATATCATATTCGCCCGGCTTCTGGTCTTGCCCCCAAAGTGCGGCTTTGAGTGCGCCGCGGGCAAAAACAGACCGGTCTGTCGCGACATGGCGCAAAGTGATGCGCTCGCCCGGTGCGGCAAACAAAACATCATGCTCACCGACGATATCCCCGCCCCGAATAGCGACAAATCCGATGTCCCCTTTCTTGCGGGCGCCGGTAATGCCATCGCGTCCACGATCGGCGACATCCGCCAAATCCACACCGCGCCCCTCGGCGGCGGCTTCGCCCAACATCAGGGCCGTCCCTGATGGCGCATCAACCTTGTGATGGTGGTGGGCTTCGATAACTTCGATATCGAAGTCTTCATCAAGGGCTTCGGCAACTTTTTTCGTCAACTGGGTCAGCAGATTAACACCCAAAGACATGTTACCCGCCCGCACAATGACGGCATGTCGCCCGCACGGCCCCAACTTGGCAATATCGTCGTCGGTCATGCCCGTCGTACCAATGACATGTACGGCGCGTGCTTGCGCAGCGAGTTTGGCAAATTGCAAAGTTGCGGCAGGCGCAGTGAAATCGATCACGGCCTGTGCTTTGGCAAAGGCTTCGAGAGGTTCATCTGTCACTTTGACGCCAAGAGGCTGCCCGCCCATCGCTTCGCCCACGTCCATGCCCACCCAAGGATGACCCGTGCGTTCAACGGCGCCGACCAAACGTGCCTTTTCGCTATCCACCACGGTCTTTATCAGCATCTGACCCATCCGGCCCGAAGCTCCGGTAATGACGATTCCTGGAAGATCTTCCATGGTGTTTATCCTTGTTTTTATCACGTCGTGTCACATCGGCAGTGCCCGGAAGGGCAATTCCATGCGCTTCTTGCCCGTTTACCCAATACAGCAGCGCTTGGCAAAGCCTTGCGAAAGGCATAAGTGAAGAACATGGCAAAGAACAAATTCCACGATGGCCCCGGCCCGTCGCAACGCCAGTTGCGTGTAGGTGAACTTATCCGCCGCACTTTGTCCGAAGTGCTGGCGCGTGGCGACGTGCATGACCCCGACCTGAACCGCATGTCCATTACTGTGGGCGAAGTGCGCACCTCTCCCGATCTCAAGATCGCGACGGCCTATGTCCTGCCTTTGGGCGGCAAAGGGCAAGAGGATGTGCTCAAACTTCTGGCGCGCAACAAAGGCGAGCTTCGCCGCGCTGTCGGCAAAAAAACCGGCTTGAAATACGCGCCGGACTTGCGGTTCCAGCTTGATCAGACATTTGACCAGATGGACGATACCCGCCGGATGCTGAACCAAGACCACGTCCGTCAGGATATTGACACCGACGAATGAAGCGCCTGGCCGCTTTCTGTGCGTTGCTTACGGCAATGGCGGCGACGGCGGCCTTCGCGGTGGAATGTCATGATGTGTCCCATGACGGCAATCGTTATGCGGTGTGCGAGGCAACCGCGCAGGAAGACCTGCGTCTTTTCCTGCGGGATCCAGAAAACCGTATTCTGGGCCATTTCTCTTCCGTGAACAAAAGTTTGCCCGCGAGCGAGGACCTGATCTTTGGCATGAACGCCGGCATGTACCACGCCGACCGAAGCCCTGTAGGCCTTTACATCGAAGAAGACTCTCAAGAAGGCAGGTTGCTCACAAACGCGAGCGCCGGGAACTTTGGCCTTCTGCCCAACGGGGTGTTCTGCATCGGTGAAACCCGCGTTGATGTAATCGAAACATTGCGTTTCAAAGACGCGGAGCCTGTGTGCCGTTTTGCTACGCAATCCGGGCCGATGCTTGTGATTGAAGGGACGCTGCATCCCCGTTTCCTCGTCGACAGCACCTCGCGCTTCATACGCAACGGAGTCGGAACAAGCGCGGATGGTCAGCGTGTTGTCTTTGCGATTTCAAACAATGCCGTGACATTCCACGAATTTGGGCGCCTGTTCAAAGATCATTTGGGCCTACCAAACGCGCTTTATTTTGATGGCAAAGTCTCGCGGCTTTATGCTCCGGAACTTGATCGCAACGACGCTGGTTTCTGGCTGGGACCGATTGTCGGGATCGTGCGCGGCGACGCACAGCAAAAGTAAATTTGCCAGACAACCTCTAGATTTGCTATTATTTTAAGCGAAATGAGAACTTTGCCATTAGCAAAGCTCGGCTTGGGTAAATTTGGAAGTAAGGAATTCAGATGAGTTTTTCCATTGAACCGCTCTATGGCACAGATGACTTTGGACGTGTTTATGCAGATCAAGGTCACTTTCGATCATACCGTGTAGACGATAATGCAGTGGTGGTCGGTGCCGACGGCGGCACGCTGTATATTCGCGCGTTTGATGATGACGGTCCGGTTTTTGACACCCAGCAATTTGCAGATCACGGCAGCGTCGGGTTCGGTGAAGTCATCGTTTATCACATTCATGACAACCGCGACGGGTCCATGAATGTTTACTATCAGGTACGTGACGCTGATCCGCTTCCTGCCCAGCTGACGAACTGGGTTGTGACCCTCGACACGGAAACAGGGCTTGAAACCGGTCCGGCGACAGAGCTGACGACCGGCATCTTTGGCGACAACACCATGTCGATGCTGGACAACGCATGGTCCTTGCCAAATGGCAACATTGCAGCCGCGATCAACGGCACTTTTGTCGTTGCCGATCCGGACGGAAACATTGTGGGGCAAACACAAAGCGCCCTGACCTCTGCCCCCCACGGTGTCAATTGGCTCAATGATCTCGCCGTTACGGGTGATCAATTGGCGGTTGCCTATGCCTCGCACCGGGCGGGCGCGGCCAACGAAGTCTTCCTGCGTTTCTTCAATATGGATGGCAGCGCAAATGGGGACGTCATTACCGTAAGCGAAGCACCGTCGAACAGTTTCGGTGTCTTTGCCACAGCCCAGATCGAAACCCTGACAAATGGCAATCTTGTCGTGACTTGGACCGATGCGGGCACCCAGCCCGAAGACCCGAACGACGGGTCGGTCTGGTTCCGCATCTACAGCCCGACCGGAACCGAGATCGTCGGACCAACGCTGATCAACTCGATCACAACGGGCAGTCAAACCCGCCCCATACCCGTGGCCACCGAAACGGGTTTTATCGTCAGCTATGTTGACTTCGAAATCACCTCCCCCTTCAGAAATCATGGCGTCATTCATGAATACGATCTGAACGGGAACTTTGTCGGATCCGAAGTCGGTGGCACGACCCCCGGTGGCATGTCTGCCGTGCGCGTCGACAACAATACCGCCATGTTCATCGGAAGCAGTGTTTTCGAGGTCAATCTGGATGGCGACGATACATCGCTTGATCCCGTTCTTCCCGACCCAATCCGGTTTCTCACCGGAGCGGAAACCGCAGACTTGCTTGAAGGTGGCAACAACAATGACCGGCTGACGGGTCTAGGCGGGGATGACACGCTGATCGGAAACGATGGCGGCGACACCCTGATTGGCGGGGATGGCAATGACGACCTTCGGGGCGGTGCCACAGAAGACGACATTCGCGATGTCCTTTACGGAGGCGCAGGAGACGACCGGATCGACGGTGGCTATGGCAATGATGAACTGCGCGGGGATGCCGGGAACGACACTCTCTCGGGGGGCTTTGGCGCGGACACGGTCATCGGCGGCAGTGGACATGACACCCTAACCGGCAGTGCCTTTGCGGATCAGGTCTTTGGCGGGGACGGGGACGACTTCATCAACGGCGGGTTCGGCCATGATCTTTTGAATGGCGGGGCCGGCGCGGATCGGTTTTACCACATCGGGATTGCCGATCATGGGTCGGACTGGGTGCAGGACTATGATGCCGCATCTGGCGACCTTCTGGTGTTTGGTAATGGCACCGCCACTTCCAGCCAGTTTCAGGTCAACACCACCCACACCGCAACCGCAGCAGGTGAGAGGTCAGGCGACGACGACGTTGAAGAAGCGTTCATTATCTATCGTCCCACAGGCCAAATCATGTGGGCTTTGGTCGACGGCGCCGGCCAAAGCGAGATCAACCTGCAAATCGCCGGACAGGTTTATGATCTCTTGGCGTAAAACAATGCCCAAGCCCCGAGCAGACTGCTTCGGGGCTTGGGTTTCGCGTAATTTAGCGTAGGCGCAGGTTGTCGCGGTTCAACTGATCCAGGCTCGTGACCCCCATCAATTTCATATCGCGTTCGATTTCAGTGCGCAGGTTGCCCAGCGCACGATCAACACCGGCCTGCCCCGCCGCAGCCAGAGCATACAGATAAAGCCGTCCACCCGAACACGCCTTGGCACCCGCAGACAATGCTTTGAGTACATGTGTTCCGCGCTGGATGCCGCCTTCACAGATCACGTCAATCTGATCTCCGACCGCGTCACAAATTTCGGCAAGCTGGTCAAACGGCGCGCGTGAACCGTCAAGCTGTCGGCCACCGTGGTTCGAAACCATGATCCCTGTACATCCGATATCAACAGCGCGCTTGGCATCTTCGACGCTCATGATCCCCTTGAGGGCAAACTGACCGTTCCATTGCGCACAGAGTTTTTCAGCATCGTTCCAGTTCATCGACTGATCCAGCATGGTCGAGAAGTACTCGCCCACTGAAACCGCAAGGTTTGTGCCAGCAGACACGTGGCCCGACAGGTGCGGCATGTCGAACTTTTCTTTGGTAAAGAAGTTCCACGCCCATGCAGGATGTGTCGCAAAGCTAAGCGCGGATGCGGGGGTGAGTTTGGGCGGGGATGTAAACCCGGTGCGCAAATCACGTTCGCGGTTGCCCCCCGTAATCGTATCCACCGTCAAAGCCATCACGTTAAAGTTTGCGGCCCGCGCCCGTTCCAGCAATGCATCGTTCAATCCACGATCTTTGTGAAAATAGAACTGAAACATCTTCGGCCCCGGAGCCAGCTTTTCAATCTCTTCCACAGTCACCGTCGCCAGTGACGACACGCCAAACATGGTGCC
The DNA here is from genome assembly GCF_001458215.1 of Shimia thalassica. Lineage (GTDB taxonomy): Bacteria > Pseudomonadota > Alphaproteobacteria > Rhodobacterales > Rhodobacteraceae > Shimia > Shimia thalassica. Next base: position 31,104 of record NZ_CYTW01000007.1, on the reverse strand, counting down.
GTGTTTGGTCGCGGCCTTGGCAACCGCACGCTCGCCTTCGTGGTGAAACAGGCGTTGCAACGCTGTTGGCGCGCAATAAATCGGCATGTCGAGCTTTTGCCCCATCACCTCGACGCTCATGTCGACGTTTTCAACACCGGCCAGCACGTTGGGCACCAGATCCACATCGTCGAACGAAGACGTGTTGCGGCGATAAGTGATTTCATCATCCGCAGCACCATCGATGTAATGGAAGATCGGACCGGGCAGCCTCTTTTTGGCAAGGCGGCGGAAATCTTGATAGTTGTGGCAGTCTGTCAATCGCATCGAAATCTCCGCTATCCGTTATTTTGGTAATATCATATTACCAATTTCAGGATTTCCTATAGAGTCCCCCCAAACAGGTCAAGCTCTTTCGCACTTTCGGCAGGCGTTCCGGAAAACGGACTGACCAAAGAAAAACCCCGACGCGAAGGCCGGGGTTTCTCAGATTTCAAACTTTGTGAAAAAGATCAGCCGTCAGACTTGTCTTTTTTCTCGCGTGGTTCCTGTGCGATCTCTTCGCCAGTTTCCTGATCGACGATTTTCATCGACAGGCGAACCTTGCCGCGGTCATCAAAGCCCAACAGCTTGACCTTGACGTCCTGACCTTCTTTCAGAACATCCGAAGGGTGGTTCAAGCGACGGTTTTCGATTTGCGACACGTGCACGAGGCCGTCACGCTTGCCGAAGAAGTTCACGAACGCACCAAAGTCGACGATCTTCACGACTTTACCATTGTAGACTTCACCAACTTCAGGCTCTGCCACGATCGCGTGGATCATATCATAGGCCTTTTGGATGGCTTCACCCACGGACGATGCAATCTTGATGATGCCGTCGTCGTTGATGTCAACTTTAGCACCCGAAGTTTCCACGATTTCGCGGATAACCTTGCCGCCCGAGCCGATCACTTCACGGATCTTGTCGGTTGGAATTTGCATGGTCTCGATGCGTGGTGCGTGAGCCGAGAAGTCCGCAGCGCCGGAAAGCGCTTTGTTCATCTCACCCAGAATGTGCATGCGGCCGTCTTTGGCTTGGGCCAAAGCTTTTTCCATGATTTCCGGTGTGATACCCGCAACCTTGATGTCCATCTGCAGCGACGTGATGCCGTTTTCGGTACCAGCCACTTTGAAGTCCATGTCGCCGAGGTGATCTTCGTCACCCAGGATGTCGGTCAGGATCGCGTAAGACCCATCTTCTTCCAGGATAAGGCCCATGGCCACACCTGCAACTGCCGATTTCAATGGAACGCCTGCGTCCATCATGGACAGCGAACCACCACAAACCGAAGCCATCGACGACGAGCCGTTGGATTCTGTAATTTCCGACACCAGACGCAGAGTGTAAGGGAAATCTGTCGCAGCAGGCAAAACAGCCTGAAGCGCACGCCAAGCCAGTTTACCGTGGCCGATTTCACGACGGCCCGGGCCACCAACGCGACCAACTTCACCAACCGAATAGGGAGGGAAGTTATAGTGCAGCATAAAGTTCGATTTGTATGTGCCGTGCAGCGCGTCGATCATTTGCTCGTCGTCGCCGGTGCCCAGTGTGGTCACAACCAGACCCTGAGTTTCACCACGGGTGAACAGAGCCGAACCGTGGGTCCGTGGCAAAAGGCCAGTTTGGCAAACAATGTCGCGCACTTCGTCAGTGGCACGGCCATCGATACGCTTACCTGTTTTAACAACGTCACCGCGCAGTATGCTGGCTTCGAGCTTCTTGAGAGCCGAACCAAGGTTCGCATCTTCGAGCTGCTCTTCGGTCAGGGCATCTTTGATCGCTGTGCGCGCTTCGGAAACCGCTGTTGTACGCTCTTGCTTGTCAGTCAGAGCAAACGCTGCACGCATTTGTGCCTCGCCAGCCGCTTTCACAGCGTCATACAGTTCAGTGTATTCTGGTGGCTGGAAGTCGAAAGGCTCTTTCGCAGCGTCTTCGGCCAGATCGATGATCAGGTCGATAACCGGCTGGATCGAGTCGTGTGCAAATTTCACCGCACCCAGCATCTCTGCTTCGGTCAGTTCGTAAGCTTCAGATTCAACCATCATCACGGCGTCTTTTGTACCAGCCACAACAAGATCGAGACGCTGCTCGGGGCTGTTACGCAGATCGTGCATGTCGTCGACTGTCGGGTTCAGAACGTATGCGCCATCTTCAAAGCCTACACGTGCTGCAGCAATCGGACCCATGAATGGGGCGCCCGAAATGGTCAGAGCAGCCGAGGCAGCGATCATCGCAACCATGTCGGGATCGTTAACCAGATCGTGTGACAGAACAGTACACATCACCAGAACTTCGTGCTTGAAGCCGGGAACGAACAGCGGGCGGATCGGACGGTCGATCAGGCGCGCGGTCAGTGTTTCTTTCTCGGTGGGGCGAGCCTCACGTTTGAAAAAGCCGCCGGGTACTTTACCCGCAGCATAGTATTTCTCTTGGTAGTGCACAGTCAGAGGGAAAAAGTCCTGACCGGGCTTTGGTGCCTTTGCAAAAGTCACGTTGGCCATGACCGAAGTTTCGCCCAAAGTGGCGATAACCGAGCCATCGGCCTGACGGGCAACCTTGCCCGTTTCCAGTGTCAGCGTCTCTTCGCCCCACTGCATGCTTTTCGTCGTTACATCAAACATCATGTTTTCCTAGTTGGGAGCACTCCCGGCCCTCCGGGTCTCCCGTTTCATATGGCGACCCCATTGCCGCCGACCCCTTTTCATCTTCTTTCACAGTGCCGAGGTCTGGACACTACGTCTCAGATGAACGGCCCATAGCGGAAAATGGACCATTTGGAAACTTAAAAGTGCTGAACAGTCTGTCGGCCTTCAAACGAGATACAAATGCCTTGGGCCCCTCTTGCCAAGGCGACCACAAAGAGGAAGATGGAGCAAAGACAGATTCAATCGAGCATCACAGCCATGAAGTCATTTACATTTGTTATTGCACTCGTCGCGGGACTGGCCACTTCGGCCTTTGCGGAAAGTAACGCGCGCATTCTGGCGATCGGCGACAGCTTGATGGCTTGGCATGGGATGACTGGGCGCTCCATCGCCCATACGGTTGGACGCGAGCTTGACGAGCCTGTGATGAACAACTCGATTGGGGGCGCCAAAATCATCTACAAGCTGCCGTTATCCGGTGCGATGGGAATGAAAATCGGCAACCAGCTCACCAAGGGCGATTGGGATTGGGTCATCATGAATGGCGGGGGGAATGACCTCTGGCTGGGCTGCGGGTGCAATTCTTGCGAAAAGAAAATGCGCAAGATGATCTCACCTGACGGCCGACGCGGTGAAATCCCCCGTCTGGTTGATACGGCGCGTAAATCCGGTGCCAAGGTGGTTTATGTTGGCTATCTGCGCAGCCCCGGTGTGGGATCGGTTATTGACGCTTGCCGCGACGAGGGCGACGCCCTTGAAGACCGAATTTCAAAACTTGCCGAGATTTTGCCAAATGTATACTTCGTTTCTCTTGCAGATCTGGTTCCCCACGGGGACCGCTCCTACCACGGAATTGATATGATCCATCCCTCACTCAAGGCGAGCGACGCAATCGGTCAAAGGGTTGTGAAAGTGATCAGGGAAAACGATCCCGCACGCCAATAACGGCGCTCAAGCATTGGTTAGGGGTATTCATGGCTCGAGTTACTGTCGTTGTCGCCACATACAATCGCGCGACTGTTCTGTCTCGTACTCTTAGAACACTGATCGCCCAATCCCTGCAGGACTGGCAAGCCGTTGTCGTTGGCGACGCCTGTTCGGACAATACGCATGACGTGATTGCGGCACTTGATGACAAGCGCATCCAGTTCGTCAATCTGCCCGAACGGTTTGGGGAACAAGCCGGCCCAAACTCGGTGGGTATGGCGCTGGCCTCAACACCCTATGTCGCCTTCCTGAACCATGATGACTATTGGCTGCCGAACCATCTCGAACTGGCGCTCTCGTCGCTTGAACAGTGCGAGGCCGACATGTACTGGGCGCAGGCTGCGTTCTTTACCAATCGAGGGCAATGGAAAGACCGGGTTCTGTTCTGCGAAGTGTCAAAACCCGACCGAAGTTTTCACGATCTTCTGGCGCACAAGTTTTTCGTGGCGGAACCTCTCAGCTCTTGGGTCTCGACAAAAGAGGCCTTGAACCGGCTTGGGCCAATGCAGCTTGCCAGCGAAACCGTTCTGGCCCCGATCGTCGATTACTGTATGCGGGCGGCTCGGCTCGGTCTGACTGTTGTAAACGGGCAAGAGACCACCGTTCTCAAAGATCTCGTTCTCTATCCATCCCCCGCCTATGAAAATCCGGCTGACTATGCCGAGGAATGGGTGCGGTCGTTTGAAGACGGCAATACAACTGCAGTGCTTGACCAGATGGAAGAGGATTTATGGCTGGCGCGCGCCCTGAACCTCGAACGCGACACCATTCATCCCAGCGAAGTGCGAGAAAATGTATCCAGAGCGGACGTCTTTCGCGAAACAGGGATAAATTTGGCAGAGATGCAAACCGTCGCCCAAAACACGCCGTTTCTTTTGCTCGAACGTACATTGGTGCATCGCACGCAAGAAACGATCCGCACCCAGCCCAGCATTTCGGACATGACCAGTTATGCACGAGACATCGTCACATGGACACCATGATGGACATATCCGAAGTTAATTCGTGGGTCGACGCAACACGGCTTTCAAGCCAGTTGCGACTAAGGCAGGTGCCTTTCGAAGAATGCCGTCAGTGGTACTTTTCAGAAGGCCGTTTTTGCCACGAGACAGGGGCGTTTTTCTCAATCACGGGCGTTCATTTTCCGCAAGCGGCGACCGGAACGGCGCCCACCCCTTCCATCATGATCGACCAGCCAGAAGTCGGCTGGCTTGCCTTTTTCATCCGCTCAAGCAAAACGGACATACAATGGTTGGTTCAAGCCAAAACCGAACCGGGCAATATTCAGGATACCCATTTGGCCCCAACGATCCAAGCCACGCGCAGCAACTATCAAAGGGTTCACGGCGGAAGGCCGACGTTGTTTCTCGAGACACTGAAAAACGCACCCGGCTTTGTTTCGGATGCCCCGCATTCCGAACAGGGAACGCGCTTTGTCTGGAAGTTTAATCGAAACAGCGTTGCGGCGTTTCCAGACACGTTCGACCCCGATCTGTCCCAACATCCGCAATGGCAGTGGGTTTCGTCCGCCACGTTGAGAGAGGCCCTTGGCCAAGACTATTTTACAAACACAGACGCGCGGTCCGTGGTGTCTACGGCGCCATGGGCTCTGCTTGCTTCCAATGCGCCACTCTTCAAGGCACCTGCCCTCGCAAAATCCTATGCGACAAAACACAATCGCAAGCTGCAGATTCTGGACCAACTGCTTCATCCGAAGCCCCGGAAGACAAAGCTGTTCTGGGAAAGGGCCACGCTGGATGCATACCGCGACCGCGATGGGTTCACCCTCAAAGATGCGACCGGAAAAGATGTGGTCGCCTGCTATGAAACCAATGTGAACCACCGCGAAGTGCCCAATTGGTGTCAGCCTTTTCTTCTTGCTCCGCAACAAACGGATCATGCACTTTTGATGCGGGTCCAAGAGTCATCCGCCGAGGTCTTTGTAAGGGTGCTCGATGAACCGGGATTCGGCACACGAAGAGAGTTCGGACCTTCGGTACACTCTTCGTTTGACCTGCCCGATCTCATGCAAAACTGGCTGAGCGAAGGCAACTGCTCGGATCTGGTGTACATACAACAAAGTGATGAAGGTGGGCGCTTTATGCAGGCGAATGCGAGCTATCGCGTTGCATTGGTGAAAAACACGCCTGACCGCGTGCAATATCCCTTTGGGCGATGGGTTTCCCTTGCCACCCTTGAGCAACTTGTGGCGCAACCCGGCAAAACAACGAACGAGCTCAGAACTTTGGTATCACTTGTCCTAAGCGCGGCTTTCGACAGGGCGTGCCAGACCCTTTAGAAACGGGCGCGGACGCAAAAACCGCCCAAACACCAAGGATTGGGCGGCTCGATTTATCCGATCACAAAGAGGCGGATATTATCCGCGCGAAGGGCCATTGGGTTCATACTTTTTCAGAACTTTTTCGATTTGGCCGTCAGTCAACTTGGCGTTTCCCTTTTTGAGGCACGAAGACACCTTGGACATATCAGGACGCTCGGGCGGGCCATTGCCTTGGGCCGCGGGTTTAGGGAAGCAGCTTTTGACCTGATCTTCGCTTAAGCCGAGATCCTTGGCCATTTTACCAAATTCAGGTGCTGGGGGTTTGCCACCACCACCGCCCATATTTGCCTGGGCAACCGTTGCGCACAAAACTGCAGCCACAGCGATTGTCGAAACAACTTTAACCTTTTTCACCATTTCTCTCCGATTGGAATGTAGGCCCTTGTTAAACGGGAGGCTCTGGAATTTCCGTTGCGCGATTGGGCGCTAAAACAGTCTTTTTTCGGCCGCAGGGGTCTCGAACGAAAAAGCCGCCTCCCGAAACGGGAAGCGGCCAGATTCATACCAAAATGTTTGGTATAATTAGCGGCGCAGGCCGAGGCGTTTGATCAGGTCCTGATAACGCGCTTCTTCTTTGCCCTTCAGGTAGTCCAGCAACTTACGGCGCTGAGCAACCATTTTCAGAAGGCCACGGCGACCGTGGTTGTCCTTCTTGTGGGTTTTGAAGTGTTCGGTCAGAGTCGCGATGCGCGACGACAAGATAGCAACCTGTACTTCGGGCGAACCTGTGTCGCCTTCTTTGGTTGCGAATTCAGTCATGACGCGGGCTTTTTCTTCAGCAGTAATCGACATCGGGGTCTCCTATGATTGAAGGTGTTGGGCACAAGCCGGGATGTCGTCCAGCAGGGTCCGTAGAGATGTCTGATCCAAGAGATTCCCGAACCAGATGCGTGCACATATGTCAGATTTCCCTAAAATGAAAGGGGCAATCTCGTGCTCAGGATTGCAAGGCCTGCAACACGGCCTCCCCTTGCTGAGGAATATAGGTGATATCATCGGACGAAATACCATTCACGCTATTGATCAGCGCGACCTGCTCACCTTCGAGGAACAGACCACTTTGGTGCGGGGTTTGCGGATCCGTTCTGATTTCCAATTCCGGATTTTCTGTATCCTCGCCATCCATCATGAAAATCAACTGATCTTCTGATGCGTTAAAATCCATGATCGTGATGCTGTTATCGCTACCCGACTGCCAATCAGAGAGATAAAAACTGTCCTGCCCGTCACCCCCGGTCAGGATATCCGAGTGCCCTGCGAACAGGGCGTCGTCCCCATCCCCGCCATTCAGGTAGTCGGTGCTTTGATTCATACCGTGCAGCAGGTCGTTTCCGTCACCCCCAAACAGGGTATCCTCGTTTCCGCCAGCTTTAAGGAAGTCATCTCCATATCCGCCGTGCAAGGCGTCATCCCCCATGCCTCCGAACAACGTGTCATCACCGAATCCGCCATGAAGCGAGTCCGCCCCCTGTTGGCCACTCATGACGTCATCGCCAAAATGACCAAACATGGTGTCGTCGCCTTCCCCACCGCTCATTTCGTCTTCGCCTTCTTCTCCGTGCATGAGATCATCGCCGTCATCCCCGAACAGGACGTCGTCGCCATCATTTCCATAAAGATGATCCTCTCCCGCGCCCCCCGCCAGGGTATCATCCCCTGCATAGCCGTTGATCTGGTCATCACCTGAATCGCCGTCGATCACTTCATGCTGTGTGTTGCCCGAGAGAATCTGATCCGACACACCTTGGATTGGTGCGTCTTCGGCCGCGGCATCAATCGAAAGGTCTGCGTTGATGTCTTCGCCAACGAGGTCGACAAGGTTCTGGGCCGCGTCTGCGTCCGAAACAGGTTCATCGGCTTCCGGCAGTTCGGCCTCTTCGTCTTCACCTGTTGCAAAGTCATCGTCATCAAAGGTCACGACCGCAGCCGCACCAGCCATCATTAAGCCAACAAGGCTTGCTAGCATCAACATCACACCACTCCACACCATGCCCCAACGGGATTAGGCCACGTCAGTGTGAGTCGGTAAAGTTGTTTCCCAACAGATGGTTAACACCACATTGCATGCTACGCAGTTGCCGACAAATCCCATGGCTGCGGCTGTTCGGCATAAGCAATGTAAAGAGGATGCCGGGGATGGCCGTGTTTGGTGAGACCCAGACAATGGATGGGCTGGCGCGTGTTTGCCAAAACCAATCGCATGGCATGCCCTCTGTTCAAATGGTCCCCGTGGGCGCCCCATGCCGCAATAATCTGGTCGGCCCAATGACATGCATCAGAAATCGCCTGATCGTTTTCTGGGCCTTCGGGTGCCGCATGCTTGCGCAGTTTCGCAGGATCGGTCTCTCGGAGTGCAAAGATATTCACCGCCCGAAACCCGCCAAAGCCCAGCGCCCGCGCGCGACGCTCGCAGCGTTCAATCGTCGGGTCGTTTTGAACTTCTGTCGCCTTTGACGGGTTCAGCATGATAAAAACCACCCGAGGCGCCGCAGCATCCCAAATGCGCGTCAACGCGTAACGATACGTCCCACACTCGGAATAATCGGCATAAGACGCGGCATCGTCTTTCTGGTGTTCTCGTCTAATCATGCTGGCCTCATTGTCTGTACTGACCCGTGAAGCACCGGCGTCTCACTCTGGGAAAACAAACACCCGGTTCGGATGCAGTTCACCTGCTTTGAAAACCCCGACCGCAACCGGTTTGCCGTCGACCGACGCCCATGCGTCTTCTCCATAGTCAACGTCATACGCGACCACCATTCCGGGATTTCCGTTCCGCAAACGAACCGCCCCTTCGGCGGTGCATTTTACTTCTGGCAGATCGCGAAGAGCAACTTCGAGGGGCTGCAGATAGGCATCAAGCTCTCCTGTTTTGGCCATTGCGTCGATCTTTTCCAAAGTCAGACCTTCTGCGGCCACAAAAGGACCGGACCAGACACGGCGCAATTCGCGCACATGGCCAAAACATCCAAGGGCCTGCCCAAGATCCCGCGCAATCGAGCGCACATAGCCGCCTTTGCCACAGGTCATCTCAAGCACAACGTGATCTTCGTCCTCGCGTTCAAGCATGACCAAGGACTCGACCCAAAGAGGCCGCGCGGCAATTTCGACGTCTTCACCGTCGCGCGCCAGTTTATAGGCTCGCTGACCGTCGATTTTGACCGCGCTGAATTTCGGGGGCACCTGCATGACGTCGCCAACAAACTGGCCCAGCGCTTCTTTGATGGCCTCGTCGGTCGGGCGCATGTCGGAAGACGCGATCACTTCACCTTCGGCATCGTCCGTATTGGTGGCCTGTCCCAGTCGCACGGTGAACTCGTAGCACTTGAGCGCGTCAGTAATATACGGAACGGTTTTGGTCGCCTCGCCCAGTGCCACGGCCAACACACCGGTTGCGTCGGGATCCAGCGTGCCCGCATGACCTGCTTTCTTGGCATCCATTGCCCAGCGCACTTTGTTCACGACAGATGTCGAGGTAATTCCAGCCGGTTTATCAACAACCAGCCAACCCGAAATATCGCGACCTTTGCGTTTGCGTCCCATTCGTCCATCCATGCAAGTTTGAAGTTGGCGAAGTATCCGGTTCCCTCGCCTTCGTCAAACATACAATCAAGGGATCGGTTTGCTGCGCTCACCACTCAGTATTCCAGAGGTAATTCGGTGCGTTGATTTCCACCTGCTCGCCCGCATCACCAAAGGTAACTCGGGCACTTCGTTCAGAAATACTGGCACAAAATATTCCTTCCCAAAACCAGCGACTAGGCTAGCATAATCTGTGCTGGCCGCAAAATTCGGATTCTTCGGTCACCTCTGTTTCGTTTTGCAGAATGCGTCACGTACAGTCGGCAACGGCTGACTTTTCACCAAAAGGGATTAATCATTGGGATACATGCACATTTTTAAGGCGGCTCCCCGCGTGAATACCCCCTGTAGCACCGCCGGTTGCCGCCAACAACTTGCGGGCACCGTGCCATCAGCAAAACTCAAATCATGAAGAACCCAAATTATTTCGATGAGATGCTGGTCGATGAAAACCACGTGAGAGACCCCTACAAGGTCTACTACGACTGGTTCAGCAACGATGACATCAAACGTTTGAGACGCAAATCGGAAGACGCCGAAGCGTTCTTTCGCAGAATTGGCATCACCTTTAATGTGTATGGTCAGGATGAGGCCGACGAGCGCCTGATCCCGTTCGATATTGTGCCCAGAATTATTTCTGCGCAGGAGTGGGCGCGCCTTGAACGCGGCATTGAACAGCGCGTCAGAGCCATCAACGCCTTCCTGCATGACATATACCACCGTCAGGAAATTCTGCGCGCCGGCCGCATTCCCAAAGAACTGATTTCCGGTAACGAGGCCTTCTTGCCCGAGATGATCGGCGTCAACCCACCCGGTGGGGTCTACACCCATATCGTAGGTGTCGATCTGGTGCGGACAGGCCCAGACGAATTCTTCGTTTTGGAAGACAATTGCCGGACGCCGTCCGGTGTGTCGTACATGTTGGAAAACCGGGAAACGATGCTTCAGATGTTCCCCGAGCTTTTCACAAAGCTGAAGGTGCGTCCTGTTTCGGCCTATCCGCAACTGTTGCGTCGCTCGTTGTCCGACACGGCACCAACGACCAGCTTGAACAACAAACCTGTTGTAGCGGTCCTCACCCCGGGCATTCACAACTCGGCCTACTTTGAGCATGCCTTCCTTGCCGACCAGATGGGTGCGGAACTGGTCGAGAGCCACGACTTGCGGATTGAAAACGGACGTGTCGCCATGCGCACGACACAAGGGTATCAATCGATCGATGTCCTTTATCGGCGTGTCGATGATGAATATCTTGATCCTCTCACCTTCAATCCTGACAGCCTTTTGGGTGTTCCGGGCATTATGGATGTCTATCGCGCGGGAAATATCACGCTGGCCAATGCCCCCGGCACCGGGATTGCAGATGACAAGGCGCTCTATTCCTACATGCCCGACATTGTAGAGTTTTACACGGGCGAACAGGCGATCCTGAAAAACGTACCAACATGGCGCTGTTCCGAAGCAGATTCCTTGTCATACGTTCTCGAAAACCTCAAAGAACTTGTTGTGAAAGAGGTCCACGGCTCTGGCGGGTACGGAATGCTTGTCGGTCCTGCGGCAAGCAAACGGGAACTGGCAGCGTTCGAAACAAAGCTTCGCGCCAATCCTGCGAACTATATCGCCCAGCCAACTCTGGCTCTTTCGACGGTGCCGATCCTGTCCAAGGCCGGCCTTGCTCCGCGTCATGTTGATTTGCGACCCTTTGTTCTGGTCTCGCCAAACAGGATCGACATCACACCCGGCGGCTTGACGCGTGTTGCGCTCAAGAAAGGCTCGCTCGTTGTGAACTCTTCTCAGGGCGGCGGCACAAAAGACACTTGGGTATTGGGGGACTAAGGCCATGATGCTTGGGAAAACCGCAGGTGGCTTGTACTGGATGTTCCGCAATCTGGAACGGGCCGAAAACACGGCGCGCTTGCTGGAAGCGGGCTGGCGTATGGCGCTGACACGCGCGAACAGTGGATCAAATGAGTGGCAATCCATTGTCACAACTGCTGGCATGAGGCCCACTTACGAACAAAAGTACGACGATTATACGGCCCATCAGGTCATCAACTTTTTGCTGAGGGATAAGGACAACCCCTCAAGCGTTATGGCAACGATTGATCTGGCCCGTTCGAATGCACGCATGGTGCGCACTGCATTGTCCAGCGAAGTCTGGGAAGCCACCAATGAATGCTGGATGGCGCTCAAGGCAGAGCTGGCCCGCCCGGTCAACGAAAGCACGCTGCATGACGTTCTGGCCACGATACGGTATCGCACTTCGGTCGTGCGCGGCGCGTTGCACGGCACCATGTTGCGCAATGATATCTTTTCGTTTTCACGCCTTGGCACGTTCGTCGAACGGGCGGACAATACGGCCCGTATTCTGGACGTAAAATACTATGTCCTGCTGCCGTCAGCGGCCTTTGTCGGCACAAGCATCGACAACGCGCAGTGGGAAGTCATCCTGCGATCCGTGTCCGCCGAACGGTCGTACCGATGGCTGCACGCAGGTGAAACCACACCTCTGGGTATTGCGGACTTCATGATTTTCGACGAGCGGCAACCACGCTCTCTGGCGTTTTGTTACCGCAAAATTGGTCAGCAACTACAGCAGCTTGAACTTGAATATAGGTCTGACCATGAAAGCCATGCCTTGGCACAGTCGATATGCAACCGGATGTCTGAAAACACGGTTGATACGATTTTTCAGGATGGGCTGCACGAATTCCTTGGCGACTTCATAAAGGATACAACCCAATTGTCCCGGTTGATCGAAACTGACTTCCGGTTCTACGGTTAAAGCTATGAAACTAACAATCACCCACGTGACCACCTATCGGTATGACACGCCTGTGCATTATGCCCTTCAACAGCTGCGCCTGATCCCGCGTTCCGGCCACGGTCAAACCGTCGTTGAATGGGAATCCTTTATCAACGGCGGCGAAAAGCAAGCCGTGTTCGAAGATCAGTTTGTGAACCAGACCGAGTTGGTCAAGGTCGACCCCGGTGCCACCGAAGTCGAGATCATAAGTAAAGGTATTGTCGAGGTCGAAGACCGCCACGGTGTGGTTGGTGGGCATTCTGGGTTTGCACCATTGTGGTTGTTCAAATGCCCGACACCTTTGACGGCCGCAGGCAACCATATCCGTCAACTCGCCGCGCGCATTCGTCACGAAACAACAGAAATGGACGAAATCACCCGCCTTCATTTTCTGTCGTCGCTTATCCTTGAGGCCGTGACCTATGAAACCGGAGAGACCGACAGCACCACTACAGCCGAGGTCGCGCTCACATCAGGGCATGGCGTGTGTCAGGATCATGCCCACATCATGATCGCCGTGGCCCGAGATCTGGACTATCCCGCACGATACGTGAGTGGCTATCTGTTCATGGACGGTCAGGACCAACAGGATGCCAGCCACGCTTGGTGCGAAGTGTGGACAGAGAGCCTTGGCTGGATCGGCTTTGACGTTTCCAACGGCATTTCACCAGATGGACGGTATGTGCGTGTCGCTACGGGACGTGACTATAAAGACGCCGCACCTATTCAGGGCATACGCCAGGGCGAAGGTCAGGAAAGCTTGCAGGTGACCTTACAGGTCCAGCAATAGCGCCCTTGTTGCGGCTTTAGGTTCGTGAACCAAATCCGGCTTGCGCAGCAGTCCGTATCAAAAGCCGGAAACCCGTTCGACAAGCCAAAACGTTGCAACCCCGCCAATGGCATAGCCCATGAAGATGTTTCCGGGTGTGTGGGCCGTTCTGAATTGTCGTCCAACGGCCGGAAGCGCCGCACGCACCACGGCGTAAAAGGCCAAGACCGCGACAACAAAAGTCAACTGACCAAGCTCGACCCCCACGTTAAACGCAAGCAAGGCCGTTGGAATTTCTCCGTAGGGCAAACCGATATCCGAAAGCGCCCCTGCAAACCCCAATCCGTGCAGCAATCCAAAGCTGAACGAAACCACCCAAGGATACCGTTCGGACAGCCTGTATTGCCCCTGCTCGTGTTTCAGGATTTCAATCGCCAAAAACACAATGGACAGCGCAATGATGGATTCGACAGGCGGGCCGGGCACCTGGATAAGCCCCATTGATGCCAGAGCAAGCGTTATGGAATGTGCAATTGTAAAGGCCGTGATCGCACCGACGAGACGGCGAAAATCCCGTATCAGAACAAGCAGCGCAAACACAAAAAGAAGGTGATCCCAACCTTCAAGAATATGCTCGAACCCCAACCCGAGATAGCTTGCAAAGACCTCTCCACCCGTCAGCGTTTCCGGCACGGTATAGGCGATTTCATTGGGGGTCAGCCGGATTGTCGTTAACGGCAAATCAAGACTTTGCATGCGCAACAAAACGTCTGTGCGTTGAGCTTCCAGTCCGGGAATTGAAATTGTTGCGCCCGCGATGCCGGATGGGCACTCGGCCAACCAGGAAGAGACCCAAGCCGACCCGTCAAATTTCGGCGCGTCCCCTTCTGCAGGTGAACATGTCTCGGGCAAGCGGGCCGTGATTTTCATGGGCGCGCCGGTTACATCCGGTTTGCGCCAAAACACCTGCCATGTTTCCGGAGTGAGCTGGGTCATCTGGAGATACCCCGGCTCTAACGCATGGGCAGAGGCGCTGGTTACTCCTGCCAAGACAAGAAACAGCGTGACGAAAACCTGCCGCAAAAAACTCATTGCAATGACCATTCTGCCAAGACTTCGGCATCCGGTGTTTCGATCTCGTATTGAGATTTCAACACCTCGAGTTGTGCAACCGTAAGGATTTCAGACTGCTCACGACGCCAATCAAGCAAAACAGTTTCTCGTATGCTTTCAAACTCTGGCAAAGCAGCCGGCTTAACCTCTGTCACCAAAACAAGATGAGCGCCGAACCCCGAGGTCACCGGCCCTGTCCATTGCTGCTTTGGCAACTCTTCAATTTGCGCAAAAAAACCGCGCCCAAATGTGTTGTCGACCGCCGTGAGCGAAGACAAAGACATTGAAATTGGAAGAAGTGACACTTTTTCGAGGTTCGCGCGCGCCTCACCTTCTGCGAGGGCGGCCAACACTCGGTCAGGATCATCGCCATGTATCAAAAGCAATTGTTCAAAAGCAATCTCGGGCGGGAGCGAATACGCGTCGGCATTTTCGTTAAAATACGCGATCAGAACGCTGTCTTCGGGAACCATCGATTGCGCAAGAGAAGTGGTCAAAAACTCCATCTTCTTGGCCAAACGCGCCCGCACGACGCTGTCACCTTGATCGAAACCCAGTTTGGTGGCCTCACGAACAAGAACTTCCTCTCTGACCATCGCCTCGAGAATACGCTCCATTTCATCAGGCGTCGGACGTCGTCGCCATGTGTTCTCGAACTGTGAACTCAGCCGTTCGACGTCTTGATTATCGATCACGATCTTACTGTCATCGCCTTCGTTTGGGGCGGGCGGATTGAGAAAGAAAAACCACCCGAAAATCAGCAAGCCGAGAAGAAAGAAGTGGAATAGCGGTTCGCGGAAAATGCGCATCAGATCACTTAGTTTTTTATTCAGTTCCGGGATAGCGTACCAGAATGCAACTGTGCTTCAATAGCGGGTGGGGCGCGCGCATCGTTATTTCAAAATTAGGCCACCATCGTTGGGGGCAGGTCGCCAATTCGTTTAGGAAGCCTGATTTCAAGGAAGAGCTAAGCAGTTCATCTTTCATGAAGCTCTTTTTGGCGCGTCACCCAGAACGATCCGCTTCATCTGCCCCTATTTTTCATCCCCGTTCAGGGTGCCATCCCATTCCGTGTCGGGGACCTTTGGCACTTCTGGATCCGCGGTGTAGAACGGCGTCATAATCTGGGTGTTGTTTTCGTTGAACACCGCGACGATGTTGCGATGCAGATCTGACAGGATTTTCGGAAGCTCTTCACCCCGCGACGTAAAGGCGTTGATTTCGTAGTTGATCGCAAAATCCGCGAGTTTGTTCCAAAGCACGAACGGGGGCGGCGACCTCTTCAATCCCTTGGTGCGTCTTGCGGCCTCGATCAGCATGGCATCGACTTTTGCAGGCGGCTCTTCATATCCGATCCCCACGGTAGTGTGGACAAGAAGGCCCCTGCCATCGATCTTGCGCGTCAGATTGACAACTTCAGAGTTCAGCAACTGGGAATTGGGGATACTGACCAGTTCGTTCTTGGTGGACCTGATCAGGGTCTCCATCAATTTGATTTCGACGACGTCTCCGGTTTTATCGCCAATTTGCACACGGTCTCCGATATTTGTGCTGCGTCTGTAGATTACAAAAAGACCGGCCATCATGTTGCTGACCACAGTGTTGGACCCGAGGGAAAGCATGACGCCCGCAAGGATCGTGAGACCTTGGAACGCGCGCGAGTCAGACCCGGGAATATAGGGGTAGGCAAAAACCAAAGCGACGATCACCACCACCAGCCGCACCAGCATATTTGTAGGTGCGATCCAGTGTTTTTCAAAATCTCCCAGTGCAAAGATACCCTGTTCAAGATTGCTGAAGAATAGGGCGACCGCCTGCAAGACCGTGCGTGTTATGGCGGCGATAATGCCCAGCACGATAAGGTTGGGAATAAACCCAATCACGCCACGCGCAAAATTGGCGAGAGGTTGGCTCACATAGTTAAGCAACAGTTCCGCAACAGGGCGCGTTTCGGCAAAAGACAACAAAACAAAGGACAGGTAGTAGTAAAACAAAGCAAGGTAGCCGACCCACAGCATCACATTCACGAGGTATCCGGCAATCGCTGCAATCGCTTTTCCCCTGATGACAGCCTGAGTTTTCTCTTCGACTGTCGCGAATTGTTTCCGGATTGTGCGAGTTACGAATTCAACCAATTGTTGCCGTTTCCGGAAAAACAGAACGGAAATGCCCGCAAAAAGGAGTGTCCAGATAATGGCGGCAAAGGCGCTTCCAACCCGCGCGGCACCGGAACGGTCATCCCGATATGCCAAAATGGCCTTCTCAATCGCTTCGGCCTGAAGACCGGCAAGAATATCCAAATCGAACTTTTCGTATGCGGCATCCGCTTGGGTTGTGATGGTGATCATGCGGCCATCAATCTGGATCTCGATGCCAAATTCGTTTTCCAGAAGTTTGACATCAACCTCGGTCGCATCTGAGGCTTCGGCTACAGCTTCAAGGCGTTCCTGAACCTTCTCTGCGCGCGCAGTTGCAGGCAGGGCAGAAGACCCGCGTACAACAAACAACTCTTCCCCATCAACAACAACCGGAGCCGCAAACGCGTCTTCATCGTCGGCTGCCAATCCCGCCTCTTCCGGTTCGGTCTCGGGCGCATTCTGTGCCCAGGAGGGGGATATCATGGCAAGGGTGAGACACAGCCAGAGCAGCATATTTCGCAGGCACCGGCCTACCATCATAGATGTATTCATTTTTGTCTCCCCTATTGCTCAAAAAGCCCACGACCCTTTTTAGGTCTGTTCAGCCTGACATGCTCTCACCGCCGCAATGGCTTTGCTGCTGCCCGAAAGGTCGATCTCTTCGGTCGACCCTTTGCTTCCGGTGATTATGACTGACTGGCGTTTGGCGAATTCTGTTACGAACTCCGGATTGTCGAAAAAGGCATATCCACCAAGACTGCCTTCGTGCGTGTCACCGACAACTTCGCCTTGAAACCGTGCATCTCCGAAATCAAGCAACACGCTTCCGGTGTCGCCTTCGATAATGTGAGTCCACTCTGGATTATAGGCGGAAAAATAGGCCCCGTTCGCATCGGGGGCCACACCGACAAGCACAACCGTACCCGTCTGAAAAGCCTTTTGCATATAGCACCCGTTGCCATTGTCGGGATTGACCCTGATGGCCCACTCTCCGGATACGCCATGATCCACATGGGGGGCGGCCAAGCTGCCACCGGCGACAAATACGAGAGCAAGAACAAGTCCCTTTTTCATCTAATTTCTCCATTACTGCGCAACACAAGGGTTCCTTCCGGGCTTCTGGCAGATCTACTCGAGTTGCAGGATATCGGGCTGACAAGGCACACGGTTGGCTGGCATCTGGTCCGCTCCGTCCGCACGTCTGCTGCGAGACCCGCCAACATCCAGCTTGAACTGTGGATCAGACAGTTTTCCCGTCACATCAAACGGCCATGCGCTGCGGGCCAAAGGGTCACCGACGCGCCGCGGTTCTGCCCTGATCTGGATACGATCACCGACCCAGTCGACCTCGCCCTTGGCGACAAGCTGAACGCTTTTGGTCTCGGCAACCACTGAATCAAAACGCACCTGTCCGGACCGCAATTGGACAGGGGCCTTCACACAGACGATGGTGGTTTTTCCTTCGGAAAGCTCGTTAGAAAAGAGCCACGGAAAAACCCCGAGCCCTGCCAACTCAAGAAGGCTGGTGGCGATTGATCCCGTTCCCATATTGAGAGAGGCCGATCCTGCCATTGAGTTGACGAATGTCTTTCCGGACGAGATATTGCCGGTGACGTCAAAGGCGGCATTTAGCGTTCCGTTGGCATCAATTCCCAATCCAACCGCGTCCAGTATCTTTCCAAAGTCCCATCCGCTGGTAGAGCCGGACACGCGCAACCGTTCAGGGTCTTCGACCGCGTCCATCATGGCTGTGACCTTGAAAAAGCCGGGGCCATAAAAAAGCTCGATCGGGCCCGCGTTAATCTGGCCTTCTTTGGCGGTGAACGTGCTGCTCATCGAGGACGAGCCGGCCTCACCCACAAATTCCTTTAGCTCCAGTTCGATCTCGAGATCGGTTTCCGTCAGGATACGCTCTAGATCCAGAACATCGCTTTCCTCTTCCAGAACCAGAGGTTGAATTGGGGGCCTGTCATCTTCGGGTTCTGGTTCGCCGGACTCAGCACCCTTACTCTCAGCCGCCTCGCCCAACTGGACCAGCGCTTTGGTGCCGTCGCGCAAATCCTCCAATCTGATGCGTTCGCTCAGGACCTTGCCCCTGATCACGTTGATCTGTTCACTCAGGTCCACCGAAATATTCGTCTTGAGATCGCTTCCACCAGCGTTGAAAACCAACTCTAGGTCGGCAGTTTCGACCTGTCCTTCCAGCGCCACGCCGAATTCGACTTTGCCCACGTCTATGGGATCAAGTTTCAAAGCTTCGAGAAAACTGGCCGTGTCTGTAATTCCAATTCCGACAGCCGTTTTCAGCCCGTCCAGTTGCGCAACGTTTTCAACCGCGACATCTGCTTTGAGGAACCACAGGTCCGTGCCTTCGGTCGCCGCTGTCAGCTTTGTCAAACTCAGATGCCCTGCTTCATCCGAGATTTCGAATTCGGCACCAACCCTGCCAAATTTGGCGGCCTCTTCTTCACTCAGGGATTTGAGCAACAAAGAGGCGGGGCCGGACAAAGTGCCCGCGAGATCCACTTCTTTGAATTTGAAGATGTCTCCGACGCCCCCCGAAGCCGTGATGTAGGGCGCGTCTTTGGGGCCGGCCTGAAGGTTCACATCTGCAAGCCCTAGGGTTTTTTCTTCGGTCCGGTAGATGCGCCCGATCGAAATCGGGCCGACCTTGTTCAGCCCTTGATCAAAGGCATTTGTGCGTATCACCAGCTTTTTGAATTCGAGGTTTCCGTCTTCGCTCACGACCCGTGCCACGATGCGCGTCAGTTTCAGATCTTTGAGGGAATCCGCATTGGCAGGCGGCTGCCCTTCTGGATGCAGGCGGGCTTCTGCTTTGACGTCAAAGCCGGACTGATCAACCAAATTGTCGACCTTACCTGTCACTGAAATCTGTTGGCCTTTGCTCAGGTCCAGAACCGATTGCAGATCCTGAATGGCCAGCAGTCCGGGCTGGCTCGTGATGTGGGCGCTCAGATCGCCCGCCCCCTCAAAGCTGCGCTCCAGCCCAAGGACGTCGAAGACTTCTCCGATTTCACCTGTATCCATTTCAAGCGTGGCTTCGTATCCGCCGCCTTGTTCGGGCGCGATGACGCTTCCGTCATAGGATACCACGATATCCCCGAAATTGAGAACGTTGGTGAACGGTTCGCCAGCAGGATATTTCCCATCCAGTGTGAACTCTTCCCCGTTCACGGTGCCGCCTCCTGTAACGGAAACGAGATCCCCGCCCTGTAGCTGTTCCAGCAGAATGGACCCCAGTTTGAAATCGAAATCAAAACCGGAAAGTTCATTGCTGAAGACCAGACCAATGTTGGTAAATGTGACCGTCTTGTCGCTCAGGAAGCTATAGATAGAAGGGGAAGCTGATGCAGGGACCGCCTCTTCCACCGGCTGTTCGTCCGTTGAGGAAGAGGGCGCCTCGACCGCTGGCTGTGGTGTACGCTTTACCCAACTTGTTGTTCCGTCGCTTTGGGTAATCGCATTGGCCTGAAGCCCGTCCAGCGTAAGGTTATCAAGATCAATCCGGCCACTAAACAACGCCGCCAGATTGAGTTCCCATTCCAGCAGTTTCAATTCGGCAAGGTTCAGGTCATCGATATTTGTGCTTGGGATATGAACGTCGCTGACATGGACAAAAGTCGTGCGCCCGACAACAACCCTGACATCGCCTTCAACAATCAACGGCTGGCCAATTTGCGTGGTCAAAACGTCAGCAACAATCGATTTTCGCAGGTTGCTAAAAAACGGTGCCGCCAGAACAAGCCAGCAGATGATGACCAAACCGACCACGAGAACCGTGAGCCATTTTGCCACCTTCATTGTGAACCGTGCCATTTTATCCCCTCCCGAAACTTCCACCCAAAGCGACGTTCAAATCCACGAAATCAATCGCCTGATTGCGTACGTCCAACGCATAAGCATTCTCAGTGCTCAGAAAGGAACGCTCTGCATCCAGCACCTGAAGAAACGATACCGACCCGTCGGCAAACCGCTTGCGGGCAATTTCAAGCACCTTGTTCGAGGCCCCCACAGCCTCTTTGGCAGCCCGAGCGGCCTTCTGGTGCTGATCAAGAGCGAACATCGCATTGCGGACCTCCTCGACCGCAAGAACGACTTCTTTCTCCCATTCGGCCTGACGTTCGTTGACCAGACCTTTCGCAGTTTCGATCTTGGCCTTGCGCACAGGCAAATCGAAAAGCGGCACATCGAACCCCAACCGCAAGAAACCCGCGCCGGGCAGAATTTCTGAACCGCTGACATTCAGGTTTACGTTACCAGTCAAAACGAGATTTGGATACAAATCTGCTTCCGCCACCCCCAACAGGCCCACCGCTTCTGCCAATCGCTGTTCCGCGCGTACAATATCCGGCCGGTTCCGCAACAAATCGGCAGGCACTCCGGTGGAAACCACATGCGTCTTGGCAACCGGCTGAGGCGCGCGTGCGTCGAACTTTTCCCGCCCCGGAATTTCGGTGGCACCGACCAAAGCGATAATTCTGTTCATCATCCTGATAAACAGAACCCGCGTTTCAGGAATGTTTGCCCTTGTGGTCAAAACCAGCGAACGGGCCTGTGCGATCTCAAGATCAGTGGCCTTTCCTTCACCTGAAAGCTTGATGGTGGCCTCCAAGGTTTCTTCGCGACTTTCCAGAACCCGCATCTGAATGCGCAAAAGTTCTTGGGTATATCGCAGGTCAATATAGGCGGACACCACTTCGTCCACGAACAGCAACCGCCAGATATCAAGATCCGCATAAGCTGCCTCCAGCCGGGCAAAGGCCGCTTCGCGTTCACGTCTCAGGCGACCAAACAGATCGATTTTCCAAGTTGCTTCGGCGCGTACAAAACCGGTCTGCGTTGTCGGGTCTCCCCCTCCTGAATTGATTTTGCTTTCCGCAACCCGTGCGTTTCCCGAAATCGGAAAACCTGCTCCGTCGAGAATGCCCTGTGACTGTTCAATCCTTGCCGCGATCCGGCGCACATCCAGATTTTGCTGCAACCCCAATTCGACGACTTGATTGATGATGGGATCGTTGAACGCCAGCCACCATTTGGCGTCATTGGTCCGAGCCGGTCCGCTGCCCCTTTTCAAAAAACTATCCGACAGGTCCATTGTCGGTGGAACAAAATCATCGCCCGCCGCGCATCCAACCGTTGAAAAGGCAACAAGTCCCATAACCGTATTGCGCCGGTTCATCCGCAGGTCCCTGTTGCCAGAGGGGTGAGACGACATTCAACTCTCATTGGAAATAAGGTGAACATCGCGCTGTGGAAACGGAATGGAGATGCCTTCTTGGTCAAACGCCTCTTTCGCCGCGCCCGTCAGCCCCCAGTACACATCCCAATAATCTTCTGTTGCGACCCATGGCCGGCAAAACAGGTTGACCGAGCTGTCGCCCAACTCTCCTACAAAAATCTCTGGCACAGGTTCCTTGAGGCATCTCGGATCATTGGCAACCAAACCTTTGAGAACCTCAACGGCCTGACTGGCATTGTCGGAATAGGCGATCCCGAACACCAGATCGACCCGACGTGTTTTGGCAGCGCTGACATTGGTGATCACGTCCCCCCAGATTTTGGAATTCGGCACCACAATGATCTGGTTGTCGAAGGTCCGGATTTGGGTCGACACAATCGACATGGCATCGACGTTCCCACTCGCGCCGGAAATCTCGATGTAATCTCCGGTATCAAACGGTTTCAACACCATGATCATCAAGCCACTGGCGAGATTTCCCAAGGTGTCCTGCAAGGCAAAACCGAGAATAAAGCTCAGGCCGCCAAACACCGCAAACATGGGCGTGACGTTCACACCGGCCAGCCCCAAAGCGACCATGAGACCAACAATGATCGTGATCCAATAGACAACAGTCAGGACAAACTTTTTCAACAGCCGGGACATCGCCGGTAGGCGCTCGAGCCCTTTGGAAACGGTTTTGCGCACGAAGCGGGCAACGAACAACAAAACCACAAAGGCCACAATGAAGACGCCCAACTGAAGCAACAGCCCCAGACCGCCGTCTTTGGAGATCAACCAATTGGTTGCAAGCGAGAACAGTGTTCGCACATCGGTTGCCCGCAAAGTGGCCGTGCTAACCGCATCCAGATAGCTTTGGTGTGTCGCGACATCGTCAGCCGCCCCTCCCTTTGCCAGCCAGCCATTCAAGACAAGTTGATAGTTTTCGGAATAGACCGAATGCGTGTCTGACAGAGTTGTAATCTGTTCACGCACTTTGTGGGCAACGTTTTCATCAAGGCCCTCAAGGCTGGCATTCAGCTCGATATAAGTCTCGATGGATTGGGAAAGATGATCCTGCCAAATGCCTGCAAGGTTTGACAATTCATCCGCCGTGAGTGGAACGATGTAGTTTTTGAGAGCATTGCTGGAAACCGTTTTGTCCGCAGCTTTGGCCTGCAACTCTGGCGAAGCCGCCATTCCAACCGAAGCCAAACTGCCTAAGATGACAACAAATAGAACATACACGAGTGACCGCAGAGGCCTCGTCTGAACGAAAACACGATGAAACACAGCGGCCCTCACTTCAACTTGTCGAGGAAGTCAGAAATGGCTTCGTCTGCTTTTTCCGGAGTTTCATAGAGTTCGGTCAACCACTCGGAAAGGGATGTGGCCGCGTCTTTGTTCAAACCAATATCTTCTAACGCGGCGGCGGCCTGTGAAGGGTCATATCCTTCAATGTTCAGCGCGCCACCTTCGTCAAACTCGGTTTTTATGTCGTCCTGAAGTTTGGCAAGGTTCAACGCGGTCTCTGTTGCGGAGTCCTGAAGGTCCGCAACAACGTCCAAAGTTGACTGTTTGGCATTTGCGAGCGTTTCTTCCAGCTCGGCACCAATTTCTTCTGCCTGTTCTTCCGCGGCTTCTTTTGCCAACTCTGCCGCCTCGGAGAGGCTTTCTTTGGCTTCTTTTAACTTGTCCTGAACTGTAGGTTCTTTTTCGGGCATCAAAACAATGGCCCCAACGACAAGGATACCAACACCGAGTATCCCAATGACAATTTTGTTCATATTATCTCCTCCCCCAATCGCTTCACTTTTGGAACGGATTTTTTACAACCGGACTAAATGTGAACGTAAACTTCCAATCGGATGCAAAAGCATCCGGTCTCACGACGTTGTACTCGATACCCGCGTTTATCTTGACCAGCTGATTGCCGATCGCCGTCGTTTTGGCCACGGTCAGACCAACAGGCACGGTCCACTCCTGCCCTGATGCCGCGTTCCAGTCATAAGTAATGGTCGGCCCCATACCGACCTGCCAGCCATCCTTCAGGCTCGCAAAAAGAAAGTACTGTAAGGATGTAACCGAAACATCCTGTCCGCTTCCGCCAATCTTTTCATTGTGAAACGGGAAAAGCCCCCAGATGCCCCAATCAGTCGGTCTGACCGCCAGAAACGAAGGCCCCAAAAGCCAGTTTTCAGAAGAAATAGAACTGTTGGTGGGAACCGATCCGACAACACCCGCACCAAAGGTCCACCCGTTGCTGCCCCAAGAATAAAGCAGATCATAAGGCACGTCTCCGAATTGGCTGGTCGTGTCAAAACTGTTCGTGCCCGAATTGAACGAAGGCTGCCCAGCCACATAGGGAAGCGCGGGCCGGAAAATCAGGTTGTTGCCGTTTTCAAGAACGAACGGGAACACGGGCTGGAAAGTGGCGGTAAAACTATCTTGGTCATCTGCGCCGGGCAGCGCCCCGTCAAACGTGCGATACTCGAACTTGAAATTCAGCGTCGCATTGGCTGCGCCGGGATTGGACAGCTCTTTGGCCAACTCATCGATGTTTGGCCCGACTTGAGCAGCAGCCATACCGACCCACAAACAAACTAACGGTGCAAAATGAAATGATTTCAGCATGGTTTTATCCCGTAGTAGACGTTGGGCCGAGGTTCCGCTGGGGCGGTCACCTCGGCCACCCTCCGGACAACCGAGGTAGTTTTTGCCCAGAGGTGTTCGATATCTGGCTTGAACTGCTATTTAAGCAAGTCTCCAACGATGCCTACGGCATCCACGACCGTGGACAGGTCATCTGTGACTTCGAGGATTTCATCATCAACCCGAATATACCGGTTGCCCTTGCCGGGTTCGCCCAGCTTCCATTTGGACAGATCGCCGATGTCTTTGTAGTTCAAATCCGAGGGCAGCTTTGCCCCTCGCGTATATCTTTTGATTTGGCCGGGGGGGATGGCTTTAGCTCCCTTTGCCTTTTTGCCCGGCTTGTCTTCGATCTGAAGGCTTACGCCATCTTTTTTCTTACCGCCCTTGTTGGGCTTGTTGTCTTTCGCAGACGCCGCGTCAGCCGCGACAAGCGCAAAACAAGCGACAACAACAATCACTGTAGCTTTCAGGAACTTCATTTGTTTCCTCCCCTAAGATATTCAATTTTTCAGAAACCGTCGGCAAATCGTTAAACAACACTGTGTTTTG
This sequence comes from Shimia thalassica, assembly GCF_001458215.1. GTDB lineage: Bacteria > Pseudomonadota > Alphaproteobacteria > Rhodobacterales > Rhodobacteraceae > Shimia > Shimia thalassica. The sequence continues at coordinate 6,259 of NZ_CYTW01000007.1, read as the reverse complement.
CTTTGAGACTAGATGTTCCATCTCAATCGCAGTCCGAACACCCATGCATCATCCAGACCGTTACTGGGATTGTTCAGGTACTGAAGGTCTCCTGTCAATGCGAGGTTGTCCGCAAGGTCCATTCGATAGAACGCCTCTGCGGTCGTTTGAGTGGCCCCGCCACCGGGTGGCTCTGACACTGTAACGCCAAAACCGAAGAGGTCGTCATAAAGCCCGGGGCGCCACATAAAGCCGGCATTCGCAGACTTTTCTGCCAAAAGGCCTCCGCCTTCTGCCCACCCCAGTCGCCCAAACAGCATCATGTTTTCGTCAATTGTGTGGTTCGCAGACAGCAGGATACCCTTGTTCGATGCCACCCCTGCATCCGATTTTGCGTCTGTATGAAAAGCGCCGACATGGACGTTGGTCAGATAGCGTTTTGACGGGGACGGCGTCCAGCCCAGCTCGGCATAGGCGTAAAGCTCTGCACCACCCGGGAACCATTCCACATCACTCAGAGACCCGTTGGCGTCCGAAACAACCCCAAGCGCATAGACCTGATCGGTCAGAAACCCGCCACCGCCAATCCCGAAACCCGGGTCTGGAATGGGCGTCACAGGGCTGAACAACACTGCAAAATTCGAAAACGTAGTGCGCGGGTTCACGTGCCCCAGAATATCGGTGTAATCGCCCGGATCGATGCGCCCTGCCACAAAGCCTCCGCGTCCGTTGCCAAGTGTCTGCTGCCAATACGCCACCGACAGGATTGAACCCGGCGCGCCGAACGTCACAGCTGTCGCGCCGTTATAGGGAATGTTGCCTGCCAGTTCGGCAGGGGAAATATCGGTGCCCAGTTTGTGGCGATGTTCGAGCGCAAAAACAAATTTGCCGGGGTTGTTCCCTCCACGGTTCAAAATCTCCCAAGAGCCCAGCATCCGCAATTGGCCAGAGGCGGCATCGTCCCGACCTGTGCTGCTTTCAGAACTGTGCTGGTACAGCGCCGTATAGTCGAAACTGAGAGAAAGCCCTGTGCGCGCGGCTAAGGCGGCCTTGCGGTCTTCAATCCCGTCCATGGACCGATCCAAAGATGACCAACGGGACGAATTGTCGAACCGCTGGCGATCGTTCTCTTGTTGGGCTCCGACAGATGCCGGACCGCCAATCCCCTGTTGGGCGCTGCTTTCCAGATGCCCCAAGGGGCCGGAACTTTCGGCCGTGGCGGTCCCCGCCATCAGAATTGCAAAACTATACGTTATGATGTGTTTCGCTACCTTCTTCACAGCATTTCTTTCGCTTTGCCAAAACCACATTGGTTTATTTCAGCTCCCCACCGCATCAGATTTCTGTCCATCACGCCAAGGATGTCGTCCGCGTTCCAGCCGTGTTCCTTTTCAAGAACACGGACAGCCGCCTCAGCATCGAACGGGGGGCATTTCGACAAGTTTCTCGATGCAAGTCGATATATCCTCATCACTGGGTTGCCGCGCAAAAGCTGGTGTGGCGAGGGTCATCAATTCGGCCAGCAGGGCATATAGGGACGTGTTCAATTTGTTAACTCTACATCTGTGATGATCGGCAGGGGGGCCTGTCCCCGCCCGCAATCGGGATCAATCCAGCGTGTTCTTGTAGATCTTGCCGTCTTTCATGATCACGCGGATGCTCTTGTGACCTTCTTCGCGCGGCTCGGCGTCAAACCACTTGGGCTGCGCGCCCAAGACGGAAACGTCTTCCAGAGGATTGCCATCAACGATCAGGATATCGGCATAGGCGCCTGCTTCGATCACACCCAGCTTTTCCGGGTAGGGATTGCGTTGTCCCGTAAGCTGGGCCAACTCGCCGGGCGTCGATGTGGCCGACATCAGCATGGCGTGATTTCCAAACCAATCGGCGAACTGGTACTTTTCAAAGTCGCGATGCGCGCGTGCGGCGCCGATTGAGGACAGAACGGTATCCACATTGTGGACGACCTTGGGTTTGTACTTTTTGACCAGTTCAATGAGATCTTTGCTTTGGTCATGCGCAACCGCCAGTTTTGTGCCCGAGGGCGTGCCCGGAGCAAAGTTGGGATGCATAAAAAGGATTGGCGAAAAACCAGCAGTGTTGTGGGACCAGAATATCCCTTCGTCGGCCATACGCTTCACAGTTTCCTCCGAAACCATCTGGCCGTGTTCAATGACCTTTACGCCGGCATCCAAAGCCATTTGGACGGTCTCGTCCGTGTAGGCGTGCGTGAAGGCATAGGTATCATAAAAGGCTGCGACATCCACTGCTGCTTTGATTTCTGCCACGCTGTATCCCACGGACCAAAGCGGATCCAATTCTGAGGAAACGCCACCGCCGACCGTGAGTTTAATCTGAGTTGCGCCATAGCTCAGATTTCTGCGCGCGGCGGATCTGATCTCGTCAACGCCATCTGCAACAACCGCAAGGTTAAGTTCCTCAACCTGTGCGACAGGGCCGCCTTCGGCACGGTCACGGGGACTGCGCCAATCCGTGTGGCCGGACCGCGGGCCGATACAAGCCCCGCTCGGGTAAATGCGGGGACCGACGAGGATATCTTGGTCGATCAGCTTTTTCATGGCATCGCCTTGGCCACAAGCATCTCTGACAGTTGTATAGCCATCCATCAGATAATCGCGCGCGTTTGCGACCGCCATCGCGCAATGCCATCCCAGTTGGCGTATTCTGCGCCCCCAAAACTCGAAAACAATCCGGTCAGGTTCAGGTGAACATGGCTGTCGATCAAACCGGGCATCAGAGTGCGTCCGCCGCCGTCGATCATGGTGGCCTCTGGCGCCTCGATGGACGCGGCCGACACCTCTTTAATCAGGTTGCCTTCGATCAGAACGCTCGCATTTTCGATCCGTGTGTCGCTTATCCCGTCAAAAACATGGACGTTGATGAACAGAGTTTGGGGCGCGGCCTCCTGCGCAACAGATACCGTGGCGGTAAATGCAGCCAGGCTCGCAAAAGCAGCCATTCTTCTCTTAAATCGCATGTCTCTCACTCCCATAAATCAGACATCTTTTACGCAGGGTGCCGAGGTAAGGTTCACCCCGCGCGACACTCAGTTGAGTGTATTCTTGTAGATCACGCCGTCTTTCATGATGAGGACCATTGCCTCAATCTCACCCGGTTTTCGATCTGGAGCGTCGAATAATTCTTGGCTTCCACCGATCAACGTGATGTCCTCCAGCGGGTTACCGTCAATTAACAGGATATCCGCATAAGCCCCTTCTTGGATCACCCCGAGAGGACCCGCAGCATACGGGTTCAGCAGCCCGGTCAGAGCCGCGAGATCTCCACCGATAGATGTCATGGACTTTAGGGTCTGCAGGTTGCCAAACTTGTCGGCCCAGAACCAGATTTCGTGATCACGATTTCGCATCGCGTTTGCAGGTGTCACGGTAACTGTATCGACGCCGAAAGTCGTCTTGTCCAAGAGGTTCGGGAACTTCAAAAGGATGTCTGGAATGCGTGCCATTCCCTCGGCGACCTGTAAAGACTTTGATTTGTTGACAGAAGGCTCCGGCCCGAACGTGCGCTCAATCGCTTCTAGGGAAGACACCGAGAGTTGCGGATTGTAGAAAACTCCGGCCTCTTCCATCATTGCTGCGGTTTCTTCGTCGAGAAACTGGCCATGCATGATTTCACCCAGTCCAAGTCGGAGGCCGCGCTGAATATCACGCGGATTGTTTACATGAGCCGTTGCATAGGTTCCCCAAGCCGCTGACGCTTCGACAACAGCGCGGACTTCATCGTCGGTACCCTGCACTGTGTGAAGCGGATCTTTGGAGGAAAACACACCACCGCTCAGCATCATCTTGTTAAACACGGCCCCATTCGCAAGGTTTTGGCGTGTGGCGCTAAGCGTCGCGTCATAGCCATCTACGATATGGGTCATGCCCAACTCGGCGGCCTTAAAGGTATAACGATCATCGAGGCGCGTTTGTCCGCGCAACCGGAAATCCCCATGCCCGGAGGTCTGGCTGATAACTGCAGTAGAGGCATAGATCCGGGGACCAATTGCATCGCCACGGTCGATTGCACGTTTGATCCCGTCTTGAGTGGCGCCCGGATCCCTCACCGTAGTGAAGCCGTCCATCAAGAGGCTTTGAGCGGCGTAGGCCGCCATTGCCCCAATTTCCTGCCAATCACGCGACTCGATTGTGTCATAGCCGCCGACCATGTGCTGCAAATTCAAATGAACATGGCTTTCTATGAGCCCAGGCATCAGCGTGCGTCCGCCGCCGTTAATCACGGTGGCGTTCGGAGCGTCAATTGCCTCGGTCGAAACCTGTTTGATCAGATTGCCTTCGACCAGAACGCTTGCGTTTTCGACCCGTGCTTCGTTCACGCCGTCAAAGACATGCACATTGGTGAACAATGTTTGTTCTGGCGCGTCTTGGGCAACTGTCTGGCTTGCACTGGCCAAAACCAAAGTAAGCGCGGCAAGCGCATTGTGTCTCATGTGTGTCATTAGCTTTTCTCTCCCTATCGCCATTGAAGCCTTAAGCGGGGGCAAGCCCTACCCATTTTGCCTTCCAATGAATCATGCCCGTCGAGAGAGAGTGTGCCCGAATTGCAAATTCTCACCATGACATTTGGCGCCATCTATCGCCGAATTATGCATTGAAATGTCATCTTTTGTGTGCGTTTCGTGCTAAATCGCATATCTTAGATGGGCCATTGTCACGTCTACACTCAGAGAAACCCTGATATGCCGACTTCAATTCCTATGGTTCGCGGTACAATCTTGCTGCCTGTTCTAAAGCGCCTCAACACGCTTGGGCTGGATGTTCCTTCGCTACTCGCGCAGCACGAATTGAAGGACACGGATCTTTCCGATGCGGATACATATGTCCAGAACGAGACGGTCTATCGTATTTATTCGGAAGCCGCGGAGTTGACCGGCAACCCAACGCTTTGTGCGTCCATCGGGGCGAGTGTGGACCTGCAAAAAATGCTCGTTTTCGGCGATCAGCTAAGCCACGCATCAAACCTTGCAGATCTATTGATCCGCTTCGTTCAAGCCGTTGCAAACGACACCACGCTAATCACACAAGGTCTGGTCGTGGAAAATGCGACCGCCCGGTTTGGGGCAAGGCGGAATTTCTCTACCAAAGTTTCGCCCGCGCACAGCGATGCGTTCATGGTGGGGTTATGGGTTGGGCTACTGCGTAAAATTGTGGACCAGAATTGGGAACCAACAAGAGTTCTGGTGCAAACGGCGGACCCCGCGCTTCTTCCAAAGCCTTTCCACGGCGCGACATTGCTTAAGAACGACGGCACAGGGTTTTCAATTCAGTTTCCAGCCGCGTGGTTGTCGCATCCGATTCACCGTATCCGGGATCCAGAAGCCTCTCGCGCGGAGGCCACGCCTCTAGAGGCCCATTTGGCGCCGGATTTTGTCGAAGCCACCCGCAGTATTCTCAAGCCTCATATCTGGGGCAAAGGTCTGAAAGCCGATGCAGCGGCAGACATCTGCGGCTACACCAAGTCGACGCTTGGACGTCGCCTTGCCGATCATGGCACAACCATTTCCGATGTTCTGACCGATCTGAGATTGGAAATAGCCCAGTTCAAACTTCACAATTCCGGAGCGACCATTCATGAAATTGCACTTGGGCTTGGCTATTCCGACGCAACCGCCTTCTCACGTGCGTTCAAAAAGAAAACCGGCCTTTCACCCAGCCAATTCCGCAGCCAAAAGGAAGTTTCGAAATGACTCTTTCAATTATTACCGGTGTTTTATCGGCCTTCTTTCTTTTTGCCAGTTCAATCAAGATATTCGGGTGGCAGGACACTATATTCCGGGTCCAGCTTGAAATGTTCGAAAGCTATAGGTTGAATCGGACCATCATGAGGCTTGTCGGGATTTTCGAACTATTCGGGGCAGTTTCCATCTGGTTCTCGGATGCGTTCTGGGGACCGCTGGGCGCCCTGGCCCTGATGGCAACATCGGTTGGCGCAATCGGATGTCACCTGATCTTTGACACCTGGAAACAAGGCGTTCCCGCGATGATAACCCTAACACTTTCATCTTCCGTGCTCTGGGCTACCAAGCAGCCACTGCCGACAATTGCTTGGCAGGCAACTTAGGAACGCCTCTCTAGTTTACCGAGATCATCCTGTTTCTTCGTTGCGCTTACCGCGCTTCAACACTTCCCCCCTTGGAAGCGCGGCAAGCCGCCCTTGGGCGGCTAGGAGACGAGTGTATTTGATTTGGTTGCGGGGGTAGGATTTGAACCTACGACCTTCAGGTTATGAGCCTGACGAG
>NZ_CYTW01000006.1 GCF_001458215.1 Shimia thalassica | reverse complement strand
GCATCTCTGCGCCGCCGGTGAAGGGGGTTCTACGGCTACTATCAAAGAGTCGCAACCCCTTTTTATCAAAAACCACTCCCTTTTTCAAAAAATATCAATAATTAAACAATATCAACATGTTAGAGATAATGAACGTGAGGGGGAAGGTTAGCGAATAGGTGACTACCGAAACATCCCGCCATTCTTTGCACGACTCGCCAACAATCCGAGTACCACGGCCACATATATATAAGGTTCGGGGTGGAATCCTTTGACCTGCATGAAGTAATGAACCGTCCCCAGCACGACCACAACATAAGTCAACTTGTGCAACGTCTTCCAGCGACGCCCCAATTTGCGAACCGACCAATTGTTCGAAGTGATTGCCAGTGGGATCATCAGGAGCAAACCGGCCATACCGATGGTGATGTAGGGACGCTTGATAATGTCTCCCCAGATTTGAGAGGGGATTTGTACATCCAGCACAAGCCAGACCAACAGATGCAGACAGATATAGAGAAAGGCCAAAAGGCCGATTGCCCGGCGATACTTGATCAAACTTATCCCGGTTACGTTTCGCAAGGGCGTGATGACCAATCCCGCGATGATCAACTGCAAACCAGCCTTGCCAAGAGAATGTTCCATGACTTTGACTGGATCGACGCCCAGCCCCCCGGTCACCCCCTGCCACAAAAGCCAAAGAGGGTAGCTAACGCCAAGGACATAGACGAGCCACACGGGAATCCGGCGGATTGCAGTCTTCAACAGACCATTCATTCTTTGTTAAGTCTCATGGCTTTTGAAACGGACACTCTTCTTGATTGCGACAAAATTCGGCCATTTTCGATCTTTAGACACGGCTCAGGGTTATTTGCCCGACCAATACACAAATCGATACTTTTGGATGTTCTACTATGACTTTTGAGCAGAATTCTTTGCACCTTGTTCTATCCCTGTTGTTCTTTTGTTTCGCAGCCTGCGCCGCACTGTCGGTATTGTGCTTATGCAAAGGAAAATCTGTTTTCTCTCATGATACCTCTTTTAGAGGACATGTTTCGGCCGCGCTGTCTTCGTTCTTTTCCAAAACACCGCGTGATCTTGGCAACAAGACTCTGGAGTATCGCTGTCATTGGGCCATGCGGCTGCTTGCGCCCTGGATTGCCCCGACCGTTCTTGTCGCCCTGCTTTTTTCGCCGATCTTTCAAGTAACAGGCTATGACACTCACACACTTCAAACGATCTTCGTGACCGGGGCCGCCGGATTGCTGGGATACTGTGGGTTTATGATGGTTTTCGTTCAACGAGTCGTCTGCAACGCGCACCATGTTCAAAGTCACGGCCTGTCCCTTCGCGGTCAAACCCGTCGTCTGGATGGTCTTGCAGCAGTGCGTGTCAGCGAAACAATCCCCGTGATCGTTCTGACCTTTTCGAACCAACCAACGCTGTATATCCCGAAGTACACCATGCATCGTGACACCCTTATCCGTGATCTGCAGGAAATTGCGGATCACAATGGGAACAACGGGCGTGTTGCTCCCATCCCGACGTGGCAGGCACGCATGGAGCTTGCTTAGACAAGCGACCCACTCAGAAGAACTTTCGCAGGTCCATCCCTTCGTAGAGACCTGCGACCTCTTCCTCGTAACCGTTGAACATAAGTGTATCTTTGCGCGGCGCGAAAATTCCGCCGCCAATGGTCCGCTCTGTGGCTTGTGACCAACGCGGATGATCTACGGTCGGGTTCACATTACTATAGAATCCATACTCGTTTGAGATTGCCTTGTTCCAGCTGGTTGGCGGCTCTTTGTCTGTTAGCGTGATGCGAACAATCGATTTGATCGACTTAAAGCCATACTTCCATGGCACAACCAGACGGATGGGCGCGCCGTTCTGGTTCGGAATGGTTTTCCCATAGATGCCCGTCGCCATAAGCGTCAAAGGATGCATCGCTTCGTCAAGGCGCAGACCTTCGACATAGGGCCAGTCCAAGAAGGGATATTTTTGGCCGGGCATTTCTTCCGGCCGGACCAGTGTTTCAAAGGCCACGTATTTGGCGCCGTCTTTGACGCCGGCCATCTGCAACAGGTCCGCCAATTCGAAACCGTTCCACGGCACGACCATCGACCATGCCTCGACACAGCGGAATCGATAGATCCGTTCTTCAATGGTCATCTTGGACAGGATGTCGCCCAGCGCATAATCACCGGGGTTTTCAACCATACCATCAATTTTGATGGTCCAAGGGTCGGTTGTAAGGCTGTGGGCATATTTGGAGGGGTCTTCCTTGCCTGTGCCGAACTCATAAAAGTTGTTGTAAGAGGTGATGACGTCCCAACTGTCAGGAACCAACTTCTGCGAAGCCTGCGCAGCGTTTGCCCCTCCGAGGCCTGCAACACCCAGCCCTGCGAGTCCTGCCAAGATCTGGCGGCGATTCATATATACGGATTCAGGTGTGACATCCGCATGTGTCAGATCATTGGTCCAGCGTTTGGCCATCTATCCCTCCCTAGGTTTTGTTTCACTAGGATGTAGCCACATGGAGCCCGCAATCCAAACCACAACTTCTCACGAAGGCGTGGTTGAATTGTAACTTGGATAAATTTTGTTCATCGGAACCGAACGGCCATTGGGCTGAACGATGCGCACATGACGCCGTCGCATTTGACGGGGTTCGCTCACCCCGACCGAATGGGCGATGGTTTCGACCTCTTTGATGATCATCGTGGCATAGCGTGCGACACGCTTGTATTTACGCTCGACCACCAGCCCCTTTTGGAAACGGGGATCATGCGTTGTAATGCCCGTCGGACAGGTGTTCTTGTTACACTTGAGCGCCTGAATACAGCCCAGCGAGAACATAAAGCCCCGCGCCGAGACGATGAAATCGGCCCCCGCCGCCAAGGCCCACGCCACGTCGCCGGGATTAACCAGCTTGCCCGAGGCAATAATGCGTATGCGGTCATGCAAATGAAATTCGTCGCGCAGGTTCACCACCAGCGGCAGCGCCTCGCGAACGGGCATCCCGACGAGATCGATCAATGGCATCGGGGCCGCACCGGTTCCCCCTTCGCCGCCGTCAATCGTTATAAAGTCTGGCGCGGCATCCGATCCACGGCGCGCAATCGTTTCAAAGAGCTGCCGGAAGGGTTCTTCAGTGCCCACCACAGTCTTGATGCCAACAGGTTTGCCCGTGACTTCGCGGATGTGCTGGATCATATCCAAAAGGTGGTCGAAGTTATCGATTTCACGGTGACGGTTAGGCGAGATTCCATCCTGTCCGACCTTTAGGCCACGAATGGCCGCGATTTCTTCGGTCACTTTCTCTCCGGGAAGAATGCCGCCTTTGCCGGGTTTTGCGCCTTGCGCCATCTTGAGTTCGAACATCCGGATCTGCTCATGCGCTGCAACCGAACGCAGTTTTTCATCACTCAGGCCTCCGTGTTCGTCCCGCACGCCGAATTTCGCTGTGCCGATCTGGTAAACAAGATCACACCCGCCTTCGAGGTGGAACGGCGATACGCCTCCTTCGCCTGTGTTCATCCAGACACCGGCCTCTTTCGCGCCCATAGCCAACGCTTGAACCGCAGGCTTTGAAAGCGCGCCATAGCTCATCCCGGAAATATTATAGATCGATGGGGCGAGATAAGGCGTGCGCGCACCTGGCCCGATCAACAAAGGTTCGGTGCTGGCGAACTGATCATCCAAAGGTGGAAACGGATCATTTACGAAAATTGGTGTTCCGACAACATTCAGATTGCGCGTTGAGCCAAAGGCCACCGTATTGCCCTTTCCCTCGCCAGATCGTGCAACCCACTCTCGTTGTGCGCGGTTAAAAGGAAGCTCTTCTCGATCCATCGCAAAGAAATACTGCCGGAAGAATTCACCCAACTCCGAAAACAGGTGCCTGAACCGGCCAATCAAAGGGTAGTTTCTTCTTATGGCGTCTTCGGTTTGCATACGGTCGATCACAAACAGAACCATGGCCACCAATACCATCACACCCAGAACGGCAACAAAAACGAGCCCAAGTATCTCGACGAGATCAAATGCTCTATCCATGGACATATTCATATTTTCTAATCCTTGTTGACCTGCATCAAAGCCGCTAGGCGTTATGTTAATAAGGTGCCGTTTGTATCGCCTTGTCTCAAGTCACATTACACAAAACTTTTCGGGAGGATTGTTATGAAGTCTGTACTACTGGCCGCTGGCCTTGCATTGACCGCATCGCTGGCCGTGGCAGGGGACACAGCTGTGACTTATACGGTTGATCAGGACTATGATGATGTCATCTTTGGTCTCGAAAGCGCGATCACCGACAAGGGATTGATCATCGATGCGGTGAACCATGTCGGTGAGATGCTGGAACGGACAAAAGAAGATGTCGGGTCAACGGTCACAATTTTTGATCGCGCCGAAGTTTACAATTTCTGCTCTGCAGCTCTTTCACGCAAAGTAATGGAAGCCGACCCCATGAACCTTCAATTCTGTCCCTATGGTATTTTCGTAATGCAAAAGCCCGGGGAAGAGGGCGCAACCACGATCGGCTACCGCATTATGCCCGAAGGTCCGATGAAAGAGGTTCAGGCCCTTTTGGAAGACATCGTTCAAGAAGCGATAAGCGAATAAGCCTCATTCCACTGCAAAATCTGCGGTCACGAGAAGGTTAATTCCGATAAGGTGGTGGTGTCTGCAACCGGCGCCACCCCTAAGTGCATGCGCCCAACGTCATTCCCGCCACGATAGAAAGCGGCCAGAGCCACTCTGGCCGCCCAAAAAAAGAATCGTTTTTCCGTTGAAAAGACTCACGTTTCCACGGCGAAAACAGTTCACCCCAGCCACCATCGACTGTTTCAACTTTGGATCACAGATATTGATAGTGATGTCCAAAATGCGCCTTTTTACCGCCACATTTTCGCCTAATTCTTTGCCGGAAAGGCCCGATGTGTTAACCTTTTGTTAATATTTTAGAGCGCGGACACAACATTCTAACCGAGAAACGCTCCCAACTTTTAACAGAAGAAGGTTTCTTACAATGGCTGCAGATCCTCAAATAATCGACTGGAACATCAAAGAAGGCACGATGTACAGCGAGTACTTGATCGGTACGAACTGGAAAGACTGGATGTACGCCTATGGAGGCGACGATACCGTCTTCGGGCTCGAAGGTGACGACACTGTTTTCGCAGGCGAAGGCAATGATTCTGTCAGGGGCAAAGAAGGAGACGATGCTCTTTTTGGCGACGAGGGCGACGACATCCTTAGCGGCGGAGATGGAGACGACGGCATATTTGGCGGCGCTGGAATGGACACGATGTCTGGCGGTGACGGCAATGACAAGATGTATGGCGGCGATGATGATGACAGGGTCAGCGGAGGAGCAGGCAACGACATCGTGCATGGCGATGCGGGTCACGACTACCTATTTGGTGGGGTTGGCGACGATACGCTAAACGGCGGATCGGGAAGTGACTTTCTCTACGGCGGTTCTGGGTTTGATCGTTTGACCAGTGGCGAAGGCGATGACAGCCTTTATGGCGGGGACGATAACGATACACTTTACGGAGAGGCCGGAAATGACCGACTTAGCGGCGGGTCAGGTAATGACGGCTTGTTCGGCGGGCTCGACAATGACCTACTCTATGGGGGTTCTGGCGACGATAGCCTGTACGGCAATAACGGAAACGATCTGCTATACGGCGTTTCCAATGATGACCGCTTGAGCGGTGGCGCTGGCAACGACAGTCTTTATGGCGGCGACGATAGTGATACGCTGTTTGGTGGCACTGGGGAAGACAGCCTCAGTGGCGGCAACGGCGACGATAGCCTGTACGGCATGGAAGAAAATGATGTGCTGTCTGGAGGAAACGGGCTTGACCTAATGAGTGGCGGGGCCGGTAACGATACTCTCTACGGGGTGGAAGACGATGATCGTTTGTTTGGTGGCACAGGCGAAGATTTGTTGGACGGCGGGATAGGCGATGACGAACTCAGCGGTGGTTCGGACGCCGACACGTTTGTATTCAGCGCAGGCTCGGGCAACGACACGATCACCGACTTCGAAGATGGCTTGGACCTTATCGATGTCGCCGGTTGGACACCTGGTGTAATTGCCCTCGTCAGCAACCCGGCGTTTTCAGAAACGGTTCTCGCAGGAGACACGTATGTCTTGATCGACGGTCTCGACACGTTGACGATTTCAAACGACGGGCCTGGTAGCATCACGCTGACCTCTGATGATTTCATCATCGTTTAAGTAGGCTAAACAAGTTTATGGCCCGCCAAACAGGACTGTTTGGCGGGCCATTTTCGTAAATACTGTGAGTGTACAACGGCATCATCTGGTTTTTTGGATCCGAGAGGCCGATAAAAGACGTCGAGGCGTTGCTGGAAGAGGTCGTTCGCAAAGCCATAAGCGAGTAAAAGTGTGTGTTTGTACAAGAAACGGCATGAGGTTTGTGCGTTTGGTACAAAAGTTTCCGTTAAGACTTTGGCAAGAAACCCGCCCGAGGGGGGCGGGTTTTTCTGATGGAAGCTGCAGAGAGTTTCGATTGGCATCTTCGGCAGTAAGAGCCCAGGCGCCCTGAACTCAACCTTCTCTTGCGCCAGATTCAGCCTTGTTTGTTTCTTCTGATTCCACCTTGGTGTTGTAGTTCTCGCGCTCTTGGCGGACGAACTCATCTGCGGTGAGTTGCTCTGATTGCGGGCGTCCGAAATCCGCGATAGCCGGATTGGGCACATGATCGAGAGTCGAGCCGGTTGCGGCATCTACACCGATGCCGACGATCCCGCCGACCAGAATGTTTCCAGCCAGCGCCGCGCCTCCAGAACCACGCATACGGGTTTCGATTACGATCGTTCGCTTGTCATTTCCCCGTTTGAACGTTGCGACAAAGCTCTCTTTACGGGATACCTTGAGTTGGCAAGGTGTCGTGCAACGCATTCCATGGGACATTTCGACGTCAAGCCCGCTGGGATGGGAACCGAAATGAACATCTTCGCTTGTGCCCTTGGTGACTGTGGCACAGGCGGCCAGAAACACAAATTACTTCAACTTATTGTCTCTAAGAAATGACTTCCCATCACCTCCAGGAAGAGTGCAAATAAGTGTCATTCCGTGAAAGGAAGAGCCCGCCACAAGGGCGGGCTCAAAGAGTTTTAAATAAGATCAATGCACAACGGCATCATCTGGCTTGTTTCGGTCCGACGTGCCGACGCGATCGCCGATAATCAGACCCTCGGTGCCAGCCCTGATCGGGATGGTCTCTCCGTCTTTGATGTCACCAGACAACAGCGCTTCGGCCAGCGGGTTTTGCAACGCGCGCTGGATCACGCGTTTCAAAGGTCGTGCGCCGAAAACAGGGTCGTAGCCTTCATCGGCCAACCATTGCTTCGCGCTGTCTTCTAGCACCAAGTCGATCTTGCGGCCTGCCAGACGTTTTTTCAAAAGCGACAGCTGGATATCGACGATACCGTCCATATCAGCCCGCGCCAGTCGATCAAAAATGATCGTTTCGTCCAGCCGGTTCAGGAACTCTGGGCGGAAGTGCGCCCGCACAGCGTCCATGACATCCCGCCTTGCATCAGCCGCATCCGCGCCTTCTGGCAATTGCGAGAGCGATTGCGCCCCAAGGTTTGACGTCAGGATGATCAATGTCTGCTTAAAGTCCACCTTGCGACCCTGACCGTCGGTCAGAACACCATCGTCCAGAACCTGAAGCAGAACGTTGAAGACATCCGGATGCGCCTTCTCGACCTCATCGAACAAGACAACCTGATACGGACGGCGCCGAACCGCTTCGGTCAGAACGCCCCCTTCATCATACCCGACATAGCCGGGAGGCGCTCCGATCAGACGCGCGACAGAGTGCTTCTCCATAAACTCTGACATATCAACGCGCACCATCGCGTTGTCATCGTCAAACAGAAACTCTGCCACAGCTTTGGTCAGCTCGGTTTTCCCGACGCCAGTTGGTCCGAGGAACAGGAACGATCCCAAGGGACGATTTTCGTCGTTCAGACCCGCGCGCGCACGACGTACAGCGTTCGCAACGGCCGTGACCGCCTTGTTCTGGCCAATCACACGTCGATGCAGATCATCTTCCATCCGCAAAAGCTTGTCACGTTCGCCTTCAAGCATTTTGGACGTCGGAATTCCGGTCCAACGCTCAACGACCAAAGCGATCTGCTCGGGGCGTACCGCCTCTTCGACGGTCATGTCGGAACCGACTTCTTCAGCCTCGGCAAGCTTTTTCTCGAGATCCGGGATCACGCCGTATGACAGCTCACCAGCTTTGGCGAGATTGCCCTCGCGTTTGGCGATGACAAGATCCGCACGTGCCTGATCCAGCTGTTCTTTGATATCGCGGGCCGAAGCCAACTTATCGCGTCCAGCCTGCCATGTGGCAGTCATTTCGGAAGATTTCTCCTGAAGATCGGCAAGATCTTTTTGAAGCGTTTCCAAGCGGTCTTTCGAGGCTTGGTCATCTTCAAGCTTCAGCGCTTCTTCTTCAATCTGCATCTGCAAGATTTGACGATCAAGCGCGTCCAGTTCTTCCGGTTTTGAGTCGACTTCCATACGCAAGCGAGACGCGGCCTCATCGACCAGATCGATGGCCTTGTCCGGCAAAAAGCGGTCCGTGATATAGCGGTGCGACAGCGTCGAGGCCGCCACCAGAGCCGCATCAGAAATACGGACACCGTGGTGCAGCTCGTACTTTTCCTTGATGCCGCGCAGGATCGAGATCGTGTCTTCCACGGTCGGCTCTTCTACGACAACGGGCTGAAAACGGCGGGCCAATGCCGCGTCTTTTTCAACGTACTTGCGGTATTCGTCCAGCGTGGTCGCACCGATACAATGCAACTCGCCTCGCGCCAGCGCAGGTTTGATCAGGTTCGCCGCATCCATTGCGCCATCAGATTTTCCGGCACCCACAAGCGTGTGCATCTCGTCGATGAACAGAATAATCTCGCCGGCGGCCTCGGTTACTTCGGTCAGCACGGCTTTCAGGCGTTCTTCGAATTCACCGCGATATTTGGCGCCTGCAATCAAGGCCCCCATATCCAGCGATAGCAGCTTTTTGTTCCGTAAAGATTCAGGCACGTCACCGTTGACGATACGAAGGGCCATGCCTTCTGCGATCGCCGTTTTACCGACGCCCGGCTCACCAATCAGAACAGGGTTGTTCTTGGTGCGGCGGCTCAGAACCTGCATCGCGCGGCGAATCTCGTCGTCCCGACCAATAATCGGGTCAATTTTGCCTTGCTCTGCTGCTTCGGTCAGATCACGCGCATATTTCTTGAGGGCATCATAGCCTTCTTCGGCTGATGCACTGTCTGCGGTGCGGCCTTTGCGGATGTCATTGATGGCAGTGTTCAGCGCCTGCGCATTTACGGATCCCGCATCCAAGGCGTCTTTTGCCTTCGACTTTACCATAACAAGCGCCATCAAAATGCGCTCGACAGGTACAAAAGAATCACCCGCTTTTTTGGCGATTTTTTCTGCTTCGGTCAGAACTTTGACTGTGGCGTTATCGAGATATGGCTGACCTGTGTCCCCGCTCACTTGGGGAATCTTGGTCATCGCCAGATCGACGGCTTCGCGAACGCGTTCGGCGTTTCCGCCCGCGCGCGTGATAAGATTGGCCGCAAGGCCCTGCTCATCGTCCATCAGTGCTTTTAGAATGTGTTCCGGCACCATGCGCTGGTGGTTTTCCCGCATGGCAATTGTTTGAGCGGATTGTACGAAACCGCGCGACCGCTCCGTGAACTTACTCAAGTCCATGGTTATTCTCCTCTTATAAGCGCCCTATCGATGGAAACGCCCGCTCTGCAGCGCGCCCCCTTTTTGGGCCTCATTAACGAGATGGAAGTGTCGATGTGTCATTTCAAGATAGTGCCGCAGAAAAGATATCTTTGATTGGTTCCAATCCCGCCACAATTTGCCCACTTCTTTGGGTTTGATTGTGAATGAGCAGCAAATAGGAGGTTCATATGAAGATCGTAGAAATCGAAATGTCCCAACAGCACACCGATCCTTCAGTCGGCGTTTCAGTCGCGCAGGTCACCTTCCA
This sequence comes from Shimia thalassica, assembly GCF_001458215.1. Classification (GTDB taxonomy): domain Bacteria; phylum Pseudomonadota; class Alphaproteobacteria; order Rhodobacterales; family Rhodobacteraceae; genus Shimia; species Shimia thalassica. Next base: position 215,627 of record NZ_CYTW01000006.1, on the reverse strand, counting down.
CACGGATCAAAACAACCAGACGCACTTTACCTGCCTGCTTAAAGCGGACGCTTTGGCCGAACATCCCGCACAAAGCCAAAGGTTGATGTTTGTTCACGATGCACTGCGTCAACTGCGCCGTATGCCGGAATTTCGCAGTGGCCGTGAAGTCATCACGTTTGCCAAGCGTATGATCGGGGCTCCCGAGGGGCTGGCCGCTTAATCAGCGGTTGTCCAAATCTCTTTAACGACAAGCGACATCGCACAGTCGCTTGCGCAGACAGGGGCAGAGGATTAGGACAGGCACAGCTTGTTTCTAAAAGGATCGCTCTATGTCCGACGACCGTCTGATCGTGGCACTTGACGTGCCCAATGCCTTGCAAGGTCTGCAATTGGCCGAAAAACTGGGCGACACTACTGCCTTTTACAAAATCGGCCTTGGGATGTTGACCGGTGGCGGCCTTGCTTTGGCCAACGAGTTAAAGCAGGAACACGGCAAACGCATTTTCCTCGACATGAAACTCTTCGATATTGGCGCAACGGTTGAAAATGCCGTGCGCGGGCTTGCGCAATTCGACCTCGATTTTCTGACCGTTCATGGCGATCCGTATGTTGTCAAAGCCGCCAAAGAGGGGGCTTCGGGAAAAGACCTCAAAATTCTTGCAGTCACGATTTTGACCTCGCTTGATCGCAACGATCTGGATGGGGCCCTGATTAAGGACGGCGAAATTAGAGATCTTGTTCAGGAACGCGCAGGCCGCGCGTTTGATGCAGGCGCTGATGGCGTGATTGCTTCGCCACAAGAAGCCGCGCTTATCCGGGCACTGCCCGAAGCAAACGGCAAATTGATCGTAACACCCGGTGTGCGCCCCGCAGGCGCCGCGTTGGGAGATCAAAAGCGTGTCGCAACCCCTGCCAGTGCAATTTCAGACGGCGCGGATCACATCGTCGTAGGCCGCCCCATCTGGCAGGCCGAGGACCCACGGGCCGCCGCCCAATCCATCGTGGACGAGCTGGCCGCGCTTTAAGAAAACGACCGCGCAGCATTCGAACGCCCATGTTGTGTGAACTACAAAGCGATCAAAGGTCCTGAACGCGGCATCACGCGTTCAGGACGCACCCGCCAAATAGTCGGCAAGGCGCGACTGGAACTGTGGAATCGCTTTGGGGTGTTTGAGATAGGACATCGGATCAATCAGTTCCCACCGTTGCCCTTCCGCGCCAAACACAATGTCCTTTTCTGCTGAGGCGGGCAAATGCGCGGCAAAGAACCAAAAGGCCACTCCACGCTTCCAATAGATCCTTCCCCAGTTTGGCGTCGTCGCGGGAATGACCAACCCCAGCTCTTCTTGTGTTTCACGTAACACACAAGCGAGCCCGGTTTCGTCCCCCTCTCGACCACCCCCCGGCATATCCCAATGACCCGGCCAGGGGATGTCGCGGTCTTCGTCTCTTAGAATTGTAATCAACTTGGCCCCGACAAAGAGCGCAATCTTAGCCCCGTGAAAGGCAGTGTCGTCTCTGCCCGCAGATGATACACTCATCTTGACCCACCTTTAGATAATACCAGTCTGACCATGCCTGCCCTTTGCCGCGATTGCATCACAACCTTTGACGCCCCGGGCCGGTGCCCGGCCTGTGGCAGCTTGCGTGTCAAACATCACCCGGAACTGTTTGACCTGTCCATCGCACATATGGATTGCGACGCCTTTTACGCCAGCGTTGAAAAGCGGGACAACCCGGATATCCGCGACAAACCCGTCATCATTGGTGGCGGAAGGCGTGGCGTGGTTTCAACCGCGTGTTACGTGGCCAGAATTCGGGGCGTGCGGTCCGCTATGCCAATGTTCCAGGCTCTCAAACTGTGTCCGGATGCCGTGGTGGTGAAACCGCGTATGGACGTTTATGCGGACATTTCGCGGGACATTCGCAAAATGATGGATGAGCTCACCCCTGACGTTGAACCCCTTTCGCTGGACGAAGCGTTCATGGATCTCACAGGGACCGCAAAACTGCATGGGGCACCGCCCGCCGCGATGCTGGCAAGGTTGGTCAAACGCATGAAGGACGAATTGGGTCTTACGGGGTCTATTGGTCTGAGCCACAACAAATTCCTCGCCAAAGTGGCATCTGATCTGGAAAAGCCACGCGGATTCTCTGTTATCGGCAAAGCCGAAACAGCCGAATTTCTGTATGACAAGCCCGTCAGATTGATCTGGGGCATTGGCCCCGCGGCGCAGGCATCCCTTGATAAAGCTGGGATTCGGTCTTTTGCTGATTTGCTGCGCTGGGACGAACGGGACCTATCGGAACGATTCGGCTCTATGGGCACCCGCCTGTGGTATCTTGCGCGGGGCCAGGACAAGCGGCGCGTCTCGGCTCATGCTCCGATGAAAAGCATCAGCAACGAAACCACCTTCTATGAAGACACCAGCAGCGACGACATTCTGGATGGTCACTTGTGGCGTTTAGCCGAAAAGGTCTCAGACCGTGCCAAAGCCAAATCCAAGGCCGGGCGGGTCGTGACACTTAAATTGAAACGCTCGAACCACAGCCTGATCTCCAGACGCGTGGCTTTGCGGGATGCAACGCAAATGGCCGATTCGATTTACCAAACCGCGCGCGGTCTTTTTGATCAGGTCGGCGATCAGGGCCCTTATCGCCTGTTGGGTGTGGGTCTTTCGGATCTGGTCGCGGAAACTCAGGCTGATTTGTCGAATGATCTTCTTGATCCGGAAGCGCACAAACGCCGCAAAGCCGAACGCGCCACGGATGAGATACGCAAAAAGTTCGGCACCAGTGCGATTCTCAAGGGACGTGCGATGCGCTGACTTATTCGGCAGCCAACCTTTGTCCAGGCCTGCCGATTTCAGCGATTTTGCCAATGACCGTCGCCAGAAGATTTTGGAATTCTGCAAAATCTGACCGCGGCTCGATTCGTGCCTCATCCATATAAAGGGAACGGTTGATCTCGATCTGGACAGCATGTTGTTTTCGCGACGGACGGCCATAGTGCTGTGTGACATACGCCCCCGCAAAAGGTGTATTACGGGTGATGTTCAGACCTGCGCCAAGAAACGCGTCCTCGATCAAATCCACGATTTCGCTATCGCTCGAAGCGCCGAACCGATCCCCGAGTACGATGTCAGGGCGTGTTCGTCCCGCATGCGCCATACTATCAAGAGCTTCGTTTGGCATCGAATGGCAATCGATTAGAACAGCCCGTCCAAACATATCGATCGATTCATTCAAAAGCTGCTGTAGGCGCGCATGATAGGGGCGCCAATACGAATCAATCCGTCTGTTTGCCTCTTCCAAAGAAAGTTTGCCGCTATAAATGGGTCTGCCGTTGGCAACCACACGGGGGATCACGCCCAACCCGGACGCCACGCGCGGATTATGCCCCACCTTGCGCACCCCCTTGATCAGGGCCGGGTCCAGCTCGTCTACTGATCTGTTCAAGTCCAGAAAGGCACGCGGGGCGCCAGCTTTCAGGAAAGGGGCCCCATGAAGAGGAGCGGCCTCAAAAAGCCTGTCTACAAAGGCATCTTCCGAGCTTCGGATACTGTGCGCATTTAAAAGGCTGCGCCGGACGAACCATTCTGGATAATCGCAAGCACTGTGCGGAGAGGCAAAAACCACTGCAGAAGATCTGCAATCAGGCTCTAGAACAGTAAAGGCGGTCTTCGGCATGGTGTCTCCAGTCCACTAAATATATAACCCGAAAAATATCATGTTCAAAAGCCCTTGAACCTTTGCGCGACTCCTTTTATAGACCCCGCTACCGGCGCGGATTTCCGCGCCCCCTTTTGTTAAAGGGGGGCAGAGAAGCCAAACTGGACAGAGTGGGCGATTAGCTCAGCGGTAGAGCACTTCGTTGACATCGAAGGGGTCACAAGTTCGATCCTTGTATCGCCCACCATTCATTCATAGCCCCGGCAACGGGGTCCCGTTCAACCCGGCGCATGTCGCGCCTAATTGAGGAGAAGACCATGAAGGTCAAGAACTCGCTCCGCTCGCTGAAGCAGCGTCACCGCGACTGCCGTGTTGTGCGCCGCAAGGGCCGCGTTTATGTCATCAACAAGACTCAACGCCGCTTCAAGGCTCGTCAGGGTTAAGCCCCGACAGTTGGCGATATTTTTAAGGCCGTCCTTCGGGGCGGCCTTTTGCTTTTGGGCGTGTCGTCCTTAGCAGGTGCGTGAAACGACTCGTCGACGCTCTATCCAACGCCGCAGGCTCTCGCCTACCAGAGGTCAGGATTGTTCAGTGCCGGGACGCACGTGCAAGGCCCTGAAATCGGGTCCATGCTGTTTGCTGTAAGTGACTGGCCCAACCAACCTTCGGGTTGCGACAGCGCAAGGGGGGCCTGCGCAAACTCCTCCGAGATTTGGCGAAACCCCACTCGGGAATAAAACGCAGGGTCACCATAGGTCGTGACAAAGTCGATCCCGTTTTGCCTCAACTCACTTAATCCAAATGAAATGAGCTGCTGTCCGACGCCTTTACCTTGCCATGCCGGCGTGACCGCAACGGGCGACAGAATAAAGACCTGACGGTCCTCCTGCGCATAGGTGAGCCGTGACAAAAAGATGCCACCCACGATCTCGGGCCCTTCCAGCGCGGTAAAGCAGTACAGATCTTCCTTGGCGGAACCGGACATCAGGTTCCGCACAAAATCCGCGATCAAGGCCCCCTCTTCAGGGCCTTCAGAGGTTGCAAACGTGTTTTCAAACAGGTCTGAAATTTCTTGGGTGCGGGAAATAAATCCGGACGAAAACTTCATTTCGAATCTCTTTGACAGGCAACTGCGGTGCGCGCACCCTAACAAACCCGTCTGGGGCAACAAAGCCGTCACACGGCTTTGTTGCTTGGCATTTAAGAAGCGTTACTCCGCCATCTGCTGACCCGGGGTCGAGCGGGAAATGTCGCGCTCTTCGTCACTCATGTCCTCTGCGACGCCCTCAAACAAAGGTGTCGACAGATATCGCTCTCCTGTGTCTGGCAGCATCACGAGGATATTTGACCCCTCGGGTGCATCTTTGGCCACATCCATCGCCGCAGCGAGTGTCGCCCCGGCGGAAATGCCGACAAAGATACCTTCCTCAGCAGCCAAGCGGCGCGACCACGCAATTCCGTCTGGTCCGTTGATCTTGAGCAGGCTGTCGTAGTATCCTTTGTCCAGCGCCTCTTGCAGGACAAAAGGCACAAAGTCAGGGGTCCAGCCCTGTACAGGGTGTGCCTGAAACGCTGGGTGGCCTTCTGTGGCCTGATGGGCGTCATTTCGCGGGTTCACCTCACCCGAAGACACAAGCGCCGCGTTAGAGGGCTCGGCAAGGATGATCTTGGTTTCAGGGCTTTGATCGCGCAAAACCCGCGAAACGCCGGCTACCGTGCCTCCGGTGCCATAACCAGTGACCCAATAGTCCAGCGATTCACCTTCGAAATCAGCAAGGATTTCGCGCGCCGTCGTGTTTTCATGGATGTCAGCGTTGTCCGGGGTCTCGAACTGGCTGGCAAGAAACCACCCATTCTTGTCGGCCAGCTCAATGGCTTTCTGATACATGCCAAATGCCTTTTCGGCTTTTGGAGTCAGCACAACTTTGGCACCAAAGAACCGCATCAACCGGCGGCGTTCGACAGAAAAGGCCTCTGACATGGTGATGACCAAAGGATACCCCTTGGCGGCACAGACCATCGCCAATCCGATGCCGGTGTTGCCCGAGGTCGCCTCGACCACGGTTTGACCCGGTTTCAACCGGCCATCGCGTTCGGCAGCTTCGATGATATTCAGGGCAAGCCGGTCTTTGACAGAGCCCGCAGGGTTTGCCGCTTCCATCTTGACGAAAATGTTTACGTGATCCGGCGCGATCCGGTTCAGCCGGATAACAGGTGTGTCACCTACGGTATCCAGAACGCTGTCAAAACGGCGTCCACGGCCATTGGTTTGTCTGATTGTCATGATCTCTTCCCTTTGTGCGGGGTAACTCAAAAACGTGTTCTTCAAATGAACCATGTTTTGCGCACTGGCGAAATGGGGCACCCGCAGACAAGGAAGGTCTTCCAAAGAAAACGCACCAAGCAGAAAAAAGGCGCAAACCGCATTGCCGAATAAGGATCAGCGGCGGTCTGCGCCCAGTGGTAGGGGAAGTAAATTTGACCGGATCAGTCGTACTTGCGCTGATCCTCGATAACGATTCCGTCCTTGGGCAAACTGTCGGGCGCTACAATCTCGACCTGCCCTTTGAGTTTGAGAGTTTCAGCCACAGATTTGGCGTATACATCCGCATCGCCATTCTCGGCTTCGATCTGAACCGTCATCACATCCATCTCGCCAGAGCGTGTTGCGATAACACGGGCCTTGGCAATTTCATCGTGTTTGGCGACCAGTGCCGCAACCTGTTCGGGGCGCACAAACATCCCTTTGATCTTGGCGGTTTGATCGGCACGTCCCATCCAGCCCTTGATGCGCATGTTGGTCCGACCACAGGGGCTTTGTCCCGCCAGAACAGCAGAGAGGTCGCCTGTGGCAAACCGGATCAGCGGATAATCAGGATTAAGTGTCGTGACCACGACTTCGCCCACTTCACCCTCTGCAACAGGCAGGCCGGTGCCGGGCGTAACGATTTCGACGATGACACTTTCGTCCACGATCATGCCTTCCATCGAAGCACTTTCGTAAGCGATGTTGCCCAAATCTGCTGTCGCATAAGACTGAAGGCATGTAATGCCCCGATCCGCATACTCCTGACGCAGGCTCGGGAACAGAGCACCGCCCCCAACAGCCGCTTTCGTGATGTTGAGCGTCACGCCCATTTCATCAGCCTTGTCGAGGATGATCTTGAGGTAATCGGGCGTGCCCGCATAGGCCGTAACACCGATAGCGGCGGCGGCCTGAACCTGAAGTTCGGTTTGACCAATGCCGGCAGGTACAACCGCAGCGCCAACAGCCTTGGCCGCATTTTCAAAAATCATACCCGCTGGCGTCAGATGATACGCAAAGCAGTTTTGAACGATGTCATCAGCGCCGAATCCCGCGGCATGCATTGCGCGCCCCATGCACCACCAGTCATGGCTGGTGTTGCCGGGTTCATAGATTGGACCGGGCGATTGAAAAATATGGGCAAAGTCACTGACCGGTATGGCGTTGAAACCGCCAAGAGGAGGATTTGCAGCCTGTGCTTTGCCCAAATCTGATTTGCGCAATACTGGTAGCTTGACCAGATCCGCCGCCGATGTGATCGAGGAAGGATCAACATCTGCAAATGTTTCGGAATATCCAGCGAGCGATTTGGCCCGTGCGATCTGTTCGGGCAGCGCCTTGGCAAGATCTGCAGCGCGGGCGTCTGCCGTCCGTGTTTCCAGTTCGTCGAAATACTGGCTCATCGTGCCATCCTTTATTCTGAACTCGCCAAGGCTTTGGGCCAATCATTGCCTTCGGGCGTAGCTTCCCTGATGGCAGGACGATTCCGCCCTGCCCCACTGTCTTTGTGATCTTATGCAAGACCTGTGCGGGCTGTATTAGGTGGCACCCCGCGCGGATTGGTGCAGGCTTAGCTCAGCCAACGCTTGCGGCGGCGATACGACCGCACGTCGCGGAAAGATTTTCGACCGTCATCGGACATGCCGAGGTAAAATTCTTTCACGTCCGGATTTTCACGCAGCTCTGCCGCAGGGCCGTCCATCACGATGCGACCACTTTCCAGAATGTAGCCATAGTTCGCAAAACGCAGGGCCACGTTGGTGTTCTGTTCGGCAAGAAGGAAAGTCACGCCTTCCTGTTCATTCAGGTTTTTCACAATGGTGAAAATCTCTTCAACCAATTGCGGCGCAAGACCCATCGAAGGTTCGTCCAGAAGAATGGTTTCCGGACGCGACATCAATGCGCGGCCCATGGCAACCATTTGCTGCTCACCACCAGATGTATATCCGGCCTGGGATTTGCGGCGTTCTTTCAGACGTGGGAAATAGGTATACACCATGTCCAGATCTTGCTGAATTCTTGCTCCGCCGTCCGAGCGCGTGTAGGCTCCGGTCAGCAGGTTTTCTTCAACGGTCAGGTGTTCGAAACAGTGACGGCCTTCCATCACCTGAATCACGCCCTGCTTCACCAGATCTGCAGGGTCCCGGCCTTGAATGTTTTTGCCACGGTATTCGATACTACCCTTGGTGACATCGCCTCGCTCGGATTGCAGGAGGCTGGAAATGGCCTTGAGTGTCGTCGTTTTACCAGCACCGTTCCCACCAAGCAGCGCCGTGATACCGCCTTTAGGTACCGAAAGGCTTACCCCTTTCAGAACGAGGATCACGTGATTGTAGATCACCTCAATGTTGTTGACCTCAAGCAGGGTCTCTTCTGTGCGACCAGCGTCGAGCATGTGAAAACTCTTTCTTAACGGTTGGAGTTGCCCCGGCCAGACCGAAATCCGGCCGGGAACATTACAGCGGCTTACTTGTTACAGTTCGACGCGATGTTGTTTTCTTTGGCATACGAAGTCGAATCTGCTTCGATCAATGCACCGATCACTTCCATGTCGGTTGCTTTGAAGTCCGAGATCAGCGACCAAGTTTTGTTTTCGGCATCCCACTGGGTTACGCCAACAAGACCTGGACCACCGTGGTTTTCGCACGACACTTCAAACGACGGACCAAAGTTCGGCATTCCGAGGGAAGCCATCTTTTCTTCGGTGATCGAAAGCGCTTCCATACCGTCACGCATCATGGATGCAGTGATGTCTTTGGTACCGTGGATTTCCTGAGCGGTCTTGGCAGCTTCTGCTGCAAGCATCGCTGCATACATACCACGGTTGTAAAGAACGTTACCGATTTGGTCGCCGGCACCGGCAGCTTTACCCGCATCAACAACATACTTTTGCATGTCGGCGAACACAGGGAAGTCACGGCCCACGTTGTGGAATGTCAAAGCTTTATAGCCGTTTGCTTTGGCGCCCGCTGGCATCACGTCATGCTCTGCACCTGACCACCAGATGCCGATGAAGTTTTCCATTGGGAAACGGATGTTCGCAGCTTCCTGAATGGCAACCTGGTTCATCACGCCCCAGCCCCACATCAGGACATTGTCAGGCTTCTCGCGACGGATTTGCAGCCACTGCGATTTCTGCTCCTGACCGGGGTGGTCAACAGGCAGCAAGCTCAGCTCGAAACCGTGCTTTTTGGACAGCTCTTCCAGTGTACGGATAGGCTCTTTGCCGTAAGCAGAGTTGTGATAGACCAGAGCGATTTTCTTGCCCTTGATGTCACCGTCGTTGATTTCCAGCAGATAGTTCACCGCACCCGAGGCACCATTCCAGTATGTACCGGGATAGTTGAAGGTGTGGCTGAACACGTCACCGTTGGCTGCCGATGTACGGCCATAACCCATGGTGTGCATCGGGATATCGTCAGCAGTGGTTTTCGGGATCAGCTGATAGGTGATACCAGTCGACAGCGGTTGATAGACAAGTGCGCCTTCACCTTTGGTCGACTCGTAGCATTCAACACCTTTCTCGGTGTTATAGCCGGTCTCACATTCCAGCAGCTTTGTCTTTACGCCGCCGATGCCGCCATCACGCTCGTTCAGCAGAGTGAAATAGTCTGCATAACCGTCTGCGAAGGGGATCCCGCCAGCAGCATAAGGGCCGGTGCGATAGCTGAGCGATGGGAATACCAGGTCCGCCATAACGGGGCCAGCTGCCATCAATGCGGTCAGTGCCGCTGTTGCTAGTGTTTTCTTCATCGGGTTAATCCTCCCTTGGTTTTTCCGATGTTGGTTTCCCAAGGCCTCCTCCTGGCCTGACGGGAATAAGTTAGCTTTGGCCCCGCCTTAGTGCGGGAAGGGCCACAGCCGTAGTTTTTGTTTTGTCACACGCCACAACTGAGCAAGCCCGTGTGGTTCGAGGATCAAAAATAGAATGATCAATCCGCCCACAATCACAAGCTGCAAGTGTGCGACGATATCTGTGGGCCAACCCAACCAGTCCACGCCGACAACTTTCAAGACGACCGGCAACAGAACCAGAAATGCAGCGCCGGCGAATGAGCCAAAGATCGATCCCAGACCGCCAATGATGATCATGAACAGGACCAGGAATGATTTGTTGATGCCGAAAGCTTCGCCCACTTCAACCGCGCCGAGATAGACCGAGAAGAACAGAGCGCCAGAGACACCTACAAAGAAACCCGAGACGGCAAAGGCGCTGATCTTGGCTTTCAACGGGTTCACGCCGATGATTTCTGCGGCGATGTCCATGTCACGGATGGCCATCCACTTACGACCGGCCATCCCGCGGGTCAGGTTGCGTGCGATAAGGGCGCTGACCACAACGAACACAAGACAGAACAGATAGGTTGCCCACGCTTCGGTATTTGGACCGGTGACCGGAATTCCGAATACTGTGCGCTCGGGCGCGTTGATCTGACCTGATGCCGAGTAGTTATAGAACCATGGCACCCGGTTAAACAGCCACACCAGAAAGAACTGGGCCGCAAGCGTCGCCACAGCGAGGTAGAAGCCTTTGATCCGCAACGAAGGCAAACCAAAGATCACGCAGACAAGGCCCGTGATGCCGCCCGAGATGAGGACGTGAAAAAAGATATTCACCTCTGGCATGCTGGTCATCAGTTTATAGCAGGCATAGGCGCCCACTGCCATGAAACCACCTGTACCCAGCGAAACCTGTCCACAGTATCCAACCAGAATGTTCAGACCCAATGCCGCGATGGCATAGATCAGGAACGGCAGGAAAATGGCGTTCGCCCAGTAGTCGTTGATGATGAACGGAATGACAAGAAATGCCACTGCCATAACTGTAAAGTACCCAAGACGATCAAATTTGATCGGGAAGGTCTGGTTGTCGGTGGCGTAGGACGTTTTGAAATCGCCCGCTTCACGATAGAACATATTGTTTAGCTCCCTTGAGCGTGCGCATTTTCGCGCGCAGCTGCGTCAAGTTGATTGGACTTTTTTGCATATCCGCTGGCCTCGGCAGCACGCACGAGTTTCAGATAAGCAAAGAGACCGGTAATAAGACCTGCAAAGGCAAGAAGTGACGCCACCATCAGCTGTCCATCTGAAAGAGAGTCCGAGGATATGGCGATATAACCAAAAGCCCAGAAACCCGACCATGCGATAACATTCAGAATGGCGATCACTTTTGTCATACCTTTACACCCTCTCGATGATTTTTTCGCCGAACAGGCCTTGCGGACGGAACACGAGGAAGACCAGCGCCAGAACATAGGCGAACCAGTTTTCAGTCGCACCGCCGACCATCGGGCCGATCAGGAATTCAAACATCTTCTCGCCGACACCGATGATCAGGCCACCCACGATGGCACCGGGGATGGATGTGAACCCACCCAGCATCAGCACGGGCAACGCCTTGAGCGCGATAAGAGACAGCGAGAACTGAACGCCGGATTTGGCGCCCCACATGATGCCTGCAACCAGTGCCACGAACCCGGCAACCGACCACACGAGAACCCAGATAAAGTTCAGTGAAATACCAACCGACAGCGCAGCCTGGTGATCATCTGCAACCGCACGCATGGCGCGACCTTGTTTGGTGTACTGGCTGAAGATAACCAGAGCCGACACAAGGATGATCGCAACGATGGTCGCGGTAATATCGAGGTTGTCGATAAAGAAGCCGTAGCCGAACCAGTTGTAGGTGGCTTCGTCGATCGCGAGGTTGATCCCCTGCGGCAAACAGGCGTTGGCCGTCAGGCAGACATCAAGCGTCTTGATCTCGGAACCCCACATCAGGTCCGCGAACCCTTCGAGGAAATAGGCCAGACCGATGGTTGCCATGAACAGGATGATCGGTTCTTGTCCGACCAGATGGCGGAACACGAACTTCTGCACGGCCCAAGCCAGGAAAATCATCACCCCAACGGTGAGCAAGATCGCCAGAAGGGAATGAACATGCCATCCAAAGTGGTGGATGTGGGTGCCCAGAACCGCATTAATCAAATGCGAGAACGGAACCTGTCCTTTTTGAATGCCCACCAGCGTCATCGCCGCGAACAGCGCCATAACACCTTGCGCAAAGTTGAAGATACCAGAGGCCTTGTAGATCAGAACGAAGCCAAGCGCGACAAGTGCGTAAAGCACGCCCGCCATCAGGCCGTTCAGGAACACCTCCATAGCAAATACGAGTTGTTCAGGCATCGGTTACGCCTCCGGTTTTCACTTTGGTTTCAAAGAATTGATTAGTCATGTGCCACCCCCAGATAGGCGTCGATAACCGCCTGGTTGTTGCGCACTTCGTCTGGTGTGCCGTCGCCGATTTTTTTACCGTAATCCATCACGACAACACGGTCCGAAAGATCCATAACAACGCCCATGTCGTGTTCGATCAGGGCAATCGTGGTGCCAAATTCGTCATTCATGTCGAGAATAAAGCGGGACATGTCCTCTTTCTCTTCGACGTTCATGCCGGCCATAGGTTCGTCCAGAAGCAGGATCGAAGGCTCTGCAGCCAAAGCACGTGCAAGTTCGACACGTTTCTTCAGACCATAAGGCAGGCGCCCGACCGGTGTTTTACGGATGGCCTGGATCTCAAGGAAGTCGATGATCTTTTCCACGGCTTCGCGGTTTTCGATCTCTTCCTTTTCGGCTTTCCCTCTCCAGATTGCTTGCGAGATCAGACTCGCATTCATCTTGCGAAGACGGCCTGTCATGACGTTATCGAGAACGGTCATGCCTTCAAACAGCGCGATGTTCTGGAACGTCCGGGCAATGCCCTGCTCTGCGACCTGATAGGGGCGCATTGGGGGGCGTTTTTTGCCTTTGTACCAAACTTCACCCTCTTGAGGGACGTAGAAGCCTGAAATCACGTTAAGCATCGACGATTTACCTGCTCCGTTCGGTCCAATAATGGCCCGAATTTCACCTTCGCGGATGTCGAACGAGATGTCGGTGATTGCTTTCACACCGCCAAAGCGCAGTGTGATGTTTTTCATTTCCATCACAGTCGGGCCGATCGTGCGACCGTCATCAGTGACGTAGCTTTCCTGCGTACTCATTCTGCGGCTACCTTGTTGGCGGTGGACACAACAGCAGCGTCGCGCAGTTCCAGCGTCGCGCTGATGCTGCCCTTGCGGCCGTCTTCATAGGTGACTTCGGTGACAGTCGAGACTTCGCTCGATCCGTCATAAAGAGCGTCCACCAGATCTTTGAATTTGTCTGCAACCACAACACGACGCACTTTGCGGGTGCGGGTCATTTCGCCGTCATCCGCATCCAGTTCTTTGTGCAGAACCAGGAAGCGATGCACCTGACAACCGGACAACATCGGGTCTTCGGCGACCGATTTGTTCACGGTTTCCACATGTTCCTGAATGGTGTCCAGAACACGCGGGTGACCGGCAAGTTCCTGATAGGACGCATAAGCGATGTTGTTACGCTCGGCCCAGTTACCGACAGCAGTCAGGTCGATATTGATAAAGGCAACACAGCGGTCTTTGCCATTGCCGAACAGAACAACCTCAAGAATATCGGGATAGAACTTGAGTTTGTTCTCGACGTACTTTGGCGCGAACATGCTACCATCGGCCATTTTGCCAACATCTTTGGCGCGGTCGATGATACGCAGGTGACCGGACTTCTCTTCAAAGAAACCAGCGTCGCCCGTTGCAACCCAACCTTCGGCATCCTTTGTAGAGGCCGTCGATTCCGGGTTTTTGTAATATTCGACAAATGTGCCCGGCGAGCGATAGAAAATCTCGCCATTGTCAGCGATCTTGATTTCCACATCCGGTGCAGGCACACCAACGGTGTCCGCGCGCACTTCGCCGTCCGGCTGCACCGTAATAAATACGGTGGCTTCTGTCTGACCATAAAGCTGTTTCAGGTTGATGCCGAGCGAACGATAGAAATCAAAGATTTCCGGTCCGATTGCTTCACCCGCGGTATAGCCTACACGCACACGACCCAATCCCAAAGTATCTTTGAGAGGCCCGTAAACGAAGAAGTTGCCCAACTTGTACTTCAGGCGATCCATCGCGCTGACGGGTTTACCGTCAAGAATGTCACCGCCGACTTTCTTGGCATGCGCCATATAGCGTTGGAACATCTTGCGCTTGAATTTGCTCGCATCTTCCATGCGGATCATGACGCTGGTCAACTGGGTTTCAAATACGCGTGGGGGCGCAAAGAAATACGTTGGGCCAATCTCGCGAAGGTCGGTCATCATCGTTTCCGGAGATTCCGGACAGTTCACGCAGAACCCACACCAATAAGCCTGACCAACCGAGAAGATGAAATCACCAACCCATGCCATTGGCAGGTAGGACAAGATTTCTTCGTCTGCGGTCAGCGTGTCGAACTCTGACGCGTTCTTTGCGGATTCGATGATGTTGCGGTTCGACAGAACCACGCCTTTGGGGCGACCGGTTGTACCTGACGTGTACAACATCACACAGGTGCTGTCATAGTCGAGCTTTTCGCGGCGCGCCTGCAGGTCCGTGATGAATTCATCATACGCTGCGCGGCCTTGATCCTGTACGTGGCTGTACTGGTGCAGCGAATGGTGGTCATACTTCCGCATGCCACGTGGATCGATATAGATCATGTGCTCGAACTGATGCAGATGCTCTTGGATATCGATGATCTTATCGACCTGTTCCTGATCTTCTACGATGGCGAAACGCGCACCACAGTGACCAAGAATGTACTCCATCTCTTCTGCGGCGCTGTCATTGTAAACAGGCACAGGCACGGCACCTACCGACTGAACGGCGACCATGGATTGATAGAAGTACGGGCGGTTGCGGCCAATAATGGCGATAAAGTCGCCTTCGTTGACACCAAGGTTGATGAGCCCAAGCGCCAAGGCCTCGACCTCTTTCTCGGTCTCGGCCCATGTCCAGGATTGCCAGATCCCGAATTCTTTCTCACGATACGCGGCTTTCTCTGCGTACAGAGTCGCGTTACGTTGCAAAAGCGCCGGAACGGACACGAGTCCTCCGGTCGCCTGTGACGACTGTCCCAAATTTTTATCCTCCCTAGAGCCCGCCTCCACGGGCCAAAACCGTCGAAACGATTCCCTCACCTCATAAGGTGCGTGTTTCACACTGTGCGTCAACTTTTTCCTGAACATTTCCCAATTCTTACGAATTGTAACAGCATGTATTTCTTGCTTTCCGACCTCCACATGCGGTGCTAGCCATGAAGAGGGAGGACGCCGATATGGAGGCAAATTCAGCCACCGCTCAGTCAATGACAATTGCTGGTTTGAACCTGATCCAACAAGCGCTGACAATCTATGACAGCGATCTGAAACTGGTTCTGGCCAACAAACGGTTCCATGACATGTTCAAGCTGCCGAGAGAATTCAACGTTCCCGGCGCAGACTTTGGCGAAACCATCAAATTTCTCGCAATTCGCGGCGAATACGGGGACATCGAGGATATCGATGCCTTTGTTCAGGGGCGTGTCGATCAGGCGTTGGCGTTTGAGCAGCATTATCTTGAACGGTTGATGTCCAATGGCCGCTGGATCAGCGTCGAAGGATCCCCCCTGCCCGAGGGCGGCTGGGTCGCGGTGTATACGGACATCACCAGCACAAAACGGCAGGAACAGTTGCTGCGAACGCGCTCGGAAGAGTTGTCGGATCAACTGCTTCAATACGCAGAAGAGCTCTCCGCCACCAACCGGCAGCTTGAATCGACGGTAAACGCCTTGGAAGAAGCCAAGCGGCAACTGACCGATTCCGAAGCCCGCATGCGCCTAACCGCAGAAATGATGCCTGCGCACATTGCGCACGTGGGGCCGGACAGCCATTACACCTATTCCAACAGACGGCTGACGGCCGTCATGCCGGGCCGTCCGTCAAACATTGTCGGGCAACACATCCGCAATGCCTTGGGCGAGTCCGCCTACCTTGCGATTGAGCCGCACCTCGAGGCGGCATTCCATGGCAAGGCATCGGTTTTCGAATTCAATGACCACCTCAGCACCCGTCGTATCCGGGTTGCCTTTACACCCGACGGGGGCGTCGGACCGGCGCGGGGTGTTTATATCCTGTCGATGGATGTAACCGAGGAAACCCAGACCCGCGTGGCCCTGCAGCAAACTCGCAGACGCGAGATCGCGGCGCAAATGACCAGCGGTCTTGCGCATGACTTCTCAAACCTTCTGACGATCATTCTTGGCATGCAATCCAAGTTACAGCGCATGGAGATGGTTCCCGAAGCCCGTGAACTTGTCGAAGCGACCGTTGCCGCGTCGCGTCGGGGCGGTACGTTGCTGAACCGGATTGCCGATATGACGGGCCACCGCGCACCGGAAATGCAGCCCGTGAATATGGATGTGTTTCTTGCCGACCTTCAGACTCTTGCGAACCCGACACTTCCGCCGGACATATCGCTGACCATCCAAAACAATATCCCCGACGTGCCGATCCTTGCCGACCCCGGCATGTTGCAGGATTCACTTGTGAACCTCATCCTGAACGCCCGCGATGCCTGTTCCGGACAGGGCGCAATCACCATCACAACAGAAATGGTGCATGACACATGGCTCCAACTGCGTGTGACTGACACTGGCACGGGGTTTTCTGAAGAGGCGCTCAAACGCGCGCTGGATCCCTTCTTTACCACCAAGGGTGGCGACGGCTCGGGTTTGGGGCTGGCTATGGTGTACGACGTTACCAAACTTGCCGGTGGCGAGGTTCGCTTGGGAAACACCGATGTCGGAGGCAGCGTCACCCTGCGATTGCCCTTGCGGCGTGCCCAAACCCAGCAGGCACCCGGACTTGTTCTGTTGGTCGAGGATAACCCGGACTTGCGGGGTCTGATCCGTGATATGCTCATCGACATGGAACACACGGTAATAGAAGCGGCCAGCGTAGAAGAGGCGCACGCGCTGTTGGCCAGCGTTTCGGAAATATCGATGGTCCTTTCAGATATCTCTCTGGAAGGGGATGCAACCGGTGTCGATCTGATCAAGTCATTGCGCACGGATGGCACGCCATCTTTTCTCATGACATCATTGCCTCAGACCCATCCACTCTATATCGAAGGCGCGGCCCGAGCTCCGGTCCTGTCAAAACCATTTGACGTCGAACAGCTTTACGCCTTTTTGCACACAAGGTGATGCCATGACTGCCCCACTGGTTACTATTCTGGATGACGAACCTGAAATCCGCTCGATGCTGGCGGACGCTCTAGAGGATGCCGGGTTTCGCACCATGGGCTTTGGACGGGCGACGGAATTCGAAGCCGCATTGAAGTCCACAACCCCTGACGTGTGCCTTGTCGATCTTGGCTTGCCAGACAAAGACGGGCTGACCCTTGTGCACCGTCTGGCCCTTGAACAAGGGGCGTCTGTCATCATCATTTCAGGGCGCGCTCAGGTACAGGACCGCATCACCGGTCTCGAACTTGGGGCGGATGACTATATTATCAAACCCTTTGACCCCACCGAAGTGGTCGCGCGGGTCCGCGCCCGCCTGCGAAAAGACCGCCCTGTCGCCCAAACCAGCAGCAACACAGCGCGGTTCAATGGCTGGACGGCGTTCTTTGACCGCTATGTTTTGGAAGACGACAGCGGTGCAGAAACCACTTTCAGCCACGCAGAAGGGGAAGTTCTGCGGTTGTTTCTGGAAAGCCCGAAACGCCTGATCAGTCGCTCTCATATGCAGGAAACTCTTGGCGGCGCTGCAGGAGAAAGCTTTGATCGGGCGATGGATGTGCGGATTTCCCGCCTGCGCACCAAATTGAAGGAAGACCCGAAAAACCCACGCCTAATCAAAACGATATACGGCGCCGGTTACATTTTTCTTGGCGATGTCAGCTGGGGTTGAGACACCCTAGATATAGGTCGCACCATACAATAGGCACAAAATGTAGGCTTTAGAGCGATATTGTGTTATCCTGCTCCTGAGGAGAGGATTTCATGACGGATCTTGAATTCTATACGGTGCTCAGTGCGATGTGGCTTTCGATTGCATGGCTCCCCTATATCCTTGATCGCATAATGGTCCGCGGCCTGTTCGGTGCTTTGGCGAACTACAGCACCGAGGCGATACCACAATCCGCTTGGGCACAACGCGCAAAGCGGGCACATATCGTCGCCGTCGAGGCCTTTGTCGTCTATGTGCCCCTCGCAATACTCACCATGATAAAGATGCCGAATGACGCCCTCGCCGGGACGTTGGCCTTTGCGTTTTTCGCCGGCATTCTTGCACATTACATCATTTATGTTCTGGGCCTGATCGTGCTTCGAACACTCGCCTTTTGTGTCGCCTTTCTCTCGAGCTTTGGGCTTGGGCTGAACCTTCTTGGCGTGATCTGAAACTGAATACAGGGTTCACTCCCGCTGCCCCCGCAGACCTTCATGGCTGTGGGGGCCTTTTTATGAGGTAAAGACAGCGCGGTTGCGCTTGAAATAAGGCACCAACACCTCTCTGAACGCGGCCACCTTGGCAGAGGCCCAGACATCTGCGTGCGCCACGACCCAAATTTCGGCATACGGCTGTGCGGGCAGAACCGGAACCTGAACCAGTCCGGGCGTCGCGCGCCCCAAAAACACGGGCATCCGCACAACCCCGAGCCCCGCCTGAGCCGCACCCACCATTGCCGTCATATCATCGCATGTCATGACAACCCGATTGTTTTGAAACCGCGGGTCCAACCCTTTGGGTGGCGTGCCCAATGCGTCATACACCACCCAATCAATTGTGCGCTCGGGCGTATTCTTGATTTGCTCGGCCCAACCCGGCGAGGCAAAGCTGGCGGAATGTTGATCCGACAGCCGAAGACCTTTGAGGGCGTCACCGGGCGTGCGGCTGATCCGGATGGCAAGGTCTGCTTCGCGTCGGGATAGATCGGCAAGATCATTGCTGGCGCGTAAATGAAGATCCACTTCGGGATGTGTCTGGGAAAACGTGCGGATGACTTCCGTCAGATGTGGTCCAACCAAAAGCTGCGGCGCAGTCACGGTCAGCTTACCCGACAATCGCGCATCCCGACCGGCAATGCCGCGTATCACGGCAAGACTTTGCGTCTCCATTTCGGAGGCATGGCGCGCCACAACCAACGCAGCCTCAACCGGCCGGTATCCGTCCGCCAGCCGATCAAACAGCACCGTTCCCAAAGCCCGCTCGGCGCGCGCAAGACGGCGCGCGACAGTGGTGTAATTCACACCCAGTTCGGTTGCCGCCGCCGCAAGAGTTCCTTTGCGCACCACATGCAGAACCGCTTTCAAGTCATCCCAATCAACATTCATACATGCAAAATTGCATATCGCCTGAGCACAATCACGCGTTTTCGCCATACTGAATACAAATTAGATTTGGCTTTGAAAGCGAACAAAGGAGACCCTAGATGATCTATGCATACGCAAAACTGACCGTGACCAACCCGTCAGCATTGGAAGAATACCGCCCTCTTGCTGGCCCCGCCCTTGCGCGGCATGGCGGCAAGGTTGAACAGGCCAGCGGCGAACCCATGCCCTTGGATGGCGCGCCGGATCTTCCCAACGTTGCGGCCATTCTCTCGTTTCCGGATCGTGCACATGCCGAAGCGTGGATCAATGATCCGGACCTTGCTGATGTGCATGCCCTAAGGCGCGGTGCGGGCCGTTCCGACATTGTTTTGTTGGGCTAAACGAAATTCACAATCGCCCTATTGCGCCGCGAATCACGGTGCAATAGGGTTTCTGTATGGCTGTTTGCATTCTATATCGACGAACCCGGGCGACCCGCCCAAGGTTCTATCGCGTTGAAATCGCATACAACCTGTTCGAAGAAATCTCTGTTCTGAGAGAGTGGGGATATGCTGGCGGCCAAGGCCAATCGCAGGTCGATATCTACGGCAATCTTCGAGAAGCATCCGTCGCAGCCGACCGTTTGCGCAATAGGGCGCTTAAACGTGGATACAGCCGCGCCGACCGGATGCTTGCTAATTCGTAAGGCGGGTCACGGCCCCCGCCAGAACGGCAAGACCATTCACCAGATCACTTTCGTTTGTATCCTCTTCAAACGCATGGCTGATTCCGCCAATTGACGGCACAAACAGCATTGCAACCGGCATATGCGCTGCAACATTTGTCGCGTCATGTAGCGCGCCTGACGGCATCTCGCGCCAAAGATCTGGTACGATTTCGGCTGCACTGTCGCGAAGCGCCTGTTTCAACCGTGCGTTCATGGCGACCGGCGCCAATCCCAGTATCGGGCCAAACGAACAGGTCACGCCAATGTCCGTTGCGACGGCTGCTGCCGTTTCTCGAACAACCGTTTCCATTTGTTCCAGACGTGAGGTTTCTGAATCTCTCCATTGCATGGAAAACGTGACGCTGCCCGGGACAATAGACGAAGCATTGGGATGTAATGAAACATGGCCAATCGTCCAAACCGTTGATGGCGTCACGAGTTCATCAAATGCGGCGTTCAAACGTTCATTGAAGGCCGACAGCGCCTGAAAAGCATCTTTGCGAAGATGCATCGGGGTCGTTCCGGCGTGGTTTTGCTCGCCCTCGAAAGTAATGCGCATGTCGCGAATACCCACGATGTCGGTCACAACACCGATCCCCTGCCCCGCTTGATCCAGCCATGGCCCTTGTTCGATGTGCATTTCGATAAAGCCGGTGAACCGGTTTGGATCGACAAAGTCATCGGTCAAATGTGCCATCCGCGCCCGAGCCTGCGACAGAGGCACCCCGTCCCGATCGCTCAAGCGGTCTGCTTTGTCCAATGACAGGGCGCCGGACCAGACCGTGCTGCCGGTAGTCACGCCAAAGCGTCCTTCCTCGTCCTGAAAAGACACGACCGAAACGGCGGGGCCGCCAGCCTCTTGGGCGGCTCGCGCGATTTCCAGCGCCGCAATCACCCCGAGTGCCCCGTCAAGCCATCCACCCTCGGGTTGGGTGTCCGTGTGGGACCCGAGCAAAAGGCTGGGCCCTTGTGCCAACCCCCAAACAGATCCCATCGGGTCAACATGCACTTGCAATCCGACGTCGCGCAATTGCGCCATCAGCCATTCCCGCGCAGCGATATCCGCATCCGAAAAGGCAGGCCGGATCACGCCTTTTCCCACACCAGAGGCCCCGAAGGTGCGCAATGTATGCAGGTCCGAGAGGAACCTTTCAGGATTTACGGGCAAACGGGCCATCTTTTTTCGTCCTCATTATTTCAAAAGATACTCTGGGCAGATGATGCGCAGATCAACACCAAAAAGGGCGACCACGATGTACCGTAGCCGCCTTTTGAGAAAATGGAATGCGCCGAATGCCGGTGCGTTAAACGCCCTTTATTCCGCTGCCACCTGCGATTGGATTTTTTCAACCTTTACCGCTGCAAACTTGAACTCGGGAATCTTACCATAAGGGTCGATTGCCGGGTTGGTCAGAACATTGGCCGCAGCTTCGACATAGGCGAAAGGCACGAAAACCATGTCTTCTGCAATAGCGCGATCCGAACGCGCCATAATGTCGATGGAACCGCGCCGTGTTGTCAGGCGGATCATCTCACCGGGTTCGATCCCCATCAGTTTCAATGTCCGCGGGTGCAAGGAACAGTTGGCTTCAGGCTCGACCGCATCAAGCACCTTGGACCGACGCGTCATCGACCCTGTGTGCCAATGCTCAAGTTGACGTCCGGTGGTCATGATCATCGGGTATTCGGTATCCGGGGCCTCATCCGGTGCAATCACGCTGGCGGGCGTGAAGTGCGCGCGTCCCGAAGGTCGTGGGAAGCCATCTCCGAAAACAATCGACTGACCCGGATCCGTTTCATGCAACGACGGGTATGTGATCGTCTCGGACTTGAGGCGATCCCATGTGATGTTGTTGAGAGACTTCATCGTCAACTTCATCTCTGCGAAGACCTCACTCACATCGGTGTACGTCCATGGCAGACCAATGCGCTGTGCCAGCTCAACAGTCACAGACCAGTCTTCCCGCGCCTCACCCGGAGGCGTCACCGCAGGGCGCACGCGCTGGACCTGACGGTTGGTGTTGGACACCGTACCGTTCTTTTCATAAAGCGCCGATGCGGGCAGAATGATGTCTGCATAGTTTGCCGTTTCGGTCAGGAAGATATCCTGCACAATCAACAGGTCGAGATTGGCAAATGCATCACGTGCATGTTCGGCGTCAGGGTCAGACATCGCCGGGTTTTCACCCAGAATATACATGCCCTTGATGTTACCAGCATAAGCCTGATCAACGATTTCGGTGACGGTGAGGCCCTTTTTGTTCGAATAGTCTTCATTGTCCCAAACGTCGTTGAACTTGGACCAGACATCATCGTTTTCCACCGATTGGTAATCAGGCAGGAACATCGGCATCAAACCGGCATCAGACGCACCCTGAACGTTGTTTTGGCCACGCAACGGGTGCAGGCCCGAACCGGGTTTGCCAACATTTCCGGTCATCAGAGCAAGCGAAATCAGGCAACGCGAATTGTCTGTGCCATGAATGTGCTGGCTCACGCCCATGCCCCAGAAAATCATCCCTGCTTTGGCGTTGGCAAATGTGCGTGCAACACGGCGAAGCTGTTCTGCGCTGATGCCGCAAATCTCGCTCATGGCTTCGGGGGTGAACTGTGACAGGTGCTGTTTTTCGGCTTCCCAGTTTTCGGTGAACTGGTCGATATAGGCCTGATCATACAGACCTTCTTCCACAATCACATTCATGATCGCGTTGAGCATCGACACATCCGCGCCGGGACGGAATTGCAGCATCTCGTCCGCAAACCGACGCATACCGACGCCGCGCGGGTCCATCACAATCAGTTTGCCACCACGTTTGGTGAACTGCTTGAAATAGGTGGCCGCGACAGGGTGGTTTTCAATCGGGTTTGCCCCGATCACAATCGCCACATCCGCATCCTTGATGTCGTTGAACGCAGCAGTCACACCGCCCGAACCAACGTTTTCGACTAAGGCAAACACCGACGACGCATGACACAGCCGCGTACAGTGGTCGACGTTGTTGTGCTTGAAACCCTGACGGATAAACTTTTGGAACAGGTACGCCTCTTCATTGGTGCACTTGGCCGATCCGAAACCGGCAACAGATGGACCGCCGTGTTCGTCACGCAGCTTGACCAACCCTTTGGCTGCCATATCCATCGCTTCTTCCCAAGACGCTTCGCGGAAATGGGTCGACAGATCGCCTGGGTCGACGTTCAACCCTTTGGCTGGCGCGTCTTCACGCCGGATCAGAGGCTTGGTCAACCGGTGCGGATGGTGGATGTAGTCAAACCCGAAGCGGCCTTTGACACACAATCGGCCTTCGTTGGCAGGACCGTTGATGCCCTCGACGTATTTCACTTTTCCGTCTTTGACCTTCAGAGACACTTTGCATCCGACGCCGCAGAACGGGCAGACGCTTTCTGTTTCCGAGTCAAAGTCAGCCATATCGCCGATCTGGTGTTCATCCACCACGGCCGCGGGCATCAGGGCACCGGTCGGGCAGGCTTGAACACATTCGCCACAGGCAACACAGGTCGATTGACCCATCGGGTCCATAATATCAAATGTCGGATAGGCATCATGGCCACGTCCGGCCATACCGATAACGTCGTTCACCTGAACTTCGCGACACGCACGCACGCAAAGACCGCAGGAAATACAAGCATCCAGATTCACGCTCATGGCGACGTGGCTGTCGTCGAGCAAAGGAATTTCGCCATCTTCCATCTTTGGAAAGCGGCTTTCGCTTACGCCACTCAGATCGGCCATATCCCAAAGGTGGCTCGATTTGTCATGGGCTTCTTCTTTCGCGGGCTGGTCTGCCACCAACATCTCAACCACAAGTTTACGCGCCGAAGTCGCCCGCGCGTTGTTGGTCGTGACCACCATGCCATCGGCAGGTTCGCGAATACAGGATGCCGCAAGGGTCCGCTCGCCCTCGATCTCGACCATGCACGCACGACAGTTGCCGTCCGGGCGGTATCCCGGTGCAGGTTTATGGCAAAGATGCGGTATGACCAGACCGCGACCGTTGGCGACTTCCCAGATGGTTTCACCGGCCTTGGCTTCGACGGTTTCCCCGTCCAGCGTAAACTTGATGGTTTCGGACATGCGTGTCTCCATGATTCAGCCGCCACTTTACTCTGGGGTTTCACAACAACGAGTCTCTCAATCCGACAGTGCAAGGCAAATTTGCGCCAAGCGCGGACGGTTTCGCAATCCAGAGTTTCCGATGCGTCACATCGGCGTCCCGTCTAAAATCTGCTCTTTTCGTGGGCCGCCTGCTGGCTTACGCATAGGGCGATATCAAAGGATTTTCTGATGCCCCATATTACCCTTGTGCGCCACGGTCAGGCAAACACCGAAGCCCGTGACGAGATTTCGTATGACCGTTTGTCCGAACTGGGTCACCAACAGGCCCGCTGGCTGGGTGCGCATATGGACTCGACCGGAGACCGGTTTCAGCGCGTTTACTGTGGCACGCTCACGCGGCATATCGAAACCGCAACAAGCATGGGTGCCGAAAAACACGCCGAAATCATCCAAGACCCTCGGTTGAACGAATTCACCTACTTCACCCTGTCCCAGCTCATGGAAGAACAGCACGGTCTGGCCGTTCCAGCCGAGCGCGAGGGCTTTGTCGAGCATTTGCCAGCAGTCTTAGGAGCATGGGAGCGCGGTGAAATCGAAGGGGCGCCGGAGTCTTACATCGATTTTGAAACGCGCGTTCGTGAAGCCATGACAGATATCGCGAAAGGCGAAGGCCGGGCGTTGGTTGTGACGTCTGGTGGATTGATCGGCATGGTGTTGCGCCAAACGCTTTCACTGGATGTGGGTGGATGGTCCAAAATGTGTTTGGCCATCATGAACACGTCCGTGCATCGCTGGCAAATGGTGCTGGACCAACCCCTGCTGGTCCAGTTCAACGGTGTGCCACATCTGGAAATGCCCGAAAGACATAACGCGCAAACGCATCTGTGATCCGCGAAGGCTGCGTTGTTTTCGGAGATTCTGGCAGGTCGCGTTTAAGCTATGCGGCCTTGTCAGCCGCGCTTTTGTGGACATATTTGCAGTCGCAATAAGGGCATTCAACCCAACCTTGTTCTGCCGGTATCTGCAAATAGACCCGAGGGTGACCCAATGCACCTTCACCGCCATCACAGGCCACCTTATAGCTGTCTACGATCTTGGTTTCAGGGGCTTGCTGGCTCATTGTGCACTGTCCTTTTGGTTGCCGTTCCCAACCGGGTTCGTTAAGGGCGACTATGATCCATACAATCCCGCGGGGCAAGAGCAGCCATGACGCAGAACGCCATTGAAATTCAGGGCCTGACCAAGACCTATCAGGCCAGCAAAGGGGCGCCGGCAAAGCAGGCCCTCAAGGGATTGAATCTGGATATTCCTGTTGGTTCCATCTTTGGCCTCCTCGGGCCAAACGGCGCTGGCAAGTCCACGACGATCAATATCATGGCCGGTCTGGTGACCAAAACCACTGGTTCGGTCCGCATTTGGGGCTTTGATCAGGACGAAAACCCGCGCCAATCGCGCGCCGCGATCGGGGTCATGCCCCAAGAGCTGAACCTTGATCCCTTCTTTACGCCGCGTGGTGCACTTGAGGTTCAGGCGGGCCTTTACGGCGTTCCCAAAGCGCAACGGCGCAGCGACGAAATCCTCGAGATGGTCGGCCTTACCGATAAGGCCGAAGCATATGCGCGGACCCTGTCGGGTGGAATGCGTCGCAGGCTTTTGTTGGGCAAGGCACTGGTGCATCATCCGCAAATTCTTGTTCTGGATGAACCGACGGCGGGCGTCGATATCGAACTGCGGCAAATGCTCTGGGCCAATATTCGCAAGCTGAATCAAGACCGCGGCATGACGATTATCCTCACCACCCATTACCTCGAAGAGGCCGAGGAAATGTGTGATCAGATCGCTATCATCGATCAGGGCGAGCTTGTTGCGCGTGACAGCACGTCAAACCTGTTGGGGCAGATTGATTCCAAGACTTTGGTCATTGACCCGATGGACACACCCGACACTTTGCCCGAGTTCAAAGGCCTGACTGTCAGCCGTCGTGCAAACGGCACGTTGAGCTTTACCTATCACGCCAAAGAAACGACTGCCGAAGACGTTCTGAGCGCCGTGCATGAAGCCGGTATTCGTATCCGTGATGTAAAAACCGAACAAGCCAGCCTTGAAGATGTCTTCCTCAAACTCACGGCGTCCCAATAAGCTGGGCCTGCACGCATGGCTCCCGTTTTGAAGTGCTTTTGGGCAATCAGTCGGCAAACAGGTGATTGACGGTGGCCACCTTGCCGGCCTTTTCCTCGGATGATTTGAGGAACCCCGTCAACGCCACAACATGGGCCTCGTAATCGTCTTTTTCGCGCAGCCTATAGTGATGCTCGAAATTACCGTCCCTGATCTTGTCGCTTTCATGAACGATATCCTGCCGGATCGTCGGCAGCAGGCTTTCCAAGGTTTCCTTGGGAGTCTGCGCCCCGACAAGGCCAATCCGGTTGGCGTGCCCAATCAGATAGTCATCCGAAAAGTCACACTGAATTTCGAGCATACGCGTCCCTGAACGATCGCCATAAAAGTCATAAATCAGATCAAGCGAAGACGGGTCGAGGCAAATCACCATCTGATCCGTGTCGTAATAGTCAAACAACATGCGCATCAACGCCCGCCGGTGGCGCGTGCGCTTTGCAAGCGTGGCTTGAATTCCCCCGAGATCGGGAAGCGGGGAACTTTCTTCGTTAAACAAATAGGCCATGGACGGCAGATCCGTGTGCTTTTCAACTGACGCCAAAAGGCGCTTTGCCACGTGCCACTTTTTGCAAACGATAATCTTGAGTTCCCGGTTCCGGCCAAAGGCGGACTCGGTTTCCCAAAATCTGCTGGCGAACCGCCGTCCGATCCTGCCGCGTCCGGTCAGGAACCGAAACAGACTTGGGCCTTCACCAGAAATCTGGAACCGCACACCGGATGCAGCAAACAGGTTACCCAACCGCTCTTTCAACTCCAAAGCTTCCGGGCTGATTTTCCGAGCGAACAGAAAATCCTGATTCAACAGCAAATCATAATGGTCATTATAGAATGTCAGCGGCATCCCATAATCGGTGAACATCAGAAACGTCAGCGTGCGCGTCCGGATTTCGGCCTCGGGAATCAGATGCCGTACAATGGTCTGGAAAAACGTTTCATCCGGAATCCATGTGGTCCGAAAAAAACGCATGACATCTTTGCGTTTGCGGGTGAATTCCAGAACGGCTTCCATGGTTTGCCTGCGCAAACACCACCATTGCGAGCCGATTTGCACCTGGATATCCGCAGGGATTTCACGGGCCAGCCCGAACTTTTTCTGGAAATTGAAGGCCGCATAGAACCGCCACTTCTGTGTGCGTTCATTAAAGAAATGGCGGTAGATCAACCGCTCTTCTTTCATGCCGGTCTTGATCCAGTCACTTTCGAAGTAGTCAAAGCTCTCGATGAAATCGACATCATTGTCGTCGAGATAATCATGCACATAGTCGGCGGTCTTGATGGGCATGCAATCGCCGGACAGCATGTAAAAATGCGTCGCGCGCGGAAAACTGTCTACCGCGGCCTCAACCGCATATAACGTCGCCTGAACAAGCGACCACGCCCCCCAGCCACATTTGATGCGTTTTCTCGAAAACGCGACGTTGGGGTTGTCTTCCAGTGCTTCTTTGATGAGGTCAAAATGTTCGCGTTTGGCGCGCGCATCAAAGTGGATTGCAATATAATCACCAGCAGCCGTCAGACGCTGCGCCTGTAGAATAATTGCCTCCGGATCCTTGTGGCAGAGCAAAATAAACGCGATTTTTGCCATTTTGGAAACCGTTACCTCGATTTTGCAGTGATTGTTTAGCTTGATAATGCTGATCGGGCGTTGAATAAACAGGATTTCTTTGCTTTTTTGTAGCTAATTGAAACTGTGACCGGTTTGCTCAGGATCACAGACAAACGGAGGCGGTACTTTATGGGGTTTCCCGGCACTTGGATGACCGAAAGCGAAAGCGTGGTCTATCGTGTTGTTCCCAAATGCGCATGTTCGACAATCGGTCAGATCATGTACTATTCGGATCAGGGCGAATTTTTCGATGGCGACATTCATGACGCTACGGGCGGCATGCACAAATGGGCACTTGAGGAGAGCCAAGGGCCCATCACGAAAAACGTCCAATCGCACAAATCTTATGCGTTCACATGTGTCCGCAATCCTTACACACGTATTCTCAGTTCCTTTTTCGACAAAATCTGCGGCATCCAGCGTAACGGCAAGCGGTATCGCGGTAATCTCGTCCCGACCTTGATCCAGAAATACGGGATCGAAGTCGGCGGTGATGATGGCAAACAGGAATTCGATCAGATTCGCAGCTTCCGCCGCTTCTTGTTGTTCACGCGCGATACCATCCGGTGGCGCCGCCCCATGGATCCTGACATCCATTGGTCCGGTATGTCGGGCCACGTCTCGACGTTTATTGTGAATGGTGGGAGCTACGACAACATCTTCTGGACTGAAAAGTTCAACGAAGGCATGCAGTCGGTTCTGGATAACATCGACACACGCCATTCCCTCGATTTGTCGCAAATTCCGCGTTTCAATGAATCCGAAGGTCATGGGCCAAAACGCGCGCACCCTGTCGAAGACTATTTCGACGATCTGTCGATGCATCTGGTTTATGAAATCTACAAACGCGATTTTGATCTATTCAAATACGATTTCGAAGATCCATCGAACAAGATGCCCATCGGAGAGATCGATCTGGATGAGGTTCACGCCAAGTTGGGCGATTGAAGCCGAGCGCACGCGCCTGTCGTGATTGATCGCCGGATAAAGAAAACCCCAAGGCAGAGCATCCTGCCTTGGGGTTTGTTTTTGCGGGGAAGTGTTAGATCAGGCCTGCATCCCGAAACAGCGCCTTGACCTCTTTTTCAGGGCGGGCACCGTAGTGGCCAATGACCTCGGCCGCAGCGACGCATCCCATGCGCCCGGCCACTTCAAGCGGCTGACCTGTGGCAACACCATAGAGGAACCCTGCTGCGAACTGATCGCCTGCGCCGGTCGCATCAACGGGCACAACTTCGTTCACGGGCACAATCGCCTCTTCCTCGCCACGGACCAGAACAACATCATGACCGGACCGCGTGCAGACCACCATCCCGGCGTCTTGGGCCGCTTGTTCGAGCGCAGATGACAGATCTGTCTGGTAGAGGGATTGCCACTCATGTTCGTTGCCGATCACGTAATCCAGTTCTTTGACCAACCTACGGAAGTCATCGCGGTGGCGTTCCACACAGAAGGGGTCAGACAGGGCGATCCCCGCTTTGCCGCCGCCTGCACGACACAACCGAGCAGCTGCTTCAAACGCTTCTTTGCCCTTAGGCTTGTCATAGAGATAGCCTTCGAGAAACAACAATTGCGCCTGTCCGGCGACATCATCCGAAACATCCTCGGGGCCAAGTTCCGCCGAGATCCCCAGATAGGTGTTCATCGAACGCTCGCCGTCCGGCGACACAAAGATCATCGATCGGGATGTGGGAAGCTCGCCACCTGCAACCGGCGGATTTACAAAATCCGTCCCATCAGCCTGCATTTCCGCAGCATAAAAATTGCCCAACGCGTCATCGTGCACACGTCCGATAAAGGCTGTCGACAGGCCAAGACTGCCCAAACCCGCAATCGTGTTGGCCACAGAACCACCGGGGGCCTGTGTCCGGTTGGTCATAGAAGCATAGAGCATTTCGCCCCGCTCTTTTTCGACCAGTTGCATAATGCCCTTTTGAATCCCCATTAAATCGAGGAACGAGTCATCGGATTGAGAGATCACATCAACGATGGCGTTGCCGATGCCGACAACCTGATACTGGGTCATAAGTTTTTGTCCTCGAATTCACATAGGTCACGGATCAGGCAAGTGCCGCACAAGGGCTTGCGCGCCTTGCAGACATAGCGCCCGTGCAAGATCATCCAATGATGTGCGTGTAGCTGGAAATCAACCGGAATTTGGTCTTCGATCGCGCGCTCGACAGCAACAACATCCTTGCCAGGGCACACGCCGGACCGGTTTCCAAATCGATAGATATGCGTGTCTACCGCCTGTGCGGGGTACTGCCACCACATATTCAGCACCACATTCGCGGTTTTGCGACCGACACCCGGCAAGCTTTCAAGTGCGGCGCGCGAACAGGGCACCTCTCCGTCATACTCGTCGACAAGCAATCGCGAGAGCTTGATAACATTTTTGGCCTTGTTCCGGAAAAGGCCAATTGTCTTGATGTGCTCGATCAGGGCCTCTTCCCCCAAATCGAGCATTTTCTGTGGTGTATCCGCGATTTTAAACAGGTCCGCCGTCGCCCGGTTTACGCCTTTGTCCGTGGCTTGCGCCGACAGAGCCACAGCAACGACCAGCGTATAGGCGTTTACGTGGTCCAGTTCCCCTTTGGGTTCCGGCTCGGCCTCTTGGAACCGAGTGAAAATCTCGCGGATGGTGTGATAATTCAGTTGTTTTGCCATGAAAACGGTATGCCCTTTGCCGGTTGATGCGGCAAGAGGGCTTTCGCGTTCTCAGGGCTTCCAACCCGGTCGGCCAAACAAACGCATCCAGACTTCTTGTCCGCTTTTTGCGTTCCTGAGGTCTTTCATCAGTGCCGGCAGTTCCGAGAACCAGACCTTGATTGGATTCTGGCTGTCGAAATCGGTCGTCAAACCATAGCGCGGGCGTTCTTCCTCTACTTGAAAGCTTCCAAACATCCGGTCCCAGATGATGAGAATGCCACCATAGTTCTTATCAAGATATTTGGCGTCCGCCCCATGATGTACACGGTGATGTGACGGGGTGTTCAGCACCCATTCCAAAGGTCCGAGTTTTCCGATGACTTCGGTGTGCAGCCACGTCTGGTATCCCAGGACGATAAGGCTGCATCCGAACACCACATCCGGTGCAAATCCGATCAACACCAACGGGATGTGCATGATCAGCGCCCAGAGACTCTCGAACGGGCCAAAGCGGATGCTCGTGATGATGCTATAGTCCCGTGATGAATGGTGTACGGCGTGCTGTGTCCACAAAAGTCGCACCTGATGCGCGATCCTGTGTTCCCAGTAATATGTCAGGTCGACGAGGACCAAAGCCACAATGACCGTGACCCATGTTGTTGGGATCTGCCATGAGACGAAATTCGCGCTCACCATGTACAAAACCCCATAGGCAAAGGTCATCACAAAGATTTCGACAAGCAGAAACGGGATTTGTGTCGACGCACTTGCCAGCATTTCCATCAAGGTTTTCTTGCGCAAGTTGCCTTTGAAAATCGCCTCGAGAACCTCAATCAGCAAAACGGCAGCGCCGATGAAAAAGAACACCTCGTCAATGCGTTCGGACAAGGTAAAGAAACTTTCTGACGTCATTTTACGTCTCCTTTTACGCCAATAGTGAGTGTTCTCCACGCTAGGGCAGACGCCTGTTTCGGCGTGGCCTCTCCTTCGCAAACCATCGTCCACGCAGCGTAGGTCAATGCTTCGAACGACTGTACAATCCATGCCGTCGGGACCGCGTTATCAAAGCTGCCTTCGTGTTTGGCGGCCTCAACAAGGTCCGTCAATTCAACACGCTGTTGTGCAAGCTCTTTCGCGACCGAGGGCATGTGGTCGACCGGTTCGTTTGCAAGGAAAAGCTGGCGTTCTGCCAAGGGAATCATCGCTTTGAGAGTAAGCCGCAGGCCGTCGGTATAGGTGGCTGCGTCTTTGGTGGCTTGGTCAACGGCCTGATCAAGCTCTGCCATTGCGCGATGAGCCAAAGCCGCCATCAGATCATCACGGCCTTTGAACAATCGGTGCAAGGTCGCGCGGCCAACGTCGGCCCTTTTAGCCACTTCTGCCAAAGTGGCCGTGGGTTTCACCGCAAACAGCGCAAACGCTGCTTCGAGAATCATAGTTTCAGTTTTTTGCGTCATGAGACATTGATGTCTCATTTGATACATGAGAGTCAACACCTCCAAAAGAAAAGGCCGCAAATTGCGGCCTTAGGTATCTGCTATACTTAGAAAAAGTTATTCCGGATCACGCCTCTTGTCGGCGGATGTCTTCAACAGTCCTTCGATTTCTGACAATCGCGCCAGAACTTCGTCCCGATAAGATCCTGTCAATTCATCGGCTTCGGCATGGTGCGCGTCCTGCATCGAATTCACGACCAAACCCACGACAAGGTTTAGAATGATAAATGTTGTTGCCAGAATGAACGGGACAAAAAACGCCCATGCATAAGGTTCAGCCTCCATTACAGGGCGAACAATACCCATGGACCAGCTTTCCAGGGTCATGATCTGGAACAATGAATACGTTGACCGACCCAGCGTCCCGAACCATTCCGGAAACTGCGTTCCAAACAATTTGGTCGCCATGACCGCGCCGATATAGAAAACGAGGCCCATCAGCAAAAAGACTGATCCCATCCCGGGCAAAGCATTCAACAGGCCTTCGATCACCCGTCGCAATGACGGGGCCACCGACACCACACGCAACAGACGAAGGATACGCAGCGCCCGCAAGACCGAGAAGGTTTGCGCGGCAGGGATGAGAGAGATACCGACAATCACAAAGTCAAAGATGTTCCAGCCGTCGCGGAAAAACTGCAATCTGTGGACATAGAGTTTGGCCACGATTTCAATGACGAAAATGGCCAGACACAGTTTGTCGAGCGTTATGATCAGGGGACCGATATCCTCCATGACTTCGGTCGATGTCTCGAGCCCAAGAATCACGGCGTTGAAAAGAATAACGCCCAAGATGAAATAGCGGACAATGGGCCGCTCGAGTTGAACGGCGATGCGGTCGCGCAAAGTCATTTTCGGAGAATCCATTTTTTGTGTCATGGGCCGGAATATGGGACGTGCTTGCGCCCTATACAACCGCCCGAATGGCTTCGAGGTATCAATTCAAAGACACGGGCACCGTTGTGTCTGCCCACCCGTCAACACTGCACTTGGCGCGCACAAAAACCGTGCTGATCCCATTCGGGATCGAAACGCCAGACAGGGATCGCGTAAAGGGCTGTTCATCCACATGAGGGTGCAGCAATTCGCGGGTTCCCAAAACCGATCCATCCTCGGTTTCAACACGCCATCCATCGGCATAGTGATCCCATCCCGTGTCCGGGTGCGCCAGCGTCACGTTGAAGCGCCATACCCCTGACACGGCTTGGACCTGCACATTTTCAATTACGGGCGCTTCAGCCAAAGCCGGAGAAGCCATCAACAAAACAAAGATCAGCGTTTTCATGACAACACCCTATCCCAAGTCACAGCTTTTGCGATTCACGGATGCGTTATGTGGCGTGGACTTTGCACAAGAAACGGGTCGCGGGACACGGTGTGAGCGCCTATGTTCGACAGGACAGACACGACAGGACAACGAGCGATGAACGATTTGCAGCAAGGATACCATTTCAATGTCATGCGCCGTGCCATCGAAGTGATCGACCAATCCGAGAAATCGCTTACCTTGGACGATCTGGCACGGGAAATGGACATGAGCCCAGCGCATTTCCAGCGTCTTTTTAAGCGATGGGCCGGCGTGTCACCAAAAAAATTCCAGCAGTATTTGACGCTTGGCCACGCCAAGGCCCTTTTGCACGACCACTTCACAACTCTGGACACCTCGGATGCGGTGGGACTTTCGGGATCTGGTCGACTGCATGACCTGTTCTTGCGTTGGGAATCCATGAGCCCCGGCGAATATGCCCGTGGGGGGGAAGGGTTGAACATTTTCTGGGGATGGTTTGACAGCCCCTTTGGATTGGCGCTTGTGATGGGCACCAACAAAGGGATTTGTGGCATCGGATTTGCCTCGGAAACCGGCGAAGAAGCCGCGATGATCGATCTTCTGTCGCGCTGGCCAAAGGCCAATTTTATTGAAGATCCAATGTTTTTGCGCCCTTGGGTCCTTTCGGCCTTCAACGAACAATCGGGGGAACTTGGCAAAACCCCCGTCTATATGATCGGCTCCCCGCTACAGATCAAAGTCTGGGAAGCTTTGATGCGCATTCCCTCTGGACAGGTGTCGACCTATTCCGAAATCGCCCAATCCATCGGTGCACCACGTGCGGTGCGTGCTGTGGGCACTGCTGTCGGGCGCAATCCCGTGAGCTGGCTGATCCCCTGCCACAGAGCCTTGCGTAAATCTGGCGCGCTCGGGGGATATCATTGGGGATTGCCCGTGAAGCGCGCCCTTTTGGCATGGGAAACAGCCCGCGCAGAAATGGATCCCGAGTATCAAGCGCAAGAAACCGCTGAAAAAACGGCCTGATCCATTTGGGTCTTGGCCTCAGGTCGCCTATGTTGGACATCAGAGCCGAAGAAATCGGCCAAACGATCCAAAGGCAGCAGTGATGAAACGCTTTACTCTTTCAATATTCGCAATCTCGGCAGTCGCATTAACCGCCTGTACCGACCCTGCATATGTCACAGGCAGTGCAGAAGACCGCGACGAATACCGTAAAACCAAACAGGGCGGCGTTATTGGCGGCCTTGTCGGAACCGCAGTGGCCGCCGCCACCGACACCAACCTTGTCGCAGGTGCCGTGATTGGCGCGGGCGTCGGCGCATTGATCGGCAATGACCTCGACAAACAAGAGGCCGAGCTGCGCAAGGAACTGGATGGGGGCATCTCTATCGAGAATACAGGCGATCGTTTGATCGTTGTTATGCCACAGGATTTGCTGTTCGCTTCCGATAGCGCCGTGGTGAGCGCATCTTTGTCGGATGATCTTGCCGCAGTTGCGCGTAACCTTCAGAAATATCCTTCTTCGACTGTTCAAGTCCTGGGCCACACCGACAACACCGGATCGGCGGCACACAACCAGCAGCTTTCAGAGCAGCGCGCGAACTCTGTCGCGGACAAGCTGATGGAAGGGGGCGTTGCCTTTGAACGCATCCAGACAATCGGCCGCGGCGAAGACCAACCCGTTGCGTCGAACCTTTCGGAAGAAGGCAAGGCACAGAACCGCCGCGTCGAAATCGTGATTCTGCCTACCGAAGCCTAAAACAACCTACTTCGCAAAAGACGCCGCGCAGAAACTGTGCGGCGTTATGCGTTGAAGTTCCTGATCGGGTGTTTAGGTATCACATACGCAAAACAGGAAACGCGACATGACCCAATACACCTTGCTGGGGCTTTCAGGCTCTCTTCGTGCGAAATCAGCCAATCGCAAACTCTTGCGCGAAGCCGGCAGGATATTTGGCGATGCCACTTATGTTGAGGCCAATCTTGAAATCCCCCTGTATCACGGTGACGTTGAGGACGCGCATGGCCTGCCTGCGGAAGTGCAAACGCTTGTCGACCAGATTGCCCAGGCAGATGCGGTTTTGATTTCCACTCCAGAATACAACAGCGGCATCTCTGGCGTTTTGAAAAACGCGCTCGACTGGATCAGCAGGGCACCGGTGAAACCTTGGGCGGACAAACCTGTCGCGATCATGGCGGCCGCAGCTGGCCGGACAGGAGGGGCGCGCGCGCATGTCATGCTGCGAACATGCCTTGCGCCATTTCGCCCATGCATCGCAAACGGTCCGGAAATCCTGATTGCAGAGTGCAACAGTCAATTCGATGAAAACGGGCGCATCACGGAGCGGTACGCCCAGAACATTGATGCGCTTATGACAACACTCAGAGCCGAAATTCAGCGGCGCTGAAACGCGGCCGTTATTCAGGATTGCTGACTTCGATCAGGTTCAGATCAGGATCACGGATATATAGCGAATGAATGGGCCCAACTGCCCCTGTGCGTCTTATGGGCCCTTCTTCAACGACCACATCCATGTTCGCGAAGTGATCTTGCCAAGTGGCAAGTGGCACGTCGCTCAGAAAGCACAGGTCGGCAGATCCCGGTTTTGGGAACGCGGCCTTTGGCTCGAACTCGGCCCCTTCTTGATGCAGGTTGATTTTTTGGTCTCCGAATTTCAACGCCCAGCGCACGGAACCATCGGCGGGTTGAAACTTCTCGGGGCTCATTCCCAAAACATCCCGATAAAACCGGATGGTCAGATCGATGTCCTGTACGGTGAGAACAAAATGGTCCAGCGAAGAAAGTTTTGGTCTCATGCGATCTTGCCCCATTTGCAACGCAGGCCTACCCTGCCGCCATGCAAGATGCCCTGCCCCAAACCCACAGTCAAAGTGACGTAATCGACCCGACACGAGCAAGCGCCTGCCTGACGATGCTGGACCTGCCTGCTGATGTCGATATCGGCGATCCCCTCCCCCCGTTTTTTCATCATCTATACTTTTGGGACGCACAGCCCCCTGCCAAGCTCGGGCGGGATGGTCACCCCAAAGTTGGCGGTCTGATCCCCGACATGGGTTTGCCCCGCCGCATGTGGGCTGGTGGGCAACTCGAGTTTCACCATCCCCTGCGCGCAGGGTTGCCGGCTACAAAGACAACCACGGTTGAGTCCGCCCAATACAAAGAAGGGCGTTCGGGGCCGCTCGGGTTTGTAAAGCTACGTCACGAATTCGAGCAGGCCGGACGCACTTGCGTGACCGAATTTCAGGATCTGGTGTACCGCGAAGACCCGGCACCTGACGCACGAAAACCCGTCCCGCCCGCGGCCCGCACAGACGAGGCGTTTTCGCAGCATCGCAGTTTTAACAGCACGTTGTTGTTTCGCTATTCTGCTCTGACGTTTAACGGCCATCGGATTCATTATGATCTGGATTATGCGCGCACCGTCGAAGGGTATGACGGTTTGGTGGTGCATGGCCCACTGCTCGCGCAGCTTTTGATGCTACAAGCCGCAGAACAATTGGGGGGGCTGAGCCGTTTTTCGTTTCGCGCCACCGCCCCTCTTATGCATTTCGAAACGGCCGAACTCTGCTGGGGGGGCGATGGCACACTTTGGGTGCGTGGCCCGGAAGGTCAGCAAAACATGATTGCACAGGCAGAATAACCAGATCAGAGCGAAGCTTCGGGCCTGAAGTCGTCGGGAATCGTGTCCACGCCATCCAGTATCAGATCGGCCATGACAGCACCTGCTTTCGGGGCCATCCCGAAACCGATCTTAAAGCCGCCATTCGCAATAAACGCGCCTTCGCGCAATGGATGACGTCCCAACATCGGCGCCCGGCTTTTTGCGCGGGGCCGCACACCGGCCCAGCGTTCGATCACCTCTGCATTTTTGAGAGCCGGGACCGCCGCAAAAGCGCGCTCTAGCACGGCATCAATCTGGGCATCGGTGCTGGTTGGAATTTCAAATTCACGCTCGCTGGTCGATCCGATTGCAACGGTTCCATCCACATGCGGGACAACATGCACCGAATCTGCAAACAGTTGGGGCAAATCCGGCCGATCAAGACGTAGAAGCGCAGCTTGGCCTTTAACGCCATTGCCCACCATGCGCCCCATGTCCTGAGACAGTGAAACAAGCCCCTGCCATCCCGTTGCCCACACCACTTGGCCCTCGTGTGGAGCTTCTTTGGTGATCTCGCCGCCTTTTTCTTGGATGGCTGCCGCCAAAGAGGCACATGCCATTCTTGGATGCATGCGGGCACTAAGCGTATCGTGAATAAGAAATCCTGTCGGCGAGTGTGGTGCCCAAGGTCCGGCGTCTTCCTCAGAGATCACGCACCACTTTGCCTGGCCGCGCCACAATGCACCTGAGGTTTCTTGTCGCGCACGCGCCAGCTCAAGCCCTCTGTCGTTCAGGACCGGCTGCAGACGACCCGTCCGGCCATATCCTGAAGACACTCCACCGGTCTCTTCCACCTCGGCCCAGAAGGCTTCGGCCATGATCAGACTTTGAAACTGGAACTCTTTCTTGTCATTCCAGTTTTCCGGCGTGTGCGGTGCCAATGCGCCGACCACACCACCAGACGACCCTGCACCGACACCATAAGGATCGATGACACGCACCTTTGCGCCCCGTTGCAAACAGGCCCAAGCAACAGACAACCCGAATGCGCCTGCCCCTAAAACGGTTACATCCACCATTGCCAAATCACCCTATGTGGCCCAATGCTTTTCCCTTGCATGACTACTAAGGCATCCCGACATGAGCGACCAGCAAGCAAATCTGGAATGGCGCGACGGCGCTGTGCCCGTCTCGACACGTTTCGACGACCCGTATTTCAGTTTGGAAAACGGGCTGGCCGAGACCACTTATGTGTTTCTTGATGGAAATGACCTGCCCAACCGGTTTGGTGCAGGGTTTCATATTGCCGAACTCGGGTTTGGGACGGGGCTAAATTTGTTGACGACCTGGGCCGCGTGGGACGCGGCGGGAATGGCATCGCCCCTGCGTTTTACAAGCTTTGAAGGCTTCCCCATGAGCGCAGAAGACATGTCACGGGCGCTCGAGTCGTTTCCGGTTCTGAAACCCTATGCCGAAAGACTGGTCGAGGCTTGGGCGAAAGACACATCTTTATCGACATTAAAAGGCATCGAGGCGCGCGTTGTTGTTGGCGATGCCCGCGAGACCCTCGCACAACAAGAGTTTGCTGCGGATGCCTGGTTTTTGGACGGGTTTTCCCCCGCAAAGAATCCCGAACTGTGGGATGCAGACCTGCTGCGACAGGTTGGGCTTCATACGGCCCCAAACGGCACTGCGGCCACTTATACCGCCGCCGGATTTGTGCGTCAGAATTTGCAAGATGCAGGCTTTGAGGTCGAACGCATTGCGGGCTTTGGCCGTAAACGTCACATGACGATTGCGAGGAAAGCGCCGTGACCGAACAAAACACGCGCTTTGGCATCATTTTGATGTGCTGCACGACCTTTGTCTTTGCCATGCAGGACGGGATATCCCGATATCTGGCGGATGAATACAATGTCTTTCTTGTCGTGATGATCCGCTACTGGTTCTTTGCGGCGTTTGTCATTGCTTTGTCCGCGCGCCAGACCGGCGGTCTGCGCAGGGTTATGCGCTCGCAACACACAGTGCTGCAATGCATTCGAGGGGCGCTTCTGGCGCTCGAGATTGTTGTGACCGTAGTGGCCTTTACCCTTTTGGGGCTCACCGAAACGCACGCCATCTTTATTTGTTACCCATTGATCATTGCCGCGCTGTCCGGTCCCATTCTGGGCGAAAAAGTTGGTTGGAGGCGCTGGGCGGCAATCGGCGTTGGCATGATTGGCGTTCTGATTATCCTTGAACCCGGCCACGGCGTGTTTTCCCCTGCTGCAATCGTGCCTTTGGTCGGGGCGCTCATGTTCGCGGTTTATGGTCTTTTGACGCGTTATGTGGCGCGCGCAGATGGATCTGCGGTCAGCTTTTTTTACACCGGTACGGTGGGCATGATCGTGATGACGGCAATCGGGGTCTTTTATTGGGAACCCATTGTCGGAACCGATTGGCTTTGGATGCTGACCCTATGTTGCACGGGTATTCTGGGGCATTGGTTGCTGATCAAAACCTATGACCATGCCGAGGCCAGCGCCGTGCAGCCCTTTGCCTATTTGCAGCTTCCTTTTGCGGCGACA
Organism: Shimia thalassica; assembly: GCF_001458215.1. Classification (GTDB taxonomy): domain Bacteria; phylum Pseudomonadota; class Alphaproteobacteria; order Rhodobacterales; family Rhodobacteraceae; genus Shimia; species Shimia thalassica. The sequence continues at coordinate 176,232 of NZ_CYTW01000006.1, read as the reverse complement.
CTGGGCATGCTTGCGTTTGGAGAAACCCTTCGCGTCAATGTCGCGATCGGGTCGGCCATTGTTGTGGGCGCGGGTCTGTTTACCTTGTGGCGGGAACGCGCCGCCCGCTGAGGGCTATCGGGTAACTTTGATGGTCGATCCCACCAATTCCTTGCTGAATGGCACCGGAAGAGGGTCGCGCCCCAAACGCGCACGATAGATGGGCAGGCTTTCCGAGACCCGCATGACGTAATTACGGGTTTCATTAAACGGGATATGTTCGATCCAGTCGACAATATCCATGCCCCCGCGACGCCGTGGATCTCCGCGTTCCTTCATCCAGCGTTCAGGCCGGCGCGGGCCCGCGTTATAGCCCGCCGACACCATGATGACGTTTCCATCAAACTGTTCGGCCAGCCCTGCCAGATACTCGGCACCAAGCGTGATATTGTAGTCCGGTCGCGCGGTAAGCCAGGATTCCGAATAGGGCAAATCAAGCCGGTTCGCGACCAGCTTTGCGGTACCGGGCATGACTTGCATCAGGCCTCTGGCCCCTGCATGGCTCACGACCACTGGGTCAAATTCGCTTTCCCGACGCGCAATCGCGAGGGCCATTTCCGTAGACACCGCCAGTTTGCCATTCACCATGGGGTGCAATGGATAATAGGGACCCGGCAAAACCACTCCGTTGCGAACCATTTTCTTGCCAAGCATGACGGCAATGTGCGGCGCACCCAGATCTTGCACCATGGTGCCCATTTGCCCCAGCGCGGTGCGATCTTGCGTTTCAGACAAATGCACCCAGAAGCGTTCCGCCAACGAAAGCTCGCCAGCCTGCAACAAAAGCAACGCCGCGTGGTGGACGGATGACGAAACAAACGGGGCCTTGCGCCAGCTTGGGAATGCTTCATTGCCCTGAAGGGCGGGGCTTAACTCCATCTTGGCCTTTTCGGCGGACAACAAACCATAAAAGCTTGTCTGGTAAGCACCCCCCATACGATACGCCTCTTTTGCCTTGGCGCTGTCTGCCATCGCCTCGTAAGAGCGGCCAATCCAGTAACCTGCCCGGCCTAATGAAATCGGTGTGGCGACGCTTGTTTCGAACCTTTTAAAGTGTTTGACCGCAACCCCCGGTTTGTTCAAAAACCGCAGCGCAACATATCCCGAAATCCATTCATTGTCCGCATAGGCATATCCGTCCTCGGGTGACAGACGGTGGGTCGAGGCGATGGCATAGGCCGTCTTGTAATTTCCTGCGCGCATCTGTTTGCGAGCGAGATCACGACGGCGCCGCGACCAGTCTTTGGCCTGCCCCAATGTGTCGGCACGGCTGCGTTCGAGAAGCAATTCAATGGCAGATGCATCACGCCCCTTACGGGCGCGCCAAACGAAACGTTCGTAGGCCATGCCGGGATCGTTTGAGAGGCTTTGGGGTACGGCCTCGATCAGAACGTCAACGTTCTTGGCCTGCGCTCGCAGTCCCAAACGCGCATCTGCAAGCTTTTGCCAGCCATCATTGACCAGAGGTTTCATGCGGCTGGTATTGGTTTTCCAGTTTTTCCAAAGCACCATATCCATACGCGCAACGTGGTGTTTTTTGAGAAGTTTGCCGTACCGCTCCAGGAACTGCTGATGCGACTTTGGGCCAACCTCCATTTCGCGCCATGCCCGAACAACAAGGCCCTGCGCATCACTTTTTTTGCCTTGGCGTTCCAACTCTCTGGCTTGGGTCAACACACCCTGAGCGGTTTGGGCATTCCCATAGAGATAAAATTCGGCAATCTGTTTGCGTGTCGCATCTACAAAAGCAGGTTCGGACTGCTTTCTCAGATAGGCCAACCCCGGCCAATCCGGACGCCTTTTGAGAAATGACAGAACCTCGGCGGGCGACCCTTCCCCGGCGCGCAGCCGGTGCCACTCGACAATATCCTGCGCAACCTGGCTTTCGCCTTTTACTTCACGCGCCGCACCAGCCCAATCCTTTGAGCGGACATCCCCCATCGCATCAGAGACCGGAGTCGCCTGCGCCACAGAGGTTGAAATCGATATAAATGCCAAAAGAACGGCCAGCCAAACGCGGAACATCTTGCAATTTCCAATGTGACGAAGGATAGAACCCAACCATAAGTGTGTCCAAGCCTGCCTACAATTCACAAAGGTGACAAGAGCAGGTCGGGTTTTCGAAAAATATGGGCGTTTCGCCCAGCTACGCAAAAAAGGAGCGTGTCATGTTTAAAGGGTCTCTGCCCGCACTCGTCACGCCGTTTACGAACGGCGAGCTGGATTTGGAAACGCTTAAGAAATTGGTCGAATGGCATATCGGTGAAGGTTCAAACGGCTTTGTCCCTGTGGGCACAACCGGCGAAAGCCCGACGCTAACCCACGAAGAGCATGACGCCGTGGTCGACACGGTTGTGCGCACCGCTGCGGGCCGCGTTCCGGTTATCGCTGGCGCAGGATCGAACAACACCCTTGAATCGATCCGTCTGGCGCAAGCTGCTGAAAAAGCGGGGGCAGATGCCATTCTGGTCGTGACGCCATATTACAACAAACCAACCCAACGCGGGCTGATTGCGCATTTCACGGCTGTACACGACTGCTGTAACCTGCCGGTCATCATCTACAACATTCCCGGTCGTTCGATCGTGGACATGACACCGGAAACAATGGGCGAGCTGGCCAAGCTGCCGCGCATTGCGGGCGTCAAAGATGCCACTGGCGACCTAAGCCGTGTGCCCCAACAACGCCTGACCTGTGGCACCGACTTCATTCAGCTTTCGGGCGAAGACGCAACGGCCCTTGGGTTCAACGCGCACGGTGGTGTGGGATGCATTTCGGTGACTGCCAATGTCGCCCCGAAACTCTGTGCAGAGTTTCAGGCCGCAACACTGGCCGGCGACTACAACAAAGCGCTGGACTATCTGGATCGTCTGATGCCCCTGCACATGGCCATCTTTGCAGAGCCGGGTCTGGTTGGTGCGAAATACGGCATGTCCAAACTGGGTCTGTGTAATGAAGACGTCCGCCTGCCATTGACGGGTCTTAGCGATGAAACAAAATCGCAGATCGACGCCGCGATGGCGCATGCGGGTCTTCTCTAAAATTCACAAACGATTGTGACGTTCAAACCCCGGCCTCAACCGGGGTTTTTTCTTGTCTTATCGTGATCTGGATGGATTTGAGAGAGCCGCCATTCCGCGTGGCGGCGCCCCCTCACGTGTTCAGGTCAGTGACACGTAAGCCGCGACAAGCGCTGCGCCGGAAACAAGCCCCAGCCCCCCGCAGATTACAGCAAGCTTCCACGGATTTTTTGGTGGCTCTTCCTGTGGTGTCGCCTGCCGGATAAGCGCCCCTTCGACGAGGGCGGGCAAACGTGGCCCGAACCGTGCCATGACCCGTGCCGTTTTCATCAGATCCCGCCCCAAGGCCCGAGGTCCGATGCTGTCTTTGATGTATCCTTCGACAACAGGTTTTGCGACGTCCCAGATATTAACCTCTGGGTCCAGCGACCGTGACACACCTTCCACAACAACCATCGTGCGTTGCAACAGGATCAGCTCGGTACGTGTTTCCATGCCGAAACGCTCGGTCACCTCAAAGAGATAGGACAGCAAGCGCCCCATCGAAATGCGCGTGGCGTCCATGCCAAAGATGGGTTCGCCCACGGCCCGCAAAGCCCGCGCAAATTCGTCGACGTCCTGATTGGCCGGCACATATCCGGCTTCGAAATGCACTTCGGCAACACGCTGGTAATCACGCTGAATAAAGCCAAACAGAATCTCGGCGTAAACGCGGCGTGTGTATTCGTCGATATGCCCCATGATCCCGAAATCATAGGCAATGATGTCGCCGTTGGCGGCCACCTTAAGATTGCCTTGATGCATATCGCCGTGAAAATACCCATCGCGCAAAGCATGGTTCAAAAACAGCGACAGGATACGACTGCCCAGCGCGTGACGGTTATGGCCCGCCGCGTCTAATGCATCATTGTCCCCCAACGGATCACCCTCGGCCCAGTCCAGCGTCATAACGCGGCGGGCTGAATATTCCCATTTGATCGCGGGAACCTGAAACCCTTCGTCCTGCGCCGTGTTTGCGGAAAACTCGCTGGCCGACGCAGATTCCAGTCTGAGATCGAGTTCACCGGTGACGACACCATCAAAGTGTTCGATCACATCACGGGGACGCAGTCGCCGCGACGCCGGAGACAGCAGTTCGATTGTATCTGCCGCGAAGTAAAACGCGTCGATGTCCTTGCGAAAGGCTTTTTCAATTCCGGGACGCAAGACTTTGACGGCAACCTGTTCTCCGGTTTCGGCCAAACGCGCCTTGTGCACTTGCGCGATGGAAGCTGCAGCGACGGGCTCCGAAAACTCAGAGAACATCTCATCCAATGGATGTTCCAGCTCATCTTCAACGGCTTGCTTTGCCGTTGCCAGATCAAAAGGCGGCAGCTTGTCCTGAAGGACGCGAAGCTGTGTCGCCAGATCACTGCCCACCACATCAGGACGAGTCGAAAGCACCTGACCAAACTTGATATAGGCCGGACCCAACGCCGTGAGCGCCCGCGTCAGCGGGGGCATGTTGGGATCACCCTTGATCCCCAACCACCGGAAGGGCCAGACCAAGGTGCGCGCAACGACGCGAACCGTTTTGGGGGCTTCCATCTGATCCAGAACGACCTGCATCGCGCCGGTGCGCTCAAGTGTGGCGCCTGTCCGGATCAGTCGCCAGATATTGTGCGGTCCTCTCAAATTTTCCACCCCGAATGCAGCGCGGCGATCCCCAGAGACAGGTTACGGTACTTCGCATTTTCGAAACCCGCGGTTTTCACCATGTCCAGAAATGTGTCCTGATCCGGGAAATTGCGGATCGATTCGACAAGGTACTGATAGCTGTCGCGATCATTCGCAATCATTTGCCCCATGCGCGGGATGACATTGAACGAGTACAAGTCATAGGCTTTTTGCATCATCTCGTTCGGGATCTGGCTGAACTCAAGAACCATCAAACGCCCGCCGGGTTTGAGAACGCGGAACGCTTCATTCAGTGCCTCTTGAGGGCGTGTGACGTTTCGAATGCCAAAGGAAATCGTGTAGACGTCGAATGTATTGTCTTCGAAAGGCAGCGCCATCGCATCTCCGACAACCCAGTTCAGGCTGTCAACCATGGCCTCTGCCTCGGCGCGTTTGCGACCCTCGACAAGCATCGGCTCTGTCAGATCACAAACGGTGGCATGTCCGTATCCGGCCCGTTTCAGAAACCGGAAGGAAATATCGCCGGTCCCCCCTGCGACATCCAAAAGCCTTTGACCCGGGCGCGGCGCAAGCCAATCCATCATCGCATCTTTCCAGATGCGGTGGATTCCCATGCTCATCACATCGTTCATTACGTCATATTTGGATGCAACCGAGTTGAAAACGCCCTGTACGCGGCCCGCCTTCTCAGACTCTGGAATATCCGTGAAACCAAAATGGGTTGTCTTATCCGCCATGTGCACACCTCGCCGTGTCTTTCAAGTGTTCGGGATATACAAACTGTAGGTCGGACACAAACCACCTTTTGACGCGGAGCGATCAATGAGCGACGCAAAGCCAAGGGGCGCGACGATTAGAGAGCAGCCTAAACTGCTTGATCAAAAGCCAGTCAAAAACGGCTCATGTCATTCGTGAACACTGGCAGGTTTCCGTTTCAGGACAAAGTACGTTAGAAGACGCGCACCTTATCCCAGATAAAATGTAGCCAGCCATGCCCGAACTTCCCGAGGTTGAAACAGTCCGCACCGGTCTTGCCCCGTCCATGGAAGGACATGTAATCGCATGTGCCACCGTAAACCGCCCGGATCTGCGCTGGCCGTTCCCAGAGAGGTTTGCAGAACGGCTGACTGGTCGGCGGGTTGAGCGGCTGCGCCGCCGGTCCAAGTACATTCTGGGCGATCTCGATAACGGTGAAACCCTTTTGGTGCATTTGGGAATGTCGGGGCGCATGACCGTATCGGGCGATCCACTGGGGCTTTTTGTGCACGAACACCCCAAAACCGCAAAACATGACCATGTCATCTTTGATATGGATAATGGCGCACGCATTACCTTTAACGATCCGCGTCGGTTCGGCGCGATGGACCTTTTGCCAACGGACCAGATCGACCTGCATCCGCTTTTGGCCAAGCTCGGACCCGAGCCGCTGGGCAACACTTTTGACGAATCTTACCTGCTCGAAAAGCTTCAAGGCCGCAACACCCCCATCAAATCGGCCCTTCTGGACCAGAGAATTATTGCCGGTTTAGGGAATATTTACGTCTGCGAGGCGCTATTTCGTGCACATATTTCTCCGCGGCGCAAAGCTGGAAATGTGAGCAAAGCCAAAGTTGCCGCGCTGGTGCCAATCATTCGCAAGGTGCTTCAGGACGCGATTGAAGCAGGTGGATCAAGCCTGCGAGATTTTCGCCAAGCCGATGGTGAACTTGGATATTTCCAGCACAGCTTTGATGTATACGGACGCGAGGATGCCCCCTGCCACACCACCGACTGTGACGGCGTAATCAGGCGAATCACGCAAGCGGGACGCTCATCATTCTATTGTCCGCAATGCCAAAGATAGCTTGATCCGTTCGGACACAGTGATAGGAATCATCTCCGACCGACAACAAGGAAAGCACCACTCATGGCTTTTGAGACGATCATCGTCGAGATCGAGGACCATATTGGCCTCATCAAACTAAACCGCCCTGATGCACTGAATGCGCTGAACAGCCAATTGATCAGCGAACTGCTTGAAGCTTTGGAAAGCGCTGATGCCAACGACAAGGTACGTTGCATTGTTTTGACCGGATCGGACAAAGCCTTTGCCGCGGGCGCGGACATCAAAGAAATGTCCGAAATGAGCTTTGTGGACGTGTCCAACATCAATCTGTTTGGCGAAGTGAATGCTCGCATTGGTGCCATTCGCAAACCGATCATTGCCGCGGTTTCCGGGTACGCTCTGGGCGGCGGCTGTGAACTGGCCATGGCCTGCGACTTTATCATCGCATCTGAGTCGGCCAAGTTCGGGCAGCCCGAAATCAATCTGGGCGTCATCGCGGGTATTGGCGGCAGCCAGCGCCTGACACGGTTCGTGGGCAAATCCAAATCCATGGATATGAACCTGACAGGACGCTTTATGGATTCGGCCGAAGCAGAACGCTCTGGTCTTGTGAGCCGTGTTGTCCCCAACAAAAAGTTGATGGACGAAGCAATGGGCGCTGCACAAAAGATCGCAGAGAAATCGCTGATCACGGCACGCACAGCAAAAGAAGCGGTTAACCGCAGCTTTGAAACCACTCTGGAAGAAGGGCTGCTTTTCGAGCAACGCCTTTTCCATTCGCTGTTTGCGACCGAAGACCAGAAAGAAGGCATGGCAGCTTTCATCGAAAAACGCCAAGCCCAGTTTCGCGACAAGTAAAGCGGGTTCAAACTGAATTTCAGGGCCACGCGTCATCGCGTGGCCCTTTTACGTTCACACCCTGAAAGCCCAGGTTTTATTGGCCGATAGATTAGTGTTTGCATCTGCCGCAAAAATCTATAGTAAGCGCCGTCATACATGCGCGTGCAGCCCGCTCTGGCTTGAATCGATTCTTTCCCAATGGAAAGAACGTCCCGTTTGGGCAGTGGCACGTGTTTAACTGAACAAACTTTAAAAGGACCTGATTCATGGCAAATTCGCCCCAGGCAAAAAAACGCGCCCGTCAGAACGAACGTCGTTTTGCAGTAAACAAAGCCCGCCGTTCGCGCATCCGTACTCACCTGCGTAAAGTTGAAGAGGCTATCGATTCTGGTGACAAAGAAGCCGCAACTGCTGCTCTGCGCGCTGCTCAGCCAGAACTGATGCGCGGTGTGACCAAAGGCGTTTACCACAAGAACACAGCGTCGCGTAAAATGTCGCGCCTGTCTTCGCGGGTTAAAGCACTTAGCTAAATCTAGCCAAGTCATTGATGAAAAAGACGTCACTTCCGGTGGCGTCTTTTTTGCTTTCTGTATCCAATTTTATCCACAGAGATTCTTTTTCTGGAATCTCTGAGTCAAGTTCGAAGATCAGTTGCCCGCCCCCCTCTCGAATTGCTAATTTCGATCTTGCGATTCACATCGCCTTGGGGGGACAGACGCAAACGCGACCTGACCAACGGTCAATCAAAAGGGAAACCGGCAAATCAATTTTGCCGAACGATTTCTTATGGCTGTTGGGTCTGCAATGAAAACCAATGCTGGTTTTCATTGTGCTGCTGCTCTGTTTTCTGGGGAAGTGCATTTTGCGCATGCATGGTCAGGACCTGTTGAGTGGGGACTCATTCAGGGGAGGGAACCGGTCATTGCATGCTGCCGAAATGCCGCCCCAGAAGGGCCAGGCCGTGTCAATTCGCACTGAAGGCAGAAAAACGGGGCCGAATGGCCCTTCAGACGAACGGCTTAGAGCTCGGAAATGGGGACAGATGACACAAGAACAATGGGGTGCACTGCAAGGAAACTTGCTAAATACGGTTGGGCAGAACAACTACAAGACCTGGATCGAGCCACTTGAATTCGCAGAGCTCGAGGATGGCGTCGCAACGTTTCATGTCCCGACCAACTTCATTGGCAACTACGTGTCGCAGAATTTCGGCGATCTGATTCTACATCAGCTTTCGACCACAGGTGAAAGCATCCAGCGCGTGCATTTCAAGGTCCCGGCCAGCGCTGCCACAGCACCAAAGGCACGCCCCGCAGTGTCCTCGCCATCAATGGCAAAGAAGGCCGCGGCACCCGCGCCTGCTCGGGACTCTTTGCCGGGTGCGCCCTTGGACGCCCGCTTTACCTTTGACAGCTTTGTTGTGGGCAAACCCAACGAACTTGCCAATGCCGCTGCACGTCGCGTCGCCGAAGGTGGTCCTGTCACTTTCAATCCGCTGTTTCTTTATGGTGGTGTTGGCCTCGGCAAAACCCACCTGATGCATGCGATCGCTTGGGAGCTGCAAAAGCGGCGTCCAGACCTCAACGTCCTGTATCTTTCTGCCGAACAGTTCATGTACCGATTTGTCCAAGCCTTGCGGGATCGCAAGATGATGGACTTTAAAGAGATGTTCCGGTCGGTTGACGTTCTTATGGTTGATGACGTTCAGTTCATTGCCGGCAAGGACTCGACGCAGGAAGAATTCTTTCACACCTTCAACGCACTGGTCGATCAGAACAAACAGATCATTATTTCGGCTGACCGCGCTCCCGGCGAAATCAAAGATCTGGAAGACCGGATCAAGTCTCGTTTGCAGTGCGGTCTTGTCGTGGACCTGCACCCGACCGACTATGAACTGCGCCTTGGTATTCTTCAGTCGAAAGTCGAACAGTACCGTGTCCAATATCCGGATCTGCAGCTGGCTGATGGTGTTCTCGAATTTCTGGCGCACCGTATTTCAACCAACGTTCGTGTTCTCGAAGGTGCCCTGACCCGCCTGTTTGCGTTTGCCTCACTTGTCGGGCGCGAAATCACGATGGAACTGACGCAGGACTGTTTGTCGGATGTTCTGCGTGCTTCCGAGCGGAAAATCTCGGTCGAAGAAATTCAGCGCCGCGTCGCAGAGCATTACAATATCCGCCTCAGCGATATGATCGGCCCCAAACGTGTCCGGACGCTGGCACGCCCACGTCAGATCGCGATGTATCTGTGCAAGCAGCTCACCAGCCGCAGCCTTCCCGAGATTGGCCGGCGTTTTGGTGGACGCGATCACACAACAGTCATGCACGGTGTCCGCCGGATTGAAGAGTTGCGCGTTCAGGACGGACAGATCGCCGAAGATCTCGAGTTGCTGCGACGCTCGCTCGAAGCCTGAAAATCAATCAGAATTGAATCAGACAAGGCCGCGCAGTTTCTGCACGGCCTTCGTGTTTTTCGGGACAGAGTGCCCCAGAGCACAACTTCTTCGCCCAAATAGCCGCCAGAACCGCGCAACCTTCTTGACGCCCCCTAAGAATACGCCGACAAAAGCAAAAAAGGTTGCGCGAGAAGGGGAAACGGATAGTGTTCTCCTCCCGGCAGACGGAGGATGATGGAATGAAAATCAGCATTGAACGCGGAAACTTGCTCAAGGCAGTTTCGCAGGCGCAATCGGTTGTCGAACGCCGCAACACCATCCCGATCCTCGCCAATGTGCTGATCGAAGCAGAAGGTGACACGGTCCAGTTTCGCGCCACCGATCTGGACATTGAAGTGGTCGACAAAGCCCCCGCAATGGTCGAACGCGCAGGAGCCACGACGGTATCGGCCACGACCTTGCATGAAATCGTACGCAAGCTGCCTGATGGTGCTTTGGTGACATTGACCGATGACGGCGCATCCGGGCGATTGACCGTCGATGCGGGCCGGTCCAACTTCTCGCTGGCGACATTGCCCAAGGAAGATTTTCCGGTCATGGCCTCGTCCGAGTACCACTCGAATTTTTCGGCGCCTGCCGCAATCCTGCGTCGTTTGTTCGACAAATCCAAATTTGCGATTTCGACAGAAGAGACACGTTACTACCTGAACGGTGTATATATGCACACCTCTGACGGTGAAGACGGCAAGGTTCTGCGCTGTGTTGCAACCGATGGTCACCGCCTCGCGCGTATTGATGCGGATTTGCCAGACGGCGCCACAGATATGCCCGGCGTGATTGTCCCACGTAAAACGGTCGGAGAACTGCGCAAGCTGCTGGATGACGACGACATGCAGATTGCCGTGTCGGTCTCGGAAACCAAAGTACGCTTTGCAACGCCCGACATCACGCTGACATCGAAAGTTATCGACGGAACATTCCCCGACTACACACGTGTTATCCCTGTCGGCAACACCCGCAAACTGGAAGTTGACGCCAGCGAATTCGCACAAGCAGTAGATCGCGTTGCGACCGTTTCATCCGAACGGTCCCGTGCCGTCAAATTGCAGCTGGATGAAGATCGCCTTGTCCTGTCTGTGAATGCTCCGGACAGCGGCGCCGCGGAAGAAGAACTTGCCGTCGCCTATAGTGACGAGCGACTGGAAATCGGCTTTAACGCGAAATACCTTCTGGAAATTGCCAGCCAGGTTGATCGCGAGAACGCTGTCTTCATGTTCAACTCGGCCGGAGACCCCACGCTCATGCGTGAAGGTAACGACACCAGTGCCGTCTACGTCGTTATGCCGATGCGCGTGTGACACGCGCCGGAATTCACCACGAATTCCGGGCCGTCTCGTGTAACGAACGACTGCGGGGAACCTCATGACAACCCTCGCGTTGACCCGTTTGACCCTCTCCCACTTCAGGTCACACAAAAAGGGCGCCATCGAATGTGATGCGCGCCCTGTTGCCATTTTTGGCCCGAATGGTGCGGGCAAAACCAATATCCTAGAGGCGGTTTCGCTGTTTTCGCCGGGTCGTGGCCTACGCCGTTCGAGTGCAGAAGACATGACACGCCGCCCAGAAGCGCTTGGGTGGAAGCTGACGGGTCATCTTTCCGCTCAATCTAAGCTTCACGAAGTCGAAATTTGGTCCGAAGAGGGTGCCGCGCGGCAATTACGTCTGGATGGCAAGACCGCCCCCCAGACGTCACTGGCGCAAATCGCCCGTGTTCTGTGGCTTATTCCCGCGATGGACCGGCTTTGGATCGAGGGGGCCGAAGGGCGAAGGCGCTTTCTGGATCGTATGGCGCTGTCCTTCTTTCCCAACCATGCAGAAGCCTCTCTGGCCTATGAGAAGGTCATGAGACAGCGCAACAGGTTGCTCAAAGACCAAATTCGGGATGCCGCTTGGTATGATGCGCTTGAACGCCAAATGGCCGAAGCTGCCGAAGTTATACATCAAAACCGGTGCAGCACCCTCGGGCATCTGGAAGCCGCGCAGGCCGCAGCCGAAACGGCCTTTCCCACCGCCACTTTAAAGCTGACGCATGCCGAGCCCGAGTTTCCCGAAACCGTTGAGGATATGCGCACCGCTTTGCGAGACAGCCGGCAAAAGGACCTTGTGGTTGGTCGGACCCTCGTCGGACCTCATCGCAGTGATCTTGACGCGGTTTTCGCCGCCAAGGGCGTGCCTGCAAAGGATTGCTCGACGGGTGAACAGAAAGCGTTGCTTATTTCTTTGATCCTTGCAAACGGGCGCGCTCTGGCACAGCTGACAGGGGCGCCCCCTATCCTGTTGCTGGACGAAGTTGCGGCGCACCTTGATGCCACGCGACGTGCGGCCCTCTACAACGAGATTTGTGGCCTTGGTGCCCAAGCATGGATGACAGGGACCGGCCCCGAGTTGTTTACCGATCTGGAAGACCGCGCCCAGTATCTCGAAGTGACTGAGGAAAACGGGATCTCGCTCGTGGAAAGTGTGCGTTAGTCTGCCGTCAGATCGCGGCGTTTTCGCGCTGGAAACACTTGCCGAGAACACCTTTTAGACCCCAAAACCGAAAGACTGTGCAGGCAAAAGGCGCAGCACTGGGGCACCTGATCAACCCAGCCACAGTGTGGTTTGGGAATAGGCCGCAAGAACCTGTTTTTTCTTGCGTCATTTGCGTGACATTCCCGTTCAAAACCCATATTTTAGGCGGACTGAATAAGGGAAAAAACCACATGTCCGAAGAGACGCAGAGCACACCTGAATATGGCGCGGATTCCATTAAGGTTCTCAAAGGCTTGGAAGCTGTCCGCAAGCGCCCGGGGATGTACATCGGTGACACCGATGACGGTTCGGGCCTGCACCACATGGTCTATGAAGTCGTCGACAATGGAATTGACGAGGCACTTGCCGGTCATGCGGACTTTGTTCGCGTCAAAATCCATGCCGACAGCTCGATCTCAGTGCGTGACAATGGTCGTGGTATTCCCGTCGACATGCACGCCGAGGAAGGCGTGAGTGCGGCTGAAGTGATCATGACCCAGCTGCACGCTGGCGGTAAGTTCGACTCAAACTCCTACAAGGTTTCGGGCGGTCTGCACGGCGTTGGTGTTTCCGTTGTGAACGCCCTGTCTGATTGGCTGGAATTGCGCGTTTGGCGCAACGACAAAGAACACTTTGCCAAATTCGAGCATGGCGACACCGTTGAACATTTGCGCGTTGTCCAAGACACAGTAGGCGAGTCTGGAACCGAGGTCCGGTTTTTGGCCTCGACGAGCACGTTCTCCAACTTGGACTACGTTTTCGAAACGCTTGAAAAACGACTGCGCGAGCTGGCTTTTCTCAACTCCGGTGTCCGCATTATTCTGGAAGACGAACGCCCCGCAGAACCGCTGCGAAGCGAGCTCTTCTATGATGGCGGCGTCAAGGAATTCGTAAAGTACGTGGACCGCCACAAAACGCCCATGATGGAAGAACCCATTTATGTGAAAGGCGAAAAAGACGACATCGGCGTCGAAGTCGCCATGTGGTGGAACGACAGCTATCACGAAACTGTCCTGCCCTTTACCAACAACATTCCCCAGCGCGATGGCGGCACGCACATGGCCGGTTTCCGTGGCGCGCTGACACGCACAATTCAGAAATACGCCCAAGAAAGCGGAATCGCGAAAAAGGAAAAGGTGAGCTTTACCGGTGACGATGCCCGTGAAGGTTTGACCTGTGTCTTGTCGGTCAAAGTACCGGATCCCAAGTTTTCGTCACAGACCAAAGACAAGCTGGTCTCGTCAGAAGTGCGCCCCGCCGTAGAGGGCCTGATGAACGAAAAACTGACCGAGTGGTTTGAAGAGAACCCCAACGTTGCAAAGATCATTGTCACCAAAATCGTCGAAGCCGCCCACGCCAGGGAAGCCGCACGCAAAGCACGCGAATTGACCCGTCGCAAATCAGCGATGGACGTCAATTTCCTTGCAGGGAAGCTGAAAGACTGTTCCGAGAAAGACCCGTCTAAAACCGAAGTCTTCCTCGTGGAGGGTGACTCGGCTGGTGGTTCTGCCCAGACGGGGCGGGATCGAATGACCCAAGCGATTTTGCCTTTGAAAGGTAAAATCCTTAACGTCGAGCGTGCACGTTTTGACCGCATGCTGTCTTCTCAGGAAATCGGCAATCTGGTGATGGCGCTTGGCACCGGCATCGGTCGCGACGAGTTCAACTTGGAAAAGCTGCGCTATCATAAGATCGTCATCATGACCGATGCTGACGTCGATGGCGCCCACATCCGTACCCTTTTGTTGACCTTCTTCTATCGCCAGATGCCTGAATTGATTGAAAAAGGTCACCTGTTCATCGCACAGCCGCCACTTTACAAAGTGGCGCGCGGCAAGTCAGAGGTATACCTCAAAGACCAGGCCGCGATGGATGAATACCTTGTGAACCAAGGGATCGACGGGGCCATTTTGCGGCTTGGCGGTGGCGAAGAGCTGAGCGGCCAGGATTTGCTGCGCGTAGTTACAGAAGCCCGACAGATGAAACGCGTTCTGGAAGCGTTCCCAACGCACTATCCGCGCCATATCCTCGAGCAAGCCGCGATTGCTGGTGGATTTGTTCCGGGCGCGGTGGATGCGGACCTGCAAGGCGTCGCAGACAAGGTCGCAGCGCGTCTGAACCTCATTGCCCTTGAATACGAGCGTGGCTGGGCCGGCCGGATCACCCAAGACCACGGCATCCGTCTTGCCCGTATCCTGCGGGGTGTCGAAGAGGCACGCACTCTGGACGGGCCAATGCTGCGTTCGGGTGAAGCACGTAAAACAGGAAGCTTCACCGAGAGCCTGCAAGAGATCTATAGCACGCCTGCCACTTTGGTCCGCAAGGACCGCAGCCAGGTGATTTACGGACCTCTGGACCTGCTCAAAGCAGTTCTGGCCGAGGGCGAAAAAGGACTGTCCCTCCAACGCTACAAAGGTCTGGGTGAAATGAACCCCGATCAGCTCTGGGAAACCACGCTTGATCCCGACGCGCGCACGCTTTTGCAGGTGAAAATCGAGGATATGGTCGAAGCCGATGACCTGTTCACGAAACTGATGGGCGACGTCGTCGAACCACGCCGCGAGTTCATTCAGAAAAACGCATTGAGCGTGGAAAACCTCGACTTCTAAATATGTCGTTACAAACCACTCAAGCGGCAAAGGCCGCTTGAGTATCTCTCTAGATAAATATCAGATTGGTAACCTGCGCTGCTCTGGCATCGCCGTTTTGCGCAACACACACGGAACAGGTTTTTCCGCTTTGACTGTTCATGAACAGATAGATGCGTGCCCGCCCGTTACTTTGTTTGGGCCATCTTGAAGAACGCTGATTCCGCAATGTGCTGAAACGAGTGGCTGTTCACTGGCGTGCCCCCTGACGCAAACCCCACCTGTCGGTTCTGGTTCTTGAGCGAACTCTCGGACAGGCTGTTGTCAGCTTCGAACACGACGATGTCTTCTTTGATCGTGACCAAAATCTGAATTGCATCCAGTGTTTCGGGATCAATCGCGGTTGGGTCATCTGACAAAATCACGAAATCAGCCAGCTTGCCCACTTCGATCGTTCCCTTCATATCTTCCTCGAAATGCTGCATCGCGGGCCAGATCGTCATCGCCTTGAGCGCTGTGAGCACGTCCACGCGCTGAGATGGGCCAAGGATGTCGCCTGACCTTGTTCGGCGCGTCACGGTCGCATCCAGCACGCGCATGCTGTCCGGGAAGGCGACAGGCGCATCGTGGTGCGTGCCAAAGGCCATGCCCCGCTGCCTCAACCACCCTGTGGGAGATATATTGTCCGCAAGGACAGGGCCGACGGTGTGGTCTCTGTGCCAATCCCCCCAGTAGAATGTATGCATTGGGAACAGCGAAGGGAAAATTTCGAGCCGCTGCAATGAATCCACCTGATCTTCGCGCAAAAACTGACCGTGGATCAGGACGGGACGGCGGTCTTTCTCGCCGTGATTTTCCTGCGCAGATTCTATGGAAGCGATCAAAAGGTCAGATGCTGCCTCGCCATTCGAATGCGTTAGAATCTGAACGTCGTTTTCAAAGGCCCAGTCGATCGATTCAATGACCTGTTGGCGCGTCGCAGACGCATAGCCCGAATAACCCGGCGCGTATTCCCCGATGGGGTCGTAATAGGGGCGGTCGCGCCATGCCGTGAACCCTTGTGGAGAGCCATCAATCGTCAACTTTGCGCCCGCCACCCGCATCCGATTGTGATATTCGTCGGATACATTTTCCGCGATATAATTGCGATCGACCAGAATATCCGGGTAGACGGAAATATCGATCTTGAAACCGCCTTCTGCTGCAACGCTTTTCATAACTTCCACGATTGGCGGCGCGGTACGGCCTTCCTGCGCTGTGGTGTATCCAAAGCGCGCCCAGAGTTCAGGACCAGCAAGAGCAAAGGCGCGTAGCCCCTCTTCGCCAAGCCCGCCCAACAATGGCGTCAACACCGCGAAAAATGCGTTCTCTTCCAGAACTCCGTTAGGCGTGCCATCGGATTGCCTGCGAATGATTCCACCCGCCGGATCAGGCGTGTCCGGCCCAACGTTCGTCACTTCCAGAGCTTTTGAATTGGCAACACCAAAATGCCCGGACTGGTGCACGATGATAATCGGGATAGACGTCGAAACTTCGTCCAGTTCATCGCGGGTGGGGTGGCGCAGCTCGGCAAGTTGCGATTGGTCATACCCGAAACCAACGATCAGCTGCACTGTCTTCACTGTTTCTTCATTGTCGGCCATCCACGTGCGAAGCGTGTCCTGCAAGCTGGCGATATCCGAGACGTCTCCGTCCGGCGCCGACAAAAGATTCGCAGAGAGCGCCTGCAAACCGCCCATAATGGCATGCCCATGGCTGTCTACGAACCCTGGCAACATGGCACGACCTTCAAGATCAAAGATCTGGGTGCCGTCTTTCTGAAGAGCCATCACATCAACAAGCGATCCTGCCGCAACGATAAGACCATCTTTCACCGCAACGGCTTCTGCGCGTGGCGCCGCATCGTTGATGGTGAGTATCGGACCGCCAAGATAGATTGTGTCAGCCATCTCTTGAGCGACCGCATTATGGCTTGCCATCAATCCCCATACGGCGACAGAAGCTGCAAGGAAACCGGACGTTCGTTTCATGATCTGTCTCCAGAAACGTTTTTACACATGCCTGAGCTTAGTGCTCAAGGCGGGTGAAGCAAACGTTTCTTTCAGGGGCAATCTTTCAAAACATTGATTTCAATATGTTTTAAAGAATCGTCGTTTCGAATCTGTCTCCGCTCTTTCTTGCTGTCAGATCAGGCGAGGAAAGTGGACTCAACACTCGGAAATCTAGCATCGGAAATCATGCAGAACGATCCTGTCCCTGTTTTCACAACGCCATATTTGCAGAGGTTCTTTCGCTCTTCAGGAGTGAAAAACCACGAGGCAGACTTGGAGCAGCAAGAATCTAGGCACCCCTGAAAATGTTGATGCCGAGAAAACGGATCAAAGATAGGCTGCTTATTTTTCCAGCTATGACGGGTGGGGCAGACACCACCACTCTCTTCGCCTAACATCTTGATTTGTAAGGAGAGAAAGTGGTGAGCCGTGATGGGTTCGAACCATCGACCTACTGATTAAAAGTCAGTTGCTCTACCAACTGAGCTAACGGCCCACTCTGTCTGTGGAGGCGCTTCTAGAAACTGCGGGGGTCAGGGTCAACCCCGAAAAGTCAAATTATCAAACTTTCTCGAACGGGCTTCGAGAAAGTTTCAGTTGCGAGTTTTACCACAAAGGCGACGATACCCCGAATTTCATAATGAAACGGGTGAAATTCCCCGGAATGTGAGGACACCCCCCTTTGAGAAATGGTTTGCTCTTATAAGATCGGCTTTCCGCAACCGCAGCCAGAGAATCTTCGCAAGCATCTCGCCTTCAAACGGATCACACAGCACCCACCTGATTTCAGGAGATGAAGCTATGTTAACGGATTCGCATGCCGGGTTTGTGCAAATGTGATTGGTGCCTTCTGGTATCCTCGAAACAACAGGCGTATATCCCCGACATGATCGCGCGCTCAAAATCCACTTTGCCCTTTGAAAAAATGCACGGGCTGGGGAACGACTTTGTCGTTCTCGATGCGCGTGCGCGCGATGTGGCGTTGCCCGCCGCACTGGTATCCGCGATCGCGGATCGTCATCGGGGCGTGGGTTTTGATCAGTTGGCCGTTATTTCCAAGGGCGAACATGACGCGCATTTGACATTCTACAACAGCGATGGCTCGCTTTCTGCGGCATGCGGAAACGCAACCCGTTGTATCGCAAGAAAAATCATGTCCGAAACGGGCCTCACGACTTTGCGTCTCACGACGGATCGTGGCCTGCTTCTGGCGCGGGATGCCGGCAATGGACTCACGTCTGTGAATATGGGCCATCCGCAGCTTTTGTGGAACGAAATTCCACTCGCAGAAGAGATGGATACCCTGTCGCTGCCGATCGAAGGCGCCCCCACCGCCACAGGAATGGGCAATCCACACTGTACCTTTTTTGTGGACGACGCTGATTCGATAGATCTTGCTGCCTTTGGCGCGGCTCACGAACACCATCCGCTGTATCCCGAGCGCACCAATGTTCAGGTTGCCCAGATCGTAGCACCTAACCACATTCGTATGCGTGTCTGGGAACGCGGCGTCGGAATCACGCTTGCTTCTGGATCGTCCTCTTGTGCAACGGCTGTTGCTGCGCACCGCCGTGGCTTGACCGGACGCTCTGTGCAGATTGATCTGGACGGCGGTACCTTGCGCATCAACTGGGCCGAGGACGGCGTCTGGATGACAGGTGGCACAAGCCATGTGTTTTCGGGCACGTTCACTCATGACTTCCTCGAGGAAGCGACATGTCAGAGTCGCTAAAAAAGCCGCCCCAATTCACGACTCTTGGATGCCGCCTGAACGCTTATGAAACCGAAGCGATGAAGGAGCTGTCCAAAGACGCAGGGCTTGAAAATGCCGTCATCGTAAACACCTGCGCGGTTACAGCCGAGGCCGTTCGCAAAGCGCGCCAGGAGATACGCAAACTTCGCCGTGAAAACCCCGAGGCGCATATCATCGTGACCGGGTGCGCCGCCCAGACCGAACCCGAGACCTTTGCCAAAATGGATGAAGTCGACAGGGTTATTGGCAACACAGAGAAAATGCAGGCCGCGACGTGGGCAGATATGGCCCAGCAACAAGGCCCTGACTTTATTGGTCAAACTGAAAAAGTGCAGGTCGACGACATTATGTCCGTGACCGAGACCGCTGGCCATCTGATCGACGGTTTTGGCACACGCAGCCGCGCCTATGTTCAGGTGCAGAACGGGTGCGACCACAGATGCACGTTCTGCATTATTCCTTATGGCCGTGGAAATTCGCGGTCAGTTCCCGCTGGTGTCGTTGTGGATCAGATCAAGCGTCTGGTGGACAAAGGCTATAACGAAGTAGTGCTCACCGGCGTCGACCTTACCTCGTGGGGGGCGGACCTGCCTGCGGAACCCAAGCTTGGCGATCTGGTCATGCGGATCCTGCGTTTGGTCCCCGATCTGCCGCGTTTGCGAATCTCTTCCATCGATTCCATCGAGGTCGATGAAAACCTGATGATGGCGATCGCCACCGAGCCGCGTTTGATGCCGCACCTGCATCTGTCTTTGCAGCATGGCGATAATATGATTCTCAAGCGCATGGCCCGGCGCCACCTGCGGGAAGATGCCATTCAGTTCGCAACAGAGGCCCGCAAACTGCGCCCTGACATGACCTTTGGTGCCGACATTATTGCTGGCTTCCCGACCGAGACCGCGGACCAGTTCGAGAACTCGCTCAAGTTGGTGGAAGACTGCAACCTGACGTGGCTTCACGTGTTCCCCTATTCCAAACGCGAAGGGACACCAGCGGCGCGCATACCAAATCAGGTCAACGGCACGGTGATCAAAGAGCGTGCGGCACGTTTGCGGGCAGTTGGCGAAAAACAGGTCGCACAACACCTTGCCGAACAGGTTGGAACACCGCACCGTATCCTGATGGAAAACGCACATATGGGGCGCACCGAACAATTCACGGAAGTCCACTTCGAGGCCGCACAGCCCGAAGGCCAGATCGTTTCTGCCACGATTTCCGGTGTACGGGGTACACAGCTTTTGGTGAAATCGTAACAACGCAAAGAACCACAGGGCCAAGCAATGACCCCAATCCTCTACAGCTTTCGGCGATGCCCCTACGCCATGCGTGCCCGCCTTGGTTTGGCCAGCGCCGGGATCGAGGTCGAGCTGCGCGAAATTCTGCTACGGGACAAAGCGCCCGAGTTCCTGCAAACGTCTCCAAGCGGCACCGTTCCCTGCCTTGAAGTGCATGATCAGGTCATTGACGAGAGTCTCGACGTTATGATCTGGGCCCTTGGTCAAAACGATCCTGAATGTCTTCTAGATATGCCGGATGCAGGGCACGACCTTATCGCTGCCACAGACGGGCCGTTCAAAACGGCTCTGGATCGCTACAAATACCACACGCGCTATGAAAACTGTGATCGTGAAACCGAGCGCGCCAAAGCGGTAGAACACCTTGATTTGCTGAACCGGCAACTTGCGCATGATGCGTGGCTGTTTGGCCCAGACCCAAAATTGGCGGATCTCGCCATATTGCCGTTTGTCCGCCAGTTCGCGTTTACGGACAAAAAATGGTTTGATGAGCAGGATTGGCCACATCTCCAGCGCTGGTTGACCTTTTTCATCACCTCTGATCGGTTTTTGTCGATCATGGAGAAATACCCAAAATGGCAATCGGGTGATCCGGTCACGACTTTCCCCTGATAGCGGGGTCGCCCCCATCCTTGAGGCACTGCGCGCCCGAACCCCACCCCGACAGGGATGGGGTGAGATATCCAGCGCGCCGCAAGGCGCACAATCAGATCACGCTGCTTTGGCGACCTTTGCGCGCGCCGCTATAATGCCCAGAGCGGCATTCGCAGCCTCCTTGCCCTTTTCGACAAAGTGCGTGCGGTAGATTTCGTTGTGGTGATCGGTTTCCTGATACTGATGCGGTGTTAGTGAGACCGATAGCACTGGCACACCTGTATCAAGCCCCGCGCGCATCAGCCCATCAACCACGGCCTGCGCAACAAAGTCATGCCGGTATATCCCGCCATCGACCACAAAGGCGGCGCAAACAACGGCGTCGTATTTTCCGGTCGCCGCCAGATCCCGCGCCAGCAGCGGTATTTCAAAGGCGCCCGGAACATCGAAAACATCAACTTGGTTTGCAGGAATGGTGTCGCAAAATCCATCCAGCGCGCGATCTACGATATCGGCATGCCATTGCGCCTTGATGAATGCAAAACGGGTGTGTGTCATAGTGATCTCCTTTCGTAACAGACACGTCACCCAAGGCGATCACGAACAACAGTCCGCCCCCAACAAAGAAGCGCCCCGTCGCACGTTCTCTTTCATCCGGACTATGACCGTCGGCTCCGGAGTTTCACCGGATCTGCTGACACTTTGGACCGAACCAAAGCCGCTCGCGGGCTCATGGGGGTTTCCCATTTACCGCCGGTGGGGAATTTCACCCCGCCCTGAGAACAGCGCGACCTTGCCAAGACATCAATTCACTTGCAACATCCAACTTCGGATTTCCCGTATCCCGAGGCCAGACATGCATCCAAATCCAGCGTTTCGTCAGGAAACCCAAGCAAAGAACCTTGCCTTTGTACGCGATCGAGGGTTTGGCATATTGTCTGTTTCCACGTCACAGGCCCCACTGTGCTCTCACATCCCGTTTCTGCTTTCAGAGACAGGGGATCAAGCCGAGCTGCATCTCGTGCGCTCGAATCCGATTTGCCGAATCAAACAGGATGAAATTCCTGCAACTCTCGTCGTGAGTGGTCCGCACAGCTACATTTCGCCCGACTGGTACAACATCACGGATCAGGTCCCCACGTGGAACTATGTTGCGGTTCATCTGACGGGCACGCTCAGCCCATTGCCCGAGACGTCCCTGCCGGACGTGTTGGAACGCTTGTCCGATAATTTTGAAGAGCAGCTTTTGCCAAAACCTGTCTGGAAGCAAAGCAAGTTGGACCCGGATGCCCTTGAACGGATGATGAGAATGATCCGGCCTTACCGGTTTACCGTCCAGGATGTTCAGGGCACATGGAAGTTGGCCCAAAACAAATCGGACGAGGCACGCCTTGCCGCGGCCGATCAGGTGGCGCAACATGACATCGGGGTCGAAACAGAAGCCCTTGCTGCTTTGATGCAGTCCATTCAACGAAAGGTAACACCATGAAATTGATCTCTGCCAGCGCCTCTCCTTTTGTGCGCAAAGTGCGCGTGTTGCTGCATGAAACAAACCAGATCGACGATGTTGAACTTCTGGACGTGAAAACCTCTCCTCTCGCCACCAGCGATGAGGTTAAGGCCGCAAACCCGGTTGGAAAAATTCCGGCATTGATTCGCGCAGACGCACCGGCGCTTTATGACTCGCGCGTGATCTGTCGATATCTCGATGCCCGTGCCCAAGGTGCGATGTACCCGGAGTCCATGCTTTGGGATGTGCTCACAATCGAAGCCACCGCAGATGGCATTATGGATGCGGCTGTTCTTGTCACATATGAAGGACGCCTTCGGGCACAGGAGATGCAGGACGAAGCATGGCGCGAAGCACAATGGGATAAAGTTGCCCGTTCTGTCGCAGCCCTAAATACGCGCTGGATGAGCCACCTTGCAGGCCCCTTGAACATTGGCCAAATCGCCGTTGGATGTGCCTTGGCCTATCTCGACTTTCGTCATGATGCTCGCAAATGGCGCCGTGGCAACGAGGCTCTTGCCGATTGGTACGATACGTTTTCACAACGCGACAGCATGATGGCCACCGCTCCGCATGACTAATCGCCGCCCCGTGTTTGTTTAGAAAAATATGCGGAACGCCAATCCTGCTATGGGCGCTGTGTCGTAGGATTGGCGGCTGACGCTTGTTCCTGCGGCATTTGTCAATTCAAGCTCACCATCAAACTCTGCGCCGACAAAGGCCGTGAATGACATCGCCGGGTTGGGTTTATATTGAACCGACGCCACAACGGGAAAACTGCTGTCTTCCCCAACGCCACCCGGGGCCAGACCCGCGTTGTCCAGCCGGAACCGGACACTCTCGTATCGTGCGCCCAACGAAAAGCTCAGGGTCTTCGACTGATTAAACGTCAAGGAAAGACCCGGCCCCTGGGTCGCGCCCAGTCCGGTGCCCGTGGACAGGTTCCAGCGATCCGCGAAGTTCCAGTCAACCAGCAGCGCAGGAAACACATCAAGACCGTCTTCATCCAGCTGGGAATATGCACCGATGGCCGGTCCAATCGTCAGCCGTTCGTTTATCCTCCACGTGATCCCGGCAAAGGCACCATAGGTCGCGCCGTCTGACATGCTGACACCGCGTTGATAGTCGTAACGCACAGACGGGATAAAAAAGACATTGGCCGACTCACCCACCGAGAAACGGATCGGCGCAGACACGCGAAAGTCGTTAATATCGTCCCACGGCTGGTTCAGGGGATTGTCAAAGTCATAAGAGAATCGACCCGAACTGACCAAAATCCCTGCGGAAGCCTCGTTATCGAAACGGTAAATCGCACCAGCGCGCACAAAAGCGCGACTTGCGGAAAACGCGCCACGGCCGCTTAAGTCCGCGTCCCCCTGATAGATCGCCAAACCGTCAACCAAACCACGCCAGCCATCCGGCAAAGGCCCGCTTTGCGCGAAACTCTGGTTTGCACCTGAAGAGAAAATTGCCGCGCCAGACAGCAGGAATACGATGTTTTTCAAGATTTCACTCCAAACGAGCTTGTTTCAAAGGATATTGATCCAGATTCGTCCATCCAGAGTTAGCTTTCGAAAGGAATGCGTCAAACGCAAACCCGACCTGTGTGCAGGCCCGGAGAAGCGACCAAAAATTAATCAGAAACCAAACATGCCTTCCAGAATCATGATGAACACCGTCTGTCATGAAAGCAAATGTATTAAATGGGCTGTGGCACATGCGGCACAAGCGCGACAGAGGGACGCGAGACCTCAAGTCAGGCGAAAGTTCGCTGGACGGGTTGCAATGCCTCCGCTAAATAGCGGCGTGGAGAGGCTGGGCTAACGCGCGGCCCCACTGTTATTAGCCGGTTTATCGGCTGAAGAATGGAGATAACCTCGTGTCCCACGCAGAAGATCACGAAGGCACCCGGAGAGACTTCCTCTACTACGCCACCGCAGGCGCAGGTGCCGTGACCGCTGGTGCAGCCGTTTGGCCACTGGTCGATCAAATGAACCCCTCGGCAGACGTTAAAGCCCTGTCGTCGATCCGCGTAGACGTTTCGGGCGTAGAGCCCGGTACTCAGCTCACTGTAAAATGGCTCGGCAAACCGGTCTTTATCCGCCGCCGTACCCAAGCAGAGATCGACGATGCGCGTGCCGTTGATCTGGGCGACTTGATCGATGACAACGCTCAGAACCGTAACGACATGGCGCTTGATGCGTCTGACCAAAACCGCTCGCTCGACGAAGCTGGCGAATGGCTGGTCATGATCGGCGTATGTACGCACCTTGGTTGTGTTCCAATCGGTGACGGCGCTGGCGACTTTGGCGGCTGGTTCTGCCCATGTCACGGTTCGCACTACGACACCTCAGGTCGTATCCGCAAAGGCCCGGCACCAGAGAACCTCTGGGTTCCGGTTGCCGCATTCGTCGATGATTCGACGATCAAACTGGGATAAGGAGCACAAATATGTCCGGAATTCCCCACGATCACTACGAGCCAAAGACTGGTGCGGAAAAATGGCTGGATAGCCGTTTGCCCATCGTCGGCCTGATCTACAACACAATCATGATCCCCACCCCGAAGAACCTGAACTGGTGGTGGATCTGGGGCATCGTACTGGCGTTCTGCCTGGTGCTGCAAATCGCAACCGGCATCGTTCTGGTGATGCACTATACACCTCACGTCGACTATGCGTTCGCTTCGATTGAACACATCATGCGCGACGTGAACGGCGGTCATATGATCCGCTATATCCACATGAACGGCGCTTCGTTGTTCTTCTTCGCAGTTTACATCCACATTTTCCGTGGTCTTTTCTATGGTTCCTACAAGGCGCCACGTGAAATCACATGGATCATCGGCATGCTTATCTTCCTGATGATGATGGGCGCAGGCTTTATGGGCTACGTTCTGCCTTGGGGCCAAATGTCTTTCTGGGGTGCGACTGTAATTACCGGCCTGTTTGGTGCGATCCCGTTCATCGGTGAATCGATCCAGACATGGTTGCTGGGCGGACCTGCTGTGGACAACGCCACGCTGAACCGCTTCTTCTCGCTGCACTATCTTCTGCCCTTCGTTATTGCCGCTTTGGTTGTCGTCCACATCTGGGCCTTCCACACAACAGGCAACAACAACCCAACCGGTGTTGAAGTACGTCGCGGGTCGAAAGAAGAAGTCAAAAAAGACACCCTGCCGTTCTGGCCTTACTTCGTGATCAAAGACCTTGTTGGTCTGGCGATTGTTCTGGTTCTCTTCTTTGCGGTTGTCGGCTTTATGCCCAACTACTTTGGTCACCCGGACAACTATATCGAAGCGAACGCTCTGGCGACGCCTGCACACATCGTTCCAGAATGGTACTTCCTGCCCTTCTACGCGATCCTGCGTGCCTTCACCGCTGACGTTTGGGTTGTGATGTTCGCAAGCTGGATCACCGGTGGCATCATCGACGCCAAGTTCTTTGGTGTTCTGGCGATGTTCGGCGCGATCGCTGTTATGGCTATCGTTCCATGGCTGGATACTTCGCGTGTTCGTTCGGGTCGTTACCGTCCGATGTTCAAATGGTGGTTCCGCCTACTGATCCTCGACTTCGTCGTCCTGATGTGGTGTGGTGCTATGCCTGCCGAGCCTCCCTACTCGACCATCTCGTTGATCGCTTCTGCGTACTGGTTTGCCTACTTCCTCGTGATCCTGCCTATTCTGGGTGTGATCGAAAAGCCGACAACTCCGCCGGCCACGATCGAGGAAGATTTCGAAGCCCACTACGGCAAACCTGCTGAATAAGAAGGAAACAGGATAATGCTTAAGAAACTTAGCATCGCTGCAATCGCCGCCCTGTCCTTGTCGGCAGGTGGCGCTATCGCAGCCGGCGGCGAGAGCCACATCCATGATGTGGACTTCTCGTTCGAAGGTCCGTTTGGCAAATTTGACCAGATGCAGCTTCAACGCGGCCTTCAGGTCTATACCGAAGTCTGTTCTGCCTGCCACGGTATGCGTTATGTACCGCTGCGGACACTGGCGGATGACGGCGGCCCGGCTCTGCCAGAAGATCAAGTTCGTGCCTATGCAGCACAGTTTGACATCTATGATGTCGAAAAGGACGAAGATCGCCCACGGACCCCAGCGGATTTCTTCCCAGAAGGTGGAGATCCCAACGCACCTGACCTGTCTCTCATGGCAAAGGCACGTGCAGGCTTTCACGGTCCCGAAGGCACTGGTCTGAACCAGCTGTTCAAAGGCATGGGTGGTCCAGAGTATATCGTCTCGATCCTGACCGGTTACACCGGTGAGGAAAAAGAAGAAGCTGGCACGACATTCTATGCAAACACCGCCTTCCCGGGTGGCTGGATTGCAATGGCTCCACCGCTCTATGGTGAAGACGTAGAATTCGCTGACGGTCACTCGAACGACTTGCACCACGAAGCAGAAGACACAGCGGCCTTCCTGATGTGGGCAGCTGAGCCAAAGATGATGGCACGTCAAAAAGCCGGTTTTGTCAGTGTTCTGATGCTGACCCTGTTGGCTTCGCTTCTGTATCTGACCAACAAAAAGCTTTGGGCGCCGATCAAGGGCAAAAAGTTCGACGGCTAACCCGATAAGATATCATTATGAAAGCCCGCCAGATCGCTTCTGGCGGGCTTTTTCTTTTGGGCCGCCCCTTTTTCTTTGGCAGGCTCAGTTTCCCCGTTTCCACCCGCAATACAGAAAACGAACTTGGCACGCCCGTTCGGGCACATTTACAGCGATGCCACGCAACTTGAGGCGCGCCACGGTCAAAAACCCCTGTTTCTCATGACCAAGCCTGTTATTCAGAAACAAGGCTACAGGAGACCGGCATGACAAACGCTCTTATCGTTATCGACGTTCAAAATGACTTTTGTCCCGGCGGTGCGCTGGCCGTTCCGCAGGGCGATGCAATCGTATCCGGAATCAATGAACGTATGGCTGACTTTGATACCGTCATCCTGACCCAGGATTGGCATCCTTCCGGCCACAGCTCTTTTGCGACATCCCACAAGGACAAGGCCCCTTATGAGCTCGTGACCATGCCTTATGGACCTCAAGTTCTATGGCCAGACCATTGTGTGCAAGGCGGCACTGGTGCCGAATTCCACGAGGTTCTGGACACCGCACGCGCAGACATGATCATCCGCAAAGGATTTAACCCTGCCATCGACAGCTATTCCGCTTTCTTCGAGAACGACCAGACCACGCCAACAGGTCTGGAAGGGTATCTCAGAACGCGTGGCATCACCGATCTGACTTTGGTTGGGCTGGCCACGGATTTCTGTGTCAACTTCTCTGCACAGGATGCCGCGAAACTCGGGTTTCCTATTACGGTTGACCTTGGTCTTTGCCGGGCGATTGATCTGGATGGCTCGCTCGAAGCCGCGCTTGACGGCATGAAAAACGCTGGTGTTGTCCTTAAAGGTTAGGGGCGAACTAAAGATATCGACTAGACCCAATAGCGATATACCGGCTATCAACTCAAAAACCGCGTTATGAGGCCCATTATATGGTCGATATTGCCAACCGCGTCTGGAATCATAAGTGGAAGATCGACCCGATCGTCCGCTCTTTGATCGACAACGACTTTTATAAACTGCTGATGTGTCAGTCGGTCTTTCGCAACAAGCCCGACGCGACGGTTACTTTCAGTCTGATCAACCGCTCAAAAGACATTCGGCTTGCGGACCTGATCGACGAAGGCGAACTGCGCGAACAGCTGGATCATATCCGGTCGTTGTCGTTGACCCGTGGCGAGAGCACATTTCTGCGCGGGAACACCTTTTATGGCAAACGCCAGATGTTCCGCCCCGACTTTATGGAATGGTTCGAGAATCTGCGCCTGCCCGACTATCACCTTGAAAAGCGAGACGGTCAGTATGAACTGACTTTCGAGGGGAAATGGCACGAGGTCATGCTGTGGGAAATCCCCGCGCTTGCCGTGTTGATGGAATTACGTGGTCGGGCTGTCCTGCACGACATGCGCAAATTCGAGCTTCAGGTGCTTTATGCTCGCGCCATGACCAAGCTTTGGGAAAAGATCGAACGCCTGCGTGACGTGCCCGATTTGCGGATTGCAGATTTTGGCACGCGTCGTCGCCATTCCTATCTTTGGCAGGATCGCTGTGTCCAAGCTATGATCGAAGGCCTTGGGGACAAGTTCATTGGGACATCAAATTGTCTGATCGCGATGAAACGCGATATCGAGGCGATCGGCACCAATGCCCATGAACTTCCCATGGTCTATTCTGCGCTGGCAAAAACCGACGAAGAACTGGCGCAAGCGCCTTATCAGGTTTTGGCGGACTGGCATGAAGAACACGACGGCAATCTTCGTATCCTGTTGCCAGACACCTATGGCACAGAAGGGTTCCTCAAACGCGCACCTGACTGGTTGGCCGGCTGGACAGGTATCAGGATCGACTCGGGTGATCCCGCAACAGGTGCCGAAATCGCGATCAAGTGGTGGAAAGACCGCGGCGAAGACCCGCGCGAGAAGCTGATCATTTTCTCGGATGGTCTGGATGTGGAAAAAATTGTCGAACTGCGCACACAGTTTGCGGGGCGCGCCAAGGTGTCTTTTGGCTGGGGTACACTTTTGACCAACGATTTCCGCGGCCTCACGCCTGACGACGGTCTTCTTCCGTTTTCACTGGTTTGCAAAGCGATCAAGGCCGATGGGAACCCCACGGTGAAATTGTCAGACAATCCCAACAAGGCCATGGGTCCTGCGGACGAGATCGAGCGTTACAAACGTGTGTTCGGCGTCGGCGAACAAAGCAGGATGGATGTGATTGTCTAGGGCCTGTTGCCCAACCAGCCCCGGACCATTTCGACCGCACGCGCCGCATAAGCACGTGTTGCGGGGTGGTCATCATCATATCGCCCGATGACCCAGCCACAGCTGGCCAGCCCGCGTAAGACAGTGAAGGCTTCCAGCAAGGTGTCCGCCGCCTCTGGCAGGTCACGTACACTCGCATACCCTTCAAGCAGGGCCCTCCCTAGTTCCGCTTTGTTCGGCTGGTCCCAGTTTTGCGACATCGCCACGCCCAGTTCGTACATCCGGAACCCGAAGACACCGTCGTCAAAATCAATGAGTTTGACCCTGCTTTGGTCAACCATGACGTTTTCCCGCAATGCGTCTGCGTGGATCAGACCAAAGTCACCGTTATCGTCGGCATGTTTGGCGACCACGCCCTTCAAACACAGTCTGGCATCTTGCAGCAACGAAACCTCGGACGAAGACAGCGCCGGGTTTTCCCAGAACCGCCCCCAAGCCGGATCAGGACCCAAAAGTGCATCCAGATTCAAAGTGGGACGCGTAAAGTCATTGGGTAAATCTGCGGCATCGCTTGCTGTATGCAATCTGGCGAGCTCTTGCCCAAGAGCCTTGTGCAACGCCTGTTGCTCGGCACTTGTGCCCCGCAATGGCACATCACCGTCCCCCATCGGCTCTCCTTCGGACCAGCTCACCAGCGACGCCATGCGACCAGCTTTGGTAACCTGTGCCAAAACATCACCGTTCAGCGTGCGAAACGGGACAGGTACATCCATCCCTTCGCCGACAAGCGCTTCGGCCCACCACAGTTCAGAGCGGATAGAATCGTCACTCTGATATCCGGGCCGATGCAGCCGCAATGCTGCTTTTCCGCCATTCGGAGCGCGGGTTTCGAACACCGCGTTTTCACGATTCTTGATCAGGCGCGGGGTATCGGACACGCCCCAGTGCTGCATCGCTGCAACGGCAAATGCGCGGGCTTCGCTGTCGTTCATGTCACTGCCCCCAATGCCTCGTCCATCACTTCAGCAAGTTGATCTGCGTTTTCGCGATTGAACACACACGGGGGGCGCACCTTCAGGGTGTTCGAGTATCTGCCAACCGAATGCAGCAGAACACCACGGTCCCGCATTTCGTCGACCATAGCTGAACAAACATCTGTCGCAGGTTTTCCGTCGCGCCACAATTCGGCGCCAAAAAACAGACCAGACCCGCGCACGTCTGCAATCACGTCATGACGTTTCGCCAATTCCTCTAGAAGGCCAACAGCATAGGCGCCCGTGTCGCGCGCGTTTTCCACAAGGTTTTCGTCTTCTATCACGGACAACACGGCCATCGCAGCAGCGGCGCTGACCGGGTTGCCTCCGAAAGTGTTGAAATACTTAAAAGCGTCTTGGAAACAGGCCAGAACATCCTGCCTTGTGACAACGGCTGCGACGGGGTGGCCATTGCCCATCGGCTTGCCCAAAGTCACGATGTCAGGCGTAAAACCCAGTTTTTCGTGCCCCCACCAATGGGTGCCGATGCGCCCGAATCCCGGCTGGACCTCGTCGGCGATGATCAGACCACCTGCTTTGCGAACGACATCAATTGCGCGATGCAAAAAACCGGCCTCAAGCGTCGGGAAGCCTTCGTTTGCGAAATAGGGGCATACGATCAAGGCCGAAACACCGTGCCCGTTTGCTTCCAGTTCTGCAACGGCCTGTTCGACCCCTTTTGCAAACGCTTCGGCCTGCCCCTCACGCGTGCCGCCCACGGGTTCAAGGTTATCCGGTGCAGGCACTTGGCGAACGTGGTCCTGATACCCGCCCACAGGAACCTTGGACGAATTCAATTGCGAGACCGCCGTCGTGTTGCCGTGATAGGTATTGTCAGTTCCGATAATGCCGGTTTTTCCGGTCATCGCCTGTGCCATTCTGAGCGCCACATCATTCGCTTCTGAACCGGAACACACCATCACCATGCTTTCGAGGTCCGAACCAAACTTTGCCGTCAAAGCATCGCCGTAGTCCAGAATCATGTCGTGCACATATCTCGTGTGGGTGTTGAGTGTCGCAGCCTGCTGACAGATCGCGTCGACCACGCGTGGATGGCAGTGGCCCACATGGGGGACGTTATTGTAGCAATCCAGATATTTCCGGCCGTCAGTGTCCCACAAAAAGGCCCCTTCACCGCGGGCCACATGTACGGGCTCTCGGTAAAACGTGGTCATTTGCGGACCCAAAAGGCGCGCACGTCGGTCCAGCACGGTTGTCATCTCAAGCTCCCTCACAATCGCAGGCCTTTGATGCCACAGACGTCAGGGGAAACAACCCCCGATCAGTTGCTGCTGCCCTTCTCGCCACGCAAGCGATGGGGTGACATCCCGTATCGTTGCCGGAACAACCGCGAGAAATGAGATGAAGAGTTAAACCCGCAGGCGACAGAAACCTCCGTCACAGACATATTGGTTTGCAACAACAAGTGCTGGGCGCGCTGCAAACGCATGTCCATATAGTATTTCTTGGGCGTCGCGCTGAGATAGCGCCGGAACAAACGCTCAAGCTGGCGCGTGGAAATATTGACAGTTTTGGCAAGGTCACCTGGCCGCAACGGTTCTTCCAGATTGGTTTCCATCAAGGCCAAAATCTCGGACAACTTGGGGTGTCGCATACCGATACGTTCGGCCACCTGAACACGCGCGGAATGTTGCAGTACGCGGATGTTAGTATACATCAACTGATCAGCGACAAGGTTCGCCAATTCCTGCCCCTCAGCCTCTGCAACAAGATGCAAAGCCAGATCAATCGCCGAGGTCCCTCCAGCGGTCGAATATCGCTTGTCCCGCACGACATAGGTATAATCTGACAGATCTACATCGGGGAATTTTTCGGCAAAGCTCGATCTGTTTTCCCAGTGAATTGTCGCAGAGTATCCGTTTAACAATCCCGCCTCGGCCATCACCCATGCACCGGTATAAAGACCGGCAATTTCGCTGCCTTGGCGGGCACAACGGCGCAGCCATTGCAAAACACCTGGTGAACAATTTTCACGGACATCAGCGCCAGAACAAACAACGATTACATCGTCTCGCCCGAATTCATCCAATCCGTTGTCGATCGGGAATTCCGAGCCTAGGGAGTCCCGTACGGCGACTCCACCCTCGGCACAAACCAAGCAAGAAAAAGGTGTGCCATCACTCATGCGGTTCGCAAGTCGCAATGTTTCCATTGTCATAGAAAAAGCCATCGCCGAATAGTTCGGCAACAACAGGAACACAAAGCGTTTTGGCATAAGCTTCGCCGTCTCCCAGAAAGAGCTGTTATTGTTATAGTCGTTTACTCTGACCCGCTTTTTGCAAATAGAGCAAGGCTATAGGTCGTCCCCGCTTACTCTTCCGCGCATGGTTTTCACTTCGCCGCGTACTTTTTTTGCTTTCAAACGACGCTGTTTTGACCCGTATGTTGGCTTTGTCTTGATCCGGCGTTTCGGCGCAACAAGCGCTTTGCGGATCAGCTCGGCCAGACGTTCTTGGGCCAATTCGCGATTGCGGGCCTGACTGCGGGTTTCGTCACACTGGATCACGATGGCCCCGTCTTTTGTCCAGCGCCGGCCAGCCAACCGTTTCAGACGCGTTTTAACGGGGGCCGTGACCGAAGGTGACCGCTCGGCTTCGAAACGCAATTCCACGGCGGACGCCACCTTGTTGACGTTCTGCCCACCGGGACCCGACGCCCTTATGAACTGCTCTGTGAGTTCCCAGTCCTGAATCGTGATGTCTTCGTTGATAACGAGCACAGCCCCGCCTTTCGTTTTCCAATGTGCAGCATGTCGCCAAGAAAGACGCTTTTGTTTCGATGCTGCCATTGCAGTTTAGGGCATTGGGTTCATCTCTGACATCTACAAAATGAAAAGGGCCGTTCCTAGCAGGAACAGCCCTTCGAGATCGTAGGAGGTGCGCCGGTTAGGCGTGCACCAATTCGGTTTTCGTATCTGCCGAGGGCTGCCTCAGCGGGTCTCCCTCCGAACTGTTCCGACACCTCTCTCCATAGCTTCTCTAGACAATGGGCACCTCCTTTCAAGCTGTTTCGCACCATCAGGTTGCCACAGCCTGTGGAGATGTCAAACAAAATCATGTGGTGCGCGGCACCAAATACCCCACGATGATGCGGAATGGCACAAGAGCAAGCAATGCAAGCGAGAGTTTGACCATCCAGTCCGCGACCCCAAGGCTAACCCAAAGAGGCACCACAGGACCTGCGCCAAGCAAAGGCAACATCTCACCTGCCCAGCTTACGTCGTTGCCAGGTTCGAGGAAGGTAAACGCACCGGAAAACGCCAAGGTAAAGAAAATCACGGTATCAACCGATGATCCCACCAAGGTTGACGCCAAAGGCGCACGCCACCATGCACCTTGGCGCAGGCGATCAAAAATCCCCACATCAAGAAGCTGTGCGGTTAGGAAGCCAAGCCCCGAGCCCAACGCGATGCGCAAGGTCACAGCAGGATAGGTGTAACCATCTCCCTGGAGCATAATCTGCGTTCCGATCAGGGAACAAATTACGCCCACAATGAAGCCGACAAAAACAACACGGCGCGCAGCAGACACGCCGTAAACGCGGTTCATCACATCCGTGACGAGAAACGCGAGAGGATAGGTAAAGGCACCCCAGGTCAGCCATTGGCCGAAAAGGAATTGCACAAGGATATTCGAGGCCACAACGATTGCAGCCATGGCAAGAATGCCAGGAAGGTGGATTTTTTTCATGTCATATAGCCCGTTTTGACAAGGTAGCGGCGACTTGGCCCCGCACCGTCGCGGGACGGGCGGTGTCTATAGAGGCTTGATCAACAAATCAAGGGGTTTTGGAGACGACGTATTCAACGATCTCCGTACGCTGGATAAACCTGAAATTGTCGTCCGATATCATCGTCAAACGGATCGCCCCCTCTTCGTCTTGCCAGACCGCCAATCCCTCGAGGTTGTCGTGCTCTCCGGTGATCGTCCGCAAAAGCTCGACCTCGCGCGAAAACCGCCCATTTTCATAGCCGAAGCGCCGGACGCGAGACCGAAACCCCAAACCGTTGAAACCGCGCTCCAAAAGATAGAACCGCCCGTCCGGACCAAAATCCGCGCCAACCGGTTTAAACCCTTCACTGCGCGGGATCGAAAATGGAACGTCCCATTTTCCATTGCGAAACACCAAAACTTGCGCCTGATTTTCTGCTCCTATCGGCTCTTCCGACAATGCAAACAGGATACCCCTTTCGTCTATCGCCAACGCTTCAAGCGACCCGTTCAAACGGAAATTCTCAAAGAAAACGCTTTTAGGAAGGATATGCGCCCTTTGCCCAAGCGCAGCATAGGACTCGACACGATGACGGCCTTCGAACGACACAAAATAGGGCCCGCCGTCGAGATGGGCCAAACCTTCAGAGTCCTTAAGCTTTGAAGATGGCGCATTACCCTGACTGTCAAGCAGCCGCTTGTGGTTTTGCAAAACGACGCCAACGATTTCGCCGTCTTCCCGACGAAACGTCCCTTTTGCAAAATGGCTGCGATCTGAAAGCGCGATGAATTCCGTGCCATCTTCCGAGATTTCCAACCCCGAAAAACCGCCAAACCAGCCTTGCGCTTCTTGCCATTTGGTCACGGAAACAAGCTGCGCGCGGCCTTGGAGCCCCGCGCGCACTGTTTGCCAACCAACCCCGACACTCAGGGCAGCGATTAAGGCGATTGCAAAACGTTTACGCATTGGCCGGGCAAATCCGCCATTTGAAGTTCTCTACGGGGTTTAGGCTTTGGCGCATTCGGATCGGGTGGCGGCGGGAACAAAATGTTTTGCACCCATTGTTCGGCGTCCTTGCACCCGTCCCCTGCAGGTGGCGGGCTTTGGTCGACACAGCCTTTAGCGCCTTTGGGACAGTTCAGACGAACGTGGAAATGATAGTGGTGCCCCCACCATGGGCGGATCTTGCGAAGCCATGCTCGATCCCCCTTTTCATCGTTGCACATTTGGACCTTTGCTCCGGGGAAGACAAAGATACGCGCAACACGCGGGTCTTTCGCGGCTGCCTTCAGAATTTCATGATGCGCAGGTGTCCAGCTGCTATTGACGTAGGCGCCGTTGGAGCGCCGCATGGAAATAGAAGAAATGCTTTCCCGTTCCGAAACGCTGAGGTTCAAGCGATCCGTCGGACGCATCCAGATATCGATATCCATACCAATCTGGTGGCTGCGGTGTCCGGACAACATCGGGCCACCGCGCGGCTGGCTGATATCGCCGATATAAAGACCGTTCCAACCCGGTTGCTTTGCCGCTTTGGCAGACAGGTCCCGGATATAATCGATCGTTTCAGGGTATCCCCAATTCCGGTTCCGGGACAAACGCATGGCCTGCCAAGTCGGGCCGGTTTCAGGCAATTGAACGGCACCGGCAACACATCCTTTTGAATACCCTCCAAAGGGTTCGGCGGATTGACCCGATCCACCCTTTTTTGCGCCGAACAGCTGGCGCGCCTCGACCCCCTGCATCGACGCAGGGATTTGTTGCTTGGTCGAGACGGTCACAGTCTCTGTTGTCTTGGTCTGGCAGGCAGAGACCGCCAGCACAGCAAGTACTAGGAGGAAGCGTCGGCCCATGTTTCTTTGTCTCCCTTAGCGTTGACCCAGCGTAGCAGGATCAGACCCAACAGGAAAAGAAGGATAACCGGCGATACGCCAAGTCTTGCCGATCCTGTCAGTGTTGTCGCGATACCGATGAGAATTGGGGCGATAAACGCGGTTGCGCGTCCCGAAAGACCATAAAGGCCAAAGCTTTCGGTTGGCGTGGCGGGGTCTGTATGACGCACCATCAATGTCCGGCTTGCCGCTTGCAGGATGCCCCCCATGCCACCGAACAACGCTCCGCTGATCATCATAATGATGTCAGGCAGGTTTGATCCTTCGGCCAAAGGCATCCCAAACAGAGACTCGCGCGACATGTTGATGATCACGAACGCCACCCCGATCAACACCCAAATTGCGCCGATAATGACGGGTTTGGGCCCATACCGTTTGTCCAGCTTTCCGCCAATCCAGCTAAAGAAAACAGAACTTGCAGCGCCGATTATGCCAAAGATACCGATCTGTGGAACCGTCCAATCCAGCACAAGGTGTGCATAAATCCCGCCAAAAGCATAAAGCCCATTCAACGCATCCCGATACAACATCGAGGAAATCAGGAAATACAGAAGGCTGCTTCGGTCCTTGAGTTTCACAATTGTATGTTTGAGCGTTTGAAGCGCTTCCGAGACTGTGCCCCGCGCCTTTTCCACCAAAGGTTCGTGAACCCACCGGAAATACGGAATGATGAACAC
Source organism: Shimia thalassica (assembly GCF_001458215.1). GTDB lineage: Bacteria > Pseudomonadota > Alphaproteobacteria > Rhodobacterales > Rhodobacteraceae > Shimia > Shimia thalassica. The sequence goes on along the minus strand of NZ_CYTW01000006.1, from coordinate 139,970 downwards.
CGCATACCAAAGCGCCGTAATCGGGCCTGTGGCGCGGGTGCCTTCCATTTGCTCACCGTCAAGCAGGCCAAACGCTGGCGGCAAACCAATGATTGTTTTACCGCCACCCATTTCTGCAAAGAATACAAGAACAATAATCAGCGACAAAAGCCCGCCAAAATACCCAAACGCAAAACCGGATCCGGAAATCTCGCCAACTTCTTCTTCGGTTCCAAGTTCGGGAAGCTGCGAATTAATGAAGATCAACGCGTATTCCGCGCCGATGAAACCCAGCGAAAAGGACAGCAGCATCCAATACAGATTGGACCCGTCCAAAGCGATGAACCAAAGCATAAAGGCGCCGACCACGTACATATGGAAAAGCCCATAATCCAAGGCCGTCTTCGTCCTCTGGTATCCGCCAAAGCGCCCATGATAGGGGCGCCAATCCCGATGATCAGACCAGCGGCCCCCATGTTCCATGCCCAAAGGGTTTGAGCACTTGCTTTGGCAGACTCTTTGTCCAGCCCCGTGCTCAGGAAATAGTCTGTCGCGACCACCGCAAAGAACGGCCCGAAGATAAATGTCACCAAAAGAGTGTGGTACGGCTGGCTGGCCCAATCAAAGAACCACCACCCCCAAATGCGTTTGCGCTTTGAAATTTCGGCCATCCTGCCCCCCGATGCGTTTTAACCACTTAGACAGGAAGGGCTGAATCGGGCAAGTTAATCCTGCATTGGCGGCCAGGGGCGCAGGGCCTCGGCGGCGATCCATGCCTTGGCAAATTCGGGTATTTCGGGGCTGGTTGCCTCAACTCCCATGGCCTCTGCAATACGCGCGGGGGGCACAATGCCGTTTCGATCCGTGAGGGCCGCGCGATACAGGGCGTGATTGGCACATTCGCCATCTCTTTTCCAACTGGACTGTTCCAAATAGATAAATTTGTCATCCCAGCAAATGGCGCGGCTGTGGATTTCGAACCTTTCAAACGTCCGAATGCGACGACGATACCGCACGGTCACGCCCGCCATTGTCATGCTCCAACGCTCGCGGCGCATGACTTTGATCAATCCGATGCGCATCGCCAACGGAATCCGCCCAAGATCGAGTAACGTCAAAGTACGCCCGTTGTTAAGCTCCATCCAGATGTCGATATCCCACGGCCAGCAAATGTGCTGCGACACATGTGTCCCTGTTAACGGCAGAGGATCTGCGTTTCGGTTTTTGACCATTTCCTTGAGCATCCGAACGACGGGATACATGGGCGTGCCTCCATTTTTCGGGCTTCTTCTCTGCCCGCTTTACCAGAACGTCAACCGTAACCACGCAGCGGTCTTGCTCTTTGTTGATGCGATGCTTAACTGTCTGGCAGAAACGACGGAGACACAGGCTCATGATGGCAATTTACGGACCGCTGCGGCTCATTCTGGATATCGCATTCTTTATCATGCTGATTCACATCATCATGAGCTGGCTGATCAGCTTTCAGGTCTTGAACCTCGGTCAACAATTCGTGGCGCAAATCTGGTACGGTCTGAACCGTCTGCTGGAACCGATTTACACCCCGATCCGCAATTTCCTGCCGGACACCCGTCCGCTTGATCTTGCTCCGCTGGTTGCATTCGTCATTATCATCAGCCTGCGCGACTACATTCTTCCGACATTGCTGTTCTAGCGCCCTTCGGGGCTTGTTCACCGAATCCGGTTATGGGAAAGTCTGCGCCAACGAGCAGATCAACCAATAATAACGGAATTCTTCATGTGCGCCGCTGCCACGTACCTGCGTGACGTCTTTGGGTTCGACTCTTTCCGCCCCGGGCAGGAAGAGATCGTAGATGCCGTGGTGCACGGGGAAAACGTTCTTGCGATCATGCCCACCGGTGGGGGCAAATCCTTGTGTTTCCAGCTGCCTGCGTTGGCACGCGAAGGCGTAACCGTCGTTATTTCCCCTCTGATTGCACTGATGCGCGATCAGGTCCGCGCCCTGCGCGAGGCCGGCGTCGAGGCCGGTGCACTGACCTCGGGCAATACTGATGAGGAAACCGCCGCGGTTTGGGATGCACTTGATGAAGGTCGCCTCAAACTTCTCTACATGGCGCCTGAACGACTTGGTTCTGGCGCGGCTCTCGGCATGCTGCGCCGGATCGGTGTTAGCCTGATTGCCGTCGATGAAGCCCACTGTGTGAGCCAATGGGGACATGACTTTCGGCCGGATTACCTTCGTATCGGAGATTTGAGACGCGCGTTGAACGTCCCGCTGGCCGCCTTCACCGCAACCGCAGACGCCGAAACGCGCGACGAGATCGTTCAGCGACTGTTCGATGGGGAAGCCCCAAGCACATTCTTGCGTGGCTTTGATCGTCCCAACATCCACCTTGCCTTTGCGGCCAAGGACGGCCCGCGTCGACAGATTCTGGATTTTGCAGCCGCACGCAAAGGGCAATCCGGCATCGTTTATTGCGGCACCCGTGCAAAAACAGAAAGCCTTGCCGCTGCCCTGCGAGACGCGGGTCATCTTTCGATGCACTATCACGGTGGGATGGATCCTGCGGACCGCCGCAATGCCGAAACGCGGTTTCAACGCGAAGACGGGATGATTGTTGTTGCCACGGTTGCCTTTGGCATGGGGATCGACAAACCGGATATCCGATGGGTTGCGCACGCCGATCTGCCAAAATCCATCGAGGCCTATTATCAAGAGATTGGGCGCGCCGGACGGGATGGCGCCCCTGCCGAAACCCTGACGTTGTTCGGGCCAGACGACATCCGTTTGCGGCGATCACAGATCGACGAAGGCCTCGCCCCGCCCGAACGCCGCGTGGCAGATCACGCACGCCTCAATGCCCTCTTGGGGCTTGCAGAAGCCCTGAAATGCCGTCGACAGTCTTTGCTGAACTATTTTGGCGAGACAGAGATCTCTTGTGGCAATTGCGATTTGTGTGATCGGCCCGCTGAGATCTTTGACGGCACGATCGCCGTTCGCAAAGCCCTGTCTGCTGCTCTGCGCACTGGCGAATGGTTCGGATCAGGACATCTGATTGATGTGCTGCTGGGCAACGAAACGGAAAAAGTGAAAGAGCGCGGACATACCAGCCTGCCGACCTTTGGTGTCGGTCGTGAATACAACAAACGCCAATGGCAGGTCATTTTCCGTCAGATGATGGGGCGCGATCTTTTGCGGCCAGACCCGGAACGCCACGGCGGCCTGCGCATGACCGACGACGCGCTCCCTCTGCTCAAGGGCGAAGCTTCCATAGATCTGAGACAGGACACGATCAGCAAGGCAGATCGGCGCCCTGCTGCAAAAGCACTTGTCAGCGAAGAAGATGCGCCTCTTCTGAGCGCGCTCAAGGCCAAGCGCCGCGCGCTTGCAGAAGCTGCAAAAGTACCTGCTTATATCATTTTCAATGATCGAACGCTGATCGAAATGGCGGAAAAACGCCCCTGTTCTCTGGACGACATGGCCGGAGTTGCCGGAATCGGTGCCAAAAAGCTGGCAAGTTATGGTGAGGAATTTCTAAACGTCATCAATTCCGAAGCAGAGCAGATGCATCCCACACGGCGAAAGCTTGCAGGGCGGAATGCCGGTTCCCTTTATGACGAACTGCTTGCTGTTCAGGCCAATCTGGCGCGCGGTCCGGCTGGCATCGATAAACCGCTCAGCTGCTCCGCCTCTCTTTTGGCGAAGGTCGCAAATATGCGCCCACAGGACAAAGACGCCCTCAATAGATTGCTGGGTGACAAGCGCGCCGAACGTTTCGCAGATGCCTTTCTGGACGTCCTGCGAGAGGCGGGCTAAGTCTAGGACAAACCGCAAAAGGACTGCCTCAATGCTCGTAGTTGTTTCCCCTGCCAAACGTTTGAACTGGGACCCTGTCGAAGGCCAGACGACGGCGCCTGATTTTCAGGACGAGGCGGTCAAACTTGTGAAAACAGCGCGGAATTTGACCCTGCGCGACCTTCAGTCCCTGATGGCGTTGAGTCCTGATCTTGCCAAGTTGAACCGGGATCGATTCAAAGCCTTCGAAACAGAGCCGGATGCCTTTGCGACGCGCCCCGCCGTGCATGCGTTTGCGGGGGATACCTATATCGGCCTTGAGGCCGCGACACTTGAACCCGATGAAATGATGTGGGCCCAAGATCATCTGAGAATCCTATCTGGTCTTTATGGCCTTTTGCGACCCCTTGATGCGATCCAGCCTTACCGTTTGGAAATGGGCAGCCGTCTGAAAACGCGCCGTGGCAAAAACCTTTATGAATTTTGGCGCGACTCGATTTCCAAGGCCCTGAACACACAGGCAGAAGAGGTGAGCACAGACGTGTTGGTGAATTGTGCCAGTCAGGAATACTTTGGTGCCGTTGATCCCAAAGCTCTAAAACTGCGCGTCATCACCCCTGTCTTTATGGAAGATAAAGGCGGAACCCCCAAAATTGTAAGCTTCTTTGCGAAAAAGGCGCGCGGTTCGATGGCGCGTTTTATCATCCACAACCGCCTGAATGATCCAGAATCCCTGAAAGACTTTGACCTTGGTGGCTATGCCTATCAACCCGATCTGTCCGAAGGGGATCGTATGGTGTTTGTGCGGGACTATCCGGACACCAAAGCGGGCTAGGTTCCGGTCGGGTGCAACTCTTTCCGGAATGGGGAAATCACATTCTCCGGAGTTAGGTCCGCGATCATCTCGAACACCTCGGCCTTGCTAATCGGCTTGGTCAAATAGTGATCCAGCCCCGCAGCAAGAATCCCGGCCTCATCTCCTTCTATGGCATGCGCCGTCAGGGCGACGATCGGCACATGGCTTGCCTCTGCTTCAAGCGCACGAATGCGCCCGGTAGCCTCTTTTCCATCCATGACGGGCATGGAAATATCCATAAAGATCATGTCCGGCTGCATGTCCTGAAAGGCCTCAAGGGCTTCTTCGCCATTACCGGCAAACCGCAGGTCAATGTCGAGCGGCATCAGCATTTTTTGCAACAATAGCCTGTTTGTCTTGTTGTCCTCTGCCGCGAGAATTTTCATTTTCCGCGAACCACCCGTCGACACTGATGCTTGGGCGATCATTGGAGTTGCGACCTCTTCACCTGTCGCCTCAGCCACTTTGCGAAACAGCTCTCGGCGCGAAGTCGGTTTTTTGATCACACCTTCAAATGGTCTGTCCGCACCGGTCACCTCAACCAAGTCGGGGTTAGTGCTCAGGATCAGACACGGAACGGTTACCCCTGCTTCTCGTAACGCTGCAGCAAACTCTTGTCCGTTCATAGGCGGCAAACCATGGTCGGAAATGATCAGATCCGCGTCCCACGCCAGTTCCATCGCTTTTTTGGCATCGCTGCAAAGGGTAACCGTCGCGCCCATTTGCTCCATCTGTTTTTGCAGCAGGGTTCGGTTGACCTGCTGTTTGTCCGCGACCAGCACCTTCTGGACATGTTCGGGTAACGAGGGCGGGTTGATGCTTAGGTCTTCGTCTACTGGCAAGTCGAGTTTGAAACCAAAGCTTGACCCTTCGCTTTCCCGCGAATCCACCCAAACCTCGCCTTCCATCAATTTGAGCAATCTTTCGGTGATCGCCAGCCCCAATCCTGTGCCCTCAAACTTGCGATTACGTTCGGCGTCTGCCTGATTGAACTCTCCGAATATGTGATTGACCAATTCTTCTGGGATACCAATTCCGGTATCTTCCACCGTCACATGCACCTCGCAGGTTCCTGTGACGTCACGGGTTTCGCCCACCACGCGCACAAGAACATGCCCCTGATGGGTAAACTTGACCGCGTTCCCAATCAAATTGGTAAGAACCTGCCGGATTCGCCCTGGATCGCCAACGAACAACGTGGGCAGGAACAGGTCGTAATCGACAAGCAAATCGACAGATTTCTCGCGCGCGCTGGGTTGTAGCAATGTCAAAATATCATGAATGCACCGCTCAAGATCAAACGTCTCGGGGTAGAGCGTCAGCTTTTCCGCCTCGATTTTGGAATAGTCCAAAACGTCGTTGATAATCACCAACAGCGCTTCACCCGAATTTTTGATGGTTGAGACGAACAATTGCTGTTCTTCATTCATGGGGGTGTCCAGAAGCAAATCTGCCATCCCCACAACGCCATTCATGGGGGTGCGGATTTCATGGCTCATGTTGGCCAGAAACGCTGACTTGGCACGATTTGCGGCTTCTGCTTTTTCCTGCTCGGTTCGAAGCTTCGATTCGTAGCGAACGGTGTCAGTGATGTTATGCGCAAGGCTCACGATGTCGCCACCATGCCCACGCCGGTCCATCAACTTGATGTATTCCCCATTCCACAAACGACAGACAATCGGGGCGGGTTTCGGTTTTTGCCACCGGTCCATCATAGACGCCTTCCAGCTTTGGCCGGACACTTCCCCGATATGAAAAATCCCCTCTTCGATGATCAGATCAAGGATTCGGGCATATGTAATCCCCGGCGTCACCTCTTCCAGCCCATCAAAAATAGCGAGGTAGGACGGATTGGCCGCGATCATGCGCCCGTCAGCATCAAAGAAGGCGAAACCATCCTGAATGGCTTCGATCGAGTGCCACAGCCGCCGCTCAGCGATCTCGGTTTTATAATTCGCGACTTGGAGGTCGGATTTTACCCGCAGGTTTTCATCCCTGACATTTTCAACCTCGGCACGGGTTTCGACAATTTCGTTAGAGAGCTTTTCCGCATGTCGGCCCAATTTGCGATTGGCTTCGAACAATTCGGCCTGCTTCAATTCAAGCAGACGCTCTGCGGCCAAGCGTGCACGGCGTTCTTCGGACAATTGTCGTGCGAGAGTCATGGTCTCTCCCTGATTGGAAACATCTTTGCAGCACGATCCATGCGGCAAATGAAAATCCGCTTAATTTCCAAAATTCAGTGAATCGTTGCCTTGGCGACAATCCACATGGCACGATACCGCCATAGCTGAATGGAGAAAAAAATGCGCTGGATTATGGCTTTGGTGTCGGCAGTGTTTCTTGCCCAAATCGTTTTGGCAGAAGAAAGCCATGTTCCAGAGCGCCGCGCAGTCATGAGTCAGGGCATAGATTTTTACGGCTCTGATCTTACCAATATTTTTGACACGACGTTTACCGCCTGTCGCTCGGCCTGTTTGAACGACAAAGACTGCAAAGCCTTTACGTTCAATAGCCGCTCAAACTCATGTTTCCCCAAAAGCGATATCAGTGAAAAACAACCCTATGATGGCGCAATATCAGGTGAAATTTACACTGCTGACCCTCGAGTATTGGCGGCAGCTGCCAGCCGCGCCTCGGAACTGGACTTTGTTTTCTCATACGAGCTTGCCAAAGCACGCGAGCAAGCGATCAAGATCGGGCGTCTGCATTCCGGCGGACCTTGGGCCGTTGAAGACATGCTTGATGCCGCGCGGGACCGGCGCGCAGAAGGCGATGTGTTGAACGCGATGCGCTGGACAGGTGGCGCCGTGGGGAAAACGGACAAAAGCGATCTGTGGCTGGAATATGCGCGTCTCAATCAAGAACTTAAAACTCTACAGAAAAACGAGCGCACCAAATACCACGAGCGCGCGCTTCTTGCGTCTATCAATGCCTATTTGCGCGCCCTTTCCGATCCGGCAAAGGTATCCTCACTTTTGGTGATATCCCAGCTGCTTGAAGATGACAGCAGAGGCCGCGCTTCTTTAGGTGCCTTGCGGTTGGCAGAGAGCATTCAGCCGCGTCAGGACGTACTGGCCGCATTGGACAAAGCGATTGCAAAATACGGGTTTCGAATTTCCGAACACAAAGTTGAAAGCGATTTGGCCAGTCCACGCATTTGCGCCGAATTCAATGAACCTTTGGTGAAAACCGGCATCGATTATGACACCTATGTGCGTCTTCCGGACCAACGCCTTGCAGTGGATGCAACCGGCAATACCATTTGTATCGGCGGCGTGGAACACGGTGGATATTACACCGTCACATTCCGCAAAGGTCTGCCTGCAGAGAGCGGAGAGGTATTGCTGCGCGATACTGAACTGACGATGTATGTTCGGGATCGCGCTCCCGCGCTAAAATTCCCCGGTCGGGCCTATGTTCTTCCGCGCAGCGCGGATGCGGGCCTTCCGATCGAAACCGTCAACACAGATCAAGTGGCGCTCAAACTTGATCGGGTGAATGACCGCAACATCCTGCGTTCCATTCAAGACAGCTATTTCGGAGAGCCGCTGTCTTATTGGCAAATTCGAAATTTCCGCCGCGAGGTTGCTGAAACCGTCTGGGAGGGGGACGCCCAAGTTGGAAACGATCTGAACGATGACGTCACAACAAGGCTGCCCATCGGAGATGTGATTTCAGGGATGCCACCCGGCGTCTATGCTTTGACTGCCGATCTTCCCGGTGCAGACCCCTACGATGAAACAAGCGCTACACAGTGGTTTGTCCTGTCAGATCTGGGCGTGACGACCCTTTCTGGTGTCGATGGTCTGCATGTGTTCGTGAGGGGCCTCGGGGATGCCGTCGCACGCGAAAACACGAAGATCACACTGTTGTCCCGCGCCAACGGCGTTTTGGGCACCGCGATGTCTGACGCGCAAGGTTACGCCAAATTCGACCCGGGTTTGACGCGTGGCACAGGTGCAACCGCCCCCGCACTGGTTACACTGGAACACGGGGATGACTTCTCGTTTTTATCTCTCACCGATGCTGCATTTGATTTGTCGGACCGGGGCGTCGAAGGCCGCCCTCCTGCGCCGCCGGTTGATGTCTTCCTGACGACAGATCGCGGGGCATATCGGGCTGGAGAAACCATTTTCGCCACCGCATTGACGCGCGGCGATGCCGCCGAAGCATTGGAAGGCTTGCCGCTGACCGCGATCCTCAGCCGTCCAGACGGTGTTGAATACAGTCGCAGCCTGTCAAACGCGGATGCGATGGGTGGGCACGTTTTCCAGATGCCTGTTGGTCAAACGGTCCCACGCGGCGCGTGGAGGCTTACACTCAAATCAGATATGGATGCGCCCGCACTCGCCAGCCAAAAAGTGCTTGTTGAAGACTTCTTGCCAGAGCGGATCGATTTCGATTTGTCCTTGGGAAAAGACCCTATTCCAGCGGAAACGGGCATTACGTCCATGACCGTGCAGGCACGATACCTTTTCGGGGCACAGGGGGCCGGGCTGGATGTTGAGGGCCAATTGACCCTGCGCGCCCGCGCCGAGGTTGAGGGTTACCAGGGGTATGTGTTCGGCCGTTACGATGATCGGCTTTCCCCACAGACCGAGTTTTTTGGAGGCGAAAAGACCAATTCCGATGGCGAGGCTGTGATTGATATCGGCCTGCCCGAGATACAGCAAAAAGGCCGCCCCCTGCAGGCGGACGTCATCACGCGCGTCCTCGAGGGGTCGGGGCGACCCGTTGAACGCCGCTTGTCTCATCCTGTCGAATCTCTTGGGGCGATGATCGGGATCAAACCGATGTTCGACGGGGTTGTTCAAGAAGGCACAAATGCGGGCTTTCAACTGGTCGGGCTTTCACCTGATCTGAAACCCGAGCCGATGAAGGTACGCTGGTCTTTGAACCGTGTTGAAACGACGTACCAATGGTACAATCTCTATGGAAACTGGAAGTGGGAACCCACAACCCATCGCACCCGCGTTGCCAGCGGTGAGGCAAATCTGGACGGAACCCCACAAACCATCCAAGCCCCCGTCGCATGGGGTCAATACGAAATAATCGTCGAGCGCCTTGATGGTGAATACATCAGCAGCTCAACAGATTTTTATGCTGGTTGGTATGCGCCTGGGGACGCCACAAACACGCCTGACACACTCGACGTTTCACTGGACAAGCCAAGCTATGCAAGCGGCGAAACCGCAAACTTGCGGCTGGTGCCACGGTTCGCCGGAACAGCGCTGGTTTCCGTCATGTCGAACCGTCTGATTGCGATGAAGGCCGTCGAAGTTCAGGAAGGTGAAAATCTGGTGCCACTGGATGTCACTGATGAATGGGGTGCAGGCGCCTATGTGACCGTTTCGGTCGTGCGTCCGTCTGACATTCCTGCGGGCAAAAATCCGGCCCGCGCCTTGGGGCTGAGCTATGCAAAGGTCGCACCGGGCGCAAAGCAGCTGTCGGTGTCCTTGGACGCGCCCCAAAAAATGGCGCCAAACTCCCCCCTGAATGTCGGGGTCAATGTGACCGGCATCGCGGAAGGTGACACTGCGTTTGTGACTTTGGCTGCCGTAGATGTGGGCATTCTGAACCTCACCGGTTTCCAAAGCCCCAATCCTTCCGAGCATTACTTTGGGCAACGACGGCTGGGAATGGAAATCCGCGACATCTACGGGCGTCTGATTGACGGGTTGAACGGCAACATGGGCGCCATTCGGTCCGGTGGTGACGCAGGCGGAGGCTCTCAGTTCCAATCCCCACCGCCAACAGAAGAATTAGTCTCATATTTTCAGGGACCGGTGCGTGTTGACGCCAATGGAATCGCTCAGGTCACTTTCGATCTGCCCGAATTCAACGGCACGGTGCGTTTGATGGCTGTCGCCTGGAGTGACACCGCCGTTGGGCAGGCTGAAAAGGATGTGCTTGTCCGAAACCCCGTCGTTGTCACCGCAAGCCTGCCAAGGTTCCTCGCCCCCGGAGATACAAGCCGCCTGCTTCTTGAAATCACACATGCCGAAGGACCGGCGGGGCGCATGGGACTGGATGTCAGTGCATCCGGTGTTGCGCTTGAGGCAAGCTCGGTTCCATCGGGTATTACCTTACAGGCCAACGGCAGCACGCGTGTTTCAGTACCGGTTGTGGCCAATGATACCGGCGATCACACAATTCGCGTGGCGGTCACCACTCCGGATGGCAAACAATTGGTCAAAACACTGTTGTTGCCGGTTCGTGCGAATGATCCCGCGATAAGCATCACACAACGCTTGACCCTAGCGGCCGGAGACACCTTCACGCTGGATGACAACCTGTTCGCAGATTTGCGTCGCGGCACGGGGCAGGCTGTTATTTCGTCCGGTGCCTTGGCAAAATTTGATGCCCCCGGCCTGCTTCAAACACTGGATCGGTATCCTTATGGATGTACGGAACAAGTGACTTCAAAAGCCCTTCCATTGCTCTATTTCGAGACTGTTTCGGCGGCATTGGACCAAGACCAGCATGACAAGGTCCAAGAACGCGTCAACGAAGCTGTTTCGGTTATTCTGAGCCGTCAGTCCAGCAATGGTGCTTTTGGATTATGGTATCCCGACGACGGTGATTTCTGGCTTGATGCTTATGTCAGCGATTTCCTGTCCCGTGCAAAATCCAAGGGATATGAAATTCCGCATTTGGCCTTCCGCTCGAGTGTGGACAACCTGCGCAATCATGTGAACTATGCGCCGGACTTTGACACAGGCGGCGAAGATATTGCTTATGCGTTGATGGTTCTCGCACGAGAGGGCGCAGCGAATATCGGTGATTTGCGATACTATGCTGACGTCAAGGCAGATGCCTTTGCGACCCCGCTGGCCGCCGCACAATTGGGGGCTGCCCTCGCGTTTTACGGCGATCAGACCCGTGCAGATTTCATGTTCCGCAAAGCTGCGGACAAAATTGCAAATCGCCAGACAGATACCGCAAGCCCGCTCTGGCGCGCTGACTATGGCACCAATCTGCGTGATGCAGCTGGCGTGTTAACACTGGCGGTAGAAGCGGGCAGCCAGACGATTGATCGCGATGATCTCAGTCACCAGATCACCCGAACGAACCGGACTCTTTCGACCCAAGAATCCGTCTGGTCCTTGATGGCCGCGCATGCCTTGATCACGGATACGGGCACTTCGCATTTGAGTGTGAACGGGCAATCAACAGACGGCGCATTGGTCAAGGCTTATGAAGATGCGCTAACCAACGAACCTTTTCTCATTCGCAACGAAGGTGCCAAGGCGACGGATTTGACGCTCACCACAATCGGAGTGCCCAACTATCCCGTTGAAAAGGGCGGATATGGCTATTCGATAGAGCGGCTCTATTACACCACGTCTGGTGATCCAACCGATCCCCGGACGGTCAAGGTCGGAGACCGGATGGTCACGGTGTTGCGCGTAACACCCAATTCATCGGTCGGCGCTCGCCTTATGGTGAATGATCCTCTTCCAGCGGGTTTTGAAATTGATAACCCCAACCTTTTGGCAAGCGGCGACATACGCGAGATGGATTGGCTCAAGCTCGCTGAAACGCAGAATGCCGAATTCCGGTCTGATCGTTTCCTTGCTGCGGTTGACTGGCGATCCGATCAGTCTTTCGATCTGGCCTATATTGTCCGTGCGGTCTCTCCGGGAGAGTTCCACCAGCCGGCCGCAACCGTCGAAGATATGTATCGCCCCCAGTACCGCGCGCGTACGTCTGAAAACAGGGTTTCGGTGACCCAGTGAAACAACGCGTTTGGCCCCTTTTGTGTGTTGTGGTGCTGATGGCTTTTGCCGCGGCCCGCGATGCCTTTGACGACTGGGTTGACCAAACACAGCTTCCTGCGGTGCTAAGTGAAACGTCGGTCGAAGTTCTCGACCGAAATGGCCAGCTTTTGCGGGCTTATACCGTCGAAAACGGGATTTGGCGACTGGGCGTTACCGCTGACGAGGTGGATCCACTGTTTTTGGATATGCTAATCGCATACGAGGACAAACGCTTTTATGCGCATGCAGGTGTTGATCTTTTGGCGATAGCGCGGGCCACCCTTCAATCGGCGTGGCATGGCCATGTCGTGTCTGGCGGATCGACCCTAACAATGCAGGTTTCACGCCTTTTGGAGAACAGCGGCACGGGCCGTTGGAAAGGCAAGGTTCGTCAAATGCGGCTCGCTTGGGCGCTTGAAAGGCGTTTATCAAAGGACCGCATTCTGGCGCTCTACCTAACCCATGCGCCCTACGGCGGAAATCTGGAAGGGCTGCGGGCCGCAACGTTGTCCTGGTATGGAAAAGAACCAACACGACTGACACCTGCACAAGCCGCATTCCTGATTGCCCTTCCCCAAAGCCCGGAAAGACGCCGTCCTGACCGGCATTTACGAGCAGCGCAAGATGCGCGGGATCGGGTTCTGACAAGGTTGGAGACCTCGAAAACCCTTACAGTTGAAACTGCGCTCGCAGCAAAAACAGAGACTATTCCAGCAGGAAAGCGCCCCTTTCCGAAACTGGCCGCACATTTGTCAGATCGCGCGTTGGCCGATACACCCGAAAAAATGCGGCACAATGTGACTCTGGAAAAAGGGTTGCAGGTTTCGCTGGAACGGCTCGCCTCCAATACGCTGACCGGCAAACAAGAGCGGCTGTCGATTGCGATGCTGGTTGCGGATCACCAGACCGGAGAGGTCCTCGCCTCGGTTGGATCGGGCGGCTATTCAAACCATGACCACCGAGAAGGATTTGTCGACATGACCCAAGCCGTTCGGTCGCCGGGGTCCACGCTCAAGCCGCTGGTTTACGCACTTGGCATTGATCAGGGTCTAATACACCCTGAAACCATCATTGATGACCGTCCCGTTCGGTTTGGATCTTATGCGCCGCAGAACTTTGATGGACAGTTTCGCGGCGAACTTCGGGTTGCCGACGCGCTTCAGCAATCGCTCAATATCCCGGTGGTCCTGCTCGCCGATCAAATTGGCCCTGCGCGCATCATGTCCGCAATGCAGAAAACGGGCGCGGCACCAAGACTTCCTTCCGGCAAGGCGGGGCTTGCAATGGTTCTTGGCGGCGTTGGTGTGACGCTAGAGGAATTGGCCCAGATTTACGCAATGCAGGCACGAGGAGGCATGGCAATCGATTTGACGTGGCAAGCCGACGTAGAACAGAAAACCGGCACACGTGTTCTAAGCCGCGCGGCATCCTGGCAGGTGGGTCACATTCTGTCTGGCATTTCCCTGCCTTCGGGCATGTCGCAGCGTGGTCTGGCCTTTAAAACCGGAACAAGTTACGGGCACCGCGATGCTTGGGCCGTTGGCTATGATGGTCAACACGTTATCGCAGTGTGGATCGGACGCCCCGACGGCACCCCTGTTCCAGGGGCCTTTGGTGGAGATCTTGCAGCGCCCGTTCTGTTTGAGGCGTTCCAGTACCTTAAACCAAAACTCGACCCGTTTGGTCCGCCGCCACCCGAAACTCTTTTGGTGAATGCCGCTGCGCTTCCCTTGCCGCTTCAACGGTTTCGCGGGCGGAATGCCGTGTTTGAAGCCGCCGCTGACGCCCCAAAGCTTGCCTTCCCACCTGATGGTGCCCGGTTGCTGGCAACGACGAAGGGGCTGACGATCAAAGTGAAAAACGGTGAATTGCCCTATTCGGTGTTAACCAACGGTCACTTGGCCGCGACGCAGGTACACCAACGCGAAATGACGCTCTCCGAGATAGGAAAAGGGGCGTCGACAGTCACCATCGTTGACGCGCAGGGGCGCTCTGATCGTGTCAGTGTTTGGCTGGACTAGGGGCTAATGGATAACGAAAAATGGCCCGGAACATTGTCCGGGCCATCCTAAATAACTCACATGGTATTTCAGATACGTTCGATCGCAATCGCGATGCCCTGACCACCGCCGATACACATTGTGATCAAGGCTTTGGACCCACCAATGCGCTCGAGCTCATAAAGTGCTTTGACAGTGATAATGGCCCCTGTCGCGCCCACGGGGTGGCCAAGTGCGATGGCGCCACCGTTGGGGTTCACCTTGGCCGCATCAAGACCCAACCCTTTATTCACGGCCAACGCCTGTGCCGCGAAGGCTTCATTTGACTCGATGACGTCAAAGTCGGAAATCGACAGGCCGGTTTTAGCAAGCAGGTTTTCAACTGCTGGTACGGGGCCGATGCCCATAACTTCCGGGCGGACACCCGCATGGGCATACCCCAAAATACGTGCTTTGGGTTTCAGACCCGCCTTTTCGGCGGCATCGGCGCGCGCCAAAACAATTGCTGCGGCACCATCGTTAATACCCGACGCGTTCCCAGCAGTGACACGGCCATCCTTTTTGAACACCGTGCGCAGTTTGCCCAAAGACTCCATAGTGGACGCTGTGGGGTGTTCGTCCACTTCGAACGGAACCATGTCACGTTTCACTTTGATATCGACCGGAACGATTTGGCTCTGGAAATATCCTGCTTCAATCGCGGCCGCCGCGCGTTGTTGCGAGGCCAACGCAAATTCGTCCATTTGTTCACGGGTCACATCATGCTCGTCCGCGACGTTTTCGGCTGTGACACCCATGTGGCCCGTCCCGAAAGGACAGCTCAGCGCACCCAGCATCATGTCGAGCGTTTTCACGTCGCCCATTTTCTGGCCCCAACGCTGTGCCTGCATGATGTAGGGAGAACGGCTCATGTTCTCTGCGCCACCAGCCAAAGCAAAATCCGCATCGCCAAGCATCAGGGACTGGGTTGCGGACACAATCGCCTGCGCGCCGGAGCCACACAAGCGGTTCACGTTCATGGCAGGAGCGGTATCGGGAATCCCTGCATTCATGGCTGCAACGCGGCTTAGATACATGTCACGAGGCTCGGTATTGATGACATGACCAAACACAACATGACCGATCTGCCCCCCCTCAACTCCAGAGCGCTCGAGAGCAGCCTTGGCCGCCGTCGCGCCCAAATCGATTGGGGTCGTTCCTGCCAGCGAGCCGCCGAAGGTGCCAATGGCCGTGCGTGCGCCATCAAGAATTACGATATCCGTCATGGGGGTTCCTCCTCGGGGATTCTTAAAGTCCGCTTATCCTAATCTTATGGGAATGAGCCACAATACCGCAAAATCACGCATGACGCGGCGTGCATTGACAGCGACGCTGCGGCACAGCAGGAATGTAGATATGAACAGCGATACCCAAATCCTAAACCTCCTGCCCGTTCGCTTGAAAGAGGCCCGTCGCGCACAAGGTTTGTCTCTTGATGCCGTGGCCAAATTGTCCGGCGTTTCCAGATCAATGGTAAGCCAGATCGAACGTGGCGAATCCAGCCCTACAATTGCAACACTGTGGAACCTGACACGCGCATTGCAGGTCGATTTCGCAGGCCTGCTCGAGGAAAGCGCCTCTAAGGATCGGATCGAAACATTGCGCGACGCGCAGGTCCCGACGATCGACAATCGCGGTCAGGGATGTCGTATTCGAATTCTTTCTCCACCCGAGGAAGCAGGGAAACACGAGGTGTACGAGCTCAGCTTTAATGACGGGGGCGAGTTGGACAGCCAGCCCCACAAACGGGGCGCACGCGAGCAGCTTACCGTCATTGAAGGACAGGTTGTTCTATCCTCGGGGCAGGCCAGCGACATTTTGAATGCGGGGGATACCGCGCGTTATGCATCCGATGTCACCCACTGCATCCGTGCTGAAAATGGACCCGCGCGTGTCTTTTTGATCGTTCAGGACGCTTAACGCAAAACGATCCACATCAAGGTTCGCAGCGGAAGGGGACCGAAGGTCCAGCGCCCAAATTCCTTCATTTGGGATTTTTTCCGTGATATCGGATTTCCTCTATTTCGGAATTATATCCGCTATGATAGAACTGCTTCCAGAATCATGGAGGCACCAATGTCTGACTCGTTCCTGACCCACATCTCGCAAACCCTTGAACAGATCGAAGCCGAAGGTCTTATGAAGCGTGAGCGAATGATCACCTCGCCCCAGGCGGGCGAAATCACGGTGGCAGGGCGCGAAGTCATCAACCTGTGTGCCAACAACTATCTCGGATTGGCCGACCATCCTGCTCTGATTGAAGCGGCACAATCGGCAATGGGCCCCAAAGGGTTTGGCATGGCGTCGGTGCGCTTTATTTGCGGCACCCAAGATATCCACCGAGAACTTGAACAGAAGTTGGCCGCCTTTCTGAACAAAGATGATGCCATACTGTTTGCCGCCTGTTTTGATGCAAATGGCGGTTTGTTCGAGCCTCTTTTGGGGCCCGAAGACGCCATCATTTCGGACAGTCTTAACCACGCTTCCATTATCGACGGGATCAGATTGAGCAAAGCAAAACGCTATCGCTATCTGAACAACGACATGAATGATCTCGAAGCGTGGCTTAAACAGGCGCGTGCAGACGGTGTGCGTCACATCATGATCGCAACGGATGGCGTGTTTTCGATGGACGGCTATCTCGCAAACCTGCCGGAAATCACACGTCTGGCCAAGGAATACGACGCCTTGGTGATGGTCGATGACTGCCATGCCACAGGGTTTATGGGCCCGAATGGTGCAGGAACGCCGGATCATTTCGGGGTAGATGTTGATATTCTGACAGGGACACTGGGCAAAGCACTTGGGGGGGCCATCGGCGGTTATATCGCCGGGCCGCAGCCAGTGATTGACCTTTTGCGGCAGCGTGCGCGGCCCTATCTTTTCTCCAACTCGCTGCCGCCATCAATTGTGGCCGCAGGGCTCGAAGCCCTACGGCTTGTCGAACAGGGCGCTGACCAGCGCGCGCAGTTGTTTGAAAACGCCCGGTATTGGCGTGAAGGTCTTGAAAAACTGGGGTTTGATGTCCTGCCAGGGGAACACCCTATCATCCCCGTCATGTTGGGCGAAGCACAGTTGGCCCAAGACATGGCCACAAAACTGTTCGAAGAAGGCGTTTATGTCAGCGGATTTTTCTTCCCTGTTGTCCCCCGTGGACAAGCCCGCATTCGAACGCAGATGAACGCCGCGTTGCGACGAGACGACCTCGACCGTGCACTTGCCGCCTTTGGCAAAGTCGGGCGTGAATTGGGGATAGTTTCATGAAACCCAACACCATGAGCGCACTAGAGAAATCAAAGCCCGAAGAGGGGCTTTGGATGGTGCAAGCGCCAGTGCCGGAAATCGGTCCTGATGACGTTTTGATCCGCATAAACAGAACCGGCATTTGTGGGACCGATATTCACATCTGGAATTGGGATGACTGGGCGCGTTCTACGGTCCCTGTTCCGATGATTACAGGACACGAGTTCGCTGGTGAAATCGTCGAAATCGGCAAGGACGTTGACGGTTTGCACATCGGGCAACGGTGCTCGGGCGAGGGACACCTGATCGGCCACGACAGCCGTCAAAGCCGTGCAGGAAAGTTTCATCTCGATCCCGGAACACGTGGGATCGGTGTGAACGAACAAGGGGCCTTTGCAGAGTATCTGCGCCTGCCCGCGTTTAACGTTGTTCCGCTTCCTGACGATATTCCAGATGAGATCGGCGCCATTCTCGACCCACTGGGAAACGCTGTTCACACGGCACTCAGTTTTGATCTGTTGGGAGAGGACGTTCTGATCACCGGTGCAGGTCCCATTGGCATCATGGCCGCCGCAGTTGCCCGACATGCGGGTGCACGCAATGTGGTCATCACCGACATCAATCCAGATCGCCTAAAGCTCGCCGCGCATGTCGTGCCAACGGTCCACACCGTTGATGTCTCCAAAGAAGATTTGCACGACGTAATCCCGAAACTGGGCATGACCCAGGGCTTTGATGTCGGTCTGGAAATGTCGGGCAACCAAGCTGCGCTTGACCAGATGATCGAAGCCTTGGTCATGGGCGGCAAAATCGCGCTGCTTGGTATTCCACCAGGAAAGTCGCCGGTGGATTGGAGCCGTATCGTTTTCAAAGCCATCACTCTGAAAGGTGTGTACGGGCGAGAAATGTTCGAGACGTGGTACAAGATGATTGCCATGCTGCAAAATGGCTTGGATGTCAGCCGCGTGATCACCCACACCTTTGACGTCAGCGACTTTGCCCTAGGGTTTGAAGCTATGAAATCTGGACGATCCGGAAAGGTCGTTCTGAATTGGCGATAAAACAATGCCTCCGAGATATAGGAGCAACGCGCCTCCGATCTACGGCACCCCGAAATCATAACGCCGTCGCGCAGGACCACGCCTTTTCCAATGCGCGACGGTATGGTTTTGTCTTTACTCACTCTCTTTGGAAGCCGTTTTGGACGGGCAAAGACAGCAGAGTTTAGTCTCTAAATGAGCGAAATAGGGTCGAATCCCCGAGTTCTGTCAGAAGGCGCACCAAACCTCCCATTGCTGTTTCGTGTACCACGCCGCCTCTTGGTTGATGGACTGTTGCCGCCTGCCAAGTGATGTCTGGGTTTTGCATTTTGTCACCCCGTTTTATCAAGGGCCCCCACACCAGACATCTTGTATGCTCAATTCTTACTGAAACCCTAACGCCTCAGGGCCAGATGAACTGCTTTCAAGACAAATTAGGGGAGAAGTGCGATCCGCTCGGTGCCTTCCAGAACCCAGCATTTGCGGCCTTCAAAAACCGCTGCGGTGATCGGACGACCATATCCCGCCCCTGAATCAAGATTGACCCGGTTGCCCATATGCACCGGCGACTCTTGCGGGGTGTGCCCATGTACAACAAGCCATGGATGGGGATCAGAAAAGTTCAGGAAATCGTGTCTAATCCAGCACAAATCATCTTCTGACTGTTGATCCAGCGGCACGTTTGGACGAATGCCGGCATGCACGAAAAGCAGGTCATCGTGCTGTACGAAAGCCGGCAGATTTGCCATGAAATCCTGATGCGCCTGCGGGATCACCTGCTGTGCAATTGGATGTATTTGAAAATAGCGTGCATTCTCGGGGATCTCGATGCCATAGGATGCCAGCGTTGATTTACCGCCAATTCTTTCGTTGAACCAATCGTACCCCAAAAGAATTTGTGGATCAGGTCGCGGCAGGTCTTCAAGGAAATAGGAATACATCCGGTCATGGTTGCCTCGAAGAACGGTCCAATTGCGCCCGGACGCCACACCTTTTTGAAGCAAATCAATAACGCCAGCGCTGTCAGGGCCACGATCAACAAGGTCCCCAAGAAAAACGATCTTTGCATCAGGGCCACCGTCACGTTCGATACGCTCTAGCGCGTCTTCAAGCATGCCAAGCTGTCCGTGTATGTCACCGATTGCGTAGACGGGCGTCGTCATGAAGGTCTCCTAGAATACAGATAACATATTAACTAAACGAAAAACGCCGCCCCTAACAGGGACGGCGTTCCATTTTTTCAAATCAGCCAGGCCGATTAGGCAACATCAAACACCAGAGGTTTGATCTGCGTAAAGAGACCGGTTTCAGCCAGCTTTGCGCGGGCTTCAGCAGGAACTGGTTCGTCCACATACAACAACGCAATCGCCTCACCGGCAACGTCAGCACGGCCCAGAGTAAAGTTGGCGATGTTGACGCCATTTTGGCCCATTGTCTGACCCAAGGCACCGATGATGCCCGGAACGTCTTCGTTTGTTGTATAGAGCATGTGCGCTCCGACCTCGGCATCGATGTTGATGCCTTTGATCTGGATAAAGCGCGGCTTGCCATCAGAGAAGACCGTACCAGCGATCGAACGCTCACGCTTATCAGTAACAACAGTCACCTTGATATAGCCGTCAAACGTACCGGATTTGTCTTGGTTGGTTGTCGAAATCTGAATTCCACGCTCTTTGGCAACAACGGGTGCCGAGACCATGTTCACATCAGGGTTTGCCTTTTTCATGATGCCCGCAACAACAGCACAGTTCAGCGCAGCAAGGTTCATGTCGGCAACAACACCGTCATAAAGGATGTTGATTGCTTTTATCGGCTCGTCGGTCATCTGACCAGAGAAGCTTCCAAGGTGATCCGCAAGTTTGATCCAAGGGCCCATGACCTTTGCTTCTTCAGCAGTCACAGAAGGCATGTTCAACGCGTTTTCAACCGCACCGGTAAGCAGGTAGTTCGACATCTGCTCGGCGACTTGAAGCGCCACGTTTTCCTGTGCTTCGGTCGTCGCCGCACCAAGGTGCGGTGTGCAGACCACGTTTGGCAGGTTGAACAATGCGTTTTCTTTGGCGGGCTCTTCCTTGAACACGTCAAACGCAGCACCGGCAACGTGACCGGATTTCAACAGATCAGCCAGCGCTTCTTCGTCAACCAGACCACCACGGGCACAGTTGATAATGCGAACGCCTTTTTTGGTCTTCTCAAGGTTTTCGCGGCTCAGGATGTTTGCAGTCGCATCCGTGAAGGGAACGTGCAGCGTGATAAAGTCAGCGCGCTGGAGAAGCTCTTCCAGCTCAACCTTCTTAACGCCCATTTTGTCGGCTTTTTCTTCTGACAAGAAGGGATCATAGGCAATGACCTTCATCTTCAGGCCACGGGCGCGATCACATACGATACCGCCAATATTACCCGCACCAATCACGCCCAGCGTTTTGTTGGTCAGCTCGACGCCCATAAATTTGGACTTTTCCCATTTACCAGCATGCGTAGATTCGCTGGCCTCGGGAATTTGACGGGCAACGGCAAACATCATTGCAATCGCGTGCTCGGCAGTTGTGATCATGTTGCCGAAAGGCGTGTTCATCACGATCACACCTTTTTTCGACGCAGCTTCTTTGTCGACGTTGTCGGTTCCGATACCTGCGCGGCCAATGACCTTGAGGTTGTCGGCCTTTTCCAACAAGGCAGCGGTTGCTTTGGTGGCCGAACGGATCGCAAGACCATCATACTGACCAATCACTTCGGCCAGCTTTTCCTTGTCTTTGCCAAGGTCGGGCATGAAATCAACGTCGATGCCACGGTCACGGAAAATTTGAACGGCGGTTTCGGACAGTTTGTCGGATACGAGGACTTTGGGGGCCATGGGGGCTCTCCTTCAAAGAAAAATTCTGGGGGGATGGACGGGGCAATGCCCCGCCGCAGAGTTATGCTTGGGCTGCGATTTCGGCTTCGAACGCCCATGCCAACCAAGGCAACATGGCTTCGACATCCGCCGTTTCGACCGTACCACCACACCAGATCCGCAGACCGGCAGGCGCATCACGATAGGCACCGATATCCAGAGCGATGTTTTCGTTTTCAAGACGCTTGGCCACAGCCTTGGCAAAGGCAGCGCCGTCCTGAATACGATCATCGGTGAACTTCAGGCAAACCGAGGTGTTCGAACGCGTGGCGTCGTCTTCCGCGAGGTTCGCGATCCAGTCGTTCGCGTCACAGAAATCAAACACGGCTTGCGCATTTGCATCTGCACGCGCGATGAGGCCTTTCAGGCCGCCAACCGAACCGGCCCAGTCCAGAGCGAACAGGTAATCTTCGACGGCCAGCATGGATGGCGTGTTGATCGTTGCACCGGTAAAGATACCGTCGATCAGCTTGCCACCTTTGGTCAGGCGGAAAATTTTTGGCAGCGGCCACGCAGGGGTATAGCTTTCCAGACGCTCAACAGCACGCGGGCTGAGGATGATCATGCCGTGGGCTGCTTCGCCGCCCAGAACCTTTTGCCAAGAGAATGTGGTCACATCCAGCTTGTCCCAAGGCAGGTCCATCGCGAAAGCGGCAGACGTCGCATCACAAATGGTCAGACCTTCGCGGTCATCCGCAATCCAGTCGGCATTCGGAACACGCACACCTGCGGTGGTGCCGTTCCAAGTGAAGACAACGTCGTTGGCTTTATCAACAGACGCCAGATCAACGATCTGACCATAGTCGGCAGTTTTGACTTCAGCGTCGATCTTGAGCTGTTTCACAACGTCTGTGACCCAACCGGATCCAAAAGATTCCCAAGCCAGCATTTCTGCTTTGCGTTCGCCAAGAAGCGACCACAGAGCCATTTCAACTGCGCCGGTGTCTGACGCAGGAACGATGCCGATTTTATAATCTGCGGGGATGCCCAGAACTTCGCGGGTGCCTTCGATCGCGGCCTTCAGCTTGTCCTTGCCAACGGCGGCACGGTGCGAACGACCAAGAGCGGCATCTGCCAACTTGTCCAGGGTGAATGTAGGGGGTTTGGCACATGGGCCAGAGGAAAAACGCGGGTTAGCCGGCCGCGTTGCCGGTTGCTGAGTAGCCATTGATGCTATCCTTACAGATATCTGCCTCTCGTTGGGGAGAGGTGTCCCACGGACGGACATAGGGGCATATCCGAGGGGGCACAACCGGGAAAATGAGGTGAGAGCGACCATAACAAATTCAAAACCGACGCAAAATGCCACTATCGGAAACTTGCGAAACCTTCCGTGAAACGCTGGATTTGTCCCAATCCGTTTGCTAGGTGCCTTCGCGAACGACAGGAGACACCCATGTATATCGCTACGCTTCTCACCTCCCCCGCGACTCCGACACTTGATCCGGCTTTGGTCGAATCACTCCGCAATGCTTGGGGTGGCGGAGATGCGGATTGGCTTGCTGTAGACGAGGCCGCCACGTTTACGCTCGGCACCATGCCCGACAATCTCTGGGATGTTTGGGCCGACTTGCAAAACATGGGCGTCGATCTGGTGATCCTTCCCGCAGAGGGACAGCGCAAGAAGATGCTTTTGGCGGATATGGATTCAACCATGATCCAGCAGGAATGCATTGATGAACTGGCTGATGAGGCCGGCGTTGGTGACCGTGTCAAAGACATCACCGCCCGCGCAATGAACGGGGAGCTCGACTTTGAGGGTGCCCTGACTGAACGCGTCGGCCTTCTTGAAGGTCTGGATGAGAGCGTGATCGACAAGGTTCTGAACGAACGCATCACCTTTATGCCCGGCGGTGCCACCTTGCTTGCGACCATGAAAGCCAACGGCGCGTATGCGGCATTGGTGTCTGGAGGGTTCACAGCCTTCACAACCAAAGTCGCGGGTGAGTTGGGCTTTGATGAAAACCGCGCCAATACTCTGTTGGTCGAAGGTGGCAAGTTGAACGGCGACGTACAGCGCCCCATCCTTGGACGGGAAGCCAAGATTCAAGCTTTGAAAGAAATCACCGAACGCCTTGGCCTTGGTCATGATGACGTGATGGCCGTGGGCGATGGGGCAAATGATCTGGGGATGCTGCATCTGGCCGGCGCAGGTGTTGCCCTTCATGCCAAGCCTTCTGTTGCTGCCGAGTGTGATATCCGCATCAACTTTGGTGATTTGACGGCACTGCTTTACATCCAAGGCTACAGCAAATCAGACTTCGCCTGAGCGTTCTGACATTTTCGTGAACCGTTCGACCCCTGATTCTCGGGTATAATGTCCTCTTTGAGAGAGGATATATCATGCCAAAATATGTGTTTGTTTATCATGGTGGCGGCCGTCCCGAGTCTCCGGAAGATGTGGAAAGTGTCATGGCGGCCTGGTCAAATTGGATGGCCGGTATGGGGGACGCTCTCGTTGATGGGGGAAACCCAGTCGGCATGTCAAAAACCGTAACGAGCAACGGCATTCAGGACGATGGCGGCGCAAACCCGGTCTCTGGATACACGCTGGTCAACGCGCCGGACATGGATGCGGCCTGCGAGATGGCCAAGGGATGCCCGATCCTTGAAAACGGTCTTGGTACGGTCGAAGTGGCCGAAGCGATGGAAATGTAGTCGCCCCACGGCCCCTTAGAAATACCTTCAAAAGGACCGGGGCACTGCCCCGGTCAGATCACAGTTTTGAACCACAAAGTTGGAAAATCCTATCAGATGAAACCCTCAACAGGTTTCATTCTTCCGGTCACCAAACCGTCCCAGTTTTGAATCGGTGCGTTGATGTATTTCTGCGCAAGAGGATGCGCTGGATCCAACACGCCCAACCGAACAAGAATGGATGCAATCGCACATTCTGCACCTCGTGTGCTGCCATCAAGGATTTTGACGGCAACGCCCATCTTTTTCTCAGGCACAATCGCAATGAAATAGGCTTCGGCGCCGGTTTTCACGGCCACTTTGTGGTCCATCGCCCGCATGAGATCGGTACAGGCCCGCCCTTCTCCGGCAACCAGTTCGGGATAAGTCGCCATCGCGCGTGTCAGCTTGGCCGCGGCGCTCTCCCGCGCGCCACCATCGGGGTTTGCACCCGCAAAAAAGGCCATCGCGCGCGCCATGCCGTGCATCGTCGTGGCAAAGTTCGGGGCCGAACACCCGTCAATTCCATAGCCGGGCGTGTCTTCTTGCGTGACCTCTTCGAATGCGGCTTTCACTGCCTTCTGCACAGGGTGATCGACCGCCACATAATCCGGTCCGGCGTTCAAATATTTGGTAAGCGTTAGAAAGCCCGAATGTTTACCGGAACAATTGTTATGATAGCGACAGACGGGCTTATCCTCTCGTATCAGCGCATCGCGCACCGCGATATCTCGGGGTTCTTGCGGTCCGCATCGAAAATCTTCGTCGGATTTACCCAGCGCTTCCAGCCATGCCTTCACGCGCACAGAGTGAATCTCGGACCCGTTGTGCGACGCACAGGCCAAAGCAAGTTGTTCGTCGGTCAGACCGGCATCCGCAGCAGCGCCACTTTCCAACAAAGGCAATGCCTGCAGCATTTTAGAGGATGATCTCGGCAGGACAACGGCTTCGGGATCGCCCCAGGACTCTACAATCTGGCCGGTGTCGTCACACACAACAGCATGGCCAGAATGCATGCTTTCCAGAAACGGTCCACGCCAAATTTCCACCATTGGAACAGCAGTCGCCATGTTCAGCCTTTCAGTCTATGGGCAAAATTGTGCCAACGGGTCTTTTCCCGACTGGCTAAATCAGGCTAATATGATTGTATCGAGAAGAAAACGCCCGACCCGCAAAAATAAAAAAGCACGGGAATGGGAAAATTGAGGCAACCACAGCTTGGAGGCTGTACTTATGGGACCACGTTTCGTGAGCATTCTTGCCGCGTCAGCGATGCTGCTGACAGCAGGACTTGCGCAGGCGCAACAAAGCAGCACCAATCAGGTTGCTGCCATGACCGACTGGAGTGTCTTTGAGGCAAAAGACCCCAAAGAATGCTGGGCTGTCAGCACTGCCAAAGAAAGCGTCAACACCAAGGACGGCCGCGTTGTTGCGGTGCGTCGCAGCGATATTCTGTTCATGGTGTTTTACCGTCCTAACGCCGGCGTGAGCGGGCAGGTCGGCTTTACCGGTGGATATCCATTTGCAAGCGGGTCGATGGTTGACCTCGAGATTGATGGAAACAAACACGTGCTGATAACAGAAGGCGAATGGGCCTGGCCCGCATCACCCGATGACGACGCCAAGATCATTGCGGCCATGAAGCGCGGTTCGAGCGCCAAATTGTCAGCCCGATCCGCACGAGGCACAAAAACCGCCGACTCGTTTTCGCTGCTGGGCTTCACCGCTGCAGTCGAAGACGCCGGAAAGCGCTGTAAATAAGTATCAGCCCGCTTCATCGCGGGCTGTAGACCCCTGCCAGGGTCTCTAACCGTCACATTGCCACCATGGGGGAAGTCGCTCGGATCAACCGAGCGGGTTTCACTTTCGTGGAGGCAGAACATGGCCGTACCTGAGTTTACCGAGATCAAATACCGCGGCAGCGCGAATGGCGATTTCATCGAAGTCGCGATTGCCGAAGGCGAAGATGTGTCTGGAATCCAGATCGTCGTTTACCACCCGAACGGCAATATTCGCTCGACCAACGCTATTGGCGTCTATGAAAGCACCATGTTTGGCAAGGATGTCTATTCTCTTAACGTGGGTGTTCACAAAGACGGTGCTGTTGCTCTCGTACAGGACGGTGTCGTTATCGATTTCGTCTCGTTCGATAGCGTTGTTTCCCCATCCACTGGTCCCGCGGCGGGCATGTCTTCGACTCAGATCGGTTCAACTGGAAACAATTCCGACCAATCCGTTCACATCGACGAAAACGGAAACTGGACAACAGGCGACATCAACGAAGGCACGATCCCTTGCTTTTTGTCAGGCACCAAGATCGCGACCAAACGTGGCGAGGTTTCTGTCGAAGACTTGCGTCCCGGCGATATGGTGGTCGTCCGTGACGGAGGGTTCTTTCCCATCCGCTGGATAGGCTCGTTCACCGCAGATGCACGCGGGGAGGGGTTTGAGGCAAATGCCCCTGTCTGTATTCCTCGCAACGCAATGGGACGCGGCGTGCCAGCGCGCGATCTGTTCGTGTCGCCCAATCACCGGATCTTCATGCAGGACGCCAGCTTCGAGATGTTCTTTTCGGACCGCGAAGTTTTGATCCCCGCCAAACATCTCGTGGGCTGGAAAGGCATCAAGCAAGTCAGCTTTGTGCCGCGCCCCGAATACTTCCATATTCTGCTGGATAAACATCAGATCATCCTGTCTGACGGCCTTCTCACCGAAAGCTTTCACGCCGCGGAAGAGACCTTTGACCAGTTTGAACATGAAACGCGTGATGAAATCCTGCGTATGTTCCCGGACCTTATCAAACTCGCGAGTCAGGGAAATACGGCAAGAAGATGCCTGAAACGCTTTGAGGTTCCTATCGCCCTGAGTGCCAAATCGGCGGCATAAGCCTTGTTTTGTTTGCTTTCGCGACCAAATGGTGTATCTGACGCGTCTGATTTCGAAACAGGACAAACCCAATGACCGCCAGCGCCCCCATTACGCAGGATGTAAAAACGATCCCGCGCAAGCTGCCTGAAGGCGACAAGATCAATCTTGTTGGATTGACCCGTGACGCCTTGCGTGACGCTTTGATCGCAAACGGCACACCTGAAAAGCAGGCAAAGATGCGCGTTGGCCAGATTTGGCAGTGGATCTATCAATGGGGCAAACGCGATTTCGCGGATATGACCAACCTCTCCAAATCCTATCGCGAGGAATTGGCCGAGAAGTTCACCATCGAAATACCAGAGGTGGTGAGCAAACTGGTGTCCACCGATGGCACACGCAAATATCTGGTCCGGATCGCTGGTGGCCACGAAGTTGAAGTCGTTTATATCCCAGAAGTAGATCGCGGCACGCTGTGCATCTCTTCGCAAGTTGGGTGCACGTTGACGTGTTCCTTCTGTCACACCGGCACGCAAAAGCTTGTTCGGAACCTGACCGCCGCAGAAATCGTTGGCCAAGTTATGATGGCACGTGACGACTTGGATGAGTGGCCTGTACCCGGCACCAAAACATCGAATGATGCGCGTCTGCTGTCCAACATTGTGCTGATGGGCATGGGCGAGCCTTTGTATAATTTCGATAACGTGCGGGATGCGATGAAAATCGCTATGGACCCCGAGGGCATTTCCCTAAGCCGCCGCCGGATTACCCTGTCCACATCCGGTGTCGTTCCAGAAATCGCACGTACCGCAGAAGAAATCGGCTGTTTGCTGGCTGTGTCATTCCACGCGACAACGGATGAAACGCGGGACATGCTGGTTCCGATCAACAAGCGTTGGAATATTGAAACGCTGCTGGATGCGCTTGCCAAATATCCCAAGGTTTCGAATTCCGAACGCATTACATTCGAGTACGTCATGCTGAACGGCGTAAATGACTCGGATGAGGATGCACATCGCCTGATCGAGCTGATCAAAACCTACAAAATTCCGGCCAAGATCAACTTGATCCCTTTCAACGAATGGCCCGGCGCACCTTACAAACGCAGTTCGAACAACCGAATTCACGCGTTTTCCAATATTATCTTCAATGCGGGGTATTCTTCCCCGATCCGCAAACCACGTGGAGAAGATATCATGGCCGCCTGTGGCCAGCTCAAGTCCGCCACCGAGCGCGCGCGCAAGTCTCGTAAGCAAATCGAAGCCGAGGCCGGTATCGCCACGCCCTAAAGCACTTGGACGCAAAAAGGGCGTGAACATTTCCGGATTTGCGCTAACCTAGCCAGAAATCAATTGAATTCTGCGAGGGTAAATCCGTGTCACGTCATATTATGTCCATTGCCGCTCATCTGCTTGGCAATGCCGTTGGTCTTCTTCTGGCCGCTCTGTTGCTCGACGGTTTTTCCATCGATGCATTGTCGTTTGTTATTGTCGCTGTGATCTTTACCGTGATCGAGGTGATCGCCTCGCCCCTTATCAACAATCTGTCCGAAAAGAAGGTGCCTGCCCTGAAGGGCGGCATTGCTTTGGTCACGACGTTTGTCGGCCTGATTGTAACCGAAATTCTGATTTCCGGCTTTACCATTGGCGGCATCGCCAACCTTCTGGCGTCAACCTTGCTGGTCTGGTTGGGGGCTTTGGCGGCGGGTATCCTGATCCCGATGTTCCTGTTCAAGGAACTGCGCGAACCCAAGAAATAGATCCTCTGGAGGATCATACGTTCGGGGCAAAACACCATCTGCCCCGAATTTTTCACAATTCCGGTACAATTCAGCCCCGATCAACAGTCAGTTTCCATTTTGTAAACAATCATCCTGAGTAGGAATTACAAAATGGCACATGCAGATATTGGCGGCTTGGTTATCGAAACCCCGATCTTGAACCTGATTACCCGCGAGCGCTCAAAAGCGTTGAGCGCCCGTGAATGGAAGTTTCGTTTGGCTGGATACGGCTATGCGATCAAAGATGTGCAGGGCGCACAGGTCGTGACCAAATTGCCCCAAGGTGTTGAGCTTGGAGTTTTGCCCGTACACATCCACTGATCCGGTCAACGACCCGGAATAACGTCCCTTGGGGAACAATCCCCCCATGTGTCGATGACTTCGATCGCTTCTTCTGCGGTCTCGACAAAACGGAACAGTTTCAGGTCATCTTCCGAAATGGTGCCGGCATCTGCCAGCGCCTCCCAGTTGATAATGTCTTCCCAGAACTCCTTGCCGAAAAGCAGGAAGGGTACACATTCCATCCGTCCGGTTTGTATCAAGGTCAGAGATTCAAACATCTCGTCCAGGGTGCCAAACCCACCGGGAAAGACGCAAATCGCCTGCGCCCGCATCAAAAAGTGCATCTTGCGGATCGCAAAATAGTGGAAATTGAAACACAGTTCGGGTGTGACGTATTCGTTTGGCGCCTGCTCATGTGGCAATACGATATTGAGGCCGATCGACTTGCCTCCGGCGTCAACTGCGCCGCGATTTCCAGCCTCCATGACACCGGGCCCGCCACCAGTGACAATCACGTTGGTACGGCCATCACTTCGTAACGTCATAAGCCGCGCGAACTCGCGGGCTTCGTCATAAAACCGCGACAAATCCGCAAGCGTTTTCGTCCGCGCAGCATCTTTATGTACCGGAGCGGGGATGCGGGCCCCGCCAAACATCACGATTGTGCCTTCAATCCCCTCTTCCATCAATTCGAGCTGCGGTTTGTGCAACTCAAGCTGAAGACGGACTGAACGCATTTCGTCCCGACACAAAAAATCCTGATCCGCATAGGCCAACCGATAGGCCGGTGACCTTGTCTGTGGTGTATCCGGCACATGGCTTGCCGTGTCGGCATCTGTATGCGCGCTTGGAAGCGGGCTTAGGCGGGGATTATGTTCCATCAGGATACCTTTTTGTTCACTCGTCTGTTCAAGAGGTAACCAAGAACATGCCCTAAGACCAGTGACACCAGAGTGACCCTGCCGTTTCATCAATTCGACTCGTCGCATTGCGAACTTCTCCACAGGCCCCTATACCGCTACACAACTTGAAATACTGTGACTGTGGAGTCGGAAAACATGTCGAACGCCCAACTGGAACAAGCCATCGAGGCCGCGTGGGAAGCACGCGATACCATCACCCCAACAACTGGTGGTGAAACCCGTGAAGCCATTGAAGACACCCTGAACGCGCTGGATTCGGGCAAATTGCGTGTTGCTGAGAAGCAGGACAGCGGCGATTGGCACGTAAACCAATGGGCAAAAAAGGCCGTTCTTCTTGGTTTCCGCATCAAGGATATGGAACATCAGGATGGCGGCCCCCAAGGCAGCGGCTGGTGGGACAAGGTTGACAGCAAGTTCAAAGGCTGGGGCGATCATGAATGGAAAGAGGCCGGTTTCCGTGCCGTTCCGAACTGTGTTGTCCGCAAATCAGCATACGTCGCGCCTGGCGTTGTTTTGATGCCATCCTTCGTGAACCTTGGCGCCTATGTCGACACCGGCACAATGGTCGACACCTGGGCAACCGTCGGATCCTGTGCACAGATCGGCAAAAACGTTCACCTGTCCGGTGGTGTTGGTATCGGTGGCGTGCTGGAACCCATGCAGGCTGGCCCGACCATCATCGAAGACAACTGCTTTATCGGGGCCCGCTCTGAAGTCGTCGAAGGTTGCATCGTGCGCGAAGGATCTGTCCTTGGCATGGGTGTATTCATCGGCCAGTCCACCAAGATCGTCGACCGTGAGACCGGTGAAGTGATGTACGGCGAAGTTCCTTCGGGATCGGTTGTTGTCGCCGGTTCGATGCCGTCCAAGAATGGCGTTAACCTGTACTGCGCCGTCATCGTAAAGCGTGTTGATGCGCAAACACGCTCCAAGACGTCGATCAACGATCTGCTGCGCGACTAAGTTCGCATAGATATCAAATCAAAAAGGGCCGAACGCGTTTACCTCGTTCGGCCCTTTTTTTGTGCGTCAGTTTCTGCGGAAGTTTGAGCCAAACCACTTTTGCAAGATGGCGTCATAAGTTCCGTCTTCGAGCAGTTCCAGCAAAGCCCTGTTGATAGGTTCTCGCAAGCTGCTGTCGCTTGGAAGCGCGATCCCATAGTCCTCTGGCCGATAGACGCGGTCTATGAGTCGTGATTTTCCGGCCCCCGCCCCATTTGCGTAATAGGCAAGGATCGGTCCATCAAAGACCACCGCATCCACACTCCCCTCATCAAAGGCTTTCAGCATTCCCTGCGGATCGTCGAACGCTTCGTGCCCGACTTGCAAAGAGCCAAGGAAATCTGCGCTGGTCGATCCGGCAACCGCTGCAACACGCCGGTGCTCGAGATCCGAAATGGATTGTACGTTGGACTGCAAGGCATCGACGGTTACAGCTGCGGTAATTGTCGCCACAAAGACGGAAACGACAAACAGGCTCGAAATCACAAGAAGCACGGCAAAGACCCGCCCCAAGCGCGACATCGGCATTCGTTCCTCAAATCCGCCGTTCACAACCAGGTTCAACGCCCACCAGAACGAAGGGAACATCGCGTCCCCGGCCGGACGATCAAAATACGGTTGATGACGCCGCTCGAACACCCACATCAACATCCCGCCACCGAACAGCAGGCCCAAAGCCAGCAAACCAAGCAACAGAATTTCGCGTGTCATCAAGACACCAATCTGTTGAAACGTGCTTTCTTCCTCGGGCAAGAGAATTTGCAGGCCACTTGCGAAAATGGGCAGAGAGAAATCCATCTCGGACTCGCGTGCAGCCGTGATCGAAATATTGGCCACAGCACCATCGGTTTGACCCGAACGCACGCTTTCCAGCATCATCGTAAAATCGTCAGCCTGCGTGAAGGTGATTTCCACATCAAGCCGGGTTGCGATTTCTCGCATAAGATCAATGCTGAACCCACTTTGACCGGTGTCCTCAAGGATTGAGAAGGGTGGGCGATGCACCGTTGTAAACTCAAGATCGCCTGTCGTTTGTGACTGTGCGACCGGCGCAACAAACAGGAGCGACAAAAGCGCGAATGCTGCTGCCTTTATCAGATTCATCAATCAAAACCCCATTCCTTTGATCGGATAGGGCAACATGATAGTTAACGGCCGGAGGGTCAACGTGACGCAATGACTGCATTGCCATCAATCGCCAGCTTCCCTTACGTCAATTTCGCAGCAATGCCTTTGCTTCGTGCTTGCGCAGTGAAATTCGGGCTGTTGGCCCATACCCGTATCCCATCATGGCATCCATGTTCGGCATCAATCTGAGAATCTCGTTGCGGGTTTCCTGATCAAATCCATCCAGTGTTTCGCGACCGGGGTGATAGCTTTCGCTATCCAACCCATTGCCGCGCACAATTTCATGGCGATCAAAGAGCATGTGAACATATTTCACAGGCTTACTGTCTTCACGCCGCCGAATGGTTTTGTCGTTAACAAGATCCTTTGCTTTCACAAGAACCTCGTTTTCCCCGAACAATAGCCCCGCTGAAGGGGAGTTGATCAATACACGGTGATTCTGGGAAAACTCGACAACTTCGTGCTGGCCAAGTGCGCCGGCCTCAAACCGGATAGGCGCATCTTTACCCTTGGCAACGCATTCGCTTGAGCCAATCCAACGAATTGGTTGGAACCCGTTGTCGCGTGTCAGGACCATATCGCCCGTTTCCAACGCTTCGACAGCAACCTCTCCGTTCACGGTCAGGATCATTGTTCCAGCAACAAAACAGGCGGTTATGACGGTGACAAAACCAACATCCGTGTTCCCGTCCGAATCTTCGACGGTATATGAAAAGACATTTGATCCGAGATCTCCGTCGGTTTCGATCGTGACCGTTCCGTCCGCATTAACGGTGATGGTTTCCCCGGTTCCGAGTACAATCGGCTCGCCAACGATCACTTCCTGACCGCCAATGTGCGTAATCGTCAGAGTGGCACCTGTCGCGCTGACATCGTTTTCCGAGATGCCAAATGTTTCGGAATCATTTGGTGACATCGTAACTGTGTCGTCGTTGGCAACAAGAGCGGTTTGGATGGAGTCGCCGGCAATCATCAAGTTACTGTCGTATACAGAGTCCCCACCATCCGCGATTGCGATTTTGATGGTGTTTTCTTCATCCGGGATGACATTTGCCTTCAATGTCATCGTGACCGTGAAGCCGTCCATCTCGGTATTGGCAACTTCGTTGTCTGCAGGGTTGTCGACATAGAGGTTTGAGTTGCTGGTTGTATTGATGTTGTTGATCGTAATGTCACCATCGCCAACAGTAAGTTCGGCCTTTTCGCCGTTCACCCAAACACCCACAGCATCGTTAAAGCCAGAGTTCACGTACTCGAGGTATTCCTCGGACGAAAAGGTCACCTGCATTGTCAGAACACTGCCCTCGGGCACAAATGTCGCTTCGAAAATCGCCGCATCGTATGTTTGCGCGCCTGCGATTTCATTCAGGTCACTGTCACCTGAAAGGCCATGATTGGTCGATTCATTGGATTGACGGTTGGGGTCGCCACTGCTGCGCGTCACATCTGCAGCCTGACCGGTTGACAGGATCACGCCAGTATCCGAAGGTGTCAGTATGGGGGCTACGGTGTCGCCATCCGAGTAAATTCCGGACGCGCTGTCGGCGCCTGTATAGCTGGCAGATTCGATAGAGATGCCAGAACCAAACATGGCTTCCGCCATTTCCATAGCCGAGGCGGAGGTATCGATAGGCAATTCAGATGCAACGGGCATGACTTAAAACCTCAATTTACTCGTACGCAAACTACACTTGCGCTCAAATGTGTATTTTTTCTTAGATTCGCAAGAGAATCTTGTGGGAAAGCTTATGTTTTATTCCCCTAAATTCTGCGCGTGCAGTGTGGCGATGTTGGGACAGCATCGTGACGAATATTGACCATTGTGCGTTTTCCGCGATATGGCCGAAAATATGGACAAAGTTAAAAAGAAATCACGCCAGCAGGTTTATACTCTTCTGGTTCAAGTTGGACGCAAAGACGGTGACGGCCTGCCCAAAGGGGCAACAGGTGCGGCGTTGATGATCTATGCCAGCGGAATCGACGAAGCCGAGGCTGTGCGCGAAACCGTTGCCATCCTCAAGCAGGCAGATTTGGCACCTCTGGATGTGACCGGATATGGCACGCTGGAAGAGCGCGAAGCTCAAGGGCATGAAATCACCGACGACGAACGGAGCCTGATGGAACGCGCCCTCGAAGAAAACTCGGTGATCGTGGCGCACATGACCGAGTTTTATAACGGAGAGGAAACCCTCTCTGCAGATGATGAAAGCATGAACTAAACAGAAATACTGCTCTGGTTCAGGCCGCGCGCTGCTCGGCCAGAACCAACGCCTCGAAAGACCTGAGTACAGGGAACGCGGTTGTTGAATGTTCGGGCAATGTCGATTGCTCGAACTGGGACAGAAGGCTCGACCTCAACAGGTCCCGCTTTCTGCGGATGCGTCCGATATTGAAGCTTTCTAAAAACGTACCTGCGGCATGGATTGCCTCGTGGTCGGGCAACAACACCTGAGTATATGTCACGAGCGCGTGGTTCGTTTCTCTTATCGCTGCGCTGCCATTCACAAGGTGACGTGCAGGAACCAGTACGTGCTCGGCGCCAAACATGTATTCAACACGTGACCCCCCGATGACCAGACGCTGTTCGGGCGCAACCACCATGTCCTGAACCAGACCAAAATATGGCGTCCGCAGCCGGACAGGTTCAAACAACCCCTTTGCAGGAACCGTGCGCCGTACAACTTGCAAGACCGGCACCATGTTTCCGTTAAGGGTTTCAACCAGATCACCCCGTTTCAAATCCCCCATGGCGCGATACCCGAACGGCGTTGCGACAGGAGTCGAAGCTGTCATGCCAGGCATGGGACCAATGGGTTCAATACGATCCGAAACCGCAAAGAAAAGCACATCTTCGGATATGCTTCTCAAGGCCCGGTTTTTAGTAAGCTCGCGGACATCAGACAGTGTTATCGGCAGCGGGTTATCCAGTATCACCTGAAACGCCTTGCCGTTGTCAGGGCGTTCCACAGCGAGACGTGCTTTTCGGTGCCGCATGTCCCAACTGTAGGTAATCCGGAGAATGTCGGTCCGTGACAGAGAGTCATGGCTGAGCACGCCGTGAAAAACGTCTTTGCCCCGAGAATGCACCAGATGGACACCGGCGCCCGGAATAGCGCGAATAGAGAATTTCAGCGCGTGTTCGAACGCCCTTTCCAACCCCAAAAGAAGTTGTGGACGGTCATAAGGAGAAAGCCGCGTTTCCATGAGCAGGCTACCGGTCTCAAGTACCTGTTCAAGATCGGCCTCGGGGCTAACCGCGTCTTTGCCCGAATTAGAGATCCCGTTGGCGGAAAAAAACTGAGAGTTACGATCCGCGATAGCAAGCCATGTCATATCGTTATCTCCTTGTTGAACATCATCATGCGGCCCTCGTGCGAGACAGCAGCACATCTGCTTCATAGGCCTTCAACATTCTGCGGGCTGCAGGGCTGTAGCCCTCACCCGTTTGCGTATCCAGCTCTGGGAAAATGGTTGTAATCTCATCAAGTGTTTCCGCCTCGAAGATGTTGTCGATCTGCGGGCCGGGCAGAAAACTCTCGGTTTCCAAACCTTGCGAGAAAACAATTTGGTGCCTGTCAAACAGCATGTGAAAGTACTGCACTGTGCCACCAACCTGCCGTGTGATTGTACGGTCGTTCACAAGGTCTTTTGCGGCGATGAGTACTTCTGTGTCGTCAAACAACAGCTCTGCCAAGCTGTCCCTGACCAAGATCCGATGCTGCGGCGAAACCAGCAAGGCAAGGTGATCACCAAGCGCTCCCGCCTCAATCCGGATCGGGGCAAGATTTTCGAGGGCCGGAACTGTGCGATTGCCAATCCACCGAATGGGCTGGGCACCATTGTCAAAGGTCTCGACCATATCGCCCGCTTCCAGATCTTCCACGGGTACATCCCCATAAGGCGTGCGGATCAACGTTCCCTTTACAAAACACGGGGCGGCATTGATCGTCACATACCCGACATCCGTCACACCCGCGTCGTTCTCGATGGTGTAGGTGATATTCGAGGTTTCGGTATCGCCATCGGATGTGAACGTCAGAGTCCCGTCACCATTCGCCGTAACGGTTTGCCCGTTTGGCAAAGGAATCGGCACCCCAACAACAACGGCCGCGCCGTTGATATGCGTAATCGTCAGCGTACTGCCGGTGTTCGAATCGTTGGCAATCACATTGACGGTTTTGGTGGCGTTGATACCCATATTCACGGTATCAGTTTCGGCAATTACCGCCGTCTGAACCGAGTCTGCTGCAATCAGCAGGTTTGAGTCATAACTCGCGTCAGCAACATCAGCGATTGCGATGCGGATGGTGTTTTCCTCACCCGGATCAACATCCATCGTCAACGTCATGGTGATCGTGAAACCATCCATTTCGGTATTGTAAGCGTCGCCGGTGTTATCGATGAACAGGCTTTCGTTTTCACCATCGTTCACGTTGCCGGGATCGACATCACCATTCCCGATATCCATCGGCACAAGCACGTCATTGACCCAGACCGCCACAAAGTCCTGATAAACCGAATTTACGTATTCAGGGTATTCTTCCGACGCGAAGACAAATTGCATTGTCATTGTATCGCCGGTCGGGATGAAAGTGACGTCAAGATATGCAGCATCATAGGTGCTGGTGCCGGCAATCGCGTTGAACTCGGCAACGTTGTTTGGTCCGCTCGAGCTGGTTGTTTGGTTTGTATCCTGGTTGTATTCGCCATTTCGGTTGGCGAAGTTGCGTGCATCACCTGTGGAAAGAATTACACCAGAATCACTCGGGGCGACCCCGGGAGAAACAGTATCCGCGTTAGAGTAAATCCCAGATGAATCACTATCACCTGTATATGTCGCCTCCTCGACAGAAACACCGTCGCCGAAAATGGCTTCCGCCATCTCCATTGCATTTGCAGAGCGATCTACTGGTAACCTTGCCATATTTAAAGCTGCCTCACTTGGTAAAAGCAGAGACAAAGCGCACGCGCAGCCATCCGGACAAACCGGATTATTAAGTATCGAATGCCGCCTGACTGCTCGATCGGGAGGATTCTATGGGATGGCCATTCGGCCTTACTGCGATGTGACCTGCCTCGGTCTTATATTATTGAAACCACTAAACAGCACTTTGAATGTGTTGTTAAGCCTTTTGGCAGTGAGCCACTGAAAAATCAGGCCTTTTTGTGGCTTTCCGGGCTCACGCCCTTGTGCGACAACTGCGGTGAGCCCTTCTTTGTCCAAATGAGATAAGCCATGTCCGAAATCGATGCTGTTGCACTTACTGCTGACTTGATCCGCTGCCCCTCTGTCACTCCGAACGAGGGCGGAGCGCTGGTGTTGCTGGACGCTTTGCTCGCAGATGCAGGGTTTGAATGCACCCGCGTTGACCGTGAAGGAATCAGCAACCTGTTCGCACGTTGGGGTGCCAAGGGTCATGACCGGACCTTTGGTTTCAATGGTCACACGGATGTGGTTCCTGTCGGAGACCAAGCGGCGTGGACAACCGATCCCTTCGGGGCCGAGGTCAAAGACGGCATCATGTTTGGCCGTGGTGCCACCGACATGAAATCCGGTGTTGCAGCCTTTGCCGCCGCCGCCATTGATTTTGTGCGTGATACCCCCCCCGACGGGTCAATCATTTTGACCATCACAGGTGACGAAGAGGCCGACGCGATTTACGGGACAACGGCCTTGTTGGATTATATGGACAAGACGGACGAAAAAATGTCCGTTTGCCTTGTTGGCGAGCCGACCTGCCCCAACGATATGGGCGACATGATGAAGATTGGCCGCCGTGGGTCCCTGACCGCGTGGTTCACTTTCAAGGGCAAGCAGGGGCACTCGGCCTACCCGCATCGAGCAAAGAACCCCCTACCAGCTATGGCGGCGCTTATGCATCGTCTGGCCTCGCACACACTGGACGAAGGAAACGCGCATTTTGATGCGTCGACGCTCGCGGTCGTTACAATGGACACCGGCAACCCCGCGACCAACGTCATTCCCGCAGAGTGTCGCGCGACGGTGAACATTCGGTTCAACGACATTCACAGCGGCGAAAGCCTGACATCATGGCTTCATGCCCAGCTGACCGGCGTGAGTGAGGAAACGGGTATCGATATTGACGTGAACATCAAAGTGTCAGGAGAAAGCTTTATCACTCCTCCGGGCCCGCTGTCTGATCTGGTAGCCAACGCTGTTCAGGCAGAGACAGGCCGCACTCCGGAACTCTCGACCAGTGGCGGCACGTCCGACGCCAGATTTGTTAAAAACCACTGTCCGGTTGTTGAATTCGGGCTTGTTGGCAAGACCATGCATCAGGTGGATGAAAACGTGCCAGTCGTTCAGATTCAACAGCTCAAAGCGATCTACGGTCGCATTTTGCGAGACTACTTCGCCTGAAAGCCGTGATGTCCTATCGTCCCCGCCTTGTTGTCATGATCAAAGTTCCACGTCCGGGGCGCGTAAAAACGCGCCTTGGCCGCGATATCGGCATGACAACCGCTGCGTGGTGGTTCCGCCACCAAAGCCAATCCTTGATCCGCCGCTTAACCAACCCGCGCTGGGATCTCTTTTTGGCTGTAGCGCCGGATCATGCCGGAATGAGCAGCCGCATCTGGTCGCCCAACATCCCTCGCATTCCACAAGGTTCCGGCGATCTTGGGGATCGTATGTCCCGCATTTTTCGCGAGCTCCCTCCCGGGCCGGTATGCATCATTGGCGCCGATATTCCGGGTATCCAAACCAACCACATCGCCGAGGCCTTTCAGGCGCTCGGGGACAATGACGCGGTCTTTGGCCCTGCCTTTGATGGTGGGTATTGGCTCACTGGTCTCAAACGCGCAGCGCCCGTTCCCGCCACACTGTTTGACAATGTTCGCTGGTCAACCGAACACGCCCTGACAGACAGTATCGAAACCCTGCACGGACAACGCATCGCGCTGATCTCAAAGCTGCGGGATGTGGACACGGTCGCCGACTTACCTTTTGCATAAACCAACCAAGTCGAAATCGCACAAAGCAACGCCTTGGCCCACACTCGTTGGGGCGTTTTACACATGACGCGGGTTTGATCCCATGCTAGGCCGATGGCATGCGCATCCCAACCAAAGAGGAAATCCTTGAGTGGATTTCCGAAAACCCGACCCTCACCTCGAAACGCGACATTTCCAAAGCCTTTGGTATCAAAGGGGCTGCGCGGATAGATCTCAAACGCATCTTGAAAGAGCTTGAGAGCGAAGGCCATCTCGAGAAACGCAAGAAGACCTATACCGACCCTGACCGGTTGCCGCCTGTGAGCGTTTTGCAGATTGCCGGACCGAATGATGACGGTGATCTGATGGCGCGTCCGCTGGAATGGCATGGAGAGGGCGCAGCGCCCGCCATTCTTGTTATCACCAAAGCCAGTGATCCTGCGCTGGGCGGCGGCGATCGCATTCTTGGGCGCCTCACCGCCGTTAAAGACGAAGACTATGCCTATGAAGCGCGCCTGATCAGGCGGATTGGCACCAATCCGAAACGCGTTTTGGGTGTGTATCGTAAAACCGCCGAGGGTGGCCGCATTCTTCCCATCGATAAAGGTGACGGCAAGGAATGGATGGTTCTTTCCGACGGCACCAACGGTGCAAGGGACGGCGAACTGGTCGAAGCCCAGCAAACAGGCCCCAAGGGCCGCATGGGCCTGCCTCGCGCCAAAGTGGTCGAACGGTTGGGCGACCCCAGTGCGCCCAAAGCCGTTTCGCTTATCGCGATCCACCAACACGGTATTCCCGATAGTTTCCCCAATGATGTCATAGCCGAGGCCGACGCGGCCAAACCCGCGCCGTTGCGGCAACGCGACGATCTGCGTGATATTCCCCTGGTTACGATCGACCCCGCCGATGCACGTGACCACGACGATGCATGCTGGGCGCATGCAGATGACGATCCAAAAAACGAAGGCGGCCATGTCATTTGGGTGGCGATTGCGGACGTGGCCCACTATGTGACGCCTGGATCCGCGCTGGATAAAGAGGCCCGCAAGCGCGGCAACTCATCCTACTTCCCTGATCGCGTTGTGCCGATGCTGCCGGATCGTCTGTCTGGTGATCTGTGTTCGCTTCATGAAGGTGTGCCGCGCGCCTGTATCGCCGTTCGTATGCAAATCGACGCAAAGGGTCACAAGATCGGGCATCACTTTGTGCGTGGCATGATGCGGTCTGTTGCGTCATTGAACTATGCCGAAGTGCAACAGGCCCGCGACGGTGCCCCGAATGACCTGTGTGCGCCGTTGATGGAAGAAATCATCAATCCGCTTTACGATGCCTACGAAGCCCTGAAAAAGGCGCGCGCTGACCGGCAGCCTCTGGATCTTGACCTGCCCGAGCGCAAGGTCGAGCTGACCCCAGAAGGTCAGGTGGCCTCGGTTATGTTCCGAGATCGTTTCGATGCTCACAAGCTCATTGAAGAATTCATGATTCTGGCCAATGTCGCGGCGGCTGAAACTCTGATTGCCGAAAAATCTCCGCTGTTGTTCCGCGTTCACGAAGAACCAAATCCCGAAAAGCTGGATGCCCTGCGTGAAACAGCGCAATCGGCGGGTTTCAATCTCGCCAAGGGTCAGGTCCTCAAAACCCAGCATCTGAATTCGCTGTTGAATGCTGCTGCCGGAACCGAAGACGCAGAGCTTATCAATATCTCGACCCTGCGCTCGATGACCCAAGCCTACTATAGCCCGTCGAACTTTGGGCACTTTGGATTGGCACTCCAGTCATATGCCCACTTCACATCGCCCATCCGCCGTTATGCCGATCTGATTGTGCACCGTGCATTGATCACCGCCCACAAAGATTGGGGAGACGACGGGCTTTCACCGCAAGGTGTCGAGATGCTGGAGAAAACCGCCGCGCATATTTCAGATACCGAGCGGCGTTCCATGCTTGCAGAACGTGATACCAATGACCGTTACCTTGCTGCCTACCTGTCTGAACGCATCGGCAACGAATTTAGCGGTCGGGTAAGCGGCATCGCGCGCTTTGGTGTGTTTATCAAGCTCGACGAAACGGGAGCAGACGGCCTGGTCCCCATGAGAAATCTGGGTCGCGAGTATTTCAAGTACGACGCAGAGGCGAACATGCTGACCGGGTCGGAAACGGGGATGACCATCGGGCTGGGTCAGCGCGTCACGGTTCGCCTGACCGAAGCCGCGCCAGTCACGGGCGGGATCGCTCTTGAACTCCTGACGATTGATGACAAATCCATTGCGCGCTCGTCCCAAAACAGGCGCGGGAAACCTGTCCGCCGAAAAGGCGCAAAGGCCAAACGCAAAGCCGACAAACAGAAAAGAAAAGTCTCGCGTCGCCGTAACTAAAGTTTTGCAGTGATTTTCCGCCAGAACCGCTGACCGATAGGCGAATACCAGCGCCTAGTGGTGCAGCGTGCTTTCTCAAATCCTGTATTCGCGCTACCCTCATGTAAAAGAAAACATGAGGCAAACGATGCGAACACAAATTCCTGCAGTTTTGATTGCAGTGGGTTTTCTGGGGCTTCCGGCACTGGCCAACCCACCAAAAGAATCCCTGCGCCCAACGGCACGCGCGCAGGACCCCTCTTCTCAGGTGCAACTGGCATCTGCAGTGGTGCGCCCTGTGATGCGCCCCTCATCCACGATTGACGCCGCCCCCGCCGCCGAACCCACATCCGGGAACCTCGGGTTTCAGCGTTGGATCGACGGGTTCCGGCAACGCGCATTATCCTCTGGGATCTCCGCCAAAACCTTTGATCGCGCCTTTAGAAACGTCAAATACAACACGGACGTTATCCAGAAGGACCGCAACCAATCCGAGTTCACGAAAACGATTTGGCAGTACCTTGAAAGTGCCGCTTCCGAAAAACGGATCAAGAACGGCAAAGCCGCACTTCGAAACCATGCCCGCACCCTCGACGCGATCGAGCGGCAATATGGGGTCGACAAGGAAGTCGTCGTCGCGATCTGGGGCATGGAAAGCAGCTATGGCGAATACAAAGGCGATTACAACCTGATCGAAGCGCTTGCGACCCTGTCTTATGACGGGCGGCGTGGAAAGTTCTTTGAAGGCCAGTTGATGGCAGCTTTGAAAATCCTGCAAAGCGGTGACACCACACCCGGTAAGATGAAGGGCAGCTGGGCCGGGGCGATGGGCCATACCCAGTTTATTCCAACGTCCTATCTGGCCTATGCCGTTGATTTTACGGGTGATGGAAAGCGCGACATCTGGTCGAATGACCCCACAGACGCGCTTGCCTCTACCGCAGCCTATCTTCAACGCTCTGGCTGGCAAAAGGGCAAACCGTGGGGAGTTGAGGTCAAGCTATCCAACGGGTTCAACTATGGCCTTGCCAGTCGCAAGATCACCAAACCCCCATCGCAGTGGGCGTCGCTGGGCGTCACGGACATCAACGGACGTGCCGTACCAGACAGCTATGGCAGCGGTGCAATCCTGTTGCCGGCAGGCGGTCGAGGGGCCGCCTTCATGGTGTTCAAGAATTTCCGCGCCATCGAACGCTATAACGCCGCGGATGCATACGTTATCGGCGTTGGTCATCTGAGTGACCGTTTCAAGGGTGGCCCACCTATCAAGGGGAACTGGCCAGAAGGCGACCGTGCCCTGACCGAAAAAGAACGCAAGGAAATGCAACGCCGGCTGAATCGTGCGGGCTTTAAGGTTGGCAAGGTGGACGGCAGGATCGGTCCGAATTCGATGGATGCGATCCGCAAATACCAGACGTCCAAGGGTATGACGCCGGACGGGTTTCCGTCCTTTAGCCTTCTGCAAGCCATGCGAGGCGGCAAGGGGGGCTCGGGGTCGAGTTCGTCTTCCCAATCACCGAACAAGTAAAAGCGTCTCGACGGGGTCTGAGACGTTGAAAGACCCGAGAAATGAAAAGGCCCGCCAAACTGGCGGGCCTTTTGTCATTCCACTGTCCGAAGACTTAGGTTGGTGTGATACCACGCAGGCGCTCTGAGCGTCGGCGCAACATTTCCACCGTTGTCAGCAGACAAATCGAGATCACAACAAGGATGGTCGCAACCGCAAGGATCGTTGGAGAAATCTGCTCGCGCAAACCGGTAAACATCTGCCATGGAAGCGTTTTCTGACCCGCAGAGCCAACAAACAGAACCACCACCACTTCGTCAAACGATGTGATAAAGGCAAACAGACCCCCGGAAATAACGCCGGGCAAGATCAGAGGCATCTGAACCTTGAAGAAGGTCGTAACGGGATCTGCCCCCATGTTTGCCGCCGCGCGCGTCAGTGACCGGTCAAAGCCAACAAGCGTTGCAGTCACGGTGATGATCACAAACGGAATACCCAAAGCAGCGTGTGCCAGAACAACACCAAAGTAGGTCCCTTGCAGTCCAATACGGCTATAGAAGAAGTACATGCCAGCCGCCGAGATGATCAACGGAACGATCATGGGCGAAATCAGGATCGCCATAATCGCCCGACGAAACGGCACGTGCGGTTGGCTCAGGCCGATTGCGGCAAGTGTACCGAACCCAACCGACAGAACCGTTGCCATTGGCGCAATTGTCAGAGAGTTGCGCAGGGCGCTTTGCCACTGATCGCTGGTGAAGAAGTCACGATAGTGCTTGAGCGAATACCCCTCTGCCTCGAACCGAAGCATTTCAGGTGTAAAGGTAAAGAAGTCTTGCGCGTTGAATGACAACGGCATCACAACGAGGATCGGCGTGATCAGGAAGACAAAGATTACCCCGCAAATGACGCGGAAGGTAAAGTGCCACAGAACCTGTCCAGATGTCAGATATGGCGCAAGCCGCGAACGGTACCGGCCTGTCGCAAGCCAGAACACGAACCAACCGAAGAACAGCCCAAACAGCGCACCGATTATTCCGGCAGGCAAGCCGCCAATAGCGAAGCCGGCAATGCCACACGCGACCAGTACAACCGCGCGGACGATCTTTTCTTTTTCAATCAATCCAGTGCTGACAAATCCAAGGATAGCCATAAGCAGCGCGCCCACGACGATCCCCAGAAGGCCAGAGCCTTGCGCTGTGCCAACAAAGAGGCCCGCAAAGGCACCCGCCGCAGCAGAGACAGAGGCTGTGAAAGTCGGGGTTTGTTTTTTTACAGGAGTCAAAGCCATTTCAATTATCCCAACTTCACGTTGTCGATGCCGACAATTTTGTCATAGGCCCAGTACAGTCCCAAAACGACCACCAGCAGGATGGTGCCCAACGCCGCAGCGAGACCCCAGTTCAACGATGACGAAATATGGAAAGCGATCCGGTTCGAGATGAACACACCTTTGGTGCCACCAACAAGTTCCGGTGTGATGTAGTAACCGATCGACAGAATGAACACGAGGATCGAGCCAGCGCCAATACCCGGAACGGACTGGGGGAAGTAAACCCGCCAGAAAGATGTCCAGTTGGTTGCGCCCAAAGACTTGGCCGCGCGCAGATAGGTTGGGTTGATCGTTTGCATCACGGAATACATTGGCAGGATCATGAAGGGCAAAAGAAT
Organism: Shimia thalassica; assembly: GCF_001458215.1. Taxonomy (GTDB): domain Bacteria; phylum Pseudomonadota; class Alphaproteobacteria; order Rhodobacterales; family Rhodobacteraceae; genus Shimia; species Shimia thalassica. The sequence goes on along the minus strand of NZ_CYTW01000006.1, from coordinate 95,237 downwards.
GTGCGTCATTGCCACGATCGTACCAAACTGGTTGTTGATCATCACAAGTCGCGCATCATCTGCAACCAAGCCCAGCCAGACCAGCGTTTCATTGATCACGCCCTGCTGTTGAAGCATAACCTTCCACGCGGATGTCCGCACAAGCAATGAGGTCCAGAAGGGCAACAAAACCAGGATCATGAGTAGGTTCGCTGATCTTGAGGGCAAGTTCGCCAGTATCCACGCGACCGGATATCCAAGGATGATACATGACGTGGTAATGGCCAGCGACATAATCAGCGTACGAATGAACAACGTCCAATAGATCTGTTCGTTTTCGGGCCGCCACTCGGCGCCATCAGCGCCCTTTTTCATATCGGCCGCGTTCAGGAAGTACCCGTTGGTCAACTTCGGCGAATACACTTGAATTGTGCGCCAAACGTCCGGACTACCCCAGTTTTTATGGATATCCAGGAATTTTTCTTTGAAGGGCCCATCATTCTCGATGTCCCACTTTTTGGCTTTTCGACCAGCCTTACGGAAAAGCGACGAAATACCGGGATTTTCATAGTTCAGACGCGATCCGACGCGCGTGTGCAACTTGGCCTCGGCTGCGATTTTCATGTCCTCAGCCAGCGCTGTGAACACCTCTTCGTCAGGGGCCTCGCCGCTTTCTGAATCCCAATCAGCCAGAGCAACCACAGTGCGCGGCAGCGTTTCTGATACGATCTGGTTTTCGACCGACCGGAACAACATGTCTGCAATCGGTAGAATAAAGGTAAGCAGAACAAATAGAAGCAGCGGTGCGATCAGCATCAGTGCTCGGATTTTCTGCATCCGGAGCGCGCGAGCGAGGCTACGCTTCAGTGGCGTGCCGTCAGCGGCCAGAACCGGTCCGGAATTGGTGGTGTCGCTCATGGGTGTCCCCGTTGGTCATGCGCCGTTCTTTTTCAGCGTCAGGATGGGCCCTGCGTGGGGCGCCTTTGATTTTATGGGCAGAAGGGCGCGGGGCGCCCCTCTGCAAATGCTTGAAAACGGCTTACTTAGCCAACCACGCCTGGAACTTTCCGTCCAGATCGTCACGGTTGTCTGCCCACCATTCGTAGTCATAAACGTGAACGTTACCGGCATTGGCTGGATCGGTTGGCATGTGTGGTGCCATGTCGATGCCCAACTCGGCGTGCTTGCCAACGAGTGGAGCCGACGATGCACGTGCAGGACCATACGAGATGTATTTAGCCTGATCAGCCAAACGCTGGGTGTCTGTCGCGAACTTCAGGAAGTCCATTGCGCGCGCTTTGCGGTCTTCTGGAAGACCAGCAGGCATTACCCAACCGTCAAGGTCAAACGACTGCATGTCCCAAAGCATACCAATTGGCTGGTTTTGCTCTGCGATTGCAGAGAACAGACGACCGTTATAGGTCGAACCCATTACGACTTCGCCGTCAGCCAGAAGCTGTGGAGTTTCTGCACCTGCAGACCACCAAACAACGCTGTCTTTGATTGTGTCCAGTTTCGCCAGAGCTTTGTCGACACCTTCAGGAGTGCTCAGTGTGTCATAGATATCGTCTTTCGCAACACCGTCGCAGTACAGAGCCCACTCCATGTTGTCGATTGGACGCTTTTGCAGCGAACGCTTGCCAGGATACTTGTCCAGATCGAAGATTGCGCAAACCGAGTCAGGCTTGTCGATCAGGTCTGTACGGTATCCGAATGTGGTCGAATAAACGATCTGTGGAACAAAGCAGTCCGATACCAGCAGAGCGCCGAAATCGTCCGATGCAGATGTGCCATCGGGCGCCGCTGCAAGATCATTGTCGTGATCGATTTCTTCTGCAAGGCCTTCATCGCAAAGACGCATCGAGTCAGACGCAACAGCATCAACCAGATCCCAGGTTACGTTTCCGGCTTCGTTCATGGCACGAAGTTTCGCAACTGCTTCAGCAGAGCTTTCGTCCCAGATAACTTTCAGGCCGGGGTTCATGGCCAGATATGGTTCAACATATGCTTTGTGCTGGCTGGACTGGTATGCACCACCCCAAGATACCAGGGTCAGTTCGTTCGACATGTGACCGTCGGCATATGCCATTGGCGCACACAATGCGGTCGTTGCCGCCAGTGCCGAAAATTTACTGAATTTCATATTCACTCTCCTTGTTGAATTCGTATTTTTTTTGCGGTCCCCGCCTCCCAACGGGGGACTGTCGCGCGCTGGATCAGGCGTCCAGCGCGCGACAGTCTTCTGACAACCAACCGATTTCGATTTGCTGTCCTGGTTTCAGACGCACCTGATCGGGTGCGTTCCGAGTCTTGATGACGAACTCGTCGTTTCCAGCAACCCGCAGACGGGTCCGGAAAATATCGCCCATATAAATGAACTCGAGAACTTCAGCTTTGAGCGTATGAGCGCCTTCTTGCAGGCGTTCCTTGTTATATTCGACACGTTCGGGACGGATCGAAACCCGTGTGCGGGCACCGGGAACAACTGAATCGTGCACCGGTTTACAGTCGATAAGCTCACCACCGTCCAGCTGAACCAAAGCAAGCCCGTTGTTGATCTCTTTCACAACGCCTTCGAGGGTGTTGTTCTCACCAATAAACTGCGCAACGAAGCTGTTTTTGGGCTCTTCATAAAGCGTGTCCGGCGGATCCAACTGCTGAATGCGGCCATCATCAAACACCGCCACGCGATCGGACATTGTCAGGGCTTCTGTTTGGTCGTGCGTCACGTAAACAGTGGTAATGCCCAGTTCATGCGCCAGGTGGGTGATTTCAAACTGCATTTTTTCGCGCAGCTGTTTGTCCAAAGCGCCAAGCGGCTCGTCCATCAGAACCAGTTCGGGTTCGAACACCAAGGCGCGCGCCAGCGCAACACGTTGTTGTTGACCACCGGAGAGCTGTGCTGGTCGACGACCTCCAAAAGCACCCATTTCAACCATGTCCAGCGCGCGTTTGATTTTCTCTTCGCGCTCGGACTTGCCCATCTTGCGAACTTCGAGCGGGAAGCTGAGGTTCTCGGCAATGGTCATGTGTGGGAACAATGCATAGTTTTGGAAGACCATGCCGATGCCGCGTTTGTGCGGTGGGATGTTGTTGATTTCGCGTCCGTCCAAACGGATTTCGCCGTGTGTGGCGGTTTCGAAACCAGCAAGCATCATCAGGCAAGTGGTTTTGCCGGAACCGGACGGCCCAAGCATGGTCAGAAACTCGCCCTTCGGCATTTGCAGGTTAAGGTCTTTGACGACGAGCGTTTCGCCATCATAGCTTTTCTGGACGCGAGCGAATTCAACGAACGCGTCATTCGTTGCGGTATCAGCCAATTAAAGGCTCCCTGAGTAAATTTCCGGCAGATTAGGTCTGCGCTTGTGCTGCGAATGTAAGCACACCTGTGGCGAGATGTGAACACCGCGTTGTGGCTTTGGAGGCTAAGTGCGGAAAACCGACATTCGGCGCCGATTTGCGACAGTTTAGCAGAAAAATCCGCCAAAAACGAACCTAACGTCAGCTTTTTCGCCTTAGGAAGAAAATTTTACAACGATGTAAATTCAAACAAAGTGGTTCACATGTGCACCAGCGACTGCATTTAGATCAAACTCCGGTCAGAGAATCGGTCATCGATTAGGCATCGGTCAATTTTTACAGGTGAAGTTTTCGGCAAACCCGTCCGGCTGCCGTGAAAAAGAAAATCGCGCCCACTGGTTTATCCAATGGACGCGACTCGAAAGTGAACGATGTGGAATCGCTTTGACCCGATTAGGCGTAAAGCCCTTCATCCTTGATCTGCTGCAACGTCAGGTCCAAGGCCTTGGTCGCGCGTTCGATCAATGTATCGATCTCGTCTTTGGTGATCACCAGCGGTGGTGAAATCACCATGCGATCCCCGACGTGACGCATGATCAGATTGTTGGCAAAGCAGTGCTCACGGCATTTGAAGCCAATTGTCCCCACATCCGCTTTGAACGCTGCCCGTGTTTCTTTGTTGGGTGTCAGGGCAATCGACCCCATCATGCCAACAATTTTGGCCTCTCCGACCAACGGATGGTCTGCCAGCGCTTTCCATTTCTTCTGAAGGTAAGGACCGGTGTCTTCGCGGACCGTTTCAACAATCTTTTCTTCTTCGAGAATTCTGAGGTTTTCCAGCGCAACCGCCGCTGCAACAGGGTGACCCGAGTAGGTGTAGCCGTGATTGAATTCCGTGCCACCAATGACCGCCGCGACCTCGTCAGACAGGATTGATGCCGCAATTGGCGCATATCCAGAGCTGAGACCCTTTGCGATCGTCATGATATCGGGGCGAATGTTCAGCGTTTGCGATCCGAACCAGTTGCCGGTCCGACCGAAGCCACAAATCACCTCATCGACGATCAAGAGAATTTCGTATTTGTCGCAAATCCGCTGAATTTCAGGCCAGTAGGTGTCAGGCGCCACGATAACACCGCCAGCGCCCTGGATTGGCTCTGCGATAAAGGCTGCAACCCGATCTTCACCAAATTCAAGAATGGCTTTCTCAAGCTCTTGTGCCCGCTGCAAGCCAAACTCGTCGGGGCTCATGTCCCCACCTTCGGCGTACCAGTTTGGTTCATCGATGTGATGAACATCCGGAATAGGCAGCCCACCCTGAGCATGCATGCCGCTCATACCGCCAAGGCTGGCACCCGCCATGGTCGAGCCGTGATAGGCATTCTTGCGGCTGATCACGACTTTCTTTTCGGGTTTGCCCTTCTCGGCCCAATAGGTCCGCACCAAACGCAGGTTGGTGTCATTTGCTTCGGATCCGGACCCGCCAAAGAAAACGTGGTTCAAATCACCGGGTGCCAGTTCCGCAAGCTTTGCTGACAGCGCGATCACCGGCACGTGGGTCGTTTGGAAAAACGTGTTGTAGTAAGGCAGCTCTCGCATTTGGCGTGCGGCCACATCGGCAAGCTCTCCACGGCCATAGCCGATGTTGACACACCACAAACCCGCCATCGCATCCAGAATTTCGACGCCTTCGGAGTCAAACAAAGAGACGCCCTTGGCACGCATAATGACACGTGCACCTTTAGAGGTCAGTTCGTCTTGGTTGGTGAATGGGTGAACATGGTGCGCGGCGTCCAGCGCCTGCAGTTCGGCCGTCGGCATCTGGTTTGTGATCATTTCCATGACAGTCCTCGCGAAATCTGGAAAAGGGACTTCTCGTCCCGACATTGTCTGACTGCCAGAATATGATCAAATCTTTTTGTGTCAATCACGAGCTGCGCATCTGATCACAGATTCAGCGAATCTTTTACCTGCTGCATCCCCTGCATAACGTCTTGGCGGATTGCTTCGGCCGCCCTCGCTCCATCTCCGACACTCAGGGCTTGCAAGGTTTCTTTATGTTCATCCGGTAGATTCTGGGTGCCAATCCGCCCGCAAACCACGCGCAATGAAGGGCCGAACCGCAACCACAAACCATCTGCGATTTCCGTCAGGATCGGCGATTGCGCAACGGCATAAAGCTTGGCGTGGAATGCATAATTGTGGCGCAGGTAGGCACCGACATCCCCGCGCGTGATTGCGGCATCAAGTTCATTATCAATTTTCGTAAGGGATTCGATATCGTCAGCGGTGATTATTTTCGCAGCACGACGCACCAGCTCTGGCTCAATCGCCTGTCTGGCATAGATTAATTCCTCAATGCCACTTGGTGTCGGCGTGGGCACGGTAACGCGACGGTTGCCTTGAAATTCCAAAGCACCTTCTGCGGTCAAACGGCGAATCGCTTCGCGCACCGGGGTCATGCCCGCCTCGAGATTTTCAACCAATCCTTGAATAGTCACAGGCTGACCAGGGGCAAGTTCTCCAAAAAGAATCTGTTCTCTCAATTTGAAATAGACTTGTTGATGGGCAGGGATGCGTTTGGGGTTTTCTGTGCCATACGCTACCTTTAGTGCCTCTTTTTCACTGCTCGCCATTTGTGCAATTCCACCTTCCTCAATGATCTTTTGTGCGCCGTGGTGCAATCCAATGTTGCCATACGACGAAAACTTGATCAAATTATTATCACAACAAATCGATCCGGACGTTGTTCGGCGACCCAACGGGAGAAAAACATGAAAAAGACTCTGATCACTCTAACGACGACCGTTGCCCTTGGCGCGATGGCCGCACATGCCGAAGAGGTACGTGTCTACAACTGGTCCGACTATATCGACGAAGACCTGCTGGGCAAGTTCGAAGAAGAAACCGGCATCAAACTGATCTACGACGTTTTCGACAGCAACGAAGTTTTGGAAACAAAAATGCTTGCCGGCGGATCAGGGTATGATGTCGTGGTCCCGTCAGGTACCTTCCTGCAACGCCAGATTACGGCCGGCGCGTTTCAGAAACTGGACATGGCGCAACTGTCGAACAAGGGCAACATGTGGGACGCGATCGAAGCACGCACAGCCAAATATGACCCCGACAACGCCTACTCGATCAACTACATGTGGGGCACCACCGGTATTGGTGTGAACGTTGGCAAGGTTCAAGAGGCGCTTGGTGCCGATGCTCCTATCGACTCGCTGGCACTCGTGTTCGATCCGGCCAACATGGAGAAGCTGGCAGACTGCGGTGTGCACCTCCTTGATGCGCCTGCCGAAATCATTCCTGCGGCACTCGCCTATATCGGCGAAGACCCCGACAGCCATGACAAAGACGTAATCGCCAAAGTCGAACCCATTCTGACAGCGGTCCGCCCCTACATTCAGAAATTCCACTCATCCGAGTACATCAACGCTCTGGCAAATGGCGACATTTGCGTAGCAATCGGTTGGTCGGGTGACATCTTGCAAGCGCGCGACCGTGCTGCAGAAGCCGAGAATGGTGTCGAGATTGCATATAGCGCTCCTTCGGAAGGTGCTTTGATGTGGTTTGACCAAATGGCCATCCCGGTCGACGCGCCAAACCCGGAAGCAGCACACAAGTTCCTGAACTTCATCATGGATGCTCAGAACATGGCCGACGCTTCTAACTATGTGTATTATGCAAACGGTAACCTCGCGTCGCAGCCATTGCTGGAAGAAGACGTGATCGGTGATCCGGCCATCTATCCAAATGACGAGACCATCAAAAATCTCTACACAACAACGCCTTACCCACAAAAGGTACAGCGCGTCGTGACCCGTATGTGGACAAAAATCAAATCAGGCACCTAAGACCTGCTCTCGACCCGCGCAACTTTTGCGCGGGTCACTTTTAACCCACGGAGGCCACCGATGGCGATTGATGAATTCGCACCTTGGGAAGATCCTGAGGCCAAACCAATTATCCAATTCAAAAATGTCACGAAGCGCTTTGGCGATTTCGTCGCCATTGATGATCTGACGGTGGACATCTACGAAAAAGAATTCTTTGCCCTTCTGGGCCCTTCGGGCTGTGGCAAGACCACGATGATGCGTATGCTCGCAGGTTTTGAAACGCCAACTGAAGGCACCATTCTGCTTTCGGGCAAGGACATTGCGCCCGTGCCGCCCAACAAGCGCGCCGTGAACATGATGTTCCAGTCCTACGCGCTTTTTCCGCACCTTTCGATCTGGGACAACATCGCCTTTGGCCTGCGCCGCGATAACCTTCCCAAAAACGATGTGAAAGATCGCGTTGAAGAAATGTTGCGGCTGACCCGCATGGAAAAATTCGCGCGCCGCAAACCGCATCAGGTTTCTGGCGGCCAACGCCAACGCGTCGCTTTGGCACGATCCCTTGCCAAGGCGCCAAAGCTTTTGCTGTTGGACGAACCGCTTGGCGCGCTTGACAAAAAGTTGCGTCAGGACACCCAGTTTGAACTGATGGATATTCAGGAAAAAACCGGCACGACCTTTGTGATTGTGACGCATGATCAGGAAGAGGCCATGACCGTCGCCAGCCGGATTGCGGTTATGGACAACGGCAAAATCATCCAGGTCTCCACACCTGATGCGATTTATGAAACACCGAACTCCACCTATGTGGCCGACTTTATTGGCGAGGTGAACATCATCGAGGGCAAGGCCACATCGGTTGGAGAAAAGCTGAGCATGGCATGGGCAGAAGGACAGCCCGAAATCGTTGGCACCCCCACGACAGAGTTCGAAAAGGGGCAATCGGTCCATTTCGCAATTCGGCCTGAAAAAGTCTCTATTTCGGCGGAAAAACCCGAAACGGCCAACGCCGTTCAGGGCAAAATTCTGGACATTGCCTATCTCGGGAACATCTCGACCTACCACGTCGAACTTCCCGGTGGGCAAATCATCAAAGCGCAGGCCGCCAACAACCGCCGCCTGTCCCGTCGCAGCTTTACATGGGAAGACAACGTGTGGCTGGGATGGACGGACACCGCCGGTGTCCTGTTGGGGCGCTAGGATATGCGGCGTTTTGCTCTGATTGCTGTCCCGTATCTCTGGCTTTTGGCGCTGTTTCTTGTGCCCTTTGTCATTGTTCTCAAAATCTCTCTGTCCGACTCTGCGTTGGCAATTCCTCCGTACCTTCCCACTCTGGATCTCAAAGCGGGTTGGAGCGGCATCACGGAATTTTTCTCTCAGCTCGATTTCGAGAACTTCGTGTGGCTGACGGAAGATGATCTTTACTGGAAGGCCTATCTCTCAAGCCTGAAAATCGCGCTTGTGTCTACGGTTCTGACTCTGGCCGTAGGGTTTCCAATTGCGTACGGCATGGCGCGCGCGCCTCAACACTGGCGCGCAACCCTGTTGCTGTTGGTGATCCTGCCGTTCTGGACCAGCTTTCTAATTCGCGTTTACTCCTGGATGGGTATCCTCAGCCAAGAAGGCTATCTCAACCAGTTTTTGATGGGCATCGGGCTGATCAATGAACCGTTGATCATCCTGAACACCAACGTCGCGGTCTATATTGGCATCGTTTACACGTACCTGCCGTTCATGATTCTGCCGATCTACTCTGCTCTGGAAAAGCTGGATGAAAGCTTACTGGAAGCTGCAGAGGATCTGGGGTGCTCGCGCATGTCTGCGTTTTGGCTTGTCACGGTGCCTCTGTCGAAACAGGGCATCATCGCTGGCTCGTTCCTTGTGTTCATTCCAACGCTGGGTGAATTCGTGATCCCCTCACTGCTTGGCGGTTCCAAAACTCTCATGATTGGTAAGATTTTGTGGGAAGAATTCTTCTCGAACAGGGATTGGCCTGTTGCGTCAGCCGTGGCCGTTATCCTGCTCTTGATCCTCGTGATCCCGATCATTCTGTTCCAACGTAACGAGCAAAAGCAAAGGGAGGCAGAAGGATGAGACGTTTTTCTTGGTTCAACGCAACGTCTCTGACGCTTGGCTTTGCTTTCCTTTACCTGCCGATGGTCATTCTGGTGATCTACAGCTTCAACAAATCCAAGCTTGTCACGGTTTGGGCTGGCTTCTCAACCAAATGGTACGGAGAGTTGCTGAACAATGATGCCTTCCTTGATGCCGCATGGGTCACAATCAAGGTTGCTGTCCTGAGCTCTACCTTTGCGACGGTCTTGGGTACGATGGCGGCTTTGGTTCTGATCCGCTCGGGCCGGTTCTTTGGACGCACGCTGTTTTCGGGAATGATCTATGCCCCTCTGGTTATGCCAGAAGTGATCACCGGTTTGTCTCTGCTCCTGCTGTTCATCGGGATCGGGCTTGATCGTGGGGTAATAACAATTGTGTTGGCACACACCACTTTTGCAATGTGCTACGTCTCTGTGGTGGTCAGTTCACGCCTTGTCAGCTTTGATCAATCTCTGGAAGAAGCCGCACTGGATTTGGGCTGCTCGCCTTTTCAGGCTTTCCGGCTTGTCACTTTGCCGATCATTGCACCAGCAGTGATTTCTGGCTGGTTGCTGGCATTTACCCTGTCGCTAGATGACCTCGTCATTGCTTCATTTACCGCCGGTCCGTCTGCAACGACCCTGCCCATGAAGATCTGGAGCTCGGTTCGCCTTGGCGTTAGCCCGGAAATCAACGCACTTTCGACCCTGATGATCGGGATCGTTGCGATTGGTGTAATTTCGGCCTCGCTCATATCTAAACGGTCGGCGATCCAGCAACAGCGTGACGAACGTGCCGCAGAACGAAGCGATGACTAATGGATCGCATTTGTGATCCATTTGCGTATGGGGACGGTCCCCTCGACACGTGTTTCTGGTCTGAAACGGTGTCGGGCGAACCTTCTCCTGTTCTGGATCAGGATATCAAAGCGGATATAGCAATTATCGGGGCCGGTTTTACCGGTCTCTCAGCCGCTATTCGACTGGCCGAAGCAGGACGCAAAGTTGTTGTTCTGGAAGCAAAACAGCCGGGTTGGGGCGCCTCCGGTCGCAATGGCGGATTCTGTTGCCTCGGCGGCTCAAAACTTCCGGATGCGGCACTCAAACGCAAATTTGGGGCTTCTGAGGCGCACGAATATCGATTGGTCGAACGCGATGCCGTGAATCTGGTCGATAAGATGATCACGTCACTCGGCATTGACGTGGACCGGCACTCGGATGGCGAAACAATACTCGCACATCGGCCAAAAGACTTCACTGAATTGGAAGGTGAAGTTTCGCAGCTTTCCCAACTTTATGGCGTTGAGCCTATCTTGCACTCACAGCCTGATCTCGCGCACGAAGGTATGGCGGGGGGCTTTCACGGGGGCCTAACTATCCCGATCGGGTTTGCTTTGAACCCGAAAAAGTATGTCCTTGCCCTCACCGATGCGGCGCAAAAGGCGGGTGCCACGATTTTCGGTGATAGCGCCGTGACGAAAGTTCGCTCCGCCCCAACAGGATACGTTCTGGATACAGATGCAGGATCCGTGCAGTGCCAAAAACTCATTATCGCAACCAACGGATACTCTAGCGAAGACTTGCCGGATTGGATGGGCGGGCGGTTTATCCCTGCCCAATCAAGTGTTCTGGTGACGCGCCCGCTTTCATTGGAAGAGCGTGAATCGCAAGGTTGGACAAGCTATCAAATGGCCTATGACACGCGCAACCTTCTGCATTATTTCCGGCTGATGCCAGACGGCAGATTTCTGTTCGGAATGCGTGGTGGACTTGCCACAAGTGAACCCGTGCACCATCGCATCCGGCGCGAGATTCGACGCGATTTTGAACAGATGTTCCCTGCCTGGGCTCATGTGGATACGCCGCACTACTGGTCTGGGTTTGTGTGCTTCAATTTAAATCTGACGCCTTTTGCAGGTCGCGTTCCAGAGCATCCCGATTTGTATGCCGCGTTTGCCTATCATGGAAACGGGGTCGCCATGGGAAGCTATTGCGGCACTGTTGTGGCGGATCAAATCCTGGGCCGCGAAACGCTGCGGCACCCCCAAGCGTTGCAAACACCTCCTAAACGGTTCCCCGGCGGTCACTGGCGACGTGCAGGAATGTGGCCCGCTTATCTTGGCTACAAGCTTATGGACCTTTGAAGCGCTGCAACCTCATGCGCCATTGCATCGCGATACTCGGGACGCCCGTTCTCTGATTGCCACAGGCAATACGCCGCCATCCTCCAATGATAGAACGGCGCAAGCATTCGATAACGCTGTGCTACGTGCTCGTCTGCATAAGCATCAAAGAAGCCTGTTTCCTCAGCTTTCGTTAGCGGCCTTCCGCGATAGAGGCTCTGCATAGCAGGCGACAGGAAAATCGCGATGTCTTCGCACGGGTCACCAATTCCGGGGCATTGCCAATCGATCAAGGACAGCCCGCCCTTACCTTTGATCAGGTTTCCCGGCACGATGTCTGAATGCAACAATCCAATTTGTTCAGATGGGCCCACGCTGCCCACGGGTTCCATGCCTTTCAGCACGGAAGATCCCGAACACTTTTGCAGGATTTCGGTGGCGTGTTTTTGCAGTTCACGACTTCCGTTGGGAAGATGTCGAAGGTCCGCAGGATGGTCCAAACCGTGCAGATTTCGCATCAATTCCGCGACCTCTGCCACGCCTTCGCTCCACGCTGATCCGGGAATGTGCTTGAATACATTGCACACACCAGCCTCGCAGAGATACGTGCCGATCAGCTCTTGAGCGGGGAACTTACCTTGAAGAAATGTGAGAAGAGACGCTTCGGAATATGGGTCATTGGGAAACAAAGGATTGTTCGCAGGCCCACGATACAGCTTGACCACCAGCCCAGAAACATCCGCGCCTTGCCTAATCTGCCAGGTAAAGTTTGTGCGCCCGCCTTGCAGGGGCAGCCATTGCGCGCCTTCGTCTATTGCCAACTCGTCCAAAAGAAGTTGGCGCAAAGACTCTGGGGGAGATGATGAAAAATGTGCCAGAGCCTGTTCCCGCTTAGTGAGCGGCGTGACGCTAGTTCAGAAAACGACCCTCAGCAAGGCTCAGTCCGCCGCACGCAGCGCAAAAACGCTGGTTGAGGACACCTCTTGCCCGTTAGTCAGGACCAACATCGTATCGGATTGACCGCTTCGGGCCTCGGTCACACGTTGGTACGCCATTGCCGGGCTGGTTTCGATCAAATCACCAGCCGCATAGCTTTCTACAGAAAAGGAATAGAGACCTTGTGATGCTGTGCCATTTTGGATGTTAGCCCCGGACCAGGTGAAATCAGACTGGCCCAGCGCGGCTTGACGGCGATCAACCTCTAATCCATCGGCGTTTTTAACGCTTATCCAAATGTCATCCGCCAGATTGTCGGGCGACAAAGACAGCTGAACAGGGTCGCCATCGTAATAAACTGGCGCCTCAACCAAGACCTCCATACCAATCCAGTTGGCGTATTGCGCCAATCCAGAAGTTGAAATTTGAGAGGTCATCGCTTGCAACAGGTCGTTGGTCAAAACCTGCTGCTCAACTGACGAAAACGTGGCCAGTTGAACGGCATATTCTGATGAATCCACCGGATTGAGCGGATCCTGATTTTGCATCTGGACTGTCAGCATTTTCAAAAATGTCTCGAAATCAGAACTTATCCCGGAACTTACGCTGGAAGAGGAAGATATCTGTGTCGAAGTTGTCGCTGAGTTTATTTCCAATTGGTCTCTCCTACACTCTCAAATCCAACCCACCATCCGAAGCGATTCTGCGTGAACCGCTTTCTACTTCGGCAGCGTCTTCCAATGGGTCGGATGTTCGCAAAAATTCGGTATTTGGCTGCTCATCTTTTTCCCGATCTCCGAAAAAGAAAGAGGCCTCCTGAAAGCCCATTGAAAGTAGTTCTTTTTCTAGCAGCTGGTGGTGGCGCTTCATCAATTCCAGCGTATCGGCGCGCTCTGATTGAATGGTTATAGAAATTGCATTTTCAGATTGGGCCACCCGCATTTTAACATCTCCAAGCTCCTCCGGGCTAAGTCGAATTTCAACACTGCCATCAGTTCCTCGCTGGATTGCCTGAGCAAGCTGGCGCGAAACATCCGGCGCATCAAAACCCCTTGGGGAAGGTTGCGCCTCAAATGGCCCCGCCGCGCGCGAGGTCTGCTGAGGCAGCTCAGAACGATGGGGGGTTCCTACAACTCCTTCTTGTTGTAGTGAGTCTATTTTGATTTCCGCCTTACCGGACTCTGTTGTCTTTTGCTCTGTTGCTTTTTCGGGCATCACAGTCACAGCGGTAGGGGACACGTGATTGGTGTCGACTCTCGGAAATTGACCCGATTTCACTTTCTCGACTTCTGGCACCGAAAGCGCGCTGCTCGCCATCCTTGAGGTCGCTATGTTCTCAGCCGGCTCAGCTGCCCGAACAGGCTCGGAGAGACGAACGCCTTCCACTCTCGCATTCTCCAACCTCGGCGGTACCCGCGTCAGATCAGACACCTGAGGCGTCGATTTTGGGGCGCGAGGCGGTACATCAATTGGAATGATTTCCTCCTTAACAAGCGCATGCAAAGCGGGCTGGATTATCCTTCCAGGCGCCTCTGACACCCGCACTTGGCGAACTGCAGGCTCAGTTTTGACCCCAGTCTTTCCACTTTTTGTTTCCGACGCTCGCCCAAAGGGCTCAGTAAGGCTGGTTTGCGAACGTGACTCGACAGTCTTAATCGCTCCACCACGACTATTTTCAGAACTTTGTGAAGCAACTCTTTTTTCAGAAACTTGCGCCACATTTTCCAAAGCTTGTCTCTGAGAAAGCTCCACTTCATGCGCCGACGTTGCTGGCGGCAAAACAAAGGACCGACCGTTGTCTTGCGGAACCACACGTTTGCCTTCGTGGCCCATGTCTCCACCTCGAGACCTCAGATCGCGCAGAACCGGGTCTTCTGACCCAACACTAGTCAGTTCAACAACGGGCTTCTCAGAATGGGACAACCAAGGCGGCCCTTCTCGACTTTCCACAGGACGGTCCGGGGTGTTTGCCTCAAGCCCGTTCGTTCTTGCAACCTGTCCTGTCTGACCATCAAAAATGGTCTTCTCTTGCAGTACCGAGGTATCAGATTCGCCACGTTTTGATGGCAGAATATGTTGCGCGTTGCTATCCAATCCATTTTGGCGGTTAAAAGCAAAAGAAATCGCCGGTACTTCGTCGTCTTCGGAGCCTTGGACACCTGTGCCACCTTCGGTTTCTAGTTCGGTCTCATCCGGTTCCTGTTTTCCCTCGGAAATCACACCCACCGCGCTGGTTTGCTTTTGGCCCCCTTCGGTTTCCGTAAAAAGCCTTTCGAAGACCTCATTGAAGGCTACGCCGGCTGGTGACCCTGACAGCTCTTCGCTCACTATTTTGGTTTTTTCTGAACCAGAGCGGGTAAGTTCAAACCCGGAGCCAGAAAAGGACATTGTTGACGTCATGTGAATGCCTCGGAATTCTTCCTTCTGGATCGAATATGAGCATTAGGCGGTTACCATATGTTTACTGCCGCACTGCAATTTGAATGAAACCGCTTCAAATTGGAGATACCGGATGATTCACGAACACCCCTCGCCTCTTTTAACAGGCCCAAGGCAATCAGACCCACAGGCGCCGTTGCGAAAAGTTGCGCAAGACCTCGAAGCGACTTTTCTTTCCGAGATGTTAAAGTCAGCCGGGTTCGGCGAAACCTCTACCTCTTTCGGGGGTGGCGCAGGCGAAGACCAGTTCGCCTCTTTCTTGAGGAACGAACACGCCGCCCAATTGGCAAAAGCCGGAGGGATCGGTCTTGCCGAAACGATTTTTGAATCGCTGAAGGAGACCTCAAATGAAGGATGACTCTCTCGAACAGTTGCAACGTATCCTGGAAACAGAAAGAACAGCCCTATTGAACGGCCACCTCGATCAGTTGCACGATTTACTGCACGAAAAGGAACGCTTGCTGGGCAGCTTGGGGTCCGAAAACATTTCGCACGACAACAAGCTTTTAAACACGTTGCAGCAAAAAATGCTGCGCAATCAGACCCTTTTGGAGAATTCCCTGTTGGGCATCCGGGCTGTTGCCGATCGCGTTTCCTCTGTCCGAAAAGTTAGGGAGTCTCTGGAGACTTATGACAACAACGGGCACCGGTTGGAACTGACTTTGGGACAGGCAACCAAACTTGAAAAACGTGCTTGAATGAAAATTTCTTCAAATGCTTGGAAAAGCGGTTTTCCCGTTTAGCATTCCATTAGCAAATCTAACGACATGGTGGCTTTGCACCCACGAGGTGGCGCCGGACGAAAACGTAACGGCATGGGTCAGAATGGCACCCACCGCCCGATGAAAGGCGATTGTGAAACCTGGCGCAAAGCGCCGCAATTACCAAGGAACCACCATGTCCAGCATCTTGACCAACAGCAGCGCAATGGTTGCGCTGCAAACTCTTAAAACAATCAACTCGAGCCTCTCTGACACGCAAAGCCAGATTTCGACAGGCAAGAAAGTCGCCAACGCCACCGACAATTCGGCGGTTTGGGCAATTTCCAAAGTCATGGAATCGGACGTTGAGGGATTCAATTCCATTTCTGAAAGCCTGTCGCTTGGCCAGTCCACAGTCGCAGTTGCACGTCAAGCTTCGGAAACGGTAACGGATCTTCTGACCGAGATGAAAGGCAAGATCGTTGCCGCACAAGAAGACAACGTTGACCGCGGAAAGCTGAATGCAGATGTCAGCGCGCTCAAAGACCAAATCGACTCGGTTGTGGGCGCAGCGCAGTTCAATGGGTTGAACCTTGTCGATGGCTCCGCATCAAGTGCCTCAGTTCTGGCCTCGCTTGACCGCGATGCGTCTGGCGGTGTGTCGGCATCTTCAATTTCGGTCACTGCGCAAAACCTCTCGACCGGCGGCTATACGGCAAAGGCCGCGTTTACCGGCTCTGACGGCGTAGCTGCAGACAGCGCCGATGCATTCGGGTTTTCATTGGATGGCACCGGCGGAACCACCGATTCTGGAACGGTTGTAATCGCTGACCCAACCTATGCCGAAGGTGACAAGATTACTTTGCGTCTCGGAGATGAAGAAGTCTCCTATACCGTCACAGCTGACGATGCAGCCTCTTCGACGACAGAAGACATTGTCGCAGTTGGTTTGAAAGCGGCAATTGAAGCGACGGGCTCCGACCTGACCGTGGATTATGACAGTGCAAATCCGGGCGAGCTGGTCATCACTAATGACTCGACCGACTCAATTCAAATCAGCGGGCAATTTACCAACGCAAATTCCGGTGGTCTGGGTGCGTTGGCGTCGATTGACGTCTCAAGCTCTGCCGGTGCGACGGCTGCTCTCGGAGCAATCGAAACACTGATTGATACAGCTATTGATGCGTCGTCCGCATTTGGGTCAGTCGAAGGCCGGATCAATACACAGTCCGAGTTTGTATCGAAGCTCACCGACTCTTTGAAAACCGGGATCGGTTCTTTGGTGGATGCGGACATGGAAGAAACTTCCGCGCGTTTGCAAGCCCTTCAGGTTCAGCAGCAATTGGCAACCCAGTCGCTTTCCATTGCCAACCAAGCCCCACAATCGATCTTGTCACTCTTCCGCTAAAGATCATTGCATTCCAAGCACGGCTCACGGCTGTGCTTGGTCTTCCCCTCAATCCTGAAATCTTCAAGGAGCTGTCATGGTTTCTTTTAATCTCGCACGCGAGGCCTATGGACGATCGGCTCCGACCAGATCCCCTCGCACAATCGAATATGAAGTCATTGCGCAAACGACCCATCAGCTTAAGACGGCAGCCCAACTTGGCAGCAAGGGTTTTCCGCAATTGGCGCGCGCTTTGTACGACAATCGTAAGTTATGGACTCTGCTGGCGACAAGCGTCGCAGAAAAGGACAATGAACTGCCGCAATCACTACGCTCTCAAATTTTCTATCTCGCTGAATTCACACAGGTTCACAGCGCCAAGGTGCTGAATCGTCAGGCAAAAGTGCGCCCTCTTATTGAGGTGAACATGGCAGTTTTGCGCGGCCTTAGACAAGAAGGAGCACCAGCATGAGTGGTCTTGTATTAAAGCTAAGTCCCAAAGAGCGTCTGTTGGTAAACGGAGCGGTTATCGAGAATGGGGAAAGACGATCGAGGCTTTCGATTTTGACGCCAAAGGCTCATATCCTGCGGCTTCGTGATGCCATACATCCAGAACGCGCCACAACACCGGTGCGTCGGGTTTGCTATGCTATGCAACTTGTTCTGTCTGGTGATGTCAGTGCAGAAGACAGCCAGCTTTCCACTTTGCGTAACATTGAGGAACTGAGCAGAATTCTAACCGATTCCGATAGCCGTCGGCATCTGACATTGGCAACAGATGCTGTCCTAGATGGCAAGTACTACTATGGCCTCAAAGCGCTGAGATGCCTTATTCCCAGAGAGGACCGGTTGCTTGCCGCGCATCATTCATGACCTTTCAACCAATCTTACCACTCGGAGGGTTGGCAGGATGGTCGTTGCTGCAACGCACCAAAGATGCGCAAATTGACAGTTTTTCCAGTGTCCCCGAGCAAGAACGGCGCAGTGAGTACTTTCTCGAGAACATCTCCAAAGTCGAAACGGCGCAACAGCTGGTTGAAGATCGACAATTGTTGCAAGTCGCACTTGGGGCATTCGGCCTGTCAGACGATCTGGACAATCGATATTTCATCCAGAAAATTCTTGAAGGTGGCACGACCCACAGCGACGCTTTAGCCAATCAAATGACAGATAGTCGCTATCAATCACTGGCCGAGGCATTTGCATTTGACCGAAGTTCCGGACCCGCGACCTTGGAACCCGGGTTCGCGGAAAAGATTACGTCACTTTTCACGGAACGCTCGTTTGAAGAAGCCGTTGGCGTGCAAGACGAGACCCTTCGTCTGTCGTTGAATGCGCAAAGAGAATTGGCAGATCTCGCCAGCGATTCAATGAGTGACAACGCAAAATGGTATCGTGTGATGGGGTCTGCCCCTCTTAGAGAGGTATTTGAAACGGCGCTGGGTTTGCCATCTTCATTCGGCGAACTCGACATCGACAAGCAGCTGGAAGTCTTTCGGGAAAAGACACTGCAGCTTGGTGGCGACAGCGAAATTTCGCAGTTCACGGAACAGGATAATGTTGATTCCCTAGTGGAGCGCTACCTTTTGATGTCACAACTGGACAGTGGGCTTTCTATGTCATCGGCCCAAATCGCAATCACTCTGCTTCAGAGTTAGATTTTCCACGCACTAGGCCTTTGCTCGACGCAAAATCAGATTGAGTTTGGAAAAACAGTGCTTCGTTTTTTGATGACCCGCCTCTGCCCAAAATTTATCGAGGTCCGGCCAGGCGCGTATCGCAACATCAAGAACCGGATCGCTGCCTTCGTTATAAAGCCCGGCTTTGATCATCACTTCGGATTCATCGTAAGCGCCCAATAAGCGCCGAACGGTGGTGATTGTTTTGTTTTCCATCTCGTTTGCTGCGCTGGGCAAACTTCGTGAAACAGAGCGCACGATATCAACGGCGGGGAACCGCCCTCGTTCGGCAATCTTACGATCCAGCACGACATGCCCATCCAAAACACCGCGCAAAATATCAGCAATCGGTTCATCCATATCGGATCCCGCGACAAGAACGCTAAAAACGGCCGTAATATCTCCATGCCCCTCTTCTCCAGGGCCCGCCCGTTCGCACAGAGACATAATTGTGTGTGCGGTCGAAGGCGGATAGCCACGCAATGAGGGCATTTCTCCCCCCGCGACGGCGACCTCTCTGTGCGCCTCTGCAAAGCGTGTCACAGAATCCACCAACAACAAGACGTGTTTTCCTTGATCTCGAAAGAACTCGGCTGTGGACATAGCCGTCAACGCACACCGCTTACGCACAGAAGGGGGTTGGTCCGACGTCGCAGCGATAATGACAGAGCGCGCCATACCTTCTTTGCCCAGCGCCTTTTCCACAAATTCTCTGATCTCGCGCCCTCTTTCCCCTACCAGGGCGATGACCACAACATCCGCGGACATATCCGAAGCAAGGCGCGCCAATAGTGTAGATTTGCCAACCCCAGAGCCCGCAAACAGCCCGATCCGCTGCCCCCTTACAATTGGCAACATCGTATTGAAAATCGGTAGTCCGGTTTCCAAACGCTTTCCAAGAGGTTTACGCACAGTGGCGTTGGGCGGCATACGTTTTATCGGCACCGGTTCACTGCCGGGCATCAAGGGCTGGCCATCAATGGGCTGACCTTGGGCATTGATAATTCGTCCAATCCAGTCTGAACTCGGTTTTAACTCAAACGAACCGATCAAACGCACCCGGTCGTTTATGGCAACGCCTTCAGGGCTCCCATTGGGCAAAACCGAAATTTCCGCCCCATGAAGCTGAATCACTTCACCGGTAAGCAGCGTTTGCATGCTGGTTTCGATTTCCAGACTGTCCCCGACACGCGCAAGACCGCCAAGCCCCTGTATTCGCAACAAGTTTCCTTCCACCGCGCAAATGCGGCCAATTTCTTGCACAGCTTTCAAGCCAGAAAATCGTGACTTTAGCGACAACATTTCCAAATTGGTCATCTAATTCTCCGCAATTCTTCTGAAAAGAATTTCTAAAGGAATCAGGGTTAAGCCTTGCTTTAAGCCGTTCGAGGAGAAGCCCGGATGTTTAAAGAACTTGAGATATTTAAGATCTCACACGCCATGTCGTCTCATGCTGCGCATCGCCAATCCGTCATCGCGCGCAACATGGCGAATGCAGATACGCCAGGATACGCGGCACAAGATGTCGCTCCGTTTTCTGAAATAATAGAAACATCAACGCCTGCCTTTGGCATGCGCGCGACCCGTTCCCAGCATTTGCAAAACACCGCCACGGCGACCGCCCCGGCGTCATTTTCCACATCCAGCCCCAGCGCGCCGAATGGCAACAACGTTTCTCTTGAAGAAGAGATGCTGAAGGCAGTCGACGTCAAACGACAGCACGACAAAGCGCTCGCGATCTATAAATCCGGACTAAGCGTTTTGCGCGCCACCCTCGGCCGCAACTAAGGGAAGGACCCAAAATGAATGATTTTTCTTCCGCCTTACATCTCAGCAGCAGTGGTTTGCGGGCACAGGCCAAACGTTTGCGCCACGTCTCGGAAAACATCGCAAACGCAGACACCCCCGGGTATCGCCGAAAAAATGTGCCGTTCCAACTCGATACAGGATCGCCGCACAACACCGTGCGCGCCGGCAAAGTAAGGCTCGATCCGTCAGAGTTGCACAGGGTTTATGACCCCTCACATCCATTGGCAGATCACACAGGATTCTTTGAATCGTCAAATGTCGACGTGATGGTCGAAATCGCGGACGCCCGCGAAGCTCAGCGCAGCTATGAGGCCAACCTCAAAATGTTCGAACAGACACGACAAATGTCATCGTCGCTCATGGACCTACTCAGAAAATAGGAGATGAAATGAATATCAATGCCCCTTTCGCCGCACAGGCCTATGCCGCCGCACGGCCCGCCACAGAAGCCAAACCCAATTCCAATTCGGCAAGCGACTCGCTGTCTCAAACAGTGACCGATTTTGTCACCACCCTGAAAGACAGTGAAAAAATCGCGACGAATGCCATGACCGGCACGGCGGACCCTCATTCTCTGGTACAGGCGCTGGCGCAAACCGAGCTTGCGGTAGAAACGGCCGTGACGGTTCGCAACAAGGTCGTCGAAGCATATCAAGAAATTTTACGGATGCCTGTCTGATGCTCGACGAGGCTGGATTTATTGACATTTTGCGTCAGGGGCTTTGGGTTGCGGTGGTAATCTCTATCCCGATCTTATCTGCGGCACTAGCAGCCGGTGTCGTCGTCGGATTATTCCAAGCCCTTACATCCATTCAGGAAATGACCTTGACGTTTGTCCCAAAGCTGATCGCGATTGTGGTCGTGTTTTGGGCATCGATGAGCTTCATGACGAACACTCTCGTCTCTTTCTTTCAAGACCAACTGATCCCCATCATCATCGGAAGCTGAAAAATGGAAAACACGAGCTATACGATCCTAACGCGGCAAACCGGTCTCAAGCGAGAAATGTCCGCAATCGCAAATAACATTGCAAACGCTTCAACCAACGGGTTTCGTCAAGAAGGCTTGGTGTTCTCGGAATTCGTACAAAAAGTGGGGGCAACGGACTCGGTTTCAATGTCGACCGCGAATGTTTCAAACGCTTCTGCAGTGCAAGGTGCACTCACTCAAACAGGTGCACAATTTGATTTGGCGATCGAAGGGGACGGTTTCTTTCTGGTCGAGACACCTGCGGGTCAAAGGTTAACGCGGGCCGGCTCATTCACACCGAATGCCGAAGGTGATCTCGTGAATTTCGACGGTCACCTCGTTCTGGATGCCGGCGGCGCACCCATCTTTGTGCCCCCAGACGTCCCGAATATCCAAATTTCCAACGATGGAACGATCAGCGCGCTCGGGCGTCCTCTGGCACAGATTGGCGTTTTCAGCCCCGTTCAACCGAATGATCTGACGCGCGAAGCTGGAACACTGTTTCTCAGCAAAGGCGGACATGAACCTGTGGAAAGTCCAAAGGTGATTCAAGGATTCCTCGAAGACTCTAACGTCAACACCATGTCGCAACTGACCCGAATGATTCAGGTGCAGCGCGCCTATGAAACCGGCCAGAGCTTTATGGAAGCCGAAAACGAACGCGTTCTAAACACTATCAAGACACTCATCAAATAATAAGGAGTCCCCCATGCGCGCCCTAAAAATCGCAGCAACAGGCATGAGCGCCCAACAAATGCGGGTTGAAACCATATCAAACAACCTCGCAAACATGTCGACCACCGGGTACAACGCCCGACGCGCCGAGTTTTCCGACCTGCATTATCAACAAGTCTCTCGCGCCGGCTCAATCAGCGCGGCAGATGGAACAGTTTTGCCAACCGGCATTCAGCTTGGCCTTGGCGTACGGCCAACGGCAGTTTCCATTCATCTGGCTCAAGGGTCCTTGTCACAAACGAACAATGATCTTGATTTGGCCATCGAAGGATCGGGGTTCTTCGAAGTCACCCTTCCCTCTGGCCAATCCGGCTATACCCGCGACGGCGCTTTGAAACGCAACGCAGAAGGGGTCGTCGTCACTTCGGATGGCTATGCTCTTTCACCCGAAATCGTAATCCCGGAAGATGCGCGCAGCACCTCAATCAACGCAGATGGTCAGGTCTTTGCATATTTCTCTGATTCAACCGACGCTCAATTGTTGGGTGAAATCACACTGTCGACGTTTCCAAATGCCAAAGGCCTTGAAGCAACCGGAAGCAACTTGTTTCTCGAAACCGAGGCCTCGGGTGCCCCCTTTGTTTCTGAACCCGGAGAAGACGGAACCGGCACCTTGAGGCAGGGGTATTTGGAATCCAGTTCCGTTGACGCGGTGCGAGAAGTCACCGAGTTGATTGAGGCCCAGCGTGGATATGAACTCAATGCCAAGGTCATTACTGCAGCAGATCAGATGCTGGCCGCAACGTCGCAGGTCCGGTGATGAAAATCCTCTCCATTGCCCTCTGCTTGCTGACCCATGAAGCTGTGGCACAGTCTGTTGTTCCGACGCGGACGATCCGGCCGTTGACGGTTATCACGTCAGAATCGGTTTCCCTGACAGCAGACAGTGTCCCCGGAACGTATACATCCCTGCAGGATGTCATCGGTTTCGAAGCGCGCATCGTGCTGTACCCCGGCCGTCCGATTTTCGAAGGAGACATTGCCCCGCCAGCGATCGTAGAGCGCAACGCGATTGTACCGCTGATCTATTCAGTTGGCGGCCTCACAATCGCAACGGATGGGCGTTCGCTCACCCGAGCAAGCGCCGGGGAATCCGTACGCGTCCTTAATCTGGAATCGCGCACACCTGTGCGTGGCAAGGTTCAGGCCGACGGATCCGTTTTGGTTTCAAGATAGAAAGGGCAGAAATGCGCCCAATAATGTACTTTGGAATTGCGATACTTCTTACAGGTTGCGCTCGGGTCGATCACCTTGGCAAGGCTCCAAGCTTCACTCCGACGATGAACAATCAGGAACACTTTGCAATGATGAACCCACCTTTGCCGGTGGTTCTGGAAACGCCCAAACCCAGTGATCAGGCGTCGCTATGGAGCAAAAACAGACAATCCCTGTTGGGAGATCGCCGCGCGATGCGTCGCGGTGACATCCTCACAGTGGTGATCGAGCTGGATGAAGAAGCCGAGATTTCGAATGCAACTTCGCGTTCCAGGTCCAACTCGGAAGAAATGGCGGTGCCACAAATGCTGGGCATTCCACAGCGGCTGGATGAAGAGCTGCCAGATGGCGCATCCATGTCAAATGCCGTCGAGCTTGAGTCCCAAAGTAAAAGTGGAGGAGACGGATCCGTCAGTCGCAGCGAACAGCTCACTCTACGAGTTGCAGCAACGATTGTTGACGTCTTACCCAATGGGGTTCTGTCGATTCAGGGCAGTCAAGAGTTGAGGGTGAATTTCGAAATTCGCGAACTCTTGGTGTCGGGGTATGTGCGCTCGGAAGATATCTCCCGTCAGAACGAAATAACTTATGACAAAATTGCATCGGCGCGGGTGTCTTATGGTGGACGCGGTCAAATTACCGACGTGCAGCAACCTCGCTATGGCCAGCAGGTGCTGGACATGGTTCTGCCGTTTTAGGGGACAGCGCATTGAAAAAAGTTCTTCCAATCTTGCTGGCACTGTTCGGCGTCGGCCTTGGCGCTGGTGCGGGTTTTTACCTGAAGCAAGAAAATGCAGAAAAACCTGAAGACCTATCCGAGGAATGTGTCGCTTTCGAACATGGCGGCCTAACTAATCTAACCAAAGGCGAAGAAGTAGAAGACAGCATTTCAGCCGTTGATAAGGATTACGCAAAGCTCAATAACCAATTTGTCATTCCCATCGTACAGGAAGAAGCCGTTGAATCGCTGGTTCTGATTTCCCTCAGTATTGAGGTTGTTTCAGGCAACAAGGATCTTGTTTTCGAACGCGAGCCAAAACTTCGAGACGCTCTTTTGCAGGTGATGTTTGATCATGCCAACATGGGCGGCTTCAAAGGCATGTTCACCAACTCTTCCAATCTGAAGGTACTTCGGACGGCTCTGCTTGAAACGGCCCAGAAAACACTCGGCGACGTTGTGTCCGACGTATTGATACTGGATCTGGCTCGGCAAGAAATTTAGCTTTTACCCGTCCTAAAGAGAGCCTGTGCCAACGACTTTTCAATTTCTTGAGATGCCTTTTTGCGGACTTCGGCGGTTTTGTTTTTGGCGGCCAAGTTCTGAAGCGACTGCGTGCGCCCAAACGCCATCCTATAATCCTGCAAGCTGGATTCTTTTCGCGCCAGAACATTCGCAAGCCGAAGATTGACCTCGCGCCTTCTCTCGCCAATCCACCTCAATTGCGCAATGTCCACCCCAAGCTGTTTTAGGGTTGGGTCGCATTGCATCGCTTCGATCTTGTTATGGTCAAGCTTGGTAGCAACTTCGCGTAAGTGGGTTTCTTCCCTATGAATCTCTGCCATCTTTGATTTTTGAGCATCTTCTTTCGCCTTTAACACTGTCAAAAGCCCCCTCATACGCTGGTCAAGGTTGCTCATTTCCACGTCTTCCTTCTCATTTCTTCCGAAAACCGGATCGCAGCTGCCACTGCCAAATAGTGGTCTGGTGCGATCTCATTGCCGATCTCTACAGTTGCAAACAACAGTCTCGCGCACGGGGGATCGCTGTGAATCGGAACAGCATTTTCTTGTGCTAGTTCGCGAATTTTCCCGGCAATTTCGTCAACACCTTTTGCAACACACACCGGGGCCGATTGCTTCTGTCGACTCCATTTTAGCGCGACCGCATAATGTGTTGGATTTACGATCACAACGTCCGCAGACGGAACATCCTGCATCATCTGAGTGAGCGCAATTTGCTGCGCTCGCTGTCTTCTTTTCTGTTTGAGTTGCGCGTCGCCCTCGTTGTCCTTTGCTTCGTCGGTCAACTCTTTGCGAGACATCATATTTTTCCGGATGTGCTCTTGTCGTTGCCATAGAAGATCGATCGTTGCGATCGCCGCAGTAATCAACACGCTGATTAACAAAAATTCCAAGGTCAGCGCCCCAATACCCATCATGAGTGCTTGAGGCTCTGAATGAATGAGCTGTGCCATTTCATCCAGACGCGCCCGCAAGAGTAGCCCCAAACAAATCGAATAAAACATCAACTTGATGAAGCTCTTTGCAAACTCGAACAATCCGCTTCGACCGAATTTGGACTTTGCATTCTGTAAGGGGTTAATCCGGCTCATCTTGAACTGCAGTTTTGACGGTACAAAGGTGAACGCGCGCTGCAGGAGTATGCTCAGAAGCACAAAGATAGCCGGCACCGCGAAAAGTGGAACCAGCCCCGAAGCGATCTTTACGCCCCATCCCGCCACCGCAGCGGGAAACGCACCATCGAAAATTTGATTGGAAAATTCGTTCGTAAACTCAAAAGGATACCGGAGTCGGGCCGCTGTCGAAAGAAGAACGGAACCACCCACGGCCGCCAGACACAAACAAAACCCCGCATAAGCGGCGGCCACCTGAACATCCAGCGACTTGGCAATTTCTCCTTTGCGCCGTGCCTTCTCTAGTTTTTGCGGAGTTGGGTCAAAGGACTTTTCGCTATCGTCTTCTGCACTCATGGCTGCACCGGGAAAGGCGCCATCAAATAGGCCTCGAACGCTTGCCACCACACCATGGTCATTACCGAAGCAAGAAGTGCAAGAAGGATCAGGCTGCTTGCTGTAATAGCCGGTGCCCCAATGAAAACCACCATGAGTTGGGGCATCGCGCGATTTATGACGCCCAACGTCAAATTGTACAAAAGCGAAATCGCGACAAAGGGGGCCGCGAGTTGAAACCCGAGTGAGAAGGCCGACGCAAGTCCACGAATGCCCCAAGGCACAACGCCTTCCGTGAGAGGCAAAGCCCCAAAAGGAAATATCGCGTAAGACTTTACCAAGTAGACAACCAAGTGCTCGGGCAACCTCATTATCATGGCAAGCGCGAGCCCACTGATAACCAAAACCTGACCCACCGCTGGTGCAGGCTCGGTTACATTCGATCCGGCCAGCTGCGCCAATGAAGTTGCCTGGGCGGCAATGGAGCCTGCAATGTGCAATGTAAAAACAAATGCACGCACACCAATGCCCAGAAGGAGACCGATTGCCATCTCGATGAAAAAAATGGAAAAAAGCTGAGAGACGCCCAACGTATCCAGAGTTATTTCAGGGGTTAGAGGCACTACAAGAACGGTCAAGAGCACAGCGATGACAAGGCGAATTCGGGCTGGCAAGAATTGCTTGCCAAATCCGGGGGCAAGGCCGACAACGCCACCCACCCGTAGAAATACAAAAAAACCCAACCAGAATTGCGATTCAACCCAATCAGCAAAGGTAAGCGTCATAGCGGCACAACACCAACCAATGCTGGCCGCGCGTCCAAGCCGATTTCCTCAAAGGAAAACACGGGATTAGAAATCCCTTTTGAGTTCATCACCAAACGGAGAAAACGGCGCCTTTGCGAAGAGGTCACCAACGCAGCAAATGCCCCTCTATCTCCCGCTTCTGACAATTTCTCGGAAATTGATGTCGCCAATTGAGTAAAAAGGTCCGGCGGAAGAGCAATATCCGCGCCTCGTTCGGTTTCAAGTTGATAACTGGAGAACGCTTCTTCCCACTCGGGCGCTAGCTGCACGAGAGGAATTGTACCGTCGTTCCGGCGCATCTCGGAAACCAACTGAAATCCCAACCTTTGGCGCACATGCTCACAAATCACTTCGGCATTGCCCAGTTGTCGGACTTCGGATACCGCTTCAAGAATCAAAGGTAGGTTTCGGATTGAGACGCGCTCTTCCAAAAGAAGCTTCAGTATTTTGTGCAACAGGTCCATTGGCACTTTGTCTGGCAACAAGTCGTCCAGCATCTTCCGATTTGCTTCTGCATGCTCTGAATTTGAGAGACTCGTCATCTCATCCAGAATGCGACGCATGGACTTTAGGGTCAGCAACCGTCCGAAATTCCGCTTAATGGTTTCCAACAAATGAGTGGCCAAAACCTCGGAAGGCGACACGGTTGTAATGCCTAATAGAGCCGCCTTCTCGCTTTCGTTCGCGGCAACCCATCGCGCCGCAGCACCATAAACAGGCTCTTCCACATCAATCCCTGAGGGGAGGCTGTCAACGGTCTCGTTTGGAATAAGCGCCAAGACCTTGTTGGGATATAGCTGTGCCTGAACCTGGGGTACGCCCTGAATTCGAATTACATAGGTTCCATTGGGAAGCGCAGGATCGTCAGTCAGCCGAATCTCGGGGATGATAAGCCCAAAATTCGTTGCAATATGGGTCCGCATGCTTGCAATTCTGGCATCAATGCCGATGCCGGAATCCAAGACGAGTGCAATCAAATCTGTGGCAAACTCAACATGAATGTCATCCAATTCCAGAATATCACCCATGGTTTTTTCGAATGCTTCAGGAGGTTTTTCGACCCCATCTAAAACGTCATTTTCGGAAGCCGTCGGTTTTTGAAATTTCCAATATGCGATGCCGCCCAGCGCCAACGCCCCCGCAGAAAAGGGAAGGAATGGCAAACCGGGAACCATCGCAAACAAAAACATCAAAAAACCGACTGTTCCCAAGGCTCCGGGATGCGCTCCGAACTGCTTGAAAAGGGTCACATCTGTCGACCCCGCGGCGCCGCCCCGTGCCAAAAGAAGTGCAGAGGCGATTGAAATGATGACAGCCGGAATTTGAGTGACCAGTCCATCCCCAACCGTCAAAATCGCATAGGTTTCAAACGCTGTCGAAAACCCCATTCCATGGACTGTTACGCCCATAATCAGCCCGACAACAATGTTCAAAAGGGTTATCAGTAACCCGGCAACAGCGTCTCCTTTCACGAACTTTGACGCACCATCCAAAGAACCGAAGAATGTCGTTTCCTGCTGCTCAATGTCCCTCCGTAATTTGGCCTCTTGGTGGTTGATCGCGCCAGCTGACATGTCCGCATCAATGGCAAGCTGTTTTCCCGGCATCCCATCCAGCGCAAATCGCGCGCCAACCTCTGCCATCCGTGCGGCGCCTTTGGTGATAACCATAAAGTTCACGATGAGGAGTACGCTAAACACCACCAAACCAAGGAATACGTTTCCCCCCATGACAAAACTGGCAAAACCCTCGATCACATGACCCGCTGCTCCGGTTCCGGAGTGTCCTTGTCCGATTATCAATTTGGTTGAAGACACATTGAGGGCCAAGCGAAGCATCAATGATGCCAACAAAACGGTCGGGAACGTTGAAAAGTCTAAAGGGCGCTCAATAAAAAGGGTGATGGTAAAAATCAAAATAGCGAGCGCAAACGAGAACGCCAGTCCAACATCCAGAACCCATGCGGGCACCGGCAAAATCATCATGACAATGATCGCGATCAGTGCGATCGCAAGAAAGATCGTGGGATTCCCTTTGAGAGTCATTCGAAGAAAAGGCCCCCGCGAACGCTCGAAAAGCGCCCCTTTGTCGGGTTTGTTTGGACAACCGGCACCAATGAACCGAGGTGAGTAGTGCCGGGCGTCACCTCTCTTAGCAGAGGAAATCTGTTGGCTTTGGTGCCAAGAACAACCGAATTGATGTTTGTTTGTTGCGTATCCTGTTCACGGCCAATCTGGGCTTGATGCTTTTCAAAATTGGAGATGTAGGCCTTTGCATACTTGGGCGTCCGTGAATGATAGGCGCCAACTGCCTGCGTCCACTCACCCTTTTCGCGGTAAAGCTCCAACAAAAACTTGGCAGCATACGCCGCGTTCGCTTTAGGTTCGAACATGTGTTCAAGAGAGCGAAACGCGTGGCCGTGCCAACGATAGTTTATCTGAAAACACCCCACGTCAAAGCTGCGGGCGCCTTCTTTGTATTGGCCAAAGGCAAATGCACGTGCCTGTTCGTCACTTTCGAACCAGTAACCTTTGCCATTCGCGTTCACGGTCCACGGCCAAGGACCAAATTTCCCGTTTTTGGTTCGCCCTGTTTCTGTTCGGGCCACAGCACGTAGCAAGTCCAATGGAACTCCTGTTTCACGCGATGCGTCTTCTGCGGCTCGCTCACAAAGCGCGCCCTGATCATTGGTGAAGGCGACTTGTTTGGCCCCAGCAGAACTTACAGCAACAATGAACAAAACTGCTGAAACCATGACGTAGCCAGTGACAGACATATCGGCTTTGTAAACTAACACGGTCATGGGAATGCCTTCTGCAAACAACTTAGCGCTCACGTTAGGAGACAGTTATTTATAAATTGTAATCAGAGTGGATCTAACTCACGTCCAGAGACCTCTTCGCCGGTTGTCCCAATTGACGCCCTTACCTGCCCCAAAAGTTCTCTTGCGAGGGCGCTTTGTTGTAACAACGAGCGGCTTTGTTCAAGGATCGTTGCGCGTCCCTGCTGGGGCTGTTCAGGTTCTTGAGCAGCGAGGGCAACAGCAGCTTGAAACCCAGTGCCAGTCGAATTTTCCAAGGACGCCCAGTTCTTTGCCTGCCATGCTTCTTTGGTGGCACTTCCCCGATCACCAAGATCTTCGTACAAGATTTCTGCCTCACCATGATTTCCCGTCGCTGAAAATGCCAAAGCTCGAAGCTTATTAGCCTCTTCTCCCTCGACACTCAGAAGTTCGGCAGCTGCGAGATACGGCTTGCGTTCGATCAATGCGGCCTTGGCACGCAACAGCCTGATTTCGTCATCAACATAGTGAAGAGAAAAAGCGCCTAGAATCTTCAGGGCTTCGCTTGAAAATCCTTCATCGATAAACCGCGAGGCCAAACGCTTGAGTGCGTCTTTGGTCAATGGCTCGCTCGTCACCTCATACCGGGTCGCCAGCGCGAGAAAATCAAGCCGGTCTCCATTCTCGGATAGCGATACAAACGCTTTGGATAAAAATTTGTCTCGAAAAGACGGATCTTGTTCGGAGCGACTTTCATCAATCGTCAAAAATGCCTTCTCAAAATCACCGGCCAATAAATACGCATGTATTTGAGTTTCTTTGGTTTTCATGGCTTGGGGTGTGTTTCGATGCTCGGTTGCAAAAGCACTGGCCAAATCCAAGGTTTCGATGTCTGGTCGAGATTTTTGATTTTCGAGAATTTCCATTTTAGTTGCCAGAACCTCAGGATTTATTTCGTTTTCTGTCTCCAGAATTTCATCAATAATTTCTTCCGCTTCCTTTACCTCTTCTCGGGCTATCAAAATCGATGCCTCTCCCAATTTGTGTTCTGTAGAGGGCATTTCACTACCACGACTGCTCAACGACAAAAGCTGGGCCGCCGTTTCGATTTCTCCGAGATCAAGCAAACGGTTGGCCACCTTAGGCCCCAAATAGGTTCGCATATGTAGCGGCATAGCACTCACCGACAAAAGCACTGCCTGATAGTCGTTGTCGTTCAGTTGCTGATTGGAGTTCGATAACAAACTCCACAGGATCGCCGCTCCGCTGCACCCTGACTGGTTTTCGAATAAGTTTTGATTTCTTGGACTTTGCCCGTCCATGATGCGCGCGAGGTCCATTAAGACATCAGTTTCACGAGAACTTGGCAGGCTTTGTAACAAGCGGTGCGCTTCAGCGCCAAAAGAAAAATGTAAATACAGCTTTGTTAGCAGTTTTGCCGCGTCAATATTTGGTCGGTCAAACTCATCAAATAAGGCTCTTCGAGCATTTCCAATTCCCTGTCCAAAGGACGTATCGGTCTCCCAGGTTGAAAAATCAACGAGCGTTGCATCTAAACAAACAATGGCTTCGCCCGGCATCAACGTTTGTAGATCCTGGCTAAATCCATTTTGTATTGCATCGTTGGTCACTCTAATCTGCGTTAGACTTGAAGCCTCAACCGCAACACTCGGCTTCACTTTTGGTCGTTCTATAAGTGTTACTGCAGGCGCGGTATCACTGCTCGTGGTAAGAGCAATTTGAAGCTCTCCTCGGCTTGCCGCTTTGGCAATTTTTTCGACAAGCGCTGTTTGCGAAAGACTTTGGTTTCGATCCGTATTCAAATGTGGAGTAATTGATAAAACTTCTTGTTTGAGGCTATCGGCGGCTAGGGTATCTTTTTGAGACTGTTTTGCCGCCTGAAGCTGGTTCAGCAATCGCAACGAGGAATTTGCCGTCGCTAGAGACAAAGGCGCCGTCAAACGCAGCCTTTCCTTTTCTGTTTTCTCAATTGATTTGATATCGATGACGATGAACCTGCCGTCGTACTTTTTGGCGATGGCTTCACATTCACATCCCAATTCGAACTCTAGACTTTCAGGTGAACTACCTGGGTTTAAAGACGTAAGGCGACTTCGTGGAATGCGGTCAAACACAGTCGAAATTTCGAATGTTGGATCTGGCTCATTAACTTTGAGGACATAGTTTGCACCCTTCGGTAAAAAGCTCCAGCTGGTGCTGGCCTTGGGCAAGGTAACCACAATTCTGGTAAAGTCCGCGTGTTCTCCAGATTTCACAACAATTTCTGACGCAGACACCGTTGGGGCCAGAGACAAGAGAAACACGATCAATCCGGCAAACAATCTCATGCGGCTTCTTTCTTGACGGCCTTCAGGGCGTCTTCCAGATCGGCAAATTTTGGTCGGCAATGCGCAGGAGTGTTTTGCCGACCGACTTCGATGCAAATATTCGCAGCATGACTATGCAAATTTGCCACCAGAACTTCGCGTATCAGTTGGTAAAAATGACTATCTTCCTCAACAACCGCGCGAACTTTGGAAGCAAAAGGCCCGACCAGTCCGTATGCAAGAAAGACGCCGAGAAAGGTTCCCACCAACGCCCCACCGATCATCTTTCCCAAGATTTCCGGAGGCTGGTCAATTGATCCCATTGTTTTGATGACACCAAGAACCGCAGCCACGATGCCAAGCGCGGGCAAGCCATCTGCAACGGTTTGAAGAGCATGGCTGGAGTGCATCGCATTCTGCAGATTCGTCTCCATACGTTTTTCCAGAACCTCTTCAACCTGGAGAGGGTCGTCGTAATTCATCGATGCCGACCGCAGCGTATCAGCAATCAGCGCGATTGCTTCGGAATCTTCCAGTATTTTTGGGTATTTACTAAATATCTTGGAACTTTCCGGCTCCTCGATTTCCTGCTCAATCGCGACCGGGTTTTGTTTTGCCAGCCGGATCAGTTCGTACAAAAGGCATAGCAAGTCTTTGTAGTCTTCCGGTTTCCACTTCGGACCTTTGAACACCTTTCCGATATCTTTTGCAGTGTGTTTGATGGCATGCATATCGTTGCTGATCAAAAAGGCGCCAATTGCAGCCCCGCCGATCATCATCATTTCAAACGGAAGTGATTTGAGAATAATTGCGAACTTACCGCCGGCAGCCAGATACCCTCCAAAAACCATCACAAAGATAGTTACTATACCGATGAGTCCAATCACATTTCTCTCCTGCCTAATGACGACTCGAACGTGAAAAATTTTCCAAGAGGCCGAAACGCATGGCTGGTCCAAATGAAAAACTGTTCTTTTTCACTTTCCCATCAAGCAATTAAGAAATTCTGAGCAGCCTCATTTGTTTTTGGGTGCATTCGCGTTGCGGCCTGCAAGGACCACACTGACGGTATAGGCAACCTGCGGGGACAATCCCGCCATAATGCCAGCGGCCGCTTCCGGTCGCATTCTTCCGAGAAACCCGGCGGCGAATTCAGGCGCCATTTCTTCAAACAAAGCTGCTGCTTCTTTGGGCTTCATTGTTTCATAAACTTCGGTCAGCCGGCTAATGTCCTTTTCAGCCGCAGTTGAGGCATAGGCCACCATCTCTCGCAAACTATCTTCGGCGCGCTTCAGTTCTTCCAGTTTTGCGTCAATTTTTTCGTCTGCCAGCGATATCGCAACCGAACGCATGTTGATGGCTTCCTCTTGTTGACGAAGAGCCGTGTCACGCTGTGCAAACATGTCGAGCATCTTTTCGAGATCTTCACGCGTTTCGCAACTTTGGAGTTGCTGACCGGACAGTTCAGGTGCCTCTTCCAAAGGTGCTTCACGCGCAAAGGCTTGTCCGGCTTCAGTTCCAATTCTGATAGCTGCGGAGGCAAACAAGAAAACCGCAACCAAAGACAGGCTTCCGCGTCTTTTTCGAAGCTTTTTCTGCGCGGAAGCCTTGGTCATTCTCCTGCTCCAACTTCCGGGGCAAAATGGCGAACGAAAACTGCTTCTTGACGCGGATCCAACTCAACAGCCTGCTCTTTCTGTTGGGGCAAATCATGCATCGACGCAACAAGAAGCTCCAACTTCTTGGCCGATGCATCCGCACGCTGTGTCAAATCTGACAATTTCTCAGCGGACAGATTCGCCGCTTGTTGTCCCGATTCAAGCGCTTTGGTCAAATCATCCACCTGAGCGGACAAAACTGCGACCGCGCCTCCGACGCCAGTTTCCAGATTGTTAAATCGCGCAAGACGACGACCAAGCACGAGACAATATACCCCCGCTCCGATAGCGCCAGCAATCAAGAGAGCATCAGCAATCAGTTCCATTGACTCACCTTCATTTCAATACGAATTCCATGACCAGCAAATCGTTCACACGCCCCGGGCCGACCACGATTTGCACCCTTCGCAACATCTGTGCCCGCAAATTCATGAGGGCGGCGGGCTGTTCGATGTCAGATGCCTCCAATGCACGAAGGTAGTTGTTCAAAACATCCACAATACGCGGCAGTAGATGGATCACGTCCTGCTCATGAGCAGGCACGACTTCGAGCTGTGCGCGAAAACGCAGGTGGCGGTTGATTGCGTTTGGACCAAGAGAAACAACAAGCGGGTCGATGGGCACAAACGCCACATCTGGCATTGGCGCTGCCTCGACTTGTGCTTCCACCTTGGCGCTTTTTGTCTCATCACCGAACAGCAGGTCCGAATACATTGCGTAAAACGCCCCTCCGCCGCCGAGGACTGCCAGAAATAACCCCAGATACAGGGGACGTTTAGATCCACGAGCGGGTTCCAAATTTTCAGGTTCAGTTGTGGTCGCCATTTCCAGATCCGTTTCTTCGACAAACCCATATTTGCATTTACTCACTAACCGATTGTTAAGCCTGATCAGGGAATGTTGCCGGGCAGTCGATTTTGGCAGCTTTCGGAGGGAAACGTGCAGCAGCTACTTACACTCTGGTCTTCTTTGGATCTTCGGCGACGTGTGTTGCTTGGGGCTGTTTCCGCGATGATCGTGACAGCGATTGTTGCCGCTGTATCGATCGCAAGTGCCCCCAATATGGCCCTGCTTTATGGCGGGCTGGAGGGAAGGCCCGCAGGCGAAGTGGTAAGCGCCCTTGAACAGCGCGGTATCTCTTATGACGTTCGCGGCGACGGTATCTATGTTCCGATTGAAACCAGGGACGAACTACGCATGACTCTGGCGAGCGAAGGCCTCCCCTCTAACAATGGCCAAGGGTACGAACTGCTTGATTCGCTTTCGGGATTTGGCACCACGTCACAAATGTTCGATGCTGCGTATTGGCGTGCCAAAGAGGGTGAGTTGGCGCGCACAATTCTCGCCAGCTCACAAATCTCTTCCGCGCGCGTGCACATTTCAAACACTGGCAAGACCCCGTTTCAAAGAACCTTGAAACCGACGGCATCTGTCTCTGTTGTTGCGACGATGGGTGCAATCGATCCGAATTATGCCCGCGCGCTTCGCTTTCTGATCGCATCGGCCGTTTCGGGCATGTCCCCTGAAGACGTCACCGTAATAGACAGTCAACTTGGCATTATTGGCGGATCAGATGCAGCTCATGCGGACAATGGCGCATTCGACAAATCCCAGACCCTGAAAGAAAGCATTCAACGCCTTCTCGAAGCCCGCGTGGGCGTTGGAAATGCGGTGGTCGAGGTGACCGTCGATACGGCCATGGAAACTGAAACCATCCACGAACGCATCTTTGATCCTTCCAGCAGAGTAGCGATCAGCACAGACTCAGAAGAGCGAAGCACAAACTCACAAAACACCGGGCGACAGGCGGTCACTGTTGCATCAAACCTTCCAGATGGAGATGCGGCAGGGGATGAAAGTTCGACCAATCAGGACAGTGAAACCCGTGAACGCATTAACTATGAGGTTTCAGAAACACAAAGGGAACTGGTTCGAAACCCCGGAGCAATCCGGAAGATTTCCGTGGCTGTCCTCGTCAATGAAGCACAATCTATTGGACCTGAGGGCGAAGTGATCATCGCTCAGCGGGCGCCGGAAGAACTCGACGCGATGCGGGAACTCGTAGAATCTGCGATTGGATTTGATGCCGAAAGGGGGGATGTCGTAACCCTCAAATCCCTTCCATTCCAAGGGCATTCCCAAACAGCCACGGTGTCGAAAAGCGCGTTTTGGGGATGGGGGAAACTCGATACAAACTCACTGGCCCAGATTTCAGTATTGGGTTTTATCACTTTGCTCTTGGGCATTTTTGTTCTCAAGCCAATCCTCTCGCAGCGCCCCCAAGACTCGCCTTCTGCTACGCCGTTGCTGTCGCGAAACGCGGAAGAGCCTCAAGAGAAAATTGAGATCGCGCGTCAAACATCTCTTCCTCAAGAAGTGTCTCAGGGAGAGGTTCTTACGAACGATGACTATTCTACCCCTGCCACAGCACAGATTTCGCAAATCACCGACCCTACTCACACTCCCGTCGAGAGGCTGCGCGCCCTGATCGCAGACCGACAGGAGGAAACCGTTGAGATTTTGCGAAGCTGGATGAATGAACGTGAGGAAACCAATTGAAAACAATTGCGAACCTGCTTGAAAACTTTTGTGTAGAACAGCCCACCCCATCAGATCAGGACGATCCCGCAAGTGCTCGGGACGACGAATTGCTGGATTCTTTCGAGCAGGGCTACAAAGCTGGTTGGGAAGATGCCATTCGTGCAAAAGCCGAAGAAAAAGCGCACGTCTCAGCAGCTTTGGCGGGCAACCTGCAAGAGCTGACCTTTACATACCATGATGCCAAAACATCTATTCTGGCAGATCTGGGTCCGGTTCTAGATGCCGTTGTGCGAACCCTTTTGCCTAAGGTTGCCTATCGCTCGATGGGCGAACGGCTAGTCGAACAGTTGTTGCTGCTTGCCGAGACCAACAGCAACAAAGATGTGAGAATCTCAGTTGCCTCCACAGAAGTGGTGGCGGTTTCAGAGTTGCTTCCTGAAAACCTCGCTTTCCCAGTCCTTGTTACAGGAGACGCTTCGTTGAGTCCGGGTCAAGCCCACATAAACTTTTCCGGCCGAGAGCAGCAAATCGATCTGGATGAACTGTTGGCCGAGCTTGAGAAATCCATCGAAGCATTCGACGTACACACACGCCATAAAACGAAGAAGGGCAGCCAATGAGCCATGAAACCCCGAACCTGTTTAGCACTGTTCCCATTGAAGTTACTGTTTCGGTTGGCAAGGCGCGGCCATCAATCGGAGACTTACTCGACCTCAAAACAAACGCCGTTCTCAATCTCGACAGGAAAGTAGATGACCCCGTCGAGCTTTACATCGGAGAACGTTTGATTGCCAAAGGGCAGTTGGAAGAATTGGACGGGCCGAACGAGGGACAACTCGCCGTTCGCTTGACTGAAATCTCGAATCTTCCAAACGGAATCGAATGATGAAGAACGGCACTCTTTTCATTCTGTTGCTTGCGTGCTTTTTCGTCTGCGGTCCAAATGAAGGCATCGCCCAAAGCATATCGATCTCGATGGGTGAAGAAGGGTCCATTGCCAAAACCAGTATTCAACTATTTTTGTTGATCACCTTGCTTAGCCTCGCGCCCGGCATTGCAATCATGCTAACGTGCTTTCCGTTTATCTTAACCGTTCTGTCAATTTTACGTCAGGCCATCGGGCTACAGCAATCACCTCCAAACATGCTAATCGTGAGCCTGTCACTTTTCTTAACGTATTTTGTAATGGAGCCGGTTTTCAGCTCAGCTTGGGCAACGGGCGTCACGCCTTTTCTTGATGATGCCATTTCTCAGGATGTTGCGATTGAACGTGTATTGCAGCCGTTTCAGGCATTCATGTCTTCACGCGTCGACCAGGTTACTTTGCTGAACATGGCCAGCTTACGCGTAGACACCGTCTCGGCAGAAATCGTCTCGGACCCTCCTTTGTCTGTGCTGCTTCCGAGCTTCATGATTTCAGAGGTGTCACGTGCGTTTCAGATCGGTTTCATCCTGTTTTTGCCATTTCTGGTTATTGACCTCGTAGTCGCCGCCATTCTCATGTCCATGGGGATGATGATGGTCCCACCAGCGATCGTTTCTCTGCCGTTCAAACTTGGTTTTTTTGTTTTGGCAGATGGCTGGAGCCTCGTAGCGGGAAGCCTGGTCAGAGGATACTTCTGAGTTCGCTTTCTAAGCGTGCTAGCATCGACTGCTTTCAGCACGTACTCTCACCAACGAGGGTTTTCCCTCGGACTCATTCCCCTCTAAATCACCAACAATGCGCGCCCCTCGGTTACGAACAACCCCGGGATGGCCTTCATGTAGGGCCTTTCCCAAAACTTATCTCACTACAAACTCTGCGTGCAGTGCGCCGGCTGCCTTAATTGTTTTGAGAATGTCGATCATATCTCTCGGAGGGACGCCAAGCGCATTCAACCCGTGAATAACTTCGCTCAGAGATGTGGACCCTGAAATTTCTGCAAGCCCGGTACCTTCTTCTTCATCCAGCTCGGCGGTAGATCTGGGCACCACCACTGTTTGCCCATCAGAAAACGGGTTCGGCTGAACCGCCAGTGGTTTTTCCTGAATCCGCAATGTTAAGTTCCCTTGCGCGACGGCCACGCGCGATATGCGAACATCTTCTCCCATGACGATTGTTCCGGACCGTTGATCGACAACCACGCGCGCCTTTCGTTCTGGTTCGACATAAATGTTTTCGATGCGGCCCAGAGCATGTGCCACCGAAGCCATTCCGGAGGCTTCCAGATTGAGCCTTACTGTCCCGGGATCTGTCATCAAAGCAATGCGTCGACCGAAGTTGCTGTTGATCGCACCTTCAATTCTTGCTGCAGTCGTAAAATCGGGTTCTCTCAACGCAATTCGCAAAACACTCAGGTTTTCAAATGTAAAATCGACTTCTCGTTCGACCCGCCCCCCGGCCGGTATTGAACCTGATGTCGGAACGCCTTTAACAACTGTTGCAGCATCACCTTCGGCCGAGACCCCTCCTGCGATTATGGTGCCTTGAGCGACGGCATAAATCTGGCCATCTGCGGCGTTCAGGGGCGTCATGATAAGCGTTCCACCCAAAAGGCTTTTTGCATCGCCGATTGCGGAAACCGTCACATCTATTTTCCCGCCCGCGCGCGCAAAGGCCGGAAGTGTTGCCGTCACAAAAACCGCAGCCACATTTTTCGGTCGAAACTGTTCGCCAGTAACATTTACGCCCAACCGTTCGAGGATGTTCGACATCATCTCTTCGGTGAACGGTGCATTTCTTAGTCCATCCCCGGTTCCATTCAGCCCCACCACGAGACCGTATCCAACAAGATCGTTCCCGCGCACGCCGTCAATTTCAACCAGATCCTTGATGCGTATACGATCTGCGGCTGCGTAGGGCACGCAAATGCAGAGTTGTGCGACAAAAACCAGTACGCCCGTTACCAACCACTTCATGAGAGATAATCCATCAGTGACATCTGGTTGAGACGCGCAGTCACAAGATAAATACCTTCCATCTGGGTACTCACATTTTCGAGTCTGGTTGCTGTCTCGAAAGGATCCACAGATAACAAATCTGCTATCGCACTTTCGGTTGCCAAACGACCTGCTTCATTTGTAGCGATCGCTGTTTCCAGGTATTCTTGCGACACGCCAAGCTGTGCTTGCATATCAATCAATGTGTTACGAGAATCTGCGAGTTCAGGAAGCATCGTCTCGAAAATCTGTGTCTTATCAGCATCCGAAAACCCAAATGCCGGGTCCGCGACCAAGGCAATCGCAGCAAAGTCTCGAAGGACTTTTCTTATTCCACTTTGATCGGCCTTTAAATCGAACCCAACCGAGACGTCATCCCCCACATTCACCGGTTCAGAGAAGTTATCGGAACCTAAATAGGCGACTGTTTCAAACCCACCACCCGGAGCAGAAAACCAATCATCCAGACTTTGGATATACTCAGCCGGCGTTGCCACTGCTTCGATCTGTTCTCGAACGGCGGTTAGAATTTCATCAGATGGTGCAAGCACGGGCTGGTCAAACTGCGCGCCACCGAACACTGACCGACCTGCCGTGTTTGAATTCAATGCCGATACAGCACCTTGAAAGGCTTGCAGTCCTTCTGCAGCGATTGCATTCACCGCAATGTTAGTCCCTGTTTCTGACAAAAGAGGCAGTTTTTCCGCCAAGTTGGAACTGAACGAATACAACGTTGAAAGCGCGCCACCCGCAGTATCGAGAGCAAGCTTTGTCTCCGCCGCGACCAAACGATAACTCTCAAGCCTTTTCAAAGAATGCTGTAGGTCGGCAATGGCGTTGAAATCTCCAGAAAGAAATCTGGCTTTATCAGATGTTTGCCCGGTTGCAACTTCTTGAGACAGTTCAACAAGTTCAGATTTCAAGGAAGAGGTTTGAGCGCGCAGAACAAAGCGCTGCGTCAGGTTTCCAATACTTTGCATAACTGTTTCACATCCTTAGCAAGGTGTTCATGAGGTCGTCGATCGTTTGAATGACACGCGCGTTTGCGGCAAATGACTGTTCAATCAGCAACAGGTTTTGCATTTCGACATCTGTATCCACGCCGTCCGCCAGCTCGTTTTCTTTGAGTTGGGCAAAGCGAGCGGATTGGAAACTGTGGCTCTCTTCAAGCCGCAATCGATCCGAGGCCACATGAGTTTCAAATGCACTCCCCATTTCAAACAGTGATTGCCCTAACCCAGAAGGCAAGGTGGACGCCTCATTTAGGGCCTCTTTCATCTTGGAGAGGAGCGAGTTGTCCCCCACATCACCATTGAATTCCGCCCCGAGGCCGCTGCGAAGACGCGATACGTCAAATGCGCCTTCATGAGAAATTAGATCATTGATCGCGAGACGCCCGGAAAGCCCCACCAACGCATTTTCATCCACCCTCGCACCGTTATCGGTGAATATCGCAGGGTCATCTGGGCCAATGCTTTCATCCAAATCCGGGTTTTGAAAGCGGAGAGACAAATCCAGAACGATAACATCCAGTTGTTCTTGAAAATCCACAGTCAACTCATCGCGGATGGTTAACTGCGCCTCTAACGCGCCACCTGACAGGGACGCCGCTGCGGGGCGATCGTTCATCAGAACTTGCGAGAGCAATCCATTTTCTACTGTCATGTGTGGAACAATCGTCGGCGTGCCCGAAAACGAGAGATCCACCGCTGATCCATCCAAAAGAACCGCCCCCCCGACCGAAACAAGGGCGATCTCACCGAAGTCGCGCTTCATTTGGTGTACCGGAACAATTTCTGAAATATCATCAACAAGCTTTTGCCTCTGGTCAAAGAGAGACGAAGCATCGCGATTGTTCACTTCGGCAGCGATTATCAGCCGGTTCAACTCTTCCACATTTTTGAGGTTATTTTCGAGAGACTCGACCAGACCCGCAACTTGAGCGTCTGCGTCTTGCCTCGCGTCTTGCACGCTTTGCGACATGCCCGAAATCTTGGACACAACCTGTGCTGCGGAATACGCAACATCTTCCAACCGGTTCAAAAGATCGGGCCGGCTGACTGCGGCATCGATGCTGGCTTCAAAATCAGCCAGTCGCGCGGACAGAGAACTCGCATCTGTTGGGTCACCTACTAGCGTTTCCATCCGACTTTGATGGGTCAGCAGGGCGGTGGAGTGCGCTTGTGCTGCACCGGCCAGACGACGCTCAGACAGGGTTTGTTCGTTAACATGCCGCGTCACACCGCTTACGCGAACACCGCCTTGAGTCGAATATGAAGTCGCCTCCAAACTCAGCTCGCGACGGGCGTACCCATCCGTAGATACGTTTGCAACATTTGCAGAAACCAGCTCGGCGCGCTTTGACGAGACCGCCAAACCGCCCAAAGCATTGGAAAGTGCGCTGGATATGCTCATGCCTTATCCTTTCGTTGCCGGTTGAAATTTATCTTTTGATATTCGTGGTTTCTTGCAGCATCTCATCGACCGTCTGGATCACTTTCGCATTCGAACTGTAAGCGCGCTGTGTCTGAATCATGTCGGTGAGTTCGCCGGCGACATCAGTGGCAGATTCTTCCCTAGCATAGGCAACAACGTCACCTGTTGGACCGTCTCCTGCATCCCACAAGAAGAAAGAACCGCTCTCGGGAGAGGGCGAATAGGTCTGGTGATCCATCGCAACCATTCCGTTCGGGTTCGGAAGGTCAACCAGAGGGACCTGGAAAATGGCTCTGGTTATTCCGGTATCGAAGAAGGCATGCACGATGCCATTTGAATCCACCTCTACCGAGGTCATATTCCCGACAGGTGATCCATCTTTGGAAATCTGAAGCGGCGCAAAAGAATCCGACAACTGCGTCAACCCATCACTGGCACCGAGTTGACCGATATTGATCTCCATCGGCCCACCCGCGACATCCACAATCACAGACCCAGAAGTGGGATCATACGTTCCCCCGGAAATCGCGGAGACAGATGACAGAGTGCCTCCGGAACTGCGAGAGTCGTCGAAGGTCAATGTGTATTCTCCGACGATGCTGTCATCAGAGGCCGTATCGCGAATGCGCAGGGTCCATTCATTCGAAGACCCGGACGCTGGAATGGTTGGCACAAACTCCATCAACAGATTTTCTGACGTGCCCAGATTGTCGTAGTATTCAACAGAAAGCTCTTGTGAGTCTCCTGATGCGCCTGCTTCGGTACTCGTCGCGGGCAGGTTCACGCCAAGAGACATATGTGTTGTCGGCTCTCCAGTAAGCTGGTTTACATTGATCCGTACAGGTTCAAGGCCATCGCTCGTGTCACGGGGATAGGTTGGAACCGTCCCGTCAGCATTCGCAGGCCACCCCAAAAGCACCAAACCGCTTTCTGTGGTCAGGTACCCATCCGCGTTCGTGCGAAATGACCCCGTCGTCGCAAGCAACATCTGGGCGTCACCATTGTTCACGGCCATTTCCGAAACATTGGCCACAGGCAACATGCCACGCCCCCGAACGGCAAGATCGGTGGGGTTGGTCGTGGTCACCAGAGCCCCGTTTTCATCGATGATACGCTGATTGGTCGAACGCACACCACCCGCGGTGTAGGACCCGCCAGCAGAAGAAATAACCATGGAATGGAAATCGGTCTCTATCCGTTTATAGCCATATGTGGCCGAGTTCGCGATGTTGTCCGAAATCGACGCCAACCTGCTGGCATTCGCCGCGAGGCCTGCCACTCCGGCATTCAGAGAAGAGGAAATAGTCATGGATACGCCTTTCTGCTGCATCAGGTTTTGCTGAAACAACAAATAGGTCGTGGCCGCTTAACAGGCCGCTAACATCTAAAATCTTACCGAGTTTTACGTCACTGGCTTCGCAACAGGATCACCTCTAGCCGGTTATTTCGCACGCCAAGAGGATCAGGATCCTTCAGCTCGCGATCGGCATGACCTGTGACCCGCAACAGGCGATCCGGCGCTACTCCATAGGTTTGTAACAACATTCTTGCCCGATCAGCCCGTTTGGCAGACAAGGGCCAGGCTGATTTCTGAGCACGCACAACAGGCTCTGAAGACACATGTCCCTCAACCGCAATACCGTTTTGAACAATAAGAGAGGCCTGCGCGACGTGACGCAGCATATCAACGAGCAATCTGGTGGGCTTTTCGGTGCCGGCCAGAAACAAGGGATGCCCTTCAAGCGCAAAGATTTCAATCACCAAACCTTCGTCGGTCAGCCGGGATGTTACGTGTTTTAGGGCGTTGTTCATAGAAATGCTTTCGCCCCCACCACCGATCAACATATCTTTGACTTTGCCGAACGACTTTTTGTCGACGTCGCTTAGTGGATCACTCTGGCGCTTGCTGCCGGGGTGCCCATTCTGGTTTCCGTCAACGGGCAATCCCCCAATACCGTTTCGTGCCAGCGTTTTTTGCGCAAACACATTATCGCCGCCGAACATGCCATCTCCACCACCAGAAACGCGGTTGATTTGTACGGTCGGACTAAAATAGTCGGCGATCCCTTTTCTCTGTTTTTCTGTTGTCGCATTCAACAGCCACATCAACATGAAAAAGGCCATCATTGCCGTCACAAAGTCGGCGTAGGCGACCTTCCACGCACCGCCATGATGCCCGTCACCTTTGATAACCTTTTTTCGTTTAATGATGACTGGCGCGACATTCGTCGGCACACCCATTTCACCACCTTTTACTCACCCACATTCAGAGTTAGGTCGCAATGATTATGAAAATGCTAACACGAATGGATCAAAAGGCTGGTGCGGGACCTTTGTCATTTCAGTTTTTTGGAAAATCCTTGCCATCCATATCGTATTCCGCAAGGCCAAGCACAGTTCCTATGGCCAAGTCACAGGAAGTAAATTAGGCTGCTCGAAAAAATTGGTTCGGCGCTGTACGACGCCGCAAAGCTTTGGGCTTATGGCTGATATGAAAACAGGCGATTTGAGCAGTCTAGCACGTGCACTGTCAGGTATTGTTTTGACGGGTTTTCTGGCCTGTGCCAGCCTTCCCGCCTCTGCATTTGAACTGATCTGGACGGGCGACGTATCCGACGACATGCAAAAGGCGCTCAAAAACGCGTCTTTGCTAGAAGCCGCCCAACGCGATGAAGTCACAGATGTTCAGGAAATCATTGCCAACGCACAAGCCGAATACCGCCGGATGGTTTCCGTTCTTTATGCGCAAGGGTTCTTTGGCCCCAAAGTGCACGTTTACATAGACGGGCGAGAGGCCGCGACGCTTCCACCTTTTCAGCGTATCAATACCATCTCCAAGATTCAGGTCGATGTTACATCGGGCGACGCTTTTACATTTGGTCGTGCAGAAGTGACCCCGCTGGCACCGGAAACCGCCATTCCCGAAGGGTTCGCCCGCGGTGAACCTGCAAGAACATCCGTCATCACCAGTGCCACAACAGAAGCATACAAAGCCTGGCGGTCGGCAGGGCACGCCAAGGTCCAGGTGACAAGTCAGGATCTGGTTGCCAATCACAAGGACGACACGCTTGACGTG
Organism: Shimia thalassica; assembly: GCF_001458215.1. Classification (GTDB taxonomy): domain Bacteria; phylum Pseudomonadota; class Alphaproteobacteria; order Rhodobacterales; family Rhodobacteraceae; genus Shimia; species Shimia thalassica. The sequence continues at coordinate 50,795 of NZ_CYTW01000006.1, read as the reverse complement.
AAAATCGGGATGAACCCCGGCCCATTGCTGCGTTTTGGCGATCTTACGATCAGCACAGAAAGCTATGTCCGCGAGGGGCGCCTGCGTGAAATCATGGACCTACCCTCGGGGGAACAATTCGATCCGGAAGAACTGGAAAGAGGCCGAAAGCGCCTGCATCGCACGGGGGCGTTCCGCTCTGTTACGATTGCCGAGGCAAAAACGGCCAATCCTGATGATACCCTTGATATCGACCTGACCGTTTCGGATGAAAAACGGCGCCGGCTCGCTTTTGAGGCCGAACTCGAGTCCCGGGATGGTCTGAGCCTTTCGACCTACTGGATCCACCGAAATGTATTTGGTGGTGCAGAGCGGCTTCGTATCGAAGGAGAAGTCGCAGGGATCGGGGCGCAAACAGGTGGCATTGACTACTCTCTGAGCGCGGAACTGATCCGGCCCGCAACCTTCAATTCAGACAGCGAAGTTGCGTTCCGCCTTGAGGCCAGCCAGGTCGATGACCCTCTCTATTTCCTTAACCAGATCGAAGGCGCGCTGACATTCACGCGCGTTTATTCGGATGAGTTTCAGTTCTCAGCCGGCATTTTGTTCCAGCGCAGCAACGTAAAAGACGATTTCGGTGATCGTCAGTTCGCAACCGTCGGCTTACCGGCCTCGGTCACTTGGGATCAGCGAAATCACCCTCTTGATGCGACCAAAGGGTATTACCTGAAGGGCAGTGTCATGCCCTTTACCGATTTCAAAAGCGGCGAGCCAGGCACATATCTGCAAGGCGACGTGCGTGGTTTTGTGACACCCGGCGACTTTGGTTTGACGTTTGCGGGCAGGTTCCAGTTTGGGTCTATTATTGGACCATCTCTGGCGGAAACACCTCCGGATATGCTGTTTTATACTGGTGGCGGCGGAACCGTTCGGGGGCAACCGTACCAGTCGAACAATGTCACAAATGGCGGGATAACCAGCGGTGGCTTGTCCTACGCTGCGATTTCTGGCGAAATCCGGTATAAATTCCGACCCGCAATGTCGGCTGTCCTTTTCTATGATGTTGGCTTTGTCGGCGACACCAGCGACTTTCAAGGAAGCGGGAACACGCATTCCGGTGCAGGTATCGGTTTTAGATACCACACCGATTTCGGGCCCATTCGGGTTGATCTTGCCACCCCTGTTTCGGGGAGCACGGGCGATGGCCTGCAGCTTTATATCGGCATAGGGCAGGCGTTTTGATGCGGTGGCTAGCGGTTTCATTCTTTCTTTTGGTGCCCGTTCTTGCGACCGCTCAAAAAGCGGATGAAGACAAAAGCCGGATCACCAAATTTCTGGAAAGCTCCCTTTCTGGCGGCGGACGTGAAGTTGTCATTGACGGGTTCAAAGGCGCGCTCAGTTCTACTGTCACAATGGAAAGCATGACGATTTCCGATGCTGACGGGGTTTGGCTCACGCTGGAAGACGCAGTACTCGATTGGAACCGTGCGGCCATCCTGCGGGGCGACATTCAGGTGAACACCCTGAGCGCATCCAAAATCATTTTGCCACGGCTGCCAAAAACCGAACCCGCGCCAGCAACGCCCGAGGCAACACCTTTTGCATTGCCTGAACTGCCTGTCAGCATCAACATCGGTTCTCTGGAAACCAACTCTCTGTTCCTTGGTGAAGATATCATTGGGACGGATGCCACATTCACAGTCAACGGATCGTTCTCCCTTGCTGACGGGGATGGGGCCGCAGACATGAAGATCAACCGGACAGACGGGTCCGAAGGCATTTTCAATCTCGACGCCGGTTTCGCCAATGCAACACGACTGCTCAAGATCGATCTTTTCGCCAAGGAAGGCGCCAATGGCATCGTTTCGAACCTCGCCAAATTCCCCGACAACCCGTCTCTCGAGTTTTCGGTTAAAGGTGAAGGTGAACTCGAGGACTTTGTGGCCCGTATCAATCTTAAAAGTAACGAAGAAGAGCGTCTGACAGGGCTTGTCGCCCTCAACGTCGTGGCCGACCCGAATTTGCCAACACCTGCCCCCGGTGAACCTTTGGTCGATCCAATGCGCGTGTTCTCGGTCGATCTGCAAGGGGACGTGACGCCCCTGTTTATCCCGCAATACCGTGATTTTTTCGGTGAGAATGTGTCCCTTACATCTGTTGTCAGAAGCAGAGCAAACGGGCGTATCCTTCTGGATCAGTTGCTGTTGCAGACGGCCCATTTCGGAATCAAAGGCGAATTGTCCATTGAACCGGAAGGCATGCCGGACCGCTTCAACTTTGACATCTCGATGGTCTCGCCAGATAAATCGCCGGTATTGCTGCCGTTGCCGGGTGTCGAAACCCGCCTTCAGGAAGCGCGACTTGTGGCGCAATACGACCAGAGCCTTGGCGATTCATGGAGCCTTCGCGGACGCATCAACGGCTTTGAACGTGAAACTCTCAAATTCGCGACCGCCGATTTGGACGGCTCGGGTGAAATTCTTCTGGGCGAACGTCCCAGTGCCACTGCCAAAATCCACGCAGATGTGATGGGCATCGAAACGCCCGACGAAGGTCTTCGGGATGCGTTGGGTGACAGCGTCAATTTTGACACGCAGCTGTCTTGGGAAAAAGGCGGACCACTTTTCGTCAATGCCCTTGAATTGATCGCCAAAGGGATCGAGGCAACCGCAAACGCCAAAGTCACCGAGATGAGCGAAAATATGGCCATCGAGGGCAAAGCAGAAGCGCGCATTGATGAATTGTCCGGCTTTTCCACGTTGGCGGGTCGCACTCTGGACGGGGCCGCGTCTACGACGGTTGCCGGAAACTTTGCCGTGTTGTCCGGCGCGTTCGATGTAACGCTTTCCGCGACTTCTCAAGATCTCAAAATCGGCATTCCCCAAGTGGATGCTCTTGCTCAGGGCGAGAGCCAACTGCTTGTCTCGGCCAAGCGAGACGCAGACGGGGTAACATTGCGGCAAGTCTCGCTCGAGTCCGACAACCTGAATGCCAAGGCCAACGGGACATTGAACAGCAAGGATGGCGCGCTCGACTTTGAAGCGTCTCTTGCGGATACCGCCGCTGTTCTTCCCGATATTTCCGGCGCTGCCTCCGTGAAAGGAAACCTGACGCAAAACGAAGAGGGACTGCTGGCCAAAGTGGACGCAACAGCGCCCGGTGGCACGACACTCTCCGCAACCGTGTCTGATCCCGCCTCGGCAGCACTCGCTGCCAATCTGGAAGCACAGATTGAAGATATCTCGGTATTTGTGCCGTCGCTTCCCGGGTCCGCAACGATCAACGCCGAGGTCAAGGAAGACAACTCGAACTGGCAGGTACTGGCGGATGTGGTCGGATCAGTGGGCTCAAATGCGCATATTGACGGTTCAGTCTCGCAAGACTTTGAAACCGCCGATCTCTCTATCAACGGACGTTTGCCTCTAGCTTTGGCAAACACAGTACTCAGACCAAATGCCGTGCAGGGTGACGCATCGTTTGATCTCAAGCTGAACGGCAAGCCCTCTTTGGAAAGCCTATCGGGAAATGTGACCACCTCGGGCGCGCAATTCGTTCTACCGTCGTTGCAGTTTGCCCTGTCTGACATTGCGACGCGTATCGATATCGAAAACAGCCGCGCCAACATTCAGGTCTCAACAAACGGCAGCTATGGTGGCGACATTCGTGTGAGCGGTGGTGTCGACCTGATTGAGCCATTTACATCAAACATCGATATCGCGCTTAACCGCCTCGTTTACCAAATGGGCACATTGCTCACCACGACCTTGAATGGGCAGGTCGCGATTGGTGGGCCTTTGGCCTCCCGCCCTTCTGTTAACGGTGATATCGGGCTGTATGCCACACAAGTGCGCCTCTCGACCTCTGCCTTGGGGGGCGCCGGTGCCGTGCCCGAAGTCAGCCACCGGAATGAACCCTCGAAAGTGCATCAAACCCGTCAGTTCGCCGACCTCATCAAGGAACCCAAGGCGGCAGGAGAGGCCGCCTCTACCGGGTCTCCGGTTGATCTGAAACTCTCGGTGCGCACCGAAGAACGTGTTGTTGTGGATGGCTTGGGGCTTCATGCCAATTTCGAAGGTGGCTTGGATGTCATCGGAAACAGTTCGGAAATCAAGACCGACGGTGAATTCAATCTGACACGTGGCCGCCTCACCTTTGTGGGAAAACAGTTCGAACTGACCGAAGGTCTGATCCGGCTGGCAGGCAGCTTTGTTCCCGATATTCGCGTTGTTGCCGAAACCACGTCCGGCGACACCGATTTTGAAATCATCGTTTCAGGATCGGCGACAAGCCCGGATCTGGAAATGGTTTCCGATCCCGAGCTTCCGGAAGAAGAAATGCTATCGCATCTTCTGTTTGGCAAGGGCGTCTCGAACATCTCGGCCATTCAGGCTGCGCAGCTGGCTTCGGCAGCGGCAACGTTGTCTGGTGGTGGACAGGGCGCGCTTTTGCGCACCCGTGACTCGGGCGGGCTGGATGATTTCGGTCTGACGACCGACGAAGAGGGCAATGCGGGTCTGCGAGCCGGAAAATACATCAACGAAAATATTTACACCGACATCACGCTCGACAGCAAAGGCGACAGCACCGTTAACCTGAACCTTGATGTCACAGACAGCCTGACGCTCAAAGGCAGCGTGGATTCTGAGTCCGAAACCGGCATCGGTATCTTTTTCAGATACGATTACTAGAGAACAAAAGCGCGGCTGTATGACACCCGCCGCGCGTGCCCTAGTTTGAAACCACGCCTTCGGATTTGTTCATGACGATACCCGCAAGCGGTTTTATCCCTGCGATCAACGCTTCTACACGTTCGATTTCGTCAGTGGTCGAAACCCCTCCGCCGACGACGAGCAGAACCGCGTCCACTTTGGGCAGAAACGCCAAAAGGTCATCGTGGTCCAACGCCGGTGGCAGATCGAACAGCACGATGTTGGGGCAAAACAGATCTTCCATTTCGTCCAGAACATCCATCGTCATCGTAGATTGAAAAAGCTCCGAAGCATTTTCGGCAGGCGCACTTCCAAGACCCAGCCCAAGATTACGACCGTGTGCCAAATAGAAATCCTGTGGATCAATTCGACCTTCCAGATAGCTTTGCATGGATTCAAGCGGCTTGATCCCGAAGGCATCCGCCAACCCAGGATTCCTTAGGTTCAAATCCACCACCATCGTGAACACTTCCTCGAGCCGAGACAGAGACACGGCAAGATTGGCGGTAACAAAGGTTTTGCCGCAGTTGTTGGTAGGGGACGTAATCGCGACCCGCTTCCAATCCTGTTCCTTCATCGTTTGCAGCAAACGGGTGCGCAGCATGTCAAAAGACCGGTTCGCGGCGTGCTTGCGCTTGGCCGTGACAATGCGGTTCTGATCCAGAACATCGAGGTCAAAAGGCACCCGCTGAAGATAGCGCCAGACCTCAAGAGGGTCCTGCACAATCGGAAGGTTTTCCGGTGTGCCCTGTGCGTCTTCGAATTGATCGTCATTCATTGCTGCATCCGCCTTCATGTTCGCCCCCCAGCCTAGCTGATCCGAACACCAATCTAAATCTGTTGTTCAAAACCCGAACAGGTTTGCCTTTGTAATCGCGTCCTCAACGAAACTATCTTCATTGGCCTGCGGTTCCCAACCCAGAACTTGCTTGGGGTGCGCATTGTCGAACTGCGCAAAATGCGCGCGCGACTTCCAATCTGCCAGGGATGGTCGACTGATCCCCTTGCGCCGCAGCACGTTTTTCTTGAGGAAAAACTTAACCCCGTCTGTCAGATAAAACATCGTGAGGTTCCCCGACACAACTTTTATGCGGGCGTTCTGCGCCTTGTGAATTGCGTCAAAATATCCTCTCGCTGACAGCATCGGATCACCAATCAGGTTAAAGGACTGGCCAACGGCGGCATCCGTTTCGGCCATCAAAATCAGCCCTTTCGCAATGTCCGCATTCAGGACAAACGGCAAATTGTGTTTGCCACGTCCCCAGATCCGAACAGCCCCCGCACCATGCCAGCGCCCGATGCCCCAGTGTTGCAAAGGCCCACCTGCACCGACCACAATGCCCGGACGGGCGATGACCAGAGGCAGCCCATGATCCAGATACATTTGGGTCAACTGCGACTCGCATTCGGCCTTTGAACGCGCATAGAGATTGCGATCTGTCATATCTTCGGCAAAGCCCGTCGTTTCGGTGATGACGGCGTTTGGATCAGACATGTCATAGGACGCGATTGTTCCAGTATAGACAAAGCGCTCGACACCAGCGCGTTGGGCGGCTTCGGCAATCGCAACCGTCACTCCGACATCGTTCTTGAGCGCCGCTTCCCACGTCGCATCCAGAGACTTGCCCAGATGATAAACGGTGCGAATTCCCTGCATGGCCCGATCAAGGCTTTCGGGGTCACTCAAGGACGCCGAGAACAGCTCGACATGATCGGAGATATCATCAAATGGGCCGTTTTTTCCACGGCTCAGCACACGCACATCGCGCCCCATCGCAACCAGCTGTCGGGTGAGTTCCCTTCCGATGAAGCCGGTTCCCCCGATCACAAGCACATCAGGCTCGGGTGTGCCTGTCGGCCTTTCAAGCGGCGCTTCTGGCGGGAGCAGATCCAGCGTGTCCTCGATGGCCTGCATGACCTCGATCCCCGCGTCAGGGGCAAAGCGCACATCAAGAGGTTTGTCCTCTCGGATCGCCGTATAAAACGCCTTGAAAGCACCTTGAAAACTGAGAGCGTAGGGGGATTTTCTGTTCAACGACACCAGTTGTTTCGTAAAGTTTGCGAGCCCCACCATGACATGAGAGCCACCATGAGACAGCTGTTTTACAAGCGGATTCAAGACGATATCAGAGGTGTTGTCGAACTGTTTGGTAAGAACATCATTGGCATAGTCAAGCCGCGCCATGCCGCTTGATCCGCGAACGACGACAGAACGGTCATCATAGGTTTCAACCAGAGAGAGGTTCAGCGTTACATCGACATCGCCAGCCCGCGCCAGAATACGCCAGCTCTGCGGGCGGGTGCCGCCTTCGGGCATGGTGATGAACTTGCCCACGTCCAGCGAAATGATGTCCAGCGGCCCAAAAAGATCAACGGCAAAGGCGTATGGGTGAGGCCCCAATTCCAACAGGAGGTTGCAGGTTTCCTGCATCAACCACAGCCCAAAAGGCCCCGACCGCAAGGGTCCCAAAGGAAACTGCCAATTGATTTCTACATTGGCAATGCGCCCCAGCTTCCCGTCGCTGATATCCTTCTTCAGCCGCTGATACCCCGGAATACCCAGAAAATTGTGCCCGAATCCCAGAACCTTACCCGTTTCCTTGGCTGTATCCGCCATTTCTCTGGTGTCGTCGCTCGACAGCGCGACGGGCTTTTCCACAAAGCAATGCACGCCAGCCCGAAGGCAGGCCTGGGTCAGACCTTTGTGAGAATCCGGCGGGGTCAGAACATGCACCGCATCACAGACATTTGCGGCAAGCATTTCGTTCACATCGGTATAGGCCTTGATCCCGCGCGCGTCGGCCATTGCGGTGGCGGCCGAGGCGGATCGATCACAGACGGCAACGAGGTCAACGCCCGAGGTGGCCTTGAGCGCGTCCGCATGCCAATCCGCGATATATCCTGCGCCTATGATCGAGGCCCGTACTCGGTTTTGTTTCAATTTGTACATTTTGAAATCGCCAATGTGTCTATTTGTACTCAATGATATTCATGCTGCGCCCTTTGAAATGACGCCAATAAAACGTCAGCATCCCGCGCAGGTTCGGCACCTTTGACAGCGTCAGGTACACCGCATGCCGCCGCGCCCTTTCCGGCAGCAGGCCGCTTTGGATCAAACCACGTTTTGTGCGCCAGTATGACAGGGCATAAGCTGCGACACCAATCGCCGTGAGCCACAATGACGTGATAAGCCCAACCAGCGCCAAGACAGGCAAAATCGCCCCAAACACCCAAACACGCCGCCGTTCGGGCACAAAGTAGTCGGGATGCAAATGCCCGACCTGAGCGAAGCCGTGTCCACTTCGGATGGCCCGTTGCCACCATTGATCAAAGCGCGTCATGTTCGCGTCATGGCGGGTCATGCTTTCAGGAAGGCGATGCAAACGCCATCCGGCGGCACCGACGCGAATACAAAACTCGTCATCTTCGGCCGCAATCACAGACGGGTTGAACCCTCCGACCATTTCAAAGGCCTGACTACGAACCATCATGTCGCCACCACAGGCCGTGATGTCCCCTGCGGGGCGATGCCATTCAAATTCGCAAAGATCGTTATAGATGCTTGCCGTTGGATAAATCTCGCTGCGCCAGCCAGTGACAATGCCCATGTCGGCATTTTGATCCAGCGCATGACGTGCCTTTTCGATCCAATCGCTGACAACGATGCAATCGCCGTCGATAAACTGGATATAGGTGGGCAGGCCAACACGCCGCAGGGCATCGACACCCGCATTGCGCGCACGGGCCGCAGTAAATGGGACAGACGTATCCAGATCAACAATTGTTGCGCCCGCTTTTCGCGCTTCGGCCACGCTATTGTCGTCTGATCCGCTGTCGACATAGACAACCGAAACGTCCTGATTGGCGAGCGAGGCAAGGCACGCGATCAAACGCGCACCTTCGTTGCGACCAATAACAACAACGCCAACGGTGCCTGTCATGACAAATCTCCGTCATAGGGGCGCAGTCGTTCCGGCGGCGTGTTGGCCAAATATCCTTGGATCAGATCGCTCAGCCATTGGGCTTCGGGGGTATTGCTGAATTCAGAGACCACTTTGCCACGTCCCGCCAGACCCATGGCGCGGGCCGTTTCGGTCGCTGACAAGATTTCGGTGATTGCCTCTTTCAGGCCCGCCTTGTCCCCTGCGGCGACAACACGGCCAGATATGCCGTCTTCAACCAGTTCGGGAATGCCTGCAATGCGGGAGGTGACAACAGGGCGGCGCGCGGCCATTGCTTCCATCAAGACAACGGGCACGCCTTCGGCAAAGCTTGGCAAGACCAGCATGTCAGACTGTTTCAACAGATCCGCAACAGCCTTTTGGGACTGATACCCGAGGAAAGTCACGATGTCAGACAGGCCGAGATCACGGGCGCGGTTTTCAATCGCGGTGCGTTCGGGACCATCACCCGCCAGCGTCAAACGCATCGCCGGAATGTCCTTTCGGATTTCGGACATGACCTCGAGCAGCAAGGGCACGCCTTTGACACCAGCAAGGCGACCGACGAACAAAAGCTCTCCGGTTTCCGGGGCGAGCTCGGCAAAGTCATAGCGGGCGGGATCAACGCCACAGTGCACGATGTGCAGTTTTTCCCAATGCGACGGATCGGAAAAGGCCATCGCCTGCGCCCGGCAGAAATGGCTGATGCAGGCCACGAAGCTTGCGGTTTCGATTTTTTTGTCGAGACGCCAATGATCCGGCGCGAAAAAGATATCGGGTCCATGCAGTGTGAAACTATAGGGGATGCCCGACATTTCAGAGGTCACCATGGCGACCGTGCAGCTCGACTTGGCAATATGGTTGTGCAGGTGGTCGATCCGGTTCTGGTGCAGGTGCCGTGTCAGGACGGCTGCCTCAAGAAAATAGAACAGCTGATACAGAAGCGCCTTCAGACCCGGCGGTGAGGTTCGCAGCGCAAGACCAAGCGCCCGAAAGTACCGTACAGGCCCCGCGACAAGGGCCGCAGCGTGACACCTAATCAGGTGGAACGGGTTCTTGGCCGCAGTCAGAACATGAAACGTTGCCTGCGCTTCGGCGCGTTGTTCCGGCCCGACATGATGGTCCGTGTCGGTGCGTCGGATCGAGCAAGTTTTGACCTCGTGACCCAGCGCGCGCAACGCCGCGACCTCGCGCTGGATAAAGGTATCCGTGGCGCGCGGGTATTCGCCCGTAAGATAGGCGATCCGGCAATGGGTTTCAGGGGCGCTCATGCCTTTGATCCATCGGTGTTTTTGATCGCGTCTGTCATGGCGTCTTCAAACGTGACCATTGTGACGTCTTCAAGGCACATGTGCAGCCGTTTGTTGGAATATTGAACCGCCCCAAAGCGGGCTGCCAATGCCGCGGGCTTCAAAAGGCCGACACGTTGTAATGACGCGGGAAGTGCCTTTGCCAGCGTCAAAAGAGGGAAAAGAGGGATCGGCAGCACCCGTTTCGGCCAACCGCACTTTTGCACGGCTTTCAGATAGCGACGTGCATCTGGCCGGTCGTCGTCGAGAATATTGATCACGCTACACGTCGGGGTGCTGACCTGACAGGACGCAGAAACCAGAGCAGAGGCGCAGGTTTCGATGTGGCAGGTCGGGATATCCGTGGCATTGCCAATACGCAAAAACAGAGGGCCCGTTGATACCCCGAGATGCGCGTTGAACAGCCGGTTTGGCCCCCAGACCGCCCCGACGCGCAAGACGGTCAGGTTCAGACCGGCGTGGGTGCGAAACAGGTTTTCCTGTTCAGACTTGGCACGGCAATATGCGTCACGCTGGTCAAAATGTGTCTCTAATTCAGCGGATTCATCTATTTTTTTGGCACCCTGATACCCATAAATGGCGATTGAGCTGACAAGCACCACACGCGACACAGCCGCTTGAGACATAGCGTCGAGAAGGCCGGAAGAGGCTTGGATCGTGTCACGCATCAACGTGTCGGCATCGCTGCTAAAACTACCGGCGGCGTGGATCACGACATCAACGTTTCTGAGGGCCTTTGCCAACGTGTCGTTGTCAGTCACGAGATCGGCAAAGACAATTTCTGCGCCGGCCAAGGCATCGGGAACCGGTCGTCCCGGGCGCAAAACCGCTTTGACTGTGTGGCCATCCCGCAAGGCGTGTCTGACCGTCGCCTGACCGATGTAGCCTGCGGCACCGGTTACCAAAAGTGTGCGCTTTTCGCCTACTGCGCCCATGGCATAGGCTCGACTGGATCACAGCGGGTTTGCATTTCCTGAGATCCCGCATCATCCCCCGCATTCTGAATGGCGAGGGTGACCTCGTTTACATGCAGGGCCAGTTCAGGAGACATGCGACAGGGCCGCCCCTCGGCGATGGCGTCCAGCATCTCAACCGGTCCAAGCGCAAAGTTCATCGCCGCAGCGCCCCAACGGCCGACCTTGGGGTGTGTTTTCGAGGGTGGCCTGATCCGCCGCGCGAGCGGAACCTCGAGCAGACGACGGCGCAACCGGACCCGCTTGTGAAACTTGACCGGCGCGGCGTTGTCCCAAGCCCGATCTACCTTCAGGACACCGGCATCCCCGATGACCCTGATCTGGTGATCGTGGGGTGCAACGATGGAACAGGTCAGCCGCGCGAGAACGCCACATTCAAAGAACAGCGTCGCGATCGACACATCGGGGGTACCGTTCGACCCCTTGTCAGGCAGCACCTCGGCGCTTGCAGCAACAACACGGCGGATGCTTCCAAAATGACCGATCAGCCAAGTCAAATAATATCCTGCGTGCTCTAGCGTGCATCCCACCTGAAACTCGTCTTCGGAAGGCCACGGCGCGCCGGTTTCGCTTTTCCAATCCTGATAGGGCGCTTGGGGAATGAAACCGTCGTCCAGTTCTGCATAAATAAGTCGCACCGGCCCCGCGACACCATCACGAACGGCCTTGCCCAGCATTTGGGACGCTTGCCCCAGCATGGAACAGGGGGCGGACGCCAGCATCAGACCCTTTGCCTTTGCGGTTTCAACAAGATCCGTCGCCTGTGTCATCTCCATGGCCAGTGGTTTTTCGGAATACACTGAAAATCCGGCGTTCAGGCAGGCCATGCTGACCTCGAAATGTGCGTTTGGATTTGTAAGGTTCAGAATAACGCACCCGCTTGGCAGAGCATCAAAGAACCCCTGCAGGGTTTCATGGGGGCGTAGTTTCCAATGGTTTGTAAACGTCTCGAGCCGGTTCAGGTCGGTGTCATGGACGTGATCAAGAGACACATCTGCATGCTCGGCAAACGACCGCATGTACAGATCGGCAACAAATCCACATCCTATGATCGCGACAGATCTCATTTGCACACTCGTTTGACGTTTATTCATCACAAACTATACGCCACCCCCAATCCAAACCAGTCGGTTATAGGCGACAATGCTGCAATGTGACATAAGAAGGACAACCGATTGCCCAACAGGAGTCGTAGGTTGCATTTTCCATCAGTGGCTGGCCGTATTAGGGTCAACGTACCGGATCATGGTACGCTTATAAAATCAGTGACGGAAAGGCTTCGGTCCGGCAACGGGTTTGCCGTCGCGACGATCAACCTCGATCATCTGGTCAAGCTGAAGGAAGACCGTGGTTTTGCCGACGCCTATCTTGCGCAGGATTTGGTTGTTGTAGATGGGAACCCATTGGTGTGGATGTCACACATCGCGAAACAACCCGTCGATTTGATGCCCGGTTCAGACCTTGTTGTCCCGTTGGCGCGATTGGCGGCGGACCTTGAAATGCCGATTGGTTTGATCGGCTCAACCGAGGACGCGCTTGGCAAAGCAGAACAAGCATTGCGAGACACCATTCCCGCGCTAAAGGTTGCATGTAAAATTGCCCCGCCGATGGGGTTTGATCCTGAAAGCCCTGCGGCCGAGGCGCTTATCCAAGACGCGGAAAAATCGGGGGCTCGCCTTTGCTTTCTGGCTTTGGGTGCGCCCAAACAAGAGCTTCTTGCCGCCCGAGGCCGCAGTATCGCGCCTTCTTTGGGATTTGTGTCCATTGGGGCCGGATTGGACTTTCTAGCAGGAAGCCAAACACGTGCGCCTGTCTGGATGCGTAACATGGCACTGGAATGGGTTTGGCGGCTTATCCAAAATCCGCGACGTCTGGGTCCTAGGTACGCACAGTGCCTTGCAATCCTTCCAACACTTACGACAGATGCCTTCAAGCAGCGAAACACGCCGAGTTAGAGCCTGTTTTGGCGTCAGATCTTGAGGACGCGCGGAGGCGGGGGGCGGCGCAGCAGCACCGCGTCTTTGATCTTGCGCTTGAGACCTCTGGGGGCTGGCACCTCTCGGTCCATTTCGAAAATTGCCCCGTTCAGAGAGGGGTCGTGCGCCAATGCCAAAGCCACCCCCCATTTGGCCGCAACAGAGGGATCCAGCCCGTCAGGTATCCCCATGTCGGTCGCCAGCATGCCCGGCATCCATGTGTTCACGATAATCTCGGGAAATCGATCATGCAGATCGGCGTGCAACGCAGCCCCGAACATACGTCCCGCACCTTTGGAAACGGAATAGGCCGCACTGGCAGGAAGCGGGGCCAAATCGGCAAAGCTTGACACGTTGATAATGCGGCCAAAGCCGGTTGTGCCCATGTCCTTTAGCACCTCAAGCGTGCAGGTCACCGTTCCACCGAGGTTGATCGCGACAACTTCCATGAAACTGGAACCGGTCTCGTCAAAGATGTCGTTGCGAGGGTACACTCCGGCATTGTTGATCAGCAGTGACACGGCACCATGATCCACCCTGATCTGGTCAAAAGCGACACTCACAGAGTGGGGATCGCTGACATCAACGACCATCGGGATAAAGCGGCCTTCGGGGATCTTTGATTGTGTTTCAAGCAATGCGTCGTTGCGCCGTCCGAACCCGACAACCTTGAACCCTGTGTGGGCCAATTCGATGGCCAGTGCCCGCCCCAATCCGGAGCCAGCCCCTGTCACCAAGGCCAATGTGTGTCTGGGATCAATCATGTCCAAGGTCCTTTTCCTTTAACAGCGCCCCATGGACATGGTCCGCGACGCGCAAGGCATTCGCTGCGATTGTCAGGCTCGGGTTTGTGCCAAATGACGTTGGCATAAAGCTGGAATCAGCCACATACAGGTTATCCAGATCATGGGCCTTGCAAGTTTCATCAAGCACGCTTTCGGCTGGATTAGAGCCAAATTTGAGTGTTCCGCAAGCATGTCCATAGTTCAATTCCGGCCCGCGATTGAGAAACACCATGCGCATGCCTCGCAGGGCGCGTTTGATCTCGGTGCGAAAGGTCTTGCGCCGCATCAGAAGCTCTGGCGAAATCGTGTATTCAAAGGCAAGCTGGTCCGGGTTTTCACGATCGGCAATCACGCGGTTTTCTTTGTAGGGCAGGTCTTCGAGAATGCCGACAAAAACCGCGGCACTTCCAAAAATCTTGGCTGCGATCAATGCTGGAATGCGCGTGAATTGCTTCAAAAGCCGGAATCTGCGCAAAAAGGACCGATCATAGGCCAGATTGAGGAAATGAACGATCTCGCCATATTTGGCCTCGATCCCCATCGCCTGAACCAGCCCCAGCCGTTGACCGTCTTTGTAATAAAGATCGCGCATGGCGATGGCTTTGGTCGGCCCTTCGGTGCGGGCGGATTTCGGGGGCCATAGGGCGAACATTTCGTTCATGTGGAACATGAGGTTTTTGCCGACCAGACCACTGGAGTTGGCGCAGCCATCGGGCCATTCTTCCGAGGCTGAATTCAACAGTATCCCTGGCGAGGACAGCGCACCTGCCGCGAGCACCACAATGCGGGATTTTAGAGTCTGAATCCCCTTATTAGTCTCTATTTCTACTTCACTCACACGCCCCGAATGCCCCTTGAGGCGGCGCACCGTGGCGTTGGTCAGAAGTGCGGCATGTCCGGTTTCAAGCGCGGGATCCACACCCGCCGTGCGACCATCCATTTTCGGGTGCTTCGGGCATCTTCCGCCGCTGGTACATATCGGGCAGGACGGATCTCGTCGAAAGGCCAGATGCCCTTGATATGGGTGAAGGCCATTTGCCTGCATCCCCGCGATCAACGCCGCCTCGTCCGTGCGCGGTGCGTTTGGCGTCAAAAGACGTTCCTGACCGTCACCAAGAGGATCTTGGGTGCCGTTCACCATGAACATGGCTTCGGCCTCTGCCAGCCACGGTTGCATCTGCGCAAATGACACCGGCCAACCGCCAGTTGGATGGGGCCGCTCTGTGCTGTCGTCCAGGTCATGCGGTTCCGGCCGTTCGAGTGCGCCCGCATAGAAGGTGGACGATCCTCCGACACCCGACCCGAGAGGCGCGAAGAATTCAAACGTCTCGTTGTTTACGGTCGCCCGCACGGGCGTGGGCCAATACCCCCGCACGTGACGTGCAACCGGATCGGCCATTTCATAGTTCAGATCATGTTGCGCCGCCGGGTGCCCCAGCGGACCACGCTCGACAAAAAGGACCGACCATCCCTTTTCGGCCAGACGACGGCCAAGAGGCCCCCCTCCCATACCGGTTCCGACGACAATCACATCCCAATCACGTGCGAAAACATCCTGACTCAAGGTTTGTCTCCCTTCTGGCCAAGATCAAAGGCTGGTGCAAACACGTGCCGCAATCGTTTTGCGGCGGCATTGGTCACATGGTTGTTGTCAAAATACTGACCTGTCCCATCATGGATCGCGTAACAGGTGGTTGCATCGCACATTTCGGGCCACGTCAGGATAGGTAGAACAAGACCGCGGTCTTTCAGGCGGGTCCAATGTTGCGTGACTTGCCTCTGGCGCGCCTCGACCTCTGTACGCGGTTCTGCGGCCGCGTCTGCGGCCTGTTCCGGTGTCAGGACCCCATAAGACAGGTCACGCGCGACACGGCGCGAGTCATAGCGAGTAAACTCTGGAACCTGCTGCACCACGAAAACCGCCACATCGCGTTTTTGCAGCGTTTCGACCGTTTGCTGTGCCAAGGCATCATAGTCTTGGTGCAGCTGAATGTGGTTATGGGCGTCAATGCCGAACCCCTGACCCGTCGCATAGTAGGTCCAGCGCCCGATGAGCACGACCGATTTCAAATCTTGCCAGCCTTCAATGGCGATTTCGATCCGGGCATTGGCCAGCCTGCAAGCTTCGTCCTGCGCCGAAGTTGCGGCGCTTTCGGTTTTGGACACGCCAAAGAAGGGGGGACACCCCGCGCGCCAGACGATAAGGGCCGGCACGCTCTTTTCCAGCGCCAACAGGGCCAGCCCGTCTTGATACGCCCGCAAATGGGAGTCGCCCCAAATCAAAAGCTCTGGCGGGCCTTCCGGACCAATGGCGCAGGTTTCAATGCCTTGCCAGGCGCCCGCCTGAGGGATGCTGCACCTGCTCCAATCCTGAATGAAATCCGCAGACGCATCGATGTGTAAACGCACATCATCAGAAAAGCGCGCAGGCATGCCTTCTGTCTTGTATAGCAACGCCCCGATACCCAATGCGGCGCATGACGCCACAGCGGTCGCCCCGACAAGAATGCGTGGTGTGATAGCAGCCGACAGGCGCACAGGCTGTTCAACGAAACGCCAGGACAATGCGGCAAGCCCAATCGAAAGAGCGATCCAGCCTGTCTTTTCCAACAGCGTTTCGATGGGGCCGAATGCATAAGTGGCAAACACGAAAACCGGCCAGTGCCATAGGTACAGAGAATAGGAGACGAGCCCGATCAAGACCGGCCCTTTTGATGACAGGGCACGATTCACGATATTCTCGTCTCGCCCTCCCATGATGAGAAGAACCGTTCCCAGAACAGGGAAGATCGCCTGCCATCCGGGGAACCCGAATTCCGGTCGGATCGCGATAACTGACCCGATGACAAGCACTAGACCAGACCATGACACCCATGGCCCCATGCGCTGCTTTTCTGCGCTGATCATGGCGAGAAGGACCCCCACCAACAATTCCCAGGCGCGGAAAGGAAACAGATAGAATGCTGCCGGTTGATGGCGTGTCGTCAAATAGATCGCGGACACAAGCGATGCAGCGGCGATGCCCCACAAGGCGGGCACCAAAACCTTGGGCCAGCGCGCCAGAAGCAACAAAAGGGCGGGAAACACCAGATAGAATTGCTCTTCGACCGAAAGGGACCACGTGTGCAACAGCACCTTTTCTTCGGCCGAACCGTCAAAATATCCAGCTTGGCGAAAGAACAAAACGTTGGACAGATACACCGTCGCCGCAATGACGCCTTTGCCAAGTTCGCGAAACTCGAAAGGCATGAGAACCACCCAGCCAACACCAAGCGCAACGGCCGTCATGACAAAGTAGGCGGGCGCCAGTCTTCGAATGCGACGCAGATAGAACCGCGACAGCGAGATCTGTCCGGTCTCTTGCAGTTCTCTCCAGAGGATGGACCCAATCAAAAAGCCGGAAATGACAAAGAAGATGTCAACGCCAACAAACCCGCCGCCAAAACCGGTCACCCCAAAGTGGTAAAAAACCACTGCAAGCACGGCAATGCTGCGCAGGCCGTCTATTTCGGGACGATGCGGCGTTGCGTTCGGGGGCTTTGACGATGAGGCCGTCACGTGGACTCCAAATTTCTGTTCAATCCGAGTTTATGATCCTATGGGCGGATTACACGCTCTTTTGGGCGAAATAGGTGCAAGAATATGATCTCTGTGCGTTACATATAGGTGCGCTTTTCGGTGACCACCATCGGCTCGATCGCCTTTGTATCCCCTCTCCAGCGGGCCATAAGCTCTGCATGTCCCAACAGCGCACCTGCCACAAGCCATGTCAAAGGGGTCAGCGTTGCATTGGGAAGCAAATCCACCAGATTGATCGCCAGTACCAATAAAAGAGC
This sequence comes from Shimia thalassica, assembly GCF_001458215.1. Classification (GTDB taxonomy): domain Bacteria; phylum Pseudomonadota; class Alphaproteobacteria; order Rhodobacterales; family Rhodobacteraceae; genus Shimia; species Shimia thalassica. The sequence goes on along the minus strand of NZ_CYTW01000006.1, from coordinate 33,285 downwards.
ACCAACATAGGGCGAATGTTCAAGACGCCCCCATGTTTCATCCCGGTCTGATCTGTTGTTCTGTTTGTCGCGCTCGATCCGCCCCTGTTCGAGCCAAACCAAAAAGATCGGAAGGGCCAGCAAACCGAATTCGGCCAGAAACCCGACCCATCCGAACATCCCGATCACAATAATCCAACGGCCATCCGTGACAGATTCAATCTGGCCGGTGAAATAGTTGTGTTCCTGATTTCGACCCCATGTGCCCCACCCGAAAACGGGCTTTTGTTGCACACGCCGAAGCAGTTCTTCTTCGTTTGAAAACCGAAAGGCAAGCGACTGTGCACGCTCTGCACTTACCTTTGCGGCCTGTTCAAGCATGGCGCGTTCCGGGATAACGTCCGCGCCTTTCAAGATAGGATAGGCGAGCGCAAACAGCGCCAACAAGACGGCAATGTGGGCTTGCAGCCTTCGGGAAGCGAGCAAGACCAGAACGCCAACAAACCCGCCATACAGCAACGCGGCCAGCGTCTTGCACAGGATGAGGACCCCGAACAGATATACCCCGGCCAAAAGGTATCTTGTCCGCGTGCCCGGCGCGCCATTGCGAAACAACGCCATCGCAAACATGCAGGTCATCATCACAAAAAAGGCGACCCAGATGCCGTGCTCGAGAAAGACCATGGGGCGGAACCCGCTTCCACGGATACTCTGGGCAAAGAGGTGCTGGAAAAAACCATAGACCCATGTGTTCATCTGCGGGCTAAGCCGCACTTCGACCAGAACAGGCAGGGAAAATGCCAAACCGGCCACGACAAAAATACGCATGATGTCTTTTTGCGAGGCTGCGGTCGCCAACAATCCCCGCGCGGCCAGAAACCCCGCAATGGTCATAAACTGGGTCAGAATGATGCCCACCGCATCCAGCATCACAAGACCGCGGATACTTGATTGTGCAAAAATCAAAGGTTCAGGATTGGTGACAACCGTGATGATGGGTGAAAACAGAAACACCGCGATCAGCACCCTTGCGAAAAGTGACTTTGGCAAGAGATCGGCGTTCGGTTTTGCAGAGAGTATCCAAAAGACGAACACTGCCAGATTGGGCAATGTCGTTTTGTTCAAGGCGGGCATCAAAGGCGGATCAAAAGCCACCGGATACGGGGGCAGAATGAGATAGCACCCAACCAAAGACCAGATCAGCGCCTGACCCGCGGGCAGTTTTTTAAACAGAAACCAGATTGCTACAGGCGCCAGCCCGAGAACAAGATAGGCAAAAGTGTTGGGCATTCCGTCGCGCGATCCTTGTGTCCGTATCGCCAGTCAGCCCCACACTAACCTGTTCTTTCGGAGTTGTCAGCGCGGCGCGTCAGACACCGGTGCCATGAAGCACAACTTTGACCGTTCTGAAAATAAGCGTCAGATCCGTGCCCAGAGACAGGCTGCGGTCATACTTGGTGTCATAATATGCGCGCTCGGCAAAGCTTGTGACATTGCGCTCCGAGGTTTGCCAGAAACCGGTAATACCGGGGCGCACATTGAAGTATTCTTCGCCAGGATAGAGTTCGACCTGATCCACCATCATGGGCCGCGGTCCGACAACTGACATGTCGCCAATCAGAACGTTAAAGAACTGAGGCAGTTCGTCCATTGAGCTGCGGCGCAAGAAACGGCCAAAATTCGTAATGCGCGGGTCGTTTTTGAGCTTCTGGTGGTGATCCCATTCTTCCCGCGCGTCCTGATTGGACGCCAGATAATCATCCAGCAACTTGTCAGCGTTCGGAACCATGGTGCGCAGCTTCACCATTTTGAAAACAATGCCATCCAAGCCCACCCGAGATTGCAGGTAGAACGGGTTTTTGCGATCTTTCAGAAAGATGACGACAGCAAGCCCTGCGACAATTGTCAGGACAGGCAACGCAATCAAACAAACGAAAAGAATGTCGAAGAGACGCTTGAAGAAAACACGATAGACACCGCCCACTTCTGGAACGGCGGAATAGCTGTTTTCAACACCTTCTTCCGATAACATCGTCATTCGTGTTCACCCCTAATCTGGCACTAGGCCCCCACCCGGTTTCCAAATCGAGAAAGTCAAACAAACACGCACGTCCCCGTTTCTGGCGACGTCCAAATCCATTTCTCTTACTTTGACCGGCTGGGTCGAAAAAAGCTCTTCGGGGTATCCCCACCTTTCCGAATTGCTCTCTAACCTCGATCCGATAAAGGTAAGAAAACACAGATTTCAACATTTTGTCTAATATCTCTTAGGTTGCATTCACCATTAAGCAACTGATTTTAAATAAAACAATTCGAAAAATTGTGGCAAAATAAATTTTCGTTCGCCCTATTTTCGCCACTTTTCACAATGTGCTGTTATGGGGAATGGGACGATGAGAGGCGTGGACAAAAACTGTTTCCAAACAAGCAACTGTGACGAATCGTTTTTATCTTGCTGGCCAGAGAGGTCGAAAATGGACGTTTTCTTAAAATCCGGAGATTTCGCCTGTGTCGCCGCCAATATTGCCTTGTCGTCGGGGTTTTGTCAGGCGTTGGCAGAGCCGAAATACCAAACAATGAAGACTGCGGAAACAAGGAATATCGCGGCGATTGCGATCAACATGGCGAACTGCTTGCCAAAGCGCATTCTTCTGGCGCCGGTGGTTTCAATCACCGGTATCGACACGACAGGGATCAGGCCGGTTTTACGCACCAGCTGATCGCCGCTCCAGATAACCAGACTTCTGGATTCAAGCATAACAACCAGGCCCGTCGCGATTGCGGCGCTGACCACCATCCCAAGCGCGAGGTTGCGTTTACGTTTCGAGGCCAGTGGCCGCTCGGGGACCAGCGCCTTCTCCAACACCTGAAATTTGTCACCCTTCTGGCTCGCTTCGAGCATGTGGCCCATTTCCGCTTCGGCACGACCCGCAGAAATCGCAAGGTATTGGTCTGTGAGCTTTTGCAGCTGCAACTGCATGGTGTTCAGAGTTTGCTCGACTTCAGGCGCGCGCGAGATCGCGTTGGACAGTTCTTCGGCTTCTGCGTGATACAGCTCTTTCTGGTTTTCCAGACGTCGCACACGGTTAGCCTGAATAGAGGTCGCCGAGGTCTGGGCACCGCTGCGCAGGCCGATAATTTCGCTGTCGATCTCAAGTTCGATGCTGCGCACATCGGCCAGACGTTGTCTCTGTTCTTCCAGCGCGCCCGGAAGTGAGGCCGAGTTCTGGCGCTTATAGTCGGCGATTTGCTCTTCGAGCATCACAATGCCTTCGCCAACCCGTCGCTCTTCGCCATCGTAGAACGCCAAGGATTCCTCGGCTCTTTCACGGCGGCGCTGTTCGGTTTGGGCCAGCACATTGTTAACCAGTTCGTTGGCAATGTCCGCCGCAAGTTCCGGATCGTTCCATGTAACAATCACGTTCAGCGCGGTGGGGCTCAGATCTTGTCGCCATTGCATGCTGGGATCAGCGATCTGCACGACTTGAGCCGCAAGCCGCAGTTGAAAGACCTTTTCAGACATCGACATTCCCTGCGCATCTGAAAACAGGTCATATTCATCGATGATTGATATCAGATTGTCACGCGCCATCACGCGCTGTTCAATGATCTGCAACGTTTGCAGCGCCGCCGCATTTCCGACCGAACTGCCCGTGTCTTTTACAGAGGCTTGCTCGATCTGGATCACCGCCGAAGATTCATACATCTTGGGTTTGGCCATCACATAGGCCAATGCTGCCAGAGTTCCCAAAGCAACAATCGCGGACCATGTTACGGCCCATCTTCTGAGAATGTTCAGGATTTCAACAAAAGACTGGTTCACTGCTGGATCGCTTTCCAAGATTCATGTGTCTGCGATGCCCTTCCTTCTTGGCGAAGGTATGGCGGTTCCATGGAGATGGCTTGGGTTTTCGCTTTTTGCGACGGTATGGCCATAAAGGCAATCATATGTTGTCCGGCAAAAGTAAACTCTCCGTTCAGGGTTTGTCCGGTTTCAAACAAAGGGACCGGTTGCAGAAAGGTGGCCACAAAGCTGTTTGCCTTCAGGGAAATCTCTATCGCGTCAAACCCGAACAATGTCTGGCTCAGAGGATACTGGCACTTGTAGGTGCATTCCTTGGCACAAAAAATCATGCGCGCAAGGCGCAAACGTTGGTCTTTTGGCTGTTGCGCAAGCCAGTTCTGTTCCTCGGTCGTGCAGACTTCGCACACCAAATCGGGATCAAGTGGCGCATCCGGTTCAATGTCTATCCCCAGCGCACGCCATTGATTGTCTGCGCTCACCACCGCAACGCAGGTTTTGTCGTGATGGGAAATGCTACCGATGACGCCATCGGGCCAAACGGGTGCGCGATCCGCCCCTGCAAGGATCGGCTTGGGCGATAACCCGAGTTGCTTCATTGCGATGCGCGCCGCTGCGCGACCTGCGGAAAACTCTTGCTGTCTTGAGGGCACAGCATTCTTGATAAAGGCCATTTCTTGCAGGAACAGAGCCTCATTTCGGGGCGAAACCCGTGTCACGCCCACCCCGATGTCTTGCGGCAATCCGGCACTCAATGCCGCTTTGATATCTCCTGACATCAGGCCCTCATTCTGCGTCTACTGCGCATGGCACGACGTTTGGACATGGCATCGGACCGCGCCGACGCCTTCTCGGCAGGAGGCGTGTCACTGATGGGCGCGGCAGCCGCCGCTGAGGCGCCTCCGGAGAGTTCATCCACTTTGCGCGCTAAATCGGACAAAACAGGAAAACGGAAGATGTCCGTGATGCCTAGTTTGGGCACCTCAAGCTCTGTCCGGATTTCGCGGTGCGCCTGAACCGCCAAGAGAGAGTGCCCCCCGAGATCAAAGAAGTTGTCGCCGGAAGCGATGTTTTGAACACCCAGAACGCGCGACCAGATTTCCGCAATTTTGGCGCCTGTGCCGCTTGCGGGTTCCGCAGCCTGTGTCACGCGCGCCGCGCGGTTTGTGTCTTTGGCCGAAGGCGCAGGCAGTGCTTTGCGATCCACCTTTTTGTTCGGCGTCAACGGGAAGGTATCGATCTCTACAAAATGCGAAGGCACCATGAATTCTGGCAATGCCTGTTGCAGAATTGACCGCAATTGCTCTGCGCCTGATGCGCCTTGTCCTTTCAGATAGGCCACAAGACGCGTGTCACCGGGGGTGTCTTCTCGGGCCATAACAACGGCCTGATCAATGCCAGCTTGCGCTTCCAGAAGGGCTTCGATTTCGCCCAGCTCAATCCGGTAGCCCCGCAGTTTCACCTGATGGTCCGCACGTCCGAGGAATTCGAGTGTTCCGTCAGACCGCCACCGAACCAGATCACCTGTGCGATAAAGGCGCCCTTGGGTTCCTGCGATGCTGTCTTCTACAAACCTGTCCGCTGTCAAATCCTCGCGGTGCCAATACCCCGGAGTGACGCCTGCTCCGCCGATATACATTTCACCTGCAACACCCACGGGCACAGGGGAACGGGCCTCGTCCAAGATATAAATCTGCGTGTTGGCAATGGGTTTTCCGATACTGACCAGACCATCGGTGATTTGTGCCTCTGCGGTGGTCGACCAGATGGTTGTCTCGGTTGGCCCGTACATGTTCAGGATTTCCGCTCGTGTCAAAGTCTTCAACTCGGAAACCAGCGCGCCGGGCAAGGCTTCTCCGCCAACCATGAGATGCTCCAGCTGGCCCAAGGCGAAGCGTGCTTCGTCGTTCATTGTCAGCATCCGCGCCATGCTTGGCGTGCACTGCATGTGGGTCACCTTGTGGCGCAATATCTGGGCGGCGATCGAGAAATCGTCTTCGGCCAAGGCACCAGACGTATTGGCGCGCTTCAGAACCTCTGCGACAAGTTCCAGACTTTGCATGACCGTCGGGGTTTCGATGCCATAGTCGATCAGGCAGGCGACTTCGCCGACGCCTATCTTTTTCAGGGCTTCAACACGGTCCAACGCATCCTGCACAGTGCCGAACAAACCGGAATCTTCAAAATACCGCAGGAACGCAAAGTCCAGAATGCTTTCGAGTTCATCATCCGACAACACCCCAAGGTCCAGTTCAAAGGGGTTCTTGACGCCTTCGGGTTTCTTGAACGCCGGAAATGCCCAAGCATATTGTTTGATAAGACCCGCCGCGCTGCGCAGGTAGTCTTTCATCGGTTCCCGCGCGATCTCTCGGGCTGTTTCGCGGTCCTCTGCCAAAAAGGTGTGCAACATCAGCGTGACCTTGAAATCATCAGTGTCGTATCCCGCCTCGCGCAGTTCCGCATGATAGAGGCCAATCTTTTCAGCCACCTCATTGATGCTTTGCCCCAACAAGTGCGTCAGGATATGCGCACCCGCACGGCCGGCCTGTTTCCAGGTTTCGGGATTACCCGCAGTCGTCACCCACAGTTCAATCTCTTTCGAGACCGGACGCGGCTGCGTCATAACCGGATGCATGGTGCCGTCTTTGCGTGGAAACTCGACAGGTTCACCGCGCCACAACCGACGCAGTTCATCCATCTGTTCGAACATGGCATCGCGGTTTCTGGGCGGCGTATTTTCAGGACGCAAAACAAAATCATCCGGCTGCCAGCCAGAGGCAATCGCCAAACCAGCCCGTCCGGCGGTCAGATTGTCAATCACGGCCCATTCTTCGGCAAGCCGCGCGGTGTGGTGAAGGGGCGCAACACAGCTGCCAGCGCGCACACCAATGTTTTTCGTAACGGCAGCAACCGCAGCCCCCGTCACAGAGGGGTTCGGATAAGGTCCACCAAAGGCATGGAAATGCCGTTCGGGCGTCCAGACCGCGCAAAACCCGTTCTGGTCGGCAAATTTCGCCCCTTCCAACAGAAGTTCGTATTTCTTCGGACCTGGCGCATCATCGTTGCCCCAGTAATAGACCGAAAACTCCATGCCTTTTTCGCTGGTTGGAACATGTCCGTTGGAAATCTGTGTGCGGCTTTCATCCCCACTCAGCACCAGTTTGAAGCCACGCGCGAGGCTGTAGAACAGTTCGAGCACCGAGATATCAAAAGACAGGCTTGTGACTGCAAGCCATGCACCTGCCGGATCATGCGCCACCCGTTCGTCCATACCCAGAAAGAAGTTCGAGACGTTTTGATGCGACACCATCACGCCCTTGGGCAGCCCCGTCGAACCAGATGTGTAAATCACATAGGCCAGATCCGCACCCGAGGTGTCCGCAGCCAGATTGGTCGCATCCGCAGCAGAAATACGCGGATCGCTATCCACCAAGAGTTGCGCCGCTTTGCTCTCGGGCAATGTGTGGGCCAGATCATTTTGCGTGACGATAACATCGGCCTCGCTGTCGCGGATAAAGTGGGCGATCCGATCCGCAGGATATGCCGGATCCATCGGCACATATGCCGCGCCAGCCTTGAGAATGGCCAATGCAGACACAACAAGCTCGACTGAACGGCGGCAATACAGGCCAACAAGGGACCCTGTTGTGACGTGCATCGCTTGCAGAACACGTGCCGTCTGGTTGGCGCGTAGGTTCAATTCCCGGTATGTTAGAGACTGATTTTCAAACACCAGTGCAATTGCGTCGGGGGTCAGCTCGCACTGTTTTTCAAACTGTTTGTGCATGCTGAAACCGGCATCAAAATCCGCCTCGGTGGCGTTCCACAGATGCAGGGTTTCGTCCTGTTCTCCTTGCGGCATCGCATTGAGAGTCGTGACGTCGTCTGTGGGCGACGCCGCGCTCCATTGCGCGGCCAAAAAGACCAGACGTTCGAGAAGCCGCTCTGCATGAGACGACGGCACACGGGATGCATCGAAGCTAAAGCTGGCTTTACCAGCGCCCGCAAAGCCTATCGTCACCGCCGCGCCATCAACGTGCGAGACATCATCTTCGAAGGTCAACGCAATGTCGGGGGTCGACAGGGGTTGAATGCCGGGATCTCGCAACACCAGATCACAGGCAAAGGTGCCTTTATCCGAAATTTTATCTAAGGCGTTGCGGGCATGAGCCTTCACATCGTGAAGGGAATGCGCGGTCTCTTTGGGAAGACGCAAGGGGACCCAATGGTTCAAATACCCTTTTGCCCGCGGAGCCTCGTTTCGAAACGCAATGTCAAAAGGCGCAGGGACGCCACTGCGGTCCGCCCAAAGACAGACGAGGGCAACCATATCCTCAGGGGCCAGATCATCGGGCAGCGTCATTGATAGACGGCGTATTTCCGCAAGATCGCTGGCATCAGAAATCAGGGGAAGACGGGCACCATGAAACGCGGGCAGAACGTTTCGCCAAAAGGATTCCCCCTTCAGAACCGTCTCCATCGTGTTGGTCAATTCGACAGCTGCATCGCGCTCTAGCGACGGGAGAGTATTGCCAACAGAGACCAGACGCAGCGGCGCAACAGGATGCCCAGCGCTGTCTGTGATGCCACCAAGGATAATGGCGCCGCGCCCGCAAGACAGCGTAAGCGTCTCTGTATCAGCAGAAAGCACCGTTCCAGGAAGACCATGTCCCACCTCGGGGCCTGCCAATTCAGCCGTTGAAACGCAAAGAACCTGACCTGCGGCGACGATCTTGGGGCAGGACAATGGATTCCAGTAATCCCCGTGATCAAGTGCCTTGACCAGCGCCACCAGTTCTTGGGCATCCAGTCGGAAATCAAGACGCGCTGCGGCCGCAGGACGGGCAGACTTGCCAAAATAGCTTCGGTTCTGAAAATCCTGAGGTTTTGACGGCGGTACATCTTGGGACAGGCCGTCCAAAAGATCGGGAAAGCTGTCGATCGCGGCTTCGTAACACTTGGTGTTCAGGGTGAGCGCCGTGTCCGAAGGCGAAATATCAAACATGCGCTGAACAAGAATATCGCCCCTGTCGGCCCCTTTTGCCATCATATGCCATGTGATGCCATGCTTGGGCTCTTGGTACATCCGCGCCCAAACAGGTGCATTCAGACCTGCATATGACGGCAGTGGACCGTCGTGAAAGTTCACCGCGCCCCGTTGGGGCAGATCGAGAACCCCCTGCGCCAGCATATCAAGGTTGGCAATGCTCAGCAGCCAGTCAAAGTCCAGTCCTGCCAATGCAGCGCCAAGGTCATCATCCGAAGAGATGACCGTCACGCCGGCATCCCTTGCCCATTTTGCATTCTCTCGCGAACGCGTCACAACCGCCTGAATCCTGTGGCCGGATTGCCGCCAGATTTCCGCGCATTGCACAAGCAGAGATTCATTCCCGATAAGAACGGCAGTCATTTCAATTTGGGTTGTCATAAGACACCTCCCTCTTGCGGTGACATGGGCATCGGAGCATATGATGGTGCGCTGCGCTCGAAAGGCGCGCGCCATTGCACATCATGCGTCACTAGGTCCCTGAGAAAATGCTCAGGATCACGTTTTGGCTTGCCCGTCAGAATACGCCAAATGCGCCACAATCCCGCGCCCGCCACATGTGCGATTGTGGCCATCGCAGCATAGGTTTTTCCATGGTTCATGGTGAAATAGTAGCGCCGCGAGTCAAACCAATAGGTTGGCATGCGCTCCCATGTTTTCATGCCGGTTGACACGGACCCGATGTGGGTGACCGCGCTGTCCCTGACATACAGGGTTTTCCAGCCCGCGCGTTGTGCGCGAAGGCAGAGATCCGTTTCCTCGAAATAAAGAAAGAACGTTTCATCAAACAGGCCAATCGCCTCGAGAACATCTGGCCGGATCATCATGCTTGCCCCGGCAAGCCAATCGACTTCGCACGTGGTTTCCGGAAGCGGCAAAGGCACGATTGACCGTTTCAGTACACGGCTGATGGGTCCAATACGCGCGGCACCTTCGAATTCACCGGCAATGGTCGGGAACCGAAAGGCCGTAATATGCGGCGCATCGTCAGGCCCGTGGATATAGCTGCCTGCAATCCCGACATCGGGGTGATTTCGCAGGGTGTCCACCAGACGGCCAATTGATCGACTGTCCGGAAATGCATCGGAATTCAGGATGTAGACAAACTCGGGGTCACACAGAGATAGCCCCGTGCGAATTCCAAAGTTGTTACCAGCCCCAAAACCACCGTTATTGCCGGACTGAACAACCGTCACGTGGTCTTGCCAGCCCCGATCAATCGCCGCTTGGCACAGTGCCTCGAACGAGCCGTCTTGAGAGTCGTTGTCGACCAGAACCAGATGCCCGTCCAAGCCTTCCATTTCCTTCAAAGCCGCATCAACCGCGTCCGCCGTCATATCCGGCGTTCGATAGTTCAAAACGACTGCAAGAAGTGTGACGGTCCGGGTCATTCTGCGGCCTCTTGTCGTGCGGCAAGAGTGATGTCGCGCTCTGCGGTTTCGATGGCCCGTTTCATGCGGGCGGCCAGAACGCGCACGTTTGGCTCCAACACCATTGAATCGTGATCTCCCGGAACCTCGACCACCTCGATCCCCGGCACAAACTGTCCCCAATCGTTGTCATGGAAGACATATGCGCGTTGGTGATCGACCATACGCCCGTCACCCATATCCCATTTTCCGGCCAATGGCGGGCGGAACAAAGACATCCGGCCGGTCCAGGGACGCATCGGATAAGATTCCACTGCCCTCAGAAATGCGGCTTCGATTTCTTCATTGTGGAACTGTGTGTCTGCAGTTTGCGTATCTTCGCCGACGTCGGGCGCGCGTCGTTTTTCCATCTCCCAGCGAATGCGGTTCTGCAACCATTTGGCGGGGTAGGCCAAACCACCCGACCGCAACTCTTGCATTTGAATGCGCATCCGGTCTTCGAAACTCAAGGCACGGCGCACAGGCAAGGGCGTATCCAGCAGCGCGATCAAAGCAACCTCTTCGCCAGCCGCTTCGAGCTGATGGGCGATCTCGAAAGCAGTGATACCCCCACCCGAGAAACCGCCGAGCAGATAGGGGCCCTTGGGCTGAACCTGTCGCATTTCGGCGATGTAGTCGCGCGCGGCTTCGATCAGGTCCTCGTGCGGGTCGGCGTCACCATACAACCCTCGTGCCTGCAACCCATAGAAGGGCCGATCCGCACCGAGAAGATGTGCCAGATGGCGCAGGTTCAGAACGTTGCCGAACATCCCCGCAACAAGGAAAAACGGTGTACGAGAGCCACCTTCGCCCGAATGCATCGGCACAAGATGGGTAAATCGCCGTTCGGTCTCTTCGGGACGCGCCACATCTGTCGAAGTCTGCCCGTCTTCTTGGGGGCCAACACGTTCGGCGATCAATTCTGCGCATTTGGCAATGGTGGGGGCTTCGAACAAAATCGAAATTGGAAACTCGATGCAATAAGCCTTTTTCACCATCGCAAAGAGGCGCACCGCAATCAGGGAATGCCCGCCAAGATCAAAGAAGCTGTCTTGCGTGCCGACCTCGGACACCCCGAGCAACTCTTGCCAGAAACCGGCCAGCGTGCGCTCGATATCATTGGAAGGCGCAACAAAATCGGTTTCCAGCTCCGGCCGTTCAAACCCGTCATGCACAACAGACGATTCATCTGCCCCCTGCGCGGCTTGTGCAATAAGCGCCTCAAGATCAAGGGACGACATGATCACCTGAGACCGTCCTGATCCCAGCGCCGCTTCGAACAGATCGGCCCCATCTTGCGAGGGAATCCCTTGGGACAGGTTATGCGCCAATCGTTCTTCGGCAGCAGACATGGGCCGGTCGGACGATCCCGCTTCGAATTCAACCTCGTTGCGACGCAAGGCCGGCGCGGCAGCAAAGCCTGCTGATGTTTCAACCTTTTTGATGGTCAGACCGTGCACTTCGACACACACGTTGCCGGATATATCCATCAGTGTGACATCAAACGACGCAATGCCGGTTTCGGCACTTCCATTAACAAGGTGAACGTGGCTCACAAGGTCCTGAGGCAACGTTTCCCAGGCTTTGAGCTGACCATAGGAAACCGGCACCCACAGATGCGCCGCACCATAACCCGGGATCAGGCTCATCGCCCATCCGGTGGCCAAATCCAGAAGGCCGGGGTGCAAGGCAAAACCGCCTTCCCCCAAGTCCGATGCAAAAGCATCATCCAGATGAAGACGGGCGAACCCGGCAGTGCCAGAGGTCGTGGTTTTTTGGAGAACCTTCCAGCGTGGGCCGAAATTCAAATGCGCCTCTTGAGGTGAAACCAGAGCGGGGCCCGTTTCCAATCCTTGCAAATCCACAGGAACCGTTTCGGTGGCCGGTTTGTTTGGCGACAAAGGCAAAAGGCGGGCTTCTGCGTGAAGCTGATATGCCTTTTGCCCCTCAAACAGACATTCGGTGTGAAATTCGACTTTATAGCCTTCGTCGGTGCGCATCATCCGGACGCGCAACTCTTCTGTGGCGTTGTCCGCAACCGGAAGCGCACGCAAGAAGGTCAAATCACGAATTTCAAATGGACCTGTCTCTCCTTGGGCGGTCCATGCTTCTGAAAGAACTTCGAGATAACCCGTGCCTGGAAAGACCGCTTCGCCCTCTTTGGTGCGATGTTCGGACAGCACCCAATGGGTTTCGGGACTGAGCGTGGTAAAAAACACCCGATGTCCGTCGGCATCAAATCCTGATGTATCAAGAAGTGCAGCATTTGTTTGCTGGCGTTCCGAGGGTGCTTGGACGCCTGAAATCGCCGCAACAGCATCCGCCGCCATGCCTACATCCGACCAGATGCCCCAGTTGATTGCCACAACACGGGTTTTGTCTCCCTGGCGCGACTGGGCATAGGCATTCAGATAGGCGTTGGCCGCAACATAATCGATTTGGCCCGCCGGTGCGGTTGCCGTGCTTGACGACGAAAAGAGAACCAACCAGTCGAGAGACCCGTCCGGAAAGATGGTTTCCAAAACTTGTGTACCGTGCAGTTTCGGAGCCAGCACATCATCCACATTGGCAGATGTTTTGGTCATAAAGGGCGCATCATCAATCACGCCAGCGGCGTGAACGACCCCATCGATCTTGCCAAATGCCTGTTCCGCTTCTGACAACACGCGCTGCATGTCATCAATGTTACAAACGTCACCCGCAACACTCAGGACCTTACCGCCAAGGCTCTCTAGCCGTTCGACAGCCCGAATTTTGCGCGCCGTGCGATCTGCGGGGCCATGACCCGCAAGGTATCCGGCCCAATCTTCGCGCTCAGGCAAGGCCTCTCGTCCCAAAAGGACAACATTTGCGCCATTGGTGCGCACCATCCGTTCCGCCACAGTAAGGCCAATACCGCCAAACCCGCCTGTAATCAGATAGGTCGCACCTTTCTTCAAAACCGCTTCTTCAGAAGAAAGAGGCTGTTGGCGATATCCGCGTTCGAACCGTTTGCCCGACCGATACGCCACAATTGCGTTGCGCGGCGGTGCTAGCAGGTCTTCCAGCACGGTATCCGCATTGGTTTCTGAGGGATCGAGATCGATCAGGCCACAGGTCAAACCCGGCATTTCGCGCGGGATCACTTGTACCGCCCCAAGAACCGTCGCCTTTTCGGGATAGGGCAAAGGTTCGTCCCGAACCTGTAGGGCGCCAGAGCTGATCACGGTTGAATGGATGGGCATCGGTAGATTTTCATCCGCCATTGCCTGCGCAAGGAAAAACAGGCTGAACAGCCCTTGTTCCTGATTGCGGTGGAAAAAACTGCTTCCCGGGCGATAGGTTTCGGCGCGTGTGCACAGCCACATATGCACAACACGGTCTGGCGCAACACCGGCCGTCATCAAATCCCTGACAAGCGCATCATACCCGTCGCGACCGCGCTCTGGCGCAAGGACATAGCGGTTGTCGTCAATTTTGCCAAACTTGTCACCGGACGCCACGGATATTACATCATGACCGGCATTTTGTAGCTTTTCAGCTATGTTAGAGCCTATTCCAGACTCATCTTCAAAGATCAGCCAGCTGTGTTTATCTGCCAGATGCAGCTCTGATGTGACATCGAGATCGCAGGCGGCATATTGCGGTGTCCAAGATGGAACATAGCTCCATTTGGCGCGATCCTCTTCTCGCATCAGGTCGGCTTCGGGGGGCGTCATCACGGATGACCCCGGCTCGATAAAATACGAGGACCGTTGAAAGGCATATGTCGGCAAAACAACGCGCTGTCGTGGCACATCACCCCAAATCTGACCCCAGTCAACGTCCACGCCACAGGCCCAAAGTTGCCCCAGAACCTGTAGGAAGAAAAGATCGTCGGCCAGCTCTTCGTCCGGATGTCGCAAGCTGGAGAGGATTTTGTCGTTAGGCACCTGCCCGTTCATACGTGTCAGCGAACTCAGCGCCTTGCCCGGACCAACCTCGAGATAAATGCGGTTCTTCTCTTGCGACAAAGTCGAGATGTCATCGCTGAACATCACGGTGTTGCGCAGATGGGCCACCCAGTAATCGGGGCTCATCGCGTCTTCATCCTTTAGGATCGCACCGGTCAGATTCGAAACGATAGGTAGGTTCGGCGCATTGAGAGTGATAGAGGCGAGATAGCTTCGAAAGCGGTCTAAAATAGGCTCTAACATTGCGGAATGTGCCGCAATATCGATGTTGATACGCTGTGTTTCAATCTCCTCCAACGCCAGCTTTGACGCCAAATCCTGCAATGCCTGATCAGGTCCGGAAATGACAGTCAGCGCAGGGGCATTCACCGATGCAATATCATGCCGGTCATCAAGGTATGTCTGAACCTCTGCCAGCGGCAGGGGCACGCTGAGCATTCCGCCGGGTGCCACAGTGTCGAACAGTTGTCCACGCAGCAGAACCAGCCCGAGACAGTCTTCAAATGACATCACCCCAGCCAGCGCCGCCGCGGTGTTTTCGCCCATCGAATGGCCCACGAGAACAGCGGGCGCCACGCCCCAACTGATCCACAACTGTGCCAGCGCATATTCGACCATCATGATCAAAGGCAATTGCGCAGAAGGACGTGCCAAAACCGTCGCAGCACGCACAGCTTCCTCGCCTTCGGCAAGCCAGAGCGCTCGCAAATCTTCGTCTGAATGGGTCTCTAAATACTCAAAACCACGATCCATCCACTCCATAAACGTGGGTTCGGTTTCATAGAGATCACGTGCCATACCGACATATTGCGCCCCACCGCCGGGGAACATGAAAACCAACTCTGGTTTGTCGATGTCTGCCGTGTGGTTGAAGACGCGGCGCGGATTGTTTGTTTCAAGCAGCTCTGCGGCTTCTTCGTGGGTTTCGGCCACGATCACCCGGCGTTTTTCAAATGCGCGGCGCCCTTCTTTCAGGGTAAAGGCCACATCTGCCAATGGCTGGTCAGGGTTTTCGCGAAGATGTGCGGCAAGCCTTGCTGCGTTAGCATCAAGCGCTTTGTTGGTGCGTCCGGAAATGACCAATGGGAAAAAGGGCCAATCGGCCTCTTGTGAAGGTGGGCGCTCGGGGGCCTCTTCCAACACGACATGCGCATTTGTGCCGCCAACGCCCAGCGAATTGACACCAGCGCGGCGTGGCCCCTTGTGCGACACCCAATCGGTAAGCGTATCGTTCACCTTGAAGGGACTGGTTTCGAAATCAATGGCCGGATTTGGCTTTTCATATCCCAAGGTTGGCGCCATCTGTTTGTGGTGCAGTGACAACGCTGTCTTGATAAGGCTTGCAGCACCCGCAGCCGTATCGAGATGGCCAATATTGGTTTTCACAGATCCAATGCGGCAAAATCCTGCATCATCCGTTGTTTCACGAAACGCTTCGGTCAGGGCCGCAACTTCGATCGGGTCACCCAGATATGTACCGGTTCCGTGGCATTCGACATAATCGATCGTTTCCGCCGAAATACCCGCCAAAGCATGGGCATTCGCAATCGCTTCGGCCTGCCCGTCCACGCTGGGTGCGAGGTATCCAGCCTTGGCAGAGCCGTCATTGTTGACATTGGACCCTTTCACAACGGCCCAGATGTGGTCTCCATCCGCGATGGCATCGGAGAGGCGGCGCAACACAACGGCCCCCGCGCCGCTGCCAAAAACCGTTCCCTGCGCCCTGTGATCAAAGGCGTGACAATGCCCGTCCGGTGACAGGATTTCACCTTCTTCAAAAATGTATCCGCGTGCATGGGGCAGCTCGATGGTCACACCACCGGCAACCGCCATATCGCATTCGCCATTCAGCAAAGATTGCGCTGCATAATGCACGGCCACCAAAGATGTCGAGCATGCGGTCTGAAGACCCAAGGACGGACCCGTCAGGTTAAGAATATGGGACAGGCGAGTGCTGAGAAAATCTTTGTCATTGCCCGTATGACGCAACAGGAACATGCCGGTGTTTTGGACCAGCTCGGGGTTTGAGCAGATGTTGAAATAGAAATAGCTGCCCATGCCACACCCAGCAAAAACGCCGATTGGGCCATTAAAGGTTTCTGGTGGATGCGCTGCGTTTTCCAGAGCTTGCCAGCTGACTTCGAGGAATTGACGGTGCTGCGGGTCCATGATGGCCGCTTCCTTTGGGCTTAACCCAAAGAAGTCGGCATCAAACTTTTCGAAATCCTCAAGAATTGCGGCTGAAGGAACATAGTTTTTGTGCCGCATCCGTGACGGGGACTCGCCCGCCTCTTCCAGTTCGCTTTGGCTCAGGCTTTTGATCGACTCGATGCCGTCGCGCAGATTTGCCCAATAGGCATCAATCCCGTCCGCACCCGGCAAATGGGCCGCCATGCCGACAATGGCGATGTCGTCTTCTGTCGAAACCGGATCAAGCTCAACCATAGAATGCCTCAACGCAATTATGCCGGCTCCGTTCAGAACCCGCAGGGAGAAATCTCTTCATTCAACAGTATATGGTAAAACGTTACTCAGAATGAAGAATCTAGGGCAAATTCAAGGCCGATAGCGCGTAAATGGCCTCGGAATTCAGACTATAAGCGGCTGTGGCGCACAGGATGCCCAGTCCTGCAAAAATCGCATCATGCAAGGGATCCCAGCTGCCTTGCGAGCGGGCCATCCACACTGCAACAGGATAAACCAGGATCATTGCAACGGCTTGGCCGATCAACGCACCAAGAAGTCCAGCCACCTGCACCCCTATCAAAAGGCCAGCGATCATAAACGCCGCACGTGTCGCAGCCAGAATGAAAAAACGCCTGGCATCACCCGAGGCGAGTGCCGATTGATCGTAAGTTAAAACAATGACTTGCGGGATTTGCACAATTGCCACCATGACCAAAACGCCCCCTGCAAGGACATAGCGATCATCATAGAGGACATGCACCATCACAACACCGGACAGGGCCAGAAAAACCAGCATGACAAACAAGCCACCGGTCAAGGCAAAGCGCAGTTTTTGAAGTGCGCGAAAATTATCAGAAGACTGGGCCGGGGGGCGCTCCCTGTAGACCGGAATGAGCACCTTCCAGACAACCATCCCCCCAAGCATCAGCGGAAAACTCGCCCAGAAAAAGCCAATGTTATAAATGCCCAGCGCATGTAACGACAAAAATTTCCCGAGAACCAGCTTGTCCCCTTGGGAAAAGATGAAGCCTGCAATGGTGCTAAAGAAGATCCAGCTGCCAAATTTGGCGATTTCCGCAGCTGACGACTTGTCAAATCCAAAACGGCTTTTGCGGCCCGGCAGGAACAGATTGTAAAACACAAGCTGAACAGCAGAGGTCGCAACAGCGCTAAAGACCAGCGCCCAAATGGACCCCGTGAGCCACGCGATCAATACGCCCACAACAAGGCCAAACGCCTGTGCGCCAAGATCAAGCATGGTGACGCGTCCCAGCATGAGATGCCGGTTGGCGCTTTCTTTTCGTGCGGGGAAAAAGCCCGCTATCAACAAGGTTAAACCCACAACCGGAAGCAGCTGAGCGAGTTGGGGCGCGTCATAGAACGTGGCAACGGGTTGTGCCAAGACGATGGTCAGCCCCCACAACAAAAGCCCCCGCACCACCTGCAAGGTCCATGCGGTGTCTAGAAACTCTGGATCGTCCCCTCGTTTGTTTTGCTGGATCGAGGTCGCAATACCGATGTCCGAGAAATTCTGAAGCCCAACCATGAACACCCAGACCAGACTGAGCAGGCCAAACGCCTCGGGGAACAGCAGACGGGTCAGGATCAGATTGGACAGCAACCTGAGGAACTGGCTGCCGCCGTATCCCAAAATGGTGAAAACCGAACTGCGCGCAGCGCGCGCGCCAAGGTTTTTGCCCTGACTAAAGCGGCGCCACAAAGAGGGTCTGGGATGGGTTTCTGTCATCGTCCCCTCTCCCAGTTTGAGGTGTCGCGGGGGCCAAAACGAACGGCAAGCGCCACCGCTGTGTAAACCGCAAACCCGATTGGATCGGTCAGTGCCAGGCGCAGCATACCGGACAGGCCAAGGCGATGTTTATCATCATTCTGCAACAGCGAGGGATAGAGGTTTTGAATCTCGTCGACACCTGTATTTTGACGCCTGCGCACGCGTACCAAAGTCGAAAAACCCTCGACCAGAGGCCAGTCATAGGGGGCTGGCACGGCAATACGTTCGTTCGGGGAAAAGCTGAGACGTACAAATGTATCGTCAGAAATGATCTGTGGAAAATCGCCCCAACGGGCGCGCCCGGCGGCGTTGACCGCAAAAAGGCCCGCCCCCGGAACACCGTGGGTCATGAACGGCACGCGCGCATATATACGGCCATAGGCGCGTGACACCCATGTTTCCGCCTGCGCAATCCGCATTGTACCGCTGGCATAAACCGGCGCATCCTTCGAAAGGATATCATCAAGCTGGGCCAGCAAATCAGGGGACACGACAATATCCGCATCCAGATAAACCCGTTTGTCGCCTTTGGCAGCAGCATCGCCAGCATTGAGGGCATTGGGTTTGCCCCCTTGCTTGAGATCAATCACCGTCAGGGCCCACCCTTTCAATGCGAACTCATTGGAAAACGCAGCAGCACATGCCGCCGTATCATCAGAGCATCCGTTCGCAACAACGATCACCTCACCCCCATCAGGGCCCTTCCCCATAAGCAGGGAACCCAAACAACGCCCGATCAGATCGGCTTCGTTGTTGGCTGGGATGATAATGCTGATCAAATGCTTAGACCTGTCGTCATTGCAACTGCGCCAGTTCAAGCAGGCTATCTTGGGCACCGGAAAATTTGACCGCTTCGATTTGGGCCAGAACAAACCGCCTCTTGTCCGAAACAATGAAGGTTCGCTCGCCAATCTTCCGGATCAAATAATCCGCCTGATTTCCCGGAAGTTCCGCAATGTCATAGCCCGCACCGCCATGAAGATTGTCTGCAAGACCTGCCGCAACAAGGACGTCATCGCCGGAATTTCCAAGCAAAACGTCATGTTTTACCGTTCCAGCCAACCGGTCCGGCCCGTCGGTCCCTTCAAAAATGCCGCCATGAAGAAAGGTCCCCTGTTCACGAGAATTGTCCCATTGGGGCGGTTGTTGATTTGCAGCACTCAGCGCGTCAAACCGCGGGTTTGTGTCATCCAGATGCCGCAATGATCCCCAACTGCCCCATTTGCTGGGGTTCGAGACATCACTGTAGGCGTTGAAGAACATCGATCCTTCGGTGTTGCGCCACGCGCTCAAAAGCTCTTGATAAAGTCCGGCCATCTCGGGGCTATAGTTCAGTTGGATAAACAGATTGGTCATGGCTTCGTCGTCCGCCCATTCACCAATACCCGTGACATGCGTGCCACCTTCGTACATCGCGAGGGCAAGGCCGTTCTCTTTGGCGACACGGGCATGGTAGGGCAGCAAATCTTTGGTGAGTAGAGACAACGACCCGTTGCGCAATGCCTCTGCCGCCAAGGGAATAGCGGCGTCAAAAAGGTGATCACGCACATAGTCCTGCATCGCCGCCCGCTTGAGCCCCTGCCCCATCGCATCTTTGAGCGCGGATTGCATCGATGTGTTTATCCAGCCAAGCGTTTTCTCGGCCCCTTCATCACTTCCGAGTTCGAGGCCAAAGTACCCTGAAACCGCATAAGCATCGAAAGCCGTGATCGGCGCGGGGTTGCCGCGTGCTTCTTCCAGCCAAAGCGGTGCTTCAAGCTGAACCTGTTCAAGGCCCTTCCATCCTGTGTGCACCGCAACAACCCGCACGAGCCGGTCTTTTGTCTCGGATCCAAATTCCCATTCCCAAATGCGGGCGATTTCGGCGGCTCGCATACCGGCGTATTGCATCCACGCATCATCACCGGCCTTTTCACCCCAACGCTCGACAGCTTTTTCACTGGCCCAGTTGGCCTGTTCGAACGTGAAGTTCCAAAGTTCGTTGGAATACTCGACAAAGACCTTTCGGTCCGGATGCAAATCCCGTTTGACCATCCGCGCAAATTCGGCGGCATAATTGTTTGTCGCCTGATGCGGCAGCGTCACCCAGATGTCAGCGCCGATGCGATTGCCCAGCGCAACCATGACCTCGACCGGGACACCGCGCCAGGCGTATGAGAAATCCGACACAAGAGGACGTTCCCCCCATTCGGATACACGCGAGTCATTGGTCTGCATCCAGTCCATAAACCGCAAAACACGCAGGTCGCCGACCTTATCCAGCCAATCAGGATTAAAAATCAGACCCGCCTCGTGCAACGCGATGTGATCTTCCCGCAATACGCGAATGTTGTTGATATAATCGCCGGTACGCATCGGATCGGTTTGATCAATCCGTATACCGACAACGCCATCTCCGGGGCGATATTCAAACCAGATTTCTCCGTCTTCTCTGGACTGCACACGCGCGCGCCCCGTCAGGGACACCTCACCCGCTCCGTCATAGGTAAGACGGTAACGTCCCGTGAGGCTTGAGGACTGTTCCGGCTGATCCGTAAGAATAAAAGTTTCGACCGCTTCAATTTTGGGAGGAATACCCCAGATCCAGCCCTCTTCATCGAAGAACCCCCCAAAGTCGAGATCTTCAGCACTCATCCCGCCCCATTGACCCGGAACATGCCCGATCCAGGGTCGTGCGGACTTCATAAGGTCAATAAAAGCGTTTTGCGTGCTCCAGTCAGCGACGACGCTGACGCCCATGCCAAGAGAAGGGTTCTCAAGTCCAAGCCCCGGAGCAGGTGTTCCGGCATTTGGTGCGGGCTTTGCAACGGCGACCTTCTTGGGTGCAACAGCTGTGGGTGCTGTGGTCTGCTTTTGGCCCATCTCTGCGTGAATAAAGGCGCGGACCGCATCATAGTTCGCCCGCAAATCGGGATGCAGCGTATCGGGCAGGTTCATATCAGACGGTAAAGCATCTTCGTAAAGGCCAACATACGTGATTGCAGCTGCCAAGAAGTACAGCGTCGGTGTGCCGTGCGGAGCATCATCCACATAGAGGGCCTCAACAGGAATATCTTTGAGCGGCCCATTCTGAAACATCTTGCTCAGAATCCGCGCCACAGGGATCAGATCAACATCTTTGTCCGGCAACGCAGTTTTCACGAGCGCATGATAGTCTTCATACCACTGGTGGTACTCACCCTGATTGAACTCGTGAAACCTTCGCAGCTGTCGTGTGCGGGGCGGAAAGCTTCTGACGAAGGCACTCATATCTGCCCAACCTTCGTAAATGACAAAACGAGGGGCATCTGCTTTGGCAGAAATGGCCGCTGTTGCTGTCAAAGGCGTTTCGCGCGTCGCATTTTCCCCATCAAAGGGGGCGTCGGGGGATTTGTATTGGATAAAGTTGGCAGGGTTCACCATGACAACATTGTATCCCACATCCGCAAAATTCCGGATGTTGCGCGTCCATGCGCGTGGCGCTCCGTTAAAGCTCCATTGTGCTTTTGGGCGCCCTGCTGCGGCAAAGTCCCTGAGAAACCCCCATTCGCCATCAACGGCAAATGTTTTACCGCCCGCATTTGCGAATTGGGCCAGCCAATAGGGCACTGCGGTTTCTTCGGTTTCGGATTGATGATGAACAAGGCTGTTGCCAAAGACATAAAGCTTGATTTCATCTTCCGCCTTCGCGGGTTGGGACAAAGCCAAAGCCCCCAAGGCGACAAAAGCTAATTTCCGGATCAGTTTCATGTCAGCTCCTCTGGCGGCCAGCGCATAACAACTATGCCGTCATTCAGCTTTGCAAAAAAGAACTATTGTGTGTGAAAGACCATTGCTTCGGTTCGTGTCAGGGTTCTGCGAGATGATCTGAACAAATCCTTGGCATCTGCCCCTTCGAGTTCCGGAAAGAGCTCGAAGATTTCCCTGCGTTGCTCCTCTTCAAGAGCGTTCATGACATAGCTGCCGGGTTGAAAGCTTTCGGTCCATGCATTGTTGGACAGAACCAGTTCATGACAATCAAACAAGATGTGCCAATAGGTGATTTCCTCGACCTCGGCGGCCGTCACCCCCTGCATCCCGATCAGATGTTTGGCAGGCACCAGAACCTCACCTTCACCAAAATACAGCATCGCTTGTGCACCGCATAACAACACGCGGTGATTGGGGCTGAACAAGGTATCGCGATTGGGCAAACCTTCGCCCAGCGCGCCCTGTTGAATACAGACAGGTTGCCAATGGGCGTGTGTTTCAAATTCCCTTGGGCCGACGTCGCGATGACCAATCCAACGAATGCGTTGAAACCCATGATCGCGTGTCAGCACTCGATTACCGACGGTCATGTCTTCAATGGGTACACTTCCACGTGGCGTCGTCAAAAGGGTGCCGGTGGTAAAACAGGCAACGATATTTTCGATGCCCTCGAATGTCATATTACCGAGGACTGCTCCGCCGCTGTCCAGAAAATCAACACGGCCAGAGGTCGTGGATCCATCGTCATAAACGACCTTGAAGGGGCCGTACCCCGTGAGATCAAGACTGTCGGTTTCGCCAACACCGTCGCCGCCAAACACCGCATCGCCAATCGTCGCGCCAAGAAAGTCATCGCTTCCCGCGCCCCCGATCAGGACATCCGCACCTGCGCCACCCGTTAAGGTATCGTCGCCAATACCCCCGTCCAGCGTATCGTTTCCTGCTTCGCCATAGAGGTCGTCGTTGTCGTCTTCGCCGTAAAGAGCATCATGCCCTTCACCGCCAAAAAGAATGTCATTGCCAAGGCCCCCGAACACTTCGTCCTGTCCGAAAGCCGAGAAAACGAGATCGTTGCCTGCACCGGCCACCACGATATCGTCATCCCCGAATTCGCCCGGCAACAAGGCATCATCGTTGTCGATCCGGTCTCCATCGTTGTCGCCGTCATATCCGACAAAGATCAAATCATCCTCACCGGTGCCGGTGACGATGCCGTCCGGATCTTCCGGCACGCCCATCGATTCAAAGATTTCCGGATCGTCAAATGCGCTGGGCGGCACACCGTCAAGCGTCAAGGTGTCCCCGTATGGGAACGTCAAAACAGCATTTCCGCTGCCATCATCACTGACAACGATATCGCGTACCGTGATCGGGGTCGTTCCGAAATCTCGCGTGACCTCGGTGACATCCAGGGTATCGATGGCGGTATAGGTGCCATCGCCGTTGTCTGTTGGAACCCGAAAACCGGAAATGGTGTCATTCCCGGACCCGTCCCCCAGCTTGATGGTGTTGTTACCATCCGCCAGAAGAATGTGTTCGATTTCGTTATAGTTGGCGGTATCCACACCATCTGTGAAGGTTCCGGTGCCTTCGATAGAAGACGTCAGATCAATCGTCAGGGCGCTTGTGACGCGTGTCAGGTCAAGCGTATCGCCAATGGTCTCGTCGATGCTTTCGCCTTCGACCGTGTCATTGCCAAATCCGTCCTGAAAAACGAATCTGTCGTCGCGATACCCACCCCAAAGATAGTCATCTCCGTCGCCCGCACCGCCGCTGTGAATCGTGTCTTCACCAAAGCTTCCACGCAGGAAATCATTGCCTGTCCCGCCGTGAAGAACATCGTTACCGATATCGCCATTAACCCAATCGTCACCTTCTCCGCCAAAGAAGATGTCGTTGCCCGAGCCCATCTCGACCGAATCCGCGCCGTCACCACCAAAAATAGTGTCGTGACCGGTGCCCGCAAAGATGGTGTCATTCCCGTCTTCACCGTAGATGCGATCATTGCCAGCATCGGCATCAATTGAATCATTGCCTTCCGCTGCACGAATGATGTCATCTCCGGACGTCACCATGTCGCCTTCAGCGTCGGTATAGAAAATGTTTATCGTATCGTCGCCAGATGTTCCGTCCACGATATCATCGCTGAGCGGCGCAGAATCCAGACCGATGTTACCGATGCCAAAGGTACCCGTTTCTGTAGCACTTTCGCCGGGTTCGAACACAAATGTCAGCGCCGTGATGGGGCCGGTGATAGACACAAAAACCGAGTCGTCCGCGCCGCTTGTTTCAATACCGGTAGAGGCATTGCCATCCGCATCGACCACGTTTCCAGAAGCACTGTGCAAACCATCGAGATCTGAAAAGCTCACCGGGACCTGTGCACCTGTGGCATCAGTTGCAAATACTGTCAGCCGGTCGTCCCAGACGCCGGTATTCTGATCAATGTTGTAAATTTCAAATGAAAGGTTCTGGACAGGCGCCTCGAAAACCAGCTGTGTGGTTACGCCAGTGGTCAGGCCATCAACCCAAAGCCCATTCTGAGTTGGCGTGCCGTCGGATCGTGTTTCTGCCGTCCGGCCATCACTGTTGTAGCTGGAAACGACTCCGACACCTATCGCGCTCGGACCCGTACCAGCCGTGTATAGGCCGTTTGGACCCACACTGGCCCAATCGAGTATATGCTCGGGCATTTTCCACTTACCTCAATACAGACCGTTATCAATGCCGGTCTTGTTGCTCTTGCATCTGCTACCAATCGAATATGGTCAAAGTTGGGAACAATTGGGCCGGATTAACGTAAGGGAAGCGTCTTGATTTGGAAAAAAGGCGCCCGAAACACGGACGCCTTTCAAATTTTTCAAGCCGTAAAGCTTAGCCGATGATGGCGTTCAACGTTGCCGAAGGACGCATAACTTTGGCTTTCAGCTCAACGCTGGGACGATAGTAGCCAGCGATGTCAGCTGCGGGACCTTGGGCCGCTGCCAGCTCTGCAAGGATCGCTTCTTCGCCGTCTGCCAGAGCTTTGGCAACCGGTGCGAATTCAGCCGCCAGATCAGCATCGTCGCTTTGTGCTGCCAGAGCTTCTGCCCAGTAGCGTGCGAACCAATAGTGGCTGTCGCGGTTGTCAGGCTGGCCAACCTTGCGCGAAGGCGAACGGTTGTCGTCCAGAATGCCTTGGGTGGCAGCTTCGGCAGCGACACCCAGAACACCGGCTTTTGCGTTGCCTTTGCTGTCCGCCAGGAAGTTCAGCGATTCACCCAGTGCGCAGAATTCACCCATCGAGTCCCAACGCAGGTGGTTTTCTTCGACCAGCTGCTGAACGTGCTTTGGTGCAGATCCGCCAGCACCGGTTTCAAACAAACCGCCACCTTTCATCAGCTTCACGATCGACAACATCTTGGCCGATGTGCCCAGTTCGAGGATCGGGAACAGGTCGGTCAGATAGTCACGCAGCACGTTGCCGGTGATGGCGATGCTGTCGTTGCCGGCAGTGATCGTTTTCAACGACTGTGCTGTTGCTTCGCGTGGCGCCATGATCTGGAATTTGTCGGCAACGCCGGCTGCTTCCAAAGCTGGTTTCACATATGCGATCAACTGTGCGTCGTGGGCGCGGTTTGCGTCCAGCCAGAAGATTGCTTCCGAACCTGTCAGACGCTGACGATCCATCGCCAGTTCGATCCAGTTTTCGATAGGTGCTTTTTTGGCGGTGCAAGAACGCCAGATATCACCGGTTTCAACATCGTGGCTGTGCAGTGTTTCGCCATTGGCGGTCACGATGCGGATGGTGCCGTCAGCAGGAGCTTCGAATGTAGTCGGGTGCGACCCGTATTCTTCAGCCTTCTGCGCCATCAGACCAACGTTCGCAACGGAACCGGCAGTGGTGACATCCAGTGCGCCGTTCGCTTTGAAGAAGTTGATGGATTCATCATAGATGGTTGCATAGCAGCGATCAGGGATCACACAGTTTGTGTCGCCCTTGTTGCCAGCAGCATCCCAGCCTTTACCACCTGCGCGGATCACGGCAGGCATCGACGCATCAATGATCACGTCCGAAGGCACGTGCAGGTTGGTGATGCCTTTGTCGCTGTCGACCATATACATGGCAGGGCGGTCAGCTGTTACAGCTTCGATTGCGGCCATGATGTCAGCGTTGTCTGCAACACGGTCCAGAAGGTCACCCATGCCCGAGTTAGGGTTCACACCCAGCGCGTCCAGTTCAACACCGAATTTTTCAAAGACCGGTGCAAGCCATGCTTTGACTGCGTGACCAAAGATGATCGGGTCCGAAACCTTCATCATGGTGGCTTTCATGTGCAGCGAGAACATGGTGCCGTCGGCTTTGGTGTCTTCGATGGCACCAGCCAAGAAAGCGCCCAGCGCTTTGGCGGACATAAAGGTCGCGTCTGCCACGGTGCCTTCTTCCAGTGGCCAGCCGTCTTTCAGAACGGTGACCGAGCCGTCTTTTGCAACAAATTCGATTTTAGCATCACCAGCCTGGTCTGCCGAAATCGTTGCCGACACTTCGTTGGCATAAAAGTCATTGCCGGGCATCGACGACACTTTGGTCTTCGAGGTCGATTCCCATGCACCCATCGAATGCGGGTTGTTTTGGGCGTAGTTTTTAACAGCCTTAGCAGCACGACGGTCCGAGTTGCCTTCGCGCAGAACAGGGTTCACAGCGGAGCCCTTGATGGCGTCAAAACGGGCGCGGATTGCTTTTTCCTCGTCTGTCGACGGCTCTTCAGGATAGCTCGGGATGTTGTACCCTTTTTCCTGAAGCTCGGTCACAGCCGCAACCAGCTGAGGCACGGATGCCGAAATGTTCGGAAGCTTGATAACGTTGGCACCCGGTGTCTTCACCAGTTCACCCAAAGCGGCCAGATCATCAGACTGACGCTGTTCGTCGGTCAGGTTTTCAGGGAAGGTCGCGATGATACGGCCTGCCAGCGAAATGTCAGGTGTTCCCACCGTAATGTCAGCCGCCGAGACGAACTTGCGAATAATTGGGAGAAACGACGCTGAGGCCAGCTCGGGCGCTTCGTCTACAATGGTATACAATATGTCTGCGTTCAGTTGATCGGCCATGATTTCTCTACCTTTCAGCGTGTCAAGGAAGTCGGGTTATTTGCGCATCAGGGCGATAACCCAAGGTTGGCGTTGCAAAAGCACACAATATGCTCGGGCAACAGAAACTTATGTCGCCCCTTTAAAACACTGGATCATGAAATTCAATTGACTGTTGCCTAATATGGCAGAGGCATGATGCCGCGCGTCCTACATGGACAACTTGCGCCGCTTGGCGGCACGGTCTTCGCGGTCTCTTTGTTCCTGCCCCAGACGAAACGATGTTTCGACAAAATCCATGTGATTGCGCGCCGCGGCATCCGCGCGGTCAGGATCGCCGGCAACAATCGCATCCACAATTTCCCGATGCTGGGCCAACAGCTTTTTGCCAGTTCCATCCATCGTGCGCAAAAAGGCCCTGTTATAGAACACACCTTGTCGGGTCAGGTCGTATACCGACGCCATCATATGAATGAGCGTGGTGTTCTGGCTGGCATCCACAACGGCGGCGTGCAGTTTTAGGTCGGCCTCCTGGCTGGCCTCTGAATCGTTTTCGTCGAAAGCTTTGTTCATCTCGCCGATGATTTCCATCAAGCGCTCTTTGTCTGACTGGGTTGCTCTTGCTGCCGCAAGACGGCAGGCAAAGGCTTCTTGTTCGCGGCGATATTCAAGATAATCATAGAACGCCCGCCCGTGTCTGGCATAGAGCGCCAAAAGTGCAGGCGACATCGCACGGCCAGTCAACGTGGCAATAAACGTCCCTTCCCCGTGGCGGACATTCACCAATCCTTCGGATTCGAGGATCTGGAGAGCCTCGCGCAGCTTTGGGCGGGACACACCCAAAGCCTCTGCCAATTCTCGTTCCGATGGCAATTTTCGTCCCTCTTTGAGGATACCGTCGACGATCATTGTCTCGATTTGTTCAACCACGGCTTCTGCAAGTGATTCGTGTCCGACGGGGTCAAAAGGGCTTGTATCACTCATCTTCACGGCGACTCTCTGTGGTGTTGGCACTTTTTTGGTTGTCTTTTTACTTTACCAATCTTCGCAACAAAGACAACCACGCCATACCCAGAAATGCGGATGCATAAATTTTCCGCAATCTGTTGATTTAGAAAGATATTCACAAAATACAACCGAAAAAACGCTGCTTTTTGTCCGAAATCGCTTGTCTGTATTTTCAACGCTCACGCTGCCAAGTGGTAAATAAACTTGTTGACTGATTCACATGGTCAACAATATTTACCATCCGCATACCGCCTATGCGGTGAGATCATGGCCGATACCCCGGCCAACCTGTACTCTGGAGGAGACAAGTATGAAAAAGACCCTGACTTCGTTGGCCATGGCAGCTTCCCTGCTGACTGCGCCTGCCGCATTTGCAGCAGACAAGATGTTGCTGAAGACCCCAATTGCATTCTCGACCTCGTTGCCGGGTCTGGGTTCGCCGATCCCACGTGTTGCGGAACAGCTGAGCCTGATGTCGGGCGGTACACTCAAAATGAAGGTTTACGAGCCGGGCAAACTGGTTCCCCCGTTCGAAATTCTTGATGCTGTTTCGTCTGGTAAAATCAACTCGGGCTACACCACTGCAGGTTACTGGGCAGGCAAAATCCCGGCAGCACCGTTGTTTTCCGCAGTTCCATTTGGTCCTGAAGCTGGCGAATACATGGCGTGGCTCTACTATGGAAACGGCATGACGCTGTACCAAGAGATGTATGATCAGGCCGGTTACAACGTTAAGGTTCTGCCTTGTGCCATCATCGCACCGGAAACCTCGGGCTGGTTCGCCAAGGAAATCAACAACCCCGAAGACCTCGAAGGTCTGAAAATGCGCTTTTTCGGCCTTGGCGGTAAAGTCATGCAGAAACTGGGCGTTGCGACATCCTTGCTGCCCGGTGGTGAAATCTTCCCTGCTCTGGAAAAAGGCGCCATTGACGCCACTGAATTCTCGATGCCGGCCATCGATGCGCGTCTCGGGTTCCACAAGCTGGTCAAATACAACTACTTCCCCGGCTGGCACCAGCAGGCGACCGTTTTCGAACTCATGATCAACAAAGACGTCTGGAACGGCGCTTCGGATCAGCACAAAGCGATCATCGAAAACGCATGTAAAGCTTCGATGGCAGATTCCTTTGCCGAAGGCGAAGCCATCCAGCACGCTGCCCTGATCGATAACGTTGAAAACAACGGCGTCCAGATCAAGCAATGGAACGACGAGATGCTCGAAACATTCCGCACCACATGGAATGAAGTGGCCGCAGAAGAAGCTGCTGGCGACGAGTTCTTTGAAAAAGTTCTGACCGACATGAACGGGTTCCGCGACGGCTATGCCGTTTGGAAAGAGAACGCGTTCCTCCCTCGCAAGTAAGACCTCCCACCTACTTGCACCTCAAGGGGGCGGCCACGTCCAATGCCGCCCCCGCATTAATCCTGATTACATTTTGATCGCCCAAGCGATCCGCGCCAACTTCCGAGGAGGAGACGATGGCTAGCAATTCCCAGCACACAAACGATCCTGTCGATGTCTATGAACACATCCTTGAACACGAGGAGCGTGATCAACAAAAGATTGCTGTTGCCATCGACAAAGGCGTCAAAGCCGTCGGCAATGTTGTCATGTGGGCAAACCTGCTGCTCATCCTCGCCATCGTATCCCAGGTTCTATTTCGCTATCTGCTGAACCAGAACTATCCAAAGCTCGACGAGATCCAGTGGCATTTTTATGGTCTGGTGACGATGGTTGGCATCTCTTACGCTCTTGTCACAGACAGCCATGTCCGCGTCGACCTTTTGCATATGCAACTGTCCCCGCGCGCACGCCGCATTATCGAAATCATTGGTATTCTGACGCTGATCGTGCCGTTCATCTATTTGATGGTCGATCAGGGATGGGACTATTTCTATGAAAGCTGGCGCGTCAACGAACGCTCGAGCAGCCCAACAGGGTTGTCCGCACGCTGGGCCCTAAAGGCCGTTATTCCATTCAGCTTTGTTTTGCTCGCCCTCGCCGCTCTTGCACGCCTCATCCATGATGTGCACGCCCTGTGGCTGAACCTCGAAGAGGAACGTCAGGGCAAAGGGTTGCGTCTGATTTTCTGGGCTTTGCTGTGCTTCGCCGTGGTTGCAACCGCGTTGACATTCCTTGTGGAGACCACAGAAGAAAAGCTTGTCATTGCGATGTTCCTGACATTCATCGCGCTGCTGTTTACCGGATTTCCCGTTGCCTGGACCCTTGCAGGTGTAGGCGTCGCGTATTGTGGTCTGGCCTATCTGTTCGACAACGACTTGATGCTGTGGACCGGTCTTGAAAGCACATTCACAGGGCTGGACTACCTGACACTTGGGGCCGTGGTGAACCGCGTTTACGCGACCATGTCCAATGCCGTTCTTGTTGCCCTGCCGATGTTCATTTTCATGGGGCTAATGCTGGACGAATCCGGTGTCGCCGAACGTTTGATGAGCGCGATGCAACGCCTGTTCGGCACCGTGCGTGGTGGTCTGGCCATCACCGTTACCCTGATCGGGATCATTCTTGCGGCTTCTACCGGCATCATCGGCGCATCTGTTGTGCTTCTTGGTGTTCTGTCGCTGCCTTCCATGATGGAGCAGAAATACAGCCCCTCTCTGGCAGCTGGCGTTGTTTCGGCTTCGGGGACTCTGGGCATTCTGATCCCGCCCTCAATCATGTTGGTGATCATGGCGGACCAGATGGCGTTGTCTGTCGGTGACCTGTTTATGGCTGCGGTCTTTCCTGGTGTGATCATCGGCGCGCTCTACTTGACCTATATCTTTGTTATCGCACTGGTGAAACGTGACGTGGCCCCCGTTCCCGAAGGTGCAAAACGCCCCGATTGGAATGCCGTCAAAGACGTGATGATCGCGGTTCTGCCCACACTGGCATTGATTTTGTCTGTGTTAGGGTCGATTTTTGCAGGCCTCACCACGCCGACCGAAGCCTCGGGCGTAGGCGCATTGGGTGCCACACTGCTGGCGCTTGGGTATCGCAAGCTGACATTGGCGAAACTCGTGAATGTGCTGAAGGCGACCTTCAACACCACAGCCTATATCTTTGCAATCTTTCTTGGCGCGACCGTGTTCTCTTATGTTCTGCGTGAGATGGGTGGCGATGCGCTGATCGAAGACATGATCCATGGCGCGGGCCTTGGACCGAACGGCACTGTCTTTATGATCCTGTTCATTGTCTTCCTGTTGGGCTTTGTGCTGGACTGGATCGAGATCACCCTGATTGTCCTGCCACTGATGCGCCCGATCGTGAACGGTCTCGGCCTTGATATTCCCGGTTTCGGCGTAATGGATGAACCTGCGCTGGTTTGGTTCGTGATCCTCGTCGCGGTTACATTGCAAACCTCGTTCCTGACACCGCCCGTTGGCTTTGCCCTTTTCTACCTCAAAGGCGTCTGTCCCCCCCAAATCAAGCTTATGGACATCTACAAAGGTATCATTCCCTTTGTTATCCTGCAGCTGACCGGACTTTTGTTCGTCTTCCTTTGGCCACAGCTGGCAACTTGGTTGCCATCAGTCGCCTACTAAGCAAGGGTGCGCACCATGACTGATGCAGACTTGATCCAAAGACTGAAATCCATCTGCGGGCGGCGGTATGTTCTGACCGACGCACGCCGAACGCAACGCTTTCGCAAAGGGTTTCGGTCTGGCGAAGGGGATGCATTGGCCGTGGTGCAACCCGCCACCCTGCTTGAGCAATGG
Organism: Shimia thalassica; assembly: GCF_001458215.1. Classification (GTDB taxonomy): domain Bacteria; phylum Pseudomonadota; class Alphaproteobacteria; order Rhodobacterales; family Rhodobacteraceae; genus Shimia; species Shimia thalassica. The sequence goes on along the minus strand of NZ_CYTW01000006.1, from coordinate 1,616 downwards.
AAGGTTCTGCAGGCCTGTGTTGAAGCTGACAAAATCGTCATCATGCAGGCCGCAAACACGGGTCTGACCGAGGGGTCGACGCCAAAGGGCAACTATGATCGTGATGTGGTGCTGATCAACACCCGCCGCATGGACCAGTTGCACCTTGTCAATGACGGCAAGCAGGTTCTCAGCTTTCCCGGGTCGACCCTGTTCGCGCTGGAAAAGCTGCTCGCCCCTATCGGGCGACAGCCACATTCGGTAATTGGATCCTCTTGTATCGGGGCGTCTGTTGTTGGCGGTGTCTGCAATAACTCTGGTGGATCTCTTGTTGAACGGGGACCGTCCTATACCGAGCTGTCCCTCTACGCACAGGTCACAAAAGACGGCACGTTGGAATTGGTCAATCATCTGGGCATCAACCTCGGCGACACACCCGAGACCATTCTGACCCGACTTCAAAACGGTGAATTCCAACCCGAAGACATCGAAACCGACAATCGCAAGGCATCCGACACCGATTATGCCCTTCGAGTCCGCGATGTAGATGCAGACACCCCTGCCCGTTTCAATGCCGACAAATCGCGCCTTTACGAAGCTGCGGGATGCGCGGGCAAACTCGCGGTATTTGCGGTACGGCTTGACACCTACGCCAAGAACGATGCCGAAAAGACGTTTTATGTTGGCACCAAAGACACGGCCTCTTTGACGGAATTGCGCCGCCGCATCCTTGCCGATTTCAAAACCCTGCCTGTAAGTGCGGAATACATGCACGAGGAAGTGTTTGACGTTTCCGACGTCTATGGCAAAGACACGATGGTGATGATCGACAAACTTGGTACAGATCGTTTGCCAACCTTTTTCGCCATCAAAGGTGCCGTCGACGCGCGTTTGGCAAACATTCCCGGACTGTCGAATTTCACAGATAAGTTCATGCAGTTTGCCATGAAACTTTGGCCAGATATCCTGCCGAAACGCATGCGCGCTTTTCGCAAACAATACCCCCATCATCTGATCCTCAAGATGCGGGATGGTGGCATTCAGGAAGCGGAAGACCTGCTGGGCGAAATGCAAAACGAGGCGAAACTCGACTTCTTCAAATGCGACGCACGTGAAGCCAAGATCGCGGGGCTGCATCGCTTTGCGGCTGCCGGTGCGGCGATCCGCTATATGAAAGTGCACGCCAACGAGGTCGAGGACATCATTGCCTTGGATATTGCGCTGCGCCGCAATGACACCGACTGGTTCGAAGACCTGCCTTCCGAAATCGCAGATCAACTGGTTAGCAAGCTCTATTATGGTCACTTCATGTGCCACGTTTTGCATCAGGATTACGTCGTCAAAAAAGGCGTTGATCCAAAGGCGCTGAAACAGGCGATGCTGGAAATCCTCGACAAACGCGGGGCGGAATACCCCGCCGAGCACAACGTCGGCCATCTCTATGCCGCCAAACCGGATCTCGCAGCGTTTTACAAATCTGTTGATCCGACAAACAGCATGAACCCCGGCATCGGCAAAATGTCGCGGAACAAGAACTATTCCTAAATTTGCTGCGAAAGCGGCTTGAGAAAATCCCAAGACGGAGGGGAAACCCATGCCTGACTTCGACAAGATTCTGATAGCGAACCGTGGTGAGA
>NZ_CYTW01000005.1 GCF_001458215.1 Shimia thalassica | reverse complement strand
GCATCTCTGCGCCGCCGGTGAAGGGGGTTCTACGGCTACTATCAAAGAGTCGCAAGTGGTTTTTTCACATTTCTGTAAAAAAACGTCTCGGCAGCCATTTTTCCTAAGAAAACAAGCTGCGAGCGCTGACAAAAAGTGCGCTTTTTGCGTGATCTTTCCTGCCTCAAACGGCTTCAATAGCTATTAAGGGCAGATATCATTCGAAAAGAGCCTGATTTTTGACCGGAATCACCCTGTGAATCGCATCCGATTCAACGGATTCCGGTCGATGTATCGATTCAGACATCTCTCCGGGCATCCAAATGCAGTCCTAACCGCCCTCCCCTGCGCTCAGACCCAAAAACCTTATTCAGAGTCTTCGTCATCATCCGAATTGCGAGCACCGATGTATCCCGCCAGAACCTGCATGATCTTGAAGGCCGTGCCGGCATCGTTCTCGACCACCGCAAGGAATTCTTCTTCACCAAGGCGCAGAGCCCGCAAAGGTGTTTTGGTAAACATGTCCAAAGCCCGGGGTTCTTTGCGGATCAGGGCCAGTTCTCCGACCAGCGTGCCCGGTCCGGCAACAGCGACAACTTCGCGCCGTCCGCTGTCGTCGGTAAAGGACAGCTCTGCATCCCCCTCAAGAATGAGATAAGCCCCGTCAGACGCATTATCCCCCCTGTGAAAGACATACTCTTCCGCCGGAAGCTCGGCCCATTGGGCGCCAAACGCGAGCAGGCGCAGCTGGCGGCGGGGCAGGCTTGCGAACAGATCCGTTGACACAAGTGCGCGCATCTTGAGACGCAAATCTGCACTTGCGGCATTGTCAGTCGATCCCTCTCCGTAAATCTCGCCATCCTTGAGGCGACCATGTTCAAGTTCGAAGATCTGGTCGAACTCTTCGGGCTGCTGGATTGTCTCTTCGAGAAACAACAACACCGAGTCCGGCAACAGGCGGCGCAGGTTGCGAATGATCTTGCGGCAGGCAACCGGATCTTCACCGGCCAGACATCCATCAAGGATCAACAACTCGGGACGTTTCAAAACGGCCCTGCTGACAGCAACAGGTCCGGCCAAGGCAGAAGGCATCCCTGCCCCGGCGATGCCGTTCTTAACGCGGAACAACAACTCGACAACAAACTGCTTCAGCCCCGCCTCTTCGAGAACTTGAACCACCACGTCGCGCACGGCGTCGCCTTTCGCCCCCGCTGTTGAGGAAATCGTGCCGAAGATCGCGTTCTCGAGAACAGACAGCCCCGGTGCAAAATTGTGCTCGTTCAGGGGTTCGTAGTAATCAGCCAGCCACACCTCGAGCTTCACACGCTGTTGGTGGCGCAAATCAAGGATCAGGTCTTTCAACTCGTCAGCAAAAGCCGGTCCGATCTGCTCGGCAGAGACTTCGAAGGGCAAGGACAGCATCTCGACCTGCTCTTCATGGTCCAGAACCTCGTGCCCTTGTTCGCGGCTTTTGCGCACCAGCTCGACCTTGCGGCGGAATACATCCGGATCAAGCCCAAGCCGCTGGAACAAGGGGTGTTCGGTCCCGTCCACACCAAAGGTGAGGTTGAGCATCTCGATCACCTCTTCGGACAGGCGCAACATCCCTTCTGCCAAACCCAGTTCATTCAGCAGGTCAAGGAAGTCGCTAACTGTTCCAAGGTCGTATTCACGCCCCTGCGCCTTTGGCGTGGCATAAAACAAGTTCGCAGACACCGGCATCGTCGGATTATACCGGTCCGGATCGAACCGGTAATAGGCCGTATCCAATCCAGCCTCGCGCAGGGCTTCGTGCACACGCGGGCGCAGGTTCACCAGTTTCTCGGCAAGCTCGGAAGCTTCGTCAGACTGGAACACCTGATCCAGACCACGGCGGAACATTGCGTCCCCTGCCCCGATTGCCTCCATCGCTTCGAGCCACCAGTTGCGCAGTTCGATCCGTGTTGACACACCGGCCAGCGACGGGTCCACCCAATCCGCGAGATAGGCGTCAAGACTGTTGCCGGAGCGCTCGGATTCCGTTGCGCGGTGCTTTTCGCGTGTCACCCGATCAGGGCGGATGTCAAAGGGATGTACCGGTGCCACGCGCAGCGGCATCGTAATGTTTTCGCCAAAAGTGCCCTGAAACACATAAGGGGACATTTCCGCGTACCCGATCCGCGAGGCGACAACCATCTGGTGAAGGTCGTCCAGATCTCGACCGTCAATCAGAACCTTTCCCGCCGTCGGGGCCACCTCTCGGGTCAAAAGCTCTGCAAAGGATCGACGCTCTTCCATATCTCGGGTCGATATTCCGACAAGCGCGCCATTGGGCAACGTCAGGCTGATATCTTCAAGAATGGCATCACCGTGGTGATCCGTCACCGTCACATTGCGAAGTTCGATGTCGCCGTCCAGATGGGGAATGGCGTCCGGCTCTCCTTCGAACAGGTCCTTGTCCACCATACCGGCGGGATCAAACCGATCCGAAATCAGATGCCAGCGCAGCGACATGTCCTGAACGCGGTTGTAATAGTTCAACAGCTCTTTCCACGGAGACGACAGGTCTTTGTACGCCGCAAGCGCCGCCACCAGCGCCCCGAGAGACACTTTACCCTGAATGACAAGCAAACCGCCGACCGTATAAAAGAAGAAGGGCGTTAGTTGTGTGATGAAGTTGTTCAGGAACTTCATAAAGAATTTTTTCTTGTAGATATCCAAGCGGATATCAAACAGCGTCCCAAGCCGACGCGTGATCAGCGCCAGCCGAAACCGCCATCCGGCATTGACCCGCAATGTGGGCGCGCCAGCAGCCGTTTCGCCGATCTCGCCCGCAAGTTCACGCACCTCGCCGATACGTTCCTTGTTCAACAGGTTAATCTGCCATTGCAGCTTGGGGATGATCCAGGCCTGCAATGGGATCAGGGCACAGGCTGCAATGCCAAACCACACACTCTGTGCAAACAGGAAAAACAGAATGGTCAGCATCTGACCGGCCTGCAACACGGGAAGGCTGATGGCATCGCCCATCATGCCGCCCATCGGCTCGGCCTCTGATGTGATCATCGACACCATTTCACCTTGCGATGTCCGGCGCAGATACGCCTGAGGGAATCGCATGATGCGGCCAATCAAAGTGTACCGGAACCGGCGCAACATCCGCTCGGACAGCACGCCTTTCATGGTATTGATGCGCATTTTTGTCAGACCATGCACCAGCACCGCCAACAGAAAGGCCCCGCAAAGCACAAACAGATAGGTGACTTGATCCAGTTCGACATCAAGTGAATCGATATAGATAAAAGCCTGATCCGACGAAATCGCGTCGTTGATGATCCGCTTTGGAAGCTCAAGCGTCAGGTACAATAGCGGAAACAAACAGGCCGTCATGACCAACAAAATAAGCTGGTCGCGCTTGGAGTACTTCCAGATGAATGAAAAAAGCGAGCGTTCTATTGATCAAAGCCTTCTGTGATCGACGGATGTGGGCCGCCGCGCGTTCTGATTGAGAGGTTAGCAACGAAGACTCTGTGGGATCAAGGATTCCTATCTTACGGAACGACAACCGTTTGCGTCGTTGATTTGCAAAAAATTTCGTCTACCTTGAATGTAATAGGACCGGAGAAGCAAGGCCGGAGCATGGAAAGCACAACTGCTATACTGTTAATATTCGTGGCGCTGCAGGTGAAACACCTGTTGGCGGATTTCTATTTTCAGACCATGTGGATGATGGACGGGCGTGAAAACTATTTCCATTTGGGGCGAGCCTGCCATGCGGGCGTGCATACGGTCTTTACCTTTTTGATTTTCCTTGTGTTCGGAACACCCTTGCCATTGCTTCTGGCGATCACGGCTTTGGAATGGCTTTTGCATTTCCACATTGACTGGTGGAAGGCGGAGCAAACCAAAACAAAAGGATGGACGCCTGCCGATGCCGCCTTCTGGCGTGCGCTTGGCGCAGATCAGGCGATGCACCACCTGTGCAACATTTTCCTCGTGTGGATCTGGCTTACGTTCTCATAAAAAAGCGGACCGATGGGCCCTCTTTTGATGTTTCGTGCGACATTACATGCCTTGGTCGACCGGTTCGGACGCGGGTCCGCCGCCCTCTTTCCAGTCATTGAGACCACCAAGATTGAAGACATCCTGATATCCCATGTCTTTCAACAGCTTCCCTGCCAAAGCCGCACGTCCGCCCGAGGCACAATGCAAAATGACAGGGCGGTCAAAACGCAACTCGGGATCATGGAACGGCGTGTTTGGGTCGGCACGGAATTCCAACATTCCCCGTGGAATATGATGGCTGCCGGCCGCGCGCCCCTGCATCTGCAACTCGGGGGCGTCTCGAATATCCAACAGCAGCGCCCCGTCTGCGATCTTGGCTTGGGCATCGGTGACGGAAATGCGCGGAACCGCAGCGTTTGCAGCCTCCATCATAGTAGCAACTGTCAAGGCCATGAGGCTCTCCTATTTATATGCGATATATGTAATCTAATCAGCCCGGCCCCGATTGCAATCGACCTGCGCACACAGATTAGCGGATCACGGCTTTTACGAGTTTGAACTTCGTTTTTGCTTCGGCGTTGCGCACGGTTGCGCGGCGCATCAAACCATATTCGTCAAGCTCGACCGAGCCGCCCATCAGGCGATATTCTTTTCCGTCGGGGCCAAACCCGACCTGCTCGAAATTAAACCCTTTGGATGTCGGGGTGTTGGTGCGGATCATGCGTGTTTTATAGGGTTCGCCTTCGCTGACGCCCTCTTCTGTGAATTCACAGGCCCCTACAGTGCGCTGGCAATTGTGGGGGGTGAACGTCACGGTATCGCCACCGGCCGTTACCCATTTCACGGTTTGGCCATTGCCGTCACGAAAATAGCGAGAGCGCCCTTCCATCCCTTCAGGATCATCGCCGGGCACGACGTCATAGACAAAATACTTGCCGGATTTTCCCGCAAAAACATGCGTATAAGTCGCCTTTCCAACTTTATACGTGGCATAGCTGCCCTGCCCGATCTCGGGCATTTTCAACCCGATATCCTGAGCGGCAGCGCCACTTGCCAAAAGGGAAAAAGCCAGAGCGTAAAGGGATTTCATAATGACACCTGCAAATCGAAAGACAGCACCATGTTAGCAGCACGGGCTTCTATCGCAACAGGATAAATTTCATCATTACTAACAACGGCTTACCCAACATCAAAGGCACAACTGCCGCAATTTTGACCACCAATCGAAAAGCCCGAAAAGATGTCACAAGGCGCAAATAATCGCTGACTTTGTTGCACCTGCAAATGCGTCCCTTGCATTGCCCCACACAAGCGGTCTAACACCAGACCAACAAGACCAATGGAGACCTGCATGACACGTATATTCGCAATCGGCCTAGCCCTTCTCGCCCTGACAGCCTGTGAAACCACAAAAGGCGCGGGAAAAGACATTCAAAAGGCTGGCGACGCTATCGAAGATGCGGCCACCACGGTTCAGAAAAGCTTCTAAATCGCTGACGCTCTGACATGCGCTTTGCGCCTTCGGGTGTCGGGGCGTTTTACAATTTTCGGGTCTCTGCGCCGTTTCGGGCGCAGACCACCGCACGCCTGTTTTCGGGCGATTTAACCGGTTTGTACAAAACTTGTCCCCTCGATTGACCGTTTTGTACACACTGGACATACCATGAACCTGACCATTTCCGAAGCCCGCGCCCATCTGGGACAACTGTGAACCCGCGCCCAGGATCCACGCCAACCCATCATCCTGACCCGCCACGGCAAACCGATTGCCGCGCTCGTGTCGATGGCCGAGGTTCAGCGTATCTGGGATCATGAGATCAAGTCATAGCACCGCATGTTGTCGCTCATTCCAGCAATTTTTCCATGTCGATTGTTTTGGACCACAACTCTGCAAACTTGGGATCAGGTTTAGTTGCACGGCCGCTAAGGTAAGGAAAGCTAAGAAAATGCGGCCTACTGCTATCAAGTTGGCAACGGGATAAATATCTCTCTGCAATGCCACAAAAAATATCGTCTGGGGCAACCGCATTTACTAACTCAAAGTGAAAAAAGGGAGTCCGACAAAAAACTATTTTCCGATAGCAAGTCGCTAGCAAAGGAAGCATAGCCCTAAAGAACGAGTCTCCAAATATTAGTAGAGTTTTGTTGCTCAGTGAATTTTTGCTGTTTACCAGCACAAGAACACCACTGTTTCCATGAACAATTCCGTTGGAAGCTAACTCGATTGGCAAAGGAGGTTTGATAAAAATAGGAATACTTTCAGAGACCGCTGGTGAAAACTTCCCGCCCAGATCGCCGGATACATTGCACACTTCATACGTCGCTTCTATCAGTTCAACTGCTTTAGCCGTCTTTTTTGGAAACAGCCCCGATGTTATCTCTTTGAAAATTGAGGTATACCCTTTGGCAGAGTTGTGACTATCGGTCCTGGAGAATGACTCTTCTCGCTGCACTGCTGAAAGTGGATAAATGATTTCACGTTGACCACGAGGCTTAAGGTCACGTTTATAAAACCTCTGGTAAATTGACTCAAAATTTTCACCAGTAGGAATAAGATGTTTTAGAGCCACACTTTTTTCTGGAAAAATAACTGTGCGAAATCGATATCCTTTGCTGTTTGCAAATGCAGATCGAGCTTTGTAATTTGACCAAAAGCTATTCAAACTTGTTGATGTTGGTGCCCTTTTTCCATCTACTAAGTCGAAAACCCCATGAGCTCCTCCAGCGAGAAAAAGAAACCCTTCATCGCCCCTATATACAACATCTACGGCAACACTATTAGTTTTAGAATTCACTTCAAAATCCCTTACAGAAACTACTTGTTAATAATTTCAAGAAATCTACCTGCTTCCTAAATCAGTTTGGGAATCTCATTGTTCTCGGCATTCTTATTGGTTACAAAAAGAGGCAGCCATTCGGCCTTCAAACCCCTACATTCAAGAATTGGCTAGGTCAAGTTTCTCTTCGTTATTTGACTTTTTAAGAGGAAATAACATTCCATTTTAGGAATTCAATATTAAGAGAGAGCTTTTGGGTGGGGGAATTGTTAATTTCCCTCAATAATTAGGCACTTTTAGAGAAAAACGATTATTTGTAGTTCGCTTCGTGAAGCGCTGATCCTGATTGAACAATGGAACGTCTCTATGAATGCACGTATTCACAAGCCATCAGCGGGAAAAACCATTACACAAACGACCGCTTTTAGCCTTAGGCTACTGCCCACGCTCGCCGGGAACCATTATCGCAATGGAACCCAGACCATTCATGCACTTACATTCGACATAGCCTGCATAGATGTGGCTCAGCAAAATAGCTTAGTCATTTACTCAACGCATTTACCAGCCCACTTCAGCTTAAGACTTAGTAGAGCGGCTCATTTACAAACAAAACGCCTCAACCATCCATCTTAAGCGCTGAAATAAACGCCTCTTGCGGGATGTTGACCTGACCGAACTGGCGCATCTTTTTCTTACCCTTTTTCTGCTTTTCCAGCAGCTTTTTCTTACGGGTCGCGTCGCCGCCGTAACATTTGGCGGTCACGTCTTTGCGCATGGCCGAGAGGGTCTCGCGGGCGATGACTTTGCCACCGATCGCAGCCTGGATCGGGATTTTGAACATGTGACGCGGGATCAGGTCCTTGAGCTTTTCGCACATGGCGCGGCCGCGTTCTTCGGCGCGGTCCCGATGCACCATGGTGGACAGCGCATCGACAGGTTCGTCGTTCACCAGAACCGACATTTTCACCAGATTGTCCTGACGATAGCCGGTCATCTGATAGTCAAAGGAGGCATAGCCCTTGGTCACGGATTTCAGGCGGTCATAGAAGTCGAACACAACTTCGTTCAGCGGTAGGTCATAGACAACCATGGCGCGGGACCCGGCATAGGTCAGGTCTTCCTGAATGCCGCGGCGGTCCTGACAGAGTTTGAGAACGTCGCCAAGGTAGTCGTCGGGCACAAGGATCGTCGCCTTGATGCGCGGCTCTTCGAGGTGATCCACATGGGTCAGGTCGGGCATGTCGGCGGGATTGTGCAGTTCCAGCATAGAGCCGTCACGCATGTAGATGTGGTAGATCACCGACGGAGCCGTGGTGATCAGTTCGATGTTGTATTCCCGTTCGATCCGGTCGCGGATCACTTCGAGGTGGAGCAATCCGAGGAAACCGCAGCGGAAGCCAAAGCCCAGCGCAGCAGATGTTTCCATCTCGAAGCTGAAGGACGCGTCATTCAGGGCCAGCTTGTCGATGGCATCCCGCAGGTCTTCGAACTCGGCGCTGTCCACGGGGAAGAGACCACAGAACACCACGGGCTGGGCCGGCTTAAAGCCGTCAAGCGCCACGGGCGTGCCATTGCGTTCATTGGTGATGGTGTCACCGACGCGGGTGTCGCGCACCTGTTTGATCGAGGCCGTCAGAAAGCCGATCTCGCCGGGGCCGAGGCTTTCGATCATCTGCATCTCGGGGCGGAAGACGCCGATGCGGTCCACGTGATGCAGGGTGTTGTTGGACATGAAGCGGACTTTCATGCCCTTTTTCAGGGTGCCGTCCATGATACGCACCAGAACAATCACGCCAAGATAGCTGTCATACCAGCTGTCCACCAGCATCGCCTTGAGCGGCGCATCGAGCGTGCCTGTCGGGGCGGGCAGTTCCTTGACGATTGCCTCGAGTGTTTCGTGGATGCCCTGACCGGTTTTGGCCGAGACCTGAATGGCGCCGGTGGCATCGATGCCGATGACGTCTTCGATTTGTTCGGCGACGCGGTCACAGTCGGACGCGGGCAGATCGATCTTGTTCAGAACGGGGACGATTTCGTGGTCGGCCTCCATCGCGTGATAGACGTTGGCGAGGGTTTGGGCCTCGACGCCTTGCGAGCTGTCAACGACCAGCAAAGAGCCTTCGACCGCACGCATGGAGCGGGAGACTTCGTAAGCGAAATCGACGTGACCGGGGGTGTCGATCAGGTTGAGCACATAGGTCTCGCCATCGTCCGCCTCATAGTCGATGCGCACGGTGTTGGCCTTGATCGTGATGCCGCGCTCGCGCTCGATATCCATCGAGTCAAGCAGCTGTGCTTTCATATCCCGATCCTCAACCGTGCCCGTCTCTTGAATGAGGCGGTCAGCGAGGGTGGATTTCCCGTGGTCGATATGCGCCACGATCGAGAAATTGCGGATTTTGTTCAGGTCAGTCATGGATGGGGATATGTATGGGAAATGGGGTTTGGTCAAGGTGGGTTGCGCGTCCTGAGCCCGATGCGGCGCTGGAAGTTCTGGTTTACCGCTTTCCATGCAACAATCAGGGCATATTCCCTGCGCGAAACATGCCTCTTTGCAGAGCCTGGCCACCTAGACGGTTGCCTGCGCGGCATGGTACATTTCAACCAGCAGCAAAGGCGTTTTTCATGAAAGCGATAGTTTGGGGGTCTGTTCTGGCGATTGCGGTCGCAGGAACGGCAGTGGCGCAGGATCACGATCGTGGAAGCGAAGCTGACAAGCTTGCGGATGATCCAACAAAAATCGTTACAAAGCTGGGTGTGCGATACACGGAGTATGCGACGGTTTCCGGATCGATTGCCTTTGGCCCTGTGTCCAAGGTCAATGCCTCGGTCTCGCAAGAAGGGGAATGGTCGCTTGGCGGGTCGTACCTGTTCAGGTTTGGAATCGTGAATGCGGCGGCCTCTGAAAAGAAGCTGAGCAATGGCACCACCCAAACCCAGTATTCCATCGGAAGCTATATCCCCCTGAGCGCATTGATCGGCGCGACCGGCAAGTGGCAGGTGTTTCCCATGTTTGGCTTCAACTACACCGAAGGCCAGAATGTCGAGACAGACGTCATGTTAACCGATGATCCTATCGCCGCGACGACAAGCAAGGGCGGGTATGTCGGCCTTTTTGCGCTGCGCCCGCTGAACGAGGACTGGACCTTCAAGGGGGCCATTGTCACCTCGAAAGGTTCCGGCGACTATTCCGGATACAGCATTGGCGGCGGGATATCCTATGCCCTGAGCAAACGCGACAGTCTGGGCATTTTTGCCTCTTACGCTGACAACAGCTATGGCGAGCGCGAGTTCTTCGGGATCAGTTACAAACGTGAATTTTAGGTCTCTGTCCTGAGGCGATTGGCGGCCAGTGTCGACGCCCCTGCCATCAGTGCGGCCGTGAACAGGCAGAGCGGCAGACCGCCGGCCTGATAGCTGAGGCCCGACAGAAGCGTGCCGATCAGGCGGCCTGCGGCGTTGGACATATAGTAGAACCCGACATCCATCGTGACGCGTTCGCCCGTGGTGAAGGCAAGGATCAGGTAGCTGTGCACCGAGGAGTTCACCGCAAAGACAAAGCCGAAGACCAGCAGTCCCGCCACAAGGATCGCAGTGAGGTGTGGCAGGTCCAGCCAGACGGCAATCGACAGGACAAGCGGGATCAGGGTGAGCGCCGCGCACCAGACCACCGCTTTGTGCACGATTTCAGGCGTGGTGCTGGTGGCCGCCTTGAGCAGTTTCGGGGCCATGCCCTGAACAAATCCATAAAGGATGATCCACACGGCCATGAAGGTACCGATCATGAAAAACGCGGCGCGGTTGCCCTCTTCGCTCCCATCAGACAGCACGGCATAGAAATAGATCGGGATGCCGACCACAAACCACACATCGCGCGCGCCAAACAGGAACATGCGGGCAAGGCTCAGACGGTTGATGTTCCGGTCTTTCGAAAAGACATGCGAAAACTTGGCAGATATTTTGCCCTGTGGCAGGCCCGACGGCATAAAGGCAACGACGCCGATCAGGATCACCGCCAGAACAGCCGCCATCACCCAGACCGAGGTGGTGAACCCCCAAACCGCCAGCAGAACCGCGCCCAGCAAAAAGCCGACGCCTTTGACCGCGTTTTTCGAGCCGGTCAGGATGGCGACCCATTTGAACAAACCGCCCTCGCCCTCTGGAGCGAGCAGTTTGACAGCGGATTTCGCGGACATTTTGGACAGGTCTTTTGCGATGCCCGACAGGCCCTGCACGATCATCACAAAGATGACCGATGCCGTCAGCCCCCAGTTCGGATCAAGCTGCGCCAGAGCCACCAGCGCGATGATCTGGATGCCAAGCCCCGCATAAAGCGTTGATGTCAGACCAAAGCGCGCCGCAAGCCAGCCTGCCGACAGGTTGGTGACAACGCCCATCACCTCGTACAGCAGAAAAAGATAGGCCAGCTGCACCGCCGAAAAGCCGAGCGTGTGAAAGTGCAGCAAGACCAGCATGCGCAGCGCGCCATCAGTCAGCATAAAGGCCCAATAGGCCGCGGTTACAGTGATATAAGCGGCAAGCCCCTCAGGGCGCGAAGTGGCGGATGTCATCGGTCTTTAGTTCACTTTGTAAAACCGCAGGTCGTTCATGACGCCTGCTGGTGCGAGTTCAAGAGTGTTGCCAACGCCAAGGACAAACATGCATCTGTCCTCGTCGGCGCGGTCGTAAGATTTCAGGAGGATCGCGGGGCCCGTTCCGGGAGAGCCTTCACAGTTTTGCGTAAAAAACATCGTCGAGGTGTCGGTCGGAATTTGCTGGTACAACTCTTCGAAGATGCCCCCGAAGATCAACACTTCGTAATTCGGGTCATCCAGCGAGCGCCACAGGCCCTGCATCGCGGCGCGATGGGCCGAATAGGGGTCCTCACCCGCGAAGGTATAATCGCGGATGGTGATCTCGGCGACGTTGCCTTCATAGCTAATCATATCGCCGGAGACGCCAATGGGGCGGTTTTCCCCTGCGGCCATCAGGTCTTCCAAAAGCGATTGCGGCGTCGGGGCGGTGGAATACGCGACATAGCGATAGCCATCTGCATGGATTTCGCAGGCCATGGAGGCGTCGAACACTTCGCAATGGCTGAGAATGCCCTGAACCGAATAAGGCTCGCCGTGGGTGCCGGGAGGATCAATGGTGGTCTGGCCTTGCGGTGCAGAGGTGCCTGCCCCGTCATCCGGTGCCGTCAGATGCACGGTAAAGCTGGTTGCGGTGCCGACTTCGATCTGGCGAAACTCTGACCTGTCAAATCCGCGCACGCCACAGTCTGTGTCACCGGCAATGGTAAAGGCGTCCTGATCGGTGCAGAAAAAGTACTTTTCACCGGGCCACGCATAAGACTGTGACGTGACCCGATAATAGTAATAGCGTTTCGAAAGATCGCCGCCCTGCACGACCGAGCAGGACTCGGGCGCCACATTCCACCACCCTTCGGATGTCCAGACGCCGCCGTCATTATAGCCGATCGCGACGCTTGCCTTGGCGTCGGTGTCGTTACAGACGAGGAGTTCGGCCTGCGCCGCAGAGGACACAAGCACAAAGACCGTGGTCAAGAAAGGGCGGCGCATGGCGAGTCTCCTTTTCGGGTCGTGGACTTAGAGAGAGGCCACCACCATACGCGTCACATCCGCCAATCGCCAAGCGTAGCCCCATTCGTTGTCATACCACGCGTAGATTTTCACATGGGTGCCACCGATGACACGGGTCGACATGGCGTCCACGATGGTTGAGCGGTCATCGTTTGTGTAGTCACAGCTGACCAGCGGGCGGGTCTCATATCCGAGAATGCCTTCGAGGTCGTTCAACGAGGCCTGTTCGAGAAGTTTGTTCACTTCTTGCGCCGTGGTTTCGCGGCTGACATTAAACACGATGTCAGTGAGCGAGGCGTTGAGCAAAGGCACACGCACGGCGTGGCCGTCGATCTTGCCATCAAGGTCCGGGAAAATCTGGATGATCGCCTTGGCCGAGCCGGTCGTGGTCGGGATCAGCGAATTCAGCGCCGAGCGCGCGCGTCGCGGGTCTTTGTGCACGCGATCCACGATGGTCTGGGTGTTGGTAACGTCATGAATGGTGGTGAACGACGCCTGTTCGATGCCAAGGTGTTCGCGGATGACCTGCACGATTGGTGCGAGGCAATTGGTTGTGCAGGACGCCGCCGTGACAACCTTGTGGGTGTCAGCATCATAAATGTCGTGGTTCACGCCATAGACGATGTTGGCCACATCGTCTTCTTTGACCGGGGCGGAAACCACGATCTTTTTCACGCCAGCATCGAAATAGGGCTGCAGCTTGGCGTTGGTTTTGAAGGCGCCGGTGCAATCGACCACCAGATCAACGCCCAGTTCCTCGAGGGGCAGATCCTTCAGGTCACGGGTCGAGGTAAACCGCATTTTGTGGCCATCAATAGTGATGCTGTCGTCGTCAAAGGCGAAATCAGCCCGCCAGCGGCCATGCACCGTATCAAACTCGAGCAGATGCGCGTGGATTTCCGCATCTCCTTCGCCATCGTTCAGCAAGACGATCTCGGCATCCAGGCCCAGATCAAAAAAGCTGCGGATCACCAATTTGCCCATACGGCCAAGGCCGTTGATTGCGATTTTGGTCATGATTGTATTCCTTCAGGAAGAGAACCAGCCGCGTGTGCGGTTGGAAAAAGCAACAAGAGACAGCATCACGGGCACTTCGACCAGGACGCCAACAACGGTGGCCAATGCCGCGCCGGACCCAAGCCCGAATAAAGAGATCGCGACGGCAACAGCCAGTTCAAAGAAGTTCGATGTTCCGATCAGCGCACAGGGCGCGGCCACGTTAAACGGCACATTCCATGCGCGCGCGGCACCGTAGGCAATGAAGAAGATGCCATAAGACTGGATCATCAGGGGGATTGCGATCAGCACGATCACCAGCGGTTTATCGAGGATCACCTGTGCCTGAAAACCAAACAACAGAACAACCGTCAACAACAGCCCGCCAACAGAGGCCGGACGCACCTTGTCTTTGAAGGCATCTACCGCGTCCTCGCCGCCTTTGGCGACCAGCCTGCGCCGTGTGAGAATACCGGCCGCCAGCGGCAGTGCGATATAGAGCAACACGGACAGGATCAGGGTTTCCCAAGGCACGACAATGTCTGTGACCCCCAGCAACACCGCCACGATTGGCGCGAAGGCGAAGATCATGATGATGTCATTTACGCTGACCTGCACGAGGGTATAGTTGGCATCCCCGCGCACAAGGTTCGACCAGACAAACACCATCGCCGTGCAGGGCGCGGCCCCCAGCAGGATAACGCCTGCAAGGTATTGCGTGGCATCTTCGGGCGCGATCCATGGCGCGAAAATCACCTCGAAAAACAGGACGCCCAGCGCGGCCATCGTGAAGGGTTTGATCAGCCAGTTCACAACAAGCGTGATGACCAGCCCCTTGGGCTTGCGCCCGACCTGCGACAGTGACCCGAAATCGACGCCAACCATCATGGGATAGACCATGGCCCAGATAAGCACGGCCACAGGCAGGTTTACCGACGCCACCTCGAGGCTGGACAACCAGCCAAAAACACCGGGCATCAGGCTTCCCAACAGGATGCCCGCGCCAATCGCCAATGCCACCCAAAGGGACAAAAGACGTTCAAAAGTGCCGAGTCCTGCCTCGACCTGTGCTGCGTGATCGGTCATTCAGCCCTCGTCTGCCAAAGTTGTGTTTTTGCCGATGTCATCCAGTTTCTGTTGCAACGAGAACTGGTCCAATGCGTCAAGCGGCAGGTGTGTGAAGATAGAAATCCGGTTGCGCAACATCCGGTAGGCATCCGCAAAGGCAAGACGCTTTTCGGCTTCTGTGCCCTCGGCGATAGTCGGGTCCGGTACCCCCCAGTGGGCGGTCATCGGCTGTCCGGGCCAGACGGGGCATTCTTCCCGAGAGGCCTGATCGCAAACGGTAAAGACAAAATCCATCTTGGGCGCATCCGCCGCCTCGAACTCGTCCCAGCTTTTGGAACGCGCAAAGGAGGTGTCGTGATTGATGCCCTCAAGCAGTTCGAGCGTAAAGGGATGTGGCTCCCCCCGTGGACGGGATCCGGCAGAAAAGGCGTTGAACTTTCCCATGCCCTCACGCCGTGTGATGGCCTCGGCCATGAGAGAGCGTGCAGAGTTTCCGGTGCACAGAAACAGTACGTTATAAGTCTTGTCGGTCATTGGCCCGTCCTTTCAGCATTTGCAGGCAATGTCTTCAATCAGGGGTCCGCACAGGTCCGGCCGTCCGCCGCAGCAGTCTTGCAGCAGGAACCCCAAAAGCCCCCGCAACCCGTCCGTATCCGCAAAGTACCGTATGGCACGCCCTTCGCGCGTGTTCTTGACCAACCCCGCCGACAGCAAAACCGAGAGGTTTGCCGACATCGTATTTTGACGCACGTCCAGAGCTTCGGCGATTTCGCCGGCCAACATGCCGGCCTCGCCCGCACGAATGAGCAACCGGAAAACATCCAGTCGGGTTTCCTGTGACAGGGCGCCAAAGGCGGAGAGGGCTGATAACTTATCCATATATCATGAATTATTGAAATATTAGGTGAGTCGCAACATCTTCTTGCCCCCGAAGGCGTGAACTTTTTATGACAGATCGGCTGTCCCCAGCCCTTTCCCAAGGCCGGACCACGCAGAAAAAATCAGGCGAGATTATCCAAATACGTCGAGAGGGCGGTCTTCCAGCATGGTTTCCATAGAGAAGTAACCGGTGACGGTTTCCAGCTCGATCCCTGTCGTCAGACGTTTGTAAACACTGTCATAGCCGCCCATGCCGCGGGTCACGACCTTGAGCATATAGTCCCAGTCGCCCCCGATCCGGTGCATTTCCGCGACTTCGGGAATGCGGCTGACATGGGTGCGGAAGGCTTCGATCCATTCGTCGGAATGGCTTCTGGTTCGCACCATGACAAACACCGTCAGGTCCAGCCCGATCTTGGCCGCATCCACCTTGCGGCGGGTCCCCAAAAAGAATCCCCCCTTTTCCAAGGCCTGCAAACGGCGCCACAGTGCATTTTGAGACAACCCCACGCGGTCTGCCAATTCGCGTTGAGACAAAGATCCGTCTTTCTGGCTGACATCCAGAATGCGACGGTCAATTTGATCCAATTTTTCTTTCATACTCTATCAAATGACACAAATTTTGTGACATTCCAAAGATTTTCAACGAAGTTTATCCAGAATTGCCAACTTATATTTGAGTGACACCACTCACGGACACCTCATCACTCACGCGGACCTCAGCCAATGTCTTTACAACATCAAAGCATCGCCTCTTTCGAAGCACACCTGCGCGCCCTGCCCGACCCTGCTGCGGCCCTGAGCGCGGGACAGATCGGCAAAGACATGACCATCGAGACACCTTTCGGGCGCAAACCTCTTGTTTATGCAGACTATATTGCGTCTGGTCGCCCACTGCGTCAGGTCGAAGAGTTCATCATGACCGACGTTCTGCCCTATTATGCCAACACGCACACGTCGGATTCCTTTTGCGGGGCGGCGATGTCCACCTTGCGCGAAGAGGCCCGTCAGGTTATCGCCGAGAAATGTGGGGGCACGGTCGAGGAACACGCCGTGATTTTCTCGGGATCGGGCGCAACATCGGGGCTGAACCAGCTGGTGCATGTGCTGGGCGTGAAAGATTCGGTTGCTGCGGGGCGTCCCGCCTTTGTGATCACCGGCCCTTACGAGCACCACTCGAATATTCTGCCGTGGCGCGAAAGCGGCGCCGAGGTCATCGAGATTGCCGAAGCGGCAGATGGCGGCGGACCTGATCTTGAACTGCTGGACCGTGAATTGGTGCGGTGTACGGCCCAGGGTCTGACCATTGCCGCCTTTTCCGCCGCCTCGAACGTGACCGGCATTTGCACTGATGTGCCCAGTGTGACCAAGATCGTGAAAGCGCGCGGGGCCGCGATGGTCTGGGATTATGCCGGTGGTGGGCCATATCTTCCGGTTGGCATGACCCAGCCCGATGGATCTGCCATCGACGCCGTTGTCTTGTCTCCCCACAAGTTCATTGGCGGTCCAGGGGCAAGCGGTGTTCTGATCATGCGCCGCGATGCCGCCCGCACCCAGAAGCCCAGCCGCCCCGGTGGCGGTACGGTGGCCTTTGTGAATGCGCATCGTCACGATTACGTAAAACGTCTGGAACAACGCGAAGAAGGAGGGACGCCGAATGTGATCGGCGACATCCGGGCTGCGCTTGCACTGGTTGTGAAGGACGTCCTTGGGCAAGAGTATATCTCTGCCCGGAATGCCGGGAACGCGAGGAAGGCCTTTGCGGTCTGGGGAACCGTTCCCGGCATCGAAATTCTGGCATCTGACAAGGAAGACCGCCTGCCGTTTTTGTCATTTGTGCCCAGAGACGCAGAAGGCGCGCGCATGGATTACCGTGTGTTTACGCGCGCTTTATCGGATCGGTTTGGCATTCAGGCGCGGGGCGGCTGTTCCTGTGCGGGGCCCTATGTGCACCACCTGATGGGCATTGACGACGCGCATTCCGACGCGATCCGTGATGAGATCCTGTCAGGTGACACCGCCAGCAAACCGGGGTTTGTGCGCCTCAACCTCAGCTATCTGATGGATGATGCGACGATTGACTATATCCTGAATGCCGTGATCGAGCTGGCTCAGCTGGAGGTCGCAGAAGCCGCCTAAAGTGTTGTCTTTCGGTATTTGAAAGCACCAGAGCCGCGCGCGATCACTTCGCCGGTTTCATCCAGGATTGTGGCCTCGGCAAAGAACGTCGAGGCCCCTCCTCCGACTTTACGGCCCTCGGCGATGAGCAAAGCCCCCTTGGGACGGCTGAGAAAGTTCGTGGTCAGCGAGAGGGTCAGCGCCAGCCGTTTGTGATCGGGATCCCCCGTAAAGCACCCCGCATAGCCCATGACCGTGTCCAGCAACGTCGCATAGACCCCGCCATGCGGCAGGCCGGCACGATTGGACAGGTAATGTTCGATCGGCAGTTCAAGCCGCGCGTGATCCTCGCCCCAGTGGGTCAGGTGGAACCCGAGATGTTTTTGCAAGGCATAGGGAGATTCATCGAGGCGGGCGTCGAGAGGTGTCATGGTCATGCGGAAACTCTAGCGTGTTGAAACGGAGCTGGAAATCCCGCAATCGCAGGCTCAGCCTTTGTCTTTGCGCACAAGTTTCCATCCTGTCAGCATCGGTGTCACGAGGTTTTCGCCTTTGTAGCGTTTGTAAAACGCAATCGCTGCCACGTGCAACACGACAAAGACCGCGATCAGCAGTGCCATCTGGTGATGCAGCTTGGTTGCTGACCGGTTTGCCTCGGAGCTGACCATATCCGCCAGCGGTCCGACATTGATATAGTCGTCCGGATCGGCAAACAGCCCCGTAGACACCTGAACAATCAGGGCTGCCAGCATCGCAAACACCGACAGCGCCCCGATGGGATTGTGTCCCGGCCAATAAGACGGCGTCGGATTTTTCAGGGTCTTGGCATAGCGCAACGTGGCGGCAGGCCCGAACAGGAAATGGGAAAACCGTGCGGGGGCCGGACCAAACAGCCCCCAGACAATGCGAAACACCAGCAGGGCGATCACGGCGTATCCGAAATAGAAGTGCAAGGTCATGATATTTGGACCAAACTTGCCCAAAAACCACGCCGAGCAGACGCAGATCACCAAGGACCAGTGAAACAGTCGTGTGCCCACGTCCCACAGTTTCACCTGCGAGACGCCCTCGGGGATCTGCTTTGTCATGTCGGCGTCCTTGGCTTATTCGGCGCGATACGCTGTGTGGCAGCCTTTGCACGAGCCACCAAGAGCGCCCAGTGCCCCGGCCATTTCGCCTTTTCCTTTACCAGCAACATCCTGCATTGCACGGGCGGCCGCGCCAAAATCGCTGGCTTTGGCGGTTACGCCGGGAAGGTCTTTCCAGATCGCAGGCAAAGCACGCGTGTCTTTGACGTCATCTGACGATGTTCCGGGGGCAAACAGAGGCGCGAGCTTATAAGTGCTGAGCACGACCATATTGTCAGCAGCGGTTTGGGCCGCGTCAGCGTCATAGTCGACTTTGCCTTGGGCCATGCCGGCAAGAACGCCCATATTGGCACCAAGCAATTTGAAATATCCCTGGCGGGCTTCGACAGTTTTTTCTGCGGGACCTGCCAGCGAGAGGGCTGGCGCGGCGATAAGAGCGGCAATAAGGGCGTAACGCATTTGAGTAGCTCCGAAGTAAAAGTGGCTGATCAATTGTACCAAACGTACATCTACACCGTGACACTCGGCGAAAAGATTCTCTAGACCCTTTCGAATTCCAATTGCAGAATGCGAATAACTTGGCAGGTTCCTGCCTAACATCAAACCAAAGCCCGACTTTGCGCAGGGCAAAGCCGGGCTTTGGTTACTTTTGCCACAAACCTCAGATCGCGGTCAGGCCGCCATCCAGCGCAATGGCCTGCCCTGTCATAAAGCTGTTTTCGGGAGCGCAGGCCCACAGCATCGCCTGAACGATTTCTTCGGGCTGGGCAACGCGACCCATGGGAATCCGTGACGTGATCGACCCAAGCGCCTGTTCCCTGCTGATCCCGCCGCGAGAGCTGACCTGTTCGGCCATTTCCTCGACCATCGGGGTGATCGTAAACGCGGGGCACAAGGCATTTACGCGGATTTTCTTGCGGGCGTATTCGTCCGCCGCCGCACGAGTCAGCCCCACAACGGCATGTTTCGCTGCCGCATATCCCGATAGCATCGACGCGCCGGTCAGACCTGCCGCAGACGACACATTCAGGATCGCGCCGCCGCCTTGGGCGAGCATAAAGGGCAGTTGCACCTTCATACACAGAAAGACGCCACGGGTGTTCACCGCATAGTTTCGGTCGAACTCTTCCGTGGTGAGCATATGCGTCGGCGCAAGGTTGTGTCCGATACCCGCGTTGTTGATACCCACATGGATCGCGCCCAGCGCCTCTTTGATGTGGGCGCCATGCGCCATGACCTGCGCCTCGTCGGAGACATCCATCACATCTGTGACAACCGTTGTGCCATTGGCACGCAGGGCATCGGCGACCGCGCCAAGGGCCTCTTCGGAAATGTCCGAAAGGGCGAGTTTGGCCCCTTCTGCGGCAAAGCGTTCGGCGGCCATCTTGCCAAAGCCGCTGGCCGCGCCGGTGATCATTACCACCTGATCCTGATAGCGTTTATCCATGTTTCGAGGCCTCCAGACCTGCATTAGCAAAGAGCGGCACATAGGTGCCCATTTTGGCCGCCCGTTCCGGATCGGATGCATTTCCTTCCAGCCCGCGTTTTTTCACGCCCTGGATAATTGCCGCCATCCGGAAAAAACAAAACGCAAGGTAGAAGCCGAACTTTTCAATGCCGGGCAGCCCCATGCGGTGGCAATAGGCGCCGACAAAGTCCCGATCCGACGGGATACCGAGCGCCGCGCGATCAACCCCCTGAAGGCCGCGTCCCGCACCGCCGGGGGGCATTTGCCATTGCATGATCACGGCTGCCAGATCCGCATAGGGATGGCCAATGGTCGAAAGTTCCCAATCCAGTACCGCCACGCAATCCGTGCCGTTTGCGTCAAACAGCAGATTATCCAGGCGGAAATCACCGTGGACCAGTGTCCGCTTGCCATCGTCTTCGGGCATGTTGGCATTCAGCCAGTCGATCAACTGGTCCATCGCGGGCACGGTTTCAGTTTCCGAGGCGCGATACTGTTTTGTCCAGCGGCCGACCTGACGTTCGAAATAGTTGCCCTCGGGGCCGTAGTCCGACAGGCCTACGGCAGAGATATCCACCGAATGGATCGCCGCCAGCACCTTGTTCATCTGGTTAAAAACCGCGGAACGGTCTGCGGTGTCGAGTTCCGGAATGCGGGGATCGTCGAAATTGCGGCCCTGCACGCGGTCCATCACATAGAACATCGAACCGATCACATCGTCGTCTTCGCACAGGACATGCATGCGTGCGACAGGCACGTCCGAGCCCGCCAGCGCCTGTTGCACGCGGAATTCGCGATCCACGGCATGGGCGGACTTGAGCAGGACTCCCGGCGGTTTGCGGCGCAAAACGTATTCACGCGCAGGCGTTTTGAGCAGGAAAGTCGGGTTTGATTGACCGCCTGCGAATTTCTCGGCCGTCATCGGCCCCTCAAACCCGTCAAGGTTCTCCGACAGCCATGCGGCCACCGCGTCGACATCCAATGTGCTGGTGTCCATAAGCCTTCCTCCCTCAGCTATAGGTCAGCATTTCTGCTTCGTTGTCGGCCTGAATATGCGGGGTTTCATTGAACCCGTGCAGCCATGTGCCATTGCGCGACACAACAAACCGCGCCACGGCACAGTTTCTGACCTGTAATTGCAGCGCGATCATCTGATCCGCTGGGCCGCCCGTGATTTCGGCGACAGTCTGGCCAATCGCACCACCGGACGAGACCGCCAAGGGCACTTTGGCCCCGCTTGCGGCAATCACCTCGCGGGCCTCGCGCACCCGGGCGGAAAAGTCTGCAAACCGTTCGGGCGGATTTTCGATTTCCTCGTTCTGCCACATCAGCACGGTATCGCGCAGCGTGCGAAAATGCTGTCTGCGGTCATCATGCATGCCCTCTGGCGCGCCGCCCTTGGCGAACCGCGCATCCAGAAGACCTTTGAAGTCGAATTCGTTCAACCCCGGCAAAATCACCGGATCAGCATCGAGGTTCATGCCTTTGGCCATGCCCTCCCATGTCTGGCGGTGACGTTTCATCGCCCCGATAAACACTTTGTCCGGCTGCACGCCCTGACGACGCAGGGCGCTGCCCAAGGCCTCGGACTGGCGATGACCCAAAGGGGACAGGTTGTCATAATCCGCCGCCCCGAAAGACGCCTGTGCATGGCGCACAAGATGAAACATCTGGCTCATACTGCCATACGATCCTGCAAACGTGCATAGGCGGCGTGGTATTCACGCTCGATCCGCGAGACCAGATCTTCTGTGGTGCCTTGTGACTTTACCGCGCCGATGCCTTGTCCCGACCCCCAGATGGTTTTCCACGCTTTGGGCTTTTCGCGGTCACTGCCAAAGCTCATGGTGGACACATCGCCATCGGGCAGATTGTCGGGGTCCATGCCTGCATTTTTAACAGAGCCTTTGAGGTAGTTGCCCCAGACACCGGTAAAGAGCGAAGAATAGACGATGTCTTCGGCGCTGCTGTCGACGATCATGTCTTTGTAACCCTGATCTGCGTTGGCCTCGTCCGTGGCAATAAAGGGCGACCCGATATAGCCCAGATCCGCGCCCATCGCCAAAGCCGCCAACAGGGAATCCCCCGTGGCAATCGATCCGGACAGCAACAGCGGCCCGTTGAACCATTCACGTATTTCGCTGATCAGGGCCAAGGGCGATTGCGGCCCCGCATGTCCGCCGGCACCGGAGGCCACGGCAATGAGACCATCAGCCCCTTTTTCAATCGCCTTTTTGGCAAACTTGTTGTTGATCACGTCATGAAGCGCGATGCCGCCACAGCTGTGCGCCGCTTCATTCACTTCGACGCGCGCCCCAAGCGAGGTAATCCAGACAGGGACCTTCCAGTTCACGCAGATTTCGAGATCCCGCTCGAGACGCGTGTTCGATCGGTGCACGATCTGGTTCACCGCAAATGGCGCGGCGGGTTTGTCAGGGTTTTCCTGATTGTGACGGTCCAGCTCTTCGGTGATCTCTTTCAGCCATGCGTCTAGCAGAGGGGACTCGCCCTCGGCCTCGCGGGCATTCAACGCCGGAAAACTCCCGATCACGCCAGCCTTGCACTGGGCAATCACCAGCGCCGGCACGGAAATGATAAACAGGGGTGACGCCACAGCAGGGATTCTCAACCCCTGCAGGGCCTTCGGCAAATGACTATCGCCAGACATGCGCTTCTCCTCTTCGCTGCCACATACCCGACGGTATGTCATTCGAAGCGCAACGCAAGGCTTCATAAACACGACATTGCGTCACTTGCAAAAACAGGTCCGGTTTTGAAGGGCCTTCCCCTGAAACGACAGATTGAGCGCCGTGGCGCTCAATCCGGTTCGCGAGGCATCACCGCCTTAAATGGTAGGCAGGGTGTGATCCGCAAATTGCTTGCGCAGGGTCAGCTTGGACACTTTGCCCGTTGCCGTCATCGGCAACTCTTCGACAAACACGATGTCATCCGGCAGCTGCCATTTGGCGAAATGCTCTTCCAGAAGCGCCATCAGCGCGGCCTCTTCCGGCTTGCCATCCGGTGTGGGCACCACCACGAGAAGCGGGCGTTCGTCCCATTTGGGATGGGGCACGGCGATCACGGCGCAATTGCCCACTTGGGGGTGTGCCATGACCGTATTTTCAAGATCCAGAGAGCTGATCCATTCTCCGCCCGATTTGATAAGGTCCTTGGCACGATCCGTGATGGTCAGATAGCCGTGGGTGTCGATTGTGGCGACATCCCCCGTGCCAAACCAGCCTTCGGCATCAAAGGCCTCGGCGTTGGCAGCGTCGTTCTTGAAATACCCAGACGAGATCGCATTGCCGCGCACGAACAGTTCACCGGCGGCGACACCATCATGGGGCAAACGCACGCCATCTTCGTCCACGATTTTGAGGTCGACGCCGAACACCCGACGCCCCTGTTTGCCTTTGATGGCCACCTTTTCGGCCAAGGTCAGGTGATCCAGATGCTCGGGCAAGTTGCCTTGGGTGCCCACGGGGCTCATCTCGGTCATGCCCCATGCGTGGCAGACATTGACGCCGTTTTCCTCGAAATACTGGATCATGCTGGCAGGTGCCGCAGAGCCGCCGACAACCATGTCGCCAAAGCCTTCGGGCACGCGACCCTGTTTGGCAATCTCGCCCTGAAGCCCGAGCCAGACCGTTGGAACACCCCATGCAGAGAAGACCTTTTCCTCATCCATCAGTTTGAAAAGGCTTTCCCCGTCCAGCGCGCCGCCCGGAAAGACCAGAGAGGCCCCGGTCAGAGGCGCTGCATAAGGCAGCCCCCATGCGTTCACATGGAACAAGGGCACAACAGGCAGGATTTTCTTACCGGGTTTGAGCGCCGCTGGCAGGGAAATGCCCACCATCATGGCATGCAGCACGGTCGAGCGATGGGTGTAAAGCGTTCCCTTCGGATTGCCGGTTGTGCCGGACGTATAGCACAGCCCCGCGGCGGTTTCTTCGGAGAAATCGGGCCAGTCATAATGGTCCGATTGCCCGTCGAGCAGGTCTTCGTAGCACAAATAGTCGCCTTCGGGCATATGCGCCCTGTCGGTCATAACCACCACTTTGAGGGTGTCGGGCCACCGTGCGCGCAACGCGGCCACCAAGGGCACAAAGGTGGTATCAACGAACAGCATCGTGTCTTCGGCGTGGGT
This sequence comes from Shimia thalassica, assembly GCF_001458215.1. Lineage (GTDB taxonomy): Bacteria > Pseudomonadota > Alphaproteobacteria > Rhodobacterales > Rhodobacteraceae > Shimia > Shimia thalassica. The sequence goes on along the minus strand of NZ_CYTW01000005.1, from coordinate 223,941 downwards.
GATGATATAGGTCATCTGCTCGGCCGAAAGGCGCGGGTTGATCGTGTGGCAGACGCTACCGATGCCGGAAATCGCGTAATACAACTCGAAGTGGCGGTATCCGTTCCACGCCAACGTCGCGATGCGGTCTCCGACCTCTGCGCCCTGCGCCTTGAGCCCGTGGGCAAGCTGCGCAACCCGCTTGGCGGTGTCGGCATAGGTGGTCCGGTGAATGTCACCTTCGGTGCGCACCGAGACAAGCTCGGCAGTTGGATGTACTTCTGCGGCAAACGTTAAAATGTCCGATACTTTCAACGGACGCATCATCATGGAACCTAGCAAATTCTGCCCTCCCCAGCGGATTAGTTGGTTCAATTGCCCCTACCCTATGCTGGGCCGGTCCATTTTTGGAAATGGTATTTGGGATTTTGCCGTCACGTCGCCTTGGTGCAAATTTGCACAGTTCGCGTTCGAACTGTCAGAGTTGCCGCAGTGTTGTGCAGAACCTAGTTTGTAGGACGAAAAGGAGATGCATCATGTCAATCAGACCTGTTCTCGAAACGCGCGCCGCCCAACCTGTTATCGAAGGTGCAGGCGTGCATTTGCACCGTGCTTTCGGTTTTCAAGATCCGTCCGAACTGGACCCGTTCCTGATGATGGATCATTTCCGCAATGACGACCCGGCCCAGTATCAGGCGGGGTTTCCATGGCACCCCCACCGCGGGATTGAAACCATCACCTATGTCTTGTCGGGATCGGTCGAGCATCAAGACAGCCTTGGCAACACCGGCACACTGGGGGCCGGAGACGTCCAGTGGATGACGGCAGGATCGGGCATTCTACATCAGGAAATGCCAGCCCCCGACAGGGCCGGCGTGAACCACGGGTTTCAGCTTTGGGCGAATTTGCCGTCCGATTTGAAGATGACCTCGCCCCGCTATCAGGATGTCGAGGCCCGCGAGATTCCGGAAATTATCGATGATGACGGCACAAAGGTGCGCATTGTTGTGGGCAATTTCTGGGGCAAGCGCGGTCCTGTGGACGGTATTGCCGCAGACCCGCAATACCTTGATATTTCCATCCCTCCGGGCGTCAAAAAGACCCTGCCGGTGGACACCTATCGTCAGGCCTTTGCCTATATCTTTGAAGGTGATGCCGCTTTTGCGGATGCGTCAACCCCAACCGGAATCCTGCTGGAAAAAGAAGTGGGCGGAGAAGAAGTGCATATTCGCGACATGTCCGGCGACCGGACGCTGGTGCGGTTTGGCACGGGCGACGAGGTCACGGTTCAGGCAGGTGAACAAGGCGTGCGCTTTTTGTTGATTTCAGGCGCCCCCATTCGGGAACCCGTGGCATGGCATGGCCCGATTGTCATGAACACCCAAGAAGAATTGCGCCAGGCCTTTCGCGATCTGCGCAACGATACGTTTATTCGCGAAAGCGGAATGTAGGGCGGTTGCGCACCGCACTGTAAAAAACTTGCGTCGCCGCTAGGGGTTAGCGGCGACAGATTTGCGCACCATATCCCAGTAGATCTGCTCGACCTCTTCCAGAGACAGGCGTCCGCCTTCCTGAAACCACGTATTGACGCCCGTCAGCATGGCAATCACGGCCATGGCTGCAATCTTGGTATCAGAGACCGCAAACACGCCGTCGCTCTGACCCGCGCTCAGGATGTCTTCCAGCCCGTTTTCATATTGCCTGCGCAGACCTTCGATGACTTCGAAATTCTCGGGCGTCAGATTGCGCAATTCCATATAGGCGATGAAGACCTCATCGGGGCGTTGCGAGTGAAAGTGGATGTGAAACCGTGTAAACGCCTCGAGGCGCGCCATGGCATCCTGTCCGCTGTCGCCGGTTGCGGCGCGGGCCGACAACAGGTCGTCCATGTGGCTGCGCATCAGTTCGAACAGCAAGGTCTGTTTGTCCGGCGTATAATTGTAAAGGGCACCGGCCTGAACGCCGACCTCTTTTGCAATCTGGCGCATCGATACGGCGGCATAGCCATGGCGCGAAAACAACGACAGCGCGGCTTCGCGCACACGCGGTCCTGTGATATCGGAATGTGACCCTGCAGTTCTTGCCATACATTCAGGTTAACTGAACACACGTTCAGTTGAAAGCCCTGCTTGCTCTCTTATGCTGGTTGAGGCAAAAAGCGGGAACTGCAAGCTCAGGTCCTATCATGCGCCCTCTTTTGACCCTGACAGTTTTGTCCTTCCTTGCCGCTTGCGCGGAATTTCCAGACGTGGCTCAAGCGGTCAGTGACAGTGCCAAACGCGCCCCCTTTCCCGATCTGATTCCCGTGGACGACATTCTGATCGAAGATGCGGCCCGTCTGGACGAGAACAGCGACGATCAACTGATTGCACGGGTTGATCGCCTGAACCGTCGCGCCAATGAATTGCGCACCCGCCCCATCGAGTAGAAACCGCGCAGACAGGCCCGCGAAATCGCTATTTCTGCGGAATGCGTCGCGCGGCGTCGCATGCTGCATTGCACCCTTTGGGGCAAGAGGGTAAACGGCAAATCAGAAACACATGTAAAGGAGAGCATGATGACCACCCCCCTGCGTCTGGGTATCGCCGGATTGGGCACTGTTGGTGTCGGCGTTGTGAAAATTGTTCGTCAGAAGGCAAATCTTCTGGCCACGCGCACAGGTCGCCCCGTGGTTATCACGGCCGTCTCGGCCCGCTCGCGTGACAAAGACCGCGGCGTGAACCTGAGCGACTTTGCCTGGGAAGATGATCCGGTGGCCTTGGCCAAACGCGATGATGTTGACGTTTTTGTCGAACTGATGGGCGGGCACGACGGCCCTGCCAAAGATTCGATCGAGGCCGCCATCGCAACTGGCAAGGATGTTGTCACAGCAAACAAAGCCCTGCTTGCCCATCACGGACAGGCATTGGCGGAAGCCGCAGAAGCTAAAGGATGCGTGATCCGGTTTGAAGCGGCGGTTGCCGGTGGCATCCCTGTAATCAAGTCCCTGACTGAAGGTCTGGCTGGCAACGAAATCACCCGCGTCATGGGCGTGATGAACGGCACCTGCAACTATATCCTGACACGGATGCAGGATTCCGGTCTGCCTTATGAAGAGGTTTTCGCCGAGGCCGACGCTCTTGGGTATCTCGAAGCCGATCCGAATCTCGACGTGGGTGGCATCGATGCCGGTCACAAGCTGTCGCTGTTGTCATCGATCGCCTTTGGCACACAGGTCGATTTCGACGGGGTCGAGTTGGAAGGCATCCAGCGTATTTCCATCGAGGACATCCATCAGGCCGCAGATCTTGGATATAAAATCAAGCTGCTGGGCGTTGCCCAAATAACAGGCCGTGGTCTGGAGCAGCGCATGTCGCCCTGTCTTGTGCCCGCCGACAGCCCGTTAGGTCAACTGAAGGGTGGCACCAATATGGTGGTGATCGAAGGCGACGCGGTTGAGCAGGTTGTCTTGCGCGGCCCCGGTGCTGGTGAAGGCCCGACGGCGAGTGCCGTAATGGGCGATGTCTGCGATATCGCGCGTGGCCTGCGCATCACGACCTTTGGCGTGCCTGCGGCCTCTCTCGAGAAGGCCAAGGTGGCGCAATCCAATTCGCCTGCCCCTTATTATCTGCACCTGACATTGCAGGACCGTCCCGGTTCTTTGGCCAAGGTTGCGACCGTGTTGGGCGACAACGGCATCAGCATCGACCGGATGCGCCAGACCCGCCACAACGACACCAATGCGCCGGTCCTGATCGTGACGCATAAAACCACACGCGCCGCATTGGACGCGGCCGTTGATGCCATGACCGAAACGGGTGTGATGGCCAACCAGCCGGTCGCCCTGCGCATCGAAACCGTGTGAGACCCGTCGCAAGACAGACATATTGACGTGATAGGCGCGGCGCAGACATGCGGCGCGCCTTTTTTATAAGTGATTGAGTTAAAATGGATTATGCAACCTATATCGACTTGTATTGTGAGCGCACGGCGCCGGGGTTCTGGAACGAGCCTATCAATGCGATCTCGAATATTGCCTTTCCGCTTGCCGCGCTCTGGGCATGGGTCGAAGCCCGCAAAAACCCGCCTGTTCCGCTGGCAATCCATGTCCTGATCGTTTTGGCGGCGCTGATCGGTGTGGGGTCCTTCCTGTTTCACACCTTTGCAAACAGCTGGACCGAACTTGCGGATGTAATCCCGATCTGGTCGTTTGTCGCGCTTTACGTTTTGGTCTCGATCCATCTGATCGGGGGCGTTGCTCCGGGGCGCATTCTGCGGATTGCCGCCATCGTCGGCGCCGTTCTGGTGGTCTGGTTTCTGGCGTCGGGATCCCCCGAGGCCGACGCATCACATGCCCACGGCCATTCGCATTCGCCATTCAATGGGTCGCTTCAATACGCACCGGCCCTCATCGCCCTTGTGGTCTTTTCAATCATCACGTGGCGCAGGCATCACCCGATGGCGCCATGGGCGATTGCGGCGACTTTGGTCTTTGGTGCGTCTTTGACATTTCGCACCATCGACATCTCTTATTGTAGCGCTCTCCCATTAGGCACTCACTTCATGTGGCACCTTCTGAATGGGCTAATGGTGGGTCTGTTGTTACAGGCCCTCGTGCGAAACCGCCTTTGATGCTTGTGCCCAAGGGCGCAGGCGTCTAAACCCTTTTGTCAAAATACCTATCTTCAAGGATTGTTTTCATGTCGACCAAAGCTGAATTTCAGGATCGAATGTTGTCGTTGGGCCTCGCCCGTGTTGCCGAGCAAGCCGCATTGGCCTCGGCCAAGCTTGTTGGCCGTGGCGACGAAAAAGCCGCAGACCAAGCAGCGGTCAACGCCATGCGCGACCAGCTGAACCTGCTTGATATTGCTGGTGTCGTTGTTATCGGCGAAGGCGAGCGCGACGAAGCGCCAATGCTGTTCATCGGCGAAGAAGTTGGCACCGGAAACGGCCCCGGCGTTGACATCGCGCTGGACCCGCTGGAAGGCACAACCCTGACCGCAAAAGATATGCCCAACGCCCTGACCGTTATCTCGATGGGTCCTCGTGGGTCGATGCTTCACGCACCTGACGTATACATGGACAAGCTGGCCATCGGCCCGGGCTTTGAAAAAGACGTCGTATCGCTGGACATGAGCCCGAAAGAACGTGTTGAAGCGCTGGCCAAAGCCAAAGGCTGTGACGCGTCTGACATCACGGTTTGTATTCTCGAGCGTCCACGCCACGAAGACATGATTGCAGAAGTCCGTTCAACCGGCGCGGCGATCCGTCTGATCACAGACGGTGACGTTGCAGGCGTGATGCACTGTGCAGAAGCCGAAATCACCGGCATCGACATGTATATGGGCTCTGGCGGGGCACCCGAAGGTGTTCTGGCGGCATCGGCGTTGAAATGTATGGGTGGTCAAATCTGGGGGCGCCTGTTGTTCCGCAACGACGACGAGCGTGGCCGTGCTGCAAAAGCAGGCATCACCGATCTGGACCGCATCTACAGCCGTGACGACATGGTCACCGAAGACGTGATCTTTGCCGCCACCGGCGTGACCCAAGGGTCGCTGGTTGAAGGCATCAAGACCGAGCCCGGCTGGGTCACAACAGAAACACTGATCATGCGTTCGAAAACCGGTTCGGTGCGTCGTATCGTATACCGCACTCCGGTGGAATAATCCGTGTCGCGCGCTCTCATCCTGATTGATATTCAGGAAGGGATGGACAGTCCCCTTTGGGGCGCGCGTAACAATCCGGACGCTGAACATAATGCGGCGCGCCTTTTGTCCCGGTTTCGGGACGCAGGCGCGCCGCTTTTTCATGTGTATCACCTGTCTACGCGCGCCACCTCGCCACTGCATCCCGACAACGGCGGCACGAAGATCAAGGCGATCGTGGCGCCGCGCGACGGTGAACCTGTGTATTCCAAACAGACCAACTCTGCCTTCATCGGCACCGCGTTAGAAAGTGATCTGCGCAAGGCCGGCGTGACGGGTGTGGTGATTGCGGGGCTGTCGACACCTCAGTGTATTTCGACCTCTGTGCGCATGGCGGCCAACCTCGGGTTTGATACATGGCTGGCGCATGATGCCTGTGCCGCATTCGAGACCCACGCCGACAACAGCTGGAGCGACGGGGCACCCAAAATGACTGCTGATGACATTCACCGCGCAGAAGTCTCGATGCTTCATGGCGAATTTTGCCGCGCTGATAGCACAGACGCGATACTCGAGGCCCTGACATGAGCGACTATCTGGATGTTTCAACCTCGCTCAGCGGACGGCGCTGGGTGGGGCCCTCAATCGAGACCAACCGCGCAGCGGAACTCTTGGCGCAGGACACCACCCTGCCCCCGGCATTGTGTCAGGTTCTGGCGCGCCGTGGCGTGGATGCAATGAACGCCGCCTCGTTTCTGGACCCGAAGCTGGCGGATCTGCTGCCCGACCCGCGATCCCTGAAAGATATGGAAAAGGCCGCCACCCGTTTCCTTCAGGCCGTCAGGAACCGCGAGCGGATTGCGATTTTTGCCGATTACGATGTGGATGGTGGCACCTCTGCGGCCCAGTTGATGACGTGGCTGCGCCAGATGGGCGTTGCGTCGACGCTCTATATTCCGGATCGCATCGACGAGGGCTATGGCCCGAACGAAGCCGCGATGGAAGCTTTGGCACAAGCGCATGACCTGATTGTCTGTGTCGATTGCGGAATTCTGTCCCATGGGCCAATCGCGGCCGCAAAAGGGGCTGATGTGCTGGTGCTGGATCACCACCTTGGTGGGGAAACCCTGCCACCGGCCTTGGCCGTGGTGAACCCCAACCGGCAGGACGAGACCGGCGACCTCGCGCACCTTTGTGCGGCGGCGGTTGTTTTCCTGATGCTGGTTGAAGTGAACCGTCAGATGCGCGACTCCGGCGCCAAGGGACCAGACCTCATGGCCATGCTGGATCTCGTGGCCCTTGGCACTGTTGCCGATGTTGCGCCCCTGATCGGTGTGAACCGCGCCTTGGTGCGACAGGGGCTCAAGGTGATGGCCCGACGGGAACGGGTTGGCATTGTGGCGCTGTCGGATGTCTCGCGCATGGAGACCGCCCCCAACACCTATCATCTGGGGTTTCTGCTGGGGCCACGTGTCAACGCCGGAGGACGCATCGGTCAGGCCGATCTGGGTGCACGGCTTTTGGCCACGGACAACCCACACGAGGCCGCAGCCTTGGCCGAACGTCTGGATGCCCTGAACACCGAACGGCGCGATATCGAAGCCTCGGTGCGTGCCGCAGCCCTTGATCAGGCCGAAGAACGCGGTCTTGACGCGCCGTTGGTCTGGGCCGCTGGTGAAGGCTGGCATCCCGGTGTTGTCGGCATTGTCGCAAGCCGTCTCAAAGAGGCGACAAACCGTCCTGCGGTCGTGATCGGGCTGGATGACGCGGAAGGCAAAGGCTCGGGGCGTTCTGTTTCGGGCGTAGACCTTGGGGCCTCGATCCAGAAACTGGCGGCCGAGGGTCTGCTGATCAAGGGCGGGGGGCACAAGATGGCCGCCGGTCTGACGGTTGCACGAGATATGCTCGAACCGGCTATGGCGCGCCTGAGCGAGCTTCTGGAAAAACAGGGGGCCGGACAGGGTGGCCCTGCCGATTTGAAACTGGACGGTATGCTGATGCCGACGGCGGCGCGGATCGAGCTGATCGAGGATATCGAAAAGGCGGGTCCTTTTGGTGCGGGTGCCCCTGCCCCGCGTTTCGTATTTCCGGACGTTGAAATCCTGTTTGCAAAACGCATCGGGGACAGCCACCTCAAGATGACATTCGGAGACGGTTTGGGCGTGCGCATCGATTCCATTTGTTTCGGGGCTTTTGATACAGCGCTGGGTCCTGCCCTGCAGAATCACAATGGCGCACGGTTCCACCTTGCCGGTCGTCTGGAAATCAACGAATGGGGCGGCCGCCGCAATGTTCAGCTGCGTCTGGAAGATGCTGCTCCGGCCTAGGAAACACCGTGTTTTATGCGCCCTGACGGGCCCTGCGGGAAGCGCCCGCAATTATTTTTCAAGACTCTGAAATTTCTGCTTGCGCACATCAAGCGCTTTGCATAAATACCGCCTCACGCTTCGGAATGGCCCGTTCGTCTATCGGTTAGGACGCCAGGTTTTCAACCTGGAAAGAGGGGTTCGATTCCCCTACGGGCTGCCACCGAAGCTGTTTCCATACTCGGAAACCCCTGAACTTTTGGTTCAAGTGGCCCGTTCGTCTATCGGTTAGGACGCCAGGTTTTCAACCTGGAAAGAGGGGTTCGATTCCCCTACGGGCTGCCACTTTTCCCGAACATCGCAAAATCCACAAAGTTGTCAGGACCTTACGCTGTCCGCGCCATTTTTGGCGGTGCGGGTGTTATCCTCCCCGCTGGCGTGACACCAAAGCGGGGACTTGAGTTTCACACCAAAACTGCAGAGCCAGATGTGCCTAGGTGTCGAGATAGGATTTCGGGGCGGGACCGCGATAGTTTTCGGTCAGCTCTTCCGGTATTTCCGAACCATCGTAAAGAAACGGCAAAATCCCTTTGCGCAACGAACGTCCGCGCATGGCCTTGATGTCCTCTTCGGATTTGGTCACGCGCTGTGCCAAACGCCGGCCCCACTGTGCGAGATAGCCATAAAGCCTGTCTATTTCAGCTTGGTGGGCGTCGCCCTTGGCCAGATCGTGAAACTCTTCGGGGTCTTCTTGCAGGTCAAACAGCATCGGGCGAAATCCGCCTTCGGCATGCATCAGTTTGTACCGGCCATCGAACACCATGAACAGGCGTGCGTCGCGGGGTTCCAGCCCAAGTTTGACGCATTGGGGCGTCGCGGAGTAGTCGTATTCACTGATCGCGAATTCGCGCCAGTCCGGGGTTTCTCCGCGCAGCCAAGGCAGCAAAGACCGCCCCTCGATAATGTGGTCAGGCACCTTGCCGCCGGCCACCTCGACAAAGGTCGCGGCCAGATCAATTGATTCCACCAAGGCATCGCATGTGGTGCCGCGCGTTGCATCCGCCTCGGGGCGGGGATCGTAGATGATCATGGGCACCTTCACGCTGGGTTCGTGAAACAGATCCTTTTCACCAAGCCAATGATCGCCCAGATAATCGCCATGATCCGAGGTCAACACAATCATCGTATTGTCCATGCGTCCGCTGGTTTCCAGATATTCGAGAAGAACGCCAAGCTGGTCATCACATTGTTTGATCAGACCCATATAGGCGGGGATCACCTTTTGCCGGACATCCTCCCGCTGGAAGGCCTGCGCAATCTTGTTACCCATATAGGCACCGAACACCGGATGGGGGCTGTCTTGCTCGACCTCGTGGCGCGTGGGCTGTGGCACATGGTTGGTGCCATAAATGGCGTGATAGGGCGCGGGCACGATATAGGGCCAATGCGGTTTGATAAAACTGACGTGAGCGCACCACGGTGCACGGGCCTGTTCGATGAATTCAATTGTCTTTTGGGTCAGCCACGGTGTTTCGCTGTCTTTTTCGCGGATGTTGGCGGGTTTGTCCGCATTGGCGAACATCCACCCCGAGGCGACGTCCCCGTTTTCGTCGATTCCCGCATTGGCAAAATCCGCCCACGGGTTTTCCGAAGGATAGCCCTTGGATTTGAGGTATTCATTATAGGGCGACCGTTTTTCGTCATAGAATCCGTCCGGCCCTTCGGCCCACAAACCATCATCGCGAATCCATGAATCAAAGCCACATTCGGCCTGTCTGGCGCCGATTTCGCTGTCGGGACTAAGCCCCAAACGTGCAATCCCGTCAGCGTCGGCCTTCATGTGGGTCTTGCCCAGTAGCCAACAGTCCATCCCTTCGCGCCGCAGGTGGTCGCCCATGGTATGTTCGCCAACACGCAGGGGGAACCCGTTCCATTGCGCCCCGTGGCTAGAGGTGTAGCGCCCTGTATAAAAGCTCATCCGCGAGGCCCCGCAGATGGGGGACTGCACATAGGCGTTGGTAAACCTGACACCCATTCCCGCCACCCGATCAAAGTTGGGCGTGTGTAAATGCGGATGACCGGCGCAGCTCAGATAATCAAACCGCAGCTGGTCGTACATGATGAACAAAATGTTCACTTTGTTTTTGGTTGTGTCGGCCATGGATCACCTCGCTGCGATTTCAGGGGGCCACGACAGATTGGCACCTCTGGGAATTTGGATAGTCTTGCCGGTAGGTGGCACGACTTGGCAAAAAACTGCAAGTCGGCGGGATCGGGTAGATCCGTCTCAAAGGTTGCAATGGCGGGTCTTTCGCTCCGTCCCCACCACCGTGGAAACAGATCGGCGCGCGCAGATCATCTGGGTCGCGGATTGGCTTACTTTGGGACAACACCGGCCGCATCGCGCAAAAGCTCGAATTTGACCCGTGTCGCGCTGACCTGTCTGTAAAAGGCAATCAGGAACGCCGTCGGGGCCTGAAGACGGCCAAGACCCATCGTGGCCGCAACCACGGTGCCCACATCCGTTTCACCAACCAGAACAAGGCCTCCACCCAGCAAAAGCACCGAAACGGTCCCTGCCCCGTTGACACTGCTCAGCACGAACTTGGTCGACAGCTTCCATTTGAACAACGATTTGCGCGTTTCATAAATGCGGTCAAACTCGGCGCCTATTTCATCAGAGACCTTTGCGATGGTGTCCGCGGAAATCTCGGCGGTGGCGCGGCGCAGCACATGAACGCGTTCCGAGATAAGCATGTTTACCCTGCGCTGCGTATAAAGCACCACGATCACCTGCGGGACAATCATGAACAGTGCAATCAGACCCAGACCCGGCTGTGTCGCAACAATAAAGCCAATCACGCTGATCAAGGTGCCCAACTGCATCACGGGTTCGGAAAACGCACTGCCCGTGAACTTGCCAAGGTCTTCGGCCTCGGCCGAGACCATCGTCGCCACGGCACCGGCCCCGTCGGGGTCGGGATGGGCGCCAAAGCCGATAATGATACGGTTCCGGATGCGCCGAATGACGTCTTCGCCCAGAAGGTTCGAAAGATAGCCCGACACCCATTTCAATGTGAGCGACAACAAGATCGCGCCCATCATCCAGACACACATCCAAAGCAGCCCGGTTTTGTCGATGCTGCTTTCGGTCAGTCCGTTAATGATGTCCTTTTGAAAGTTCAATGGCACCGCTGCCAGTGCGGCGATGGCCATCGAGATCAGGATCAGGAGAATCTGCTGGCGGCCGCTGACGCGCCAAATGGTGGCATAGAGATTGAACACGTCTTTGCTCCGAAACAAGTGAGGCGATACTGGGAGTTACGCGGCCCCTTGGCAAGAGAGCGCCGACGAAAGAACATAAATCTTCAAAAAGGGATTTTATATCGCGGCGGATGACATATCTTTGAGGATGAGCAAACCGCTTGATTAGTGGGAAAGGGTTTTGAAATGAAATCAATAGTAGTGGCGACCGACCTCTCTGAACGTTCAGATCGCGCGATGCACCGTGCGCTTTTGCTGGCCAAGCAACATGACATCCAACTGCATGTGATTTCGATTGTGGATGCCGCAATGCCAGATGATCTGGCCCGTCCTTTGCGGCTTTCGATTGAAGAACGTCTGCCCGTTCAGATTGACGCGCTGAACACCGGTGCCTCTTATGATGTTACGGTAACCTCGGGTGATATCACCGAAGCGCTGACCCAGTTTGTGGTCGCGAAAGAGGCGGATCTGGTTGTTCTCGGTCTGCACCGTCCCCGCACATTCCTGGATAGTTTGCGTGAAACAACGATGGAGCGCATTGTGACAGCCAGCACCGTTCCGGTTTTGCTGGTCAAGGAATCAGCCGACCACGACTATACCTCGGTGCTGGGTCTTGTGAGCTATTCCAGGGCCTGTGCGACAGTGGTTGATGCGGCGCTGACCCTTGCGCCTGAGGCCGAGGTCAAAGCCATTCACGCGCTGCATGTGCCCTATGCCGGTCTTACAGGTGGGGATACGGACTCTGAAATGGCGAAAGCCGTCCGCCAAGAGGCCGAAGCAGAGGCCGCGAAGTGGTTGGAAACCGTTCCCTCCGAGAACGACAACTTTGAACACACCATCGTCACAGGTGGTTTGCGCGGTATCTTGATGCAGACTGTTGCGGATACAAAACCAGATATGCTGGCCATTGGCGCGCATACCCGCTCGGGGTTGTTTTTGCACCGGATCGGTGGATTTGCCGCCGAACTGGTACGCGAGCCCCCGACCGATTTGTTGATCGCACCGCCTACCGGAAACTAGGCCTCGTCTGGATGACACCGCACATTACACAAAAGGATTGTTCCGTATGTTGAAATCGTTTCTTGCGTCCGCTGCCCTTGCAACCTGCGGGGTTGTTGGTGCGGCCAGTTATGCCGCCGCTGACACCGTTTCGGGCACGGCAACATATCTTGAGCGTATGGCTGTCATTCCCGGCTCGGTACTTGAGGTCAAACTGGTTGATGTGTCGCGTGCGGATGCGCCTGCGATCACAATGTCGTCCCAGCGTATGTCGCTCAAACGGGTGCCACAGCCGTTTGAGCTGACCTATGATGCGACCCTGATTGACGAGCGGATGCGCTATAACATCGAAGCTTCCGTGACCTTCAAAGGCAAACTCTTGTTTCGAAACACATCGGCACATCCTGTTCTGACGCAAGGCAATGGCAACACAGTCGAGGTGGTCATGCAGAAAGTCTCAACGCCCGCCAAGGAAACCCCGGACTTTGACGGAACAACATGGGAAGCCTTTGAACTGGGAGGCCGGATGCTGGTGTCGGATATCAAACCCGTCGTGACCTTTGCCGAAGGCGGCGTAGGCGTCTATGCTGGCTGCAACAGGTTCCGTGGCCCCGTCGAGGTCGGCCCCGAGACCATGAGCTTTAAAGGCCCCATGGCCGGAACATTGATGGCCTGCCCTGCCCCTTACGACAAGCTCGAGAAAACCGTTCTGAAAGAGCTGGAAAAAGTCACCGGTTATGTGATGAACGAAGAGAGCCTTGCGCTGACCAACAAAAACGGCGTGACGGTCATGCGTTTGGCAAAGCAGAAGTAAGGCACCGGATGTGCGCGACGGGGCATCGGGCATCGTCGCACACGTTTCCTCGGAAAAACCGCGCGGTGCGGGTCAAACCGTCAATCGGCGCAGCACCAGATCGTCATAGTAGGTTGGCCCCATCAGCGTTTGGAAGAAACCGTTGTGGCCGCCATGGTTGGTCATGATGATCTCGAGGTTCTGATCCTTGACCAGCGTGCCCAACTCTTCGCCCGGCACGATTGGGTCATCAACAGACCCGATCGCGGTGACCGGAACGGGGCACCCGACCAGATCCCCCAGCCCAACCGCATAGTCTGCGAAGTAGGTCGCCGCATCGGGGTATTCGCTGTAATGCTGCATAAAGACCTCTGTGGCGCCGGTGATCGTCGGCTGTGCCACCATTGGGGCCACATCATAGAGATCCGGAAAGGCCGCCTCTTTGGTGCGAAACGTCCGGTGCAGCTTGCGACGGAAATAGCGACGGATAAGAGGATCGGCATCGATTTTCTTGCCCACAACGCCGGGATTGATGACCGGGCTGATGGCAAAAATGCGCGACAGTTCGGAAATCGGGTGGTCTTTCAGATGGCGCGCCACACGCAGGGCAAAGTTGCCCCCCAGTGAAAAGCCCATCAAAGACACGGGTCCATGCGGCGCCAGCCGTGCCGCATGCGCAATCGCATTAAACACTTCGACAAAATGTGCGGCATGAAAGAAGCCTTCGTTCAGATGCAGCGTGTCGCCGTGATCCAACAGGTTGATGCGCATCACCGAAAAGCCCTGCTCGAACAGGAAACGTGACGACGACACCACATAGGTCGAGTCGACATGCCCCAGCCACCCATGCACCACCAACACCGTGCCACGGCCTTGCGGGTTCTCTGAAAGCATGGCGGTGGTTCGAATGCCATCCCCACAATCCAGCATCAGGGGCTGTGCCACCTCCTCCATCGCGCTGGTGCCGCGTTTGCGCAAAGGCAGGCCTGCCAAAACCGTTTGCACAAAGGCAGGCCGCAGAAAACGCGGGGGCAAATAGTCGGGTTCTGGATGCTGGTACATGTTTCACTGAACTCTGGATTTGGTTCTGGCAGCATAAATGCGCACAGGTCGCCCGCACAGCCCGCATGGACCAGAATTGCGATGTTGGACGAAACGTCAGATGGCCTTTGGGTCACGCGTCATCGCAGCGCACGGCGTATCGCCTAGATTGCAATCACTTTGGAATCGGTCTAACCCGCAATGAGTGATCCTTTGGAGGTTTCCATGACTGACATGTTTGCACCACCGCTCGAGCGTCCTTTGGGACCCGCTATTGCCAAGGGCCTGCGTTTGAAATGCCCCAACTGCGGTGAGGGCAAATTGCTGCACAGCTACCTCAAAGTGAATGATTCCTGCTCGGAATGCGGCGAAGACCTGTCACATCAGCGGGCCGACGATGGTCCGGCGTATCTGACGATTTTGTTGGTCGGTCACATCCTTGGCTTTGCTTTGCACTTTGTGTTTGTAAAGTTCCGGCCCGAACCTCTTGAGCTGGCCTTGGGCATGGGGGCGCTGACGATTGCCGCGTCTTTGTTCCTTTTGCCACGCATGAAGGGTTTTGTTGTGGCCTATCAATGGGCCAAGCGGATGCACGGGTTCTAGGCGCACCCGCGTTTGGGCATGACCGCTCTGCACGACCTTCCGTTTTCTGCGCAATCGGGTGTTATCGATGTGCCGTTTGACGCGGTGCGTTTAAAGCTTCTGGAACTGGCCGGATCGTTTGATCTGGCCGTGAAAGAGCAACACCAGCCACGCACCATAACTGTTCTGACGGTTTCAGGCGGTATCTGCATTGCCGCGTCCCAAACCGGTGTGCGCCTACAGATCGCATCCGAAACCGCCCAAAACCTTCAGGAATTGCGCGAAAGCGTCGTGCAATTGATCGCTGCTATGTCGACCAAAGCCGCAGAGGCGCTATGCTGGTCTGACGCGCCTGATACAGCCCGCCAGCCACCGACCCTGCACCGCGCCCAAGTGGTGTCAGTCACGTCACTTGGGAGCACCTTTCTGCGTGTGTTGGTTCGATGTGAAACGCTTGAAGCGTTTTCCGATACATCCATTCATTTTCGTCTGTTCCTGCCCCCGACCGCAGAGGCGCCACTCACCTTGCCAACAGTGGCCCAAAACGGCGTACTGACATGGCCCACAGGTGATCAGGCACCGCATCGCCCTGTTTATACCGTGCGTGCACTGGACAGGCCGCAGGGTCTTTTGACCTTTGATGTGTTTCGTCACGTGGCAAGCCGGACAGAGCACTGGGCAGAACATGCCCAACGGGACGATGTGGTGTTTTTCACAGGGCCTTCTGGTGGCGGCATTCCCGATGCGCTGAACCTCAACCTGTTCGCAGATGAAACCGGATTGCCCGCCGTGGCGCGTTTTTTGGAAAGCTTGCCAGCAGAGGCAAAAGGGCGCGTTTTCCTCAAAGGTGATGTCCAGACACGAGCGACCTATCCGATGCCGGACCATGCCGGTTTCGTCGTTGAATGGGTGCCCTTGGCAGAAGGCGCGCTGTCGGATGCGGCGCGCGACTGTCAGGCCCGAAGCCCAGACCATTTCCTGTGGTTCGCGGCCGGATCAAATGAGGTTGACCTGTTGCGCAAGTCGGTCAAATCCCGCTTCCCCTCGGGCACGCCGGGCACATCTTATATCGTCGCCTTCTGGTCGCCCAAAGGCCGTTGAACAGCAAAAAGGCGGCCCCGAAGCCGCCTGATCAAACCATGTCCAAAACCGTGGGTTCTTAGCCTTCGGCCTGCATGCGTTCCAGCATTTCGCGCTGGCGTTTGCACATCAGCTTGTCTTTGAGAGGGCTGTTGGGGTCCACATCTTTGGAACACACCACACATTTGTCAGCGCCCGAGATCGCGTTAAGACCGCCACAGCTGCCCTTGATGGTTTTGCCCATCAGCATAACCCCGAGGCTCATGCCCAGCATGACCAGACCCAGCAGAATAAAAGCCAGAATAAAGGTGCTCATGATGTAGTCTCCTGTGTCTTAGTCGACCGACTGTGCGGCGGCGAAGCTGTCGCTTTGAGTGGTGATATAATCTTCCGCGTCGGCATTTGCACTGCGTGAAATGAAGAACACCGCAAGATTGTGATCATTCGCGATCTTCATGCCGCGTTCTTGACCAAGAACAAGCATCGCCGTGGCCCAGGCATCCGCGAGCATCCCGTTTTCCGCCAAAACGGTGACAGACGTGGTGCGGTGTGTGATCGGGCGGCCGGTGGTCGGATCAATGATGTGCGAATAGCGGATGCCATCCTGCTCGAAAAAGTTGCGGTAGTCTCCGGATGTCGCCATGCCGGTGTTGCTGACCGGAACGATCAGCTCGAGCCCGCCTTGACCACCCGCTTCTGGGGTCTCGATGCCGATCCGCCATGGATCGCCCTTGTCGTTCTTGCCCTCGGCAAAGAGGTCGCCGCCGATTTCGACCATGAAGTTTTCGATACCGGCGTCTTGCAGAACCGCAGAGACCGCATCAATCCCGAACCCTTTGGCAATGGCCGACAGGTTGATGCCAACCTCGGGGGCCGCTTTGGCCAGACTTGGCGCGGCGGGGTCCAGATCCAGAAGACGTGCCTGTCCGACACCTGTCAGGGCTTCGTTGATCGCCTCATCCGACGGAATCGGATCTTCGGGCTTGCGCGGGCCAAATCCCCAAAGTTCGATAAGCGGTCCAAGCGTGACGTCAAACTGTCCGCCGCTGACCACATGCACCTCGCCTGCGGCACTCATGACCTTGGCAAAGTCAGCAGAAACCGTTTGCGGCAGGGTGCTTGTCGATTTTGAAAAGGTCGACACCTCGGACTCGGGGTCCCAGTTCGACATTTTGCCGTTCACATCCTTGAGTGTCGCCTCGATGCTGGCGCTCAGCGCCTCTTCGTCAAGGTCCACTCCGATGGCGGTGATGTTATAGGTCGTGCCCATGGTTTTGCCCGAAAAACGGACAACTTCCGGCGTCTCTTCGAAAAGGCAACCAGACAAAAAAACAACGGCGGCAATGGGGGTCCAACGGATCATGTCGGGGCTCCTGTAAATCGCAGCGACATATGCCACCCGACGCGTCCCGAGTCAAACCGTGCCCGCGTCGCACCAGCGCCGGTTTGCCTAGAATTCGAGGGGCACAAATCCCAGCATTAAAAGACCAACCAGAGCGGGCACACCGTACATCCAAGCGCGCTTTTGCCAGCCCGGATATTGCTCTTTCCATGCCTTGCGAAAGCGGTGGCCACAAACGACCACAAGAAACACCAGAATAGAGCCGGTCAAAGGAGTCAGATAAAGGTCGTTCATTGCGTTTTCTCTCCGGCTTCCAACCCTTTAGGCGGAAAAACCACTAGTCAGATCAAGATGCGTCGCTAAGATGGTCTTGTCAGCGCGCTAAAATGGAGGAGAAGACATTGGCACCAAGCTCTTACCAGTCCCCGTCCCAAGGGGACAAATCCGAAAAGACCTATAGCCAGACATCGCAATCGAATCTAGCCTCATCCACCACCACAATTTCCAAATTGCTGGATGAAAAAGGCAATGACGTCATTACGGTACGCCCCAATGACACCATTTCGACGGTTGTGACCATTCTGCGGGACAAAGGCATCGGAGCCGTTGTCGTGACTGATCAGAACCGCGCCGTTCTCGGGATTCTATCTGAACGCGATATCGTGCGCCGCATGGCAGACACCCCCGGCCAGACGCTGCCTCAGGCCGTCGAGGACCTGATGACCAAAGATGTTCTGACCTGCGCGCCGGCAGACAGCATGATCGACGTTCTAAAGCGTATGACAGAAGGTAAATTCCGCCACATGCCCGTCATGGATGGCACTTCGCTTGTTGGCATGATCACCGTGGGTGATGTCGTCAATTTCCGCCTGACCGAGCTGGAATATGAAGCGCTCAAAATGAAGCAGATGATTGTCGGCTAGGTCTGACAACCGCCCTTGAGAGAGGGTACTTCGAAAATCAGTAAGGCCCGGCGCACAACACTGTGTCCGGGCCTTACCTTTTGCGGGCCTCTGCCAAAGAATAAGGGCGGCTCGAAAGCCGCCCCGTTTCAAATTCTTTCCGGATTATCCGCCAAAGTCATCCAACATGATGTCTTCGCGATCCACACCCATGTCCAACAGCATGTTGATCACGGATTGGTTCATGATGGGCGGACCACACATGTAGAATTCGCAATCTTCAGGGTTCGGGTGATCCTTGAGATATTGTTCGTACAGCACGTTGTGAATGAAGCCGGTCAAACCATCCCAATCATCGTCGGGCTGAGGATCGGACAGGGCAACATGCCAATCAAAGTTGGGGTTCTCTGCTGCCAGACCGTCAAAGTCTTCGACAAAGAACATCTCTTTCTTCGAACGCGCACCATACCAGAAGCTGATCTTGCGGTTGGAGTTCAGACGCTTCAGCTGATCAAAGATGTGCGAACGCATAGGCGCCATACCGGCACCACCACCGATAAAGACCATCTCTTTTTCGGTTTCACGTGCAAAGAACTCGCCGAAGGGACCAGAGATCGTCACCTTGTCACCTGGTTTCAGGTTAAAGATATACGACGACATCTCGCCGGCAGGGATGCCCGTTGATCCGGGAGGTGGCGAAGCCACACGCACGTTCAACATGATCATACCGCGCTCTTCGGGGTAGTTGGCCATCGAATACGCACGTTCAACAGGCAAGGTCACCTTCGAGTCGTACTGCCACAAATTGAACTTGTCCCAATCTTCGCGATACTCTTCCTGAATATCAAATTCGGTGTATTTCAATTCGTGTGCAGGCGCTTCGATCTGGATATAGCCACCCGCGCGGAAGTTAACATCCTCGCCTTCGGGCAGGTCCAGAACCAGCGCCTTGATGAAGGTCGCGACGTTATCGTTGGAACGCACGGTGCATTCCCACTTTTTCACGCCGAACACTTCTTCGGGGACTTCGATGTCCATATCCTGTTTGACGGCCACCTGACACGACAGACGGTCACCACAAGAGGCTTCACGCTTGGTGATGTGGCTTTCTTCGGTGGGCAGGATCGACCCGCCCCCCGAATGCACCTTGACGCGACACTGCGCGCAGGTGCCCCCGCCGCCACAGGCGGACGGAACAAAGAGCTTTTCAGCCGCCAGTGTCTGGAGCAGTTTGCCGCCAGCCGGTACCGAAATGGTCTTTTCGCCGTTGATCGTGATCTGGACGTCGCCGGTCGAAACCAGACGCGAACGTGCCACGAGGATCAGCGTCACCAGAGCAAGAACGATGAGGGTGAAAAGGATGACACCCAGAGAAAACGTTTCCATAGTATCGGCCCCCTTACAGTTTGACGCCAGAGAAGGACATGAAGGCCATCGCCATCAGACCTGCTGTGATGAAGGTGATGCCAAGCCCCTGAAGCCCGTCAGGAACATCAGAATACTTCAGCTTCTCGCGCACACCGGCCATTGCGGTGATGGCAAGCGCCCAACCAAAGCCAGAAGACAGGCCATAGGTGGTTGCTTCGGCAAAGTTGTAGTCCCGCTCGACCATGAACAAAGAGCCACCAAGGATAGCGCAGTTCACTGTGATGAGGGGCAGGAAGATCCCCAGCGCGTTGTAAAGCGGCGGGAAATACTTATCCAGGATCATCTCGAGGATTTGCACCATGGCCGCGATCACGCCGATGTAAGAAATCAGACCAAGGAAGGTCAGATCCACATCTGGGAACCCGGCCCAAGCCAACGCACCCGGTTTCAGCAGGTAGGTCAGCAGCAGGTTGTTCGCAGGTACGGTGATGGCCTGAACGACCATAACCGAAATCCCGAGACCCAGCGCGGTCGAGATCTTTTTCGACACCGCGATGAAGGTACACATGCCAAGGAAGAACGACAGTGCGAGGTTTTCAACAAAGATGGCCTTTACGGCCAGTGCGATAAGGCCTTCCATCAGTGCCCCTCCACCGTCTGAATTTTATATTCACGCTCTTCGACCTGCTTGGGTTTCCATGTGCGGAAGCCCCAGATGAGCAGACCGATAATGAAGAACGCAGAAGGTGGCAGAAGAAGCATGCCGTTGGGGACGTACCAGCCACCGTTGTTCACGGTCTCGAGGATTGTCACACCAAACAGCGATCCGGCGCCGAACAGTTCACGAATGAAGCCGACCAGCATCAGGATCAGGCCATAACCCATCCCGTTGCCGATGCCGTCGATGAAGGACGCGACAGGCGGGTTCTTCATGGCAAAGGCTTCGGCGCGGCCCATCACGATACAGTTGGTGATGATCAGGCCAACAAATACCGACAGTGTTTTCGAGATTTCAAAGGCATAGGCTTTGAGGATCTGGTCCACAAGGATCACCAGCGACGCGATGATGACCATCTGGACGATGATCCGGATCGAGCCGGGAATCTGGTTACGCAGGATCGAGATGAAGAACGATGCAAACGCGGTCACAAAGGTCACCGCCAGCGTCATCACAAAGGCAACCTGCAACGAGGACGTCACCGCCAGCGCCGAACAGATACCCAGCACCTGAAGGGTGATCGGGTTGTTGTCGACCAACGGGTCGATCAGCATTTCTCTTTTTGTTTGTGACATCAGAGATCTCCCGTTTTCAGTTTGGCAAGGAACGCGGCATAGCCTTCGTCACCCAGCCAGAATTTCACCAGGTTATCGACACCAACCGAGGTCAGTGTGGCACCGGCCAAAGCATCGATGTGATAGTCGGGACCAGCAGGCGATTGGGCTTTGGACACGTTGATTTGCATCTCGCCGTTTTCATCGCGCAGCTTCTTGCCGCTCCACAGTGATTTCCAGCGCGGGTTGTCGACCTCGGCACCAAGACCGGGGGTTTCACCGTGCTGATAGAACTGCAGACCGAAGATGTCGTTGCCGTTCTCTTCCAGAGCGATGAAGCCATACAGTGTTGACCACAGGCCATAGCCGTGGACCGGCAGGATCACCTTGTCGATCGCACCGGCGTCGTCTTTCAACAGATAGACAACACGGTATTTGGCTTTGCGGCCGATACCGGCGGGATCGTTGCCTAGTGCAACGCTCAGCTCGGGATCAGACGCTGCGGCCAGATCGTCGAACGTGGTGGCATCGAATTCATCCGTGAACTCACCCGTAGCAAGTTCCAGAACCTTGGGTTCGAACGCGGCAAAGGTTTCTGCAACGTTCATGCCCGGTTCATAGACGCCGGACACCTGCAGGACGTTCAACTGTTTGTCGCGCAGTTTGTTGGCTTCCTGAACAGGACGCAGGCTTACGGCTGCGACCGATACGATCATCGAAGCAAACAGGCACAAAGCCACAGCGACAAAGATGGTTTTCCCAACAGAGTCTGGCGGAGCGGCCAGAAAGCGGGCGATCGCGCCCTTGGGTTGATCAGGCGTTTGCGTATCAGACATGACGACGCGCCCTCCGTTTGATGTTGGCCTGTACGACGAAATAGTCGATCAGAGGCGCAAAGACGTTACCGAACAGGATGGCAAGCATCATGCCTTCCGGGAAAGCGGGATTGATCACACGGATCAGCACAACCATCACACCGATCAGCGCACCATAGATATAGCGGCCCACGTTGGTGTGGCTGGCGGAAACCGGCTCTGTCACCATGAAGACAAGACCAAACGCATAGCCACCCAGCACAAGGTGCCAGTACCAAGGCATGGCGAACATCGGGTTCGTTTCCGAGCCAATCACGTTCAACAGCAGCGAAAGGCCGATCATGCCACCAAGGCAGCCTACGATCAGGCGCCAGTTGGCGATTTTGGTGATCAGCAGGAAGCAAAGACCAATCAGACAGGCCAGTGTCGAGGTTTCCCCGAACGACCCCTGGATCGTTCCAAAGAACGCATCCATCCATGTGATCCCTTCAGCGGCCAGCGCCTGAAACCCTTGTGCGGCAGAGACACCCAACGCGGTTGCGCCGGAAAAGCCATCTACAGGTGTCCAGATCGAGTCACCCGACATATACGCAGGATAGGCGAAATAGAGGAACGCACGTCCTGTCAGGGCCGGGTTGAGGAAGTTTTTGCCGGTACCGCCAAAGACCTCTTTGCCGATCACAACGCCAAAGGCGATGCCCAAGCCAACCTGCCAGAGAGGTGTGCTTGCAGGCAGGATCAGAACATAAAGCATCGAGGTCACAAGGAAGCCTTCGTTGACTTCGTGTCCCCGGACCGTCGCAAAGATCACTTCGAAAATCCCGCCGACGATCAATGTCGTCAGGTATATCGGCAGGAAGTAGAGGAACCCGTGCAGAACATTGGCAAACATGCTGGTCGGATCCAGCGAAATGCCCAGACCTTGCAGAATGGCGATACGCCACCCTGTCGCGGCGCTGTCACCCAGCGCGGCAATCGCGCCGTTGGCCTGAAGGCCGGTGTTGTACATGCCCCAAAGGATACAGGGGATGGTTGCCAGCACGACATAGGTCATGATCCGCTTCATATCCACGAAAGACCGTGCATGAGGTGCGACTGATGTGACCGTTTTAGGCGTGTAAAGCAGGCTTTCCACCATCTCGTAGACAGGGAAAAGCTTTTCGTATTTGCCACCTTTGGTGAAATGCGGCTCGATATTATCAAAGAAGTTACGCAAACCCATGCATCACCCCTCCTTTTCGATCTTGGTCAGGCTGTCGCGCAGGGCAATGCCGTACTCGTACTTGGCCGGACAGGCGAAACCACACAGGGCCAGATCTTCTTCATCCAGCTCCAGCGCGCCCAGTGCCTGGGCGGAATCGGTATCCATGACCAACAATGCGCGCAAAAGCTGGGTTGGCAGATAGTCCTGCGGCATCAGCGTTTCAAAAGTGCCCGTTGGCACCATGGCGCGGCGGCCACCATTCATATTTGACGTCAGCGGGAACAGCTTTTTGGAGAAAGCCGAGGCCAACACCGGCTGTACCGCGTATTTTTCGGGGCGGGGGCGGATCCAGCCAAACACAGTCTGGTCCTTGTCTTCACGGATGATCGAAACCTGACGTGCAAAGCGGCCCAGATAGGCGAAGGGCCCATGTGCGTGACGTCCCGACAGGATCGATCCGGAAATGACACGTGGCGTGCCCGTCTTGATCTCGCCTGCGGTCAGTTCTTCGGTCGAGGCCCCTTGCAGTGTGCGCACCAAACGCGGGTTCGCCGCTTCGGGGCCACAAATCGCCACAACCATCGACGGATCCAGATACCCGGTCTCCATGAGACGGCCAATTGCGATCACGTCCTGATATCCGATTGTCCAGACCAGATCATCACCCGCGAGCGGGCTCAGAAAGTGGATATGGGTTCCGGCCAGTCCGGCAGGGTGCGGGCCATCAAAGCTCGCAACCTCGACGCCGGGAACATCCGCAAGAGGCGCGCCCGGGGCCTGACACAACCACGTTGTACCTTCTGTCAGCTTGGAAACCGCAGCCAAACCGGAAGCGAAGGCTTCGGAGGCATCGTTTACGATCACTGCGGCGTCAGCAGACAAGGGATCCGTTTCCATCGCCGTGACAAAGATTGCCTTTGGCGCCGTGCCGGGAACCGGCATTTTTGAGTACGGACGGGTGCGGAAGCTTGTCCAAAGACCTGCCGCGCAGAGCTTTTCGGCAATGCCTTCTGCGGTCTCGGCATTTCCGACACCACCAAAGTCAACGCCGGCATCAGCAGCATCGCTTATTTCGATGACAACGCTTTGCAGGACGCGCCGTGCGCCGCGATTGATCGCGACCACCTTGCCGGTTGCCGGTGCCACCATTTGGGCCGCCTCGACATCCTTGTGGCAGAACAGGGGCTGGCCCAGTTTTACCTCTTCGCCTTCTTTAACAGCCATACGGGGCTTCAGCCCAATATAGTCGTCTCCCAAAACAGCAACATGCGTGATCGCAGGACCATCGCCTATTGTCTGATCTGGGGCGCCTTCGACCGGAATATCCAGTCCCTTTTTTAATGTATAGTTTTGCATTTCGCTTCGTTCTTTTCAGCCCGGCTACCTTTGCTTCACACCGAACAGACAAGCCAACGGCGCAAAATTTTCCACGTTGCACACGCAAAGGAATACTCTTGCGCGGCCCACATAAGAATCTGACGCCCTTTTAGGGGCGATTGGGGGTCATTGCCAAGGGCTTATCCGCCGGAATTGTCAGACTGTGCGAGGGAATGACTTTGAACGAAACCGGATCAGGCGGCATTTGTGAAACGCTTAAAAACAAAGCGATTTTGACATCGCGCGTTTGACCCGCGCTGTGGACATCTCGCGCTTTTGAGAGGTCTGCGCCGCCCATCTTTGGAAAACCGCGCACCCGCGATCGCCGCCCATCGAGACAAAAAATGTGACGCCACGTCGTTTGGGCCGCCCCAGACAGAGGTCATTTTGACCAACCATCGCACCAAAGGATCAAGGCGGCGCGCCTTTTTGACGACATAAGCGGCCCTGCCCTGCCCGTCTGCTAAATGCCCTTGTGGACTTGAAAACTTTTGATCGCACGCCTGACAAGCATGTGCGGTGCGCGCACGGTGGTGCAATAAATGTGATGCTGGATTTGTGTCATGGGCAAAACGACCGAACATCTATGCGCGAATCCGCGGGGTACATTTCATCCGGCACCGCAACCCATCGCGCGTACTGTTTTGCGAAAGGCGCAAACAGGAACGAATGGGTCGCTTACGGATTGGAACAGACGACCAGCAAAGTGCCCGAACCAATGGACGCCGGGCAGCAATAATTCTGCATTGCCAAAAAAAATGCTGCACCAGCGAGATGATATGTCGCATCCGTTTTTCCACGCCAATTCAACCACATGCAATTTTAGGAATATAAATTGCACGACCGCATCAATGACCGAAAACACCTGTAGGATACGCTCCACCACCCACCACATCGGGTAGAAACGGAACGCTGCTGATTGACTTGTGCACGGCGGCATTGCACGACAAAGCAATTGGCCCTTTGGCCCGATCTTTTGAAACCCAATTTGCGGAACGCGACTATGGCGCTGACACCTGACCTTATCCGACAGACACACGACACCATTCGCAGTGCCACGATCCGCACCCCCATGGTCAAGGCCACACGCCTTTCGATGCATCTCGGGATCGATCTGTATCTGAAGCTGGAAAACCTGCAGCACACCAATGCGTTTAAATCTCGGGGGGCTTTGGCAAAACTGCTCACCCTGTCCGACGAGCAACGCAAAAACGGTGTCATCGCCTGTAGCGCCGGAAACCATGCACAGGGGGTTGCCTATCACGCCTCTCGATTGGGAATTCCGTCCGTCATCGTAATGCCCGAGGGCACCCCGTTTAATAAAGTGAAACGGACCGAAGATTTTGGGGCGCAAGTTGTCCTGCACGGCAGCGGCTTTGACGAAAGCGTGCAGTTCACACTGGATATGGCAGCAGAAAAGAACCTGACCCTGATCCACCCCTTTGATGATGAAGTTGTGGCAGCAGGCCAAGGCACCGTGGCCATCGAAATGCTTGAGGATCATCCGGAACTGGATGTGATCGTCGTGCCCATCGGCGGAGGAGGCTTGATTGCAGGCATCGCGGTCGCCGCCAAAGACATCAAACCCGAGATAGAAATCGTCGGTGCCCAAGCCGAACTGTTTGATGCAGCAAAAGCCCAGTTCGACATGGGCTCCACCAATTTCGGGGGGGCAACTCTGGCCGAAGGGATTGCGGTGCGCGAACCTTCACAGGCCAATATGGACATCATCGCAAAGTATGTAGATCGCATCGACAGTGCCACAGAAGCGGAAATCGAAAAAGCGGTGTTTGATCTGATCAGCCACGAAAAGCTGGTTGCCGAGGGTGCCCCCGGGGCCGGACTTGCCGTGATCGAGAAACATCTTGAAGCTTATAAGGGCAAAACTGTCGGTCTGGTGATCTGTGGCGGCAACATCGACTCGCGTCTGTTGTCGACCTTGATCCTGCGCGGGCTGGTCAGTGACGGGCGCATCACGCGCCTTACCTTTGAAATCGATGACACGCCCGGACAACTGTCCGACATATCGCGCATCATCGGGGATGGAAGCGCCAACGTGATCGAGGTTATCCACCAACGCATGATGCAGACTGTTGCCCTGAAACAGGCAGAACTCGAGGTGGTGATCGAAGCCCGCGACATCCACCACGTCCGCGAGATCGTCGGTGCCCTGCGCGAACACGGCTTTAAGGTGCGCACGGATAGCGGCGTTTAGGCAGGATCAGAACCTGTCGGGGCTAAACGCGGCGATGTCTATTTGCGGGGATCTGCCAGCGATCAGATCTGCAACGATCCCGCCCGTAGTCGCCCCGAGCGTCAGCCCCAGTTGCCCGTGACCCGTTGCAAAGGTGAGGTTCGGCATTTTTGCCGACCGGCCAAGGATCGGGCGCGTATCAGGTGTGAACGGACGGCGGCCCATGCGTCTGCTGGCTTTTTTGTCCTGTAATCCCGGCAAAACGCGATGGGCGCGCTTGACCAAAACGTCGGCGCGGCGCCAACGCGGATCGGCGGTGAGACCTGCAAACTCAATCGTGCCCGCAACCGCCAGTTCATTTTCATACGGGGTGATCCCGAAACCACCCGAAGGGTAAAACACGGTATGCTTCAAATCGACCCCGGGGTCGCTGAGACCCGTCGAATACCCAAGAACACCTTCAAGCTGTAAAGCGATCTCAAGCTGTGAAGCCAGCGCTTTTGAGTGGGTGCCAGCCGCCAGAACCACCTCGTCCGCAGAGATCGTTTGCCCATCGGCACAGGTGACACCCGTGAGCCGCTGGTTTTCCCGTGTGAAACCCGTTCCCGCCGTTACAACAACCTTGCCGCCGCGCTGATCAAAGGCGCGATGCAAGGCGATCACAAGACGACGGGGATCGGCAACAAAGCTCCAGTCGCGCAAAACCGCCGCGTGTTGGAAATCGGGCGCAATGGCAGGCTCTATTTCATGGGCCTCGGCACCGGAAATTTCATCAATCGTGCATCCCATTTCGCGCGCGAGGTCAAAGGCCGCCCCCATTGTGGCCTTGTCGCGGTCATCCTCGAACAGTTTGAGAACAGGGCGTTCGATCAGCATGTCCTGCACGCCGTATTTTACCATCTGCGCCTTGAAATCATCAGTGGCCGCAAAGTTCAGCTTTGCCAGATCAACAGCGATCTCTCGCATTTTCGAGGGGCGGGAGTTCGCCGTGAACCGCGCGAACCACGGCAAGAGTTTCAGAGCGCTCGACGGGCGCAGGGACAGGGGAGAATCCGGATCGATCAGCCAGCCCGGCACTTTGGTCAACATGCCCGGCTGGGACAGCGGCACGACCTCGCCAACTGCGATGCATCCACAAGAAGCCCAGCTTGCCCCCTCGCCCACAGCCCCCGGATCAAGCACGGTCACATCATGCCCATCGTCCAACAGTGACAATGCACAAGAGATGCCAACGACCCCGCCGCCGATCACCACAACATGCTTCATTTTGTTTTCCCTAGCCTTCAAATCCCAGTTCAGCGAGCAACGCAGTGCTGACGGCGATACCTGTGCTGGTGGCCTCAGCGCGTTTGCCCAAGCGCCCGTCACCGGGTACGCGTGCCGCGCCATTGCCTTCGATCTCGGCACACACACGCGTGACGTAGTCGTTGAACGACGCATTCCCAAAGCGGCTTGGATCGATCGCAATCAAGGTCGCGCCCCCTTTGACGTTCAGGGCGCCGTGCGCTTCGCGATCTTCGTTGTTCACGGACAATGTGCCACCCGCAAGCGCCGCGCCCAGAATTTCGACCATAAAGGCAATCGCCGCGCCCTTGTGTTCGCCAAAAGGCAGCAAACTGCGGGTTTCAAGAATTGCATTGGGATCGGTGCTGGGCTGTCCAGAGGTATCAAGCCCCCCTGCGCGGGGCAGATCATGCCCTTCGGCAGCCGCCATCTTGACGTCCATCAGGGCCACAACCGAAGACGCCTGATCCCAGACAACGGGTGACGCGCCGTCGCGCGGACAGGCAAAAGACATCGGGTTGGTGCCAAAAACAGGCCGCACGCCGCCATGCGGCACCACCATCGAAAGCGAATTCACAACGCCCAGCGCCACCAGTCCGGCCTCGGCCAAAGGTTCCGTGTCAAATCGCATCGCCCCAAGATGGTGGCTGTTGGCACAGGTCAAGGCCGCGATCCCGTTTTCGCGCGCCATCGCAATCAGGTCGTCGCGCGCCATCTCTGCCGCGATCTGGAAATATCCGTTATCTGCATCCGCGCGCAGCACCCCCGGGGCGGTGCGCTCGATCTTGGGCATCGCGTCAGGATTGGCATAGCCGGAGGCAAAGCTTTGCGCATAGACCGGCAGCATTCGAAGACCATGGCTGCGTGGGCCGTCGCGTTCGGACATCATCACAAGGTTAGCCAATACGTCACTGCCCGCCGCATTCATACCTGCCTTCACAAGGTAGGATTTGGCAAAGGTGCGGACCTCGTCAAGCAAGAGGTGTCTGGTCGAAATCTCGGTCATGCGGCATCCTTGTTCTTCACGCTGAGAGCGGGCCCTATACGCGCCCGCCCTGTGTCTTGTTTATCGCAGCTTTGCCTGTTCAGGTCTGATATTCCAAGCGCTTCTTTGCAACAAAGTCGTCCAGTGCACCGCGCGTGTCGGCATCCATGGGCGGCTGCACATAATTGTGCAGGATACGCTGTGCTTCGTCGCGCCCCACCATGTCGGCATTCTTTGCACCTTCATCCACCCACTGCTCGTAGCTGTCGTTGTTTTGCAGCGGGTTAATAAGAAGAGGGTTTTCACGCGTATGATCCGTTCCAAGGAAATGCCCGCCGGGTCCGATTTCGGCAACATCCCCCAAAAGCGCATCAAGGCTTTCTTCCTTTAGGCCGCTAAAGAAGCGATGGAAGGCTTCGAGTTGATAGGAGTCGTGCACCCATTTGGAATAGCTGACGCCCAGCGCCCCTTCGAGGAAGCCAGCGGAATGCACGATGAAGTTACACCCACCCAACAGCACAGGCCACATCGTGTTGGCACTGTCAAAACCGGCCTGCAAATCGGGCGACTTTGATCCTGTCCACATCGTGCACGAGCGCCATGGCACATCGTAGAAACGCGCCATCTGTCCAACCAGCAAATTCATCAGACCCGGTTCAGGCGATCCCATCATTGGCGCACCGGTTTTCATGGAAACCCCCATGATCGCGACCCCCAAAACCATGGGCGCGCCACGCCGCACAATCTGGCTATAGGCCATGCCAGCCAAAGACTCGGCAATGAGAAGCGCAACACCACCTTGGGGGCTGGCCGGTGTGCTGGCCCCTGCCAACACAAACGGAGACAATAAACATGGCTGGTTGGCAGCCGCATAGACCCGCAAGCTCTCCAGCATGGTTTCATCCCAGACAAGCGGCGTGTTGCAGTTCAACAGGGATGTGACGACCACGTTTTGGTCAACGAACTCTTCACCAAACACAATGCGGGTCATCTCAACCGTGTCTCGCGCCGCTGTTGCAGATAGAACAGAGCCCTTAATGGGTTTGTCGGTCAACGTCAGAGCGGCATGCACCAGCTCGAGATGGCGATGTGGAACGGGAACATCCTGCGGCTCGACCGGCAGAACACCCGGCACATGAAGCGCCTGACTCATCTGGCCCAGTTTGAAAAAGTTATGCGCATCTTCAAGCATGGACGGGCGGCGTTCCCCGTCCAGACCATACACAAACGGTGCGCCATAAGCGTTGGCAAAAATCGAATGCGCCCCACCTACATCAACCGTTTTTTGGGGATCACGCGCATGATACTGGTAAGTCGAGGGAACCGTTGAAATCAGGTCCATCAACATGTCGCGCCCGATGCGTACACGTTCGCCTTCCACATCTGCGCCTGCGCGTTTCCAATCGGCGAGGGCCACAGGATCGCGGAATTCAATGCCGGTGGTTTCCAAAATCGTCATGGCCGCGTTGTGGATTTTCTCGACCCCGTCCGGGCCAAGAAGATCTATGGGGCCGACCGCCCGGTTTAGCGTGGGCAAATAGACCGGCGCCGGGTTTGTACGCGCCTGAACACGGGCCGCACGTCCCCCCCGCGAAGGGCGTTTTTTCGTTTCAGTCATGGTGTCTGATCCTGTTCAAAGGTCAAGCGCGCGCGCGTGCGCTGGTTGGGTCATAAAGGCAGGTATCCACCACCTCGGCGTCCCGCATTTCATTGTGAATGTTGACTTGGAATTTGGTGCCCGCAGCGGTGAGGTCTTGGGGAACCAATGCCATCGCAATGTCGTGGTTCATATAATAGGAAAACCCACCCGACGTGACGCGACCAACCAAAGCGTCGCCATGATAAACACCTTCATCATACATCACTGAGGTGTCGCAAAACGGCAGCTTCAGAGTCACCAGAGTGTTACAGCCCCCCTGCTCTTTCTGCTTAAGAAGGGCCTCTTTCCCGATAAAATCGCGCTCTTGGAACGCTCCGTTGATTTTCTCTTTCAAGGCCACAAACCGTCCAAGGTCTGCCTCATACGGGGTCATGTCCTTGCAGATCTCGCGATTGATGGCGCGATAGGATTTTTCCAGTCGCATGGATTCCAACGCTTCGAGACCAAAAGGTTTCACGCCTGCCTTGAGCAGCAAATCAACGAGGTGGCGGTTGTAGCCAATCGGGTGGTGCAGCTCCCATCCCAATTCACCGGTATAGCTCACCCGCAAAAGATGCACGTTTTTGGCATAGCCTACCTCGCCCATTTGCGCGGACAACCAAGGGAAAGCTGCATTTGACAGGTCGTTGTCTGTCAGAGGGCGCAGGATATCTCTTGAGTTGGGACCGGCCAGAGCGATGACGCCCATCTGTTCAGAGACATCAGTCATGACAACAGAGCCATCTGCCGGCAGCAGGCGCGACAGGTAATCCCAGTTGTAGACTTGCCCGTTTGGCGTGCTGACAAGATAGAAATCGTCCTCTGCATAACGCACGATTGTGTATTCGCCCTCCATGCCCCCTCTGGGATTAAGGGCAACCGCCAAGGTCATCCGCCCTACCTTGGGCAGTTTGTTCGCCATGATGCTGTCGAGCCACGCAACCGCGCCCGGTCCACGCACCGTGAATTTGGTCATGGGGGACATTTCGATGAAACCGGCGTCTTCGCGGGTTCTGCGCACCTCTTCCTGCACCAGTTCCATATGATCGGTCCGGCGGAAGCTGTGCTCGGGGATCGCTTCTTCCAGGGATTTCGCAAACCAGCGGGGGAATTCATATCCGTTAAAGCTTGTCCAGACGGCGCCTTGCGCGGTGAGCAGATCATAGGACGGCACGGTTTTCATAGGCCGCGCACCGGGGAAATCTTCGCCCGGAACATGGGCATCCATGTGGGTGCCCCAGGTTTCGCGAACCTTATCCATGGTCCAGCGTTTGGACGCATAGTCTCCGAACCTGCGGGGATCAATTTCGGACATGTCTTTGCCGGGATCACCATGCACAATCCAGCGGGCCAGACTTTCGCCCATCGTACCGCCCCAAAGAATGCCGCCCGGCACGCCTTCGGCAAGCCACAGGTTATCGTGACCCGGTGCCGGACCGCACAACGGCAACTCGTCCGGTGTCATCTGGAACGGGCCGCGCGTGTTGGCCTTGATGCCGACTTCACCAAGGGTCGGCACACGTTCGAGCGCACGTTCCCATTGGGTTTCGACCGCGTCAAAATCCTCAGGCAGCAGGTCTGCGCCAAAATCCTCGGGCACCTTGTCTTCGGCAAAAAGTTTCAGGTCTTTTTCGAACTCATAGGGGCCGAACTGAAACCCGCCCACATCTTCGCGCAAATAGGCGCCATAGTCTTCGTCCCGCAGGATAGGAAACTCGGGCAACCCTTCTTTGCGACGACGGGCCAGTTCCGGCACGGTTTCGGTGGTCCAGTACTGGTGCACAATCGGGATACAAGGCAGATCCAGCCCAACGCGGCGCGCATTTTCACGCGCATAGTTGCCCGTCGCAAAGATCAGATGCTCGCAGGTGATGTCGCCTTTGTCGGTTGTGACCTTCCAGTGGCCATTGTCCAGTTTCTCATAGGCCTGAGCTTCGGTGTTCTGATAGATGGTCGCACCTTGGTCGCGGGCCAGTTTGGCAAGGGCCATCGTGATGTCGGCAGGGTTCACATAGCCATCTTCTGTATGCAAAATCCCGCCACGGATGTTTTCGCTTTGCGCCAACAGGGGATGGGCTTCGGCGACTTCTTCAGGTGTGAGCAATTTGCAGGGGACACCTGCGGCCTCGGCAATAGAAATATAGGACTGGAATTCGTCCCAACGCTTTTCGGTATTGGCAACGCGCAATTGACCGACCTTGCGAAGCCCCACGGAATTGCCCAGCTTTTCTTCAACCTCGCCATAGATGCGAATGGTCTCCATCGTCATCTTGGAGATGTTGTAAGACCGCACAAACGTGACGAGTAGACCCGCCGCATGCCATGTCGACCCAGAGGTCAATGTCGTACGTTCCAGCATGACAACATCAGTTTCTCCATGCTGTGTCATCCCATACAGGATCGAAGCCCCTACACAGCCCCCACCTACAACCACAACTTTGGCATGCGACTTCATCTTGCGACTCCCTGAGCGAAATTTAGAGTAGCTTAGGCGAGACAATCGAGAGTTTGCTCTTCAAAAAAATGCCACACTAATATAACTTCAGGTTATGAGAACACTGCGCCGGATTCTGCCCTCTTTGAACAGCCTTTATGTGGTGGATGCCGTTGCGCGGCATCTCAACCTGACCAAGGCGGCGTTAGAGTTGGGAATTTCACAACCCGCTGTCAGCAAATCCATTCGGGCGACAGAAGAAAATCTGGGAACACAGTTGTTCATCCGGCGCCACCGCGGCCTGTCACTCACTCTTGAAGGCAGAGCGTTTGTTGACGAGGTCCGCAACGCTCTGGATCGGGTTAGCGACGCCGCCACAGCCATCAAATCCGCCAGTGACGCAGAAGAAATCCGCGTCAACGTCTCATCAAGCTTTGTTTCCATGTGGCTGGTGCCCAATATCGCCAGCTTCAAAGAGCAAAACCCCAGTGTCCTGTTCAACATTACCGAAAACCATGGCGATCTGGATCAAGACGCATTTGCGGCTTGCGACTTTACAACCCGGATCGGAATGGGCGCGTGGAAAGAGGCACACTGCTGGGATCTTGCCCGAGAACGGCTTTATGCGCTGGCCTCGCCCGAATATATCAAAGCCCATCCAGAGTGCCTGAAACTGGACACCTTGCAGCAGTCCCATTTGCTGCACGCGACCGAGACACACCGGTCACGCATGGGCTGGAAAGAATGGTTCGCCGCGACGGGAACGCCCTATTTGCGTGACCAGAATGATATGGTCTTTTCGGATCACCATTCCGCGATCCATGCGGCCTTGGTTGGTCAGGGCGTCACTTTGGGATGGCAACATCTGGTTGGGGGCTATTTGGGCGAGGGTCGGCTGCAAATCGTCGCCAACACGGTGGTGCGCACCCCACAAAACGTGTTCCTGCTGTCCCCCAAGAACCGGATATTGCGCGCCCATCACACCCTTTTCAAAGACTGGATGGTCGCGCGTTTCAAACAGCTTGATGCCATTCCTCACGGTCTTGACCGTTTTGATAGCACCACCCGTTTGGGCAGTTAACGCATGACAAACGGGTCCGGAATGGGGTCGTCACTTGTGCGCAACCAGACCGATTTGATCTTGGTGTATTCCAGCGCAGCATCGATGCCCCCTTCGCGTCCATACCCGGACAAGCCATGCCCGCCAAACGGGGCGATCGGGCTCACCGCGCGGTAGGTATTGACCCAGACGATACCGGCGCGGATCGCGCGGATCATCCGGTGTGCCCGTGTCAGGTCACGTGTAAAGATGCCCGAAGCCAACCCGAATTGTGTCGTATTGGCGATCTCGATGGCTTCGGCCTCGTCCTCGAAATCCAGCACCGAAAGAACGGGGCCGAAAAACTCGGTTGTGACACAGGGCGCATCAGGCACCGCCGTGCAATCAAGGATCGTTGGCGGGAAGTAAAACCCTTCGCCCTCACAATCCGCGCCGCCAGTGACAAGCGTTGCACCCATGTGGGTTGAGCGCGAAATCAGATCAAGCGCATGTTCCCGCTGTTTCTCGGTGCACAGCGGACCGACCTCGGTCGCCATGTCATCGGGGGCACCGATGACAACGTTTTCGGCCTTTTCTTTCAGGCGCGACAGGAATTCATCCTTGATGGAACGCTGGACCACCAACCGCGATCCCGCAACGCAACTTTGCCCCGTCGCAGCAAAAATGCCAGAAACCTGTGCATTGACGGCGCTTTCGATATCGGCGTCTTCAAACACGATAAAGGGCGATTTCCCGCCAAGTTCCAAAGACGTCGACGCCAGATTTTCCGCAGAGTTCCGCACGATGTGGCGTGCGGTTGCCGGCCCGCCCGTAAACGCAACATGGGCAATCTTGGGATGGCTGGTCAGCACAGATCCGCAGTCGGGCCCAAACCCGGTGACGATGTTCAAAACACCTTTGGGAAAACCGGCCTGATCAAAAATCTTCGCGAATTCCAGCATTGGCGCCGGGCCTTCTTCGGAAGCTTTCAACACCACGGTGCATCCTGCGGCAAGGGCCGGACCAATCTTGACTGCGGACAGAAACAACTGTGAATTCCACGGCACAACAGCGGCCACCACACCGACGGGCTCGCGGCGCAACCACACATCCATGTCCGGTTTGTCGATCGGCAGGTGCGCGCCCTGAATTTTGTCCGCCAGCCCTGCGTAATAGCGATAATATTCGGCCACATAGGCGATCTGGGCGCTTGTTTCTCGGATGATCTTGCCGGTGTCGCGGGTTTCAAGCTCGGCCAGGCGCGGTGCCGCTTCTGCGACCAGTTCTGACAGGCGGATCAACAGCTTGCCGCGCTGGGTCGCAGTCATATTTGCCCATTCGGGGTTGAAAAAGGCCCGTTCAGCGGCTTCGACAGCTCGATTGACGTCATCGGCACGTGCCTCGGGCATCAACGCCCATGGCCGTCCATTTGCCGGATCAAGGCTTTCAAACCGGGCAGATCCGTCTTCGAATGCACCGTCGATATACTGTTGAAACTGCTGCATGGTCTGTCCTTATTGAAACGCTGGCATCACATCACGGATGAACCGCTCAAGCGAGGCTTTCTTACGCTCGAAGCTCATACTTGAATCGATCCAGAAGGAATATTCGTCATACCCCAACGCCTCGTACCCTTTGAGACGTTCGATCACGGCGTCCGCTTCCCCGATGACCAGATCCCGCTCCATTGCTTCGGGGCTATAGAACGGATGCGCTGCAATCTCTTCATCAGACAAGGGCGCGATCAAGCCCTGATCGATGTCGCGTTTGTTCATAAACCAGGCACCGAAATAGTTGTAAAACCGGTTCAGCTCTTCTGCGCCACGTTTCACATCCTCAGGACCGTCGGCAACATAGGTGTGCAACAGCAACATAATCTTGGGGCGCGGCTGTTCGGGGAACTTGGCACAGGCGGCGTTGAACTTGGTCATCAGATCGGCAATTTCGCCGTCCCCCTGCCAAAGCGGTGTAACCTGAACGTTGCACCCGTTTGAAACCGCAAATTCGTGACTGTTCGGATCACGTGCGGCAACCCAGATGGGGGGACCGTCTTTCTGCACGGGCTGTGGCGAGGACGTCGTTTCGGGAAAGGCCCAATACTCTCCGTCGTGGGTATAGTTGCCCGCCCAAAGCTGTTTTACCGCAGGGATCACCTCTCGCATGCGCAGGCCGGCTTCCCATGCGTCCATGCCCGGTTGCAAGCGCTCATACTCGAACGAATAGGCGCCACGCGCGACGCCAAGATCCAACCGCCCGTCCGTGATGATATCGGTCATGGCCGCCTCGCCCGCCAACCGGATCGGATGCCAGAACGGTGCGATCACCGTGCCCGTTCCAAGGCGCACGTTCTTGGTATGGCGCGCCAGATCAACGAGGTTCAGAAAAGGGTTCGGCGCGATGGTGAAGTTCATGCCATGATGCTCGCCGGTCCAAACGGCATGCATGCCCCCTTCATCGGCGATTTTGCACAGCGCGACGAACTCTTCATAGAGCTGCTTTTGATCTTCTTCGGGCGAAATTCGCTCCATGTGAGCAAACAAAGAGAATTTCATGGTTTTACGTGCTCCCGGACGCGATCGGACGGACTTTGCCGCTGATCTGATTACCAAAGTATACCCCGAAATTGCCCATACGGCTTTCCGCTGCAAAGCGTTCAAGCATGATGCGCATCGCCGGATCGGCAACGTCCATCAAGGTTGACGTTGTCAATTCGGTGAAAGCGCCGCTTGCAGGCGTGCCACCATGCGACAGGCAATGAAACGAGATGTGCTGATTTTCGCGCGCTTCATCTTCATAAACAGAATAGATAAACCCGGGCTCGGCCAAGACACCGCTGGTCTCGATCAAGCGGGACAGGGCCACGGACGCCCCCTTTTTACCAACTTTGATGTCTGGCAAGGTCAACTGCCCCTGCCCGTCATCCACCAGAAGGATTTTCCCGTCCTGCTCGATCAATGCTGAGACCGTCAGGTTGGCTGCATTGCTCAGTGCCTCGGCCTCGGCTGCGGGGGTCACGTAAGCTCCGCTCGCATATCCAAGACCCGGATGGGCGTTGTGTTCAAAGGCCTCGACCTTGCCAATCATGATCAGGTGGTCACCTGCGTCGACCTGTTTGAACATCGAACAGTCAAACCACGCCGAGACACCTTGGAACACCGGCGCGCCATGTGGGCCTGCCTTCCAATCCACGGCGGCGAACCTGTCGTCAACAGGTCGGGCAAAGGTATTGGAGACGTCTTTTTGACTTTCGGACAGGATGTTGACCGCAAATCCGGAAGCCGCAGAAAACGCGTCATAGTTGCCAGAACTCGTGGCGATGCAGACCAGAACCAAAGGCGGGTCCAGCGATACCGACGTAAAGGAATTGGCCGTGAACCCGATGGGCACCCCTTTTGTATCGTGGGCGGTCACAACCGTGACGCCGGTCATGAAAGACCCAAAGGCGTTGCGCAGCGCGCGCGGATCAATGTCGGTCATGCCATTTTCCTTTCTTCCACCGGAGATGCCAGCCAATGCGCCAATGCGACGTTGACCTGTCCAGGGGCCGTCATGTTCACCATGTGACGCGCCCCCTCAATGATCAAAGCGTGGCCCACAGGCGCGTCACTTGCCATGGCTTTTGCCATGTCAGGTGTAGAATTCGGATCTTCGCCCCCCGTCAGAGCCAGCAAGGGACAAGCGATATCGCGAAACCCGTCGGCATAGGTTGCATCCCCTTCGGCAAAGGCGGCATAGGCGTCGCCATATCCCTTGAGGTCGACCGACGACAGCCAGCCCGAAACCAGATTGCTGGCGGCCTTGTCTGTCTCAGATGTGCCAAACCAGCGTTTCAACGGCGTTTCCAGATCAAACCGCCCGTTTCGGATATCTTCGGCACGTGCCACAACCGCCTCTCGGGCGGCGGAACTGCGGCGAAACACACCATTCAAAAGCGCAACACGCGCGACATTTTCCGGATGGGTCACGGTGTATCCACCCGCGATCAACGCCCCCATCGAATGCCCCGCAAGAGAGACTGATCGCAATTCCAACGCCGACAAGACAGCATGCAACCAATTCACATAATCCGGCAAGGCCGGCGTTCCGGACAAGGGCGCGCTTTGCCCGTGGCCGGGCATGTCCAAGGCGATCACGCGACACTGTGCCGACAATGCCGCAATCTGAGGATCCCACGCGGCGGATTGCATCCCGACGCCATGGATAAGCACCAGCGGATCGCCCTGCCCAACGTCACGATAAGTGACTTGACCGTAGGGGTCAGACAGCTGCAGGGTTGTCGACGTCATGGCCCAACTCCTTGAGGTCCTGATAGCGATCACCAATCCGGTGATGAGGTCGCCCGCCAATTGACGCGCCCAGTGCAATGACGATCTCGTCCGGACCCGGAGCATCAGCAACTGACAACTGGATTGTCAAATAGTGGCTGCGGCGCCCACCGTCGTTTTTGTCCATGAGTGGAATTTGAAGCGGCGCATTGGCCGGCCCGCGCGTGTTGGTAAAGGCCAGATAGGATTTTGCGCCCACGGCCTCGCGGTAGTGATTGCCAAACCGCAGCGTGTGGATCAGGGCCGATGCGTGCTCGACCTCGCCGTTGACACCCACGATGCCCGACTTTCCATACCCTTCGACCGCATCACCGCCACCGGCGGCGTCAAGGATCATACCCGTCAGCATCTCGCCCAGACCGGGGGCGCAGTCATGAATGGCGGGCTTCAGGTCTTCGACAAAGCCCTGCCCCGCCCAAGGGTTTTTGATCACGGCCACCGCTGCAATCATTTTGAGAGGCACCGGCGCGACCTTGCCGCCTTCGATAAGTGTTTCTTCGATATGCAACAGAGTTTTGCGAATTTCGGCGGGCATTGCGGCACCTGTCTGAGTTGTGATTCCAATTGAATATAATATGGTATACCATAATACGGAATGTCAATCACGCTTGTTCGAAACCGGGTGGGCTGTTATCGGAAGAGTTATGAACACATCTGGTCTGAATAGAATCCAAAAGCCGCCACAAACCTTGCGGGATATCGTGCAGGATCAAATGCGCGAGGCGATTATTGCCGGACATTTCAAGCCCGGCGAACGTCTGGTTGAACGCCCCTTGTGCGACCAGCTCGGGGTGAGCCGCACCGTCGTGCGCGAAACCATCCGGTATCTGGAAGCAGAGGGTTTGGTGGATATCCTGCCCGGCAAAGGCCCGATTGTCGCGCAGATGAGCTGGGACGATGCCCGCCAGATTTATGACATTCGACGCATGCTTGAAACCGCGGCAGCGATGACCTGCGCGCGCAACATGACGCCCGACTTAAAAGACCGGTTGCAGGCCGCATTGCAGAACCTGAAAGGCACGCTTGCGACCGACGCCCCGGGGGCCTTGTTTTCGGCCACATCCGAGTTTTATCAGGTCATCTTTGAAGGTGCCGGACATTCCATTGCCTGGGAAGTCGTGCAGCGCCTGAACGGCCGCATCAGCCGGCTGCGCATGATGACCCTGTCCACCAATGACCGCGCCCAGCCCGGCCCCGTGCACATGCAGGCCATTTGTGATGCCATCGTCTCGGGCGATGCCGAAGCGGCCCGAGACGCCATTGCGCGCCATCTGGATGATGCGACCCACATTGCAGAACACCTGCTGTCTCAAAGTGAGGCCGAGCACGGCTGAGCCTCACCTTGATCACCGTCATGTTCCGATCAGAAAGACGGGTTGGGGAACGGATTGCTCCATGCGCGTTTTCCCGACGCATCCAGCACAGTCACCCGCAACCAGGGCGAATTGTAGAACCGGTCCAATGGCACAGAGGCCCGAGTCATCGAATGCCCATGCACGGCACGGGCGCCACTTCCGTGACCTTGCACAATGACCGACACCGCCGAGGTGCAGTCAACATGCACTGCTTTTTTATCCACCGTAAGATTGCGCAGTTCCGGCCCTTGGGTGCTGTAGAATGCCCCGTTTTTCAACGCATCAAGCAAAGCGTCGGGATCATTTTCCGGGGCTTTGACCATCACCCAGCCGCCAAAATGGTCAGGTTCCGTGAAATGGGCGTCGTCGGTGGCGATCAACGTCAGATCGCGCCCTTCGGACAACAAGAGGTCAAGCACATGCGCGCCCCCGCCGCGATCGCATCCCATCTCGCTACCGTGGTTGTAAATCTCAACCGCATGGGCCGCTGTGATGGATCGGGCATCTGCCAGCGTCATACCGGACCAGTGCGGGTGCGCAACCGTGATAAAGGCGCCTGCATCGCGGGCGCGGGCCGCGATCTCGGGGCCGGTTTCCTGATCGTCGACCGGCACGAAGGCCGGAGAATTGGACGGCGCAAAATCAGCGGGCAGCCCCACGGCCAGAATATGCCACAGCTCGCCGTTTTCCATCGCGCCGGAGTGTAGCTCGGCGCCCAACAGGGTCGTGAACCCTTCGCTTCTAAACTCTGACGTATCCAGAAGAGGATACTTGTAGATGCCGATAAAATGGTCTGTGAGCGCGATAAAATCATAGCCCTCGTCCTTGTACCGGCGACATACCTCGGCGGGATCAAGGCACCCGTCTGACAGGTTGGAATGGGTGTGCAGGTTGCCGCGCCAAAAGGAACCGGGCTGTGTGAATGCCGAAAGGGACATCTGAAGTCTCCATGCTGTTTTTGGAACCAATTAGGCGGTTTACACGACGGAATTGTAACGAAACTGTCGTCTTGTTCCACTAGACCATATTCATGAACACAGAGCACCTGAATTTGGCGTTGACGCGTGGCGACTGGCCACTTGCCGCGGCGCTGTTGGCCCCTCTGACCCGTGGTCAGAACGCGCATCCTTCTCTTCTCTATAATCACGGCAAGGTTTTGGTCGAACTTGGACACCACTGCGAGGCGATGCAGCTGTTTCACCGATGTGTCGCAAGGGCACCTGGCCATGCTGCGGCGTGGTTTGAAATGGGGCGCACCGCGTTATCGCTCGAGGATCTGGAAACCGGCTTTGATGCCTTTTCAAAGGTCGTGTCGATGGACAAAACAGACAAGGACGCTGCGCGCAACCTTGGTCGAATTGCAATCCGGCTGGGCCACTGGCAGGCCGCAGAACGCTCATGGTCTCTCTTGAAGGGCGATCCAGAGGCAGAGCTGGCGCTCTATCGTGTTGCCGCCGAAACCCGAAACCCAAAGGCGGCCGAGATGCGCAAATCCCTGCTGGAAACACATCCAGACCGCGCCGCCGTTCTGCGCACATTGGTGCGCGTGTCCAAAGGCGCGATGCCGCTCAACCTTTAAGCCTTGACCAGAACTGTGCGCCGCTTTCAAAGGAAGCACCGTCAAACGTATTAGCCGTGTGAATTGGCGTGTCTGAACCGCTTTCGATAGACACCGCGTTCTGCCCCCAAGGCGGATTGAACCTCGCGATTTCGCGCAATCGCATCCGCGTCCATGTCTGCAACCGTCAAAGATTGCTCTGCGCGGGGGATTGCGAACACCTGAGCAACCGGTGTGCCCTTGGCCAAGGTCCCTTCAAAATCCGGAGCCGTCCAAAGGGCCGGAAAATGAACATAGCCATCCCGAAACAGGTCACAATCCACAATGCCCGAAAGGGTGCGAAACGGAAGCTCTTCACGGTTCAGGGGATGCGTAAACAAAAGAGACATGCCTTTGGGGGCTTCCAAGGTCCAGAAATTCATGAACTTGACCACGGCGTTGGTCTGTAACGTGAAAGGCGCGCCACTGGCCTGTTCCGAGACATGTACCCCAACTGGCGAACGGGTGATCAAGGCATCATCCAGAACAGGCGGGTCCCAATCCCACGCCATTTCCCCACCGCAAACATGCACATCTGTCGCCAACGGGATGAGAACGCCACCGGACAGCGCGTCGATAATCGGCGGACAGTGTTTGAGCGTGCGCACGACCTCGCCCCGAAGAGTTTCGGCGGTCACTTCGGATGGCATCTGGCGCAGCCATTCTGGCAAGGCATCACCGGCAACTGTTGGACGCGGCAACAAGGCCGCGAGTTTTGGATGGCAGCGCGCGGTGATCATGGCTTTGCCTCGCGTCGTGATAAAAAGGTATGCGCCGCCGCAGCAATCACCGTAAGCAAAATGATAACCGTACCAACCGAATTGATCACCGGCGGATGGCCGTTCGGATTTCGGGCCATTGCGCCGATTTCTGTCGCAAAGGTACAGGCGCCCCCTTTGGCAAACATCGTCGTGTTGTAGTTCTCCATCGATGCCATGAAAGCAATGACCGCTGCGGACATCAGCGCAGGAGCAAGATAAGGCAGCGTAAGCCGGCGAAACACCCGAAAGGGCGATGCCCCGAGATCAAGCGCGG
This sequence comes from Shimia thalassica, assembly GCF_001458215.1. Taxonomy (GTDB): domain Bacteria; phylum Pseudomonadota; class Alphaproteobacteria; order Rhodobacterales; family Rhodobacteraceae; genus Shimia; species Shimia thalassica. The sequence goes on along the minus strand of NZ_CYTW01000005.1, from coordinate 182,106 downwards.
CCTCCTCGAGTTCGACCGGCTGACGTTGCAACCGCGCCATCAGGATCAACATTGGATATCCGGCGATAAACGTGGTCTGGGCCATGACAATGGTGAACATCCCTGCATTCACCCCCAATCGCCCCCAAAAGACCAAGGCCGACAATCCCAGCACGATGCCCGGTGCAAGCATCGGAGACAGCAACACCCACCACAGCACGCCGTTGGCACGGCTGCGCCACCGCGTGAGCAATATGGCCCCTGACAGCCCAAGCAACAGGGACAGGGGCACCACGATGGAGGCTATGAACAGAGAATTTCCGAAGCATCCAACAAACCGGTCACGATCAAGCGAACGCAGGATCGGATCCGCCCGCAGGCTGCCTTCTTCCATCCAGAAGAACGCATACCATTTGCCGGTAAACCCATGCCATTCGGTAACCGAAGGCGGGGACATATTGTTGAAAGACGAGACAATCATCAACACCAGCGGTGCGAACATGAAAACCAGAAAGCCGCCGGTATAGATATTGAGAAGGCGTGTAGAGGTCATTGAACTCTCGCAAAATCTTTGAGGCGCGTGCGCATCAGCCACATGAACAGGCCAACGATGACAAAGCAGACTAGCGTATAGGTAAAGCTGTAGGCTGCCCCGACGTTCGAGTTCTCGGATTCGAAGAACTTGTTATAGATCGTCTGGCTGAACCATTCCGATTGCAGGCCGCGGCTGATGATGCGGGGCACCGAAAAGGCACCCGCCGCCAGCATGAAGGTTGCAATACAGCCCACAGCAATGCCCGGTTTGGAATGCGGAATGATGATGCGCCGATGCGTGCGCACCGTCGAAGCGCCCAGATCCTTGGCTGCTTCGATCTGGTTCTTGTCCAGTGTCGACATGACATTGAAAATCGGAAAGACCATGAACAAAACGTATGTATACACAATCACCACAAAGACGGTCGCGGGCATGCGTTTGAACTGGATCGGATCGGCAATCATGCCGAGACCGGTCAGAACACCGTTGAGAAGGCCCTGATTGTCGACAATTGTGGTCCAGGCATAGACCCGCATCAACTCGACAATTGCATAGGGGATGACCAGCCCCATGAACAACCAGACCGCACGCTCGGGCGTTGAGGCCAAGGCGACTTTATACGCGACCGGATAGCACAAAAGCAGCGCAAGGGTTGTCGCCATCAAGGCAAATGAAATCGTGCGGGTGAGCGTGACCAACCCGATCCGTTCATAGATTTGTCCGTCGCGTTCAAACCGCAATCCGATAAGACCATAAAGCTGCTTGGACAGTTTCGCGTCCTCGATATCCTTTTGCGCGGGCGACAAAGGGATCAGACGGGCCGCGAACAATTTGCCAAAGTTGCCTGTTGTGTAAGGAAAGGCCGCCGCCTCGGCCTGTTTCATCTGAAGATAAAGATCATCAGCGATCAGTGCGATTTTCTCGGCGGTTTGCTTTTGGACGGCGATGGGATCAGCGGCCTCAACCGAGAGCGTTTCAACATCATAGGCTTCATCCAGCCACAGCTTTGCAACACTGTCTTCGCGCACCAACTGCTTGTGGGTGCTGGCCCTGTCGCATTGAAGGATATAGGGGCGATTCACCACTTCCGCAGAGGCCTTTGCCTTGGGCCCTGTCATGGTGGATGAGGACGGCACCGCCATCCCCGATGGCGACGGCAAGGCCATGCCGGAGACCGACGGGATGGAAAGACCTGTGTTTGACGCGCCGTTTTCTGCCGGATTGACCGTATAGGCATCCAGAACCGAAACACAGGTGCGCGCATCACGCCTGAGCGACAGCGCAATCGAGCTGTCCAGCTGGCGTTTCGGGGCCGTCGCCGCGCGTTCCAGCATCGTGAGTTGCGGCAAGATGATCAGCACCAAGCCCCACACCAGAACAGCGACGAAAAATACAATCGTCAACGTGCGCCCGAACCCGTTCAAGAGGGACTTCATTACGCGGCCAGCTCCCGTCCAGTGCGGGCCAGCTGGCCCTCGGGCAAAATGATGCCGCCATTGCCTTGAAACCCGACAGAAAGTTCGGCCCCAACGCCAACACCGTCGCCAGTGTTTGTTGTATGCATGACCAATTGCGCGCCTTCGCGGATGGTGATCTCGTAGTTAATGAAGGCCCCTTCCAAGTCGCGACGCATAACCTGTCCGGTGAACTGATTGGTAAGGTGCTGGCCCGGTTGAACCTGTTCCGGGCGCACAAAAAGGATCGCGGCATCACCTGTGGTCAAACCTTTGGGGTTTTTCCCGACAAGCACCCCGGCGACGGTTTCGATCACGGCAAGGCCATCTTCCCTGATCTCGACAATGCGCCCCTTGAATTGGTTCACCTCTCCGACAAATGACGCCACAAAGGCCGTTGCGGGGGCGTTATACACCTCGTCAGGGGCGCCGACCTGTTCGACAACGCCCGCGTTCATCACCGCAATCCGGTCAGACATGGTCAGGGCTTCGCCTTGGTCGTGGGTGATATAGATAAAGGTCACGCCGGTTTTTTTCTGAATGTCACGAAGTTCGGCACGCATGTGTTGCCGCAACTTCAAATCCAGCGCCGACAGCGGTTCGTCCAGCAACAGCACCGATGGTTCAACGGCCAAGGCGCGGGCAATGGCCACGCGTTGACGTTGCCCGCCCGACAACTCCTGTGGCTTCTTGTCCGCCTGATCGCGCAGGGCAACCAGATCCAGCAACTCAAGTGCCTTCTTGCGACGCTCCGCTTTGGATGCGCCCCGCGCCTCAAGACCAAACGCCACGTTTTCCCAAACCGACATGAGAGGGAACAGCGCAAGGTTTTGAAAGATCAACGCCGTGGGGCGCGTATTCGGACCGATACCCTGTTGATCGTCCCCGCCAATCAGAACCTTTCCCTGACTGGGATCGACGAAACCGGATACGGCCCGCAAAATGGTGGTTTTCCCACATCCGGACGGGCCGAGTATCGAAAAGAACTCGCCTGCTTCTACTTTCAGATTGGTGGGATGAACCGCTGTAAACCCGTTCGGGTAGGTGATGGCGACCCCATCCAGCGTAACGTCTTTGCCGTGCATTGCATGCCTCTTGGAACTCATGCGGCGTCTCTAGCGATCCGGTGTGACAGTAAGATGATAACCACAGGGCGTGGTTTGAAAAAACTTCTGGAGTTCCGTCCGTGACAAACGAAGCCTTGCTTATGTGACTGTCGTCAAACGAAAATAAGGCGGCCTCGGGGGAGAGGCCGCCCTGTCTTCATGAAAAGCGCTTTAACTATGCGTTTGTAATAATCTCGACGAATTCGTTGCGGATCGGCGCAAAGAAAGGCGTGTCCGCTTGCCACCACCACATGTTGCCCAGAACCTCTGGCGTGTAGACGTCATTGAACTGTTTCTTGAAATCGTCTGATGCGTAATCCGCAGCACCTGCCACCGCCGAGTTATACCCGGTGTTGTTGGCGAACATGCCGCCGACTTCTGGCTGAAGAACAAAGTTCACAAAGGCCTCGGCCTGTTCGCGGTTGGCGGCCTGCTTGAGAATGCCGACCGAGTCGAGCCATGTGATGATGCCTTCTTTTGGAGCGCGATAAACAAAGTCATTGTTTTCACGGTTCAGCAGCAAACCTGTCGTGTCCCAGGTCTGGCCGATGACACAGCCGGATTCTTTGAAGGCCGCGGTCGCTTCAGTGGCGTTGTTCCAGAAGGCACCGAAGTTTTCTTTGCGCTCGATGATGAACTTGGCAACTTCGCTCCAGACGCGGCGTGCGTCGTCTTCGGATTTATAGACATCCAGCATGCGATTTGACGGAACAGCACCGATCGCATCGAGATACAGGCCTGTGCCCATGATGACAGATTTCTGGCGGAACGCGGCAGCACCGGCCACTTCGGGACGCCACAGGTCCCCAAACGAAAGGTCCGCGTCCGAGATATTCAGCTTGCCACGGTTCAAAGTCAGGCCTTCTGTGCCCCAGTTGAAAGGCAACAGGATCTGCGCGCCGTTGTGCATGCCACCCAAAGTCGCCGAGTCCCGCAGGAACGACGGGATCACGTTGCCCGAATTGACGCTGTCGGACACTTCGGCAAAGAAGCTGTCGCCATTGTCATCAATATAGCCGGCCGAGTTGGTGATCGACGGGAACACAACGTCAAACCCTTTGCCGCCGTTGGCACGCACGGTGGATTCTGCTTCGTCGTTGGACCCATAGGTGGTCAGTTCCAGCTTGATACCGGTATCGGCTTCGAACTTTTCGGCGATATTCGGCTGGATATAGTCCTGCCATGCAAAGACTTTGACGCTGCCGGATGAGGCCAGAGCATCAGTGGCGCGCAGGATCATAGGTGCGGCCAATGCGGCGGCCCCCAGTTTCAGGGCAGAACGACGGGTGATTGTCATGGTCAGAACCTCTTGGGATATTGATGAACCAGTGTTTGTCCCGCCGATCGTTAGGGACGCACTGAGTCAGAGGTGTGACCAGTCGATAAAGGTTTTGTAACGCCAAGAGGACGTCTTTGTTACAACGCCGGCTTTCGGAATTACCCGTGAAAACCCGAAATGCGGGCGCGGCAAAGATCCCGAATTTCCTCAAGAAGCCGCGCGTATTCCGGAGTGTCCAGAGCCGCATAGTGGAAGTTTTTCATCAGGCCTGTCAGCTGGGTAAAGAACTGACGCACTTCGGCTTTCTCGGAAAACTCAGGGTGCGCACTGCACACCTCGTAGACCAGCCCAAAGGTCAGCTTTTGGCGCTCCATCGGTACGGTGGCGTCGACTTTGTCAAAGGCATCCTGCTGGAGGTACACCATATCAAGGAACAAGGCCGCTTGCTGCGTGATGAAATCCTCGAGCGTGACCCCCTCTTCGCCGGTGACTTGCATCATCTGCGAAATCTGTTCGCCCCGTTCCAGCAAAGCCTGCATTTCCTTGACGCGCCCGACCCAGCCCGGCTGAATCTGGCGTTCATACCAGTCAGACAGCTGATCCTGATAACGCGACCAGCTGAGAAGCGGGTCCACTGCGGGGTAAAACCGTTTGTAGGCCCGCTCGGATGACAGCCCGAGAAAGCATTTGACGGTCGAAAGCGTGGATTGAGTGACAGGTTCGTCGAAATTGCCCCCCGCAGGCGACACTGTTCCAATCAATGTAAGGCTGCCCATATCCCCGTCATTGCACTGAATGACACCTGCGCGCTCATAAAGCCCTTTGATCGAGCTTTCCAAATATGCGGGAAAGCCTTCTTCGCCCGGAATTTCTTCGAGTTTGCCGGAAGTTTCACGCATGGCTTGGGCCCAGCGCGAGGTGCTGTCGGCAATAAGAAGAACGTTCAGCCCCATCTGGCGATAGTATTCACCCAGCGTGATCCCCGTAAAGATCGAGGCTTCGCGTGCGGCCACCGGCATGGATGATGTGTTACAGATGATGATCGTGCGATCCATCAGGCTTCCGCCGGATATCGGGTCCGTCATCTTGGGAAACTCATTGATGGTTTCCACAACTTCACCGGCCCGTTCACCACATGCCACAACAATCACAACGTCCACTTTTGCGTTCCGCGCAATCAGGTTTTGCAACACGGTTTTCCCCGCGCCAAACGGGCCGGGAATACAGGCGGTCCCGCCCCGTGCGATCGGGAAAAACGTGTCGATCAGACGCTGCGATGTCAAAACCGGCTCGTCCGGATAGGTGCGTTGCGACAAGGCACGTTTGAGCAGATGAAGCGGCAGGGACCGGCGGACCGGCCATCGTTGAGACAACGTCAGAGGGTGCTCTCCTCCGTTTTCATCCTCAAGCCGGGCCACGACATCATGCACCTGTGCGGCGCCTTCCTGAATCCAGACAACGCGGTAGGTGCCGGGCCAGTTAAAGGGAACCATGATCTTGTGCACAAACCGCCCTTCAGGAACCGAACCGATGCTGTCGCCGGCACGAACGGTATCCCCGACTTTGATCTTGGGAGAAAAGGACCATTTTGCCTGTTGATCAATGGCAGGCACATCAACCCCGCGCGGCAGAAAGGTCCCGTATCCGGCGGCCACTTTTGGCAAGGGGGATTGCAGCCCATCATAGACCTGTCCCAAAAGGCCCGGCCCCAGCTCGACAGACAGCATCAGCCCTGTTTGTTCCACACCGTCCCCGACGGCCACACCAGCAGTGCTTTCATACACCTGAACATCGGCGGTATCGCCTCTGACCAGCAAAATCTCGGCCTTGAGACGCTCTTGGCGGCCGGACACACCCAGCTTGGACGGCAGGATATACACCACCTCGTTTTTCACCAGATGTCCGGGTGCGCCGTCCGATTGGGGCAGCGCCTGAATTCTGACGAGGTCTTCCTGAACAGTGACCACGCGTGCGGTGACGGTCTGGGTCGGGTCGGTGGGGGCATTCATGCGGGCTCTCCCTCAAAACGGATATCGCCCAGTTGCGCCATTGCGGCGTGGGCAAGAAATTCAAAACGGCGGGCTGCAGCCGAAGCATCACTTTGGGCCCAGCGGTCAAAGATGTTCCAGATCAGCACGTAGATGGCCACCGCTTCGAAATCGAACTGGTGACGGGCAGCGTGGCGTTTCAACATCAGATAACTTGTGTCCAAAAGGTGCCGCTCAAGCGCGAGAGGATCATCACTTTCGATCAGGCGCTGTGCCTCTTTCAACCAAGGCAGCGCAGCTCCAAGACCAAAGCAGGACTCGGCCCAATGTGCGGGAATATGGCGGGCCCAGCGCCCGAAGCCAAACGCACCCGCCGGAGGGGCAAGCCCGTCACGTCGCAATCGCAAGGCTGACATGGCGGTGCGCATCTCCATCCGTTCGTGCACAATTTTACGCAGCGCAGGCTGCCGGATCACCTTTAGGGCGTCACGCACCCGTTTGAGTGCCACGGCGTCCGTAATATCGACCGCATATTCATTCCAGCTCAGAACATGCTCGAGACGGGCAAGCACCTCGGCATCCGCAACCGTCAGCGCCTTGAGGCGGCTGTCCAGCCGCAAGCGTGACAACGGGGGCTTCTTGGCAATGAACAGCCGTTCGGAATTGGGCAGGCTGCACACCAAAGCGGTGTATGCGTCGCGGTCGGACATCTTAACGGATCACACCATCCAAAACGGCTTGGAACCGGGGTTGCAGGTGTTCCAGCAAAACCGACCCAACCGCCGCATCTGACAGGTCAAGAACAACGCCCTCGCCGTCAGACCGCATGCGGATGCCTTCTTTCAGATCATCCGCCACATGCAGTGTCACGTCTTCGCGCAGCATCTCTGCCGTGAGGCCCAGTACATATTTGGTCAGCTTGCCGTGCTGGATATCATCCGCGTTCTTTTTGATGTCTTCCTGCGTGGCTGCTTTTTCCGGAAGGATCACGTCAATTTTGCCTTCAAGGTCCGCTTGGCGGGCCGTGGTCCCGACCACTTCGAGGATCAGTTGGCGCATCAACTCCGGATCGGCCATTTCCTGTGTGACAAGGCGTTGGACATCCGCCGCAAAGCGCCGGGTCAGTTCGCTTTTCATCGACAGAACAGCATCGCGCATCGCGGTGTTGAGCGCCTCTTCTCCGGCTTTGACATAGTTGTCGGCATCGGTGTGGGCCTTGCGCAAATAGCCGGTCGCCTCTTTCTTGGCTTCTGCCACGATCCGCGCGGCTTCTGCTTCGGCTTCGGCCTGCAGGCGTTCCGCCTCTTGGCGCCCTGCCGCGATACCGTCGTTGCGCAGCTTATCAATCAGCTCGTCAACACCGTGTGAAACAATGCCTTGCTTTGTCATCCGCTGATCCCCCCGCTGATGACAAGCGCAAAGACAAAGGCAAACACGCCGAAGCCTTCAATGATTGCGGCGGGTGCCAAGGCCAATCCGAAGATTTCGGGCTTTTCCTTGGCGGCATTGATCGCAGACGCACAGGCGCGCCCCTGCCAGATGCCGCAATACAACATCGCAATTCCGGCGAGGATTCCCACGCCGAACAAACCGGGCGAATTTTCCGGCGTCACCTCGCGGTTCAGCGTGAACATGATGACGATCCCGTAGATCACGAAAGTAGACGGAAAGGCCGATATCCCGACAAAACGACCGTACCCGCCATCGGTTTCCGTCATCGCGCCGATACTCGCCTGTCCCGCGATGGCACAGCCAATTGCCGAAGCCACGGCCCCAAGAGCCATAGGCGCATATATTCCAAGCCATCCAAGGGCCATAACAAGTTCATTCATTCCTGAAGCTCCTTGCGGGTGAGCGGTCGGAAGGCGACGCCTTCGTCGGGCAAACCCCATTTGTAAAATTCGATGTAATTAAGGCGCAAGCCATGCACGACGCCGCTCATCAGGGCGAGGCCGAAGTTAAGTGCATGGCCAACAAGCAAGATGAGCAATCCGAACAGCATCCCCGGCCCTTCCAACGCCTGCATCACGCCAAAGGCCAGATCATTGAACGTGATCGCCAGCGATGCCGAGGCCAGCCCAAGTGCGAACAGCCGCATGTAGCTCAGCACATCGCCAAAGGCGCCCATCGCGCCGCTGACGCCTTGGGCACCGTCGAGCATCCGCCACAACCAGTCCGTTGGTTTCTGAATGGGGCGGTCGCTGGAAAAAACAAAGATCGTCGCCAGCCCTGCCCCCAATACGGCAACGGGAACGGCTGTCGCCTGTTCTGCGACGCTTGCCCGCCACAGGAAAAGCCCGCCCAACAAGGACGCGATCCAGCCAAGGTTGGCGATGGCATGGCGCGTGCCCCACGCCGCCCGCGCCGCCAGAGCATTGGCAATCACAAGGTGCAGCACCCCGATAACAATAGACAGCAGCATCATCGCGCCAAAGTCGTTCAAATCAAGAATTTGAAGCTTGCCCCAAACACTGGTTTGATCCGGTGACACACCAAAATAGCTACCAACCAGAACACCATATGCGACAGTCCCCAAAGCAATCCCGAGGCCCAGCCGGCGCCAGGACCGGCGCGCTGCAGTGTTCCCGAGTCCCTTCCAGCCCAGACCAAGCCCGGCAAGAATAACTAGGCCGTAGCCCGCATCCGCCACAATCATTGCAAAGAAAATGGCAAATGACAGTGTCAACATCACGGTTGGATCCCAACCACGTGCGCTTGGCACCTGATAGAACATGGCAAGGTCGACCCCTGCACTGCGGCTGTCCGGTTGCTCAAGCAGGGTTGGCGGCAATTCATCGACGCGGGGCTCTTCGATGGTCGCGGCCAGTTTTCGGGATTTGGCACCTGCCAATACAGCCTCAATCCGATCCGAAAGCACCCAGCCCTGAACCGCAAAAAGGTGATCTTCTTCCAAGACCTTCTGTTCTGCGTGGGCGAGTTCGGCCTTGGTTTCGGCTTCGGACAGGTTTTTACGCATCAAATCAAGATAGCGGGTAGAGGCCAACCGCTCGGCCTCTAACGCTTCGAGGGCAATTTCCGTATCTTCGAGCTGTTCTTCTAGCTGCTTGATAGGCAGCGCACCCGTATGCGTGCGCGCCACCGGAAGAACATCATCGTCCGGCTCGTCCAAAGCAATCAACACAACATACAGAAACCGGTGATCCGTCCCCAAGATGGACCAAGGCAAAGCGACCTGTTCCAGCGCCTTGCGGTGCTTCACCGGCAGGCGGTAGAACCAAAGCCGGTTTCCGGCAAGGTCCTCGTGCGGTGGAAATTCCAGATCCCCCCAAGGACGCACCGCGCGGATGCGATGCACCAGAAAATCCCGACGATCCCGCATTTCGCGCATCCGGTGGGACAGGTCCAAGACCTCGGCCACGAACCGTGTCATATCAAAGCCGGGATCGCGCTGCACCTGCCGGCGTGGCGTGCCGACTTCGGCCAGAAACCGCAAGGCGGTATAGGCATCCTTGGCATCACGCGACTGAACATGTTCGGGGGCATCCGGCAAAGGGGCAAGCGGCACCAGATGCATACAGCCCAACTCTTGCAGGAACACCATCGTCTCGGTGCGGGCAGTGGCATCACCGAACAGGGTCACTTTCTTGAGAGATGCAACCGTCATGCGACCGTTCTCTTTCGTTTGGAGAGCTTGGACCTCACAACCGCCTGAATCTGTTCATCATTCAGGTAAATCCGGATGCGTTTGATGTTGGCTTGTGTCTGAGGGATCAGCACTTTTTCAAACAGGTTGACCCGTTGCGTTATCGTATCGACCGCCTTTTCAAACAGCCGCACACGTTCTTCGGCAACGCTGACCCGCAGCCGGGTTTCGATCACGTCTTTCAAAAGCCGCGCGAGGTTATCAACCCAGTGGGGCTTGGCCATGGGGGAATACGGGCGCACCGTGACATGCACACCGGCAAGCTGGGGCACCTTGACGCCAACCACGTTCACTTCGGTCAGATCGTAGGTATCCAGTTCGACCAGCCCCTCAAGATCAATGCCTTCTTGCGCCAACATAGGAAGCCGTTCTCCGACCTGTTGAACCAATTCGTCGACTTCCGTTCGCAGAGCTTTCGCCTCGGTACGGGCACGCGCGCGCTCTGCCATAAGCTGTTGACGCTTCAGGTCGAGCGACGGCAGAAAGCGCTTGTAGCTTTGAAGCTGCGTCACCTGACGCGCCAATGAGGATTTATTCAGCTGCAGCCGTGCCATGGGTTTCTTTGGGAAAATATTTGTCGACAAGCGACTGTTTCATCAGAAGTTGTTCCGCTTCAAAACACTCGGCCAGTGTTTCCCAGCCAAGATCCAAAGCGTCCTCAAGCGGCATAGACACGTCCAGACGCATAAAACGGTCACGGAACAGGTCGCCAAACTTTAGCAATTGAAGATCATAGTCCGACAACTCGAACGCCATAGCCTGTTTTTGGGCAGCATCGCGCGACTCGGAGTAGAAACGGATCATGGTATTCATGATCTGGCTGTGATCCTCGCGCGTGGTTTTGCCGATGACGTTTTGTTTGAGACGAGACAGGCTTCCAAACGGATCAAGCATTCCGGAATGCAGATAGAACTGGCCTTCGGTGATGTATCCGGTGTTGTCAGGCACGGGATGGGTGACATCGTTACCGGGCATCGTTGTCACCGCCAAAATGGTCACAGATCCGCCCTTGGCAAAGTCACACGCCTTTTCGTACCGTCGCGCAAGTTGGGAATAAAGATCGCCCATATACCCGCGGTTCGATGGCACGCGTTCCTGACTGATCCCCACCTCTTTCATCGCATCGGCATAGGCCGTCATGTCCGTCATCGCGACCAGTACGCGCTTGCCCTCTTCCACTGCGAATTTTTCGGCAACGGCAAGCACCATATCCGGCACAAGAAGCCGCTCGACCAATGGATCCATCGCCTGATTGACAAACATCACGGTGCGCGAAAACACGCCTGCATCTTCAAACGCTTTTCGGAAAGTATAGAAGTCGTCAAAAATCAACCCAAGGCCGCCAAAGACCACGATGTCAGCATCGGCCTGAATGGCGATACGGGACAAGAACGCGTTGAAAGGCTCGCCCGAGACCGAAAAGATCGGGATTTTCTGGCTCTCTACCAGCGTGTTGAAAACGTCTATCATCGGCACATCCGTGCGGATCATACGGCTTGGAACCGACCGCTCAATAGGGTTCACTGACGGGCCGCCAATGCTCACGCGGGGCTCGGCGGCAAGGTCAGGGCCACCGTCGATGGTTTCACCCGCACCGTTAAATACGCGCCCGAGGATATTACCGGAATAAGGCACCTGCATGGGGTGCCCCAGAAAGGTTGCCGTTGCTTCGGTCGAAATGCCTTTGGTGCCGGAATAGACCTGAAGCGTGACCACGTCATGATCAATGAAAATGATCTGAGCGAGCGATTTTGAACCGTCCACAGCCGAGATCACGGCAAGGTCGCCAAACCGGACGGCAACGGCGCTGTCTTCTCCCGGCGGCACCCGTACCTTGAGGGTATCGCCGACGATTTCGAGAACACGGGTATATCTTAACAAAGTTTGCGACATGGCAGGTCCCTGTCACCACAGAATTGGTCCTGCGCCTTCGCGCGCAGAAGCGAGTCGAAAAGGTCTCAACCCCGAGTCTAACGTTGCGCTGCGGTTACACAAGAGAGATCGGCGCGACCATCTGCCAAATCAGGGATGTTAAGATGAAATTCACATGAAACGCCCTAGCTTTACTCTAAACATGCATTCGAAAAGGAGAATTCCGTGAACAAAACGCATCGCTGTTTCGCATTGTTCCCAAAACCGTGATGAAATTCGCTATATTTCCCAATAGTTTTGCAGAAATGCACCAACTGGTTGTAAGGTCGATAGGAAGAGATTCCATAACAGCAACCGCTTGCGCCTAGGAGAGCTCCAAATGACACCAGAACCAAATCAGCTACTGCGGCCATCGCTTTATGTTGGCGCACTCGTTTTGCCGCTTCTGATGAGCACGTCAGCTCTTGCCCAAAGCGCGGGTGGAGACTGGAGTTACAAGATCGCGCCTTACTTCTGGGGAACGGGCCTTTCCGGCACGGTCGCCACTTCGCCTGCTCTTCCGCCCGCTGATGTGGATGCCAGCTTCGGGGATATCTGGGACAACCTTGATTTTGCCGCGATGGTTGTGGGGCACGCAAATAACGGGCGCTTCGGGTTTTCCGGCGATTTGCAGTATTTCAAGCTGGGCAACTCCGGCCCGACACCGGGACCGGCGTATTCGTCCGTCGATGTCGCGATTACCAACAAGATTTACAGCCTGAACGCTGAATATCTTCTGAAAACCTCTTCCACATCAGAAGTCTGGGGCAGCATCGGCGCGCGGTATTGGAGCGTTGACGCCGGCCTTAACTTTAGCGCCGGAACAAGTCCCGCAGCATCCGCGCGAAGCAAGAACACCTGGGTTGACCCTATGATTGGCGTGCGCGGCAGAACCGAGCTTTCCGGGGATCTTTACCTTGTCGGCTGGGCCTATGCAGGCGGATTTGGCGTCGGATCTGACAGCAGTTTCGACCTGTTTGGCGCTCTTGGATATCAATTCACTCCAACCACCTCTGGCATAATCGGATATCGCTGGCTGTCGGTCGATCGTGAAGACGGCAGTTTCCAGTATGACGTCGAAATGGAAGGCCTCATGGCAGGTGTCAGTTTTAACTTCTAGGCACGACACCCTCTAGGAAAACACACGAAACGCTCTTGTTCGCGTGGTACGAGACTGGTTTTGAGAAACCGGTCCGGCGGGTAAATTTACATCGCCTTTTGGCATGACTGTGGTCCCCGTCAATTGACCCTCCAGTAAAATAACCTCAATATTCCTTCAAAATACAACACCTTGCCCCCAAAAGGTGCGGGCTTGACGCCTGTCCTCCAAAATAATTATGTTAAGTAATATTTGCGCGCGTCGCGAGAATGTTTGACGGGGGGAAACATGTCTCAGAAAAAAATTCGGAACATGGAAGAATTCGCCGCGGTCAGCGGCATCTCTCGACCGACCCTGTCCAAGTACTTCAACGATCCGGAAAGCGTTCGCAAATCGACCCGCCAGCGCGTTGAAGACGCCTTGCTGCATTATGATTATCGTCCCAATTTCTATGCCATGAACCAGAACCGGCGGACGACGCGCAACATTGGCATCGTCGTTCCATATCTTGCCGACCCCTTCTTTACCGAGATTGGCCGGGCTGTTGAGGTAAAGTGTATCGAAGCCGGATACAGCCCGATCCTGCTCAGCTCTCACGGCAACCCCGATCAGGAAAACGACAACCTCGAAGCGCTGCGCGCGCTCAAACCCGCTGGTGTATTGCTGGCCCCGCTTGGGCGGGCATCAGACAAGGGCGCCATCACCAAGTTCAGCACAGAAGTGCCTTTGGTTCTGTTTGACGCCAATATTGAAGACACGGGCGAGGCCTTTGTTGGGACCGACAACTTCCAAAGCGTCGATCTGATGGTTGAATACCTCTGTCGCAGCGGACAGCCGCCGTGTTTCTTCGAAATGAAATCCCCATCCAACCCGAACGCCAACAAACGTCGACAGGCCTATTTTGAAAGCATGGCGCGCCAAGGCCACGAGGCCCATGTATTCCAGGCCGAGGGTGAAGGTTGGGATTTTGAAGAAATCGGCAGCTCCGAGGGGGGCCAGCTTTTGATCGACAATGCCTTTCCCACCAATACGGTTTTGTGCAGCAATGATCGTCTGGCCATTGGAATGCTGGCAGCCGCTTATAAGAATGACATCAAGGTCGGGCTTGAACCGGATGCCTCAATGCGCATCGCAGGGCATGATGACCACCCGTTTTCCAAGTTCACATGCCCCCCGCTGACCACCATTTCACAGGATTATGCGGCCATCGCGGACCGCGCGGTCAGTACCCTTTTCGGGATAATCGAATCGGATTCGAAGCCTGCAACACGCAAAGAATCGCTCTTTGACGGCAAGTTGGTCATGCGGGACTCTGCATAACACTCTGATTTACATCCAAAATTCAAATAAGTTTACGCGCGTAAATTTTTATTTGACTTCGCGACACATAAATCGCTACCTTTTTAGGCACGACCAGTAGACTGACAGGGAGGAACCGATGTCGCTGAAGAAAACTTTATACGCCGCCTCGGCATTCGCGCTCTTAGCGGGCGCCAGCTATTCTGAAACCACAGTGACTATCGCAACCGTGAATAACGGTGACATGATCCGTATGCAGGGTCTGACAGACGATTTCACAGCGCAAAACCCCGACATCAAACTTGAATGGGTTACGCTTGAAGAAAACGTTCTGCGTCAACGCGTGACTCAGGACATCGCCGCCAAAGGCGGTCAGTTCGACGTTATGACCATCGGCACCTACGAAGTTCCAATCTGGGGCAAGCAGGGCTGGCTGGTATCGCTGAACGATCTGCCCGACGCATGGGATGCAGACGATCTTCTGCCAGCGATCCGCGGTGGTCTGACCGTTGATGGCGAACTTTATGCTGCACCGTTCTACGGCGAAAGCTCGATGGTCATGTATCGTAAAGACCTGATGGCTGCTGCTGGCATGGAAATGCCCGAAGCGCCAACATGGGACGAGATCAAGGCAGCTGCCGCCGCCATGACCGACAAAGAAGGTGAAGTCTACGGTATCTGTCTGCGTGGTAAAGCAGGCTGGGGCGAAAACATGGCCTTCCTGACCGCGATGTCGAACTCGTTCGGCGCACGCTGGTTTGACGAAAACTGGAAGCCCGAGTTGAATGGCGCCGAATGGACCGCCACCGTCAACTACTACATGGACCTGATGAACAACTATGGTCCTCCCGGTGCGTCCACCAACGGATTTAACGAAAACCTGTCTTTGTTCCAACAAGGCAAGTGCGGCATGTGGATTGACGCCACCGTGGCTGCGTCGTTCGTGACCAACCCGAAAGACTCGACTGTTGCTGACCAAGTTGGCTTTGCGCTGGCACCAGACAACGGCATGGGCAAACGCGGCAACTGGCTCTGGGCTTGGTCGCTGGGCATCCCAGCCGGCTCTGACGCGACAGATGCAGCGAAAAAGTTCGTCGCTTGGGCCACTTCGAAAGAGTACACCGCACTGGTTGCTTCGAAAGAAGGTTGGGCAAACGTACCTCCGGGCACACGTACATCGCTTTACGAGAATGCAGAATACGCCAAAGTACCGTTCGCAGCTATGACACTGGGTTCGATCAACGCAGCCGATCCGACCGCTCCTTCGGTCAAGCCGGTTCCGTATACTGGTGTTCAGTTTGTTGCCATCCCGGAATTCGCAGGTATCGCGACCCAAGTGGGTCAGGAAATCTCTGCCGCTCTGGCCGGACAACAGACAGTTGAGCAAGCGCTGGACAAAGCCCAGATGCTGACCTCTGAAGAAATGGAAGCTGCCGGCTACTAACGGCACCATCCCACAGCCCGAGGGGCCCCTCCTTCCCCTCTCTCCGCTCCTCGGGCAACAAATTTCGAGACATTGTTACCCTGAATCAGGCAGCCTGTAGGCAGTCAACAGCGGAGGTGCCTCATGGCAACGCAACATTCCCGATCAGCGGCGCGACTAATGATGGCCCCGGCGGTGATCCTTCTCCTGGGCTGGATGCTCGTCCCCCTCATCATGACCCTATTGTTTTCATTTAAGAAATACCTCCCTCTGCGCGGTGGAGACCTCGGTTGGGTCGGTTTTGACAACTACATTCGTTTTGTAACTTCCAGCGCATTCTGGCCTTCCGTCCTGACCACGCTGACCATCGTCGGTGGCGTTCTGGTCATCACCGTTGTTCTTGGTGTGTTTCTGGCCATTCTTCTTAATCAACCCATGTGGGGCCAAGGCATCGTTCGCATTCTGGTCATTGCACCCTTCTTTGTCATGCCGACCGTGTCCGCTCTGGTTTGGAAGAACATGTTCATGGATCCGGTGAACGGCCTGTTCGCCCATCTGTGGAAGTTTTTCGGGGCCGAACCCGTGGCCTGGCTCAGCGAAGCCTCACTCAGCTCGATTGTCATGATCGTGTCCTGGCAGTGGCTGCCCTTTGCAACCCTGATCCTGTTGACCGCGATCCAGTCGTTGGACAGTGAACAACTTGAAGCCTCTGAAATGGACGGCGCCCCGAAACTCGCCCAGTTCGGCTATATCACATTGCCCCACCTTGGACGTGCCATCACCGTTGTGGTGTTGATCCAAACGATCTTTCTGCTGTCGATCTTCGCAGAGATCTTTGTCACCACCCAAGGCAGTTTCGGCACCCGCACCCTGACTTATCTGATCTACCAGCGCGTTCTGGAAAGCCAAAACGTCGGCCTCGGATCTGCCGGTGGTGTCTATGCAATCATTCTCGCCAACATCGTTGCCATCTTCCTGATGCGCATGGTCGGCAAGAACCTGGACGCGTGAGGAGGATATCATGGCTCGCTCAGTTACCCAAAAACGCAAAATCATCAACACTGCCGCCGCGTGGTCTGTTGGCCTGCTGATCTTCTTTCCGATCCTGTGGACCATTCTCACCAGCTTCAAAACCGAAGCACAGGCGATTTCAGATCCTCCGGTGTTTCTGGCCTTTGACTGGACCCTGGAGAACTACACGGTTGTTCTGGAACGGTCGGACTATATGAGGTTCCTGTGGAACTCGATCATTATCGCAGGCGGCTCTACTCTTCTTGGCATCATCATTGCCATCCCCGCCGCATGGTCCATGGCCTTTGTGCCATCCAAACGCACCAAAGACATCCTTCTGTGGATGCTGTCGACCAAGATGCTGCCTGCTGTTGGCGTTCTGTATCCCATCTATCTGATCTTTATCAAAATGGGACTTCTCGACAGCAAGATTGGTCTGGTGGTTGTGTTGATGCTCATCAACCTGCCGATCATCGTCTGGATGCTTTACACCTACTTCAAGGAAATCCCTGGCGAAATTCTTGAAGCGGCACGGATGGACGGCGCCAGCCTGCGGGAAGAAGTTCTCTATGTGCTGACACCGATGGCTATCCCCGGCATCGCCTCGACGGTTCTTTTGAACGTCATTCTGGCGTGGAACGAAGCTTTCTGGACGCTCAACCTGACTGCAGCCAAAGCTG
The DNA here is from genome assembly GCF_001458215.1 of Shimia thalassica. GTDB lineage: Bacteria > Pseudomonadota > Alphaproteobacteria > Rhodobacterales > Rhodobacteraceae > Shimia > Shimia thalassica. The sequence continues at coordinate 164,678 of NZ_CYTW01000005.1, read as the reverse complement.
CGCCCCTCACGGCATTCATTGCGAGCTACTCCAGTCCAGAAGGTCTCTTCTACGCGAAACTTAGTGCGGCATCGACAATGGCGATTGCGCCGATCCTCATCCTTGGCTGGTTCAGCCAGAAACAACTCGTAAGCGGCCTGACTTTCGGCGCTGTTAAGTAAAGGACCTGATCAATGGGACAAATTCAACTTAACCAAGTGACAAAAAGCTTCGGCGCTGTCGAGGTCATCCCACCACTTGACCTGACCATCGAAGACGGCGAATTCTGCGTCTTTGTTGGTCCCTCGGGATGCGGCAAGTCTACACTTCTGCGTCTGATTGCCGGACTTGAAGATGTAACTTCGGGCCATATCGCAATTGATGGCAACGATGCCACCATGACCCCGCCCGCCAAACGCGGTCTGGCGATGGTGTTCCAATCCTACGCGCTTTATCCTCACATGTCGGTGCGCAAGAACATCGCCTTTCCGATGAAAATGGCGAAACTGCCCGAAGACGAGCAGAAACGCAGGATTGATGCCGCCGCACAGGCCCTCAATTTGACAGACTATCTGGATCGTCGTCCCGGGCAACTGTCTGGTGGTCAACGCCAGCGGGTTGCAATCGGACGTGCCATTGTTCGCGAACCTTCGGCCTTTTTGTTCGATGAACCCCTGTCGAACCTTGATGCGGCTTTGCGCGTTGGCATGCGGTTGGAAATCTCGGAACTTCACGAGCGTCTCAAAACCACAATGATCTATGTGACTCACGATCAGGTCGAAGCCATGACAATGGCCGACAAGATCGTCGTGCTGCAAGCCGGATTGATCGAACAGGTGGGCTCTCCTCTCGATCTCTACCACACGCCTCGCAACAAATTCGTGGCCGGCTTTATCGGCTCGCCCAAGATGAACTTCATCGAAGGCCCCGAGGCGGCAAAGTACGACGCCCACACCATCGGCATCCGTCCCGAGCACATCACTGTTTCAGCAGACGAAGGCCCCTGGTCCGGTGTGGTCAGTGTTTCCGAACACCTTGGGTCCGACACGTTCTTCCATATCCACGAAACCGGATTGGCAGATACGATCACGGTGCGTGCTGATGGCGAAGTGAACTTCCGTCACGGTGACCGTATCCGGCTGTCACCGCGGGCCGACATGATCCACAGGTTTGACGCCGAAGGCTTGAGGATCGCTTGATGCGCCTGGCTGGCAAAACGGCATTGATAACTGGCGCCGCCCGAGGGATCGGGCGCGCCTTTGCCGAGGCCTATCTGCGCGAAGGTGCGCAGGTTGCTCTGGCTGATATCGATTTCAGCGGAGCCCAGCAGGCAGCGGGCGAACTGGGTTCCAACAGTGTTGCGGTGCAGCTCGACGTCACAGATCAGAACAGCATCGACTCCGCTGTTGCGAAAACCATCGAAACCTTTGGGCACATCGACATCTTGATCAACAATGCCGCGGTTTTTACGGCCGCGCCCACCGTGGAAATCACACGCGAAGATTATGACCGGACGGTCGAGATCAATGTCGCGGGCACGTTGTTCACCATGCAGGCCGTCGCGCGGCACATGATCGAACGGGGTGCCGGTGGCAAGATCATCAATATGGCCAGCCAAGCAGGAAGACGCGGCGAGCCTTTGGTTGCGGTGTACTGCGCCACCAAAGCCGCAGTGATCAGCCTGACGCAATCGGCGGGTCTGGACCTGATCAAGCATAAAATAAACGTCAATGCTATTGCACCCGGCGTGGTCGATGGCGCCCACTGGGACGGCGTAGATGCGTTTTTTGCCAAATATGAAAACAAGGCCCCTGGCCAGAAAAAACAAGAAGTTGGAGCTGCGGTTCCTTTTGGTCGGATGGCCTCGCCAGAGGATCTGACCGGAATGGCGGTTTTCCTCGCAAGTGACGAGGCCAACTACATCGTTTCCCAATGCTATAACGTGGATGGTGGTCAATGGATGAGCTAATTCCCCTGAAAAATGCCTCTTTGGATCAGCTGCGCATTGATCGCCCGCACTATGACCGTTCGGGCCTGCGCCCCGGCATTGTCCATATCGGTGTCGGCAATTTTCATCGTGCGCATCAGGCGTGGTATCTGCATCGGCTTATGCAGGAAGGCAAAGCGCATGACTGGGCCATTCTGGGTGCAGGTGTGCGCCCCTTTGATGCCGATATGCGCGAACGGCTTTTGGCGCAGGATTGCCTGACAACCCTGATCGAACTCGACCCCGAGCGCAGCGCCGCCGAGGTCATCGGCTCTATGATCGGCTATCTTCCCATTGAGGAAACCAACGCATCCCTGATCGCGGCAATGGCAGATCCGTCCATCCGGATTGTTTCGCTGACCGTGACCGAGGGCGGATATTACATTGATCCCGCCACAAAAGGCTTCGATGCAGCGCATCCCGACATCCAGCACGACGCAGCCCACCCCGAGACCCCTCGGACGGCGTTCGGTGCGATGATCGCCGCGCTGAAACTGCGCCGGGACGCGGGTCACGGTCCGTTTACCGGATTGAGCTGCGATAACCTTCAGGGCAACGGGGCGATCCTCATGCAGACCGTTGTGTCTCTTGCCCGCCTTTCCGATCCCGACCTTGCAGGCTGGATCGAAACCCATATGACATTTCCCAATTCGATGGTGGATTGTATCGCGCCAGCAACAGGGCCGAATGAGTTGTCACTGGCCCGCAATTTTGGCCTGAAAGACGCGGCACCCGTCACTCACGAACCTTTCCGCCAATGGGTGATTGAAGACAACTTCTGTGCGGGGCGTCCTGATTGGGATCAGGCCGGTGCGACGTTCTCGGAGGATGTGCATTCCTACGAAACCATGAAAATCCGCATCCTGAACGCAGGGCACCAAGTTCTTGCAAACGCAGGAGAGTTGCTTGGGATCGTGACGATCTCGGACTGTATGGCCCATCCCTTGATTTCGGCCTTGTTCGCGAAGGTCCAGACCGAAGAAATTGCGCCAACCGTATCCGCGGTGCCCGGCATGACGCCTCAGGCTTATGTCGCACTGATCGACAGCCGGTTTTCCAACCCGCGTATCGTGGACACCACGCGTCGGGTCGCCTTTGATGGATCATCGCGTCATACGGGGTTCCTGTTGCCCATTTTGCGTGATCAGCTAGAGGCGCAAAGGTCTGTGAGCGGTCTTGCCCTTGTCGAGGCTCTTTGGGCACGCATGTGTGCCGGAACGCGTGAAGACGGGACACAAATCGAGCCCAATGATCCCTTTTGGGAGGATCTTCAGAAAACGGCACGGGTCGCACAGGACTCGCCTGCTGCATGGCTGGCGCAGACCCGCATCTATGGCGATCTGGCGTATTCGCTTGAATTTTCGGACGCGTTTTGCCGCTGGCTCCGCCTGATTTGGGATCAAGGAACCGAAGTAACGATTAAGACCTATCTGGCCGACTAACATCGGCCAGATAGGCGCTTTTCAACTGTGTGAAATACATCCAACCAAGGCAAAAGCCATGGGCGCATTCTAAAACGCACGGCTTTGGCCTTGGGACACTTCAAAACTCAGAGCGCAGCCGCAGCTTTAGCCAGAGCTTCGATTCCGGCCCAGTCTTCTGCGGCCACCATCTTTTGTGGGGCAACCCAACTTCCCCCGGCACAAAGCACATTTTCAAGCGCCAGATAGCTTGGGGCGTTTTGCGGGTTCACCCCGCCCGTTGGGCAAAACGTGATCTGCGGCAAAGGCCCCCCGATCGATTTGAGAGCAGGCGCGCCCCCCGCCGCCTCGGCAGGGAAGAATTTGAGCATATCAAACCCGTATTCCAACAGTTTCATCGCTTCTGTTGCGGTTGCTGCACCCGGCAAAAGGGGCAGGTCTTCGTCTGCACAGGCCTGCAGCAACGCCGGAGTTGCCCCGGGAGACACCCCGAATGTTGCGCCCGCCGCTTTAGCCGCACGCACGTCAGCAGGTGTGACAAGCGTACCTGCTCCGACGTGCCCGCCTGTCACTTGGGACATTTCGCGGATGGCGTCCAATGCTGCAGGGGTGCGCAAGGTCACTTCCAAAGCAGGCAAACCGCCTGCGACAAGCGCCTCGGCCAAGGGGCGGGCCGTTGCAACGTCATCAACCACAAGCACGGGCACAATCGGTGCCAAACGGCAAAGGTCGCGGGTCATCTGGCTGGCGGTTTGGGGAGAAAGGGTCATGGGTTAGCCTCCAAAAATGCTTGCGCCATCGGTCGCCGGACCAACCGCATTGCGAAACGTTGAAAAAAGCTCGCGCCCTGTGCCGAACTGGTTTTGCGACAAGTCAGCCGTGGCTGCCGGACGGGCGTCCACGTCTGGCGTCAAGATATCCAGCGTCCCTGCCACAGCATCAACCCGCAGGATATCTCCATCCTGCAAACGGGCAATGGCACCACCATCAACGGCTTCTGGGCAGACATGAATGGCAGCAGGCACCTTGCCAGACGCGCCGGACATCCGGCCATCCGTCACCAAGGCAACTTTTTGACCGCGCCCTTGCAAGATCGACAAAAGAGGCGTCAGGCTGTGCAACTCTGGCATGCCGTTGGCTTTTGGCCCTTGAAACCGCACCACAACCACCAAATCGCCTGTAAGCTCTCCGGCTTTGAATGCGGTTTTGACGTCTTGCTGATCGGCAAACACCCGCACAGGCGCCTCAACAACGCGATGTTCCGGGGCAACCGCAGACACCTTCATAACGGCCGTTCCCAAGGTTCCGGTCAGACGTTTAAGGCCCCCCGTCGCTTGGAATGGATCGGCAAAGGGGCGCAAGATTTTGTCGTTCAAGCTGTGGCCAGCGCCCTCTTTCCAGATCAAGGTCTCATCAGCAAAAACAGGATCTTTGGTATAGTGCCCAAGCCCCTGCCCCGCGACAGTCCATGTATCGTCGTGCAGCAGACCTTCGTTCAGCAGGTCGCCAATCATATATCCAAGTCCCCCTGCGGCATGGAAATGGTTCACGTCGGCCAGACCATTGGGGTACACGCGTGCCATGAGAGGCACGGCATCGGACAGATCCGAAAAATCCTGCCAGTCCAGAATGATCCCGCCAGCCCGTGCCATTGCAACCAGATGGATAAGCAGGTTCGTGGACCCGCCCGTCGCATTCAGCCCGACAATCCCGTTCACAAAGGCCCGCTCGTCCAGAATATCACAGACGGGCGTATAGTTGTCTCCCAATGCACTGAGAGACAACGCGCGCTTGGCGCCCTCTCCTGTCAAGGCATCCCGCAACTCTGTGTTCGGCGGTACGAAAGACGATCCCGGAAGGTGAAGCCCCATGAACTCCATCAACATCTGGTTGGTGTTGGCCGTGCCATAGAAAGTGCAGGTGCCCGGACCATGATAGGCCGCCATTTCGGCCTTCATCAAGGCATCCCGCCCGACCTCTCCGGCCGCAAATTTCTGGCGCACCTTGGCTTTGTCATCATTGGCAAGGCCACTGACCATTGGCCCCGCAGGCAGGAAAACCGCTGGCAAATGCCCAAAGGACTGGGCGGCAATCACAAGGCCGGGAACGATCTTGTCGCAAACACCCAAAAATACCGCCGCATCAAAGGTATTGTGGCTCAGCGCAACAGACGCAGCCAACGCAATGACGTCTCGGGAAAACAGCGACAACTCCATGCCTGATTCACCTTGGGTGACCCCGTCACACATCGCAGGGACACCTCCGGCCACCTGTGCCGTGCCGCCGATATCGCGTGCGGCCTGCCGGATAAGATTTGGATAATATTCAAACGGTTGGTGCGCCGACAACATGTCATTATAGGTCGTGACGATACCAAGGTTTCCGGCGGTACCTTCTGCCAGGGCGTCTTTGTCCGGGCCGGACGCGGCATAGGCATGGGCCTGTCCGCTGCACGATAGATGCGCGCGCGACGGGCCCTTGCGCCGTGCGGCGGCCATACGTTCCAGATAAACCGAGCGGGTGTCAGCGCTGCGGGCGACAATGCGATCCGTCACCTGTCTGACGGTGTCATTCAGAACAGTCATGTCAGTTCTCCATCGGCAATATGAATTGTAAGGTTTGGACGCTCCAGCAACAGTTTGACTGGGGCGTTCTCAATAGAGTGCTCGGCTGTGGCGCGGGAAATCGCCTCGACTTTTTCGGCCCCGCGGATCAACAGATGCAGGTGCTTGGCTGCCCCCAGCACGGGTGCGGTCAGCGTCAGGCGCGGCTCAATCGCGCCTTTGGCCCGCATAGGCAAAAGAACGGATGCACAGTCACTTGCCAGAGCCTCGCTCAAACGGTCCCCTTGGGGAAACAAGCTGGCAATGTGCATGTCTGCCCCCATGCCCAGAACACCGACATCTATGGGCAGCACGGCTTCGACCGCTTGCGCAATGTCTCCTAGCACGGATTCCGGAAATTCGGCGGGTGCATAGAGCGACACAAAGGTCGCCGCACTGGCTGCATTGCGCGCCAAGGTTTCTCGAAGAAGACGCATATTCGAACGCGCGTCTTGCTCTGCAACGAACCGTTCGTCGGTCAGCAAAACAGAGACATGCGCCCAATCGATCTCTGCCTTTGACAAGGCAGTCAGAAACGCGCCGGGGGTTGTGCCACCGGGAACAGCCAGCGTCGCGCGTCCTTTGTCAGCAAGAGACTGGGCCAATTGTGCCGCCACCTCATCCGCCAGTCCTTCGGCCTGATGTTGTGACGATGGATACTCAACAATCGTGTGCATCTCTATACCTCGATCTCGCGCCACCGTCGGCCTTCGCGATGCATCAGCATCAAGGCATCCTCGGGACCAGAGCTTCCGGGGTCATAGCGCGCGGGGGCCAGCCTGCTTTCTTCCCAACCTGAAATAATCGGGTCGGCCCAGGCCCATGCGGCCTCTACCTCGTCACCGCGCATGAAAAGGGTCTGATCCCCGCGGATCACGTCCATGATCAAACGCTCATAGGCATCCTGTGCTTCTGCATCCGCCCCAAGCGCTTCGGCAAAGGTCATGTCCAGCGAGACTTCGGCAAGACGCATCCCGCCGGGGCCGGGTTCTTTGATAGTGGTGCGCAAGGTGATGCCTTCGTCCGGCTGGAGCCGAATGATCAGCGCGTTCCCGCGCCGCCCTTCGAGAGCGGGGAAAATCATATGGGGCGGATCGCGGAACACCACCGCGATCTCGGAGGTGCGCGCCCGCAGTTTCTTGCCGGTGCGCAGATAGAACGGGGTGCCCGACCAGCGCCAGTTGCCAACCTTGACCTTCATGGCAACGAAGCTTTCTGTCAAACTCTCGGGGTCACCCGCATGATCGCGATAGCTGCCTTCACCATCGCGGCCACGATACTGGCCGCGCACGATATCCGACTGTTCAACAGGTTCCAGCGCCTCGATCACCTTGACCTTTTCGTCGCGTACAGCGTTCGGGGTCAACCTCGAGGGAGGTTCCATCGCGGTAAGGCACAGCAATTGCATCAGGTGGTTCTGAACCATATCGCGCATCGCGCCGGATTTGTCATAATACTCGCCGCGCCCCTCAACCCCGAGACTTTCCGCCACCGTGATTTGCACGTGGTCGATATGGGTCGAGTTCCACAACGGCTCCCACAGGGAATTGGCAAATCGCAACGCCATCAGGTTTTGTACAGTCTCTTTTCCCAGATAGTGGTCGATGCGGTAAATCTGGCTTTCTTCGAAGTTTCGCCGCAGTTCCGAGTTCAAAGCCTTGGCCGATGCCAAATCATGTCCAAAGGGTTTTTCGACAACAATCCGGCTGTCCTTGGTGGCAATGCCATGCGCATTCATATTCGCCGCAATCGCGCCGAACAAGGAAGGCGTTACCGACAGATAAAAGGCCCGAATGGTGTCAGGGCGCAGCTCGGAAACCAGATTATCCCATCCCTTTGTGCCTTTTGCATCCACACAGACATAGCTGAGCTTTGACAAAAACAGGTCCAGTTCAGCGGTCAGGTCGTCGGCGTTGGGCACAAACTCGAGAAGGCTCTGGCGCACCAGCGCCTGAAACGCCGTGTTGTCCATGTCGGATCGGGCCGCCCCGATCACCCGTGCGTCTTCGGGCATCTGCCCCACGGTGAAGCGATGGAACAAACCGGGCAGGATTTTGCGTTTCGCAAGGTCGCCAGTTGCACCGAACACAACCAGATCAAAAGGGTCAACGGGGATGACGCGGGATACCATGGCTTAGCTCGCTAGTTTCAGGGTGTCAGAAGAGTGTAGCATAGCGCCAATGTGACGCCCTGTGTCGATCATTCTGTTGGAAAAGCCCCATTCGTTGTCATACCAGCTGACAATCCGGATCAGCCCGTCTGCGGTCACAGATGTCTGGGCGGCCGCAAAACAGGACGAATGCGGATCGTGGTTGAAATCAACCGACACCAATGGGTCATCCTCATACGACAGGATGCCTGCCAGATCGCCTTGGGCTGCGGTGCGGATGGCCTCGTTCACCTCGTCTCGCGTTGCGGGGGTCACCGGCACAAAAGTCAGATCAACCAGCGATACGTTGGGGGTCGGCACGCGCACAGCAGAGCCTTCCAGTTTGCCTGCCAACTGGGGCAACACCAGAGAGATCGCGCGCGCAGCCCCCGTCGAGGTTGGCACCATCGACAATGACGCAGCGCGGGCGCGGTACAGGTCCTTGTGGCTGCTGTCGTGGCTTGGTTGATCGCCCGTAAATGAATGGATTGTGGTCATATATCCGGTGCGGATGCCAAAGGCCTGATCCAGCACCTTGGCAACGGGCGCCAGACAGTTTGTCGTGCAGGACGCGTTCGAGACAATCACATCGTCCGAAGTCAGCTCAAAGTGGTTCACGCCATACACAACGGTGCGATCCACGTCTGTCCCGGGGGCCGAAATCAGCACGCGATCCGATCCGTTTTGCAGATGCAGCGCCGCTTTTTCGCGTGTCGTGAACAGGCCCGTGCATTCATACGCGATGTCGACGTTATCCCACGGCAGGTCCTGTGGGTCGCGCAAAGCCGTCAGGTGGATGCGGTGACGCCCCACAATCAGCATGTCCCCTTCAATCGAGACCGGAGCCTTCAGGCGCCCGTGCACGCTGTCGTATTTCAACAGGTGTGCCAGTGTCTCGGCGGATGACAAATCGTTGATCGCGACGACGTCAATGTCTTGTGTGTTCTGTTCGATCAGCGCGCGCAATACACCTCGGCCGATCCGGCCAAACCCGTTGATACCAATCTTTACAGTCATTTTCTTTCCTCCAGCTGCGGCATCCGGAAACTTGCGGAGCCTTGCAGATTGTTAGCGCTAACATGTTTTATCTAGGAATGCACCCACTCAGTGACATTCATGTGACGATTAAAGCTCTCCGGCCCAAGGGGGATTTGCCCCCGCCCGCGATACGGTCACGGCAGCAACCTTTGCGCCATGCTTGAGAGCTGCTTCAAGTGCCTCGGCGGACAACACGCTGAGTTCTGACTTTCGAAGCAGTCCCAATTCGGACAGTTTGGCGAGCACTCCCGCGTTAAAGGTGTCACCCGCCCCCACTGTGTCTGTGATCTCGACGCGGCTGGCCGCAACGCGTACCTCGGTGCCATCGGCCAATACGCCCACGGCCCCTTCGCCGCCACGTGTCAGGATCAGAACCGAAGGCCCCTTTTCAAGAAGACAGTCCACCTTTTCGCTCAACGAGAGCGGAGACGGCAGGATCCAGTTCAAATCTTCATCCGAGACTTTGACGATATCTGATTTCGCAATCATGCGATCCAGCCGCGCACGATAGCGCTCAATGTCCTTGATGAAACCGGGGCGGATGTTGGGATCAAGCATCACGACACGCCGATCGCCCTCGCGCTCGAGCAGTGACGCATAGGCCTCGGCACCGGGCTCGCAGGCAAGGCTGATCCCGCCGAAATAAAGCGCCGAAACCTCGTCGGGCAGCTGGGGCATATCGCCAAACTGCAGCATCCGTCCAGCAGTGTTTTCATCAAAGAAGCTATAGGTGGCATGCCCGTTCAAAAGACGCACAAAGGCAAGCGTGGTCGGGCGTTCTGTGGTCACGACCAAAGACGTGTCAACGTGGCTTGATTTCAACGCATCCGTCAATTGCTGCCCAAACATATCTGTGGACAGACCGGTCAACATGCCGGTCTGGACGCCAAGCCGTCCCAACGCGATGGCCGTGTTGAAGATCGCACCACCCGAATGCGGCACAAAGCCGTCGCTTCCGGTTTCGGTCGGTGTCGGGATCATATCGATCAAGGCTTCTCCGCAACACAAAATCATGTTCACCCTTTCAAAAACGCATTCCGGTCCACAAGGAACCGCTCGGACAAAGGAAGGCTCGCCGCGCCCAGGGCACGTGCATCCGGCCCAATGGTGCCTTCGCGAACCACTGGGGCTTCGATCCCGGCAACAGTTTCGGCATGCACTTGCGCCTCGACCCGACGCACCAGATCCGCACGCAGGTCAGAGGGCAGCCAGCCATCCAGCAGCACACACTCCACATCAATCAGGCAGGTCGCGCTTTGAATGGCATCGGCCAGCCCCGTTGCCGCAGCGCAAAGCCAGTCTTCCAAAATCGCGGAAGGCACATCCCAGTTTTCACAAGACAGCCAAAGACCGTCTGCATCGCCGCCATCGGCGATCATGTTTTGCTCTAGAACACAGAGAGAGGCCACATCAACCAGTTGTCGCCCCTGTGCTTTTCCCCGCATCGGCATCGAACCCAAGGCCGCGGCATTTCCTGTGCGTCCCGGATAAAGATTGCCCTCTAGAACAAGGCCGCCGCCGACAAAGAACCCAATATAGAAATATAGAAAATCCTTGGGCTTGTCCTGAACGCCAAAAACAAGTTCAGCGCCACAAGCCGCAGTCGCATCATTCTGAAGGAAAACTGGAAAGTCCCAAAATTTGGAAAGCACGGATGCGATATCGTGGTCGCGCCATGCCTCCATTTCGGACGAGGCAACCTGAAGCGATTTCGCCCACTCCCAAAGCCGGAATGGCGTCGCAATCCCAAGACCGGCAACGCGGGTACGATGCTCTTCCGGCAAAGCTAGCAGCATCTCCGCAACGGATTGGTTCACAAAGGACAGGACGTTTTTCGGGCTGGGATACTTGTGCATCCTTTGGGCGCGTTTGATCACCGCGCCCTCAAAATCGGTCAGGATCAACTCCAGACTGCGGCGTCCAATTTTCAGACCAAAGAAAAAGGCTCCATCCGCTTTCAGCCCCATCGGAACAGAGGGTTGGCCCACCTTGCCGCGAACGGGCGTTCCTTTAGCCAAAAAGCCATCCGCCTCGAGTGCGCGCATGATGACGGAAACGGTCTGGGCAGAAAGGCCCGTCATCCGCGCGATCTCTGCCTTGGGCAAAGCCCCCCGCTGACGGATCAGTGTGAGGACAAGCCTTTCATTATAGGCCCGCATACCGCTCTGGTTTGATCCGCGCGCACTGGCCGAGACAGGGGAAACGCCCGTCTCGTCCAAATGTTGCAACGCGTCAGCCACAGCGATTCCTCCCAATCGGTACTTTCGTTGCGGGCAATTTGAGTGAAAACAGGACCCGAGTCAATTAATAAATAAATATGATTTATTAATTGACTAAGGACAGAAAAAATCCGCACCACAATCTGTGGCGCGGATTTCCAGTTTCATTCTGGGCGCGATGTTCGGACACCAACGCCCTCTAATAAGGCTCAGGCCGGTGCAAGGATAAGATCGAAATCCACACGAGAATACGCGTCGTCGACCTTGCCGGAAAGCTCGAACCCTTCCGGGAAACTACCAGCCGGTTGGGCGACATAGGTCATGACAAGGTCATCACGCACACCGAACACTGTATCCTCGTCAAGGTACGGGTCATCGTCCGGAAACACCTCGGTAACCAAGCTGCGGAACCCATCTGCGGATGCGATGTAGTGCAAATGCGATGGCCGCCACGGATGACGCCCTGCCGCACGCAGGATTTCGCCAACAGGACCATCATCCGGCACGGTATAGCTCACGGGGCGCACCGTGGTGAACGCATAGCGACCGTTTTCATCCGCCGTCATAAGACCGTGGAACGAATGGATATCCTGATCCGGATCCTGGCTGGAATACATGCCGTTGGGCGCTGTCTGCCAGATGTCCAGCTTTGCGCCGGGGATCGGGTTTCCGTTCAGATCGCGGATTGTGCCTTCGACCAGAAGAACCTCACCCTCAAAGTCCCGCTTCATATCGCCACCGATATTCAACACCGGCGGGTTTGAAACGTGGAATGGCCCAAGCACTGACGAGCTGGTCGCGCCTTCGACCGAATGCTGCATATCCACCAAAGACGACATGCCCAACACATCCGAAAGCAAAACAAACTCGTTGCGCTCGGGTGTGGTGATCTTGCCGGCCCACTCAAGGAACTCGAGCCCCTTGCGCCATTCGTCATGGGTGAGGTTCACCTCGCGGGCAAAGTCATGAATATGGCGGGTCATGGCGATCAGGACTTCGCGGGTCCGAGGGTCTGTGTCTTCTGCAAAGTATGCTGCGAAAACATCGGTGATATTATCTTTGGTAACTGTGCGCATCTGCGCCTCCTAGTTCAGAATCGCGAGGCTGAGAGCCGGGAAACGGATCAGCAGGATAAGGACGACAAGCATCACCCCGGCAAAGGGAAGTGCTCCGAGGAAGACATCCTTGAGGGAAATACGGTCGTCGTTGAGTGTTGCCTTGATCACAAAGCAGGATATGCCGAGAGGTGGTGTCAAAAGGCCGATTTCCGCGCCAACAACCGTGATGATACCAAACCACACAAGGCTCAGCCCCATTGGTTCAACGAGTGGCAGGAACAGCGGTACAACAATCAGGATGATTGAGGCTGTGTCCAGCAAGGTTCCAAGGAACAGCATCATCACAACGTAGATCACCATGATCATAAAGAAGCTTGCATTGCTGCCAGCCAGCAGATCCCCAAGTTCATTTGGCAATCCGGCAAGACCCAGCATGCGGCTATAGATCGACGCGGCCGTGATCAGGAACAGGATCGACGCGGTGATATGGCCCGTTTCAAGCAGCGCCTCCCAAAAGGTTTTGAGGGTCATCGTGCGACGCGCAAGCGCGATCAGCAGCGCCACAAGCGATCCGGTGGCACCTGCTTCGACGGGTGTCAGCCAACCTGTGTAGATGCCGCCAAGCACCACAAAAATCAGACCAAGTGTCGGCAACGTCTTTGACGCAATTTCGGACCAAGGCAGGAATTCATAGTCGGACGCAGGGCGACCGCCGACAAACTTTGGGAAAAACCGCCCCATGAACCAGATCGCGGCCACATAGGCCACGGCCAGCATCAGCCCCGGCACAATACCCGCGAGGAACATCTCGCCCACCGATTGCTCGGCCACAAAGCTATAGATGATAAGCATCGCCGACGGGGGAATGATCATCCCAAGAACCGAAGACCCGGCCACAACGCCAACAGCAAAGCGCGGATTATAGTCGTAGCGCAGCATTTGCGGGACCGAGACCTTCGAGAAGACCGATGCCGATGCGATCGACGATCCCGTTACCGCAGCAAACACGGCATTGGCGCCAACTGTGGCCATGCCAATTCCGCCTTTTACGCGGCGAAAGCCCGAGCTCATGACATCGTAAATATCGCTGCCTAATCCGGCCTTTGAGACCACGAGCCCCATAAAGGTGAACAACGGCACCGTGGCAAAAGTGTATTCCATCACGCTGTCGCCGACCGCAATCTTCAGCAAGTTCATTGCCAGATCGAAGTTGTCGCGCATCAACCAGATAGACACAAAGGAAACGACCCCGAGCGCGACAGGGATATAAACCCCCATATAGATCAGGAAGACGATGGCAGCGACTGACGCCATGCCAATTTCAACGGGACTCATGTTTTGTCCTCATGTTCAGGAACCCGCACCAGTTCCGGCTTGTCAGCAGGCCGAACAACTTTGAGCAGAAAGATCAGAGTGCACAAAGTCGCACTCAGGAAAATCACCAGCTTGATGGGCCACCACGGTGCTGTGAACACACCCGGTACGCCGAAGTAATCTCTGGTTTCTAACATTTCGACGAATTCCGGCCAGATCGCGATTGAGATCAAGGCCATGAAAACGGCTGAGATGCTGTCGATGACGTGTCGCAGAGAGGCTGCAAAGCGGGGATATTTCACCCCGATCACAACCAGAAAGCCATCCGACCGTGTCAAGCGGTTGACCCGAACCACGTCGGGCAACTGCAAGAACACAATCAGCACCATCGAGAATTGCACGACTTCGACCGCACCGAGGAACGGTGCATTGAACACACCCCGCGCCACAACATCAAAGTTTACGATCCCGACGAGCCCAAGCACGACCAACGTACCGGCGGCATTTGCGCCTATGGCTACGCTGTTTGTGGCTTTGGAAAGGCCCATAACTAATTTTCTGAAGGCAGATACTACCAAGTTCCAGCCCTTTCCGATTTTAGAGTAGGCGCTTATTCAGCAGTCCAGTCACGCACACCGGTGTAACCGGCTGCTTCGAGCTTCGCCAAATAGGCTTTGAGCATGTCTGTGCCAGGCTCGCCTTTACCATCAAGGTTTGCAGACCATTCCATGGCGATGTTCGGCATGGCAGCGGCCCAGGCAGCACGATCTTCAGCCGAAGCTTCGGTGATCGTTCCACCAGCAGCAACATAGGCGTCACGGCTTGCGGCAGCACGCTCCATGGCGATACCAGCCACGTGGTCACGATACATCAGTGCCACGTCCTGAAGAGCTGTTTTGACTTCGTCAGGCAAACTCTTCCAGTAGTCGGCATTCACAGTAATTGTCTTGGAATTCACGGCACCAAGATCCACAGCTAGCATGTGTGGCGCGACCTCTGCGATTTTGAACGTCTTGGCGGCTTCTGGCCACAGCATGGCTTTGTCGACCAGACCCGTATCAAGCATGTTGTAGAAATCGGTCAGACCGCCACGTACCCCGGCAGCACCATTGATGCCTTCCAGATACCGCAGGTTCATGCCCGCGCCGGCAACCTTGCTGCCTTCGATGTCCTTGCTTGATGTGATCGGGTCTTTTGAGAAGACCTGATAGGTGTCCAACACAACACCGGTCGCCAGATAGACCTGATTTTGCTTTGCGAATTCCTTTTGCATGGTCGGGAATTCTTTAGCGATCTCATCCACGGCCTTGGCAACAGCGACCGAGTCTGCGGCCACAAATGGAGTCACAGCCGAGATCGCCTGGCTGGGCAGTTTTGAAGAGTGGAAGATCGTTGTGACGATACCGATATCGCCCAGACCCAATTTGACGCCCTCAAGCACACCTTTGGGTTTTACAATCGAACCGCCATAGCTTTCTTGCCAGTCCATTTTGAAGTTGCCGGTCTCGGCAAGCTTTTTGTCGACCTCTGGGATAAAGAAGTTCGAGAATTCCTTTACCCACAGTGCACGCGCCGGATACCCGTCAATGACAACGGCCTTGATCGTTTCCGTTGCGAACGCCGGCGCGGCTGTCAGGCCCGCCAACAGGGCGCTCAGCGCCAAACCTTTTGAAAATACAGCCATCATTTCCTCCCTGGATGGATGTTATGTTGAGGTTCAAAGTTTGCTCCAGTGAACCTCCACTTTGGTTCCCGCAGCCTTGAACAGCTTTGATAGCGGGCAGTATTTTTCCGTTTCCTCTGCAACGCGGTCCAACTCCTCCTGTTGGGCGACGCCATCCGAAACAACATTCAGCGTGATTGCGCTGAAAGGCACCTCAATCTCTTCTTGCAGCGTAACACCACGGCGATCGAAATCGCACACAGCATCAATGCTAAGATGACCGATTTCCACACCCAATGCTTTGGCACATTTGTGGCCGATGACATTGGTGCACCCGATCAATGCCGCAATCGCGGTATCCGTAGGTGTCGGCCCCAGATTGGACCCGCCCCTTTCGACCGGCTCATCAATCGCAAAGCTCAGATCGCGGATCTGGATGTCGGCACGCGAATGCGACTGGCATTCCGCATGCGCGCGAAGCTTTACGGTGGTTTTCATTTTTATTCCGGCCATGACGTCCTCACGCAAACGAGCAGGCTTTGTCGAACGGAAAACGCGGCAGTTTCTGAAACAGTGCGCTTTCGTCCGCATAACCAAGATTACACAGAAAATTCGATTTCAGCGAAGTACCTGCAAAAAATTCTTCGTCCACAATCTGGTTGGAAAAACCGCTCATAGCGCCCACATCCAAACCAAGGGCCCGCGCTGCAATCATGAAATAGGCCCCCTGCAACGTCCCGTTGCGAAAGGCCGTAACTTCGGAATGCTCTGGCTTGCCTTCAAAGTGAGGACGGCGGTCTTCGTGCGGGAACAAGAACGGCAGCTCCTTCCAGAATTCCAGATCATGAGCGATAATCGCTGTGACCGGCGCGGCCATCATCTTGTCGATGTTCTTTTCTTTCAAAGACTTGGCCAAACGCTGCTTGCCCTCATCCGAGGTCACGAACACAAACCGGGCCGGGCAGGTGTTCATGCTCGTCGGACCCAGGGCCGTAATTTCATACAGACGATGCAGCAACTCTGTCGAAACAGGCTTGTCCTGCCATGCATAGTGGGACCGCGCATCCGAAAGGATGACATCAATCGAATCATTATCAAGCGTGCTTTGACGTGCGCGCAGTGCTCTAACGTCTTCTTGCGCCTGAGCGCGCGCCTTTTCCAGAGCTTCACCAGTCAGTGCTGTCATGTCTCTTTAATTTCCTGTTCCAAAGAGATCCCCGTTTCAGAACACCCCGAATAACCTCGTGACTGACACACATTCGCACAGCACTTTGGTCGCAACGGGCATGTGCCCTGATGTTTCTAATATTTTGACGATGATATTTTACCTTGTCAAATAAAATCGATATTTTCATAATAAGCGCAGAAATGGAGACGATCACATGGTTGCTTGGAACGAATATAAAGAAACAGCGCGTGGGCGCGGTGCTCTGGCACTCGAACTTTACGTCGTAGAATCAACCCCTTCCGGTGCGCCAGAAGCGGTAAAAGAGACCTTGCCAGACCACCTTGGATATCAACGCGACCTCGAAGAACGTGGCATTTTGGTGCTCGCAGGGCCTCTTTCTGACCCAACCGGAGAGGATATGGTCGGTGCCGGCCTTATCATTTTCCGCGCAAAATCGATGGATGAGGCGCGTTCGCTTGCTGAAAACGACCCTATGCACAGCGCAGGGGCCCGAAGTTTCACCCTGCGCAAGTGGTTGGTGAACGAAGGCAGCCTATCTATCAATGTGGGCCTGTCCACCGGGCGCGCGATTCTATCCTGAATTGGGGATCAATATGTCTAACACCAGTGCTCTTGGCGATCTTCTGACAACCCTGCTCGACCGTCGTCCATTTTATCGCAAGGGCGATTCGGGCGAAGGTCTCTCGGAGTTGTGCCTCAAGCTTCTCGCGGAAGAATCAGAAACTTCGGGCGTGCAACTGGCTGCGGACATCCTGACTCAATTCCGGGACCTGTCGACAGAAGACCGCGCGACCTTCTATGCGTTCCTGAACGAAGATCTTGATATCGACGCAGATGCGGTGGCGACCTCTGCGCAAGAATACCGCGATGATCCCAGCACACAGAACTTCCGCCAGCTGTCAAAAGTGACCGAACCCCGCCGACAAGACCTGTTCCGGCGCCTTAATCAGGCACCCGGAGCCACTGCGGAACTGGTTCGGATGCGTGCGAATCTTTTGGGGTTCGTGAAAGACGCCCCAAATTTGGGGCGCACGGATCACGATCTGGTCCACCTTCTCAGAAGCTGGTTCAATCGCGGCTTTCTTGTGCTTCGCCAAATCACCTGGGACACGCCCGCGTCGATCTTGGAACGTATCATTGCCTATGAGGCCGTGCACGAAATCCACAACTGGAGCGATTTGCGCCGCCGCCTGCAACCCGAAGACCGGCGGTGTTACGCCTTTTTCCACCCCTCCATGCCGGATGACCCTCTTATCTTTGTCGAAGTTGCATTGACCAAAGGCATTCCGGGGTCGATCCAGACGGTTTTGTCCGAAGACCGGAGCTTCCTGTCAGAGGATGAGGCGAACACCGCCGTTTTCTATTCGATTTCAAACTGTCAGGCAGGGCTGGCCGGCATTTCTTTTGGCAACTCCCTGATCAAACAGGTTGTGCATGACCTGTCGCGCGACCTGCCAAACCTGAAGAAATTTGTAACACTGTCCCCGATCCCCGGTTTTACCAGATGGCTTGATGCACAAGGCACGACCGACACGCGCCCACAGCCAGACAAACTCAAACCACTGGCGGCGCATTACCTTTTGGACGCGAAAAAGCCAGACGGTAAGCCGCTTGATCCGGTTGCGCGCTTTCATCTGGCCAATGGCGCACAGATTCACATGGTGCATGCCGACGCTGACACGTCTGCCAAGGGGATCGCCCAATCGGGTGGCACCATGGTGAACTATCTGTATGACCTGTCCAAGATTGCACAGAACGTAGAACAGTTTGCCAAAAAGAACGAAGTCGCCGCGGCGAGTTCGGTAAAGTCTCTGGCCAAACAAGCCGCAAAACTCAGCGACAGCAGCGAGTTCAGCGCAAAATAATGTGGGATCAGCCCCTGCCGATGGCGGGGGCCAGCAGGCCCCAGTGCCCGGCACTCAAACTGTTTTGCCTTTCAAGCTCAGGCGCCCCTGCAAAGGATTCAATCGCGGTGTTATAACTGGGCCGTTGTCTTGATGTCAAAAGCCAATCTGCAACAGCCGGATGGTCATGTGACCACAGTTGATCCAGTCCAAGCCTGTCTAGGCGATCCACAAAAGCCAGAACTGCCGTATCTGCGAGACTGTATTTCTGCCCCAAAAGCCATGGGCCTTGGATCAACGCCTGCTGCATCCGGCCAAAGGTCAAACGCAGTGTAAAAAGCGCAGTATCCACATGCGGGGATGCGATCCCTTGGTCCAGAATATCCCGTCGCTTTGAAGCATTCGCCGGATTGGCCATCCGCGCGATCGATGCTGCGATCTGGTCAGGTGTTTTCTTGGCAAGGATCTGACGCCGCTTGGATACAACATAGGTAAGCGTGTTCACCGCCGCATGAATATCCAGACAATCAGCCAGCCACAGGCGCGCGCGGGCCTGATCCAGAAGGTCGGTCGACATTAACGGCGGCCCGTCTCCCAGCCCATCAACGTATTCAAGGATCACATTCGATTCGAGCAAAGTGACCCCATCGTGCACCAACGCGGGCACAACTGCTTTGGGGTTCAATGCCAGATACCAGTCTTCGTTTTGCTCACCACCGGCAAGGTTCACGATCCGGCCTTGCCAGCCCACCCCGCGTTCGGCCAATCCAAGGCGTACTTTGGCCGAACACACACTTGTTTTGCCGTGGTACAACGTGATCATGCGTCCGTCCTTTGCCAAAGCCGGTGATATGAGGCCTGCTAGTCGATCAACTCTGCAAGAAAGGCGCCGGTGCTGCGATAATGGTCCATCAAAAGCAGGGAAGATTGTTCAACATCACGGCTGACTGCGGCGTCCAGAATCGCAAGATGCTCTGATTCGACGTCTCGTCTGCTGTACGATTTCGAGCGTCCGGCAAGAAAACGGTAACGGACGTTCAAATCATAAAGCTGGCCACAAAACCGTAGCAAAATCGGAGACCCGCAGGCTTCTAACAATGCCATGTGAAAGCTCTTGTGCCGCTCTTCAAACAGTTCGATGTCAGTGCGATCTGTGCGGCTGAGATAGTGATGCACCAGAACGAGGTTCTCTTCCCATTCGCGCCCGCCATTCGCCACGCTGTTGCGCAGGGCCATATCTTCCAAGGTGCAGCGCAGGTTCAGAATTTCCTGAAACTGGTGACGGCTTGTTTCCGCAACACGAAACCCGCGCTGGTCAAGACGTTCCACAAGCTGATCCGAGGTCAAAAGGCTCAGCGCTTCGCGAATGGGCGAGGCTCCGGTGCCATAGTTCTCTTTGAGCGTCTCTACCTTGAGACGCTCGCCCGGTGCCAGCTTGCCGGTGATGATTTCGTTCCTGAGCGTCAGATAGGTACGCTGTGTGGAGGATTGGTTCGTTTGAGTGGGCATTACCGTTTTGTTCATACCTTAAATTAGCCAAAAATGGACTAGTCCGCAAATTATATCGATATTTCAGCGCAAGTCACAATTGGGGAAGGTGAAATTTCTTTTGCCGCGTGACGGAACCGCACATGCTTTGCACGCTCACCCACCCAAATTTTCCCAATTACTTACATACACTTAGCATCACAGTCGCACTTTTACACCGGTTTTCCCCAAATCACGATGAGGTGAAACGCCACCACCTTCAATATCGATATTTTTACAAAATCTCGTTTTTTTATTGTTTGAGTGACAAATGAAGGATAAAAATGAAGCCATCAAGAACGACACATGAGTCAGGTGAAGCCGAATGCGCGAAAATTATTTTGAAGATGGCAAGTGGTGGGTCAGCCCCTACAATTTCCAACCCGAAGTCCGTGAATCTCTGTTGTTGCCGCCCAAGGTGCAAATCCATGACGCGACATTGCGCGACGGGGAACAGACACCTGGTGTGGTTTTCTCAATCGATGACAAAATCCGCATTGCCACCAAAATGGATGAACTGGGTGTGGACCGGATCGAAGCGGGCATGCCCGCAGTGTCCCCCATGGATGCCGAAGCCATCAAGGAAATCTCGAAACTTGGCCTCAAGTCCAAGATCTTCACCTTTGCGCGGGCCATGAAACAAGACATCGACATGGCGCTGGAATGCGGTGCGGACGGCGTCATCATCGAAGTGCCTATCGGTTATCCAAAACTGGTCACACAGTTTGGGTGGACGTGGCAGGACGTGTTCAAAAAGAGCAAGGACGTGATCAACTATGCCCGCGAACAGGGCTTGTATGCGGTGTTCTTCCCGTACGACACCACACGTGCACGTCGCGATGATCTCGAGAACCTCTGCAAAGGCATCATGAACGAGTCGCCTCCGGATTCCATCGGGATCGTGGATACAATGGGCTGTGCTACGCCAGAGGCCATCAAATATATGGTTGGCTGGGTCAAAGGCATGACCGGGCTGCCCATCGAGATCCACACACACAATGACTTTGGCATGGGAGTTGCAACCGAACTGGCCGCCGTTACGGCAGGCGCCGAAGTGGTGCACAGCTGTGCGAACGGTCTTGGCGAGCGGACAGGCAACGCAGCATTGGAAGAACTGATGCTGGGGCTTCATCTGCTGTATGGCTATGACACCCACTACAAACTCGACAAAATTCCCGAACTGGCAAACCTGATTTCGGAATTGTCGAATATCCCGATTGCACGCAACAAACCGGTTCTCGGGCATGGCAACTTCATTCGTGAATCCGGCATCGGTATTCAGTACGTGATGCATGACCCTCTTGTCATGTTCGGCACGCACCCTGCCCTCACCGGTCGTACAGGCGAAGTTGTTCTGGGCAAGAAAAGCGGAAAAGCCTCGATCGTTTACAAGCTGGGCGAACTTGGTCTTGGCGAAGTCAGCGACGACCAAGGCACCGAAATTCTGTCACGGGTGAAACAGAAGGGCATCGACAAGCGCGATATCCTGACCGATGCAGAATTCACCGCAATCGTAAACGAAGTACGGGCCCTCGCCTAATCCACACGCCACTCACATGGCTTAGTCTTCGAGGGGTTATTAGTTTGGGGTTAACCTCTCGAAGGCGAAAATTTCAAGACAACTGGATTGTGCAAAAGCGCGGGTGACATGCCCGCGCTTTTCGTTTGTCTTGACCCACATCATAGACGAAGCGCACCTCTTTCAAGAGTCTTCCGGCACAGACCACACGGTTTCGCAAGATTCCTGTGGCCGGTCATCGCTTTTGCGTATCGGCTTGACGGAGGACTATCATGACAAAACAAACTTCAGGCACCAAGGTTGCGGCCATTGTGGGCCCGTATTCCAGCGGTAAAACCACCCTGTTCGAGGATATCCTGTTCACCGCAGGTGCCATCCCACGGCGCGGTTCGGTCAAAAACGGCACCAGCGTGGGGGATACATCCCCCGAAGCCCGCGCGCGCGCCATGTCGACAGACATGAATGTCGCCTCGTTCGCGTATCTGGATGAGCCTTGGACCCTGCTGGATTGCCCCGGATCGGTTGAACTAATTTATGACGCACAATGTGCGATGATGGTGGCTGACATCGTTGTCGTTGTCTGTGATCCAAAGCCAGAGCGTGTCGTGACCCTGTCGCCTTTGCTGCGGTTTCTGGATGACCAGAGCATTCCGCACTTTATCTATATCAACAAAATGGACCACGAAGAGGCCTCGGTCCGTGCCACGTTTGAAGCGATCCAGACCGTCTCGGCCCGCCCGCTTGTGCTGCGGGAAATTCCAATTCGCGATGCCCAAGGCCAGTTGACCGGTATGGTCGACCTTGTCAGTGAACGCGCCTGGCACTGGGAGCCTCACAAAAAATCGGAACTGATCGAACTTCCTGTTGATCTTGCCGAGGCTGAAGACGAGGCGCGCAATACGATGCTGGAAACGCTTGCCGATTTTGATGACGCATTGATGACCGAGCTTCTAGAGGATGTGGTTCCATCGACAAGTGAGGTTTATGCCAATCTGGTACAGGATTTGCGAGACGATCTGGTCGTGCCGGTCTTTTTTGGATCTGCGGAAAACGAAAACGGCATTACCCGCCTGATGAAAGCGCTGCGCCATGATGCACCCGATGTAGCACAAACGAGATCGCGTTTGGGGCTGCCTGACTCAGGTCAGGTGGCACAGGTGTTTAAAAGTGCATTCGCCGGAAAAGCCGGAAAGATGTCTTTTGCCCGAATCTGGGCCGATGACATTTCTGACGGGGACACGCTGAATGACATGCGCATCGCGAACATGCGAACACATCTCGGGGGCAAATCTGATCTGACCGGCACGGCATCGCTTGGCCAGATCGTCTCGCTGGGTCGTATGAACACGGTTCAAACCGGAGATTTGCTCACAAATGGCGCGGCAATCGACGCCTATTGGCCTAAGGCGCCAGAGCCGGTTTTTGGTGTGGCCCTGCAAACGGAACATCACGCAGACGAGGTCAGGCTGTCTGGTGCCCTCAGCCGTTTGTGCGAGACGGACCCCTCAATCATGGCCCGGCACAGTCAGGAAACCGGTGAATTGATCCTGTCAGGACAGGGCGCAGTGCAATTGCAAATTGCCCTGAAACACCTTGAAGCGGATGCCGGTTTGACACTGTCCCAGACCACGCCGGCGGTTGCCTTTAAGGATACCATCACCAATAGCACCCGCCAGAAAGCCCGCCACAAAAAGCAATCCGGTGGGCACGGCGAATTTGCAGATGTGGAAATCGAAATCAAACCTCTGCCGCGCGGGGACGGGTTTGTTTTTGATGACCGGATCGTCGGCGGGGCCGTACCGAAACAGTATATCCCTGCCGTAGAAAAGGGCGTGCGCGCCTTTCTGGAAACGGGTCCCAACGGGCACCCGATCGTGGATGTGGCCGTTACCTTGGTTGATGGCAAACACCACAATGTCGACAGTTCGGAAATGGCCTTTCAGAAAACTGCCATCAAAGCGATGACCGACGCCCTGCCCCAGTGCAAACCCATCCGGCTTGAGCCTATTCACAAGGTGACCTTTGGCGTTCCGTCCGAGTTCACCCCCAAAGTCCAGCGAATAGTCTCTGGTCGGCGCGGGCAGCTTTTGGGGTTTGATACAAAACAAGGTTGGTCCGGTTGGGACGAGGTTCAAGCCATGATCCCACTTGCCGAAATGTCCGATATCGTCACCGAGTTGAGGTCTGTGAGCCTTGGGGTCGGAACGATAGCCTCTGAATTCGACCACCTTCAACAAGCCTGAAAAGAAAAACGGGCGAAGCTGGCAAGCTTCGCCCCTTGTCCGCAAAAGAGACAGGCCTGAGTGGCTGCAAACCTGCGCTTAGTCCAAAAAGGTCTTGATCCGGTCCAGTGTCGCCACGTTGACGGCAACACCATTGTCGCGCGCTGCCAAACGCTTGCCTCGTCGCCCGTCGCCGGGAAGGCGGGCACCGTCCTGATCGTGAATCGCACCAACCAAATCTGCCATGCGCGTAGCGAAATCTCCGCCTGACGTCACACCCGGATCGATGGCCATAAAGAACTGTCCCGTGCGGGGCGGGCCACCTGCGGTTCCCGAAAACGGCGAAGCATTGATACCCAATGTGGCACCTGTCATGGCTGCGGCCATAATCTCGGTCAAAAGAGCAATCCCCACGCCTTTGTATCCGCCGGATGGCGCCATCGACCCTTTCAGCCCCAAAGCCGGATCGGTGGTCGGGTTCCCTTCGGCGTCCAGCGCCCAGCCCACAGGAATTGGAGTTCCTTCGCGGGCATGTTTCATCACTTCGGACTTGGCAATCGTGCTGGCAGATTGATCAATCAGCAATGCGGGCTGGCCATCTGCGCCCGGTGCAGCAACAGAAAACGGGTTGGTGCCGACAACAGGCTTGGCGCCTCCGGATGGTGCGATCGATGCAGGTGCATTGGTAAATCCAAGGCCCAGCATCCCTGATTGGGCCAGCCGATATGTATGATACCCAAGAACGCCACAGTTATAGCTGTTGGTGATGGCCAGCGCGGCAATTCCTTGTTCGCGCGCCATCGGAATCAGTTTTTCAAATCCGGCTTCGATGGCGGCATGCGCAAAACCGCTTGCCGCATCAACGGTCACCACACCGGGGCGCGGTGTGGCCACAACAGGCGTGGCCTGACCGTCAACCTTGCCGCATTGCACATGTTCGCAATAGATCGGGATATAAGCCAATCCATGACTGGCGACGCCATCGGCCTCGGTTGCGGCAGTCGCAACGGCCAAAGGCCGCGCATTGGCTTCCGACGTTCCAGCAGCCATCAGGGCGCGCAGAGACAGATCTTCGATCTCGGACAGCGTCAGTGTTTGCATTTCGATCATTGGGGGCTCCGGTCTTGTTCAATCATTGTCAGAAAGCCCGGCACCCGCACCAAGACGGCGGCTTTCTTCTGTTGCGGGCGCATAGGTGAGATGGGCCAATTCACTTAAGAACGACCAGGCTTCTGTCGAAGGGATCGCACGAGTGGCATGGGTTGCGCCGTGCAGGTCTGCCGTCACAACGGATATCGTCAGGTTTTCAACGTCGTCGGGCAAGGTCCCCGTCACCAACAGCGCGCAACCGTCTGTGGTTGCTTTGGCGGTGTCACATGACAGTTGGACCACTTTACCCAGCTGGCGCGCTGCCATCGCCGCGAATGGAAGCACCATTTCGGGCTGGCGCACGCGTCCAAGCTGTTTTGGTCCTTCAACAAGGGCCGCTGCCTCATCAGAAAGGGCCACGCCCAGACCAAGAGGGCAACCTTGGGAAGGCCCGTGTTTCAAGACCTCGGCCAATACCGAAACACCATCAACACCTTGGGCACACAACCAGCGCGTCGCCTTTGACGCCTCTTCCGCCTGCCCCCAGGTATGTCCCGCACCCCGCGCTGCGCGTTTGGCCATGGCTTCAACTTCGTTCAGGGAAAAGCTCATGCCGTCACCTCGGGATAAACCCACATATCTGCGTTGGCCGAGGTTAGCTCAGACGGGTAAGGCGCCCCCGAATACATGCAGATGCGCACCCATCGGTCTGATCTGGGATCAAAATGCGTGGCACCGAAAAACGACAGCTTGGCGCGCAGCATATCGATAGGCAGCATATCCGCAGCAATCGTGTTTGAGCGAATTTCACTATACGGCACACGGTTTGAAATCTGGGCCCGCCTGATTGTATGGCGATGCTCGGGGTGTTTGGCCAAAAACGTCGAGACCTCGGCTTCGGATGCCCACTGCGACAGATCGTGATGCGCCGCGGCTGCGTCCCGTGCGGGTGCCAGAGGTTGCTCAAAGTCCGCGATCGGCTCTTCAAACCGGTTGCCAAGGCGCGGTTCAAGCTTTTCCTCGGACACGTACCAGGCCCCAGCACAGTTCTGTTCCTCGGACCAATCCAGCGACAAAGCCCACCCAAAGGTGTCTTCAATCAACGCCCTGACGTTCCCAACCGGCATGGTGCCATCAATGATGAACGCATCCGGTGTTTCATCCGCCATGGTGGCTCCCAGATCGTCCACCAACTCTCCATAAGGTTCGAGGATCAAGGACGCCAAAAGCTCTTGGCCTTCCTCTGAAAGTGCCCCTGCCGCCCAGACCATCAGTGAACCCCATGGCGTGGGGTCAGACAAATCTGTGTTGGATAGATGGCTTTGCAGGTGATCCATATCCTGAGACAGCGCCGCCAGTTTATCGATTTGGATGGGGTGTTCCGAGGTCCACCGTTCAATGGATTTTAGCGACCGTGCCAAAACGGATTTGAACTCGGCAATCTTGTCATCATCCGCCTTGGCCACACTGCGCACGCGCGCAATCGCTTCTTCTCGCGCAGCCATCCAGTTGTTAAAAAGAACCGGATGATTGATGATGTAAGGGGCCATTCCCAGCCCTGTGGAATTTCCGATCCCCAAACGGCCAGCGATATCAGACGTCAGTGGAACAGCCTTCTCACCTCCGCGGGCTTTGGCCATATGATTGACCAGATCGCGCACGAACCATCGTGTCAGGAAAACCGAAAGCATCTCGGCCTGAAAAGGGGCATGCATCTCGGGACGGTTGGCGATGATTTCGCGATCAGCGGCGCCCAGTTTACCCGATCCGTAAACCGCAGTTGTGCGCATGAGATAGCCGACCGCCTCGACCTTTTCGATATCAGGCTGATGTCCCTGCGAAAGCCTTTCGACAAAATGATCCCACAGACGCACCGACCGGTTGGCCCGCGACACAGACAATTCAGACTGGGTGACACGGCCTGCTTCCTGAAGGGGGATATTTTTTTCAAGACGCGCGATGTCGTCTTCGGTCGGGACACCGTCAAACAAGGTAAAAGTAGCGTCCCAGGCGGTGGCAATCACGCGATCCGACCGCATTTCCGGCGGCAGATCATGCGAAAACGCAACAAGGGAATAGGCATGATCGGGTCCTTGAGCGGTATAAACCGCGTGCCCGACGCCAGCGTCGTTGATGTCAAAGACGCCCCGCGAAAACGTCCAGTGCTCCCGCGCCATCCGCCGTGTCAGCTGCCTCATAAAGCTGAGGCGGCACTGATGCAGCGATCCAAGCCGTGACAGGTGCATCACCGTTTCTGCCGGACGCCGATTTGCCATCACACCGTTCCTTTGGGCACGAAGTTTTCAGAGAAAAACCGATACCAGTTGCCCCCCATGACACCTGCCACCTCAGTCGCATTCATGCCAACCTCACGCAGGCCGCGTTCGATGTTGCCAAAGTCACGGTTGTCCTGAAACCAGTTGGGCATCGGCGGGAACCCCGGATTGCTGGCCGATCCTTCGCCATAGTCGATTTCTTTGGTCCAGCGCCCCACGCGCATCCATTCGACCACACTGTCGGGTTGGTCCTGACAAAGGTCGGTGCCGATCCCCAAATGTTCGACCCCGAATTTGTCCGCCGTTCGTGCAACCATTTCGCAAAAGCTTTGAAGCGTGCACGCTGATTTGTCTTTCAGGTGATGCGGATACACAGAAAAGCCCAACATGCCCCCGTTTTGCGTAACGGCGCGGATGACATCATCCTTTTTGTTCCGCAAAGCAGGGCTCCAATCGTATGGATTGGCGTGAGTGATGGCAATTGGACGCTGTGACAGATCCGCAGCTTCGATGGTTGAACGGTCGGCAGAGTGGCTCATATCCACGACCAACCCGACCCGGTTCATTTCCTTGATGACTTCACGCCCCATGCGGGTGATGCCACTGTCTTCGGCTTCGTAACACCCCGTCGCCAGAAGGGACTGGTTGTTATAGGTCAGTTGCATGAAACGTGCACCCAGCGTGTGCAGGATTTCGACAAGACCGATATCATCCTCAATCGGAGACGGATTCTGGAACCCGAAAAAGATCGCTGTGCGGCCCGTTTGTTTGGCTTTGTCGATATCGCTGGCCCACTGCCCTTTCATGATCAGATCCGGGTACTGTTCGAACCAACGGTTCCAACGCTCGAAATTGAGTACCGTTTCGCGAAAATTCTCATGATACGAAATGGTGACGTGAACGGCATCCACGTCTCCCTCTCGCATTTGCCGAAAGATCTTTTCCGACCAATTGGCATATTGCAGGCCGTCTATACGCATCAATCAGGGCTCCCTGCCGAGATATAGGCCGTTTTCACAGAAGTGTAGAATTCAGCCGCGGCTTTGCCCTGTTCGCGTGATCCGTAAGAGCTGTCTCCGCATCCACCAAAGGGCACGTGATAATCGGTTCCCGCAGTTGGCAGATTGATCGTCACAACGCCGGTGCGCGCATTGCGGCGGAAATGTGTGGCCCGCGCAAGGCTGCGTGTCACAATGCCCGAGGTCAGCCCGAAATTGGTGTCGTTCACCACGGTCAACGCCTCGTCATAGCTTCCGACCTTGATCACCGACGTCAGCGGCGCGAACATCTCTTCTCGGTTGATCCGCATGTCATTGGTGGAATTCAGAAACACGCCCGGGGACATGTAAAAACCGTTTGTCGGCATGTCGAGACGCGCGCCGCCACAGGCCAGCTCTGCACCTTCGGATTGGCCCAGCGCGACATAGGCAAGGTTTTCGTCAAGCTGTTGCTGGTTTACTACCGGCCCCATCTGGGTGCCTGCCTCAAGCGCGTGCCCGACCTTCATGGCCTGCGTTCCCGCAACCAGTTTCTCGACAAAGGCATCATGGATCGCTTCGTGCACAACCAGACGCGACGAGGCGGTGCATTTCTGGCCCGTTCCACCAAAGGCCCCTCCGAGGGCAAGTGAAACCGCAAGGTCCAGATCCGCGTCATCCATAACAGCCAACGCGTTTTTAGAGCCCATCTCCATCTGCACTTTGGTCAGGTTTTGAATGGCCGCCGTCGCAATCCCTTTGCCCACGGGAACCGACCCCGTGAAGGACACCGCAGCAATCTTGGGGCTTTCGACCAGACGCTGGCCAATCGTGCCCCCTGCCCCCATAACGAGGCTGAACAAACCTTTCGGAATATCCTGACGGGCGATGATTTCGCTCAGCGCAACCGCGGACGCAGGTGTGATATTCGCAGGTTTCCACACCACGGCATTGCCATAGCAAAGCGCCGGCGCAATTTTCCACGAGGCGGTCGCAGTCGGAAAATTCCACGGGCTGATAATCGCAACCGTTCCAATCGGCTCGCGACGCACATCAACTTCTATCCCGTCGCGCACACTGTCTGCGTTTTCACCAATCTGGCGCAGGCATTCAGCGGCATAGTAGGTAAAGAACTGACCGGCGCGGAAGACCTCGCCTTTGCCTTCTGCCAAAGGTTTGCCTTCTTCGCGCGACAACAGCCTCCCAAGCTCTTCGGCCCGCGCCATCAACTCGTTGCCAATCGCGTTCAGAACGTTTTGCTTGCGCTCAAGCCCGTAAGCCGCCCATTCACGTTGCGCGATGCGCGCCTGATCCAACGTGGCCTCAAGCTGATCCGGCGTGGCCTGCGCGTACAGGCCGATCAGATCACTTGTGTCCGAAGGGTTGCGGTTTTCGATTTCGGTTTCGCCAGCCAGCCATTCGCCAGCAATCAGGTTTTTATAAGTCACAGGGATTCTCGATGTCAGAAGGGTTGTCTCTATGGTGGACAACCAGAGCCACATCAGTCAAATTCAAACTGCTTAACCCAATTTCAGGAAAATTGAAGCTTGTCCATCAAGATCGAAATGCTGCGTTGCTTTTGTGCGGTCGCCAAGGCCGGAAACCTTTCGGATGCTGCGGATCAACTCGGACGCACGCAATCTGCGGTGTCCATGACCCTAAAGCAGCTTGAGCAACACCTAGGCAGCAACCTGTTTGAGAGCGAACGCAAAAACCGGCTGACCACTTTGGGGGAACAGGTCTTTGCGCTTGGCTCAAAGCAGCTGAGCCAGTTTGACAGCACAATTCAGGCCATCACGGACTCGGCCAAAGCCCCGCAAGGGTTGCTGCGTATGGCGTCGGTGCCTTCTGTTGCTGCGTTCGTATACCCGCCCGTGGTGGATTTTTTATCAACGACCTATCCTGAATTGCGACTTGAGTTGCGGGATTCAAATACCCAACAGGTCATCGACGCGTTGGTTCAGGGGTGGGCCGACATCGGTATTGCATCACGCTATTTCACCTTGAAAGAAACAGAAGCCACGCCCCTGTTTCAGGATCAGTTCGGCCTTGTCTGTGCAGCCAATCACCCTCTTTTGGAAAAAGGTGACCACCTGCGGCTTGATGATGTGTTCTCTACACGTTTCGTGCGCAATTCACTGTGTGATCAGATTGAAACCCCGGCCTTCCAAGACCGCATGGCCTCGGTGCCCACCCTGTTGCACAACACCCATTCCCTTTTGGCCACGGTGTATTCCGGAAGGTGGGTCACTGTCCTGCCAAAGTCCGTGATGGCCTTTGCGCCCAATGATCTGTGCTTTCAACCGATTGTCGATCTGCCGGATGTGCGACAGGTTTATCTATATGTGCGCCAGCAAACCCATCTTGCCGAGGTCGTGAACGATGTGCGCACCTATATCACGGCACAGGACCGATGGGCGGCATTTCAAAAACACCCCTAAGACCAATCACGCGTTAACCTTGGTCGCTGATGGCACGGGGATACGGATCAGAGTGCCTCTACCATGCCCGACATCACGAGCGGCACAAATCGCGCCAGCAGAGACGTCTGCGCGGTCAGGGCCGGATCAAGACCAAGCTGCGTCAACTCTCCTTCATGCAGGGCAATGATGAAACGGCAAAGCTGATCAAGCTGTTCAGGGTGATCGGCCAATTTTGCCTCAAGGCTGATCAATATTTCGGACAGACGTTCTTTGCTGCCTTGTCGCGACGCCCGAAGCCTTTGTTGTGCCGCCTCATTGCGAAGGGCATGCAAGATGAACTCTTTGTTCAGAATGTCCCACTGCAACTCGTCCGGGTCAGGAGCCCGCAGATGGTCCGCAATAGTTTGCCAAGGTTGATCAGAGGCCTGAACCACCTCTGCGATCCGCCCGAGGCGGGTATAAAGGCGATCAATCCGCTGATCATACATAGCGAAGAACAAGGCCTCTTTGTCATCAAAGTTTGAATAGAAGGCCCCGCGTGAAAACCCCGCCTGCGCGCAGATAAAATCAATAGAGGCACCGCCAAATCCCTTGAGTGCAAAGGCGTGCATCGCCCCCTCGATGAGCCGGTCTCGCACCTCTTCGCGCTTCGGGCGCCGTTGACGTGGTTTTGGCGTCGCTGGCGGGATGACGCGTGGTTCTTCTTGACTCATCAGGGTCCTCGTTCACAACTGGATACAACATTGTATCGAAAACAGGTTCGTCGCGAAACCTGTGAAAGGGAGGAATACATGGGCACTCAGACAGACGCCATCGTTGTTGGCGGTGGTTTGGCAGGTCTTGTTGCGGCAACCGAAGCCGCCGAGGCCGGTCTTAAGGTTGTGATCCTTGAACAAGAGTCCGAGGCCAATCTGGGCGGTCAGGCATTCTGGTCCCTAGGTGGGCTGTTTATGGTCGACACACCGGAACAGCGCCGGTTTGGCATCAAGGACAGTTTTGACCTTGCATGGGCTGACTGGCGCGGGGCCGCTGGCTTTGACCGTGACGAAGACCACTGGCCACAAAAATGGGCGCGGGCCTATGTCGAATTTGCAGCGGGGGAAAAACGAGAGTGGTTGCGCAGCATGGGACACCGCATTTTCCCCGTCGTCGGCTGGGCAGAGCGCGGCGGGATTGATGCGTCATCTCACGGAAACTCAGTCCCACGGTTTCACATCACTTGGGGGACCGGTCCGGGCACTGTCGAAGTGTTTGAAAACAGGGCACGCGCCATGGCAGACGAAGGAAAGATCACCTTCAAATTCCGCCATCAGGTGGATGACCTGATCATCGAAGCGGGCGCTTGCGTTGGTGTAAAGGGATCAATCCTTGCCGAGGATAACGCGGATCGTGGCAAACCCACCAACCGCGATGTCGTGGGGGATTTCGAAATGCGCGCCCCTGCCGTGATTGTCTGTTCCGGTGGCATCGGCGGGAACCTTGATCTTGTGCGACAAAGTTGGCCCGAAAGACTGGGCAAACCACCCAGCGCAATGATCAAAGGCGTACCCGCACATGTTGATGGCCGCATGATCGGGATCAGCGAAGGTGCCGGTGCCAACACCATCAACAAGGACCGGATGTGGCACTATGTAGAAGGCGTGCGCAACTGGGATCCAATCTGGCCGGATCATGCCATTCGTATTTTGCCCGGCCCGTCGTCGATGTGGTTTGACGCCACCGGCAAGCGCATGGTCGAACCGAATTACCCCGGATATGACAGTCTTGGATCGCTCGAAGCCATTATGAAAACGGGCTATGACTATACATGGTTCATCACCACACAGAGCATCATCAAGAAAGAATTCGCCCTCTCCGGATCGGAACAGAACCCTGATCTGACGGGCAAAAACTGGAAAATGGTTGCCGGACGCGCCTTTGGTCCAAAGGCGACAGGCCCGGTCGAAGCCTTCAAGGAACATGGCGAAGACTTTGTTGTGGCGGACACCCTGCCCGAGTTGATTGCCAAAATGAACGGGGTTGCCGGAACCGATTTGCTGGACGTCGAACAGGTTCAGCGCCAGATCGAAGACAGGGACCGTCAACTCGACAACAAATTCACCAAAGATCAGCAGATTATGGGGATACGCACCTTCCGTAATTACCTAGGTGACAAACTGATCCGCACTGCCAAGCCGCACAAAATACTCGACCCGAAACATGGCCCGCTGATTGGCGTTCGGTTGAATATTCTCACGCGCAAAACTCTGGGCGGGCTGGAAACCGATCTGGGGGGGCGCTGCTTCCGTCACGAAGAAGGGCGCGGTGCCCAAGTGATGCCCGGACTTTATGCTGCTGGTGAAGTGTCAGGCTTTGGCGGAGGTGGATATCATGGCTATCGCGCACTGGAGGGAACATTCCTCGGCGGGTGCATTTTCTCGGGACGTCAGGCAGGGCGCGCCGCGGCAGGCGATGTAAAGTAAGGCATCACATCAGGGCGCGAAACAGCCGATCGTTTATTCAACGTCTCTGCTGTTTGCCGTCACGCAATTGCGGGCTTGGACCTGAAACGAGCGTGCAGGAGGCGCCATTGCGGTGTTCTCCTGACCTTGCGTCCGGCTTGAACGGTGATCAATCCGCTTCATAATGCGCGAAACAGGAGTGGGTGCATGACAGAGGTCGGTTTTATTGTGGCGTTTCTCGCGGCCCCCGCGTTGATCCTGTGGGCTGCCCGATTTGTTCCACTGGCCCAGCGCCTTGGTCCCATCGTGTTGTGCTATATCGGCGGGCTGGCCCTTGGTTTGTCAGGGTTGCTTCCCGAAAGCGCCACGGCCCCGCGAACAACCGCGACCGAAGTCAGCCTGGCCCTTGCGTTGCCATTGCTGCTGTTCTCTGTCGACATTCGGTCCTGGGGGCGTGTCGCGGGACGGGCAATGGTGTCGATGCTATTTGCGGTGATCGCAGTTGTGGCCGTAGCAACGGCCCTGTTCATCGTGTTTTCATCGCGCGGAGTGGACCAGCCCGAACAATTGGCCGGCATGGCCGTGGGCATGTACACCGGAGGCATTGCGAACCTGGGCGCTATCAAGCTCGCCCTTTCAATCCCTGACGAGCGTTACCTGCTGTTTGCCACAGTCGATACCGTTGTGGGCGCTGTCTATCTTTTGTTTGTCCTGACGACAGCCCCGCGATTGGTATCAACCTTTTTGACGCCCTTTCCGAAGGAGGCGATGATATCTCAGGACATTGAAGACAACACTGACGCAGAAAAAACGCGAAAAAACATGATCGCGGGATCTTTGATTGGGTTGCTGTGTGCCGCGGTTAGCGTGGGGTTGGCGGTTGCGCTGGCACCTATTTTTTCCTTCGCCAGCCCCGACATCATGGTGATCGTTTTGTTGACGACCTTCGGTCTTGCGGCATCGCTGATCCCGCAAGTGCGCGACAACCGGTACGCAACACCCATCGGAATGTATCTGATCTATGCGTTTTCCTTTTGTGTCGCGGCGGCCATGGATTTGACGGCCTTGAAAGATATGGATCTTTCGGTTCTGATTTTTATCGTGCTGGCAACCTTTGGTAGCCTCACCCTTCATTCGCTGGCCTGTCGGCTGGCAAAGATCGACGGGGATACTTTCCTCATCACCTCTGTGGCGGCATTGATGTCGCCTGCCTTTGTGCCGATGGTCGCGCGCAGCCTTGGCAATCCCGCGATACTTATCTCGGGCATGACAACCGGCATTTTGGGCTTCGCGATCGGCAACTACCTTGGCATCACGATTGCACTGATGCTTGCGGCCATTTGAACAGGAAAAGGATTAGAACATGGATCACATGCGCCTGCCGGAACAAGGCCGCCCGGAAGACGAAATTCTGGACGACCTCAAGCAGTTTTCTGAAGACGACCCTGATTACAAACATGGCCGCGTCTGGAGTCTTGTTTATCACCTTGATCAGGCCCACGAAGATTTCACCGCAGCGGCCTATCAGCAGTATTCCTCTGCGAACGGTTTGAATCCGGCGGCTTTCAAAAGCCTGAAACGCATGGAAACCGAGATTATTTCGACTGTTGCGGGGTTGTTGAACGGCGGGCCTGACACCTGTGGTGTTGTCACGGCAGGAGGAACAGAAAGCTGCCTGATGGCGGTCAAAACCTATCGCGATATGGCGCGCGCCAAACGTCGCGTGAAGACCCCCAATATGATTATTCCCGCGACCGCGCATGTGGCATGGTTCAAGGCCGCCGGATATTTTGGTGTCAAAGCTAGACTGCTTCCCATGACCAAGGATTTTGGCACCGATATCAAAAAGCTCAAAAGCATGATCAATCGCAATACGGTGATGATCCTTGGGTCCGCTCCGGAATACCCGCATGGAACGATTGATCCGATTGCAGAAATGGGCCAGATCGCTAGCGAAAAAGGCGTTCCCATGCATGTGGACGCATGCGTTGGGGCCTTCATCCTGCCGTTTATGGAAATGAACGGCATCCCCCTGCCCGAGTGGGATTTCCGCGTGCCGGGTGTTACCTCGATTTCTGCCGACCTGCATAAATACGGCTATACCGCCAAAGGCGCGTCGACGATCCTGTATCGTGATCTTGATACGTTAAAACACCAGATGTTTGTGTATCAGGACTGGCCCGGTGGGGTCTTTGCTTCTCCTGCCCTTTTGGGGACGCGTCCCGGCGGGGCCTATGCGGCGGCTTGGGCCGTGCTTCAGAAAATGGGGATCGACGGGTACCGTGAGCTTGCCGCACAGACAACGGCGGCGGTTGAGACGTTGAAAGCAGGTATCAACGACACCGATGGCCTGCGTTTGTTGGGAAATCCGCAAGGGCCTCTTCTGTCTTACGGCTCGTCTGATCCCAAGCTCAATATCTTTGCAGTCGCGGATCAACTGGAGGCACAGGGATGGAATGTTAACAGGGTTCAAAACCCCGATGGCATTCACGCCATGGTCACGGCCAAACACAACGAGGTTGCAGAAACCTATGTCAATGATCTGAAAACTGCTGTGGCCTCTGTCCGGTCAAACCCGGACCTCGCGAATTCAGGCAGCGCGGCAACCTATGGCATGATGGCCCATGTGCCCCTGCGGGGCATGGTCAAAACCCGTGTTCTCGACATTTTTGCCGAGATGTATCGGGCCGGCGGTGGCCATCTGGATCTTGACGACAGTGCGAAGCCCTCTCTCTTGGAAAGAGGCATGGCGCGCTATGTGCGTTGGAAATCACGGCGCAGCTAGGCCGCAACACCTTAGAATGTCGGCGGCGTGCAGGCGCTGACCACGACACATTTTTCAGGACCAACCTGCCGAAAACGATGGGGCGTTCGACTATCAAAATAGTAGGCGTCCCCCACCCCGAGCACTTTGCGTTCCTCGCCCACCGTCACCTCTACGCGACCGGACACCACGATCCCGCCTTCTTCGGCGTCATGGCCGTACATGACACGCCCCGTATCGGCCCCAAGATCATAGGTTTCCAACAGGATCATCATCGCGCGGCCATAGAGGTTCGCGCCCACCTGTTTCAGGGACAAGCTGCCCTTGCCGATCTCGGTCAAATCCTCGGCGGCATAAAATACCGTTTTCTCACCATCCGGTTCATAGGCGAAAAAGTCAGATAACCCGATAGGAATGCCCTCGAGAATTCGCTTCAGGGCGCCGACAGACGGGTTCACTTTACCAGCCTCAATCAAAGAAATGGTAGAGTTGGTGACCCCCGCCTGTTTGGCCAGGGCCCGTTGTGACAACCCGGCCCCTTCCCGCAAGGCGCGCAGCCTTAGCCCCACCTCCAAGGCATCCTGATCAATGTTTGGCATGTTCATTACTTTCAACACTGCAATTCCGATACCTTATATTTCAATGCATTACCGTAAACAAGAAATAGACTTATTGGGCATTATCAAACGATGTACAGTCACCCGATCACAATCGGGCTCGGTGAGTCCGCCTCTTGGAAAGGACACACCATGTCTAACGCAGAACTCTCCAATCGACGCGACACCGCCGTTGCGCGCGGTGTCGGAATGCAGACCCAAGTGTATGCCGAACGCGCCCTGAACTCGGAAGTCTGGGACGTCGAAGGCAATCGCTATATTGATTTTGCGGCGGGTATTGCCGTTGTAAACACCGGACATTGCCACCCGAAAATTCTGGACGCGGTCCAGAAACAAGCCGCCAGCTTTACCCATACCTGCCATCAGGTGATGCCATACGCGAACTATATTCGTCTGGCCGAGCGCCTGAACGAAAAAGTGCCCGGCGACTTTGAAAAGAAAACCATTTTTGTCACCACAGGTGCGGAAGCCGTTGAGAATGCCGTGAAAATCGCGCGCGCCGCAACGAACCGCCCCGCCGTGATTGCCTTTGGCGGTGCCTTTCATGGCCGTACCTTTATGGGCATGACCCTGACGGGCAAGGTTGCGCCATATAAAAAAGGTTTTGGCGCGATGATGCCTGATGTCTATCACGTGCCCTTCCCGATTGATCTGCACGGCACCTCGACCGAGGATGCACTGGGCGCGATCACCAAACTGTTCAAATCCGATCTCGACCCCGAGCGGGTTGCGGCCATCATCATCGAACCTGTGCAGGGTGAAGGCGGATTTTATCCTGCACCGGCCGAGTTGATGCGCGGCCTGCGTGCCCTGTGTGATGAACATGGCATCATCATGGTCGCGGATGAGGTTCAGACCGGCTTTGCCCGTACCGGAAACCTGTTCGCCATGGACGGCTATGACGTTTGTGCCGATATCACGACCATGGCCAAAGGTCTGGCCGGTGGCCTCCCCCTCGCGGCGGTGACCGGCCGCGCCGACATCATGGACGCAGCCGCCCCCGGCGGGTTGGGTGGCACCTATGGCGGCAACCCTCTTGGGATCGCGGCAGCCAACGCCGTTCTTGACGTGATCGAGGAAGAAGACCTGTGCAACCGCGCGAACGAACTCGGCTCGCGCCTGAAGCAACGTCTGGAATCCATCCGCGAACGCACCCCAGAAATCGTCGACATTCGCGGCCCCGGTTTCATGATTGCCGCCGAACTCAACACTGCTGATGGCAGTGCCCCCAACCCCGAAATGGCAAATGCCGTCCGCGCCGAAGCCTTGTCGCGCGGCCTGGTTCTGCTGACCTGCGGTGTCTATGGCAATGTGATCCGTTTCCTTGCCCCCCTAACCGTGCAGGACGACATTTTTACCGAAGCTATGGACATCCTGGAAGCGTCCATCGACGCCGTGAAAGGCCACTAAATGCTGGATACTCAAGTGACAAAACTCTCGCTGAAAGATGACTCGCTTCTCGAAACACGCGCCTATGTGAATGGCGTGTGGATCGAAAAGGATGCAACCTTTCCCGTCTATAACCCTGCTACGGGTGATCTTATCGCCAATGTGTCCGACCTCTCGGTCGAAGACACATCAGCCGCGATTGATGCCGCCTATGCAGCCAAGGCCGACTGGGCCTCTTGGACCGGCAAAGAGCGCGCAGGCGTTTTGCGCAAATGGTTCGATCTCATGGTTGAGAACGCCGATGATCTGGCCACGATTTTGACCGCTGAGATGGGCAAACCCTGGGCCGAAGCCCGTGGCGAGATCATCTATGGGGCGTCGTTCATCGAATGGTTCGCGGAAGAAGCCAAACGCGTCTACGGCGACGTCATCCCCGGACACCAGCGTGACAAGCGCATCGTTGTTCTGAAACAGCCCATCGGCGTTGTCGGATCGATCACGCCATGGAATTTCCCCAACGCGATGATCGCACGCAAAGTGGCGCCTGCCCTTGCTGTCGGGTGTACTTTTGTGGCGCGCCCCGCCGAACTGACCCCGTTGTCGGCACTGGCCATGGCGGTGCTTGGCGAACGCGCAGGCATCCCCGCCGGGGTCCTCAATGTGATCCCGTCGTCGGATTCTGCCGGGATCGGCCAAGAGCTTTGCGCAAATGAAAAGGTCGCCAAGATCACCTTCACCGGATCAACCCGCGTTGGCAAAATCCTGATGAGCCAGTGTTCCGATACGATCAAGAAAATGTCGCTGGAACTGGGCGGCAACGCGCCGTTCCTCGTGTTTGACGACGCCGATATCGATGCCGCCGTCGAAGGCGCGATGATCGCCAAATATCGCAACAACGGCCAGACCTGCGTTTGCGCCAACCGCATCTATGTGCAGGCCGGCGTGTATGATGAATTTGCAGCCAAGCTCAAAGCCAAGGTCGCCAGCCTGAGCATCGGCGACGGGTTTGCCGATGGCATCACAACCGGCCCTCTGATCAACGAGGCCGCCGTGGCCAAAGTCGAAGACCACATCGCTGATGCTGTTGAAAAAGGCGCCACAATTGTCGAGGGCGGCACGCGTTCGAACCTCGGGGGAACCTTCTTTCAGCCAACGGTTCTGACCGGTGTGACCCGCAAGATGAAGGTTGCCAAGGAAGAAACCTTTGGTCCGGTTGCCCCCCTGTTCAAGTTCGAAGATGAAGCCGACGTTGTTGCAATGGCAAATGACAGCGAGTTCGGTTTGGCCTCGTATTTCTATAGCCGTGATCTTTCACGTGTCTGGCGTGTGGCAGAGGCTCTGGAATCCGGCATGGTCGGCATCAACACAGGCCTCATCTCGACCGAGGTCGCCCCTTTCGGCGGTATCAAACAGTCGGGTCTTGGCCGTGAAGGATCCAAATACGGAACCGAAGACTTCCTCGAGATGAAATACCTGTGCATGGGCGAAATCAACTAACCCAGTTTGCGTAGAGATTTTTAAGGGGCGGCTGTCTATACAACAGCCGCCCTTTTGCATGTCATTCTGACAAAGCCCCAAACAGCACAGGCGATAGCGGACTTGCCGTGCGCTAAACCTCTGGCACTTTGTCGGGATTTGGGTACAGATATTCGGGCACAGCATCCCTTTTGGCGGAGACACAACATGGCTTTTAATCAACCCCTTGGTGGAAACGAAATGCCACGCTTTGGCGGGCTGCCCACGATGATGCGCCTGCCCTATCAGACGTCACCCGAGGGGCTGGATGCGTGCTTTGTCGGGATTCCGATGGATATCGGGACATCCCACCGGTCAGGAACACGTTTCGGACCACGGCAGATCCGCGCCGAAAGTGCGATGATCCGCCCTTATAATATGTGGACCAAGGTGTCGCCGTTTGATTCTCTTCAGATCGCGGATATCGGGGATATCGCGATTGATACCTTTGACCTCAAACAGTCTGTCAAAATTATCGAAGACGCATATGACGAGATTTTGCAGCATGACGTCATTCCTCTGACGTTGGGCGGGGATCACACCCTCAGCTATCCAGTTCTCAAGGCGATTGCCAAGAAACACGGCCCCGTGGGCTTGATCCACGTCGACGCGCATGCGGATATCAACGACCTGATGTTTGGCGAAAAAATCGCCCACGGCACGCCCTTCCGCCGCAGCCATGAAGACATGCTTCTTGATCCGGCCCGCGTTTGCCAGATCGGTTTGCGCGCCACAGGGTACGAGGCTGGCGATTTCGACTGGCCCCGCGAACAAGGCTGGCGCGTCGTGCAGGCCGAAGAAATCTGGTACAAGTCTCTCGCCCCCTTGATGAAGGAAGTGCGCGAACAGATGGGTAACGGCCCCGTCTATGTGACCTTCGACATCGACAGCTTCGACCCTGCCTATGCCCCCGGCACAGGCACAACTGAACCGGGCGGTTTGACGTCACACCAAGGGATCGAATTGATCCGTGGCTTGGCCGGATTGAACATCGTCGGCTGTGATCTTGTCGAGGTGTCGCCGCCCTATGACCAGACCGGCGCGACCGCAAACCTTGCAGCAAATATTCTGTTCGAAATGCTGTGCGTGTTGCCGGGCGTCAAGGCACGCAGCTAGCGGGTCAGGGCAAAGACCAACGCCACAAAAACCCCATAGCACAAAATCGCATATCGCCCGTTCCACTTCCAGGTGAGGGTCGTTGGGGGAATATTGCTGACTGCGGAAATGACCAAAGTCGCCGTTGCATTCGGAGAGGCCGCCATGCTGAGCGCCCATCCGAAACTCAGCGAAAACACGGCGAGCGTGGGGTCAACGTCAAGCCCGGGCAGTTCGGACAAAAGCCCCCCGAGGAACACCACAAAGATAATCGGGCTAAGCGCAATCTGACCGCCAATCGTAATAATGACGGGCACGGCGCAATAAAACACAAAGGGCGAGAAAGACGCGGTCTCGATCCACGCAGCAATGTCTTCGACCGGTAACAGATAAATACTCACGCGCCCGATATACCCCGACAGACCCAGCGCAATCGCACTGCGCAGCAAAGAGGGGGCGGCGCCCGTCAGAATACCCACTGTGGTTTGCATCCCTTCCTTAAAGGGTTTGGTCTTTTGCTGCGCCAGCAGCCAAAGCACGGTTGCACTCGGGGCTGTGATGACCAGTGATTCTGCCACCGTGAAACCAGCGGCAAACTTGAGCGCATAGGTGGCCGCAAACAGTCCTGTGCAAATCAAACTGACCACTCTGATCGCTTGCGATGGGCGCTCGGGCATAATGCGCTCTGGTCGTGCAACGGGACGCCCCCAATCGTGGCGGTCCATCAAAAGACCCAGCAAGATCATTACCGCTGCGGTACACAGCCCCAAGCACACAAGAAACGCATAATCCACCTCGACGAAAAGCCCGAGCAGGACAGCTTGGGTCAAGGTGGTGGGTGCCCACAACAAAATCCACGAAAACCCTCTGATCAGCGCCGACATCTGGCGTTGCTCTGTCACTTTCACCGGTTCCGAAATGGAATGTTGCGCGCCTTTTTGCACCAGAGGCGCCATCAGGCCGGGCGCGCCAAAGTTCAAAAAAGCTCCCAAGACATGGGTTCCCAAGGCGACGGATAAAAACCGCTTTTGCGCAGGCTGGGTTGTCAGATAGATGCCAACATCCACAATCGCCCGTGATCTGGCAGCGGCTTCTTTCATGCTGGTTAAGACGGCAATGAAAACACCGATAAATGCGGCAAGCCCGAGGGCAGACCCGATAATTTCATCAGCATTCGGGTGCCGCACCAAGGCAATCGTCAGAACAGCCGCCAGCCCCATCAACGATTTTTCGCGCACCGAACATACCGGCAGCCCCAGAATACAAACAAAGACAAACCACCCGCGCGCAAACCACAGTACAGCAGTTAAGAGGCTTTCAAATGCTTCGGACGAGGCAAAAACCAAACGAAAGATCTCGGCGATCATCAAGACAAACAGAGCCAGCGCCAGCCATCTGGTGCGTCTGGGTAACGCAGAAAATGAAATTGACTCCGACACGTTCTGGACCTTTCAGATTTGTCGATTTTTTAATACAGTAGATAGATAAGTAGGTTTTTTCGAGGCCCAAATGTCAGATTTGTTTATGTCAGTGACCAAAGGTCATAACGCTGCGGGATCGCAACATCACTGTGATGCGTTGTTTAGCGGTTTTTGGTTTTCCAAAGGCGAGGCCAGTGTCGGTCAACGGCATGCCCGACGCAATGAGGGAATTCTTCTTAAGAACGAGGAGCAGATTTCATTTTCCGGCCCAAAAGCAACGGATTGGATACGGTTCGACATCACGCGCGATGCGCCCGTGGACGGGGCGTTGCTGGCGTCAAAAATTGCCTTGCCGGCCCAACCCGAAAATGCGGCCTGCCTGCTGCGCTTGGATCAGGTGACCTTTCCCACTGGTGCGGCGGCCTATCGGCATGTGCATCCGGGGGATGGCATCCGGTTTCTTGTGAACGGCGAACTGCGCGTTATCGCAGACACCCACCAAGACACCGCTAAGGTAGGAAGCGCATGGTTCGAGGCGGCCAATTCACCAGTGCGCGCAGAGGCCAGCACAACCCATTCACAAACCAGCTTTGTGCGGTTCATGGTATTGCCCGCCGCTTATGTGGGGCAGCCGACAATACGCATTCTGGACGAAGCCGAAGCACAGCTGCCGCGCAAACAGGTCACACAACGCCATATTGACGAACTGGCCTATCTCTCGCCGGGATAAGTGCCGGACAGCGATGACTCGCGCCAGCCTTC
This sequence comes from Shimia thalassica, assembly GCF_001458215.1. Classification (GTDB taxonomy): domain Bacteria; phylum Pseudomonadota; class Alphaproteobacteria; order Rhodobacterales; family Rhodobacteraceae; genus Shimia; species Shimia thalassica. The sequence continues at coordinate 122,177 of NZ_CYTW01000005.1, read as the reverse complement.
TGCAGGCTCTTCCGGCTCGGAAAACAGGCCCGCGTGGCGGATTGCTTCGATCGCGCAGTATTCGTCTTTGTCGGATGTATCTCCACTGATCCCGACGGCGCCAATGGTGAACGCTTGTTCGTCGCGCACCAGCACGCCCCCCGGAACCGGTATCAAGCGACCGTCCGAAGCCGTGGCCAGCGCCGCCTGAAAGGTTGGTCTGCTGGCAAGGCGATCCCGGATCAGACGGCTGGAAATTCCCATACCCAGCGCCCCCCACGCCTTGCCAAAGGCCACGTCGAACCGGATGATCCCAGAGCCATCTTCGCTTTTGACCGCAATCAGTTTCCCGCCAGCATCCAAGACAACAACGGTCAGCGGCAACAGGTTTTCTTCGCGCCCCAACCGCAACGCTTCATCCACGATAACAGAGGCGTGATGCAGGGACAGACTGGTTTGAAGACGCATGGGGACCTCTGGTTCAAGAAAGAAGATTAGGCAGCCAAGTCACAATCTCTGGGAAGGCGAGCAAGACGGCAATGGTAATTACATCCGCGATAAAGAACAGGGCGATCCCGCGAAACACTTGCCCCAACGAGATATCCGGACGCACGCCATTCACAACAAAACAGTTCAGACCGATTGGAGGGGTGATCAGGCACACTTCGGCCATTTTGACCACGATGATGCCAAACCAGATTGAATCAAATCCCAATGCGATTACCGCCGGATAAACGACAGGAAGTGTCAAAAGCAGCATCCCGATCGCATCCATGAACATGCCGAGCACCGCATAGGCAAGCAAGATACAGATCATGATAACCATCGGCGGCATATCAAGCTCGAGGATCCACGCCGTAAAGGCTTCGGGAAGGCCGGAAAACCCAAGGAAGCGGACAAAGATCAACACGCCCCAGATCAATGAGAATATCATCACCGTCAGCTTTGCAGACTCCATCAATGATCCGCTGATCGCCTTGAACGATGCCCCGCGCAAAAGTGCCACGACAAACACAACAGCCGCGCCCAGCGCGCCTGCCTCGGTTGGGGTCGCCCACCCGCCATAGATCGCCGAGATGATGATAACGATCACGATGAAAATGGGGGACACACCTGGAAGGGATTGAATCCGGTCCTTCCATGTATAGCCTGAGACAGACGGCGCTTCGTGCGGACGGATCATCGCCCAGACAATAATGATGCCCGCGTAAATCAAGGCGGATACGGCACCGGGCAGGAACCCTGCCAGCAACAGCTTGCCAACAGATTCTTCGACGATGATGGCGTAGATCACAATGATGGCCGAGGGCGGGATCAAGGTGGCGAGCGTCCCACCGGCAGCAACAACCCCTGCGGCCAGTTTCTTGTCATAGCCGTATTTGAGCATCTCGGGAATTGCGACGCGCGAGAAGACGGCAGAGGTCGCTGTGGATGCACCCGAAACGGCGGCGAAACCAGCGGTCGCAAAGACGGTTGCCACCGCAAGACCGCCCGGCACCCACCCAAACCATTTACGCGCGGCATCAAAGAGTTGCTGCGTCATGCCAGCGTGAAACGCCAGAAATCCGATGAAAATAAACATCGGCAGAACGCTCAACGCGTAGGTCGAGGATTTGGCATGCGGAATGGTGCCGACGATACCCGCCGCCGGTCCCCAGCCCAAAAGCTCGACAAGGCCGATCAACCCCACAACCGAGGCTGAAAAGACAACCCGCACGCCGGCGAACGTCAGCGCCAGCAGCAAAACGAGTGCGATAATGCCAACCAGAAACGGGTCGGAAAAGCCGATACCAAAGATCATTGCTTGTTCTCCGATGCGGCGTCATCGCCCATTACTTCGTGAATTTCATCCTGAGCCTGTTCGGCCACGGCTTTGGCGGTCACCACGGCGACAGGTGCCAGAGACGGATCAAGGAAAAGCCGGATCGCCCCCCACAGCTGTGCGAGCAATCTCAGAAACCAGAGGGAAAACGCGATGGGAACCAGAAGTTTGGAAGGCCAAACAGGAAACTCTGCATCAATCGTCGTATCGCCCAATGTGAAGGAACGATAGAAGTGCCCGCTGCTGTACCAGATCAACACACCGATGATGAACAGCGCGACCAGTGTTCCAAAAATTTCAGCCGCCCAAAGCGTGCGCCCGTGAAGGCGCCCCACCAGCAGCTCCATCCGAATGTGCGCGCCTAGCCTTTGGCAATACGCCGCGCCCAAAAAGGCCATGCTCGCCATCGAAAGTTCGACCAGATCGATATAGCCCGTGATGGGCGCGTTAAAGATAGAGCGCAGCCCGATCTGCAGGACGCCCAGAACCATCAGCATAAAGATCGCAGTGGCCGCAAGGAAATTGGCCACATCTTCGAACGGCATCAGCATGCGATCAAATCGGGACAACAATGATTTCGGATGGGAGGTATCTTGCACAACATATTCCGTCGTTTGCAGAGACCGGCCCCAATCGGGGCCAGTCATTTGGTTTGTCTGCCTTACTTGGCTTCTTCGGCGTAGGACCAGACAGCGTCAAAAAGACCTTGGGCGTCGAACTTGTCGCTGTTTGCCGCGATCCATTCATCCCAGACCGGCTTGCCTGCCACTTCACGGAATTCTGCAAGCTGCTCGTCAGAATAGGTGACCTGCGCCATTGTTTCCTGAAACACCGGCAGGTTCTTTTTGTCCTGTTCGGCATAGGCTGCCTGCGTTGTTTCCATAATGGTTTCGCGCTGGCTCATCAGGAATTCCTGATACTGCGGTGGCAACGCTTCATAGGCGGTCTTGTTAAACAGCCAACCACACTCGGACGTGCCGGGGGTCAGGTTTGTTGTATACCAATCGGCCTCATCACTGATCTTGAACGACACATGGGCATAAGTGAACGGGAAGGCCGCAGCATCCAAGGCACCACGCTGGAAGGCGGTTGAGGTTTCACCTGCGGGCAAGGTCTGTTTCACTGCCCCCAGTTTTTCCAGAGCCGACCCAAGGCCACCGCCTGCACGCACGCGCATGCCTGCCCAATCGCTCAGATCATTTGGCGCTTTGCCTTTCCCAAGGATTTCGTATTGCGGCAAAAGTCCAGACACATATGGAATGGCGTTCCAACGCTCCATATCCGCAATCAATGCAGGGTGCTCAAACAGTTTAGAGCGCACATGACGGTCTACAGCGGGATCGCCCAGAGGCAGGAAAGGCAGCGAGAACACCATCCAGGCCGGATTTTTGCCGGGGTGATAGAAATTGCAAATCGCGGCGCCCTCAAAAGCGTTCAGCTTCAAGCCATCAAGGTTTTCACGCGCACCAGACAACTGGCCGCCGTAAAAGATTTTGATCTGGAAATTGCCGCCTGTCGCTTCGGCTGCATTCTTGGCCATTTCTTCCATACCTGCAGATAGCGCACGAGGGTTCCCCCACATGGAAATCTTCCAGAATACCTTGGGGCCTTCGATTTCGGCAGCCGTCGCCGCCGTACCGGCCAGCATAGATGCCGCAAGAAGCGTATTTATTAATGTTGAGCGTCGTTTCATTGGTTCCTCCCTGTGGGTGGGGCTCGAATTAATTCGATACTTTTTCACCCAATTGTTATAAAAATCGATTTTATCGACATTTTTCCCCTTGTGTCTATATATTTCGTTCAGGGGTGGCCGCTTACATTTCCTGCAGGCATAGGGAAGACAGCCAGCATTGCGCCAAGCGCGCTAAGCTAGTCGAATTTATCCATTCGCTTTCAATACGTTAAAATTTCGAGAGGGCGTTCAACGGCTCTGCGGAACCCATTGAGACAACTTACGCTTTGAATCTTTAGGTTTGGCGCGTGTCATACAGGCTATCGATGACGAACAGCCTCACCGCTTGATCTGCGCTGCGCCACTCGGGATTCTCGTGGAGAAATCGTGAGTTTGCCCTTGGACAACACGCAGGGCGCCCAAACGCAAAACCTCTTATCGCTGTCCCAAACTGCGCCAGATCATCGGTGTTTGTGCAGATTGTGCCTCGGCCAAGGCGTCTACCAGATGTTTGTGCCCCGGGGCCAGCTTGCAAACAGGATCGGTTGCATTGGCATCGCCGGCAATGGCCAGCGCCTGACACCGGCACCCGCCGAAATCGATCTCTTTGCGGTCACAGGTCTGACACGGATCAGGTAACCAGTCTGTCCCCCGATAAGCATTGAAAGCTTCGCTTTTGTACCAGATGTCAGACAGGGATTTGTCCTTAACATTTTCAAAGCTCAATGTCGGAATGGTCTGGGCCGCATGACATGGCAAAACCGTTCCATCGGGTGTCACATTCAACCCGGCAGAGCCCCAACCACCCATGCAGGCCTTGGGGTAGTCGGCATAATAATCGGGGGGCACAAAATCAAAGGCCATGACACCGCGCAGGCGTTTCTCTGCTTCGGCGACGATGCGTTTGGCACTTTCGGTTTGTTCGCGGCTTGGCAGCAATTGCGACCGGTTCTGCGAGGCCCAGCCATGAAATTGCACGCAGGCCACCTCAAGACGTCGGGCGCCCAGTTCAACAGCCATTTCAATCGTGCGTTCGAGATCATCCAGATTGTGGCGATGCATCACGGCATTCAGCGTCAGCGGGATGCCCCGTTCGGCAATGTCACCGGCCACTTTCATCTTGCGATCAAACCCGCCTTTATAGCCCCCGACCCAATCGGCAAGGTCCGCCGTTGTGCCTTGCATCGACAATTGGATGTGGTCCATCCCTGCCGCCTCAAGCGCATCCAGACGCCGCGGTGTCAGGCCAATGCCGCTGGTGATCAGGTTCGTATAAAGTCCATCGTCATGGGCCCCTTGCATCAGGTCAACAATGTCGTGCCGTGATGCGGGTTCTCCACCGGACAGATGAAGCTGAAGCACGCCCATGTCTGCCGCCTGTTTGAACACACGCAACCATGTGTCGGTGTCCAATTCGTTTTCTTTCGCAAGAAGATCAGTCGGATTTGAACAATAGGGGCAAGCCAAAGGGCATCGATGTGTCAATTCGGCAAGCATCGCGATTGGCGCAGGAACATTCATGTCTTCGGGCCCTTCACGGCAATAAACATCCGCGCGCGCAACCCTGCCAGAAAGCGCTGCACATCCTGCGAAATCTGGGTTTCCGGCGCGGCATAAGTGGATGCCAGATCTTGGACCAGCGCGCCAAAACTTGTGGCACCGTCAATGCGGGACAGGATTGCTTCGCCGATGGGATCAAGAGCCACGGCCTTTTCCGGCCCCAGCAAAACTTTGCCGCCTCGCACGCGATCTTCGACCACTCTTACGCCGCGTGGCAGGAATGGCCGGTCCTCTTGCTGAAGGGCAAGGCTCACGCCATGCCCTCGCCGGGTTGCCAGGCACCGGGCGGAATGCGCCCCGGTTCGACATAAGCCCCCCAAAGCGCATCCAGTTGCGCCCAAAGAACATTGGTTTTGAAAATCAGCGCCCCGCACGCCGCATCCTGCTTTTCCGGGGTGTCGGCATGATCCAGAACCCAAGCCAACCCGAATTTTACGTCTTTCGGGGCCTCGGTCAGCCGTTTCTTGAAATAGGACATGCTTTCGGCATTCGCAAAATCATAGTGTTGCAACATGCCTTCAATGCGACGCTCATGAATGGATGGCGCAAACAATTCGGTCAATGACGAGGCCACCGCCTCGAGCAGCGGCATGTCACGCACGTATCGGATATAGGCATCTACAGCGAATTGCGTGGCGGGCAAAACACCGCGCCCCGACGCAACGTAGTCAGGGTCCAGCCCCACCGCCTCGGCCAGTTTCAACCAGCGCCGGATGCCCCCACCTGCATCGATGTCACCATCATGATCTTCAATGCGTGATCGCCATTCGCGGCGCATTTGCGGGTCGCTACAGCGCGACAGGAACGCGGCATCTTTCATCGGGATCGCCGCCTGATAGGCCCAGCGGTTGATCACCCATGCCCTGACCTGATCGGGAGTACACTGCCCCGAGTGCAACTTGTGATGAAACGGATGTTTGTCGTGATATCGCTCGGCCCCGATGGCCATCAGCCGGGCTTCAAGATCTTGCGACGCTGTCGCATTCCGGCTGTGGGCGTTCATATCGCGATCTCCATCCCGTCAGACGCGACCGTCCAGCCGCTGTTGTATACTATTGCCCGTTCTGGGCCGTCCGGCTGCCAGACCGGGTTTGTGTTATTGATGTGTATAAAGGTTTTTCCGGCACCAAGATGTTGCAGGCGCGCGATCGAGCCGTCATCGCCGCTCATCGAAACATGGCCCATGCGCCGCCCGGTTTTCACGCCGGTGCCTGATTGGATCATCTCGTCGTCTTGCCAAAGGGTGCCGTCAAAAAAGACCTGATCGGCATCTTGCAAGATGACCAAAAGATCGTCGGTCACCTCGGCGCATCCGGGAATATAGTATGCCACTTTGCTCCCATCGCTCAGACGGACGCCCACAGTCTGTTCCCCGACAAGGTCGGTCTTCACCTCTGCGCCTTCCATAAACAAAGGAACTTTGCCCGGAACCGGAAACACCTGTGCCTGAAGGCCTGTCAAAAGATCAAACGACTTGCCGATCTGAAGCGGGCGACGTGTGACCTTTTCGGCCGAGACCGCATCGAAGACGCGGTTTTGCGCCAGCACTTCTAGAATTTCGGACGTCGCAAACAGATCAAACGGGGTTTGCTCTCGCAGAGACAAAAGCCCCGCGATGTGGTCAATATCCCCGTTGGTGATCAAGACCGAGGCCAAGGGGGTGTCGCGCAAGCTGCGCGGATGCATCTGCGGACAGTTTTGCAGCTGTCCCCTGATATCGGGCGATGCGTTCAGAACCGCCCAGTCTTTACCATCAAGTGTCACGGCCAACGATGATTGGGTCGCAGACTCAATCTTGCCACTGCGGGCATCGCAGCAATTCGGACAGCCGCAATTCCATTGCGGAAGTCCACCACCAGCCGCAGCCCCAAGAACCAAAAATCGCATGGCCGTGCCTTAACCTGCGTCGATCAAAACAGATCGCGTTCGTAGTCGCGGCCTTCGTCTTCCGACGGCGCATACATGTTGATTTCCATGCCACAGTTTACTTCTTTGAGTTTGGGTGCAGTCCAGGCCATTTTCGTCCTCCATTGGCTGGTTGATCCGAAAACACTAGCAATCGAACCTTCGCGACAGTATTGGCCTTTAGTCGTAGGTCGCATTTGCGACCATAGTCGCATAGGCCCAAGTCTGTGAAAGACCTAGCCTCTCGCCATGCGCGTTATTCATATTATCCTGACCAGTCTGCTGTTGATGTCTGCCGCAATCGCGCAGGCATCTCCGCTTGAGCGCGATACACTCGCCACTTTGATCATGCCCCCCTTTTCGCTTGGGGATCCCGTGAATGACAACGGGGTCTATTCCTTGTTGAACTCGGGTGGCGCAGAGGCGGGATATGTCTTTGAAACCGAACCCCTTGCCCCCCTGCCTGGTTTTTCGGGCGCTGCAATCAACGTGTTGGTCGTTCTTGATTTGGAAGGCAATTTTCTGGACGTTCGTCTTCTGGAACACAACGAACCCATCTTTGTTTCCGGGCTTGGAGAGGCCCCCTTCCACAAGTTTTTCGAGCAATACCCCGGCCTGTCGATCTCGTCGTCGATCGTGGTTGGAACCCCTTATGGCGATGGCGGCTCTGGCGGGTCGCTGGTGTATCTTGACGGGGTGACCAAAGCCACGGCCTCGGTGCGGATCGCCCACGAATCCGTCATGGGTGCCGCGCTTGCCGTGGCCCGCGAGAAGATGCAGGGAATCTCGACGCAACCTCCGGCGCACCCCAAGCGCGACTATGAAGAGGCTCTCACTTGGGACGATTTGGTGACCCAAGGGTTGGTAACACGCAAAACGGTGACCAATGCAGAGATCGATCAGGCTTTTGCCGGAACGCTTTGGGAAGACGATGACCCCGAGGCCAAGGATGATCCCGAAGGGCGTTATCTTGATCTTTGGGTTGTTGATCTGGGCCCGCCCGCAATCGCACGCGCCGTTTTGTCTGACGACGGTTTTACCGAACTACAGGAATTCTTATCCATTTCGCCGGAAGACGAACCCATTCTGGTGGTGGACACCGCCCGTCACGGGTTGGTCAGCCCCGACTTTGTGCGCAATACGGCGCCGGACTGGCTGTCTGCCGAGCAGGATGGGTTTCCCGTTGCTCTAAGAGACAGCGACCTGTTGGTCGATCTGTCCCCCGATTTGCCAGACGCGATTCAGGACGGAGCCATGATGATCCTGCGCACCGACAGACGTCTTGGGTTTGATCCCGCGCGTGAATGGATCCTGAATGTTGCGGCCATCCGTGAACACGGCATGTTCCAGCCGGAAACCGAAACCCGAACCCTGACAGTAAAGCACAGCACTGATGAACGCTTCTTTGAACGTCCCGGTGTCGTGAAACCTGTTCCGGCCTGGCTTGAAGCGGTGCGCGGGCGCCAAGGGGATTTGATTGTCCTGACGCTCTTTCTGACTGTGCTGACCGGCGTGTTGCTTTTCGCCCAGAATCCGCTGGCCAATGTCCCCGCATTCACCCCGTTGCGGCTGGCGATCCTCGCCTTTGTGACCGTCTTTATCGGGTGGTGGGGTCAGGGACAGCTGTCAATTGTTACCGTGCTGGGGGTCATTCGCACGCTTTACGAGGGCGGATCGTTTGCTTTCCTTGTCTATGATCCGTTTTCGCTCGTGATCTGGGGCTTCACGATCTTGGGGTTTGTTCTTTGGGGGCGCGGGTATTTCTGTGGATGGCTGTGCCCCTTTGGGGCCCTGCAAGAGTTCGCACATCATCTTGGCCGGAAGCTGCGTTTGCCCCAATACGATTTGTCCCCGCTCTGGGATGCCCGCTTCAAGGCGCTCAAATACCTGTTGTTGCTCGGACTGGTTGCAACCGTTTTTGTTGCGCCCGACAACGTCGACAAAGCCGCCGAGGTCGAACCTTTCAAAACCGCAATCACAACCCTGTTCCAGCGCGAATGGTTTTATGTTGCCTACGCCGCGATCTGGCTTTTGTCTGGGATGGTTCTGTTCAAAGGGTTCTGCCGGTATGTCTGCCCCTTGGGGGCCATGATGGCGATCGGCGGATTACTACGCGGGCGCAAATGGATTGAACGGCGCGAAGAATGCGGATCACCGTGCCAGTTGTGCAAAGTGAAATGCAGCTATGGTGCGATCCGCAAAACCGGAGAAATCCAGTACTCGGAATGTTTCGGATGCCTTGATTGTGTGAGCATTCACAACGACCAGACCCGCTGTGTGCCTCTGATCATCGCCAACCGTAGATCGCAGAAGCGCCCCCAAGAAGCGGCAGAGTAATCCCTTCAGATCACGGCGCCCCGCCGCTCTGGTCGGCAGGGAACAAGCAAAACACCCAAGAATTTGAGCGCACGCCAATGGCGCACGCTCTCTGATGTCGGAACTATTCATAGTTTATGAAGAGTTAACGCAACTCTGGTGGACGATAGGTCAAACCGTAGTCTGCAAAGATCGCCTCAATGCGCCCGTCCTGAATGGCAGCATAGATCGCATCATCCACGGCATAGGCCAAAGGCCGATAGGCAAAGTGCACCGCGACGCCCGCTGTCCAGCTGCCAACCGCAAACCCGGGCAAGGGGGGCGTGTGTACCGCCAACCCGTCCTGCAGGTCCGCCTCGAGTTGCGCCAAAGGCCCCATCGCTGCCATCGTCTCGGCCTCTGAAAGAGCCTGCATGGCGTCTGTCATCGACGGGAAGCGCCGCACATTGTGTCCAAGCTGCCCGCCGGGAAAAGACGACAGGTAAAAGTCGGCGATTGAATCATTTTCGACGGCAACAGTGTCAAACCGGAAATAGGCCGGAACCGGCGGGTCTTCCGGATAGGCATCTTCACGATAGGCAATGGCGATTTCTTCAACGTGATACTGGCCGTTAAACACAACCTGTTCGACGCGGCATGCAAAGTTGCTGTCATAAGGGACATGCAACATGACATTTGCAACGCGGCCGCCTACGATGGGGCCTTTCCAGATCCAATTACGCAGGTCTGTCTGCAAATCTTCGCCGGGCGCGACAAGGTTAAAGCGGGCCTCGACCCCCAAATCCTGTGCAATGATGCGGCCGATCTCGATGTCGACGCCGCGCGCCTTGCCGCCCTCTTCAAAGGACCAGGGCGGAAAATCTTCATAAGCGGCGAATGTGATGAAACCCCGCTCCTGAATGGTATCAAGGTCCTGCCCCACACGATCACGAGAGGCATTCTGGGGTTTTGCTTGGGGCACATAATCCTCGCACCGGGCGTTTGCCGCTTGCGAGAAAGCGCAGCTTGCCATCAGGGAGAGAAGAAGTCCAGTACGACGTGAAATCATGTGCCCCAATCTTTGTGTTCTAGTGTGCAGCCGAAAGGCCAACGGTCAACGCTTCTGCCGCAGCCGAGAAATTTGGTTCCGACCCGGAAATCAGATAGGCGGCACGGAAGGCCACGCTATCTGCGATAGGTGCGCCGGAACCGGTTTCTACGCCATTGGCAATTGTTTCCAGCTCGGCCTGAAGGGCCACGGCATCGCCGCTTGCTCCGTCTGCCATAGCATCCAATTCATCACGGATTTGCAACAGGCGTGGTGTTGCTTCGTCCAGTTCACCGTCATCTGGGCGCGTTTCGAGATATGTGCGGATTGCCCAAGCGGCCTTTTGACCAAGCAACTCGCCAAAGGCTGGCATTTTTGTGATGCCATTCTGGGTGTATCCGACCTGAAAGCGTTCGACATACCATTCGTCACCGTATTCTTCGGCTTCCAGATACCGCAGGTCTGGTGCGAGGCCGCCCGAGACACCGCCCAAGCCATGACAGCGCGCGCAGTTTTGGTTGTATCCGCTGTCTCCGATCTCGATGGCCGCTTTCCAGACCTCATCGCTTTCAGCGCGATAAGGGTTTTCAATCAACCACTCTTCACCAACATCCGGCAACGCGTCTGTATTCATCGGTTGAGGGGCAACATCCCCATGTGAATGCGCAATCGAGGTCGACACAATCAGGCCCAAAGCGGCCATAGGTATTCTGAACATAGGTTCCTCCCGTTCGTCGTATGCTGGAACAAACACTATCCAACCTCGGCTATCCGTTGATACGAGACTTAAGTTTGAGATCGCCACAATTTCCATACGACCTTGGTCCTATGGCGTGTCCGGTTTATCCGGCCTTAGGCTTGCTAAAACCGATTGCACAACCGTGGGAGGACACGTGCGACACCTTCCGTTAGCCATCGCCTGTCTGGCACTGAACGCCACCTTTGCTTTGGCGGAAATCGCCGTGCCGATGGTGTATCTCGAACAGGAAATCGAACACCCGCCGACACTTTCGAATCTCGATACCCGACCGTCTGATCTTGGACAGGCCGGCGCGATGCTGGCCCTGAAAGACAACCTGACGACGGGCACGTTCATGGGTCACAAATACCAAATGGAAACCATCAAAGTTCCAATTGGCGGTGATCTGGTTGGCGCGGCAGAGGAGGCTTTGGCGACGTCTTCGTTTGTAATCCTGAATGCACCTGCGGCAGACGTCCTTCGCATTGCTGATCTGGACAGCGCACAGCCTGCTCTGTTGTTCAACACATCAAGTTCGGACATGGCATTGCGGGATGACGCCTGTCGCAGCAATGTTTTGCACACGCTCCCCTCGGATCTCATGCGAAGCGATGCCCTGATGCAGTTCGCACGCGCGAAACGCTGGGACAAACTGGCCTTGATCGCCGGAACGCATAACACGGATATTGCGTTTGCCGAGGCCCTCAAGAAGAGCGCGGCAAAGTTCGGCATGTCGATGTCTGCCGAAAAAACATGGGCCTTTGACGCAGACATGCGTCGCAACGCGGCTCAGGAAGTCCCGCTTTTCACGCAAGAGCTGGGCAAACACGATCTTCTTTTGATCGCTGACGAGATTGGCGATTTCGGCCGCTATATCGCTTATAACACATGGCTGCCGCGGCCGGTTGCAGGCTCGGAAGGGTTGGTGCCAGTGGCCTGGGCCCCCGTGGTCGAACAATGGGGCGCTGCACAATTGCAATCGCGTTTCAATGATCTGGCCCAGCGGTCGATGCGCCCGCAGGACTATGCCGCCTGGGCCGCCGTGCGCACGATCGGTGAAGCGGTGACACGCACCGGTTCCAACGATCCCGAGGTTCTACGCGCCTATATTCTGTCCGAAAACTTCGAACTTGCCGGATTCAAGGGACGCCCGCTGAGCTATCGCGACTGGAACGGACAATTGCGCCAGCCCATCCCGTTGGTGACGGACCGCGCCCTTGCCGCGCAGGCCCCGATGGAAGGGTATCTGCATCAAAGAAATGAACTCGACACGCTGGGGCTGGATGCACCTGAAAGCAGCTGCACCGCATTCGATTAACCCCCCAATTCACGCCCTTTTGGCACCAGACTTTCGACGGAGACACCTATGCAACGCCTGATCCCCTTTGTGACAGCGCTGGCTTTCGCCTCACCGGCGATCTCGGCAGAGATATGGGTTACCAACGAAAAGGACGACACGGTCAGTGTCATCGACATCGCCACACTTGAGGTCATCCGCACCATTGAAACCGGCGAACGCCCGCGCGGCATTACCTTTTCCAAGGATTTCTCCAAGGTCTATATCTGTGCGTCGGACAGCGACACGGTTCAGGTGATGGATCCAGTGACGGGCAACATCTTGCATGAATTGCCTTCGGGCGAGGACCCCGAACAATTTGTGCTGCATCCCAATGACCGCCATCTTTACATTGCCAACGAAGATGATGCCGTAACAACAGTCGTTGATACAGAAACGCGGTCCGTGATCGCCCAGATCAACGTCGGCATCGAACCAGAAGGCATGGCCGTTTCTCCCGACGGCAAGATTGCAATCACGACGTCGGAAACGACGAATATGGCCCATTGGATCGACACGGAAACCCGCGAACTGTTTGCAAATACACTTGTCGACTCTCGCCCCCGCCACGCAGAATTCACGGCAGGTGGGTCCGAGTTGTGGGTCAGTTCTGAAATTGGCGGCACGATTTCGGTATTCGATACAGCCTCACAGGCCGAAAAAGGCAAAATCAGCTTTAAGGTCAAAGGCGTGCATCCCGATCGCGTTCAACCCGTCGGATTTGAATTCACCGATGATGAAAAGACCGCTTTTGTGGCACTGGGCCCCTCGAACCATGTCGCTGCCGTCAATGCTGAAACGCTTGAGGTCGAAGACTATATCCTTGTTGGGCGCCGTGTCTGGCACATGGCCTTTTCCCCCGACAAGTCCCTGCTTTTCACCACCAACGGCGTGTCCGGTGATGTCACTGTGATCGATGTCGCCAAACGCGAAGCGATCAAATCGATCAAGGTGGGCCGGTTCCCATGGGGCGCCGCCCTTCGCCCGTGACTTCGTTTCCAATTCAAATACCATCTCAGGAGTTTTCCATGTTCAAACTTGTCACCCTTGCCGCCGCTTTTAGCCTCGCGCTTCCGCTGATGGCGCAAGCCGACGATGATGATGATGACGCACCAAATTTCGGTCTGGCCGGCATTCTGTCTGCATCGAACAAAGAAGACTTGCCGCCGATCTCGCTGTCTGCGGGGATGCCTTTGGCCGATGCGCCCTGGACGCTCAAATCCGGCACATACTATGAATTCGAAATTCAGGCGGATGGCAGTCAGGAACTGGCCCTGATCGGACCGGAATTTTTTCGCGCGATCTGGATCGACGAAATCGTGATAGAAGGGCTTGAGATACGCCCACTTGGCCTCGACAGCGTTGAATTTGACGAAGCCGGCGAAATGGAAATAGGGTTCGTCGCCTTGAAGCCGGGGCAATACTATCTGAAGGTTCCCGGATCGACGGGAGAAACACAAAGACTCGAGATTACGATTCAGTGAGCGGACTAAGGGTTGATCAACTAAGCTTTGCCTATGGCCGCAAACAGGCCCTTCGGGAGGTGTCGTTTCACATTCCCCAAGGATCTTTTTGCGCCCTCCTCGGGCCAAACGGTGCAGGTAAATCAACCCTTTTCGCCCTTTTGACGCGTCTGTTCACATCCCGCGATGGAACAATTGAAATCGCGGGACATGACCTGTCCCAAGCACCGCGAAAAGCCTTGAAGCAGATGGGGGTGGTGTTTCAGCAGCCCACGCTTGATCTTGATCTGACCGTACACCGCAACCTCACTTATTTTGCGGCCCTTCATGGGTTTTCGGGGCGTGACGCGAATACACGTATTGAGGCCGCGTTGGATCGGCTGAATATGCGAGAACGCCAAAAAGAAACGGTGCGCGATCTGAACGGCGGGCACCGGCGCAGGCTCGAGATTGCGCGAAGCCTGATCCACACACCCAGCGTTCTGCTTCTTGATGAGCCCACTGTCGGTCTGGATGCCGCGACCCGCAAATCCATTACAGATCACATTCATGCGCTTTCTCAATCCGAAGGGCTCACCGTGCTGTGGGCAACGCATTTGACGGATGAAATTCAGGACACCGATCAATTGCTGATCCTTCATCAGGGGCGTTTGCTGGAAGACGGCACAGCGCAGGCGCTACGAGGCACACAGCCGTTGGCCGATCACTTTTTGTCACTAACCGAAGAAAGCACGGTGGCATGAAGCCGTTTGTGGTGGTCCTGATTGCGATTGTCGCGCGCGAAGCAAGACGCTTTGTCGGACAGCGCAGCCGTTTTATCGCCGCCCTGATACGCCCGCTTTTGTGGCTGGTTGTGTTTGCTGCCGGTTTTCGGGCCGCGCTGGGGCTGTCCATCACTCCCCCATACGAGACCTACACAACTTACGAGACATATATTGTGCCGGGCCTGTGCGGCATGATCCTTTTGTTCAACGGGATGCAAAGCTCGCTGTCTCTTGTGTATGACCGCGAAATGGGGTCGATGCGTCTTTTGCTGACCAGCCCCCTGCCCCGATGGTGGCTTTTGTTTTGCAGGCTTCTCGCCAGTACCTCTATCTCGATCCTGCAGGTCTATACGTTTTTGGGGATTACGGCCCTGTATGGCATTCGTTTTGAAGCCGCTGGGTATTTGAGCGTGCTGCCAGCCTTGTTGATTGCCGGTCTGATGTTGGGCGCCCTGGGGTTGGCTTTGTCATCATTTATCAAACAGCTAGAGAACTTTGCGGGAGTTATGAACTTTGTCATTTTCCCGATGTTTTTCCTGTCTTCGGCTTTGTACCCCTTGTGGAAAATGGCCGAGAGTTCGGAACTGTTACATGACATTTGTGCCGCGAACCCCTTTACACATGCGGTCGAACTGATCCGGTTCGCCCTTTATGGGCAATTCAACATGTCGGCACTGCTCTGGACCTGTGGCGCGGCCCTGATTTTATTGGCGATTGCCCTTTGGGGATATGATCCGGCGCGCGGCATGATACGGCGCAAAGGCTGACCTTTCCTACGACCATAACACCGGTGATCGTCTGCGTTTTTTTTGTTAAATTCGCGAAACGGAGGACCCGACATGCTCAAGCCGCTCACCTTTTGTACATTGCTTGCCTTTGCGCCAACTCTGGTGTTCGGCGAGGATGATCATGGAACACTCAACCCCGAAGAAATGACTCTTGGCAAAGTGATGGAAAACATCCAACGCGGGCAGACAGATATGACCACCTGTGCTTCGGGGTATTTCATTACCAAAAGTGGCCGCCACGAGATGGCGCGGAAATTGTTCGAGACCTGTGCCAATGACGGATACACCGGCGCGATGACATGGATGAGCCAGCTGGACAACAACGGTCTTGGAGGAGGCTACAACCCCGATGCCGCGGCAAACTGGGACCGGCGTGCAGCCGAGGCGGGCGATCCGGTGGGAAAATTCAACTATGGACTTGATCTGATCCGCGGACATGGCGTGGCCCAAAACGAAGAATTGGGCCGTGAACTTGTCGATGAAGCCGCCGCCGAGGGCTTGAAAATTGCCCAACGTCTGAAGCGAGCGGATTACGACCCGGACGAAGTCACGCCAGACGCCGACAATTGGAAATATGCACCTTTGTTCTAGGTGACCCCTCATATCAAGGGAAACCTACGACCAAAGTATAGGTCGAACTTATTGATTTCGCTTATTATTTCAATGAATTTGACATCACATCCTCCTACACTTGGGGCAGCATAACCCCGGAGGATATTATGAAACAAATCATCCCAGCTATTTGCCTTGCCCTTGGTGCATTGACCGCACCGGCATTGGCCAGCGAGGCAACATTTGAAAAGGTAAAGGTCGACGCAGGCGCGACACTTTTTGGCTCGGAATGCCGTCGCTGTCATGCGACAGGGTCCGACCACGAAAGCTATGGTCCCCCATTGGAAAACATTGTCGGTCGCGCGGCCGGAAGCTATCCGGACTATGACTATTCCGTCGCTCTAGAGGCCTCGGGCATCGTCTGGACAACCGCCGCTTTGCGCGCGTGGATGGAAGACAACGCGGGCTTTATGCCAGGCACCAAAATGCGCCACGTCGGGATCAAGGACAGCACGGTTCAAGATTTCATTCTGGCCTATCTGGAATCAATCACGACTCGTGACGGGTCGACCATTTCAGACTAAGCCCGCGCTTCGAAAATTATTCGATGATCACCCCCGGCAGCCAATGGCTGTCGGGGTCTGCTTCATGCAAATCCCGACTTTTGATCGGACGCATCTCGCCATCTTCTGGCGGGGCAGACAACACATTCATGTCAACTTCGTTCAGGGTGCCGATCAGATGGTTTTCCTCAAACGACAGGCTGTAATAGACGCCATTCCACATGTTGATGCCATAGTCGGACGCCCCCCTCCACAGGAACAGAAGATCATACTCCAGATCGGTCAGATCCGCGGAATCTATGCGCCGGTTATTGGCATAGGGGTATGGCACATAGCACCACTGTTTTTCATTGCCCTCCAGACACTTGAAAGGTCTCATCGACAGGAAATGATCTTCGAACAAATGCTCGTGAAGGCGCACCGCATACGTTCCGTCATCTGCAAAATCCACCTGTCCGATTTCATGACGTTTGGCGTCTTTCTCTAGCAGGTAAATGGTCTTGGTTCCCGACAAGCCCTCTTGGGCCATCAAAGGTGCCGTCATCAGCCCCAAAGCCGCTGCCAATGTGCAAAACAGTGTCATGGCTTGCCCCCCTGTTCGTTGCGCGTTTCAAAGATAATTCTATCGAATTCACCAAAACACGCCCCTACGACCATTGTGCAATACCGCTTCAAGTCCGTCTTTCCAATAATGTGCGTGGCTAGGTTCCCGCGTGAACGGGCTCTGGCCAATGGAACAGTGACAGATGGGAGGAGCCCACATGAATCGCTTTATTACAGCGGTCGTCGCAGGTGTCATGGTAGCAAGCAGCAGCTTTGCAGGCGTGACCGAAGACGAACTGAAGAACGATCAGAGCATCACCACACAGGTGGTCACCAACGGGATGGGGCGCCACCTTCAGCGCTACAGCCCTCTCGATATCCTGAACAAAGAGAACGTCAGCAAACTGCAACCCGCATGGGCGTTTTCGCTTGGCGGTGAAAAACAGCGTGGGCAGGAAACCCAGCCGCTGATCTATGACGGTGTGATGTATATCACCGGATCCTACAGCCGCGTTTACGCGATTGATGTTATGACCGGCGACGAACTGTGGCAGTACGATGCCCGCCTTCCGGAAGGCATCCTGCCTTGCTGTGACGTGATCAACCGTGGTGGCGCCATCTATGGCGACAACTTCTATTTCGGCACACTGGACGCCCGCATTGTTGCGCTGGACCTGAAAACCGGTGACGTCAAATGGCGCAAGAAGATTGCCGACTACAAAGCTGGCTATTCCTATACTGCCGCCCCTCTGATTGTGGACGGTTTGGTTGTCACCGGCAACTCGGGTGGTGAATTCGGCATTATTGGTGAAGTGCAAGCCCGCGATGCCGAAA
The DNA here is from genome assembly GCF_001458215.1 of Shimia thalassica. Classification (GTDB taxonomy): domain Bacteria; phylum Pseudomonadota; class Alphaproteobacteria; order Rhodobacterales; family Rhodobacteraceae; genus Shimia; species Shimia thalassica. The sequence continues at coordinate 104,314 of NZ_CYTW01000005.1, read as the reverse complement.
CCGGCGAACTGGTCTGGACCCGTCCGGTGATCGAAGGTCACATGGGCACGCTCAACGGTAAAGAATCCACAATGACCGGTGAGCTGAACGCGACCTGGCCTGGCGATATGTGGAAGACCGGCGGCGGCGCAACCTGGCTTGGCGGCTCATATGATGCCGACACCGATACGCTGGTGTTTGGTGCAGGCAACCCTGCCCCCTGGAACAGCCACCTGCGCAACGCGGGTACACCTGTTGAGGGCAACAAGGGCGACAACCTCTATGCCGCCAGCCGGATAGGTATCGACCCCAAAACGGGCGAAATCAAATGGCACTTCCAGACCACGCCTCGCGAAGGCTGGGACTATGATGGTGTGAACGAAGTTGTGGCCTATACCGACCGTGACGGTAACAAGCGTTATGCAACAGCAGACCGTAACGGCTTCTTCTATGTTCTGAACCGTGAAGATGGCAAATTCGTTTCGGCCGCGCCTTTTGTGAAAGACATCAGCTGGGCAGACGGCATTGACGACACGGGCCGCCCGATCTTCAACGAAGCCAACCGTCCGGGCAATCCGGCCGCTGCGGCAGACGGCAAGAAAGGCGAGATCATCTTTGCTTCGCCGTCCTTCCTTGGTGGCAAAAACTGGATGCCAATGGCGTTTAGCCAGAACACCGGCAACTTCTATGTGCCTTCGAACGAATGGGGCATGGACATCTGGAACGAGCCGATCACCTATAAAAAGGGTGCGGCGTATCTGGGTGCCGGCTTTACGATCAAGCCGAACTATGAAGACCACATCGGAAGCCTGAAAGCGATCGATCCTGACACTGGCGAAATCAAGTGGGAATTCAAAAACGATGCTCCCTTGTGGGGCGGCGTGATGACGACCGCTGGCGGCCTTGTGTTCACAGGTACTCCGGAAGGCAAATTCATCGCCTTTGATGACGAAACCGGTGAAGTGCTTTGGTCGTTCCAGACCGGTTCCGGCATCGTTGGTCAGCCCGTGACCTGGGAACAGGATGGTGACCAGTATGTCACGATCGTTTCCGGCTGGGGCGGCGCGGTTCCTCTTTGGGGTGGTGAAGTGGCCAAAAAGGTCAACTACCTGAACCAAGGTGGTTTGGTTTGGACATTCAAACTTCCAAAAGAACTGGCCATGGCCAAGTAATCCAAAACGGATTTTACGACTGGACGCGCGCCCCCTTGGGCGCGCGTTTGTCGTTCTACGACTTTAGGCGTATAGCTCTGGAACAGACGGCTTTGCTATGCTGATCGTGAATAAACAGAGTGGACGTCGAATGCCCCTAACTTCCGAAACGCCAGACATCCGGCAATTTCATGCGGCATTGATCGTTGACGATCACCCTTTGTTTTGTGATGCGCTTTCGATGACACTTCAGGCTGTTTCGTCCATCAACAGCATGCATACGTCTCCAACACTTCAAAGTGCGCTGGATTTGTTGAACCAAGGGGCCCAGGTCGATCTGGTCGTGCTTGATCTGAACCTGCCTGACGTCAAGGGGCTGGATGGGCTTGTGCGGTTGCGCAACGCAACGACGGCCCCGATCGTCGTTGTGTCATCCATGGCGGAAAACCGGATCATCAGCTCGGTGATCCACGCAGGGGCAGCGGGCTTTATTCCCAAGCACAGCCAGCGTGATGTGTTCCACAAAGCAATTGATAAATTACAAGCAGGAGAGACGTTTATCCCTGACGGATATCAACTTTTGGAGGAAGTCGATACCGCCGACAAGGATGACGCAGTCAAACGACTGGCGTCTCTTACCAACCAACAAGCCCGCATTCTTCAGCTTATCTGCGAGGGTAAACTGAACAAGCAGATCGCATTTGATCTGTCCATCGCGGAAACAACAGTCAAAGCACATGTAACGGCCATCATGAGGAAACTCGGGGTGCAAAGCCGCACACAGGCGGTTCTGATTGCAAAGCAGACCAGCTTTGCAAATGTCTTGCACGACACGACGCCCCCTGTCTAATCTGGCGGACGTTACTTAGGGAGGAGAAAGAGATGGACCATTTGCGTGGTCTGTCCGGAGATATGCCAGCAACCGATCAGGTTGTCCGGTCGGGTTTTGTCGACTGTCAGGCAGAAGACGCCGTCGCGCGTTTGGCCGAGGCGCTGCATCCGGGCGACCTGTCCCTTGTCGTTTTGTTCCTTTCCCCGCAGACAGATGTTTCAAGGCTGATTGATGAGGCCCAGAAAACCTTTGCTCCGGCTCAGGTTGTGGGATGCACCACGGCGGGCGAGCTGGCTGAGACCGGCTATACTGAAGGCAAAATCGTTGCCATCGGATTTCCGCAAGAGTATTTCCACACCCGCACCATTCTCGTGGAAGACCTCAACGCTTTTGATCCCCATGCCCTGATCGAGAAGATGATCAGCAATCGCAATCATATGGCCAGAGAAACGCCAGACTGGGAGTCCGATTTCACCTTTTTGCTGATTGACGGCCTGTCGACAAAAGAAGACCAGCTGACGTCGCAATTGTCTGTCGGCTTGGGACCCGTTCCGTTTTTTGGCGGCTCCGCGGGAGACGGCACGGACTTTGGCAAGACTTTTGTCCTACACGGGGGCAAGGCCCATTCCAATGCGGCGGTTTTGATCCAGGTGCGCACCCTTTGCCCGATCAAGGTGTTCAAAACAGATCATCTGATCCCCACCGAAACACGCATGGTCGTGACAGGCGCCGACCCTGCCCGCCGTATTGTTCACGAGATCAACGCAGAACCCGCAGCGCGCGAATATGCGCGTGTCTTGGGCAAAGACCCCGAGCAACTCACCGCGTTTACGTTTGCCGCCCATCCCGTTGTTGTCCAGATCGGCGACCAGCACCATGTGCGTGCGATCCAGCAAGTTGCAGACAATGGCGACCTTGTGTTTTTCTCGGCCATTGATGAGGGCGTCGTACTGACCCTTGCAGAAGCCGAAAACATGGTGACGCATCTGACCCGTGAAATTGACGAAATGTCATCGCCTCAAACACCCGATATCGTTCTCGCCTGTGATTGCATTTTGCGGCGTCTGGAAGCCCAGCAAAAACAGCAAACCCGAGAGATTTCCGATATTCTGGCCAAGAACCGTGTGTTGGGGTTTTCCACTTACGGTGAACAAATCAACTCAATGCACGTGAACCAGACCCTGACCGGCGTTGCAATCTATCCTCCGAGTGTATCCTGACACATGGCTTATGAGCTTATCGATCCCAAAGACACGCTTGAACGTCAGAACGAGAAACTTCTCAAGATCACTGAAACGCTCATGCGGCGTGTCGAGCAAAGTTCAGAGGCATCCGGCGCGGCCTATGCCCAGTTCCAGCGCGCGGTCATGCTCGAGGAAGAAGTGCGCGGTCGAACCAAAGAGCTGGAACATGCCCTTGATCTGCTGAACGAATCCAATGCGCGGCTCGCAAATGCGAACGCAGAAACAGAAGCGGCCCGTGCCAACCTCGCCAATGCGATCGAAACGGTGCAGGAAGGGTTTGCCCTGTTCAACGCCAAAGATGAACTTGTCATGTGCAACAGCCGTTTTGGCAAGCATATGCTGGACATCTATCACCTGTTCAAACCGGGTTTGCGGTTTGAAGAGTATGTGCATCTTGTCGCGACAAGCCCGTATCTTTCCCTGCCAGAAGGCGAAACCTCGGAAGGGTGGGAAGCCTATCGGATTTCCCGCCACAAGGACAACCATGCGGTGTTCAACGCACGCATGGCCGGAAGCAGGTGGCTGCAAGTCAGCGAACACCGCACGCCGGATGGGGGCACGGTCATTATCCAGACCGATATCACGGATATGATGCGGCTCGAACGGCAGGAACGCGACCGTCTTCTTGATGATCAAAGTCGCCTGATCAAGGCCACTCTGGAACACCTCAACCAAGGTGTTTTCATCTTCGATGCCCAGAACAGATTGGTCGGGGGGAACCGGCGCGCTGGTGAACTTTTGTCGATCCAGGCAAACAAGCAGCAATTGGGCACCTATTTCAACACGCTCTACAGTTTGATCCGCGAAGACGTTCACTTTCACGGTAAAACAGGGCTTAGCGATGTCGAGGCATGGATTGCCAGCAAAGCAAAGCGCGCCCCGCTGTCCTTTGAAATCGGCATCGGTCGCGAACGGACACTCGCGGTTTTTGCCCAGCAGATGCCTGACCGCGGGTTCGTGATCAGCTTTACGGATGTTTCGGCAGAACGGGCCGCAGTTCGTGCCATCAGCCAGGTCAACGAAACTCTGGAACAACGTGTTGCTGAGCGCACGCTGGAACTGGAAGATGCCCTGTCCGAAGCAGAGCGCGCCAATGCTTCGAAGTCACGCTTTGTGGCCGCGGCCAGCCATGACCTTTTGCAACCCTTGTCGGCTGCCAAACTGTTTGTCGCGTCTCTGGAAGAAGAACTGGATAACACCGAATGGCAAAGCCGTTTGTCCAAGGCCAGTAATGCGCTTGTCAGCGTGGAACGTATCCTTGGGGCTCTGTTGGATATCTCCAAACTGGATTCCGGCCTCGCGGCAGTTGATATTTCCGCCATTCACCTCAAAGACCTGCTTAATCAGCTGAACGATGAACTCAAACCTCTTGCGATGAGCAAAGGCCTCGAATTCCGCATGGTCTGTTGCGACGCAATTGTGCAAAGCGATGCGGCGTATCTGCGCCGGATTTTACAAAACCTCGCCTCGAACGCAATCCGGTATACGGATCGTGGCAAGGTTCTGATTGGGGTCAGGCAGGGTAAATCATCTGTGCGCGTTGAAATCTGGGACACGGGACCCGGCATTCCCGAAGACCAGCAGGAAAAGGTTTTCGACGAGTTTCACAGGCTGAATGCCACCGCCAGCCCGTCAGAAGGCATGGGGCTGGGTTTGGCCATTGTGGATCGCGCATGCCGACTGCTGAAACATCCTTTGCAACTCAGATCCACGCCGGGGACGGGTACATGTTTCACTGTAGAATTGCCCAAAAGCCTTGCTGACCTGCGATATGTCCCGTCAGAGATCCCCACCTCCAAAGGTTTGTCCTTTGAACATCGCATTGCTGTTCTGATCGAGAATGATGCAAGCCTGCGCTCTGCAATGACGATCACGTTGGAAAACTGGGGGTTGGATGTCTTGCCCTGTGCCAGCCAATCAGAAGCCGAAAATGTCTTGCACGAGGTGGACATCGCCCCCGATGTTATCGTCGCCGATTACCAGCTTGATGACGGGGCCTTTGGCACAGATGCCATTGCCGATCTGCGCGGGGCGTATGGGCAAATACCGGCATGTTTGATCACGGCCAATCGCTCGCCTGATTTACAGGGTGTTTGCGACACTCTTGGCGTGACCTTGTTCCACAAACCCATCAATCCCGACACACTCAGAGGGTTCATGGAAAAGGTGATGCCCGCCTAGCGGATACAGACATCAGAGCGGGTCAGGAACCGTTTGCCGCTGCCGTTTTCCAAAGAAAACATACCGCCAATTCCCGAGATCGCATCAATCACCAGATCCGTATGGACCCAGCGTTCGTATTGATCCGCATTCATGTAAAACGGAACGCCGCCGATCTCGCCGACCAGAACATCACTGTCACCAACAATGTAGTCGCCCTTTTGAAAGCACATCGGGGCAGAACCGTCGCAACAACCGCCGGATTGGTGAAACAACAGATGCTCGCCAAATCGCCCTTTAAGCTCTGATATCAACTCTAGAGCGGCCTCGGTTGCGGTTACTTTCATCTTATCGGTCATAACAGGTCCCTATATTGAGGAACCGGCCCCACGGGAGAAATGGGGCCGGTCGGAGGTTGGACTTTCTTAGAAGAAGCCCAGAGCGTTGGGGCTGTAAGACACCAGCAGGTTTTTGGTCTGGCGATAGTGATCCAGCATCATCTTGTGGTTTTCACGACCGATGCCCGATTGCTTGTATCCACCAAATGCGGCGTGCGCAGGGTACGCATGATAGCAGTTGGTCCAGACACGGCCCGCCTGAATTTCACGACCAAAGCGGAACGCGCGGTTTGTGTCACGTGTCCAGACACCAGCGCCCAGCCCATAAAGGGTGTCGTTGGCAATCTCGAGCGCTTCTGCTTCGTCCTTGAAGGTTGTCACAGAAAGGACAGGCCCAAAGATTTCTTCCTGGAAGATGCGCATCTTGTTGTGGCCCTTGAACACGGTTGGCTCGATATAGTTGCCACCCTCAAGACCCGACAGGTTCGACACGTTACCACCGGTCAGCAACTCGGCGCCTTCGTCTTTGCCCAGCTGCAGATAGGACGCGATCTTCTCTTTCTGCTCGGTCGATGCTTGTGCACCGATCATGGTGTCCATCGACAGCGGGTTGCCTTGCTTGACCGCTTTTACACGTTCGATCGCGCGGGCCATGAAGTCGTCATAGATCGACTCTTGGATCAGGGCACGGCTTGGGCAGGTGCAAACCTCGCCTTGGTTCAGAGCAAACATGGTGAAACCTTCGAGACACTTGTCGAAGTATTCATCATCAAGGCTCATTACGTCTTCAAAGAAGATGTTTGGCGACTTGCCACCCAGTTCCAGCGTTACCGGGATCAGGTTTTGCGACGCATACTGCATGATCAAACGGCCTGTGGTGGTTTCACCGGTGAACGCGATCTTGGCAATGCGGTTAGACGATGCCAGCGGCTTGCCTGCTTCGAGGCCGAAACCGTTGACGATGTTCAGAACACCGGCAGGCAGCACGTCCGCGATCAGTTCCATCAGCACCAGAATAGAGGCCGGAGTCTGCTCGGCAGGCTTCATGACAACACAGTTACCAGCAGCAAGTGCAGGCGCCAGCTTCCAGACAGCCATCAACAGCGGGAAGTTCCATGGGATAATCTGACCCACAACACCCAGGGGCTCGGGGATGTGATAGGCATAGGTGTCACCGTCGATTTCGGAAATGCCACCTTCCTCGGCGCGGATGCAGCCCGCAAAATAACGCCAGTGATCAACACAAAGCGCCAGATCGGCCGCGATCGATTCACGAATTGGCTTGCCGTTGTCCAAAGTCTCGGCGGCAGCCAGTTTTTGAGTGTTCGCTTCCATGATGTCGGCGATTTTCAGCAACATGTTGGAACGCACGGTTGTCGATGTCTTCCCCCAGGCCGGGAATGCCGCATGGGCCGCGTCCAGCGCTGCATCAACGTCCTCGGCGTTCGACCGCGCGATTTCGCAAATAACTTCACCTGTAATTGGTGTGGTGTTTTCGAAATACTGACCTGACTTCGGCTCTACGAAAGCGCCGTTGATAAAGTTGCCATAACGCGCTTTGAATGGAAACTCGACGCCCAGATGCGTTGTGTCCAATGCGGCGCTAACCTGTATTGTATTTTGAATGTTCATGTCATTCCTCCCCTTTAATAGAGTTCCAAGAAATGCAGCGAATCCCATGGACCTAATCCTTCTGTTAGGCACCTGGTCCGGTGCTGCGCTCAACATAGAAAGGCAGCCAAATTGCGGGTATTGGACCTTGGTCTGTGCGACGTTGGTAGGATGCTGAACCTGTTGCAGAATCGATATCCGGCTCTGCTGGCAAGGACGTCAGACTCCGCTCGCAAAATTGCGCCCAAACGACAGGCCACATCGCCGGATTTCTTGGCACTTGTCGAAAACGCCAAACTTACCTTCGCAAGTTGTGGCACGGGGAAAAACGACAAGCGATTGATAAGTTGACGTATTGCGCCGATCCCAAAGGCACTCTCTGGATCGCCATGCCCCATCATGAATATTACTGGGCGTTTTGCGCGGGTCGTTTTTAAGAGTTAGCAATCACCCAGACAGGCATCGCTAACCCTATTGTTTTAGGCGTGGATAATCAGGCCAGTCCGCGGACGGGACGGTCATTCGTGATGTTGAATTTCATACCATCCAGCAGCTCTTCCAGATCGGGACGCGCCGCAGGGCCGTTAGAAATATCGACAAGCATCAGAGTGCCATCCGGACGCAATCCAAAGGCACCAGGCTCGGCAAATCGGTCGGTTGTTTCCGCTTCTGAAAGCGGGTCCGAAACATAGAGCCCCAAAGACCGCATCTGGGCTTCGGTGAGACCATAGCAAAGCTCGAAATCCCAATTGAATTCGGCTTTGTCAGCCAAAGCTTTTTCCTTTGTGTCAGAAGACACAACAACGACGTCCATCACCTCTGTCCAGTCCGCCAAAACAGCATTCAGTTTGTTCAGGAACCGTTTGCAGCGCGGACAATGACGCCCACGATACACAAAAAGCATGGTCCAGCGGTCTTTGGCCTGACCGATAGTCACGGTTTCTCCCGAGACCGATGGAAAGCTGGTTTCGTCAACAGGCGCGCCAACACGCGGTTTGGAATTTTGCATGGTTGTCTCCTCGATTTGTCTCGACTAACAAAAACGGTTCATAAAACGGCGATCAAGGGGCGTGGCTCGCCCCCGATCCCGCTCATTGCATCTCAGGACAAAATGTCCTGCATGTCCTGATAGCAGACCATCCGCAGCCAGCGTTGAATGGCCATAGTGCCCACGGATGTCGCACCAAAGTTGGTCGAAGCAGGGTATGGCCCACCGTGCACCATCGCATCGCAGACCTCTACGCCCGTCGGAAACCCGTTTGCGAGGATGCGGCCGGCCTTGCGTTCCAGAATGGGAAGCAACAATCTGGTTGCGGCACGATCGTCGGCATCGCAATGGACCGTGCAGGTCAATTGCCCATCAAGCCGTTTTGCAGCTTCGGTCATCGCGTCCATATCTACGAAACGGACGATAATGCCCAAGGGGCCAAACACTTCTTCGGCCAGAGTTTCGTTGGCCAGCCAGTTTTCCCCGCTGGTGACAAATACGCTCGGCATGGCAGAGCGTTCATCCGCCTCTGGCGTGCTGACAAGCGTTTCGACACCATCGGTTTGTGCAATCGCGGTACGTCCACCGGTATAGGCAGATGCGATGCCCTTGGTCAGCATGGTCTGGGCACCTTGCGCGCTCAGAGCCTCTTGTGCGGCGGCCTGAAAGGCATCCGCTTGGGGGCCATCAACCACGAACACGACACCGGGGTTGGTACAGAACTGCCCTGCACCCATGGTCAAAGACGCCGCCCATGCTGTGCCGATCGCGGCACCGCGCGCGGCCAGAGCCTCGGGCATCAGGAAGACAGGGTTGATCGATCCAAGCTCGCCAAAGAAAGGAATGGGTTCAGGACGCTGGGCACACAAATCATACAGCGCACGCCCCCCGCGCAACGAACCGGTAAATCCGACGGCCTTGACCAGCGGGTGCTGAACAAGCGCCTGCCCGACTTCAAAGCCATCCCCTTGAAGAAAGGAAAACACGCCGGGGTGCAATTTACAGCGAGACACGGCCGCATCAATCGCCTGAGCGATGATTTCGCCCGTTCCGGGATGCGCGGCATGCCCGCGTACTACAACGGGACACCCGGCTGCCAAAGCAGAGGCCGTATCGCCCCCAGCGGTCGAGAACGCGAGTGGAAAGTTCGATGCGCCAAACACGACAACCGGACCAATGGGGCGCTGTGCCAGCTGTAGATCCGAACGTGGCAAAGGCGCACGATCAGGCAGAGCGTCGTCATGACGGCGGTTGAGGTACGCGCCATCAAGGATATGCGACGCAAACATACGCAACTGACCGATTGTGCGGCCACGTTCCCCCTGAAGACGGGCTTCGGGCAAACCGGTCTCCTCGCACCCGATCTGGGTGATACCATCTGCGCGTGCTTCGATTTCATCTGCAATCGTGTTCAGAAAATCTGCGCGCTCTTGCTCGGATGTGGCGCTAAAAAACCAAAAGGCCTCTTCCGCGGCCTGCACAGCCTGATCAACCAATTCAGGAGACCCGACAGAAAACACCCGTGCGTCCCCTTTTGCCGGATCGGACGAAAAGCTGCGTTCTGAACCTACCCAAGAGCCTGCAATCAGGTGTTTACCGGTCAATTCCATTTTGGATCCCCACATATAAAAGAAAACACTCTGCCCGCAGCCTTTTTCCAAGGCACGGGCAGACTGTGTTGTGTTTACGAGAACAGCATGCCGCCGTTAATGTCGACGTTCGTTCCAGTGAGGAACGCAGCATCATCAGATGCAAGGAAGACAGCCAGCTTGGCAACGTCTTCGGATGTGCCTTCGCGCTTAAGCGGCGTGACGTTGGCAACATGCGTGCGCACTTCGGGTTTCGTAAAGATGTTGTGGAAATCCGTGTCGATCATGCCGGGGCACAGGGAGTTGACGCGAATTTTGGGGCCCAGTTCTTTGGCCAAGCCACGTGTCAACGTCATCAGTGCGCCTTTGGATGCGCCATAGGCTGCAGCACCCGGTCCACCGCCATCACGTCCTGCTTGAGAGGCAAGACCAACAATAGAAGACCCTTCTGGCATATGTGGCAGGCATTCGCGTACCGCCAATACAAAGGATGTCAGGTTGACGTCCATCACCGCCTGCCAATGGTCCAAAGTCATCTCGGACACAGGAACGCGTGCAATAATGCCGCCTGTCACGTGAATAAGAGTGTCGACCTGACCGAAAGTCTCGACCGTCTTTGCAACCAGGGCTTTGACTTCTGCTTCTTTGGTCATGTCACCCTGAAGCGCAATCGCCTGACCGCCAGCTGCCGTGATTTCCGCGACAGCACTGTCTGCACCTTCGGAACTTGCAAAATAGTTGATCACAACATTTGCGCCGCGCGCAGCCAGCTCCATCACGCATGCCCGACCGATATCGCGTCCGCCGCCGGTTACAATCGCCGTTTTCCCTTTGAGGTCCATCATCATCTCCAACACATTGTTATTTACGGGCGCTCAGCTCTGAGTATTCGCAGTGTCTGATCGCCTCCCAGCAGGCCCCGAATTGGCCGGATGTCTTTTGTCCTTAACGTCAGACGCTCACCCGGCCCCTAGGGGCACTTGGTGACAAGGCGTATCTGAATTTCACCACCATAACAATACAAATTTTTACAAATAAGGATTGCCGTGACCCCCGCATGCGCCGAGACAGTGCAATGCCTTGATGCGCTTACAGAATCTTTTCCAGAGTAGATTTCGCCCTGCAGGTCAGGTCTCTTTTTCCATAAATAAAAAGGGTTTTCTGACCATCTGGCATCTAAACCGCAATTGCGACTTCCGAAAAGCAAGACCCGTTGCGCGGGTTCCAAATTTGTTGACATGGCAAATCAAAAATGACAAATACTTACAATTGAAATTTGACCCACGAACAAAAGGTTTCCCCCCGCCATGATGATAAATTCTGATTCACCCGAAGCCTGGATGGTGTCGGGCCCCGGTGCCGAACGTCGTATTCTTTGTCAGGACGAAGGTCTGATGATGGTCGCATTTCGCTTTGCAAAAGGCGGCGAAGGACTGCCGCATTCCCACCCGCATGTGCAGACAACCTATGTGTCCACCGGTCTGTTTGAATTCACTGTGGATGGCGTCACAAAGACACTTGCCCCCGGTGACGCGATGATCATCCCTACGAATGTTGTGCATTCCTGCGTCTGTCTTGAAGAGGGCGTTCTGTTTGACGCGTTCACACCAAGACGGGATGACTTCATGGAAGCCCACGGTCTCCCCACCACATGACGGTTGCGAAGGTTACCCTTCAAACACCCGTTTACGCGCATTTTCGACGTGGGCCCGCATAGCGGCCCGCGCTTCTTCCTGATTGCGGTTCTTGATCGCTTCAAAGATTTGATAGTGCTCTCTTTGAACCAGTTCCAAACGCTCTTGTGGCTTGGTCAGTGACAGGTTCCGCGTCAAATTCAACCCTGTCAGGATATTGGCCTTCATGGATGTCCGCGCGGCAGTGAAATATTGATTGCCCGAGGCTGTGCAAATCACCTCGTGAAACGTTTCATCCGCATCAACACCGAGTTCGCCCTCTTGGATACAGCGATCCAACTCGTCCAGCACCGCGCGTAGCTTTGCCAGATCTGCATCCGTGCGTCTTTCCGCCGCCAGATACGCCGCTTCACCTTCTACCGCTGCACGAAATTCAAAGGTTCTCTGGATATCGGCAATCGACCCGACCGGCGCAAAATCCAGAACCGCCCCTTCGGGACGCCGCTGCACAAAAGATCCGGACCCTTGTCGAGAAACAATCACGCCATCTTCGCGAAGTTGCTTCAGGGCCTGACGCAAGACAGGGCGAGAGACTTCCAACTGCTCACTCAGCGCATGTTCGGTGGGAAGCTTGGCGCCGACAGGCGTCTCTCCTCTCACGATCATCGAGAGTATTTTCTCGTAAACCCGGTCTGAAAGTGTCCGGTCGCGCCCCAGCTTTCCAGCTGGGGCCGCCTCTTTCGAAGAGGTTTTTACCTTTTGTTTTGCTTCCGCCATGCCTCAAACCTGTCCATCGTTTCAGGGTCGGTTGGTGGGTAGAGGCCAAATGTAGACGCCCCTTTCTGCACCATCTCCAACACGAAATCTTCAAAGACTGTCATCTCTTCTGCTTCTACTGCAACTTCTGCCACCAGATGAAGTGGTATGCAAACCACTCCCTCGTTGTCTCCTACCAAAATATCGCCGGGAAATACAGAAACTCCCCCACATGCGATGGGGTCATTGATCGCAACAGCATGGTGTTTGGTCAAATTGGTCGGCGCACTGGGCCGTGAGTGATAGGCAGGCATGTCCAACGCAGAGATTTCCGGAGTATCGCGAAAGCCGCCGTCGGTGACGATGCCGTTACACCCCAGTGCCTGAAGGCGCGTCACCAAAATGCACCCTGCGGACGCGGCTGTCGCATCCTGACGCGAGTCGATCACAAAGATCGCGCCTGCGGGACACTCTTCGACACCTTTACGTTGCGGGTTTTCGCGATCCGCAAAGGACTCCAAACCATCAAGATCTTCACGCGCCGGGATATAGCGCAGAGTATAGGCGGGACCGACCATATTGGGGCCAGGATTCATCCGCAGCGGGCCCTGGATGAAAATATTGCGGAAACCGCGACGAAACAAAGCCGTCGTAAGTGTTGCAGTGCTGACATTCATCAGCTTTTCATGAATCTCGGGAGCTAGGGTTCGCAAGGTCATTACCTTCCATTTTTTGTTTTTGGTTGTCGAAGCCAGAAGGCGAAACCTGCCAACTTCGACACTTCATTTTCGGGTCGCGAGAGATGCCACCCCTAGTCGATCAGTAGTGACGGCAAGTACAACGAAACGGCGGGCACATATGTGATCAGGATCAAAGCCGCCAAGATTGCGAGGTAGAATGGCCAGATCGTTTTCAGCGTTTCCTCAATCTTGACGCGCCCTACAGCACAGCCAACGAACAGACATGTACCAACCGGAGGTGTGCACAGACCGAGACCAAGGTTGACCAGCAGCATGATGCCAAACTGTGTTGGGTCCATCCCGAGGTCTTTGACGATGGGCAGGAAGATTGGGGTGCAGATCAAAATCAGCGCCGCCATGTCCATGATCATTCCAAGAACCAACAACATGACGTTGATCATCAGAAGAACAAAGATCTTCTCGCTCGAGATACCAAGCATAAAGCTGCTCAGCTTGTCCGGAACCTGATACAGCGCAAGAAGATAGGCAAACGAGCTTGCAAATCCGATTAGCACCATGACCATGGCCGTTGTCCGTACAGACGACACAACAGATGTTTTGAAACCTTCCCAATCCAGACTGCGATAGACAAAGAACGTCAGCAACAAGGCGTAAATCGCGCCGAATGCACCGGATTCTGTCACTGTGAAGACGCCGGACAATACACCGCCAACGATGATGATCGCTGTGATCAGGCCGGGAACAGCATGCAACGACGAGACCCAAACAGCTTTCCAGCCAGGGAAGGCTTCGGCAGGGTATTCGCGTTTAATCGCAATGATATAGGCAGCCACAGCCAAGCAAACACACATTAGAATGCCCGGAACGACGCCCGCAAGGAACAGCTTCGAGATCGAAATCCCTCCACCTGCTGCAACCGCGAAGATAATCATGTTGTGGCTGGGCGGAATAACGATACCGGCAATCGATGACGTCACAGTGACGTTCACGGCATAGTCCGGGTGATATCCGCGCTCTTTCATCATCGGGATCTGGATTGATCCAAGCGCCGAGATGTCAGCAATCGCCGAGCCAGAGATGCCCCCGAACAGCATGCTCGAGAAGATGTTTACAGTCGCCAGACCGCCACGAACATGTCCCACGAGGGTCTGTGCAAACCGCACAAGGCGCATCGCAATACCACCGTGAAGCATCAGTTCACCGGCAAAGATGAAGAACGGAATGGCGAGAAGTGAAAAGACCGAAATACCGGAAACCGATCTTTGAAAGGTTAGAAGCAAGGGGAAGCCTTCGTACCAAAAGGCCGTCAATGCTGCGATCCCCATTGCGAAGGCGACAGGGATGCCAAGCACCACTCCAACCGCGAAGATTCCAAGAAGAATTGCCAAGCCCATAGTTAGATCAAGCCTCTTTCAACGTAGGTTTTGCCGTGCACGTGGCAGGCTATTCGAAATGCGACACGGGTGCCGGCAAAGATAAACACAAGTCCACCACACAGCGCCGCCGACAGGGAACGAACGCCCTCGGGGATGCTCAGCATCGGGAGAAGTGTGCTCCAGCCAAAGACAACCAGATCAATACTTGCGATCATCATGATCAGGCCGAACGCGGCGAGAATGATATCGATAAGCAGACGCAGAAAGCTGTTGATTTTGGCCGGCATCATGTCCCGGAAAATCGTAACGCCAAGGTGGGTGTTGTCGTGGATACCCACTGCTGCGCCAAGGTAAGTGATATAGCAGATCAGCAACAATGCGAGTTGCTCAACCCAGGTCGGTGTAGAGTTGAGGACGTAGCGCCCGAAAACCAACCAACCAAATGTAACGATCAGAACAACAAGAGCGATTGAAGCGATCAGCATGCATAGGAAACTCAACCCATCCAGCACTCTTTCAGTTTGCTTCATCCAACGGGGTGCATCTTCCACGGATTGTTTCCTCCAAATCCGGTGTCGTATGCCCCAGCTATCGCCGGGGCATACTTTGATTTAGCAATGCAGATTAATCAGCGTTGCGGAACAGGTTAACGAGATCGGTCATGTCTGAGTTTGCAGCCAGGTAGCCGTCATAGACAGGGCCCATTGCGGCTTGGAACGCAGATTTGTCAGCGATTTCGTTGACTTGAACGCCACCAGCCTTGATGATTTCCATCGAAGCAGCTTCACGCTCGCCCCACAGCTTGCGCTGAAGATCGGTCGAGTTTTTGCCGGCTGTTTTAACGATTTCCTGCTGCTCTGGTGTCAGAGCATCAAACGCTTTTTTGCTCATGCACAGACATTCTGGAATGATCAGGTGCTGTGTCAGCGAATAGAACTGAGCAACTTCAAAGTGGCTTGTTGATTCATACGATGGCGGGTTGTTTTCCGCACCGTCAACGGTGTTGTTCTTGATCGACTGATACACTTCGGCAAAGGCCATTGGTGTACCGTTGCCGCCGAGGTTGTTCACCATGTCAACGAACAGGTCATTGTTCATAACCCGGATCTTCATGCCTTCAACGTCCGCTGGGGTGTTGATAGGCTGGATCGAGTTATAGAAAGAACGTGCGCCCGCATCATAGTAACCAAGAGCAACGATGCCCTTTTCTTCCAGAGCCTCACCAAGAGCAGCACCACCAGCACCGTCCATCAGTTCATACATCTGTGGAATGCTTTTGAAGATGAAAGGCAGCGAAACCACGTTGGTGGCCGGAACAGCCTGACCCATAGGCCCAAGGCTAAATACAGCAAAGTCCAGAGCGCCAAGGCGCAACTGCTCAATTGCGTCGGGCTGAGATCCCAGAACGCCAGCGTGGAATACTTTACCTTTGATTTCTCCGCCGGTTTTTTCTTCAACTTCAGCCATAAAAGCTTCCATGCCGTGTGACACGGGATAGTCTTCTACGTGAATGTTCCAACCGCGCCAGTCTTTGGCTTCGGCGCCCATTGGCGCAATGGCCATGGTTGCTGCGGCTGCAAGTGCGAATGCTCCGCGACCGATAAGGTTGCTAAACGTCATTGTCGTCTCCTCCTATGGACAATTTGTCACGAAACAATTCACACGAGTTACAAATTTTTACAACTATTTTTTTATTATTTGCAAAAATTCACAAACCTGAATGGACGATTACCCCAGTAAATTATGAGGTAAATCCATATTTTTACGGCAAAATCCAATTTGTCCACTTAATCTCGATTTGTTAAATGTGCGCAACGAAAAACAAGTTCACACCAATGAAGTTGTGAACTTGTTATTGAAAATATTCAGAATTGAGAGACCCACGCCCAGCGGGATTCGGCTGTTTTCCGAAGACTTGATCTAGTCCTCGAAATGACCAGCCGAAGCAAAAGCGCCGCCCTGAAATTTCACGGCAGGATCGTTGGGGTCATTCACCTCGGACGTCAGGACCGGGTCATCAGCAAACTGTGCCGAGCTGTCTTTAGGATGCCACCCGAGATAACCGGTTAATGTATTATCCCACCACGTCTCGTCATTATCAGAGGCACCATAGACAACCGCATAGCCAACCCGATCCGTCCGAAGAACGCATTTCACCAAGTCCGAAAGATCACGAAAGCTCAGCCAGGTGGCCATCATGCGGCGGTTACGGGGTTTTTCAAAACTCGATCCGATACGAATTGAGGCCGTCTCGATGCCGTATTTGTCAAAATAGTACCGCGCGACCAGTTCCCCAAACCCCTTGGACACCCCGTACATGCTGTCAGGCCTCATTTCCGCCGTAGCATCAAGGCGTGTTTCACGCTCGTGAAATCCGATTGCGTGGTTCGAACTGGCAAATACAACGCGTCCCACTTTGTGTTTTCGCGCAGCCTCGTAGATATTATAGACGCCGCGGATGTTCGCGTTCAGGATTGTCTCAAACGTGTTTTCGACCGACATCCCACCAAAATGTAGGATGGCATCACAGCCTTCGACAAGATCAAGAACGGCCTCGGCATCACCCAGATCACACTGCACGACCTCCTCTCTGGGGCCTGCAGGGTCCATGTCGGCAACATCGGACAGCCGGATCATGTCAAATTCTCCGGCAAGTGACGCCCTAAGGACTTTTCCCAGATTACCACCCGCGCCTGTCAGCAAAACACGTGTCATATGTTGCTCCAATTTTATTACATTCACCGGATTGATGACACGCCCGCAAGAGCCCTGTCAATTTTGTCATACAAATTTGACTATTTATTCTTCTAATCCACTTTCACGATTGCCCCCTCTTGGCCATCCGGTGCAAAGTGAACACACACGCACCGGAAAGACACTCAATGGCAAGCACCTCCCGCAAGCAGGCAAAAGAATCCGGCCTGAACCTGTCCCAATATGTGGCGACCCAATTAAAGGCGCGCATCCTTGAGGGCGATATGACACCGGGGTCCAAACTTCCGACCGAACAGAAACTCACGCAAGAGTTCGGCGTGAGTAGAACCGTTATTCGCGAAGCCATATCCGGCCTTAAACAGGACGGTTTGCTGGTGTCCCGACAGGGTTCCGGTGTGTTTGTCCTAGAGCCCAAGCAAACAGACGAAACACTGACTTTTCTGAGCCAGAACCCGCAAACAATTGCGGGCGTCATCGAAACTCTTGAGTTGCGATCTTCCGTAGAAATAGGCGCTTCCGAATTTGCAGCTTTGCGTTGTTCTCCTGCTCAGGAAGCGAAAATTTTGGATTGCCACCAGAAATTCAAACAACGCGTGATCTCGGGCGAGATATCTGAGTCCGAAGACTTTGCGTTGCATGTTGCCATCGCAGAAGCCACCAACAACCAAAAGTTCGTGGACTTTCTTCATCTGCTCGGCCGCGACACCATCCCGCGCTCGGAACTTCGCAAGAAGGCAAACCTTCAAACCGACCCGGAAGTCGAACTTCAAATTCTGCAAGAGCATCGGGAAATCGTGGATGCCATCATCAGACGGGACCGCGATGCCGCAGGTCAGGCAATGCGTGCCCACCTTGCAAATGGAGCTGAACGCTATCGTGTTCTTGCGCGGTTGGCCCAGCTTTCCTAGCCGCCACAGAATTCATCATACAAATATTGACAGAAGGTGAGTGATTGCGGATACATTGGGGACAACGCCACCGATCCCACCCTTTTTGTATCGACCTTTGGAAAGACGCGCATGACCCCTCAAGATCTAAAAGAAAAAGTCGGCTCTGGACTACTCTCCTTTCCGGTAACGCATTTCGACAGTGCGCTTGAATTCGACACAAAGGCCTATCAGGAACACGTCAGCTGGCTCTCTCAATATGATGCGGCGGCCCTTTTTGCGGCTGGCGGCACGGGCGAGTTGTTTTCACTGACACCTCAAGAAATCCGCGAAGTTGTTCAGGCGGCCAAAGACGCCGCGGGTGACACACCCATTATTTCGGGGTGCGGATACGGCACGAAAATGGCGATCGACATCGCACGTGACGTGGAATCGGCTGGTGCCGACGGCATTCTTCTGCTGCCACACTATCTGATCGGCGCAAGCCAGCAGGGCCTTTTCGAACACATCAAAGCGGTGTGTGACTCGGTCAGTATCGGTGTCATCATCTATAATCGCGCGAACTCTGTCGCGAATGCAGACAGCGTGGCGCGCCTCGCCGAGGCCTGCCCGAACCTGATTGGCTTCAAGGATGGCACCGGCGACATCAACCTTGTTCGTAAAATCGTCTCGAAATGCGGAGACCGTCTCACCTATGTTGGCGGCATGCCCACACACGAGGTTTTTGCCGAAGCTTACGATGCCATTGGCGTGACGACCTATTCCTCGGCCGTGTTCAATTTCGTGCCTGAACTTGCCCTTTCCTTCTATGACGCGATGCGCGCCAAGGATCATGCAACGCTCAACACATTGCTGGACGAGTTCTACTATCCGTTTCTGGAGATACGCGACCGCGTGCCGGGCTATGCCGTTTCCGCCATCAAAGGCGGGCTTGCGGCGGCTGGTCGCCCCTCTGGCCCCGTCAGGCCCCCACTTACCAACCTGACCGAAGACGAGATTGCAGCGCTTGCAGCCATCATCAAGGGATGCACCTGGTGAAGATTACCAGTGTCCGCACCCATATATTGCACCATGATCTGGAACGCCCGTTCCAGTCGTCCTTTTCGACATTTCGGGCCCGCAGGCACCTGCTTGTTGAAATTGAAACCGATACGGGCCTGACGGGATGGGGTGAATGTCTGGGGCCAGCAGATATCAACGCAGCCGTGGTTCGGGCGATGACGCCACAGCTGCTGGGCCGATCCCCCTTGGAAATCGAACCCATCTGGCTGGATATCTACAACCAGTTTCGCGATCAGGGGCAGCGCGGCGTCATTCATACGGCGCTAAGCGGTATCGATATCGCGCTTTGGGACATTGCCGGCCACCACTTTGACGCCCCCATTCACCAGCTTATGGGTGGTGCATGGCGGACAAGCATTCCCGCCTATGCCACTGGGGGCTTTCGCCCCGAAGGCGGCGATCACGCCACAGCCTGCGCCAAAGAGATGGCACAATATGTGGCAGAAGGGTTCAAGGCGGTTAAAATCAAAATCGGCTATGGTGTGGAAAGTGATCTTGCCACCATCGCGGCCGTCAGAGAGGCCATTGGCGAAGACGTTGAGCTGATGATTGATGCCAATCACGGCTATGATGCGATAGATGCCATAACCGTCGGTCGCCAAGCCGCGAAATACAACATTCACTGGTTTGAAGAACCCGTCGTGCCCGAAGCCCTGCGCGCCTATCAGCAAGTGCGCCAAGAACAGCCCATTCCGGTGGCCGCTGGCGAAACATGGCACGGCCGTTGGGCGATTGATGAGGCCCTGCAACAAGACACAGTGCAGATCCTGCAACCGGATGTCTGTGGTGCCGGAGGGCTCAGCGAAGCCCGTAAAATCATCACGCTTGCGGACATTCACCACGTAAGGCTTGTGCCACATGTCTGGGGAACGGCCGTTGCCCTTGCCGCCGGTCTTCATTTCCACGCCATCCTGCCGCCTGCCCCACCCAGCCATGAACAACGCTCGCCCCGTCTCGAGTTTGATCGGACCTACAACCCGTTCCGTCAGGAAATTATCCAGACGCCAATCGAACACGAAAGCGGTATGGTCTCGGTTCCCACCGGGCCCGGCCTCGGAATATCCATCAACCGCGACGCCCTTCAACGTTACTGCGTCTGATCCAGGATCGGAGACCCTTGATGTTCAGGACACTCACAGGCCGCGCACCGGTCTCTGCACTGCCGCCTCTTGCCGCGGATTGTCATATCCATCTGTTCGACAGCTCCAGGTACAGCGATCAACCCAACGGGCCCACGGCGCCGGCGGATGCGCTCATTTCGCACTATGAACAGGTGCAGAAATGGCTTGGTCTTGAACGCGTCGTGATTGTTCAGGGCAACGCCTATCAGAAAGACAACAGATGCCTGCTGGAAGGGCTTGACCATTTCGGACCTGCGGCGCGCGGTGTGGTCGCGGTCAGTGCTGACATAAGTGATGAAGACCTGCACCAGATGACCGCCAAAGGCGTGCGCGGTGCGCGGATCATGAACATTCTGCAAGGGGCCGTGGGGCTGGATGAAATGCTCGAGGTCAATGCCCGCGTGTATCCCTTTGGATGGTCCCTGATCGTACAGTTCGACGGCCGCGATATCCTTGCGCAGATGGCAAAACTGGAAAGCATAAAAGGCGACTATGTCATCGACCATACCGGTAAATTTCTTGAGCCGGTCACGACTGACAGCGCAGAGTTTGCCGCCCTGTTGCGGCTTGTGGATCGTGGAAATTGCTTTGTGAAACTGGCGGGATGCTACGAGACCTCAAAGATCGGACACCCGGGATTTGACGATCTTGCCGCCCTGTCCAAAGCTTTGATCCAGCATGCACCGGACCGCATTATTTGGGGCACCAACTGGCCACATAACATGTCGAATTCACGCGAGACCTATCCAGACGATGTCCATCTCCTCGACCTCGCAATGGATTGGGCCGGATCCCGCGCAAATATCCAAAAAATCTTCGTCGACACCCCCGCCCAGCTCTACGGCTTTAGCTGATCGCGCCCACACGCCCCAGAAAATCAGACTTGCCGTCTGGACCAAACCTGTATTATAGGTCCATAGGTTTAAAAAAATCTGGCACAGTCACCGTGCTGCCACTTGATGGATCGATATGACGGATGAATTCGAAAATCTGGACCGGCGTCCGCTGTATGCGAGGGTCGCGGACAGCATTTCTGCAATGATTGCAGACACGGGCCTGCGCCCTGGTGACGACCTTCCGTCCGAGGCAGACCTTTGCGCACGGGCGGGTGTGAGCCGTGTTGTCATCAGGGGGGCCTTGGCGCACCTCGCGGGCGCAGGGCACATCAAGCTGTCGAATGGCCGAAAGGCACAAGTCATCGCGATGAACCCCGATGTGCTTGAAAACACCTTTAGCCACGGGTTGGCCACGTCACAGTTTTCGGTCAACAAGGTGCTCGAAGTCCGCCGCGGCGTTGAGACAAGCACCGCAGCACTCGCGGCCAAAAACCGCTCTGACGCACAGGTCGCGCAGCTTCTTTCATTGTGTGAACTTATGGAACAGGCGGTTGGTGACCCCGATGCCTTTGCGGAACTGGACTATCGGTTCCACCTCTGCATTGCCGAGGCAACAGACAACCCGCTTTACGTCTATATCGTGAAACCCCTTCGCGAAATCATGAAGCATTCCATCACCGTGGGCCGTTTGGCGCAATCTTCCGAGCGCGAACAAAACCGCATTGTAGAAGACCACCGGATCATTCAACGCGCGATCGCAAATGGCGACGCACGGGGGGCTGCAGCCGCGATGGAGGCGCATTTCTCTTCCGCCAGTGATGCGCTGACCCGAAACGAAACGGAAACGACGACAGGACCAACACCATGACATCTACACGCCCACATGCGCTGGACATTCTCTGTTTTGGTGAACCTATGTTCGAGTTCTCCTGGATCGAAAAAGACAACATTCGCCCGGGCATTGGCGGAGACGTTTCAAACACGGCTGTCGCCGCGACAAGAGCCGGAGCAAAGGCGGGTATGCTCACCCATCTTGGCACGGATGGCTTTGGCGATCACATCCTTCAACTCTATTCGGATGAAGGCATTGACGCGTCGCGTGTCCAGCGCTCTGAAGCGGCGCCAACCGGTCTCTATTTTATTGAGTACGGACCAAACGGGCACCAATTCTCGTATCGCCGTGCAGGCTCTGCCGCCAGCCAGATCGGCCCCGATGACCTCGACCAGCGCATGTTTGATGGTGTCGGCGTTCTTCATATCAGCGGCATCACACAGGCCATTTCGGAAACCGCCTGTGCGGCATCTATCCGTGCTGCCGAATTGGCGCGCAAGGCAGGGGCCCGCGTTGCGTTTGATACCAACTTGCGCCTCAACCTTTGGACCGCACAACAGGCCGTCGCCGCGATGGAACAGATTTTGCCTTTGGTCGACGTAGTCTTTCCAAGCATAGAAGATTCCGAAGCCCTGTTCGGCCTCAGCGACCCTGAACAAATTTGCAAACGCTTCCTGTCTTTCGGCGTTGAAATGGTTGTTCTGACCCTCGCGGAAAAAGGCGCCATTGTTGCCACAGAACATGGCCAGCACATGATCGATGCCTTCCCCGCAAACCTGACGGACGCCACCGGTGCCGGCGACACGTTCGACGGCGCGTTTCTTGCCGAGTTTTCCCGCTCGAAGAATGCTCTGGACGCCGCGCGGTTTGCGTGTGCCGCGGCCTCTCTCTCTGTTGAAACCGTCGGAGCCGTTGCTTCCATCCCGCATTACGACGCCATCCAATCGCGGATGCAAAAAGGTGAGATACTCTAAAATGACTCCTGCTGAAGCAAGCAAACTGGCCGGTGACATCTGCCGCCTGGCCCCCATTATGCCCGTCCTTGTCGTGCAAGACGCCGCCCAAGCCATCCCTTTGGCAAAATCTCTGATCGCCGGAGGCTTGCCTGCGCTTGAGGTGACATTGCGCACCCCTGCTGCCCTGGACGTCATTCGGGCCATGTCTTCCCTAGAGGACTGTGCGGTTGGTGCCGGAACACTTGTCACGCCTCTGGATGTGCGCAACGCAAAAGCAGCCGGAGCAACCTTTGGTGTGTCCCCCGGCACGACCGACAGCCTGATTGAGGCCTGTCTGGAAGAAGACCTGCCCCTGATCCCCGGCACGGCATCGGCCAGCGAAAGCATGCGGTTGCTGGAACGCGGGTTTACCGTACAAAAGTTTTTCCCTGCAGAAGCCTCGGGCGGCGCCCCTGCCCTCAAGGCGATTGGCGGCCCCCTGCCCCAGATCAGCTTTTGCCCCACCGGCGGCGTCAGCCTGTCAAACGCTAAAAGCTATCTCAGCCTGCCAAACGTCATTTGTGCCGGCGGCAGCTGGGTCGCGCCCGAGGCATTGGTTTCACAAGGGCGTTGGGCAGACATCGAAGCGCTTGCCAGAGAGGCTAGTGAAACGCTTTCGAGCTAAGGGATCAAACAGGGTCTTAAAGACGTGAAGCGCAGCAAGCCTTCACGTCATTCACCTGTTTCGTTTCCATACAGCTGCGACAGTTTTCCGGCGGCAATCTGCAAGGGTTCAAGGAACCCCAGAATGCGGTCCAGAGTCTGGCGCTGAACGGGGGCATGCACGGACAAGGTTGCCATCAAACGGCTTTGCTGATCCAGAATTGGCACTGCAAGCGCTGCCATTCCGGTCATAAACTCTTCGTTGTCGGTCGAATATCCACGTTTGCGCGTTTCACGCAGCTCTTCCCTTAAAAGTTCGGGCGAAGTGATCGTTTTCTCGGTTTTCCGCTCAAGCGGGCTGGCGTTCAGAACCCCGACAAGGGTTGGGGTTCGAAGGCTCGACAAGTACATCTTTCCGCTTGCCGTACAGTGAAAGGGCACTTGTGTGCCGACAGGCAGTTGAATGCGCAGGGGCCACTTGGTCTCGACCCGATCCAGATAGGTCATGCCTTCGCGGTCCGGCGTGGCCAGATTGCAGGTTTCACCGATCTCTTCTGCAACCCCTTTCAGGATCGCAAGGCGCGCCGTGCGCAAATGCTCGGAAGACACTGTGTTTACGGCCAAGGCGCGCAGACGCGGCCCCGGTCCATAAGAAGCCCCGTCCAGATCGCGCTGCAGAAAACCTTCTGCTTCGGCTGTTTGCAAAAGGCGATGCACCGTCGGCTTGGGCAGGCCCAGCGCCTCGATCAACTGAACGGGCCGCACCGCAACGCCAAGGCGCGCAACTTCTTCCAATACCACCAGCAGCCGAAGATTGGTGGGCAGTTGACCGCTGGTGGAATGTGTTGCGCCGTTTGGCATTGCGTCTTGACCTATCTGTTGGGCAGAAGGATCAACGCCAAATCTGGAACCAAAGAGACCAATATCCAGACGCAGATCAATGCTGCAAGATAGGGAACGGTATAGCGAAGCAACCTGAAGTATGGAACACCCGTCACGCCGGATGCGACATAGAGGTTCAACCCATAAGGTGGCGTGATAAAGCCAATCGAGGCCCCCACTAGGAAAATCACCGAAAAGTGGATCGGATCAATGCCGACCGATGCCGCAATGGGCGCAAGGATCGGTGCCAGAATGATCGTAACCGGCAAGCTTTCCAGTACCATACCCGAGAAGAAAACAATCACCATCGATGTGAACAGAACCGCATGATAGCCGCCCATGGAGGTCACGAAATCCCCGATGGTTTGCTGCGCCCCGAGCAACGACAGGATCTGTTGCATCACGACCGAAATCGCAATCAACGGCGCAAGAATGCCACTGATCTGGGCCGAGCGGACCACGATTGAGGGAAGCTGTGGAATGGTAAAGCCCTCGACAACAAACATCTCGAGATAGCTTTTCTCGGAAACCGGTTTGTCCTTCTTTGATCCCAGGATTGCATTCAACGGATAGCTGACCAATCCGGCAATGACACAGAACCCGACCGTAACACCCGCCGCTTCGGTGGGGGAAAATTTGCCTGTGTAAATGCCCCAGAGCACCAACCCGATAGCAAAGAACCCCAGCCAAGCGCCAAAGGCCGTTTTCAGAACACGGTTCAGTTCGAGCGGGATCAAATGACCCCAGCCGTTGATACGGCAAATGACCCAACATGCCACCTGCATGCCGATGACCATCAGCGCACCGGGAATGATGCCCGCCACGAACAGCTCGGAAATCGGCAGGTTCAGTAAAAAGCCGTAAACGATAAAGATGATCGACGGGGGAATGATGATCCCCACGGTGCCACCAGCAGCGGCGGTCGCTGCGGAGAAGCGTTCATCATACCCGCCCTTGACCATTTCCGGATGCAACATCGATCCAATGGTCGCCGTCGTGGCCGAATTCGATCCCGAGATCGCAGCAAACAGCCCGCATGCACCAAGGGCCGCCATGGCAAGCCCCCCTCGTAACCATCCCAGACAGGCATAGGCAAAATCGGATAGCCTTCGTGCAATTCCGGATTGGTTGATCAAGTCGCCGGTCAGAATGAACAAGGGCATCGCGAGCAGGGCAAAGCCTTTGTTGAAGACGTTCATCAACTCGGCCCCCATATTATCAAGGGTCAATCCCAAGACAAACGAACACCCGATAACCCAATAGGCGATCACCAGAAGAACGGGCACCCCGAGCATGAACAGGAAGGTCACCCCCAATGAAATCAATGTGACCCAAGTACCATCAGCCATCACAGATCCCCCCCGATTACAGCTTGTTTGATCATCGGGTTTCCATCTCGGTAATTTCGTATGTCATCCGCAAAATTCTCGAAAACCCGCGCGGTCATCAGAATTGCGGAAAAGGGCACGGTGATCAAAAACCACCATTGCATGGTATTGTCTGTGCCCAGCACAATCTGGAAGTTGGAAGCCGACAGGGCGGCTGCCCGCGTGGTCGTGACAACGACAATCACCGCAAAGATGAACCACAACACCGCATCAAGTGTGAGACAGGCCAGTTGGCCCGTGCGTGGCATCGCGGTGCGAAATTCGGCAAAGCTAAGGTGTGTGCGCAACCGGACATTAAAGGCCGCCCCAAACCACGCCATAATCATGAACAGCAACGGCGGGATCGTCGTGGACCATGGTTGCTGATTGGAGAAAACAAACCGGTCAATCACTCCCCAGAAAATGATGAAGGCAATCGCAAGATAGCTGTAGACCATGATCGAGCGCTCGAGATGTCGATCCAGCCACGGCACGGCTTTGTAAATCCACATCATCACAAGACCCAAAACGGCGGTGGCCATTGTTCCAAAAACCCATGCTGCATCAGGTTTCAGAGAATTGCGTATTTCATAACTGTCTAGCGACGCGAAGGCGCTGAAAATTGTGCCTACATCAGACCAGAGTGCCATTGTCCCCTCCCTTGGGTATCCGTTGGGTGTTCCCAATCTTTCGGATCAAAAAGTGAAACCGGCGCACCGTGGCACGCCAGTCTCGAGTTCTGTTGGTTGGCCTTAGGCCTTCCACCACCGGCGTGGCTCTACGTTTTCGGGCTTCATGTCCTTGGGGACCTGACGCGCGATGTCATAGATTTCCTGATAGGTGTCGATGCCACCGGCCCAGCCGTTCAAACGGTCACGCCACTTTTCCCAAAGCTGTGGTTGGAACTCGGGTGAGCACATCTCTTCGGCCATCTTGATCTGGTCATCCGCAAGGAACGCGTTGCGCACATTGTTTTCTGCAAAGATGGTGCCGGGCATCTGTGGATCGGAATGTCCAACCGTCTTGACCAATGCCGCCTCGTTTGCGGCCTGAACATGGGTTTGTGCCCAATAGGCGGATTCCATCACGGCATCTTGCAGATATCCTTCAAGGCTATCAAACACAGAGGCGCTCATGGATGTGTGCTCGGTTCCGCAGAAGAATTTGAGGTCCACGGACTGGCTGACCACTGGCGACATGTTCGCATAGGCCACAGCAGACGCCCATGTTTCCGCACCATCAATCAGCCCCTGCTTCAGACCATC
This sequence comes from Shimia thalassica, assembly GCF_001458215.1. Classification (GTDB taxonomy): domain Bacteria; phylum Pseudomonadota; class Alphaproteobacteria; order Rhodobacterales; family Rhodobacteraceae; genus Shimia; species Shimia thalassica. Next base: position 77,390 of record NZ_CYTW01000005.1, on the reverse strand, counting down.
AAGAGTTTCTTCCCAAGCCACAGGCACAGGGTTCAGGTTCAAAGCCTGCATCGCAATCCGGCCAAGCTGTGTGCCCGTCACACGGTTTTTGGTGCCAAACAACTGCTCAAGTTTTGTCACGGTCGGCTTGTCTTCCCAACCCAAACCCAGCTGGATGCCCCGCAGCTCACAGTGGCTAAACAGGAATTTCAGACCGTGACGCTTTTCAAGAGGTTCGCGCAGGATGCGCTGTGACTCTGGGCTATAAAGGAAATGGTACTGAGACGCGCGACCGGGGAACATATAGGCATAGTCCAGCACGTTCAGATAAGGTGCGCCGCCCGCCGAGTTTTGCGTAGACGCCGCATAAATGTCGACGATCCCCTGCTGGGTTTTTTCCACACAGGATGTCTGGCCACAGATTTGGTTGTTACCGATGAATTCAATACGGATCTCGCCATCTGTGCGGCTTTCGAGATCTCGTGCGAATTCCAGCGCGCCTGCGCGCTCGATCAACAGGTTTTGCGCATTAAAGCCGGCCGCGCCGAACTTGAGCGTGTGTTTAGCAGGTTTTGAATACCGCTTGTCGTAGGTCGATTCCGCAGCACTGGCGAGATTGGCCAGGGACATTGCTCCTCCAAAGCCCCCCGCTGCCAGAAGCGTTGAACTCATGCCAAATCGTCCGGCGACCCTAAAAAGGTCACGTCTCGAAATCTTACTCAGATTATTGGATACGCTCATTTCATTCCTCCCTAACGAATTTATTGAGACTTGTGGTCTCATTAATAGTTACTTATTGATGAATGACGCAAGAGAATTGTGCAGCCGCCCAGAAAACGAGCCACGGAGGAAAAGCATATGTCACCGAAAACAGCCGATTTTCTGATAGTTGGCGCAGGATCTGCCGGCTGCGTGATTGCCAACAGATTGAGCGCCGATCCAGCGAATCGGGTGATTCTTCTCGAAGCTGGCGGTCAGGATGTGAACCCGTGGATTCATGTGCCGGTCGGGTATTTCAAGACAATGCACAACCCGAATACGGACTGGTGTTACAAGTCCGAGCCCGATCCCGGCCTAAACGGGCGGTCGCTTGACTGGCCCCGTGGAAAGACGCTTGGCGGGTCAAGTTCGATCAATGGATTGCTCTATGTCCGCGGCCAAAAAGAAGACTATGACCGCTGGGCCCAGCGCGGCAACAAGGGGTGGAGCTATGACGATGTTTTGCCCCTGTTCAAACGTTCCGAGTCTCATGAAAACGGTGAAGATGACTTTCACGGCGGGGATGGCGGGCTGTCTGTTTCGCTCATTCGGGCGAAAAGTGATATCTCCGAAGCCTTCATCAATGCCGCTGTAGAAATGGGAGTTCCCAGAACCGAAGACTATAACGGCGCCGATCAGGAAGGGGCCGGTTATTTCCACCAGACTGCGCGCGGTGGTTTTCGCTGCTCAAGTGCACGCGCCTTCCTTAAACCAGCCAAAAAACGCCCCAATCTCGAAGTGATCACACACGCACACACGGAATCCTTGATCTTCCATCCCAATGACCCAAGCCGCATTGTTGGCGTCCGCTATTCACGCAGGGGCAAAACGCAAGAAGCCCACCTTAACGACGGCGGAGAAGTAATCCTGTCCGCCGGTGCCATCGGGTCCCCGCAAATTCTGGAACTTTCTGGGATCGGACAGGGCGATGTGCTCAAAAAGGCAGGGGTGGAAGTCAGGCACAATCTTCCCGGCGTCGGAGAATGCTTGCAGGATCATTTGCAGATCAGGCTTGTCTACGAGGTCAACACGCAGACCCTGAATGACGCCATCAACCACTTTGTGCCCCGCATGGGGATTGGTCTGAATTACGCGATGTTCAGAAAAGGACCAATGAGCCTTGGCGCCAGTCAAGTCTGTATCTTTGCCAAATCGATGCAGGGGCTCGAAACACCCGACATCCAATTCCACTTTCAACCCCTCAGCGCCGACAAGCCCGGCATCGAGATGCATCCGTTTTCGGGGATCACCTCCTCTGTGTGCCAGTTGCGTCCGGAAAGCCGCGGACACATCCACATATCAACACCAAACGCACGGGACTATCCAAAGATTGTGCCGAACTACCTGTCAGCCACCGCAGATCAGCTTTGTGCCATTCGGGCCGTCAAATTTGCGCGTGCCATGACACAGACCGAAGCCCTGCGCCCCTATATCGTGCGCGAACATGTCCCTGACAACAATCCCCAGTCAGATGACGAACTGCTACAATGCGCCAGAGACATCAGCCAGACCATCTATCACCCGACAAGCACCTGCAGAATGGGTCACGACGCGCAGGCCGTGGTGGATGACCGTCTGCGCGTGCACGGTCTGCGCGGCCTTCGGGTGGCGGATGCGTCCATCATGCCGGATTTGGTTTCGGGCAACACAAACGCCCCCACCATCATGATCGGCGAAAAAGCCAGCGATATGATTTTGCAAGATCGCAAAACCGCGATCAGCGCGCCCTAATTCAAACTCTCAATGCCCCCAAACGGAGTGCTAACAATGAAAATGACGACCGAAGAAGCCTTTGTAAAAGTTCTGCAAATGCATGGCATTGATCACGCATTCGGCATTATTGGCTCTGCCATGATGCCTATTTCGGACTTGTTTCCGGCGGCCGGAATCAAGTTTTTCGACTGCGCCCATGAATGCAACGCAGGCATGATGGCCGACGGTTTCACGCGGGCCTCTGGCGATATGTCCATGATGGTCGCGCAAAACGGCCCAGGCATCACCAGCCTCGTAACACCAATCAAAACCGCCTACTGGAACCATACGCCCCTTTTGATTGTGACACCGCAGGCGGCAAACAAAACCATGGGTCAGGGGGGCTTTCAGGAAGTCGAACAAATGGCCCTGCTGGAAGATATGGTCGCCTATCAGGAAGAGGTCCGCGATCCGTCCCGAATGGCCGAGGTGCTAAACCGGGTTATACTGCAAGCCAAACGCGCCAGCGCGCCCGCCCAGATCAACATCCCCCGTGATTACTGGACCCAGGTGATCGATATTGAACTGCCCGCCGTCGTCGAATTCGAACGCCCCGCCGGTGGGGAAAAGGCCGTTGCCGAAGCTGCCAAGCTTTTGTCCGAGGCCAGATTTCCGGTCATTCTGAATGGTGCAGGTGTGGTTCTCGGGGATGCTATACGAGACTCAATGGCTTTGGCAGAGCGCCTCGATGCGCCGGTTTGCGTCGGCTATCAACACAACGATGCTTTTCCCGGTTCACATCCTCTTTTTGCGGGACCATTGGGGTATAACGGCTCAAAGGCCGGAATGGAGCTGATCGCCAAGGCGGATGTTGTTCTGGCTTTGGGCACCCGCTTGAACCCCTTCTCGACCCTGCCGGGATATGGGATCGACTACTGGCCCGAAAATGCCAAGATCATTCAGGTCGATATCAATCCGGACCGGATTGGCCTAACCAAGACCGTCTCGGTCGGCATTGTCGGCGATGCCAAAAAGGTGGCCAATGGTATCCTTGCACAACTAGGCGAAATAGCGGGTGATACCAATCGGGCCGAGCGCAAGGCGATGATTTCGCAAATCAAATCGACATGGGCGCAGGAACTGACCTCGATGGACCATGAAGATGATGATCCGGGCACCACGTGGAACGCGCGCGCGCGGGATCGCGAGCCGCAAAAAATGAGCCCCCGCAAAGCATGGCGCGCGATCCAGTCCGCCCTGCCCAAGGAGGCCATCATTTCCTCGGACATCGGCAACAACTGCGCCATAGGCAATGCCTACCCGGCCTTTGAACAGGGGCGGAAATACCTTGCACCTGGCCTGTTTGGGCCTTGTGGTTACGGTTTCCCGTCCATTTGCGGCGCCAAGATTGCATGCCCTGACGTACCCGTTGTCGGGTTCGCCGGTGACGGCGCTTTTGGCATTTCGATGAACGAAATGGTCTCGGTAAAACGTGACGATTGGCCCGCCATCACGATGGTTATTTTCCGCAACTACCAATGGGGCGCGGAAAAGCGGAACACCACACTCTGGTTTGACGACAACTTTGTGGGCACGGAACTATCCCAAGACGTGAGCTATGCCGGCATCGCGCGGGCCTGTGGTGTTGAAGGCGTTGCCGTCAGCACGATGGAAGACCTCACCGATGCACTGGACAAGGCCATCAAAGCCCAGATGCAAGACGGAACCACCACATTTATCGAGGTGCTTCTCAATCAGGAACTTGGGGAACCCTTCCGTCGGGATGCCATGAAGAAACCTGTCAGCGTGGCAGGCATAAGTGCTGCGGATATGCGCTCAAAGCGCCGCGCATAGCCGCAGACAGGGTTCGGGTCCCCAGACCCGAACCCCACCGTCTTTGTGTTCGGTTCTCTTGAAAGGAACCGTCCACACGTATCTGGGGGCTTAGGGGGAGAGACATCATGAAACCGTTGGAAACACTGCTGCGAAACGCAGCGCGATCGCAAAAGATCATCGTGCTGAGCGAAGGCACGGATTCGCGTATCGTTGCAGCGGCGATCAAAGCCCGCGAATTGGGGATTTCGCGCATCATAATGGTGGGTGACGAAGTGGCCGTGCGGTTGCAGTTTTCACTTCTGCAAGCCGAACCGGATGAAGGCATCGAAATCCATGATCCGGTCAACTCTCCGCACAAAGACGAACTGGCGCTGTTGTATTACACCCTGCGCAAACACAAAGGCGTGACGCTTGAACAAGCCCTGCGCATTGTGACCCAACCACATGTTTATGCGGCACTTTTGGTCAAACACGGCCTTGCAGACGGCACCGTGGGCGGCGCGGTGGCGACAACGGCGGAAATTGTGCGCACCGCCATTCAGGTGATCGGCACAAAACCCGAGACCACATTGGTTTCCAGCTTTTTCCTGATGCTGTTTTGCGCGGCCCACCACCAAACGAAAGGGGCGCATATTTTCGCTGACAGTGGCCTTGTGGTCGACCCGAATGCCGAAGAGATGGCACAGATTGCCCTTGCTTCAGCCGAGTCCTTTTCAACACTTCTTGAGGAATCCCCACGTGTTGCGATGCTGTCGTTCTCGACACGCGGCAGTGCCGAACACGTGTCGGTTTCCAAAGTGGTCACCGCCACAGAAATCGCAAAGAAAGCGGCACCGGATCTCATGATTGATGGCGAGCTGCAATTCGACGCCGCATTTGTGCCTGACGTGGCCGCATCCAAGGCAAGTGACTCGCCTCTTGGCGGGGCAGCAAATATCTTTGTTTTTCCGAACCTCGAAAGCGGCAACATCGCCTATAAAATTGCGCAACGCGTGGGAGGCGCGACCGCGATTGGCCCTATTTTACAAGGCCTTGATAAACCAGCGAACGATCTCTCTCGCGGGTGTACGGCAGAAGACGTGGTGCATATGATTGCCGTGACAGCAGCGCAAGCCGAGGCCGCGTCTGTCGAAACGACCTAGCGGTCAGGCCCTGCCCGACCGGTGCGGAGGGCCCTGAATGACAGGGCCCCCACAGAACTATGTCGCGGTACCAGAGAACTTGCCGGCGTAGAAATCAACCATCTGGCTGACCATGTCGTCGCCATGTCCCTCTGCTACGGCAGCGGTCATCGCACCCAAAGGTCCCGGTGCGATCTGAGAGGCCACGCCCGCATCTTTGGCCATTTGGCTATAATAGCCGACATCTTTGGCAGCGTTTTTGATGGCAAAGGCCAACATGCTGGGGTCCCCATCGACGCCATAAGCCTTAACGAAATCCATCATGCCCGAATGCAGCGGGCCCGCCGACATCACATTATAAAGGCTGGCGCGATCCACCTCGGCCACATCTGCCATGGCAAAGGCTTCGGCCATGGCATTGGCCACAGTCATCCCAAAGAAGTTGTTGATAAGCTTGATGGTATGCCCAGCGCCCAGAGCACCAAGGTGAAACACGTTTTCCCCTAGATCCTCAAGCACAGGTTTTACTTTATCGAAGGCGGCTTTGTCACCGGCTGCCATGATGTTCAAAAGCCCATCAAGCGCATGTGCAGGCGTCCGGCCCAGCGGTGCATCAAGATAGTCCCCTCCCGCCTGCGCGACCTCGGCCCCGAGCGCGCGCGTGCTGGCTGGCAAAGACGTGCCAAAATCAATGACCACGGCATTGGATTGCAATCCGGCGATCACGCCATCCTGGCCGCGCATCCGCCCCTCGACACTTGCTGATGTGTCCATACACAGCATGACAATATCGCTTGCCGCCGCCACGTCACGGGCCGTGGAAACCTCGGTCGCCCCACGCGCCACAACCGCATCAACATTTGGTCGTGAGCGGTTTGCCATCAGGGTGACGCTGTACCCTTGGTCCAGCAAGCGGTTCACCATCGCTGCCCCCATCAGGCCCAGCCCGATAAATCCGATATTAGGTTTGCTCATTACACTCTCCCGTCCGCATATTACTTTTCAATTGTTCCAATTTTCACAACGCACCTGTTGCGCTTGCTCTCTGCCCCTTAGGTCGCGGGTTTAAGCAGGCAAATGCGTCACACAACTCTGTATTCCTCAAGGCAGCAGCCAATTCAGGCTGACCTTGGTTGGTAATTCCCAAACGCCATCCGGTAACAGCAGGCCGGGAGAGTTCTTTGTTTCCGAACAGGGTCATCGAAACACCCCCCTTGTCTGCAAAACTTTCATCCAAACGCACTGGTGCCAGATACAGTTTGATATTATCAATCTCGTAAATTGGTATTATCAATCCCAGAAGCCGTCCACCCCAAAGCCCCGCGCTGGAGACAAAATGACCAAGATTCGTCCCGAAGACCTGCGTTCCCGCAAATGGTTCATGAACCCCGACAATCCAGAGATGACCGCGCTTTATCTGGAGCGCTATCTGAATTACGGGCTGACTCGCGAGGAGCTTCAATCCGGCAAGCCCATCATCGCCATTGCACAAACCGGCAGCGATTTGTCCCCCTGCAACCGGCACCATCTGGAATTGGCCAAGCGGGTCCGTGATGGCATCATCGCAGCAGGTGGAACACCGCTCGAAGTGCCGGTGCATCCCATTCAGGAAACCGGCAAACGTCCCACGGCCATGCTGGATCGCAATCTGGCATATTTGGGTCTGGTCGAAGCGCTCTATGGTTATCCCATTGACGGGGTCGTCCTGACCATCGGTTGTGACAAAACCACGCCTGCCCTTTTGATGGCGGCTGCAACTGTTGGCATTCCTGCGCTGGCTCTGTCTGTCGGTCCAATGCTGAATGGGTGGCACGATGGCAAACGCGCCGGCTCTGGAACAGTGATCTGGAAAGCGCGCGAACAATTGGCCGCGGGGGACATTGACGACAATGAATTCATGGAGATTGCCGCAGCATCTGCACCTTCGGTCGGCTATTGCAACACGATGGGCACAGCCACCACGATGAATTCACTGGCCGAGGCTTTGGGAATGCAAATGCCCGGATCGGCCGCCATTCCCGCCCCGTACCGCGAACGTGGCCAGATCAGCTATGAAGTTGGCAAACGTGCTGTCGATATGGTTTGGGAAGACCTGCGCCCCGCAAAGATCATGACCCGCAAGGCATTTGAGAACGCGATCGTGATCAACTCTGCGATCGGCGGGTCGACCAACGCCCCCATTCACCTGAATGGCATCGCGCGTCATCTTGCCGTGCCTCTGGACAATGATGCATGGCAGGAGATCGGTCATCAGGTGCCGCTCTTGGTCAACCTTCAACCCGCTGGCGAATACCTTGGCGAAGATTATCACCGTGCAGGCGGCGTTCCCGCTGTGGTTGGTGAATTGATCGCAGCCGGGCGTTTGCCGCATCCAGAGGCCATCTGTGTTAACGGCAAAACCATGGGCGAAAACTATGGTCATGTGCGCTCGACAAACACGGATGTCATTCGCCCGGTTTCCGATCCGTTGCTGGATGCGGCGGGTTTCATCAACCTCAAGGGTAATCTGTTTAACAGCGCCCTTATGAAGACCAGTGTGATTGGAACGGAGTTCCGCAGCCGCTATCTGTCAAATCCCGACGATCCGAACGCGTTTGAAGGGCGCGCTATCGTCTTTGATGGCCCTGAAGATTACCACCATCGCATTGATGATCCGGCGGAAAACATCGACGAGAACTGTATCCTTGTCATGCGCGGAGCGGGCCCAAAAGGATATCCCGGCGGGGCGGAAGTGGTGAACATGCGCGCGCCTGAGTATTTGCTCAAGGCCGGTGTCGAAGCGCTTCCTTGTATCGGAGATGGTCGCCAGTCAGGGACGTCAGGTTCGCCTTCCATCCTCAATGCCTCACCCGAAGCTGCCGATGGTGGCGGGCTGGCCCTGCTGAAAACGGGGGATGTGATCCGCATCAGCCTGAATGACTGCACTGCAAACATGTTGGTGAGTGAAGCAGACCTTCGACAACGGGCCGAGGCTCTTGTCGCTCAGGGTGGATATCCGTCGCCTGAGAACCAATCTCCGTGGCAGCAATATTTCCGCGAGATGGTGCGACCCTTTGACGAGGGAATGACATTGCGTGATGCCGACAACTATCGCGATATCGCAGCCAAAAGTCTTCCGCGCGACAATCACTAAGGTCTTTTGTTCAAGAAGATTTTGAAACGGTCTTGGGGCAGCACACCCCAAGACCACTTGGCACCGGATGAATTACGATGCCCCTGACGGCCGATAGGCCAAGGGCCATCTATTTGGGGATCAAATCCGTCACATAGATCAGCGCCGTTTCCAGAGGGGGAACGGGTCTGGCAAATCGACCCACTCATCGGGTTTGAACTCGCTCACTTTCATAAGAGCGTCATTCAGACGGGCACTGATCGCTTCGCGCTCTAAACCGACACCGATAAAGACCATCTCCTGCCGTCTGTCACCCCAAGGCTCAACCCAGTTTCGCGCAATCTCTGCCTGTGCCTCTGGGTGGGTGGGCAAACGCTCTTCTGGCAAAGACGCCCACCAAAGTCCCAATGGCGAGACTGAAGACAACGATCCGGCAAGGCTGAACTCCGCGGCCCATTCGGGCCGCGTTGCTAGCCAGAAGTGCCCCTTGGCACGGATCACACCGGGCAAATCACCGTTCAGCACCTCATACAGCTTTTGCGGGTGAAACGGAGCTTGCGCATGAAAGACAAAGGACGTGATCCCGTATTCTTCGTCCTCTGGCGTGTGATTGGCAAAGCCATAGAGCTCTTTCGCCCACATCGGATGCTCGTGCGCGGTGTCAAAATCAAACAGCCCCGTATCAAGAATGGACTCTGCCGGAACATCGGAATGATCCGTTTCGATGATCTTTGCGTCGCCGTTCAGGCTGCGAATGATCTGGCGCGCGCTTGCGGTCGGTGCGGGTCCTGCATCCGTGACCTTGTTGAGGATCACAACATCGGCAAATTCGATCTGCTCGGTCAGGAGGCTTACAAGGCTGCGGTCATCCTCGTCCCCCAGCGACTCTCCCCTGTCCGTCAAAAAGTCGTGACATGAAAAGTCGCGAAGCAGGTTAACGGCATCAACGACGGTGACCATCGTATCCAGACGCGCCACATCTGACAGGCTTTGCCCCTGTTCGTCACGGAAATCAAAGGTCGCCGCAACCGGAAGAGGCTCGGAAATACCCGTGGATTCGATCAACAGATAGTCAAACCGCCCTTCTTGAGAGAGCTGGCGCACTTCCTTGAGCAAGTCATCGCGCAGCGTGCAACAAATGCACCCGTTCGACATCTCTACCAGTTTTTCTTCTGATCGCGACAACTCGGTGCCTTCGCGGACCAGATCTGCGTCAATGTTCACTTCGGACATGTCATTGACGATCACCGCAACGCGGCGGCCATCGCGGTTGTTCAGAACACGGTTCAACAGTGTCGTTTTGCCTGCCCCAAGAAAGCCGGACAAAACGGTGACGGGCAAACGGGGATCTTCGGTGGGTGTATCTTTCATGTCTATGCCTGATTGTAAGAGGGGTTTAACGAACGCAGCATGTCAAAGCTGCGTTGTAATTCGGGGCGCGACAGATCGCGGGCAATCACCACGATGCGCGAACGGCGATCATCACTGGGCCAATCCTGCACCGGAACAGGGGGATCAAAGATGTTCTGGACACCGTGAAATGCGAACGGCTTTTCGATGCCTTCAAGGAAAACAATGCCTTTCACCCGCAGGATGTCCGGCCCGCGCAGCGCAACAAGCGTGTTGAGCCAGTTATCAAAAACCGCGTCGGCTAAAGGCTCATCCAGAATGATCGATGCCGATCCGATGCGCGCGTCATGCGGAGAAAAGGCGGCAGGCGCCGGTGCTGGGGACGCAAAGCCAGACAGATTGGCCAACGGATCGATCGGGGTCGATTTGCCGGTTGTCCAAGCCAGCACATCGGACGGAACGGCGTCTTGCCGTAAACCGCTCAATCCCCAAAGCTTATCCGTGACGCCCTTACCCTTGATTGCGTGAAGAATGCGAACGCTGGGGTTCAGCCCCCTGATACGTTCTTCGAACATCACCATTTGTTCAGGGCTGGCCAGATCAACTTTGCTCATGATGACAAGGTCCGCCATCGCCACCTGTGATACCGCTTCGAACTGGGAATCCAAGGTCGCAGCGCCAATGGCGGTATCCGCAACCGTGACAACGCCATCCATTCGGGTGGATCTGGCAAGATACCGGTCAACCAGCAATGTCTGCAAAATTGGCCCCGGATCGGCGAGCCCGGTGGTTTCAATAACCACACGATCAAAGTCGAATGCACCAGCGTCCCGCCGCGCGATCAGATCGGCCATTGTATCGGCAAGTTCCCCGCGCACGGTACAGCACAAACATCCCGATTGCATCAAAGAGACATTGTCTGATGAGGTTTCAATCAGATCATGATCCAGACCGGCCTCGCCAAATTCGTTGACGATGACCGCAACACGCCCCGACGAGGCATCCGCAAGCAAGGCATTCAACAAGGTTGTCTTCCCTGCCCCAAGGAACCCCGTGAGCAAAGTGACGGGTATTCGTGTATCGGTCATGTTGGTTGGTTTCCATTTATGCAACCCGCGTAAAGCCCGCGCATGGTGTTCTCGGAGTTCATCACAGGGTCCTCAAATTCATTCCAAGCTCAAATATGTTATGTTATAACATTATGCAATTCTCTTTTTGCACTTCCCTACGTAGAAAACCGACCGGCCCGTGCCTCTTTGCTAGGCTGCGTTGGGACTTGGCAGAAGGCGCGCGCGGCAGTGGCTTCCAAAGAAACTCCGGCTAATCACATGCTGCGACATACCCTGAGGTTCCCGATAAATAGCTGCTCATGAAGTCAGAGAAATCATTCAGGTCTTGGGGTTGAGCGCCTTGAACACCCCGTTCAGCCGTCTTTCGCACTTTTCAGCGCCACTCCGTGCAGCAGATCTGACATGTGCAAAGTGTCTTGTAATGAAACGTCACGAAGACGTGGCTCTATCTTTCGCTCAATCTATGTCTAAGTTATAAAAATCGAAATTCAGCGGATAGATGCAGCCGATCATGGGCCGCCCTGTTCTTCTTATTGGAATTGCCATGCCTCTCATCCCTCGTCTTCTTGCAATCGCTTTGCTGGCCGCCCCGGTATTTGCACAAGCACAATCCGCCGAAACCTCTCAACCCGGATTGTCGCTCGAACTCAACGCGGTTCAAAATGTTGAGGGTGCTTGCCGGTTTACCTTTGTCGCCAACAACGGCACGGGCGCGGCAATCGACAGAGCTGTGTTCGAAACCGTGATTTTTGATGCCACAGGCGGCGTGGTGCGCCTGTCTCTGTTTGATTTTCGCGAACTGCCGGAAGGACGCCCGCGGGTGCGTCAGTTCGATGTGCCCGGAATGACCTGCGAGACTATTGGCCAAACCCTAATCAACGGGACAAACACCTGTATCTCAAATGGTGCAGAAAGTGACATTTGCAGCGACGGACTGATGTTGAACAGCCGTATCACCATAAAGCTACTGGGATGATGACAATGAATGGTTTGCGTGATGTGGTGGCTCTGGGTGGGCCGGTGGTGGCCATTCTGTTGGTGATGTCCGTGTTGACGGTGGCCGTTACCCTGTACAAGCTCTGGCAATTCGCGGCCTCTGGCGTCGGGCGGCACAGAGAGCTGTCCAAGGCTCTCACAGCTTGGGACGCAGGTGATGCGCACGAAGCGCGGGTGCGTCTCATCAAAAGCCAAAGCTATCTGGCGCCGTTTATTGAAACCGCAATAGAGATGCCAAACTCTCAGGCATTGAGCGACCGTTTGGATGCTGAGGCCGGTTTGGCACTGGCCCGTCTCGAACGCGGCTTTCGCTTGCTGGACACCATTGCACAGTTGGCGCCTCTTCTGGGTCTCTTCGGAACGGTTCTCGGCATGATCGAAGCCTTTCAAAGCCTCCAGTCTGCGGGTTCATCCGTTGACCCATCCCTGCTCGCGGGCGGTATCTGGGTCGCGTTGGTGACCACCGCAGTAGGGCTCGCCGTGGCAATGCCGACCTCGATGGTGCTGTCGTGGCTAGAAAGCCGCACAGCACGTGAAAGGGTTTTTGCCGACAAAGCGCTGCGCACTGTCCTGATGCCGCATGACACGACACTGCCGTCCGCCACCTATGCGTCGGGGGATCATGCGTAACCTCGCCCCCTTTGTCCGGCGCCCCTTGGCACTCACGCCGTTGATCGACGTGATTTTCCTGTTGCTTCTGTTCTTTATGCTGACCTCGACGTTCTCGACGTTTGGCGAAATCGAACTTAGTAACACGCAAAAAGGCAGCGGTACGGTAGACACAGCCATCGAACGGTACTTTGTACAGCTGGGAACAGAGCGGCTGACCCTGAACGGCCAGCCGACAACGCTGGATGACCTCGCCAGCAGCATCGAAGCCGGGCAGGTTTTGGTCAGCCTTGATGCGGACACCACCGCCCAGCGTCTTGTTGACCTTCTGCATCGCATTCGCGCCCGCGACGGGTTGGATGTGTTGGTGTTGGAGTGACGCAATGATCAGCCAGCCCCCACCGCGCAAAAAGCGGGATTCGACCATTCCATTGATCAACGTCGTCTTCTTGATGCTGGTCTTTTTCCTCATCGCCGGAACCGTCGCACCGCCTCTTGATCCGGACCTGAAGCTTGTTCAAACCAGTGACCTTGAAGGGAAAGAACCACCAGACGCGTTGGTTCTGCATGCTGACGGCAGCCTGAGTTTTCGGGGTCAACTCACCGCAGCAGACACGCATGTTGCAACCCATGGCTCTGGTCCCACCCGCATTGTGCCGGACCGCAACGTCCCAGCATCGCGCCTGATGGAAATCACCGGTGACCTTCGGCGCGCGGGCGCTACTTCGGTCATTCTGGTCACGGAACGGGCGCTACAGTGATACGTCGCTCGCTTTTGATTGCATTCATTGCACTGCTTCTGTCGATAGGTGGGCACCTTCTCGGGATTGGCATCGCTGTCGGCGTTGACCGCACCGCGCCACCACCAGAAACGACAGGAAATGCCGTGGCTCTGGGCAACGCGTTTGAAGACATCGCAGAGATCGTCGAGGAAGCTGTTGAGCCGGAACAAGCCCCCGAACCCGAACAGGAACAACCTGTTGAACCCGTGCCCCCGCCAAGCGAAGCAACCGTCCCCGAAACCGAAGTGCTTGTCGCGTCTGAAAACCCGCAAGAGTCCTTTGCACCGGACACTGGCACGGCACAACTCGTAGAGCCGGTTCCACTTGCGGGGACTGACGGTGATTTTGTGCCCGAACCGGACATCACGGAACCGACAGCCCAACCCGACGACGCCGAACCGGTGCCTCCGCAGAATGACACACCACCAACTTTGGGAGTGGAAACGGACACAGTTGAAGCGGTCGATCCCGTGCTGTCACAAGCCCCCACGCCGCCGGTCCCGACCGAACCAACAGAGCCGGTTGAAGACGTTATCGCATCCCTGCCGGAAACCCTGTTGCCGATTGCGCCCGTCACGCCGTTGTCCGAGCCGGAAACGGAAACCATCGCAGACCCCGATCCTGTCGACCCACCCGAAAACGCCCCGGAAGAGCCACTTGAGGACAGCGCAGAAGACGCGCCCAAGCCTTTGTTTCCCGGATTGGACGACGGGTTTGAAAACCTGCGCAACCCGACTCAAAGTATTGAGTCGCCGCTGGAAACCTTCAAACGCGAAGGCTCACTCGCCACAGTTGGCGGTTTTGGCATCCAGTCCGGCTCGGCCGCCAACTCCCGCGGCCCGGGCAATGCGGACACCACTAATTATGCGGGGCGCGTGCTTGTCCACCTCAACCGCACCCGTCCTGTCCACGTCAAAACACCCGGATTTGCGCGCGTATTGTTTGAAATAAACCCGGACGGGTCGCTCAATTGGGTCGAGGTTATCGACAGTTCCGGCAGTGCTGACGTAAACCGTGCCGCGCGCATCCAGATCCAAAGCGCCGCGCCCTTCCCGAAGCCGCCGAACGGTGTGCGACGCCAACTGTCATTTGCGTACCGCGCGCAATAAGCAGCCGCTTTCACAAGCCAGCCTATCCTGCCCCACTCAAGCGGCCCATCTGGCACACCCCAATCGGTTCTTTCTCAAATCTTGCTGGCATGGTGGCGGATTTGATCCTAGGATTTTCCTATGCGAACAGAACCCACACAAATCGAAAATCAGGTGCTGGTTATCCAAGGACAGCTGGCTGGCCCGTCCTTTATTCCGTGGATCGAGCGGCACGCTCGTCGGTTGGGCCTGTTGTCCCGACACACTTTTGTGAGCCCTGAAAGGATCGAACTCGAAGTGCAGGGTCCGGCCGAACTTATCGATGCTTTGGAAGTTGGCTGCTTGCTTGGACCGATGGATGTGTGGGTCGATTCGATTGATCGCGCCCACGAAGCGCCCTCTCTCTGACTATTAAATAATCGCACCGCCAAAATAGTAAGCACCGCTTTCGACAGTCCTGTGACAAGGGCCCTCATTTGTGCCCACTGCTGTTTTCCAACACGCGTTTTCTGACCTCTAGTCATTCTGCTGGTCCCCACAGGGGAACTGGTCTGTCGCGTCGGCAGACCACCATTTCAATCTTTGAAGTGCGCCCGTTCGGTCCGGCTGAAGACAAGGGAACCACATCAATGACGCACACACTTTCGCTGCCCTGGACACCTGTCGCCCTGTCATCCGATGTCCCGCCCGGTACGGTCATTCCCGCAAAGCTGTCTTCGGGACCTATCGCTGTTTGGCGCACACAATCCGGACATCTGAGCGCCAATGGCGATCGCTGCCCGCACCGTGGCATGCGCCTGTCACACGGGTTTGTAAGAGGCGAGACGCTGTCTTGCATCTATCACGGCTGGCGTTTTGCAGATGACGGATCCTGCACCCATATTCCGGCGCATCCAAATCTGACACCTCCGTCCGCGATCAAATGTAATCCCCGCCAAGCCAAGGAAAGCGGTGGCGTCATCTGGGTTGCCGACGAATTGCCGGATGAAGAGCCCGTTTTCTTTGAGGGGTACAAACCGCTGCGCTCTCTGGTTGTTGCAGCTGATGAAACATCTGTCCGAGAAGCCACTCAGGCAACAGACGTCGATAGTGGTCTCGCGGTGAACCACGCGGGAACGGACATCCGTTTGCTGGTCTCGGACCTCGACGGCGAACAGGTATTTGTGATCCTCTTGCTGGCCGAAAACACCTCCCCCGAAGCATGTGTTTCGGCGTCGCGATGGGCCGAGGTGATGCGTCAAAAAGCAGAGCGCATCTGCAATCACGGGGAAACAACATGACCGACACCGCCATGAAAGACGCCTGGTATCCCGTTGGCCTGTGCAGCGATCTGTCTGCGGACGGGCGAAAAACGCGCCTCATGGGTGAGCCGATAACAGTCAAGACAGGGCCGGTTGGCGCCCCCGAAGTCTTGAATGCAGACAACGAACCCCTGCCGGTGATTATCCGTTTCGGGCATGTCTGGACCTCACTGGGTGCGCCCCAGACAGACCTGTTCACTATTCCGGAAGCAGATCAGCCGAGCAGAAAGCTGGTGGATGTTGGCGTTGTGCGCGTCAAATGCTCACCTCTTCGTGCGGTCGAGAACTTTCTGGATATCGCGCATTTTCCCTTTGTTCACACGGATATTCTGGGGGCCGAACCCCATACCGAAGTGGAAGATTACAAAGTCGAGATCAGGGACGAGGAAGACGAAGTCTGGGCCACCAAGGTCAAATTCTTCCAACCGCAGGCCGCGAAATCTGCGGAAGGCGGGATCACGACGGAATACATGTATCGCGTGCCCGCGCCCACTTGTTCGGTTTTGTACAAAACATGCCCCCCCCGACCGGGTGAATGGGATGTGATCTGCCTTTTTGTACAACCTCTGACCGAGGACCTGTGCGATGTCTGGCCATGGATGGCGCTGTACGACGAAGACAACACGATGACGGAACTGATCCATTTCCAACAGATGATCTTTTTGCAGGACCGTTCGATCCTCGAAAACCAGATCCCGACGCGCCTGCCGCTTGATCCGGGAATGGAGATGCCGACCCGTGCGGACATGACGTCGGTCGCCTATCGCCGCTGGCTCAAGCGGCACAATTACACTTATGGCGCTCAGCTGGTGGCAAAATGAAACTCTACGACTACATCCTCTCGCCAAGTTGCTACAAGGTGCGCCTGCTGGCCTCGCTGATCGGGGCCAAGCTTGACCTCCAGTCGGTCGATTTTCATCCCGGACAGGAACACAAGGGCGACGCGCTGCTGACGCTCAACCCCGCCGGTGCGATCCCGATCCTTGAGGACGGTGCGTTTGTGCTGACTGAATCCTCTGCCATGCTGGCCTATCTTGCGGCCACCACGGCGCCTGAATGGGAAGGCAGAGAGACACCGGACATGTCTGCCAAAGTCCAGCAATGGCTGGCGTTCTCACATCGGTTAACTGCGTCGCTGGGCGGTGCCCGACTGGTCGAAATGCTGCATGGTAACGGTGATCTGGATGCGCTTCAGGGTGCAGGAATCGCCGCCTTGCGCGAGCTGGAAGCCGCCCTTTTCGAACAACGGCTTGCAGGGCAATCATTTTTGGTGGGCGAGCAGCCGACCATCGCCGATATCGCCTGTTTCCCCTATGTCGCGCTGGCCCCCGATGGCAGCATAACACTTGATCCCTATCCATCGATCCGGCTTTGGATGCGCGCAATACGGTCGCTGCCGGGCTTTATCGAAATGCCCGGCATTCACCGGTTGCACGATCTGGTACCCGACCCCCAATCATCAAAAGAGGACCACTAAGGTGTCTGGCATCCTTCTGAAAAACTGTGCGGCTGTGGTCGTGGATGACGGAAACGGGGCGACCTGTTTGCGCGATGTCGATCTGTTGACGAGTGGTACAGAGATCAAGGCCATCGGCCCCGATCTGGATGCCACCGGGCTGCCCGAAAACACTGTCGTTCGGGATGCCAGCGGCTGGTTCGTTTATCCCGGTCTGGTTAACACGCACCATCATTTTTTCCAGACCTTCGTGCGCAACCGCGCCGATCTGGACTGGACCAAACTGTCGGTCATCGAATGGCTCGACATGATTTATCCGATCTTTTCGCGCCTGACCGAAGAGTGTTTCTATCATTCCTCTGTCACTGCCATGGCCGAACTGATCAAACATGGCTGCACCACAGCGATGGATCACCAATACTGTTTCCCAAGACATGCGGGCAAAGGTCTGGTGGATCGCCAGTTCGAAGCGGCCGAACTTTTGGGTATGCGGTTTCATGCGGGGCGCGGATGTAACACCCTGCCCAAATCCGAAGGGTCCACCATCCCCGACGCGATGCGGGAAACCACGGATGAATTCATCTCGGATTGCGAGCGCCTGATCGATGCCTATCACGATCCGGCCCCTTTCAGCATGCGGCAGGTGGTGGTCGCACCTTGCCAGCCCGTGAACTGCTACAAGGAAACCTTTGTCGAATCCGTGGCTCTGGCACGTGACAAGGGCGTGATGATGCACACCCATGTCGGCGAAGGCGAAAGCCCTGTGATCGAGGCCCGCACCGGCCTGCGCACCGTGGATTACTGTGAAGACATCGGGTTTGCAGGGCCGGGTGCGTTTTATGCCCATTGTTGGGAGCTGAGCCATGACGAGTTGCGCAAGATGGCGGCCAGCGGCACGGGCGTGTCCCACTGCCCCGAACCTGTTTACCTTGTCGGCGAAGAGGTCACGGATATTCCCGCCATGCAGGCGCTTGGCGTACGCATCGGCCTTGGGGCGGATGGCGCGGCGTCGAACGACAACTCGAACCTGATGCACTGCATCCATTCCGGCTACATGCTGCAATGTCTCGTGGCGGCCTCGCGTGCGCATCCCGTGCCCGAACCGGCGGCCTTTCTGGACTATGCCTCCAAAGGTGGTGCGTCGCTTCTGGGGCGAAAAGACATCGGGCGGCTTGCACCGGGCATGGCGGCGGATCTTTTCGCGATTGACTCGCGACGTATGGAATACGTGGGCACGCGCCACGATCCGATAAGCCTGATCCCGAAGGTGGGCATCGGCACCAATACCGACATGACCATGATCAACGGTGAAATCGTCTGGGAAAACGGCGTGTTCACCCGCGTAGATGAGGCCGAGATTTTTGAAGGCGCTGAAAAGGCGCTCGCGACGCTCGACGGGAACTGACTGGAACAACAAGGGGAAAGACCAAATGACAAATAAACTTGATCGCAGAAGCTTTATGACCGGGGCCGCAGTGGCCGGTGTTGTCGCCGCTATCGGACAACGCGCTGCTGCTGCAACTGCCGACGATCCGCTGACCATTACGCTGGTGATCCCGTCACCCGTTGCCGATGTGGGCTGGGGTCATGCGCTGGCCGCTGGTCTCGACACTGTGAAAGAGGCCTATGGCGATGCCGTGTCGATCACCATCATCGAAAACATCTATGAAGGTCCGGATGCAGACCGCATCATGAACAAGGCCGTTGCAGATGGTACCAAGTTCCTTGTCGCGGGTTCGTTCGGATATCAGAACGGCGCGATGCAGATCGCCCGCCGCAATCCTGACGTCACCGTCCTGCACGCCTCGGGCTTCATGGTTGCGCCAAACTTCTCGCCCTTTGCGGCGCAGTATTCGCAAGGCACCTATCTGATGGGCATGGCCGCCGCTGCCCTGTCGAAAACCGGCAAGATCGGCTCGGTCTCGGCCTTTGCCATCCCCGAACTGATCACGTCGATCAACGCTTTCGTACTGGGTGCGCAGGCGATCAACCCGGATATCGAATGCTCGGTTGTCTGGCTGAACTCTTGGTTTGACCCCGCAAAAGCACAGGAAGCGACCAAGGCGCTGGCGGCACAGGATTGTGACGTGATCTTCTCGAACGCACAGGACACGCCATCAGTGGTCGCACAGTGCGAAGAGCTTGGCATCTACTCGTTCAACCTCAACTCCTCGATGAAGGCCTATGCGCCCAAAACCTATCTGGGCTGTGTTGAAACCGACTGGTCGCCCTTCTTCAAGGCCTCGGTCGATGCACATATCGCGGGCACATTCGAAGGGGGCAACGCCTTCCTCGGCGTCGCGGACGACGTGGTCAAAGTGGTCGACTGGAGCGCAGATATTCCCGCCGAGGTAATGGCCAAGATCAAGGAAGCCGAAGCCGGCATCGCAGACGGAAGCTTCTCGCCCTTTGCCGGGCCGATCATGAAGGCCGACGGCAGCGAAGGCGTGGCGGCAGGCGCGACCATGACCAAGGACGAGATCGTCGGCATGGACTGGCATGTGAAGGGTGTAACCACCCCGCTGCCGAGCTGATGCCATGACAACACCTCTGCTGTCACTGCGCGGGGTGTCCAAAAGCTATGGCCAGGTCCACGCGAATACCGCTGTGGACCTGGACGTGGCGCCTAACGCGATTCATGCCATCCTTGGTGAAAACGGCGCGGGTAAATCCACGCTGATGAAACTGATCTATGGCGTCGAAAGCCCCGATGAGGGCGAGATCTTCTGGCAAGGTGAAAAGCGGCGCATCGCATCGCCGTCAGAGGCGCGCAAGCTGGGCATCGGTATGGTGTTTCAACACTTTTCGCTGTTTGAAACCCTAACGGTGGTCGAGAATGTCTCGCTTGTTGTGCCCGGAACCAAAAAAGAACTGACCGACAAGATCATTCAATTTGGTGAAGAATTCGGCCTCAAGGTTGACCCGCTCAGCCATGTCCATTCCTTGTCGGTGGGCGAACGCCAGCGCGTCGAAATCATTCGATGTCTGATGGCGGATCCCAAACTGCTCATCCTGGATGAGCCCACGTCGGTATTGCCGCCCCAGTCGGTTGAGCTGCTGTTCGAAACGCTGCGCCGCCTTGCCGAGCGGGGAGTTTCCATCCTGTTTATCTCTCATAAACTGGAAGAAATCCGCTCAATCTGTACCCACGCGACCATTCTGCGGTCGGGGCATGTGACCGGCAACGTGTCGCCGCGTGATTTCGACACCCATGAACTGGCCAAGATGATGATCGGGCGCGATATGCCCGAAACCATACCCGCGAAACCGATGCCGCGTGGTCTCAAACAGCTGGAACTGGCGAACCTGACCCACATCATGGAAGACCCGTTTGCCGTTTCGCTGCATGATGTTTCCCTGCAGGTCCGCGAGGGGGAAATCCTCGGGATTGCCGGTGTGTCGGGCAATGGACAAAGCGAGCTGGCCGAATTGATTTCCGGCGAAACGGTTCTGCCCCCGTCAGAAGGCGAAAGAATCGTTATGATGGGGCAAGACGTCAGCACCCTGAACGCCGCTGCGCGACGCAAGCTGGGCTTTGCCTTTGTCCCCGAGGACCGTCTGGGCCAAGGCGCTGTGCCCGAGCTGTCTTTGACCAAAAACAGCCTTTTGACGGCCCATTCCAAGGGTCTGATCAAGCGCGGCATGGTAAATCTCTCCAAGGCCACGCGTTTTACCAACGAGTGCATCGAGGCCTATGACGTGCGCACGCCGGGACCAGAAGCCGAGGCAGGCGCCCTTTCTGGCGGGAACCTGCAGAAATTCATCGTGGGCCGCGAAATCATGCTCGAGCCGAAGCTGCTGTTCGTCAACCAGCCAACCTGGGGCGTGGATATCGGTGCCTCTGCGGCCATCCGCAAACGTTTGATCGAGCTGCGCAACCAAGGCTGCGCGATTCTGGTCATCTCCGAGGAGATAGAAGAATTGTTTGAACTGAGTGATCACATTCAAGTTCTCAATCAAGGCCGATTGAGCCCGCGTTTCAAGACCAGCGAGATTCAGCCCGAAGACATAGGGCGGCACATGATCTCTTCGGCCGAGGATGTCGCGTGATGGGTCTTGCTTTGTCAAAATTGCCCCGACTGGTTCGGCGCGAACGGGCGTCCATGCCCATGATGCTGATCGCCCCTTTTGCCGCGCTTGGACTGGCCGTGCTGACCAATCTCGTGCTTTACGGGATGCTCGGCAAAAACCCTTTGATTGTCCTGCATGCCATGCTGATCGAGCCGTTCCTGAGCATGTATTCGTTTTCGGAAGTGCTGTTGAAAGCCAGCCCTCTTTTGTTGATTGCCCAAGGGTTGGCGATCGGGTTTCGCGCCAAGGTGTTTAACATCGGTGCCGAAGGCCAGTTTGTGCTTGGGGCGATCTTCGCCTCGGCGATCCCTGTCTGGTATCCAAACATCACGGGCGTCTGGGTCTGGCCTCTTATGCTGCTGCTTGGGGCATTGGGTGGCCTGTGCTGGGCCAGCATCACCGCTTTCTGGCGGGTGCGGTTGAATGCGAATGAAATTCTCGTATCGCTGATGCTGTCCTTTGTCGCGATCCAGGTTCTGAACTATCTGCTTTTGGGACCGTGGAAAGACCCGATGGGATTCAACTTCCCGCAATCGGTGATGTTTCCACTGGATGCCATGGTGCCCACCCTGATCCCGGGAACGCGCGTGAATGTCTCGTTGCTGTTGGCGCTGGCGCTGTCCGTGGTCGCGTGGTTTTTCGTGCAACGCAGCTTTGCCGGATACAAGCTTGAGGTTGGCGGACTGGCCCCACGTGCCGCGCGCTATGCAGGATTTTCGCAAAGCAAAGCGATCTGGATTTCATTGCTGATCGGGGGCTTTGCGGCCGGTCTTGCAGGGGCGGCCGAGGTTGCAGGCCCCGTCGGGCAGCTTCAGCGTTCGATTTCGACCGGCTATGGCTATGCCGCGATCATCGTGGCCTATCTTGGCGGGCTTCACCCCATTGGCATTGTGCTGTCGTCTTTCCTGATGGCAACTCTGTATATCGGCGGGGACAACGCCATGGTCACCGCGGGATTGCCAATTGCGGCCGTTCACGTTTTTCAAGGCAGCCTGCTTCTCGCCTATCTAATTCTGGCGACCTTTGTTCGCAATCGTTTGGAATGGCCAACGCCCCATGGGGAGCAAGGCGCATGAATGCGATTGAGTTCATCATATCCGGCATGCTGGCCGCCGCGACCCCGTTCTTGCTTGCGGCTTTGGGCGAACTGGTTGCGGAGCGATCAGGTGTTCTGAACCTCGGCGTCGAAGGGATGATGGCCTTTGGTGCGGCTTTGGCCTTTATCATTGTCTACAATGGTGGCGGTCATATCCTGGCCTTTCTGGTCGCGGGCATTGGCGGTGTCTTGCTGTCTTTGCTGTTTGCGTTTGTGGCGCTGGGGCTTCGTGCCAATCAGGTGGCCACAGGGCTTGCCATCGGCATTTTGGGCCTTGGGTTGTCGGCCTTTTTCGGGAAACCTTATGAAAGCTACACCATCAAGGGGATCAGCAAGATATCGATCCCTGTGCTGTCTGACATTCCGGTCATCGGCGGTTTGTTTTCGCAGGACATCGTGGTCTGGCTGGCAATCCTGACATCTGCCGGACTTTGGTATGCATTGACGCGGATGAAGGCCGGATTACTGTTGCGCGCTGTGGGAGAGAACCCCAAAGCCGTCAATTCTCTGGGATATTCCGTATTCGCGCTCAGGATTGGCGCTGTGGCCTTTGGCGGCCTGATGGCAGGTATTGCAGGTGCCTATGCCTCGACGGTCTATACGCCGCTATGGGCGGACGGCATGATCGCGGGACGGGGCTGGATCGCGGTCGCGTTGGTTGTCTTTGGGACATGGATGGTCGGACGGGTTTTCCTCGGAGCGTGCCTGTTTGGCGCAGTATCGCTTGCCGGTATCGCGGCACAGACCGCTGGCCTGTCGATCCCGTCGCAGATCCTGACAAGCCTGCCCTATCTGGTCACGATTGTTGTTTTGGGGATCATTTCTTCGAACAAGCGTTTGCTAAAGCTGAATGGCATCGCCTCTCTGGGCGAGACTTACAAATAGATCGATTGGGGCTGTCAGTGGGGCGTGCCGCTGCGCCTTTCGCTTTTAGATCTGTGAAGCAAATACTGTGTCCAAACGACCCGGTCAGAAACCGGTGATGGCGGCACCATCGTCTTGACCGAGCTGAAACAGCGCTCCTTCCATGATCCATCGCGGACGGGCCCTAGGGTACAAGAAATCGAGCACATTCAGTCGTGCGTGCTATCGTTGTTTGAAATCTCTCTTGAAAGGTTGAGGCGGCGGTACATTTGCGACCAAGGCGAGAGTTTGGTGATCGGACAAAACGAGAAGACCACCCTGCCCGCTTCAACCAAGATTCTACAAACAACGCCATCCGGATTGGGTCTGGCTTCAATCCCTCTGCCTCCAAATTCAATTGTGATTTTAGCTTTTGACCGGCAGCATGCGCAGGGTGCGGGGCATGTCAGACAGAATTGCGACACCGTCGGCGTCCAAGAAGGCCACGTCTTCAAGCCGGATACCGAATTCTTCATTCAAGTAGATGCCCGGCTCAATGGAAAACACGTTACCCGCCCTTAAAGGTTCAGGATAGTTGGCGGCAATATAGGGGGGTTCGTGCACGTCAACGCCCAGACCATGCCCCGTGCGGTGCAGGAATTCCGGACCATAGCCTGCGGCCTCGATCACGCCGCGCGCCGCCCTGTCGACGTCACTGCACAGAGCGCCGGGCACGGCTGCGGTTTCTGCCGATTGCACCGCTTGTTCAACAATGGAGCCGATCTC
Source organism: Shimia thalassica (assembly GCF_001458215.1). Taxonomy (GTDB): domain Bacteria; phylum Pseudomonadota; class Alphaproteobacteria; order Rhodobacterales; family Rhodobacteraceae; genus Shimia; species Shimia thalassica. The sequence continues at coordinate 53,443 of NZ_CYTW01000005.1, read as the reverse complement.
AGTAAACCGTGGATCGGGTGTATCCCCGTACCATCCACAACGTGTCATGTCCGAAGGGTAGCCCCGCAACCGGCAACCGGCATCAATGAGCACTGCCATTTCGGGCTGCAAGGTGGCCGCGCTTGTGTGGTGGTGTGGATAGGCACCGTTCTTGCCGAAGGCGACGATGCAGAACGCGGGTTCGGCCCCGTTTGACAGGTAGTGCTCGACAATGATGTCGCGCACTTCGAGTTCCGTAATACCCGTGCACAGGGCATCAAACGCCCGCTCGAAGGCCGCATCGTTCAAAAGCGCGCTGTCTTTCAAAAGCTGGCGTTCCCCGTCGTCTTTTTGAGCGCGCAAGAGGCCAACCGTATCCAGTGTGAAGCGGTGGGTCGGGGCGTCAAGCTGATCGAGCAGAAGGAACGAAAAGTCAGTACGCATCATTTCGTCCAGCACGATATTGAGGCCAGAACCAGTGGCATTTGCCTCGGACAAAAGCTGTGTAAGAGCCCCCAGCGGACCGTCGGCATCGCTCCATTCATAAAACGGAACGTCCGCGCATTGGGCGCGCGATGCCTCTGCGTTCAAAAGCGGCATGAGCACGCCAACATGGCTGGCCGTTACAATTGCCATAACCGGGCGTTCGTCGCCATGCGGGTTCAATCCCAAGAGCCATTGCATATGGCTTCCCGGACCGAGAGCCACCAGATCGGTGTTGGTTTCGACCATACATGTGCGCAGCCGTGACAATCTGTTTTCAACAATATCAGTCATAAAACCTCTCCTAGGTGGCACTCTTTTGGGTGGGGTTAGCTGCGTTGGCCGGGAAGCCGGCCGTTCTGTGCGCCTTGTAAGACGACCAAACTGCCGGTCCAAAGCATGCGCGCAGGCGTGTCACCCAGAGTTTTCCACGCATGCGGTGTCATTCCGTTGTAATGCAGGCTGTCACCTTCCCGCAGGGTAAACGTTTCGCCATCCAGACTTTTTTCGATCGACCCACTCAGGATATAGATGAACTCTTCACCTTCGTGCTGAAACGTCTCGGACTGAAATCCCGGGGGGCAATTCATGATGAAGGCCGACAATTCGTGACCGGGAAACTCGGTGCTGAGCGCCTCATAGGTGACACCCGTATCCGAAATCGAGAACTTGCGCCGCTGGTCGGCATAAGAGACGGCATCCCCCGGTTTGGGACGGGTCACAAAGTAATCAAGACCGAGATCAAGCGCGCGGGCAATCTGTGCCAAGGTTCCCAGCGAAGGCGTGGCATTGCCCCGCTCAACCTGTGAAAGATAGCCGACGGACACACCGGCCTTGTCGCAAAGCTCTTTTAAGGTCAGCCTGCGTTTCTGCCTGCACTTGCGGATCAAGTTGCCCAGCTTGGCCTGTTCGATCTGATCGGATGCCATCGTGTTACCCCTGTTTCAAGTCGGCATAGGTAAGGCCTATGCCGACAATTAGGGGTATGTAAAAACGACGCATTCTCTTAACTCGACAACTGCGCCAGACGGGGCATCAGATCGAGCAATTGCGCAGTATAATCCTGCTTGGGGTTGGCAAAGAGCGTTTCGGTGTCCTGCACCTCGATCAACTGGCCCTGTTTCATCACGCCTACGCGGTCACACATCTGGCGCACTACAGGAAGATCATGGCTGATGAACAACATGGTCAGGCCCAGATGCTCCTGCAAATCTTTAAGAATATTAAGGATTTGCGCCTGAATGGACACGTCCAGTGCGCTGGTGGGTTCATCGCAGATCAGGAACCGTGGCTGCGTCGCCAAGGCGCGAGCAATCGAAATCCGCTGCCGTTGTCCGCCAGAAAACTCATGCGGATACTTGTTTGCCGCAGCCCTTGTCAGGCCAACACGGTCCAGCAATTCATGCACGCGCCCGCTGATCTGATCCGGCGGCAAGAGTTTGTGATGTATCAGCGGCTCGGCCACGATGCTTTCCACTTTCATGCGCGGGTTCAGGCTTGAGAATGGATCCTGGAAAATCATCTGGATCTGTTTGCGATAATTCGCCATGTCCTCGGCCGACATGGCGGTCACGTCTTCACCATCGAAATGAATCTGGCCACCATCGACCGGCAACAGCGTGCCGATCATACGCGCAACGGTGGATTTACCCGATCCACTTTCGCCGACAAGGCCGAAAACCTCGCCATCCTTGATGTCAAACGACACATCATCCACCGCTGTGAAATATGTGCGGCGCGACGGCAGAATAGCCGATTTTTCAAGGAACTTCTTGGTGATGCCTTTGACCTCGACCAGCTTGCCGGATTTGGATAGCTCTGGTTTGTGCCAGTTGCGGGCAAGATCTTCGATCTTGAAGGTGGTTTCACGGCCCCCATAACTGACCTGCGGAAAGCGGTGCAGCTTGACCTGTGGACGTGGCACGGCCGAGATCAGCGACTTCGTGTATTCATGTTCCGGTGCGCTCAGTACCTTATCGGTTGGCCCGTTTTCGACAACTTCGCCCGAATACATCACGGTAACCTGCTCGGTCGTGTCGGCAATGACGCCCATGTCGTGAGTCACAAGGATCACCCCAACCTGCGTTTCCGAGGCCAGTTCCTTGATCAGATCCAATACCTGCGCCTGAATGGACACGTCCAACGCAGTCGTCGGTTCATCGGCGACAATGACCGAAGGTTCGGAACACAGGGCAAGCGCGATCACAACCCGCTGGCGCATACCGCCTGAAAACTGGTGCGGATACTGGTCAAACCGCGTCTTGGGGTCCGGGATTGACACCCGATCCAAAAGGGCAAGCGCCCGTTCGCGTGCTTCGGTCGCAGAGACCTTGAGATGCAACTGAATGGTTTCGACCAACTGTTCGCCGATGGTGAACAGCGGGTTGAGCGAGGTCAGGGGATCCTGAAAGATCATGCTGATCTCGCGGCCACGAATGGCGCGCTGTTCCTCGGGACTGAGGTTATCGATGCGGCGCCCTTTTAGCCAGATTTCTCCGGAGGCGACGCGCGCGGGATCATCCAAAAGCCCGATAACGGCATTGCCCGTCATCGACTTGCCTGCGCCACTTTCGCCGACAACACCACGAATTTCGCCGGGGTGAATGTCATAGCTGACGTTTTTCACAGGTTTGAACAGCCCGTGGCGGGTGGGAATTTCGACCGTCAGGTTGCGGATGGACAATACGGGTTCGGTCATTTCAGCCTCGGGTTCAATACATCACGCAGCCAGTCGCCCAGCATATTCACACTCAGTGCGAGGGCCAGTAGCGTGCAGGCAGGGAAAAACAGGATCCACCATTCGCCGGAAAACAGGTAACCTTGGCCGATACGGATCAGCGTCCCTAGCGAGGGTTGTGTGGGTGGCGCACCGACCCCAAGGAAGCTCAGCGTCGCCTCGGCAATGATCGCCAGCGCAAGAGAGATGGTCGCAATCACCAAGACCGGTGACAGGATGTTGGGCAGGATATGCCGCAGCATAATCGCAGAAGGCCTGCGCCCGATCAGCCGCGCCGCAGACACATAATCCTTGTTTCTTTCGACAAGCGTCGCGCCGCGCACAACGCGGGCAAACTGGACCCAATCACTCAGACCAATGGCGAGGATCAGCACCCAGATCGCCATTTGATCGCGGTGTTCGATCGGGGTGATGCCCTTGGCAATGCCAAAGATCAGCATCGCAACAAGGATCGAAGGGAAGGTCAGCTGCACGTCAGCGGCGCGCATGATGAAACTGTCAATCCAGCCCCCGAAATATCCGGCCAGCAGACCAAGGAAAATGCCCAGAACCACCGCGAACAGCACGGCGGCAAAGCCTACGAACAGCGAGATGCGCATGCCATAGAGGATGGTTGAAAACACATCCCGCCCCTGATCGTCGGTGCCCATCAGGAAGGTCTCGCCGGTAAAGGAATTCGGCGTCATCGGTGGTGTGAACCCGTTCATCAGGTTCAGTGACGTGGGATCGAACGGGTTGGTTGTCGCAATCAACGGCGCGAACACCGCCGACAGGATCAGCAACAGTGACACAGCGGCCGACACCATCGCGACGGGCGAGTGGCGGAAAGCGTAATAAAAATCACTGTCCAGCGCGCGACGCAGACGGGACGGCGGCGCGGCTTGCGGGTCTTTTTGCGCAGAAATGGGTTGATCGGTCACTTGGCACTCACCCTTAAGCGTGGATCGATAAAGGCATAGAGGATATCGACCAGAAGATTGATGACGACGAACATCACCGAAATCATCATCAGATATGCGGCCATGACAGGGATATCGACGAACTGAATTGCGTTGATGAACAAAAGCCCGAGGCCGGGCCATTGAAAGACGGTTTCGGTGATGATCGCAAAGGCGATGATCGCCCCCAGTTGCAAACCAATGACGGTTATCACCGGCACCATCGTGTTCTTGAGCGCGTGGCGGAAGTTGATCACCCGATCGCTCAGGCCGCGTGCACGGGCAAAGCGGATATAATCCTGACGCAGCACTTCGAGCATTTCAGAACGCACCAGCCGCATGATGAGGGTCATTTGATAGAGACCCAGCGTGATCGCCGGAAGGACCAGTGCCTTGAGACCGGACTCAGTCAGGAAACCGGTGGTCCAACTACCGATCTTGACCACTTCACCTCGGCCAAAACTGGGCAACCAGCCGAGTTCGACTGAAAACAGATAGATCAGAAGAATACCGATCAGGAAGGTCGGCAAGGACACTCCGATCAAGGAAACGGACATAATGAAATGGGCGGCAAACCCGTCGCGGCGAATGGCGGTAAACACGCCAAGCGCAATGCCCATCACGACGGCAAAGATCGCCGATAGCGCAGCCAGTTCAAGCGTAGCGGGCGCGCGCTCCATGATGATCTCGGAGACTTCGCGACCCTGACGATAACTGACACCGAAGTTGCCATGGGCCGCTTCGTTGAGGAATTTGAAATACTGGACAGGAACCGGTTGATCGAGGCCCAACCGCGCACGCAGACGTTCAACATCCTCCAACGTGCGTTCTTGACCAAGCATGTTGTCAATCGGGTCACCCACAAAGGTGAACATGGAAAATGCAATGGCGCCGGTAATGACCAGAACCAGAATGGACTGAAACACGCGTTTCAGGATGAATGGCAACATCGCAGGGACTTTCCTGTGCCAGAACGCGCGAGGTCACGCGTGAATTGACGGATCAAGGAAGGGTGTCGGGGAGAAGACCCCGAACGCCGTCCGACAGAAACGGGCCGCCCGCAACAGGCAGGCGACCCAGATCGGTTTACTTCATGGTGAAGTATTTGACGCGTGGCTGATCTTCGGGATCAACCTCGATGCCTACACCTTCGCCCATACCCCAGTTCAGCACCTGGTGGTGGATCGGGATGTAGAGCTGTTCATCTTGAACAGCGCGCCAGATGGCGGCGATATCCGCGTTTCGGGCGTCCAGATCAGTGTTAGAGGCCAGCGACTTGATTTTGGCATTTACGTCCGCATCATTGAAGCCAGTCCCGTTCCAGGTCCCGATGTCGCTTTCACGACCATGTACAAGGAAGTTGAAGATGTATTCCGAGTCGTAAGTTGGAACACCCCAGCCCAGCATGTAGAAGTCGGTCTTGCCCTCGACGATCTTGGGGAAGTGCTGTGCCTTGGGAATGGCATCCAGGTTCACGGTAATGCCAATCTGACCCAGCATGCCGACGGCGGCCTGACAGATCGGTTCGTCGTTGATGTAACGATCGTTCGGGCAATCCAGACGGATCGAGAACCCGTCGCCATAACCGGCTTCGGCCATTAGCGCCTTGGCGCCTTCCAGATCGGTCGAGCTTTCGCCGTCCATCGCGGCAGTCCAGCCGTTCACGAACGGCGGTGCGATCATGCCTGCAGGCTGGGACTGGCCACGCATAACAACCTGACGGATGGCGTCACGGTTGATTGCCATCGACATCGCCTTGCGGACACGCACATCAGCCAGCGGGTTTTTGCCCTCAATGTTGTCGGCCTCGAGGTCATCTGCGCCCTGGTTCATCCCAAAGAAGATCACGCGGTTTTGCGGCGCCTGTTTGACAACCAAACCATCCGTTCCGTCAACCCGTGCCAAATCCTGCACCGGCATATCCTGAAGGAAATTGATTTCGCCTGACAAAAGCGCGGCAACGCGGGTCGCAGCGTTCTGGATCGGCGTATAAACGATTTCGCTGACTTCCATCGGGAAATCGTTGCGACCCCAATAGGCTTCGTTGCGTGCCATGACGGTTTTCACATCAGGCTCGCGGCTGACCAGCGTGTAAGCGCCGGTGCCGTTCACGTTGGTGGTCGCATAGGTGATCTCACCACCTTCAAAGTCCTGAACATTGACGGTGTTGTTCGCCTCGGTCCAACCCTTGTCCATCATGAACAGGTTGGTCAGGTTCGACGGCAGGATCGGGTTTGGACCTTCGGTTTCGATTTCAACGGTGTGGTCATCAACGGCGCGCACCGCGGTAATCGAACCGATCAGTTCTTTCATGTCCGAGTTCGGCTGTTTCGCACGCTCAAAGCTGAACACCACGTCTTCGGCGGTGAAATCCGCTCCATCGTGGAATTTCACGCCTTTGCGCAGATTAAAAACCCAGACGTTGGGATTGTCGGCGCTCGGGGCCCAGTCGGTTGCCAGAGTTGGCACAAACGCGCCACTGGTGTCGCGGATAATCAGCGGCTCATACATCTGGTGACGCATGGTGTGGCTGGGGCCTTCGTTTTGCGAGTGCGGATCCAATGTCAGGGCGTCACCCGCACGTGCCCATTTAAGGGTTTCGGCGTTCACCACAGCCGTTGACGACATGAGCGCCGCAACCGCTAGGATTGTAGTTGTCTTTTTCATGGTTTCCTCGCTGTCAGTAAGTGTTGTCCGCAAGCATTTGTATTTGTTTTTCCTGAAGAGAATTCGGCAAAGACGGTCTTTTTGATTTTCCGGAGCCATTGCTTCGTCGTCATGAAGTGCCCCAACCCAGTGTTTGCCGCATGTCGTGCAGGCTTGCAGATGACGTTCCGCCAAAATCAGGCATCACGCAGTCGGACTCTAAGAAAATTAATTTGGCTACACAATAATTATTTTTCCAAGGGCAAAATAGTTCACAATTTTGACCCAGAAAGGGGTGCTGTCAGACGTATTCAACCCCGTCCGACCTCGGCCATTAAAGCTGTCATCACGCGCCCCAAAGATCGCACCACTCACAAAGAGCAGAAATGCGGTTCAGTGTGAAGTGATTGAAAACGGACGCGTGAATAGGGCAAGTCTTCTGCACACTTGGCTTACGACGGAAGCCGTGCATGGCGTGTTGTTGTCAACGAAACGGCGGATGTGAATTCTCAGCCTGGTTGTTCAGCCAACGCACAGCTTCCTGTCTTTTGGCGTAGCCGACGACCTGCATGACTGCATCGCGAGGGCCAGCGGAAGAACGGTGATACTTCGATCGGTACTTTCGGAACATGGTTCGAACCTTTGATGGGGTATCGTCCATTTTTTGTCCCTATTTACTTGTCCTTAAGCACAACCCAGAACAGACAACATGCGATAGAAGAGCAGGATGAACCTGGCGCGAAGGATCGCTTAATCCCCCTGAGATGGAGTGTCTCGGGAGAGGGGCAAGGGATCGGCTCTTATGTGGTAGTCCAGATTAAGTTCTAATACTTGGCGGGCCTTTCAAATGAACAAGCCAGCTTATCTATGCCTGCAGGTCGAACACATCTTGCCCGATCTGAAGGTTGATCGCAGTTTGCCCAGCCCCATCCACCAAGGCCCACATGATTTGTCCTGTCGGGCGGTAGATCACAAAGGCCTCTTCGATATTATCGTCACCAGAACGCTCTCCTTCGGCCGTTGCAGTATGGGTTGTGTTTATCTGGAACTGGTTGCTCACTTCCGCCCCATTGCCGAAGTGCAATACATCGCCTTCAGCAGCGTTGTAGTCCTGAACCCAATCAGACCCGTGGTCGGCAATACCGAGATGGAAGAACCTGTCTGCCCCTGCCCCGCCATTCATAAGGTCATAGCCAAAACCGCCATTGATGAAGTCGCCACCATCTCCGCCAAAGATCTGATCACCAAAAGCCGCGCCTGTCAGGGTGTCATCGCCTGCGCCCCCAATGACAGTATCGGCCCCAAAGCCGCCTGCGATTGTGTCATTGCCGGCATCTCCGCGCAGTTCGTCATTACCATAGCCGCCATCAATTGAGTCATTCCCCGCGCCACCGTAAATCACGTCGCGCCGATCATCCGCACTATCGCCACCAATCAGTATGTCGTCACCGTCGCCGCCCACCAATGTGTCATTGCCATCGCCCCCGCGCAGGCTGTCATCGCCCTCGTGTCCACGCAAAACATCCCAACCATCTTCCCCAAGCAAGGTGTCATTGCCTCCGGCACCCACAAGCGTGTCTGGACCAGCCGTTCCATTCAACAGAAGGTCAGACAATCCAATCGTTTCAACAAAGCTCAGAACGCGATCAGAGAAGCTAATCATCTCTACAGAGGCATCAACGAAATCGGTCCCGAGGCTTGAGATAATCTGCAAACCCCCATCCACCACAGAGACGACCGCATCTAAACTGCTGATATCAAAATATGCGGTATCCCGTCCTTCGCCACCAACGAGAGAGTCATTGCCTGCACCCCCTCTAAGACTGTCGTCGCCATTTCCGGCCAGCAGCGTGTCATTGCCAGTGCCACCTTCCATTTGATCCGTGCCGGCGTTTCCTCTGAGGCTGTCATCACCCGCACCGCCAATCAGCGTGTCGTCGAGTTCCCCACCGGTCAGGATATCATCGAAAAGAGAGCCGATGATATTGGCCTGTTCGAAATTGGTCACATGGATATGGTCTTCACGATCCGCGCCGGTTTCGCCATAGTTGCTGACGCGGTTGTCGGCGATGATGAAAGACAGCTCGCTCAGCGTGGTCGCCGCGTTCGTCTCGGATCGAGAGGACTCGTCACGCAACATACGCACCCGGCCAGCATCGGTGTTCGTTTCATTATAGCGATTGTACCCCAACCCGCTAAAGTCCAGCACCAAAAGGTCCGTGCCGTCGCCACCATCCAACGAGTCATCGCCTGTTCCACCTAGAATGGTGTCGTTTCCGGCGCCCCCGATGATCGTGTCGGCAATCTCGGCATTCTGAGAGACCGCGAACAGGTCATCCCCCGCCCCAAGCGTCACCTGAAAATGTTCGAACCCCGAGAACTGTGTTGGGCTCGCACCGGCCACATCCACCGTACCGGTTGCATCCGCCGCCGTGACCTGCGCTGCCCAACTGAGGTCCAGACTCAGGAAATCGTGACCCTCGCCACCGCTCAGCGTGCCGAATTGCGTTGCCCAGATCTGGTCGTTCCCGCTGCCGCCGTCGATGCTGTCCACGCCACCACCACCGCCGCGCAGAATATCATCGCCCGCGCCGCCAATCAGCGTGTCATCCAGCTCTCCGCCGGTCAGGATGTCATCGAAAAGAGAGCCGATGATATTGGCCTGTTCGAAATTGGTCACATGGATATGGTCTTCACGATCCGCGCCGGTTTCGCCATAGTTGCTGACGCGGTTGTCGGCGATGATGAAAGACAGCTCGCTCAGCGTGGTCGCCGCGTTCGTCTCGGATCGAGAGGACTCGTCACGCAACATACGCACCCGGCCAGCATCGGTGTTCGTTTCATTATAGCGATTGTACCCCAACCCGCTAAAGTCCAGCACCAAAAGGTCCGTGCCTTCGCCACCGTCCAAGGTGGCATCCCCGGACCCTGCGCCGATTGTGTCGTCACCAGCCCCACCGATTATGCTGTCTGACAGTTCAGAGTTGCCGTCTACAACAAAGCGGTCATTCCCCGACCCGAGTGTGATGAACGCTTGTTCGAAGTTACGTATGTCGGGCGCCCCTGAGAAAGCGAGGGAATAGTCTGTCGCTGTTGCTGGCGCGCCGTGCGACATTATAATATCGTTCGATATGGCCGAGAAATCAGCCGTCAGCCGGTCAGTGCCATCGCCGCCATCCAGAAAACGGCTGTTCCCGCCCGCGGTCAGGACATCGTTGCCTGCACCGCCCACGAACGTATCTGCCCCGCCGCCAAGGTCCATGGCCACATAGCTGATGTAATTGGTGACGCCGCCAAAATCGAACAGCTCATCTGCGGCGGCCCCGAAAAAGGCTTGCGCGTTAAAGTCGATGCGTTCGACCGAAGTCGTTGCATCCAGAAAGACTTCGGAGGTGTCGACGGCGCCACCGCCCGAGCTTTCGGGTCGCGACTCAAGTATGACAGTATCCACACCCGCCCCCCCCTGCAGGGTGTCGCGTCCTTGGTAAGCAAGGAACAAATCGTCCCCTGCACCGGCGTCGAGACTGTCGTCACCCTCGCCGCCACTGATAATCTCGCTGAACTGCGACCCGATCAGGGTATCGTTCCCGGACCCGAACCTGAAAGAGGCATCCCAATTCCCATAGGTAGGTAAGTCGAGTGGGCGGCGCGTATCTATTTCAGCCACATTCGCAACGTCCAGATAATCGTCGCCACTGCCACCCAGAGAACTTGAGTCAATATTTAGATATTCGATCGAAGTCGTCTCATCGAAAATCAATGATCCAAAAAAATTGTCAAAATATAAGCGATCATGACCCACACCGCCCCGGATGGCTGCGTCGTCCAGAATACTTGCGAAAAAGGTATCGTCGCCTTCACCCCCATCAAGTTCAACGGATTCGCCCGAAACCGCTTGCGAGCGGATCGTGTCGTCGCCCGTGCCCCCGAAAACCGTATCGGCGCCGGATCCGGCATTGATGCTGTCATCTCCGGCTTCCGCTTCGATGACATCGTTACCCTCACCACCGGACAGAAAGTCTGCCGTCGCCGTGCCGCGCAGCGTGTCGTTTCCTGCCTCGCCATGGATATAGGTCCGGTATGCGCCGGTAAGACCGCTTAGCCCCTCACCGGTGAAATCGATCAGGTCATCGCCGTCGCCGCCGTGAATCTGCTGGTCCGTGATGCCCGTTGCCCCGACATCGCCAATTTCGAAACGGTCATTGCCGCCAAGCAACTGAACCCTGAACGTATCCGTGGGGTCGGATGGGTTGCGATGTGAAATCGAGACGAGATCGCCTAGGAAAAAGACATCATCGCCTTCGGTTGCGCGGACGTCGGTATGGCCAATTTCAAGGAGTTCAATCGATGCTGCTTCGTCCAGGATAAGACTGGAAATCGTGCGATAGTCAGTGCCGCTAAATAGCTGAAGGTTCGTATGGACGGTATCGATACCCTCCCCCCCGCGCAGCACATCCCGATCCCCTGCGGCTGCACGCAGGTAAAAGTGATCATTCCCATCCCCACCGACAAGCGTATCATTGCCCTGATCCCCGATCAGGAAATCGTCACCATCCTGCCCATCAAGAGAGTCGTCGCCTTCGCGGCCTTCAAGCACATCCGTCCCAGCGCCCCCCGCAATGACGTCATTCCCGGCACCGGCAACCACTTGGTCGTTGAACATGCTGCCGGTCATGATGTCCGCACCAGCACCAAGCACAGAATGCGTGTTTTGACGTTCCGTTGTCAGAGAGGCGATAGATGTGTCGCCGGCGACAAACGGGGCCAATTCCTCCCCAATCGGATGGAAATCCTGTTCCTGGCCTGTAGCAGACAAGCCACTCAAATCGACTGTGATCCCGGATTCAAGGCCGTAAATCCTACCAATCAAAACTTCGATCGAGGCCCCGCTGTCAAGGATCAGGTCTCCACGCAAACCGCCCACGGAAAGTGTATCTTCGCCTTCGCCTCCCAGATAAACTTCTGTACCGACATATTCGTCCAACTGCGCATACTGGCCAGAATACAGCACGTCGTCACCGGCCCCGCCATCCAGCGTGTCGTTCAGGCCATCCGGACCACTGCTATGCCCGAAGTGGTTACTAGAGTTTGAGACATCTGCTCGTAGCGTGTCATTGCCAACTCCGCCCGACAGATAGTCTGCCCCATGCCCGCCATAGAGGTCGTCATCACCGTCTTCACCAAACAAGCTGTCATTGCCCGCGCCGCCGTGTAAATCGTCGTTGCCTTCGGCGCCGAACAGGCTGTCATCGCCGTCGTCTAGGGTATTGCCGTCATCTACTGAATCGCCAATGATGGTGTCATCGTGCATCGAACCATGCATCGTGTCATCGCCATCAAACAACCTGAAGGTACCGCTTGTTCCCTCCGGCAGGAGGACCTGGGACAGATCTACGAAGTCGTCACCGTCACCTCCAATCGTAAAGAACCGGTCGACCAAGAGGCGCTCGATCCCGTGACTGTCCGTCAGAACGAGGTTCATCCCGACTGCGTTTTCACCCGTATTCCCGGATACGGGTACGATCCCGCGAATGGACAACACGTCAGAGCCTGCATCGCCTTGAATATTGTCAAATGTCGGGAGCGTATCGAATATGTAATAGTACAGGTCGTCATCGCCTGCACCGCCATCCAACGTGTCCAGCCCGCCTCCAAAAAGCGCGTCGTCACCGTCTTCTCCTGAAATGCTGTCAGCAAAGGCATTATGAATTGAACCGTCGTTGGTTTCGTCGTGATCGTAGTCTCCATCTCCAATGAGATAGTCATCGCCTCCGCCCCCTCTCAGGGTATCAGATCCTGCACCACCCAACAGAGAATCCCGGACGTCACCACCCAGAACCAGATCATCGCCATAGCCCCCCAAAAGGCGGTTCGGATTGACCGGTCCGCCCTGGAGGGTGTCGTTGCCATCACTGCCACCTAGGGTATCCCATCCTTCTCCGGCGATCAGAGAGTCGTCCCCAGCTCCGCCGTCAAGGAAGTCGTCCCCGCCGTCCCCTATGAGGGTGTCGCTGCCGCCCAATCCGAAAAGACTATCGTCTCCGACATTTGGGGTCGTGTCACTGTCCCCCCGGATGAAGTCCGCGCCACCGGAACCTGTAAGAGAGTCGTCCCCTCCGTTTCCTATAATTTCAAGACCATCTGATGAAGGGGTCGCTACAAAGACATCATCAATTTCGGTTCCGTCAAAATCAGCCATGAAAACCCTCTAAATAAAGTTCGCTTACGCTGTTCTCTCAAAATCGTGCATTTTTTGGCTTTTTTGTCAAATTCAGCCTAGATAACGAAAGTCACCGGCCCCCAAAATTCTCCCTTGTTCGAATTTGGCGTTTACTCAAGCTTCTGAGATCACGAACAAATACGGTGGAGCCGCTTCACGCATGCAGGGACAAAAGGAAGGGGCTGTCAGATCAATTCGAGTCAGTCTCTACAAGGCCAGAAATGCTGCCCTTTATCCCGCACATAGACCAATTCACTCAGCAGGAGCAGCGGTACAGTTTAGCTTGAAATAGCCTCCTTGCGAAAGGCTATGGCCCTGATTGAAGTGATTGAAAATGAACGCGTGGACAGAAAAAATTTCTGCAGACTTTGCATTCGGCGAAAGCGGAGCATGGCATGTTCCTTTCGTCTCAAAGGTAGATGTAAGTTCTCTGCTCGGTTGTTCTTCCAACGCCCGGTCTCTTGCCTCGCCACCCTCCCGATGACCTTCGTCGCGGCACCGTAAGAACGCAATTTTTCGGTGACGATGCCCCACGGTTAGGCATACCATTGATCGCCTTTTTTTAGGAATTTAGGGGCAGGTGTGTGGTCGCGGCGCTTGGTGACGAAACATTCGGGCACATCGCTTTCGAGTTAAACCGCACGCCAAAGATAGTGTTGGACGCTGTTGCTTTCACAAAAACCTCGTCGAGGTGCCAACACCAGTTCGAGTGAGATCGAAGTTGATGTGCCTGCTTTTTTCAAATTTAGGATGCAAACAAGGGACTGAACCTGTTCCACCAGAAACGAATGGCTTCGTGGCTTCCATCGGTGCCGCGCTTCTGCAGCAAAACTTCCGATTTTCAAAGCGAAAGCGGAAATCGGACACACATCATCACCGTTCGCCGGATGACCTACAGGCTTGTCTTGAAAAGGCGAAAAGGAGAGCGTGCTGTCATGACACGAGGCTAAGTCGCAACCTTGCCCGCCTCAAGCCGGTTTCCTCTGACAACGCTGCAACGCCAGTTTTCAGCGATTTGTGAGACAGAGGTTATGGCGGTGCTGTCAGACAAATTCGAACCAGTCTCAACTAGGCCAGCATCACTGCCCTTTATTCCGTGCAGAGACCGCGCCACTCAGCGAGAGCAGCGGTGCGATTCAGCTTGAAATGCTCTCTTTGAGAAAGGCTGCGATCCTGATTGAAGTGGTTGGAGACGGAAGCGTGAACGGAGACGAATTTCTGCAAACTTCGCATCCTGCGAAAGCGGTGCATGGCTCGTTCTCACCTTCGAAAAGGTAAGTGGGAATTTTCTGCACGATTGTTTTTCCAGCGGCCGGTTTCTTGCCTGGACGCATTCCCGATAACTTTCATTGCAGCGCCATATGACCGCAATCTATCGGTGACAACGACCTCCGGCGACCCATGCCGTTTCATCGTTTTCTTCAAGAATTTAAGGGCTGCGGTACGGTCTCGGCCCTTCGTGACGTAACTTTCCAACACCTCACCCTCGTGATCAACCGCCCGCCAAAGGTAATGTCTCTCACCGTTGATCTTCACGAAAACCTCGTCTAAGTGCCACCGCCAATTGGAATACGCGCGGAGACTATGGACACGGTTTCGACGGATCTCAGCGGCAAACAACGGACCAAATCTGTTCCACCAGAACCGGATGGTTTCATGGCTGACATCGATACCCCGCTCATGCAGAAGATCCTCCACATTACGCAGAGAAAGTGGAAACCGAACATACATCATCACCGCTAGGCGGATAATCTCGGGGCTCGTTTTGAAGTATCGAAAAGGGGAGCGTTTTGGCATGGACAGACGCTACGAAACCACCCTACCCGTCTCAAGGTGAATTTGCTCTGACACTGCCCTAAGAGCAAATGTCGGCCTCTGAACGCGGCGTAGTTTACGTGACAACACCGGCAGCGCTGTTGGCCAACCGACGGCAAGCCGTTCCAATCTGACATGAACGGGCTTAGCATGGCTCTATTCGGATATCTTCTAGGGGCGCGTAGAACACCATGATTCCATCGATATCGATCGCTGCAAATTGGCGTCCAGCACTGGTGATGACATCCAGCACAGGACCGATACGCAGCATCGTTTTTTTGGAAAAGGCCATGGAGGACTCGGCAATGTGAACGTCGTCACTGTTCTGATTGTTGTCGGGCATTTTCCTCATCCATTCTTTGTGGGCGGTAACAGGCGACCCCGGCACAACCAAAGGCGCAGGTCGTGCCAAGGTGTTCGGTCGCAGGTTCGAAAGACTTGGCCATTGTCAGGTTGGCTGATGGCCGCGAGCGGATGCCCGCGGCTCAGTTTGAGCAGCAGTTCAACCAGGCGGTCGACGGCATCTCGTTCGACTTTGCAGTATAGGGTTTCGGGGATGTCGGAGGGGGTAACGGAACCCAGGGCACGATCGATGATGGCGCCGCTATCTACGCCTGCGTCGACATAGTGGATCGTGGCCGCAACTCGGTCCGGTCGGTCGTGCAGTAGCGCGAAGAAGATACAATGGTTTCCCTTGTAATCGGGAAGATAACCACCGTGTATGTTGACAATGGGAATATCTTGAAAAAGCACATCACCCTTCAGGATTGAAGTACCCATAACAACGATCACATCCGGGCGCCTTGCCCGGATGCAGGCCATAATTTCGGGGCCATTGATGTCAGCGACGTTGGTTACATGGCCTTGGTTTGGCGCGACTGTAGAAAAACAGCCGCCAAAAAAGGAACGCCGGTAGCTGTCCAACCCAAGTACCTGACGGCGCAGGCCGTGATAGCGCCGCCAAGTGTAGTCACGGTAACGCCGTGCCCGCCATAGTTTGTTCAGCTGGGCCGCCTCAGATTCACAGACAATGCGCAGGTCCGTGAAACGTGAAGACAGTTTGGACGTGAGATAGCCATGGTGAGGGCCATCTGAGCAAAGTACGAGAATCGAAAGGCTCATGGTCATTCTCCTTTAGAAAGTCAGTGTGGTGGGATTGCGCAGTTTCTTGTGGGACACTGCTGGAACGCCGAGATCTTCGGCAAGCTGGCGTGCCATAGCCTTGTAGGAGGCCTTCAGCTTGTCGTGAAACACGATCGCGTCAACACCCCCGGTAACAGAAGCCGCACAGGCGTGCAGGGCCTTAATGCGGTCGGGCTGATCATAGCCTTCGGACACCAACCATTGGTTTGGCAAAATGTGGCTGGTTGCGAAGGGTGCCCCGTCAGTTTCGGCAAAAACCGGTTGGCAGAACCCAGGTTCGAAATGCACTCCGCCGAAACATAGCAAAGACCGCAGCGGCTGATTTGCCCGATCGAACACATGGGGCAAGGCACGTGCGAGCACCTTGGCGGCAATTGGATTGGCCCAGTCGTCCGGGTAACTGCCGATTTCGATGTCCACCACAGAGGCTGCGATGTCGAGCACCTCTTTCCCGGAGGACCCATATTGCACTCCGGACCAGTGAGTGGCTTCGATAAGGGTGTGAAAATCGCCCAGGCCAACACTTTGACGCTTGTCCTCAATGGCAAGCAAAAGGCTGCGAACAAGGGCCGGGTCAACCGGGCTGAATGACCCGCTGCCCATGTCTCCGGTTGTTTGAACAGTAAAGATTTTTTCGGGGGCCTTCGCGCCCTGATGCCAGTTGACCAGACCGATCAGGTCAGCATCGCTGAAATGCGCGTTTAGCAACGGGGCATAGCGGGCATAGTCATGACTGGCGACTTCGTGGGTGCGCACCACGGAAAGACGGTTCCCCTCGGGGGTCGAGGTCTTCTGCACTGCACAACCGTCAATTTCAAGTTCAGTGTCGATAAGCTGGACTTCATTTGCGAGAGCCGACAGCACGTGGCTGGCGACAGGATCTTTGTTTAGGTCGGTGCAAAAAACGAAAACGGCGTGTTTCATGGTTATCTCCTTTGTTTCTTGAGTTCAGGCGTGTTGTGATGAGGCGTGGATGTTGAGTTTGGCGATCGCTTCTGAGAGCTGCTTTTGGGCGTGATCCCAGCCGGTACTGAGCGCTGAAACCTGTTTCCCGCAGCCAGTCAGGGCCGCAGTCAAAGCATCAAGCGTGGCTGTTACAGCGTCCGGGGCAGGGCCACCGCCATGAGATGCGGCCAGGATGATGGCCGAAGGCGTGAGATCCGCCCGAGCCCGTTCCAAGACAGGCAGATTGGCTGCCTTGCGGGTCGACAGCAGTTCCGTTTTGGGCACAGCTTCGGCCTGGGTTACAAGCTGGCCGATTTCGGCATGTGCGGATCGAAAGTCGTTTGCTCCGGCTTCGACCAGCTTGTTGGCGGCTTCCATCGCATTGACATATCGATCCATCATCATGGCGAAAGCGGCGTCTTGGTTCACCTCGAGACCATCTATACATAGGCGGGTCAGGACCAGCGCTTGCCGCGTTGTTTCGACGCCATGCCATACCTGCCCGCTCGCCTCGGTGCCCACGGCGACACAATTTGTGAAGGGAGAAGCTTGTGACGCACATAGTGCGGACATGAGCACACCGGTAACGACTCCTGATTTGCCTTGAACTTGTTCCAGCAGGAATGCGTTGCGTTTGTGAGGCATCGCGGATGACGACCCAACGAGCGCGTCTGGAAGCGAGGCAAGACCTGCGTCTCCCAACCACCCCAGCAAAGTTTCGGAAATTCGGCCCAAGTTGTTGCTCAAGATGGATAGGGCTGACAACAGCCGCAGAACCAGATCACGTGAGGCGACTGCATCAATCGAGTTGCCCACCGGTGTTGCAAAACCAAGAAGTTCGGCCGTTCTTTTTGGACGGATGGCGATTGTTGTTCCACCACCGCAGCCCGCCCCGAGGCAAGACGTGTTCAGACTGGGAGCAAGCGCAAGAATGGCGTCGAGATCACGGAGGAGACAGGTGGCAAACCCGGCGCAATGATGCGCCAGTGTCGACGGTACTGCAGGCTGGCGGTGGGTGTGCAGCGGCAAGGGCGTTTCCAGATTGTCGCGCGCCTTGTCAATCAGAGTTTCGACCAGTTGGATAACCTCGCTCGCAAGCGCCCGGAATGGTTTCCGCAGCTTCAGCTTGAGCAGCGTTGCGCTCAGGTCATTGCGGCTGCGACCTAGATGCAGATTTGAAACCGTGTTTCCAAGCAGCTCTCGCAAGGCGTCCTCGTAGGCAAGGTATTCGCCGCGCGGAGCAGGGTGCGCCGCAATCGAACGGAAGTCGGTCACTTCAAGTTCATCCAGCTGACGGATGATTTTCATGGCAAAATCCGTGTGCAGATATCCGGTCTCGGCCAGCATAACGGCCTGAGCACGGTCCATTTCTGCGTAGTGTGGCAGGTTTTCCTTGGCAGCGGCATGCAGGCTGTCGTTAAACACGATCCGCCGGGCTTCGGGGTGCAACAGGGTTGCGATACGTCCGGTATTCTTCATGTTAGTTTTCCTTTGAGCGGCAAATGTGGACGATGGCGTTGTCAGCGCGAGTCATGGCGGAGACTGGTGAAGGATCGGTCGCGATGACATGCCCCAGCCGATCATTGAAGTCGTAGGTGCAGCGGAAATTGACCGGAAACTGCCGATAGTAGGTGACATCCTCTAGGCCGAATTGAGCGCGGATTTGACCGCGCTTACCGATGGGTGAGAACCAACTGTTATGGCCGGGAATGATAAACCGCAGGGCCGTATGTACCTTTGCGTCAATATCTTTTGGCCGAGACAGGCCGAGCGCCGACCGGAGCACCATTTCGGTCATGTCATGGCCGGTTGCGAGGCGCATCAGGGTCGGAATGTTCCCACCTGCGAGCCTGGGATTGATCTCGATAACTTTGATTGCGTCGCCGTCATAACGCAGTTCGACATGCGCCGGTCCTTTATCCAAACCAAGAGTCAGGACAGCCCGTTGAGCTGTCTCACCAAGTTGCTGGGTCAGTTTCTCGGGGATCGGCGCGGGGAAATCGTGCCCGGTTTCAACAAAATATGGCAAAGGACCAAGATGCTTGGCTGTCACCCCGATCACCTCTGCATCGAGGATCTCGACCGAGAACTCCCGTCCTTCGACATAAGACATCAGAAGCGCCCGGTTTTGCACGGTCTGGCCACGATCGTTGACTTTGGCAGCAAGGATGGCGGTGGCCATTGCGCGCGCGTCACGCTGCGCGCGAACCAACCGCACGTTGATGCTACCCGTGCCGACGACGGGTTTCACAATGCAGGGGAGGCCAACCTTGAAGAGGGCCTCATCGATATCAGCGACTGTGTTGACCGTGACATGATCTGTCGGAACGCCAATCCCCTGGTGCGCAAGCACCTGTGCCTGAATGGCCTTGTCCTGACACATGGCGATGGCGTCGGGGTCCGGCGCAGTTAGACCAAGGCGTTTGGCTTGCCGGGCTGCGGCCTGCAAGTAGTAATCACTTGTAGAGATCACGAGCGAAACAGCATGATCCACAGCAATGGTGTCGATCGCCGCCGTGATGGTCTGATCCGAGGACGTGTCACAACTAAGCACCTCGACGTCCTGCATCGCCTCAAGGAAACCGTAACGGTCAGCCTTGTTGGCCAACAGGAATGGTTTTAGGCCAAGCCGGATAGCTGAATTGATAAAGTCAGCCCCAGACCCGGTGGTGTTGGATTCAACGAAGACGGCTGCACGGGCGGTCATGGCATAATCCCCGCTTCGGTAATCACGGAAGGGTTGAGGACTCGGTTCAGTGAACGGCGATGCCAGTCGATCCAGCTCCAGCTGCCCTTGGCGAGCACCGGGTGGGTCACTTTATGTGGGCCCTCTGCGATGTCGTCTGCGTCAAAGCCGTTGGCTTGCAACCAGGCATCGTTGTATACATTGCTTTCATACCGATGACCCTCGTCCGGGAAGACGGCCAACACTTTCTTTTCGGGAAATTTTTCTGCGTAAAAGTTGGCAACCCGGTAAGCGGCGCCACTGGTTGGCCCACGTTTCAGGGTTGTGGTGCGATGCAGATTACGCGTGGCTTGGAAGGCTTCGTTGGCCGACAGCCAGTGCACGTGATCAAACTGCTCGTGCAGCAGGTTACGCGGCATCATCGAATTTCCCAGCCCGCGCAACGCGCGTGCCCCTAATTTCTGCCCGAACAAGACCGAGTTGAAAGTGTCCACGCCAACCAGTTTCATGGCCGGGTTCAATGCCCGTAGCGGGGCCGACAACCCACCGGAAACCCCACCGGATCCGGTGGGCGCAACAAGGATATCAACACGCCCGAAATCACGGCAGACCAGCTGTGCCGCCGGGGCATAGGCTTGCCGGTTTACCGGGTTATTATACTGATGCGGCCAAAAAGCGTTCCCTGCCGCCAGGATGCGTTTCACCTCGGCCATACGCACAGCTTGGATGTTGCCGTCATTGGCCGGAGCGTCGACAATGATGATTTTGGCGCCGAGGTTTTCCAGCATGGCCTTGAATTCGGCCGAGAACCCGCTGTCACCCACCAACGTCAGCGGCAAACCAAGCTGGTTGCAGACCACGGCCAGCCCATAGCCCATCGTGCCACTGGTGGTTTCGACAATGGTGGTATCGGCAGAAATCTCGCCGCTTTGCAAACCCTTGCCCAGAATGGCCGCGGCCGGCAAAACCTTCATGACGCCAAACGCCAGCGCCCCAAACGTGTCGCCAAACAACGGAAGGATGCGCATATTGGCGTGATCCTGGGTGATTTCGGTACGAACGTGTCGCATGATTGGATTCCTTTGCGTTTCTGAGGGCTAGTAAGGGGTGGTGAAAATGTCGTGATCCACGAAACCGATGGCGCGCAAATCGTGCTGGCTGGCAATCAGCCGGATCTCGAGATCGTCCAGCGCCGGGTCGAAGATCATACCGACGACGGTTCCGCTGTGCGCGACGGCAACGCCGGCGCCGCCATGGTCATGGCAAATATCGAGAATCTCGCTGAACCGGGGCTTGGGCAGAGGATTTTCCACAGCGGTTTCGCTGATCTTGGCCGAGACCGTGGCAACAAGGCCGATATCGGCGACGCTGTTGCGTATGCAGGCGCGCTCTAAGAGGCCGATTGCAGCTGCAAACTGTCCGATCTGATCGGCGTTGTAGCGGGCACGAGGAAGCTTGTCGGTGTTCAGGCCTTGCTGGTCAGTGTCGAATGCCAGCACCGTCATGCGGGGCAAGGGGCCGGCGAAAACCTTGAGAACCCGCCCTTCTCGATGGGAAAACAGAACGGCAGGAGCATTGGCATCAAACATGATCGCGTCGCTGGCTTGCTCGGCCTTGACGGCAATACGGGCACGGGTCTCAGGATGTGGCGGCAGGCGGCAATCAAACAGGCTGCTCACAGCATTGCGGATCGCTTCTTCGGTGGCGACGATACCGGACGTCGATGAGCCCTGTCCCGACCCCTCGCGGACCACGGTATCTACATGCAGGACGCCGCCCATTTCGTGCAGCCCGTGCTCGTTCAGAACAAGGCGCGCGGCGACCTCGCATTTTGAAAAATGCTTGGGATGAACCTCAATCCCGGTGCGCCCCGGAATAGGAGCGAAATCCCCCCGGCGCTTCGGATCGAGGCAAAACGCCGCCCGCGAACCAAGGCGGGTTGGCACCGGTAATGAGGTCAAGCAGCGTACCAAGCGCGGCCCGAGGCTTGTCGGGCATTCAGTCACACCTTGGAGGAGTTCACCACAATGAGGATGAGCAGAGCCAAAGCCCACGTTGGGGAAACCCAGCGGAATGGAAGCACGCAACAGATCCTTTTCATTCAGAAGAGGGGTGCGTGTCTTGGTGGAGTCGGTTGTCGTGATCTGCGCCATGGTGGTTCTCCTCGTTGGTTTCGAGCCCAACATCGGAGAGGAACTTGGCAAATAAAACAAAAGTTAATGAGGTCGCAAAAATAAGCAACCAGCCAGAAGTCATTGTCTGTTTACAGCAGTTTTGCCAGAAGTCGACCGGCTATCCTGAGCAGAAATCAGGAAGCGAGGTTTGCTTTTTAGGGGGAAACCCAGAAGCCATCTTGTCGTTTTCAGGCAAGGTCAAAAAAACCGTTTTGGCTTTCATGGGCAAGCGCGTATGTGTGTGATTCACGCTGGTTGGCGGGGAATACGGGTAATGAATATATTTGACAAGTTAAAATTCGTATACAAAGTGAATCGTTTCCGAAATGGCATGACCGCCAAAGGCGAAGAAGCGACCGTTACGCTATCCGCGTTATGTGACAAGGTAAATAGCATTCGGAAGGGGCAAGCACAGGTTTCCGGCGAGAAAGCTCAGGAAGTCCACTCGACTACTCTCAATAAGCTTTTCAAAGACTACTCCGCGTCCGGAGGGGTCGTTGAGACATATGTCAAAGCGTTTGAATATGCTGGCCCGGCGCTGGAGAAGTGGCTGGAAGACAAGCTCGGGATCCCGGGAATTGCCAAAGCAACAACGGCAGAAGCACTCTACGACGTGCTGGTGGCGGGCAACGGCATTGACTTATTAGAGATCGTGGATATCTCGGAAAAAGGCACATCGGCAAAACTGGATGAGTTTGCGCTTGGCAGTAAAGAACGAGAGATGCTGGAGGTACTAGCCGAGTGTCTGACCCGCGGGCAATCGGAGGCCCGCGGGTCATCGCAGGTTTGGCAAATGCCGACCGAACCTTTGTGCGGGGCAAACTTTTTTACATGGCTGCTTCAGCACAACGCTTTGATCCGCAGGAATTACGACAAAATCGTCTTTCTGCGACCGGGATCGATGTCGTCTACAGAACAGGCCGCCACCCCTTTGCGGGTAGTTAGACCGAAGTTTGACGAAGCCCTTTTGGCGGCACGGCGGGAGTTGGGACAAACCGGTACATCGACCGCAGAGTTCGCCCAGTTTCTGACCGAAAATCGCATTCTTCTGGTAGCCTGGGATTGTTATCACCTGAACCTCGCCGGGGTGAAGAACCAACGGCCCAACCTCGTGGAGTTAGCCAAAGGCTTGAACTCGGGGCAGAAAGGTAACGCCGTCCTGCTTTGCGTTGGCAACACGGTAGAGTTCAATCCAAAAGGCGCTCTCGGTAAGGGTACCACCAACAGAGTGTTGCCAAAAATTGGTGGCGAGACGCACACATCTCGCTGGTTCTCTAAATGCAGAATCAAGAAACAAAAGCGGGTCGAATACTTTCATGATCAATGGAAGAGGTTTAACGTTATCCGTGGCAATGCGACCCTTGAAGAAGCGGGTATGCGCCCGAAAAGGGCGCTGAGCTATTACAGCGACTACAACAAGAGACCGGTCTGGCCGATTGACATACGACATCGCGCCCTGTTCGCGACCAATCTGGCGGAGTTTTCATTCTTTGATCCGACTCAGGGTTACGATCGTCTGGTTGGCGAGTTGGACAGCGAGCCCGATGACGTGCGGTTGCATCGGCAAGAAATGCGCGATTACCTGACTTTCATCGATTCTCGGCGCAACAAGCGCATGCAGCCTTTTGGGCGAACGCCCGAAAACCTCAAAAAATTCCCGCCCAGTCGGTTTTTGGAGTTTGCCAGCACTGCAAAGTATTGGTTGGGGTATCATGCTTACCAGAACGTTCCGTCGGTCGGGGTTTACGTGGATTTGTTCAGTCGATGCGAAGACAAGGATCTCGAATATCCCGTTCCCACTCCCGCTCTCGTCAAAAACACGATTCTGGTCGAACATGATCAGGTTATGCGCGTTAGAGACTTGGAGCTTCCGAATGAGAACAAAGGACATCGCTATTCCATACCTCTGAGCCTGAAGGCATATATTCAGGATCGATGGCGCTTGGAAAGGCCGCATGACAGGGCGGTTGCCCATCACCGGGTCGCCAGCCGCCTGGCACACTCGCGCAATGACTCAATCATGCTGAAGCTGGAATTTCCTTACTCGCCCTTTCGGGGGGACAGCCGGCTGTTCTTTGTCGCAGAGACGCTTCGTCATTTGATGCGATCACTGCAACCTCTCGCGTCCGTGGATGGCACGCGGGATTGGCAAAGCAAAAATGTCATGCGGGGCAAGTTTCCGGCTACGCCAACCAGCGATGCTGCCGGCATTCTGGAACGAAATCGTCATGTTGTGAACTATTGTTTTGCCCGGCTTTATCAGGAGTCTATCAACAATCACCGCCGCCAGCTGAGCAGGGCCTTTGGTGGAGTTCAACTGGATGTCGAGCTTCTGCAAATCTTGGGCCAGGAGGGCATTTTGGGCGAACCACACGAGTATCTTCATCCCAGCCAAAAACAGACCTATCTTAAGCAATGCGGTCTGGCGATGCTGGATATCGGTGATTTAGACAAGGCCGAAGAGTGCTTTGAAAAGCTCAAAAACTTTAGTCCCGCCGATGGTGCGAAATACACGTATGAGTACGGCCAACTGGACCGGGCAGTCATACTGAAGGAACGCGGCAAGGACAAAGAAGCGGAGCACATCCTGGATGAGCTGGAAAACTCGTTACAGGATCTGTTCGAACAGACGGGCCGATATCTCGCAGGCAAAAACAAAAAGGGTTCGAAGTCCGATAAGACCCGCAGGGCCTATAATCTGGTAAAGCGGATCAAGTCGCAGCAAGCCTATATCAAGTATGATAGAAAAGACTTCAAGGGAGCCCGTGACGCGGTTCTGGCGGTTTTGCCGGATCTCGGTTCCCGGAAAAAATTGTTTCAGAAATTCGATCCCGTCAGCGTAGACCTCGAACTGAGATATATTTCGGCCATTGACCGTCTTAGCGCACAGATAGTCAAAGAGAGTCCCGAAGAGTCAACAAGGTTGCGTGATTGGGCACGGACCTTGACTAACAGCCAGGCCATCAATGCCATGACACAAGACTATCCGCACGATGGCATGCGATACCTAATCTTGTTGGGGCGTATTCAGAGACGCAGTGGCAGTTTGGATGAAGCCGAAACCATTCTGTTTCACGTCCAGCGCATTTTGCAGCAGTATGGCGGTTCAGAAAGGGTTTTCTTTTCGGCTGCAATCGAAAGTGGCCGAATTCTGGAAGAGATTTCACGAAAAGAAATCAAGTGTCTTGAAGCACTTGTGCTGGAGGATCCAAACGACGCAAATCAAAAAGACCTGCTCAGCGCGCGGGCCAAATTTATGCGGGCCTATGTCGCCTATTATCGTCCTGCATACCAAAGAGCAGAAGCGCGTGGATACATCAGGGATAAGAGGATCGCCAAACTAAGGTGCCTGAGAATGCTTAAAGATGCGAAAAACATGTTCAAAGCCATGCCGGACGAGAGCACCTGGATGGCAGTTCTTGACAAGGCCCGTGAAGAACAGACGCGCAGCACAAGCCAGAGAAAATCTTATGATGATGCATCAAAGAATGTGCGCGAAGCGTTCTTTGGGTATACGCTGGAGCATGTTTCTGATGGCTTCACCTTGCTTGGCGATATCGACGAGATCGTCTTAGAAATCGCGCATATTTCGGGTGAGTGAGTTCTGAAACGGTTCTGTTGCAAAGATTTGAACCGATTAAACTGTGTTGGACTTGCGCTGGCGGGATCTGTCGCAATATTTTCCCTGTAGATAAGTACAGACTCTCGGGACACTTCCTGTAAATTCCCTGATTTGGGATGGAGGAAGTATTCATGACGAACGAAGAACGCGACATTCGAACGTGAGCAGCCCCACTTGAGTGGTCCAATTTGAAAGTTAGTGCATGATTGGCCTTTGGTCCATCGGAACGATGGTTTCTGGCGCAGGTGGGCGGTAGCCCAGAGCACTGTGGGGTCGTTTGGTGTTGTAATGCTTCCTCCAGCTTTCGATGATGATTTGGGCTTCGCGGAGTGAATAGACGATTTCCCGGTGCTGTCAGACCAATTCGAACCAGTCTCTACAAGGCCAGTGAAGTTGTCCTTTATGCCGCGCAAAGACCACGCCACTCAGAGAGAGCGGCGGCACGGGCGGTTTTGAAATGATCTCGTTTTGAGAGGCTACGTTCCTGATTGAAGTGGTTAAAAACGGAAACGTGAACGGAGACGAATTTCTGCAAACTTCGCATTCGGCGAAAGCGGTGCATCGCGCGTTCCCTTCGTCGAAAAGGCAGATGTGAATTCTCAGCGCGATTGTTCTTCCAGCGCCCCGTTTCCTGCCTGGTTTCAATACCGATAACTTTCATCGCGGCGCCATATGAGCGCAATTTATCCGTGACAACGGTTTCCGGCGTGCCGTAGCGTTTCATCACTTTCTTCAAGAATTTAAGGGCCGCGGTGCGATCCCGGCGTTTCGTTACATAGCTTTCCAGCACTTCGCCCTCGTGATCTACTGCTCGCCAAAGGTAATGCCGTTCTCCGTTGATCTTCACAAAAACTTCGTCCAAGTGCCACCGCCAGTTAGAAAATGTTCGGAGGTTTTGGACGCGGTTCCGACGGATATCGGCGGCAAACAGTGGACCAAATCTGTTCCACCAGAAACGGATGGTTTCGTGGCTCACATCGATGCCTCGTTCATGAAGCAGATCTTCGGCATTCCGAAGTGACAACGGGAAACGAACGTAGAGCATCACTGCCAGGCGGATGATCTCGGGGCTGGTTTTGAAGTACCGAAAGGGGGATCGTTTTATCATGCTTCCACGCTAAATCGCTGCCCTGACCTTCACAACCGAGTTTCCTTTGACACCGCCCTTCGAAGATGCTGTCGTCAGGTCGGTCGTAAAACATCTGAGGAGAGCCGCAGAGCGCCACTCGGTTTTGAACACGCGAGACGCTGCCAATTCCAAAACAGCAAGTGAGGCATGCTTTTCCCTGGCAGAAACCATCGAAGCCTCAGGGGCCAGCGAAGTTGCACCACTTATCGTTTCAGGCACGATTCCAGCTGGCAGGCTTCAGATCGAATTGTCGCCGGCTGCACTAAAAGCGAAATTGTCCACAAAACTTGATGCAGACGTAAGTGATTTTTGTCCACACCTTCTGCAGGTGGAGACACCGTTCAAATGCCGCCGACGTGGCACAGAAATGAAAATAATTGTCGGCGAACAAAGAGCCCACCCGGATCAAACACTGGTGCGGGCGCTGAAGAACGCACATTCTTGGGTGGAACAGATGAAGACCGGCGTTTCGGTCAAACAAATCTCTACCAACACTTCCGTCTCTGAAAGTTACGTCACGCGCATCATTCCGATGGCGTTTTTGTCGCCTGGAATTCAGCAGGCGATCGTGTCTGGCACTCAGCCAGTTGCTCTCACGCTGGAAACGATTGCACGCACCAAGTTGCCGATGGAATGGCAAGCCCAGGAACGCCTGTTGGGCTTCACCCAAATCAGCTGATCCCCGATACCCGGAAAATATCCCTGTTCCGTTCCCAAATATTCCCTGTTCCTGATTTCAAATTCCCTGTTATTGGGCTTAGGGAAATCGCACGTAAGCCTCTGTTATTTATGCAGCAATCAGGCCCACTTTCGCAAAAAATACATCTAAATCCTCCAAATTCCCTGTAAATCGACCTGTAACAGGGAAATCCCCACCAAACCTCACCGACAAAAATAGCCAACTGAGACGCCTGAGATAGTCGCGGGAATATTCAGACCACGGTGAGTCTCAGTTCGAAACACACCCGCGTAACCGACGGAAATGTCGCCACTATTCGCAACCAATTCTGCAGGGAAAACTGAGACCGGGGTCGGTGGCGGAGGAGGTGGGATTCGAACCCACGGAGGGCGTTAACCCTCGTCGGTTTTCAAGACCGGTGCATTCGACCACTCTGCCACTCCTCCGACGCCTCTTCATTAGAACGCATGAAATGATTCTTAAAGAGTCCAAAGGGGATTTTTTGCCGATTACATAACAGCCACTTTTCTTGATGCACGCTGGAGGCTACACTGGGCCCAAATCGGCGCTGGACGGCGCTCATAATGGCCGGAGAACGGCTTTGGTACGGCAGAGACTTCGACAGGCACAAGGGCTAGGCATGACATCCATTACTTTTCCGATCCAGCGATTGACGGCGGCGCATCGCTTGGGGTTGGCTGTCGCGGCGCTTGCGCTTTTGACAGCCTGTGAAGACGGCGAAGGTTTTTCCCTTTTCCAGCCAAACACCGAAACGGCCCCCGCAGCGAAAACCCAAACCACAAAGCTGGTTGAGCGCGACGTCGAAGCGCCAGAGGTTTTTTCGGTCACCGAAGCGGGACTTTGGGATGGACGTCCCAGCCTTGGCGGTGTCTGGGCGGCGCATCCCGATGTGGATGATCCCGAGCGCGTCATCATTCGTAACCAGTCCAACGGCAAATTTGTCATTGGTGCCTTGTTCCGGCGCGAACGCGAAATTCCGGGCCCCCGCATCCAAATTTCCGCCGACGCAGCAGATGCATTGGGCATGTTGGCGGGACAACCTGTCGAGTTGAACGTGACGGCCCTGCGACGTGAAGAAGTTGCCGAAGAGATGGAGGCCCAAGACGCCATCCCCGAAGCCGAAAATGTAAGTGCAGAGCCTCTTGAACCACTGGCTGCTGCATCAGCTGCCATTGCAGAAGCAGAGGCCGCAGCAGCGCCAATCCAAGCGGTGGAATCCGAGACAGCGCCCGTCCCTGCCTCTTCATCGCTCGACAAGCCTTATATTCAGATCGGCATTTTCAGTGTCGAGGCAAATGCCAAAAACGCAGCAAACCAGATGCGCAATTCTGGCATGGTGCCGCTTATCAAGAAGATGGAAAGCAAGGGCAAAACCTTTTGGCGTGTTATTGTGGGCCCCGCTTCGAGCAAATCTGAACGTAGCCAGTTGGTCAAACAGATCCATGCCACCGGATTTACCGACGCCTATGCTGTCAGCAACTAGGAACCAAAGGAGATCCTCATGATCCGCGTCATGAAAACAACTCTGACCGCCGCCTTTGTTCTCTTGTTGGCCGGCACACAGGTCTTTGCCTTCGAAACAAAAGCAAAAGCTGCCTTTGTGATGGACCAAGGCACAGGCACCATCTTGATGTCCAAAAACGCAGATGAAGCGTTGCCGCCAGCGTCCATGTCCAAACTGATGACGCTTTATCTTGCGTTCGAAGCGGTCACCAAAGGCCGCTTGTCTATGGAAGAGCGCCTGCCTGTTTCGCAACACGCCATGAACTATGGCGGGTCGACTATGTTTCTGGACACCACGGACAAGGTGAAAGTCGCGGATTTGCTGCGAGGCATTATCGTCCTGTCGGGCAACGACGCCTGCGCCGTTCTGGCCGAGGCGCTGTCACCCGATGGCACCGAGGCCGGTTTCGCACGCATGATGACACGTCGGGCCCGACAACTGGGCATGACCAATTCCACGTTTGCCAATTCCAACGGCTGGCCCGCACCGGGTCATCGTATGTCCATGCGCGACCTTGCGTTGTTGGCGAACCTGTTGATCACCGACTTTCCCGAATTCTATCCTATGTTCGCGGAAACCGAGTTTCAGTTTGATGGGCGCGCGCCCGGCAACACAAAGAACCGCAACCCGCTGCTGTACCTCGACATCGGCGCAGATGGTCTCAAAACCGGCCACACAAGCGAAGCGGGATATGGTTTGGTCGGGTCTGCCCGCCAAGGCAACCGCCGTGTGATTTTTGTCATTTCGGGTCTGCAGAGCGCGGCATCCCGCGCCGAGGTTTCTGAACAGATCGTCAATTGGGCCTTCCGCCAGTTTTCCGAAACCAAGCTGGCCCGAGAGGGCGAGCGGATTGCAGAAGCACAGGTCTGGATGGGAAAAGACAACCGCGTCGGGCTGGTTCCCGCGCAAGACATCGATGTTTTGTGGCCCGTGCTGAGCGAAGACGACGTGAAGGGTGAAGTTGTGTACTACGGTCCCGTTGAGGCGCCTATTGCCGAAGGCCAAAAGCTGGCCGATCTGGTTGTGACGCCCGAAGGTTTGCCGGAAATTCGCGTTCCCCTTGTGGCCGAGAAAGCCGTCGCCCAAGGCGGGTTTACGGTTCGCATGCGCACCGCTCTGACTGTATTGCTGAGCCAGATGGGCAATAGCGACGAAGAGGCGTCCGGAACGTGACAGGTCAATTTATTACCTTTGAGGGTATCGACGGCTCCGGAAAAACAACGCAAATCAGCCACTTGGCAGATGCGTTGCGCGATGCGGGACATGAAGTCATCACCACAAGAGAACCCGGCGGCTCCCCCGGTGCAGAGGAAATCCGGTCTTTGGTTCTTGAGGGCGACCCGGATCGCTGGTCTGCGGAAACGGAAATCCTTTTGTTTACGGCCGCGCGACGTGACCACCTTGAGCGTACGATCCTGCCCGCCCTTGCGACAGGGAAAATTGTTTTGTGCGACCGCTTTGCCGATTCAACACGCATGTATCAGGGGCTTTCGCGCGGCGACCTGCGGGCCATCGTTGACCAGTTGCACACGATTATGATCGGGCGCGAACCTGATCTGACGATCCTGATCGACATGGACCCCGCAACAGGTCTGGCACGCGCCAAATCCCGTGCGACATCAGAAGAACGGTTCGAAGACTTTGGTCAGGCCCTGCAAGAACAAATGCGAAAAGGCTTTTTGTCTTTGGCACAAGAGTTCCCCGACCGGTTCCGCAAAATCAATGGCGATCAACCCATCGAAGATGTGAGCCGCGATATCTGCGAAACCGTGTTGGCGCATCTGGCATGAGTGGCGACGACCTGCCCGAGGCAGATCGCGTTGAAGGCGCACCGCACCCACGCGAAACCGAGCGTCTGTTTGGTCAGGAAGCTGCCGAAGCCGGTTTTCTAGAAGCCTTCAATTCCGGGCGCCTTCATCACGCGTGGCTGCTGACCGGACCTTTGGGGGTTGGCAAAGCAACGCTGGCGTGGCGCATTGCGCGTTTCTTGCTGGCCACCCCGATGGATCAGGGCGGCGGTTTGTTTGGAGAGGCACCGCCGGTTTACGACACGCTGGACATCTCGCCGGATCACCCCGTGTCACATCGCCTTTTGGCGCGCTCTGAACCCGGCATGTTCTCGATCACGCGGTCCGTGAATGAAAAAACAGGCCGTTTGCGCGACATGATCACGGTTGACGACGTGCGCGGCCTTACACACTTTTTGACGATGTCATCGACCGAGGGCGGACGCCGTGTTGTTATCGTGGATGCTGCAGATGAAATGAACGTCAACGCCGCAAACGCGCTTTTGAAGATGCTGGAAGAGCCCCCGTCCCTGACCACCATTTTGCTGATTTCGCATCAACCCTCGCGGTTGCTTCCGACCATTCGGTCGCGGTGCCGTGAATTGCGCCTGTCTGCTTTGAAGGCCGACATGATGCACATGGCACTGGTTCAGGCAGACGCCTCCGAAGGTGAAAGCCCTGCCCTTGCTGCCCTGTCGGCGGGATCTGTCGGTGAAGCCGTGCGTTTGACGCGATTGGGCGGCTTGCCCATGTACCAAGAGATCGTGAGTATTTTTGCGACCCTGCCCGGACTTGACCGACCCCGCGCCATGAAGCTTGCCGAGGCCGCCGCCGCCCGAGGTGCCGCCGACAAATTCGAACTTCTGTTGACGTTGATAGATGTCTTTCTGGCGAGACTCGCGCGCACCGGCGCCACCGGCAGCGCGCCCGTGCCCGAAGCTGCCAAAGGAGAGGCAGAGGTGTTGCTGCGTCTTTCACCAAACCCGACAAAAGCGCGCCACTGGGCGGATATTGCACAACAGATTTCCGAGCGCACACGTCACGGCCAAGCGGTCAACCTTGACCCTGCCGCACTTGTCCTAGATACGGTTTTTAAGATCACTGAAACCGCATCGCGTTGAGACATGACCGACATTCCTCAGATCACTGACAGCCACTGCCATCTGGACTTCCCTGATTTCGAAGGTCAGCTGGACGACATCATTTCTCGTGCCGCGCGTGCTGGTGTGACGCGCATGGTGACCATCTGCACGCGCCTGCGCAACGAACCATCGGTCCGTGCCATCGCCGAGGCACACGCCCCCGTTTTCTATGCGGCAGGCACCCACCCGATGAGCGTCGCAGACGAACCCATGGCCACGCTTGAGGACCTTGTCTCATTGGCCCGGCATCCCAAATTCGTGGGTATCGGCGAAACGGGCCTCGACTATCACTACACCTCTGAAAGCATGGACGTTCAGCAACAATCGCTGCGCATTCATATTGCCGCTGCTCGTGAAACCGGTCTTCCTCTGATCATCCATTCACGTGATGCAGACGAAGACATGGCGGCGATCCTTTCCGAGGAACACGCGCAGGGCGCTTTTTCCTGTGTAATGCATTGCTATAGCTCGGGGCCGGAACTGGCCAAAACCGCTGTTGAGCTCGGATTTTACCTGTCGATGTCCGGCATTGCGACGTTCCCCCGCAGCCAAGAGGTGCGCGATATCTTTGCAGCCGCGCCCGTGGACCGGATTCTTGTTGAAACGGATGCGCCTTATCTTGCGCCGCCACCCCACCGTGGCAAACGCAACGAGCCATCCTATAGTGCGCTTACTGCCCAAGTCGGTGCCGAGGTTTTCGGGCTCAGTTATGCCGACTTCGCGGCACAGACACAGGCGAACTTTGACCGCTTGTTCACCAAGGCCAAGCTTCCAGCGGAGGCGGTATGAGCGCCACGTTAACCTTCACAATTCTGGGATGCGGATCATCCGGAGGTGTGCCACGCCTTGGCGGGCATTGGGGCGATTGCGATCCGAACAACCCCAAAAACAGGCGCCGACGCTGTTCGTTGCTGATCGAACGAGAGACCGACGCCGGTAAAACCACGGTGTTGATCGACACCTCTCCGGATATGCGGTCACAACTGCTGGATGCCGGGATCGGCAAGCTGGACGCGGTGGTCTATACGCACAGCCATGCAGACCATGTTCATGGCATTGATGACTTGCGCATGATCGTCTTTAACATGCGCAAACGCCTGCCGGTCTGGGCAGACGGCGCCACGCAAGACGCCCTGTATTCGCGGTTTGGATATGCTTTTGTGCAACCCGAAGGCTCACCCTATCCGCCAATTCTGGACATGCATACGATCAAAGGTGACGTCGAAATCACCGGAGACGGCGGCCCGATTGCCCTGACCCCCATCAAGGTAAACCACGGCAGTATTGATGCCCTTGGATTCCGCATCAACGATCTGTGCTATATGCCGGATGTCGCAGAAATCTATGACGATGCCTGGCTGCAATTGCAGGGCCTGGATTGTTGGGTGCTGGATACGTTGCGCCGGACACCGCATCCGACACATGCGCATTTCGAAAAGTCCCTGAAGTGGATCGAACAGGTTGCCCCTCGTAGCGCAGTTTTGACCAACATGCATATCGACCTCGACCACGCCGCCGTTGAAGAAGAAACACCCGAGCACATCAGTGCAGCCTATGACGGGATGCAGATCGTTTATCAGGTCTAACTCCCATGCAAACAATGATCACGGTTATCCTTCCTGTCTTTCTGGTGATCGGGTTTGGATATGTGGCCGCCTGGCGAGGCTTGTTTTCGGAAACCAACGTCGATGGGCTTATGCGGTTTGCAACCAATTTTGCGGTGCCCGTCCTTTTGTTTCGCGCGATTGCAAATCTGGACCTTTCCGCGGAATTCGACCTGGTCCTTTTAGGAAGCTACTATGCCGGTGCGTTGCTTTCGTTCTGCGCAGGTCTGTTTGGCGCGCGTCTTTTCTTTGGACGTGATTGGGAAGATGCCGTCGCAATCGGGTTCATCTGCCTATTTTCAAACTCTCTCCTGCTGGGACTGCCGATAACAGAGCGGGCTTTTGGCTCGGACGCGCTGTCCGGAAACTATGCCATTATCGCTGTGCACTCGCCGTTTTGTTACGGCGTTGGCATCACCGCGATGGAAATCATGCGGGCGCGCGGCCGCTCTCCTGCAACGATCTTGCCAACAGTTCTAAAGGCCATGTTCCGCAATGCCCTGATTTTGGGGATTTCGCTTGGCTTTGTGGTGAACCTGTCCGGCATCACGCTTCCCGAACCCGCAACTGTCGCTGTTGACCTAATGGCCCGCGCCGCCCTGCCCGCCGCTTTGTTCGGAATGGGGGGCGTTTTGTATCGGTATCGCCCCGAAGGCGACCTGCGCACGATCGCCTATTGCTGCGCCGTGAGCCTTGTTCTGCATCCGGCAATCGTCTGGGTGCTTGGCGGCTTTAACGGGCTCGGGACGGATGCGATGCGCTCTGCGGTTCTGACGGCCTCGATGCCACCGGGGATCAATGCCTATTTGTTTGCGACTCTCTATGGCCGGGCCGAACGCACCGCAGCCTCGACCGTGTTGATTGCGACGGCGCTGGCCATTCTGACGATCTGGTTGTGGCTTGGCACCCTGCCCTGACCTCGCGGTATGGTGACTTGTAACCTTGCGCCCCGCGCCCCATCTTTGAGCGGCGCAACAACAGGAGCCTGCCATGACAACCCCGATCCGCGTCGACATTATTTCTGACGTCGTTTGCCCATGGTGCATCGTGGGATACCGGCAGCTCAAACAAGCCTCGCAAGAAACCGGTATCGAGGTCGAGCCCTATTGGCATCCGTTCGAGCTTAACCCCGATATGGTGCCAGAAGGCGAAGACCTGCGAGAGCATGTTGCGCGCAAATACGGCAGCACAGCCGAGCAATCCGCCCAAGCCCGGCAAACCCTGCAAGGCATTGGCGCATCCCTTGGGATTGCCTTTGCTTTTGGTGACAACAGCCGGATTTACAACACCTTCGAAGCCCATCAACTGCTGCATTGGGCACAGGATTTCGGCCGCACCCATGACTTGAAGCAGGCCTTTTTGACGGCCTATTTCGAAGACGGGAAAAACGTGTCTGATCGGGACACCCTGATCGGTGTTGTCGAGAGCATTGGTCTTGATGCGGCAGAAGCACGAAGTGTTCTTCAAGATGCCCGTTTTGCCGAAGCGGTTCGCGAAAAGGAACACTTTTGGACATCGCGCGGTGTTTCCGGGGTGCCCACAATGATCTTTAACGCCAAACACGCCACATCCGGCGCACAGGGCGTTGAGACGTTTTCCAACATCCTAAGACAAATTTCAGCGATGTCCCAAACGCCAGCCTAGGCTGGCTTGGCACATCGTTTTGCAAGGCCTATGGCCTTGATTCCGTGCTTAACTGAGATGATCTTCCAGCACTTCGACAAATTGACCCACGCTTTTTACGTCGGCCCCAAGACGTTCCATATTCACGTCGATGTCAAAGAGATCCTCAAAATCCACAACGAATTCTGTAAAGCTGATTGAGCTCAAATTAAGACCACTTCCAAAAAGCATATCGTCCATTTTAATGGAGGGCACTTCTGCGTATTGAGACAGCAGTTGTAGAATTTTTTCTCGATTTGCCATTTGCATCACCTGTTGCAATAAATTGTTCTAAAAATATTACCTTAAACCAAACTAATCCTGTTTTTCTATATTGTTGAGTCTATTCATAAACAAGCCTACACCAGAGTTAACTAGTCATAATATTATCGGCAAAATTAACTTACAAAAAAAGTATTGAGAGACAAATTTCTCGAAATTTGTGAAAATTTGGAACACATGCATGCAAATCACGCAAGAAAAAAACCTTCTCCAAGCTTTGATGCAAAGTTCAGAGAACAAAATCACATCCACCATCACCACCTACAACGCACGCTGCAAGCCTGTTGAAACGAAAACAACGCGCGGCTTTCTTGAATCCGCCAAGGGAATAGCCGGCAGGTTTGCTGCTCTGGGCGTCAAAAAAGGCGATCGGGTGATCGTCTGCCTGCCAAACGGGTGGGACTGGCTGGATTGCTGGATGGGCGCGGTTTTCCTCGGGGCTTTGCCCGTTGCGGCGTCACCAGGTTTCTCTCTTGGGTCGGGAGAGCATCAACAACGTAAAATCTTCGCTCTGGCCGAGCGTATCGATGCGCGCCTCTTGATTTGCGGAGCCGTACTTCGGGATGAGGCCGAACATGCGCCGGACGGATTGACCGTGCGCACTCCCGAAGAGATCAGAACAGAAGTCACCCCGATTGCATTCGATGTGTCAGACGCCAAACCCGAAGACACGGCATACCTTCAATTGACAAGCGGTTCGACAGGCATTCCCAAAGCAGCACAGATTTCACACGGCGCGTTGCAACATAACATTCACGCCACAAATGCGCGCGTGAGCGAAATGTATCCAGGCGACGACGAGCGGCCGGACACAGGCGTATACTGGCTGCCGCTGTTCCATGACTTTGGCCTTCTCTCCACGCTGAGCTCTATGCTTCTCGGGCGTAACCTGCACCTTTATCCACCGCAGGCTTTTCTGTCCCGTCCTGCCGAATGGTTGCGCCAACTTGGGGCTCATGACGGCAATGTCATCAGCGCAGGCCCCAATTTCTCATTCTATCATTGCGTCGACAAAATCACGGCACAGAAAGTGGCAGATCTTGATCTGTCTGCATGGCGTATGTCCGTGGTTGGGGCCGAAATGAACCGGATTGAGACGCTTGGCGCCTTTAACGAGCACTTTGCCCCGGCCAAAGCTGCACCAGATGTGTTTGCCTCGGCCTATGGGATGGCGGAAACCACTCTCATCGTCACGATGGATGGCAAGCGCAAGGGGCCAAGGTTGGGCAAATCCGACCCAGATGCTAATGGTGCCATCACCGAAGTGGTCGGCTGTGGCACGCCAATTGACGGTATGCAGGTTCAAATCGTCGGCACCGACGAAGCCCCATTGCCCGATGGGCAAATCGGCGCCGTGCGCGTTAAAGGGCCCAGCCTTTTCAGCGGTTATCTGAACAATCCCGAAGCCACGGCCGAGGCCTTTGCGGACGGCTGGCTTGTCACGGGCGATCTTGGGTTCATGCGAGACGATGAGCTTTATATCACGGGCCGCATCAAGGATCTTTTGATCGTCAATGGCACGAACATCATGCCACACGAATTGGAAGGTTTGGCCGAAGCCAAAGTTGGCGGTGGCGGCATGGCACGGACTGCTGCCTTTTCTGTGCCAAGCGAGGTTCAAGGGGAAGATGTTCTTCTAATTGTCGAGGTCGACCGCAACAGCACGGAAGAGGACCTGCGCACACTTCGGACGGAAATCTCGGGCCACATCACCCAAGAATTGGGCATACCACTCACCAAATTAGAATTTGTTCTGCGCGGTGCCATCCCCCGCACAACCAGCGGCAAACTCCAACGTGGTGTCTTGAAACAGATGTATCAGGACAACGAGCTCAAAATCATTTCCGTCTAAGTTTGGAAACGCGGCACCCTGTGCCGCGTTTTTTTTCGCGTGCCGGTTCAACACTTTTTCGGCGAAACGTGCCGTTATGCACAACCAGTATTTGCGCGAATCCGGTTTCCATGCGAAGCTGATAGCAACATTTTTATGCTCGTTTTTTCCAATCGTTCTTTTCCCGAGGTTTTCCCATGTCCACAGACACCGCATTGCCATCTGGCGCGACCGACAACACCACGCCCACTGCCGCTAACGACACTTTGGGCGGCGCTGGCGGTCTGGCCCATACCCAGCTCACAACGGCCAATGTGACCGTGTTTGACAATGCCTCGGTCGTGGATACCGAAGGCGCTGCATACAGTGAATCCGATACAATGCAGGCAACGCTGGCCATGTTCGGCCATACCGTTAGCACCACCACCGCCGTAAATGGTGTGGGCCTGTCTGCTGCGCTGGCGGGCCAGCAGGTGCTGGTGCTTCCCGAACAGGAACGCGGCAGTCTGATCAATGTGCTGACTGATGATGGCGAACAGGCGATCCGCGATTTCGTGGCTGGCGGCGGCAGCCTGGTGCTGTCCCATAACGGCCCTGTGACGCTCAATACGCTGTTCGGGTTTTCCATCAGCGGCAGCCATAACGGATCTTCGTCCATCACCGCAGATGCCACCAACACGACCTTCGAGGGCAGACCGCCCACGCTAACCAATGCCAATGCTACCACCGGTCTGACGACCAGCAGCCTGCCTGACGGCAGCCTCTCAATCTATACCGCCGGTAACGCCACCAATGTTGCGATCATGCCTTATGGTGACGGGCAGATCACCTATCTGGGTTGGGACTGGTTCGATGCGGCACCTCTGGGCAGCCATTCGGGTGGTTGGCTGGCTGTGCTGAACGCTGCCGTCAGTTCGGCGGGCGACGATCCGGCCGCCTTTGCAGACGCGGTCCTGACCATCGCCGCTGCAGATCTGCTGGTCAATGACAATGACGATGATGGCGATGTGCTGTCGATCGGGTCCGTCGCGGGCACATCGGCCCTTGGGGCTACGGTATCGCTGAACCCGGATGGGTCAGTTGCCTATGATCCCACCGGATCCGCCACATTGGCCGCTGTGGCCGAAGGTGACACGATCGAGGACTCGTTCACCTATCAGGTGACAGACGGGTTTGGTGGCGCAGCCACCGCAACAGTCAACATCCATGTGGGTGGCGCGGATCTGGATCCAATACTGACCGCCCCGCTGGACGATCTGACCCATTTCTACAACAATTCCTTCTCGCTAGCCTTTCCCACTTCTGTCTTCACCGATCCCACCGATGTGGCGCTGACTTATGACCTGACGCTGGCAGGGGGCGAGGCCCTGCCCTCTTGGATGATGTGGGATGCCGATACCCGCACGCTCAGCTTCCCCTCTCAAACCCTGACCGAGGTTGCTGCCTATGATCTGCTTCTGACCGCGACCGAGATCGACAGCCAGAGTGCATCCACCACCTTCACTCTGACACTCGAAAGCGCGATTGAACGCCCCGGCACCGCGGGCGACGACACGATCGAGGGCACCTCCGGCCCTGATATTCTGGCCGGTCTGGGCGGTAATGACAGTATTCTGGGTCACGAAGGGCTGGACAATATCCACGGCGGCGCGGGCAATGACACCATCCTTGGCGGCGGCGGCAGAGACACCATCGCCGGTGGTGATGATGACGATGAGATCGACGCAGGCAATGGCAATGATCGCGCCTATGGCGGTCTGGGGGACGACAGCATGCTCGGTGGCGACGGGCAGGACAGTCTCGACGGCATGGATGGCAACGACACGCTGGAAGGCGGCCTTCACGACGACATCCTTGGTGGCGGCGCGGGCGATGACCTGCTATCGGGCGGTCGCGACTGGGACTATCTCGGCGGTGGCGACGGCAATGATACCCTGCTGGGGGATGATGACAACGTGGGCCATTACCAAGACACCCTGTCGGGCGGCGCGGGCGACGATTCCCTATTTGGCGGCGGCGGCAGTGACATTCTGACCGGTGGGGCTGACAATGATACCCTCAGAGGGGGCTATGGCAATGACACCCTGTACGGCGACGACGGCGATGATTTCCTGTTCGGTGGCGCTGGGTTCGACCTCCTTACCGGGGGCACCGGCGCCGATCGTTTCTTCTTTTCGGACGAAGGCAGCTGGGATCGCGCCGCGATCACCGATTATAATGCCGCAGAGGGCGACGCACTGGTCTTTGACGGCCGCCTGACCGGCACGGGTGCGTTTGAACTGCGCTATGACAGCAGCACCACCGTTGATAGCTTTGGCGTGTCACAGACGACCCACAGCAATATGTGGCTCTATGAAAACGGCAACGCCCGCGTGCGGTTCGACAATGCCGCTGATATCGACCAGATCATCCTGCGTCTGCCGTATCCGGACGACACCAGCATCATCCTGACACTGGACGTGATCTAACAACTGGCCTGCAACAGTGGAACAGGGTCTGACATCAGGCTCTGTTCCAACCTATTTCACTTCTAACAGCAGAGCATAGTCGCGCGGCCTTCAGACTGGGAAAACTGTCGGTCAGGCTTTGACCGCGCTGACCGATCCTACCCATTCGCGCCCCAACACGGCTCCCAAAACCAGAACTGTGCCTGCCCCCCCTGCGTTCACTGGTCAGGACTTTTGGACAAAGCACACCGTAAGAGCTTGTGTCTCTTCGCGCCGGTTTGCACCAAGCAATACAACAAAAATTGGGGAAACTACGGGGAACGGGGTAGAGACCCGCATCCAAGCGATTGCTTTTATTCTGATTTTCGAAAATTTTGGTGCGGCCGAGAAGACTCGAACTTCCACGGGTGTTACCCCACAGCGACCTCAACGCTGCGCGTCTACCAATTCCGCCACGGCCGCACGCCTAGGCTTGGTGGGGGGTCTATAGCGAGTCGTTACAGGGATGCCAAGCCGGAAAACGCAGGTAAACACACAGGTTGATGCGGATTTTTTCATTCGGGCCCAGATTCCTCAATTATCCCGCTTGTGCGCTTGTGTTTTCTTTTGGCCACATCACCGTTAAGAACGGGCAAAAGACGCGGAGTAGAACAATGGTTGAATGGATCACCCATGACGGGTTGCTGGACTATGACGAGGCCGTGGCGTTTATGGAGGCCCGCGCAGAATCCATCGCCAAAGGGGAAGCTGAAGAATGCATTTGGCTTGTCGAACACCCGCCGCTCTATACGGCAGGCACCAGCGCAAAGATTGAAGACCTGACAGACCCGGACCGTTTCCCTGTGTACCCGTCAAAACGCGGGGGGCAATATACCTATCACGGACCGGGACAGCGCGTGGCTTATGTCATGCTCAATGTCGGAAAACGTGGGCATGATGTGCGCAAATTCGTGCATCAACTCGAAGAATGGGTGATCGCGACGCTGGCCGACTTCAACCTGCGAGGTGAAATCCGCGAAGGACGTGTTGGCGTGTGGATTGCCCGAGAGGATCGCCCCCTGACCATCACGGGGCAAAAGGCGGAAGACAAAATTGCCGCGATCGGGATTCGTCTGCGCAAATGGGTGAGCTTTCACGGAATTTCCATCAATGTAGAGCCCGACCTGTCGCATTTCGACGGCATCGTGCCCTGTGGCATAACCGAATATGGTGTGACGTCACTCGTTGATTTGGGGCTGCCTGTTACGATGCACGACGTCGATGTCGCGCTGCAACGTTCATTTGGCGAGATTTTTGGCGACGCCTAAACCACGGCAGTCACCGCGATCCACGCCCCCCACCCTAACAACAGGCATCCCGAGAACAGATCGAACCAACGGGTCACATCGGGTGTCAAACGGGTGCGTGCGGTCAGGGCCAGTTGAACAAGGATCAACCACCAGAGCGCAGACCCAAGGAAAACGCCCAAGACGAGCCAGTAAGGACCGGTCTGCGTGCCCTGAGTTGTCGCCCCGAGCCCGGCCACCAATCCCACAAAGGCCAGAATGGTCATGGGATTGGACAGGGTCAGAACAAACGTCGTCGCCCAAGACCGCAAGATCGTTTTGTGAGATGAGACTGCCAACTGCGAATCGCGCGTGGTACCCGCTGCGAAAAAGCTGCGCAGGGTTCCTATGCCGAGCCATATGATCAAGAGCCCCCCGCAAAAGGCCATCGGCGTCGCATAACGCAGCAAAACACCAGTTGCCGCAAAACCAACCGCGACCAACAAGCCGTAGACCGCATCCGCAGTTGCGGCCCCCATACCGGTGGCGATGCCCGCGCCCCGCCCGTCCGCCAATGTACGGCGAATACACAACAGACCTATCGGACCAACTGGTGCCGCAATGGCAAAGCCAATGCCAATCCCGCGCAGCAATACGTCAATTTCCATTCCGCCCCCTCACTTGCTTCCAACATCTTGAGCTATGCGAAGGGCCGAACTTTCCTTAAGCGCATCCATTGAGAAAATGGTCTCTGTCCGCTGCACGGCGGGTAACGGTTTGACCTTTTCGGACATAAACGCCTGAAGCTCTTTGGTGTTTCGCAGACGAAGCTTCATCAGATAGGAATGCGCCCCACTGATATGGTGCAATTCCTGCACCTCGTCCAAACCGACAAGAACCGCGCAAGCCTCGGCTTCGCCTTGGTAGGCCATATCAATCATTACGAAACAACACAGGTCGGCGCCGACAGCATCCGGTGCGAGATGCACATGCCATCCCGTGATGGTGCCATTTGCCACCAACCGCCGCACGCGGTCATTGGCGGTCGAAACAGGCACACCAACAGCGTTGGCGATCTCTGCGTTTGACATGCGTCCACTTTGTTGAAGCAACTTACAAATTTTCCGGTCTATCTGGTCCATACAGCCCCACAATCGTGATTCGTCAATTTTTCCGTTATTTATACGATTTTTTCTACTTTGAACGCCATCTATACGGGAAGTTGTTAATTTTTTCACTGAAAGAGCGACATCAACTGATTGTTACGACCAAAGTACCCGCGCGGAATTGTCCGTTGCACAATCGCGCTACATGTTCGATTGTGCGCCAAACGCGCTAGCAACCCGAAAGAGGCAAACCCATGAAAATCCTTTTTGCAGTAGCCGCAGCAACTCTGGCTCTGTCCGCCCCCGCCTTTGCAGCAGGCGATGCTGCCAAGGGCGAAAAATCCTTCAAAAAATGCAAGGCATGCCACATGGTCGTCTCGCCCGAAGGAGAAACATTCTTCAAAGGCGGCAAAACTGGTCCTAACCTTTATGGCGTTGTCGGCCGCGTCGCCGGTTCGACAGAAGGCTTTAAGTACGGTTCCGGCCTCAAAGGCGCAGCTGAAGCTGGCTTTGTCTGGACCGAAGAAGCTCTGGCCGCTTATGTCGCCGACCCTAAGGCATGGCTGAAAGACAACGGCTACGACGCAAAATCCAAAATGTCGTTCAAGCTGAAAAAGGGCGGCGATGACGTCGCAGCTTATCTGGCTTCAGTCGCTCCTGCGCCTGCCATGGAAGAAGCAGCGACCGAAGAAGAAGCGCCTGCAGCGACCGAATAACGCTGTTCCATATCGGAATTTCCAAACCCCGCGTCTCTGGCGCGGGGTTTTTCTTTGTCAGGTCCGCTCGTCAGGGCGCCCGTCAAACATAAGCTCAAACAGCTCGGCTCCGGGCATGGCTTTTTGCGCATAAGAGAACGTGCCCTGCCCCAGCACCTCTTGCGCGGCCTGTTTCAGGCCACCAAACGCAGCCCTTGCAAATGATCCTCCCACACTCACGCGGCGCACTCCGGCCTCGGCCAACTGTTGTACCGAGAACGAAGGCTCTTTGAGGCCCATGACGACATTTACCGGCCGATCCACTTCGCGACACACCGTGCGGATCGCATCAAGGTCAGGCAGGCCCGGCGCATAAAGCACATCGGCGCCCGCCTCGGAAAACGCCTGAAGACGTCGGATCGTGTCATCAAGATCGTGACGGCCCCACAAATAGTTTTCCGAACGCGCCGTCAGCAAAAAGGGTTTTCCCTTCACAGCCTCCGCTGCGGCCTCAACACGCTCAACCGCGTCTGCGAACGCTCGAATGGGCGCATCCGCATTGCCGGTTGCATCCTCGAGAGAACCACCAACAAGGCCGCATTCGACCGCCAGTCGCATCGTTTCACCGCACTCTTCCGGCGTTGCGCCGAAACCGTCCTCCAGATCAGCCGAGACAGGCAATTCGGTTGCCTGAACAATGTCCGCGGCGTTGGCCAGAATTTCACCGCGACTCAATCCGGCAAAAGAATCCCGTTTGCCGGCACAAAACGCATAGCCGGCGCTGGTTGTGGCAAGGGCCTGAAACCCCATCGACGCCAAAAGCCGCGCCGATCCGGCATCCCAGGCGTTTGGCATCACAAAACACCCCGCCCCCTCGTGCAGCGCTTTGAAAGCCTGAAAACGCGCTAATGTTCGTGTCACTGGGTGCCTCCTCCGGTCCAATATTGGCAATATGCCTCAACCTTTGGAACAAATAAAGAACAAGCGATGCGCGACTCGAATCGCGCGGAATATGTCGTCGAAGGACCTCCGGCCACTTCAAAACCGGAAAACGGGGGTTCAGACCTGTGTTTTTGAAGTAAATCAAAGAGGGTGCGACACTTTTTATTGATCCAGATCAAAACCTATGATTGCGGCCTCAGGCCTTCACATCTAAAAAAGACGATGAACCAAGGCGCGTGAGAGAATCTCAGGCGTCTTTTAATGCACCAACAGGAGGCAAGACATGGCAGACGCAGCCATTCACGGCCACGACCATGAAGACGAGCGCAGTTTCTTTACGCGCTGGTTCATGTCGACCAACCACAAAGACATCGGGCTGCTTTACCTCGTCGTGTCGGCGCTGGTCGGTCTGATCGCGGTCCTCTTTACCGTTTATATGCGCTTGGAGCTCATGGAGCCCGGCGTTCAATACATGTGTCTCGAAGGCGCACGTTTCTTTGCCACTGGCGAAGAATGTACCCCCAACGGTCACCTTTGGAACGTTATGATCACCTATCACGGTGTTCTGATGATGTTCTTC
This sequence comes from Shimia thalassica, assembly GCF_001458215.1. Lineage (GTDB taxonomy): Bacteria > Pseudomonadota > Alphaproteobacteria > Rhodobacterales > Rhodobacteraceae > Shimia > Shimia thalassica. The sequence goes on along the minus strand of NZ_CYTW01000005.1, from coordinate 9,379 downwards.
GTTGTTATTCCGGCGCTTTTCGGCGGTTTCGGCAACTATTTCATGCCATTGCAAATCGGCGCGCCGGATATGGCGTTCCCCCGCATGAACAACCTGTCGTTCTGGATGTATGTCACCGGCGTTTCGCTGGGCGTGGCATCGCTCCTGTCCCCAGGTGGCAATGACCAGCTTGGCTCGGGCGTGGGTTGGGTTCTGTACCCACCTCTGTCGGTCAACGAAGGCGGCATGTCGATGGATCTTGCGATCTTCGCTGTGCACGTTTCCGGTGCCTCGTCGATCCTTGGCGCGATCAACATGATCACCACCTTCCTGAACATGCGTGCCCCCGGCATGACACTGTTCAAGGTGCCTTTGTTCGCTTGGTCGATCTTCATCACCGCGTGGCTGATTCTTCTGTCCCTGCCTGTTCTGGCTGGCGCGATCACCATGCTGCTGACAGACCGTAACTTTGGTACAACATTCTTTGATCCTGCCGGTGGTGGCGATCCGATCCTGTACCAGCACATTCTGTGGTTCTTCGGTCACCCTGAAGTGTACATCGTGGTTCTTCCTGGCTTTGGTCTGGTCAGCCACGTGTTCGCAACCTTCTCGCGCAAACCGGTCTTTGGCTATCTGCCAATGGTCTGGGCTTTGATCGCGATTGGTGGTCTCGGCTTCGTTGTTTGGGCGCACCACATGTACACCGTTGGCATGTCGCTGACCCAGCAGTCTTACTTCATGCTGGCAACGATGGTCATCGCGGTACCGACAGGTGTTAAGATCTTCAGCTGGATCGCCACAATGTGGGGTGGATCGGTCGAATTCAAAGCACCAATGCTGTTTGCCCTGGGCTTCCTGATCCTGTTCACCATCGGCGGTGTAACCGGCATCGTCCTGTCGCAGGCTGGTGTAGACCGCGCCTATCACGACACATACTATGTTGTTGCGCACTTCCACTACACCATGTCCATGGGTGCCGCCTTTACCATCTTTGCGGGGATATACTTCTATTTCGGCAAAATGACCGGGCGTCAGTATCCTGAACTGGCTGCGAAAATCCACTTCTGGATGTTCTTTATTGGCGTCAACGTCACCTTCTTCCCACAGCACTTCTTGGGTCGTCAGGGTATGCCACGTCGTTACATCGACTATCCTGAAGCATTCGCTTACTGGAACAAGATCAGCTCGTACGGCGCCATGTTGTCGTTTGCCTCTTTCGTTCTGTTCTTCGGTATCATGATCTATTCGCTGCTGCGCGGCGCTCGTATCACCGAGAACAACTACTGGAACGAATATGCTGACACGCTGGAGTGGACGCTTCCGTCACCTCCCCCAGAGCACACCTTCGAAATCCTGCCAAAGCAGGAAGACTGGGACAAAGGTCACGCCCACTAAACGGGTTAACCTGATCAGTTCAAAAGAGGGCCCCGGATATCATGTCTGGGGCCCTTTTTCTTTGCCAATTCTTTCGGGGACACAGGCCGCACTGCCCAAGCTGGGCAAGCGTCAATGGGGACCCCACAAACGTATCAAACGCGATCGATCAACATGCCTTATCGTTGGACACCTCAAAGCCCTGACACAAAAGTTGTGTTAACTCTCTGGCCCTTCCGGTCCCTGCCCCGTCGCGGATTTGCGGCGATGGTTCTGATGGCCTTTTCGCTGGGAACGGTGCCCCTGTACGGGTTGCTGGGATCGGTTGTTCTTTGGGGTATTTTGCCCTTCATTTTGCTGGTCGTCGGCGCATTGTGGTATGGCCTCGAACGATCCTACAAAGACGGCGACATTCTTGAAGAGCTGCAGCGGGACGGGGATATCCTGACGCTCACCCACAGACCGTCGCGCGGTCCAACCAAAAGCTGGGACTGCAATATCTATTGGGCGCGTGTGGAACTGCACGTCGATGGGGGCCCTCTGCCCCACTATGTGACCCTTACCGGAAACGGGCGCACGGTGGAAATCGGAAGCTTTCTATCCGAAGACGAACGCAAGGTTCTGTTTACGGAACTTGACGCGTTTCTTAAAAAACAATGACCGGAAAGAAATCGGCTGCTACGGTTCTTTGGCACACAAAAAAAGGACTAACACATGCCTGTTTCCCTTCAAGTCGCTTACCCCGTATCCGAAGACAGTACGTTTGATCTGGATTATTACCTGAGCTCACATATGGCCTTGGTGGGCAAACACATGGGCCCCTACATTGAATCGACACTTGTGACCAAAGGTCTGGCAGGCGGCCCGAATGTGCCTGCGCCGTTCCATGCAATCGCGACCATCGTGTTCAAGGATCAAGACGCCCTGAACTCAGCATTGGGAGACTCGGCGGATGTCCTGGCCGACATTCCAAACTTTACCAATTCGAAGCCGCAAATGTTGATCGGCGAAGTGATGGGATAACGCCACACCGAAAAACAAAGCCCCGCAGAAACTGCGGGGCTTTTTGATCTGTGCACGACTTAATAGATTTGCGTGTCAGGCAAGCCCGCCACGAATAAGCCCTTCGGCAATGCGCGCATAAGCATCCGCCATAGGCCCATCTTTTGCGGCGACGGGCGTGCCTGCGTCCCCTGCCAGACGTGTATCCAAATCGATTGGCAGCGCCCCCAACAAAGGTACATCCATTTTCTTGGCTTCATCCGCCACACCACCGTGACCGAACAAATGGGCCTCGTGTCCACAGCTTGGGCAGACATAGGTCGACATATTTTCGATCAGCCCGAGAACCGGCGTGTTCAATGTCTTGAACATATCCAGCGCTTTGCGCGCATCCAACAAGGCCACATCCTGTGGTGTTGACACAACGATGGCACCGCTGATCTCAGCCTTCTGACAAAGCGTCAACTGCACGTCTCCTGTTCCGGGAGGCATATCAACCAGCAGAACGTCCAGCTCTCCCCATTCGACCTGACTCAACATTTGTTGCAGGGCGCCCATCAACATCGGGCCTCTCCACACAACCGCCTTGTCCTCTTCCAGCATAAACCCAATGGACATCAACGTGACCCCGTGGGCCTTTAATGGGATGATCGTCTTGCCGTCCGGTGAGGCGGGGCGCTTGTTGATTCCCATCATCCGTGGCTGGCTTGGGCCATAAATGTCCGCATCCAAGAGGCCAACTCGACGCCCCTTTTGGGCAAGCGCCACTGCGAGATTGCTCGACACTGTGGATTTGCCAACACCACCTTTACCCGATCCGATGGCAATGATGCTTTTCACGCCGGAGGGCTTCATCGATCCCTGCTGCGGTTTCGGGTGCCCGCCGATTTTGAGACTTGGCGCCGGTTTCTTGGCCGCCGGCGCCGACTCGTGCGCCGTCAACACGGCGGAAACAGAATCAACTCCGGGCAGTGATGCTACCAGATTCTCTGCCGCTTCACGGATTCTCTCCATTTTGCGCGCTGTTTCCGGATTCGGCGCCTCAATAACAAAGCGAACGATTCCCGATTCAATGGACAAAGCCCGCACCATATCGTTCGAAACCAGATCAGATCCATCAGGCAGCCCTATCCGTTTTAGCGTATCAAGGACTTGCTGTTTCGTAACCGCCATTTTCAACTCCTGTTTCTTGCCCAACAGAGACCCGCTTTTGCCTTAACAGACAAGTCCAAACGCAAATCTGTCTATTTTTTCAAGCCGATGACCAAAAATAAGGCAGTGTTTGGTTTACGTAGCTTCCCCTTTCGTTTTCTGCATAGCAGCATTGCACAGGAATCTATTGTGCACCTGCAGCATAAACTTATATCACTGATATCAACGAAACGCCGCGAACAGCGTTCCCGGAAATCACGAGGCAAAAACGATGGCATTAGTCAGCGAATATAGCTCCGCCAAAAACGGCTCCGCCGACCGCATGGTCGCGATGTTTGCCGGACTGGGCGAGCGCTTCCGTAAAGCGCGTCTGTACAACCAGACGTACCGCGAACTGAATAACCTGAGCACCGCAGAGCTCAAAGACTTGGGACTGCACCGCTCGATGATCCGCCGCATGGCCTATCAGGCTGCATACGGCAACTGAATACAGTTTCAGAAAGCCACTCCTCCCTCGGTTTTCTGTTCATAGCGACGATAACTTCCTCCTCCCTGTTGTCGTCGCAGAAATTCGGACCCTCGGGTCCACATGAAATCAAGGCACCTCTTCCTCCTCCCTGAGGTGCTTTGAGACTAAGCGGCGGCACCTCTCCTCCTCCCTGGTGTCGCCGCACAGAATTCGGACCTTCGGGTCCACATGAAATCAAGGCATCTCTTCCTCCTCCCTGAGGTGCTTTGAGACTAAGCGGCGGTACCTCTCCTCCTCCCTGGTGTCGCCGCACAGAATTCAGGCTACGGCCCAACCGGATCAAGGCGCCTCCTCCTCCTCCCTGAGGTGTCTTGTAGATAAGAACGGCGGCACCTCTCCTCCTCCCTGGTGCCGTCGTTTTTTGTTTTCAGACCTGCGCCTCTATTTCAATCGACGCTTCGCGCCCCGCCGGGGAACAGCGCTCTTGCCTTTCAAAGGCATAATTTGGGGATGTGATGGGGTGCCACGACACAGCCGGCACACCAGACGCGGGCTACAGAACCTGCTAAAAATCGTTTGAGGTCTCAGATTAGATCAAAACGGAATGTCGTCCGAACCGGTCACATAGCTTGCCACGACATTCTTTGTGCCCGCTTTTTCAAAAGCGACTTCAAGCTTGTCACCCTCAATTTTGAGGATCGCGCCATATCCGAATTTCTGATGGAAAACACGGTCACCCACGGTGAAACTCGACACGGCACTCGCATCGATAACCGAGCTTTTGCTTTCGCGTGGCTGTGACATGCCGCGCTCGCCCGCACGGGCCTGCATCCGCTTCCAACCTGGCGAATTATAGGTGTTCGCATTTGCGACACGCTCGTCCAACGCGGTTGCCGTGGGGCGGGACGCCGCGCCAAAACCGCCGCCATAGAGACCCGGAGGCGTCAAAATATCCACGTGATCTTCTGGCAACTCGTCAATAAAGCGCGATGGCATTTGCGATTGCCACTGACCATACACCTGACGGTTCCCAGCAAAGGAAATGGTACATATTTCTTCGGCCCGCGTGATACCGACATAGGCCAGACGCCGTTCTTCCTCGAGACCTTTCAGGCCGCTTTCGTCCATACTACGCTGTGACGGGAAAAGACCGTCCTCCCATCCCGGCAAAAACACGGCCGGAAATTCCAGCCCCTTGGCCCCGTGCAAGGTCATGATGGTAACCTTTGCCTCGGCATCGTCGCTTTCGTTGTCCATAATCAGGCTGACATGCTCGAGAAACCCTTGAAGATTATCAAAGTTTTCCAGCGCCTTGACCAGTTCTTTCAAGTTGTCCAGCCGCCCCGGTCCTTCTGGCGTTTTGTCGTTCTGCCACATGGTTGTATAGCCGGATTCATCAAGAATGATCTCGGCAAGCTCGATGTGACCGACGGCTGCAACACCGGCGTTCGGGGTTGGCCGTCCGCCAAGCTCGTCAAATACTGGCGACGCCAAATCAGGACCGTCGTCCAAAACAGCATCATCATCTGGCAACGTCGTTTGAGGACCGATCAGATTGCCACGCCAGCGTGCAAGGTTTTCAAGCAACAGCGCCAGTTCCTTTGCGCCCTTACCGCCAAGCCCCTTTTCTTCGAGAAGAATGCGGGCCCCTTCGACAAGCGAGACACCGTTCGAGCGCGCGCAGGTCTGGATTTTTTGCTGGGCCACATTCCCAAGGCCACGTTTGGGCGTGTTGACGATCCGCTCAAAGGCAAGATCGTCTTCGGGCGACACGACCAGCCGGAAATAGGCCATCGCATCCCGAATCTCGAGACGTTCGTAAAAGCGCGGCCCGCCAATCACACGATAGGGCAAACCGATGGTCAAAAAACGGTCTTCAAAGGCGCGCATCTGATGCGACGCCCGCACAAGGATCGCCATTTCATTCAGCGACATAGCCCGAAGACCCCGTGTGCCGGATTGCATGGCCTCGATTTCTTCCCCGATCCAGCGCGCCTCTTCTTCGCCATCCCAATGGCCAATCAGACGAACCTTTTCCCCCTCTTCGGTTTCGGTCCAAAGGGTCTTGCCCAAACGATCCGCGTTTCCACGGATCACGTTGGAGGCTGCCGCCAGAATATGCGGGGTCGAGCGATAGTTCTGCTCAAGACGCACCACATGCGCGCCCGGAAAGTCTTTCTCGAACCGCAGGATGTTGCCGACTTCTGCGCCACGCCATCCATAGATCGACTGGTCGTCATCCCCGACACAGCATATGTTTTTGTGACCACCGGCCAGCAAACGCAGCCACAGATACTGGGCCACGTTCGTATCCTGGTATTCGTCCACTAGGATATAGCGGAACCAGCGTTGGTACTGGGCCAGCACATCAGGGTGTTCCTGAAAAATGGTCACCATGTGCAAAAGCAGATCACCAAAATCGACGGCGTTCAGTTCACGCAAGCGCTGTTGGTATTGATCATAGAGTTCACCACCACGATGATTGAAAGCACCAGCATCCCCCGCTGGCAGTTTTTGAGGCGTCAAAGCCTTGTTTTTCCAGCCATCAATCAGACTGGACAAAAGCCGTGCAGGCCACCGCTTTTCATCGATTCCGTTGGCGACAATCAATTGCTTCAACAGACGGTTCTGGTCGTCCATATCCAGAATCGTGAAATTGGACTTGAGGTTCACCAACTCGGCGTGCCGCCGCAACAGCTTGACACATATGGCATGAAACGTCCCAAGCCACGGCACGCCCTCGACGGCATGGCCCAACATGCCACCAACCCGGTTCTTCATCTCGCGCGCAGCCTTGTTGGTAAAGGTCACCGCCAGAATCTCGTTTGGCTTGGCCCGACCAGTGTTCAACAGATGTACGATCCGCGCCGTCAACGCCTTGGTCTTGCCCGTTCCGGCCCCTGCCAACATCAAAACCGGACCATCCAACCGCTCGACAGCTTCGCGTTGGGCGGGGTTCAGCTCGTTCAAATAGGGCATCGGCCGCGCGGCCATGGCTCGGGCGGACAAAGAGGCGCTTTCAAACGCATCGGATTCATCAAAACTGCTCATGTCCGGCAATGTAACCCCAGTCATCCGCGAAGGGAAGTTCCCATTATGTTCCAATTCGCCTAGCGCGCTCACAGGCGGCGCCGCGCACGGCTCTGGACAAATCCGCAGCAGAGTTCAACAAAGAGGCATGGATTTGCATGCCTCATACCCCGCTCTGAGCGATCTTCGCCAAAAAGCACAGAAACGTATCCCCAAATTCGTGTGGGAATATCTCGATAGCGCAACAGGCGATGAACGGACCAAAGCGCGCAACCGCGCCAAGCTGGACGAATTCCTGTTCTGGCCATCGATTTTGCACGGTGAGATCACATGCAGCAGCGAGGCATCCCTGTTCGGATCCGATTTCCGTTTGCCCATTGGAATCGCCCCCATTGGCATGTCCGGATTGATTTGGCCTCAAGCCGAACAGCTTTTGGCGCAGGCCTCAAAGCGGCTTGGCATCCCTTATTGTTTGTCGACTGTGGCCACGCAAACACCCGAAGACATGGCCTCGCATCTGGGCGACCACGCATGGTTTCAAATGTATCCGCCCCACGATACGGACATCCGGAAAGACATGCTGAACCGCGCCAAAGCATCGGGGTTTTCCACCTTGGTCCTGACGGTGGATGTGCCGGTTGCAAGTCGGCGAGAACGGCAGGTGCGCTCTGGCCTCACCACCCCGCCCCGCCTGTCACCACGGCTTTTGGCCCAAATCATCGCGCGCCCCGCTTGGGCATTGGGCATCGCACGTCATGGCATGCCGCGCATGCGATTGGTTGACGAATATTCAGAAAACCTGACCGGCCTCAACTCTACGGCGCATGCCGGGTATCTTTTGCGCACCTCGCCCGATTGGAGCTACCTCGACTGGTTGCGCGACCATTGGGAGGGTCCGCTTGTGGTCAAAGGCGTGCTGCGCCCCGAAGACGCCCCGCGCTTGGAAAAGGCGGGCGTAGATGCGCTTTGGATATCCAACCACGCAGGACGACAATTTGATGCCGCGCCCGCCACGATTGAAGCTCTGCCAGCCATTCGCGCACAGACGGATTTGCCTCTTATCCTTGATAGCGGTATCGAAACCGGCCTCGACATCATGCGGGCGCGCGCTTTAGGGGCCGATTTTGTGATGATGGGGCGCGGCTTTCACTATGCTTTGGCCGCGCTTGGCGCAAAGGGCCCCGACCACCTTTTCGACATCCTGTTTCAGGATATCCAAGCCAATATGGGGCAAATCGGGGCACAAAACCTCTCCGACCTGCCGTCTTGTCTCAAGACCTAGGTCGCAACCAAATCTGCGGGCAGGCTTTTCATGGCTGCTTCACCTGTGACAACGGGCAGCCCCAAAGGGATCCACCCTTTGCCATTCGGCCCTCCGGCCATGCCTTCCGCTACATCCAGAACATGTGTGATCCCGTTCTTGGCAAGCACATCCATCAGATAACCAGAGCGGTTGCCGGTCCGGCAGATGATAGCAACCTGACGTCCGGGGTTACGCTCGAGCACCGCCAGAAACTTTGGCCCGAAATCGCGTTGTGTCATATCCAAAGGCCACGCCCCTTTGGCCACGCCTGTTTCATGCCACTCTTGCGGCGTGCGGATATCAATAAGGATAAGGGATCCGTCATCCAGATTCTCAAGGGCGTCTTCCGCCCCGAGAACCCCAAGCTTGGCTTGCGCAACCACCGGAAACAGTGCCGCCGCCCCAAGAGCAGTCAAAAAAGAACGTCGATTTGTCATGATCACATTCCGAAAAGTTAATATCTACTAAAGTGATGTCATGGCCGGTTTCGGGTTTCAATATGTCGATACACAAAAAGTCGTGATCGTTCCGGCATGCTAGGGTCCAAAAAAGGAACAAATTCTTTCCGAAATGTAACGAAACCCTACAAATACCGTCAAAACCCACAATTCTAGGTATTGCACCCGTGTGGTAGCATGGCTTAGGCCTTGTGAAATTTTTTAGACAGAGCAAACAAGAGGGGAAACCCATGCCTGACTTCGACAAGATTCTGATAGCGAACCGTGGTGAGATTGCGATCCGTGTGATGCGCGCTGCGAATGAGATGGGGAAGCGGACGGTTGCTGTTTTCGCGGAAGAGGACAAGCTGTCGTTGCACCGTTTCAAGGCGGACGAGGCCTATCGGATTGGCGAGGGGATGGGGCCTGTTGCGGCATATCTCTCGATTGACGAGATCATCCGCGTGGCCAAGGAATGTGGCGCGGATGCGATCCATCCGGGTTACGGGTTGCTCAGCGAGAACCCTGATTTCGTGGATGCCTGCGCTGCCAACGGCATCACCTTTATCGGTCCCAAAGCCGAGACCATGCGCGCCTTGGGTGACAAGGCCAGCGCCCGCCGCGTTGCGGTTG
>NZ_CYTW01000004.1 GCF_001458215.1 Shimia thalassica | reverse complement strand
TCCACGCAACACCAGGCGGCCAAATCGACGCAAAAGACCTCCTCGTCGAACTACAATAATAACAATACCCCCCCAAACGGGGGGGTATGACCTCAAAAGGAAGAGACAGAGTTCTCGCAAAAAGGGCCTAAAACCTGAACCCAAGGCTGACCCCAAGCACATAGACCGTTTCACCGTCCACAAAATCTACGTTGAGTTCAGGCTTTAACGAATATCCATCGAACTCAAACTCATATCCCAGTCCGACGCGAAACAGAGGCTCTTCATGATTGCTAGTGATTTCAAATCCAGGCATGAGCGTGCCCTGCCATCCCCCGTGGCCCAAGTTGAATACAACGGGAATTCCAACCACCCAATCGTCCAGAGCACCACCCGTATATTCCGCAAGCACACCTGCAGAAACGGTGTGATTGAACGCATACCGGTAAGAGGCTCCCACTGAACCCGCTTGCTGAGAATGGCCGTTATGATCGGCCGAAGTCACGCCTAGGAAAAGTTCGACTATATGCGGGCCGTGTTCAGCCTCTCCTGCGTGTCCGCCTGTTTCGGATGCATTGGCGGCGATTGGAAACATCATGGCGGCGATGCTCATTTGACCTAAAAATACGACCTTGTTCACGCAGTTCATCTACTTGTCTCCGATAACGAAACGTTGGTGCATGGGAGTGCATCAACGGTTTTGAAAGACTTCTGGAACTGGCAAAGCCGCCACTCTGTGCAACGTTTTGCACTTAGCAAAAGTGGCAAGAGAACGTAGCCAAAACATGAAGGCGATCTGTGAGATTACGCTTCCATCATTGAGATTTGTTTTTGCTATGTCAAATTTGGCTCACTTGGTTCTCACGACGACGCCAAGCAAGATGAGGAGGGGTGTGACCAACTCTGGGTCCAAAACCCAAGATCACAGCCGTGATTCAGATTTACCGGACGATGTGTATTTACTAACGAAGCAGCGATTGCAGAGCACCTGTTCATTGGAGACTCCTGTAAAAGGCACAAAGATCAGCCAAACCAACTCAAGGATAGCGGCTTCTCAGGGAGAAATGCTGAATTTCAAATGCTTAGATGAATTTCTGGTGCCTCAAGAGGGACTCGAACCCCCGACCTTGTCCTTACGAAGGACCTGCTCTACCAGCTGAGCTATTGAGGCCTTCCGGCCTATTCTGGCCGTACTGGTTTTACGTATTTGCCGCGAAAGTTTTGATTTTACAACCCCTTCTTGCGCGGAACCGCGCCTTGCGAAAGGCGCGGCTCTTAAGCGGGGGTGTATCGGTTTCTGGGCGGCGCAAATATCGCTCGGCCGCAAAATCGCAATGACTTATTTGTCGATGAAACCGGGTTGCGCTTTGGTTGTATCGTCGTCCACAGGCTCTGCTTCGCTTGTCTCTTTGTCTTCGACGATCTCATCAGCTTCTTCGATGATTTCCGCTTCTGGTACAATCTCAACAGGCTCATCAGCCTTGTCCTCGATTGCTCCGACAATCAAAGGCAACATGGCAACACCGGTTGGGCTTGTGACTTCGGATGCCGGTGGTGCGGTCCAGCTCAGGGTGTCAAAGCTTTCACAGTTGCCGCAAGTCGGGGCCCATTCGGTCTGGATGTTGTGACAGTTTTCACAAACCCATTGCGGCCCTCTTGGCGCTGTAATTGCTTTGGCAAGCCAGCCTTTGACAACGGCATCTGATCCACCTTCACCCCGTTCGATCGCAGCCATAATGGTGAGAGATCTCGTGGTTGGGTCAGTTTCAAACAGATCCCCAAGGGTGCGGCGGGCTTCCGGGAAGTCTTCGTTTGCGATGTGCAGCTCGGCCATCAACATGCGAGCTTCGGCATTGGACGGGTTGCTTTTGACCAACGTTTTAAAACGCTTGATGCGCGCTTCCGGCGTTTCATCAGGTTCGATCTCCGCAAAAGCCGCTGCCAGATCAGGGTGCGGTTGAGCATCCCACGCCTTTTTCAGAACCCGTGTGGCGTAACGGGGTTTGGCTTTTTCGATGTAGGCACGCGCGGCCATGATCGCAGCGGGAATCAAATCAGGTGATTTCCGGTTCGCTTCAATCGCTTCTTCGCGGGCTTCAACGGTGTTGCCTTCCGCGAACACCTCTTTGGCTTCGGACAATGCCAACACCGCATCACGACGGCGATGCAGATCACGTGGCATGGTGCCATACTTCAGCTTGGCCGACAGCGTGGATCGCGCGCCTTTCCAGTCACCGGAATCTGCCTGCAGTTTGAGCAGCATATCCTGTGTTTCCACATGGCGCGGTTTCAGGGCAAACGCGGTTTCTGCCAATTTCAAAGCGGTTTCCGTGTTTCCGGCATCAAGCTTTTGCTTCATCAGACCACGCACACCAACAAAGCGCGTCGAGTCGTTGCCAAGAAGTTTCTTGTATGTCTCGGATGCCTTGCGCTTGTCGCCCTGCATTTCAGCCGCCTGAGCAACAAGAAGATTGGTCACTTCGGGTTTGGCAAGATAGCGTTCTGCCTTGCGAGCCTTGTCCATCGCATCCTGACCATCACCCGACGCCAAGGCAACTAGGCCATCCGACAAAGCCTTATAACCTTTGCGTTCGCGGTTGCGGTCAAAGTAGCGGCTGATTGCGGTTTCATCCCCGTTCAGGAACTTGAGAGTCGCAATCAAAAGGCCCAACAATTTGAACACCAGCCACGTCACGACAATTAGGGCAACAAGTGCGATCACCGATTGAAGCGGGCCTAACGTGTATTCCACGCCGGCGACGGTGATCATCACACCGCCTTCGCTTTCCATCAGATAACCAGCGCCATAGGTCAGACCGGCAATGGCGGCAACAAACAATAGAATTTTAATAAGAGACCAGAGCATAGTTGACCCTTAGTTTTGCGTTAGGCTGTTGGACAGGCTCTCAACGGCGTCCTGTGCAGCGATGCGGGTTTCAGCCATCTGGCGCCATTCAGCCATAAGGGCTTGTGACGAATCCGGCAGGGTTTCAAGCTCGGCCAGAGCGTCACTCAAACGCCCTTCGCGAACTGCGGCTTCGACCCGTGACAAGACGGCATCAGGATCGGCACCCTCTTTCGGGGTTACAGAGCGCGCACCCAGTTGCTTTTTGAAAAAGCTCGTCAACGATTTTCCACCTTCGGAAGATTCCAGAGAACGCGCCTCGGCCAAGGCTTCGCGCGCATAGTCCGGATAGGCTTCAACCAAGACCAGCAAAGTCGGAACACCCGTGTCGGCCGTTGCTTCCAAGACGGAGGGCACCGCAACACCGGAAACGCTGGACAGATCCGTCAAAGCCGCACGATAGGGTGAGCCACTGTCCAGACCTGAAATAATCCGGGCCAAAGCCGCGCGGGCAAGTGTTTCTTGGGCGCTTCGCTCAGAGTTCTCTTTGAGGCTTTTGGCCTCGGCAAGCTGTTCGGACACCATTGCACGAAGTTCGGCGACCTCGCGCTCATAGGCATCAATCGCCGGAGCAGACGCCCCTTCGGTCATCGGACGCTTTTCGGCCGTTACAACCCGATCTTCCAATTGAACGATCAAAAGGGCCATCTCGTCGAGTTTTTGAACCATGCCAGCAAGTTCGGCACTTGCCATTTCGCCTTTTGCCGCCTTTTCGTCGGCCATGGCAGCGATGTTGGCAATTTTGGCTTGCTCGGCTTTCAACTCGGACACCAGCGCACCCTGCGTTGCAATTTTTGATTGCAGCTCTTCCATCACCGCGCTGGACCCGCCAACGGGCATCATGCCTTGCGATGTCATATAGGTCGCCAAACCAAACCCAAGCCCGGCGGCAACAACACCCCCAAGAACCACGCGGAAGAACCCAACCTTTTGAACGTCCTGTGGAACGGTCGCGGGCTGCGGTGTGGCGGCAACTTCAGGTTCGGAAGAAGGCGTCTCGACAAGCTCTTCCTCTGGCGCAACGCTTTCCTCAACTTCGAGGTCTGCCTCTTCGGACAAAGTATCGGCTTGCTCTTCAACCTCTGTTTCCGGCTCGGACGACGAGTCATCTGAAGGTTCTGTCAGTTCGACAGCGTCTTCATCCGACGTCACCTCTTCCGTAACGTCCGGTTCCGTAACGTCCGGCGCGTCAGCACTCTGTGCATCGGGGCCATCTTCATCGGTCGATGGTTCCTCTGCATCAGTCGGAGTATCCTCTACGACTTTTGCATCAATAATCTTTTCAACGTTCTCGACGTCGGTGTCTGCCTTTTCCGGCTTACCGGTCTTGTCTGACTTGGCCACCCGTTGTCACCCTTTCGAATCCGGTTTCGTTCTGCAAATCTCTTATGCAACTTATGCAGTGTTCGCCCCATCCTCAACAAAGCACGCGGCGTCCGCCACATGATTTATCGCCGCAACCATCGCTTTCGCGTCAGGCGCCCGCGAAATCAGCAAACCCTTGCTTGCGATCGAACGCGCCGCATCTGCGACTGCGGCGCTTATGGCGACAACAGCCACGGGCGCATGAAACGGGCCCTGCTCGGCAATGGTGGCTGCTGACTTCGGGGAAAACAAGGGGAGAATGACCGGGTGTTTTCCCATAAGAAGCTGTTTCGCCTCGACATTCAGCAAAGCCTGCTCCTGACGATACACAACGGCCTCTGAAGTTTCGATACCTTTGGACGTCAAGCGTTGGGCGAGGTCTCCTGTTGAGTGAACGCCTCGGAAATGAACCAGAGGGCCTTTGGGCGCATCCTGCAGGATCAAACTCAGCAATGCCTCTACATCTCCATCAGCAGAAAAAGCCCGCCAACCTTTCAGGCGCGCCTCTCGCGTTGTTCTGTCCCCAACGCACCATGCCGGAAGGTCATGCCCCTGAACTGCAGCAACCCCGTTCGTCGATGTAAAGATCGCGCCGGAGAACCGTTCCGGAAGGGTAAAACCCGTCGGGACAATCTCGAGAACAGGTGAAATTGCAATTGGAAGATTCACCCCGGACACCCGCAATTGATCGGCAAACCGCTCGGACGCCCCCAAAGGGCGCGTCAAGACAATCGTAGGCACTTGCGGGTTCATAACACAGCCAGCATTGTTCCGGACACATATCGGTGTTACCTGCCTAATGGGTTTGGCGCAACGGCTATGGGCATGACAAAAACGCTGACAATTCTGGGATTAGAGAGCAGTTGCGACGATACCGCAGCTGCTATTTTACGGTGTAACGGCGAAGGCGCGCCCGATATCCTCGCGTCTGTGGTTCATGGACAAGCCGACCTCCACGCCGCTTTTGGGGGCGTTGTTCCGGAAATTGCCGCGCGCGCTCATGCTGAAAAGCTGGATATCTGCGTGGAAGAGGCGCTTGCCGCCGGACAGGTGTCCCTTTCGGATATCGATGCCATCGCTGTCACGGCCGGGCCCGGATTAATTGGGGGAGTCTTGTCGGGAGTCATGTGCGCAAAGGGACTGTCCTCTGGTCTTGGGATACCGTTGATTGGTGTAAACCATCTTGCCGGACATGCCTTGACGCCTCGCCTGACCGACCATGTGACCTTCCCGTATTTGATGCTGCTAGTGTCCGGTGGGCATTGCCAATTCCTGATCGCACGTGGTGCAGAAGACTTTTCTCGGCTGGGCGGCACAATTGACGACGCCCCGGGAGAGGCTTTTGACAAAACAGCCCGACTTTTGGGGCTACCCCAACCCGGCGGGCCGTCGGTGCAAAAAGCGGCTGAACGCGGCGATCCCAAAAAGTTTCGCTTTCCGCGCCCCCTTTTGGACCGGCCCGGATGTGACATGTCATTCTCGGGGCTAAAAACCGCATTGCTGCGTGCACGCGATAGCGTCGTCACAGAAAAAGGCGGGCTGACGGAACGGGATCAGGCGGATCTATGTGCCGGTTTCCAAGCGGCGGTTGTCGATGTTCTGGCCGAAAAAACCCGCCGTGCGATTGATCTCTATCTTGCGGAAACGCCTCAAATCCCTCTCTTGGCTGTTGCGGGTGGCGTTGCGGCAAATACTGCCATTCGCGCAAGGTTAGAGACTGTTTGCAGTGATCTTGGCGTGCAGTTCACCGCGCCGCCTTTGGCGTTGTGCACGGATAATGCTGCCATGATTGCCTATGCCGGTCTGGAACGGTTTCGACTGGGCCACACAGATGACATGACCCTTGTCGCACGGCCGCGGTGGCCTTTGGACAACAAGGCGCCCGCCCTTCTCGGGAGCGGTAAGAAGGGAGCAAAGGCATGACCATTAGTGTGTTGGGCGCCGGTGCATTTGGCACGGCACTAGCGATATCCCTCGCCCGCGCGGGCACTTCGGTCACCTTGTGGACACGCACGCCGGAACATGCTGCCGCCATGCAATCGGAACGCCGCAACACGTCCCGGTTGCCCGGTGTCGAGTTTCCAAAGGAAATCTCGGTCACATCAGATCTTGAGACCGCCCTGTCGGACACGATCCTTTTGGCGATACCGATGCAGCAACTTCGCAAGATGCTGGAAAGCGCACCAAATCTTGACGGAAAAACGCTCGTCGCATGCTGCAAGGGCGTGGAACTCAAGACCGAATTGGGGCCCGTCGCGGTGATAAGCGCCTGCGCACCCAATGCGACGGCAGCGATTTTGACCGGCCCCAGCTTTGCCACGGATATTGCTAAAGGATTGCCAACGGCACTTACCCTCGCAGTTCAGGACGAGGCCGCGGGAAAGCGTCTTCAACAGTCTCTAACAACGCCTAACTTGCGAATTTATCGGACAACCGACACGATCGGAGCCGAGCTTGGCGGGGCTTTGAAGAACGTCATTGCCATCGCCTGTGGAACCGCGATTGGCGCAGGTCTCGGGGAAAGCGCACGCGCCGCTTTGATGACGCGAGGCTACGCCGAAATGCAGCGCATGGCACAATCGCTTGGCGCGCAACCTGAAACGCTCGCGGGGCTAGCAGGGTTTGGTGATCTGGCGTTGACCTGCACGTCCGACCAGTCCCGCAACTATCGGCTTGGGCTGTCTCTTGGACAGGGAGACGTCTTTGACCCCTCTATCACCGTCGAAGGCGCGGCGACGGCCCGTGCAGTTCAAAAGCGCGCGGAAACTATGAATATCGAGATGCCGATTACCGATGCGGTGGTTGCGCTTCTGGATCAGAACATGAAAATTGCGGATGTGATCGAGATGCTTTTGTCACGGCCGCCAAAGGAGGAATAATATGAAAATTGCCCTGATTGCAAAAGACAAACCCGGTGCACTGGAAATTCGCAAATCCAACCGTGACGCGCATGTTGCCTATTTGAAGGCCACGGATGCCATGGAAATGGCAGGGCCGTTTCTGGACGAAAACGGTGAAATGTGCGGATCACTTATTATCCTGAATATGGATATGGCTGCAGCTCAGGAATGGGCCGCGAACGATCCGTATAAAAAGGCCGATTTGTTCGACAGCGTCGAGCTGATCACCTGGAACAAGGTTTTGGGCTAATGGCCTTTTGGCTGTTCAAATCCGAACCCAACACCTGGAGCTGGCAACACCAGATCGATAAAGGTGACGCCGGCGAAGAGTGGGACGGTGTGAGAAACTATCAGGCGCGCAACTTCATGCGCGAGATGGCTGTTGGGGACCGCGGTTTCTTTTATCATTCGCTGAAAGAAAAATCGGTTGTTGGCATAGTCGAGGTGATCGCCGAAGCCCACCCTGACAGCACGACGGATGACGCGCGATGGGAGTGTGTCGACATCAAAGCGGTTGAAACCGTGCCGACACCCGTCACACTGGAAGCTATTAAGGCCGATCCGCGATTGTCGGAAATGGTTCTCGTGAAGAATTCGCGCTTGTCAGTACAGCCCGTCACCGAAACGGAATGGAAGATCATCTGCGAACTGGGCGGCCTATAGGCGAATACCCGCGAACAGGACATACTCGACCAAAGCAAACCTAAAACGGAGAGGGTTTATGAGCTTTCTTGCAGTGCTGGCCGCGGGCTTGTCATCCTATATTTTCGGCGCAATCTGGTACATGAGCCTGTCTCGGCCATGGATGACTGCGGCAGGAATTGAGGCGCAGGAAGACGGAAAACCACCAAATGGCGGGCCTGTTCCCTATATCGTTGCCTTCCTGGGGGCTGTTCTCGTGGCCGGAATGATGCGCCACATCTTTTCTGTAAGCGGTATTTTGGAGATGGGAATAGGTGCCGGTTTGACGGCTGGGCTGGGGCTCGGGCTGTTTCTGGTCGCGCCGTGGATCGCAACAAATTATGCCTTTGCAGGTCGAAACTTGACCCTCACCCTGATTGACGCCGGATATGCCATTATCGGCTGCAGCATCATGGGAGTGGTTTTGACACTCCTTTAAATTTGATGGGGGGCCTGTCCGCCAGTACGTCCAGAACCCCCATCTCCCCACGTGCTCCCTACTCACCACACGCGTATCAAAATTGGGTCCGGCCATCCTAGCCTGTTGATAGAGTTATAGCCTATCGGGCCTGTTCTCTACAAACATCAACTGGTTCAAATACCAGTGAAAAAAGAAACGCTCACTTAACCCAGTGAGCGCTTCCAAATTGTTATCAGCGGGTTATCCGTAGACCGACTGTTTTCCGAAATGCTTGGTCAGCATATAGTAAACAACCGCGCGATACTTGTTGCGCTCGGATTTACCATAGGTTTCCACAACAGAGTTAATAGCTTCCATCAACTCGGGGCCATCAGCGAGACCAAGCTTCTTGATCAGGAAATTGTTCTTAACGGTTTCCAGTTCGCTTTCTTGCGACGAGGCGACGGTCGATGCGTCATCATTGTAAATGGCCGGACCGCAACCGATGGTCACTTTGGTCAACAGATCCATATCGGGCTCCATGCCGCATTTGTTTTTAAGGTCGTCAGCATATTTGGCGATCAACTCATCGCGTTTACCCATTAGTCATTCTCCCAGGTCTCGGGGACTATCCCCTGATGTCACAAAAACCGAACCACACGGCTCGTCCTCAGGTTAGACATTCCGACCACCATCACAAAGGGAAAAAATTCTGCGGTCTCCCCCTAACCAAAACGGGCTTTACCACTGCACCCACTCACAATGGACTCTTCGCTTCGGTCTTGAGCGTAAAGTCCAGATGAAACGCTGCTGACCAAAATTGCACTGTGAGCGATATTTTTCGTGATTGCGCCACATTCCTGCCCAGCATTTTTGGTTTTTGTTGAGGAGTTGTTTTGTAATTTTTCAAAAGTATTGGTTATGACCTCAAAGAAACAGTCTTTCGAAAATCGCCTTAAGAACCTTGATCACACCGGCCCCGAACCGACCGAGCCAGAGCCGAAACGCGAAAAGTCCTCGAATGGGAAATTCGCCCTATATTTGCTCGTCGTTGTTTTGGGGCTCATTTTGCCGTCCCTTGCTGTCATTCTCAGCCTTCGAGAGGTCTCGTCAGGGCTATCCGGTACACTTGTGGCGTCTTTGGGAAATGACAGTGCAACACATTCCAGCGCGCAGGAAGATCCGGGACTTCTCAAAGGATACTTCGGCCGCAAGCTTGGCTTGTATGACAGCCGCAACAAGGGACCCCTGCCCTATTTGCCAGAAGCGCCAAAAGGCTGGGTGCGTGTAACAACGATGGACGCGCGCGACCCCGATGTCCTCGACAATATCCAACAGAGGTGGCCCCGTGAAAACCGCGCCAATCATCACAGTCTTGAACAGAATGCCGGTTACAAGCACTTGCAGTTCTTTATCAAATCCTACCGCAAACCGGGTTTTGAAGAACGTATTCTTGCAGAAACACGTACGCGCGCGATGTATCTGCATCCAAACGGGGAATACATGTCGGTTCGGATGAGATTCACGAGCGAGAAAAGTGCTCTGGGCGCCCCGGAAAACAAGTCAGAATGGATCGAGACGCTGGCCACCAAACAAGCCAAACGTGCAAATTCAAATGAATTGGTCGAACGAAACCGGTTGGCGGGCTATGACATCGTGAATTTGACCGTACCAATGGGCGAAAGCATCATTCAACGACCCATCGGGCGCGCTTATAACACCCGCAATGGCTTGCGAGTATCCGTGCCGCTTTCACATCGGGTGATCGTGTCTGTTGACGGGATCACCAAACCAAATGTGATCGCGCGTCTGATCAAGGATATTGACCAAAATGCTTTGGCCAAACTGTTCGATTAAATAAGAAAAGCCGCCGATCGGAACAATCGGCGGCTTTCGTTTTAATGTATCTCAAATCAGTAGCGATAGTGCTCTGGTTTGAACGGTCCTTCGACGGTCACTCCGATGTAATCCGCCTGTTCTTTCGAAAGGCTCGACAGCTTGACGCCAATACGCTCGAGGTGCAGTCGGGCCACTTTTTCATCCAGATGCTTGGGCAGGATGTAGACTTCGTTGTTGTACTCGTCACCGCGCGTCCAAAGCTCGATCTGGGCCAAAACCTGATTGGTGAAAGACGCCGACATCACAAAAGACGGGTGCCCTGTTGCATTACCAAGGTTCAGCAAGCGGCCCTCTGACAGCAAAATGATGCGATTGCCGGATGGCATCTCGATCATGTCTACCTGTTCTTTGATATTGGTCCACTTGTGGTTTTTCAGGCTCGCAATCTGAATTTCATTGTCGAAGTGACCGATATTGCCAACGATCGCCATGTCCTTCATCTCGCGCATGTGTTCGATGCGAATGATGTCTTTGTTACCGGTGGTGGTGATAAAGATATCAGCCGTTGCAACGGCATCTTCCAAGGTCACAACCTCAAAACCGTCCATTGCTGCCTGAAGCGCGCAAATCGGATCAATTTCGGTGACTTTCACGCGGGCGCCGGCGCCGCTCAGCGACGCAGCCGAACCTTTACCAACATCGCCGTATCCGCAAACAACGGCAACTTTACCAGCCATCATTGTATCTGTCGCGCGGCGGATGCCATCTACCAGAGACTCTTTGCAGCCGTATTTGTTGTCGAACTTCGATTTGGTAACCGAGTCGTTCACGTTGATTGCCGGGAATGGCAGCTGACCGTTTTTGTGAAGTTCATAGAGACGGTGCACACCCGTGGTCGTTTCTTCGGAAACACCCTGAATGGCTTCGCGTGTTTTGGTGAACCAGCCGGGGCTTGCTGCCATACGTTTTTTGATCTGTGCGAAAACCGCGACTTCTTCTTCCGAAGTGGGTGTTTCAATCAGATCGGTTTCACCTGCTTCGACGCGCGCACCCAGCAAGACATACAGTGTGGCATCACCACCATCATCAAGGATCAGGTTGGCGCCTTCGGGGAACATGAACGAGCGGTCCAGATAATCCCAATGCTCTTCAAGGGTTTGACCTTTGATGGCAAAAACAGGCGTGCCGCCCGCGGCAATCGCCGCAGCCGCGTGATCCTGAGTTGAAAAGATGTTGCAAGACGCCCAGCGCACATCGGCACCAAGGGCCACAAGCGTTTCAATCAGAACAGCAGTCTGGATGGTCATGTGCAGCGACCCGACAATACGCGCCCCTGCAAGAGGTTTGCTGTCACCGTATTCTGCACGCAAAGCCATCAGGCCCGGCATTTCAGTTTCTGCGATATCCAACTCTTTACGGCCAAACGCCGCCAGGTTGATGTCTTTTACGATATAATCGGTCGCCATGGCGCCCAGCTCCTTGGATATATAGGGAATTGGGCTTCAGATAGCACTGCAATAGGGTTTCGACAATGGCAGCTAGCTTGAAGTGCCTTCTGGCTGGGCTTCTTCGGTCGATTGGAACCAATCTGTTCCCGCCGCGACCACACAGGAAACACCCTGTGGCGAGGTTACGATAACGGTAAATGTGCCTGTTTCTTCAGACGCCCAGACCTCGACCATAGTGGCAGATGTCTGATGCCCCTGAAGCCCACGCGCGGACAACGTTTCACTGTATTTTGATTGAAGTCGTTCGATAACAGTGTTTCGCAATCCACAATTCCCTGCAAAAGCAGGCGGTGCAGCAGCTGCCATACCGAACAACAAACCAGCGGTGATTAGACGTTTGAACATTGTGATACTCCTTCTCCTGTCACTGTGATGTGAAAGAGGAGGACACGCGGGAGGAAGCATTAAACGTGCCCCCCTCGTCTCAGATATCGGTACCGTCAGCCGGCAATTCAAAACACACAAAATCACATAACCGTTGGCAGCGAGCGATCCCGTATCGGTTTTCAGAATACGCGTGAATTGTGGCAAAATCTGGGCAATCACTGTTTCAGGCTGATGACCTGTTGCAAAACGCGCGCGCCATCGGCTACCAAAAGACCCGTTTGGTAAGGAAGGAACCCCGGTTTGGCACGTGCTTGGCAAAGAATGCTTTCGGGGCGCAGACTTGATCTGCTTGACCCGACACCCGTGGATATCGAGATCGAAGACATCGCCCACGGGCTTGCCTTTGTGGCGCGCTGGAATGGGCAGACCAAAGGAGATTTTGCTTACTCCGTTGCCGAACATTCCCTGCTGGTTGAAGAAATCTTTGGTCGCCTGAACCCCAAGGCCCCTGCCAAGTGGCGTCTCGTGGCGCTGTTGCACGACGCGCCGGAATACGTGATCGGAGACATGATTTCCCCTGTAAAATCGGCGGTTGGACCAAGCTATGAAGAACTGGACAAACGTCTGACAGCCGCAATCCACATCCGGTTTGGCCTGCCTGCCGCCACCCCCGTTCAAATCAAACGCCAGATCAAAAAAGCGGATACCTTTAGCGCATGGATGGAAGCCACGTCCATTGCAGGCTTTACCGAAAGCGAAGCGAACAAGATATTTGGCAAGCCGGATCTGAGTGTCATTCGTGATCTGAACATTCGTTTGCGCCCACCTGTTGAGGTCAGAAACGACTATACTGCGCGACACAATGAACTTTTGGGGCAAATCTGATTATGTCAAAGCTTTCGATCCGACCCGGCGCTTCCGCTGACATTCGTCAGGTAGCAGACCTGCTAAACGAAATCATAGCTGCCGGGGGCACCACCGCGCTGACCGAACCGATGACACGTGATGCGCTTGAGGGGTGGCTTTTTGACAATGCGGATCGCTCGACATGGCATGTCGCCATTGATGACACGGGCGAAATGCTGGGCTTTCAATGGATCGGAATATGGCCCGAACTGCCCCCCGAGGCCTGTGATATTGGCACCTTTGTAAAAACCGGCCGCTCTGGGCTTGGCATTGGCTCGGCCCTGTTCGAAGCCACAAAACAGGCTGCAATTGATCTGGGGTATGATTGGATCAACGCAAATATCCGGGCGGATAACTCTGGCGGTCTCGCTTATTACCAAAGCCGCGGATTTCGCGACTGGGGCCAGCTCGACAATATCGAACTGGCGGATGGTACGAAGGTAAACAAGACCCTAAAGCGATATGACCTAAAAGACTGAGATCAGTTCTTTGGTGTCGTGGATTATCTTGGCGAGCGTTTCGCCAAGATCCGCTGCAACGTCCGGCGGTGCATGTTCAAACGACGCGCAGTTTCGGAAACATTGCGGTCGCATTGCTCATAGACCCGCTGGATATGCTCCCAGCGCACACGATCGGCCGACATCGGGTTTTCCGGCGGCGGAGGAAGCTCTCCTTCAGGGGCCAACAGAGCGGACATGATATCCTGTGCATCTGCGGGTTTTGCCAGATAATCGGTCGCGCCGCTTTTAACCGCGGCAACCGCCGTGGCAATCGCGCCATAGCCGGTCAGGATCACAACACGGCTTTCTTCACGTTTTTCACGAAGAACTTCGACGACCTCAAGACCGTTGCCGTCTTCCAGACGAAGATCCACAACGGCATATGCAGGCGGGCGGGCGGTTGCAATGGCTTTTCCGGCCGCAACAGATCCGGCTGTTTCGACATCAAAGCCGCGCTTTTCCATAGCTTTGGCAAGTCGCCTCAGAAACGGTTCGTCATCATCCACCAATAAAAGGGATTTGTCGGGCCCGATTTCCTGCAAATTGCTATCCGCCATGCGCCACTCTCCTCATCCTCATTTATTCAAGTATTAGCTTGTGAATACAAGGCGGTCAAACAGTGCGACACAATTACATGTTTTTGACAAAACAACCTATAGTGTCAGCCATTTGCTCAGGGGTCACATCTCGTTTGAAATACTCGACGAAACCATGTTCGGGCAGAACCAGATAGCTGAATGTCGAGTGATCCATCAGATAGTATTCGGGATCATCGCCTTCCTGCTTCTTATAGTAGGTGCGATAAGCCTGGCTTGCGGCTTTGACCTGCTCGAGCGATCCGGTCAGACCCAGCATCCGTGGGTGCATCACATCTGTAAACTCGGCCATGACTTCGGGTGTGTCCCGTGCAGGATCGACCGAGATAAACACCGGCTGCACCATGGTGCCTTTTCCTTCGAGAATCGAAACGGCCTGCGCATTACGATCATTGTCCAATGGGCAAACATCAGGACAGAAGGTATAGCCGAAATACAGCAGCGAGGGTTCGGTGATGACGTCTTTGTCCGTCACGGTCTCGCCTGTTTCGCTGACAAGGGTAAAGGGACCACCGATGGCTGATGTACCGCCTGCAATCGCGCCTATACGGCACTGCGCAAACTGATCGTCGCTTCCTGCGTCGCGCGAGACAAACCACATTCCACCCAAAAGGGCGATTACGGCAACGACCGCCAAGACTGCAACTGTACGAACCATTGTGAAACTCCTTAACCGAGCATGTTGATCGAAGGACAGAAGAGACCTATCAATTGTTCGGCGACAGGCAAGAGGTAAACAATCACCCATGTCCGATTTTTCTGCTGAACTACTATCGGGTGAACGCCGTAGTAATTGGATTCGTCTTAGAACCATAATCAGGGTTCGCTGGTTTGCTGTGGCCGGTCAGGTAATCGCGCTCATGGTTGCCCAATGGTATTTCGGCCTCGAGCAGGAATACGGGCTTTGTTATCTGGCGGTTGGTATTTCCGTTATAGGCAACCTGATTGCCATGTTTGTGTTCCCGGAAAACAAGCTGCTTTCCGAAACCGAAAACACGTTTATGATCTTGTTCGACCTGTTGCAGCTTTGCTTTTTGCTGTTTCTGACGGGCGGGCTTCACAATCCGTTTTCGGTGCTGTTGGTGGGTCCCATCACAATTTCGGCATCTGTGCTGTCCGTGCGCTCGACGGTTGCATTGGCCTCGTTGGCTATCGTGCTTGTAACGGTCATGCTTGAGTTTCACTTACCCTTGCGGACCGAACAGTGGTTTATCCTGAGAATGCCGGATGTCTTCCTGTTTGGAACATGGGCCGCGATTGTGATCGCCATTGTATTCTCTGCGGTCTACTCGCGCAAAGTGGTGTCAGAGATGTCATCTATGTCAGAGGCGCTTGCCGCGACCCAGATGGCACTCGCCCGAGAGCAAAAACTGACCGATCTTGGCGGGGTGGTGGCTGCGGCGGCTCATGAATTGGGAACGCCCCTTGCCACGATCAAGCTGACAAGCGCCGAGTTGATGGAGGAGCTTGAAGACGACGAAACCCTTTACGAAGATGCGGCGTTGATCCGTGAACAGGCCGATCGGTGTCGCGATATCCTGCGCGACATGGGCCGGGCCGGTAAGGATGACCTGCATCTGCGCAAGGCACCTTTGATGACATTGATCGAAGAAGCCGCAGAACCCCACATGGACCGCGGCAAAGACGTTCACCTTGAGATTGCGGCCCCTCAGGTCGATGATGAAAATGCGCCTTTGGTTCTGCGAAAGTCTGAAATCATTCATGGATTGCGTAACCTGATCCAGAATGCCGTGGATTTTTCCCGCGAAAACGTCTGGGTCGAGGCGGGTTGGGATGAAAACACCATAACCCTGCGTATCATGGACGACGGACGCGGGTATCCCCTCCATTTGATCGGGCGCATCGGTGACCCCTTTGTGCGGCGCCGTCGCAGCGAAAGGGATCGCAAACAGCGCCCAGGATACGAAGGTATGGGTCTTGGGCTGTTCATTGCCAAAACACTGCTGGAACGCAGCGGCGCAGAGCTTAGTTTTGCGAACGGATCGGAAAACCCGGCGGCAACTGCGGCTGGCACCAAAGCGTCGGGCGCAATTGTCGAAGTGGTCTGGCCCCGCGATACGGTGGATGCCAACTCCGAGAAAAACGCCATTCCAATCGGCGAAAACCCTCGATTTTCCCAATTGCCTTAAGCCGTTAACCCTCTGTTAACGATCCGATAAGACAATAGCAGCACCATTCGATGAAGAGGTTGCTATGTCAGAAATCTTTCCGGATTTCACCTTTGTGCAGGGCATCCTTGTGATCGCCCTGTCTTTGGGTTTGAGTGTGTTATTTTGGGCCATGGGGCGCTTTGGGAAATGGCGCGCAGCGATTGCCTCAGGGGAACAACGTGTTCCGGCCATTTTCCTGTTTCAACACGGCGTGCTTGAGGATGCGAATGCGCCAGCTCATTCCTTTTTGGCTGCCCAGCTTAGCGAAACCCCATGCGATTGGTCTGCCCTTTCCAAGGTACTAGAAACCCGGTTTAGCGATATTCCAGCTGTTCTCGGATCTGCATCTGGCAAGGAAACGAAAACCCACGCCGCTTTGGTGGCGACGGACACTTCATTTCTGACAATTGAACAATGGGGCGCACGTTCACGCATATCCCTTTTTGATACGTCACCTTGCCCGAAGAAAAGTGATGGCACTCAAAAGCTGGAATTGAATGAAGCGCTCAACCAAGCGCCCAACCCTGTTTGGCATTCGTCAGACACCGGAGAAATTGTCTGGGCAAATGCTGCATATGGTGAACTCGCCAAAAACCTTGGCAGGGAGTGTTCCGACAGTTTTCCTGAGCTGTTTTCCAATCTGCCTATGCAGACCAGCCCAGAGCCAAGGCGCACTGCACTTTCGGGCAATAATCCGGACCACAGCTATTGGTTTGATGTGACTTCAGTTGCGCATACGGATGGACAAACACACTACGCCATTGATGCAAACGCGATTGTGAATGCCGAAGTTGCCCAGCGCAACTTTGTCCAAACGCTGACCAAGACATTTGCACAGCTATCGATTGGCCTTGCCCTGTTTGATCGCAATCGACAGCTTGCCCTGTTTAATCCGGCCTTGATCGATCTCACCAATTTGCCAGCCGATTTTTTATCATCTCGGCCCAGTTTGCTTTCCTTCTTTGATAGGCTTCGTGAAAACAGGGTCATGCCCGAGCCCAAAAACTATTCCTCGTGGCGGGAACAGATTGCCGAGCTGGTCGTTGCAGCAACCGACGACAGATATTGCGAAACCTGGACGCTTCCGTCCGGTGTAACCTATCGCGTTATTGGCCGCCCTCATCCGGATGGTGCCATCGCATTGTTGTTCGAAGATATTAGCGCAGAAGTATCCCTGACGCGCAGATTTCGGGCCGAACTTGAACTGAGCCAGTCCATTTTGGATGCGATCGAACAACCAATGGCCGTTTTTTCTCCGGGCGGTAGCATGACCTTCTGTAATCGCGCCTATCAAAAGTTTTGGAAAGAAGACCCAACGGCAAATCTGAACGATTATTCCATCGACCACGCCATCAACACATGGAAAACCAAGTGCAAGGACAGTCCTTCGTGGCCTGTCATTCGTCAACACATACGCCACTCAACCAGCAAGTCGCTCAGGCAGTTTCCCCTGAAGTTGTCATCAGGGCTCCAATTGAACTTGACCACTACCGCGATTCACGGGGGGGCTTCGCTTGTATTGTTCAAGGTTTCCTCCCCGCAACCAAGTCCGCAAAAGACACCGGAAAAGCTTGTTGTTTGATGTGATCCGCCTTGCAGGCACAGGCAGGCGGTGTAATCTCGGGGAATGCCCGATTATTCTCTTTCGCTCCTCCTGAAATCCCCTGAAGAAACCACTGCTTTGGCCAAAAAATTTGCCACTGTTCTTGGTGCTGGGGATGTTTTGCTTCTTGAGGGCGGAATAGGCGCGGGAAAGACCCATTTTGCGCGAAGCCTGATCCAATACCTTCTGGACGCTCCCGAAGACGTCCCGTCTCCGACATTTACGCTTGTGCAAACCTACGAAACCCAATCTTTCGATATATGGCATGCAGACCTGTATCGCCTGAGCTCGCCCGATGAGGTGATCGAACTGGGTTTGGTGGATGCGTTTGAGGATTCCGTGTGTCTGGTGGAATGGCCGGACAGACTGGCCGAGCTTGCCCCACAAAATGCCCTTTCACTCAGGTTTGCCCTGAACGAAACAGAAGGCCACCGATTGCTTGTGATTGAGGGCACCGACCTACGATGGAAACCTTTGATAGAAATGATTTCAGATGACTGACCGCAGCGCCGCTATCGATATGTTTCTCGAAAATGCAGGCTGGCAAGGCGCAATCCGAAGCCCGCTTGCAGGGGATGCCTCGAACCGGCGGTACGAACGTATCGCGGGACCGCAAGGCAAAGCTGTTTTGATGGATGCACCCAGCACCAAAGGGGAAGACGTCCGGCCCTTTATCAGCATTACCAACCTGTTACGCAGTCAGGGGTTATCCGCGCCCGAGGTGATGGCGGCCGACGTTGAAAACGGGTTTCTTCTTTTGGAAGATCTTGGTGATGATCTTTTTGCGCGCGTGGTCGCGGCGGATGAGACCACAGAAACACCTCTCTACGAGGCCGCAACCGATGTTCTGATCTCTCTGCATTCCGTTGAGGTTCCAGAAGATATTGCTCCGTATTCTCCGGCCTTTATGGCGGAAATGGCGGCTTTGGCATGGCGTTGGTATCTGCGTGGCGCAGAGGTGGCAGATGAGGACAAGGCGAACCTGTTCCAAAACCGGTTTGAGCAGCTTCTACAACAGCATGCGCCTTTATGTGACGTGCTTATCCAGCGGGACTATCATGCGGAAAACCTGCTCTGGCTTCCTGATCGCGAGGGCGTCGCACGCGTTGGATTGCTGGACTATCAGGATGCGATGGCAGGGCACCGTGCGTATGATTTGGTCTCTTTGTTGCAGGATGCCCGCCGCGATGTTCCTCAAACAACAGAACACCGGATGATCGCGCATTACGTTGAGCATTCGGGCGTTGATATGCAGGAATTCCTCGCCGCGTACCACGTGCTGGGTGCACAGAGAAATCTGAGGATTTTAGGCGTGTTCGCGCGGCTTTGCATGCATTTTGGAAAAGCGCACTATGTTGATTTCATACCGCGCGTCTGGGGGTATCTACTTCGGGATCTGGCGCATCCTGCACTCGAACCCATTCGCGATGTGGTCTTGCAAGACCTGCCCGCTCCGTCTTCGGACATTCTCAACAGGTTAAAAGAAAAATGCGCAACGATCCCAACGCTGTAATGTTGTTTGCTGCTGGTTTTGGAACCAGAATGCGGTCTTTGACAGCGGATCGGCCAAAACCATTGGTTACCGTGGGTGGTCGGGCCCTGATTGATCATACGCTTGACCTTGTTCGAAGCTCCGAAATCGCAACAGTCGTTGCCAACCTCCATTACCTGCCTGAAAAACTGTTGGCACACCTTGAAGGCTCCGGTGTTCAAACGCTGGTCGAAACGCCGGATATTCTTGAAACGGGTGGCGGTCTTCGCAATGCCTTGCCACTGCTCGGGGATGGGCCCGTTTTTACGGCAAACACCGATGCGATCTGGCGTGGTCCGAACCCGTTTTCAGTGCTGAAAGATGCTTGGGATCCAGATCAGATGGATGCTTTGTTGATCTGCGTGCCAAGGGATCGCGTTTTGGGCCACAAAGGGCAGGGGGATTTTGTGATCGGCCCGGACGGTCGCCTTAGCCGCGGACCCGGCCATGTTTATGGCGGCATTCAGATTATAAAAACCAACGGTCTGCATGATTTTGACGAACCCGCGTTTTCCTTAAACCTTCTCTGGAACAAGATGGCGGAAAACAAACGGCTCTTCGGGCTGCCTTACGACGGTGAATGGTGTGATGTGGGCTCTCCCGAAGGCATCCCACTGGCCGAAACCCTGTTGGAACCAAGACATGTTTAATCCTTCTGAACAGCCTCGCGTTTTTGCCGCGCCTCCGGGTGCCGATTTCCCTGAGGTCTTGGTTCAGGGGTTGCGCAGCCGCTTTGCCAATAGCCCGCCTGAAGACATGGCGCGGGTGCAGTTGATCCTGAACACCCGACGCATGGAACGGCGCGTGCGCGCCCTGTTCGATCAGGGCCCACCATGCCTTTTGCCCCGCATTCATCTTTTGACCGATTTTGGCAATTTATCCGGATCATTGGGCGTTCCCCCTGCAATCTCTCCTATGCGAAAACGGTTCGAACTTGTGCAACTGGTTGCTCAACTTCTCGATGCCCAACCCGATCTTGCGGCACGGTCGTCTCTCTATGATCTGGCGGATTCACTCGCCACTTTGATGGACGAGATGAGCGGCGAAGGCGTCAGCCCCGACGTGATCGAAGGTTTGGATGTGTCCGACCAGTCAGGTCATTGGGAACGCGCAAAAACCTTCTTTGCAATCGCGCGCCACTTTTTGGAGCGGATCGAGGATCAGCCGGATGCCGAAGCGCGGCAAAGGATGATTGTTGAAGGTTTGATGCATCAGTGGGATCAAAATCCGCCCAGGCATCCGGTCATCATTGCGGGTTCTACCGGATCGCGCGGAACGACGATGTTGTTGATGCAAGCGGTGGCAAAACTTCCTCAGGGCGCACTGGTTTTACCCGGCTTTGACTTTGACATGCCCAGAACAGTCTGGACCACTTTATCAGATGCCCTGAGCAGCGAAGATCATCCACAATTCAGGTTTCAGAAGCTTTTGAGCATTCTGGATTTGTCGGCCAGCGATGTTGTGCCTTGGGCGGGGTTGGATGCCCCGAACACAGAAAGAAACCGGTTGGTGTCTTTGGCGCTGCGTCCGGCACCTGTCACGGATCAATGGCTGGAAGAGGGCCCGTTGCTGGGCAATCTGGAAGAAGCCACGCGACATATGACGTTGGTCGAGGCGCCGTCCATGCGCGAAGAGGCGCTCGCGATTGCGATGAGGTTGCGACAAGCCGCACAAGAAGGTGTCACGGCGGCTTTGATTACGCCGGATCGGATGCTCACCCGTCAGGTCACAGCCGCTCTGGATCGTTGGGATCTTGTTCCGGACGACAGCGCCGGTATGCCCTTACAGCTCAGCCCGCCCGGTCGGTTTCTCCGACATACGGCCGCTCTTTTGGTCAAAGAGTTAACCGCCGAAGCACTATTGACGCTTCTCAAACATCCCCTGTGTCACAGCGGGCAGGACCGGAACTTGCACCTGTTGCATACTCGCGATCTTGAACTGGCGATGCGCAAGCAGGGGATGACCTATCCCGAACCGGACACCCTGCGCGCATGGGCCGGCGCACAAAAAGAACCGCCTTTGGTGTGGATCGAATGGGTCATTTCACAGTTTTGCGGACAAATTATTGCGGGGTCGCCTGACTTTTCTGCCGTTCTGGAGACACATATTGCCCTTAGTGAAAGAATTGCCGCGGGTTCGGATGAGGGCAGCGGCGGTCTTTGGGACGAAGCCGCAGGCCGAGAAGCCGCAAAAGTTATCGCGCAACTTAGAGACAATGCCACATATGCCGGCCCCCTAGAGGCGCGTGATTATGCCGACCTGTTTGGTTCCGTCATTGCCGGAGGAGAGGTCCGCAATCGCGACAAGGGCCATCCGAATGTATTGATTTGGGGTACTCTGGAAGCCCGCGTTCAAGGGGCCGATCTGGTTATTCTTGGTGGATTGAACGAAGGCAGCTGGCCCGAAGCACCGTCTCCTGACCCGTGGCTGAACAGAAAAATGCGCCATGATGCGGGTCTATTACTGCCCGAAAGGCGAATTGGGCTTTCGGCTCATGACTTTCAACAAGCCGTCGGTGCGCCGCAGGTCTGGCTTACAAGATCCATCCGGTCTGACGAAGCCGAAACCGTTTCGTCCCGCTGGGTCAATCGGCTTACCAACCTGCTAAAGGGTTTGCCTGACCAAGGCGGTGTTCAAGCGTTATCAGATATGCAAGCCCGTGGGCAGGAGTGGCTTTCGATGGTGAAATCCCTCGAGCGGGTCCAAGAGGTTCCCTCGGAAAACCGACCCTCACCGCGCCCACCTGTTGCAGTGCGACCTGATCGTCTCTCGGTCACGGAAATCAAGAAGCTCATTCGTGACCCCTATGCGATTTATGCGCGCCACATATTAAAGCTGCGCCCCCTGGACAGTTTGATGAAAACCCCAGATGCATTGTTGCGCGGCATCATCGTTCACGAAGTTCTGGAGCAGTTTGTCAGGGATGTTGACGCAGACGCAACTCACCTCAACAGCGCGCATCTCTTGGAGATTTCAGAGACTGTTTTGGCAGAAAACGTCCCTTGGGCCACGGCCCGCGCTCTTTGGAAAGCACGCATAGAGCGCGTTTCAGGCCATTTTGTCAGTGGCGAAATTGGCCGACGGGCGAATGCAATTCCAATCGCTTATGAATGCAAGGCCCGGTCTGAAATTCCAGAGCTTGGGTTTACCCTATCGGCCAAGGCTGACCGGATTGATCGCACCGAGAAAGGCGATTTGGTTATTTACGACTACAAAACAGGTCGACCTCCCTCTCAGGATGAACAGAAGTTCTTTGACAAACAGCTGCTGTTAGAGGCCGCCATGGCAGAACGGGGCGGTTTCAAGGACATCGATCCGGCCGATGTGGTCGATGCCATTTATCTTGGTCTGGGAAATCCGCCCAAAGATGAACGCGCACCTCTGGCCGACACTACACCGGCGCAAATCTGGGACGAGTTTAGACAACTGATCGCGCATTTCATGGATGCCGAAAACGGTTTTACGGCCCGACGCGCCATGCACAGCGACCGCGACCACAGCGATTATGACCAGCTCGCAAGGTTCGGCGAATGGGATGTCACGGACAAACCGAAAGCAGAGGATCTGGGGTGATGCAACGCAACGATGCAACCGAACGACAGGTACAAGCCGCCCAGCCCATGCAATCAACATGGCTGTCTGCGAATGCAGGGTCTGGGAAAACCCGCGTTTTGACAGACCGCGTGGCGCGCCTGTTGCTTCAGGGTGTTTTGCCCCAGCACATTCTGTGCCTGACCTATACGAAAGCCGCAGCAAGCGAGATGCAGAACCGTCTGTTCAAGCGGCTGGGTGCATGGGCGATGCTTGAAGACCAGAAGCTTCGTGATGACCTGAACACACTGGGGGTCACGGGACCACTTGATGGTGATTTGCTCAAAGAGGCCCGCACCCTTTTTGCACGCGCGATCGAGACGCCTGGTGGTCTCAAAATCCAGACCATTCACTCGTTTTGTTCGTCACTTCTCCGACGTTTTCCTCTCGAGGCGGGCGTTTCTCCGATGTTTTCCGAAATGGAAGATCGGGCTGCGGCTTTGCTGCGGGAAGAAATTGTTTCGTCCATGGCGTCAGACGAAGGGTCTTCTGTTATTTCGGATTTGGCTCGGCATTTTACCGGTGAATCTCTGGAAGATCTCACAAACGAGATCGTGCGGAACCGCCATCTTTTCTACAGCGTTCCGGATGAAACTGGCGTTTATGCCGTGCTTGGCTTCGATAGCCCGATCAATGTCGAAACGCTGACCAGCCGGGCGTTTTGCGGTGGCGAGACCGAATTGATTGCCGAACTGATCGTCGCACTGCGAACAGGTGGCGCAACCGACAACAAGAATGCGGAAAAGCTTGCCCAACTGGGCACGATTGACTGGTCTGCCTTGCCGGTTCTAGAGGGCGTGTTTCTGACGGGGGGCGCTGCAAAATCACCGTTTTCCGCCAAGATAGGGTCTTTTCCAACCAAAGGCGTCCAGAAAAACCATCCGGATTTGATGGCGCGGCTAGAACCGTTGATGTTGCGTGTTGAAGACACACGCAAGGCCCGGCTTGCCTATGATATGGCCCAGCGCAGTCAGGCTCTGGCCGCCTTTGGTGTGCAATTTCTCGAGAAATACGAAACCCGTAAACAGCTTTTGGGATGGCTTGATTTCGACGACCTGATCCTGAGGGCCCGCGCCCTGCTCAGTGATCCCATGGTCGCCGAATGGGTTCTGTTTCGACTGGACGGCGGGATTGACCATATCCTTGTGGACGAAGCTCAAGACACCAGCCCCGAGCAGTGGCAGGTCATCGAGCGTTTGGCGCAAGAATTCACCAGCGGGTCAGGCGCACGCAGTGATGTCGAGCGCACGATTTTCGTTGTCGGGGACAAGAAGCAATCGATTTACAGCTTTCAGGGCGCAGACCCTGCCGAATTTGATCGCATGCGCTCCGATTTTGATGACCGTTTGGAACCCACGGAAAAACCTCTGCTTTCGCTCGAGCTCGAGTATTCCTTCCGCTCATCTGCCGCAGTTCTTCGTTTGGTTGATCTGGTGTTTGAACAACAGGAACAGGCGGGATTTCCACAAGACATGAAACACCGCGCCTTTCATGATGATATGCCCGGTCGTGCCGACCTGTGGCCGGTTGTCGATGAAAGCCCGAAACCGGACAAAGAAGAATGGTACAAGCCGGTCGACCGTCTTGGCGAAACGCATCACTCGGTTGTTCTGGCAGACAGGATTGCCGCCGAAATCAAACGTCTGATCGATGAGAAAGAGACTATTCCAGCTGAAAAGGGCGAAACGGGATTATACAATCAGCGCCCCGTGCAAGCAGGCGATTTTCTGATCCTCGTTCAACGGCGCAGCAATCTGTTTCACGAAATCATCCGCGCCTGCAAGGCTCATGATCTGCCAATTGCCGGTGCTGACCGGCTCAAGGTTGGTGCAGAACTGGCCGTGCGAGACCTCGGAGCACTTCTTTCTTTTCTGGCGACCCCGGAAGACGATCTGTCTTTGGCTGTTGCGCTGCGCAGCCCTTTGTTTGGATGGTCCGAAAAACAGCTTTATGATCTGGCACAGGGCAGGGGTGGCAAGCTTCTTTGGGCTGCACTACGCGAACAGGCGGAAGCTTATCCACAAACGCTCGAGATATTGCATGACCTTCAAGCACAAGCAGACTTCTTGCGGCCTTACGATCTGATTGAGCGGATCCTGACTCGCCACAAAGGGCGCCATACACTTCTGGCACGGCTGGGGGTTGAGGCCGAAGATGGGATAAACGCGCTGCTGTCACAGGCGCTTGCCTATGAGCGCAGCGCAGTACCCAGCCTTACCGGGTTCCTTGTCTGGATGGAAACCGACGACCTTGAGATCAAGCGTCAGATGGACAGTGCCGGAAACAGGATCAGGGTCATGACCGTGCATGGATCCAAAGGTCTTGAGGCGCCGATTGTGATCTTGCCAGACACAGGAAAACGTCTCATTCGCAACGATGGGCAAATCATCGGCAGGGAAGGCATTCCTTTGTGGTCGGTGCCCGCCGATAAGGCCCCCGCCGAAATGAAAGAAGAACGCGAGCGCAAAGCCGACCTTCTGCGAGCAGAACGTCAAAGGTTGTTGTATGTGGCCATGACGCGTGCGGAAAAGTGGTTGATCACCGTAGCCGCAGGAGACCTCGGGAAAGACGGACAAACCTGGTACGAAGCCATCCAGCGCGGACTTGAAACCGCAGGAGCAGAGCCTTTTGATTTTCCCGGCGGGCAGGGGCTTCGGTACAGCCATGGCGACTGGTCTGGCCCAATTGTTGAAGAAAACGAAGAAACAGAAGTCGCGCTTCCCGATCTCGCCGCGCAATTTCGCACCCCTGTCGCGCCGGTTGATCCGGTTGTATCAACGCTTTCACCCTCTGATCTGGGGGGCGCCAAAGCACTGCCCGGCGAGGCCGGTCTCGACGAAGAGGCTGCGATGCAATGGGGCAGTTGGGTTCATTTGTTGCTGGAACATCTTCCTGAACACGACAGGCAAAGCTGGCCGCAGGCAGCTGCTGATTTATTGCCCAAGGGACCCGAAGGCCCGAACGAGGTTCAGCTTTCTGCGCTTTTGATCGAAGCCGCAGACGTTCTCAGCACTCCGGAACTGTCCTTTTTGTTTGAAGACGACACGCTGGCCGAAGTTCCGATCACGGCAAACCTTGGCTCTAGTCGCATCCACGGCATTATCGACAGGCTTATTGTGACGCCGGACTATGTTTTGGTCGTCGATTTTAAAACAAACGCGACGGTTCCCAACACGCCAGAACAGACGCCAGAAGGTGTTTTGCGCCAGATGGGAGCATATGTTGAGGGTCTGGGACAAATCTATCCGGACAGAGAGATCCGCGCGGCGATCCTGTGGACGAAAACGGCCCAGCTTATGACGCTGCCCAACGAAGTTGTGACAAAAGCGTTAACCGCTGCTGCGCTCTCTTGACGATGGGGGTGGGGCTACATAGGTTCTCGGTCAACCTAATATCCCTTTCAGGAGAAGAACCATGGCAACCGTCGCTGTCACCGATGCCACCTTTGAAGCCGAAGTAACACAATCCGACGTGCCTGTTGTCGTCGATTTCTGGGCCGAATGGTGTGGACCCTGCAAACAAATCGGTCCCGCATTGGAAGAGCTGTCTGCCGAGCTTGATGGCAAGGTCAAAATCGCCAAGGTCGACGTAGACACAAACCCGAATGCTGCTGCTGCACTTGGCGTTCGTGGCATTCCTGCTTTGTTTATCTTCAAAGACGGCCAGGTTGTTTCGAACAAATCTGGCGCTGCACCAAAAGCTGCTTTGCAAAGCTGGATCGAAGAGTCGCTCTAAGCAGACAACACATTTCTACGAAAAGGCGTCCTTCTGAAAAGAGGGGCGCCTTTTTGTCAGACGGACCAGCCAAGGTCGATCAGGCGTTGGTGTATCCTGTCTTTGGCATCAGGACGTCCGCCATTGATCGATTTGTGTTGCAGAAACCACCACACATAAAACGGATAGTTTGGTTTGACGTCCAGCACCCGCTGAAAAGCGCCCTCAACACCCAGATCACTCACATTACTTGCGATGTGGTGAAAATCGATACCCGCGAACAGGATGCTGGGCTTCTTAAAGAAATACCCCGCAAACGCGACGCTCGAATTCTCGGTGACGATATAGTCGCAATGAGGAAGCAGCGCGTCCATTTCCCCCATCCGCAGGGACAATCTCGGCTCTTTTTGTTCCAGACGCTTCAAGGCGTTTAGCTCTTTTGGCACGTAGTGTTCCCCGGGGTGAAGCGTGGCAATCACATCGCGTTCTCTGTCCTGCGCTAATACATGGCGCAGCATATCCAGCGGACTGTGGGTCTGAAACGATCTTTGGTTAAGCAGCTTTCCCTGAAGCGGGACATAGACAAACCCCGCTTTGCTTGTCGTGCTGGGGGCGTCTTTGAAAAGGCGTTTCTGCCAAAACCGGTAAAACTGTCGTGCTGTTTTTGGATCAACGTCAGAAGGATCAAACGACGCCCGCGCCACATCCCAATTCCAACGTTCGCTGGTGCGTTCAATTTGCCAAAAGGGATAATAGTAACTGCGCCGGACCGTCACCCCATTTGAACGATCAGGGTGTTGCATGTGAAACAGGGCATGGGACCCATCCCGCGCATCTGCCTGATCCGGATGAGCATAAGACACCTGAAAACGGGACTCTTGTAGAACCTCGGATACCAGTTTCAGGAAATTATGATTGCCCGCCTCGGCCTGCTTGCGAAGACTATCTTCGAGGAAAAAGGTCACTTTGGGATGGTTGATCATTGTTGCGACGCTAAGCTGAACCTGAATGTTGAGCAAGGCCGCCCTTGTGCCAAAGCCTCACGCGCCTCATATATGGCGAACCAAAACAGGAGACCCAAATGGCTGACGACAAATTCCCCGGCTGGCACGGAACAACCATCATCGGTGTAAAAAAAGGTGGTGAGGTCGTCATCGCAGGGGATGGACAGGTTTCGCTTGGGCCAACCGTCATCAAGGGAACGGCCCGCAAAGTGCGTCGTTTGTCGCCCGGTGGGTTTGATGTGGTCGCGGGATTTGCCGGCTCGACCGCTGATGCGTTTACATTGCTTGAACGACTGGAAGCCAAGCTTGAGGCCACCCCGGGTCAGCTGGCACGGGCATCTGTTGAGTTGGCCAAAGACTGGCGTACAGACAAGTACCTTCAAAAACTCGAAGCAATGCTGATTGTCTCTGATGGCAAGGATCTTTTTGTTATCACGGGTGCGGGGGATGTCCTTGAGCCTGAACATGATGTGGCGGCAATCGGGTCGGGCGGAAACTTTGCATTGGCTGCTGCGCGCGGCATGATGGAAGGTGAAAAGTCGGCCGAAGAAGTGGCCCGCGCCGCGATGGCAATCGCCGCAGACATCTGTGTTTATACCAACGGCAAGCTGACCGTAGAAACCATCTCGTGATGAACGAAATGACTTATACGCGTTTGGGCCAATCGGGCCTGATCGTTTCCCGGCTTGCCTTGGGAACAATGACCTTTACCTATGGGTCTGACTGGATTCCCGGTGTGGCAAAGGTTGGCGAAACCGAAGCCCGCCGCATGGTGGATACTGCGTTCGAGGCAGGTGTGAACCTGTTTGACACCGCCGATGGCTATTCGAATGGTGAGGCCGAAACCATTTTGGGGAAATCTCTCGCTGGGAAGCGGGAAAAGGCTGTTGTCTGCACCAAGATCGGGTTTCGAAACTCGGACCACATACCTGATGCGGGCCTGTCGCGCAGTCAGATCTTTCAACAGGTTGAAAAGTCTCTAACGCGGCTGAATACCGACTGGATTGACCTTCTTGTCCTGCACAAAACAGATTTCACAACGCCGCTGGAAGAAACACTTCGCACGCTTCAGGCACTAATCGATAGTGGAAAGGTCCGCTATATCGGCTGTTCGAACTGGCCCGCCTGGCAGGTCGCCCGCGCCATCCAGTTTCAGCGTGATAATGGCATGGATCAGTTCATTGCAGGTCAGTATCTTTATAACGCTGTGGCACGTGATATCGAAAGTGATGTCCTCAAAATGGCAGACGCCATGGGTCTTGGTCTGATGGCCTGGTCACCGCTTGCCGCTGGCGTTTTGACAGGGAAATACGACTTGTCAAAAACCGATCAGGGCGAGGGTCGTTTGGCCGAAGGGGACTTTCTTCAAATATCCCCGCAGCATGCCCAATCTGTATTGGCCGCGGTCTCTGCTGTGGCAGAGGCGCATAACGCAACTTCCGCGCAGATTGCTTTGGCGTGGATACTGAACAAACGGCGCGATCACACCGCGATCATTGGCGCCAGCAAACAATCACAACTTGAAGCCAGCCTTGCGGCGGCTTCTCTCTCCCTGTCGCAAGCGGAGATGGACGCAATTGATGGTGCGATGACACCAGCACGCCGCTATCCCGCATGGTTTGACGACATGATGACAGACGAACTCCATACAAAGGTTCTTTCATGACTGACTTGACCCCCCGCGAAATCGTTTCCGAACTCGATCGCTTTATCATTGGCCAAAACGATGCCAAACGCGCCGTTGCGGTCGCGCTGCGAAACCGTTGGCGTCGCAAGCAGCTGTCGGATGATCTGCGAGAAGAAGTATATCCCAAAAATATCCTGATGATCGGGCCCACAGGTGTTGGCAAAACCGAAATCAGCCGCCGTTTGGCAAAACTTGCCCGCGCGCCCTTTATCAAAATCGAGGCGACCAAGTTTACCGAAGTCGGTTATGTCGGGCGCGACGTGGAACAAATCGTGCGTGACCTGGTCGACAGCGCAATTTCCATGACACGAGACCTCATGCGCGAAGATGTCAAAGCAAACGCTCATGCCGCAGCAGAAGAGCGCGTTATCGAAGCCATTGCCGGCACAGATGCGCGCGATGCAACACGTGAAATGTTCCGTAAAAAGCTCAAGTCAGGCGAACTTGACGATACCATCATTGATCTCGAACTGGCAGATACATCCAATCCTATGGGCGGCATGTTTGATGTTCCCGGCCAGCCGAGCGGGCAGATGGGTATGATGAATCTTGGTGACCTTTTTGGAAAAGCTATGGGAGGGCGGACCGTGAAACGCAGCCTGACCGTCGCAGAGAGCTATGAAGTTCTGATTTCGGAAGAGGCGGACAAGCTGTTGGATGACGAAACCGTCACACGCGTCGCGCTTGAGGCTGTTGAGCAGAACGGCATCGTGTTTCTTGATGAAATTGACAAGGTGTGCGCCCGCCAAGAAGCCCGCGGAGGCGACGTGAGCCGCGAAGGTGTTCAGCGCGACCTGCTGCCCTTGATCGAAGGCACCACAGTCAGCACAAAACACGGACCCGTCAAAACAGACCACATCCTGTTTATTGCTTCTGGTGCGTTTCACATCGCCAAGCCGTCTGACCTGTTGCCCGAACTGCAGGGGCGTCTGCCTATCCGGGTCGAACTGCGGGCACTCACAGAAGAGGATTTTGTTCGCATCCTCACCGAAACAGACAACGCGCTGACACGCCAGTATACCGCGCTGATGGCAACCGAAGAGGTAACGGTGACGTTTACCGATGACGGCATTGCCGCCCTTGCCAAGATCGCGGCCGACGTCAATCAAAGCGTCGAGAACATTGGCGCGCGGCGGCTTTACACCGTGATGGAGCGCGTCTTTGAAGAGTTGAGCTTTACCGCGCCGGATCGTTCGGGTGACGGGATCACAGTAAATGCCGATTTCGTGGATAGAAATCTTGGTGAATTGAGTAAATCTGTCGATGTAAGCAGATACGTTCTTTAAAATAGGTTCTGGCCCAAGCCGCGAGGCTTGGGCATAGTTGTTTTGTTTGTCCTTAGAAAAGGATCGGTCCGTGAGGGCAATTCCTCTTATATTTGCACTATCGCTTTTGATGGCCTGTACGGATCGGACACCAGCCCCGCTGGTTCCAGAGGCGGCAAATATTGGTGATATCGTACCCGTTTATGTGGCCACCAACCGCGCGCGCAACGATGTCGGATATTTCAGTGACAAGCGGGCGAGCAGCACAACCTTCCTGCTTTCCGATGTATCGATGCCTCCCGAAAGGAAAGAGGGCGAAGCCCCGATTTACAGTGCCAAGCCAAACCCGAACAAACACTTTGCTCTGGTCACACAAAAACAGTTTTCCGGCGAACAGGCCTTTGTTCAGGATATCAGACGGCAATTGACAACGCACCCCGCAGCACAGCGAGAGGTCGTTCTTTATGTCCACGGCTACTTCAACGGGTACGCGGATACGGTTTTCCGGGTTGCGCAGATGAAGTCGGACTTTGATATGCCGGGTTTGCCGATGGTCTTTTCCTGGCCAAGTGCAGGGCATCCGGCGGGGTACACATATGACCGTGAAAGCGCCCTTTTTGCCCGAGATGCGCTTGAACAGACTCTATATCTTCTTCATCAAACCGGCGCAAAGATCCAAATTGTGGGCCATTCCATGGGCGGGCTTTTGGTTATGGAAACCCTGCGGCAAATAGAGATAGCAAAGCCGGGCTGGTCGAACGCCAATATCGACGGTGTCGCAATGATTTCGCCGGATATTTCCGTCGATGTGTTTCATGAACAGGCGGCGCGCATCAAAAAGCTGCCAAGTCCGTTTCTCGTAGTCACGTCAGAACACGATCGCGCCTTGCTGTTGTCCTCTCGGCTCAACAACCACGAACGTTTGGGGCTTGGAAGCGATGAAAGTCTGGCCGACCTGCCCATTACATTTCTGGATGTTTCAGATTTCAGCAAAGACTCCGGCAATTCGCACTTTGTCATCCTCGAATCCCCTGCTTTGATTGCGATGCTCGAAGGGGCGAGCCTTCACTCGGCATTCACCAAAGACCGATCTCGAAGCATGATGGACCGCATTTCCGAAACGCAGCTCAGCGCCAGCAAGGCCGTTGTTTACGAGCTTTCTCCGGAAGAGGCTTTGCGGGTTAAAAAGTAACCCACCTCTAATGTCGCCGCAAATAGACGTAATACGCGCCAGATCCGCCATGTTTGAGATGCGCTTCCGAGACCTGAAGCACAACGCCAGCCAATGGCGCCATAGACAGCCAGTGTGGCACGTTGTGTTTCAAAACACCGCGGCGCGTCGGAATGGGGCCTTCATCATATTTGGTTTTCCCCTTGCCGGTAATCACCAGGACAAGACGCTTTCCTTCCGAATGCGAGCGCAACAAAAAACCGGTTAGGGCAGGGTGGGCCTGATCAAGGGTCATGCCGTGAAGGTCGATTTTGCCCTCTGGTACCAGCTTTCCACGCTTTAACCGCCCAAAGGCCTTTTTGTCCATTTTGACCGGCTGCCGCGCCACACGCTCAGATATTCCGGGCATCAAATCATGCGTAACTGGCCGTGATGGTGATTTCGCGCCCACCTCAAAACCGGACAAACGCGGGCTGGGCACTTTGACCGGTTTGGGCTTGGGTTTTGGGGCCTCGTGATGCGATCGCTCGGGGTGCATGCGATGCGCCGAATCCGCAACCTTGCGCCAAAGGTCCACTTCCTCAGGGGTAAGCCGGCGTCGTGTCATAGAACCGCCTCTGGCAACATGGCATAGGCCCGCTGGATCGGCAAAAGCACAATCATGCGCCCCGGATCCTTGAGCTTACCCGCCGCTTTTCCTGCTTCATCTCCGGTACCAAAGAAGATGTCCGCGCGCTGCGCCCCCTTGATGGCCGCGCCGGTGTCTTGTGCAATCATCAGACGTCTCAATGGAATTTTACCGTCTTTCTCGACCCAGACCGGCGCCCCAAGAGGCGTGAATTTTGGATCTACGGCAACAGATCGCATCTCGGTAATCGAACGATTCATTGCCCCGAGGGGTCCCCTGTGGGCCGGCACTTTGCTGACTTCTCTGAAAAAAACGTATGAATCGTTGTGTCGCAAAAGCTCGAGCCCATCAATTGGATTGCGCCTGACCCAATTCTTGATGACTTGGGCACTCACCTGATGCGATTTATAGATCCCGCGTCGCACCAGTTCGACCCCGATAGAGCGATACGGCTGCCCGTTTGCGCCGCCATAGCCAACACGCACAAACGACCCATCCGGCAGCTTGATCCGGCCAGACCCCTGAATCTGCAAGAAAAATAGCTCTACCGGATCATCAACCCAAGCGATTTCCAAACCACGGCCCTGCATAACGCTGGTGGTTTCAATGTCACGACGGGACAGCCACACCGATTGTTGGCGGGCCTCTCTGGGCATTTTGTAAACTGGATGGCGATACCGCGCGGATGGTGCGCGCGCGCCATCTAGTTCAGGTTCGAAATATCCGGTGAAAAGCCCGTCTTTTCCGTCTGCGATCAAAACGGGGCGGAACAACAACTCAAAGAACATTTGCGGATCTTTGAAATCACTGGCCGCTGCACAGATCGAACGCCAGTCTGGTGCATTCAAGTCGGTACATGTGTTTCGAAAGACCTCAAGGGCGGCGGCATGATCGTCGCTCGCCCACCCTTCGAGATCAGAGAAATCCAGTATGGAATAGGTGGTTTCGGACACCGCATTGGTGCCGGTCAATAAAAGACCAGCACAGATTGCAGCCCGAAACCAACGGATCATTCGCTCGTGGCGACGAGTTGCCAGTTGGGATCGTTCGACCCCATAGCACGCGCAAAAGTCCAAACGTCCTTTTGGCGTTTCACCTGACGTTCGTCACCCTCGATGATTTCGCCAGCACGGTCACGCACCACATGGGTCAATTCACCAACAAAACGTACCGAAATCTCGCCGATGCGCGTGTCGTGATCAAATGTCGCATCGTGCAAGGACATTTCCCGCAGCCCGACAAAATCGCCTTCGACAGTCAGACCCTGCTCTTCACGGGCGTTCACAACGCCGGCAAATGCTTCGTAGACATCGTCAGACAGGAAGGGTTTGATTTCAGCAAGCTCGCCACGCTCAAATCCCATGAGGATCATTTCATAAGCACCGCGGGCGCCTTGAAGAAAATCGCTGACGCCAAAGCTTGGCTCGGCTTTCTTCATGTCCATCAGAGCTTTGGCAGGTTCGCTGCCTTCTTCCGCGTGATCCAGAATATCGCTGTCAGGACCTCCTTCGATCACCTCCAGCGCAGGACCGGGGCGCTCGGTTGGTTGTTGTGCTTGGCGTGGGGCTTCGTATCCGTCTCGGGTGCCAAGAACATTACGCAACCGAATTATCAGAAAAAGAGCAATGCCGGCCAAGACAAGAAGCTGGAGAATAGGCGAATTCATTTGGACCTCGTCGCAAGGGCATGGAAACAGGCGTATACTGCACTTATGTAAGTCACAGGCCCGGTCAAGTCCACTAGGCCTGTGAAACCTTGGAGAATGAAAAAATGTGGCTGTTTTTGGCCTTTGTCGGTGTCCCTCTAATCGAAATCGCTTTGTTTATTCAGGTCGGCGGCGCGATTGGTCTATGGCCAACCTTGGCTGTCGTCATTTTGACAGCAATGCTGGGCACCTTTCTTGTGCGCAATCAGGGTGCACTTGCCATGGGAAATCTTCAAAGATCATTTTCCGAGCTGAACGACCCGACAGAGCCACTGGCCCATGGCGCAATGATCCTGATCGCCGGAGCGCTTCTTTTGACACCTGGATTTTTCACCGACGCAATGGGTTTTGCCCTATTGATGCCACCGGTTCGAAAATCGGTGTTCAACTACTTGCGTAAACGCGTTCAGGTCCAAAGCTTCAGCATGGGCGGCGTTCATACCCAAAATACCACCCACCCAAGGGATGAAGGCGTTATTGAAGGCGAATTTGTTGAAGTTGACCCCTCTAAACGTCCAACTCACCAGCCTTCTGGGTGGACAAAGCATTGAGAC
Source organism: Shimia thalassica (assembly GCF_001458215.1). Lineage (GTDB taxonomy): Bacteria > Pseudomonadota > Alphaproteobacteria > Rhodobacterales > Rhodobacteraceae > Shimia > Shimia thalassica. The sequence continues at coordinate 344,078 of NZ_CYTW01000004.1, read as the reverse complement.
CGCAAACCCTAACTGTTAAGCAATAGCGGATTAGGAATTTCAGGAGATACAAATGTCCGAAAACGGCAGTGATACCGCCCAGGCCGCACCACAGGTTCGTATGAACGTTTTGGCTCAATTTATTCGCGACATGTCGTTCGAGAATATTCTGGCTCAAAAGCGTGCAACTGGCGAAGTACAGCCCGACGTTCAGGTTCAAGTGAACCTTGATGCTCAAAAACGCGAGCAAGAGCACCAGTATGAAGTCGTGACGAAACTCAAGATTACCTCGCAGGCAAAAGAATCCGGTGACAAAATGTTCATCCTCGAGATGGACTATGCTGGCATTTTCCACATCGAAGGTGTTCCAGATGACCAGCTGCATCCGTTCTTGCTGATCGAATGCCCACGTCTTCTTTTCCCGTTCATCCGTCGCATCGTATCTGACGTGACACGTGATGGTGGCTTCCCACCACTGAACCTGGAAAACATCGATTTCATGCAGCTGTACCGTCAGGAAATCATGCGCCGTCAGGCCGAAGCCCAAGCCGAGGCCCCAAAAGCCGACGCCTAAGCGATATCTTTATTCTGAAAAAGGCGCTCTCATTAAGGGCGCCTTTTTTGTTGGGTTAACCCAATTTTTTCCAAAGCGCGTCTTCGCCCATATCGTCGACAAATGCCGAATGCGCCTGTTTTTCTTCCGCTGTAAGCCGTGAGGGCAGGGGGGATGGTCTCGGTTGTGGGCGCCAGCTGTCTTCTGCGACGCTGCCTTTTCCGCCCTTATCGACCGCCGACAGGGCGAAATCAGGTTGCCGCCCTCCGATCAGCTCCAGATACACATCGGCCAGGATTTCAGAGTCGAGCAGCGCCCCGTGCAGGGTCCGGTTGGCATTATCAATGTTGAACCGGCGGCACAGCGCATCAAGGGACGCGGGCGATCCCGGGAACTTTTTCCGGGCGATGGCCAGCGTATCGATGGCCTGTTCCCACGGAATTTGGGGCAAACCCATCCACTTCAATTCGGCGTTTAGAAATTTGATATCGAATGACGCATTGTGGATCACCAGCTTTGCATCACCTGCAAAGTCCAAGAACGATTGACCGATCTCTTTGAACACCGGTTTATCACGCAACGAAACGGCGCCCGCGGCGGGTTCTTGAGGAGGCTCAAGCAAATCTGGGCCGATCCCATGCACCTGAAAGGCTTCGATCGGCATCGAGCGTTCAGGGTTGATGTACTGATGATAGGTTCGACCCGTCGGCATGTGATTGAACAACTCAACACATCCAATCTCAACGATGCGGTCACCGGTAAAGGGGTCCAGACCCGTTGTCTCGGTATCCATTACGATTTCACGCATTTTGAATTTGCTTTCTCAGGGTCACCACAACCGCTTCGACCTGTTCACGCGCATGGTCAAGCGTATCAGTTATTATCACAAAATCCGATTGCGCGCATTTTTCTTCATTTGGCATCTGTTTGGCGCGGATCTGCTCAAACTGGGCTTCGGTCATTGTACCGCGGGCCAGAACGCGGTTTTTTTGAATTTCCGCAGGAACAGAGACACAAACAACCGCATCCATTGTCTTGTTTCCACCCGTTTCAAACAACAGGGGAATGTCGAAAACCAAAATATCAGCCTCCGATTTACTGACAAATTCGGCGCGGTCTTCTGCGACCAGCGGATGGACAATCTTCTCGAGGGTTTTCAACACCGACGGGTCTTGTCCGATCAATTCCTTTAAACGATCGCGCGACACGGCACCGTTCTCCACCGCAGTCGGTAAAGCCGACTGGATCGGCGCGACGGCCCGCCCACTAACATCATACATCCGATGCACGGCCGCATCCGCATCCCACACATCACAACCAGCAGCCCGAAACAGGTCGGCGGTTGTTGATTTTCCCATGCCGATGGACCCGGTCAGCCCCAGACGGAAACTCATGCCAAAGCCGCCTGTCGTGCCTCGTCGTCAACAATCGGGCGACGACCAAACCACCTCTCGAAACCGGGAACCGCCTGATGAAGCAGCATCCCAAGGCCATCAACCGTAACGCATCCCGCCTCTTCTGCGGCTTCAAGAAGTTGCGTTTTCAAGGGGTTATAAACCAAGTCCGTTACAACCGCAGATTTTTGCAACCCGTCCAGAGGCACCCGCAGGTCCGGTTTTCCGGCCATACCAAGGGATGTTGTGTTCACAACTGTCGCGCCTTCCTCGAGAATATTGCCAGCCTTGATCCACTCGACAACGCGCAACTTGGTTCCGAAATCATCGCGCAATGTGTCTGCCCGCGCACGCGTCCGGTTGGTGAGCAAGATTTCCGGCACACCTGCATCAAGCAATGACGCAATAACCGCGCGCGCGGCCCCGCCAGCACCCAAAACCACAGCCGGCCCTGCATCGGGTTGCCAATCCGGCGCACCCTGACGCAGGTTTTCAATAAACCCGTAACCATCGGTGTTGTCCGCATGGATACGCCCGTCTTCTCGGAAGATCAGCGTGTTGGCCGCCCCGATCAGCGTTGCTCGATCCGTCACCATATCAGCCAGTTCCATCACATGCTCTTTGTGCGGAATGGTTACGTTTGCCCCCACAAAACCCATCTTGGGCAGGGTTTTAAGCACCTTTTTCAGATTCTTGGGTGTAACTTCCAAAGGCACATAATGCCCGGCAAGACCATATTTCCTGAGCCAGTGCCCATGAAGTTGAGGTGACCGCGAATGGGCGATTGGTGATCCGATGACACCGGCCAAAGGAATTGAAGGAATTGTCATGAACTCAGATCTCCACGCGCCATCAGATAATTCAAGATTTCGAGTAATGGTAATCCAAGCACATTGAAATAGTCACCGTCGACGCGGTGAAAAAGACGAATACCCTCTTCTTCCAACTTGTAACCACCAACGGACCAGCGAATGCTGTCCCAGTTTCGCTGTAAATAGTCATCAAGATAATCGTCCGAAAAGTCCCGCATCATAAGACGAACCGTTCCAACGTGGCGCCAAATTGGCTTTCCTTCGAAAAAGATCACAGCGGCTGACAGCAGCATGTGACGTTCATTGCGAAGCGCGAGAAGCTGTTCACGGGCTTCTTCGATGGTCTTTGGCTTGGAAAAAATGCGCCCTTTGAAATCCAAAACCTGATCACACCCGATCACCATTTTGTCTGGATGTTTGGCAGCGACCTTGCCCGCTTTGGTTTCGGCCAGGAAATCCGCAATATCCCGGGGTGGGGCCTCCTCTGCTTCCAGAGAGAGTTTAATCATTTCTTCATCAACTTTGGCCGTAATAACATCAAAGTCCACGCCAGCGTCGCGCAACAGTTTTGCGCGGATGTCAGAACCGGAAGCTAGAATAATCTGAGGGGGCATGTGGATAAATCCGTGGAGTTTCGGTGCAACAAGCTTGGGGATTATCTTTGGAAAATTCGAACCGACTTTGCAAGCTGTGGAAACACACCCCGTTTCACGGTGTTCCACGTGTTTTCTCCACGGTGGATGGGGATAACTTTAAACCTGTGTGTAATTATGTCGTACAATTTTGCTCACAAAGTTTTCCACAAGCTGACCTTAGGTAGGTTTCATAGCTAAATATTTGAACACGTTTAATTTTTCAAAATGTGTCCCTCTTCATCTTTCCAAAAAAATTCAAATAATCCAAATGTGGAAAACCCTTTTGAAAAGTAAATAATCCCAAGAAAAAGACGACACATCAAAAACATCATCCTTTTTCTTTCTTCTTATTATTATTAGTAAAGAGCTCACCTCGGTTCGGAAAATTCACATGACTGACTTCCTCTCGGATATTTACGAATACGTTCTCGCATTTCACATCATGGCTGTGATTTCGTGGATGGCAGGTATTTTCTATCTGCCTCGTCTCTTCGTGTATCATGCGGAGAGGGCCCAGAACGGGGATCAGCTTGATGAAACGCTCCGCATTATGGAATACAAGCTTCAGCGCTACATTATGGCCCCAGCAAGCATCGCAACGTGGCTCGCAGGGCTCGCACTGGTGTTCACCCCGGGTATTGTCGACTGGACGTCTGTATGGCCCTATACGAAAGCATTCGGCGTCATCGCAATGACGGCCTTTGATCATTGGCTAATGATCAAAAGAAAACAATTCGGTCGTGGTGAAAACACTCTGACAGGCCGGCAATATCGAATGATGAACGAAGTCCCGACAATCTTGATGGTCATCATCGTTGTCTCGGTCGTCGTGAAATTCTGAATTGGCTCAAATTTGCTAAGAAAAATTGACTCTGCGGCTCTCTGTCCTTATGTAACCCGCAACTGGCCCGTCCGGGTCGAGTGTCTTCCGACATAAAATTGATGATAGAGATGCAGCATACAGCCGTTTTTATGGCTTGCTGTTTGGGATGTTTCCAATGACCACAGAAAAACTTGCTCTTGCCGAACTCAAGGCAAAAAGCCCAAAAGACCTTTTGTCTATGGCCGAAGAGCTCGAAATCGAAAACGCCTCGACGATGCGAAAAGGCGAAATGATGTTCCAGATTCTGCGCGAACGCGCGGATGATGGATGGGAAATTTCCGGCGACGGTGTACTCGAAGTGCTTCAGGATGGATTCGGGTTTTTGCGATCCCCCGAGGCAAACTATCTTCCGGGTCCGGACGATATCTATGTCAGCCCGGAAATGATCCGGAAATACAGCCTGCGGACGGGTGATACCGTAAATGGTGTGATCAAGGCGCCAGAAGAGAATGAGCGCTATTTTGCTTTCACGGCTGTTCACCTGATCAACTTTGAAACACCCGAAAAAGCGAAACACAAAGTTGCGTTTGACAACCTGACGCCACTGTATCCTGACGAGCGCCTGAAGATGGAGATCGAAGATCCCACCATCAAGGACCGTTCTGCTCGTATCATTGATCTTGTCGCGCCAATCGGTAAAGGACAGCGGTCTTTGATCGTTGCGCCGCCGCGGACTGGTAAAACCGTACTGTTGCAAAACATCGCACACAGCATCGAAGCCAACCACCCAGAGTGTTATTTGATCGTCTTGCTGATTGATGAACGTCCTGAAGAAGTCACAGACATGCAAAGGTCTGTAAAAGGCGAAGTCATCTCGTCTACGTTTGATGAACCTGCGTCGCGTCACGTTGCTGTTTCGGAAATGGTGATCGAAAAAGCCAAGCGTCTGGTCGAGCATAAACGAGATGTTGTTATTCTTCTCGATTCGATCACAAGACTTGGTAGAGCGTTTAACACAGTCGTGCCTTCGTCAGGTAAAGTTCTGACAGGTGGTGTTGATGCAAATGCCCTGCAACGTCCCAAGCGTTTCTTTGGTGCGGCCCGGAACATCGAAGAGGGTGGCTCGCTGACAATCATCTCGACTGCATTGATCGATACAGGAAGCCGTATGGACGAAGTGATCTTCGAAGAGTTCAAAGGTACGGGTAACTCTGAGATCGTTCTGGATCGTAAAGTTGCTGACAAACGCGTCTTCCCAGCGATCGATATCCTTAAATCCGGTACGCGGAAAGAAGAGCTGCTTGTCGATAAGGTTGATCTTGCGAAGACCTTCGTTCTGCGCCGCATCCTTAATCCGATGGGTACCACAGACGGTATCGAATTCTTGATCTCCAAGTTGAAGCAAACCAAATCGAATACAGAATTTTTCGACTCGATGAACACCTAAGAGGTTTTCAATGGCATACGTGCCTGACACGATTTTTGCACTCGCAACGGCCCCCGGTAAAGCGGGGGTCGCTGTCGTTCGTGTGTCTGGATCTCTGGCTCAAAACGCTGGAAAAACGCTGTTTGGTGATCTTCCGGAACCGCGAATGGCCTCTTTACGGTTGTTGAAAGACCGCGAAGGGCGCCGTTTGGATCAAGCGCTGGTCCTTTTCTTCAAAGAGAAAAGCAGTTTTACAGGCGAAGACGTTCTTGAACTTCATTTGCATGGCTCGGTTGCCGTGGTGAACGCCGTATTGCGCGAGCTTTCCGATATGGATGGTTTACGTTTGGCAGAAGCAGGAGAGTTTACGCGTCGCGCTCTTGAAAACGGATGTCTGGATTTGTCTCAAGTCGAGGGCCTTGCTGACCTGATTGATGCCGAAACCGAGGCACAGCGTCGTCAGGCGCTTCGGGTTTTGTCGGGTGATCTGGGAAATCTTGCCGGCCAATGGCGAGAGAACCTTATTCGGGCCGCCGCTCTGATTGAGGTCACCATTGATTTCGCGGACGAAGAGGTTCCCGTCGACGTTTCACCCGAGGTTAACGATCTTTTGACCGGGGTTCAGGCCCAACTTTCAAAGGAAATTGAAGGCGTTGAAACTGCCGAACGCATCCGAACAGGGTTTGAGGTTGCCATTCTCGGGGCGCCAAATGTTGGGAAGTCCACCCTTTTGAATGCTCTTGCAGGGCGCGAGGCGGCAATTACGTCTGAATTCGCCGGCACAACGCGAGATGTCATCGAAGTTCGCATGGAATTGAATGGCCTTCCTGTCACTCTCTTGGATACTGCTGGTCTCAGAGAGACAGAAGATCACGTTGAAGGTATCGGTATCGAGCGCGCGAAAGAACGCGCAGCTAACGCCGATCTGCGCGTCTTTTTGATCGAATCCGGTGAAAAGCCGGACTTTGAACCGTTTTCTGGCGATATCGTACGCGCGGCAAAGGCCGATACCCTTGAAGATGTGCCAGACGCTGTGTCTGGAAAGACGGGGCAGGGTGTGAATGAACTTGTCCGCGACATCACTGAAGTACTTTCCTCCAAGGCGGCACGGTCTGGAATCGCTACCAGAGAACGCCATCGCAGGGCGATGTTAGGTGCCCAAGACAGTTTGACTTCGGCCAGGGCCGTTGTTGCGTTGGGGCCGGATAGCTATGAAATTGCTGCCGAAGAGATACGAACTGCGATTCGGGCTTTGGATTCAATCGTTGGTCGCGTAGATGTCGAGAACCTGTTGGACGAAATCTTTTCAAGCTTTTGTATCGGTAAGTAAGGAGTGTTTCACGTGAAACATTTTGATGTCATCGTTGTTGGAGGCGGACATGCCGGTGCAGACGCTGCAGCCGGATCAGCAAGAATGGGCGCCAAAACCGCGCTGATCACACTGAAAACCTCTGGAATCGGCGTAATGTCGTGCAATCCTGCAATTGGTGGGCTTGGAAAGGGGCACTTGGTTCGCGAAATTGACGCCTTGGACGGCCTCATGGGACGCGTGGCCGATCAAGCTGGTATTCAATTTCGGCTTCTTAATCGCAGAAAAGGGCCAGCAGTGCAGGGCCCGCGCGCCCAAGCGGATAGAAAGATCTATCGCGAGAGCATGTTGGCTGAAATCCTTGCTATTGAAAACCTCACTATTGTTGAGGGTGAAGCCACCGACTTCCTGATGGATGGCGATGCTGTTCGCGGGATTATCCTCGCCGATGGGTCCGAAGTGTCCGCGCATGCGGTTGTTTTAACGACCGGTACGTTTCTGCGAGGTGTCATTCACATCGGGGATGTGTCCCGTTCGGGTGGCCGTATGGGGGATAACGCGTCCGTCAAACTTGCCGAGAGGATTGACGGTTTCGACCTTCCCTTGGGGCGCTTGAAGACCGGAACGCCACCCCGTTTGAATGGAAAGACGATCAATTGGGATATCCTTGAGAGCCAACCCGGAGATGATGAGCCGGTTGTTTTCTCATTCCTGAATAAAGCTCCATTCGCCAAACAGGTGTCTTGTGGGATCACCCACACGAATGAGCAAACCCATGATATCATTCGGGAAAATCTTGATAGATCCGCTATGTACGGTGGTCACATTGAAGGCGTAGGTCCCAGGTATTGCCCTTCGATCGAAGACAAGATTGTTAGATTTGCCGACAAAACCTCCCATCAGGTTTTCCTTGAACCCGAGGGACTTGATGACGATACCGTGTATCCCAATGGAATATCCACCTCTTTACCCGTGGATGTGCAGGATAATTATGTCCATTCGATGCGCGGCTTGGAGAACTGCGAAATTCTTCAACCTGGATATGCGATTGAATATGACTATGTCGATCCGCGGTCTCTTGACGGTACATTGCAAGTAAAGAATGTGCCTGGCCTATACCTCGCGGGACAGATCAACGGGACGACCGGCTATGAAGAAGCGGCGGCTCAGGGTTTGGTGGCTGGTTTGAATGCAGCATTGTCAGCTCAAGGGAAAGATCCAAAAACGTTTAGCCGATCTGACAGCTATATTGGGGTAATGGTCGATGACCTTGTGACACGAGGGGTCACTGAACCTTATCGTATGTTTACATCTCGCGCTGAGTTTCGTCTCTCTTTGAGGGCGGACAACGCAGATCAACGCCTCACGCCAGTTGGTATTGATCTTGGTCTTGTGAGTGAGCAGAGGAAAGAAGTCTTTGAAAACAAAAAGGAACGTCTTGCTTCTGCAAAGTCTCTACTTGAAGAGACACCCTTTACGCCAAAGCAATTGAGCGAAGCAGGAATTTCCGTCAACCGGGATGGCAGCAAACGAACGGCCTATCAGGTTCTCGCGTTTCCTGAGGTATCTTATTCAGATATCACTCCGTTGGACGACAGGTTTTCGTCTGTTGATGAAGAGGTTCGTCAACAGTTGGAAAGAGATTCCCTTTACGCCAACTACATCCAACGTCAACAGCGCGACGTTGAGGCAATGAAGCGCGATGAGAATCAGTCTATTCCATCCGATTTTGATTTTGGCGGTGTTGACGGTCTTTCCAACGAACTCAAATCCAAACTTGAGCATGTTCGTCCGGGAAACCTGGGGCAGGCGGGACGCATTGACGGGATGACACCAGCAGCATTAACTTTGATCCTTGCTAAGTTAAAGCAGATCAGAAGGAGTAAATCTGCGTGATGAATGGCGCTAAAGAGGTTTTGGCACAACTGAATGTTTCACGTGAAACATCCGAAAAGCTTTTGTTGTTGTCGAGCCTGCTTGAAAAGTGGAATCCAAAAATCAATCTGGTTTCAAAGTCATCCCTCAAAGATCTTTGGATGAGGCACATTCTGGATTCCGCTCAAATCTATGAGTTGCCACCAGAAAATGCGCAAAATTGGGTAGATATCGGCAGTGGCGGTGGATTTCCCGGGCTTGTGATCGCCATACTGTCGGCCGAAAACGCAAATTCTAGGAAAATCACCCTGATCGAAAGCGATCAGAGAAAATGCGCGTTTCTTAGGACCGTCTTGCGCGAAACCGAGGTTCCGGCCACCGTTTTGTCCGAACGTATTGAGAAGGCAGACCCCCAAAGAGCAGATGTTTTGTCAGCAAGAGCACTTGCGGATCTATCGCTTCTTTTTGAATTCTCCGAACGGCATTTAGGCGAACGCGGCATTGCATTGTTCCCAAAAGGTGCCACTTGGCAAAAAGAAGTGAAGCTGGCGCAGGAATCGTGGTCTTTCAAATACGACGCAATTAAAAGTAAGACTGAACCCGAAGCCGTTATTCTTAAGGTTGGAGAAATTAGACGTGTCTGATCCCACCCGCCCACAAGGCCCAAAGATCATTGCGGTTGCAAACCAAAAGGGGGGCGTTGGCAAAACAACGACCACCATCAATCTTGCCGCCGCGCTTCAGGAAACTGGAAATCGTGTTCTGGTCGTCGATCTTGACCCCCAGGGGAACGCCTCGACCGGCCTCGGGATCGAAAGTCAGGATCGGGAATTTACGACATACGATCTCTTGGTGGAAGATGCTGAACTGGCGGACGTCATTCAGCCTACAGAACTGGACGGAATGTCGATCATTCCGGCGACCGTTGATCTGAGTTCTGCCGATATTGAGCTTATTTCCAACGAAAAACGAAGCTTTCTTCTGCACGATGCGCTGCGACAGCCCGCGATGGACACATATGACTGGGATTATGTCCTGATTGATTGTCCGCCATCGCTTAACCTTTTGACGGTAAACGCGATGATTGCCGCTCATTCTGTGCTGATTCCGCTGCAAAGTGAATTTTTTGCACTTGAGGGCCTGTCCCAGCTGATGTTGACGGTGCGGGAAGTTCGGCAAACCGCGAATACCAAGCTGCGTATCGAAGGCATTGTTCTGACGATGTTTGATGCCCGGAACAATCTTTCTCAACAAGTAGAGCAGGACGCGCGTGATAATCTTGGGGAACTGGTTTTCGAAACGAAAATTCCGCGCAACGTGCGTGTTTCCGAAGCCCCATCTTTTGCGCAACCGGTTCTACAGTATGATCCAAGTTCAAAAGGTGCTGAGGCGTATCGCGCCCTTGCAAAAGAGCTTTTGAACAAACAGCTGACACTTGCCGCATAAAGGGGAGGCGAAAATGGCTTCGAAAAAGACTAAAACACGCGGTTTGGGCCGTGGCCTTTCCGCGCTGATGGCAGATGTTACAGAAGACCAGACGCCACCTGATGCAGAGACCTCGCGCCGGGCGGATATGTTTGTTCCGATCGAAAAGGTTGTTCCGAACCCCGATCAGCCAAGACGGGATTTTACGGAAGACCAGCTTGAAGAACTCGCCGCATCAATTCGCGAAAAGGGTGTGATTCAGCCTCTTATCGTGCGCGAGCAAGAGGGCGGGACGTTTGAAATCGTTGCAGGTGAACGCCGTTGGCGTGCGTCACAGATGGCTCAGCTTCATCAACTTCCTGTTGTTGTGCGCGAATACGACGACACAGAAGTTCTCGAGATTGCCATTATTGAAAACATTCAGCGCGCTGACCTTAACCCGGTTGAGGAAGCGGCTGGGTATCGTGCGTTGATGGACCGATTTGGGCACACTCAGGAAAAACTTTCCGAGGCATTGGGTAAAAGCCGAAGCCACATCGCGAATTTGATGCGTCTTTTGCAGCTTCCTGACGATGTTCTTGTTCTTTTGAAAGCCGGCGATCTGTCCACAGGTCATGCGCGGGCGCTAATTACGTCCGAAGATCCCTCTCTTTTGGCCAAAAAGGTTGTCAAAGGCGGCCTTTCCGTGCGTCAAACCGAGGCTTTGGCCAAGTCAGCGGCAAACAAGACGGCTGGTGATAAGCCGCAAAGACCCGTCGAAAAGGCCAAGAAAGACGCAGATACAATTGCGCTCGAAGGAGATTTGTCCGCAAATCTTGGTATGAAGGTATTGGTTGATCACAAGCTTGGCGGCGAAACTGGCCATGTAACAATCAAATACGCCTCTTTGGATCAACTGGATGAAATTTGTCGGATCCTGACGTCTACGAATTAGGTCGCGTCCATATAAACAGTAAAACACAGCTGAGCGTTGCGGCCTGAATAAGCAAAAGGGTTGTGCGCAACCCAATTGCGATTGAAATTCCAAAGACGACAACAATCGAAATGGTGGCAAGCCGTTTCGCGGCAAGGCTGATTGCGCCTCTCTCATTCCAATCGGCGATCGGGGGTCCAAAAGTTGGGTGCGAGAGCAGCCAATTGTGCAACCGTTCAGAAGATTTAGAAAAGCAAAACGCGGCCAAAAGTAAAAAGGGAACGGTCGGCAAGAGCGGGGCAACGATTCCAATTGTTCCCAGTGCAAGAGCAAGAAGACCGAACAGTGCCCACAGATACCGCATGACTTAATCTACCAATAATTCTGACAATACAGCATTAAGGACCATTCGACCTTTAGGTTTCACCTTAAGCCTTTGATTTTCTGTGTAAACCATCCCCATTTCACGCAGTGCATCAACTTTGGCCTCATTGAGTTTATGTCCGGCAAGGCCTTCATAACGTGAAAGATCAATACCTTCGTTTAAACGTAGCCCCATTAACAAGAATTCAATGGACTGGCCTTCGGGATCAACGATATCCCGCACATTTTCTCCTGTGCCGTCCTGTACGGCTGACAACCAGCGTTCAGGGTTGCGCCAGTTTTCAACGGCGTATTTGACCCCGTTTATCGTCATCCGGGCATGGGCACCGGGCCCAATTCCCGCATAATCTCCATAACGCCAATAGATCTGGTTATGTCGCGATTCATACCCGGGTTTGGCATAGTTAGAGACTTCATAGGCTTCAAACCCGTGCTCTTTGCAGATGGCTTCGGTCATCTCATACATGTCCGCTGCGAGATCATCAGCAGGTAGCCCGCGAAGTTTGCCGCGCTCGTAGCGATCTCCAAACGCCGTGCCTTCTTCAACAGTCAGCTGGTACAAAGACAGGTGATCAATTGCCATCGACAGGGCCTGTTGAAGTTCTGCTTCCCATTGCTTCAGGGTTTGATCCTGACGGGCATAGATCAGATCAAAGCTGACACGATCAAATGTATCCCTCGCGATATCAAAGGCTGCTATCGCTTCTTCAACGCTGTGAATTCGGCCCAGTTTTTTCAAATCATGGTTATTCAGAGCCTGAATTCCCATGGAAATGCGATTTACGCCGCCTTGACGGTATCCCCGAAACCGAGTGGCCTCGACCGATCCCGGGTTCGCTTCAAGGGTGATTTCCATATCGTTCGACGTGGGCCACAAACGCCGAATCCGTTCGAGAATGGTGGCAACCACATCTGGTTCCATCAAACTCGGGGTGCCGCCACCAAAGAAAACGGTGTTCAAAACGCGATCTGGGGTATCCTCGGCAACCCGGTCAAGCTCTTGAAGATAGGCTCTAAGCCACCTTGATTGATCGATTTCTCTGGAAACATGACTGTTAAAGTCACAGTAGGGGCACTTGGCCTCGCAAAAAGGCCAGTGGATATAGAGGCCGAAGCCTCCATTTTTCCAATCTTCAGTCAAAACAACCTTCGACAAACTTTGCTACGGCAAATCCGCGGTGGCTAATCTTGTTCTTTTCCCAACGATCCATCTCGGCAAAAGTGACATCATACCCATCAGGAATGAACATTGGATCATATCCAAACCCGTCTTTCCCGCGAATGGGCCAGACGAGATGACCGGGCGCTACGCCTTTAAACACTTCATCGTGTCCATCTGGCCAGGCCAACACAAGCGTGCACCGGAATTGGGCGAGCCTTGGATGGGCCGCGTTTTTCGCTTCCAAAGCATCATTGGCGCGCGTCATGGCCAGCATAAAGTCGCGGCCGTTCTCGGTTTCTGCCCAATCGGCGGTGTAAACGCCAGGGGCGCCATCAAGGGCATCAATGGTAATACCGGAATCATCAGACAGCGCAGGTAGGCCAGTTGCGCTGGCTGCCGCGTGGGCCTTGATCCGCGCGTTACCAACAAATGTATCTTCTGTTTCTTCGGGCTCGGGCAGGTTCATTTCGCCTGCGCCCACAACTTTCACGCCAAAGGGCTCAAGAAGATGTGCCATCTCCTCGAGCTTGCCTTTGTTGTGCGTCGCGACAAGCAAAGTGTCCCCTTCGAACTTGCGGGTCATGCTGTTGCTGCCAACTGTGCCGCGACCAGCTCGTCCACACCCTTTTCGGCCAGATCAAGAAGCTGGTTCATCTGATCGCGCGAATAGGTGGACCCTTCGGCGCTCATCTGGGTTTCGATCATCTGTTTGTTGCCAAGCATGATAAAGTTGCCATCAACACCGGCTTCGGAATCTTCAGGGTAATCCAGATCAAGAACCGGCTGGCCGGCATAGATACCGCAAGAGACCGCCGCGACAGGAGAAACAAGCGGATCGGTGATGATGTCACCCGCCTTCATGAGCTTGTTCACCGCCAGACGAAGGGCAACCCAACCACCCGTGACTGACGCACAGCGTGTTCCGCCGTCTGCTTGAATAACGTCACAATCGACTGTGATCTGACGTTCACCCATGGCCACGCGATCAACACCCGCGCGCAAGCTTCGGCCAATCAAGCGTTGAATTTCAACTGTACGACCGCCTTGTTTGCCGGCTGCGGCTTCGCGACGCATTCGCGACGACGTCGAGCGGGGAAGCATACCGTATTCCGCGGTCACCCAACCAAGACCCGATCCCTTCATAAAAGGAGGCACGCGCGTCTCGAGCGATGCCGTACACAAAACATGCGTATCGCCGATCTTGATCATGCAAGAGCCTTCGGCGTGTTTCGTCACATTGGTTTCAATCGAAACCTGGCGCATTTCATTCAGTTCTCTTCCCGAAGGACGCATGGTGAATTTCCTTTATAGCTTGGCCAGTGGGATACAGGGCGGAGAGGTTCGAACGCAACCCCGATTGACCTTTCCCGCAAGGCGCATTTAATGGTTTACGATACAAGGATGACCCATGAGTGACAGTACCCGTATTCTGGAAGAGATGAATGATCGTTCTCGCGAAGTGTTTCGCAGGGTGGTTGAGGGGTATCTGGACACCGGCGATCCTGTCGGATCGCGCACGCTCACGCGGGCCATGTCAGAAAAAGTTTCGGCCGCCACAATCCGTAACGTCATGCAGGATCTGGAACTTCTTGGTCTTTTAGACAGTCCGCATATCAGTGCAGGGCGCATCCCAACGCAAAATGGTTTGCGTATGTTCGTGGACGGCTTGTTAGAAGTCAGCGACCCCGACATCACGGATCGCCAGAAGATCGACGCCACTTTGGGCGACAACTCGGCCGATGTGGGCGGCATGCTGGATCGGATTGGGTCTGCGCTGTCTGGTGTGACGCATGGCGCTTCGCTTGTTTTGGCGCCAAAACACGAAGCCCCGATCAAACATATCGAGTTTGTGAGCCTCGCCCAGAATCGCGCGCTTGTTGTTCTGGTGTTCGCTGACGGACATGTTGAAAATCGCCTGTTCACGCCTCCGCCCGGTCAAACGCCAAGCTCTATGAGAGAGGCCGCGAATTTCCTGAACGCGGTGATCGAGGGGCGGACCCTTTCGGAGTTTCAATCGGTCATCAAGAAAGAGATTGCCGCCCGCCGACAGGAAATTGATACTTTGGCGCGTGACCTAGTCGAGAACGGGCTGGCGCTTTGGGCTGGGGAAGACGACTCACACGATCGGTTGATTGTGCGGGGCCGTGCCAATTTGCTGGGAACTGACGAAGAAGAGGCCGATCTGGAACGTATCCGGACCCTGTTTGATGACCTGGAACGCAAGCGAGACATCGCAGAATTCCTTGAACTGGCCGAAGATGGCGACGGTGTGCGCATTTTTATTGGCTCTGAGAACAAACTTTTTTCACTTTCGGGTTCCTCTTTGGTGGTGTCTCCTTATATGAACGCTGATCGAAAGATTGTGGGCGCAGTCGGTGTCATCGGACCCAAGCGCCTGAATTATGGACGGATCGTGCCGATTGTTGATTACACGGCACAACTGGTTGGGAAACTGATTTCTGATCGGGGGTAAAGGTAGAGAGATGGCTGAGCCGAAAGAAAACGATTTTCTGGATGACCTCGCAGAAGCCGAGGCAGAAGAATTTGCGCAATCGCTTGATGAATTGAACGATGAAGCGATTGAACTGGACGAACTGCGCGCCGAACGCGACGAATACCGCGACAAGTTCATGCGCGCGCTGGCGGACGCTGAAAACGTGCGTAAACGCGGCGAGAAAGCACGCCGTGACGCCGAACAATACGGCGGATCAAAGCTGGCCCGCGATATGCTGCCCGTCTATGACAACATGAAACGTGCCGTTGAATCGATCACCGACGAACAAAAGGAAGCTTCGGCTGCTTTGATCGAAGGTATCCAGCTCACCATGCGCGAGCTGCTCAACGTCTTCAAGAAACACGGCATCGAGGTGTTGTCTCCTGAAGTGGGTGACAAGTTCGATCCAAAGATCCACGAAGCGATGTTCGAGGCGCCGCTGCCCGGCACGAAATCCGGCGATATCATTCAGGTATCAGCAGAAGGGTTCATGCTTCATGACCGGTTGCTGCGCCCCGCGCAGGTGGGTGTGTCGTCAAACCCCGGTTAATCTGATAAAAGCCTCCCCAACGGGAGGCTTTTTTCTTGGTCGGATTTCTCAAAACAATTTTTGCTGCTGTTCTGGCAACCCTACTTGTCGTCGGACACGCCAGAGCACAGACCTATCCAGATTATAGCGAAGTCTACGTGAATGACTTTGCCAACCTGTTCAGCACGGAACAGGCACAGGAAATTCGCAATAAACTGGAAGACCTGCGCACGCAGCACGATATCGAATTTACCGTCGTAACCATTCACAGCATGACGGATTACGGTCACGCTGGGGCCATCGAGCCCTTTGCCACAGGCCTGTTCAACACATGGGGCGTAGGAAACGCAGAGCGCAATGACGGCATTTTGATGCTTGTCGCGGTGAACGACCGTCTCATGCGAATTGAGGTGGGGTCGGGATACGGCACAACCAAGAACGACGCGATGAAGGACATCATCGACCACACGATCGTACCGAAGTTTCGAAGTGACGCCTATTTCGAGGGCATCAACAGGGGGGTGGATCAGGTCATACGTGATCTGACCGGCGCCTATCCCGGTGAATCAGAGATGTCGGGGTCCGAAAAAGCACTCGCTGGTGCAAAGCGGGTTCTTGAAAACCTTGGGGCCTGGATATGGCTCATCCTTGCGCCCTTTGCCGCCATCCCCGTCAAGCTGTTCCGCAGCTGGCAGCGCAACCACACACGGAAATGTCCTTATGACAAAACCGACATGGTTCGTCTGGATGAACATTGGGATGACAACCATCTGCAGCCCGGACAGATCACCGAAGAGCAGTTGGACAGCATCGATTACGATGTCTGGCAGTGCCAAATTTGCCAGCATGTCACGATAGAAGCCTATAAATCATGGTTTTCACGGTTCGGTGCCTGCCGAAGCTGTGGATATCAAACGCTGGAAGGTGACGAAACCATTCTCGAAAGCGCGACCACCTCGTCTACCGGTCGAAAACGCATCGACTATACCTGTCACCACTGCCACGACAATTATTCAGTAACCCGTACCATCCCGAAAAAGACGTCGTCCTCGTCGTCTTCATCTTCTTTCGGGGGTGGCTCGTCCAGCGGTGGCGGGGCAAGCGGCAGCTGGTAATCAGCCGCGCTTATCTTTTAGTTCATAAAGAATCTGGAGGGCTTCGCGTGGGCTAAGCTCATCCGGCAGGATGGTGTCCAATAACTCTTCCACTTCCGACGGACCACTAGGTGCCACGGGTTGCGGTGCGGGGCTGGCTGCAAACAGGGGCAGGTCGTCGATCAATGCCTTTTGTGCCGGTCCCTCGCGTTCGTTCTTTTCCAACTGGTCGAGGACTTCTCGTGCGCGGTTCACAACTGCGGGCGGCAGTCCGGCAAGCTGTGCAACCTGCACACCATAAGACCGGTCAGCGGCGCCTTTGCGAACCTCGTGCAGAAAGATAACTTCCCCATCCCACTCCTTGACCGCAACGGTGGCGTTGTCCACATGATCCAGCTTTTCGGAAAGAGCGGTCATCTCATGATAATGGGTGGCGAACAGGGCGCGAGATTGGTTCACCTCGTGCAGATGTTCCAGCGTGGCCCATGCGATAGACAGGCCGTCATAGGTTGCCGTGCCGCGACCAATCTCATCAAGGATAACAAGGGCGCGATCGTCTGCCTGATTGAGGATCGCAGCAGTTTCCACCATCTCGACCATAAACGTCGACCGTCCGCGCGCGAGATCGTCTGACGCGCCAACACGGCTGAACAATTGCGACACAAGACCAATACGGGCCTGCGTTGCCGGAACATAGCTTCCCATCTGCGCAAGCAGCGCAATCAATGCGTTTTGCCGCAAGAAAGTCGACTTACCCGCCATGTTAGGACCTGTTAACAGCCAAATGCTGCTTTCGGTTCCACCTGACAAATCGCAATCATTGGCAACAAACGGCTGTCCGCCTTGCTGGCGCAACGCAGCCTCAACAACAGGGTGGCGCCCGCCTTGGATATGAAAATCCCGGCTGTTGTTGACCTCGGCACGTGTCCAGTTCTCGCCAATGGCAAGATCTGCCAACGCGGTGCTCAGGTCAAATTCTGCCAATGCCCGCGCCGTGGCCGCAATAGGCCCTGCATTTTTCAGAACAGCCTGACGCAGTGTTTCAAAGAACCCCTTTTCAATCTCGAGCGACCGGTTGCCCGCGTTCAGGATTTTGGTTTCCATCTCGCTCAGCTCAACCGTGGTAAAACGCACCTGATTGGCGGTGGTTTGTCGGTGAATAAAGGTTTCCGACAGGGGCGCTGACATCATGGTCTCGGCATGTTTGGCCGTGGTTTCGATGAAATACCCCAGAACATTGTTGTGCTTGATCTTGAGCGCCTGAATGCCGGTTTGTTCACTGTATTGCGCCTGCATCGCTGCAATCACGCCGCGCCCCTCATCACGAAGACGCCTGCTTTCATCAAGGTCTTCATCAAAACCGGGGGCAATGAAACCGCCATCACGCGCAAGAAGGGGGGGCTCGGACACCAGCGCCTGATCCAGAAGATCATTGAGGTCGGCGTGCCCTTCAAGATTTTTCAATGCATCCCGAAGCAACGCAGGAAGCGCGTCAAACTGCGCGGTCTCCGTGATTTGTTCTGCTTGAGACAGGCCATTTCGAACCGCGGCGAGGTCTCGAGGACCGCCGCGATCCAAAGATAGGCGTGACAGGGCGCGGTCCAGATCCGGCACACGCTTCAGGCTCTCGCGCAGCTCTGTTGCGGCGCTGCGGTTTTCGTAAAAGTAAGTCACCGCATCCAGCCGGCCCAGCACGGTATCAAGCGACATGGATGGCGAAGACACCCGACGTTCAAGAAGACGCGCGCCGCCTGCGGTCACGGTGCGATCAATCGTGCTAAGCAACGATCCCGCTTTGCCACCAGAAAGCGCGTGTGTCAGTTCGAGGTTCCGACGCGTTGCGGCATCAATTTGCATTGTGCCTCCAACCGCTTCTCGTTGCGGCGGCCGCAAGATCGGAATTTTACCTTTCTGCGTCAGCTCCAGATAATCGACAATCGCCCCAAGCGCGCCAATTTCAGCGCGCTCAAACGCTCCGAACGCCGCCAAAGAGTTGGTTTTGAAGAGGCCCGAAACCCTTTTTTCGGCCGAGGTGGAATCAAGTGATCCACGTGAAACAGGGGTCAGTGGAACGCCCATATCAGAGACTGTTTCAGCCAAATCAGACTCTGAACCCTCTGCGATCAACATCTCGGATGGGGCAAGGCGCGCCAGTTCTGCCCCAAGACGGACCGGGGTGATCGGCATAACGTGCAAGCTGCCCGTCGAAATATCGACCCAGGCCAGCGCGGCTTCGTCGCGGACCTGCACATAGGCCGCCAAAAAGTTGTGCCGCCGCGCATCAAGCAGGGAATCTTCGGTGAGCGTGCCAGGTGTCACCAAACGCACCACTTCCCGTTTGACCACGGCCTTATAGCCACGCTTCTTGGCCTCGGCAGGGCTTTCCATCTGTTCACAGACCGCGACTCGAAACCCCTTGCGGATCAGGGTCAGGAAATATCCCTCGGCCGCATGATGGGGTACACCGCACATCGGAATTTCCGATCCTTCGTGCTTGCCACGCTTGGTTAACGCAATGTCCAAAGCTTCGGCCGCGGCGACGGCATCATCAAAGAACATCTCGTAAAAATCACCCATGCGGTAAAACAACAAAGCATCGGGGTGGTCCGCTTTGATCTCGAGATATTGTGCCATCATCGGTGTAACGGCTGGCTTTGCTGCGCTCACGGTCGAATTTCCCCCTGATTTGGCCTCATGACTTAACAAAATCAGGCCCTGCGGCGAAAGGCGAAAGTGCTTTTGGTTGTGACATTAAACCGCCTGCGCTATGAGGCGGCTAGCTATCCGGAGGAAACCCTGAAAATGGCAAAGACCAAAGTCACCGCAGAAGAGGCACTTGCCTTCCACCTCGAGCCGACTCCCGGCAAGTTCGAGATCAAGGCAACGGTCCCGATGACCACACAGCGCGACCTGTCGCTGGCTTATTCTCCGGGTGTCGCCGTGCCATGTGAGGCGATCGCCGAGAACCCTGCGCTTGCGTATGATTATACCAACAAAGGCAACCTCGTTGCCGTGATCTCGAACGGTACGGCTGTTCTGGGTCTTGGTAACCTTGGCGCGCTGGGCTCGAAACCGGTGATGGAGGGCAAGTCGGTCCTTTTCAAACGGTTTGCGGATGTGAACTCGATTGATATCGAACTCGACACTGAAGATCCGGACGCCTTCTGTAATGCCGTGCGTTTGATGGGCCCCACCTTTGGTGGCATCAACCTCGAAGATATCAAAGCCCCCGAGTGCTTCATCATCGAGCAGCGCCTCAAGGAAGAAATGGACATTCCCGTCTTCCACGATGATCAACACGGCACTGCCGTGATCTGTGCTGCGGGTCTTTTGAACGCGCTGACGATCTCGGGCAAAAAGATCGAAGACTGCAAAATCGTGCTGAACGGGGCAGGGGCCGCAGGGATCGCCTGTATCGAACTGCTGAAATCCATGGGTGCGCGCCATGAAAACTGTATCGTCTGCGATACCAAAGGTGTGATCTATCAGGGCCGCACCGCCGGTATGAACCAGTGGAAATCGGCACACGCCGTTGCCACCGATCTGCGCACCCTCGAAGAAGCCATGAAAGACGCCGATGTGTTTCTTGGCGTTTCGGTTAAGGGTGCGGTGACGGCTGATATGGTTGCCTCGATGGCTGATGATCCCGTGATTTTTGCCATGGCGAACCCAGATCCGGAAATCACCCCCGAAGAGGCGCATGCCATTCGCGCAGACGCCATCGTCGCAACAGGTCGTTCGGACTATCCAAACCAGGTCAACAACGTGCTGGGTTTCCCATACCTGTTCCGCGGTGCGCTGGACATCCACGCACGGGCCATCAACGACGAAATGAAGATCGCCTGCGCAGAGGCGCTTGCCGAACTCGCACGCGAAGATGTGCCGGATGAAGTTGCCATGGCCTATGGTCGCAAACTCTCGTTTGGCCGCGATTACATCATTCCAACACCGTTTGATCCGCGTCTGATCCACCGTATTCCGCCAGCCGTTGCCAAGGCTGGCATGGACACCGGTGTTGCACGGCGCCCGATCATCGACATGGATGGTTATCAGGAAAACCTAAAATCCCGCATGGACCCAACCGCGTCTATCCTGCGTGGGCTGAATGCACGCGCACGAAATGCACAGGCGCGCATGATCTTTGCCGAAGGCGACGATCCACGCGTTTTGCGGGCTGCGGTCACCTATCAACGGTCAGGCCTTGGCAAAGCTCTGGTTGTCGGTCGTGAAGAAGATGTCAAACGCAAGCTTGAAGAAGCCGGTCTTGGGGACGCCGTCCGCGAGATCGAAGTGGTGAACGCCAAGAACACACGCCATCTCGAGACTTACGTTGATTTCTTGTACAGCCGCCTTCAGCGTAAGGGTTTTGACCGTCACGACGTGTTCAAACTTGCCGCGCGTGACCGCCATGTGTTTGCATCCTTGATGCTGCAACACGGCCACGGCGATGCGCTTGTGACTGGCGCAACCCGGAAATCCGCGCATGTTTTGCAATTGGTAAATCACGTGTTTGATGCCGATGCGGAACACGGTGCCGTTGGTGTCACCGCTCTCTTGCACAATGGCCGTATCGTTCTTGTCGCGGATACGCTGGTCCATGAATGGCCAAACGAAGAAGACTTGGGCAACATTGCGGAGCGCGCCGCTGGCGTGGCCCGTCACATCGGTCTCGAACCGCGCGTGGCCTTTGTCAGCTTCTCGACCTTTGGCTATCCCGTGTCCGAGCGCGCCGAAAAGATGCATCTTGCGCCCAAAGTTCTGGATCGACGCGGTGTCGATTTCGAGTACGAAGGTGAAATGACTGTGGATGTGGCGCTGAACCCAAAGGCGCAGGAAAGCTATCCTTTCCAGCGTCTGACAGGTCCGGCAAACATTCTGGTTGTCCCGGCACGCCACTCGGCATCGATTTCGACCAAGTTGATGCAGGAAATGGCGGGCGCGACGGTCATCGGTCCAATTTTGGCGGGTGTGGATCAATCGATCCAGATCTGTTCAACAGGGTCGACAGCAAACGACATTCTGAACATGGCAATCCTCGCTGCGTGCAAGGTGGGCTAAACCACGCATCAGCCTTGATGTTTTACGCGGGTCGGGCAATCTTGTCCGGCCCGCTTTCTTTTGGACGCTTCTCATGACGATCTACAATCTCGGCTCGATCAACGCTGATTATTTCTATGCGGTGCCGCATTTGCCTGCTGCGGGTGAAACCCTTGCCGCAACATCTCTGGGCAAAGGGCTGGGTGGCAAAGGCGCTAACATGTCTGTCGCTGCCGCACGTGCGGGGGCCCATGTGCGCCATATCGGGGCGGTTGGCCCTGACGGTGGATGGATGGTGGATCGCTTGATGGAGTATGGCGTCGACACCCGTGCAATTGCACGTCTTGATACCCCAACCGGTCATGCCATCATCAACGTGGATGCCGCAGGAGAAAACGCAATTGTGCTCTATCCCGGCACAAATCGATGCATCACAGATCAACAGATTGGTCTGGTCCTGTCCGAAGCCGCCGCCGGTGGAACCCTAATGTTTCAGAATGAAACCAACGGACAACGCTATGCCGCCGAGACCGCCAAAAGCCTTGGAATGCGCGTGATTTGCTGTCCCGCCCCGTATGAGACATCGGCTCTGGAAGAGGTCATTTCCTTTGCCGACCTTGTTATTCTGAACGAGGTCGAAGCCAGACAGCACCGCGACGCCACTGGCCGCCCCATTGGTGAGGGTACGAACCTCAAAGTCATCACAACCTTGGGTGCCAAGGGCTGTGTTCTCATGGATAACATGACTGGACAGGTTCAGGAGTTTGGCGCGCCGCAGGTCACTCCGGTGGATACAACGGGCGCTGGCGACACCTTTGCCGGCTATATCGCGGCGGGTCTGGATCGGGGCCACTCGCTTGAGCAATCCATTTCTCTGGCTGTTCGCGCTGCCGCTCTTATGGTGACACGGCACGGCACCGCGGATGTTATTCCAGACCTGAAAGACGTGCAGGACGCCCGTTTCTAGGTCCGCACCCCTTTAGTGTGTAAAGGGTGCCTCGTTGCCCCAAAGCTGTTTCACACGGGCATCCCGACCACAGGCTTTGCGATAGCGTTTATAAGCCTCGGACTGGCGTTTGGGGCCAAAGCGCGTGATGACGATGTTTGTGCCCTTATAGTAGTCCTGATGGTAATCTTCTGCCTTATAGAACTTTGCTTTGGGCAGGATCGGGGTGACAACTGTCTTGCCCAATGCGGCCTGCGCGTCTTGTTTTGCCGCTTCTGCTGCTGCCTTTTCCGCCTTGTTAGAGACGAAAATCGCGGTGCGATAGCTGTCTCCGCGATCACAAAACTGACCGCCGGCATCTGTCGGGTCTACGGATCTGAAAAACAGGCTCAACAGATGGTCGACTGTCACTACGTTTGGGTCATAAGAGATTTTGACGGCCTCATAGTGGCCTGATCCACCGCGCGTGACGTCTTTGTATGTCGGGTTTTTTGTTGACCCGCCCGTATATCCGGACACGGCAGATTTGACGCCCTTTACACCTTCAAAGTCACTTTCCACACACCAGAAACATCCCCCTGCCACAACAAGAGTATCCGTCGCTGCCTGCGCCCGTGACCCATGGGCCATCACACCCAATGTAATCAGGACTGCCAGAAAAATAGGGTTCACTTTCAGAATACGGTGCATGTTTTGCCCTCCAAACCTGAACCATGATTGATCCGCTTCTTTGACCGGCACAACCACATGAAAGGAAATGTCACAGCTTGGTGAGGAGATTTTACCTCTTGGAAAGTCGCACACCCGCATCTAGCGTGCCCGAAAAAGCGAGGGACCCCATGACAGATCATGTCACTACACATCAGGCTCAGGAAGATGCCCGAAACGAAGACATCCTTATCTATCTGAATGGCAAGGTTGTACCAAAAGCCGAAGCCGTGGTGAGTGTATATGACTCGGGATTCATGCTGGGGGATGGTGTCTGGGAAGGGCTGCGCCTTTATGAAGGTCACTGGGCATTTCTCGACGAACATATGGATCGCCTGTTCGAGGCCGCCAAAGCCATCGACCTTGATATCGGCATAACCCCCGACGCCATGAAGCAAGCGATTGAAGATACCCGCGCGGCAAATGGTATGACCACGAATGCGCATGCCCGTCTTATGGTGACCCGTGGTGTAAAAACGCGCCCGTTCCAACATCCCGGCCTGTCACAACAGGGGCCGACGATCACCATCATCATGGAACACTCGAAACCCTCGATTCCCCGCCCAATCCGCCTTGCGACCGTGCCTCATATCCGCGGCCTGCCGATGACGCAGGACCCAAAGCTGAACTCGCATTCCAAACTGAACTGCATTCTGGCCTGTATCGCTGCGGAAAAGGCCGGGGCGGATGAGGGGTTGATGCTCGACGTGAACGGCTTTGTGAACACCACAAACGCCTGCAACTTCTTTATCGTGCGCAAAGGTGCGGTTTGGACCTCGACAGGGGATTACTGCATGAACGGCATCACCCGCCAAAAGGTGATCGACGTTTGCCGCGCAGATGGCATCCCCGTGTTCGAGCGGAACTATTCTCTTGTTGACACTTACGGCGCAGACGAGGCCTTTCTGACCGGAACATTCGGGGCACAGACACCCGTGGGCGAGGTCGATGGCCGCCAGATCGGAACAGGCGACATGGGCCCGATGACCCTGCGCATCCGTGACCTCTATAAAAAGCTGGTCGAACAGGACGCACAACAATGAAGATTGCGATGTGGAGCGGCCCGCGCAACCTGTCGACGGCGATGATGTACAGCTTTGGCAACCGGTCTGATTGCGCCGTGGTGGACGAACCCTTCTATGCCGCCTATCTGGCGATGACGGGGCTCGACCATCCGATGCGTGACGAAATCCTCGCTTCGCAGCCTCAGGATCCTGCCACGGTTGCCGAGCAACTTTCAGGCTCTAATCCGGCGCAAAAGCCCCATTTCTACCAGAAACACATGACCCAACACATGATCGACGGTGTGCCGCGTGACTGGATGCGTGGTGTGGTCAATGTCTTTCTGATCCGTCATCCGGCCCGCGTGATTGCCTCTTACGCGGCCAAACGTGAAAACCCCGTGCTGGACGATATCGGGTTTCGTCAGCAGGCCGAACTGTTTGAATTGGTCGAAAGCTGGGGACAGACCCCAGTCGTGATCGACAGCCACGATATCCGTGATAACCCGGAGGGGATGTTGCGCAAACTCTGCGATGTGATCGGCCTCGAATTCGCGCCGGATATGTTGTCCTGGCCCACCGGCGGTCACGCCAATGATGGCGTCTGGGCGTCGCATTGGTACGGTGCGGTCTGGAATTCAACCGGCTTCGCCGGAGCGGAAGGCCCCTTGCCCGAAGTGCCGCACGAGTTGCAACCGGTTCTGGATCAGGCGTTGCCATATTACGAAAAGATGAAGGCCGCAACAATCGAACCGGTTTGAGCGATATTTCCAAACCCGCCTATTCACACTGCGCTGGCAAGAAAACACGGACCAATTTCACGGGAACCGACATAATGGGGTGGTCACGGCGCTCTTGGTTCCAAATAGTCCAGAAACATAAGACCATTTTTTAAATTCAGCCAAAGAACGAAATCATGATTATTGCCAATATGGCCACTTACCCAAAGCGGTCAGATATTTTGAAGGAAACCCTTCCGAAAATCGCAGATCAGGTTGATCGGCTTAACCTTGTGCTGAACGAGTATGAGGAAATTCCTGATTGGTTGGCGGACGTGCCATCGGTTGTTCCCGTCATTCCGGAGACTGACCTCAAGGATGTTGGTAAGTTTCTCCCTTCCATCCCCGCGTCTGCACAGGCTGTTTTCCTCGTCGATGACGATCTCGTTTATCCGGAAGACTATGTTGCAAAAAGTTTGAAGCGATTGGATCAACTCGGCCAAATTCGCGCGGTTATGGGCTATCACTATTCAATTTACAGGGCGCCACGCCCAATCGACCAAGGGCGGGCTTATAAACGAGATGTCATTCACTTTGGCAAACCCCGTGGAAAGTTCCGGTATGTGGATCAGCTCGGAAGCGGGACAGTTGTATTGCGACCGTCAGACCTGCCGCCGCTTGACTATATGCAGGGTTCGCAAAAATTTGTGGATGTCCGGCTTGCCCGATGGTGCTTTGAACAGGGCATAGCGCAGATTGCGGCGCCTCGTTCCGAGCAGTGGATTGTGAATGCACCTGTGGAAGAAACAATTTTCGAGACGTTCACGCTCACATTTCCCGAAAACGTCGATGACGAGATTCTGAGCTTTGCGTTCAAGCGCGATACCATCAACCAAGAGGTGTTTGGCGACGGCTCGCATGCGTCCTGAGGGCCTAGTTCAACAATTTGAGAAATTCGCTTTCGCCAATAATCCTAAGAGCTTGGCCCGCTCCGCGTAATTCTTCCGCTTTTCTGTGTTTGCTACTTTTCGCTTGGCCGTTTGTAAGGCCGAGATCCTGATCGCCCACAATGAGAAGAGTCGTTTTTGTTGATACGCTGGAGCGCACAGAAATACCTGCCTGGGCCGCGATTTTTGCCGCTTCCGTGCGAGAAATCGAAAGGGATCCGGTGAAACAGGCAATGTGACCCAAAAGAGGACCCACGCTGTTTCCTTCGAGAGAAACGGCTTTGGGATACCTTCTTTTGCTTCTGGATTTCGAAGCAGCTAAATCCTGAAAGGAGTGTCCGGTTCTTTTCTCTGCCAAGAGAACTACCTGCGCCGCCGCTCTGGCATCTTCCTCCGCATCGTGATGTTGAAACTCTAGGCCAAGCTCGGCCTTCAGGTTTGCAAGACCGTGACCGCCATTCCCCTTGAATTCGGGCCAAGCACGACGGGCCATCGTAACACTGTCATGCCAGGATAGTTGGGGGACCGCGAGTCCGTATCGTTGACAGGCCCCCTCGATGGCACGTTTATCAAAGGAACTGTGCTGAACCATCGGGTGTCGCTCAAAAAGTTCCTGAAACTTCGGAAACACCAAATCAAAACTGGGCTGGCCCTGCACTGTATCTGGTCCAATACCGTGCAGCTTAATGTTAAAAGCACTAAAGTGCATTTCTGGATCAACGAGCATACTGAGGGTCATGATCGGCCCATCGTCCGGAACACAGGCCAAACCAATCTGGCATATGCTCGAACTGTCACCGTTGGCCGTTTCCACATCAAGCGCGATGAAGCGGAACGACATATCAAGCAATCCGCTTGCTGAAACGGTCAGCTTTCGGTTCGTCACGCCCTTGTCTTCGTCAAAAACAGAACTGATCCATCCCATGGCTTATCCTTCCACAACCGGATAGAACGGCGTGCTCCAATCTTCGTCTGAGTGGTCCATCATAAGGTCGATGAACACGGGGACAAGGGCAACACGCCTAATGATGTTTCGCTTTTGTTCTGAATTTCAAGTTTTTTCTGAGGACAGGGGGTGCACCTCGCGACAACTTTTGTCACCCTCATGCCACAAGTTGAGTCGTGTTGGCGTCAAAGGGCGCGCGTCTCACGAATTGAAGGGGTTTTCATGACCGGGTTTACATTTGTCCACACGTCCGACCTGCATTTGGGAAAAGGGTTCGGTCAAATGCCTCTGGAATTGCGTGGTCGGTTGGTCGAGGCACGGCATGAGGTTCTGGAACGGCTTGTGCAGGTGGCGCGTGACAACAACGCGGGCCATATCCTTGTTGCCGGGGATACGTTCGACACGACAGGACCATCCGGTCAGGTGCGCCGACAGGCAGCAACCGTGATGAGCGGCGCAGCAGAAATCCAGTGGTGGATCATTCCGGGGAATCATGACTCGTTACAGGCCGAAGAACTGTGGAATGCTTTCGAGAGTGAGATCGGTGACAATGTGCATTTGCTGCGCGAGGCCGCACCTGTCGAGATCGAAGCCGGTGTCTTTCTTTTGCCTGCGCCCCTGCCGCGACAGTTCCCCGGCGTTGATCTGACCAAATGGATGGTTGATGCGGTGACACCGGATGACGCGTTGCGCATCGGCTTGGCCCATGGCGGTGTCGTATCTTTTGGTGAAGAAACCGATACATCGGCCCTAATCCCGCCGGATCGGGCAAAAACGGCCCGGCTAGATTATCTCGCCTTGGGGGACTGGCACGGGTATTTGCCGGTTGGGGGTCAGACCTTCTATTGTGGAACGCCGGAAAGCGACCGGTTCAAACATGACGGGCGCGGGGCGTGTCTTGTTGTAACGCTGCCCGAGTCGGGCGCGCTTCCCGAGGTGATGCAAGTCGATACAGGACGGTTCGAGTGGACATCCATTGATATGCCCCTGAGCCCCGGCGGTGATGCGCCGGCAGAGCTGGAACGCCTGTTGCCCCAAGATCGTGCGACAAGGCGAGATGTGCTGTTACAGCTTCATGCTCGCGGGTTCCTGCGGATGGCCGAACGGGGAAGCTTTGATGAGGCTCTCGAGCAGGCCGAGCCGGATTTTGCCCGCCTTATCTTGCTGGATGAGGCGTTGGCCACGGAATACGAAGTGGATGATCTCAACCAGATTGCCACCGGTGGCGCCTTGCGGGCGGCAGCGGACGAACTCTACGCTGAAACCCAAAACGATGGTTTGTCAGCTATGGATGCCAGAGTTGCGCAGACGGCCTTGAACCGCCTTTG
Organism: Shimia thalassica; assembly: GCF_001458215.1. Taxonomy (GTDB): domain Bacteria; phylum Pseudomonadota; class Alphaproteobacteria; order Rhodobacterales; family Rhodobacteraceae; genus Shimia; species Shimia thalassica. Next base: position 315,639 of record NZ_CYTW01000004.1, on the reverse strand, counting down.
GGCGCTGGTACGGGAGGGCTGACCCATGAAAATTTTGGCAATCTCTCTTCAGAATGTTCGCCGCTTTGTCGATCCGGTTCAGATTGGTGGTTTCGGATCGGGCCTTAATGTGTTGGCTGCACCAAACGAACACGGGAAATCGACCTTTTTCGATGCCCTGCATGCGGTGTTCTTTGTGTCTCACCGGTCATTTGACAAGGTTATCAAAACGCTGACCCCTAATGTCGGTGGCGACCCGCAGGTAACTGTCGAGTTCGAAGCAGATGGGGCCAGATGGAAGCTTGAAAAATGCTGGAGCAGCGCGGCCAGCCGGAAAGACGCGAAACTCTGGCGTGACGGCAATCTTGTGGCGCAAAAATCCGAGGCCGAGGATGTCTTGTCGGGGTTGTTAAAGCCACCTTCAGACGGCGGCCCCGCAGGCCTGTTGTGGGTACGACAGGGTGTGGTTGATCTGGAAAGCGGCGGCGACGAACAAAAGGCGCGGCGCGATATCATGACCTCGGTCGCCGGAGAGGTCGAAGCTATGACAGGGGGCCGACGCATGGAAACGGCCTTGGCCAAATGCTCCGAGTTTCTGGGGCAGCATCTGACGGCAACCGGCAAATCGGCCCAGAATGGCGGTCTGAAAAAGTGCGAGGTCGAGGTTCAGGGGCTGCATCTGCGCCGTGACGAGCTGGCCGAGGATGTACGCAAATTGCAAGGGGATCTGGATCGACGGCGTCAAGTGCGCCGCGAATTAGAGATGCTGGAAGCCCCGGAAGCGCATGAAGAACGGCATCAGGCTCTGGAAAGGGCGGTTTCGGGGCTAAGGGACGCTGAAGAACATGACCGGAAGGTGCAATCCGGTCAGGACAAGCTTGGACGTCTGGAAGCGCAGGCCGAGAAGGCCGATGCCAAGATGGCTGGATTGCGCAACGCTTTGAGGGAAGCGGAGCAGGCAGAGGAAAAGGCGTCCGATACTGGCAAAACTGTTGCACAGGCGAGGGGGCAGCGCGACGAGGCGCAGAGCCTTCTGGACGCCGCGCAAACCGGTTTTGACGAGGCGGTGCACCTTGAGGAAGCTTCGGCTGCAAATCTGCGGCTGGCCCATCGGGTTGATCGTGAACGCTCTGCGTCCAAACAGCGAAAGACACTTGGGAACCGCATCGAGACGGCTGAAGGGCTGATCAAAACGCTTGAAAAGCAGCAAAAAGCATTGGTCGCCGAGGTTTCGACAGCGGTTTTGCAGACGCTTGAAACACTGGCTTCGGATCTGTCCGTGGCGACACGCAGCCGAGACAGTGCCGCCGCCAGTTTCGCGATCACCTATGACGAAAAAAGCGGCGGCAAGGTTTGGCGTGACGGTCAGGTTGTTCAAGACGGGCAACGCCACGTTGTGACTGGTCAGGTCCATCTCGATCTGGATGGCATTGGCCGATTAGAGATGTCCCCGCCATCGGACGTTGATGACCGTCTGGTTCGCGAGGCCGAAACGGCATTGGCAAAAGCGCTTGCCGCTGCAGGGGTGGAAACTCTTGCCGCTGCTCGGGGATCACATGAACGGTTTCTGAAAGCAGAGGCTGATTTGCGCGTGACGCAGGCCGATCTAAGAGCCGTTGCCCCCGGTGGAATTGGGGCGCTGCGGGACGAATTTTCCGAACTGCCGCCTCCGGTCGAGGTGTCGGGCGATGTGCCTGACCTGCAAGAGGCCGAGCAAGCCGAAACCGAGGCCCGCAAGAAACGCGAGGCTGGTTCGGTTGTGCTGGAAGCCGCCCGTACAAAGGCACAAGCTCTGAGAGAGGTGCTGACGCGGGCAGAAGCTCTGGCTGAAACCGCGCAAGAGCGCCTGACACGGGCAAAGGCCGCACTTGCGGGATATGATAACCCCGCGGCCCTTTTGCAGACGATGGAAACCGATGCAGAGGGTCTGGTTCAGGAAATCGCCGAGGCACGTGCCGTTTTTGAAGCCTTGAAAGGCAATGCGCCGGATCTGGCCGCCGCGCGTGCGGCAGAAAAACGCGCGAGATCTGTGGTTGTTTCGGTCGAGGAGAAAGCCAACGCCTTGCGCGAAGAACGGGCCGGGCTGGATTCCCGAATTGCCGTGGTGTCTTCTGCCGCAGTCGAAGAGGAACTGGCGCTTGTCGAGGAACAGTTGACCGATGCACAAGAGCGGCTGGATCGCATCCGGTTCGATATTGCGGTGTATCAGAGACTGGATCGTGCACTTCGGGCCGCCCGCGACAGCGCCCGAGAGAACTATGTGGCGGCTGTTCACAAAGAGCTTGTTCCGCTGCTTCGGATGATCTGGCCCGATGCCGAACCGGTGATCGATGCGGAGACAGGGTTGATTACGGCCATAACCCGTCGGGGAAAACAGGAAGATTTCGGTGTTCTCTCTGGTGGCACGCAAGAACAGATTTCGCTTCTGGTACGGCTGGCCTTTGCCCGCATTCTTGCCACCGATGGACGGCCGGCGCCGGTCATACTGGATGATGCCATCGTCTATACGGATGATGACCGCATCGAGCAGATGTTCAACGCGCTGACGCGTCAGGCCGAAGACTTGCAGATCATCGTCTTCTCGTGCCGTCAGAGGGCATTTCTTGGGCTGGGTGGCACAACCCTCTCCATCTCTCGCAACGAGGACGCGGCATGAAGCAAAAGAAGGAAAGGGAAGGGGCCTGATCCGGTCTAAAGCGGAATAAGGTCGAAATAAAAAACACGTGAACGCTGGCCAGATTTGTCTTGGTCTACATTCAGGAAGTGGTGACACCCCAGTCGCGCAGTTCAGAGCGGGTGAGCCAGTACATGTCGCTGGCTCCAGTGCTGGCCCCTGCGACAAAGAACTCTTCGCTAACTCCGGCCTCTTTGAAGAGAGCGACAAGCATGCCCGACAAAAGCTGCGCTTCGCTTTCGTGGGTGGGATGGCTGACGGAACTCCATTGGTGGACACCAAGGCGGGCCATGGGTTGGATGTCGCGTTCAGTTCCGCCAAGGAACAGGATCGAACAGGCGCTGGCGCATTCGCCGGACACGACGGTTGTTACACCTGCATTTCGCAGCTTTGCATACCCGCGCATCGCTTCGTTTATCAATCCGCCGGGAGAGTCGAAGGCGACCGTGCGTGCCCCGTTTTTCAGCGCTGCAATCAATTTGTCGACACTTGCGGCAGTCACGTCACCGGTGAAATGATAGCTGTTGGAAACCGCCGGTGCTGGCAAGGCAGACGCTGCGAGGTCCGGATTGCCATCCAGCCAGGGACAGGCGTTGAAAAGCTCAAGGTGGTCGTTCAGTGAAAGTCCGGTCTTATCCAGTTCCTGTGATGTCGGAAGCCGTCTCTCCGGGAACTGGTTTGGCTTTTTGTGGCCAAGAACAACGTTGATGATGACGCCATTTTCGCGAATGTCGGTATAGCACCAAGCATGTTTGAACTGGGTGTCAGTGCCCTTGTCGAAATGATGGCCTGCTTCGACCTCAAGCTCTCTTTTGCCCAATTGCATTTCCTTGGTCCGGAAAAGGCTGAAATTGGTGGTAACAATGCTGCCGTCCTCATCCCGAGCGGCAGGCGGAGGCATGTTCGGCCAGATCGCGGCGGGGGCCGGTGCGGGCGCAGGGGTCTCAAGCGCCGGCGCTGGAAGCTGTGTCTGCCGTTCGGTTTCTGCCCCCATAACCAGCCAAATGGCAAACCCGATTGCGATTGCCAGAACCGACATTGCCAGCAACACCATGACGGCGCGATAGGCCTGTGCCCGGATCAGGGCCGTGCTGGCGCTTGAATCCGCTGCCGCCACATCGCTGTGCGCCTGTGCCGAGACTTCCTGATTACGGCGATCAGAGGCCGCGCGGAGTTCTTTGGCGGGCGCCTCGAGCCGCTGGGCATTGGCTCTTATGACCTGCTCGAGAAGTTGGGTATCATGCTGCTCTCGCATAGCTTACTCCTTTCGGCAATTCGTCATTGGTGTCGTCGTCAGAGGCAAAGCCGGCGGCGAGTTGTCTTTTCAGGTCCTCTGCCGCATCCGGTGGCAGCGCGTCTAGAATGGCCTGAAGTTCGTCTTCGACATCGCCGCCCATGGGGATCGGTACATAGACGTGTTTCAGAACCGGCACCTCGACCTCGACGGGGACTTCGACCTCTTTCTCGATGACTTTCTCGACCTCGACCTGTTCGGTGCGGATGATGGGTTGTACGCCCCGCATCCGGAACCATTGGGAATACATCGCGACGGTCGAACCGGTCAGGGCCGCAACGATACCAAGAATGGCCCCGAAGATTGCACCGACGCGTTTCGCCTGATTGTCCTGCACCTCGCTGGCTTCCACTCCGAACACGAACGAGGCCCAGCGATGCATCTGTGACAGTTCCGCCGCGTGGGCGATGTGGTTTTCGGCATCAATGGCTTGGGCCTCAAGCTCTTCGATCCGGCGCGACCGGTCGGCCTTGCGGTCCTGGATCTCGATCAGATCGTCCATGCGCTCGGATGCACGTGCCGAGCTTTCACGCTCGAAGACAGCGAGAGCGGCGGCTGCCTCGTCACGTTCCGCTTTCTTGTTTTCAACATCGACCAACGCTTCGGGAGAGGGCTCACTGATCGAGGCTTCGACCGCTTGGTTGAGCTTCATGATCTCTTCGTCAAACACGATGCGGGCTTCGGTGATGACCGACTGTTTCGCGGGCATCAAACGCATGCGATTGTTCAACTGGCCACGAGTTGCATTATCGATGCCGCTACCGTTCAGGCGCGTCATGATCCATTCCTGCTCTTGTTGCCAGGCTTGCGCGGCGGCTTCGCCCGCCTCATCCTGCTGCTCCAACAGGTTGGTAAGCTGCGCCTTGAGTTCACGTGTTTCCGGGCTTTCAAGATTTTCACGAGCGGTTTGCAGGGCGCTTTCGCGCATTGCCAGAGACTGTTCCAGCTGGGCCAAGCGGTCTGCATCAACTCCGGCGATGTCGTCACCTTTCAACTCATCCTCGAGGGCCACGCTTTTCAGGCTTTCGATTTCACCGAGCAGTTCGGCATGTTCGGCACGGGCTTCGCTAACAGGAGCTGTGGTCATATGAACAAAGCGTTCAATCCCATTGAACACGGTTTCGAAAGAGATCACCGAGGCAACAAGCAACCCGCACAAAGCAAGACTGCGCGCCAGACCACGGGCATGAAACACAACGGTTGCCGCCGGGATTTTGGCCAGTTCGACAGCGGCCAGCACAATGAACACGCCGAGCACCGGAATGGCTTTGGCAGGGTTCGTGCCGCCGGGCACGTTGAAGGCCTGCGCAAAAGCCACGGCAATACCGACGGCCACCAAAATAATTTCGATGGTCCAAGCCAGCCGGTAGAGCCGTTTGTGTTCTTTCCTGTTTTCGTCCGCGAACATCTGTTCGGTTTCGCCGGTTGCCATAACCTGCGCGGGCGTGTCTCGCATTTCTGTCGAATGGATTTCTTCGGTCATGAGCAGCCTCACTTTTGGATGCGCACCTCTCCAGTCCCCTTGAAGCGGCGCGGTCGTTTACCTTTGATTAAGTAATTCTTGGGGTGACAAAAAGAGTCGTGCCAACCGCAAGATATTGATTAATATCTGTTTTGTTCCTCGACTTCGGAGGTGAATGTTGAAGAATCATCTAAATTTCCGGTGTTCTATTCTGCCTACAAACTAGGGTGTTTCTGATGTCCGGATTTGCGTTTTGCCGCCAAACCATTGCTTTTGACGGACAACGTGCATTCCCGGTTTCCATCAGACTGGCCATGTCGATGTTGAACGACAGCAGTGGATCGCTAGAGTTATCGGAGAAAAGGACAGAACATGCAGGTTGACCGGTCCCGTGTAGATTATCTTGCCGATCAGATCAGCAGGGATTTGGACAAGTCGACTGCTGACGAGCTGTTGAAGCACGCTGGTTTGATTGACCGGCGGGAAGAGATCGACGCCATACAAGAAGCACAATTGCTAGAAGCAGCTTGCGAAAGGCTTGATGATCTTTTGTTCGGGGTCCGAACGGGTCTTGGCTTTCGCCAATCGACCACCCTGACAGGCTATGTGGTGCGCCATTCGAAAACACTGGCCAGTGCGATACGCAATTCCCGCAAGGTCAATCGCGCAGTGTTTCCCGCGTATGATTTTTCTTTGAACGTTTCCAGTAACGCTGCGACCTTCCGATTTCAGGCCATTGACGAAAGACTGCTCAAATTCCATCGCCATCGGGAACTTCTCGGATTTGGTGTTTTGTCCTTTCTTCGCGAGATTTCGGGCAGCAGCTTTTTTCCGTATGAAGTGCGCTTTTCACACCTCGTCGATGCCCGTGCGGACCAGATCCAAAAGCTGGCGGGATTTCCCGTCGTGTTCGGTGCCGAAGAGATGGAACTGGTCTTGCCACTATCGGTGCTGGAACTTCCCATTCCGACCTATGAACCCAAGCTGCGTGATTACCTTGTTGCGTACGGAGAAAGGCTTTTGGCGGACATGCCGGACCCGAACCCGTCTCTTCGGGCCCGCATCGAAGGCATCCTGACCGGAGCACTACCGGACAGGTTGGTAGCAGCCGACGAAGTCGCCTCGAGTCTTGGTATGAGCTCACGAACGATGGCCCGCCGCCTGAAAGAAGACGGTTTGACCTTTCGGGAGATCGTCGACGATTTACGCCTGTCCCTCGCCAAAAGCTATCTCGAGAGCGGCATGAGTGTAACCGAGATTGGCTTCCTGCTGGACTATTCGGATACGGCGAGCTTTTCGACGGCCTTCAAACGCTGGACAGGCCAATCGCCAAGAGCCTACTCCAACGTCCATAGCTAAAGGTCGACAAAGAGTTGCATCAGGCAAAGACAGGAATTCCGCCGGCTTTGCCATGTTATTGACGATATTTCCCGTCGGGCGTAGCGCTTCCGCATGAACAGCCAGGTATCAAACTCCCGCCTAAAGGGATACCGCTTCCCCCGATCTGTGATTTCCTACACTGTTTGGGCCTATCACCGCTTCGCACTGAGCCTACGCAACGTTGAAGATCTGCTGGCTGAGCGGGGTATCATCGTCAGCTACGAAACGATCAGGTCGTGGTGTCGGCGTTTCGGTCCTCAGGTGACTGCCCAGATCCGAAGTGACCGACCAGCCCCGGCCGACAAATGGCATCTCTACGAGGTTGTGACCCAAGCGCGGGGAAAGAAGCATTGGCTCTGGAGAGCCATCGACGCCAATGGTGATGTTCGCGATATTCTGGCGCGTTCAGCCTTTGGAATACCTATGCTGGGCAAATGGCCGGATAATCCAACAAGGCCGTATCGTTCTGACCAAACCTAAACAACGTGGCAAAGCCATGCTTTCCAATGTTCGGACCTGAGGGCGAGAGGGATTAACCCAACAGTTTTCCCAGCTTCATCGCCACGCCCATGTCGCCCGATACCTTGAGTTTGCCCATCATAACGCCGGTCATCGGGTTCAGCTTGCCGGTCAAAAGCTTCACGAGATTGTCTTGCGAAATGCGGATGGTACAGTCGGTTTCCTGATCTGTGGTTGTGGCCTGATTGTCGGCCAGCACGACGACGCCATCATCGCCACAATCGAACTTTAGCGATCCGTCGAACGACTTGCTGCTGAGTTCTTTTTGAATACCCTCGGCGATGTCCTGAAGCATCGTATCCCCTCCAAATGAAACGACCTGCCTAACGGGTTAGGCAGGTCGCAGGATGGGTTCAATACTGACGTAGCAGGAGCTTTCGAGGTTTGTACAAACCGGCCAAACGGCGCAAAACTTTTGTACAAACCGAACGATTAGCCCCCGACGCGCTTGTTGCGCATGGCGATCAGTTTCAGACGCAGCGCTTGAAGCTGGATAAATCCGGCGGCGTCTTTTTGATCATAAGCGCCCGCATCTTCTTCAAATGTCACATGCTCTTCCGAGTACAGCGAGTGCTCGGACCAGCGGCCAACAGTCGACGCCAGACCTTTGTAAAGCTTGACGCGAACGGTACCGGTGACGTGCTCTTGGCTCAGATCGATAGCAGCCTGCAGCATTTCGCGCTCTGGCGAATACCAGAAGCCGTTATAGATCAGCTCGGCATACTTTGGCATCAACTCGTCTTTAAGATGCATCGCGCCACGGTCCATGGTAATCGATTCGATGCCGCGGTGAGCTTCGATCAGGATCGTGCCACCCGGTGTTTCGTAGATACCGCGCGACTTCATTCCGACGAAACGGCCTTCGACCAGATCAAGACGGCCAATGCCGTGCTTGCGACCGTATTCGTTCAACGCGGTCAGCATCGTTGCGGGGGACATCGCCTCGCCATTGATGGCGACGGGATCACCTTTTTCAAAATCGATTTCAATGTATTCGGGGGTATCGGGCGCATCTTCCGGATGCACGGTACGCTGGAAAACATAGTCAGGCGCCATGACGGCCGGATCTTCCAGAACCTTACCTTCGGACGACGTGTGCAACAGGTTCGCATCGACCGAGAACGGGGCTTCGCCGCGTTTGTCTTTTGCGATCGGAATCTGGTTTTGCTCGGCAAAATCAATCAACCGGGTCCGCGAGGTCAGATCCCATTCACGCCAGGGTGCGATCACCTTGATGTCGGGGTTCAACGCATAAGCGGCCAGCTCGAAACGAACCTGATCGTTGCCTTTGCCTGTCGCACCGTGGGCAACAGCATCAGCACCTGTTTCTTCGGCAATCTCGATCAGACGCTTTGAAATCAGCGGACGCGCGATCGACGTGCCCAGCAGGTACAGGCCTTCGTATTGGGCGTTGGCGCGGAACATCGGGAACACGAAATCGCGGACGAATTCTTCGCGAACATCTTCGATATAGATGTTTTCGGGTTTGATCCCCAAAAGCTCGGCCTTCTTCCGGGCGGGCTCAAGCTCTTCGCCCTGACCCAGGTCGGCAGTAAAGGTTACAACTTCGCAGCCATATTCGGTCTGCAGCCATTTCAAAATGATCGAGGTATCAAGGCCACCGGAATAGGCCAGCACAACTTTCTTGGGCGCGGACATGTCATCTTTCCTTTAATCGGATATCGCAGGCGCGATAGCGGGTTTTGCGGGCTAGAGCAAGGCATGGGGAAAACCGGACTTGCAAAGCGGCCCAAAAACACGCCTTTTGGAGATAAAAATACGTTTCAGGAGCAAATCATGAGTGGTGTTCAGATATTTCAACATGCCCTTCGGATGCTGACGGGCAATCTTGGCGAAGCGATAAAGGTCTCAATTCCGTTAATTGCGACGCTCCTAATAGTCTGGATTGTCGGCGGAGAGGAATTCTTTGCCGCGGACGCAACTGGAACCGATGTCACCTCTGTAAACCCAACTGAGCTGTTGCTGAGCTTGGTCTGGGCCATGGCGGGGCTTTGGACAATCGTGGCATGGCATCGTTTCGTTTTGCTTGAAGAATACCCCAACCCTCTTCCTGCATTCCACGGTGGGCGTATTGTCTCGTACTTTCTGAACTCTTTGATGATCACGATCCTGATTGCCGTGCCCTTTGGAATAGCTCTGGCGATTGTCGGGATGCTGGTCCCCGTGTTGATTGTTTTCGTGATGATCTTTGCATTGCCTGTCGCGGTTTGGGCATTCTACCGCCTGTCACCGCTTCTGGTTGCTGCCGCCTTGGGAGAGAAAATGACGCTTTCCGAGGCGTGGGAGTCTACGAAAGAGGTTTCTAATTCTGCCGTTGTTGCAGCCATTCTTACGTTTCTTGTCGGCGCGGCATTACAGCTTGCTGGCGTACTGGTCTTTGCGGTTGTGCCTTTTGTGGGGATCTTCGGGGTTCTCGCTGCGAACTGGGCAACATCCATGGTTTTTGCCAGCCTTGTCACGACGATCTACGGCGTTGCGGTTGAAAAGCGAAACGTGTGACGCAAGCGGGCTAGGACACCAGCCCGTCTTGAAACACCTTTTTTGACTTATTGTAGCTCTGAATGATGGCTGACAGATCAACACTGTCAGCCTGTCCTTGCGACGCCTCTGTTTCGCCGGCCTGGCAAAGGATGGCCAAATTTGAAAATCCGAGGTTGAGCGCACTTCCTTTGAGGAAATGAAGATCATTCCGCAGATTGGAACGATCCGCGTCGTCGCCAAGTTTTTTGATAAGTTGCTCCACCTCTTCGAGAAAAATCTCAACGATTTCATCAAAGTCGCTTTTGCCGAATTCGTTCTGAAGCTCGGTCACGCGGGTCCAGTCGATCATCTTTGTCTCCTCACAGGGATTAACTATTCCTGCCTTTCGTTAAGAAATTGATTGCGCGCATGTGAATTGATGAAAAATTTTAGATTTCAGAGGTTGTTAAGGTGCGGCGCTCTATAGCGGAAAGATGCAACGTTTCTTTGTGAGTTTTTGGGTTTTTTGTGAACGACGCCGCACCATCTTCTGAGGAAGACATACCGATGAGAGGAGCGATCCAACGGATCTTGCTTGTTGACGACAGCCGTCTGCAACGGCGCATTTTGTCTGCGTCTTTGAAGTCAGACGGGTACGAGGTCATTGAAGCCGCTTCCGGGGAAGAGGCGCTTGAACTGTGCGAAGAAACGCCACCTGATCTTGTCTTGAGCGATTGGATCATGCCGGGGATGGACGGCATCGAGTTTTGTCAGGCCTTCCGCGCGTTGGAGCAGGAAAAATACGGCTATTTCATTCTCTTGACCTCAAAAAGTGAAAAGGCAGAGGTGGCCAAGGGCCTTGAAGGGGGCGCCGACGATTTTCTGATCAAACCCGTGAATGCCCACGAGTTGCGCGCCCGGATCGGCGCAGGAGAGCGGATCGTCCGCATGCAGCGCGAGCTGACCCAGAAAAACAGCATGATTTCAGACACGCTTGATGAATTGCAACGTGTGTACGATTCCCTTGATCACGATCTGAAAGAGGCAAAGAAGTTACAACAATCCCTGGTTCGTGACCGGTTCAAGGATTTTGGCACCGGCGCCGCCGCGCTGATCCTGCAGTCAAGCGGGCATGTCGGGGGCGATCTGGTTGGGCATTTCGGAATTTCAGATAGCCGCGTTGGACTGTATTCGATTGATGTTTCCGGTCACGGGATCAGTTCGGCCCTGATGACGGCCAGACTGGCGGGTTTTTTGTCGTCGAACTCTCCCGAACAGAACGTTGCCCTCAAAACGCTGCCTGACGGACGTCAGGGATATCATCCACCCGCCGAGGTGATCCGCAGGCTGAACCAGATTATTTTGGATGAAATGGAGACGGAACACTATTTCACGATGCTACTGGCGGTCGTGAACTTACAGACCGGCCATGTTGAGATGGCACAGGCAGGGCACCCTCATCCCCTGATTTTGCGTGCCAATGGTCAGGTGGAACAAAATGGCCCCGGTGGTTTACCGGTTGGCTTGATTGACGGGGCCACGTTCACACCGTTTTCAATCGAGATGTCGCCGGGGGACCGGCTGCTGATCCTGTCCGATGGCGTTACGGAATGCCCAAATCAGGACGGTGACATGCTTGGCGAAGAAGGCCTAGAGGATCTTGTGGGTCAAATGGTCAATCGCGATGTCACCGGCGCATTGAACGTTCTCATTGAAGAGTTGGAAAGATTTGCCGGTGGCATTGGTTTCCCGGACGATGTGTCGGGAATTCTGTTCGAATTTCGGGGGCCTTGGCTCTAGCGCACAAACAAAGACGTGAAATGGCGATCGCCTGAACTTGCCAACAATGGCGCGGCATCACGGGCGTCCATCCAGACCGCCGTGTGAAGAGGTTCTGTCGGAGGGCCCAAACGGCGCGCTGGGCGGGCCGTATAGATGTGACACAGCTTTTCGGCCCAAAGATCGTATTCCGGCATATAGGTAAACCGTCGATAGGCCCCGAGTTTGCGCAGCCCGCCAATGGCCCAACCGGTTTCTTCGAACACCTCGCGATGAAGCGCGGCGACCGGTGATTCGCCGGGATCGATGCCGCCGCCTGGCAGCTGCAATTCAGGTTCAGGTTCGGCTTGATGAGTGAGCAACATATCTGTTCCACGCAGCAAAATGGCATAGGCCCCGGGCCGTATTGTGTATTTGGCACCGGCCTCTGGAGGCTTTCCAAATCGTCGGATCATGCGCGCACCCCCTTTTTGTTTGGCTTGCTGCTCTTATATAGTCGCGATATGGCAAGGGAAGGCCTTTAGGAAAACCCCATGACTCTTGGAAACAAAATCGCCTGGGACGACACTGTGTTGCCGTTCCAACTGGACAAATCTGATATCCGCGGACGCGTTGCGCGTCTGGACGGTGTGCTGGATGGTGTGTTGAAGCAACACAACTATCCGCCGGCAATCGAAGCGCTCGTTGCCGAGATGACCTTGTTGACTGCCTTGATCGGCCAATCGATCAAGCTGCGCTGGAAGCTGTCTCTTCAGGTGCAGTCCAAAGGTCCTGTACGGATGATCGCTACCGACTATTACGGGCCGACCGAAGATGGAGAGCCCGCGCGCATTCGCGCCTATGCGAGCTATGACGAAGACCGCGTGACTGATGGTGCCCCGTTCGAGCAAATCGGCGCCGGGTATTTTGCCATCCTGATGGATCAGGGCGACGGCATGAAACCTTATCAGGGGATTGCGCCGTTGGCTGGCAATTCGCTCAAAGAGGCGGCCGAAACCTATTTCGCGCAGTCAGAACAACTTGCCACCCGCTTTGCGCTGCGGTTTGGAAAATCAATCGAACCGGGTGTTCCAGAGCATTGGCGCGCCGGTGGTATCATGTTGCAGCACATGCCCAAAGCATCGCCTCATGTCACGGGTGAAGGCGGCAGCGGCGATGATGGTCTGCTGAGTGCAGAAGATGTGTTGAACGATGATGAAGGTGAAAACTGGAACCGCGCCAACATTCTTTTGGATTCGGTTGAGGATTTGGAAATGATCGGTCCAAGCGTTTCGCCAACCGATCTTTTGGTGCGCTTGTTCCACGAGGAACAGCCGCGTGTCTATGATGCGCAACCCGTTCTGTTTGGCTGCACATGTTCGGAAGACCGCGTGCGTCAAAGTCTTTCGATCTATTCGGCCAAAGACATCCGGACGATGACAACACCAGAAGGTCGCGTCACTGCCGATTGCCAGTTCTGCGGCGCGCATTACGATCTTGACCCGGCCACGGTCGGGTTTGAGGCAAAAAGTGACTGATCCGCTTGCGCCCCTGATCCGTGCACTGTCGCATGATGGCGGGGCGTCTTCGGATTTTGATCTTAATCCTGATGTGATTTTACCTGCAGGCCGCACGTTGCGGCCTGCGGGTGTTCTTGTTCCTATCGAAATGCGAAACGACATACCGCATGTGATCCTGACCAAACGGGCCTCTCACCTTAAACACCATCCAGGTCAAATTGCGTTTCCGGGTGGAAAGCAGGATGACAGCGACGCAGATGTCATCGCGGCCGCGTTGCGTGAAGCAGATGAAGAGATCGGCCTGCCCAGAGAAAACGTCGAGGTTCTCGGGACATTGCCAACCCATGAAACGGTGACAAGTTTTACGATGACGCCCGTTTTGGGGCGCATCAAACGCCCCTTCTCCGTGAAACCCGAACCGGGTGAAGTTGACGAAGTGTTTCACGTTCCGCTGGCCCATGTCACAGACCCAGACCTGTTTTCGGTCCAGTCGCGAAGATGGCGTGGACACCGCAGAAGCTATTTCACGGTTCCGTTTGGCCCCTACTATATTTGGGGTGCAACAGCCCGCATTCTGCGGGGATTGGCCGACCGAGTAAGCCAATGACCCAGATTGCCGGCGATTGGTTGGATAACCCTCATACCCAAGCCGTATGTGCCATGCTGACCAATGCCGGATATCGCGCGCTGTTTGTGGGGGGATGCGTGCGCAACGCGCTAATGGGTGTTGGGGTGAACGACCTTGATATTGCGACCGACGCCCGACCTGAAAAGGTGATGTCTCTTGCCAAAGTTGCGGGTCTGAACGCGATTCCGACAGGTATTGAACACGGTACAGTTACGGTGGTTTCTGGCGGGATTGCGCACGAGATCACGACCTTTCGCAAAGATATCGATACGGATGGTCGCCGCGCGGTCGTGGCGTTTTCGGATCGGGTCGAGGATGACGCGCGGCGTCGGGACTTTACCATGAATGCCCTCTACGCGCTGCCAGATGGAACGGTTGTTGATCCGCTAGAGGGGATGGTCGACCTGCAAAACCGGCGGGTTCGCTTCATTGATGATGCTGACATGCGCATCCGCGAAGATTATCTGCGTATCCTGCGATATTTCCGTTTCCATGCTTGGTACGGTGATCCGCAAGCGGGAATGGACCCCGACGCGCTTGCTGCGATTGCGGCAAATTCCGCTGAAATAGAGACGCTTTCCAAAGAGCGGCTTGGTTCCGAGATGCTCAAGCTGCTGGGCGCGCCTTACCCCGCCCCTGCCGTGGCAGCAATGCGGTCAACAGGTGCGCTGGGCATGGTCATCACGGGTGCGGATGACCGCGCCTTGGGGCCGTTGGTGCATCTGGAGGGCTTATTGCAAGTTGCACCTGATGCAATTCGGCGTCTTGCCGCTTTGGGTGGACAGGACGTTGCAAAGGCACTGAGACTTTCCAAGAAGCAAGCAAAACGGTGCGCGCTTTTGGTTGAAGAGGTTGGAACCCCACGACCCGCGCACGAGCTGGCCTATCGCTATGATGCGGATTCTGCCGTATCGGTGTTGCTGCTTCGGTCCGCTTTGTTGGAAATGCCCTTTCCTGAGGACGCTTTGGCGGACATTGAATTGGCAAAAGGCGCCGTTTTCCCTGTGAAACCAGCGGATCTGCTGCCAGCGATCCAAGGCCCCGCGTTGGGCCAGACGCTTAAAAAACTTGAGACGGCCTGGATAAAGTCGCGGTTCTCGCTGACGTGTGAAGATTTATTGAAACTATGACCTCGCGGGATTGACTCGTTCGCTTTTTCTGACAAAGCTGGCCGAGCTCATAAGAAGGAGGGTGCAAAATGTATCGTGGGATCTGGCTAGTTTAAGCCAATAGACCTCTCGTACGGTTTCGTTGAAAACAACGTCACCGCTCCATTTTGCATGTCCTGAGTTGGAACTTTCTTATGTTCAAGTTTTTCGAAAACCTTGTTGATCCCTATGCCGACTATCCTGAAAAGGATACGCCTCCCCAAACGCTGTTTGCCTTTTTGTCTGACTATGCTCGCCCTTTTCGCAAGCTGTTTGTCTGGGCCACCATTTTCTCTGTTTTGGTCGCGATGATCGAAATCGCGCTGATCGGATACATGGGGCGAATCGTTGATTTGCTTGCGGGTGAACCGGCAGAGGTCTGGGTCGCGCACGGTGTTGAGTTGGTCATCGTGGCGTTACTGATCCTGTTTGTGCGTCCTGCCATTCAGGCGCTGGATGTTTTGCTCTTGAACAACGCCATTTTGCCAAATTTTGGCACTTTGATCCGCTTTCGCGCGCACAATCATGTGCTTCGTCAGTCTGTCGGATGGTTCGAAAACGATTTCGCCGGTCGCATTGCCAACCGCATCATGCAAACGCCGCCAGCCGCGGGAGAGGCCATTTTTCAGATTTTTGACGCGATGGCGTTTTCGGTGGCCTATTTCATCGGTGCCGCAATCCTGTTGTCCGACAGTGATCCGCGGCTTGTGCTGCCGCTGTTGGGGTGGGTGGTGCTGTATGGCCTGTTGGTTCGATGGACGATTGCGCGCGTTGGCCCGGCTTCGCAACGGGCATCCGATGCGCGGTCACAGGTGACCGGTCGGGTTGTTGATGCCTATTCCAACATACATTCCGTAAAGCTTTTTGCGAATGACAAACGCGAAGTGGAGTACGCCAAAGAAGCGGTGGAATACGCGCGCGAAACGTTTCAGGCGGAAATGCGGATTTTCACCGTTATGGATGTGGTGCTTGTCGCCCTGAACGGTTTGCTGATTGTTGCTGTTGTCGGCTGGGCCGTGTGGCTGTGGATGATCGGCGAGGCGAGCGTCGGGGTGGTTGCAGCGGCAACCGCGTTGACCTTGCGTCTGAATGCTATGACGGGATGGATCATGTGGGCGCTGACGTCCTTTTTCCGCCAGTTGGGTGTTGTGGC
Source organism: Shimia thalassica (assembly GCF_001458215.1). Lineage (GTDB taxonomy): Bacteria > Pseudomonadota > Alphaproteobacteria > Rhodobacterales > Rhodobacteraceae > Shimia > Shimia thalassica. The sequence goes on along the minus strand of NZ_CYTW01000004.1, from coordinate 299,643 downwards.
CGAGGGCATGGAAACGATTGCCCAACCAATCGATCTTGTTGATGCGTCTGGGTCCAAACAGCTTGTCATGCAGGACGGAAAGATCGAGATTCAGTCTCTATCCCACCACTATGGGCGTGGATCAGGAGGTTTGGATGCGATTTCCCTGACGATCAAACCGGGTGAGAAAATCGGTCTGATCGGGCGCTCTGGTGCGGGCAAGTCCACATTGGTGAAACTGCTTTTGCGGTTCTACGATGCCGAGGCGGGATGCATCCTGATTGACGGGCAGGATATCTCAAAAGTGACGCAGAATTCTCTGCGTGACCAGATCGGTATGGTGCAGCAGGACAGTTCGTTGATGCACCGGTCCGTGCGTGAAAACATTCTCTATGGACGTCCCGAAGCCTCTGAAGAAGATGTCATCGCCGCCGCCCGCAAGGCCGAGGCGCATGAGTTCATTCTTGGGCTCGAAGATGCCAAAGGTAACAAAGGCTATGATGCGCAGGTTGGTGAACGTGGTGTGAAGCTCTCTGGCGGGCAACGCCAGCGGATTACGTTGGCGCGTGTGATGCTGAAAGATGCGCCGATCTTGCTTTTGGACGAAGCGACAAGCGCGCTTGATTCCGAAGTCGAAGCCGCCATTCAGGAAACGCTTTATGGCATGATGGAAGGCAAGACCGTGATCGCGATTGCGCACCGTTTGTCGACGATTTCACGGATGGACCGCATTCTTGTTCTGGATGACGGGCACATTGTGGAAGAAGGCAGCCATAGTTCCCTGCTGGAGCAGGGGGGCGTGTACGCCGGATTTTGGGAAAGACAGTCGGGCGGGTTCTTGAATGCGGACGAAGTCGAAGAATAAGGGCTTTTCCCACGAGATAGACCAAGGTATGCGCAGTCCATGACGCAAATTCAAATCGAACGCTTGGGCCATCAAGGCGATGGTATCGCTGCTGGACCTATCTTTGTGCCGCTTACACTGCCTGGTGAAACGGTCAGTGGAACTCTGGATGGAACGAAGCTCACGGATGTGCGCATCGATACGCCGTCCGAAGATCGTGTGCGCCCGCCGTGCCGCCATTACAAAAGTTGTGGCGGTTGCCAGCTTCAGCATGCGAGTGATGCGTTTGTTGCGGATTGGAAGGTCGGCATTGTGCGCTACGCACTTGCCGCCCAGGGGTTAGAGGCCGATTTCAAACCGATTGCTACGTCGCCTGAAAAATCACGGCGTCGTGCGGTTCTGTCTGCGCGGCGCACCAAAAAGGGTGCGTTGGTGGGGTTCCACAAACGTGCCAGCGATATCGTGATCGAGGTTCCTGATTGTACGTTGCTGCATCCTGATTTGATGCCGGCAATAGAGGCCGCAAAGGCGCTTGCCGAAGTTGGCGCAAGCCGGAAAGGCGAGATTTCGATCACCGCTACGCTTTGCAACAATGGTCTCGACCTTGCCGTTACGGGCGGCAAACCTCTTGATGGCCCGTTTCTGAGTGTTCTGGCACAGCTGGTCGAGCATTGGGGATTGGCGCGCCTTGCATGGAATGGCGAGATTGTCGCCGCGCGGCTGCCCGCCACCCAGACCTTTGGCAAGGCACAGGTGATTCCACCGCCGGGCGCGTTCCTGCAGGCGACCCACGCCGGAGAACAAGCCCTTTTGACAGCCGTCAAAGACGCAATCGGTGGGCAGGGAAAGCTGGGTTTGGATCTGTTTGCGGGGTGTGGAACCTTCACTTTGCCGCTCGCGGAACACGCCCAGATGCATGCCGTCGAAAGTGAGGCGGCGATGCTCGAGGCATTGAATGGTGGGTGGCGTCACGCTCAGGGTCTTAAAGGGGTCACAACCGAAGCTCGTGATCTGTTCCGCAATCCGATCATTCCAGAAGACCTCAAGTACGATTTTGCTGTCATTGATCCCCCGCGCGCTGGCGCCGAGGCGCAGGTTGCAGAGCTTGCTAAATCCGACATTCCTGTTCTGGCCTTTGTATCCTGTAATCCGGTGACGTTTGCACGGGATGCAGCCCACCTCGTGAAATCGGGATATAAACTTGATTGGGTGCAGGTTGTGGACCAGTTCCGCTGGTCATCCCATGTCGAGTTGGCTGCGCGGTTTTCCGCAGTTTAGGCTGTGTGAACGCGTTCACGATTGCGCGAAACGCCTCGCAACGCTATCCGGCTGGCAACATTACGGGTAAGATGCCCGGAAACAAACGGGGTTACATCGATGCGGTTGATCAAAGTGGCACTGGCCTTGTTGCTGGTTTTTGGGCTTACGGCGTGTGCGTCAAAGTTCAAAACCTACAACGGCCCCGAAGTGACGCGTGTGCTGATCTATAAAGAGAAGCGCAGCATGTATCTGATGCATCACAACGAGATTCTAAAGAAATACGATGTCGGGCTTGGGTTTGCACCGCTTGGGGACAAAAAGATCGAAGGCGACGGCAGAACACCCGAAGGGGATTATCGTATTGATCGACGCAATCCCAACAGCCAGTTCCATCTTTCGATTGGCATTTCCTATCCAAATGCCGCGGATCGGGCTTATGCGCATTCCATCGGGCAAAGTCCCGGCGGTGACATCTTTATTCACGGACGTCCGAAAAAGTACCAAAACGGCAAACGGGATTGGACCGCGGGTTGTATCGCCGTCACAAATCGCGAGATGGAAGATGTCTATGCGATGGTCAAAAACGGAACAGTGGTGTCCATCTACCCCTAGGGCCTAGCCCTCTGCTGGCGGCGGAGGTGCGACACCCGCACTCACAGCAGCTGGTGCCGTGCTTTGGACCTGGGGCGCCGAGCCTTGGGTTCCGGTGATAAAGGTCCACCAAATCTTGCCACTTTTTTCCTGGAACCAGGCAAAGCCCACATCCTGAGCTTCGGCATTCATCAAGACAGCTTTGGTGTCTTCTTGCTGAAGCCAGGCTTCGAGTGTTTGCATTTCGGTTTCATAGGTTTCTGAAATGGCTTCCCCAAGGAACCGGCCGGTGTATCCGACACGCTGAACGCGCTGGATCGGGGATGATCCATCAGATCCAAAGTGCCAGGGACGGTTCTGGATTGCCATGTCGCGGGAATGGGTTGCGGCGGCGGCATTCAACTGTGCGTTAAACTGAAGCGCCGATGCGCCTGACGCTCCGCGAAGGGCATTGACCGAGTCGAGAACGCGAAATTGAACTTTCGAGGTGTTACTCGAAGAAATCCGATATTGCTTTGCACCCGAAGAACCACCTGCCCCGGTTGTGTCACAGCCAGCCAATGCGAGCGTTGCCGCCAGCGCCAAAGCAATAAATCGCGTCATTTTCGTTCCGTACGTCTTTGATTTCGGGTTTGGTCTAACCCGCGATACGTTGCTTTGAAAACCCACATCAGCGTGAGATTGCCAATTGACAAGTGTTTGATTTGCGACTGAGGCATTCCGGCAATATTATTGGCCGAATTCTGAAAATTTTCCTGTTCCGAGGGCACGCATGACCAAAATCTACAAACCCGCATTGGGCCGCCGGGCCTTTTTGGCGACTGGCGCGTCTTTCCTCGCTGCGCCCGCTTTGGCCCAGACCGAGGCAAGCACAACCGAAATCGAGCGTGATCTGGACGAGATCGTGCCTCGCAACATTTCAAGTTTCCGCGCGCTCGACTGGCGCCCGTATTTTGACAACACCAAGAATGGCGCGATCCTTGTTGATGTGACCTCGCGTGCATTGCACTTCTGGTCGGATGATCAATCCGTTTACAAGCTGTACCCATCGTCGGTTCCGCTGACCGAAGACCTGACGCGGCGTGGTAGAACACGTGTTGTTCAAAAGGTCGAAGGTCCGAGCTGGCGGCCAACTCCGTCGATGAAAGAGCGTAACCCCGAGTGGCCTGACCATGTTGGACCGGGCCCTGATAACCCGCTGGGAACTCATGCGCTTTATCTGAGCTGGACATATTATCGAATCCACGGAACCCACGATACGCGCAAAATCGGGCGTCGATCTTCGAATGGATGCATCGGTTTGTACAACGAACATATCTCTGAATTGTTCAGTTTGACCAAAGTGGGCACGCAAGTGTTGCTAATTTGACGACATCTTGTCTTTCCCAAGGGGCAAACCTGAAACTTGGGTTTGCAATCTACACCCATAGCTGGTTACACAGAGTTACGAGGTAAGTATTGCGTGCTTGTCGTCGTCCTCAATTATGGCGGCAGGCGATTATCTGGAGGTTACTATGAAGAAACTCGTTCTCGCTGCTGCTCTGACCGCTGCTGCTTCGACCGCATTCGCTGGATCGATGGCTGAACCGGTTGTTGAACCCGTTGTCATCGAAGAAGACGCTGGTTCGTCGGCTCCTGGTGTTTGGGTTCCGCTTCTGCTGCTGGTCATTGTTGCCGCTGCTGCATCTGCGTAATTCTACGACAGTTTAAAATCGAGAAAGGCGGAACCTCTGGTTCCGCCTTTTTCCTTTTGTGGTGCTGAGTTGACCCAAAACCAGATGGTCAGCAGATCAACTCCAGGTTTTTCAGAATCGAAACTTAGTCGATCCATCCCTTCAGGTTTTCTTCGATGATTGTCGACAGCGCCGAGATATGCGCCGGTTGATCGTTGAGGCACGGAATGTACGTAAATTCGTCTCCGCCAGCCTCTTCAAAGCTTTCTTTGATTTCTTCGTTGATCTCTTCCAGTGTTTCGATGCAATCCGCCGAGAACGCCGGCGCAATCACCGCAATACGCTTTTTACCATCTTCTTTTGCAAGACGTGCAACTTCGTCGACCGTGTAGGGTTGAAGCCATTCTTCGGGGCCAAACTGAGATTGGAACGTGGTCGTGATTTCGGTTTTGTCCCAGCCCAGACGCTCTCGCAGGAGGCGTGTATTCTTTTGACACTGACAGTGGTACGGATCGCCCTCCATCAGATAGCGGGTGGGCATCCCGTGATAAGACACTACCAGAATGTCCGGACGGTTTTCCAAATCGGCATATGCGGTCTCGATAGATTGCGCCAAAGCCTCGATATAGTCGGGATGATCGGCATAGGCGGGCACGGTGCGTGCCGCAGGTTGCCACTTTTCCTTCATCAGCGCGCGAAAAAATTCGTCATTCGCGGTCGCGGTGGTCGCCCCTGCATATTGGGGATAAAGCGGGAAAAACAGAATTTTCTCACATCCGGCAGCGACCATCTTGCGCACTTTGGATTCGGTTGACGGGTTGCCATAGCGCATGCAGAAATCGACCATCACACGATCGCCGAAACGCTCATCCATACTGTCCGAGATTGCAGCATTCTGCGCTTTGGTTATCGTCATCAGTGGACTTTCGTCCAGATCGTGATTCCAGATTGATTTATAGGCCTCGCCCGACGAAAACGGCCGCTTGGTCAGAATAATGGCCTGCAGGATGGGTTGCCATTTCCACGCAGGATAGTCGATCACGCGCTTATCGGACAAAAATTGCCCTAAATAGCGTCGCATGGGCCAGTAGGTGTAAGAATCCGGTGTACCCAGGTTGGCCAACAGCACCCCGATTTTTCCGCGAGGAACGGCAGGGTGATCTTTGGGGCCGTGTTCCGGCTTTGAGGCGGTGATGTCGGTCATTATTTGATCCTGATTTTATCTGATCGTCACGTAGTACAGGCACATGTCCTGTCAATCTTTCAAAGGTGTTTCTTGGGTTCCAAGCGCCGCAGCAAGACGTGTTGTCGCAGATCCCGGGCGCAATGGTTGAGGTTGAGAGTCATCCGGTGCCCACCCAGTCAAGAAAATCAATTCAAAGGTCGCGGGAATACGTCCGTCTTCCATGAAGGAGTGAACATAAGTTTCAACAGCGGCAAGCATGACGGAACGCGATGTTGCACGACGCAAACGGCCCGCGAGGGCATTGGCCTCGCCCATCGACCGCAAATCGCGCATCAGGTGCCACGGCGTTTCATAGGTCACTTTCAGTGGCAGAGCGTCCGCCACAGGAAGGGACAGCCCGCCGCGTTGCAACAATGCGCCGAGGTCTCGAATTTCCCCCATGGGGGCAACGCGCGGAGACAAGCCGCCGGAAACATCTGCTTCGGCCTGGGCAAGCGCGCTGCGCAGTTCATGCAGGGTTTGGCCGCCAAAGCTCACGCACATAAACAGACCATCGTTTTTAAGAGCGCGCCGACACTGGATGATCTGGCCGACCGGATCATTGGCCCAATGCAGGCACATGGCATGCAAAACCAGATCATAGTGTGCGGCTTTGAGGTCAAGCACCTCTGAATCTTCGATGATATCGGCTTGGGGGGCGACGCCGCGCCAGGCTTCTGGGAAGGGGGTGACAATCGCGACTTTGGTAAACGCCCTGTTAACCAAAGTCAGGCGATCCTTAACTTCTTCGGCAGCAGCGTGATGCAGAAACAAACCCCCGTCGCGGTCAGCGCGCGATCGGTTTCGTTTCAGGGCAGCTCGGTCTGTCATTTGGGGGGCGTTTTGCATGTGCCAGACGATAGAGTGATGAGAGAAAAGATTCAAACCGCGATCCATCTGATTTATCCGCCACGGTGCATCGAATGCGGCGGGTTGGTTGAAAGTGATTTTGGCCTCTGCGGTCCTTGTTGGGGAAAGACACCGTTTATTGGCGGGCTGGTCTGCGATCTGTGTGGCACGCCTTTGCCCGGTCAGGATGGTGAAGGGCACGCATTTTGCGATGATTGCATGCGGATTGAACGACCTTGGAGCAAAGGGCGTTCGGCGTTGCTCTATAAAGACAACGCAAGGACGCTTGTTCTGGCGCTTAAACATGGTGACCGGCATGATATTGTCCAGCCCGCCGCAAAGTGGATGGCCCAAGCCGCAAAACCTCTTGTTCAACCCGGCATGCTTGTTGCGCCCGTGCCCTTGCACTGGATGCGTTTGCTAAAGCGCAGATATAACCAATCGGCGCTTTTGGCACAGGCGGTCGCGCGCGAACTGTCACTTTCATGGTGTCCCGATCTGTTGCAACGCCCAAACACAGGAGGCAGCATGGACGGTCTTTCGTTTGATGAAAGGTTTCGCAAACTGAGTGGAAGCATAACGCCACACCCCAAGCGCAGGCATAAAATGGCCGCCAGACCTGTGTTGCTGATTGATGATGTTATGACCTCTGGCGCCACTTTGGGCGCCGCAACCGAGGCATGCCTGCAAGCAAAAGCGCGTGAAGTGCACGTTCTGACCCTAGCGCGCGTTGCAAAGGACACCTAAATCCCCCAGAACAGTTCCAATCTTTTTGGGGAAGCCAATGAAACCTGTTGAAATCTATACCAGCCCTCTTTGTGGCTTTTGTCATGCGGCCAAGCGGTTGCTGACACAAAAAGGCGTCGAATTTACCGAGATCGATGTTTTAGCAAATCCGGATCGCAAGCCCGAGATGATCCAGCGCGCCAGCGGTGGCCGGACGGTGCCCCAGATTTTTGTGGGTGAAACCCATGTGGGCGGATGCGACGACCTCTATGGGCTGGATCGTGCGGGCAAGCTTGATTCATTGCTGGCGGCCTGATCCATGAAAGCTGCGCTGTTGCAAATGACATCGTCGGATGATCCAGAGGCAAACCTTGCCGTAATGCTGGGCCAAATGCGCGAAGCTGCCGCAAATGGCGCGGAATTCATTTTGACGCCAGAAGTTTGCAACTGTGTTTCCTCCAGCCGAAGCCATCAGAATGCGGTTTTGCGTTTGGAACACGAGGACGCAACATTGGCTGCTTTGCAGGACGGCGCGCGCGATCTGGGTGTGTGGCTTTTGATTGGTTCGCTTGCTCTTAAGACACAAGATCCTGACGGACGGTTTGCGAACCGGTCCTTCTTGATCAACCCTGACGGCGATATTGTGGCCCGCTACGACAAGATCCATATGTTCGACGTGCAGGTCACGCCCGAGGAAACATACCGCGAATCAGATGGCTATCGACCGGGTGACAAGGCGGTATTGGCAGAAACGCCCTTTGGCGTGGTTGGAATGACGATTTGTTATGATGTGCGTTTCCCTTATTTGCACCGGCAATTGGCCAAAGCAGGTGCGACAATTCTAACGGTGCCCGCGGCGTTCTCTCATGTCACTGGCGCTGCGCACTGGGATACCTTGCTGCGTGCACGTGCCATTGAAACTGGATGTTTTGTTTTGGCACCGGCCCAAACGGGAACCCACCCCGCAACACGGGGACAGGGGCGCCGCACTTATGGGCATTCCTTGGTGATTTCGCCTTGGGGAGAGATTTTGAGTGACGCTGGAGAAGAAACCGGCATCTCCTATGTTGATCTGGACCCTAATGCGGTGGCACAAGCACGGCGTAAAGTGCCTTCTTTGACCCATGATCGAGAGTTCGACAGCCCCTGAATGAGCGATAACAACGCCTTGGCCATTGCTTTGTTCGGCGAAATCCTTACGGCCGATCAGCTCGCGCGTGCGAGACTGAGCAAGGTATTGCCCAAAGGGATGGAGCTTTCTCACTTTTCAGTGTTGAACCATTTGGCACCTGCAGGGGCAGAACGCAGCCCCGCCCAATTGGCAAAAGCGTTTCACGTCACGCGTGGGGCGATGACGAACACATTGAATAAGCTGGAGCTGGCGGGTTATATCCATATCCGACCCGATTGGGATGATGCCCGCAGAAAGATTGTTGGCATAAGCCCCGCCGGACGGCAGGCACGCGACGAAGCGCTTGCCAGTATCGCCCCGATGATTTCCGAGATCGTGAGTGAATTGGGAGAGGCCCGTGTCAGGGCCGCTCTGCCGATCTTACGAGAATTGCGCGTTAAACTGGATCAGGCCTAGGGCCCTTTTGGTTTATGCGGGTTTGGTGCTTGCAGTGACATAGTTCACGGATAGATCACGGTCCGAGATCGACCATTGCCAAGTCACAGGATTGAAAACAAAACCCTTTTTATCCACCGGTGTGACACCCGATTTGGTCAAAAGATCAAAAAGCTCGTCTGGTGTGATGAACTTGTGCCATTCGTGCGTGCCTTTTGGCAGCCAACGCATCACATATTCGGCACCCAGAATTGCAACTGCAAAGCTTTTGGGGTTCCGGTTGATTGTGGAACAAAGGTGAAGCCCACCGGGTTTCAGCAATTGTTGGCAGGCCGTCAGGTATGACAGCGGATCTGCAACGTGTTCGACAACTTCCATATTGAGAACAATATCAAACTGTTCGCCGGCATCGGCCAGCGCTTCGGCCGTCGTGTGACGATAGTCGATGGATAGGCCGGACTGTTGGGCATGCACTTGCGCAACCGGAATATTGCCCGCAGCAGCATCCGCGCCCACAACAGTTGCGCCGAGTCGTGCAATAGGTTCGCTCAGCAGGCCGCCGCCACACCCGATATCGAGCATCCGCAGACCCTTGAACGGTGTTTCCGCTGTCAGATCCCTATTAAATTCAGCCGCAATTTGACGCGTGATATAGTCAAGCCGACACGGGTTAAGCATATGCAAAGGCTTGAATTTTCCCTTTGGATCCCACCATTCGGCAGCCATCGCCTCAAATTTGGCAACTTCGGAAGGGTCAACTGTGGTGTGAGACTCTTGCATTCTGATCTCCATATGCTCAACTGGGCCGCCTGAACTATATAGGTCGGTCATGGACAAAAACTTGGGCCAAAAACGCGCAGTGCATTATCTTTACCCTCCGGTCGAACCATTTGACCAGAGAATGATCGACATGGGCGACGGGCACCGTATCTATGTCGAGCAATCCGGACGCAAGGACGGATTGCCGGTTGTTGTGGTGCATGGCGGGCCTGGCGGGGGCAGCAGCCCGGCGATGCGGCGCTATTTTGATCCGGCGGTTTATCGTGTCATTCTTTTTGACCAGCGCGGCTGTGGACGATCGAAACCGCATGCGACTGTCGAAAACAATACGTCTTGGCACCTTGTTGCAGATATGGAGCGTATCCGCTCGGATCTGGATATCGATGACTGGATTGTTTTTGGGGGCAGCTGGGGCGCGACTCTGTCACTGCTTTATGCGCAGAGCCATCCGAACCGGACGGCCTTTCTGGTTTTGCGCGGTGTGTTCTTGATGACGCAATCCGAACTGGACTGGTTTTATGGAGGAGGGGCAGGCAAATTTTGGCCCGAACCATGGGAGCGGTTTGTCAGTCTCATCCCGGAAGACGAACGGGATGACCTGATTGCGGCGTATCACCGGCGTCTGTTTTCAGGCGTCCATCAGACCGAAGTAAAATATGCGCGGGCTTGGGCCTCTTGGGAAAATGCGTTGGCTTCCATTCATTCGACCGGTGTCGGAGGGGAGCCTCCGGCAGAGTATGCACGCGCATTTTCGCGATTGGAGAACCACTATTTTATCAACGGTGGTTTTCTTGAACGCGACGGCCAGATTTTGAGCGAAATGGAAAAAATCGCAGATATCCCCGGCGTCATTGTTCAAGGACGATATGACATGATTTGTCCGCCAACCTCTGCGTTTGAACTGTCAAAAAGGTGGCCACGTGCGCAACTTCGCATGGTGAGAAACGCGGGGCACGCGCTTTCTGAGCCGGGAATTAGCGCGGAACTTGTGAAAGTGATGGATCAATTGGCAAAATCGTAAGTCCAATTGATCTTTCTCCATAGCGCCAAAAACTTCAGAAATTTCTGAATATCAAACCAAAATGGTCAAAAAGCGAATTCTCGATGTCGGTTTCAGATTTTCAGGGTTTACAGGTTCCAGATCGCCGTTAACCTGATTTCAAACAACAAAATCAACAGGTGAGGGCAATTGGCCTCTATTCTGAGAATCATAGCTCAACGTTTAGCATTGGGCATCGTGACGCTTTTCGTCGTATCGATTGTAATCTTCGCAGCGGTGAATTTGCTGCCTGGAGATTTCGCACAGCTCATCCTGGGTCAGGGGGCGACGCCGGAAGCCGTCGAAGCCATCCGACAGGATCTGGGTCTCGATCAACCTCCGATCACGCGCTATTTTCAATGGCTCGCAGGGGCGGTTCAGGGGGATCTTGGGAACAGTTTTGCCCAAGCTAACTTTGCCAGCTTTGCGGGGACGGATGTTGGAACCGGCCAGGGTTCGGTGGCGGCGCAGATTGCACCGCGATTTGAAAACACCATGTTCCTTGCCGGTGTGACGGCTGTGATCGCGGTGCCGATCTCGATCACGCTGGGTGTTCTCGCGGCGCTTTACCGAAATTCCGCGTTTGATCGCACGGCGAACATTTTGACGCTCTCGTCAATTTCGTCTCCAGAATTCTTTCTGGCGTACATTCTGATTTTGTTTCTTGCCGTTTTGAACCCGATCTTGCCGTCACTGTCGAATATCTATGACGGTATGGAGCTGAGTGATCGCTTTATCAAAACGCTTCTTCCCGCGCTTACACTGACACTTGTTGTGACTGCGCACATGATGCGGATGACACGTGCGGCGATTATCAACCTGTTGGCATCGCCCTATATCGAAATGGCGCGCCTCAAAGGGATTTCGCCAATGCGTGTGATCGTCAAGCACGCGCTGCCGAATGCTCTGGCGCCAATCATCAACGTTATCGCGCTTAACCTCGCGTATCTGATCACAGGTGTGGTCGTGGTCGAGGTTGTGTTTGTGTATCCCGGCATCGGTCAGCTGTTCGTGGACAGCGTGAAAATTCGCGACATCCCAGTTGTGCAGGCCTGCTGCCTGATTTTCGCAGCAGCTTACATTCTGCTGAACCTGACTGCCGACATTTTGTCGATTATCTCTAATCCGCGTCTGAGGCATCCGAAATGAATATCTTTATCGCGATCGTACTCTGGCTGGCTGCTATTGCCGCTGCGGGCTGGGTTTTCCGTTTCGTTGGCCAAAAAGTCACCGGCAACAAACCATTGTTTCGTGACATGTCTTATGGTGTTGCAGTCGGCTATATTCTTGCTGCGGTGCTGTTGGTTTGGCTGGGCTGGTCATATGTTCTGTCCCGCTCGCCGGATCAGACAATTGCCAACAAGTACTTCTTCCTTGGCAAGGCTGTTGAAGGGTTCCTTCTGTTCGCTGCTTCGGCTTGGGCGTTTCGCATTTTTGGACGAAATGTCGGCTCGGCAGGGACACGCAAGTTGTTCCGGTCTATGCCGTTGACCGCCAGCTTTGGCATCCTGACCATCATTATTTACGCTATCGTTGCGATCTTTGCGGGTGCGATTGCACCCTATGGGCAGGAAGAAATCCTTGGTGCTGCGAATGTTGTGCCCGGTGGCAACCCCGCGATGGGCGGCAACCCTGACTATCCATTGGGGACTGACCAGATTGGAAGGGATATCCTGTCACGTTTGATCTATGGCGCTCAGAACACTGTAGGCATCGCTTTCGCGACCACCGTTTTGGCCTTCCTGATCGGTGCCACACTTGGCTTCCTTGCTGCAACTCTCGGTGGATGGCTTGACCAGTTGTTGAGCCGTGCCGTGGATGTGCTGATGGCTATTCCATCGCTGATCTTTGCGCTTTTGCTGATGACAATTGCCAGCGCCTGGGCGGGCTCGGAAAAGGGTCTTCTTACATTCTATATGGTTGTCATCATCGCCGTGATTGACTCGACCCGGGTGTTCCGTCTGGCGCGTGCGGTTGGTCTCAACATCGTTGTGATGGATTATATTGAAGCGGCCAAGTTGCGCGGTGAAGGTATGGGTTACCTGATCTTCCGCGAAATCCTGCCCAATGCCACTGCGCCGCTGTTGGCCGAATTTGGTCTTCGCTTCTGCTTTGTGTTCCTGACGATTGCGTCCCTGTCGTTTCTGGGTGTGGGTATCCAGCCACCGTTGGCCGATTGGGGCACAATGGTGCGCGATCTGGCTCAATTCATCAACTTTGCGGCCTTTGCACCGCAGGTTGCCAGTGCCCCACTTCTTGCGGCGAGCGCAATTGCGCTGCTGACTGTGGCGGTGAACTTTGTGGTGGACTGGATGTTGCACAAGTCCTCGGGCCTGAAAGAATAAGGAGACAGCGTCATGGCTGAACAACTGCTGAAAGTGCGCGGTCTCAAGATTGAGGGCCGCAGTGACGAAACCTGGAACCAGATCGTAAACGGTGTCGATTTCGAACTGAAAAAGGGTGAAGTGATTGGATTGATCGGTGAATCCGGCGCGGGCAAGTCCACGGTTGGGCTGGCTGCCATGGGATTTACCCGCGACGGGTGCCGGATCTCGGCCGGCGAGGTTGAGTTCGACGGGATTAATCTTGTCAATGCGTCTGCCAAGGTCAAACGAGAGTTGCTGGGCAAACGGATTGCTTATGTCGCGCAATCTGCGGCGGCCTCTTTTAACCCTGCGCACCGTTTGATTGACCAACACACCGAAGCCCCCGTGCAACACGGTGTGATGAGTAAAGCCGAAAGCGAAGCAGACGGTATGGAATTGTACCGGAAACTGCGCTTGCCCGATCCTGAAAACATCGGGTTCCGCTATCCGCATCAGGTTTCCGGTGGTCAGTTGCAGCGGGCAATGACGGCCATGGCAATGTCGACGCGGCCTGATCTCATTATTTTCGATGAACCGACAACAGCGCTGGACGTGACAACCCAGATCGAAGTGCTGGCGTCGATCCGCGAGATTGTTGAAGAGTTCGATACAGCGGCGATATATATCACCCACGATCTGGCGGTGGTTGCGCAGATGGCCGACAAGATCAAAGTGTTGCTCAAAGGGGATGAGGTCGAAGAAGCCGATACCCGGACCATGCTTTCCGATCCCAAAGAAGACTATACAAAGTCGCTTTGGGCTGTGCGCAGCTTTCAGCGTCCTCAAAAGCCCTATGTTCAAACCGGACAGACACCTGTTGTCTCGGTAAGCAACGTAACAGCGGCCTATGGCAAGGTGCCGGTGCTGCATGATGTCAGCTTTGATATTCACGCGGGGCGTACTGTTGCAGTGGTTGGTGAATCCGGTTCGGGGAAATCGACAACCGCGCGCTGTATCACGGGCCTTTTGCCTCCAAAGCAGGGGCACATCGAATTTGATGGCGAAGCTTTGCCGCTGGACTATCGTAAACGTAACAAGATGCAGCTGCGTCAGGCCCAAATGATTTATCAGATGGCCGATACAGCGCTGAATCCAAGAAAGACAATTGGCGAGCTGATTGGGCGCCCTGTCCAGTTCTATATGGGTTTGACCGGCAAGGAAAAACGCAAACGCGTTGATAGCCTCCTGGAAGAAATCGAGCTTGAACCGTCTGTCTATTACAATCGTTTGCCGTCCGAGCTTTCTGGTGGCCAGAAACAGCGTATCGGGATTGCACGCGCTTTGGCTGCCGAGCCAAAGTTCATTATCTGCGACGAAGTCACATCTGCGCTTGATCAGCTGGTTGCGGAAGGCATCCTGAAACTTCTGGCCAAACTTCAAGATGAGCTTGGACTATCCTATATGTTCATCACGCACGATCTTGCTACTGTGAAATCCATTGCGGACGAAGTGGTGGTCATGAAGGATGGACGCGTGGTTGAACAGGGACCCAAAGACGACATGTTCAAGCCGCCACACCATCCATATACCGATCTGTTGCTGAGTTCTGTTCCTGAAATGGATCCGGATTGGCTCACAAATCTGCTCAAGGAACGCGGAGTTGATAACATCGGCGACGCTGCAGTTGGTAAGATGTAAACCGAATCGCCTGTTTAAACGGGCGTCATAACCAATCGGGACAACCCGAAAACTAAACATGGGAGACTAGACATGAAGAATATTAGCAGACGTGGCCTATTGAAGACCGGCGCTGCCGCAGGTGTTCTGGCCGCAACCGGCATGCCGGCAGTCGCGATGCCAAAAAAAGGTGGCACCTTGCGTCTTGGCCTTGCAGGCGCGAACAGCTCTGACAGCTGGGACAGCCGCACACACTCGGACAGCTACATGATCATGTGTGGCCACGGTGCCGTATTTGATACAATGACCCAGGTTGCCGCGAACGGCGAACTGGTTGGCGAACTGGCTGAAAGCTGGGAAGCAACATCAGACGCCAAAACCTGGACGTTTAACCTGCGCAAGGGCGTCACCTTCCACAACGGCAAAGCATTTGGCGCGGACGACGTGATCGAATCGCTGAACATGCACGTTGCAGAAGGCGCGAAATCGGCTGCGAAGCCAATTGTTTCGGCTATCACCGAAATGAAGAAGATGGGCGAGCATCAGGTTCAGATGACCCTGAAAGCGGGCAATGCGGACTTCCCGTTCCTGCTGTCTGACTACCACATCTGTATCTTCCCTGCAGGTCAGGTCGAAGAGGCCATCGCGCAAGGTATCGGTACGGGCATGTACAAGGTCGAAAGCTTCGACCCTGGTGTACGCACGCTTCTGAGCCGTGTTGAAGGCCACTATAAAGATGGCAAAGAAGGTTGGTTTGATCAGATCGAAGTGATCGCGATCAACGACTCGTCGGCACGTATGAACGCGCTGATGACCGGTCAGGTTGACGCCGTAAACCGTGTTGACTTCAAGACCGAGCCTCTCATGAAGGCCAACCCGATGATCAACATCTTCGAGGTTACCGGTAACCAGCACTTTACCTTCCCGATGCTGACCAACGTCGCGCCTTACGACAACGTAAAAGTGCGTCAGGCCCTGAAGCACGCTGTAAACCGTCAGGAAATGGTCGACAAGATCCTGCTGGGTCACGGTGCCGTAGCGAACGACATTCCGATTGGTCCTGCGAACCAGTATTTTGCGTCTGATCTGCCACTGAACGAGTATGATCCTGAAAAGGCTAAGTTCCTTCTGAAAGAAGCAGGGATGGACGGTCTGTCTGTTGACCTTTCGGCTTCGGACGCGGCCTTCCCGGGTGCGGTTGATGCGGCTCAGCTTTATCAGGCTTCTGCGAAAGCAGCAGGTATTAACCTGAACGTCGTGCAAGAGCCTGCTGATGGTTACTGGTCGAACGTCTGGCTGAAAAAGCCATGGTGTGCATGCTACTGGTCCGGTCGTGCGACCGAAGACTGGATGTTCTCGACTGCATACGAAATGGGTGTGCCTTGGAACGACAGCCACTGGGAAAACGCCCGCTTCCAGGAACTGCTGCTGACTGCGCGTGCCGAACTCGACACCGAAAAGCGTCGCGGCCAGTATCACGAGATGCAGGCGATCATGTCCACCGAAGGTGGCACCGTGATCCCGATGTACGCCAACTATGTTGACGCACACAGCACAAAGCTGACCAACTCGGGTACGATTGGTAACGTCTTCCAGATGGACAGCTCGCGCCTGATGGAACGCTGGTGGTTCTCGTAAACCAGCCCTAGCATTTTTGGAAACGTCCCGCATTTGCGGGGCGTTTTCATATAGACCTTGCAGACTCAGGACATCGCGCGTATATGACCTTTCAACAGCGGTGCGTTTGGGGTTCGCTCCTTACGTTCCATCGGAATTTTCGACGGGCCGCTGGCCCGTTTTTTTGTGTTTGGAACACGACCTATGAGTGACCTGATTGCCAAGACCGCGATTGATCGCAAACTGGCCGATATCATCATCCCAGTCATTGCTGACATGGGTTTTGAACTTGTGCGTTTGCGGTTGCAGGGCGGGAATACCCATACACTGCAGATCATGGCGGAACGTCCCGATGGTGGGATTGAAGTTGATGAATGCGCCAAGATTTCAAACGCCATCAGCGCGGTGTTGGATGTCGAAGATCCACTTGTGGATTCTTATGTTCTCGAGGTGGGAAGCCCCGGTATCGACCGTCCTTTGACCCGTCTCAAAGACTTTGGGACCTATGAAGGGTATGAAGCCAAAGTTGAAACGTCTGAGCTGATCGACGGTCGCAAACGCTTCCGTGGTGTGCTGGCGGGTATCGAAGGCGAAGAAGTTCTGATCAACATCGAAGATCAGGGTGAAACAGTAACAGTTGGTCTGCAATTCGATTGGCTTGCCGAAGCCAAGCTGATGCTGACAGACGAACTGATCAAGGAAATGCTACGTCAGCGCAAAGCGGCCGGCATCATTAACGAAGACGAATTTGACGAGATCGAGACCGAAGGGTCCGAAGAGGAGTAAACCATGGCAATTACCTCTGCAAACCAGCTTGAGCTACTGCAAACCGCCGAGGCCGTCGCGCGTGAAAAGATGATCGACCCCGGTTTGGTGGTTGAGGCAATGGAAGAGTCTTTGGCCCGGGCTGCCAAGTCGCGCTATGGCGCCGAAATGGACATCCGCGTCAGCATCGATCGCAGAACCGGTAAAGCCACCTTTACCCGCGTTCGCACCGTGGTTGAAGAAGAAGAGCTTGAAAACTATCAGGCTGAATTCACCGTTGAGCAAGCCAAGCAATATTTGGCTGATCCGGTTGTTGGTGACACCTTCGTAGAAGAAATCCCGCCTGTAGAAATGGGCCGTATCGCGGCGCAGTCGGCCAAGCAGGTTATCTTGCAGAAGGTTCGCGAAGCAGAGCGTGATCGCCAGTATGAAGAGTTCAAAGACCGCGCCGGTACCATCATCAACGGTACTGTGAAGCGTGAAGAATACGGAAACGTCATTGTTGACGTGGGCCGTGGCGAAGCTGTTTTGCGTCGTAACGAAAAAATCGGCCGCGAGGCATACCGCCCCAACGACCGTATCCGTGCGTTCATCAAGGATGTCCGCCGTGAATCTCGTGGCCCACAGATCTTCCTGTCGCGTACCGCGCCTGAATTCATGGCCGAGTTGTTCAAGATGGAAGTGCCTGAAATCTATGATGGCATCATCGACATCAAAGCCGTTGCACGTGATCCGGGATCGCGCGCAAAGATTGCTGTGATTTCCTATGATGGTTCGATCGATCCTGTCGGTGCCTGTGTTGGTATGCGCGGAAGCCGTGTTCAGGCGGTTGTGAACGAGCTTCAGGGAGAAAAGATCGACATCATTCCATGGAATGAAGATCAACCAACGTTCCTTGTGAACGCGCTTCAGCCTGCCGAAGTGTCCAAAGTGGTTCTGGACGAAGAAGCTGGCAAAATCGAAGTTGTCGTTCCTGACGAACAGCTGTCTCTGGCAATTGGCCGTCGTGGACAAAACGTACGTCTTGCGTCACAACTGACCAACCTCGACATTGATATCATGACCGAGGCCGAAGAATCCGAGCGTCGTCAAAAAGAATTCGAAATTCGCACCAAGCTGTTCATTGAAACACTGGATCTGGACGAGTTCTTTGCCCAGCTTCTGGTTTCGGAAGGCTTCACAAACCTCGAAGAGGTTGCCTATGTCGAGTTGGATGAACTGTTGGTCATCGACGGTGTCGACGAAAGCACCGCAGAAGAGCTTCAGGCCCGTGCACGCGACTTTATCGAAGCGAAAAACCGCGCCGCCATGGAAGCTGCTCGTGAACTGGGTGTTCAGGACAGCCTGGTTGCATTCGACGGTCTGACACCCCAAATGATCGAGGCACTTGCCAAAGATGGTGTGTTGAGCCTCGAAGATTTTGCAACTTGCGCAGACTGGGAACTGGCCGGTGGCTGGACAACGGTCGAAGGAGAGCGCGTCAAGGATGATGGTATTCTCGAGCCGTTTGGAATGACTCTGGAAACCGCTCAAGACATGGTTATGACGGCTCGCATCGTGCTGGGTTGGGTTGATCCGGCGGAACTTGCTGCTGAAAACGAAGAGACTGAAACTGAAACCGAAGAGGAGGCCGAAGCCTGATCGCAGGCTTCGGGAGCTTGCACATGGGACGTGGTGGACAATCCAAGGATCTGGAAAACGGTCCTGAGCGGAAATGCATCGCTACGGGCGACGTGCAGCCGAAATTCGGCCTGATCAGATTTGTGGTTGGGCCGGATGATCAAATCGTACCGGATATTCTGGGCAAATTGCCCGGGCGGGGTATCTGGGTTTCGGCAGATCGCGCGGCTTTGGAAAAAGCTGCCAAAAAGGGACTGTTTGCGCGCTCGGCGAAGCAAGCGGTCAAAGTGCCGGAAAATCTGGTCGACGAAGTCGAAACCCAGATTGCCCGGCGTGTGGTCGATCTCGTGAGCTTGGCGCGTAAGTCGGGTGAGGCGGTCGCAGGATATGAAAAGGTCAAGGACTGGCTCGTCAAGGATTATGCCGAGGTGCTGATTCAGGCATCCGATGGTTCTGGGCGGGGCAAATCGAAACTAAGCACGCCATATGGTGGCAGTTACATCGGCTGGTTGACGGCGGATGAATTGGGTTTGGCTTTTGGGAAACAAACTGTGATACATGGAGCGCTTGCGTCTGGCGGACTCACGCATCGTGTAGTAGAGGAAGCCCAAAGGTTAAAAGGCGTACGCGAAATTGGAGCGGCAGGGGCCGCTCAGAAGGGTAAGACAGCTAAATGAGCGATAACGACGGTAAAAAGACTTTGGGCCTACGTGGATCCGGATCGCGTCCTGGCAATGTGAAGCAAAGCTTCAGCCATGGCCGTACCAAAAACGTCGTGGTGGAGACCAAGCGCAAGCGCGTTGTGGTGCCGAAACCTGGCGCGTCCAAGCCCGGGTCAGCAGGCGCGAGAGCTGGAGGCGATCCTTCGCGTCGTCCAGCCGGCATTTCCGATGCGGAAATGGAGCGTCGACTGAAGGCACTGCAGGCTGCCAAGGCCCGCGAATCTGAAGAAGCTGCAAAGCGCGAAGCCGAAGAAAAGGCCCGCGAAGAAGAGCGTGCGCGTCGCCGTGCCGAGGCAGAAGCCAAGGAACGCGAGCAACGTGAAGCCGAAGAGCGCGCGAAAGCGAAAGCTGAAGAAGAAGAGCGCAAAAAGCGTGAAGCCGAGGAAGCCGCCAAACGCGCTGCTGCCGCTGCTGCCGCACCTGCACCTTCTGCTCCTGCGCCACGCTCCGAGCAGCCTTCCGGCCGTCCGACACCAAACAAACCTGCGCCAGCAGCCACACCACGCAAAGCAGATCGTGAACGTGCGCAGCGCAACAAAGGTCCGGTCGACAATCGCCGTTCTGGCAAGCTGACATTGAGCCAAGCCACCGGAGGCGATGCAAACCGTCACCGTTCGATGGCCGCCATGAAGCGTAAGCAAGAGCGTGCCCGTCAAAAAGCGATGGGTGGTACGGTCGAGCGCGAAAAGGTTGTTCGTGACGTTCAGTTGCCAGAGGCGATTGTTGTATCCGAATTGGCGAACCGCATGGCGGAACGTTCGGCTGACGTCGTGAAATCGCTCATGAACATGGGCATGATGGTTACGCAAAACCAGACGATCGACGCAGACACCGCTGAGCTGATCATCGAAGAGTTTGGCCACAAGGTTGTTCGTGTATCGGACGCCGACGTTGAAGACGTGATTGCGGACATCGAAGAAGATGATGGCGCACTGGTTTCGCGTCCTCCGGTCATCACCATCATGGGCCACGTTGACCACGGTAAAACATCGCTTCTGGATGCTATCCGTGACGCCAAGGTTGTTTCCGGCGAAGCCGGCGGGATTACCCAGCACATCGGTGCCTATCAGGTGAAAACTGATGACGGTGTCACGCTGAGCTTCCTCGATACTCCGGGTCACGCGGCCTTTACGTCGATGCGTTCACGTGGTGCGCAAGTCACTGATATCGTGGTGCTTGTCGTTGCTGCCGATGACTCGGTCATGCCTCAGACCATCGAAGCGATCAACCACGCGAAAGCGGCACAGGTGCCGATGATCGTGGCGATCAACAAGATGGATAGACCTGCTGCTGATCCGATGAAGGTTCGTGCCGAACTGCTGCAACACGAAGTGATCGTGGAAGCCATGTCCGGTGAAGTGCAGGACGTAGAAGTCTCTGCCGTTACGGGTCAAGGTCTGGATGAACTGCTTGAAGCGATTGCGCTGCAGGCTGAAATCCTTGAGCTGAAAGCCAACCCGAACCGTGCCGCACAAGGTGCCGTGATTGAAGCCCAGCTGGACGTTGGTCGCGGACCTGTTGCAACCGTTCTGGTTCAAAAAGGTACGCTGAAGCAGGGTGATATTTTCGTTGTAGGTGAGCAGTACGGTAAGGTTCGTGCGCTGATCAACGACAAGGGTGATCGCGTTTCCGAAGCTGGTCCGTCTGTTCCGGTTGAGGTTCTTGGTTTGAACGGTACGCCAGAAGCGGGTGACGTTCTGAACGTGACTGAAACCGAAGCGCAGGCGCGCGAGATTGCGGAATACCGTCATCAGGCAGCCAAAGACAAACGCGCTGCGGCGGGTGCTGCAACGACACTTGAACAGCTGATGCAGAAGGCCAAGGAAGACCAAAACGTCGCCGAGTTGCCAATTCTGGTAAAAGCAGACGTTCAGGGTTCGGCAGAAGCGATTGTTCAGGCGATGGAAAAAATCGGCAACGATGAGGTACGTGTTCGCGTGCTGCACTCGGGTGTTGGTGCCATTACTGAAACCGACGTTGGACTTGCTGAAGCCAGCGGTGCGCCAATCATGGGCTTTAACGTCCGTGCCAACGCTTCCGCACGGAACTCGGCAAACCAAAAGGGCGTGGAAATCCGGTACTATTCGGTCATCTATGACCTGGTTGATGACGTGAAAGCCGCTGCTTCCGGTCTGCTAAGTGCCGAGATTCGCGAAAACTTCATCGGTTACGCCGAAATCAAGGATGTCTTCAAGGTGTCCAACGTCGGCAAGGTTGCCGGATGTTTGGTGACCGAAGGTGTCGCACGTCGTTCGGCTGGTGTTCGCTTGCTGCGTGACAACGTTGTGATCCATGAGGGCACTCTGAAAACCCTGAAGCGCTTCAAGGATGAAGTTGCCGAGGTGCAGTCTGGTCAGGAATGCGGTATGGCATTCGAGAACTATGACGATATCCGTCAGGGCGATGTGATCGAAATCTTTGAACGTGAAGAAATCAGCCGGACTTTGGATTAATCCGGCTGAGATCCCACAAAAGAAAACGGGGGGCGCGAAAGCACCCCCCGTTTTGTTCTTAGTGAATGGCTTTGGTTATTCCGAAACTGAGTGTATCGGCGTACCAGCATAGACTGTCTTACCAACTTTGACGGCGATCTTTCCGTTAGGAAGAGACCGTACAAAAGTCCCTTGAACAGAAACACAGCTGCCTACAGTGATAGTCCTAAGCATGTCAAATCTCCCCAGTGATTGACTCTAATGGATCATAACGTAGTTACTTTTCCGTAAACGCCTATAAGGCGTCACAGTAACGTTACATTACCCAACACATTTAATTCTGAGAAGGTTTAATCACAAAATCTTCGCACAATATTTAGCCAAACCGTCAAAATATTGCGGAAATATGTCACAACCAGTCTCTCAGTATGGGGATGAGCGGAATATCGGCCGGGGGCATCTTGTAATCCCGAAGATTCTCGGGGCGCACCCATTGCAGTTTTTGCCCCTCTTGAGACGATGGAATCCCATCCCATTTCCGGCAGGCAAACAACGGCATTAGAAGGTGAAAATCATCATAGGTGTGCGAGGCAAACGTCAGTGGCGCAAGGCAGCTCGCCCAGGTGTCGATCCCCAACTCTTCCTGAAGCTCACGAATCAAGGCCTGTTCGGGCGTTTCGCCCTGTTCGACTTTCCCTCCGGGGAATTCCCACATGCCAGCAAGTGATTTTCCTTCTGGCCGTTGGGCCAGAAGAACACGGCCGTCGACATCAATCAGGGCGACTGCGGAAACAAGAACGGTTTTCATTACGAGCGATAATCCGCGTTGATGGTGATATAGCCGTGGGTCAAGTCACAGGTCCAAACAGTAGATTGTCCGGTGCCCAGACCGATATCTACATTAATGTTCAGATCCTGTTGCTTCATATAAGAGGCACCGTCGTCTTCGTTATAGCTTTCACAAACCCATCCATTCTCAGCGACAAGAATGTCTCCAAATTTGATTGAAAGCAGATCCCGATCTGCGGCCGCGCCGGATTTACCGATGGCCATTACGATACGCCCCCAGTTTGGATCTTCGCCGGCGACTGCAGTTTTCACCAAAGGCGAGTTTGCAATGGCAAGGGCATGGGTGCGGGCATCGGCATCGGTTGCCGCGCCTGATACGGAAATTTCCACAAATTTGGTAGCGCCTTCACCATCGCGAACAACCTGATGCGCGAGATCAAGCATCACTTGGTGCAGCGCATCTCGAAACGGTCCGGTTGTGTCGGTAACTTCTGCGCCACTTGCTCCGGTGGCCGCCAGAAGCAAAGTGTCAGACGTGGATGTGTCGCTATCAACGGTGATGTTATTAAAGGTCAAATCGGTCAGTTCGGACAGCATAGACTGAAGAACAGGGCGGGCAATTTTGGCATCGGTGAAGATATAGACCAGCATCGTGGCCATATCGGGCGCGATCATGCCCGAACCTTTGGCAATACCGGCGATCTTGACGGGTTTGCCATCAATTTCGATCTCGGCCCCCGAGCCTTTGGCAAAGGTGTCCGTGGTCCGGATACCTTCGGCAGCATCCTGAATGGATGTGTCCGACAGACGCTGTTTCAGCTCGTCAAGCTTACCCGTGATCCGGTCATACGGCAGGGGTTCGCCAATGACGCCAGTCGAGGACGAAAAGATCCGGTTCTCCGGCACCCCAAGAACCGATGCGACCGCAGAGGTGACCGCATTGGTCGCCTCTGCGCCGTTTTTGCCCGTAAAGGCGTTGGCATTTCCGGCATTGACGATAATCGCGGCGCCATCCGAACTGTCCAGGCCGATTTTGGCCTGACAATCCAGTACAGGGGCGGCGCGCGTGGACGACTTTGTAAACACACCTGCCAACGTGGTGCCCGGTGCCAGCCGCGCAAGCATGACGTCCTTGCGGTTTTGGTATTTTACACCGGCTTCAACCGCCGCAAACTCTGCCCCCTCGATAACGGGCAGGGTTGGGAATTCGGCAGGCGCGAGCGGAGAGACATGTGTGATGTCGGCCATGGCTTATTCGTCCAGAAGGTTGGTTTGTTTGATAATCGACGGATCAAAGGCAGCGGCGTTTGAACGATCGATCTCTGATTTTTCGGTCAGCGACGCGATAAAGGCCTCAAGCTTGGCACCCTGTACTTCGCCGGCCAGTTCGCTGCGGACGTCGGCCAATGCGGGTGTTTCCTGCTTGCGCAACTCATTCAGTTTGATCAGGTGCCAGCCAAACTGTGTTTTGACCGGAGCGGACACATCGCCCGCATTCATCGCAACAACGGCCGTTTCGAATTCTGGCACCATCATGCCGGGACCAAACCAACCCAAAGCACCGCCAGAGGGGCCAGAAGGGCCTGTAGAGTGCTCTTTCGCCATTTCGGCGAAGTCGGCACCATCAACAATTTGTTGGCGCAGGGCGGCGGCCTCCTCCTCGGTTTCGACAAGGATATGCGCGGCGTTGAATTCCGATGGACCTTCGAAATTGGCATAACGCGCGTCATAAGCGGCTTGGATGTCTTCTTCCGAAGGCGGCTCGGACAGAAAATCTTCTACAACCGCATCCGCAAGAATCAGGCGGCGTTCGCTTTGCAGTGCAATTTCGAGACGGCGAGGTTCGTCCCCTGTGTGCGCTTGTGCCAAAAGGTTCTGTTGAATGATCTGGTCAAGGATTCCGTTGAACAAGACGTCATCGGGCATTGATTGATATTGCTGCGGAAGCGCCGCGCGCACCATGATCATCTGTCCGACTGTGACCTGTGTACCGTTCACTGTGGCGACCACTGTATCGGCGTCAACAGCGTCGGCAGCGATCACTGGACCAGACAGCCCGAGAACAAGAGCCGCAGAGCACAGGAATTTGAGGTGTTTCGACATCGTTTCGTCCTTGCATGGTGCCGCGTGGGTTGGCGGCGTTGACACTGTTAGTGACGCCCCTTACATCGCTTTGGAGCGCAGGCAAATCGCCCGTTCCCCCGTTTGTATGAGCAGGGCGCGGCGCGGGCAAGCAGATGCCTCGCACGAATGTGTCAACGAAGGACAAAAACATATGCTGGGTATCGGAAAACTTGCCACAAAAGTGTTCGGGACGCCGAACGACCGCAAGATCAAGGCAACCCGCCCTCTCGTTGAAAAAGTGAATGCACTGGAACCCGAGTTCCAGAAGCTCTCGGATGAAGAGATCAAATCCAAAACTCTGGAATTGGCCGAGCGTGCCAAAGGCGGAGAAAGTCTTGATGATCTTTTGCCCGAAGCATTTGCTAACTGTCGCGAAGCTGCGGTGCGTTCGCTGGGCCTTCGGGCGTTTGATACGCAGTTGATGGGTGGTATCTTCCTGCATCAGGGAAATATCTCGGAAATGAAAACCGGTGAGGGTAAAACCCTTGTTGCGACGTTCCCGGCCTATCTTAATGCGCTGACAGGCAAGGGTGTCCATATTGTTACGGTAAACGATTACCTTGCACGCCGTGACGCCGAATGGATGAGCCAGGTTTACGGTGCGTTGGGCATGACCACCGGTTGTGTCTATCCACAACAGCCCGATGCGGAAAAGCGCGACGCCTATGCCGCGGATATTACGTATTCGACAAACAACGAACTGGGTTTTGACTATTTGCGCGACAACATGAAGGGCGACCTTCGTGAAATGTACCAGCGTGACCATAACTTTGCGATTGTCGATGAAGTTGACTCGATCCTCATTGACGAAGCGCGGACACCTTTGATCATTTCGGGTCCGGCGCAGGATCGCAGCGACCTTTATGTTGCGATAGATGCCCTGATCCCTGACCTGACCGACGAACATTTCTCAATCGAAGAGAAATCGCGTCAGGTCACCTTCACCGACGAAGGCAATGATTATCTGGAAGAGCACCTGCATGCGCGTGGTATCCTGCCAGAGGGTCAATCGTTGTATGATCCCGAAAGCACAACCGTTGTTCACCACGTTAACCAGGGTTTGCGGGCGCACAAGCTGTTCACCAAAGACAAAGACTATATCGTTCGCGATAATCAGATTGTCCTGATCGATGAATTCACCGGCCGTATGATGGCGGGTCGCCGTCTGTCTGATGGCCTGCATCAGGCAATCGAAGCAAAAGAAGGCTGCAACATCCAGCCAGAGAACGTGACGCTGGCACAGGTGACATTCCAGAACTATTTCCGCTTGTATGACAAGCTGGCAGGTATGACAGGTACAGCCGCAACCGAGGCCGAAGAATTCTCGGAAATCTATGGTCTGGGTGTTGTCGAAGTGCCGACCAACCGCCCCATTGCCCGCATTGATGAAGATGATGCGGTGTATCGGACAGCACGCGAAAAATACGAAGCCATTGCCGAAGAAATTCAAAAGGCACACGAGAAGGGCCAGCCTATTCTCGTCGGGACAACTTCGATCGAAAAGTCCGAGCTTCTGAGCAACATGCTCAAACAGGCCGATGTTAAACACAACGTTTTGAACGCCCGTCAACACGAGCAGGAAGCCCAGATTGTTGCCGACGCCGGCAAACTTGGTGCGGTGACCATCGCGACGAACATGGCGGGGCGTGGTACCGATATTAAGCTGGGTGGTAACGTTGAGTTCGCCATCATGGAAGCGATTGCCGCCAATCCAGAAGGCGATCACGCAGAAATTCGCGCCAAGATCGAAGAAGAGCACAAAGCCGATGAACAGGCCGTGAAAGACGCGGGTGGCCTCTATGTTCTGGCAACCGAGCGTCACGAAAGCCGCCGGATTGATAACCAGCTGCGCGGCCGTTCGGGTCGTCAGGGGGATCCGGGCCGCTCGTCCTTCTTCCTGTCGCTGGAAGATGACCTGATGCGCATCTTCGGGTCCGAACGGTTGGACAAAGTGCTGTCTACCTTGGGCATGAAAGAGGGCGAAGCGATTATCCACCCTTGGGTGAACAAGTCGCTTGAGCGCGCGCAGGCCAAGGTCGAAGGCCGCAACTTTGATATTCGTAAGCAGTTGCTCAAGTTCGATGACGTGATGAATGAACAGCGTAAGGTGATCTTCACCCAGCGCCGCGACATCATGAAGGCCGAAGACATTTCCGAGATCGCACAGGATATGCGTCAGGAAGTGATCGGTGATCTGGTTGAACACTACATGCCGCCCAAGACCTATGCCGATCAATGGGACACCGAAGGTCTGTATGCGGCTTGTATCGAAAAGCTGGGTATTGATGTACCTGTGATCGAATGGGCGCAGGAAGAAGGCGTTGATGACGAAGTCATGCAAGAGCGCCTTGAAGAAGCATCCGATCAGATGATGGCCGAAAAAGCAGAAAGCTTTGGACCCGAAGCCATGCGCATGATCGAAAAGCAGATCCTGCTGCAAACCATAGATACGAAATGGCGCGAGCATTTGCTGACGCTTGAACATTTGCGTTCGGTTGTTGGTTTCCGCGGTTATGCCCAACGGGATCCGCTGAACGAATACAAGAACGAGTCGTTCCAGTTGTTCGAAGGCATGCTGGATGGTCTGCGTGAAGACGTGACAAAAACCTTGTCGGCAATTCGCGCAATGACGGAAGAAGAGCAACAACAGATGGCTCTGGAAATGCAGGCACGCGAAGCGTCACTGGCGGCGCCCGCCGCGGCAGACGCAGCACCGGCTGCTGAAGAACCTGCTGCGCCTGCAGCTGCAAACTTTGTCGAAGATGACCCTTCAACCTGGGGTGATCCGGGCCGGAACGAGCCTTGCCCATGTGGATCAGGCAAGAAATTCAAGCACTGTCACGGCCGCCTGGTCTGACAAACTCCGAACAGACAATCTTCAAAAGGGCGCCACACAGGCGCCCTTTTTGCATGTCAGAAATGCTTCGGGGCTGTACGAGTTTTGGAGTTACGGATGTTTGAAAAGAAACACGTTTACAGAAGATTCGCGCTCGCATTCGCGACGTTTTCAATTGCCATCTCGATTGGCTTCTTGATGCAAACCAAAGAAGCGAATTCCGCGGCGCGTACAGGTGAAGAACCGTCTCGCAAAGCGACGTCGGGCAAAGCCCCCGACAGCATGAAAGGTGTAGCGGCAAATGGCGCGACGCCAGAGATGTTGCCAAGCGTACCAGAAGATTTTGCGCACAAAGCCGACTTGCCGCACAAACCAGTGGTGATGCTGGTGTCTCGGGATTTGCCTGTCGGGGTCTTGCCCCAAGAAGAGCAAACGCCTTTGCTCGGATGCGATGCAGAGTTTGCTGCCGAACCTGCGGCGGGTGCAATGGTCACACTGACACTTACCGCGCCCTGTTTGACCGGTGAAAAAGTCACCTTTCACCACGAATCCCTGAAATTCTCGGAAGTCGTCAGTTCGGATGGAACGCTTGTTGTGTCTGTTCCTGCGCTTTCTGAACAGTCGGTGTTTGCCGTCACATTTGCCAACGGCGATGGAAAGATGACGCGCACAACCGTGAGTTCCGTTCCTTTTTATGACCGAGCAGCCGTCATTTGGCGAGGCGCAACAGGGTTGCAACTGCACGCGCGTGAATTCGGTGCAGATTACGGAAGCGACGGCCATGTCTGGAGCGGTGCCGCACGGAATGTGGCGTCTGTAGCCGGAGGTCAGGGCGGCTTTCTAACCCGATTGGGAAGCTCTGATATTGCCGATGGCTGGCATTCCGAGGTCTATACCTTCCCCACGCTGACCGCAAAACGTCACGGGTCTGTAAAGCTCAGCATCGAAGCCGAGGTGTCAGAGGTGAATTGTGATCGTGATATCACTGCCAAATCTTTGCAAATTCGGGAAGGTGGCAGGGCAGTCGAGCAAGAAATTGCGCTTTCGATCCCCGATTGCGAGGCAAAAGGTGAATTTCTAGTGTTGAAAAACCTGCTCGAAGACCTGAAGATCGCGCAAAATCAATAGCGCTGAAAAGGCAATTCCATGTTGCAATTGCGTGCGGCGATTTTCGCCGCACTTTCTTTATTTTTAGGGGCAAATTTTGCTTTTGCTCAGGATGTGATGCTCACTTCTCGGGACGGGAAGGTTGAGATCACTGGAAACCTGTTGGGGTTCGACGGTGAATTTTATCGCGTCGATACCATCTACGGCGAGTTGACGGTCGACGGGTCCGGCGTTCAATGCGACGGGCCGGGCTGTCCAAATTTGATGAATTTTGTGGCCGAGGTGTCCATTTCCGGCGCTGCGGGCATGGCCGAAGTTCTAATGCCTGCCTTGATCGAGGCTTTCGCCCTGCGAAATAGTTATCAGGTCGAGCGTCATTCAACCGATATCCATCAGTTCGAATATCACCTGAGCGATGCCGAAGGTACAAAGCTGGCGCGGTTCTATTTTTCTGCAAGCAACTCTGATGAAGGGTTTGCAGATCTGTTGGCGGATGAGGCGGACATTGCGATGTCTTTGCGTGAAATTCGCCCGAACGAAGCCAAACTGGGTTTTGATGCGGGCCTTGGCGACATGCGCACCGCAAACCGCAGCCGTGTTCTGGCGCTGGACGGGATGGTGCCAATCGTGGCACCGGGAAACCCTGTGCGGGACATCTCGCTGGTGAATTTGGCCAAGGTTTTTTCCGGAGAAATAGACAACTGGCAGGCTTTGGGTGGCCCGGATGCCGAAATTGCGTTGCATCTGATGGAGGCACAATCCGGTCTGGCGCAGGCCGTCGAGGACCAGCTGATGAAACGGGCGCAGCTTGATCTTCAAGAAGGCATTTTCCGCCACAATAGAAACCTGTCGCTGACATCTGCTGTATCACGCGACCCGTTTGCCATCGGCATTGGAAGCTTTGCCCAACTGGGGCGCGCCTTTCCTTTGACCTTGTCAGGGAGCTGCGGGTTTTCGTTGTCGGTGTCACGCCGAAATATCAAAACAGAAGACTATCCCTTAACCGCGCCGATGTTTTTATACTTCCCCGCACGCCGGTTGCCTAAAGTTGCACGCGAGTTCCTGACCTATACTCGAAGCCCCTCTGCGCAAATTGTCATACGTCGCGCAGGATATGTGGATCAGGCCCCCGAGGAAGTTGCCATCAATTTTCAGGGCGACCGCTTTGCGAATGCGATTTCCGTGGCGGGTGAAGATGTGGCATTGGAAGAGTTGCAGCGCATGGTGGGGCGTTTGACGCCTATGAAGCGCCTAACAACGTCTTTCCGGTTTGAGGCTGGTCGCACACAGCTGGATGCGCAGTCGCGCTCTAACGTGCAGCAATTCGCCCGTGCGCTTGAGGCAGGGACCTATGACGGGCGAGAAGTTCTGTTTGTCGGGTTCAGCGATGGTGATGGGCCAGCTTCGGGCAATCGCGAAATCGCCCTAAAGCGATCAGATGCCGTGCGGCGCGCCGTTTTGGCAGCGGCCGAAACGATCAACCCGGATCTTTTGACGCTGGACATTGACGCGTTCGGAGAGGCGATGCCCATGGCCTGTGACGACAGCGCATGGGGGCGTCAGGTCAACAGAAGGGTTGAAATCTGGGTGCGCTAAAGAAGGCCTTCCGCCCGAAAGCTGAGCTCTCGGGATTTGCCGATGATCAGATGGTCGTGCAGAGTTATTCCCAAGGTTAACGCCGCCTGTTCCACCTGTTGGGTCATATCGATGTCAGATTGGGATGGCGTCGGGTCGCCAGACGGATGATTGTGCACGAGGATCAAGGCGCTTGAATTGATTTCCAGCGCGCGTTTTACCACCTCGCGCGGGTAAACCGGAACGTGATCTACTGTACCGCGTGCTTGTTCCTCATCTGCGATCAGTACGTTCTTTCGATCGAGAAACAAGACACGGAAATGTTCGGTTTCGCGATGTGCCATTGTCGTGTGACAGTAATCCAGCAGGGCGTCCCAACTCGACAAAACATGGCGTTGTAAAACGCGGGACCGTGCCAAACGGTGCGCCGCCGCCTCAACGATTTTGAGTTCTTGTATGACAGCGTCGCCTACCCCCTTAATTTCTTTCAACCGTGGAGCGGGCGCCGAAAGCACCCGATTGAAGTCTCCAAATGCGTCAAGCAATGTATACGCAAGTGGCTTTACATCCTGCCTCGGGATTGCGCGGAACAGAACGAGTTCCAGCAATTCATAGTCAGGTAACGCATCTGCACCGCCATTCAGAAAACGTTGCCTCAGACGCTTGCGATGCTGTGCGATGTAAGAGGGCAATTTGCCCTTTGGCAAAGGCACCGCCTGTGCCTCATCGGCCTCGAACAAAGGCAGGGGCATTTCCTGAAAGGCACGTGAATCCGACATGGGGGTATGTTGCGTGAACAGAGTGAACCAAAGGTTAATTGCGGGCGGTATCCAAATGGGCTTGTGAGGAAACAGGATTGGTGGGAAGATTCGGCAATCGTTTTTCTCACAGGATAAAAAATGCGTAGCTTACTTTTTTCGATTGCGGCCATTGCCATGACGGCCCTCCCTGCTTCGGCTCAGACACTTGAGCGCGTGGCGGAAACCAAACAGCTTAATCTCGGATATCGTTTGGATGCTGCGCCGCTTTCTTACCGCATGGACGACGGCCAGCCTGCTGGATATGCGCCGCTTGTCTGCGTTCAGGTTGCGCAAGCCATTATCAATCATCTGAAAATCCCCAACCTGAATGCGCAATTTGTGCCGGTTGACGCTTCTGATCGTTTTGAAAAAGTCGCCAGTGGTGAGATCGATATCCTGTGTGGCGCGGCGACAATCACGCTGGGACGACGTGCGCTGGTCGATTTCTCGATTCCGATTTTTGTTGATGGTACATCGCTCGTTCTGCAAAAAGACGCCCCGGAAAGTCTCGAATCGTTCTCGGGGAAAAAACTGGGTGTGCGTGGAAACACCACCACGGAAGCTGCCTTGCGCAACACTCTGGCCAGCATTGGTATTCAGGCCGAAGTCGTTGTCTTTGACACGCACGGGGCTGGTATGGCCGCGATGGAAAACAAAGAGATTGACGGTTATTTCGCAGACCAATCTATCCTTGCGGGTCTTTTTTTCGGAAGCCCGAAGCAAGCTGATCTGAAAATGTCGACCGAGATTCTGACGATCGAAAAGCAAGGTCTTGCCATCAAACGCGGAGATACTGAATTCCGGCTTGTTGTTGATAGTGCGCTGTCCGAATTGTACGCGAACGGTGAAATGCTGAAGATTTTCCAAAAAGCGATCCCGGGTGTGAACCCCGGACTGGCGATGGAAGCGATGTATTTGATTGCGCCAACTGTAGACTGATTACGCCAACATCGTTGAAAAAGAAAAGGCGCGCCACATACGGCGCGCCTTTGTTCGCTCATTTTTCTGAGATCAGCTTTTCATGCTGTCCCAAAAGCTTTTGACGGATTTAAAGAAGCTTTTGCTTTCTGGATGGTTGTCCTCGGACAACTCCTCGAATTCGCGCAGAAGCTCTTTCTGACGGCTGGTCAGGTTGACAGGCGTCTCTACGGCCAGCTCGATGAACATGTCACCCGAGCCGCCGCCACGAAGCGCAGGCATACCTTTTCCGCGCAAACGCATCTGACGGCCGGATTGGCTGCCTGACGGGATTTTAACGCGGCTGCGGCCACCGTCGATGGTGGGCACTTCGATGTCACCGCCCAACGAGGCAGAAACCATCGACACGGGAACGCGGCAGAACAGATTGACGCTGTCGCGTTCGAACAGCTCGTGCTGGTCAACTTCGATAAAGATATAAAGATCACCAGACGGGCCGCCACGCATTCCGGCTTCGCCTTCGCCGGCAAGACGGATGCGCGTGCCGGTTTCGACGCCTGCTGGAATGTTGACAGACAGGGCGCGGTCTTTTTCGACACGTCCATGTCCAGCACAGGCTTTACATGGGTTCTTGATAATCTGGCCCATGCCCGAACAGGTCGGACAGGTGCGTTCTACCGTAAAGAAACCTTGCTGGGCGCGTACCTTGCCCATGCCCGAACAGGTTGGGCATGTTGTTGGCTCGGCACCACCTTCTGCGCCCGAGCCGTCGCAAGAGTCACATTGAACCGACGTCGGCACATTGATCGTCTTTTGAATACCCGAAAAGGCGTCTTCCAAAGAGACACGCAGGTTATACCTTAGGTCAGCACCACGGGATGCGCGCTGACGGCCACCGCCGCCACGGCCTCCCATGAAGTCTCCAAACAGATCGTCAAAGACGTCCGAAAACGCGCTAGAAAAGTCGCCTTGTCCACCACGGGGACCGCCGCCGCCCATTCCACCTTCGAAGGCCTGATGCCCAAAGCGGTCATAGGCCGCCTTTTTCTCGGCATCCTTCAGGATTTCGTAGGCTTCGTTGGCCTCTTTAAACTGAGATTCAGCTTCTGGATTATCCGCATTGCGGTCGGGGTGCAGTTCTTTGGCCTTCTTGCGGTAGGCTTTTTTGATCTCGTCCGCAGAAGCCCCTTTATTGACGCCAAGCACCTCGTAGAAGTCACGTTTTGCCATGGGTTACTCCTTTGTCCGGAAAGAAGAGAGGGCCAGCCCGGCACAACCGGACCGGCCCCTGTCTCGTTTCCGACTACACGCTATTAGCGCTTGTCGTTGTCCAGATCTTCAAAGTCGGCATCGACGATATCATCGTCTGGTCCGTCCATGTCCGCAGCGGTAGGTTCACCACCGGCTTCTTCCTGGCTTGCTTTGTAGATCGCTTCACCCAGTTTCATGGCTGCTTCAGTCACGTTCTGGATGCCGCTCTTGATCTTGTCCGCAGCGGTGTCTTCTTTTTCAAGATCGTCTTTCAGCGCTGCAATAGCCAGTTCGATGGCCTCAACAGTGGTTGGATCAACCTTGTCAGAGTGCTCTTCCACAGACTTTTCGGTCGAGTGGATCAAAGATTCCGCTTGGTTGCGGGCTTCGATCATTTCGCGACGTTCTTTGTCTGCTTCGGCATTTTCCTCGGCGTCCTGAACCATCTTTTCGATGTCCGCATCCGACAGACCGCCCGATGCTTGGATGGTGATCTTCTGCTCTTTGCCGGTGCCTTTGTCCGATGCACCAACCGATACGATACCGTTGGCATCGATGTCGAAGGTCACTTCGATCTGAGGCATGCCGCGTGGGGCAGGCGGGATGTTTTCGAGGTTGAACTGGCCGAGGATTTTGTTGTCAGCAGCCATTTCGCGCTCACCCTGGAACACACGGATGGTCACAGCGTTCTGGTTGTCTTCTGCAGTCGAGAAGATTTGTGACTTCTTGGTCGGGATCGTTGTGTTGCGATCGATCAAGCGGGTGAACACGCCACCCAAGGTTTCGATACCCAACGACAGAGGTGTCACGTCCAGCAGAACCACGTCTTTGACGTCACCTTGCAGAACACCAGCCTGAATGGCGGCACCCATGGCAACAACTTCGTCAGGGTTCACACCTTTGTGGGGCTCTTTACCGAAGAATTTGGTCACTTCCTCAACAACGCGAGGCATACGGGTCATACCACCAACCAGAACGACTTCGTCGATCTCGTTTGCGGACATGCCTGCATCTTTCAGCGCAGCCTGACAAGGTTTGATCGACGCTTTGATCAGGTCGGAAACCAGAGATTCCAGTTTGGCACGTGTCAGCTTCATGACCATGTGTAGCGGCGTACCGGTTGCAGGGTCCATCGAGATGAACGGCTGGTTGATCTCGGTTTGCGAAGACGAAGACAGTTCGATCTTGGCTTTTTCAGCAGCTTCTTTCAGACGCTGCAAAGCCATCTTGTCTTTGGTCAGGTCGACGTTGTGTTCTTTTTTGAACTGCTCGGCGAGGTAGTTGACGATGCGCATGTCAAAGTCTTCACCACCAAGGAAGGTGTCGCCGTTTGTCGATTTAACTTCGAACAGGCCGTCGTCGATTTCCAGAATGGTCACATCGAATGTACCGCCACCAAGGTCATAAACCGCGATGGTGTGGGTTTCTTCTTTGTCGAGACCATAAGCCAGCGCAGCAGCGGTAGGCTCGTTGATGATGCGCAGCACTTCGAGGCCAGCGATCTTGCCGGCGTCTTTTGTGGCCTGACGCTGGGCGTCGTTAAAGTACGCAGGAACAGTGATAACCGCCTGTGTCACTTCTTCGCCAAGGTAAGACTCGGCGGTTTCTTTCATCTTGCCCAGAATGAAGGCAGAGATTTGCGATGGGCTGTACTTTTCGCCTTTGGCTTCAACCCAAGCATCCCCATTGCCGCCGTTGATGACGTTGAACGGCATGTTCTTGAGGTCTTTGGCGAGGTTTGCATCGTCTGCGCGACGACCAACCAGACGCTTAACACCAAACACGGTGTTTTCCGGGTTGGTGACGGCCTGACGTTTTGCAGGCTGACCTACCAGACGCTCGTCGTCTGTAAAGGCCACGATGGATGGCGTGGTGCGTGCACCCTCCGCATTTTCGATAACTTTAGGCTGTGATCCGTCCATCAGGGCGACACAGGAGTTCGTCGTACCGAGGTCGATACCGATTACTTTGCTCATTTTATATCCCTTCTACTTCAAGGCGATTTCTCGAGACCTGAACCCGTTATGGCATCCACGCCCCGATCCCGTTTGTGACTGGTATTCGCCAATCACGCTTCGGAGGGTATATAGGGAGCGTAAAAAGGGCCTGCAAGCATCAGATTTCTTGGAATCGTGAAGAATCCAATGAATCTGTAGATAGAGGTGCAGTTAGGCGGAAAAATAGATGCGTGAGCCACTAAAAATTAAGGGTTTCGCAATCTTCAAGGGATTGCTCGACCAGGAAACACAAGCTGAGTTGGTTGGCGATTTACGTCGGGTTGCGGCGATTGCGCCCTTTGTCTCGCCGGTGACTCCGTCAGGAAAACCCATGTCGGTCCGTATGACGTCTGCGGGGCGGCTGGGATGGGTCACCGACCGGCGTGGGTATCGTTACCAAAAACAGCATCCCGACGGCATGGAGTGGCCGCCAATTCCCGCGATTGCACTGGATGTGTGGCAACAGGTTTCAGGTGTCGATCGCACCCCCGATTGCTGTTTGGTGAACTACTATGGTGAAGGGGCCCGCATGGGCATGCACCAAGACAAAGACGAAGGCAGCTTTGACTGGCCTGTTGTGTCGCTTTCTCTTGGGGATGAGGGGCTTTTTCGGATGGGAAATCCCGAGCGTGGTGGCAAGACCGAGTCCCTTTGGCTGCAATCCGGGGACGTAGTTGTCATGGGGGGGGTGGCAAGACCCGCATTCCATGGCGTTGACCGGATAAGATTTGGATCGTCGCGGTTATTGCCCAAAGGTGGCCGGATCAACCTGACACTGCGCGTGGTTGCATAACCCGCCAGCCCTAGTCTGACTGTAGCGAACAACACCCTTGATAGCCGGTGATCTGTTCGCCCTGTGACAAGAAAATAGAGATGGTCATGCCAAACGTCCGGTCACTCATCCCGTCGCTGCATTGGCCCGTAACAATTGTTGTATATGCGCTGTCGCCATTGTCGGCGCGCGCCAATAGTCCCAGAGTTCCACCGGTGAAACCTTGGGGTGTTGCCTGCCATGCCGCCTCAAATGTCAGTTTTGAATTGTCGAAAAGCTGAAACTCGAGTGTTTGGCGTGCATCGGTTATGCCAGTGGACCAAAAAGGTTCAGTGCCGGAACAGGCCAAAGACGTCGTGTCATGGGCCCAGCTTTCTGACGAAACACGTTCCAGAAAACGAACCGCAACCCAACCCGATGTTTCGCCCAAGCCAACCATGCCCCATTTTTCATCAGGGCTGAGGGTGATGACCTCGATGTTCTGTTGATCAAAGCTGAATGTGCCGACCTGTTGGGATCCGGCCTCGGGTTTTGCGCGAATGTTCAATGTGTCATCTGATGCGACACCGGTGACATCAAAGAGGGCAGGGAAGTCCCCCGCCAAAACTGCGATGGGAAAGCAAGACATACAGATGGCAAGCAGTAAGCGTTTCACCTGCGCGCGCCCCAACTGATGGACACATGCCGGCGGGTATAAAATTCACCCATCAGGCCAATCATCACCAGTGCAAGGCCGACATAAAAGGGATACTCGATGCTGCTGTTTCGTGGATAGTAGTTGATGAACATAAACCCGCGGGATTGATCGATGCAGTGAAACAGCGGGTTCCAGTCGAACATCGCAAGCATGAAAGATGGCATGGTGTTCGCCACGAACATTTTGCCAGACGCAATCATGTTCGCCCGTTGATAGACCGTACTGGCAATGCTGGAAAATGTTGGAAACCAGGGTTTGAGCGCCAGAAAGACAAGCCCGACACCAATGCCCGTAAACCATGCCAGAAGCAGCATTGCGAATGCGCCCAGCGGGTCGAAGATTTCAATCGGCGTGACCGCTGCGTGATAGATAAACAGAATGGTGAAAAGAGAAATCACCTGAATGTACAGCGTGCTCAAAGCTGCCGAAGCAATTGAGATCACCGTGTTCATCGGAGCGTGCTTCATCATGGGGGATGAGGCCCCTTCGGCACCCGATACCGCCCCAACGGTCTTGGTGTGGGTGATGAACAGGAAAATCCCCGACATCACAAACAACAGGAAATCCCCCCTCAGGGCCGCCCCGCGCAAACCGAGAATGGAGAACATGACGTAGAAGACCATCATGAACACGAACACCTGCATCATGTTCAAAAGCAACGAGATTACCGCGTTGCCATGCGCCTTTCGGACACTTCGAACGATCGAGTGATAAATCAGTTCGGCAATATTTATTGCGCCACTAAGCGTACTTTTTGGAGCTGTGCTCTGAAACATTGCCTATAATCCCAAGATTTTCTCCCTTTTGACAGGGATTTCTTGCTGTTTGGTTATGGTCGCAGCATAAGGGGCGCGAACGACTATTTCAACAAATGCTCGCAACGGAGACAACAATTGAACTACGAAACACTTGTACCGGTAATGCGTCGCCTGGCCATTGAAGCTGGTGAAAAAATTATGCAGATTTACAACTCGGACGATTTCGACGTCAAAGTCAAATCCGATGACAGCCCGGTTACCGAGGCTGACGAAGCAGCGGACGCAATTATCTCGGCCGGCCTTCGCGCAGAATTTCCTGACGTGATGCTGGTGACTGAAGAGCAATCCGAAAGCCACACTGCGAAAGGCGATACATTTCTGATCGTTGATCCGCTGGATGGCACCAAGGAATTCATTCACCGCCGTGGTGATTTTACCGTGAACATCGCTTTCGTTGAAAACGGTGTGCCCCAGCGCGGTATCGTTTATGCGCCTGCAAAGAACCGCATGTTCTTTACACAAGCCGACGGTCAATCCGTTGAAGAAACCGGTGACTTTGCTCTGGATACAATCGGGGCACTGAGCCCGATCAACGTGGCAGACAGCGACAATACTGCGTTGATGGTTGTGGCTTCGAAATCGCACCGCGATCAGGCGACCGACGACTATATCAACAAGTACAACGTCAAGGACTCCAAGAGCGCCGGTTCGTCGCTCAAGTTCTGCCTTGTGGCAACTGGTGAAGCCGACATTTACCCTCGCGTTGGTCGGACCATGGAGTGGGACACAGCAGCGGGTCACGCCGTTCTGTTGGGTGCTGGCGGAAACGTGGTTCGTTTCGACGACCATAGCCCCCTTACATATGGCAAAGAAGATTTCGCTAACCCGTTCTTCATTGCCTACGCACCAACTGTAGAGCTGAAAGAAGCCTGATGTCTGTTCTGATCGCCATCCCGGCGCGGTATGCGTCCACTCGTTATCCCGGAAAACCTCTGGCAACCCTCAAAGGTGCCACAGGAGAGGTCAAAAGCCTCATACAGCGGTCTTATGAAGCCGCGACCGAGGTAAAGGGCGTGGACCGTGTTGTGGTGGCGACAGATGACGACCGTATTCGTCAAGCCGCCGAAGCCTTTGGGGCCGAGGTGGTCATGACATCCGAAGATTGCGCAAACGGGACCGAGCGTTGTGCGGAAGCCTTCGATAACTTGGGCGGCGGGTTCGACATTGTCGTGAACTTGCAAGGCGATGCGCCGCTCACCCCTGCATGGTTTGTAGAAGAGCTGGTCGAGGGATTGCGTCGTGACCCAATGGCCGAAGTTGCAACGCCTGTGTTGCGATGCGACGGGCGGGCCTTGAATGGGTTTCTAGAGGACCGCAAAGCAGGACGTGTTGGCGGAACAACTGCGGTGTTTACCAAAGACCGGCATGCGCTCTATTTTTCGAAGGAAGTGGTGCCTTTTACGTCAGAAACCTATGCTGATGATGCTGAAACGCCGGTATTCCACCATGTCGGCGTGTATGCCTATCGCCCTTCCGCGCTGGGCGCTTATCCGCGGTGGAATGCAGGCCCTCTGGAATCCCTTGAGGGGCTTGAACAGCTTCGGTTTATGGAACACGGCCACAAGGTGCTTTGCGTCGAAGTCGAGGCCCGAGGCCGTCAGTTCTGGGAATTGAACAACCCCGAAGACGTTCCCCGGATCGAAGCGATGATGGCCGAGATGGGAACGCCATGAGTCACCTGCCTGTCAGTGTGATCATTGTCAGCCGGGGACGCCCCGCTGCCTTGATCCGCTGCTTGGCTGGTCTATCCCAGCAATTCTACCCCACATTTGAAGTCGTCGTTGTAGCAGATCCGCCCGGTGTGGCCGCGGTTGAATTGGGGCCGTATGCGACTTCGGTCAAGCTGGTCAAATTTGACCAGCCGAACATTTCCAAAGCGCGCAACCTTGGCATTGCGCATGCCGCCGGAGATATCGTTGCGTTCATTGATGATGATGCAGTGCCAGAGCCAACTTGGCTGGGCCATCTGAGTGCTCCGTTTCTGTCGGATGCCGAAGTTGGGGCCGCCGGCGGGTTTGTCAGAGGGCGCAATGGGATTTCTTTTCAATGGAAGGCACGCTGTTTTGCCCAAACAGGGAAAACGACGGATCTAAACCTCCAAGGCACACAGCCGGTTGTTCTGCACCCAACGGAGGAACGCGCGATCAAGACTGAAGGCACGAACATGGCGCTGCGCCGGGATGTCATCGCGTCGATGGGCGGCTTTGATCCGGCATTCAGATACTACTTGGATGAAACCGACGTGAACATGCGGCTGGCCCGAAACGGTGTGGCCACGGCAATCGTGCCCTTGGCCGAAGTGCATCATGGGTATCATGCAAACAGCATTCGAAATTCCAATCGGGCGCCACGGGATCTGTTCGAGATCGGGGCCAGCCTTGCTGTCTTTCTGCGCAAACACTGTGCCGAACAAGAACACGCGCAGGTTTGGAAGTCTTTTCAAGCCGATCAGCGAAAGCGCGCATTAGAATTCATGGTTGCCGGAGATCTGGAACCCCGTGATGTGCGGCGTCTGATGTCCAGGCTGCGAGAGGGTTACAAAGACGGCCGCATGCGTGATCTGGAGAGCCTGCCGCCCATATCACGTTCCGCAGAAGGATTGCTGCCCTTTGGCGCGCACCCTGATCCCCAACCTGTGCAGCTTTCCGGGCGTTTCTGGAGCCGTCGTCGTCTGCGCGAAGAGGCGCGTTCGCTGGTCGAGGCGGGCAAGGTTGTCAGCCTGTTCCTGTTCTCTCCAACCTCTCTGTATCATCGCGTGACATTCACAAGCGCTGGTTTCTGGGAGCAAACGGGCGGAATTTTCGGCCGCTCGGATCGGAATCAACCCCTGTTTCGCCTCACTAGTTTCGCCCGAAGACTTCGGGCCGAAAAACTTAGGGTTGCAGATCAGAGACGCCTGTTTGATGAATAGCACCATTACGAATGTCGGAGCCTTTGAATGACAAAACCCCGTATCGCGCTTGTAACTGGTTCTGCCGGATTTATCGGATACCACATTTCGAAACTGCTTCTTGAGCAGGGCTGGACCGTGGTGGGTCTGGATGCCTTGAGTGACTATTACGATGTTTCCCTCAAAGAGCGCCGCCACGAAATGCTGGCAGAGTTCGAAGGGTTCACGCCAGTCATTGGCAAAATAGAAGAGCCGGGCCTTTTGATGTCCCTGTTTGCGCAGTACGGGTTTGACGCCGCTATCCATTTGGCCGCCCAAGCGGGCGTACGTTATTCGATCGAAGCACCGCGGTCCTATGTCGATGCCAATCTGATTGGTGTTTATGAACTGCTGGAAGCGGCGCGTGCACACCCGCCAGCACATATGTTGATGGCGTCGACATCTTCTATCTATGGCGCGAATACTGAAATGCCTTATGCCGAAACCCATAAGGCAGATATGCAAATGTCCTTTTATGCGGCAACCAAAAAGGCGAACGAGGCGATGGCGCATTCTTATGCGCACCTCTATGAGCTGCCGATCACGATGTTTCGGTTCTTTACCGTTTACGGGCCGTGGGGGCGCCCGGATATGGCCCTGTTCAAATTTACCAAGGCCATTCTGAACGGAGACCCCATCGATATATATAATCACGGGGATATGCGTCGCGATTTTACCTATGTGGATGATCTTGTTGCGGGGATTGCTGCGTTGATTGACAAGGCGCCTGCACAGGTTGGATCGGATGCGCGTGCTGTTTCTGATGTAGATTCCCTGAGCAAGGTTGCGCCGTGGCGGGCGGTGAATATCGGAAATGGTTCTCCGGTGCCGTTGATGGAATTTGTAGACGCCATCGAGCAGGCTTTGGGCCGCGAAGCGCAGAAAAACTTTATGCCAATGCAGCCCGGCGATGTGCCGGCAACCTGGGCAGAGGCGCAGTTGTTGACCGATCTGACGGGCAGCTGTCCGAAGACATCTGTCCAGGACGGCGTTAAAGCTTTTGTTGCGTGGTACCGGTCATACTACGAGGTGTGATGTAGATCGGTACAACTGCTTTGCTCAGGAGACGTCAGCTTCGGCCGTTTCGCGGGTTTCTTCGCTATAGGCTTCGACCCATTTGTGAAGGACGGCATTGGCGAGCGCTTTGTCGCGGTTTTCCACAGCGCGACGCAGCTCTTGCAAGGCGTTTGCCATCTCAAGCTCTGAAAGCGATTTTTCCTGCGCCCGCAGAATTTTTGGATGCGGGGTGGTCAGCATATCGCTGCCAATCAGCAATTCCTCATGCATCTTTTCGCCGTCGCGAAGGCCCGTAAACTCGATTTCGAGATCACCGTCGGGATTGAGCTTGTCGCGGACAGAAAAGCCAGCTGTCTCGATCATCTTGCGCGCGACTTCGACGATGCGGATGGGTTTTCCCATATCCAGAACGAAGACATCGCCGCCTCTCGAGAATGTGCCCGCCAAAAGAACAAGACGAACTGCTTCCGAAACGGTCATGAAAAAGCGCGTGACGTCGGGGTGGGTCACGGTGACAGGGCCGCCGTGGCGGATCTGTTTTTCAAACAAAGGGATCACCGATCCGGATGACCCCAGAACATTGCCGAACCGCACCATGGAATAACGGGTGCTAACGCTGCGTGTGGCAAGGTCTTGAACAACCAATTCGGCCAACCGCTTTGACGAACCCATAATGCTTGTCGGGCGAACGGCCTTGTCAGTAGATACCAAGATGAATCTTTCGACCTCGGCACGGCGTGCGGCATCAGCGACAATGCGCGTGCCCAAGACGTTGTTGCGCAACCCTTCGAGCGAGTTTTCTTCAACCAGAGGCAAATGTTTGTAGGCGGCGGCATGGAAAATGACCTGAATGCCGTGCTCTGAAATGACTTCATCGATGAAGTCTTCGTGAACGATCGATCCCAACTCAAGAGCCACAGACGTTTCGCCACAAATCTCGTTTATTTCCCGACCCACATTGTACAGGCTGAGTTCGCAGTGATCCAACATCACAAGTTTGCTGGGCTGGAATGCAAGAACCTGTCGGCAGAGTTCAGAGCCAATTGAACCGCCGGCGCCCGTAATCAGGATGGTTTTGCCTTTATAAGGCTCGGCCGAAGTTGGCAGTTCGGTTGCCAAAGCAGACCGTCCTAGAAGAGACGTCAGCTTCACGGGGGCAACTTGCTGGGTTTCTTCTCCGCGAACGACCATTTCAGCAAAAGAGGGCAGGCCAAGCACTTCGCAACCGACATTATTGAGACCTTTGGCAAGGCGCATTCGTGTTGCGTGGCTGGTGGATGGCATGGCCAGAACGATGCGGTCGATGTCGTATTGTTTGACGATATCGTTGATCTCGCGAGGGGAATACACACGAAGGCCGCGGATCGAAAGTTTCTGCAAGGCTGGATCATCGTCCACAAAGCATTCTGCTTCAAATTCGTCGTCGGTCATCAGGGCTGCAGCTAGCTGTTGCCCAGTTTGGCCTGCACCGTAAATCAAAACGCGTTTACGGTTCTGGTTGCGTCGGAAAAGGGTGAACACAAGGTTCAGCAAGAGCATACGGCCGGTGACAGACAGCACGATAAAGAACATCGCAAAAGCGATGAAACTGCCTCCAACCGGTGGGTTTGCACTAATTTGAAGGAAGCTTGCCGCGTATCCGGCGGCGCCAACAATAACAGCCAGCGCACCGGTGTTTACCATGTCGTTCATGCCATAGGCATTCAATTTGATGCGGTGAAGGCCAACGACGTAAATCACCAAAGCGCCAACAGGCAGAAGAATCGCCAAATACCAGGCGTTCTGCCAAAGCATCGTGATGTTCTCGGGGAAAGGAGACATCAGAAGCTGTGAAAGCGAAAAGGCTACGCAGACCCAAAACAAGTCAAGCGCCATTAAAATAACGCTTTTTTGAGCTCTGCTCAAAGAAATCAAAAATTTGTAGAGCAAGGTTAGTACTCCGGACAATAGATTGCCCAACATGTTAATACGTGCCTGAAAAAGTTCTGCCTTAGGTGCTGAATTTTATTCACATTGCCGCGACCGTAACATTGAGGTGGCTCAAAAAGAAGGCAAAAGTGACGATTTTTTGGCGATTGGCGACAAATTGCGCATTGAGCCACGATTGCCGGGTTGGTTACTATCTGAGCATCGATAGCGTTTCGCAGACACACTTTCCGACTTTTTTATCAGCCAGAGAAAAAATCAGTTGTTGTAGGATTGGCAGGGTGACTAAAAGAACGGCAATCGAATAAGAAATATTAGCGAGCAGGCTACCATGTATTCAAGATTGCTGTTGACGGGCTTGGTTTGTGCACTTGGTCTATTGTCGGCCTGCGCGTTGCCGCGTGGTGCCCCCACCAAAGGTGAAGTTATTGGCTCTGACGAGCAGGAATACGAAGATCGCAATATCAACGTCGTTGAAGTTACCCGATCCAACATCTCGCAGATTGGCGATTGGCCAGTAACCGGCTGGCATGGGCATTATCATTGGCTGGCTGCTCAACGTGGTCCCCAATCGAATGTCATTCGCCCCGGCGACAACCTTAATCTGTTGATCTGGGACAACTCGGATAACTCACTGTTGACCGGCGTCGAGCAGCGAAATGTGGAAATGCCTCTGA
Organism: Shimia thalassica; assembly: GCF_001458215.1. Taxonomy (GTDB): domain Bacteria; phylum Pseudomonadota; class Alphaproteobacteria; order Rhodobacterales; family Rhodobacteraceae; genus Shimia; species Shimia thalassica. Next base: position 255,738 of record NZ_CYTW01000004.1, on the reverse strand, counting down.
TCGAGGTGTCCGCCTCTGGAACGATCTTTGTGCCTTATGTCGAAGATGTGCGTGTTGCTGGCCTAACCGTTCAGGAAGCGCGCAGGCTTTTGCAGGACCGCCTGTCGAACATTGCACCATCAATTCAGGTTCAAGTCGCCTTGGAAGAGGGCGTGGCAAACTCGGTAGATGCTGTGGCTGGCGTTGCAACCCCGGGTTCCTATCCGCTTCCAAACCGGAACTATACGATTCGAACCTTGATTGCTCAGGCCGGCGGCATTGATAGCGATCTCGAAAATCCGATCGTGCGCCTCAGTCGTGGAAACAGCAGCTATGAAATCCCGGCTGACGAACTGTTCCGAAGTGCATCGAAAAACATCATCCTGCGCGGTGGTGACCAAGTCATCGTTGAAGAAGACTCTCGTTTCTTTACTCTTCTGGGGTCGGCGGAAACTGAAAAAATTGTCTATTTCCCCAAAGAAACGGTCAGTGGCCTAGAAGCCGTATCAATCGCGGGCGGTTTGCAGGACACACGTGCAAACCCTCAAGGGCTTTTGGTTTTGCGTGAATATCCGGACTCGGCCGTTCGTGCTGACGGATCTGGCCCATCCAAAAAATACGTGGTTTTTGTAATGAACCTTACGAGTGCAGATGGGCTTTTTGCGGCGAAAAATTTCGCAATTCATCCGGAAGACACCGTGATGGCAACAGAATCTGCTCTGAAACCAGCGCAAGCAGTGATAGCATTCCTGGGAACTGCGTTTGCGATCACCAACGTGTTTAACTGATCGGTAGGTAGAAATTGGTGCGGAATTTTTGGAACTGTGTTCGCAAAAATTTCGCATTTGTTTGGGCCTCTGTGACAGCTCGAGAGATTGAAGTTTCGGTCTTTGAGCGGTACGGTCGCAGCGGATTCGAATACAAGTCATTAGACGAGAAATAAGGTAGGTTAAAAATGCGTAAGAAGGTCACAAAAGCAATCTTTCCAGTTGCTGGTATGGGGACCCGCTTTCTTCCCGCGACGAAGTCAGTGCCAAAAGAGATCATGACGCTGGTGGACCGGCCGCTGGTTCAATATGCAATTGATGAAGCTCGCGAAGCTGGCATCAAAGAATTTATCTTTGTGACCTCACGCGGAAAAAGCGCGCTGGAAGATTACTTCGACCATGCGCCACAACTCGAGCAGGTGCTTCGCAAGAAGAACAAAACCGAGCTGCTGGAAACTCTTAAGAACACGAACATGGACAGCGGTGCGATTGCCTATATCCGCCAACACCGTGCGTTGGGACTTGGACACGCTGTTTGGTGCGCGCACCGCTTGATCGCAAATGAACCCTTTGCCGTTATTCTGCCGGATGACGTGATCGCGGGTGAAGAGCCTTGCCTCAAGCAGATGGTTGAAGCCTATGAAGAAACAGGCGGAAGCATGGTTGCGGCAATGGAAGTGCCGAAAGAAAAAACCTCTTCTTATGGTGTTCTGGACGTCAAAGAAGATATGGGATCTCTCGTTTCAGTAAATGGAATGGTCGAGAAACCCGACATGGACGAGGCGCCTTCGAACCTTGCTGTCATCGGTCGCTATATTCTTTCGCCCAACGTTCTGCGCACTTTGAACAAGCAAAAATCGGGTGCCGGTGGTGAAATCCAGCTGACCGATGCGATTGCAAAAGAAATCGAGCTTGGCCATGACGTATACGGATACCGGTTCCGTGGACAGCGTTTCGACTGTGGGTCCAAAGCGGGCTTCTTGCAGGCGACAGTTGCATTTGCCCTTGCACGTGACGATCTTCGTGACGAATTGAGCGGTTTCCTTCAAGAAGCATTGGCAGCAGATAAAGCTGCTCAATAAAACGTCTACGTTGAGGTAAAGATGTCAGATTGTGTGCTGGTCACTGGTGGGGCCGGATATATTGGATCGCATGCGTGCAAAGCACTCAAGCAGGCGGGTTTTGAGCCTGTAACATTTGATAACATCAGTACCGGTTGGGAAGACGCCGTCAAATTCGGACCCTTTGAAAAGGGCGATCTGATGGATCGCGAACACCTCGACAAGGTGTTCGCAAAGTACAAACCAATTGCTGTTATGCATTTCGCCGCCCTAAGTCAGGTCGGCGAAAGCATGCAGGTACCTGGAAAATACTGGCGTGAAAACGTTGGTGGCGCGCTTAATCTGATTGAGGCCGCCAACGACGCAGGTTGTAAAAACTTCGTCTTTTCCTCTACCTGTGCGACTTATGGTGATCAGGACAATGTGGTGCTGGATGAAAACAGCGCACAGCTTCCGATCAATGCATACGGGGCCTCAAAGCGCGCAATCGAAGACATGCTGCGCGACTTTCAGGCGTCGCATGGGTTGCGGCACGTGATTTTCCGCTACTTCAACGTTGCTGGTGCCGACCCCGACGCCGAAGTGGGTGAATTCCACCAGCCAGAGACCCATCTCATTCCTTTGATGCTTGACGCAATTGAAGGGCGCCGCCCCGCACTGACCGTCTTTGGCACCGATTACGATACGCCGGATGGCACATGTATCCGCGACTATGTTCACGTGTGTGATCTGGTTGATGCGCATGTGCTTGGGTTGAACTGGTTGCTTGGAGACAAGGAAAGCCGGGTGTTCAACCTTGGGACAGGCAGCGGTTTTTCCGTGCGCGAGGTTGTCGATTATTCGCGGTCGGTGACCAATCGTGAAGTCCCTATTGTCGAGGGGGACCGCCGTCCCGGAGATTGCACCCGACTTGTTTCTGGATCGACACGGGCCGAAAAAGAACTAGGCTGGACGCCAACGCGCTCAAACCTGAGCACGATGATTGCGGACGCCTGGAGGTGGCACCAGACTGGGCACTACGACAAATAACAAAGGGTCCACGCGTCTTTTTGAAATGACGCGTGTGATGTCATTGTACTCCGGCCAGCCGTCTGGTGTGGATCGGGTATGCATGGCTTATCTTCGTGCTTTGGATGCAGCCCCAGAGCCTTGTTTTGGTCTCGTGCGTACAAAGCTGGGCTATGTGCTGCTTGATCCTGTGGGCGTGCACGAGATGCTTCTTCGCCTAGAAGGTGCAACGCCTTGGGGTCCTCCGGACCGGCTCTCGCGGGTCCTCCACAAACCTGACAGCCATAAATATGTGACAGAGGCCGAATTGCGTCGCGTGTGTCTGGCGCGATGCCGACCTTTGAGATTGACGCGTATGCTGCGACGGCACCTGCCGGACGGCGTTGTGTACGTGAACGTTGATCATGCGAACGCCACTGAACGTGTCCTGAGCTCTGTTAAGTCCATAGCGGACGCACGTATCACGTTGTTTTTACATGATACCATCCCGCTTGATTATCCAGAATATCAAACGCCCGAATCCGTCAGGAAGTTTGGCAAGTTGCTAGATCGAACGAGGCGTTATGCCGATACGGTGCTCTGCAATTCAGATGTCTCAAAACGTGACATTTCCCGTCACATGAGCCCTAAGGGAAACGTCCCGCCGATCCATGTGGCGCACCTTGGGGTAGAAGTGAACTTTTTCCCAAATGGCAACAATTCGACCCTTCCTAAAGGTGTTGAGCGTCCTTTCTTTGTCGTTCTCGGAACCATTGAACCACGCAAAAACATTGGATTTCTCCTGGCTCTTTGGAACGAATTGGTGGATGAGCAACCGATTGCAGAAGTGCCTCATCTTGTCATTTGCGGAAGACGCGGATGGATGAGTGAGCAGGTGTTTTCCGAGCTTGATAACAGCCCCTTGAGGGGGCGCTGTCTGCATGAGTTCAACGACCTCGAAGATGAAGAGATTGCCGGGCTTCTACAAAGCGCAGCAGGCTTTCTGTTCCCCTCCCATGCAGAGGGGTTTGGCCTTCCTCCGGTTGAAGCGGCCGCGATGGGCACTCCTGTGCTTTGCAACGATCTTCCGGTGCTTCGTGAGGTGTTGGGTGAATTCCCCGTTTACGCAAGCGTTACAGACAGTTATGCATGGAAAAAGAACATACTTGATCTGGCTAACCGGGACAGCAAACGGGCAACCCATGAAGTTTCCGATAGGGAGTTTTTGCGGCCTCCTACTTGGGAAGAACATTTCAACGTCGTGTTAAAGCTGACGTGATAGCTCTCGCAAGGTTTTGGTATATAGTGAGAAACAGTTTCGCATGAGGGCATATTGGGCTTCTGGACATCATATCGTCTGAGGATACAGCGACGCAGATGGCTGGTACGCGCGCTTCGCAAGCGTCGCGAATTGCGTGCCGTTTCTGATCGAAGCAACAAGATTAAGTCTGATGATCTTTTGTTGTTTTCGACCCTTCGTAACGAACATGTGCGGCTTCCATATTTCCTGAATTATTATCGGGAACAGGGGATTAACCATTTCCTGATCGTGGACAATGACAGCAATGATGGCTCGCTCGAATACTTGGCCGAACAACCGGATGTGTCGGTTTGGCATTCCAAGCACAGTTACAAGAAGTCTCGGTTCGGGGTTGATTGGTTGAACTGGCTTCAATTCCGGTATGGCCACGACCACTGGTGTCTTGTCGTCGATCCGGATGAGTTTTTGATTTATCCGTTTTGCGATACCCGACCTTTGCGGGCATTGACGGACTGGCTGGATGCGTCCTCGATCAAATCGTTCAGTGCGATGTTGCTCGATATGTACCCCAAAGGGCGGCTGGACGAACAACCCTATCGCGCCGGTCAAAACCCGATGGAAATTGCCAGCTGGTTTGATGCTGGCAATTACACGATGGAAAAGAATGCGAAATTCGGAAACCTGTGGATACAGGGCGGGCCGCGATCCCGTGTCTTTTTTCCGCATGAACCCGAAAAGGCGCCTGCGCTCAACAAAATACCTCTGGTTAAATGGAATCGCCGGTACGCCTACGTCAGTTCAACCCATATGGTTTTGCCGCGCGGCCTGAATCAGGTTTATGACGAATGGGGTGGTGAAAAGGCGTCTGGTATTCTGCTTCACGCCAAGTTTCTGGATACATTTTCGATAAAGGCCGCTGAGGAACTCCAGCGCAAACAGCACTATGCCGCGAGCATCGAATACCTTGCCTACGCGCAATCTCTGAGTGAGAATCCAGAGCTTTGGTGTAAGTGGTCCGAAAAATACATCAACTGGCGACAGCTTGAGATTTTGGGGCTGATGTCGAAAGGGAACTGGGCATGACCGTCGGGATCGTCATGCTGGTGCATACTGCATTGGACCGGGCGGAACAGGTGGCCCGCCATTGGACAATGGCAGGGTGCCCCGTGGTGATCCATGTTGATGCCGCTGTTTCCGCCAAAAGATATTCGAAATTCGTCAAATCCCTCAAAGACAATGCTCTTGTCGAGTTCTGCACGCGTCACAAATGTGAATGGGGTGCTTGGGGGCTTGTTGCAGCGGCACAGTCTGGGTCTGAGCAGATTCTCGCGAACTTTCCTGCGGTGCGTCATGTCTATTTGTCGTCTGGGTCATGTTTGCCTCTGCGTCCGGTTCAGGAACTGATCGACTATCTCGAGGCGCGGCCCCGCACTGACTTTATTGAATCTGCGACGACGTCCGAGGTTCCCTGGACAGTGGGTGGCCTAAGCGAGGAACGCTTTACACTGCGGTTCCCGTTCTCATGGAAAAGAAATCGCTATCTCTTTGACCGCTATGTCGAACTTCAGAGGTTGGTACGCTTCAAGCGGAAAATCCCGAAGGGGTTGGTGCCGCATATGGGGTCACAGTGGTGGTGTTTGACGCGCCAAACACTGTCAGCAATTCTGGAAGACCCGGACCGTCCTGATTTTGATGCCTATTTCAAAAAGGTGTGGATTCCGGATGAAAGCTATTTTCAGACGTTGGCGCGTTTGTATTCGACCAAGATTGAAAGCCGGTCTTTGACCCTTTCAAAGTTCGACTTCCAAGGCAAACCGCACATTTTTTACAACGATCACCTACAACTGTTGCGCCGGTCAGATTGCTTTGTTGCGCGTAAAATCTGGCCCCGTGCGGGCAAGCTTTATAATGCTTTTCTGAAAAGCCCCGAAGGCGCGATCAAGATGGCAGAGCCGAACCCTGCCAAGATCGACCGCATTTTTGCCAAAGCGGTCGAGCGCCGCACGCGTGGCCGTCCCGGGTTGTTCATGCAAAGCCGTTTTCCAAATGACGGCTGGGAAAATGGCATGACCTGTGGCCGCTATTCCGTGTTTCAGGGGTTTTCCGATCTCTTTGAAGATTTTGAACCGTGGTTGGCCAAGGCGTCGGGAACGCAGGTGCATGGTCACCTGTTTGCGCCCCATCGCGCCGAATTTTCCGGCGGGCAACGTGTGATCAATGGTGCCCTGTCGGACAGTCCCGAAATTCGCGATTATAACCCAATTGCGTTCCTCGCCAGTATGATCTGGAACACACGTGGCGAGCGTCAATGCTTTCAACTGGGCCCCAATGACGAGGCCGCGCCGATCTGGTTTCTTGCGAAAGACCCAAATGCACAGATTTCCGTGATCAGCGGTGCCTGGGCGGTACCTTTGTTCAAATCGAACCAAAACTTCGCGGACCTCAGACGTGAAGCCGCGCGTTTGCAAAACCTTGAGAGTGAACAACTCAAAGTGCTTCGTTCACCGTATTGCAAAGCAAGGGTGCGCATCTGGACAATGGCCGAGTTTATCGAGGCCCCCATGGAGCCGCTTCAAAGCATTATTGACGAAATGGGCCACCTTGCCCTTCGGCGGCTGTCAGAAGCGCCCCGTATGAACGACCTGACCGGTTTCGGTCAGTTCCTGCAAAACCTCAAAAACCAGGGCATGCACCCATATCTGATGGGAGACTTTGCCGTCGATCATGCTGGTGTCAATAATCCGGACAAACCCCGCAAACCTTATTTGGTGCAATAAAGATCTATGGCAAATTCCTTTGACTACTTCATTGTCCTTGCAGAAATGCGCACGGGATCGAATTTCCTAGAGGCCAATCTGAATACATTCCCCGGTCTGATTTGCCACGGAGAAGCGTTCAACCCGCACTTTGTGGGATACCCCAACAAGTCGCATATCTTGGGCGTGGATCTGGAGCAACGGACGCAGGACCCACTGGAATTGATCAAAGCTATCAAAGCGCAACAAGGTGTCTTGGGGGGGTTCCGGTTTTTCCACGATCACGATTCTCGGGTTCTTTCGATCGCTCTCGAAGATCCAAGATGTGCCAAAATCGTTCTCACACGCAATCCGATCGACAGCTATGTGTCTCTCAAGATTGCGCGCGCCACAGGGCAATGGAAACTGACGGATGTCCGCCGGCGCCGCGACAGCAAAGTACATTTCGACAGGGACGAATTCAAAACACATCTGGAAGAGCTTCAGGACTTTCAGGTGTCGCTGATGAATACGTTGCAGGTGACAGGCCAAACCGCCTTTTACATCGCTTATGAAGACCTTCAGGACGTGAATGTCATGAACGGGATGGCACGTTTTCTGGGACAAAGTGATCTGCTGGAGCAGCTGGATTCCTCGTTAAAAAGGCAAAACCCCAGCCGGGTCTCTGAAAAGGTTTCTAACTTTTCCGATATTTCTCAGGCGTTGGCCGAACTGGATCGCTTCAACCTAAGCCGAACGCCGAATTTTGAGCCTCGCCGTGGTCCCACGGTGCCAAGCTATGCCGCACCACCGCAAACTCCGTTGATGTATCTTCCCGTTCGTTCTGGACCCGAACAGCAGGTCTTGGAATGGCTTGCTGCTTTGGATGGTGTCGAAACTGACGCTCTTATCCGTAAGCTTAATCAAAAGGGGCTGCGGCAATGGTTGCGCGCCAAAAGCGGACATCGTTGTTTTACGGTTGTGAGGCATCCCGTTGCACGCGCGCACGCCGCGTTTTGCCGTCACATATTGTCGGTTGAAAAAGGCGGGATGAAGCAAATTCGCAATACTCTGCGAAAGGTTTACAAGATTCCCCTGCCGCCTCAGGGGCCGGACAAAAATTATGACCTTGCGTCACATCGCGAAGCGTTTGCAGCCTTCCTCAAGTTTCTGAAGATGAATCTGTCTGGTCAAACCAGTGTTCGAATCGATGCACATTGGGCGAGCCAGTCCGCCGTGGTCCGCGGATTCGGTGAAATGCTGGTGCCTGATTTTGTGCTGCGGGAAGAAGACATGGCTGCCTATCTGCCAGCGTTGGCGATGCAGGTCGGCGTCGAAAACCCGCCAGAGATTACAGATGCAGAGCCGGACACGCCCTATGCCTTGTCCGAGATCTATGACGACGAAATAGAAGCGCTTGCAGAAGAAGCCTACCAGCGCGACTATTTGTTGTTTGGTTTTGGAAAGTGGTCCGAGTCCCGCTTTTGATCAAGCGGCCTGAACGTTTTTGTTTTCGGTAAGAATCGAGAACAAAGTCGATGGATCAGGGTTCGCGCGCAGCTTTGTGCAGACGCTGCTTTCCCGCAGGGTTCTTGAGACCAATGCCAGCGCCTTAAGATGTTCGACACCTGCGTCCTCAGGGGCAAACAGCGCAAAAGCGATGTCGACGGGTTGGCGATCTACGGCGCTGAAATCAACGGGTTTTTCGAGCAGAATGAATGCACCGATCACGCTGTCCAAGCCGGGCATGCGCGCATGTGGCAACGCAACACCGTGGCCAACGCCTGTTGGGCCCAGATTTTCACGCTCGAGAAGGGCTTCGACAACGCGTGCCGAATCCAGCCCGTAAGCGGATTCTGTCAGCTCACCAATGGCGTGCAGCAGTCTCTTTTTGCTCGAGGCGGCCGAAACAACTTTGACCGCCTCTGGCTTCAGGATCGTAAAAAGGTCCATGTGCCTGTATCTCCGGACAGGGACCGATTAAGTCGCTGTCTTTTTATCCTTGCGGGTCAATCCAGCCTATATTGCCGTCATCACGGCGATAGACCACATTTAATCCGTCTTTTCCCTCGTTCCGAAAGACCAAAACCGGCACACCTGCCAATTCCATTTGCATTACTGCCTCGCCGACGCTCAGTGATGGAATCTTGGTCTCCATCTCGGCGATAATCATGGGCTGAAGCGTTTCTGGTTCTGCTTCGCTGGTCTCCCCTTCTGACGCGAGGATATACGAGGACGCGCCAAAGAGTTCAACCGGTTCCGATCTATCGCGATGGTGATCCTTTAGACGGCGCTTGTAACGGCGTAATTGCTTTTCCATCTTTTCGTTGCAACCGTCGAAAGCCGAGTAGATTTCGGTGGCGTGAGCCTTGGCCTGTGCAGTCAGTCCTGTTGACAGGTGAACGGTTGCCTCACAGACGTATTCATGTGCGCTTTTGGAGAATACAATATTGGCATCGGTCGGGCGCTCTGCGTATTTGCTCACAACCGTACTCAACTCATCTTTCACGTGAGTCTGCAGGGCATCACCAATATCAATCTGTTTTCCGGTAATTTGGTAGCGCATTCTGTCTCCTTTGCGATGACATATCGAAACACGGTCCGGGCGCGTGTACCGCGCCGGATGGACTTAGCTTCGAATGCTGGAATTGGACATTTCCGAACCTTGACCGAGACCGGGCCTTTTAGCAAAGGCCGCACGAGTCTGCAGTGCGAGTTCCAAAAATGTCATACTGGTATTTGAGAACAGCAAGCGAGGGGTGTCAATGATCCGGAAGAAAATTTTGCCCTCGAAATGTGCAAAAAATTATTCGACTCAGGAAATTTTGAAGTTGTCCCCAAGGTAAACACGCCGAACATTTTCGTTTTCAACCACATCTTCGGGAGACCCCGACATGAGGACTTTTCCGTCATGAAGGATGTAGGCGCGGTCAACGATTTCCAGGGTTTCGCGGACATTGTGGTCGGTGATCAAAACACCGATTCCGCGTTTCTTGAGGTCAGCAACCAAGTGTCTGATTTCGCCGACAGAAATGGGATCAACACCGGCAAAAGGTTCATCCAGAAGAAGGTATTTTGGATCTGCAGCAAGGCAGCGAGCGATCTCGACCCGACGACGTTCCCCACCTGACAAAGCCAGTGCTGGGGCGCGTCTGAGGTGTTCGATCGAGAACTCTGACAAAAGCTCCTCAAGGCGCTCACGACGTTTGTGACGGTCCTTTTGAGAGATATCGAGAATGGCTGTGATGTTTTCTTCGACGCTCAGACCGCGGAAAATCGACATCTCTTGCGGAAGATAACCGATTCCCAGTTTGGCGCGTCGATACATCGGCAGCGTGGTGACATCGCGGCCATCAATCGTCACGCGCCCGCCTTCAGGCACAACAAGGCCTGCGACCGAGTAAAACGTGGTTGTCTTGCCACTGCCGTTTGGTCCCAACAGCGCGACAACTTCGCCACGCTGAAGCTCCATGCTGAAATCCCGGATCACAACACGCTTTCGATAGCTTTTGCGAAGGTTTTCTACCTTCAGCCCCGAATGGCCTTCAGTGACGGTGAGTTCCGGTTGGGCCATCAGTTGTCTCCAGACCGCATGATGGTCTTTACTCGACCGTGCATTTTGGCCGCGCCGCTTTCCAGATCAACGGTCATTCGGTCGGATGCCAATGTGTTCACACCTTGGCTCAGCAAAACATTGCCGGTCATTTCAATGGTGCCGTCTTCGACGTTGTATTCCGCCTGATCTGCCTCTGCTTCGTCTTCGGCTTTGATCAGAAGAACACCGCCCGTTGCCAACAGGCGGGCTATGCCTTGGGAATCGGGGTTGTAAAATACGTTCACCACCGGCGCAGAGAGGCGCATGTCGCCCTGCACGATAAGAACATTGCCATCAAAGATGGCGCTCCCGTCCTTTTGGTTGAGAGAGAGGCTGTCGGATGTGACTTCGACAGGCAGTGTGGTGTCTTGTTGCATTCCACCGAAGGCAACCTGAAAATTTTGCGCAAACGCGGCAATAGGCGCGCACAGCAACAAAGAGGCAACTATAACTTTGAACGGCAAGGCAGCTTTCCCGTTTATTTTTCTGGAGTGTATATCAGCTTCACACCGTTTGTGAAAAACAAATAGACTTCATCATCTTCTTTGCCATTTTTGATTTGCATCCGTCCAGCCGTGAAATCACCTGCGGGGCCGGTTCCCGTTACGGTTTCCGGGCTTTCGATCTGCAATTCCCGCATGTTCGAAATCAAGGTTTCTGAATTGATGGTGTAGCCGTTCGAGCTGACGATCTTAACGTTTCCATCAAGTGTGGCATTGTGTGACTGGTTGTGAATAAGGGCCCGATCCGACGCAAGGCTCAGACGTGAGCCGTCGGCAAGATCGATTTGCGCCGTCATGGTTTTGGCTTCGGATTGACCGGCGTCGTTTTCGTCTGGATGCGCGGTCTCTGCTGTAAATGCCACAAGATGGCCCTGACTGGTTTTGCCAGAGAAGAAAGGCGCTGTCACTTGCTGCCCTTTCAATCTCTTTTCCAGCTCAATGTCGGCAAAAGGAATGGTTGATTCGCCTTCACCAACCTTTTGCTGCACCAGAAAAAGAGTGGACAGTAGGGCAAGCGCCAGAAGCGACAGCACCACTTTGAGTGTGTTTACAAAGTGGGAATATGTCATGCGGCCGCCCGCCGGATCATCCCAACCCCACGCGCAAACAATCATGAATGTGCAACAACCCTTTGGGGATCGCGGGACCCTCAGCGTCAATAACAAACAGACAGGTAATCTTGCGGCTGTTCATGACAGCAACTGCTTCTTCTGCAAGGGACTCTGGCGTGATTGTCGTCGGGCTTTTGGTCATCACTTCTTCTGCAGACAGGTCAAGCAGACCTTCCATATGGCGACGCAAGTCACCATCGGTGATGATGCCCTGCAGCGTGCCGTCCACATCCGTGACGCCGACAACACCAAACCCTTTGCGGCTGATTTCCAGCAAAACATCGGACATTGGCGTGTCAAAAGGAACAACGGGCAGTGCGTCGCCTTTGTGCATCAGATCCTGAACGCGGCTCAATTGCGCCCCAAGTTTTCCGCCCGGGTGGAATTCGCGAAAATGTTCAGGGGTGAATTTCCGGTGCTCCATCAGTGCAACCGCGAGAGCATCGCCCAGTGCGAGCGTCATCGTTGTCGAGCTGGTTGGAACAACGCCCGTTCCACATGCTTCATCGACACGCGGCAGGATAAGCCCGACATCGGATTGTTTGATCAAGGTTGATTCAGGACGGCTCGCGATACCAATCATCGGAATGTTAAAGCGCCGTGTATAGGCGATGACGTCGGCAAGTTCTGGTGTTTCGCCCGAGTTGGACAAAACAAGTGCGACATCGCCTTGGGCCATCATGCCAAGATCGCCATGACTTGCTTCGGCGGGGTGCACAAAGTGGGCGGGCGTTCCTGTGCTGGCCAGGGTGGCTGCGATCTTGCGCGCGATATGGCCCGACTTTCCCATGCCCGAGATGATCACGCGCCCTGTCGCCGAGAGCATAATCTCGATTGCGGCGTTGAACTCTTCTCCAAGGCTCGATTCAAGCTGGTCCAAGGCGCGGGCCTCGGTTGCAATGACACGGCGTGCTGTGTCCAAAAATTGTGCAGAGTCAGTCATTAGTGCGCAAAAATATCCTGTTCGGGCCAACCCGCGAGATCAAGGCGGGCTCGCATGGGAAGAAACTCGAAGCAGGCATTTGCCATTTCAGTTCGACCTTCTCGGTCTAGCCTCTTGTCCAGTTCTTCTTTCAGTCGATGCAAATACAATACATCTGAAGCGGCATAATCAAGCTGCGCTTTGGTCAGCTTTTCAGCGCCCCAATCGCTCATTTGCTGCTGTTTCGAGATGTCGACGCCCAACAGCTCTTGAACAAGATTCTTGAGCCCGTGGCGATCCGTGTACGTTCTGATCAGCTTTGAGGCGATCTTGGTACAGTAAACCGGAGCGGTCACCGCGCCAAAAGTATTATACATTGCGGCAATGTCGAAACGTCCAAAATGAAACAACTTAAGCACATTAGGATCTTGGAGCATCTTGCAAAGGTTTGGGGCTTCAGACTGGCCTTTGGCGACTTGAACCAGATGCGCATTGCCGTCGCCGCCAGACATCTGGATAACACAAAGGCGGTCGCGATGCGGGTTCAGACCCATCGTCTCGCAATCAATCGCCACAACAGATCCGAGGTTCAGATCTTCGGGAATATCGCCTTGATAAAGGTAGTTTACCATCTGAGCCTCAGGATTACAGATGTTGTGCATGTACGGCTTACGTCAGCACGTTTCAATGTTTCATCGCCGATATTAGCTTAACCAAGGAGGAAGGTTGCCTTTCATCAGGTGATCGTGGTGCTCAAGCGCCTTTTTGATTCTTGCGTAATAAAACATCCGCCCGTTGTCCAAAACCACACCCGACGTACACAGTTCCTCGAGCAATTTGGGTGAGTGGGAGACAACGACCGCCCCGCTTGTTTTCAAGCGATCCCGCAAAATGGCGGAACTCTTTGCCTGAAAAGAGGCGTCCCCCACGGCGGTAACTTCGTCAATCAGATAGGTGTCGAATGGAATGGCCATGGACATGGCAAATGCCAGGCGCGACTTCATCCCCGAAGAATAGGTTCGAACCGGAAGATGGAAATGGCCCCCGATTTGCGCGAATTGTTGGCAAAAGACGATCATCTCGGTGGTGTCGACGCCGTAAATCCGCGCAACGAATTTTACGTTTTGGGCGCCGGTCAGGTCTCCATGAAAGCTGCCGGCAAACCCAACCGGCCACGAAACGCTGCCGGTTGTGATGATTTGTCCGGATGTAGGCGGGATGGTGCCCGCAATCAGCTTGAGCATGGTTGATTTGCCCGCGCCATTTCGCCCGATCAGCCCAACACTTTCGCCAGAAGCGAAAGTGAAACTGACATCTCGGGCAACATGTTTAACAACTCCGTTTATTCGGTAGGTCTTGTTCAGGTTCCGCAACTCGATCATCGGCGATCCCGTACGCTGTAGAAGATCAGAACGGCGATGGACCATCCGAGCAGCAAGAACACCCCGACAATAAATGCCAGTACTTCGCGCTGAGGGTATCTGGGGCTTTCGGCCAGTGTGGGCTGTGTGAATGTCGCCAGATATCTGCTCTTGCGCGCGGCCTCTGCGATGGAGGCATCAAACGCGGCATGCGCCCCGAGATAGGTTTTTTGAGCATACTCAAGATCAACCATCAAACGCTCGAATTCGCCGATCAATGTCGAATAATCCCGTTCATCGGTGCGGGCACTACCTCCCAAGCCGAATTTGCCGCGCTCATCTGCGATCAGGCCCTGGATGACTTCGATACGGCGCTCTGCCTGGGTAATACGCGGGTCACCTTCGCGCGTCGTATCGAGCAGCAGATTCATTTCGATCTGTGCCTCGGCAAGCTGGCTTTCCAATGAGTTCAAAAGACCCATTTGCCCCTGAATGTCGGCGGAAGGATCAACAATCTGGGTATCTGAACGGAATTTTGTGAGGATCTCCCGAGAGGATTTTAGTCGCTCAACCGCCTTTTCGAGGTCATCACGGGCATAGCGCGTCGCATCTGCGCGCGCGATGGCCGACAAGCGGTTGATCATATCCGAGGACTCGGCAACGATGTGTTGCGCAATAAGCTGTGCTTCGTCAGCACGGAACGCATGAACCCGCAGAAGGATCAGGTTGGTATTCGTATCGAGTTCGATCCGCACCATCCGTGGCCAATAAGCCACGAGATCTTCGATCGTTCCGGATGTATCGTATGCAAAAATAGGGTCGTTCTCAGGTCGCGAAAAGATCGTTTCCAGATCAATGGATTGGTTGATGCGATCCACCAGATCCTGACTTTGGATAAACTGGTACAAGATATCCGTGTCTGACGAGCTTGATCCTGACAGGCTCGACAATCCGCCCAAAAGGTCGGTCGCAGAGGAAGCTTCTTCCGATTTGATCGCGAAGCCGACAAAGGATGCATATTGATCTTCAGCAATGACAAAGAGGTAATAGATGGTCGCAGCCAAAGGTGCGATCACAAATAGCAAAAAGCTTGTGAGAACCCCCCAATGCCGCTTTTTCGGGCTCGCGGGCTTCGCAGGACCCGGTGCTTTAGGTCTTGGTTGCTGAGGCTTCGCGTTGGGCGGGTTTGGCCCAGCATTCGGTTTGTTGGGGTTGGCGGGCTGTTGAGCAGCCTTGGCGGCGGGTTGATTGGCAGGCCGGTTTGCGGGCTGCTCTTGCGGTAGCTTAGAAATGTTATGCTCCTCGCTCATGCATCAGAGATTTTGACATCGTCATACAAGAAGTGTTCCTTTAAGGAATATTAAAAACGGTCTCACTTGCAAATTCTTTGTGTGAGGTTCTATTCTGAATGAGGACTAAAAGGTGACAACCTTAGTTTCCAAACGTAGTTTTTCTACTACACGATCCGTAATTGCCCTAATCTTTCGTGAAATGTCGACCACTTATGGGCGGTCGCCTGGCGGGTATATCTGGGCCATTCTAGAGCCTGTATTGGCTATTTCATTGATGACTGTCGTTTTTTCGTACGCGCTTCGCTCTCCGGCACTGGGCGTCAGCTTTCCGTTGTTTTATGCGACAGGTTATTTTCCTTTTATCATGTATAACGACATGACAATGAAGGTGGGTCAAGCGATCAAGTTTAACAAAAATTTGCTGGCATATCCGAATGTTACCTATGTTGATGCGATCGCGGGGCGTGCGGTTTTGTCTTCCTTAACCAATGCTTTGGTCTTTGGTATTTTTATTTTGGGGCTGATTGTCATCGGCGGTTTGCACCTTAACGTAAACTTTGTCAGGCTGACAAACGCCTTTGGCATGAGCATCGCGCTTGGCATTGGGATCGGTGTTATTAATTGCTATGTGATGAGCCGTTTTCCAATCTGGACGTCGATTTGGTCAATTATTAATCGTCCCATGTTTATTATTTCCGGCATTTTCTTTTTGATCGATGAGGTCGGCGAACCATACAGAACGATTTTGCTCTATAATCCGATGGCCCATGTGATCATGCAAATGCGGTCTGCGTTCTATCCCACGTATGATGCGAATTACGCCTCGCCTGTCTATGTTTATAGCATCGCCTTTGTATTGCTCTTTTTCGGCTTTCTTTTGCTCAACCGCTACCATCGTTATATTCTTGATGAAGGCGCTTAGCACAAAAGGTCTTGGTTCTCTTCGTTGGCATTGATATTGCATTTCGCAGATTGGCGACTTGCCAATAAAACTACAGGATTTTTAAAATGTCTCTTTTGTCCAATGCCCGCAAATTTGGCCGTATATTTTGGCTTAGTTCGCAAGAGCGCCAATTGCTAAAAGAGGCACAAAACGCTGGCACTTTTGACCCGGTTTATTATCGTGGTGCTTACCCTCAAGTGCATAAGCTTTTTCAAAAGTTTCCTTTGCGGCATTACATTGTTTACGGCGAAAGCATGGGGTTACGTCCTAATCCCGATTTTTCCCCAATGGCGTATTTGAGATACAATCCGGACGTTGCCGAAACCGGCATGTCACCGCTTCTGCATTTTTCTGTTGGCGGGCGTCACGAAGAGCGGGTCACCAAAGAGCTTCCCAAAGTCGAAGAACTGCCGCAAAAAGACACGCCCAAGCTTCGGTTCGAGGGGGATCGTCATGTCGCGCGTTTTGCGATCGTCATGCACATCTACTATCCGGACCTCTGGCCTGAATTTGCCGAAACTCTCGAGCGGCTCGATTTTGAATATGACCTTTATGTCACACTGACATATCGTGGCGAGCAAACAGACGATCTTGCGGCAGAAATCAGCGCGAAATATCCGGATGCAACCGTTGTTTCGATGCAGAACCGTGGCCGTGATATCCTCCCTTTCATGAATTTGCTGAATGCTGGCGCTTTCGACAAATACGAAGCCGTTTGCAAAATCCACACCAAGAAATCGCCCCACCGTGAAGATGGTGACGTTTGGCGTCGTCATCTGATCAACGGCATTTTGCCAGAAGAAAACCTCGATCAGATGCTCGAAACCTTTGTGGCCGATCCCAAGGCTGGCTTCTGGGTCGCGGATGGCCAGCACTTTACCGGCCTCGAGTGGTGGGGTTCTAACATAGAGATGACCCAATCCCTGTTGCGCCGGCTTGAGATGGAAATTGACGGGTCACATTTGTCGTTCCCTGCAGGATCGATCTATTGGGTGAAACCTTCGATTTTGCGTTTGCTCAAAGCGTTGCACCTGCTTGAGGCAGAGTTTGATGTCGAATGCGCTCAGGTTGACGGTACGGTTGCCCATTCGCTTGAGCGTGTCATGGGATTCCTTGCGCTGGCAGCAGATCAGGACATCTTGCAGACAACCCAGCTTGAAACGCGTAAACTCACCGCCCGAAAAGGGGCGACACCTACGTTCACGAGCGCTTTCTATCTTCCACAGTTCCACCCCATTGCCGAGAATGACGCTTGGTGGGGCAAAGGATTTACTGAATGGCGCGGTACAATTACCGCCCACTCGATGTTCCCGGGCCATACGCAGCCTTTGCTGCCATCTGATCTTGGATACTATGACCTGCGTGTGACCGAAGTGTTGGGCCAACAGGCCGAGCTTGCTCGGGATGCGGGAATCGATGCTTTCTGCGTCTATCATTATTGGTTCGACGGACGCCGTGTTCTTGAAGAGCCGCTTGATCGCCTGCTGGCGCGGCCTGATGTCGACTTCCCGTTTTATCTGTGTTGGGCAAATGAAAGCTGGCGTCGTAACTGGGATGGTTTGTCGGGAACGGTCCTGCTCGAGCAGACTTATGCCAAAGGCTTCGAAGAGCAGTTGGTGAACGATTCGCTGCCCTATATGCAGGATGCCCGTTATCAACGCCCAGACGGTGTGCGCCCGCGTTTTGTGATCTACCGGCCCGAAGACATGCCCGACCCCAAAGGCAGTGTTGAGCGTATGCGCGATGCTTGGCGCAAGGCCGGAATTGGTGAAGTCGAGCTTGGCGCAGTGTGTTTCCACATCTCGGGAGAATCCGCGGTCGAAGATGACGTATTCGATTTCTGGATCGAGATGCCGCCCCACGGCATGGTGACAGGTGAGGACTATTTGTTTGGTGGACCGCAAGGGAACCAACTCAACCGTCCTGTGGCTGGTGGATTCGAAGGGCTGGTTTATGACTATAACAAAGTCATCAAGAATTCAGTCTCCGAGTCCTATCTCGAGAATCTGCCGGACAACACGATCTGTGGTGTGATGCCCAGCTGGGACAACACCGCGCGGCGTGGTCTGAGCGCGCACATTGCCTATGGTGCTAACCCGGCCAGCTTCGGACACTGGCTGGACGAAGTGAAAGCCTATCGTATTGAGGGGTCGTATCGCGGCGAGTTGTTTATCAATGCCTGGAACGAATGGGCCGAAAAAGCCATTCTTGAGCCGAGCGATAAATACGGGGATCAGTACCTTCAGGTTCTTAAATCTCGTATCGCGACGTCTCCTGCAGAAGATGTTCAGGAGCAAGTAGCCTAAATGTCAAAAGTCGTCCTGCACATAGGCACGCACAAAACCGCCACAACCACAATTCAAGATACGTTTTATCAGAATTCTGAAAAACTGGCGGAAGCGGGTCTTGTTTATCCGCGTTTGGCAGGCCCAAAGATTACGGGGCATCATGGTCTTGTGTTTGCGTGGGGACGGCTTCCGGAAATTTACCGGTTGAAAGAGGGCAGCCGCAAAGCGTTTTTGCAAATTGCAAAAGAATACGGTCCACAAGACAAAACGGTATTCTTGAGCAGTGAAGAATTCTCGCGTGGTGGCACGTCCGCGAATGTGGATTTTGTCGAGGTTCGCAAGCTTCTAAGTGGTTTTGACGAAATCGAAGTGGTCTGCACCTTGCGGGCACAATGGCAGTATCTGCAATCTGTCTATCAAGAGCTGTCAAAGAACCAGATCCCGACCACCCCGGACAAAATCGTCGACCCGAGCATCAAGAATGGCATCTGGAAAGACCTTTGGATCGACTACAATTTCTTGCTAGATCAGCTTTTGTTGGCGTTTGACGAAACCGAAATAACGTTTCTTGATTTCGATTCATTGCGACAGGCAGAGGGCGGCATCATCGGTGCCTATCTTGCCCGATATTGCCCAGCCTTGACCGTTGAAGATCTGGAAACCGTGAATGGTGGGGCCTCGAATGTTTCGCCTGACCCGATGGCCAGCTGGATGTCCAATTTGGTGTCCCCTAGCGGGGTCGCACCAAAGTGGTTGACCGAGACCGCAGAGGCGGTTCTGGACATTGATCTTGGGGAAAAGCGCAAAACCTGCATTTTCAACAAGTGGGAATTTCAGATGCTCGCCGAGCATTTTGAAAAGAGCAACGAAGCCTTGCGCCAACGCCGTTTACCGTTTCAGCCAGAGTTCGCGATTACAGGCACCGAAGGTCACAAGGTTACACACTTTAGAAATGATCTTCCCCACAATGCATGGGTACGTATGACCCGAAGGCTGGCGAACAGATGTTGGAACACGGAAAAAGCCACGAATGCTGGCGCATAACCCTTGCGCGGTTAACCACGATCTCTTTTTCCAAAGCCACCTATACCTTTCTATAAGCGCTTTGTTGCACCCTTTTGCCTGTGATTTTCAAGGCAGGAGCGTGAGATGCCAATTGAAGGAACCGGAGTCGCAATCAGTGGTCTGGGTGGGGCTGTTGGGTATGGTGAAATTGAAGTTCCTCCGGGTGACGACGACTCGTTTCAGGTGGATTTGTCCGCGGTGTTCGCTGACGGGATCAATTGGTTCGGAACCATGGTGTCGGCCGAAACCGTTTTTGTGAATGTAAATGGCTCCGTGTCATTCGGAACTGCATATGGGGCGCCCCCCACCGACGCCAACGCGGCACCCGAACAGCATCTGATCGCGCCATTTTGGGGGGACGTGGACACGCGGTTGGATGGAGAGGCACCCGAAAGCGGATCAATTTACGTCGATATCGATCCGACATCTTCGGTGGTTTCCGTCACGTGGCACCGGGTTGGGGTCTATCGGCGCAATGCAGAGGATTTGAACACCTTTCAATTGCAACTGTATGATCGTGGTGGCGGAGATTTCGACATTGTTTTCCGCTACCAAAGGGTGGACTGGACACATGGCACAGCCCCGGACGATATCGGTGCGCAGATTGGGTTGAGTGCGACCAGCGAACCTTGGGTTACGCCGCAGAACCTGCCCGATTTGGAAATGCTACCATCGCAATTGGGAAATACCGGACAGCCTGGGCTGTGGGTTTTTGAAATGCGTGCAGGCGTTTTGACCCATGGGGTCACACAGGGCGACGACATTACCGGCACGGATGCTTCTGAAGTTCTGCGCGGGACACCAAGACAGGACTGCCTTCTCGGAGAAGGAGGTGACGATACGTTGATTGCTGGTGAAGGTGACGATTTTGTCTTTGGGGGCGCTGATAATGACAGCATTGAAGGGCAGGGCGGCGACGACACTCTGGACGGCGGTTCGGGGCGCGACACAATCAGCGGCGGCGATGGCACGGACACGCTTATCGGGGATACGGGGGATGACTTTCTGTACGGGGGGGCCACATCCGAGGACCGACGGGATGTCATTTATGCCGGCGCTGGCAACGACGTTGTTGATGGCGGGTACGGGAACGATGAACTGCGCGGGGATCAAGGCAACGATACACTGACGGGTGGGTTTGGATCGGACACAGTGATTGGCGGAACGGGACAGGATGCCTTGAATGGCGCGGCCCTTTCAGATGTGTTGTTTGGCGGCGACGGGCAGGACTTTATCAACGGCGGCTTCGGGTATGATCGCGTGAATGGTGGTCTTGGCGGGGACTCGTTTTATCACCTTGGAATTTATGACCATGGATCGGACTGGATTCAGGATTTCAACAGCACCGAAGGGGACCATCTCGTTTTTGGTGATCGGACGGCGACCGGTGCTGCGTTTCAACTCAACTATGCCAACACACCCGGCGCTGGGCTCGACAGCATTTCCGAAGTTTTTGTGATCTATAGCCCTACCGGGCAAATTATCTGGGCGTTGGTGGACGGCGCGGCCCAAAGTAGCATTTCCCTGCACATCGGCTCGGCCACGTTTGATTTGTTGGCATAAGATTTTGACTTCAAAAAATGAAGTCGTCAGAATCCCATGTTGTTGCGGAAATTGCACGGCTGTCGATCGTGCGGACATGCAGGACTTCATCACCCCAAGAGACTGTGGCTCCGTCTCTATGCGACCGGATGTTCAACGAGTGATGATCATAGACCATCCCCCATCCCGATAGATCCAAACGATCGATGCCATGTTCGAACGTCCGCACAACGTCGTCCTGACCGTCTGCCTCGAACACAAAAACGTCCTCGCCATATCCCCCGACCAGCGTATCGGCCCCGGTCCCAGATATCAGAGTATCATTTCCATCGTTGCCTGTTAAAAGATCGTCTCCTTCGAGCCCCATCAATAGATCGTCCAACGCGCCACCTTCGAAGGTGTCATTTGTCGTTGAGCCAACAAGCCGCTCTCCGAGTTGCGCCAGTGGGACGCTAAACTGTGCGATGCCACCTTGTGCTGTCCCGCTGACGAACACCTGGATGTCTTGTCCAACCTGAACAGTGCGGATGGTTTCAATCGGGCCAAAGTGCCAGTCGTTACTTTGTTCAAGGCTGAGATGATGGCGCAGATCCCCACCGGGCAACATTTCATAGACAGACAATCCGGCGTCGGCACCTCCTACGATAATGAAATCGCGCGGACCAATGGAAAAAACATCCATCGCGGATGCCCGATAAAACCGCGTGTCGAGGGTGTCATTTTCCATGTCAGCCACAAAGAAGACCCCCATCGGATTGAGGCGCACGGCGCTGAGCGTGCTTGACTCCGGTGAAATCCCAACCACGAAATTCTGTCCTGCCGCCTGAACATGTGCCAAATCCTCAAGACCGGAAATCCACAGACCATCGCTGGTGGAAATCGAGTCGGAAAACGTAAGGGCCCCGTCGTCCCCGAGAATATAGCTGCTCAATCCGCTTTCTTCTTGTGATGCGGTGATCACAAACGTGGTCTCGCCTGATTGCACCGTGATAATCTTTGCGATGCCCGAAGAAGCCGATTTTGGAGTGTCAAAAACCTGTGACTGCAAACTGACGCGCCACGTGTTTTCAAGAGAATACGTTACAATAGCTGTGTCGTCCGGCCCTGTTCCCACAATGAAGGTGGTGCCACTCTGTGCAACACTCATCACGTTTGAGAGCAGGACCGGATTTCCCCCTTGGTCCAGCAATTGCAAGGGAGAAGACGGCGTTGCCGTAGCCGAAAGAGGCTGCATCGCAACGGAACCGTTTTGTTTATCAAGGCTGAGCAGACGGGTCTGCCCGCCGAAAGATACGCTAAGAGCGTCATCAGCCGTGAAGCCGCCGGCAGTGGTAGACCAATAGGTGCTCGAAGCCTGAAGGATGTCGCCTTCAGCAAGCCGGAAACGGCTGATCGCGTTCACGGCGGTTGACCCAACCAGAAGCCAGGTCGCACCCTCTTGTTGGATTACCTCCATGAACGTAACGCCGGACAACGAAAAGTCGTCTCGATCCGCCAAGGCGGTTATAAATTCCAGATTTTGCACCCCGTACTCCCACACACGGTGCCCCCACTGGCGAGGGTGCTAAATCGCCCTTAACTTCCGCTTAAGGAATTGCGGCAGAAAAGAGGCGCTTCACTAAATTTAAAGGTTTCTGGGTCTCGAGGTCAGCCTTTGGCGCCTTGGCCGCGGGCATAAAGATCCTCATAGCGGATGATGTCATCTTCACCCAGATATGTGCCGGTCTGCACTTCGATCAAAACCATTGGCACCTTTCCGGGGTTTTCCATGCGATGTACCGCGCCCAAAGGAATATAGATCGATTGGTTTTCGCTCACCAACCGGATATCGTCATCTACAGTGACCCGTGCAGTGCCCTCTACTACGATCCAGTGTTCGGACCTGTGAACATGGCTTTGCAACGAAAGTGCGGCCCCCGGCTTTACGACAATGCGTTTCACCTGAAACCGGTCTGAAAGCGCCAATGTTTCAAAGTGCCCCCAAGGGCGGTGATCCATGGCAAAGCTTTCCGCCTGTTTGGCTTGTTTCGCCTTAAGGGCAGAGACGGCTTTCTTGACGTCCTGCGCGCGATCCATATCGGCCACCAGCACCGCGTCCCGCATGGCGACAACCAATGTATTTTCCAGCCCTATGCCGACAAGTTCCAAATCTTTATCTTCCGAGCGCAACAGGGTGTCGACACAGTCGATGGACGTCACTGGCCCCGCCGTGACGACACCGTCCCCATCGGGTGTATCTTCACGCATGACCGCTTCCCAACTGCCCAAATCGGACCAAGCACCGTTGTAAGGGACAACCGACAGGTCCGGTGTTTTCTCCATTACTGCATAATCGATGGAAATATCGTCGACGTCTTCCCATGCCTCGGGGTCCAACCGCAAAAATCCAAGGTCGACCTCGGCTTTGTCGACCGACGCCGCGACTGCAGGCATCAACTCCGGGGCATAGGCCTCAAACGCGGCAATGATTGTTTTTACCGAGAACAGGAATATCCCTGCATTCCAAAGGTAATTGCCCTCGGCCAGCATTTGTGTGGCTGTTGCTGCGTCGGGCTTTTCGACAAAGCGGCTTAGAGGTATGGCAACACCCGAGCCGTCCGGCTGGGCACTGAGTTCAAGATATCCGTATCCGGTTTCGGGACGGTCTGGAGTGATGCCAAAGGTGACAAGGTGCCCTTGTTCCTGGACAACACGCAGACCTTCGTTCACGGCTTCATGGAAGGTTTCGATGTCCGGTACGACGTGGTCTGACGGGGCCACAAGCATGATGGCATCCGGGTTCTTCGAATGCAGATACAAAGCGGCGGCCAATACTGCCGGCGCGGTGTTTTTGCCCGTGGGTTCGATCAGCACCGGACCGGGTGCAATGCCCGCATCCATCAATTGTTCAGTGATGATGAAACGAAAATCCGAGTTTGTGAGAACCAAAGGGGCATCAAAGGCATCGCCGGTCATGCGTGCGGCACAGGCCTGAAACAGGCTTTGGTCGCCAGTGAGGCGGGCAAACTGTTTTGGAAAGCTCTTGCGAGACAAAGGCCATAGCCGTGTTCCAGAGCCGCCGCACATAATGACAGGGGTGATGATCGGTGCGCCAGTCTGGGTCATTTGGGTATCCGCTTTTGTGCTCGGGTTTGCATCTTTTCTGGATAGGGCATCCCGAGGCATGCGTCCATTGCCAAGGCGCGCGCTTCAAGGGCCTATTTGTGGGAAAAAACACCTGCGGCGGTGCGCCAAATAATCCAAAGATCGAAACACAGGGTTTGATTGTCCCTGTAAATCAAGTCCAGCTGCGCCTTTTGGGGAACGCAGGATCGGGTGTAGACAGCCTCATTTTCTTCGGCCGTGGTGCAGCGCGACAAAAGCCAGTCTTCGTGACGATGGTATAGCAGGGAGGCAAGCCCGGTGATCCCAGGCCGGCATTTCAAAACCTCACCATAAAGTGCAGGAAATTTTTCGACATAAAGTCGCAAAGGAGGGCGAGGCCCGACAAAGCTCATGTCGCCTTTTAGAACATTCCAGAGCTGGGGAATTTCATCGCCACGTGTTTTGCGCAAGAGCCGCCCGATACGGGTTATTCGGGCACTTTTATATGCGCCAGAGGCACCGCTGTCGTTTGGATCGGCGCGCATCGTGCGCAGCTTCCAGAGTTTAAAGGGACGTCCGGGCGCGCGCATTCTTTCGGACACATAAAACACGGGGCCAAAGTCATCCAGCTTTATCGCGATAATCAAGATGATCAGGATAGGGGCAAAAATGACCGACAAAACCAGCGCCAGAACAATGTCAAAAAGTCTTTTGGCCATTTGCGGTTCCCATACTTCTTCGCAATCAGAGCTTTCGCAAAATTGCGGCGACATACAATGCGATTTTTCCTTCGAGGCCCTGGCGGCGAATGCCTGTGCGATGGACCATGCCGATCCGCTTTAACAGACCGCCATTGCGGCCATCTTCGAAAATCCGCAAAATTTCGCGGTTCTCGGATGTTAATCTGTGGGCAGAGGCATTGAGGGCTTTGATGTTCAGGGTGTTCCAGTACCTGAAACGGCCTTTCCAAATATACCGCATGCGCCGTATTCTGGCCAAGAGCCCATTGTTGGCTCCGATTACGTTATCTTCGTGTTGACGATACAACAGCAGCGGTTCGGGATCATAAAGCACAGTGCCCCCCACGCCGGTGATGATTTGATAAGCCCACCAATCATGAATGACCAACTTGCGGGCTTCTCGACAGGATACCTGTAGCAAATCAATCGCGGCGCGATTGATCGTCATCGTATTGCCGCCAGCGATGTTTTGAACCAAGGCGTGCTTGAAGCTTGGATCTTGGCGCAATTGGGAAAGCTTCTTGTCGTTGAGGTTTTTGTCACAAACCCATGTGCGACCACAAAAGAGAATAGGGGTGTCAGGCTCCGAAGCGCGTTCAATAGCCCGCAAGCTGCGCTCGGTCTTGTCGTCAAGCCACACATCATCCTGATCGGAAAAGGCGGCAAAATCTATCCAGTCCGGAACTTCGCAGACCAAGTGAAGGAAGTTACGCGCCGCCCCTTTGCAAGGCCCCTCGAGCAAGGAGATCTCCATGTCCGGATGCGTCGACATAAAGGCCTTCACAAGGTCCTGTGTCTTATCTTTTGAGCCATCATCGCTGATCAAAACAAGATCTGGCTTTATGCTTTGGCTGGCGATGCTGTCGAGTTGCTCCTGCAGATTTGTCGCGCCATTGTACGTCGCGAGCAAGATGGCTGTTCTCGGTGTGCCACAAGAAGCAGGAGTGGGTATTTGCATTCGATTTCCGCTATGGATTGCGCGCCTTAACTCTAGGCGGTTTTGGTTCAATACCCTTGTCTCTGCATAATCCTCAAGAACTGAATGTGTTGCTGTGAGTTTAATATTCCCGAATTTTCCAATCCAACCGCCAATAATGCGCGAATGCTTCGTGGTATTTACCGAACTTAGGCGGAATTCCACCAGTCCTGAACATGGCCTGGCAATGAGGTGATTAATAAATGGGCGAAATTCAACAGGTGCCAATGCTATGTCATTGAGTAGCATAGCAATGATCCCAACCGTCGAATAAGATGACCTCTAATATGATCGCTTTTGTGGGTTTGTTCGGTGTAGTGCCGAAATCGAACACCAAAACAATTTATGTGCGAAGAAAGGTTCACTTGCATGCATGAATATGCGAAGGAAAAAGCATTGGGCAAACGCCGTATTCTCAACGTGAGTAAGGACTAAAAATGAAAAAGGGTAATATCCTGATCTCTTCTGCCCGCTCAGGCACAAACTATTTTCTTTCCGTATTTGCCAAGTGCTTCACAGACGCTTTCGTTGTGAAAGAAATTTTTCGGCCCGCGGGCGATAGCTTCCCTCAGCTAGAAGAGCTTCTAGGTCTCAATAAAGATCAGGTCGTAGAGCTGGTTGGGTCCAACCCATTAGGCCTCTGGCAGCAGATAACTCAAAAATGTAGCGAACAAGAACGTGTCGCTTTGGCTAAGATTTTCTATTACCACGTTGATAGCGACAATGCCCTTTGGAGCCATTTTCACGACAATAACCGAGTGATCCATCTCATTCGCCGTAATCCGTTTGACGTTTTCCTGTCTCACAAAGTTGCGTCTCAAACAGGTAAGTGGCAGCAATTCGGCTCAAAAGGCGAGCCGGTGGAAGTCCAGCCTTTGGTAATCGATGCCGAAGAATTGCAGGCGTTCATCAGCAAGCAGTCCGCCTTTATTGACGCGACGCGCGCTCGTTTTGGGGATGCCGACTATCACGAAGTTTTCTATGAAGATCTGGCAGTTTCTGTCGACGAATGTGTAGCAGCAATTTCTAGCATCATGGACACGCCAGCTC
The DNA here is from genome assembly GCF_001458215.1 of Shimia thalassica. GTDB lineage: Bacteria > Pseudomonadota > Alphaproteobacteria > Rhodobacterales > Rhodobacteraceae > Shimia > Shimia thalassica. The sequence goes on along the minus strand of NZ_CYTW01000004.1, from coordinate 228,976 downwards.
CGAAAAGCGCAATCTCGATTGGGCTGAAAAAGCAAAAAGACAAGACCAACGCCGATCTCGTTTCCAACTACGATGACGTTGCCATTTTTGATAAAAATCAATTCTAATGGGGTCGCTTGAATGACTTTAAACTACCATATGGAAAGCAGCCATGTGGCTGAATATGACCTTTACACTTTGCCGGGTGTAGACTTTACCTTGCGTGGACCTCAGTGGCCCTTGCATGCGTCTACGCCAAGTATCAGTTTTCTTGGAGCGGCGCAGACATTCGGAGCTTTTTGCAAATACCCGTTTCCCAATCTTTTGGGCGAAATGTTGTCTGCTCGCGTACTGAATTTCGGTCGTGGCGGAGCCGGTCCTGGGTTCTACTCAAAGCAGCAAGCCGTTTTAGACTATGTTAATTCAACTGATTGTTGTGTAGTTCAGGTTATGTCTGCACGGTCATCTGTTGAGAACGCATACATGTCGACGGTGGAAGGGCTGACAAAAGTCGAGATGCTACAGGGGTCCAAAAAGGGGCAGATTATTCTTGGGCACGCCGCTTACAAAGACTTGGCCAATGAGCTGCCTCGTGAAGAGTTCCACGCTTTGGTTGCTGAGACTAGAGAAACCTTCATTAAGCAATTTGAGTTGCTTGCGTCTCAAATCACCGTGCCAAAAATTTTGGTTTATGTTGGACGTAACGCGCCGCTAAAAGACTTGGCGGTAGATGAGAAATGGCAAAACAATGAGTTGATCGGCCTTCATCCGCATATGATTTCAGAAAGCGTTGTCGCTCGTGTATCAGAGTTTTTTGATCAAACCATTCTGAGCTATGGCGCTCTTGGTTTTGACCAAAAAATGATGAACCGCTTCACTGGTGAAAACGTTTCAATCAAACGTTCGGAAACATACACTGTTACACGCCACAACGCATACATTTCTCCATATTTGCAGACGAAAACAGCGCTAAGTCTATATCGACCCATCAATGAGGTGCTGGCCAAACGCCGCTGACCTTAACTGGAGAGTTTTTCTTTTGACACGATTGATCATTCACGCTGGTACACACAAAACCGGGACAACATCTCTTCAAAGGTCAATGGCGGCCAATACGGAAATGATGGCTGCCAAAGGTGTATATTACCCTGTTTGTTGGGAGTATTTTTACAAAAACAGGCCGGAAGAGCAAAGCGTCAATGCTCATTTTGCACTTGCTCGCTGTATTGCTCAACAGAAAGACAATCAAAAGAAAAATCTCGACAAGTTTTTTACACATCTTAACAAAGTTGGCCGGGATTTTGATACTGTCATAATAAGTGCCGAATCCATCTATCGCCATTTTGATGAAACCGCTTCGGGAGATTTGCCTCTTCTTGAACGAAGAAGACTCTTCCTTGCGCGATTGGCAGAGTATTTTGCCGAATTTGACGCCGAAATCGCTTTACTGTTTAGGCGGCCAGATTTGTTTGCCGAGTCTCTTTATGGAGAAGTGATAGCCAATTCGGTCAGGTTTCAGACGTTTGATACGACTGTTCGAAACCAAAAGCAGATGTACAATTATCAGCTGCAGATTGATTTGTTTTCAAACTTTTTTCCTGTTTCGGCACTAAGTTTCGAGCAGGCTTGCAAAGAGGGATTGCTGTCTTACTTTTTTAGTCAGCTCGAAGTCCCAGTGTCATTGGATGAGCCTTCTGGTAACTTGAGAGCATCTCTAAACAAGCAAGCAGTTATGTGGCTTCAGCGGTCCAAAATGGATGCTGAAAGCATGCAAGATATTGAACGCAAAAGAAGATGGCTTTTTGCATTGCAAGATACGTCTGCCTATTTGTTTGGTGGTACAAAAAAGTTCTCTTTTTGGCAAAGCTCGGAACAACGAGATAGTTTCTTGAGAAATAGTCTTTCGACGCTGAAAAGCTTGGATTTTGAATTGCCGACGTCCGAAATCGGTGAAAGTTGCTTTTGGAATGATGAGTTACATGCGAAGGCCGAAGCAGCGTACAAAGGCTGGGTGAATGACAACTTGGGGTGGATTGAAGCAAGAGAGCTAAACAACATTGCTCCGTTCGACGATTTCCCCACACTTAGCTAAAGCGGCGCCAACAAAAATTTGATACGGTTGGCTCTCAGTCTAAATCTTTCCGCATGCGGGTTTTTGTCTGATTGTTTCTTGAATTGATCGGTGGAATCTCTTCCTGCCGACATAAAGTTGTCCCAGTTTCGTGTGTAAACACTGTTCCCAAAGTTGGACAATCAGATATTGCTAGGGTTCGCAGAAAAGTTAAGAATTATCGAATAGCCTAATTCTCAAAGTGTAATCTCAATTAACTTGTGCAACGCTTGAGGAAATTTGGGGTCAATATTCCGATCAGAAACTATGACTGGGCCAAAATAAAGGGCCAGCGGAATACAGGTGATAAATCAACAGTACTACGGCAAACTGAAACCACATACTGCAAACTTTTGACCGCCCAACAAAGGCGGCCAAAAGCAGAAAGATATTGTTAGTCTTCTATCTTAACCATAGGTTGGATAAAGAGAAATCCATCTGGACGTGGTCCGATCGACATTGAGCCGTGCGGCTGCCAGCCTTCGAGTATCGCTTCATTGATCAGGTCAACAAACTCTTCAGATTTACCGGTTCTTACAATCTTATATTCTGAAATGGTCAAACTTCTTCTCCGTTGGTGAGGTTAATTTTCTACACATTTGAACAAATTCTAGTACGCGACAACAGAAAAATTCAATAGAGGTTCAGAATAAGACATCCGAGAGGACTAAAAATTTCGGCTAGAGGTTCACGAAATCCTAGAAAGCTATCAAATTATAGGCAGTGAACAGGTCGTTATTCATACTCATTGAGGAGCATCCATGGATTGAATCCGCAGTTTTCAGTTTCTGAATAAGGGTGTTCTTTCAACTGATTCATCCGAGATGTCAGCCTCCGCACTTTGCGCACCATTTGAACAAAACTTGTCGAGTTCGTTTCTGGTTCGCGCACAAGATAGGTTGCGGACACACCTTTCGTTGCTTAGCCGGTCTGCTCAAAAATTGAACACTGCAGTAGTTCGACCTTTTCACTAAATCCGCCCAGGCCATCAATAAGAAATTCTTCGCTTAAGCCACACTATTTTTTGGGAACCAACTTTGACCTTCGGAGGTGAGTTTGTTCTAAGTGCTCAAAGTTCGGATCTATTTACCAAGTGCCCATTGTGCTGCGGCTACTTCTCCGTAGGTACCGACAGGTGAAATTTCTTACAGGGAAAATTATTCCACGATTGGAAGTCTGTTTTTCAAAGCAAAGTGCACGCTTGTCAAAATTGTGAAATTAGACGACTCATGCACCAAAGAGCGCCTCTTATTGAGTGAAACTGACCCATATCAGGAAGCAAAAGAGAACAATGTCCAAAGTTGTATTGCATATCGGCACCCACAAAACAGCGACCACAACAATTCAGGACACGTTTCACCAGAACGCGGGCTTGTTGGCTGAGCATGGTTTGGTTTACCCGCGGTTGGGGAATGTGACCGGGCATCATGGTCTTGTGATGGATTGGGGTTGGCTGCCGGAAGTTTATCGTCTTCCAAGTGGAAGTTTAGGGTCGTTGCAGCAACTCAATGACATGTATTCAGACCAAGATGTCACGCTGTTTTTGAGCAGTGAAGAATTCTCCAGAGGTGATCCCGCTGCACTTGTGGATTTTCAGGCCGTTCGTGAGGCCCTGTCTGGTTTTGATGAGATCGAGGTGCTCTGTACACTGCGTATTCAATGGCAGTTTTTGCAATCGGTGTATCTCGAAACATCGAAGATCAAGAACCCCCCGCGCCCCTCTGAATTTGCGCGGCAGGCCATGAAATCCGGTATCTGCGATGGGCTGTGGGTGGACTACACACGGCTTCTGGACCATCTGGAACAATCGTTTTCACCGGATGAGATCACATTTCTGGACTATGAAACGTGCCGCAGCGCCAAAGGGGGCATTATCGGGGCCTTTCTGGCGCATTTGAACGTGCCAATCGAGGTTGAGGATCTGGCGCCGGTCAATGGGGGGGCATCGAATGTCTCGCCTTTGTCGCTGGCAAGTTTTGCCGCAAATGTCCTTTCGGAACCGCATGTTGCGCCGGGGTGGCTTGTCACTTTGACCGGAGATGCCATCCGCAATCATTATGGCCAAGAAATCAAGCCATGTGTTTTCAGCAGCGAAGAATACAAGCGCCTGGAAACGCATTTTGAAACATTGAACGAGTCTTTGAGCCAAAGGCGAAATGGACATCAGGCCAGTTTCTCTCTGACAGCATCAGCAGAAAGCAGACCTGATGTGTTCCGAAACCACCTGAATTGGGATTTCTGGTTGCGCGCCGGCCGACGCCTTACAGCGGAGCTGGTTCAACTAAAGTAAGCGCGATTTCGAAGGTGTCGATTGAAGGCCTTGGCGGTCTCGCGTTGTGTGGACCTAGCTTACGATTGTATCGCGGCACGATGCGCGCTTAGCTCGAATATCAATGGGCACTGAAACTCCTGTTTCAGCCTCTCGAAGTACATACCAATCGGTGCTCTCCAAATAAGCGCGCGCTTCTGCGTTGGTTTGCATTTGCTTTTGTTGACTGGCCAAGGATTGGGTTTCTTCCTCGGAAATCAACAAGCTCATATCAATGTTCGACATTCGGAGTCTCCTCAATCGCGTCATAAGGGGGCAAAGGAACTTCGCCGTCCTGGGTGATAATTGTTGCTGGTGAAAGTGTTTCAGCCGGCGCAGAAGCGCCGTGCGGCAAAAGCAGCGTCAGACAAAGCTCTCCGTTTTGGCGCAGAACATCCGACACAATCCACTCAGTTTGAATAGCGTGACAGGGAAGTGTTGCGCCTTCCGGGATTTGTGAAAAATCGAAAGGTTCTTCGTTAATGAACAGCGTATCACCTTCTTGTGCCAAGTGGAGTTGCGCGTCACACCGTTGTGGGGAAAGTCGAATTTTCATGAGGTACCTCTCTTAAAACCAACGCCCAATCCAAAGCTTGTCGTTGTCAATTTTGGTGATCGTTCCAACGAAAGCCGCTGCGGGAATTGCGATTGCGGCATTGTCGTTTGTGCAAATCTGGGTGCCATCCGCCCAGCGAGTGTATGTGCCATTTGTGTTGCTGCCATTCTCGATGACGGCACCGGTTGGCAGGCCAGCATTTTCGGATGTGACACCGACAATATTGCCCGAATGACAAACTTCGACCCAATCAAACCAATCAAGGTTTTTTCGCCGAAAATAGAGCCTGTCAGCGCTGCATGAGCCGAGCAATTGAATTGTTCGATTGGTTGTGACGGGAAGGTTAAGACCTACAAACGCGGCACCCGTCGATGGAGAGTTGGTCGGAACGTCGCCTACTGATGCATTTCCAAAGAAGTGGACAACGTTTTCGGTCGTGTCGAGATCATCCGATGAGGACACGAGTATCGGCCGTCGCCCCAACCCAAATGCACCCGGTTTTAGCAGTTTTAGAGGATCTGCATCTAGACTGTCTGCCTGAACCGAATTGCCCTCGATGGGTACATCGACAGTCAGTTCCGTTGCGCTCAATCGCATCGTGATGTCTGTTGCTGGCGTCCACGAGATATGGTCTTGCGTGGCATCAATCTCCATGGACTGTCGCCAACTAGTACCGTCGGGACTGACCTTGATTGAGAAGTTGTGACTGCCACTTAGGCCCATTTCCGCATGGCCAACCCAGTTCGATTGGAACAGAAGTGCCGCTGTGTCGGATTGTTGGGCCTTGTTGATTTTGACCTGATGCCCCGCTCCGTCGTTCGTGAATAAGGTGCTGTCGCCCTGAACCGAAAGAGGATTTGTGGGGTCAACCGGTGTGCCCACGCCGAGCTGACCGATTTCTATCGATTCAACACTGTCTGGCAAGGGGCCGATGCTTACCCAGGAATCGTTCGACCAGACACGCAACTCCTGTTCTTCTTGTCCCCAGGTCCGCCAGCCGCTTTGAGGCGGCTGGAATCTCCAGTTGGTGCCGCTCCACACCGCAATTTCCAGGGCATGCCCTGCCCAAACGCCTTCTGGATCAAGGCCCAAAGCATAGGAATCACCCACCTCTGGCAAGGGCGGAGGTGCATTTTCCGAAAACCGAATGACGCTTGCCTGAGTCAAGGCATCGAGATGCAGCAGGGCCTCATTATGCGTGACGTGCTTTTGTGCTTGCGATGGCAGCAATAAAGGAAGCTGTAGACGTGGCGACGTATCTGGCATGGCGCCCTCCTGAATTATTTGAGATGCCACACTCATATTTCATCAGGTCTCAAGGTGTGGTTAGACCAACGTTCGGTCGGGGTCGGCCAAGGTGGCGAGATCTTAGAAACGCGACTTAACGTTGCCGGTGCTGCAGAAGGTCACATTATTGGATTGAGTGTCCCTGACGAAATTCGGTAAGGTGAAGCACAGAAATAGAACAAATTCAGGCTGGGCGTTTCATTGCCAACGATTGACGATCCATTGATATGGCACCCCGATTCTTCTGTACCTTCGGATTTTCATGGATTTGTTCCGTTCTATTTCTGGCTTATTGAAAAGTGCCGTCCCGAAACCTCTGTTCATCTTGGTCTGAAAACGGGGTTGGCATTTGCTGCGGCTTGTCAGGCGTCAAAGAAGCAAGAGATTGGTCAAAAATGTCTCGGGTTTTCCCAAAGTCCTCTTGAGATGGTCGAAGGTTTCAGCGCCGAAAACGGTTTTGAAAATGCTCAACTCTCGGTCGCGTCCCCCAAAGAGGCACTCGCAACGATTTCTGATCAATCGGTTGATCTGATCTGCATGAACCTAAGCGATTTGTCCGATATTGGCAGTAGCTTGCATCGCGAGTTTTCACGCGTGTTATCTCCGCGGGCGGTTGTTGTTTTTTATGGTACCGAGCAGAGCTTTCTTAATCCCGAAATTGCAGGAATGGTTGCGTCGCACCCCTGCCTGAAACTCAAACAAGTCACCGTGTTGCGCGCTTTCGCGTGGGGGAAAGAGGCAAATTCCGATTTTATTGCGTTGACCCGACCCAAAGCCGACCTTGGACATGAAGCAATGGAATTGATTGAAGGGTTTGACCAACCGGCGACAGAAGGTTTGCTGGGCGGTGTTGAACTGCCGGCATTCGAAATTCCCGTTCCCAGACACGATGATGCGCAAACGCGCAATGAAAGCAAAGACCTGCATATGGCCCATATGGCAGGCAGGCTGCGTCGACAGGATCAGGAATTGCGCTCGGTTGCCCAACACGTAACCGCTCTTACCGAAGAGCGTGATCGCCTGTTGGTTTCGCAAGAAACTCGGTTCAAAGAACTCGTAATTCTCACACGGTTGCTCGAAGAGATGCGTCTGGTTCAGGACGACCTTGAGCAAGCAGAATCAGATATGGCAACGCTCAAAACACAAAACGATGCAGCGACGGCAAAGGTTGAAAAAGCGGACCTTCGGATCAACGAGCTGCTCGGGTTTATCGCTGATCAAGAAAATACAATAACCCAGCTTGGCATGGAAAATGACCAGCTTCGGATGTTGGCCGACTCATCACAACGCAAGGTTTTGCAAGAACCCGACGAGTGAAATTTTCCCGGTTGGCGGGCGCAAAAAGCGACGGTAAATTCGAAGACTGCGCTGATTTCGCCCCACAGAAGCGGTGTTTCAGCGCTGTTATTTGCCTCAAAAAATGGTATCAAATCGGCAGCTTCGATCACATACAAAGAACCTTATAACACCATGGCACAAATTTCCTCAGACACACCTCAAGCGACCCAGCCCACGCAGTCCGACGAAACTTCGGTATCGCAACCCAGAAGCCCTGCCGAGTTGCAGGTTATGGTGCGTCGCGAGATCGTTTCGCTGAATGCCGCCGTCCAAGAACGTCTGAACGAGATTGAGCGGCTTGCACGTTTGTTGGGGCAGGGTGGGGAAACAGCCTCAAAATCCGACGCCCAAATCGCGGAAGAGGTCGAGGCCAAATTGGCGGCGCAAAAGCGTCGTCACGCCATGCAACTCAACCTTTTGCACAAAATTTATGCGGGGCAGCCTAACAAGGCCGAAGCCATGGGGGTTGCCGCCGCAGATCAACTTGAAACCGTGCGGAATTCGGACGGGTTCGATGCCAAATGGTATCTCGACACATACGCAGACGTCGCGGCAACGGACATGACGCCGGCCGAACATTATGTCTCTGTTGGAGCCTTTGAGGGCCGCGATCCGGGACCTGATTTCGATACGCTGGGCTATTATTCGGCCAATCCGGATGTTGCAGAGGCCGGATGGCCTGCTCTGCTGCACTATGTGCTTTTTGGAAAAGATGAAAACCGGCCAATTGGGTGACGCATCCTGTGAACTCACCATCAGAGTCCTTTGATCCACGCGACGATTTCGATCCAGTTTGGTACCTGCGCGCCTATCCGGATATTCGTGCAGCCGGGGTAGATCCATGGGTCCACTATAGCCAGTCAGGAAAGCGGGAAGGGCGTCGCGGAACGGCGGTTCACGCCATTGAGCTCGAGCATCTTCTATGGCGTGGATTTGAAGGTTTCGCCGAGCCGGAGCTTCTCAAGCTGTTAAAATCGGATGATCCGGTTGAATCTGCAACCGCAGCTTGGGTTCTTGGCCGCTGGGAAGCGGATAAGGAAAATTGGCCGCGCGTCGATCAATTGATGCGTGATTTCCTAAGAAGTGTAGAAGGCAGAAAGGTCATCCGCCACCCCGGGCCGATCCTTTTGGGCATTCATGCGAACCTGAAATGCGGCAACCTGAAAAACGCCCAAAGCGTTTTGCGCGCTGGGATTGGAAGTTTTGGCCACAAAGCGGACTTTGATCTTTGCCAGATGTTGATCCGCAAGGCATCGGGGGCTGACGACAGCAAAATCTCGGAATTGTTGTCCGAAGTCTTCCTGTCGGAAGGATTAACCGGTGTCGTTCTCGATAGTCATTCGCAGGGTGTATTGTTTGATCGGCTCACAGTTGCCGACCCTGCTCCGGTCCCTCTCAATGATCCCGCGCAGCCTTTGGTCAGCGTCATTGTGCCGGTGTTCAATGGTGCATCGGTCTTGAAAAAGGCTCTGTCAGGGTTGGTAGGGCAGACATGGGGGGCGCTGGAAATACTTGTTGTGGACGACGGGTCCACTGATGATACATTGGCTGTTGCCAATGCATGCGCCCAAAAAGACGATCGGATTCGCGTTATTGCATTGGGCACAAACCAAGGGGCATATGCCGCTCGCAATGTCGGCTTTGCAGAGGCGTCTGGCGCGTTTGTGACGGTTCATGACGCTGACGACTGGTCCCACCCCTCAAAGATCGAGTTGCAAGCCAAAGCGCTAATTTCCAATGTTACTGCAAAGGCGTCTGTGTCTCACTGGGTCCGCATGGACCAAGATCTCGAGATGGCGCGCTGGCGTATCGAGGACGGCTGGGTCTATAGGAACATTTCCTCCCTCATGGTTCGGTCCGAGTTGCGTGACTTTTTAGGGTATTGGGATCGTGTGCGTGTAAACGCGGATACCGAGTATTATGAGAGAATTTTGGCTGCCTTTGGGCCGGGCTCTATCCTTGAGGTGAAGCCGGGTCTGCCTTTGTCTTTTGGTCGCACAGAACAGGGGTCGTTAACGCGTCAAAGCGCAACCCATTTGCGCACCCAGTTTAAAGGGTTACGCCTTGATTACATGAATGAAGCGAAGGCTTGGCATAAACGTGGGCTGTCCGATGATACCCTGTTTATGTCTCAATTTCCGGCCAGACGCCCTTTTTCGGCTCCGGAAAGAATGTCAGTCGGCGACTTGTGCCCGCCCGAGACGTCGCTTGACATAATAAGGGCTTCATCAAAATTCGATGCAGATTGGTATCGAGCCACTTACCTTGACGTGTTTTTTTCGGATTTGGATCCGGCAAGGCATTACCTTGAAATCGGTGCCGCAGCTGAATTGGACCCTGGTCCCTTTTTCAGCACGAGTGCCTATCGCTATTCCTGTTCTCTAGAGCGAGACCAGAACCCCTTGCTGCATTGGGAGGCACATGGTCGCCAAAAAGACGCGCCTGCATTGATCAGGTTTCAGGGCGACCTCCCTGACTCCGATGCCGCGGCGGAAGCCCGTGTTTTGATTTTTGCCCACCATGCCGGCCCCATGTTGTTTGGCGCAGAGCGGAGTTTGCTCGACATGCTGAGGCATGCCATCAAGCAAGGAAAAGCTCCGATTGTTGTGCTTCCTGCGTTGCGTGACACGGATTACTTCAAAGAGCTGTTGAAATTGTCCCATGCGATTGAAGTTGTTCCAATGCCTTGGCGTCACGGGCTGCGAAAACCTCATCCTGACACGGTTCAGGTGATCCAAGACCTCATTCGGAAATATGAAGTCAATGATGTTCTGGTAAACACATTGGTGCTGGATGCTCCACTTGTCGCAGCGCGCAATGAGGGATGCACTTCAACAGTTTTTGTGCGTGAACTTCCTGCATTTGATGCCACGTTGTGCCGTAACTTGGGGATGAGCCAAGAACGTCTTTATGAAGAGTTGTTGCAACAAGCCGACCATTTTCTTGTCGCTTCAAAAATTGTTGCTGATTGGTTGGACTGCCCCGAGCGCACAGAGTTGCGACCCAATGCGGTCGATGAAGAGCTGTTTGATCTTCCCTTCACGCCAGCAGATCCACTGTATGTTGCGATGATCAGCAGCAACATTGCGAAAAAGGGATTGAAGGATTTTCTTCTTGTTGCCGAGCACGTGAAGAACGCCGGACATCACGTTGTGTTCCGGTTCATCGGTCCCCCCAGCCAAGATTTGCACAATCTTCAACCGTTTCCGGGCAACGTAGAATTCAGAAACTATTCCGCCACACCTGCAGCTGCTCTGAAGCAGGCAGATATCGTAGTGAGTTTGTCGAAGTTTACAGAGTCCTTTGGCCGGACTGTGTCGGAAGCCATGGCCGCAGGGCGACCGGTCATTTGCTACAATCGTGGAGCTCCCGCCGAAAGGGTGGAAACAGATGTAACGGGATTTGTGGTCGAGGCGGATGATCCCCTTGCCGTTGCAAATGCGATTGTTGCGCTAGACCTGGATAGAGCATTGCTCGCAAAAATGAGCGACAACGCGCGCGTAAAAGCTAGGCACATTCAAGAACTTTCTACACGTGTTAAAGTCGCTCCAGATACCGTTTGAATAATTGAATGAGTGGTGAAATTTAATTTCCATCAACCCAAAACAATCACCCTAAGTTCCTGAAGTAAAATAACCTATTGGTTTTCTATGTCGTCCATGCGCGCAGCTTTCAAAGGGCCTTCGGATGAAGATCAAAGGCTGTCATCAAGGTATTTTACTGGTTGCGAGGGATGTTTAGAGGTCGATAGTCCTCTGTTAACCTGTTAAAATGGACGCATAAATTCGATGTGCCTTAATGCATGGGTGGGAGCCCGAATATCTCAATGAATATTGCAGCGACAATTGAGCTAATCAAAAAGTCACCTTACTTTAATTCTGACTGGTATCTTTCCAAATATCCCGATGTTGAAATGCTGGGGCTTGATCCTGTGCTTCACTATCTCAGATATGGCGCATTACTGGGCCGCCAACCAAGTGCCGAATTTGATGCAGAATACTACCTCGAAACCTACAAAGATGTGGCTGATGCGGGTTTGAACCCGCTGGTTCACTTTCTGAGATACGGTTTGTTGGAAGGGCGGTTTCCTTCCGAAAAACATGCAACGGAAAGTGTAACGCCACCAAAGGTTGTCAGTGGTCCTAAAAAGCAGCAACAACGCGCCAATCTTCCGGTGCGAGACATCGAAGCCAAACTTTGGGGAGGTTTCTCCGATCTGGCGTTGCTAGATCTTCTGGCCGTACTGGACTCAGACTCCTATGATAAAGCCTCAAAGGCACACGCCGCGTTTGTGTTGGGGCGCTGGCATGCGCTGAATGAAGAGTGGGAAGCAGCGATTGCGTCGCTGCGCGAAATCAGAAGATACGACATTCGCATTTACCGAAGCAAAAAATGCAAAGTGCTTTTGGTTCAATGCCTGATCAAAGCGGGGGACTATAAGCCGGCTTCTGAAGTCATCGATTTCGCACTGAACAAAGGGCCCGATGGCGACTTTGCGCTTGCGCAGTGCAATATGCTCCATGCGCAAAAGGGCGAAGCCGCAGCCGCGGATCGTCTGGAAAGCATCAACCAGATTTACAGAGCTTTCGACTTGTCCGAGGTTTCGCTTGAAGCTCCGGACAGAGGGTTCGTATTTGATAATTTCAAATACGATCTACCCCCGCAGAAGACCGTAGAAGGGCCTCTGGTTTCGATTCTTATGCCTGTTTATAAAGCAGGCGAGTTTATTGACGTCGCTCTGAAATCATTGCTTTCGCAAACCTGGCACAACCTCGAAATTATTGCAGTGGACGATTGCAGCCCGGATGACAGCTGGGACCGCCTTTCGGCATGGGCTGCGCGCGACAACCGCTTGAAGATTTTCAAGAACCCTCGCAACCTTGGGGCCTATCCAACACGAAATCAGGCTCTTGAGCTATCTATGGGTCAGTACATCACGGTCCACGACAGTGATGACTGGTCACATCCCCAGATGATCGAGATGCAAATGAAAGAGTTGCTTGCCGATGATCGGTTAAAGGTAACTTGTTCGTCTATGGCTCGAGTCTATCCTGACATGGACTTTATCTTGCGACCACAGCGGGGCAATCTGGAATACGTGCACCGCAGCTATCCTTCCGTGATGTTGGCACGGTCCGACCTCGAGCGTTTGGGCCGTTGGGACGGCGTATCTGCAAACGCTGATGACGAGTTTGTGCAACGCGCCAGAGTCGCGTGGGGGCAGGACGCCGTCAAAGATATCATGCCAGCTGTGCCGTTTTCCTTCTTTCTGGTGCATGAGAATTCTCTCACCCAGCAAAAGGGCACAAATCTGAACAGTTTGACCTTTGGTATCCGGAAAGAGTACGCCCGTTCGGCCGCACATTGGCGGAAGAAACGCGCGGAACAAGATCTTCCTGAGCTGACGTTGGCACGGACAGACAACAAGACACCATTTCCAATTCCCATGGGCCTTGCCCCCAAGGATTGGGAAAAGAACACGCAATATGACATTGTCCTGATAACGGATATGAGCCTGCTGGGTGGGACACGCAGATGTAATGAATCCTACATTAAGGCAGCGGTTGATCTTGGACTGCGCGTCGGGCTTTTCCACTGGCCGCGATATGATTTGCGTCTGGCCGAAGTTGCTGATGAGTATCTCGAACTCGCTTACAACAAAAATGTGGATATCCTCGTTAGGGAAGACAAGGTCAGCTGTAAACATGTGCTGATCCACCATCCGCCCATTTTGAAATACCGGATTGATGCGGTGCCCGAGATCGAAACCCAGGGTGTTTCGATATTGATCAACCAATCTCCGATGCAGCTCTATAGCCAAGCCCCCTTCTACTATGATCCCGCCGAGGTCGAGACGCTCTGCAAAGAGCTGTTTGAAAAGACACCAACGTGGATTCCAATCGCGCCACGGGTGACCAGAATTCTTGAAGAGGTCGGCGGCTATGACCCCGTCCTGAAAGAGATCTGGTCGCCGCCGTTTCATGGGGCGCTACCGGATGAACCACCTGCTGTGCCCGCGGATCTGGGCGCGCAACGCCCTATCGTCTTGGGCCGGCATGCGCGCAATCACTGGACCAAATGGCCCGGCACACCCGAGGCCCTTCGGGACGCCTATTGTGCCGATCGCGCGAATATCTCGGTCAAGCTTTTGGGCGGTGCGGAAACACCAAAGAAAATGCTGGAAACCCTTCCTGATAACTGGGAAGTGCTCGAGTTTGACTCTGTGCAGGTGAAGGACTTTGTCGACGGTCTCGACTTCTTCCTGCACTATATCAACGAAGACTATATCGAGGAATTCGGGCGCAACATCATGGAAGCAATGGCGGCAAGTCGCGTTGTTATCCTGCCGCATAGTTTCCGTGACACTTTCGGAGATGCGGCTGTTTATTGTGAACCCAAAGGCGTTTCCGAGATGGTAGAAAGCCTGTGGTCGAACCCAGACCTTTACAAAGCACAGGTACAAAAAGGGTTCGATTTCGTTATCAAAAACTGTTCGCAAGAAGTTGTCAAAGACCGGCTGCAACGCATGATCACAAGTGCATAAAGCCAGCCAAACGCCAAAAAACAACCGGCGCGGAATAATCTGCGCCGGTGTCGGTTACCAGGGAATTTCGAATGGTCGCGCCTATGCCGTCAGGGCATCATCGCCTTGTTTGCACGATGCGTGAAAATCCCCCAAATCGCCAATGCTTGCTGTCTGTTAACCGGTAAAATGGTTTCAACAGACGTAAGCGGGTCTGTCGGCGCAGGTTCGGCAAGAGATTTGTACGGCTGAAACGTGATGCCGTATTTGGACTTCAAAATGCGAAGATCATCTGACGCGGCCATCTCGGCTTTGCGTGCGGCGCTTTCAAACAGGATGGGTTTTTGGGTGGCGCCAACCTGCTTGGAAATACGTTGGATCTGGCGCCAGAAATGCTGTGATTGCGGACTGTCATAGCTTACGCCTTTACCGATGGCCTTCGGGCTCTGACGGGCGATGTCCAACACAAACATGGCTTCTGCGGGCAGGGATTCATTTGTCTTTGGCTCATCGAAGGCTGACGGATCAATGTTCACCAAATCCGAAATCTGATGAAGAAAATCGCTCAGAATACCGCCGCCGATCAATTGATCCCTTTCAAAAGGACGCACAATCGACTGCGCGTTCAGCGCCTTTTCATACTGTTCAATCGAGTGGGCGAAATCAGGTTTGAACTGTTCGGGTGGAACAATCCCTCCAGCAGATTTCACGTGTTCCTGCATCCGGGAAAGATAATAGGCAGAGGGTTCTCTCACGTAGCTCACAACGCGAATGTCCTGAGACAAGCTGCGCAGGTACTTCCGCAACTCGCTCAACAAAGGTGCGCGCACATCGAAGGACTGAGAATTGGTAAGTTCCTCGCACGACAAGAGGACGTGCTTGCCAGGGTTCGCCGCAACAATCTGTTTGACGTCATTCAGCTTCTTTTTGATGGCTGAATTTATCTTAAGCTCGGGTGCGCCGGGTTTGGACAGAAAGGCTTTTAGATACCGTTGTTTGAAGTCAGAATCGACAATCGGATAAAGAAGACCTTTGTCCGAGAATGCGTCACGATTGTCCGAAAAGACACGTTGCAGGCTGGTTGTTGCCGTTTTGGGAAACCCGATGTGAAGGATGACGGTCATGCGCGGCCTCTTGGTCGTATTCTAATTTCGGTTTGGCGGCTAATGAGAGGTTAGCACACTTTCGGCAAAGTCTTGGAGTAGGTCTTCCTGATCGCAATCCTTTTTGACGCGCAGTGCGCACAATCCGTCAATGCGGGGACCAAAGTCAAAATACTTCATCAACGTCTCATGGGCCGTTCCATTTCTATGAAGGCCACGCAGAATGACAACGGATTCTGAAGGGCGTCCAAGCAAACTCAGGCGCATCGCAGTATGAAGACAGCATGAGAGCGCGAATGGGCCATTTACAAAGACCAGAGACGGGCTGGTGGCCCCTTTGGGGCGTACATGCCAAGGAAGGGTACAGTAGCGGGGCCAAGACGGGCAGGACTTGAGGTGGACCGGAAAACCGGCTTCGTCCACTTTGCCAATGTCTGCATGCAGGAACTGAACCTGCTCGCAATCTTCGGCTACCTTTTCAAGGTGTTGTTCCAAAAAGCGATCAATGCGGGATTTGTCGCTATCAACACTCGTGATGTGCTTGAAGCCAACTGCCTTGGCGATGCGGTAAGATCCGCCGCTGCCATATTCCAAATACCATTCTGGTTTGACGCTTTCGAGAATTTCGCGGAACCCAACGCGTTCTCGATCCGAAAAAGCGACTCGCCCGGAAAACTTTTCCTGCTTGCTGGCGATTTCATCGGCGATCACAGCCTGAACTGATTTGGGGTGTGTCACCTGATGCGCGGTAAAGCTGTCCGGCAATGTTTTGCTCAGGTCATCGCTGGCAAAAAGCTCGGCGTTTGATTTCTCCGAGCGCAAAAGATGATGTGCGACCGAGGTCAACGCGTCGCGATCGACCAAAGAGTGGCCCCCGACCCAATCCCCCATCGCACACACAACATTTGGCGTGATCTGGTTGATGCCGATCTTAAGCGGCTCCATCTTGGGATTGATCGCTTCACAGAACGGCAAGGCGTGATCCACAACGTGCTGGGTGTCCTCTAGGTTCTGCATATAGAAGACATAATTGCTGTTACCGCCGCCCTCATAAAGCTTGGTCAGATCAAATGCGCGTTCTTCTGAAAGCTTGGGGTTAAGCTGGGCAAAGCCTTTGACGCCAAAGCAAAACTTGGCGAAATTGTCGATACGTTCTTGTTTGAAAAAACGTTCGATACTGGTTTGCGGATTCCAAACAAGGGCAATCGACTCTGGCAATCGGTAGGTTGCGCGCAACGCCGTAAAACCGCCCTGGGATCCACCAAGCATGAGAATCCGTTTGTACCGTTTAATCTCGTCAATTTTGAGAAGGATTTGGTCAATGCGCGATGGCAGATCCAGAGCCGTATTGCCACAAAACCAACCCAAGACCATGCGATTGTGGCTGGCGAGGGTTGCGTCGCTGAAGAGAACGCGATCAACCGCCATGCCCAGATCAATATGAAGCCCTGAGAAAACCGGAAGCTTCAACCCGTTGACCAGCTCGGCCTTGATGGCGCCGTGGAAAAAAACAGCAAGGCGATCGCTCTCGGAATCCTGGTAGAAAAAGTCGATGATTTCGTCGCCATCGTGGATGCTGTGCAAGCCTGTTTCCAACGATGTGATCTTTAAAAAATCTTCGAAGCTTTGGTAGACTGTCGAACTGTCACCCCAAGACGACGTGTCTCGTCCGGTTCTGCGATTGGGTTGTTTATTCTGCAACATACTTGGATATTCTAAATCAAACACACAGTGTGTTCGACCGCCTCTTTGTGCGCATCGTAAAGGTTATCGAGCAACTTAGTGCCTGCGTATGGTGTCTAACAAAGCCCGCACAGGCTCAGTCATTCTCCAAGACCGGCTGTGGACCAACTCTTCAATCGACTTCTCAACGGAATTTAGCTTGTTTTTGGTCTTGTCCAGTTCCGCCGTTATACGCTCGTTTTTACTGCGCTCTTCTTCAAGCAATTTGGTCAGTAAATAGGTCTCACCAAAGCGCGTATTAAGCTTTTTCTCAGGAGCGTTAATCGAGTCGGTGGAGTCGGGCGTCGTATCAATAGGCGTTTGGGTCATTCTAAATAGAAACCTGTGGTCAGCGGCAAACATAATTCTGAGTGGTACTCAAAACTTGTACGTTTTTCATGGGGACTTTCAAGATATGTTGGTCAGTTTCAAAGCGTACTTGGCTTTAGAGGTAACACACGCATAGCTTGGATTATACAGGGTACGGCCAACCAAGAGCGGAATTCGACCAGTTTCAGCGCTGTTATTTGCCTCAAAAAATGGTATCAAATCGGCAGCTTCGATCACATACAAAGAACCTTATAACACCATGGCACAAATTTCCTCAGACACACCTCAAGCGACCCAGCCCACGCAGTCCGACGAAACTTCGGTATCGCAACCCAGAAGCCCTGCCGAGTTGCAGGTTATGGTGCGTCGCGAGATCGTTTCGCTGAATGCCGCCGTCCAAGAACGTCTGAACGAGATTGAGCGGCTTGCACGTTTGTTGGGGCAGGGTGGGGAAACAGCCTCAAAATCCGACGCCCAAATCGCGGAAGAGGTCGAGGCCAAATTGGCGGCGCAAAAGCGTCGTCATGCCATGCAACTCAGCCTTTTGCACAAAATCTATGCGGGACAGCCGAACAAGGCCGAAGCCATGGGTGTTGCCGCCGCAGATCAACTGGAAACCGTGCGGAACTCGGACGGGTTCGACGCCAAATGGTATCTCGAGACATACGCAGATGTCGCGGCAACAGACATGACGCCGGCCGAACATTATGTCTCTGTTGGGGCTTTTGAGGGCCGCGATCCGGGACCTGATTTCGATACGCTGGGTTATTATGCGGCGAATCCGGATGTTGCAGAGGCCGGATGGCCGGCTTTGCTGCACTATGTGCTTTTTGGAAAAGCCGAAGGTCGCGCCTTTACCTAAGGCGCGAAGCCTCGGTACGGCCCGCTTATGTCAGACGACAAAAGGCCGTACGTCTGCCCATAACCTTGGGCATCGAACGCTGGCAGGGCTGCACCGAAAATCGGTTGTTTTGCAAAGAGAAGCATTAGGCCGCAAAATCTGCGGCAATCCCCTTCTATTAGTCTTTGAAAACCCTTGGGTCGAGCTGTGTCAAAAACTCGTCGGCGTAGGCCTTGCTGGGCAGGGACAACAGCTTCTTCAATTGCTCTTCACCACCACCCTCAAAAATCTTGGCGATATTTGCCGTAGTTCGTGCATGGTATTGCGAACCCGTCGCAGATGCCACTTGATCGGCCATCCGCTTTCTCGCTGCATTTGAAAACAGCTTCAGCAGTTTGTAGTGGCGGATGGGCAGCACCATATCAGTGTCCCAAATTTCGGACCCCGGGTTTGGCGTGTCATCGGTGTAATGCAGGGTATGGAACCCTTGGTTGATATGACGGTGTGCACGGAACTGCGTAAGCGGGATTTTCCGCAAGGAATCCATTGTGCCAAAGCCGTGATATCGGGTGTCCAAAAGCCAGGATAGCCGCGTGAACGGACCAAAGCCCCACTTGATAGGACCTGACTTGAGATACTCGGTTCCTACGGGTTCTTCGCAGAAGATGTGATGGTCCAGAACTTTCTGGAAATCAGTTTCGGCTTTATCAAGCTCTTCGGTGGAAACGTCCGGACGGGGCACCAGATCGATCAACAGCGCCGGCATTGTATCTGTTCCGGTATCCAGCAGTTCTTGGGCCAGATCGCTAAAGGTGTCAAAACGCTTGGGCAGGTCCATGAACTCGTCAGCGTCCACGGCAAGGGTCCATTGACCCTCGTTCAGGTAGCCTTTCATCAAGGCTTCCATCCACATGCCTTTTGAAGTCAGGAAGTTACCGACCTTGGGCGTAAACACATGCACGTCCGGATGAGGCAGCGTTTCCCCAATGGGGATGTCGGACCCGTCATCGACAATGAAGAAATGCGCAATCCCCAAAGATTTATAGTGCTCGTAGAATTGCGGAAGGAACATGTCGTCATTTTTCATACAGGTGAAAATGCACACATCCGTGTCAGAAATATTGAGATCTTCCGGCTTGGCATAGCCGGTGCTTTTGAAGATCGTTCCCAGAATTTTCTCTTTTGGAACCGTGTCGATGATGATGTGACGCGCCTTAACGACCTCATTCAGATACTCGTTGCGCATTTGTGAGTTGCGCGCGTTTTTCAAAAAGCACGACGCTTGATTGAAGCCCGTCATCGCATTCAATGACAGATCTTCTTGCACATAGGTGTCGCCCTTTGGATTAAGGGGATCTACGTGCCGTGCCATTTCCAGTTCAACGACCGGATTGTTCAGTTTGGCTTTCTCAAAGAAGGCAAGAGAACGTTGCGAGTTAAAGCCGTGGTTGTCGGTCTTGATCCGCAACAGTGATGCGTTGGGATAATTGCAAAGAACCGAAAGCAACAAATCCATTTCATCGTACTGGCGCGGCATGAACAATTCATCATATCCGATCTTTTGATAGATCGACATAGGCATGCTGACCCGGCCGCTGCTGCCATCTCCCCAGTTGCCCGAGAAATGGTGAAACACGAAATCTTCGCCAAAGGATTCGACGACTTCAAGCAACTGATCGGTTTCTTCCCGAGTCACAAAGTTGTCGCCATCCAGCGAGGAGAAACAAGTTCCGACGGCATAGTGCTTGTGGCGGTTTTTGGCTTTCCCAAAATGCCAACCATCCATGGAAGATTCGATTACCATGCGCAGGTAGCCGCTTTCCAAATCACTGGCGAAGTTCTCACGCACCCAATTGTGTGTTTCTGTATCCTCATCAAGGAATACCAACACAAATTCGAGCTTGTCTTCGTGGACCCGGTTTTCATCCAGATTTGCACGAAGCGTTCCCCGCACGTCGTCTGGGCGATTCATAAGCGGAGTGCAGTAGGAAATGATTGGCTGTCGGCTGAGAGCGGTCATCAGCTCTTTGTCACGATTGAGCTGTGTCAGTTCGGGGTTCACGCCCCGCCCCAGAAAATGCCCAAAGGCTTTGTAGTGTTCTTCTGGCGAGAGGCCGACAATTTCCGCATCCAAGTAGGTTTCATTGTACCATTCAGGGTCAAACCCCCGCGAGTTTTCGATGATATCGAATGCCTTCAAACTCTTCATGGTACTCATATGCCTTTGTAGATTCGTCGGAGTAGAGTTTCTAAACGATGCTTAATCAAAGCGCCGCCCGAAAGAAAAATTAAACTAGTTAACCTTCAAAAATTTATTCAGTGGTTCAGAAGCGGCTTGTTTGTCGTCACCACTTGTAATTTCCCAGAAAAAGACGCGCTCGGGGCCGGCGCGGCGCAGCGAGCCGAACAGGGCCTCTACTGCAAGCTTGTTTTCCTTGGTGTCCGCTACAACAAGCTTGGCTGTTGGAAAGGCCAGAAGCCATCCATCCAGAAATGTTTGCATGTCTTTTTCGCGGATGGTCGAATTTCGGCACAGCATAACCGAATGCTGATTAGATCCCGCTTGGGGGAAAACAATGTTGGCAAGCGAAGTGCAGATAGACTGGATCATGCTTTCTTGCTGAATGCGTTCTGCGCCGAACCATGCATGGTCAGGTAAAGTGGGCTCACCAATCTGGACCAAAGACGTGATTTGGGGCTGTTCGGTCATGTCTGCAATTGAAGACGCCAACTGCTCCAAAAAGTTTGAGCCGGGTTCGTTTACAGAGAATCCGCCATTTTCCGAACCCGCATCCTCAACTGCATCAACAGAGAAATCTGCAGGTACGACCATAATGACCTTATTGGCCGATGCAGATTGCGTGGCTCCGAGCCAGTCACCTACTGTTTGTTCTTGTTTGAAAGAGAGCATTATAACTGACCCCTGCTATGCCCGATTGAACTTGTCGCTTAGCAAGTTTTCCATTTTCGAAAGATTGAAAGGTTCGTCCAGAAAGTCGAAAAGCGGTTCAAGATTTTCTACATCCTTCACATAGCTGCCATATCGCAAGCTAAAGAAGGTTTCCGGATCTTTAGCGACATAGTCAAAAGCTGCGTTTTCAAACTCTTTCAGCTGTCTGTTAACCAGACCGTCGTTCTTCTTGGCCCAAGGGCCCCGATTAATGACATCAGAACGTCGGCGAATGTTGAATACGAATTTCGCGTTGGGAAAAAACAATCTGGCGAAAGAAATTTGACGGTTCAAATCATCTTCGTCGCCAACATAACAAATCTCGCGAAACCCTAGGACACGGTCATTTTCTTGGGGGGACAGGATGTTTTTCACAAACCCGTCAGCCAACGACAACCCAAGCGGTGCCAGCGTCATGGCAGCGTTTTGGCTGTTGGTTGATCCCTGACTGTGGAGTTCGTTTGCCGCGTCTTCCCAAATCTTTGCAATATGTTGAAGTGCGCCGCCGTTTTGGCCGTGAATGCGGTATCCACTTATTGAATTTAAAATCTCTTGAAGAAGCAAATCTCCGGAACGTGCATAAGTGATGACAAATACAAAGCCCTTACTTGGGCTGGAGAGAGATTTGAAATAGGGCGCCGGTGTATTGGTCGTTTCGGATTGTAGTGGGCTATTCATTTCAGCGGTGTCTTTCAGTCTGCATGCTCACCAGGAGATCACGCCTTGTGATGTTCCGGTTCCGTAGGGCGCATATTTGCCTGTTCAGACGCTCTTAGCGCAACAGCAAGGCGATCTCGATCAGTTAGCAAATTGGTCAGAAGGCGCATGTGCTGTGAATTGAAATGCGACACGCCATTTTGGACCTCTGTCGGAGCTTTTACGTCGCTTTGATGCTCGGCGAGGTTCGCGTTTTGCTCTTTGAGTTCAGCAATCGTAGCCTTGGCCTCGGACAGTTCTTTTTCTACAGCAGAGAGTGACTCCATGAGGACTTTCGTCACTGGTGCTTCTTTTGGGAGTTCCAACTGGTCCATTTTTTCAGTTAAGCGCGCGATTTCATTAAGCAAAGCGTGATTGACGCGCTCTTTATAACTGACGGCATCGCTCAGCCGTTTGGCTGTGGCGGATTGAGTTGCAAGCTTTGACTTGATGGCTTCAACTTCTGCGCTTGCCCCAGCGTTCTTGGCGGCATCGGCGATGCTTTGATTGGCTTTTTCAAGGGCTGCTTGAAGTGAAAGGACCTCTGCGTCGTTTTTGGAAATAATATCGTTTTGCAAAAGAATTTGTTCTTGCAGCAACGCCAGTTCCAAGAACCTTTGCTTGGCTTCGCGTTTTCCCATGGTCCTCTCCGTGTTCTTACTTTGACACGTTAATCATGCCGGTTTGTTTTATGCAAATAGCGCTCAAACTAACTACTGCAGAAGTGTGTAAATGAAACAACGCTGATCGTCATGTTTCAATTTCAATGTTGCAGGATTGGCATATCTTTCAAGCCCGGAATTTGATACCGGACACCGTCCAAATGGGCGACTTCAGAGTAATTGTTAACCAGATCGGCATTGCTGATCTGTTTGATCGGCGCGTATTTCGAAGAGATTGCTTGCGAAACCGAACCGTTAACGCCGATGGGGTCTTCCTCCTTGAGGCGACGCGCACATGTTCCGTCTGACAGGGTGATGTCTTCGAAGCAGAACTCGTGATAGTCGGCGTCCTTAAAATACTCGCGACACCATTGGATCTCGTTCTCGCGCTCGCGAATGTATTTTTCGGCTTCTTTGGTCGACACATCCAGGCTGCGCTCTGGAATCTCGATCCGCGCTTCATTTTTGTGGCGCTGCCAGCGGCCAAGATCCATCGCAATTTTGCGAGACAAGTAGGCGCTAAACAAATTGCTGCGGTACAGGTGATAAATCTCGGCGGTTTCTGCTAGTTCGGCCCACAATTCAGACTCGCGCGGTTGATGGTAATAATAAACCAAGGCGATCAAATTTGGTGACTTCTCTGTATCCTTCAGCCGCTTCCAAAGCTCTACGGGTTGTTCTGCGGCCATTCTCTTAATGTCTGCAGGCTCTACCTTGAGAAGATCAGACAACACTTTGATGTTGTCGCCCTGGCGTCGAAAAATCTCGCCCAGAACCAGATCATTGGGGTGAAGCTGCGAATAAATGTCTAAAAAATACTTGGCTCCAAACCGAGCCGACGAAAACAAAATACGAGGTTTTTCCATGATAGTGCCTCAAATCAGAATGTGGCGGAAATTTGTCCAATATCTACTACGCTGTTAACGAAACGGAGGATTTTCCTCAAGTGAACATTCGGTATCAAAATACATTCAATAAGAAAGAATTAAGCATTCTGTGTTGGTGCTGCCGCATTTGCAAAAGATGCGCTTTCTAGGCCATTTGGCGCCAAAAAAGGGGAAAAACCGCTGGTTTTCGTCAGAATTGGGCGATCTTACTGCTCCTTTTAAGGGGCGTTTGGGGTAATTCCCGAAGTTGTGGTTCTTGGATAAAAGGTATAAAAATCAGAGTATTATGATTTTTGAGATAACTTCTGCGTGTTTGGTGAAAAATTTAGTTATTTAGGTGATTGCCAGCAGGCTAAGCGTGCTGCCCATCGAATGGGCGTGAAAAGCACGTGTAAGCACCGAGCCAATTTCGCGAAGTTGATTCGAAATGGCTCGGGCTCTTTTTGACGACTGAAACGCCCGGTTAGCTTGTTCCGAACAGATCCCGTGTGAAGACCTTGTCAGACACATCCTTGATGATGTCATCAATTCTGTTGGCGATAATCAGGTCAACATCGGACTTGAACGCTTCGATATCGCGCTCAACACGCGAGTTATAAAAATCTTCGGCGTCCAGCTGGGGTTCATAGACAACAACCTCGATGCCTTTAGCCTTGATCCGCTTCATAATGCCCTGAATGGAACTGTCTCGAAAGTTGTCAGATCCGGTTTTCATGGTCAGGCGGTAAATGCCAACTTTGGTTGGCTGACGGGCAATAATCGTGTCTGCGATAAAATCTTTGCGGGTGATGTTTGCCGCAACAATCGCGCTAACCATGTTTTGAGGAACCTGGTCATAGTTTGCCAACAACTGTTTGGTGTCTTTGGGCAGGCAATAACCACCGTATCCAAACGACGGGTTGTTGTAGTGGCTGCCGATACGTGGATCGAGGGACACGCCTTCGATGACTTGCCGTGGATCAAGATCGTGGGCCAGCGCATAGCTGTCCAACTCATTGAAGTACGCCACACGCATGGCCAGATACGTGTTGGCAAAGAGCTTGATGGCTTCTGCTTCGGAAGAGTTCGTCAGAAGAACCGAAACGTTGTCGGACTTTGCGCCTTGCTTGAGCAGCTCTGTAAAAATCCGAGCGCGCTCGGATTGCTCGCCCGCGATAATGCGAGAGGGGTAAAGGTTGTCATAGAGCGCCTTACCTTCGCGCAGGAACTCTGGGCTAAAGATGACATTTTTGGTGCCAAGCTTTTCAGGCAGAGATGCGGTGTATCCCACAGGAATGGTCGACTTGATGACGATTGTCGCGTCCGGGTTCATCTCGGTGACTTGGCGGATGACGGCCTCAACGCTGGACGTATCGAAGAAATTCGTCTGAGCATCGTAGTTCGTTGGAGTCGACACAATAATGTAGTCGGCATTCGCAAACGCGGTTTCCGGATCATTCGTTGGAATGAGGTTCAGGTCCACTTCGCTCAGGTATTCCTGAACTTCTTTGTCTTCAATCGGGGACCGACGTTCCTTCAGGGCTGCAATGCGCCCTTCGTCAATGTCATAGGCAAAAACTTTGTTATTCTGAGCGAGCAGGATTGCGTTGGAAAGGCCGACATAGCCCATACCCGCAACTGCAATAGTGTATTCACGCATCGGAATCCTTTCAAAAACTACTTTGTTTTCGTAGTCATCTTTGGGGTTTTAGATTTTGGCAGCAAATCCTTCAGGTACTTGCCATAGTCATTCTTGGCAAACCTGTTTGCATGCTGTTCAAGTTCTTCATCTGTAATCCAGCCTTGCTGGTATGCAATTTCTTCAGGCGATCCGGTTTGCAGGCCTTGGCGTTTTTCCAGAGTGCGCACGAAGTTGCCTGCATCAAGCAGGCTTCCGTGTGTTCCGGTATCCAGCCAGGCGTAACCGCGCCCCATACGTTCGACGGAAAGCTGCCCCTCGTGCAGGTACATTTCAAGCAAAGTCGTGATTTCCAACTCGCCACGTTCCGAGGGTTGCACTTTTTTTGCGCGCTCTGGCGCGGTTCCATCCAGAAAGTAAAGTCCGGTCACGGCAAAGTTTGACGGGGGGACTTCGGGCTTTTCGATGATCGAGATCGCCTGTCCGTTGCTGTCAAAATCAACAACGCCATAGCGTTCTGGATCGGCGACCCTGTAGCCGAATACCGTGCCGCCTTCGGCCTTCTTGTCGGCGCTGCCCAGCAATTGCGGCAGACCGTGCCCAAAGAAGATGTTGTCGCCCAATACCAACGCAGAGGGCGCGCCATCCAGAAAGTCTTCGGCCAGAATATAGGCCTGAGCAAGGCCATCAGGGTTCGGCTGCACAATATACGTCAGCGACATGCCCCACTGGCTTCCGTCGCCAAGTGTCCGCTTGAACTGTTCCTGATCCTGCGGCGTGGTGATGATGGCCACTTCGCGAATACCCGCCAGCATCAGCACACTGATCGGGTAATAGATCATGGGTTTGTCATAGATCGGCAGCAATTGCTTGGAAACACCGATGGTAATTGGATACAGGCGCGTGCCTGATCCGCCTGCGAGGATAATACCTTTGCGTTGGGTCATGGCTTTTTTGCTCCAAGATCTTCAAGTATTTCCGCCAGCCCTTCACGCCAGTCGGACCGCTTGATGCCAAAAGTGCTTTCCGTCGTGGTGTTGTCCATGCGGGAGTTCAGCGGGCGTTTGGCAGGTGTCGGATAATCGCTGCTGGGGATGTCTGCGACGTCGCAATCCGTGCCGCTTTGGACAAAGATCTCGCGTGCAAAATCGGCCCAGCTGACATCGGGACCGCCCGAGAAGTGATATGTGCCGGTCTTTGCCGGGTCGTCGATCAGTTGTTGCGCGACAGATAGGCAGGCATCTGCGATGGCCGCTGCACAGGTGGGCCCGCCGATCTGGTCGGCCACAATGGTCAGCTTGTCCCGGTCAGCCCCAAGGCGCAGCATTGTCTTGACGAAGTTGTTGCCGTGCGACGAGACCACCCATGAGGTGCGCAAAATCGCATGCGTCCCGCCCGCAGCGCGCACGCCTTCTTCGCCGACCAGTTTGGTCCGCCCATAGGCCCCGAGTGGGGCTGTGGCGTAGTCGGTCGGGAAGGCGTCTTCGCCTTCTCCGTCAAAGACGTAATCCGTCGAGATGTGCACGAAGGGCAGGCCACGTTCTGCCGCCGCCCGCGCCAGCGCGCCAGGCGTGGTGCCGTTGATGGCCAGAGCAAGGTCTTCCTGTTCTTCGGCTTTGTCGACCGCGGTATAGGCCACGGCATTGATGACGGCATCTGCGTCTGTTGCCGCGACAAATGCGGCACAGGCTTCGGGGTCTTCAAAGTTCGCCTCGTCCAACCCGCGAATTTCCAATTCGACATCACCGGCGCGCCGCTGAAGTTCCTGACCGACCTGGCCGATTTCCCCGAATACCAGAACCTTCATGCCTTCACTCCCAACCGTGTCCCGACACCATGACGTTCCTGAAGCGGACGCCACCAGTCTTCGTTTTCCAGATACCATTGAACAGTTTGCTTCAGCCCCTCTTCAACCGTAACCGACGGGCGCCAGCCCAGTTCGGTCCGGATGCGGGTCGGATCAATGGCATATCGTGCGTCGTGGCCCGGGCGATCCGTCACAAAGGTGATCTGATCGGCGTATACGCCCTCGGCCTTTGGGCGCAGGCCGTCCAGAATGCCACAAAGCGTCTGGACCAGTTCAAGATTGGTGCGTTCGTTTTCGCCGCCAATGTTGTACGAGCGACCCAGTTCACCCTTTTCCATCACAAGCAAAAGAGCATCAGCGTGATCTTCAACATAGAGCCAGTCGCGGATGTTGGACCCGTCGCCATAAATCGGCAGCTCTTTTCCAGCGAGCGCATTCAGGATGATCACCGGGATCAGTTTCTCCGGAAAGTGATAGGGACCATAGTTGTTTGAGCAATTGGTCAGAACAACAGGCAACCCGTAAGTCTCGTTCCAGGCGCGCACCAGATGATCCGAACTCGCCTTCGAGGCCGAATACGGAGAGCGGGGATCATAGGGTGTCTCTTCGGTGAACATCACCTCGGGATCGTTGGGAAGCGATCCGTAAACCTCGTCGGTCGAGATATGATGAAAGCGGAAGCTCTCGGGTTTGCCGTTCTGCACCCAATAGCTGCGCGCGGCTTCCAGCATATTGTATGTGCCGGTGATATTGGTTTCGATAAAGTCGCCCGGACCATCAATCGAGCGGTCCACATGGCTTTCCGCAGCAAGGTGCATCACCACATCTGGCTTGTGCGTTTCAAACACACGATCCAGCGCGGCGCGATCGCGAATGTCGGCCTTTTCAAAGGCGTAGTTCGGGCTGTCGGACACATCCGCCACATTTTCGAGACACGCCGCATAGGTCAGTGCGTCAAGGTTGACCACCTCATGCCCGCGCGACATCGCCAGACGGACGACAGCGGACCCGATGAAGCCGGCACCGCCGGTCACAAGCAGTTTCATGTTTTATCCTTCGTAGACAAACGGGCTGTCAAAATCTTTCAGGAACGGAGCGGCTGTGTCTTTGTCAGACAAGACCGCTGCAACGTCGCCCATATTCCAGTCAATCGCGATATCAGGGTCATCAAACCGGACCGCCCCGTCGCATTCAGGAGAGTAATAATCCGAACATTTGTAAATGATCTCGGTGTCTGGTTCGCGCGTGACAAATCCGTGCAGGAAACCGGCCGGAATCAAAAGCTGTTTGCCGTTTTCAAAGCTCAACTCTTCGCCGATCCAGCGGCCGAACGTCGGGCTGCCTTTGCGAATATCGACAGCCACGTCGAACAGGCTGCCCTTGCCGCAACGCACCAATTTGGCCTGTGCATGTGGCGGCGATTGAAAGTGCAAACCACGAACCGTGCCGACTTCGCGGGACAAAGAATGGTTGTCTTGAACAAAATCAATGTCGACGCCGTTTTCGACCATGCGCTGGCGGTTCCAGCTTTCGCTAAAAAAGCCGCGGTGGTCTCCAAAACGAGCCGGGGTAATCAGCAGAACGCCCGGCAGAGCAGTACTTTCGACAGTCACGATGAATCTCACATTTAAAAATAGTGTTTCTGCGTCTGCATAGCAATCGAGGGCAGGCAAGTCACCCTGCAAATTGGAAGCAGGTCATAACCCGCTCGGGTGTGTGGCACATACGCTTTCCAACATTTAGGATCGTGTCGAAAAAGCCATTATCGACTGTGCCCGATGCTATTCTTTGGGCTTTTTGCGCAGATGGTTCGGCGTGACGCCGTGCGCCTGTCGAAACGCCTTGGACATTGACGTCGTGCTTGAAAAACCGCAGGCGATCGCAATTTCAAGCAGCGAAATGCGTGTCTCAACGACCAGAGATCGCGCCCGTTTCAGTCGGATCTTTTTGTATGTCTTTGCGGGCGAACTGTTGAGCCGGATTTTAAACAACCGCTCAAGCTGTCGCGTGGAAATCCCGACCTGATCTGCAAGCTCTCCGATGGGGAGGGGTTCTTCAATGGTATCTTCCATCAATTGGATGGCACGCTTTAGCGGCCCTTCGAGAAAGGTGTTGCCTTGTGCATGGCCTTTGGGCTGCTCACGGTGAAACCCTCTGACACTGTCCAGCATCAGCAGGCTGGCCATGTCTGCCTTTTCGTGGGGCGTCATAAAGTCGGCAACCAGATTGAACATAAGGTCAAGCGTATGACCCCTGCCGGCACAGGTGAGAATGTTGTTTCCATACTCCGCGAGCTTGGTAGACAAACCGGAAAAATCGTCGATTTCATTCAGGATCGGTATGTCACGCCAATGCGTTGTTGCAGGCAGGGCAGCCTGACGGGTTGTTTTGACAAATTCGGTGGCTGCATCTGAGAGCATGACAACGGGGCGTTTGTGCCGTTGCATTGCCCGGACCCGTCTCATCCAGGCGTTGCTGTTGCACTCGTCGCCACCCACGATGATCATGCAGTCTTTTAGGAAATCCCCTTCGATAATCGGCTCTGCCCGCACAAGAAAATTACCATTCGCGACAAGGCCGGGAGTGTCCGAGCAAATCGTCCAGTTGAACCGCACCTTCGTCTGCACGTCATTTGCAGTATCAAGGACAGCCGCAATCGCCGACAGTTCAAGCTTTGAAAATTTGGGTTGAACAAAAATTTCGAAATTCAGCACATCCGGACCACCATCGCGCGCTGCCTTGGCAGCGGGCAAAATGCCCTGTTTGTCGGATTTGGCGTCCACGTCGGACGAGTCTGAATGCGTCATTGTTCGAATTTCACAGGTCCTTGGGCCCATCAAAGCGCAAGGAGCAGGCGCCTTCGGTGGCTCTTAATAAGCGGCAGAGGAGCATGGCTGCGTCTCAATAAAACAAGGTAAGGCCAACTGCGAGACCTCCACCTGCCGCAATCAAAGTTCCTCAGGGCGCTGGCAAAACTTTTACCATCGCAGATGCCAGTTTTACCACCAATTCGTCAATCTGTGTCTCTTCGATGATGAATGGTGGCGCCAGCAGGACGTGATCACCATGTCTGCCATCACGTGTTCCGGCCATGGGGTAACAAATCAGCCCTTCTTCAAAAGCGGCTTTCTTAAGCTTGCCCGCAATGCCAAGCGCGGGATCAAACGGCTTTTTGCTATCGCGATCTTCGACTATTTCGATGCCTCGGAACAATCCCCGCCCGCGAATGTCGCCGACGTGCGCATGTTGACCAAATGCTGCCTCCAACGCTGATTGCAGCTTTTCCCCCATGGTCTGGGCGCGCGCCGGAAGGTCTCGGCCTATCAACTCCTGTACAACAGCAAGAGCGGCGGCCGTCGCCACCGGATGACCAAGATAGGTGTGTCCGTGTTGGAAAAAACCCGATCCTGTTTCAATGGCACTGTAGATCTTGTCGGTGCAAAGCATTGCGCCAATCGGCTGATACCCCGCACCAAGACCTTTGGCGATGCACAAGATGTCAGGCGCAATTCCGTCATGATCACAGGCAAACAGATGCCCCGTGCGGCCCATGCCGCACATCACCTCGTCAAGGATAAGCAACACGCCGTATTGGTCGCAAATTTCGCGGATACGTTTGTAATACCCTTCAACGGCCGTCACAGCCCCAAGTGTCGCGCCAACCACAGGTTCGGACATAAATGCCATGACTGCTTCGGGCCCAACGCGCAGAATTTCAGTTTCCAGTTCGTTCGCAACGCGTTGCCCATAGTCAAAACTGCTCTCGTCGTCCGCGCGACCAGTGTATTCATAACAGGGCGCAATGTGGCTCATCTCGACCAGAAGCGGTGCAAATTGCGCACGTCGCCATTCGTTGCCGCCAGCAGACAGGGCACCAAGAGTGTTGCCGTGATAGCTTTGTTTGCGGGCAATCACGTGGCGCCGTTCGGGTTGGCCGATCTCGAGATAATACTGGCGGGCCAGTTTGATTGCGCTTTCCGTTGCCTCCGAGCCACCAGAAACAAAATACACCCGATCCAGATCACCCGGCGCGTGTTGGATCAGCAGATCCGCCAGTTGTTCAGCCGGTTCTGACGTCATGAATCCGCTGTGGGCAAAAGCGATCTTTGCGACTTGTTCCTGTACGGCGGCTATGACGGCCTGATCGGAATGCCCCAAACATGAAACAGCCGCATCGCCACAATCCAGATAACGCTTGCCGTCCGAGTCAATCAAATAGCATCCGTCCCCACCAGTGGCTGTGGGCAGGGTCGCTTTGGTATGGCGTGGAAATACGTGGCTCATGACGTGCCTCTTTGCAGCTGTTGGACAAGGGCCGATACCGATGCGGCGTTGTCTTTCCATGGTGTGCCCGATGCATTTGTCAGGCTGTTTTCAAATCCGACCCGTATGTCTCCGCCAAGTGTTGCGGCGCGAGTCAGGCAGGCGTGTTCATCTGGTCCGAAGGCGCAAATCATCCAAGGGGATGTCGGGAGACCACCGGCCAAAAACGGGTCAAGGTCGGCAGGTGTGGATCGTTGCCCCGTTGCATAGCGCCCCAATACAAACAGGCGGTCGCTCTGGGCCTGCCGCACTGTCCCGTTTGCCTGCCAGTGATCCAGCAGGGCGGCGTCTTTTGCATCATAGAGAATATGCTGCACTCGCGTACCTTGCTCCGCACACAGACCAAAAACATGGTCCGCCAGTTCCGGCGAGCGGTCGATCTCGCGCACCGAAATGGACGCCCAGGCCGGCTTGACGTGTTTGAGGCAGTCAAGTTGGGAAGCAACATCAAAAACACCTGCCGCTTCTGTGGTGATTTGAAGATCCAGCTCGGGCACAGCGTCTTCGAGGGCTGCCAGAGTTTCCAAATAACGCCCCCCGTCCAGCGAATGCTGTCCGTCTGCGTCGCGGACATGCAAATGAAGGCCATTTGCACCAGCCAACTGGCACGCCGTTGCAGTCTCGACAATTTCCTTTGTGGTTACGGGCAGGGCGATATGATCGTCGTGCCCACGCCGCGCGCCATTCGGTGCGACAAGGATATATGGTTGCGTCATTTGCTAGGCCTTCATTCGCAACCCGTCGGGATCAAACAGAGGCCCGAGGGTTATTGTTGCATCAAAAAGTTTACGCGCAATATCGACCTGAACACGAGCGCCATCTTCCAAGGTATCTTGAATGTGGCCCAAGGCAATCGGCTTGCCCACACGATATCCAAAGGCGCAGGAACTGGTCTGGCCAACGATTTTGCCATTCCGATAAATCGGTTCGTGTCCTAACGGCACGGCGCTTTCATCATCCAGTTTAAGCGAAACGATATGAGACACGCCACCATCTGCCCTGCGTTTGGCAAGGGCCTCTGCCCCGATAAATCCGCCCTTTTTTCGTGTCGCGAAATCAAGACCGGTTTCTACGGGCGAGACGTCGCTGTCCAGCTCATGACCCATCGCGCAGAACCCTTTTTCGATCCGCATAGAACTTTGGGCGAACAGGCCCGCCGGCTTTGCACCAGCCGCGATCAGCGCCGCATAGACGGCTGATGCATTTTCGGCCTTCATCGTGATCTCCCAGCCAGCTTCTCCGACATAGGAGAGCCGCGCTGCACGCACATGTTTTCCTGCAATATGCGCCGGTCCAACCTTGAAATACCCAAGCGTGTTCAGCTCTGGCGCACCGCACTCGGTCACAATCCTTGCCGCCTCGGGGCCCATAAGTCCAAGAACGGCATAGTCTTCTGTGCTGTCTGTGAGGGTGACGTCGAAACCTTCGGAATGGCTTTGGAACCAGCTCAGATCGCGTTTGATGGCATTTGTTCCCACAAACAGACGATAGTGATCTGTGGCAATGCGTTGTGCGGTGATGTCGGACTCGAAAGTGCCGCGTTCATTCAGAACGGACGTATAGATCACTGATCCGGGGGCGCGGCCCATAAAGCCCGCACAGGTTTTGAGCAAAAACGCCTCGGCGTCTGGGCCTTGTACTTCGATCTTGCCAAATGAAGAGGCATCAAAGATCGCGGCGCTTGCATGCGCTGCGGTGACTTCGTCGCGGACCTGCTCAAACCAGTCGGGCTGGGCAAATGTCATCGCGGGTTCGGCTGTTTTTCCAAAGTACAATGGGCGTTCCCAACCATAGAACTGCCCCATATGCGCGCCTGCGGCCTTATACTCGGCCTCTAATGGAAGGGCACGCAGGTTGCGGGCAGTGGACAACTGTTTCCCCGGAAAGGCGATGTCATAGTGGGTGCCAAGGATTTCCGGTGCACGTGCCATCAAGTGGTCGATGTTGTTGAAAACGGGTGCAAAACGTTTGGCATCAGCCTCGGTAAGATCATAGGCCGTGCGTCCCTCGACGATACAATGCGCCAGATTCATGCCTGCGCCACCGCCAGACGCGATCCCGACCGAATTCATACCACACCCAAGGAACAAGCCTTTGGTTTCGGCGGTTTCCCCCAGCATGAAAGTACCATCCGGTGTAAAGCTCTCCGGGCCGTTCAGAAGCATTTTCACCTCTGCGGTTTCAAGCGCGGGCAAGCGATGCAATGCATTCATCATCATCGGCTCGAAATGATCCCAATCTTCGCCCAGAAGGCCAAACTCAAAACTTTCGTCAAGAACTCCGGGCGCGATTGGCTTGCCCATTGGTTCGAAACAGCCGACCAGAAGACCGCCAGAATCGTCGCGAATATAAAGATGGTTGTCATGATCAGAGAGCGTCGGGGTGTTTCCAACGATGCCATCAATCGGTTTGGTGAGCAGATAAAAGTGTTCACACGCAAGCGCAGGCACCTCTGCGCCCGCCATGGCCCCCAATTCGCGGGACCAAAGACCTGTGCACAACGCAATCGAGTCGCACATCACGGTGCCCTGCGTGGTTTCCACCCCTTTTACCCGACCGTTTTCAGTCAGGATGCCAGTCACGCCTGTGTCTTCGAAAATCTTGGCGCCCAAACGTTTGGCGGCCTTTACGAGTGCTGCACAAACATCGGAAGGGGACACGCGTCCGTCATCCGGAGACCAGACAGCCCCCAGAACATCATCAGCGTTCATGAGCGGCCAGCGTTCTTTGGCTTCTTCTGCGGATACGGACGAAGCGTCAATTCCATAGGCATGCGCCAATGCTTCTTGGCGCTTTACGTGAATCAAACGGTCTGGATTTGTCGCAATCGACAAAGACCCTTTTTGAATCCAGCCAACATTTTGGCCGGTTTCTTCTTCAAGCTGCGAATAGAGGTCGACCGAATACTGGATCATCCGCGTGAGGTTTTGCGAATGACGCAGCGCACGGACCTGAGCGGCCGAGTGCCAGGTTGTACCACTTGTAAGCTTGTTGCGTTCCAGAAGGATCGCGTCCGTCACGCCCATCTTGGCAAGGTGATAAAGAGTTGAGCAGCCCATGATGCCGCCGCCGATGACGACGACCGAAGCATGAGAGGGAAGAGGGGTAGCCATTATGTTGTTCCTGAATTCCAAAACCAGAGGTAATGCCTCGGGCAAAACTTGCCAAAACCCTTGTAAAAATTACGCATCTAGTCAATGTTTTGAAAAAATAACAAATGTTTTCAATACTTGCCGCCAGAACGAGGAGCGATTCGCGATGGATCCCACTCTGAAAAACAAAACGATTACAAAGCTTAAAGAGGATCTTGCAGGGTTTTCGCCACGTCTTCGTATTGTGGCGAAATACATCGTGGACCACTCGTCTGACTTTGGGTTGGACTCAATTCGCGAAACGGCACGCAAGGCGGGGGTGAGCACGTATACGTTGGTGCGGATGGCGGAAAAGCTCGGTTTCGAAGGCTATGATGAGTTGCGCGAACCCTTCCGTCATGCACTTGTTTCTGCGGCCGCCGTGGTCGATCAACCGGACTGGGTCGGAAATCTTCGAGAGAGCGGCGAATTCGGACAAGTGCAGGCAGACGCTGGGATGAATACCGTAGCAATCGTACAGCGTTCGCTTGAACGCCAAACACCAGAGCAAATGGAACGAGTGGCCGGCATGTTGCTTGAGGCGAACAATGTTTATCTCTCGGCCGTGAGGGCCAGTTATGCGTTGGCCTATTACCTGCACTATGTTGGACGTATGGCCTTGCCTTCATTGCAACTTATCCCGCGCCACATGAACAGCGCTATTGATGAGCTAAACTATGCAGGAGAGGGAGATGTGATGATCGCGATCACCTTCAGCCCCTATTCCCGAGAGACGATTGAAGCCTGCAAGTTTGCCCGAGATAAAGGCGTAAAGCTGATCATGATCTCTGACAGCGACATAATATCAAAGGATTTCCGGGCTGAAGAAACGCTCATTGCGTCAACCGTATCAACGCACCATTTCGGCTGCTACACTGGTGCAATGGCAGTGATCGAGAACCTGTTGGCGCTGCTGGTGAAGCAGGGTGGTGACGCAGCAATGCGACGAATCAAATCCTACGAAGACCTACGTAAAGACAACAACGCATACTGGATCGCCCAAAAAAAACATTAGTTTTAGGGTGACAATAAAAAAATCTTAGGCAATCTGCTGAGATCACTTTGCGCGACTTGGCGCACAACTATAAACCAAGAAACACAAAACTGGGAGTGTTTAACATGTTGAATAAACAAAAGGTTCTGGGCCTCGTCGCTGCAGCGACCATGGGCTTCGCTGGCGCTGCGTCAGCCGCAGATCAGACGTTTGTGACCATCGGTACCGGCGGCGTGACCGGCGTTTACTATCCAACCGGCGGTGCGATTTGCCGTCTGGTCAACAAGAACCGCAAAGAGCACGGCATTCGCTGTTCGGTCGAGTCGACAGGCGGATCAGTTTACAACACCCGCACCATTCGTCAGGGCGAGCTGGACTTCGGCATCGTTCAATCCGACGTTCAGGCTGCTGCAGTCGCGGGCACTGGTAAATTCGCGGATGATGGCGCGTTCCCTGAGCTACGTGCTTTGTTCTCGGTCCACCCAGAGCCAATGCACCTGATGGCACGTTCCGATGCTGGCATCGCGACGACAGCTGATCTCAAAGGCAAGCGCGTCAACATTGCGAACCCTGGTTCGGGTACGCGCGTTCTGGCGGAAACACTGATGAAGTACGAAGGTCTGACCACCGACGACTTCTCTCTGGCGGCCGAGCTGAAATCGTCCGAGCAGTCTGCTGCTCTTTGCGACGGCAAGATTGAAGCAACCATTTGGGCTGCGGGTCTGCCAAACGGCTCCAGCCAAGAAGCAACATCGTCTTGCGACGTAACGATTATTCCTCTGACTGGCGCTGGCATCGACAAGCTTCTGGCTGAAAACTCGGCCTATGCTGCAGCAACCATTCCGGGCGGCATGTACCCCAACAATGCGGACGACATTCCATCATGGGGTCCAAAAGCAACCTTCGTAACTTCTGCAAATACATCTGACGAAGTGGCCTATGCTGTTGTTTCGGCTGTGTTCGACAACTTTGATGCGTTCAAGAAGCTGCACCCGGCCTTTGGTCGCCTGCAAGAAAGCGAAATGATCGTCGACGGTCTGACTGCTGATCTGCACCCTGGTGCGCTGAAGTACTACAAGGAACGCGGCTGGAAATAATCGCGTGACCACGTAACAAAACTGACTTCCGGCGTCCAAAAGCGATGCCGGAAGTTTTTTTCATTAGTACCACCGGGACGGGAAACGAGGGCGACAATGTCAGAAGAACAAAAAACTGCGCCACAAGATAATAATCTGGACGATTTTATCGCCGACAGCGACACAGGCGGGCGTTTGCCCCGTGGCGCATTTGGCAAAGCAGCTTTGTGGTATATTCCACTTATCTGGTCGATTTATCAGCTTTGGATCGCATCGCCGCTGCCCTTTATGCTGGGCGTTGGGGTTTGGAACGATACGCAAACACGCGCGATTCACCTTGGATTTGCGGTTCTGTTGGCGTTTATCGCCTTTCCCGGTCTGAAATCGAGCCCGCGCCACCACATTCCCATTGGAACATGGGTCATGGCGATTGTTGGCGCCTTGGCCTCGTCCTATCTGTTTTATGCCTATGAAGGCGTTGCCGCACGTTCGGGCGCGCCAAACACAACCGATGTTGTTGTAGCCGTGATCGGTATTGTCTTGCTGCTGGAAGCCGCCCGTCGTTCTCTCGGGTTCCCGCTTATGGGTGTGGCGCTGTTCTTCCTGGCCTATGTTTTCTTCGGTTCATGGTCCGGTTTGCCGGAAGTGGTGCAATGGAAAGGCGCGTCGCTCAACAAGGCGATGAGCCATATGTGGCTGACCACAGAAGGCGTATTTGGCGTCGCTCTGGGTGTGTCGTCCGGCTTTGTGTTCCTGTTTGTGCTGTTTGGTGCGCTGCTTAATCAGGCGGGCGCGGGGAACTACTTTTTGCAACTTGCCTTTGCCGCCCTTGGCCATCTTCGCGGTGGCCCTGCAAAAGCCGCTGTGATTGCATCGGCGGCGACGGGCCTGATCTCGGGGTCGTCCATCGCCAACGTCGTGACCACTGGCACATTTACAATTCCGTTGATGAAAAAGGTGGGTTTTCCCGCGACCAAGGCGGGCGCCATCGAGGTGTCATCCTCTATCAACGGGGTGTTGACCCCGCCCGTGATGGGCGCCGTTGCGTTCCTTATGACGGAATATGTGGGCATCTCTTATGTCGAGGTTGTCAAAACCGCGATTGTGCCAGCGGCAATTTCTTATGTTGCTCTGGTTTATATTGTGCACCTTGAAGCGCTCAAGATGGGTATGACCGGCACAAGCCGTATGCACCCTGTCAAATTCATGCTGGGTGCGATCTTTATCATCGCGACATCTATCGTTGTGGCCGGTGGCGCGCTTTATGTGACCGGTCTGGTCGTGGATATGTTCCAAAGCGTTCTTGGCGCTGGTGCGGTCTGGGCGATGGTAGCTCTTATGGCGGTGCTTTACGTTGTCGCCGTTCGCTTTGCTGCTCAAAGGCCTGATCTCGAAATGAGCATCGAAAGCATGGAGCACCTTCCCCCCACACGGGAAATCTTCAAAACCGGTATCCACTATATCCTGCCGATCCTTTTGTTGATGTACCTGCTGATGATCGAGCGCAAATCACCCGGTTTGTCGGCCTTTTGGTCGACCATCGCGATGCTGGTAATCCTTGCCACCCAGAACCCCCTGAAGGCGTTCTTCCGCGGTGAAAGCGATACGATGGCCCAGCTGAAGCATGGTTTCTCGGAAATTGCCGAGGGGTTGATCATCGGTGCGCGCAACATGATTGGTCTGGCCGCAGCGATGGGTGTTGCCGGTATCATCGTGGGTGCCGTTACATTGACCGGTATTGGTCAGGTCATGGCCGAATTTGTCGAGTTCCTTTCAGGTGGAAACCTGCTTGCGATGCTGTTCTTCGTGGCCGTGATTTCGATCATTCTGGGCATGGGGCTACCAACAACCGCGAACTATATCGTTGTGTCATCCCTGATGGCGGGTGTGGTCGTGGAACTTGGCGCGCAATCCGGCCTTATCGTGCCCTTGGTTGCGGTACACATGTTCGTCTTCTACTTCGGGATTATGGCGGACGTGACGCCCCCGGTGGGGCTTGCCAGTTTTGCCGCTGCCGCGATCTCAAAAGGCGACCCGCTGCGCACCGGCTTTCAGGCGTTCTTCTACTCGATCCGGACCGCGCTGTTGCCGTTCCTGTTCATCTTCAACACCGATCTGTTGTTGATTGACGTCGGACCGTATCAAGCCGTGTTCGTCTTTATCATCGCCCTAATCGCGATGCTGCTCTTTGCAGCGGGTACGATGAACTACTTCATGGTGCGTTCAAAGCTGTGGGAGAGCGCTGCGCTGCTGGTCGTTGCTTTCACGCTGTTCCAGCCGGGTTACTTCCTGAACAAGCTTCAGGCAGAGTTTGAAAGCCGCCCTGGTACCGAAATCTTTGCCTTGGCCGAAGCCGCAGAGTCAGACGCGTCGATACGTGTGCGCCTGATGGGCGAAAGCATCGAGGGTGACATGGTTGATGCCCGCTACTTGTTGCCTCTTGGAGAAGCAGGCGCCAGCGGAGCAGACCGTCTCTATTCCGGGGCTGGGATCGAGTTGCGCGAAGAAGACGGAAAGCTGTTCATCGACAATCTGAACTTTGGTGGACCGGCAGAACAGTTGGGCATCGATTTTGATTGGGAAGTCGTCGAAATGGATGTCGCAGTGGACCGGATGCCCAAAGAGGTGTTCTACTTGCCGGCCTTCCTGCTTCTGGCGGTGGTGTACCTCTTGCAGATGCGCCGCAAACGTAAAGAAGAATCCGAAGGAGTACCGGCATGAAACATATTCTTTGTGCAATTGACCTGACTCACCTCGAATCAGAGGGCAAGCTGCTTCAAACGGCTGCTGATCTGGCCAAATTCTACGGGGCTTCTTTGTCTGTTGTGACCGTTGTGCCGGACTATGGCATGTCCATTGTCGGCTCGTATTTCAAAGAAGGGACGATGAAATCAGCGGTCGAAACAGCCAACACGCAACTGCATGATTTTGTGAAGAAAACCCTGCCGGAACAGGATCATGTGCAACACATCGTCGAGGTGGGCACCGCATATGAAATGATTCTTGATGCGATCAAGCGATCCAATGCGGACCTTGTCGTTATGGGGGCGCACAAACCCAACCTGATGGACAAGCTTCAGGGGCCGAATTCGGCGCGCGTTTCACGATATGCGCCGTGCTCTGTATTGGTCGTGCGGCCGGTTTAGGACTGAACACTATCGGTGCGGGCGCCTTAGGGGCCCGCGCCGGTAACGACGAGGGAATGCCCGTCTGGCAGAAGCAAGAACCTGATCCTCAATTCCCCCATTGTCGGGGCGGACAATTTCAGTGTTAGAGGATCAGCCGAATTAAGAGCTTGTCGCCGCAAGTGAAAAACGCAAGAATTTATCAGTTTTCGATTAACATTTACGAGCCTTCAAACGCCCAATGAACCAATCTCTCGTCAACATACCGATACCGAATTGGTACAACATCGAGATCTCGTCCCAATGCAATCTAAAGTGTCCCTACTGCCCCACGGGACGCGGGGAAATTCCGGTGAGCGGACGGGGATATCTCAGCCGCGAAGACTTCCACATTATTCTGGAGAAAATCCGGCCGCATGCGCAAATGGTTCAGTTGTTCAACTGGGGTGAGCCGTTCATGAACAAGGACGTGTTCTATTTCATCGAATCTCTGGCATCTGCCGGCATATCCTCTCAAATCAGCAGCAATCTTAGTGTCCGCCTCTTCGACGAAGAGACGCTTGAACGCCTCGTAAACTCCGGACTGGAATCTTTGCTGGCGTCGATCGACGGGATTACTCAGAAATCATATGAAGCGTACCGCCGTAACGGTGATGTTTCAAAAGCCTTGGCCAATTTGCGTAACATCCAGCTCACAAAAGAGCGGCTGAATTCGCAAACACCCCATCTGATATGGGGATTCCACCTCAATCGCTTTAACGAGCACGAAGTTGATGCCGCTCGAGAGTTCGCAAACGAAATCGGAATCGATATCTGGTTCAAGGAACTTTCTTGCCCGGAGGATTTCCAATCTACGCTCATCCGTAAAATACCTGAAATCCTCTTGCCGCCAGCAAACCTGCACAAGCTTTGGCGAGGTCGGCAAAATGCCCATCTGCCCAGTTTCGAACTTGATCCAAGATTGCCAAAGACCTGCAACGTCTGTCGAATGCCATTCGAGATTTTGGTTATCGGCACGGACGGCAGCGT
Organism: Shimia thalassica; assembly: GCF_001458215.1. GTDB lineage: Bacteria > Pseudomonadota > Alphaproteobacteria > Rhodobacterales > Rhodobacteraceae > Shimia > Shimia thalassica. The sequence goes on along the minus strand of NZ_CYTW01000004.1, from coordinate 188,581 downwards.
TTTTCCCTGCACGGGAGTGGTGGGGTCGGATTTCGTGGTGGGCAATCTTGTCACGGATTCGCTTGAAGACATCTGGCATCGCGCGATGAAAGAGAACCGCGAGCAATTGACCTCTGTCTCGGTCGCACGACCCTGGTCCCAGTGCTATAAATGCAAACATTTTCCGCGCGAAGCCGCAACAATCAAAACCGAAGAACCGGTGCGGACCTGACTTCACCTAGTCATGATTGATCCCTGCGGGCAAACTTTGAGCGCGTTTAGCGAAAGCCTTCATCTCTGCCTTGATCTCAGGATTGTCGGGTGGGCGTTCACGCCGGACGGTCTTGTGATCGAAACCAACGAGCTTGCACACCCGACACTGCGAGATGTCGTGATCCCGCATCGCCCTGAGCGCCGCATCCTGCCGTTTGGCTGTTGTCGTTAGTTCTCTCCCAGCAATTACTTCAGCACCACATTATCCAGCATCGTGTCCGTCGGTAGCCATTGGATTTTGGCTTTCAGGTCGTCCAGCGCCTTCAGCTTTACAGCGTCGGACACTTCGATACCCCGATAGTTGGATATGAACTTGTAGAACCCGCCTTGGCTGAGACCATGTTTGCGGCTGAACTCTGCTGTTGGCATACTTGCTTCCTGTTCTTGGAAGATCCCAATAATTTGAGCTTCGCTAAAGCGGCTTTTCTCACTCCTTTGCGCCTTCAAAAGGTTGAGAAAACGCTACACAGAACGAGGGAAGTTTCCGGGGGCAAGTCAATTGAGACTGAAGATATGCATCTGTTCGTGAAATATGATGCCCCAAACAAACCGCAGGCGAACCTGCTGAGCGTTGTCTTGTCGTATGGGGGCTTGAGCTTAGGCCATCAGGTCAAACACATCCCGACCGATCTGCAGGTTGATCGAACTCTGTCCGCCACCGTCGACGAGTGCCCACATGATCTGGCCGGTGGGGCGATAGATCACGAATGCCTCTTCCACATCGTCGTCGCCGGACCGTTCACCTGACGCGTTGGCGGTGTGGGTGGTGTTGATCTGGAACTGGCTTTCCGTTGCTGATCCGATGCCGAAATAGAGAATGTCTCCCTCCGAGGCATCATAATCTTGAATCCAGTCGGACCCGTGGTCCGCGATGCCGATGTGGAAGAACCGATCAGCCCCGGCGCCGCCATTCAAAAGGTCATGCCCAAAGCCCCCATTCACAAAGTCATCGCCATCACTGCCAAAGATTTGGTCTGCAAACGCAGACCCCGTTAGCGTGTCATTGCCGGTTCCACCGATTACCGTATCTGCTCCGAAGCCGCCCGCAATCGTATCGTTGCCAGCATCTCCGCGCAGCTCGTCGTTGCCATAACCACCGTTGACGCTGTCGTTGCCGTCGCCCGCATAAACAACATCACGTAAGTCATTGGACGAGGTGCCGCCAATCAATGTGTCATTGCCCGCGCCGCCGACCAATGTATCTGTGCCGTCACCGCCATTCAAACTGTCTGCCCCGTCAAAGCCACGCAAGGTGTCATTGCCGTCAAGGCCAGTCAGGGTGTCATCGCCTGCTGCTCCGTTCAACCTGTCTGCCCCCGCCGTTCCAGTCAGATTCAATGCTCCTGACAAGACCGATACAGAGCTTGGGCTTGTGACTGTTTCGGCCGTCCCTTGTTGGTCAGTGTAAAGCACGCGTGCCGAAATTTGTGACCCGACATCCAGATCGACAAGCGAATAAGACGTGCTCGTCGCGCCAGCGATAACACTGCCATCCCGCAGCCACTGATAATTGAAGGTACCAAGGCCATCTGCATCTTGGATCGTACTGGCATCAAGCATCAGGTCGCTTCCCGATACAGCCGTTCCCGAGATGACAACGCTACCCGTTGGCGCGTCGTTCCGGTTCTGCACCGAAGGCGTCGCAGGGCTAACAACTTGCTCGGGCGCACCTTGCTGGTCGGTATAAGACACCCGAAGGCTGATTTCGGTGCCGACATCTACTTGGTCCAACCGATAGCTGGGGCCGGTTTCGCCACCTATCGCAGCGCCATCCCGCAACCACTGAAGATTCAACGTTCCAAGACCGTCCGCGTCCGCAAGGGCCGAGGTGTCCGCCGTCAGAACCTCGTCTTCGGTCGCGGTGCCAATGATCGAGACGCCCCCCGTGGGGGCATCGTTCACGTTGATGAGATCCCAATCAAACGTACTCACGACCTCGGCCCCGGCAGAGTCACGTGCCGTGATTTCAATAGACAGTGGCGTTCCTGTGGTAAGCTGCGACCCTGTCAGCACACCGGTTGTGCTGTTCAGAGTTACTCCGGCAGGCAGTCCGGTCGCAAAGTATGTAAGCGGGTCGCCATCAGGGTCAGAGAAATATTGGCTGAGATCCAATGTAATACTGCCTTCATTGGTTGCCAAGGTAAGTGGCAATGACGAGGTCGGGGCAGAATTCGGGGCAGACATGCCAAGAACGGTCCGGAAAAGCGCGTCTCCCTCAACCGTGCGATCCCTGAACTCAAACAGTTCGACATTGCGAACCGTGTCCAGTCCGAGAGCCGAAAAAATGACGATCCCATCTTCGTAAGACAGGGTCACCGACGCGTAATCGACGTCAAAGACGGCGACATCGATCCCCACCCCTCCGTCAATCGTGTCGTTGCCCTCGGCACCGATCAAGCTGTCGTCGCCACTGCCGCCAAGCATCTCATCCCGGCCCAGTCCACCATCCAGCGTGTCGTTTCCGGAATCTCCCAGAAGTACGTCATTGCCTAGATTGCCCAGTACGCTGTCGTCACCGGCACGCGCTTCGACCCTGTCGTCTCCATCAAGAATGTCGATCACATCGGCATTGGCTGTTCCAAGATAGGTGTCGTCGCTGTTGGTGGGTGTCGGGCTAAATGTTCCCAAAACCACCGCTTGCGTATAGGTCAGCGAACCGTCAGTGAATTCGATCAATTCCACATCATCGTGAATGACGTCAGCACCGTCGCTGCTTGTGACCAGAACGGAGGTTCCGGACGCAACAAATGTTGCCTCGGCAAGGGTTGCGTTGATGATCGCGAGGTCGGCCCCATCGCCACCATGAAGCGTATCGTCGCCTGTTCCCCCGACCAGCGTATCAAGACCTTCGTCGCCGCCGCCCCAGAGCACATCGTTGCCAGACCCGCCAAGCAGCATGTCATTGCTGGTGCCACCATCAAGGCTGTCGTTGCCCGCGCCGCCATCCAGCGTATCATTGCCATCATCAACAAACCAATCGGGGTCTGTGAACGCATCACCCGGATTGCGGTAAGTCTGGTTGTTTGACGGCCGCTGTCCTGTGACGTCATAGTTCAGCTTGTCGCCCTGACCTCCCATTATTTTGTCATCGCCATCATAGCCGAACAGGTTATCCGAGAGGTAGGATCCCGTCAGCGTGTCATCGCCGCTGAACAAATGCGTCCGGTAATAGTCCCAATCGGCATTCAGCATATCCTGAAGCGGCAGCGCGAAACTTTGCAGCCAAATGCGGTTTGTGTTTCCACCCGTTGGGTCCAATCTAAACGAGTTCGCAGTGCCCTGATCACCCGCTCCTTGATTGTCAAAACCACTGCCTTGGTATTCGGCATGGCCACCGCCATTCAGATACTCGACGCCGAAATGATGAGAATTTCTGTCATTCTGACCCTGCGGGCTTGGCCCGATAAGCTGGAATATCTCACTCCCTCTTTCAGGCGAGTTATCAATGGCATAGCCACCTTCGTAATATCCGCCCGAGCCCATTTGAACGTTCTGCGGAGGGATCACGGTATCGCGCAAATCTCCGATCGAGATGGTCTGATCTGTGAAGGTAAGGAATTCGATGCTCTCAACATGATTGATACCGCTGGCATCGGTGACAAACACAACGCCGGGTGTATCAAAATCAAACGTGGACGCTGCTAATGTAGTGTCAAAGACGGCCGTGTCGTCCCCATCGCCACCGATCAGCGTGTCATCGCCTGAACCACCAATCAGCGTGTCGTTTCCAGCCGCGCCATCCAGGACGTTGTCGCCGCTGTTACCGGTCAGGGTGTTGGCGCTGTCATTGCCGGTCCCGTCCAGATTACCGGAGCCGGTCAGAGTCAGATCCTCAACATTCTCGCCCAGCACATGGCTGACGCTGGCTTGCACCTGATCAAAACCTTCACCGGCCCGTTCCACCGCCGCATCGCCCGCATCACCTACAAGATAGATGTCGTTTCCGAGGCCGCCGAACAACAAGTCCGTTCCGGCGCCGCCATCCAGCGTGTCATTGCCCAAACCACCGTCCAGACGATCATTGCCAGCCTCGCCCAACAGTATGTCGCTACCGGTGCCGCCAACCAGAATGTCATTGCTTTCACGACCCACGATGCGGTCGTTGCCACCAAGACCCGCCAGAATGTCAGACTGCGGTGTCCCGGTTAGAGTATCGCTGCCGCTTGCTCCGGTAGTCACCCCAGCCAACATCGCCGCAAGACCTGCAAATGTCAGGGTCTGGTCAGTGAACTCCACAAATTCGATGGTGTTCGAAATCAGATCGTTGCCCTCGGAAGAGGTCACAACCAAACCGTCTGTGCCCTGCGTCACGGTCACCCCGGCGCTAGATACATTAAACACAGCCGTATCAACACCGGCCTCACCAAACAGGGAATCGTTGCCTGCCCCACCCATCAGACGGTTGTTCCCGTGGCTGCCGGTAAGCACATTGTTCAGCGCGTTGCCGATGCCGGCCACATCCTGCGCGCCAGTCAGAACGAGGTTCTCAACAAAATCAGGCAATGCAAAATCAACGTTAGATTGAACCTCGTCAGTGCCTTCACCTGAAAGTTCAACCACCACATCATCGCTGTTGTCTGTGATGTAGGTGTCATCGCCAGCGCCGCCGATCAATAGATCCCGGTTGGCCCCGCCATCAAGCCTGTCATTTCCGTCACCGCCATCCAGAAGGTCGACACCTTCTTCGCCGCGCAATGTATCGTTACCGTCTCCGCCAAATAGCCCGTCGTTGCCCTCACGGCCTTCGATCACATCGTGCTGGGCAAAACCGGACAAAGTGTCGTCGAATGTCGTCCCGATGATCGTGTCATTACCGGGCCCAGCCAAGGCCTCGACTTCAAAGTAGACAAGGACCTGATCGTTGAACTCGATCAGCTCGATGTCATCGGCGACAAAATCTACACCTTCGGACGATGTGATCTGAAGACCTCCGGCCGCGCGGGCCACAGAGATTTCGGAGCTATCAACGTTGAAAACCGCAAAATCTATGCCGACGCCGCCGTGCAACTCATCGTTGCCCATGCCGCCAAGCATCGCATCGACGCCGGAACCACCCATTAGGGTATCATCCCCGCCGCCGCCGTGCAGGTTATTGTTGCCAAGGTCGCCGACCAGATGGTCTGCGTGGTCAGAGCCTCTGACGTTTTCTATCGCAGTCAGAACATCGCCTTCGGCATCACCATTCAGGCCTATTCCGGCATTCAGATCCACAACAACTGCAGAAGCGGATCCCGCATAGTCTGCGTCGTCGATTCCTTCGCCGCCATCCAGATTATCAGCGCCAGCACCGCCAGCCAGCGTGTCATCGCCTGTACCGCCCAGCAAGGTGTCGTCGCCCATACCACTAGACAGGCTGTCAGCCCCCCAAACACCGCTCAAGACATTGTCGCCTGAATCTCCGACAATCTCATCGCCAAAGCTGGACCCGACAACATCTTCAATCGCGACGAAACGCGCCATGTCTGTGCGGGTCCCGCCCGAAAGGTCATCGCCGCCAAGGTGGAAGGCATTTACGGAGGCCGCTGTCAGATCGACTGAGACGGCATAGTTGAAGGACGCAAAGTTGGCTGTATCGCGATCTTCGCCACCGTCCCAAACGTCAAAGCCACCTGTGTAGGCAAAAAGATCATTGCCCGCGAGCCCGAATATCAGATCATCGCCCAAACCACCGTTGAACAGGTTAGACCCTGCGTTGCCAGTCAATGAATCGTTGTGAGACGTCCCGATAGCATTCTCGAAATCCATATCCGGCGTATAGGTGACAGTCCTTTGAATGCCTTGTTCCCAGCTGGACGTGTCACCTGTAAACGCAGCAGCGCCTGAAACTCCGAGATCAACCCGAACCGCGCTGCCGAACAGCGAGTAGTCCAGCGTATCTGCACCATCTTCGCCATGCACCGTGTCGACACCCGACAAATACATGATCAGATCATCCCCAAATCCAGCAAAGATCAGATCGTCGCCCGCACGGCCTTCGAGAATATTGTCTGCTGCATCGCCGGTCAGTGTATCGTTGTGATCACTGCCGAGCAGGCGTTCGACATTGATCACGACGTCATCGCCGCCACCTGTCGTCAGGTTGACGTCAACTCCGCTTGTTGCCGAAGAGTAATCCAGAGTGTCGGTGCCATCGCCGCCGTCAATTGAGTCTGGTCCGTCATCAATCCGGGTAATGAAGCGGTCATTTCCGTCTTCGCCATAAAGAACATCCCCATCAGTCAGCGGCGTACCCGAGGTGCCACCATCCAAAGTGTCGTTTCCGACACCACCTGATAAGGTGTTCGCCACTTGATCGCCAATCAACAGATCATCATAATCCGTGCCCCAAACACCTTCGATGCCTGACAGTTGCGCGATTGTTCTGAAAGGGCCTGTTACGGCGGTAAAGGAATCCGCAGTTTGTGCTTCATTCGGATTGGTCAGATCGACAAGAACGGCAAAGCCGAATTCTTCGAAGCTGAGTTTGTCGACGCCATCACCACCGAAATAGGCATCCGATCCACCAATATAGCCGAATGTGTTGTCGCCAGCATTGCCAGCCATGGTGTCGTTGCCAAGGCCGCCGATGATAATCTCGATGTCGATCAGCGTGTCGGCACCAATTTCGGTTCCGTTGACTTGCCCGATGGGCAGTGACAGATCGACCGAAACACCGTTGGTCGTAGTGGCATACGAGACAATGTCGATGCCGTCGCCACCATTGAATGTATCGTTGCCAAGACCGCTGCTGTTCTCTGCTGTAGAGGAGGGCAAAGGACCTGCGATGAACTGATCGTTGCCTGCGCCGCCTTCGGCGGAATCATTCCCGTCGCCCCCCGAAAGGGTATCGTTGCCTTCCCCACCGATCAGGGTGTCATTACCAGCCTGTCCCAACAACAGGTCGTCGCCGACGAAACCGTCCAGTGTATCGTTGCCTGCGCCACCAAAGAAGACATTGTCGCTGATATTGCCGCGCACATTGTCTGCCATGGCTGTCGCAATGACATTTTCAAAGCCTTCGATCTCGTCTTGGTGGCCATGGGTGTCTGTCGCGATCTCGGCATCTTCAATATGCATCGAGACCATTACGCCCGATGTCCCGGACTCTCGGCTATAGTCCAAGGTGTCGATTCCAGCCCCACCGATCAGGGTGTCTGCGCCAGCGTGCCCGGTCAGAATGTCCGCGCCGGCACTGCCGTTCATAATCCCTGCGTTGGCGTTTCCGGAAAGATCATCATCAAATAACGACCCGATAAAGCTCTCGATACCAGTCATATTGACCAGAACCCGTTCGGCGCCTTCGCTTGGGTCAAGTGTCACCCCGTCGCGAGTGACAACCGTTGCACTGTCCGCCGCCAGATCCATGCGAACTGCAAAGGCGAAAGCCTCGAAGCTGGCGGTGTCGACATCGCTTCCGCCGAACCATTCGTCGAGCCCGCCGGAATACGCGAACAAATCCCCTCCGTTTCCGCCATAAGCAGTGTCATTACCCGCACCGTCGTCGATAATGTCGTCGCCATCTCCCGCCGCAAGACGATCATCACCAGAACCGCCAACCAGAAGATCGTCTCCGTCCCCACCATTGACCGTGTCTGCATCTGCGCCACCGAATATGATGTCACTGCCTAAGCCGCCAACGAGGTTGTCCGATCCTGCATCCCCGATCAGAACATCGTTGCCGTCATTGCCATCCAGCGTGTCATCACCAACACCGCCGTCCAGGGTATTGTCGTAGACATCGCCGACCAGAGTGTCGTTGTGTGTCGATCCGGTGATTTCTTCGATCGAAACAAGAATATCGCCTTGAGCGTGGCCGCCTTGGCTTTGGAATGTCTCAAGGTTGATGCTTACACCCGCATCGGACCCCGAATAGTCAACACCATCTGTCCCGGCTCCGCCGTCATACAGATCTACATCAGCGCTGGACTCAAAGTAGTCGTCGCCGCCAAATCCGCGGTATGTGTCGCGAAACTCTGTACCTGCCGACAGGTTGTCATCTTCATCCGTCCCCAGATAAGTCTGCCCAACCACAACCGAGCCGGTTGTCGTGGCTCCCAAACTTGTGAAATCACGGGTAAACAGCCCGTCGGTCGCTTCGAATACGAAGTTGAGCCCAACAGCCGTATTTGAGGCAAAGTAATCCACGACCCGCAGAGAGTTTGCCCCCTGCGTCATCAGCAAATCAGAAGAGTCAGAACTGAAAGAGAAATCGACCAGCGCATTGGCCGTGAACACCAATCGGCTGCTGCCAAAGTTCTCGCCAAATATGACATCGTTTCCGAAATTGGCACCGAACACATAGACGTCTGACCCTTCGCCACCGGACAGGAAATCATTGCCTGAACCACTGATCAGTGCATCGTTTCCTTCGCCGCCAAACAGGATGCCCTGTGCATCGCCTGCCAACAGAACGTCTCTGCCCGAGCCGCCCAGCAATTGGGTCTTTTCAATGTTCTGGAAGCTGACAGAGTTTTCGCCGTGGCTCAGCCTTGCAAAGGCGTAAGGCAAACCAAACAGGGATGCAAAGTCTGCAAACGAAGGCGAGCCATTGACCATCGACAGGTTTGGACCGACCGTTGCTCCATTGGCGTCATGCAAGGACAGCGACATTCCCTGATCCGCAATCGAAAGCAGCAGCGTATCAGCGGAACCAGCCCCACCATCCAGTGTATCGTTGCCACCCGTATGGACAAAAAAGTCGTTTCCACCGTCACCCATGAAATGGTCATCGCCCAACCCACCAGCAAGATAATCGTCGCCCGCACCGCCCTGTGCATAGTCATTCAGATGACCGCCTTGAACAGTATCATCTCCGCTTCCTAGAAGGGCAAAAAATCTCTCGAAATCAGCAATCTGCGTTCCTTGTCCGATATCGTAGGCTGCGCCAGACTCATAAGTTGCGTCCAAGGTCAAATCTACGGTGGCACTGCGCAAATCTGCCAGGAAGAGATCGCCGTCGCGATAACCTTCGCCTCCAACATATCCATCGCCGTTCTGATACACGACGAGGTCGTCATGATCGTTCGACCCGGCAATATCCACGGCTTCCATATGAAGGTATTCCACGTCAGGCGATGTGGTCGATTCAAGATTGCTATTGAGTTTGGTATGGTATTGCCATGTTGCAGCAGTCTGCGAATTGAGGGCCATTTGCAGCAGCTCTTCGTTAGAGCTGGTGGTGAGGGCCATTCCATAGCGGCTTTGGATGATAAAGTCGCCATTTTCGTCTTTGATCGCCGCGCGCAGGGGGCCCGTACCGCCCATAATGAACAATTGATCGCGTTCAATTTCGACCTGAATCAGTTCCCCGTTCAAATAGCTGTTCGCGGCGTTTGTACCGCCGTCGATATAATCAACGCCATCGCTGAAATAGCTGAAGGTGTCGCTGCCGATACCGCCGAGCAACACATCGTTTCCGCCGCCCCCGTACAACAGATCATTTCCACCGCCGCCGTGCAGCGTATCGTTGAATCTGCTGCCTGTCAGCGTATCGAATGTTTCGGACCCATAGATCAGCGCCTTGTCAAAGCCGTCGATGTAAATCTCGTTGTTAAGCCAGTACCCGTCGCTGCCACCAATCGTGCGCACGTCACGCACTTCGAACGTAAGCCCGATCTCTTGTCCACGGAAATCACCAATAAAGAGATCTTGATCGCTCGCGGCATTGCCAGCGTTGTAATGTGTTCCCCCTTGATACAGCACCGCATCGCTTGAATAGATATCACCCGTGAAATTGACGCGCTCAACATCGGTGTAGGTCACAGATTCTGATCCAAAGCTCGCCACGGTCTGGGTTGCGCTTGCAATGGTATCGAAGAATGCAGTGACCTCTTGATCGGTCTCACCGGCGGACACGGAATTGACCAGTGTTGGCCCTAATTGATTGCCCAGCGAGTCATACAGCGCGATGGCTTGCCCAGCACCCCTGCCGCCATAACTGATGTTCAGTGTGTCGATGCCCTCGCCGCCATCAACCAGATCATTTCCGTCGCTCGCCCAAGTGAAAAAATCGTTGCCGAGGCCACCCAGCAACGTATCATTTGCCTGATCCACACCGCCGTAGAGATAGTCATCACCGTCAAAACCGTTGATGTAATCGTCGTGCTCTCCACCGATGATGACATCAAAATCACGGGTGCCCGTGACGTGCAGCCGGTCAATGTTTGTAATCGAGGTTGCACCAAAGAAAGATGTTTCGTTGGCCAAGGAAATCGAAACGCCGTCACCCGTCTGACCCAGCGTCTGAAAGCTGCTCCACGAGCTGAAATCGGCAAGGAACGTGTCCGTTCCACCGACACCACCATCATAGCGGGCGCCCCCCATGTAAACCAACAGATCGTCACCGGCCCCTGAGGTCGCCGCAATCGCGTTGCCCGAAGCATCTATGCGAACATCTGGAATGATGCTGACCTGTTCAACATCCTGAGTAAAGCGAATGGCTCCCTGATGGTGACTGCCATTGATCATGAGTGTGTGCGCTTCAAGCGACCCGAATGTGGACTGCGTCGCGCCCACCCCATTTGCTTGCCAGTAATCGCCTCGGGTGGAATCAAGGTTTTGCAACAGCTGTGCCAATTGGCTGTGTGTCGACAGTGAGCCAATCCCGTTTCCGCCGAAAACATAGCTGCTTCCGTCCAACGAGATATCGTAGCGCAGGCCTTGATTTCCAGCTTCGACAAACAGCTGATCGGTGCCCAGACCGCCGATGATGTGATCGGTAAAGGTTGAATAGTGCGGTGACGCCAAACTTGACATCTGCACGATGGCCACATCATCGCCAGCCCCAAGATCAACAAGATCATCGTCCACATCAACATACGCCGAAAACAGTGTGTTGTCGGCATGGGGAATATTGTCGACCAGCCGCACGACATCATCGCCGGCACCGGTAAAGAAAATATCACTGAAGGTGCCGCCGACCAGATAGTCGTCACCGCTTCCCGTGCGCAAGGCAAGGGCTTCGACATTTCGCAGGGTTATGCGGTTTTCCGCGATATCCACTGCAATCGGATTGCCGTTCGCATCGTATCTGATGTCGCCTTCAGGTGTCAGATCGTACTTATCGATCGTGATGCCGCCAGTGGTGCCGCTGTCATTGTCGTGTTCGAACAGGACGGACTCGGCAAGATTGGCGATGATCGGCGTTGTGAAATGCGAAAGATCCGCGAGGAACAGGTCTTCGACGAATATGTCAAACAGTTGGGTGCCGGACCTGTCGTAATAGTCATTGGCACCCCCATCAAAGAACTCGCCACCACGCGTATCGATCGACGTCGTATCGTAATGATAGACCATGACATCGCCGCCGATACCGCCAAGCACATTGGTTATGCCATCTGTTGTCAGGGTCCTGTCCGTTCCCCATGTGTTATAGGTGTATTCTATTCCGGCGGCCGAAGAGAGCGCATTCAAAACATCAAGCTTGTTTGTGATCGAGCCGAAGATGCCAAGGTTGGCCGCATTAGAAAGATTTACTTCAAGTCGACCGTACGGATTGAGAACGGGATCTGTTCCCGCAGCGCCGCCCTGGACAGAAAGCGACGTAGGCGTGGCCACCGTGATGCGGCTGCCATCATGCTTGATAACCACAGTCTTGTCAGAGGCGCCGTTCCACAGATAGTGGACGACGTTCAGGTTTTCGCCACTGGCAGAAAAATCGCGCGTTGCTGATCCGTCAGGGAAACTTGTCGGCAATTGATGCTGGAAATTGTAGGCATAGGCGTTGTCCAGCGCGGATTGCAACGTGTTGTACAGCGCAGACAACTGTTGGTTCTGTGCTTCGAAAAACGCATATGCCGTGGCTTCGGCTGTCGGAAGCGTAGGGTCCCAGCCATCTGGCACAATGTCTGACGAGACGTAGAAGACTTCGTAGGTGTCTGTCTGCGTTCCAAAAACGCTGCCATCCACTTCAAAGGCGGGCGGCGTGTAAATATCGAGACTGCCGACGATCCGGTCTTCAACTTTTTCTGGCCACTCCAGAGGAATAAGGGGACCCCAGCTGAGTGTCAGCTTTTCATAATCTTTGTATTTGAATGACCCTTGTAAAAGGTCAATTCCAAAGCTTAGGGCAAGTCCCAAACCGACCGTATGTTTGAACATCGCCGATTCAATATTGTATTCGGCGGTGATGGTTGCGGTGCCATAGCTTGAATCCACCTGAGGCGCGAGCAACCGAATAAGATCGTCTCCGAGGGCTCCGACAACAGTTTCATCATCCCCTTCAAAATCAGGTGTACCGTTATCTGATGTCAGCATCACCGAGATATTGGGCGGGCCTTCGGTTTCGTGGTAATTTGGGATTTCAAACCCCAGAAATTCAGTTGTACTCACCGGCGTCATCCGAGAAAAATCACGGATATCCAGCCGGACGCTTTCTGTTACATGCAGCGCCGCTTTGGCAAACACATCAACAAAAGTCAGTTTGGCTGTGAAATCTCCTATCGTCTTGTCGAACTCTTTGAAAATTGAGTTCTCGAGCAACAAACCTGCGGCATAAACCGGCGTACCGGGGGCCGCTTTCGTGAGTATCTCGGTTAACATTTGATCCAGATCAGCGCTGAGACTTAAGAAGTCTTTGTCTGCAACGCCACGGCCTCCGACGACGCCAGTCTCTGTGGCTTTGCCCGTCGTATCTGCCCCAACCGGAAGTCCAAGCGCGATGGTGAAAAGCTCTTTACCCTCCTCGCCTCCAAAGGGTTTGGAATACTGCGGGATCGCCGGAGACACGCTAATCAGTGTGACCGACTGAGCGCCGGTCGAAAAACCAAACCCATCTTTGTTTTCGTACCCAATGAATTTGTCGTCACCAAAAGGGTTCCAAATCTCGAAACCAACTTCGATGTCCCGTATTCCGCCGGACAACTCGTAGATAAAGTCAAGTCCAGCGCTGAGTTCGTTTTGCGTTGGCTTGTCAGGATCTCCAGTTGGCTTCGACCCCAGCTTGAAACCATACGACTGAATCTCGGCGGTCACGATTTCATAATTGCTAAAATCAAACTCCATGTACTCGGGAGTGTTCACATCCGCACTGACTTCGATTGCGTTTGGAAGCACGACCTCAACATTGATATTGTAGGTTGCCCCCCAACTGCCGGCATTGCCCACATCCATCCATGCCTGCAATCCGAACCGGATGTCGTAATAGACCTCTGCGGATGCCAGGCTGATGTCGATCGGCCAAACTCTTTCACCACCGGTGTCATAAATCATGGCGTCGCCAGAGGTGAGGCGCAGAAGTTCTGCGTCACCGGGTTTCCAGACAGATTGTCCAGAAGTCGTAAACGTCAAAGACGTGTCCTGAATAGTCATAACAACGCCCCTAAATACAAAAAAATTTGGATATGGTTCAGCGTAGAACCAGAAAATTCAACCTGTCAACACTCTGAAATTCTTGGGAAAGTCTTCACTGAAAGCATAGGTGCTATTAAAATGCACTTTTTACAAATGCTTACAGATTAATTTCTGACATAACGGATAGGATGCCTAGAGGTGTTTTCGAAGTACTTTTTTGCAGTACCCGACAGGAGCGTTTGATCGCGATTCGCACTTTGAATGACTTGGGACCCGGAAAACTCAGCACCTCAGTTATTGACTGGCATGCCCCTTAAGGCTCCCTTATTCATAACGATAGTTTGCGGGTTTGGATTTCATATTCCCCGGTTTCGTTTTGGGCAAACGCGTTGAAAGCGGAGCCCTCAAATTGCTCAAGTGCTTGTCTCGCTTTACCGGCCGGTTGGTTTCCCGAGGATGGGTGCGGTCTAACATTGTTGTGGTTGTATCGTCAGAGGGCCAGTTTCCTGCGCGCTTCGTCCAAGCTGTCAAGCCACTCTTCGTTTAACAACGCATCTCGCAAGCTACCGTCGAATGACACGTTATTTGGCGGAGAATGCACAGACGACCTGCGCGATTTCATTGGCGGGACGGGCGATGACACGCGCCCCGTTCGGTCTTTGGAGGCCTGGTTTTTGGAGGCGACGGAGACAATTTCGTCAATGGCAGCGCAAGCGCACATCGTTTCCTTCACATCGGAAATGCAGATCATGGCTCAGATCGATCTCAGGACTAAAACGCTGCAGAAATTGATGTTCTGTACTTCGGATCCGCTAGGTCAACCGCCAGACAGTTCCAAGTAAACACTGCGCATACCGCGACCACTGCTGGTGGACGGTCCAGTCATGATAATGTAGGAGAGGCGTTTGTGATTTATCGTCCGACAGGTCAGATCATGTGGGTGGTGGTGGATGGGGCAAGCCAGAACTCGATCAAGTTGCAGATTGGCGCTGATGTATTCGACTTGATGGCCCAACTCCCGGTCAAGAAACAAAAGGCAAAGGTCCCTACGCTATTTTTTGGTGGGCGATTTCCATACAGGGCATTGTAGCGGGGACTTATTTCCCGCTCTTCATCGTAACTAGGGATGGAAATTTTCATCTAGTTTAAGCGCCTAGGCTTGCTAATAAGATCGGGAAAACCGAGCTTATTAGCAATAAACGTAGTGCGGGCAGGATCATGAAAGTCTGCATCGCCAACTTTTGGGCGCCAAAACTATGAATGGCCGACTTGCCGCGAGCGTGGAACAGTTGTGACCATGAATGCAGTCTACGCCCAGAACTATTGGAAGACGAATGGCAGAGCGGGTTAAGTCTCCCCCCGCTTGATCAATGCCTCCACTGCGGCAGGAAGGAAGCCGACTAGGGCGACTGCTTCGCGCTGGGTTAACTTGATGACTATCGTCACAGAAATTGTGGGCGATGTTTGGGTTCACAAGGATGGGAATGCACTTTTGTGGAAGATCTCACGCAACCAACCACCCTCCTTTGAAAGGAAAATGAAGCTGCCAAGAACGGATATGCGCCAATCAAGTATGGAACGCGGGCAGATAAGATTGCTTACCAGCAAGTTCCGGAACTCTTTGATGCTACTAACGCAGCCGAAAGGATGGCCAGACGGTTGAGCGTTTAGTGAAGACAAAGGACCTCGGGTTCCCATCAGCGGCTCTTCAGGACTACATCGCCGGGCTTATGGGTTCTCAGGAATTTTGCTGCGAGCTGACAGGGCTCCGCTGGAAATGGACGAAGTTAATGGCGATCCTGCGATGTTCGCTTCCTTGGATCACATCGACAGCAGCGGGGACGACGAGTCCGGCAATCTTCAAGTGGTTTGCCGCTTCGCAAACTTCTGGAAAGGCGCTGAGGGTTTTTGATGATGCGAAAGGGGCGGTGCAATTCTTGTGGTCGGCTTTGACTTGAAACGCTCAAGCAAAAATGGTTCCGATGTGACAGGTGAAGAGTTGCTGCAACTACTCCTGTCTCGCAAGCTTTCACGGCCCCGTTTGGCCGAGTTTGCAGGCGGTCATTCCGATAGCGTTCGTAATTGGGAACGAAAGGGACGTATCGACTTGGACGGATACGCGCCGCCCCGTTTGCTAAGCGCTCTGGGCGTTGATCTTTCAAGACGGCAGCGAGGGATTTTTCTATCACCTACATACTCGCGTCATGGGCTGTTTCTTCGAAAACACACATCAAACAGAAGACTGGATGTTGCTGTGCGCAAACGAGGCAAGACACGCCATGCCGCGCAAAGGCGCTTCCCGGTAATTCCTAATGTAAGTTTCATGGCGGGCTATGCATTGGCCCCATGACACCAGAAGGCAACCCTTAACTGAAGCGATTTTGTTTGATTTAAAAAAATTGGATTGATAATCGCTTAGACTATTTATGTTTCTTTTGCTGGCGGTATTTTTCGGGAAAATAAATGATCTCAAGAACGAAATTGGACACCCGAGACCAGTATACTTGGGCTGAACGGGTCACGGTTTTTGACAGTCGGGGTTTCAGGATTTCTGAAACAACGACGTATGATGACGGCAGGGTGCGAGTTGCGACGTTCGAGGAGACAGCGCTAACTGCAGACATCTGGAGCGATCCGCATGATAATATGCCTTGGACGGGGATTACCAGAACCTACGATTCGAGTACGGGCCGAACCCTGACCCGCGTTGCTTTGCAAGATGACGGTCAGAGTATCAACTCAACCTTTGCAAATGGTAACGTAGCGACGCGAGAAGTCACCGACACGCATGATGTTGCCTCTTCTCAAAGCATCACGGAACTTTTTGACGCAGCGGGCAGGATATCAGAGAAGATAAAGGTCCAGGATGATGGGCGCGTGACCCACACCTATTTTGCCGATGGCGTTCGAACACATCGCATTGTCGAGGACAGAGACGACACCAAACCGTGGGCGCGTCAGGAATATACCTTTGAGGAGGCCACCGGCAGATTGGTGTCAGTCAAAACCGTTTTTGACGATGGTCAGGAAGAGACACAGCTGTCTTTTGCGAGGGCGTCCGGCTCCACAAGTGTGCAGGTCGATACAGACAACGTCCACAAATGGCATACGACGACGTCGTCTTTTGATGATCGTGGAGATATGGTGTCGCAAGAGCGCGTGTTTGATGACGGGCGCACGCAGGCCACACAGTTTGAAGATGGGGTCAAGGCGACTTCCGAATGGGCCGACGTTGGGAATGTCTATAGCTGGACTTCAAAAAGCGTGATCTTTGACGGTGCCGGTCGCTTGCTTTCAACGTCGCAGGCTATGGATGATGATCGCTTAATAACAGCCACTTACATCGAAGGCACCCGCCAGACGTATGCCGTCACCGACTTAGGCGATGCACACGGCTGGGCAACCAAATCCAAAAGTTTCGATGCGCAAGGGCGCATCTCCGAGTTGGTGGTTGTCTATGACGACGGCCGTCTGGCGACCACGACGTATGTTAGTGGCGTCAAGCAAAACCAATCGGTTCTGGACCTCGACGATGTTTACGGCTGGGCGCGGATCTACAAAGAGTTCAATGGCCCGGGAGGCGCCAAACTTTTCACGCAGCGCACGTCTGACGATGGCCAAGTGTCAGTGGTTGATGCGCGGGGGCGCGAGATCATAACAGGAGGCACCGAAGCTACGGTCACGGAAGATGCGACACCGTTGCTTGAGGCATCGGGACAACTCCAAATTGTCGCCGACTATCTTGGGCATACAGATTTTGTTCCCAGTATTGCGGCGCTTGGCGATGCCGGTTTGGGGCATTTCACCTTGGCGGTTGATGGCAGTTGGGCATACGTCGCGAATTCCAACCAGCGGAATATTCAGGCGCTTGGAACAGGCGACAGCCTGACAGACAGTTTTTCAGTGCGCACTGTGGACGGCGTGACTGCACAAGTGAGCGTGACGATCCAAGGAGTAACGGACGGGCCAGAACCGATCTACGTCGGAGGGGCGGTGATTGGCTTTGGTGAAGCTGGAGATCTCGCCATTGCCGCGCCAACACTCGACCTAACCCAGTTTTTTGCGGATGAACAGGGGGATGCGCTGACAATCACCGCGGCTGGACTG
The DNA here is from genome assembly GCF_001458215.1 of Shimia thalassica. Lineage (GTDB taxonomy): Bacteria > Pseudomonadota > Alphaproteobacteria > Rhodobacterales > Rhodobacteraceae > Shimia > Shimia thalassica. The sequence goes on along the minus strand of NZ_CYTW01000004.1, from coordinate 170,953 downwards.
GATCCAAAGTACAGCATTGCGAACAACGTGTTGCGGTTCACAAATCCCGCCGATTTTGCGCTCAACGGCACCGCCGGAGACAGTGCCATCACGCTGACAGCGCTGGACGCCACAGGACAAAACACGAGCGTTTCCGTGACCTTGGCGACAGGAATGGCGCGAAGCTATGGGGACGGCATTTTGTCAAGCTTTGCGGGGCTCGACTACACAAGCGGGGATGATCGGCTCGAATTTGGCAACGGCGCGGGGGAGAATGGTTTCCTTGCGATGCGGCTTGGCGCCGGCGATGACAGTGCACAATTCGGGCACTTCGCGGCGGACGACGGGGAGATGCTGCTGGATGCCGGAGACGGCAATGACAGCGTTGTTTTCGGTGACGACGCAGGCCGGTCGACAGACGGATTTGGACTTGGCGAGCTGAATGTGAACCTTGGTGCAGGTGACGATGCGGTGCGCTTTGGCATGCGGGTGGGCCTTGGTGGGGCAGGAACCCAGATACACGGCGGCGTAGGACGTGACAGCATCATCTTCGATGGCAGCACGGCCAACGCTTTGATTGATCTCGGGGTGGATGGTGATGCGGACAGTGTCCTGTTCAATGGGGCGCTCGACAAGGTTGTCGTGCGCAATTGGCAGTTTGGCGAGGACACCATCGCGCTGACCGGTTCAAACGGCGGCATGTGGGTGCGCAGCGATGCGGTAGGCAATGCCTATTTCCAGCGCTTTGACGGATCGAACTTTATGGTCGAAGGCGCAGCGGGCATTGCCGCGCAGGATATCGTTTCGGGACTTACCCTGAATCACGCGCCAACATACGTTGGTGGGGTTTTGCCAATCAGCGCGGGCAGCATCGGGTCAACGGGTCATCTCGCCTTTGATCTGGCCACCTTGTTTAGGGATGCAGACATATCGCTCCGAGATGAGTTGCATGTGACGCTGGAGACAGTGCCAGCCGGTTTTGACGTTTCAAACAACGTCCTTAGAGCGATTGACCCTGCTGACTTGTCGGTTGCGGGTGACTACACCTTGCGCGCCACGGCAAGAGACCTGCACGGCGCTTCGGTCACGCAGGATATTTCGTTGCGGTTGGTTCTGGATCATGCCTTTGCCGACAGCCACAACCGTGATCCCTTCGTGGTGCTTGGCACCTTGGGAGGCGATGAATTCACCATCCCGGGGACACTGCGCCAGAACGCAAGCGGCACTGCTCAACCTTTTGCGATACAAATCGATACTTTGGCTGGGGAAGACACGATCGCCATCGGCGACGGGCTGGATACTGTCACGATGTTGGATATCACTGACCTCGCCGGCAGCACGACCTTGACGATTGGCGACCGGGTCAATGCGCAAAGCCCCGTCACAACCATCGCCCTTTCGACACACGCAGAGGATTTTAGCGCCGTCACCATCGGAGACGGGTTCTCTGATGACGCTCAAGCTTCGCTGTCAGGGCGCGGTAGCTTCCGCTTTGGCGACAGTACAGCGAACAATTATGGGGCCATCACGCTGGATGTGGCCGGCGACATCGCCTTTGGATCATCCGCAGGTGCACAGGGCGGGGCAATTGAAGTTGTCCAAGGTAGCTTTGGCGCGCGGAATATGACTTTTGGGACTGGCGCTGAAAACTTGACGCTCGCCTTTGGTGCATCAGGTATTGCGGAGACACTGACCTTTGAAGGCATGGTCAGCAATGCCACCATCTCGAATTTCGAGGCGGGCCTTGATCAAGTAATTGTGTCCGGTCCGACCACTTTTTGGAGCGCGTTTGATGTTGCCGGGGATAAGCTTTTTCTGGATGAGCGCGGGTCTAACTTCACGGTGCTTGGGGCGGCAGGCATCGCGGCTGATTTGCTGGCGCCAGAGCTGGTCAACCCCGGTCAGGACCTGGCGGTTCTGTTCAAAGCAATGCAGGACAGTTTTGTATTTGCAGAAGACGACGTACTCACCGGCACGCTTCTTGATAACGACCTGTTGGTGGGTACGCCTGTCACTGTAACGTTGCTGGATCAAGGCACCGCCGATGGTAGCCTCGTGGTAAACCCTGATGGCCGTTTGAGCTACATGACAGCGCGACAGGACCTCTGGGAAGGCTATCGCGATACGGTCCAGTTCATCTATGGCATCACGAATGCGGACGGGCTGACCTCGCAAGCCACAGCTGAGATCACAATCGAAGGCGCAAATGACGCGCCGGAGATGGCAGACGCGGAGATGGACGTTTTTGACAGCGTTCTTGGCCCGGGGGTCGGCGGCACCTTTGTTTTGGACCTGTCCACATTGGGCAGCGATCCCGACGGGGATGACAATGGCCAAACGCTGACCTACACAGTCACAAGCGGCAGCGCCGGTAGTCTGGCCACGGTACACGGGACCGAATTGCGTGTCTTTCCCGGCGCCACGTGGCGTTACCTCGACAGCGGGCAGACCAGGACACATGATCTGGAGATCACTGCCACGGACCGCCATGGCGCGTCCACGACCAGCACTGTCACGCTGAACGTTGTCGGGGCAGATAATGCGCCTTATTTGGGTTTCCCGGGCTTCACAATCCTCGAAGACAATGCCTCTCTTTTGGACGTGCTCGCGGGAGCGCGGAACATCGATGAGGGCGACACGTTTGCGCTCACGGAGATTCTAGGCACACACAACGGTTCTGCGGTCATTGAAAACGGACAAATCCGCTATACGCCCTTTGATGATTTCTGGGGCGAGGGTTGGGTCCGCTACAAAGTGGTCGACAGTGATGGTCTTGAAGCCATCGGCAGGGCCCGCATCAACGTGCTACCGGATCCCGATGCGCCGTTGCTTTCGTTCCAAACCTTTGGGTCTCGGCTCGGAGATGGTTTCGGCCTGATTGTACGCGCCGAAACCACAGATTTTGAGCAGGAGCCTGAAAACAACTTTGTTGGGATCGACCGGTTCGAACTGGTGGCGCGCGATGCGGATGGAAACCTTATCGAGAATTTTAGCGACTATGTCTTCACTACCGAATGGGACACGCCGCTAAATCGCACCAATGAGGCTTACGCTTTCCGTTTCAATCTTCCGGATGACGTTCCGACAGATTGGGATATCGAAGTCACGGCCGTTGCCAGAGATCTGGATGGCCGGGAAGCGTCCACAACCGAAACCTTTGCCATCGAGTTTGATACGACACACCACCATGCCACACAGACGTTTGAAATTGGCAGCCAGAACATTTGGAACAGCGCTGACGGAGAGCGTTTTACCGCGTCGGAAACCTTTGGCGGCTCCTTCAACGAAGCCGGCGGAACAACGGCCACGCTTGTTCAGTTTGACCACCGCTTGGCCGGCGTTGGCGTGTCGACGCATTTCAGCACGCGCCTTGATGGCGAAGCCAGAGGCAACATTGGCGTGACGGCCTCTACAGGGATCGAAGGAGGTTCCGTCAGCGGCACGGCGGCATTTGACACCACCGTAACGACCAGCATCTTGCGCACGGATGCGGGAACAACACTGAACTTTAACACAAGGGCAATTGCCGATCCCGGCGCGGCCAGCTTTGTTGCAAGTGCTCCCAAGTTGGATTTCGACCTCTCCGTTACGGAGCTGGATCTCTATGCATCATTCGCCGCACGTCTGTGGGGGTATCTGCACTTCCATCTTGCAGCCAGCACGGTGAAACCCGTGGATCGAGGCGACTTTTACGATGGTTGGGCGTTTGGGGCAGTTGCGCCACTGGATGCAAATCCACTGCTGGGCGCCGACGGCCGCAGTATTGTCAACTTCGATGGGATCGACACGGTCCAGTTCCTCGAATTTGGCCCAACGACGCAGGATCTCAGCGGCTCTTACACCGATCCGTTTGAGAACAGGTTGCTTGATTATGTCCTTGGCACAACTAATTTCACCAACCAAGCCACAGGTTCGTCGGGAAGTTTGCTATCGGGTGAGTTTAGCCAAACCTTTGCCGATCTGACGCTTGATCTGGATTCCATCGCCGCGTCGATCATTGGTAAGAGAAATCCATTGGGGTTCGTCAAACAAGAAAGCCAAGGTCCGTTTTCCTATGGTTACCACTACGATTTGCTGGACCTCGATCTCAGTTTCCAGGCCGCCTATCGCCAAGCCAATTCTCTCGACCTTCGCACGCTTGATGGCACGATCGTGTTTGAGGACGGGTCCGAAGTGGACTTCGTCTTTGGTGACGCTTTTGGCTTGAACAATGCGCAGCTCTACGATGAGGGCGGCGATAATGACGGGATCATCGAATATAACATCCTGATGCGGCCGACGGCGCGGTTCAACTCTGATGCCTATGTGGACCTGTCGGTGTTCGACCTTTTGAGCGTGCTAGGCGCTTCTGTCAACGGCGGCGTCAATGGTGGCGACTATTACGGTGTGAGTACTCCTGGTTTTGGTATCAGCAGATCGGTCGGGCCGGTATATTCGCATCGCGGCTTGATGATCGACGAAAGCAGTTCCATCACTTTGGCACAACGCAGCTTTGAGTTGGATGTCGGGACAGCGGTTTGGTCAGATCTCTTTGCTTGAGAACGATTATGATCAAGGCCTGCTACATATTTCTGCTTTGTTTCTCTTTTCAACCCCGGAACCCTTTCGCATAAAATGCCCGGATTCCGCCCATGTCGCGACTGTTCCGGACGACCAAGAGCGTCAAACACATTTTTTCACAGCCACTTGGGGTTGCGCGTGTCGATGACTGCCGCGTTCTCAGCGGTATCATACATGTCATTCTTTATGGCTTGCGCTGGCGAGACGTCCGTCCGACTAAGGCCACATAAGACGCATTCAACCGATAGGCTCAACGGTCCCACACGGGTGTCTTTGCAGGCATGCTGAGCGAATTTTCTGCTCAGGTAGATGTGACTGGCACGCTAATGATTGATGCGACTCATCTGAAGACCCATCGAGCAGCGTCCATCATGAGGCTTATAAAATGGGGTGGGCCTCAATCAGAAGAGAGGATGTTTGGAGGGTACAATGCGCCCAAAATGGACAAATATGATCATACACGAGGTGTTGGGGAAATTTTTGGTGCCCAGAAGAGGCACATAACATACGCCCAGTTATGCCCGCCCTGATAGATCGATATGAAAAAGTATTGTTTTAAAACAATATACTTGTATTGTTTTGCGTTTTTATGCCTTTTGCCACCCCGCTATAGAGAGTAGAAAAAAGGGGATAAGGCGGGGGATAGATAATGGGGCAGGCAGCGCAGCCGTGACAGGAAATCGAACAGTGCCGCCTAAACCGCTTCAGGGAACCAGCCCAACCTAAGGGGGGCAATTATGGCCGACACGAACCACGACGCAAAAAACCATTTGAACGCGGCACCCCGTGCTAAACGTGCTAAACGCAACCCCATGCCTGCTCATCCAGGTGAACGGTGCGGCGTTATTGCCCGAACAGAGGGGCTGGCAGCATGAGCCGCCAAATCTACAAGCTGACAGGCACGCAAGTGAAGCACGCCCCGCCGGGAAAGCATAGCGACGGGGGCGGCTTGTATCTCTATGTGCTGGCCACCGGAAAGCAATGGGTTTTCCGCTTCACGATGGCAGGCAGGCGGCATGAAATGGGCTTGGGGGGTTACCCTGAAACGTCCCTAGCAGACGCGCGAAAGCAGGCTGACAGGCACCGCGCGACTGTCAAGGCAGGGGGCAACCCCATAGAGGCACGCAAAGAGAATGAGAAGGCCGCACGAGCCGCCTACGAAGCCACCAATCCTGAAGCAAGGCGGGCGCGGCTGTTATCCACGATTGCGCCGCTGGCCTTCGAGGCACGCAAAAGCCAATTGCGTGATGATGGCAAGGCGGGGCGCTGGTACAGCCCGATTAGAACCCACGTCCTGCCCAAGCTCGGGCAAAAGCCTGTTGAAGAAATCACCGGAAACGAGATTGCCAAGGCGCTTAAACCGATCTGGCACAGTCAACCGGATGTCGCGCGTAAGGCCATTACCCGACTAGGCGTTTGTTTGTCCCATGCCCGCGCAAAGGGTTTTGAGGTGGATCGAATGGCCGTTGCCGATGCCAAGGAATTACTAGGTAAGCAGGTGCATGTGGCAAAGCACATTGAGTCTATGGATTGGCAGGACGTGCCCGCCTTCTATCAAAGCCTTGAAGATGCCGGGGCAACAGGCTGGGCGCTGCAACTGCTTATCCTGACCGGATTGCGCTCTAAGCCGATCCGTTTTGCCCATGTTGACCAGATCGAAGGGGACGTTTGGACCGTGCCCGCCGATCTGGTGAAGGGCAACAAGGGCAAGACAGAGGACTTTCGGGTTCCGGTTACATCCGAAGCCTTGCGCGTGATCGACCGCGCCCGCGAAACTGCCCGCGACGGGTTCCTTTTCCCCGGTATTCGAAAGGGCGTAATCAGCGACATGACAATGGCGCAGTTGATGAGCCGTAGGGGGCTTGCCGCCCGCCCGCACGGGTTCCGTTCCAGCTTTCGCACATGGGCCGACGACATGACCAACACCCCTTGGGAGGTGAAGGAAACCGCAATCGGGCACAAAGTCGGCAACAAAGTTTCACGGGCGTATCTGCGCACTGATTACCTTGAGGAACGCCGCTTGTTGGCCCAGCGCTGGGCGCAGCATGTGACCGGAGAACAGGGGCAGGTTTTGGCCATTCACGGGGCAACGGCATGACGCAGAACGAATCAGAACGACCACAAGGTTTAGCCGCAAGCACAAATCGGAAACGCAACATGCAGTGTAAGAAGGATAGTTTTTAGGTCATGACGCCAATTCGCGCCAATAAAATAAGGTTCATGATGTGTTCCATCGTTTTAGCGCCCCCTAAGAATACACCGACAAAAGCAAAAAAGGTTGCGCGTGGCAGGGAAACGAATACGCTTGTCGCAGCGTTAAAATGACGCAGAAGGCCGCGACGGGGGCTTGTCGCCAAACAAATCACCCCCGCCGCACTAACCAACCAACCCTAACGAAAGGGGGCCGGAACTCTGAATTTGTAAGTCACGACACACACGGGATTATGCCGATTTTTCTCCACCCGCTTTAGAAGTATTTCTAAAACCTTTTCACATTATGTGTACGCGGGAGAGGACAAAATCAAGCTCAAAGTGTCGCCCTTGGCAACGTGGTGCAATGCCCTGCAACGCACAGCAACACCCGTTAACGCACACATTCAGGTTCCGGTTTGCACATAAATGGAGTGCAAATCATGCAAGACACACAATACCTTATCCGCCTAACCGACGCGATTAAGCGTTATGGTTTGAGCCGTTCCACCTTCGACAAGGCCCACAATGAAGGGCACATTCGCAAGCGCAAGCTGGCGCGTGCCGTCTTCGTGGATACCCGCGAAATCGAAGCGTGGATCAACGGCGAATCAAAGAGCGCGTGAAAAACCCGCACCTGTGAAACACGGGCGCGGGCGGTAGCACTTCAGAGATTGGATTCCTGCAATCTACCGCATGTGCCCGATTGTCAAAAGAGGCAATCGGATGACTGACATCAAATCGAGTAAGACGACTTTCACCGACACAACCCCGCAAGGAGAGACCTTTAACCTGCTACTGGCGGGGCGTAACCGTTGGGCAATGGAGCAGTTGATAAAGGCGGGGGTCAAAGACTGCACGCCGAGCGACACCCCCGCACCGCGCTGGGCGGCATACACCCATAACTTGCGAAGTTTTGGGGTGCCCATTGAGACCGCGAATGAAAAGCACAAAGGGCCGTATCCCCGCACTCACGCCCGCTATGTCTTGCGTGCTCAAGTGAAGGGAGGTGCGCATTGACCGATGCACAAACATTAACGCTGGATCTGGGCGGCAAGTGGTATCGCAGCTATGGGGCTGCACCTTGTCCCGTTTGCCAGCCGGAGCGCCAGAAGGGACAAAACGCCCTGACTTTGGCCGATGGCAAAGAGCGGTTGCTTTTGAACTGCAAGAAAGCGGGTTGCGACTTCACGGACATTCTAAACGCAGCAGGAGTAACAGCGGGGGACTATGCGCCGCCAGATCCGGTTGTCGTTGTCGAGCGACAGGCACAACAGCGCGAACAGGACCGTAAACGCGCGATGCAGGCTCAAAGGCTTTGGGATGAGGCGTTGCCGATCAAGGGCACCGTGGCCGAAACCTATTTACGGGGGCGGGGTATCACTTGCCCCCTGTCCGATACGTTGCGCTATATGCCCGATTGCTGGCATGGCCCGACTGCAATACGGCGCCCGGCAATGATAGCCCTTGTCGAAGGGTCCGACAGGTTCGCTGTTCATCGTACCTACCTGAAACACGATGGTTCCGGCAAAGCTGATACGGACCCCGCCAAGATGATGCTGGGGAGCGTCTCGGGCGGCGCAGTGCGACTCAGGCAGGGGCATGACGCCTTGGCGGTGGGTGAGGGTATAGAAACGGCCCTAAGTCTTTCCAGTGGCCTTCTGAACGCCTCTATAACGATATGGGCAACCCTCAGCACAAGCGGGATGAAAACCCTAAGACTACCCTCAAGACCTTCACGGCTCACCATTGCCACGGATGGCGAACAGGCAGGCCGTGAAGCGGGGTATGCACTGGCGGAACGCGCAAACACGCTGGGCTGGAAAGTGTCCCTGTTACCCGCGCCAGACGGGCGCGATTGGAACGACATTCTGAATATGAAAGGGGCCGCAACATGAACGCGCCCGAACCTATCCACTTCAAGGCAGAAGGGCCGCAACCGCTTGTGCGGGAAATCCCAGCGGGGGAAACGTACCCAATCGATGCATTGGGTCCGCTCAAGGCCGCAACAGAAGCTGCACAAGACACGGCACAAGCTCCTATTGCCCTAGCAGCACAAAGCGCCCTGAGCATCGCCTCATTGGCCGTGCAGGGTTTTGCCGATGTTGAAACACTGGGCGGATACGCACCCCTTTCGCTCTATTGCTTGACGGTGGCTAATTCGGGGGAACGCAAGTCGGCAACCGACAAGGTGCTAATGCAAGGCTTACGCAACCATGAACAGGAACAGGACGCAGAATATCGGAAGGCCATACAACGCTGGCAAAACGATGCGGCAATCTGGGAAGCTGACCACAGGCAGGCCATGAAGCCCTTTACCACAGGCAAGGGGGACCGCATTGCGGCGCAAGCGGACCTAGAGGAACTAGGCGCAAGCCCAGCGCAGCCGATTGCCCCAAACTTGACTGCAACCGAACCAACCCTAGAGGGCTTACAAAAGCTGTTTGCCGTTGGCCAGCCTTCCCTTGGCTTGTTCTCGGATGAAGGGGGGCAATTTCTGGGCGGTCATTCCATGAACAGCGACAATCGCTTGAAAACCGTTGCCGGTTTGTCTGACCTGTGGGGCGGTGCCGCTATCAACAGGACGCGTAGCGGGGATGGCACGTCAACGCTTTACGGACGTCGGCTTGCCGCTCACTTGATGGTTCAACCCATCGCAGCCGTGCCATTTCTGTCTGACCCCGTGGCCAGTGGGCAAGGGCTTTCGGCGCGTTTCTTGATTACCCAACCGCCCAGCGCGATAGGTTCCCGGCTCTACAAAACGCCTTCCGCTGAGAGCATCGAAACGTTGCAAGGTTTTGCCGACAGGCTGAAGGTGATTTTAGCCACTTCCAAGCCAACCGCTGACGATGACCCGCAACACCTGAAACCCAGGCAACTGCCATTGTCTGGGAGCGCGTGGAAATTGCTCGTATCTTACTACAACACGATTGAAGTGCAGCAAGCGCCGGGGGGCGACTTGGAACATGTTACATCCTTCGCCAGCAAATCAGCGGAACAAGCGGCACGCATTGCAGGGGTGTTGACCCTTTGGGGCAATCTTGACGCTCTGGAAGTAAGTGCAACGGACATGGGATACGGGGTTGCCCTTGCGCAATACTACCTCGGGGAAGCGCAACGACTTGCCAATGTCGCCGCCATTTCTCAGGAAACGGAACAAGCCGAAAGGTTGCGCAAATGGCTTTTGGATAGCTGGCCAGACATTGCCGCGAAAAACGGGCGTTCCTCTGATTTTGTTTTGCCGGGGGATGTTGCGCAATACGCGCCCATGCGTGGCTTGCGCGAAACTAAAGTGGCAAAAAAGGCGCTGGGCCTATTGATGCAACATGGCTGTATTCAACCGCTTGAACAGGGTGCGGAGGTTGATGGCGTGAAGCGCAAAGCGGCCTATCGAATTGTCCGAGGGCAAGGGTGATGCAGGGCCGCCGATTAGCACGTTTAGCACGCCACCAGGGTTTCAAAGCGAAGGGGATTTGCTATGTGGTTTGATGTGAATGCCGCCTTGAAAGATGTGCTTGAACAGCATCCCGAAGCACGCGCGAGGGTGCTGGCAAGTGTCGAAACAACCCGCCCCCAGTTAACAGGTAGTGCAAACGATATGGCAAATAAGATTCTTGAGATGTTGCGAGAGTGCGAAACCTTGGCTCAGGCAAGCGAGCAAATCACGCGGTATCAAGGTGAAATAGCAAGGATTGAAGCAGCGGAACCCGCGCGCAAAGCCCATATTGAAAATTACATGCGCTACAGGTGGATGAAGGCCCAAACCCTTCGTGGCTCAGGGGGTGACACATGACCAGCCCCAGAGAATTTGCAGCAACTAACAAGCCCGTGATTGATTGGATAGGACAATGAGCAAGCCACTTGCAAAGAAGGAAAAAGACAATGCGTTGGGCGTGAAAGTGGAAGGCTCAGCAAGTGAGGGGCACGCAGTCAAGCTATCTGGGCACGACGCCTTGAAAACAATCTTTGGTACCAAGAGTCAGGAGCAAGCTGCGGCCTTGCTCAGTCATTGCTTTAGCGTGCTCAACAGGTCTGAGGCAGGGGAAGGCAGCGAGGCCGAGGACGAACGGATGTTCATGCTCTCGACAGTGGATGACATTGCCCCGCGTGACGCAGTGGAAAGATTGCTGGCGGTGCAGATGGCCGCAACGCATGTCGCGACAATACGCTCTGCCCGTTGGCTCGCCAATAGCGATCAACTCGAGCAGGCTCAAGTTCACTTTAACGGCTACAATAAACTAGCCCGAACTTTCACTGCTCAAGTCGAGGCTCTGCGAAAACACCGAAACGGCGGCAAACAGACAGTCACCGTGCAGCATGTGAATGTAGAGGAAGGTGGGCAGGCGATTGTCGGCAACGTCCAGCAAGGGGGGGAGGGTAAGGATGGAAAGTAACGTAAGCCCCATGAACAAGGCTCACGCCGCCCCCCGATGCACGGCTAAATCAAAGCGCACGGGCGAAAGGTGCAAAGGCCCAGCCGTGAAAGGGTGGAGTGTTTGTCGCTTTCATGGAGCAAGGGGCGGGCATGGTTCCGGCAAGGCACACCCAGCTTACAAGCACGGACTGAGGACACGGAAAGCCGAAGAGAGCCGCAAGCTGGTAACAGCGCTACAACGGCAACTCAGAGACTTGGATTCGTGGCTCAAGTCAGGGGCGGATGAATGATTGAATCTATTCTGGCGTTCATAATTGACTTGGGAACCAGTGACGTTTGCGGGGGATGGCCAGGATGGTTCAAGTATGCTGAAAAGCAGTTTGAGCACGTGTTGGTTGGCGTTCTGTTTGGAATATTCTGGCTTCCCCTTCGAGTTGTAGCATTCGCGGGCTGGCTGGCCAAAGAGCTATTCTCGGACTTGTCGGACTGTAGTTGGTCTTGGTTTGTGGCCTTGGATAGCGTTGCCGACTTGGCGTTTGCTGGTGTTGGTGTGGCGCTGGCAGTCATCGCAAAGCGATGCCTTAAGAGAGCCGGAAGCTTCTCACGCTCAGTTTCTTGAAAAGGAAAGGCCCCGCAAGCCGGCGGCGCGGGCAAATTCTATAGAAAAAGAAACAGACAAACTTTTTTGGATTGTCATTTACGTAAATGCAAGTCGCCACCCAAATCACTTGACTAAGAACACGATGCCGTTCTTCATAATTGAAGTATTCTAAAAATGAAATTTGGCGGAAATTTAATAGTTGCTTCAAGCAACAGTTCGGGAGTTGCAGAATGGCAGTCGGAAACAATGTAGCAGTTCCCATAGGTAACGAATTTCAAATAGATCTCGCTCCGTATGCTATTGTTGTGCCTCGTTCTGGCGAATCAGATTTTTCTGCCTCGGGCTTATCGGGCGGTGGGTTCGTGGTCACGTGGACAAGCACTGGCCAAGAACAAGATGGCTGGGGTATGGGAGTGTTTGGGCAGCGCTTCTCCGATAACGGTGACGAAATTGGCGCCCCTTTCCAAGTCAATACCTTCACTGACTACAATCAAAATGAATCATCCGTTGCGGCGCTCGAGGACGGTGGCTTTGTCGTAACGTGGACCTCTCAGGAGCAAGACGGCAGTAGAACGGGGATATTTGGGCAAAGGTTTTCCGCTGATGGCAGGGCTAATGGTAGCGAATTTCAAATAAACTCTCTGGTAGAAGGCTATCAGTTTGACTCCTCAGTGAGCGGATTAGAGACTGGTGACTTTGTTGTAACGTGGTCTTCTGTACCGCTAGAAGGATTTAATGGCGAAACATATTTGCAGCGGTATTCGGCTAGCGGAATCGCAATAGGTGAAGAATTTCAGATCATCAATTCTGAAGAAAGACTTCATTTTTCAGATGGTGTTACCAATTTGCATGATGGTGGTTTCCTAGTTACTTGGGTTGCTCCCGAACGGGACACTGACGGTGGTCGGTTTTTTGGACAATTGTTTGATGCAGGTGGTGCACCAACTGGTACTGAGTTTTTAATAGGGCCGGCCAACGTAGACTACTTTTTAGGCGAAGACGGTTACCACGTTGCCGGTTTGGTTGGAGGTGGTTTCGTTGCAGCTTATTCCATTTATGATGAAGCATACGGTCGTGAAAGTGTGTTTGTACAATTGTTTGACGCATTTGGAGGAGCCATCGGTTCCGAAATTAGTGTTGTTTTCCCAGGGCCTTACTTGGGAAACCCATCGGTAACTGGCCTTGAGGATGGCGGCTTCGTTCTGACATCTCGAGTTTATGATGGGGGAGGATTCGTGGATGTGCTCGGGCTAAGGTTTGATTATCAGGGCGTCGCGATAGGAGAGAGTTTTCAGATAAACAGCTCCCCAGTTTATGCTTCTGGTGGGCCTTTCCCCTATCACCTTGTTACAAGTGCGATTAGTTTGGATAATGGCGGGTTCTCAGTGATTTGGAGTCCTTCTGACCTTCTTGGACAGACGTTCACTGGGGAAGTTGTTGAGGCGGATTTTTTCAGGCCGACGACCGAAACGCAAAACCTTGCGGTTGAGGCGTCCTTAGGCTGGGTAAACACGCCATCTGGAGTAGGGCAGCAGGCAATTGAAGGCTCTACGGTGTATCTTGGGCGCAAAGATGGCCTTGAGCGACTTCTACGCATCGAGGGCGGGACAGTTATTGTTGATGGTGCCCTTGCCCGTGTCCAAAACGCCACTGTCTATTCAACCCAAACCCGGCAAGATGAAGTACTGTTTAGCGGCAGCTTCACTCTGGATCTCGACACGCTCACGACAACCGAGTTCACATATGACCATGCGTCCTCGCAATATGATTTCGCCAATGTTGCAACGCATAGTTTTTCAAGCCTGACCGTCAATGAAACCGAGGTCTCCCTTGGTATGGGATTGTCGTTCAATAGTGGCGTCTGGAATTTCAGCACTGCTGACAGCCTTCTGTCCTTAACGATCGGTGAAAGCGGTATCGTGCCGTCGTTCGGCACAATCGGGTCAACACGTTTGGCAGATGTGGAACCACTTGAGCTGTCTTTTCCTTCGGGCGATAACACCTATGAGATAGAGTTCTCCAACATTTCCTTCAGCTACGACAATGCAAGTGACAGCCTGTATCTGGGGGCCGCTGCAGAAATCTCGGTCGACTTACTAGGGTCGACCCGCAGGCTGGAGATTGACCTTGCTGGCGATCCGGGACCGACACCGTTTGATCCCGGAACGCGCTTTATCAGGTTCTCGGGGCTTGGGGACGGAAATAGTGGCTACGAATTTGATATGGTCGGAACGCTGACCTACTCAGTCGGGGCCGAAACGGATTCCTATGGAACCACGAGTTTGTTTGCCCCCAGTTGGGGGCTTTCCGGACTGTCTCTAGATTTGGACACCATTCAGAACAGTCTGGGTGGAAGTGTCACTGTCGGTTTACCCTTCCTGAACGGTTTCGAAGTGACAGGGGGGATTTCGTTTTTCTGGGATCCGTTTGCATTGGATGCCATTTCGTTTGATGTCGATGGCCTTAACACTCCCATTTTTAGTACGGGCTTGTTTTTGCAAGGGTTCCGCGGGGGAGCTTCCGGGCTTGCAAATGTTATTGCTTCGGACCCGCTCACCTATTCGGGCGGAGCAACGGTCTCGATAGGTCCAAGAGGCACCGAAGCTTTTGTTGGCGAGGTTGATGGAGAATACAGCGAACGTTCGATTGATCTGGAACTGGATGGCGCGTCAACGGCGGCACACTTCCTTCCTGAAACCGTGGTTCATGCCTTGCAGCTTGGAGAAGAAACCAACAACCGCTTGGTGAACACAATGACACGCTGGTTTGACGTGTCTATTTCGGACGTACTGGACTATGAATGGATGTCTCTGGACGGGTCGTTGGATTTTGACTGGGGCTCAGGCACTTTTGAGTTTGATGGCCAGTTTGACACGTTCGGCGGCCTTGTTTCGCGCGAACTTGAAATCACTGCCAACAGAAACTTCGATTTCTCAGTTAGATACACCTCCTCGATGTCCGTTCCGGATGCCATTTGGGTGATTGGTGGCCGCCAGCTTACTTCCGTTGAGGTGATGTTTGAGTTCAGCAATGATGACGACTTCAGCAATGACTTTGGCGCTGTCTGGACAGAGATTTCATTGGATGCAGGGATCGCCGAGTTTTCTGGATATGTCGGCTTCCAGGTCATGTTTGACGGTACTTTCAATCGTTTAGGCGGAGAAGAAGTAGAAGAGATCAATGTTGCAAACGCTCAGGCAAGCGGAGCGGCGAGTAACTTGACTACCCATACGGAAAGCGAATGGTTTCTGGACGAGGGAAACGTAGTATTGCTTTCAACCCGATGGGACAATGCTTCTGACAATGCGCACGCCATTCTGACCGGACCTGATGGAACACAATACCGCGAGAGCCAGTTTGCGGAATTGGAGTTCGTTCAGATTGTCGAGAATCTCAGCGATCAAACTTCGAGAACTTTGGCCATTCGGGTGCCTGAAACCGGCAGATGGACATTTGATATTGAAAGTACAGATTCTCTTGGCGATCTAAGCTACGACGCCATGGAAATATTGGATCCGGTCGATGTGCAGGTTGTGTCTGCA
The DNA here is from genome assembly GCF_001458215.1 of Shimia thalassica. Taxonomy (GTDB): domain Bacteria; phylum Pseudomonadota; class Alphaproteobacteria; order Rhodobacterales; family Rhodobacteraceae; genus Shimia; species Shimia thalassica. The sequence goes on along the minus strand of NZ_CYTW01000004.1, from coordinate 155,706 downwards.
TCAGCTGACGACAACTTAGGCACTATTTCGGTGACATTAGATGTTTCCGGTGTCTCTGTGGGTAACGAAGTCTCACTATATGTGTCGGAAAACGCCGATGGAAGCTCACCTATGGCAATCCTTGTTGGACAGCCTATTTCGTTGGACGGACAGCATAGTTTCAATCTGGATGTCACTGATATTCCGCCAAGTGAACTTTTTGTCGTTGCGACAATTAGCGGGAACGGAGCGGTGCCTGCAACTGCGGTAGCGGAAGAGGCCGTAGTGTTAACATTAGGCGAAGATCTTTCAGTTTCGATTATCGAAGGTAACAGCTTTGATAGCGATGTGCAGGTCTTTACCGTGCGGGTTGAGAATATGGGTACAAGGAGCAGCGCTCCTTCTTCTCTCGTCCTAACACTCCCAGAAAACGCTCTGCTCGTTGGTGCAATTGCCGGCGCAATTGTCCAGAGCGATGGTAGCTTATTGTTAGATTTGGGTCCGTTGGCTGCCGGTGAGATGTTTGATGTCACGCTAGAGTTGAACGTCCCAGATTCTGTTTTAGGAGAGGCTTTGCAAGCCGAGATCGAAGCGAGTGCTTTTGACTTGGATGCCTTTAACAACACTGCGGAGTTCAATTTGTCTACGGCCGAAGCTCGCTCCGAGAACATGCCCGAAGGTGCAACTGAAGCGGCAGACGTTTTGAGAGTGGCTGAGTTGGGCGATATAATCGACGGGCAAGGTGGGAATGACATCTTATTGGGGAATGCCGATCCCAATCGCTTGGCGGGAGGCATAGGCGATGACACTTTGGTTGGTGGTGACGGAAACGATACGCTGATCGGCGGTGAAGGCAATGACTCGCTCATTGGTGGTGACAGTGAAGACGACCTGCGTGACCTGATCTATGGCGGCACCGGCAATGACTCGATTGACGGCGGCTATGGCAACGACGAACTGCGAGGAGATGCGGGCAACGACACCATCGCGGGGGGCTTTGGCGCGGACACTGTGATCGGTGGCACCGGTGGCGACACCCTGACAGGCTCGGCCTTTGCCGACCAAATCTTTGGCGGCGATGGTGATGATTTTGTGAACGGTGGCTTCGGCCATGACCTTCTGAATGGCGGCGCGGGCGCGGATCGGTTCTTCCATATCGGAATCTTCAACCACGGATCCGACTGGGTTCAGGATTACAACGCGGCCGAAGGAGACGTCCTCCAGTTCGGCATCGCCACAGCCACCCGCAGCCAGTTCCAGATCAATACAGCCCACACTGCCACAGCGGCAGGAGAACGCTCGGGCGACGACAATATCGAAGAGGCGTTCGTGATCTATCGCCCCACGGGTCAGATCATGTGGGCCTTGGTCGACGGAGCGGGGCAGTCCTCGATCAATCTGCAGATCGGCGGGGATGTGTTCGACCTGTTGGCCTGATATCCAACCAGATAAGCTCGTAGAATCCCGCTTCGGCGGGCTTTTTCTATGTCCGGGAAACCGAGTGCCCCGCCCAATTGAAATCAGGGTGCCCTTATCTCTGGTTCGGGAGGACGGAAAGGAGGACGCGGGGGTCTCTCTCCTCTGTCTTCTATCCATCATTTATACCTATTCCGCTTACCCCTAGCCCCTCTGGCATAGGGAGCTATCCCTGCGTGTCTGACGTCAGCGCCTATGGGTCCAAATAGCGGTATTTGATAGGAGAGTGTTCTTGGCTCATCGTAACCACTGAGGAGTGGGACATGAGACAGACTAAGAAGAGCCCTGGCGAGACGGGAGCGTGAGCGATGGGGCATAGCTAGCGACTAGAACCGCTCCCAGCGACCTCGAGCCAGCGCCCCCGGAGACTGCAACCGGCCCGTATCAGGATCGTAGACACACAGCCAGGTTTGGCAAAAAGTCAGTTCTCAACGCCTACCCTTCAGCCTTGTTTTGAAGGGAACTCAGGAGTACGCTTGGCGTAAATTTCAAAAACAGATTTCCATTGTAGGTGAATTTCACGAGGGGCCAGGATGAGTTTGAGAGAGTTATATGATCAGCTCTCGGTAATAGGGCTGATCCGCATTGAAGCACAAGTGAAGCAAGATTTTGCCTTCCTTGGCGACATCGAAATTCGACATACTAATCCGATTGTCGACCATTTTTATTCGCCCTACGACATCTCTGAGACGATCATTAGAATTGAAATCATTGAGCGTATTTCTGAACGCATTGAGCTTGCCTATGCGGAAGACAATTACAACCAACTGCTGACAGAATTGGAAGGATTCAGCACAGCAAATCGCGTTCTTTTTGAAGAAGACATTGCTGCTGCCGGACAAGCATTTACCCAAGGTATTTCAGATGCAGGCCAGTCTTTCGGCGAAATACTGGAGCGCCATATTCATGGTGCCGCTGGTATGTGGATTTCAGTTGCAGATCTGGTTCTGGATACAGCACTTTCCACATCCGCCACAGTTCGGGCAACATACAACTCAGTAGCAGGCACATTTGATACGTTTAGAGGCTTCACCGGGGCTGTATTCAATCCAAAAGAAGCTATCGACAACATTTCGGAAAGTGTCGAAACGACAGTCGACATATTCAATACAATTGTAGAGCAATTCATTAGAGCGCTCGGTGGACTTAGGAACGATGGCTTTGAAAGTACGTTTGAGGACGTTCTTCAGAGTGTTGCAAATAGTCTCAACGACCTGTCCGGCACCCACGAACAGTTTCAATCCGTTTATGACGCATTTGTTGCTACCAATGATGCCAAGGCGTTTCTCGCCTTTTTATCCAGCGCAGAATCAGCCAGTGAGCTACGAGACAGAATTTTTATTAGAGATCATCTAAGGCAGTTTGAAGAGAACGAAGTTCTCGGACAAGTGGTTGAAGACTTTTTCGAAATATTGTTTAGGGTTGCCGAAATCCTTGTGGTTTGGGAAGATATTACCGACCTCAAATCAGCAGCCCAGAGCTTTGAAAGTGAAACACCCGGCGCGCGCTTGATCGAGGCCAGCATTGACATAAAGCGATGGGAAATTTGGTCTGCCCTGTCCGAATTTGGAGGGTTCATTGCGAACCGAATATCCCATCCGGGAGTGGCGCCGGTCGTTTCAGCTATTTCCAATGCAGCAGAGGCCTTTAACGAATTCAGGCAGACGATCTCGATAACTGACACAATTGATCCGCTCTTTGATTTCTTTTCGGAGGCCCCCTCTGCCTATGAAAGTTACCTAGAACAGATGCAAACGGCGCTCGCAACTTACGGCGGACGTGTGGGCCCAGATTGGGCACGAGATCTCTTCGTCGTTCAGAATGTCGATCCTTCAGGTGGTGAATTTATTGGATCGGAATTTGACGAAAACATTACGGGCTCAAGCGTCCGTGATCTGATTTTTGCTGGTGATGGAAACGATCTCATTTTCGGCGAGGAAGGCATTGATGTCCTGCGAGGTGAAAGCGGGAATGACACCATCTATGGCGGGGATCTGGGAGACGAGATATTTGGAGACCAGAACGACGACAGCATAAGAGGGGAAGCCGGTAACGATACGATAAAGGGAGGGCCCGGTGACGATACTCTTTACGGCGACCAAGGGAACGACACGCTGGAAGGAGAGCAAGGGGTTGACAAGCTTATCGGAGGGCCCGGGCGCGATGTTCTAGTCGGGGGGCAGAGCGCGGACCGGTTTGTTCTAGAAACAGACCCCGATGGCTCCATCGACACTATCCTTGATTACAATCAGGGTGGGACAGGCGTTTACTCACAATACGAGGGGGACACGCTGGACATTTCTGAACTTGTGGGGCCCGAATTTTCGGCGGGCACCAATTGGCAGGAATTGCTCCGTCTTATGCCTCTCTCCTCCGGTTCTGGCTCCCGCCTAGAGGTCAATCGGGTTGCTTCCGTTGGTGGCTGGGAAACAATCGCGTACCTAGAAGGTGTAATGGAAGGCCACACAGTCGGTTTGACGCTTATTCCCGAGAGCAATAGTCAGCAGGCTTTGGTGCGCGTCGGACACGACACTCCAGAGCCGGTTTCAGGGGATTGGACAATCACACCATCCAGCCAAAGCACGGATGAAAATGATGGGCAATTTCTGACCTTTGAAATCGAACGACCCGATGATCAGCAGTCAGAAACTGTTTATGTCAGCACGGTGCAAACCTACGGCAGTCAGAACGTAAATGACTATGATCCGTTGCTAAATCAGGCAGTTACATTTGATGCCGGACAAAGCAGACAGACGGTCCGAGTGGTTCTTCAGGGCGACAACATACCCGAACCCAACGAAACTTTTGGTCTGATCGTGCAATCAGATCAGGATCACTCAGTTGCTCAGTATCTTGCGTCTGCCAGTTTTGAAATTCGGGACCAGACTCCATCCGTTTCCGAATTAACCGATGAGGATGACTATCTACAGCTTAATTGGGAAGATGCTGTTGGTCCCTACTATGGGCTTGAGGGCGACGACACCTTAGTTCTGGATCTTTCAGACTCCGACTATCAACAGCTTTATGTTTCCTGGGGTGACCGTGGTGCTCTCCACTTCATAACGGATCGTTCTCAACCTGAAAGTCGCGAAGTGGTTACCTACCAGTTTGAGAGTTTCGAGATCATTGCAGGGGACGGCGATGAGTCGATCAGTCCGAACCTTTATCGAGATTGGATAGTTCGGGGGAATGGAGGTGATGACACCATTACTGGCGCGCTTTATGGCCACAACACTCTTTTTGGGGGACCAGGAAGCGATTCACTTAGAGGATATGGAGGGGATATCCTTGACGGCGGTGAAGGGTTCGATACGGCCAATGTGAGTGTGAGGCGGGGATTTCTGGAAGCTAACCACTTTACGTTCGATCAAAATCAATCAGAGTATCATTATCTACCTGATGGAACGGTCCTAAGAAACATTGAAAGTTTGAGTTTCTCGGCTGACCGTTCCAACGCATTTGATGATCACCTTACCTATCGTTTCAATGAGGACTTTTTGTATGAGGTGGCTGGCGTCTACAACGAGCCTATCCTTAATCTGGGACTTGGGAATGACCAAGTGACATTGGACTTTAGTCGTTTTTCGACCTCTCTGGAGACAATCACTTCTTCATCCATCGCGAGTTTATGGATTTCAACAGTGCATCTAGACCAAGGAGGGCACCCTGGAGTGCCGGGTACTCGAGGCACAACATTCGCGCAAGTGAATGAGGTTGAAAGATTTGAGATACTGGGGGGAAATGGTGACGACAGGTTCGTTCTTGCGCAAGGCCTTGGGGCGGATACCTTATGGGGGGGTGACGGAAACGATGAGCTTTCCGGAGGTGTGGGGCAAGACATCCTACTTGGCGGGGATGGAGATGATACGCTGATCGCAGGCAGCAGTGCTGACATTCTGGATGGAGGTTCGGGTATTGATATCGTCGAACTGGACCGTTCGGATAGTGAAATAGCCTTTGATATCGTTTTTGAGGATGGCCTTGGCGGATTGCAAATACTCGAAGACACAACCATACTTCGAGAAGTCGAGCGGCTTGGCATTACAACAGGCGAACAGAACGATTCATTTTCTTTGTTTCTTTCTAATGAGTTGTCAGGGCTACTTGTTAATATCGGTCGCAGCGTTGTCGATTTGGGCGGCGGCAGCGACACAGCAATTTTGGACGGCTCATCTTTGGAGCGGTCGATTCTTGTCTCTGCCGAGTCCTTCAATGGGGAGGATATTCAGTGGCTTAACTACTCTGTTGAGGGAAACTACTACAGAGGGGAGTTTCACGGTTCTGAAAACTTCACCTTTTTGGGCGGGAGTGGGGATGACCGTGTCTATGGATCGGACTTAGGGGAGCATCTGAATACCGGTGACGGACATGACTGGGTCCACTCGAGAGATGGAGATGATACTATTATCGGCGGGCGGGGAAATGACACTGTCGATGGTGGTCTTGGTCAAGACGAATATCGCTTTACTGGAAGTTTCGAAAGTTATGCAGTCCAACAAGGAGAAAGCCAGGGCTCCCTGAAATTTGTTTCAGCGCACCAAACGGACCTTATTTCCAACGTGGAAGTTTTTGTTTTTTCGGATAGAGAGCACTCTTTTGCGGAACTGGAAGCAATTGCTGGACGTGAAATCATTGGAAGCAGTCATGCAGATACGCTTGAGGGAGGGGCTGGAGACGACACCATAGGCGGCGTTTGGGGCGACAACCTGTTGCGCGGATTCTCTGGAGATGACCTGATCTGGTCGGGTGGCGGACATGATATAATTGATGGCGGTCCTGGCAACGACACCCTTATTGGCGGACAAGATTCTAGCGACCTGCGCGATGTGATCTACGGCGGTGCTGGAAACGACTCGATCGATGGCGGCTATGGCAATGACGAACTGCGTGGAGATGCGGGCAACGACACGATTGCAGGCGGCTTTGGTGCTGACACCGTGATCGGCGGCACCGGCCATGACACCCTCACTGGATCGGCCTTTGCAGATCAGGTCTTTGGCGGCGACGGTGACGACTTCGTCAATGGCGGTTTTGGGCATGACCTTGTAAACGGCGGGGCGGGTGCGGATCGCTTCTTCCATATCGGCATCTTCAACCACGGATCCGACTGGATTCAGGACTATAACGCGGCCGAAGGGGACGTGTTGCAGTTCGGGATTGCGACGGCCACCCGCAGCCAGTTCCAGATCAATACAGCCCACACCGCTACAGCCGCAGGAGAACGCTCAGGCGATGACAATGTCGAAGAGGCGTTCGTGATCTATCGCCCCACGGGTCAGATCATGTGGGCCTTGGTCGACGGCGCTAGTCAGAGTTCGGTCAATCTGCAAGTTGGATCCAATATGTTTGACTTGTTGGCATAGCCAAATCCACATTTAGTGGAAACCTGCGTTTTCATCCTGACCACCGGTCCCTGATGTATAGTCATGAAGATTGAAGTACCCTCCCGTTTAGCACAATTAGCACGTTTAGCATGGGGTTCTTGTTTCAGTGCGACTTACAATGTCACCTAAAACAACAAGAAATTCATAAATATGATTTAATATATATGAGGGGCGAGCCTTTCAGCTTCACGGCATAGCAGGCCTACAGCTTGCACGGGGAACGGCACCAATCAGCATTCGCGGGCATTAAAGGTAGCGCCGAATATTCGGGGGACAATTCAGGGGATATAGCGACAGCTCAGTTAAAAGCCTTTTTGCATTCCAATGAGTTAGGCTGATTTATTGGTGCCCAGAAGAGGACTCGAACCTCCACGTCCATACGGACACTAGCACCTGAAGCTAGCGCGTCTACCAATTCCGCCATCTGGGCACGGTTGGTGAAGCAGGCGTTTAAGGGTGTATGGGGGTGGTGTCAACGACGTTTGGAGAGATTTTTCATTTTTCTTCCCTCATTCCTTTTGTCACATTTTGAAATCAGGCCGCATCGTGCCAAATAGCATAACTATACTTGTTGAGGATCAAGGCGAAACGAGAGATAAGCCTTAACGATGTGTGTTGTAAGCTACGGGCACTGGCAGCGGAGGATACCTATGTCAAAACTGGTTACGATCTATGGTGGTTCAGGTTTTGTTGGCCGGCATATTGCGCGGTTGATGGCCAAAAAAGGCTGGCGCGTGCGTGTGGCCGTCAGACGCCCTAACGAAGCTATGTTTGTGCGCACATACGGTGATGTCGGTCAGGTCGAGCCTGTGCTGTGCAACATTCGCGATGATGCCTCGGTTGCGGCCGCGATGCAGGGGGCGGATGCCGTCGTAAACTGTGTTGGTGTTCTGTCAGAGCATCGCAAGAACACCTTTGAAGCGGTTCAGGAAGAAGGCGCCGATCGTGTGGCCCGTCTGGCTGCTGCGCAGGGCGTTGCGAACATGGTTCAACTGTCCGCTCTTGGCGCGGACGCCACGTCGAACAGCCAGTATGCGCAAACAAAGGCCGCTGGCGAGGCCGCTGTGCTGAAGCATATGCCAGATGCGATGATCCTGCGGCCATCCGTGATTTTCGGGACAGACGACGAATTTTTCAACCGCTTCGCCTCAATGTCCCGGATGGGACCCGCGCTTGTTATTGCAGGTGGCGGAACCAAGTTTCAGCCGGTGTTTGTAGAAGATGTTGCGGCTGCGGCTGTCAAAGGCATTACGGGCGAGGCATCAGGCTTGTACGAGCTTGGTGGGCCCGATGTGCGCACCTTGCGTGACTGGATGCATGAAATGCTGAGCGTTGTTCATCGCCGCCGTGCTGTGGTCAACATGCCGTTCTTCATGGCCGGATTGATGGCCGGTGTTCTGGATATCTCTTCCAAAATGGTTGGTGGTGTATTCGAAAACAAAATCCTGACGCGTGATCAGGTAAAACTGCTGCGCACCGACAACGTTGTGTCAGAAGGCGCCAAGACCCTTGCGGATCTGGGCATCGAGGCGACAAACACTCGTGCTGTGCTCGCGGATTACCTTTGGCGGTTCCGGCCTTCGGGGCAATATGATGCGATCAAGGATTCAGCGAAAAACATGCGTGTGTAATCACACGTTTTGGATCAATTATGCGGGCGGTCCCATGGGATCGCCTGTAGTATATGCAATCCACAAGAGCACAAGACCCAGAGCAATCCTGTAAATTACATAGGGTGTGAAATTGATGGATTGCAGCAGGCGCATCATCAGGCCAAGAGCGAGATAGGCCGCGCCAAACGCGAAGACCGCCGCAAATGCACAGTCTTTGGCAGTTTCAAAATCCGCCGTAGCATAGACTTCGACACCAAGAAGAACCCCGCTCGCAATGATCGTCGGAATAGACATCAACATTGCCAGACGCGCTGCTTCTGACCGTTCATAACCCAATTGGCGCGCACCCGTGATGGTGATGCCCGAGCGTGACGTCCCCGGGATCAGAGCGAGGGCCTGCCAAAGACCCATCACAATCGCATCTCGCAAGTTCCAGTCTGCCGCAGTTTTGTGAGAGGCGCCGCGTTGATCCGCCCACCACAATACGATCCCAAAAACGAGCATGGTCCAGCCGATGACCTTGACCGATCTTAGTGCGCTGCTCAAATCAAGGGCGCTGAGGCAGGCTCCGACAATAACAACGGGGATGGTTGCAATGAGCAAAAGGAACGCAAGGCGGCTGCCTTCTGTGTCTGTGCGTCCGGTGAGCATTCTTGGTGTGCCAAGCGCTGCTTTGCGCACGTCTGCCCAGAAATAGAGAATGACTGCACCCAGCGTTCCGACGTGAACGGCCACATCAATAGCAAGGCCCTGATCGGTGATTCCAGTAAGCGCAGGAAGAAGAATGAGGTGTCCGGAAGAGCTGACCGGCAGGAATTCAGTGATTCCCTGGATAATGGCTACCAGAAAAATGTGAAACAGGCTCATTAGAATGCATTCCCCTTTACCACCCAACTAAGCGTATAAAGTAGTGGAATCAGATGGAAAGAAATCATTTAGATCCGATTCGGACCTAAAAAATGAACAATTTGCACGTTTGTGGGTGCCTTCATCGCGATTTTTCTTTATTTGGGTCAGTATTGCTGACTTTTATCTTTTTTCTATTTTGCTTAAACACGCTCCAACTCATCAATTCAGGAGGCAGCTTCCGTGGCCAAGCAACCGATGCTGAAATTTGTAACCGTAGACCGTGACATGCCAGAAAAGCGTGACGCAGAAGTGCGGAATAAAGATTTCGACGAAATCTATGCGGAGTTCGCAACCGTAAAGGCCGAAGAGCAGGCCAGCCGGTGTTCGCAATGTGGTGTACCATATTGTCAATCACACTGCCCGCTTCACAACAACATTCCTGACTGGCTTCGCTTGACTGCGACAGGCCGTCTGGAAGAAGCCTATGCTGTTTCGCAAGCAACGAACACTTTTCCGGAAATTTGTGGCCGCATCTGCCCGCAAGACCGACTGTGTGAAGGCAACTGTGTGATCGAGCAATCGGGGCACGGCACAGTGACGATCGGATCGGTCGAGAAATACATCACGGACACCGCGTGGGATAAGGGCTGGGTCAAGCCGGTAGTCCCGAACGCTGAGCGTGCTGAAAGCGTTGGCATCATCGGCGCCGGACCTGGTGGTCTTGCGGCAGCGGATCGTTTGCGTCGCGCAGGCGTGCAGGTCACCGTATATGACCGCTATGATCGTGGGGGCGGGTTGCTGACTTATGGCATCCCGGGCTTCAAGCTCGAGAAAGACATTGTCATGCGCCGGATGGACCAACTCGAGCAGGGCGGCGTTTCGTTCAAATTGAACTGCGCCGTTGGCGAAGACATTTCGTTTGCGGACATCCGTGCGGCACATGACGCCGTGATTATCGCAACCGGTGTCTACAAAACACGTGATCTGAGCGGTCCAGGTTCGGACGCCGAAGGTATCGTTCGTGCGATCGACTATCTGACGTGCTCGAACCGTCTGAGCTTTGGTGACAAGGTTGCCGAGTTCGAAAGTGGCGAATTGAACGCCGAAGGCAAAAAGGTCGTCGTAATTGGCGGCGGTGATACCGCGATGGACTGTGTGCGCACAGCGATCCGTCAGGGCGCCGAAAGCGTCAAATGTCTGTATCGTCGTGACCGCGCCAACATGCCGGGATCGCAACGCGAAACCCAGAACGCAGAAGAAGAAGGCGTCATTTACGAATGGCTCGCTGCACCCAAAGGGTTCGAGGGCAATCCGGTTTCCGGTGTTCAGGTGCAACGTATGCGCTTGGGTCAACCTGATGCGTCTGGCCGTCAGTCCCCTGAAGTGATCGAAGGTGCCGACTATGTCGAAGACGCCGACCTTGTGATCAAGGCACTTGGGTTCGAGCCTGAAGATCTGCCAACCCTGTGGGGTGAAGCTGATCTGGAAGTCACACGCTGGGGCACCGTCAAAGCAGAATTCACCACAGGCGCAACAGCGATGGATGGTGTTTACGCGGTTGGCGACATCGTTCGTGGTGCTTCGCTGGTGGTTTGGGCGATCAAGGACGGTCGTGATTGCGCAGATGCCATCATCGACAAGCTTGATGCCGCTGCAACGATTGCAGCTGAATAATCGACGACGCGCCTGCGACGGAACGCAGGCGCCGTCAAACCGTGGTCTTTGCGGCCACCCGGAAACATCGAAAGAGTTTGCATTATGACAACCAGAACAGGGCATTGCATGTGTGGCGCGGTAAGGTTTACCGCGCAAAACGTGCCGTCCGGTTTTGGGGCGTGTTATTGCGAAAGTTGCCGTCGCTGGTCAGGAGATCGATTTGCGGGCGTGCATGTCGCTTCTGATGATCTGGACGTTACCGGTGCAGATCACGTTACGACCTTGCAAAGCTCTGCCTGGGCGAACCGCTCTTTCTGCAAAACCTGTGGCTCGTCTCTTTGGTATCGTTTGACTGATGGGCCGGAAGCTGGCTCTTGCAGTATTTCGGTTGGGTTGCTGGATGATGCCAGTGGCCTGGTTCTTGAGCGTGAATTTTTTGTGGACCGGAAAAATTGCATTCATGATCTGCCCGCCGACCGGCTTCAGATGACGACCGCAGATATCACAGCCAAATATGGCGCACTTAATGACGGGAGCGCACAATGAAACATTTTGCATTCTTACTGGCCTTGGTTGCTTTCCCACTGAGCGCAGAGACGGTGACACCCCCCGAAGGATGTGAGCCAACGGCGACTGTTCACCGTGACAGCTGTATCGCAACGACCTATTTTTCATGTGGTGATGAAACACAGGTTGTGAGCTACGCACGCGGCAAAGTGACGGACACGCACACCTTTGGTCCTGACTGGGATTTGCTGGGCTATGTTGCCGACAATGGGCGCAGCACAGTGTCTGCAAAGGCCGGATCAAAGCCCGAAGCATCGCTTCAGGCGGCGTTGGAAACCGGTGAAAGCATCGGGGCGCGTGACATGGAAATGACCACTGGTGTTTTGAAGGGCAACTTGATCGAGATGCAATCGAAGCTCTTGTTGGGCACCGAAAGCGTCATATTGAGCGGCAAGGCCTTTCGTACAGGTACACTCGAGCGAAAGTTCACGGTGAAAAAGAACGGCGTCACGTCTGACTACAGCTTTGACATTTTAGCTGCGGAAGATGGTTCGATGCTGATCGAAGGCGCGGCAGAAGTGGATCAGTTCGGTCGTAAATCCGAGCTCGAATGGACGCCCCGCCGTATCGCCTGGCCCGGTGAAGACGGGTTTATGACAATGCAATCCGAATTTGGCTGCGACGGCTGAGCTTTCGCAAAGAAATGAAATGACACGCTGTATGCGACATACGGCTGAAAAGATGACCAAGGACGTGATGGGTACGCCATCCCCTAGGAACAAGGAGAGACCCAATGACTAAGTATGACGACAACTGGGTTCGTGAAGAAGAAGCCAAGCGCAAATGGATGGCCGAAAACGGCCTCTATAAGGAAGAAGAGGAACACTCTTCCTGTGGTGTTGGTCTTGTCGTGTCTATCGACGGGAAACCCAGCCGCAAGGTTGTCGAAGCAGGCATTACCGCTTTAAAGGCAATCTGGCACCGCGGTGCTGTTGATGCTGACGGAAAGACGGGTGATGGCGCCGGGATTCACGTGCAAATTCCTGTCCACTTCTTCTATGACCAAATCCGTCGTACCGGTCACGAGCCGCGTCTGGACGAATTGATGGCCGTTGGTCAGGTTTTCCTACCGCGCACAGATCATGGCGCCCAAGAAGCGTGCCGTACCATTGTCGAGACTGAAGTTCTCAGAATGGGCTACCGCATCTATGGCTGGCGCCATGTGCCGGTGGACACATCCTGTTTGGGTGAAAAAGCCAACGCGACACGCCCAGAGATCGAACAGATCCTGATTTCGAACTCGAAAGGTGTCGACGAAGAAACCTTCGAGCGTGAACTCTATGTGATCCGTCGCCGCATCGAAAAGGCCGCTGTTGCAGCAAATATTACCGAGCTGTACATCGCATCGCTGTCGTGCCGTTCGATCATCTACAAAGGCATGATGCTGGCCGAGCAGGTTGCGGTTTTCTATCCCGATCTGGAAGACGAGCGTTTTGAATCCGCCTTTGCGTTGTATCACCAGCGGTATTCCACAAACACATTCCCGCAGTGGTGGTTGGCACAGCCGTTCCGCATGTTGGCCCACAACGGCGAGATCAACACGCTGAAGGGCAACCTGAACTGGATGAAGAGCCATGAAATTCGCATGGCATCGACCTATTTTGGTGAACTCGCGGACGACATCAAACCAATCGTGCCCGGCGGCGCGTCGGATTCGGCGGCTCTGGACGGTGTGTTCGAAGTCTTCGTGCGTGCAGGGCGTTCGGCACCTATGGCGAAAACCATGCTGGTGCCTGAATCCTGGTCGAAACAGGCTGTTGAGCTGCCTGAACCCTGGAGAGACATGTATTCCTATTGCAACTCGGTGATGGAACCTTGGGACGGCCCTGCCGCCCTTGCCATGACCGACGGTCAATGGGTCTGTGCAGGTCTGGACCGGAACGGTCTGCGCCCGATGCGCTATGTCGTCACCGGCGACGGCTTGCTTATTGCGGGCTCGGAAGCGGGCATGGTGCCCACTGACGAGGCAACAATTGTTGAAAAAGGCGCGCTTGGCCCGGGACAGATGATTGCTGTCGATATGGCCGAGGGCAAACTTTACCACGACAAAGAGTTGAAAGACTCGTTGGCGGCATCGCGCCCCTATGGCGAGTGGGTCGGCAAGATCAAAGATCTTGAAGGCGATCTGGCCGATGTCAAGGAAACCGCGATTTACACGGGCGAAGAGCTGCGCCAGCGCCAGATCGCTGCCGGCTATACCATGGAAGAGCTTGAGCAAATCCTCGCGCCGATGGCCGAGGATGGCAAAGAAGCGATTGCGTCGATGGGGGATGACACCCCGTCTGCGGTCTTGTCGAACAAATATCGTCCGCTGAGCCATTTCTTCCGCCAGAACTTCTCGCAGGTCACCAACCCTCCGATTGACTCGCTGCGCGAGTATCGGGTGATGTCGCTCAAGACGCGTTTTGGTAACCTCAAGAACGTGCTGGACGAAGACGGCTCGCAAACAGAAATCGTCATGCTGGAAAGCCCGTTTGTCGGCAATGCCCAGTTTGAAAAACTGCTGGGCGCTTTCGGTGATACCGTGGTCCGTATCGATTGTACTTTCGGCGTGAACGAAGGTGCAGGCGCATTGCAAGCAGGCCTGGAACGTATTCGTTCGGAAGCCGAGGATGCTGTGCGCTCGGGCGCTGGGCACATTATCCTGAGCGACGAAGGTCAAAGCGAAGATCGCGTTGCGATGCCTATGATCCTTGCGACCAGCGCGGTTCATTCGCACCTGACACGCAAAGGGCTGCGGACCTTCTGTTCTTTGAACGTGCGCTCTGCTGAATGTATCGATCCGCATTATTTTGCCGTTCTGATCGGTTCGGGCGCAACCGTTGTGAACGCTTACCTCGCCGAAGATTCGCTTGCGGATCGGATCGAGCGCGGACTGTTGGATGTTGACCTGACAACGGCCATTGCGCGTTACCGCGATGCGATTGACCAAGGTCTGCTCAAGATCATGGCCAAAATGGGTATCTCGGTGATTTCCTCCTATCGTGGCGGATTGAACTTCGAAGCTGTTGGTTTGTCTCGCGCCATGTGCGCCGAATTCTTCCCCGGAATGACCTCGCGTATCTCGGGGATCGGTGTCAGCGGCATTCAGACCAAAGTTGAACAAATCCACGCCAAAGGTTTCGCCGCGACGTCGAGTGTTCTGCCGATTGGTGGCTTCTACAAAGCGCGTAAATCTGGCGAAACCCATGCTTGGGGTGCGCAGTCCATGCACATGTTGCAGTCGGCCTGTAACCGCGCCTCTTACGAATTGTGGAAGCAGTATTCGGCCGCAATGCAGTCTAACCCGCCGATCCACCTGCGGGATTTGCTGGCGATCAAGCCGATTGGTGAACCTATTGCGATTGAAGAGGTCGAATCGATCACTGCAATCCGCAAGCGCTTTGTCACGCCAGGTATGTCGCTTGGGGCTTTGTCGCCCGAGGCACATAAAACCCTGAACGTTGCGATGAACCGCATTGGTGCCAAATCTGACTCGGGTGAAGGTGGGGAAGATCCCGCACACTTTGTGCCAGAGCCAAACGGTGACAATCCGTCGGCCAAGATCAAACAGGTGGCTTCGGGTCGTTTCGGTGTGACCGCCGAATACCTGAACCAGTGTGAAGAGCTGGAAATCAAAGTCGCCCAAGGTGCGAAACCGGGTGAAGGTGGTCAGCTCCCGGGTATGAAAGTGACCGATCTGATTGCACGTCTGCGTCACTCGACCAAAGGCGTCACGCTGATTTCGCCTCCGCCGCACCACGATATTTATTCTATCGAAGACCTTGCACAGCTGATCTATGACCTCAAACAGATCAACCCGCGCTGCAAGGTCACCGTGAAACTGGTGGCGTCTTCGGGCGTCGGCACGATTGCGGCTGGTGTTGCCAAAGCCAAGGCCGACATCATTTTGATCTCGGGTCACAATGGTGGCACAGGTGCGTCTCCGGCAACCTCGATCAAATATGCGGGTCTGCCATGGGAGATGGGTCTGACCGAGGCGCATCAGGTTCTGGCAATGAACAACCTGCGCGAACGCGTCACCCTGCGGACCGATGGTGGTCTGCGCACAGGCCGTGATATCGTGATGGCTGCGATGCTGGGTGCCGAAGAATACGGTATCGGAACCGCAGCCTTGATCGCGATGGGCTGTATCATGGTGCGTCAGTGTCAGTCGAACACATGTCCGGTGGGCGTCTGTACGCAAGATCCTGAACTGCGGGCCAAATACACTGGTAACGCGGACAAGGTTGTGAACCTGATCACATTCTACGCTCAGGAAGTGCGTGAAATCCTTGCGTCGATCGGTGCAAAATCTCTTGATGACGTGATTGGCCGTGCCGACCTGTTGGCACAGGTTTCGCGTGGGTCTGCACATCTGGATGATCTGGACCTGAACCCGCTTCTGATCACCGTAGATGGCGCCAAGGACATCGTTTACGACCGCTACAAGGATCGCAACGTTGTGCCTGATACGCTGGACGCGGAAATCGTCCGTGATGCGCACCGCTTCCTTGAAGACGGTGAAAAGATGCAACTGTCCTATGCCGTGCAAAACACGCACCGTACCGTGGGCACACGCACCTCGTCGCATATTGTACGCAACTTTGGCATGCGCAATGCGCTGCAAGATGACCACCTGACCGTCAAACTGACGGGATCTGCAGGTCAGTCACTTGGTGCCTTTGCGGCACCTGGTCTCAAGATCGAAGTGTCTGGTGATGCGAATGACTATGTCGGCAAAGGTCTGTCGGGCGGTACCGTTGTGGTACGCCCACCGATGAACAGCCCCCTGACGGCATCGGAAAACACCATTATCGGTAACACCGTTCTTTATGGTGCGACTGACGGCTATCTCTTTGCAGCGGGCCGTGCGGGTGAGCGTTTCGCTGTTCGAAACTCGGGTGCCAAAGTGGTGATCGAAGGCTGTGGCGCGTGTGGTTGTGAATACATGACGGGCGGTCTTGCCGTGATCCTCGGGTCGATTGGTGCCAACTTTGGTGCGGGTATGACCGGCGGAATGGCCTATCTTTATGATCCGGAAGGCAAAGCCGAAGGCGTCATGAACATGGAAACGCTTGTGACCTGCCCTGTCACTGTCCAGCATTGGGAAGATCAGCTGAAAGGCATGATCCAGCGCCACGCAGAGGAAACAGGCAGCCGCAAAGCCGCAGATATCCTGCAACACTGGGATATCGAAAAAGGCAACTTCCTGCAGGTTTGCCCGAAAGAGATGCTGCAGCACCTTCCGGCACCTTTGACCGAAGAAGTACAGGCAATGCCGGCTGAGTAAGCCTCATTGTAAGAGACTGCAAAAGCCCCGCAGGCCCCGTGCTTGCGGGGCTTTTTGTGGAGAAAGACAGTCTTGTCCGGCGACAATCCACTGGCCAAGGTTGAGAGGTTGCATCGGGGCGTATACAACGCGAGAATTCGTTAAGAGGTATGGGTCGCGCGAAACCGGATGGCAAAAAAGACGACAGCAAAAAAAGCGCCGGAGAAAAAGCAAAAGGGTCCACAGCTGGAAAAGCAGGACAACTGGCTGACAAGGCAAGTGAAACGCACGCGCTGGTGGTTCTGGCGTGGCGCAATCTGGGCTGCCTCGATCACAATTTTTGCGGTGCTTCTTTATATCATTGTCGACCCGCCAACGACGTGGACCATGAGATCTGAAAAAGCCCGCATCGGCGAGGTCGATTATCAGTGGATCGATATCGACGAAGTCGCGCCTGTGTTTCTGAGGTCTGTTGTCGCCGCTGAAGACGCGAATTTCTGTTTGCACTGGGGGTTTGATGTGGCAGCGATCCGCGCGGCGCTTGACGAAGGCGGGCGGCGGGGGGCGTCGACCCTGACGCAACAAACCGTCAAAAACGCTTACCTGTGGCAGGGGCGCAGCTGGGTTCGAAAATCAATCGAGACTTTGCTGACACCTTTGATCGAGATCGCATGGACGAAACGGCGGATTCTGGAGATCTACGTGAATATCGCGGAATTTGATGAAGGTGTGTTTGGAGTGGATGCCGCCTCGCACCATTACTTTGGCGTCGAGCCTGTTGATCTGAGCGCACTGCAGGCCGCGCGTCTGGCCGCGGTTCTGCCTGCCCCTAAAACGCGATCCGCTTCAAAACCGAACTCTGTCGTTCGAAATCGGGCTGCTGCCATCATGGATGGTGCGGCAACGATCCGCAAAGACCGCAGGTCAACCTGTTTCGAGGATTGAAAATCCCTTCCCGACACGGCATTGAGGGTACAACCCCACAGATAAACGTGTTGCCTATGAATCGTCTTTTCCATGTCCCCCTCTCTCCGTTTTGCCGCAAGGTTCGCTTGGTACTCGCGGAAAAGCGTATCGAGGTCGAATTGGTCGAAGAGCGATATTGGGAACAGGACCCGGATTTTCTGCGGCGCAATCCGGCCGCCAAGGTTCCTGTGCTCAAGATGGATGGCAAGATGATGGCCGAAAGTAGCGCTATCTGCGAATATCTGGAAGAGATGTATCCAGACCCGTCTTTGATGCCCAAGGACATTGATGGCCGTTACGAAGTGCGCCGGCTGGTTTCTTGGTTTGATGACAAGTTCCACCACGAGGTGACGTCAAAACTGCTCTATGAGCGGGTCAACAAAAAGGTGATGGGCAAAGGGTATCCCGACAGCACAAATGTCAAATCGGGCGCAAAGGCCATCAAGTATCATCTGGACTACATGGCTTGGCTGCTGGACCATCGTCGGTGGCTGGCTGGCGATACAATGACGCTTGCCGATTTTGCTGCCGCATCACACCTCAGTTCGCTGGATTATATCCGCGATGTGGATTGGAACCGGTCCGAAGTGGTCAAGGATTGGTATGCCAAGATTAAGTCGCGCCCTGCGTTCCGGTCGATCCTCGCCGATCAAATCCCCGGCTTCCCGCAGCCGCCGCATTATTCTGATCTAGATTTCTAGGGCACGCGCTAGCGGCGTGTCTTGCAGACGTGAACCGGCGCAGGCAGTCTTTTGAACGCGACAAACAAGAAAGTGTTGGGGGATGTCTGCACAGCTCAAAGAGAATCTGCTGCTTCAAGCGAAAGAGATCGGGTTTGACCTGTGCCGGATCTGTCGGCCGGATTCGGTTGGGCATGTGCCCGATGGACTGGGCGGTTTTCTAGAGCAAGGTTATCATGGGCAAATGGGGTGGTTGGCCGAACGCACCCATTGGCGCGGCAATCCTGCTGCACTTTGGCCCGAAGCACGATCTGTCATAATGCTGGGGCAAAGCTATACGCCGCAACACGATCCAACCACGGTTCATGCCCTTTCGGACAAAGGTGCCATTTCGGTTTATGCCCAAAACAAAGACTATCATGACCTTGTGAAAAAGCGGCTCAAGCGGTTGGCGCGCTGGTTGATTGCAGAAACCGATCCCGAGACTCAGGTAAAGGTCTTTGTTGATACCGCCCCCGTACCGGAAAAACCTCTGGGGCAGGCCGCGGGACTGGGATGGCAAGGCAAGCATACCAATCTGGTGAGTCGTGATCTGGGGTCCTGGTTTTTTATCGGATCGGTATTCACGACGGTAGAATTAGACCCTGATACTGCAGAAATTGATCACTGTGGCCGATGCCGCGCCTGTCTGGATGCCTGTCCCACGGATGCCTTTCCAGCCCCCAACCAAATCGATGCACGCCGGTGCATATCGTATCTGACAATTGAACATCATGGTCCGGTGGACGAAGATTTGCGCCCGCTTTTGGGGAACCGGATTTATGGATGTGATGACTGTCTCGCGGCCTGCCCGTGGAACAAATTCGCGGTCGAAGCGCGCGAAATCAAGTATCACGCGCGTGAAGACCTCAAGGCGCCCGACCTCGAGACTTTGGTACAGCTGCAGGACGCAGAGTTTCGAACCCTGTTTTCGGGCAGCCCGATCAAACGCATCGGGCGAAACCGGTTCGTGCGCAATGTGCTCTACGCGATTGGGAACTCTGGTTTGCCAAGGTTACGACCCTTGGCGCAGGATTTGTGTGAAGATCCGGACCCGACGGTTTCGGATGCGGCGCGCTGGGCTGTTCAACAACTTTCCGACTAAGGCGGACTGGCTTTCCAGACTTTGGAAAATGACAAGAGGTGACGCTTTCAGGCAAGCCATGTCGCAACATGTTGCCTAGGGCAGAACGACAGGAAAACAGGAGCGCGCAATGACTTTGTCCCTTGGGGTGGATACGGGCGGAACATACACTGACGCGGTGTTGATCCGGGATGAACGCGAGGTGATCGCATCTGCAAAATCTTTGACCACGCGCCATGATCTGGCCGAGGGCATAGGCAAAGCGGTCGAGGCGGTTCTGCAACAAGTCAATGCCGATCCTGCCGATATCGCACTTGCGTCATTGTCGACCACATTGGCCACCAATGCCTTGGTCGAGGGGCAGGGGGGTAGGGTCGCCCTGATCCTGATCGGGTTTCGCGAAAGTGATCTGGAAAAACACGGGCTCTCGGATGCATTGGCGGGTGACCCTGCAATTCTTTTGCAGGGCGGACACAACCATGCAGGTGAACAAAAGTCGCCTTTGGATGAACAGGCCCTTCATGACTGGCTACAGGAACACGGTCGCGAAGTGTCTGGGTTTGCCGTGGCTTCACAGTTTGCGACACGTAATCCAGCGCATGAGCAACGCGCCGCAGCGATGGTTGGCGACCTGACGGGGCGCCCGGTAAGTTGTTCGCATCACTTGTCGTCCAAGTTAAACGGGCCAAAGCGTGCAATGACCGCGGTTTTGAATGCACGTCTGATTGGCATGATCGATCGTTTGATTTCACGTGCAGAAGATCGTCTGGGGGAACTTGGCATCACGGCCCCTTTGATGGTCGTTCGCGGGGATGGAGCACTTATCTCGGCCAGCTTTGCACGTGAAAGGCCGATTGAAACGATCCTAAGTGGACCTGCGGCGTCCATCGTTGGGGCCCGCTGGATGACAGGGGCGCAGAACGCACTGGTCAGCGATATCGGCGGCACGACCACTGACATTGCCGTGTTGCGGGATGGGCGTCCTGCCATTGACCCTCATGGCGCGCGCGTTGGGCCCTATCGCACCATGGTAGAAGCCGTGGCCATGCGCACCACGGGTCTCGGCGGTGACAGCGAAGTGCACTTCATCACAGAAGGCCTTCAAGGTGGCGTGACACTCGGCCCGCGCCGTGTACTGCCCGTTTCCCTAATCGCGACCGAAGCGCCAGAAACGGTACATAACGCTTTGGATCAGCAGCTTCGAAATGCGACCCCGGGTGAATATGATGGCCGTTTCGTGCGCGCGGTGCGCGGATTGCGGGCCGATGGTCTTGGGCCACGCGAGGCCGCCTTGCTCGACCGTGTTGGCGATTTGGTGCATCCGTTGGGCAACGTCTTGCGCACCCGGATGGAGCAAAAGGCGCTGCGTCGTCTGGTTGAGCGCGGTTTGGTGCAGGTGGCTGGTGTGACGCCGTCGGATGCCAGCCACGCGCTAGGCAATGCGGATACATGGGATCGGGAAGCCGCGGAAAAGGCTCTTGCGCTGTTTGGTCGTCGCAGAACCGGAGCCGGTATGATGCTTGCCCCTGAACCCAAGGACATCGCGCAAATCATTGTGGATCAACTGACCCAGCAAACGATGCTGGCCCTGCTGGAAACGGCGTTTGCAGAAGAGGACGATGACTTTGGTTTGGATCCGACCCAGCTTGCCCGTCACGTTCTGCTGCAACGCGGGCTGGACCGGCATCGCGGCTTGTTGCGTTTGGATGCGGGGCTGAACCTGCCTGTTATTGGTCTTGGCGCGTCTGCGTCGACCTATTACCCTGCGGTCGGCGTGGGCCTGCATTGCCAGATGGAATTGCCAACGCATGCCGGTGTTGCCAATGCGGTGGGCGCTGTTGTCGGGCGCGTTACCATCCGGCGCACAGGCGAGGTAAGTGCGCCCGCCGAAGGTCGATATCGCGTGCATTTGGAAGAAGGTCCCCAAGACGTTTCTGAATCAGAACAGGCTCTAACAATGCTTGAAACGCACCTTTCGGCCCTTGCACGGTCAGAGGCCGAGCAAGCTGGCGCGGAAGGGATCCGGCTCACGGTTTCGCGTGATGTTAAGATGGCTCAAACAGAGGGGCGCGACGTTTTTGTCGGGGCTTTTGTAACCGTAGAAGCCTCTGGTCGGCCACGGATTGTGGCCGATTGACAAAACGGATGACCAAGACCCCATGCACCGTTTGCCGTGTACGGGGTCCTGGCCGGATGTTAGCCTGCGCGTTTAGGCAGGACCCAATCTGGTCTTGGAAAATGGCAGGTGTATCCGTTCGGATTTTTTTCCAGATAATCCTGATGAAAATCTTCAGCTTCCCAGAAATCTCCAACCGGATCGACTTCGGTCACAACTTTGCCGGGCCAGATGCCAGAAGCATCCAGATCTGCGATTGTGTCCAGCGCGATTTCCTTTTGCGTTTCGTTCTCGAAGTAAATCGCCGAGCGATACGACATGCCGAGGTCATTGCCCTGACGGTTTGGCGTTGTCGGATCATGAATCTGGAAGAAAAACTCGAGAAGCTGTCGGTAGCTCAGCTTTGATGGATCAAAGGTGATTTCGATCCCTTCTGCATGGGTGCCATGATCACGATACGTCGCGTTTGGAACGTCCCCACCGGTATAGCCGACCCGAGTTGATATCACGCCGTCCATTCTGCGGATCAGATCTTGCATGCCCCAGAAACAGCCGCCTGCCAAAATTGCACGTTCAGTCATTTTAGACCTCCTCCACCTGCGCCAAATAAGACCCATAACCTTCGGCCTCCATGTCATCACGATGCACAAATCTCAGGCTGGCCGAATTGATGCAATAGCGCAGCCCACCACGGTCGGTTGGTCCATCGGGAAAAACGTGCCCAAGGTGGCTGTCACCGTGTTTAGAGCGCACTTCGACCCGCACCATTCCATGTGTGGAGTCGTGGTGCTCAGACACGTGTTCGGAAATGATCGGTTTGGTGAAGCTGGGCCAGCCACATCCTGATTCATATTTGTCCGAAGAGGCAAAGAGAGGCTCTCCCGAAACGACATCAACATAGATGCCGGGTTCTTTGTTCTTCAGCAATTTGCCCGAACCCGGGCGTTCTGTACCGTTTTCCTGCGTCACCCAAAACTGTTCATCGGTGAGCGCGGCAATCGCATCCGGGTCGCGTCGATAAGTGGTCATGCGCGTGTCTCCTGTTGTTCGATACACATTAGATGGTTTCAAGAGAGCGAAAGCAAAGCGATATTTCACTTGGATCAACCATAGGTGATCCAATTCCCGTTTCCGGCCGTATCAAGAATAAACAGGGGGATTTGAAATGAAACAAGTCATGTTGGCTATCTTGATCGCAGTGGCATGGGTCTTGCCGGTCAAAGCGTTGGAATTAGACGCGCCGTTTGAAAACATTGATGGCGGTGAACTGCAGTTGTCTCAATGGCAGGGGCAGCCCGTGTTGGTCGTGAATACGGCATCGCGATGTGCCTATACCAAACAGTATTCACAACTTCAGAGCCTGTATGATCAGTACCGCGACCAGGGGTTGGTGGTTCTGGCTGTGCCTTCGAACGATTTCAGACAGGAACTTGGAAGCGAGGAAGAGGTTAAAGCCTTTTGTGAAATTCAATTCGGTCTGGATTTGCCAATGACAGGAATAACGCGGGTGAAAGGCAAGGATGCCCATCCGTTTTTCCGGTCACTGGCGCAGGAAGAGGGGTTCAGGCCCAAATGGAACTTTAACAAGGTTCTGATTGCGCCTGATGGCAGCTTGGCAAAAACCTTTGGATCGAAAACGGCCCCAATGTCTGGTGCGATCACCTCGCAAATCGAAGCTTTTTTACAGTAATTAGCCGCGACAAGAGTCATTGCTTGGCGAAACGCCAAAGCGCGCGCGATAGCTTTTGGAAAAATGCGTTTGAGAGTTAAAGCCGCTTGCGAAACAGATCTCTGACAAGCTCATGTTTGTTTGAAACAAAAGCTCTCGGGCCTTTTGAAGCCTAAGACCCGTGTAATAGGTCTTTGGTGTTGTATTCAGGTGCTTCTTAAACAAACGCTCGAGTTGCCGGCCTGACAGGTTCACCATCATGGCAACGTCCGCCGGTGACAAGGGGTCCTCAATATTTCGCGCCATGATCTCGATGGCCTCTGCGAATTTGGTGTGACGCGCCCCGGATCGCGCCTGAAGCGAAAGACGCTGGCTGTGCTGTTCTGTGCGCGGGGACGTATACACCATGAGGTCTGACACGTAATTGGCAAGGTCGCGCCCGAAATCACGTTCAATCAAATGAAGCATCATGTCGATCGAGGCGGCACCACCTGCGCAGGTTGGCCGATCCGTGTCGATGGCAAACAGGGTTTCCCGAAGATCCATACCGGGAAACACTTCGACAAAGGTGTTGTGATACTCCCAGTGCGTTGTCACAGGGCGATCAATCAACAAACCGGCCATGGCCAAAGTGTATGATCCGGTGCCAAGGGCGCCAACCGTAACGCCAGAACGGGCTTCGCGGCGCAGCCAACTCATGATCTTGGGGGTGCTGCGGGATGCAATGTTATCGCCACCAACGACAATAAGCGTGTCTTGGCGTGACAGTTTTTCGATTTCCCCATCAACACCGGTCGACAATCCGTTTGAGGCATAGACGGTGCTTCCGGTTTCGCTCAGGACGCGCCACTCGAAGAATGTCTTTCCCTCATATCCATTTGCCATGCGCAGGGCTTCGACCGCGCAGGTGAAAGACAGCAAAGAATATTCTTCCAGCAACAGGAAAACGTATTTCTTGGGGGCAACCGGACGAACCGGTTGCGCCTTCGTTGCCGACAGGGCCATGGGCTTTGTCATCTCGCCAACTCCCGCGTCGGGCTAGGCGCGCATATTGGCACCGTTGGCGTCATAAATGGGATTTCCCAGAATTTCAGCGTCATAGAGTTCGCCCAAAATTTCTACTTGCACCAAGGTTCCCGCTTCGGCGGATGCGACGTCGACATACCCCATAGCCATGGATTTCTGCACGTGATGCGCATATCCCCCTGACGAAATGTACCCAACCGCATCGCCATTTCGCAGAATGGCTTCGTCGTTGCTCACATCGATGCCGTCGACATCGATGGTCATTGTTACCAATTTGCGTGTGGGTCCTTGCTCTTTTGCGGCCAAAGTTGCGGCTTTGCCGACAAAGTCTTTGTTCCAGTTGATGAAGGCATCCATACCGGATTCAATCGCGTCGAAATCAGGACGGAAATCGAGCGTCCAGACCCCCCATCCTTTTTCCAGCCGCATCGACATCAAAGCGCGGGCACCGTACCAGCAATAGCCGAGGTCCTGACCGGCGCCTTCTACAGCTTCGGCAAGGCGCAACAGGTATTGCGGTTTACAATAAATCTCGTAGCCGAGCTCTCCCGAGAAGGAAATCCGGTTAAGGATTACGGGCACCCCGCCGACATAGGTCTGGCGCAGGTCGCGAAATTTGAAAGCTTCGGCCGAGACATCATCGCGTGTCAAACGCTGGAGCAAGGCGCGCGACTTTGGGCCGGACAAGGCGATGCCGTGCCAGTCGTCGCTGACGTTTTCATACTCAACATCTGCAGGTTTATCCTTTTCGAACCAGCGCCGGTGTGCCTCTTGCATGGCACCCGATCCGAACAACATGAAGTGGTCTTCGGCAAGGCACGCAACAGTCAGATCACCATAGAGCTTGCCCTTCGGGGTGAGCATCGGGGTCAATGCCAAGCGTCCGGGTTTCGGGACATATCCGGCAAGAATAGAGTCTAAGTACGCACGTGCACCGGCCCCTTTGAAGGTATGTTTTGCAAAGTTGGCGATCTCGATGCCGCCCACCGCTTCGCGCACTGCTTTGACCTCGCGGGCAACATAGGCATGGCTGCGGTTACGTTCGAACGTGGGGTCTTCGTGGGCGTCTTCAGGGCCGTCTGCAAACCAAAGGGCATTCTCGAGACCAAAGCTCTGACCCATGCGCGCGCCCTTGGCGACAAGACGGTCATAAAGCGCGGTTGTTTTCTGCATTCGCCCTTTGGGAAGGGTCTCGTTCGGGAAGGTCATCACGAAGCGACGCTCATAGTTTTCGGTCGATTTGATGGTGCCCCAATCCGGCGTCGCGAATTCCCCAAAACGGGCAACATCCATGGCCCAGACATCAATAGACGGCTCGCCGTCCATCATCCATTCCGCCATGGTAAGGCCAACGCCACCGCCCTGACAGAAGCCCGCCATCACACCCACGGCGACCCAGTAGTTCTTCATGCCCGGAACCGGACCAATCATCGGGTTCCCGTCGGGCCCAAAGGTGAACGGCCCGTTGATCATATCCTTGATGCCGGCCTCGCCAATTGCAGGGATGCGTTCGAACGACATTTCCAGACGGTCAGCGATACGATCAAGATCCGGTTGCAGCAGTTCGTGGCCAAAATCCCAAGGTGTTCCGTCAACCTTCCATGGGGTGCCTTTGGGTTCGTAGGTGCCCAAAAGCATGCCCTGCCGTTCCTGACGGAAATAGATATTGGCCTCATAGTCGATCCCCGCAGGCAGACGTGATCCATGATTGGCGACCGCATCAATTTTTTCGGTGATCAAATAGTGGTGTTCCATCGGTTGCACAGGCAAATGAATGCCGGACATGTGTCCAACTTCCCGGGCCCAAAGACCGCCACAGTTGACCACTTGTTCCGCGTTGATCGTTCCCTTCGGTGTGACCAAATCCCAACTGCCATCTGGACGCTGGCTCATTGAGGTCACCCCGCAATGGGTGAAATACTGTGCTCCGTGAACTTTGGCCGCCTTGGCAAAGGCATATGTTGCGCCAGATGGATCCAGATCCCCGTCCTGATCATCCCACAGGGCCGCATGATAGTGGCTGGGGTCGATCAACGGATGGCGTTCGGCCACTTCTTTTGGGCTGATGAACTCTTGGTTCAGACCCATGTATCGCGCCTTTGACCGTTCACGCTTGAGGTAATCGTACCAGGTCTTGTTCGAGGCCAGATAAAAGCCGCCGGTGATGTTCAAACCCACACTATGGCCCGAAGTTTCCTCGATTTCTTTGTACAAATCGATCGTATAGGACTGTAGGCGCGAGATATTCGGGTCAGAGCTGATGGTGTGTATCTGTCCGGCTGCATGCCAAGACGAACCGGACGTCAGCTCGTCACGTTCCAGCAGAACCACGTCTTTCCAGCCGAACTTGGCCAGGTGAAACAGAATGGAACAGCCGACAACGCCGCCACCAATCACCACAACCTTTGCGTGGGAGGGCAGTTTCTTGGTAGGGCGCGACGCATCTTTTTGAATCTCGGGCATTGAGTGAATCCTAGAATGTGAGCAGGTTCAGGGCAGCAAGACCAACTTGCCGACAAAGGTTTTTTGCAGGAACATCTCTTGCGCATCGTGGATACGGTCGAGTGGGAAGGTCTGCGCGACAAGCGGTGCGATTTCGCCGGCTTCGATATAGCTGACAAGGTTCGGCATGGTTTCTGCGGCCTGCGCGGTGCCCCCGACAAAGGTCAGATCCTTGAGGTAGAGATCGCGCACATCCAGCGATACCATTGGCCCGCCAATGGCGCCGGATGTTGCATATCGTCCGCCGCGCTTGAGGCATGCGATCAAGGCCGGAAAGCCATCACCCGCAACCAGATCGACAACCAGCGTGACGCTTTGCTCTCCGAGAACTTCGGCGGGGTTTTCATGTCTATCCAGCAGACGGTCCGCGCCAAGGGCCTGCATCTGGTCATGTTTGCTTTTCGAGGCCATCGCAATGACCGTGGCGCCGCGTCGTTTGCACAACTGCACGGCAGCAGACCCCACGCCGCCCGACGCCCCCGTAATCAAAACGGTATCGCCCGCCTTGCAACCCGCCCTCGAGATCAGGTTCTCGGCTGTTGAATAGGCACAAGGAAAAGAAGCAAGCTCGGCGTCGCTCAGATCGCAATCGATCTTGTGGGTGTGGATGTCCTTTGCCGTCGCAAACTGTGCGAAACCACCGTCACATTCGGACCCCCATGTGATGAAATCCCATTCATCCACCGCGTCTGCGGCGGGTTGCAGGCTTGCGACCAGAACACGTTCGCCAATGCGGGCGGGATCAACATCTGCGCCTACCTTCACAATCGTGCCGCTGGCGTCTGCGCCTTGGATACGCGGGAACACCAAGGGGCGTCCGGTCCAGCTGGCGTCATCCGCATCGGCCTCCAGCGACCCTGCGGCCGCTTCGGTGTCGCCATCAACGGCCTTGGAATACCATCCGATCCGGGTGTTGATATCGGTGTTGTTGATGCCGGCTGCTTTGACTTCGATCAGAACCTCGTCCGCCTTTGGTTCGGGAACAGGAACGTCCGTGCGAAACTCAAGGGCTTCTGGTCCGCCGTGGCCGGTCAGATAGACGGCCTGCATAAATTCGGGAATGGTCATAATGAACGCTCTCGGTGATTGTGATTGCTCTGTGTGAAAGGTTGGAAACCTGACTGCTGAACCTCAGTACCACGCATCTGGAATGACTTCCTTTCGGCGCGCGACATAGGCCGATAATTCTTCGTGTGTTGCCTCGTCCATTTTTGGGGCTTCGTACTGGTGCAACATCTCTTTCCAGCGGGAACAGGCTCGGGTTCGCATATCGGTTGCACCTTCTTCCTCCCACTTTTCAACGTTTTCCGAGTCACTTAACTTGGGTTCATAGAACGCATTTTGGTAATGACGCATGGTGTGCGCAGACCCGAGGAAATGCCCGCCCGGTTCAACCTCGGCGTAAGCGTCGCGGGCCAAGCTGTCTTCGCTGGTGTCCAGCGCGTGATCCAGAACCTTTTGGTAAGAGCCCAAGCGGTCGGCATCCATGATCAGTTTTTCATACCCAGTGGACAGCCCACCTTCGAGCCAACCTGCCGCGTGCAGCACAAAATTGGCACCGGCCAGCATTGTGGAATGCATGGAATCCGCACTTTCATAGGCGGCCTGTGCGTCTTCGATCTTGGACGCCGTCAATGACCCGCCACAGCGCAACGGCAAACCGGCGCGGCGGGCCAGTTGTCCGATCGCATAGTTGGACACTACAGGTTCCGGCATGCCAAAGGTCGGGGCGCCGGACTTGAGGCTCATGGAAGACAAGAAGTTGCCCAACACAAACGGCGCGCCCGGACGAAGCAGTTGAACATAGGCGCAAACCATCATCGCCTCGGCCATGGCCTGACAAATTGCGGCAGCTGTCGAAACGGGTCCCATTGCCCCCGTCAAAATAAAGGGCACGACTATCAATCCCTGTCCCCGCGAAGAATAAACGCGCGCCGCTTCGGTCACCACGCGATCCACAAGCAGAGGTGAGTTGGTGTTTACGTTGCCCATGATGACGCAGTTTTGCTCCATCACATCTGCGCCAAAAACGATTTCGGCCATATCGACAGAATCTTGGGCGCGGCTCATTTCGGTAATGGCACCAAGATGCGGTTTGTCAGACATTGTCATGTGCGCGAACATCATATCGAGATGACGTTTCGAGACCGCGACATCTGTTGGTTCACACACCACAAACCCGCCGTGATGCAGATTGGGATGCAGATACGTCAACTTTACAAGATCTTCGAAGGCGGCCATGTCCCCATACCGCCTGCCACGTTCCAGATCGCGCACAAATGGCGACCCATAGACAGGGGCGAAAACCTGATTGGTGCCACCGATAGTGACTGACCGCTCTGGATTGCGGGCAAGCTGGGTAAACTGGCTGGGGGCTTTTGCGCAGAGTGCCCGAATCCACTGGGCGTCGGCCCGGACGATGTCACCTTCGATGCGGGCGCCTGACGTGCGCCAAAGCTCGAGCGCCTCTGGATCGTCGCGAAAGGCGACACCAATGTTTTCGAACATCCAGTCAACCTGTGCTTCGAGTTCTGTCAGCTGATCCTCGCCAAGGATGTCAAAGAAGGGCAGGGTGCGCTTGATATAGGGAGAGGCCGGTGCGCCAAGAACAGGCGTGGCTGTGCGGGATCGTGATGCGCGTGTGCGTCGGGCCATCGTCTTCTTCCAAAAAGGGTTGCTTTGACGAGGGTAAGGCGCCTTTTCAGGTTTGTGATCCTTGAAAAAATCTATGATTTGGATAAACCACAGTTATGCAAGAATTGTGGAAAATGCTGACGTCTCCGCGTCATTTGATATTCTTTGAGGCTGCAGCGCGGCTGGGGTCTTTTACGCGCGCAGCCGATGAACTCAATGTGCAACAGCCTGCGGTCAGTGCCGCCATCCGCCAGATGGAAGAGTCTTTGGGTGTTAAGCTGTTCTTGCGTGCTCATCGATCCGTATGTTTGACACCCGCCGGAGAACGCTTGTTTTCAGACGTTTCCGTCGCGCTAGAGCGTATTCTGGCGTCAGCGCGTGCCGTTCATCAACGAGGGCAAAACGATCACGTCACGCTTTCGGTTTCAACAGCTTTCGCAAATTACTGGATGGTGCCCCGGCTCGAAGCCTTTCATGACGCCAATCCCGGTATTGATCTGCGGCTTCAGACAAGTGATCGGGATCCGGATCTGGATGCAGAAGACATCAGCCTTGGCATAAGGCGTGGGTATGGAGAATGGCCAGAGTGCGAAAGTGTGCTGATCGCGCCGGAAGTCATTTATCCGATAGCCAGTCCAAGAGTCATGGCCGCTGCTGTGAACCTCACAACGGTGCCGAATCTTCTGCACGAAAGGCTGATCCACCTCGAAGAGCCGATCCGTGAACGCCCCACTTGGAAAGACTGGTTTGCCCACCACAAAATTCAGGATCAAGCCCCCAAAGCCGGTCTGCGATTAAACGATTATGCTTTGGTGCTTCAGGCTGCCATGGCGGGCGAAGGTTTCGCGTTTGGCTGGCGCCATGTCACCCGCCAGTTGATTGCCCAAGGCCTGTTGGCGGCAAAAACCGAATGGGCGTGGCGTACTGGTGCCGGGTATTATCTGGTGTGGTCCAAACGCGTTCCGATGATCCCCCAAGCCGAAAAGGTGCGTGATTGGCTGGTGACACAAGCGGAAACAGGTGGGGAAACCGAGGGCTGAAACCCTCGGTCAAAGTATGGGCCGCGTGTCTTATGCAACCGATGCAGTAAGAGCGGTGTCCATCAAATCTTTGATTTGGTCTTTGGATGTGCCGGCCACGATGCGACCCAGTTCCTTGTTGCCTTTCAGGACAACCAGCGTCGAGCGACGTGGAATCTTGAGCCGTTTTGTCAGATCAGCCTTGGAATAGGCGTCCCAGTCGACATTGACGAAGGTGATGTTCTTCTCATAGTCGCCGTTTTCGGATTTCAGGGCATTGATAACGCGCTCTTGGGCCTTGCAGGTGCCACACCAATCCGCCTTGAAATCAAGGAACACGGTGTCGCCGGCATCGAGACGCTTTTGAACAAGGCCGGGCGCATATTCTACTGCGGCAATTGCAAGGTTTGGCAGTGCTGCAGACGCGAGAGTGGCTGTGCCACTCAGGATAAAGTCTCTGCGTTTCATGACGAGTCTCCTGTGAATTAGATAGATACGGACAGATCAAGCAACCAGGCAGGCATTATGTTGACGAGCCAGGCTTCGATCGAGTGGTGAAGGTTAAAGAAAAGCATCAGACCGACGGCGATAAACATGACGCCCATAAACGGACGGGCCGACGCGGCAATCTTGCGCATGAGGTCTTGGCGGCGTTGCAGTGCGGATCGCGCACCGTACCCAAGGGCCAGAATAATCGAGGACACACCCAGCGCAAAGAACGTCATGATCAGCGTCGCGCGGAGAAGGCTTTCTCCTTGGCTGGCCAGGGATATCGCGCCACCCAATGTCGGGCCGACGCAGGGGCTCCAGACGGCACCGAGCAGCACGCCCCCCATAAACTGACCACGCAGGGTGGATCGGTCCACTTGATCCAATCCCGCGTCGGCGCTTGAAGCGACGCCAGCGGTGGCTGTCGAAAACGCAGTTGAAAACCGCGGGACCAACAGGATGACACCAAAGGCAATCATCAAAAACGCACCTGCGCTGGCGATATCCTCGGGTCCAAGCCCGATTGCGTAGCCAAAGGTGGTGACACCCATGCCCAGCACCACAAAGGACAGGCTCATGCCTGCAGCCAGTGCGACAGGGCCGTATTTGCTGGCTTGAAGCGCCGTTGCCAACACAATCGGCAAGACGGGTAATACGCAGGGATTGATCAACGTCAGCAATCCAGCGCCATATGCAAAGAGATATTCCATGACACTTTATGTGCCAAGAATAGGATATGATGTCAGTACAAAGACCTCTGACGCGCGATCACTTGGCCGTGTTCGTTTGTTTCGAAAGTTGCACCAAGAGAATGCCAACCGAGATCACAGCCACGCCAACATAATCCATGACGCCCAAGCTTTCGCCCAATAGCAATGCAGCAATCAGAACACCAAAGAACGGATTGAGGAAGTGGAATGTTGCCGCGCGCACAGCCCCGATCCGGTTGACCAGTGTGAACCAGATCCATGTTGCAAAAAGCCCCGGCGCAACAATGGTATAGGCAAAAGCTGTCAGCATGCGGGGATTCCAGTTGAACTCCCATGTTTCGAATGCCAATGACGCCACAAACAGAACTGCCGCGCCGACGAACATCTGCAAGCCGACAATCATCATCAAATTGCCGCCGGTCGACGCGCCACGCAACATCAGGGTGGCAATGGTCAGTGCGGCCGCCCCCACAAGGCACAAGCCGACCCCGAAAATGTCGACACCGGCGCTCATGCGGGATCCCATAATCACGATGACACCCGCAAATCCGAGGATAAGTCCGATGCTGGCCTGTTTGTTCAGCTTGTCCCCAAGGAACACCCACCCCGCCAGTGCCACCATGAGAGGCATTGTTGATGCAATGATAGAGGCAAGCGAGGCCTCGACCGTGGTCATGGCCATGAAGTTAAGCCCAAGGTACAGAGCGTTCTGACACAAGCCAAAGATCAGCGTGGCCCGCCATTGTTCACGGGTGAGATGCCAGCTTTGTCCCATTGCGCGTGCGATGGCGACGCCCAGAACTCCGGCAATTGCAAAGCGCAGGGCCGAGATCGCAAACGGGGGGGCATCTGCCACAATAATGCGTGCGGATGTAAAGGCCGAAGACCAGATCAGGGCAAAGAGCAGCCCCATGCCAATAGCGCGAAAATCCATTTCTGACGGCCTTTTTCCCTGTCGTGCCGCCAAGCAGTAACTCGCAAGATCAGTAGTAGCAAACGCCTATTTGCGAGGAGGCAAGCTCCATTCTAAAATGCGCTCTGGTGTAAGCACTTGGTCACGTCGTGTGCGATATGCGTCAAGAGCAGCCTTTTCCAGTTCAACAAGTTCCGGATCAGAACGCATTTCATTCAAAATGGCTTCGGTCGCGGGCCAATGGCGCAGAATGCCTTTTTCTTCGACGTCATTTCGGTTGTGGCGGAAGTAAAAGACCGAATTCAGGAAATACTTGTTTCGGGTTGCTGCCATGCCGTCGCCGCGGTCGTTCTTCATCAAGAAGATGTCCTGCGATTTGATGGCATAGTGGTTGATGTTCGCGTTTTCCCAAGTGCAGGCCTCGAACCCCATACGGTATCGCGCACGGGATGGATTGCGCAGGGCGCGGTTGTAAACATGTTCGCCAGCCGTGTTGATTAGCACCGGATTGTCCGAAACCGGCTCTTTCGGCATGTGATCAATGGCAGACCCGAACCTGTCGGGCCTGAACATGGTCTTGTGGGCTATGCTGCGTTTCATCGGCCGTCCCTGCGCACGGGTGAAGGCATTCAAGACGCTTCCGCCGTTCCAGTAACCAAGACCGTTGTGCCCAAAACTGCGCCACAGGATGGCGATGGCCTCGGCGTCATCTGACACCGCCAGCAGGTCAGACACAAAGCCCTCGCCTGCCGTCACGTTCAGAAATTCGTCCGCATCGATGTGCAGCAACCACGCGCAGCTGCCAATTTCCGGATGTGCCAAGGCCCGACGCAATCCTGCCCTTTGAGGGGCCTCGCCTTCTTCCAGCTGATTGTCGATATGAATGACGTGGCCCAACTCGGCCAGACGATCAAGCATCCGGTCCGATCCGTCGGTACAGTTGTTTGTTGCAACCGCAATCGTGTCAAAACCGATGGCACGGTGATAGGCCACCCATTCCATGATGAAGGGACCTTCGTTGCGCATACATGAAAAGACGGCGGCGCGATCGGACTGCATTGATGTGACCTGCTCTGTTTTCAGGAGAAAAAACGGGAAATGGGCCGAGCGTGCAAGAATAAAGGTTTAGGAAATGTGATTTCTGTTGCGTGCGTTGCTTCTGGAGCAATGCGGAATGGCCTGACACACAAAAAAGGGCCGCCTTGGGCGACCCTTTTCGTAAGCAATAAGCGAAAGCTTAGCCGTTCACGCTGTCTTTGAGCGCTTTGGCAATGGTCATTTTCACAACCTTGTCGGCTTCTTTCTTGATCTGCTCGCCGGTCGCGGGGTTGCGAACCATGCGCTCGGGACGCTCGCGGCAATAGATTTTACCAACGCCTGGCAGGGTAACGGCACCACCAGCGGATACTTCGCTTGTGATCAGTGCACATACTGCTTCCAGAGCAGCGCCTGCGGATTTTTTGTCGGTGCCCATTTCTTCGGCCAGAGCGGCAACGAGCTGGGTCTTGGTCATTGGTTTTGCCATTACAGGTCTCCATTAGTCTGCCCGAATATTGGGCCTCATGGCGGGCATTTAAGTGGATATGGTAGGGGAACACAACGAATTGTGTGTCAGAAAACCCAAAAAACTAGGGGATAACTGCTGTTTTTTGCCTGATTTGCTGGTGACCGACACCTTGCAAGACGTTCACGTCAACTCTTGCGATTAAATCTCACAAAAATGCGGTCTCGTCAAAGCTGCGCAATTTTCGCGAATGAAGACGCTCTAACGGCATGTCCCGCAGGGTTTCCATGGCCCTGATACCGATCATGAGATGGCGTGCCACTTGGGTGCGATAAAAGTCAGAGGCCATGCCGGGCAGCTTCAATTCACCATGCAAAGGTTTGTCGCTGACACATAACAAGGTGCCATACGGGACGCGAAAGCGGAATCCATTGGCCGCGATTGTTGCGCTCTCCATGTCCAAAGCGACGGCACGTGATTGGCTCAGACGCTGAACAGGCCCGGATTGATCACGTAATTCCCAATTTCGGTTGTCAATTGTTGCAACCGTTCCTGTCCGCATGACACGTTTTAGGTCATACCCTTCCAACTCGGTAACATCTTCGACGGCTTGTTCCAGCGCGATCTGCACCTCGGCCAGCGCCGGGATCGGAACCCACACGGGCAGGTCATCGTCAAGCACGTGGTCCTCTCGCAAATAGGCATGCGCGAGAACAAAATCTCCAAGCGATTGTGAATTTCGAAGACCTGCGCAATGCCCCACCATGACCCACGCATGGGGGCGCAAAACAGCGATGTGATCCGTGGCGGTTTTAGCATTCGACGGCCCGACGCCGATATTGACCAGTGTAATCCCTGAACCATCTTTGCGCTTCAGGTGATAGGTCGGCATCTGAGGTTGCTTCTCGACCACATTCAGAGGGGCATCAGGATCTGTTATCTCTTGGTTACCGGTGCTGACAAAGCTCGAATAGCCGCTGTTGGGGTCTGCGAGCTGGGTGCGAGCAAATGCTTCGAACTCGGACACGTAAAACTGGTAGTTGGTGAACAGGACGTGGTTTTGAAAGTGTTCCGGATCTGTCGCGGTATAGTGGCTGAGACGCGCCAAGGAATAATCGATCCGTTGTGCGGTAAAGGGCGACAGGGGCGCGCTTCCGTCGTCGTGTCCTGAAAATGTGCCATTCACGATATCGTCGTTGGTATTCGACAACATAGGCACATCAAACACATCTCTGAGAGTGAAGGACGACGCGCCTTCTTGTGGGACCGTTAAGGTGGCATCTGACGAGACCGCAAAATGAATGGGGATCGGTGTGTCGGATGGGCCAATGATCACAGGAACGCCATGGTTGCAGATCAAAAGGTCGATCTGCTGCACCAGATAGTTTCGAAACAGATCGGGGCGCGTGATGGTCGTGCTGTGTGTTCCGGGTTCGGCCACGTGACCAAAGCTCAGCCTTGAGTCGATTTGTGCAAAGCTTGTCGTTGTGATCCGGATTTCCGGATAAAAGGCGCGAAAGCGTTTTTGCTTTGGCCCGCCTTCCAGAACAATTCGAAATTTTTCACACAGAAACGACGTGCCTTCACGGTACAATTCTTCAAGGCGCGTGACGGCTGCCTCTGCATCGGTAAACGCTTCGGCGGTGGGAACGGTGGGTGTGATGACGGGGGTGTTCGCAGCAGGTGTCATGTAGTGCTTTCCAAAAGGTCCGTCAGTTCAAATTTGACCACATCGACCAAACCCAAATCCGACAGGCGCAGTTCCGGGATAACAACAAGCGCAAGGAACGAGTGCTGAATATTGGCGTTGTTCAATGTGCAGCCGCAGGCGCGCATGCCATCTACAATCCCTTGAGCCTTTATGGCGACCTCTTTGGCGGGTTCATCAGACATCAACCCGGCAATAGGAAGTTCGACAAGCGCGATCTCTTGCCCGTCTTTAAAGATCACCATGCCGCCCGAAACCTCACCAAGACGGTTGGCGGCCAGTGCCATGTTCTCGCGGCATGTTCCGACGACAATCATTTGGTGACTGTCATGCGCCACTGTCGACGCCATGGCCATATCGCCCTGATATCCAAAGCCAGAGACAAATCCGTTCGCCACACTGCCAGTTCCGCGATGTCGCTCAACAAGGGCAACTTGGGCAATATCAGTCTCTGTTTCAGGCTGAACCAGCCCATCCCTGACCTGAAGCACGGCTGAAAGTGCTTTTGTCGGAGCCTGATTTTCGACAATTCCGATCACCTTTGCTTTCACCGAAGTAGCACCTTCTGGTGCGGGAATCGCAAAATCGGGTGCGGACAGCTGTTTGCCAAGGTGCACGGTTTGTCTCGCGTGATCGGGCCAGTCATAATGCGGGCAGGTCACAAGACATGTGCCGTCTTTCGCGACGGTGACACCACGTGCAATGACCAATTCAATTGGCAAGCTGTGTAAATCGCTGGTCAGGATCACATCAGCACGTCTTCCGGGTGTAATAGAGCCTAATTCACGCTCTAACCCAAAGTGTGTTGCTGTGTTGATCGTTGCCATTTGAAGGGCGATAAGAGGATCGCATCCAACGTCGATGGCGTGGCGGACGGCGCGGTTCATGTGCCCGTCTTGAGTTAGAGTGCCAGAGTGGCAATCGTCGGTGCACAAGATAAAGCCTCGCGGATCGAGCCCTTTTTCGGTCACTGCAGTAATCTGGGATTCGACATCATACCAGGCGCTGCCGAACCGCATCATGGCGCGCATGCCCTGTCGGACGCGCATCACGGCGTCGGCTTCGCATGTGCCTTCGTGATCGTCTGCCGGTCCGCCCGCCGCATAGGCGTGAAAGTTCGGGCCTAAATCAGGGCTGGCATAGTGCCCGCCGATCGTTTTTCCGGCTTCTTGGGTCGCGGCCATCTCGGCCAGCATCTTGGGGTCGGCGTGAATGACGCCGGGAAAATTCATCATCTCGCCAAGACCCACGATACCGGGCCAGGTCATGGCCTCGGCCACGTTTTCGGGCGTTATTTCATACCCTGTCGTTTCGAGGCCCGGAGCAGAGGGCGCACAGGATGGCATTTGGGTAAAGATGTTAATGGGCTGTAACAGAGCCTCGTCATGCATCATACGAACGCCTTCGATGCCAAGCACATTCGCAATCTCATGAGGGTCCGTGAACATGCTGGTCGTGCCGTGCGGAATGACCGCGCGCGCGAACTCGGCTGGCGTCAACATGCCGGACTCGATGTGCATATGCCCGTCACACAGGCCAGGGATCATAAAGCGGCCATGCGCCTCAATGATCTCGGTGTTTTCGCCAACACAATGCGACGCATCCGGACCGACATAAGCGATCCGCCCGTCGGCAATGGCAATGGATTGGTCTGGCAAGATTTCCCGCGTGTGGACGTTGACCCATTGTCCATTTCGAATAACCGTGTCGGCGGCGGCGCGTCCTGCGGCAACTGCAATGAGGCGGGGGGCACTTTCTGCCCAGCTTGGAAAACTGTTCTTAGTCATGGCCCACGTTGACACAGTGGTAAGGGAACTATCAAGCTGCATGGTGATGAAGGTTTCGTGAAAGGGCTTTCTTGTGAATTTTGAAACTGTGGATGCAGAAACGTTTGGAAAATCCCTCAAAGGGATTGGCTTCAATCTTCTTGTGCGCAATGTCAGAGCACATTGCGCCATGTTAGAGACTGTTTTTGATATGACTGTGCATCAGCCGACGGATGATTTTGCGATCGTCACCTATGGCGATCAGGTGTTTCAGCTTCATGCCGACGGGACGTACCATTCAAACCCGCTTTTGGGGCTGTTGCCTGAAAATGGTGCAAGGGGTGCCGGTCTCGAGATCCGTCTATATGATACAGACCCAGAGGTCGCAGTTGCCAGGGCCGAGGCCGCAGGGATGCATGTTTTGCAGCCTCCAACGGACAAGCCACATGGTCTGAGAGAGGCGTATCTGTTGTGTCCGGATGGGTATGCATGGGTGCCTTCGCGCCCCAAAGACTAGAGGACGCGCACCTGCGAGGTCGCCCCGCCTAGTCGAGTGACCCTTCGAACGCAGCAATTTCCTCGATGAGCCAATTGCTGAAGGCTTGGGCCGATGGGGTATCTGCGGCCTGAGGAGACATCAGTAGATAATAGGCTTCTTCCATGGGCACCCGGTGTTCAAACGGACGCACAAGCGTGCCTTGTTTTAGGTATTCCGAAGCAATCGTGTCATGCGCAAGCGCAACGCCTCCTCCCGCTGCCGCAATGGCGAGCGAAATCGAATAGGTGGTGCAATAGGTTACATAAGGATTGGGCCAAGTTAGAGACTGATCTTCGGCCCAGGACGGCCAGTTGCACATCAGCCCCGCGCAGTCAAAAAGAGGATGACTGGAAAGTTGATCGAGAGGCACGTCATATCCGGGCGCCGCAACCGGATAGTAATGATCCCTTTTGAGCAGATGGGCATTCAGGTGCGTGGCAGGACGCAGCGAATACCGGATCTCGATATCTGCGCCTTCGGCCATATCGCGCGCTTCCCAAAGTTCGGTTCTGATGCTCAGGCGAACGTCAGGGTGACGCGCGTGAAATCGCGGCAGGCGCGGAGCGAGCCACTGGATCGCAAAAGAAATGTTGCTTTGCACCTGCAAGACATTTCGATCAGGGCCAAGCATTGCGCGGGTGCCACGTGTAAGGGTGCGAAACGCCTCTCGGACGACAGGCAAAAAGGTTAGGCCCGATTGGGTCAATTCCAATGCGCGCGGGCGGCGATGAAAAAGCTGTCGCCCCAAGTGACCTTCCAGCGATTTGATCTGCTGGCTTACGGCGCTTTGGGTCATGTTGAGTTCGGCGGCCGCATCGGTGAAAGACAAGTGGCGGGCCGAGGCCTCGAATGCGCGAAGCCAATTCAAAGGGGGTAGGGCAGAGTTCATGGTATAATCCATGCATAAGTTATACTAATGCATTAACTCAGAATTTTTCGTTGGTAAAGAATACCGGCTTTGGGCAGGCTTGAACTGATTTCGATTTTGTCCAAGGAGATACGCCAAAATGAGCGTGACTGAACTTCGCCCGAATATGGACCACTGGCAGGAGCGGGTCGATTTGGCGGCTGCCTTTCGCTGGACGGCTCGGCTGAACTTGCACGAAGGGGTAGCCAATCATTTTAGCCTTGCGATCAATGATGATGGCACGCAGTTCTTGATGAACCCAAACCAGAAACACTTTAGCCGGATCAAGGCCAGCGATCTGATTATTGTGGATGCCAATGATCCGGAAACCTTGTCCGGACCAGATGCGCCAGACCCCACCGCGTGGGGGCTTCATGGCGGCATCCATCGCCACTGTCCGCATGCGCGGTGTGCAATGCATGTCCATTCGATTCACGCGACGGTTCTGGCTTCTTTGGAAGATTCACGTTTGCTGCCGATCGACCAGAACTGTGCGACCTTCTTTAACCGCTATGTGATCGACAACCACTATGGCGGACTTGCCTTCGAGGACGAAGGCGAGCGTTGTGCCGCGTTGCTGACCGATCCAAAGAAGAAAACCATGATCATGGGCAATCATGGTGTGATGATCATTGGCGATACTGTCGCAGAAACGTTCAACCGCCTCTATTATTTCGAGCGTGCCGCCGAGACCTATATTCGCGCGCTGCAAACCGGACAGCCGCTGCGGGTGTTGTCCGATGAGGTGGCTGAAAAGACGGCTAGCGAACTGGAAGACTATCCCGAACAGGACTTCAGGCACCTTGCCGAGTTGAAAGCCATTTTAGACGAAGAAAACTCGAACTACGCGAGCTAACGTTTTCCGTGAAGCTGGCACAGAGAACTGGCGGCCTATGAGGCTGCCGGTTCTTCGAAAAGTCGCATCCGTTTGCAAGTATTTCGCAACAAATCAGAGACTATTCCTGCGTAAATCTCGTGGTGTGGTGCCAAATTCCTTGCGAAAGGCACGCGTCATTGCGGCGGGATCTTCATACCCGGAGCGCAACGCGATTTCGCTGATTGCGAGATCAGTTTCATTCACCAACTTGCGGGCAAACGTGAGACGCATGCGACGGTAAACCTGTGCAGGAGACGCGCCAAGGTCCGCCTTCATCCGCGTTTCCAAGGCCTTTTGTGTCCGGCCCGTGCGCCGCGCAATTTCTGAAATGGGCAAGGGGTGCTCCAGATGCTCTTGCATCAAAGCAAGGGCCTGATTGATCACGCGGCTGGAAGAGCTGGCCCCGCCTGCATGGGATCGTGCCGAATCCCGGGACATGAACAGTTGTGCCACCTCCAGCGCCAATGCCTGTCCCTGATCGCGCCCGATCAAGTGCATCGTCAGATCAAAGGCGGCCATGGCACCGGAACAGGTGATCCGGTTGTCATCAATCACGTATCGTTCGCGCACGGTGTCCACTTCTGGAAAACGCTCTGAAAACCGGACCAATTCTTCCCAATGGATCGTCGCGCGATGGCTATCAAGCAGCCCCGCCTCGGCCAACAGCCAGCTTCCTGTGTCCATAGCGGCAAGTGTTTCGTATCGATGTGACGCCGCACGCAGCGCTGCTTGCGTGTGCCAGCCACCGTGGTTCAAGAAACCATAGGACGGCATGACCACAAGCATGTCGCCCGCGTGATCCGCCAAACGGCTGTGCGGCGTGACCTCAAGGCCGCTGGAAGACACAACAGCCTCGCCGGTAAGTGAAAGGAAACGCCAGTCATAGAGCGTCTGATCGCTTAGCATATTGGCGGCGCGCATAGGCTCGACCGTATTGGCAAGGCAATGGTTCGAGAATCCCTCGAACAGCAGCACGCCGATGTGCTGCAAAGCAGCGTTTTTTTTGGTCCAATCATGCATGATAAATGACTAATCTTGCATGATGTGAATTGGCAAGCCCTTTCACATGGACAAAACACCTTTAACGGAGCGCGCAACATGCAGTTTGGGATGACCGAAGAACAGGCAATGATCGTCGATACGACACGTGCCTTTGTTGAAAATGAACTTTATCCACACGAGTTGGAAATCGAACGGACCGGGCATCTGGACATGGACGTCATCAAGGACGTTCAGAGCAAGGCAATGGAGGCAGGTCTTTATGCCGCCAACATGCCAGAAGAAGTGGGCGGTGCGGGCCTCGATACCCTGAGCTGGCTTATGTACGAAAAGGAACTGGGTCGGGCCAACTATGCGCTGCACTGGACGGGCGTGGCGCGCCCTTCGAACATTCTTTTGGCTGGCACCGACGAGCAAAAGGAAAAATATCTCTATCCCTGTATGAAAGGGGAAAAGTGGGATTGTTTGGCGATGACAGAGCCTGATGCGGGTTCCGATCTGCGTGGCATGAAGGCCACGGCCAAGCAGGACGGCGATGATTGGATTTTGAACGGAACCAAACACTTCATCAGCCATGCCGACATTGCCGACTTTGCGATCTGTTTTATGGCGACAGGTGTCGAAGACACGCCCCGCGGCCCGAAAAAGAAAATCACCGCGTTCTTTGTCGACAAAGGCACGCCCGGTTTTGAAGTGCGCGACGGGTACGGCAACGTCAGTCATCGTGGGTATACCAATGCGGTTCTGGAATTTGACGATTGCCGCCTGCCGTCCTCGGCGATTTTGGGCGAAGTCGACAAAGGGTTTGACGTTGCCAACACGTGGCTTGGCGCGACCCGTCTGCAAGTTGCGGCCACCTGTTTGGGACGCGCAGAGCGGGCATTGCAACATTCCGTAGAATACGCCGCCGAACGCAAGCAATTCGGCCAGCAGATCGGCAAGTTTCAGGGCGTATCCTTCAAACTCGCCGATATGGCGCTGGAGCTGAAGGCGGCCAACCTGCTGACATGGGAGGCTGGTTGGAAGTTTGATCAGGGCACCGTCACCGAATCCGACATGTCGATGGCGAAACTCAAAGCGACCGAGATGTTGGCCTTTGTCGCTGACGAAGCAATCCAGATTCACGGCGGTATGGGGCTGATGGATGAACTTCCTCTCGAACGCATCTGGCGAGACGCGCGGGTTGAGCGTATCTGGGAAGGCACCAGTGAAATCCAGCGGCACATCATCAGCCGCGAGATGCTGAGAGCACATGGCGCTTGATCGATGACAAAACCACACGTGACCATCACTTATTGTACGGGGTGCAACTGGTTGTTGCGCGCCGGATGGATGGCCCAAGAGTTGTTGCAGACCTTTCAGACCGAATTGGGGGCTGTGACGCTTGTGCCGGGTGAAATGGGTGGCGTGTTCGAAATCGAGGTGGATGGCGTGTTGATCTGGGAACGAAAACGCGACGGAGGCTTTCCCGATGTGAAAGTGCTCAAAAGCCGCGTCCGTGACCAGATCACGCCCGAGAAAGACCTCGGTCACCTTGATCGTGACGTGACGGATTAGGCTCTAATCAGGCCTGAACCGCCTTTTTCTGGATATGTCTTTATGCGGACAAATGATCACTCGGTTGCGCTGGGCGCAAAACGGGCAAGCCGATCTAGTTGGGGCGCCATGGTACACCAGCGGTCACCGTCGTTCACCCAATGGGCCTCGCGGTCAGAGGCGTGGATGATGACGCGGCCGGGTTCGGTCGTGATGTTTTCAAGGTTCAGAAGGTTCAGAAAAAGTGAAAGCGCAGCAGTCGAGAGGCACATGGAACAATCTCCATCATGGTTGCAGGTCATCCAGAGCTGGCCTCCCGCTCTCTGGCTGACTCTCAAGGTAAGAGAGATCATGCGCCGGACCTACAAGAAAAATGCTGCGATGCAGCAATTGCGGATGGCAATCCCGAAATTTGCCCAAAAAGAAGGCAATCCTACCTGGAGGTTTTTGAATGGTTGAAAAGTTGAATCGCCTGTTGTCGCCAAAATCCATAGCTGTGATCGGCGGCGGAGACTGGTGTCGGCTCGTGATCGAACAATGTCGCAAGATGGGCTTTGCTGGCGCCATCTGGCCGGTACACCCCAAGGCCGAGGAAATGGCAGGCCTTCCGGTATATCGACACATCGAGGATTTGCCATCTGCCCCGGACGCAAGCTTCATTGGTGTGAACCGCTTTATCACGATCGAGGCCGTGCGCCTTTTGTCCGAACGCGGCGCGGGGGGTGCGGTTTGCTTTGCCAGCGGGTTCCTTGAGGCCGAAGCAGAAGATGCCGAAGGTGCGGATCTTCAACAGCAACTGTTGGACGCGGCAGGGGACATGCCCATTCTTGGGCCAAACTGTTATGGGTTCGTGAATTACCTCGACGGCGCGCTTTTGTGGCCAGATCAACATGGCGGGGTCGCAGCAGATTCAGGCGTGGCCATCGTCACTCAAAGTTCCAATATCGCGATCAACATGACCATGCAAAAGCGGGGTGTTCCCGTCGCGTATGTCGTGACAGCGGGCAATCAGGCACAATCCGGTGTGGCGCACATTGGTCAGGCGTTGCTAGAGGACCCACGGGTGACGGCTTTGGGGCTTCATATCGAAGGCTTTGGAGATTTGCGCGCATTCGAAGACCTCGCGGCCAAAGCCCGAGAACTGGGCAAGCCCATTGTCGCGTTAAAGGTCGGAAAGTCCGAACAGGCGCAGGCGGCAACCGTGTCTCATACCGCCTCTTTGGCCGGAGGAGATGCAGGCGCCAGTGCATTGTTATCCCGTTTGGGGATTGCGCGGGTCGACTCGATTCCTGAATTTCTGGAAACGCTCAAACTGTTGCATGTCGTGGGACGGCTTCCCTCGAACCGGATCGCCTCAATCAGCTGTTCCGGCGGCGAAGCCAGCCTTGCGGCCGACACGGCACATGGGCGGGGTATGGTCTTTCCGCCCCTGAACGACCGGCAGAAAACCGACTTGAGGGATGCGCTGGGCCCGATGGTCGCCTTGGCAAACCCATTGGACTATCACACCTATATCTGGCGCGATGCCGAGGCGATGACCAAGGCGTGGGGCGCCATCATGGACCCGGATATCGCGATGACCCTTCTGATCGTTGATACCCCGCGCGAAGATCGGTGTGATGCATCCGATTGGGAATGCACCATACAGGCGGCGATTGGCGCAAAAGAACAAACGGGCACCAATGTCGCGATGGTTGCAACACTGCCCGAACTGTTGCCCGAAG
This sequence comes from Shimia thalassica, assembly GCF_001458215.1. GTDB lineage: Bacteria > Pseudomonadota > Alphaproteobacteria > Rhodobacterales > Rhodobacteraceae > Shimia > Shimia thalassica. The sequence continues at coordinate 111,525 of NZ_CYTW01000004.1, read as the reverse complement.
GGGTGGCGGACCGATTGATGGCAGCGGGGGTCGTGCCCTTGATGGGATTAAGCGAAGCGATCGTGGCATGTGAAGCCGCGGCTCTTCCGGTTTCAGGCGATACGCCCCCGATTTGCCTGCCAACAGAGAATGTTTCACCGGAACTCTTACCTGAAGCAGAAGCAAAAAGCCGTTTGTCGTGGCACGGATTGCGCACGCCCCACTTTAAAAGAGCGGCTTCCACGGGGGCCGCGCGCGCCGCAGCGGTGGACATTGGGTTTCCTGTCGTTCTCAAAGGCGAAGGTGTTGCACACAAGACCGAAGCAGGTGCTGTTGTGCTTAACCTAATGAACGGACAAGCCGTCAGCGATACAGCCGCAGCCATGCCAACCGATCATTTCTTGATTGAAGAGATGATAACGGATGCGGTTGCCGAGTTGTTGATTGGAGTGGTCAAAGATCCCGCACACGGGTTTGTCATGACATTGGCCGCAGGCGGAATCCTGACCGAAATCATGCAGGACAGCGCGAGCCTTTTGTTGCCCGCCACGGATGACATGATTGATACCGCGCTAAACAGTTTGCGTGTTTCAAAGCTGCTTGACGGGTATCGAGGTGCGCCCCCGGCGGATCGAAGCGCGATTTTCAAGGCAATCCGCGCTATTGAGGCCTACGTGCTTGCCAATGCCGAGGGCCTTGAAGAAATTGAAATTAACCCACTGCTCTGCACTCCGGATGATGCCGTAGCTGCAGACGCGTTGATGCGACGGAAGGACTAATCCAATGAGCCAAGATATTGTAAAAACGCGGCGCGATGGTGCCATACTCGAAGTGACGCTGGATCGTCCCAAGGCGAACGCGATCGACCTCGCGACCAGCCGCATCATGGGCGAAGTGTTTCGGGACTTTCGTGATGATCCTGAACTGCGGGTCGCGATCCTGACCGGAGGCGGAGAAAAGTTCTTTTGCCCTGGTTGGGATTTGAAGGCCGCAGCAGACGGTGACGAAGTTGACGCCGACTATGGTCCCGGCGGGTTCGGTGGCTTGCAGGAAATGCGGGACATGAACAAACCTGTGATTGCGGCGGTCAATGGTATTGCGTGTGGTGGCGGCCTTGAACTGGCGATTTCCGCTGACATCATTCTCGCGGCAGAGCATGCCACATTTGCGCTTCCTGAAATCCGTTCTGGCACGGTTGCCGATGCGGCCAGTGTGAAGCTGCCAAAACGTATTCCCTATCACATCGCGATGGAGCTTTTGCTGACGGGGCGCTGGTTTGATGTGGAAGAGGCGAACCGCTGGGGGCTGGTAAATGAAATTGTCCCAGCAGATCAGCTGATGGATCGCGCATGGGAACTGGCGCGGTTGTTGGCAAGCGGTCCGCCTTTGGTCTATGCGGCGATCAAGGAAATCGTACGGGACGCGGAAGATTCCAAATTTCAGGATGCCATGAACCGCATCACCAAAAGCCAACTTGCGACTGTAGACGCCTTGTATCGGTCTGAAGATCAGCTTGAAGGCGCACGTGCGTTTGCGGAAAAACGCGATCCTGTTTGGAAGGGTCGCTGACCGCTTGAGAAATTGGGACCTCTTCTGACGATGATGAGAAGTGGTCCCAATAAGTGGCTATCTTTAGAAAAGCAGAGTCCATTCCGCCTGAAATCTAAATATTGGGCAGTTTGTTTGTGGGCGCGGGGCGTTCTCCCTGCGTCTTGGTTTGACGTGGCTCGCCTGATTTTCCGTGGCCAAAGTTGACAGGGTTTGACTTGCAACTTTGCATCGGCGGCGGCAGTGTGCGGCTATGGAAAAGACACTTCTTTCATTGGGGCACGGGTTCTCTGCACAGGGCCTTGCCAAGCGGTTGTTGCCACAGGGCTGGCGTGTAATTGGAACCTCTCGCAAGCCGGAAAAGCTCTCGCTTTTTCAGGAACAAGGGGTTGTCCCACTGGAATGGCCCTGCGACCTTGAACAGGCGCTTCAGGGTGTAACGCATGTGCTCACATCAATCAGCCCCGACGCCGAAGGCGATCCGGTTATGCGACTGGGTCGGCAGGCCCTTTTGGATGCTGCGCCTCATCTTGAATGGGTCGGATACCTGTCGACCACAGGCGTTTATGGTGATCATGACGGTGGCTGGGTTGACGAGACATCGCCGACCGAACCTGCAACCGTGCGGGGCCGGCGCCGTGTCTTGGCCGAACAGGAATGGCTGGATGTGACAGGATTGCCTGTGCATGTGTTTCGATTGGCTGGAATTTATGGTCCGGGCCGTGGACCGTTCGCCAAGCTGCGCAAAGGGATTGCGCAGCGCGTGATTAAGAAAAATCAGGTGTTTAGCCGCACACATGTGGATGACATCGCACAGGTTCTTGAGGCGTCGATCAACAAGCCCAATCCGGGTCGGATTTATAACGTCTGTGACGATGATCCGCAGCCACCTGAAATCGTCATTGAATATGCGGCCGAGTTGCTGGGGATGGAACCGCCTCCGGCCGTTCCCTTTGAAGAGGCCGAGATGAGTCCGATGGCCCGTAGTTTTTATTCGGACAGCAAACGTGTGCGCAATGACCGGATCAAAGACGAGCTTGGGGTCGTCCTGAAGTATCCCGACTTTAAGAATGCCCTGCAAGCGATGCTTGAAGAAGAACGCCAAAGCTGATCCCGCATTAAAGGGATCAGGCGCTTTTGCTACCGATCCGGGATACACCCAGCGTATCAAGAACTTTGGCTTCGATCTGTTCGGCATTCATCGCGGCCACGTCATACATGTCGCTGGGGCTGGCCTGATCGATGAAGATGTCAGGCAACACCATCGACCGGAACTTTAGCCCGTTATCGAATACCGCGTTTTCCGCCAGCATCTGTGCCACATGGCTGCCAAAGCCGCCGATGGCACCTTCTTCGATGGTGATCAGGGCTTCGTGGTTCGCGGCAAGATCAAGGATCATCGCCTCGTCCAGTGGTTTGGCAAACCGGGCATCCGCAATTGTCGGGGTGATCCCTTTGGCGGCCAAGGTTTCGGCCGCTTTGCGGACTTCTTCCAGACGTGTGCCAAAAGACAGCAACGCAACGCGTTTGCCCTCTTGAATCATACGGCCCTTGCCGATTTCCAACGGCGTGCCGCGTTCGGGCAAGTCTACCCCAACGCCTTCACCGCGTGGATACCGGAAAGCAATCGGGCCTTCGTCATGTGTGGCGGCAGTGGCCACCATATGCACCAATTCGGCCTCATCCGCCGCGGCCATCACCACCATGCCAGGAAGGTTGGCGAGATAGGCGATGTCAAAAGACCCTGCATGGGTCGCACCATCGGCCCCGACCAGCCCTGCGCGGTCAATCGCGAAACGCACCGGCAGGCGTTGGATCGCCACATCGTGCACAACCTGATCATAGCCACGTTGCAGGAAGGTCGAATACATGGTGCAGAACGGTTTCATCCCACCGGCAGCCAGCGCCGCACAGAAGGTAACGCCGTGCTGTTCCGCAATCGCGACATCGAAACACCGGCTTGGATAGCGTTCAGCGAACAGGTTCAATCCGGTCCCGTCGGGCATCGCCGCCGTGACGGCACAAATCTTGTCATCCCGTGCGGCCTCTTCGACCAACGTTTTACCAAAAACAGAGGTATAGGAGGGCGCGTTTGACGGGGCTTTGACCTGCTTGCCGGTCAGCACATCAAACTTGGCGGTTGCATGGCCCTTGTCGCGTGCATTTTCCGCAGGGGCATAGCCTTTGCCCTTTTTGGTCAGAATGTGCAGCAACACCGGACCTGTGGCACGCTGGTGCAATGTCCGCAGCACAGGCAGCAGTTGCTCCATGTCGTGGCCATCAATAGGCCCGATATAGGAAAAGCCCAGCTCTTCGAACAAAGTGCCCCCGACGGCCATGCCCTTGAGCATTTCCTTGGCGCGTTTGGCGCCCTCGCGGAAGGGTTCAGGCAACAGAGATACGGCGCCTTTGGCGGCCGATTTCAGTTCCTGAAACGGGTCTCCGGCATACAGGCGGGACAAATACGCAGACATGGCGCCGACTGGCGGGGCAATCGACATTTCGTTGTCATTCAGGACCACAAACAGACGCTTGTTCAGGTGGCCTGCGTTGTTCATCGCCTCATAGGCCATACCGGCCGAGATCGAGCCATCACCGATAACGGCAATCGCATCCCCAAGCCCGCCTTCGCATTGACCACCCAGATCGCGCGCAACGGCAAAGCCAAGGGCTGCGGAAATAGATGTGGAACTGTGCGCCGCGCCAAAGGGGTCATAAACGCTCTCGCTGCGTTTGGTGAAACCGGAAAGCCCACCCTTGGTGCGCAGGGTGCGAATGCGGTCGCGTCGACCCGTCAGAATTTTGTGAGGATAACATTGGTGCCCCACGTCCCAGATGATCTTGTCCCGAGGTGTGTCAAAGATCGCGTGCAACGCAACAGTAAGTTCGACAACGCCCAGTCCGGCACCCAGATGCCCGCCGGTTTCGGAAACGGCAGATACAGTTTCCGAGCGAAGTTCGTGCGCAAGCTGGGTCAGCTCTGCATCAGAAAGCTGTTTCAGGTCCGCAGGTACGGTCACGCGGTCCAGCATTGGCGTTTCGGGTCTGGCTGACATGGGCGTCTTTCTGTCTTAGCTATCGCGCGAGATAACGAAACGCGCGGCTTCCCGCAAGGTTTCGGCGTCGTCTCCGTAGACATATAGCGCGTCACAAGCCTTTTGTACGAGATCCTCGGCGCGGCTCTTTGCCCCTTTGAGGCCTAGAAGCGAAACGAAGGTGGCCTTGCCAGCACTGGCATCTTTGCCGACAGCTTTGCCAACTTTGTCTGCGTCGCCTTCAACATCAAGAATGTCGTCTGCAATCTGAAAGGCCAATCCCAAGGCGGCGGCATATTGCATGAGCGGTGCGGTATCCTGTTGTGCCATCAAAGGGCCGGCCGTGGCCGACCACGCAATCAATGCGCCAGTTTTGCCGGCCTGTAAGCGGGTGATTTCATCCAGCGACAGCGGAGTTTCCGCCGTTTCGGCCGCGATATCCAAGGCCTGCCCCAAGACCATACCCTGCGCACCCGCAGCGCGGGCCAGCGTCACGGTCAGTTCCGCGCGGACAAGTGGATCGGTGTGGCATTCGGCACGGCTCACGCATTCAAAGCCAAACGTTTGCAGGGCGTCACCCGCAAGAACCGCTGTGCAATCGTCCCATTTTTTGTGGACGGTCGGCAATCCACGGCGCAGATCGTCATCATCCATGCAGGGCAGGTCGTCATGCACAAGAGAATAGGCGTGGATCGCTTCGATTGCTGCGGCGGCCCAAATCGCATGCTGGGGGTCAACACCGTGCAACCTTGCGCTTTCCATCACCAGAAAGGCACGCAGCCGTTTGCCACCAGCACTGGCATAGCGCATGGCCTCGATCACAGGTAAATGGCCCAAAGGCATCATCGTTGCGTCAAGGTGCGCTTGCACCTGTGCAGCGGTTTCTTTCAGTCGGGTCTGGAACAATTTACAGCCCTTCGACCGGCTTCAATCCTGATGGATTGCCGTCACCGTCAAGGGTGATAGCCGCAACTTTTTCTTCGGCTTCTTTCAGTTTGGTTTCACACCGCTTTTTCAATTCGGCGCCACGTTCATAAAGCTTGATGGATTCCTCAAGGGCTACATCGCCACGCTCGAGTTTTCCGACCACCTGTTCCAATTCGGCCATCGCCTGTTCAAAGCTAAGCTCGCTTACTGGTGTGTCACTCATGCGCCTCTCTCCATCAATACGCTGACATGTGCGGCAACCGAGGCCGCCAATGCCGTCAGATCATATCCGCCCTCAAGAGTCGAGACAACGCGCCCATCGCAATGTTCGTCAGCCAAATCGCAAATCTTTTGGGTGAGCCAGATGAAATCTTCGGTGCTCCAGTTCAACTGGGCCAGAGGGTCCGCCATATGGGCGTCAAAACCGGCCGAAACGATGATCAACTGCGGTTTAAACCGCTCGATCGCGGGCCAGACTTCTGCGTCGTAGGTCGCGCGCATCAGGCGTCCATCGCTGTGCGGGGGAAGGGGCAGGTTGTAGATGTTGTTGTGCCCGCCTGTTTCTTCGGCCATGCCCGTGCCGGGCCAAAGTGGATTTTGATGGGACGAAAAGAAAAGCGCCCGTGGTTCGTTCCACAAAAGAGCTTGGGTGCCGTTCCCGTGGTGGACATCAAAATCGACAATAGCGACGCGGTCTAATCCATGCCGCTCCATTGCATGGCGGGCGGCGATGGCGGCTGTACCGAACAGACAAAACCCCATCGGCGTAGACTGTTCGGCGTGGTGTCCGGGGGGACGGCAGGCAACAAATGCATTCATTGCTTTGCCCGCGAGAACGGTATCCACAGCGGCAAGGCATCCCCCGACCGCCCGTTGCGCAGCGCGAGTTGAGCCGGGCGACATATGGGTGTCCCCATCCAGCGCACGTGTGCCTGTTGTCGGCTCTGCCGCAATGATCGCGTCCAGATGACTTTGTGGATGGCACAACAGGATGTCGTCATCCGTGCAAAGAGGCGCATCTTGGCGGTCCAGTGTGTCGAACGCCGCAACAGACAGGGCTTCGGTGATATACTCAAGCCGTGCAACTTGTTCAGGGTGGCCCGACGGTGTCTGATGTTGCAAACAATCAGGATGCGAAAACAAGGCTGTGGTCATAGGTATCCCGTTTCTGTGCTGTGCTTCGAAGCAGCCAATAGTGTGCTGTCGCAAAAGCCTAGTCAGCGAAGGGAGCAGTGGCCAGAGGATTCAGTGCGGATCAGCCCAATTCGTCCTGACATTCCATCGCTGCTTCGAGACCAACCATTGTGCCCCCAAGGTCGATTGCCGTGACCAGCCCGTTTTCATTGTAGATGCGCATTGTGTATTTGGCAGCGATGTCAAAAAGGAAGTCCGGGTTGTCAAAATAGATATCGGCACCGGGCACCCCATTGAGGTAAATGCCTGTGGCTACGGCCTCGTATTCTTCACCGTCAAGATCAAACAGGATACCGTAATCGGCGCCTTCTTCGATCTCGCCCCACTCTTCGTTAAAGGCGGTCAGATAGCCCATGCCTTCGTTGCGATCAAAGCCGATGCGGATCACAGAGCCGTCCTGATATTCCGCTTGGATCAGACAACCGTTCCCAAGCGAAGGATCGATCATAATGTCCCATCCGCCCGCCGTGCCCCAAGGTTCGAGCTGTTGTGCGAAGGCGGTCGTGGACAAGGCGGCGGCGACTGCCAAAGAAGCTATGGATGTTTTAAACATATCGGTTCCCCTTGCTTTGAATCATCAAAGGTCCCACCCGGGTATGGCCAAGGTGTCATCGCAAAAAAGGGGTACTGGCAAACAGGACCTAATCAGGGGCCAGCATATATCCTGCACCGCGCACTGTCTGTAAGTATCTCGGTTGCTTGGGGTCTTCTTCAATTTTGCGGCGCAAACGGGTGATTTGAACGTCGACGGCGCGTTCCTGTGCCTGCCCTCTGTCACGCCCCAGATCTTCGACCAGTTTGGTCCGGCTGACGGCTTCTCCGGGTGTGCCTGCAAAGATCTTCATCAACTGGCTTTCGGTGGCGGTCAAACGCACGATCTCGTCACCCTGCCACATCTCACCTCGGTCAATGTCATAACGGATCGGGCCAAGATGCAGCACTTTGGGAGCCGTGTCAGCTTCGCTGACTTCGGGCATCCGCCGCAAAATGGCGTTGATACGCAACAGCAATTCCTTGGGCTCGAAAGGTTTTGGCAAATAGTCATCCGCACCCGCCTCAAGCCCTTTGATGCGATCTTCGGTTTCGCCTTTGGCTGTCAGAAGCAGAATAGGTGTCATCGATGTTTCGCGAATGGCGCGCGTGAGGGACATGCCGTCTTCGCCGGGCATCATCACGTCCATTACGATCAGATCAAAATCCAGCCCCGACAAAATGCGGCGAGCGTGCGCCGCGTCTCGGGCCGCACTGACCAGAAACCCGTTGCGCATAAGGAACTTTTTCAACAGATCACGAATGCGCTCGTCGTCATCAACGATCAGAAGGTGCGGATCGACTTCGATCATGATCCGTTCTCCCGCAGGCTTGCATAGCGGCGTTTCATTTCGCCATCCATCATCGCCTCAAGAACTTTGCGGAAGCCGGAAACCGCTTCTGGTCCTGCGTCGCGATAGGCCGATCGCATGCGGACCCTCTGTGCATCAGACAGGCGATTTTCCAGCGCTTCACCCGCTTCGGTGAGGAAAAGGTTACGTTCCCGGCGGTCTGATGGACCAACACGGCTTTCAACAAGCCCATCCTCGATCAGGGTGCGCAGAACACGATTGAGCGATTGTTTGGTCACGCCAAGGATTTCAAGAAGATTTGTCACCGTTGTGCCCGGCGCGCGTTTGATAAAGTGAATCGCGCGGTGATGCGCGCGCCCATAAGCCATTGTCGCAAGGATTCGGTCAGGGTCGGCTGTGAAACCGCGATAGGCGAAATACATCGCCTCGATTCCCTGTCTAAGTTGCTCGTCGGTGAGATAAAGAAGGCTTTCGCCACTATGAGACTCTGGCATGGGTTGAACCAATCACTTTTTAGCCTGTTTTGACGTCACAATAAGTCAGCTTTGTTGACACTCCAAGGACGAACTGATAGCGAATCTCAGATTTTGCGCAACAATGTGACCGGAACGGCCATTTCGAGCGCAATAAATGGAAATTTATCTGATTCTGGAGGGAAGACCATGGCAGGGTCTTATGATGATCGCGACGGCAAAATCTGGATGGACGGCACCCTCGTCGATTGGCGTGATGCCAATGTGCACATCCTGACACACGCGATGCACTATGCAAGTTCGGTCTTTGAAGGCGAGCGGGCCTATAACGGTAAGATCTTCAAAAGCCGGGAACATTCCGAACGCCTTTTGGTGTCTGGCAAACTGATCGATATGGATATTCCATGGACTGTGGATCAGATCGAAGCCGCCAAAGAAGAAACGCTCAAGGCCAATGGTTTGACTGACGCGTATGTGCGCGCCGTCGCCTGGCGTGGTGCGGGCGAAGATATGGGTGTGGCCTCGGCCAAGAACCCTGTGCGCCTTGCGGTCGCGGTTTGGGAATGGGGCGCCTATTACGGTGACGCCAAGATGAAGGGCGCCAAGCTTGATATCGCCCAGTGGAAACGCCCCAGCCCCGAGACGATTCCAACAGCTGCCAAGGCTGCGGGTCTTTACATGATCTGTACGATTTCCAAACACGCCGCCGAGGCCAAAGGCTGTTCTGATGCGTTGTTTATGGACTATCGTGGGTATGTGGCCGAAGCGACCGGCGCCAACGTATTCTTTGTCAAAGATGGCGAAGTACATACGCCGATCCCGGATGCGATCCTGAACGGCATCACCCGCCAGACCATCATCGCGATGCTGAAAGAAAAGGGTGTTGTGGTTCACGAGCGCCACATCATGCCTGAAGAAATGGCCGATTTCGAGCAATGCTTCCTGACGGGTACCGCTGCCGAGGTGACACCGGTTGGCCAGATTGGCGACTATACCTTTGAGGTTGGCGCGCTGACCCGTGACGTCTCGGAAAGCTACGAACGTCTGGTCCGAGCCTAAAAAAATCGGTATCAGGGGCGCCTTGATCTTATTGCGCCCCTGTTGCCCCTTTCAGGGTGTTACCCTTGGGGTGTCAGGTTCTTTCGCGCCCCGCGCTTTAGTCCCAGTTGGCGTTCACGCCAGATAATCATAACACCCGCAAAGATGACGATTGCTGCCCCGACCAGCATATATCCGGTTGGCACCTCGTCGAACCAGACATACCCGATCAGCAAAGCAAACAGCATCGCCGCATAGTCAAACGGCGCGACGACGGATGCTGGCGCATAGCGATAGCACGACGTCAGCAATATCTGCGCAAGACCTCCGATCAATCCCGCACCTATCAATAGCATCCATTCCTGCGCTGTCGGCATGACCCACCCAAACGGGATCGTGAATAAAGACAAACCGGTGGCGGTCAGAGAAAAATAGAAAACGATGGCCGAGGTTTGATCCGTTTGAACCAGTTTTCGAATATGCACCTGCGCCAGCGCCCGAAACACCGCAGACCCCAGAACAAACATCACACCCAATGTTGCGGCGGTATAGGGATCTGTTTCCCCAAAGATGGTCAGGCGCGGCCAGAGAACAATCAAGACACCGATCAAACCGATGCCAACGGCCGACAACCGGAACAACCGCACCGTTTCCCCAAGAAACATCGCGGCAAAGATCACGGTCAACAGCGGGGCGGTAAATCCGATCGCGGTGACCTCTGGCAAAGGCAGAAGCCCAAGCGCGGCAAAGTTGAGCGCCATGGCCGTTGTGCCGATGAAGCCGCGCCAGAAATGTCCAAGACCGTTGTTGACTTTGAGGCCCGTCGCCAAATCACCGCGCTGGGCCAGCCAGACCAGAATGACGATCAATGCAAAGAATGATCTGAAAAACACCGCTTGTCCCGGAGGGACATGGTCGGCAGTGGCTTTGATGAAAGACGCCATAACCGAGAACAAGGCAATGGCGCAGACTTTGAGTAGGATGCCGCGAACCGGGTTCATCGGGGCCGTCTTTCATGTTGGGATAGAAGATTGTTAACACAACAATGGGCCGTGGCAAGCCGCCCTCTTGATCTTTGCGCAACATGCGGGGATGCATAGAGCAAAGTTGGAGAGCCAGTCATGTATGAACAGAATTACCTGATTTCCCGCCTTCATGCGGCTTCGGTAGGACAAGAAACACGCAACTTTGCGCGAATTCCACAAAGGGCCAGCATGACGTTTGGCGAACTCTTTGCTGGCGCGGAACGTATGGCAGGGGCTCTTGTCGGCTGTGGTGTCCAGCCGGGTGATCGCGTTGCCGTTCAAGTCGACAAAACGATCGAGGCGATCCAGCTCTATCTTGGAACCGTTATGGCCGGTGGTGTGTTTCTGCCCTTGAACACGGCCTATACCACACCGGAAGTGGCCTATTTCCTTGGGGATGCAACACCGCGTGTTGTGGTATGTGATCCAGCAAAAGCCGATGCCATTGCCGAAGTCGCGGGCGATGCGCGCATTTTGACATTGGATGCTAAGGGCAGAGGCAGTCTGGAAGAGGCTATTGTCGGGCGTGGCGGTTTCACACCGGTCAGCCGTGAGGCGGACGATCTCGCGGCTATTCTTTATACTTCGGGCACCACGGGACGCTCCAAAGGGGCTATGCTGAGCCATAAAAACCTTGCCAGCAATTCGGAAACCTTGCGTGACTACTGGCAGTTCACAAAATCCGATGTTCTCATACATGCCTTGCCGATCTTTCACACGCACGGTTTGTTCGTGGCAACAAACGTCGCATTGCTGGCCGGGGCCTCGACCGAGTTTTTGTCCAAGTTTGACGCGGACCAGATTCTCGAAGCGATGCCGCGCGCCACTGCGTTGATGGGCGTTCCAACATTCTATACGCGCCTTCTTGATGATCCGCGCCTTGACCGCGCGCGGGCCGCGAACATGCGGTTGTTCATTTCCGGTTCTGCGCCGCTGTTGGTCGACACCCATGAAAAATGGGAAGAGCGGACAGGGCATCGGATTCTTGAACGCTATGGCATGACCGAAACCAATATGAGCACCTCAAATCCGTACGAAGGCGAGCGCCGCGCAGGGACGGTCGGGTTTCCGTTGCCGGGTGTCGAAGCACGGATCAGGAACGATGGGCAAGAGGTTCCGACCGGTGACATTGGTGTGCTCGAGGTGCGGGGCGACAATGTTTTTCAGGGGTATTGGCAAATGCCGGAAAAGACCGCAGAAGAACTTTTGCCGGACGGCTGGTTTATCACGGGTGATTTGTCCAAATTCGATGAAGACGGGTACGTCACCATCGTGGGGCGCGCAAAAGACCTCGTTATTACGGGCGGGTTCAATGTGTACCCCAAAGAGATTGAATCGCTGATTGATGACATGGAAGGCGTGTTGGAAAGTGCTGTGATCGGCGTGCCACATCCGGATTTTGGCGAAGCCGTTGTTGCGGTTGTCGTGGCTGATGGCGCAGAGCTGAGCGAAAAAGGCATACTGGCAGGACTGGCCGGACAGTTGGCTAAATTCAAACAGCCCAAGACCGTGATTGTGTTGCCAGAATTGCCGCGCAACACGATGGGCAAAGTCCAGAAAAAGGCCCTGCGTGAAGACTATGCGGCGTTGTTTGCCTAGACCGTTAGGTTAGCCACAAAAGCAATAGCGACAGGGTGACAAACGCGGCACTCGTCGCGATGAGCATGGCAAGTGACGCGAGACCTTCCAAACCACGCTCTTGTGCAAGAACGGCATAAATGCCGAACATTGGCATGGCCGCCGACAGAATGGCCGCCACTGCCAGATCAGGCGATAAGGTCATCCCCAGCACAGGCAGAGCAACAACAACCAGCGCGACAAGCGCCGGATGCACAACCAGTTTGCCAACCGCAATTTGTGTCGCGAGGGCGCGGTTGCCTTTGGCAGGCAGTCCAAAAAGCGATCCCCCGATCACAATCAAAGACAGCGCAGCAGCAGAAGCCGCGAGCATTTCAAACAGCCGCATCGCAGGAGACGGCAGTGAAACCCCCGAAACCGAGACGACGATCCCAAGCGCAAGCCCGATAACCATAGGGCGTTTGGCGACCCCCCAGAGGATGTTTGCAATCCGTTTGAGGATTGAACCGTGATCACCGTCTTTGCTCATATCCATCAAGATCAGGCAGATCGGAATGAGAACGACGTTTTCAACAAGAAAGTTCAGGGCAAGGACGATTCCGGCCAGATCCGGAAAGACCAGCAACATCACGGGATAGCCAATAAAGCCCGAGTTTGGACAAGAACTGCCCAAAGTGGCAACGGCCCGCCGTGCGGGATCGCTGGCCGCAAATGTGAACCAGCAAAAGGCCACAGCGATAGCCGCCAGCCCGCCCAGCAGGAAAACTGTCAGATATCCGAGATGAAAGATTTCTGCCAAATCACGCGAAGCCACGGCTTTGAACAACAAGGCGGGCAAAGCAATGTTGAGCACATATTTGCCAAGCGTGCGCATGTCGGCGGCGCTGAACCAGCCGCGCGCGACGATTGCGTATCCAATCAGGATCGCCGCATAGATCGGAAACGTGATCGCAAGGATATCAAGCATGGGTCATCCTTGCCCTGTGTTTTAGCCGATTTTACCGCGATTTTCGCCGACTTGCCCGCGATGAAGCAGCATGTGGTCAAGAACGACACAGGCCATCATGGCCTCAGCGACGGGTACGGCGCGAATGCCAACACACGGATCATGGCGTCCCTTTGTGATGACCTCGATCGGCGTGCCGTCTTTGCGGATGGATTTGCGCGGAGACAGGATGGACGAGGTTGGTTTGACCGCAAACCTGATCACCACGTCCTGGCCGGTTGATATGCCGCCCAGAATACCGCCGGAATGGTTCGATCCGTACTCGGGGCCGTCGTCGCCCATAAAGATTTCGTCGGCATTGTCCGTGCCGGTCAGGCGGGCAGAGTTCATACCTTCACCGATCTCGACGCCCTTGACGGCGTTGATCGACATCATGGCCGCAGCAAGATCAGTGTCGAGTTTGCCATAAACCGGCGCGCCCAGACCTGCGGGCAGGTTACGTGCAACCACTTCGACGATCGCACCGACCGAGTTGTGCTCTTTTCGCAGCTTTTGCAGATAGTCTTCCCATTCCTGAGCGACATCCGCTGATTGCGGAATCCAGAACGGGTTCTGGTCAATCTCGTCCCAATCAAACCGCGTGCGATCGATATCCAATGCGCCCATCGCGGTCATGTAGCCCCGGATTTCAACATTCGGGGCCAGTGCCTTGATCGCTTCGCGCGCGACACCTCCGGCGGCGACGCGGGCGGCTGTTTCGCGGGCAGAGGAACGGCCGCCACCACGATAATCACGGATGCCGTATTTCTGCCAATAGGTGATGTCGGCGTGGCCGGGACGGAATGTTTCCGAAATGTCCCCATAATCGCGGCTGCGCTGATCGGTGTTTTCGATCATCAGCTGGATTGGTGTGCCGGTTGATTGGCCTTCGAACACACCAGACAGGATTTTGACTGCGTCGGGTTCATTCCGCTGGGTGGTGTTTTTGTTTTGACCGGGACGACGTTTGTCCAGCCAATGTTGCAGCATGTCTTCGGTCACAGGTACCCCCGGAGGGCACCCGTCAACGGTTGCCCCTAAAGCGGGGCCGTGGCTTTCACCCCAAGTGGTGACGCGAAAGAGATGGCCAAAGCTGTTCATCGACATGGGGAGGGGCTCCTTTGTGCTTAGGGCCGAATAACGGTCTCGGGAAGTTTGCTCAAGTGCATTTGCTTTTCCAGGCTTGCGACCAAAGGGACTGACGCTTTGAAGTCACGTGTTTCTGGGCGACCAAGACTTTGGCCGCACCCAAGGGGCATCGGCGTTCCTCAGCAGACGGATGTCAGGTACGCGACGCAATCAATCCATATTTTTCAGTGAAATTTTGTCAAACTGGACTTATCGAAACCGCTTGTCATCATGCCAAGCCGACACTAGTTTCGCGCCTACCTCGGGGTGCCGGTACACAGTGTGCGGGCTGAGATGCGCGAATGCGAACCCGTTGAACCTGAACCGGTTAAGACCGGCGGAGGGAAGGTCCGTGGAATGCTCCTCGGCTTGCTCCGCCCGTCGCATTTTGGAGGATGCCATGAAGTATCTTGCGTTTGCCACGGGAATGTTGGCGGCTACAACGGCAATTGCCGAGACGCCCGTTCTCACTGTTTATACCTATGACAGCTTTGTTTCCAACTGGGGCCCCGGTCCTTCGGTTGAAAAAGCGTTCGAAGCACAATGCGGGTGTGACCTGAAACTTGTTGGTGCTGGCGATGGCGCTGCATTGCTGGCCCGCCTCAAGCTTGAGGGCGCGCGTTCTGATGCTGATGTTGTTCTGGGGCTGGACACCAACCTTGTTGCCGCCGCTCGCGAAACCGGCCTGTTTTCAGATCATTCCGTGACTGCAGAGTATACATTGCCAATTGAATGGTCGGATTCTCAGTTTGTGCCTTTTGACTGGGGATATTTTGCCTTTGTCAAAGCGGCCGAGCTTGAAGCGCCTACCAACTTCAAAGATCTGGCTGATAGCGATCTGAAGATTGTCATTCAAGACCCGCGTTCGTCGACTCCGGGTCTTGGCCTTTTGCTTTGGGTCAAAGAGGCCTATGGCGACGAAGCCAAATCCGTTTGGGAAGGCCTTGCCGACAATGTGGTCACCGTGACCAAAGGGTGGTCCGAGGCGTATGGCCTGTTCCTTGACGGCGAAGCCGACATGGTGCTGTCTTATACAACTTCGCCAGCCTATCACCTGATTGCCGAGGAAGATGCGTCAAAAGCAGCAGCAGCCTTTGACGAAGGCCACTACATGCAGATCGAAGTTGCGGGCAAACTGGCCGCAAGCGATCAACAAGATCTCGCCGATCAGTTTCTTGCCTTCATGGTAACTGATGACTTTCAGGCCATCATTCCGACAACAAACTGGATGTATCCTGCGGTCACTCCGAAAGAAGGGTTGCCCAAAGGGTTTGAAACTCTGATTACGCCAGAAAAATCGCTGCTGGTGTCACCCGAGAAGGCTGACATGGTGCGGGATGCGGCGCTGGCGGAATGGCTGGACGCGTTATCGCAATAAGAGCATGGCCCGGAATCGGTGCGGCGGCCTTTGTCGCGGCTCTGATCCTGGGAACCTTGCTGGCCGTCGCCCTGCGTGCAGAAGCGGGGCGCGGTCTTGGCCCGTCTGAATGGGCCGCACTCCGGTTTACGGTATCTCAAGCGCTTTGGTCTGCGGGCCTGAGTGTTTTGCTGGCGGTCCCTGTGGCAAGAGCCTTGGCGCGCCGCCGTTTCATCGGTCGTCGGCTGTTCATATCTCTTCTGGGCGTGCCCTTTATTTTGCCTGTGATCGTGGCTGTTCTGGGTCTGTTGGCTGTGTTCGGGCGCAGCGGCATTGTGAATTCGGCGCTGCGCTGGGCCGAGTTGCCGGAAATTTCGATCTACGGATTCCACGGGGTCGTTCTGGCCCACGTGTTTTTTAACCTGCCACTTGCCACACGGCTCATCCTGCAAGGGTGGCAACAGGTTCCCGCCGAACGGTTCCGGCTGGCCGCCCAGCTGGGTTTTGGATCCAAGGACATGTGGCGGATCATCGAGGCGCCCATGCTGCGGCGTGTCGTGCCCCAGTCTTTTGCCGTGATATTTGCCTTATGTATTTCAAGTTTTGCCGTTGCATTGACGCTTGGCGGGGGGCCAAAGGCCACGACGGTTGAATTGGCCATTTATCAGGCTTTCCGGTTTGATTTCGATTTGGGGCGGGCCGCGCTGTTGTCATGCCTGCAACTGGTTATGGTCGGTGCTGCTGCGTTGTTGGCCCTGAAGCTGTCGGACAGGGACGGGTTTGGTGCGGGGCTGGACCGGCCCGTATTGCGTTGGGATGCAGATACCGCACCAAAAGTCGCCCTCGATACATGTGTGATTTTATGTGCCGCCGTGTTTTTGCTGGTGCCACTGTCTTTGGTGGTTCTGGATGGGATTGCAGGATTGGCACAGCTGCCGCGACAGGTCTGGCAGGCGGCATGGGTGTCGGTGCTTGTGTCTCTTGCTTCGACGGGCATCATGGTTGCGCTGGCGCTGCCAATTGCGATTGCGTCCTCGTCCCGTCACCGTTGGCTAGAAGCAGTCGCGCTCTTGGGCATTGCAGCTTCGCCTTTGGTGATTGGCACAGGACTGTTTCTGATCATCTATCCCATTGCCAACCCGTTTTCGGTCGCTTTCCCTGTAACGGCATTGGTCAATGCGGTGATGGCGTTGCCTTTTGCCCTGCGCATGTTGATTGGTCCGGTTCGAGACGTTGTTCAGGACTACGGTCGCCTGAGTGGGTCGCTGGACATCAAAGGGTGGGCCTGGATGCGTCTTGTGTTGTTGCCACGTGTGCGCGGGGCTCTGGGGTTTTCCTGTGGCTTGACGGCGGCACTGTCGATGGGTGACCTCGGTGTTATCGCCTTGTTCGCCGATCCCGAGCGCGCAACATTGCCATTGCAAATGTACCGGTTGATGGGAAGCTACCGGATGGAGGCCGCATCAGGCGCGGCCCTGTTGTTGCTGTGTCTGAGTTTTGGTTTGTTTTGGGCGTTTGATCGCGGGGGGCGTGGGCATGCTGAGGCTTGAGAACGTTTTGATGAGACAGGGCGACTTTACGCTGGGGGGCGATTTGACGGTCCCCGCGGGAGCACGCGTTGCGGTTATCGGCCCCTCGGGTGCCGGAAAATCGACCCTGTTGTCGCTGATTGCGGGCTTTCTTCCGGCATCACAGGGACGCGTCTTCTGGGAAGACAAAGACATTACGATGGCTTCGCCCGGCAAGCGCCCGATTGCGATGCTGTTTCAAGACAACAACCTTTTCCCGCACCTGACGGTTTTTCAAAATGTCGGCTTGGGCATTCGACCCAATTTAAAGCTGGACCCGTCACAACATGCGCTGGTGGTAGACGCCCTCAAACGTGTTGGTCTTGCAGGGTTCGAAGACCGCAAGCCTGCTGCCTTGTCCGGCGGGCAACAAAGCCGGGTGGCTTTGGCGCGGGTGTTGGTGCAGCGTCGGCCTCTAGTATTGCTGGATGAGCCCTTTGCGGCTCTTGGTCCGGCGCTCAAGGCAGAGATGCTTGATCTGGTTGCTGAATTGCTTGCGGAAACAGGCGCAGGGATGTTGATGGTCAGCCACGATCCCGAAGATGCACGCCGCATTGCCGATCAGACGATACTTGTCGCAGAAGGCGTTGCGCATCCGTTGGTTGCCACGGCGGATTTGTTGGAAAACCCGCCGCAAGCATTGAAAGACTATCTTGGTTAGATGCGCGTCAAGGCATCGACGGCTTCTGCGATGGGGTAATGGTGGTTGCCCACAAACAGTCCGTTGGCATCGATATAGTCGGCGTTTTTGAGATCGCCGTGAATCGAGTAATCGAAGTATTTCATCACTTCGTTTTTCGCAAAGTTGCCTGCCACGATGGGGCGGCATTCAAATCCGGCCTCAACGAGGTCTTTGACCAGATCCGCACGGTTCAGGCCGGTATCGGGTCGAATGACCAGCGAAAACCCGAACCAGCTGGCCTCGCCAATCTCGCGTTGGATCATGAATTTGGGGTGGTTTGCCAGACGTTGTTGCACCAAGGCACCGTTCGCACGGCGCCCTTTGATCAGGTCTGGCAACTTGGCAAGCTGCTCGATGCCCAGCGCGCCTGACATCTCGAGCGGACGCAGGTTGTAACCCGGAAGAACAAACCGGAAGCTTTCTTCAAAGGGGTCGTCCGACTTCTCGCCGGTGACGTGATTGAACTTGGGAAGGTTTCGGGTCCACCCATGCGCGCGCAGGGCCAGCATCACATGATAAAGCTCTTCATCATCGGTGACGACCATGCCGCCTTCCATCGTCGAGATATGGTGCGAGAAGAAACAGGAGTAGCTTCCCATTGCCCCGAATGTGCCGGTCTGTTTGCCATTGAATGTTGCGCCCATGGATTCACAGTTGTCTTCGATGACAACGATGTCACGTCCGTCGATGATCCGGTTCAGAGCATCGAAATCGTTAGGGTTGCCCAACAGATTGACCACCATGATGGCACGTGTTTTGTCCGTGACGGCCTCTTCTAACGCGGCGAGGTCATAGTTCAGCGTTTCAAGGTCGATATCCACAAATTTGAGATGCAGACCGTATTGGTTCAGCGGAAAATACGTAGTGGACCAGCTGACGGCGGGAACGATGATTTCGTCGCCGCGCTCGAGGTGCAAGGCGGGGTTTTTGGTAAAGAACAGGGCAGCGGTCATCAGCAGGTTTGCGGAGGACCCCGAGTTTACCATGATGGCGAATTTCGACCCGAAATGCTCGGCGAATTGCTGTTCAAAATTGGCGACTTCTGCGCCCATCGAATAGCGGTCGGAATCGATCACCTTTTGCAGGGCATCCAATTCTTTCTGGTCCCAGGACGAGGTGGCAAGCGGAAAGCGAATGCTCATTTTGTGGCCTCATTCAAATAGAAGTCATAGGTGCGCTGGATTGCGTCATGCAATGTGGTTGGTGCGGACCAACCCCACGCGCTCTGCCGGTCGGTGGCGCAAAGTTTCTGCTTCATGCCAACCGGTTTTGAAAGATCATGGACAAAGTCGCCCTTCCAGCCGATTACGTCCGCAACGGTTTGATAATATTCGTTGATCGAGAAATCATGACCAAGGCCGGTGTTCATCAAATCGGGAAGGTTGTCGATATCGCCCGATGCCTTCAACACGGCATCCGCCAGATCACCGGCATACATGAATTCTCGTCGTGCGGTGCCATCGCCCCAGATTTCCACGGTGTCTTCGCCATTGGTTTTGGCGAGATGCACCTTGTGGATGATCGCGGGAAGGAGGTGTGAGTGTTTGGGATCAAACTTGTCGTGGCGGCCAAACAGGTTGCACGGGATCAGCGTCTTGTATTGTGCGGCTTCGTCCTCGCGCCCGATATACTGGCACAAACGCGTCGCCATGATTTTGGCAAGGGCATAGCCTTCGTTGGTGGGCTCAAGCTCACCCGTCAGGATCATGTCTTCGCTTAACGGGTTCGGTGCCGCACGCGGGTACATACAGGTCGACGCAAGGTTCAGGAACTTTTGAACACCCGATTGATAAGACGCCATAATGATATTGCGGCCCATCGACGTGTTGCGTTCCAGAAACGCGACAGGGTGCGCCATGTTCGCCTGAATGCCGCCCACCTGACCGGCTGCGTGCACCACCAGATCGGGCTGCACTTCTGCGACGTATTCGTTCACTGCGTTCGCATCGGTCAGATCCAGCTCGCGCGATGTCGGTGCAACGATATCCCACTCCGCCGACAGCGGGTGTTCAAGTATATTGCGCCCCACCATGCCTGATCCACCGGTGAGAAGAAGCCTGCCGTTCTTGGCCATAAGTGTTCCTCAGCTTTCGGTCGAAACCGGAAGTTCCAATCCATGTTCCCGCAAAAGTCGGTTACGGCGCGAGTCTTTGAGGTCGTTGGCGACCATTTCCGCACACATTTCCTGAACCGTGATCTCTGGTGTCCAACCCAGTTTCGTTTTGGCCTTGGCAGGATCGCCCAACAGGGTTTCCACTTCGGCAGGCCGGAAGTAACGCGGATCAATACGCACAATCACATCGCCCACTGACAGGGCAGGGGCGTCGTCGCCTTCGATCGCGTCAACGATTCCGATTTCCTCAAGGCCTTCACCTTCGAACCGGATTTTGACGCCCAGTTCTTCTGCGGACCATTCGATAAACTGACGGACAGAATACTGAACGCCGGTTGCGATTACAAAATCATCCGGCTCGTCCTGCTGCAGCATCATCCACTGCATGCGGACATAGTCTTTGGCATGGCCCCAATCACGCAACGCATCAATGTTGCCCATATACAGGCAGGGTTCGAGGCCTTGGGCGATATTGGCAAGGCCGCGCGTGATTTTGCGAGTCACAAAGGTTTCGCCCCGCCGCGGGCTTTCGTGGTTAAACAGGATGCCGTTACAGGCATACATGCCATAGGCCTCGCGGTAATTTACCGTGATCCAGTAGGCATACATTTTGGCAACGGCATACGGGCTTCTGGGGTGGAAGGGGGTTGTCTCGGTCTGTGGTGTTTCCTGAACCAGCCCATAGAGTTCGGACGTCGACGCCTGATAAAAGCGGGTCGTTTTTTCAAGTCCGAGAAACCGGATGGCTTCCAGCAGGCGAAGCGCACCTGTTGCATCCACATCGGCCGTGTATTCCGGGCTTTCAAAGCTCACCGCGACATGGGACTGCGCACCGAGGTTATAAACCTCGTCTGGTTGCACCTCTTGCAGGATTCGCGTCAGGTTCGAACTGTCGGTCAGGTCGCCATAGTGAAGTTTGAGCCGTGCGTTCGACGTATGTGGGTCTTGGAAAATATGGTCGATGCGTTGTGTGTTGAATGAAGACGCGCGGCGTTTGATACCGTGCACTTCGTACCCTTTTTCCAGAAGAAATTCTGCCAGATACGAGCCATCTTGACCCGTTACACCTGTGATCAGGGCTTTTTTCATCGCGTTTTTCCTTTTCTTTGACGCCGGTGCGCCCAATCTTGCTTCACATGTAATGGCTATTTGGCCAAGTTGCAGCCCCCAAAAGAATGCCGCGCGGAAACTGGCGCCCTCTAGCGGCGCGGCGTGAACCGGGGATGTAAATCATCAATAATGATAGAGTGAACGTGGTTCTTGTGCCCTGCAAGATGTGCATGATCCGAGGGCAGATCGCGATGCGTATGGGGAATGGGTGCGCTACTGTTCCTTGGCCAGATTTTCAAAGCGGCGATGACCCCTAAAAACCCGAGTGCGGATTGCACGCACATTGCCGTGGACGTGCCAAAAACAAGTAGCAACCATCCTGTCAAAGGATAGAAAATCAGCCAGCACGCATGAGACAGCGTGAACTGTGCGGCAAAAACGGCTGGCCGGTCCTCTGGATGGGCCGAGCGCGTCAGGACCCGTCCTGCGGGTGTTAAAACCAGAGAATAGGCAAAGCCGATACAGAACCATCCCGCAACCAACAGCCTCAGGTCCAATGTGCCGACAAAAGGGATCGCCCCAAGGACAGCCGTCGCAAAGGCCCCACCACAGATCATCGTGGTGCGGTCGCTCAACACGTGCAGCAGCCGAGGGATCAGGAGTGAGGCCAGCATTGACCCCGCGCCAAAACCGGCAAGCGCGATGGCCAAGGCAGCGTCAGCACGTCCCAGATCGGTTTTGACAATGACCACCGAATTCACAAAGACCAGAGACACAACTGCCGAAATCGTCCAGTTCAAAGCCAAAAGTCCGCGCAAACGGGGTGTTTTGAGATAGATCTTCAATCCGCGCGTGGTGCGCTCGTAAAACCCTCGTGTTTTTGAGGGATGCGCAGAGGGCAAAGCCACGGAAATCACGAGCAGAGCAGATGCCGTAAACCCAAGTGCCGTGCCCCAAAACAGATTGTCAAAGCTCATCCACGTCAAAAGTGCCGCCGCAAAAACAGGGCTCAGAAGGCTTTCTGCATCCATCGCCAACCGCGATAGGGAAAGCGCCTTTGTATAGTCCTCTTCATCGGTGAGAATATCGGGAATGGTTGCCTGAAACGTCGGGGTGAATCCGGCCGAGGCCGATTGAAGCACAAAAATCAGAACGTAGATTTGCCAGATTTCTGTGACAAACGGCAACATCAACACAACGCTGGCGCGGATCACGTCGAGCGCAACCAAAACCGCCCGCCGATTGAGGTTCACAATCAGCGCAGAAGCTATTGGTGCGATCAGGACATAGGCAACCATCTTGATCGTGAGCGCAATACCGAGAACCAAACCTGCCTGCTCGCCGGCAAGGTCATAGGCGAGCAACCCCAAAGCTACGGTTGCCAGCCCAGTCCCCGACAGCGCAACCACCTGAGCGAGAAAGAGGTGGCGATAGGTGCGATTTTTGAGAACCGACAGCATCAGGAAAGTATCGCATCACAAAGCAAAGCGCCCTTGCCCAAACCGGTGTTCGGCTTTGGCCAAAGTGTATGTATCAGGTTTTGAGCGCGCGCATTCGATAACATGGCCGCAAGAGCCATCTTACCTGACGCCGTCTCGAAGCCGGCAACTGCTTTGGATTGGGATAAGCCTGTGTGCCACATCGGGCCATTATCCCCTAGCGTATAAAACTGTCAATTGAATGTCCCCTTTGGTGCGCCGGCATCGAGGGGAAAAGGCGTCTCTAACTCAGCGTGTTTTGCTGAGCGGTTGGCGTGATTCCAAACTTTGCCCGATACACACGGCTGAAGTGGCCAGGACTTTCAAAGCCACTCGCAAGGGCGATTTCAGTTACGGACTGGTCGGTCTGAACCAGTAAGTTGCGGGCCTTTTGTAAACGCAGGTCGACGTAGTACTTCTTTGGGGAACAATTCAGATATCGCCCGAAAATCCGTTCAAGCTGGCGCGTGGAAATACCGATGTCGACAGCGATGGTCGCTGGCGAGATAGGCGTTTCAAGGTTCTCGTTCATGACTTGGATGGCCTTGACCAAATGCGGATTTCGCATGCCGTGCCGCGATTGCAATGAAACGCGTTGCTCGGCGGTTCCTTCACGGACAGCATTATAAACCATTTGGTCTGCAACAGCGATGGCAAGGTCATTACCATGGGTGGTTGCAATCAGGTTCAGCATCAAATCTGCCGTGGCCGTGCCGCCCGATGCGGTGACGATTGTTTCGTCCGCTACGAAAACGCTGCTTTCCAGAGAGACTTCGGGAAACTCTTCCATAAAGCCATCATGGAAATCCCAATGGATTGCAGCCCGCTTTCCATCCAGCATGCCCGCCTTTGCCAGAATATAGGCCGCCGAGCACAGGGCGCCGATCTTGGCCTTTCCGGTGCGCGCTTTGCGCAAGACGTTCAGCAGGGCCGGATCGACGTGGTTTTGGACGTGAATACCCGAAAGCACAAAAAGACGGTCGCACGCGGGGATCGTGGCATAGCTGTGGTCCACAAGGGTGACGGTGCCGTTGGAACAGGTTGCGGTCTCGCCGTTTTCACTGGCCAGGGACCATTGGTAGAGGTCGGTGCCGCTTACGAGGTTGGCAATGCGCAAGGGTTCAATCGCGCATGAAAACGCGATGTGCGTGAACTCTGGCACCAGCAAAAAAGTAAAGTGTTCCGTCGTCGTCATGACAAAAATCCTACTGCGAGTCGTTAATTCGCACCATGGTGCCGGTTTGGTCTAAGTGAAATTTTCTCTGTATACAAATTGTATTTTAATGCTAAATGCCACCGTAATGACGTGGGAGGTGCACATGAAACCAGATTCGAAATCACGCAAAGCGGCCCTTTATGAGGCTCTGAAAATGGGTGTTCTCACGATGCAGCTGCGTCCCGGAGAAGATCTTGATGAGACTGCGCTGTCCGAAGAGTTTTCCTTGTCACGCACCCCTCTGCGCGAGGTGTTTCGTCAATTGGCAGGTGAAGGGTTTATCGACCTTCGTGAAAACCGTGGTGCCCGCATTTCGGAAATGTCGCACACCACACTCAGAGATTTCTTTCTGACGGCTCCGATGATCTATGGCGCGATTCTTCGCCTTGCCGCCAAAAACGCAACCCGTGATCAGATCAAACGCCTCAAGGACGCCCAAGAGGATTTCCGGAGGGTTTTGAGGACCGGTTCCGGGGATGATCGTGCGCTGGCCAACAACCGGTTTCACGAAATTACCGGCGAAATGGCAGACAACGTCTATCTCACCCCAAGCTTTCATCGTCTGCTGATTGACCACGCCCGTATCTCGATGACGTTCTATCGTCCGACGGACAATCACATGGCGGAAAATGTGACGGAAGCCGCCGATCAACATGATCAGATCATCGCCGCAATCGAAGCGCGCGACGAAGCGCGCGCTGCACAGTTGGCTGACGACCATTGGGCTTTGTCACGTGATCAGATTGAACTTTTTGTAATGCCTGCGGGCTTGGAAGTGCCTCTTGGCGACCTTCCCCGCAAGACCCCTGCTTAACCCCGAACGAGGACGCAAATGACCCCTATTTTCAAATTCGAAGGGATTTATACGCCTGTCGTGACCCCCTTTTATCATGACCAAAGCGTCAATTGGGACGGTCTGGCCGATGTGATCGAGAACCTGATCGACAAAGGCGTGCATGGTCTCATTTCCGGCGGCTCGACCGGTGAAAATTATGCGCAATCCGTTGAGGAACGGCTCGAAATTGCGCGGTTCACACGCGAGCGCAGCGCGGGTCGGGTGCCTTTGATTGTTGGCACAGGCGCCATGATGACTCCTGATTCCATCGCATTGGCCACAGGAGCGCGTGATATGGGCGCGGATGCGATTCTCTTGGCCACGCCCCCCTATTCGGTGCCAACCGAAAGAGAGAATGCGCTCAATGCTCTGGCCATCGACAAGGCGGCCAATTTGCCCGTGATGCTGTACAACTATCCGGGTCGAATGGGCGTTCACATGGGGGAAGAGTTTCTGGACCGTGTTGGTCGCAGCCGTAACATCTGTGCCATCAAGGAAAGCTCTGGCGACATCAACCGCGTGCATCTTCTGGCGCGGGACTATCCGCATATCCAGATGTCATGTGGCATGGATGACCAAGCGCTTGAATTCTTTGCTTGGGGTGCGCGCAGCTGGGTGTGCGGCGGCTCGAATTTCCTGCCGGAAGAACATCTGGCGCTTTACAATGCCTGTGCTGTCGAGGGGAATTTCGACAAAGGCCGACGCATCATGTCGGCAATGATGCCCTTGATGCGTGTGCTGGAACAAGGCGGCAAGTTTATCCAATGCATCAAGCATGGCGTGACCATGACGGGGATCGATACTGGTCCGATGCGGCCTCCGCTCAAGGGGCTGAACAAAGATGACAAACGCGCACTCGAGCAGGTCATCCGCGTGCTCAAATCAACAATCTCAGACATTCAGGCAGAGGGGTAAGGATCATGGATCTGCTTACACAAGAAGAATACAAATCCATCGCTGCAAACCTGTCATTGCCCACAAGCGCGTTCATTGACGGAGGATACCGTCCGGCGGCTTCGGGAAAAACCTTTGAGACCCTCAATCCGGCCACTGGCGAAAAGCTGGTTGATGTGGCGGCATGTGCGCAAGACGACGTTGATTTCGCAGTGTCGAAAGCGCGCGAAGCCTTTGATGATGGGCGCTGGTCCAAAATGCATCCCTCGGACCGCAAGGATGTCCTGATCCGCTTTGCAAAGCTGATGAACCGCAACGCGCGCGAGTTGGCTGTGATGGAGTCAATCGACAGCGGCAAAACAATCTTTGACTGTGAAACCGTCGATATTCCGGAAACCATCCACTGCATCAAATGGCACGCCGAAGCGATTGACAAAATCTATGATCAGGTCAGCCCGGCATCGGATGATCATATCGCCATGGTGGTTCGCGAACCTATCGGAGTTGTCGGGCTTGTACTCCCGTGGAACTTCCCGTTGTTGATGTTGGCATGGAAGATCGGCCCTGCCTTGGCGGCTGGATGTTCGGTTATTGTGAAACCGGCCGAAGAAACATCTTTGACAGCGTTGCGCGTCGCAGAACTGGCGTCTGAAGCTGGGCTTCCCAAAGGTGTTTTGAACATCGTCACCGGATCCGGCCCAGATGTGGGCGAACCGATTGGGCGTCACATGGACATCGATATGGTGTCGTTCACCGGCTCTACCGTGACCGGCAAGCGGTTCCTTGGATATGCTGCGGATTCAAACGCCAAAGAGGTCGTTCTGGAAATGGGCGGCAAGAACCCCTGCGTCGTATTGGATGACGCGGAGAACCTCGACCGTGTGGCACAGCACATCGTTAACGGTGCGTTTTGGAACATGGGCGAAAACTGTTCGGCAACATCGCGGTTGATCGTGCACAAAAATGTCAAATCCGAGTTGCTGGACCGGATCGAGGCGCACGCCCGTCATTGGAATGTTGGCGATCCGCTTGATCCCGAAACCCGCATGGGAGCGCTGGTGTCGAAGGCGCATTTTGACAAGGTTTGCGGATATCTCGACAAAGCCGAGAATGTTGTTCTGGGCGGTAAAACCTCTGGTGGCACCCATGTAGAAGCAACAGTTGTCGACGTGTCCGGCAATGATCATCCTTTGGCACAGGAAGAGATTTTTGGACCGGTCTTGTCGGTTATCACGGTTGGCGGATTTGACGAGGCTATAGCCGTAGCAAATGAAACCGAATATGGTCTCGCGGCCTCGATCTTTACGGCAAACGTCAAACGTGCCCTTCGGGGTGCCCGCGTGCTTCGGGCCGGAACAGTGACTATAAACAGCTTCGGAGAAGGGGATATCACGACCCCCTTCGGCGGTTACAAACAGTCCGGATTTGGCGGGCGGGACAACTCGATTTTTGCCCACGACCAGTACACACAGATCAAAACCATCTGGATTGATCTGGCCGACGACGATGACGAGGCCGTGTCGTGACAACCTATACCGCAAAAAGGCTGCCGGTTCAGACCGGACCGGCGGCTTGGAATGCTATCTTGGGGCCGCAACCTGCTTCTGAGGCGCTTTCAGGCTCTAACACAGCCGATTTTGTTGTTATCGGTGGAGGGTTTGCGGGCCTTTCTGCGGCACGTCGTTTGCGACAGCTGCATTCCGATGCGGTGATTATGGTTCTCGAAGCGGGACGCGTGGCAGACGGGGCCGCGGGGCGAAACTCTGGCTTCATGATCGACCTTCCGCATGATCTGGCCTCTGAAGACTATTCCGGAGCCGGTGATGATCGCACCCTGATCACGCTGAACAGGCAGGCCATCGATTTCGCACGCACGGCTGTTGACGAGTACGGGATTGATGCGAACTTTTTTGACGAGTCGGGCAAAGTAAACGGCGCTGCAAGTACCACAGCGCATACGCATAACCTGAGCTATGCAGAGCATTTGACCACCCTTGGCGAACACTCCGAAAAGCTCGACGCGCAGGCGATGCAAGAGTTGACAGGGTCGGCGCACTATCTCTCGGGGCTCTATACTCCTGGAACCGTGACGCTTCAGCCTGCCGGCTATATCAGAGGGCTATGCGCAGGCCTTCGCAAGGATGGGGTGCACGTCTTTGAAAACAGCCCCGTGAGCGCGTTCAAGAAGGAGGGCGCAACGTGGAAAGTGTCCATTTCCGCTGGAACAGTCTCTACTCCACGCGTTTTGCTGGCCAATAACGGGCATCTGGAGAGCTTTGGCATCAAGAGCGGCCGATTGATGCAGCTTTTCCTTTTTGCCTCGATGACACCTGATCTGGATGACGCTGCTTTGGCCTTGCTGGGTGGGCAACCCAGATGGGGCATAACGCCGTCGGATCCAATGGGAACAACTGTGCGCCGGATCGATACGGCACAGGGGGGCAACCGGATTGTCACGCGGACATGTGCCGTTTTGAAGCCCGGAATGAAAGCATCCCAAGCCGACGTTGATCGGGCCGCGCGTGTGCAGCAAAGAAAATTCGACGAACGGTTCCCCCAGCTGGCGGGCCTGCAGATGGAATACAAATGGGCGGGGCATCTGTGTTTGTCGCTAAATGGTGTTTCGGTGATGGGCCAGATCGACGACGGCGTCTATTCGGCCTGCGTCCAGAATGGTCTTGGCACTGCCCGTGGGACGTTGACCGGTATCGCCGCAGCCGAGGTGGCCAGCGGCACGCAAAGCGAGATTTCGCAGTTTTTCGGTGCCGAGGATGCCCCCAAAAAGCTGCCACCACAGCCATTCGCAAGCATCGGAGCAAATGCCTATATGCGTTGGCGAGAATGGCGTGCCGCGGCGGAATAGAGACGAATTCTCCCTTAAAGGGGAGCAATCTTTTCCTGAAATAAGAAAGCCTGACAGGAACTTTTTCATGTCAGGCTTTTTTCTGATTTTTGTTTCGCGAGTTACATCAGCTTAGTATTCCTGGTTCAACTCGTCGCTCGCTGGAATTTCACGTTCGCGTCGCGCGATGTAGTCCCGCAATTCTTCATCTTTAGCGATGTCCAATTTGGGTTCTTCATAATCCTGAAGCAGTTTGCGAGCGCGGTTCAAAGCGCGTTCTGTAATTTCAACACTCCCTTCGGCCACCCATTGCTCGATCGAGTTGTTGTCGAAAAGTTCGGGCATGAAGAAGGCGGTTTGGAAGTTGTCCTGTGTGTGTTGGTGGCCAAGGTAATGACCGCCTGGACCCACATCCGGAACAGCAGCAAGCGCCGCATCAAAGTCGTCCCAATTCGGACCTTGGGCCATACGATAGGCCATGGCGCATTGTTCCGTGTCTACAATGAACTTGGCGACGGAACAGTGCATACCTGCTTCGTTCCAGCCTGCAGAATGCCAGATGTAGTTGGCACCGGCATGAATGACGGCGGACAGTGTGGTTGCGGATTCATAACCCGCTTGCGCGTCAAAGGTTTTCGCCCCGCCCAAAGTATTCGAGGTGCGCCAAGGGACATCATAAAAACGTGCCATCTGCCCGATCATAAAGTTCATCAGGCTGATCTCGGGTGTTCCTGCCATTGGCGCGCCCGATTTCATCGACACCGTCGACAGGTAATGGCCATAGATGGCAGGCGCACCGCGACGGATGACCTGTGTATAGGCCAGGGCGCTGAGGGCTTCTGCGTTCAACTGCGCCACCGAGGCCGCAACCGAGGCAGGCGTGTTGGCCCCGCCAAGAACAAATGGCGAGCACAAGACAGGTTGATTGCGTTTGCAGAAGGCGCGCATCGCCCCCAACATGGTTTCATCCCACACCAACGGAGAGTTGCCGTTGCAGTTGCCCGTGGTGACAGGATTGTTCTCGATGAAGTCCTGACCAAACAAAATGGCGCACATATCCATCACGTCTTCGGCATTCTTGGGGGACGTCGTCATGCCCATGAATGTCTTGTCGGAATACTTCATCGAAGAATAGGTGATTTGCAGATGGCGCTGTGAAATCGGATGATCATATGGTTCCACAATGTGATGCGCCGACGAATGCAATGCGGGCGACATGTGGGCCAGCTTGTGGAACATGGCGAGATCGTCGAGCGTCGGGTTGCGGCGCACGTCATCCAAATCCCGCAGGAACGGTGCACCTGTCATGGGTACAAAGATCGAATGCTTGCCGCCAAGACGCACGTTCTTTTTCGGATCGCGCGCATTGTAGGTAAAGTCGGCAGGGATCGTCGAAATCAGGTCCATGACCAATGCGCGGTCCAGATAGACAAGCTCTCCGACCACTTTGGCCCCGATACGTTTCCAGTCTTCCAAGGCAATGGGGTCACGGAATTGCACGCCCACATTTTCCAGAATATCCATCGATGCATTGTGGATGCGTTCGACCTGACTTCCGTCCATCACTTCGCAGACGGGAATGTTGCGCTCTAAACCGGGCAGCATGTCAAACACGGGTGCGGACCGGGCGGCGCGGCGTGCGCTGCGGCCACCAGAACGTGTGCGGGGACGTGGGGTATCAAGCATGTGCGTGTCTCCTTGGCTTGCTTTCTAGAAAGCCGGAAACAAAGGCAGATCACCTGCACGAATGCGAAGAGTCATGACAGTTTACGACAGTCGCCCGAATTTGACGTCAAATAGAGGAAAGGGGCCGTTTTGGCTGTTCAAAGCGTTTTGTTGATTCCTTTCATGGCACCTGTCACGTTTGAAGGACGGTTTTGAAACTCGATTGGATGACGACGATGTCCCCAGATCCTTATGCCATTCCACTGGAACCGGACGTGCTTGATACCATCCTGCGCGGCGACAAGGCAGACACGGCCCCGTTTTCGCAACAGGTGTTGTCTTATCTGGAAGACGCAGATTTCGGGCTTTTGGATTTGAATGCCTATTGCGATGGCTATGAAAGTTTCAAAACTGCGGCAACGCGGATTGCCGAGGCTTTTGGCACCTTGATGGTTCAGAACGATGCAGGCGACACTGTTGTCGAAGTGTGGGACCGTAATATCGGGCGCATTGAGGATGGCGTGCGATATCATCAAACGCGCCAGGGCGGGGATATTCACACAGATTCGGTCAATCGTCCCGATCCGATGAAGCTGTTGATTTTGGGCAGTGCGACCACCGCCCTGATTGGGGGCGAGTCGATCATCATTCGTGCGCGCGAAGTCTGTGAAAGACTTGCGGCCTATCCCGAGGTCGAAGACATACTGCGCAAACCGTTCTTTTTCGAAGGGCGTGGCATGTCGGAAGAGATCGAGTTGTTTCAGCTTCCGGTTTTGGCGGGCTCCGTCGACAAACCTGACTTTCGATACCTGCGGTCCTATATCGCGAGCGCTCACGAGCGGGCGGGCTGGCCCTTAACGACGGACCAGATTTTTGCATTTGATGTGCTGGACGCTTTCAATGAAATATCGGACCTTCAGCACCGCTTTACTTTGCAACAAGGGCAGCTTTTGCTGGCGTTCGACACGCGGGTGTTTCATGGCAGAACCAGCTTTGTAGATGGTGTGACGCCGGATGCGTGGTCCAAGGGGCGGCGCATGTTGCGGTATTGGATCGAATGATGGCTGCAAGACGCTGCTTGTTATGTGACCGGCTTGCGGCATTAAAACGGTGGCATTTTCACTCTTTTTCGGTCTTATTGCGCAAAGCGAACAAATGCCTGCATCCGACCTGAACCGGTATGCACCCCTATTGATAATGACGCCTTGTCAAACTTGACGGAATTGACCGTGTGACCCAGACGCCCCCCACCCAGACAGATGCAGAAAAAGGGTCGAGCCGCCGGCTCGAGGTTTTGCATTACCTTCTGGTAACAAGTGGCGTGCTGCGCGATCCGGTGATTTGGCTGACGTTAATGGCCAGCCTGAGCCGCGCGGGCATGATCTTTGCCATCAACCGGGCTGCAAGTCAGGTGGAAGATGGAATTGGCGCGCAGACAATTCTGATCTTGCTGGTGTCGGCAGGTGCTTTGCTGATTGCGGGGTTCTTTGTTCGGATACGCGCGCATACGTTGATCGTGCGTATAAACGAACAGATGCGCACAACGGCAAGTCAGCGCCTTTTGCATGCCAACATCGATTTCCTGCTGTCGCGGTCACATGGCAAGGTCTATGCCGCCATGACGAGCGAAGTTGAAAAACTATCCGGGTCTATCATCAATCTGATTCAGGCCATCGAAGCGGTGATCGTTGTTGGAATCGCAATTCCCTATCTGTTCTGGATATCGCCCATCGCCGGATTTGCGACAGTGCTGGCTGTTGTCTTTGGCAGCATCGGCTGGGTTTTGTTTGACCCGCCCGCACGACGTTTCCTGCGCAAGGCATCCGAGGCCTACACGGTTTATTGTGATCGTGTCAGCGATATGCTGTCAGGTTGGAAAGAGGTGCGCCTGCGTTCGTCACGGCGCGAAGCGATCGAACAAGAAACAGTCAACACAATCCACAGGATTAGCGCAGACACAATGCGCGCCGAGCGGCGCTTTTCGGCGAGCACCGGCATTGGCGAAGCATCGGTCATACTGTTGTTGTGTTTCATGGTCATTGGTTTGCCGTCCCTTCAGTCGGGCGGCACAGCAACAATGTTTCAGGTTCTGACAGTGATCTTTTTAACGAGCGGACCGATCGAACTTTTGTTTGCGGCGCTGCCCAAAATTTCACAGGCCGAGAATGCTTATTACAGGCTGCGACAGGTCGAGGCAGACCTTGCCACATCGCAATCTCCGGCGCTGTCGCAAGATGTTGAGCACCAACAAGGCTTCAAGGAAATCGAGCTGCGAAATGTTGTGGCACGGGTCGGGGACAAAACGGCTGCGGGTGGTGAGGTCTTTGAACTCGGGCCAATCAATCTTGGCTTTAAACCCGGGGAAACGGTTTTCATTTGCGGGGGCAATGGATCGGGCAAAACAACATTGCTGAGCCTGATCACGGGGATGCGCAATCCCGACCAAGGTGAAATTCTCTTGGATGGGCAGCCATTGGACGACCACTCCAAAGCGATCTATCGCGAATTGTTTTGCGGCGTCTTTAGCGAATTCCACCTGTTTGATCGCACCTTCGGGATGACGTCTGCTGAAGAAGACGTTCTGGAACAGCGGATAGTGGATTTAAAGCTGTCCAACCGTGTCACATTGGCAGAAGGGAGATTTTCCACTCTGTCCTTATCCGCTGGTCAAAAGCGCCGTCTTGCCCTGTCTGTCGCGCTTGCCGAAAACCGGCCGGTGATTATTCTGGATGAGTTTGCCGCTGACCAAGACCCTGAAAACCGAACATATTTTTACGATGTGTTGATCCCGGAATTGGCTGCAACGGGACAATTGGTTATTGCCGTGACACATGATGATCACCAGTTCGGAAAATGTGATCGCCTGATCAAAATGGAAAATGGCCATATTGTTTCGGATCAACGCATGTCTTCTGACAGCGAAAGAGTTGTTTAACTATGTCTTCTGTTTCCATTCCTACCCGTAGATCCGTGATGGTGCTGTTTGCAGCGATTGTTTTGACGGGCTTTGTTATTATCGTTGTGAACTTTCAGATCTATCAGGCGCGCATTCTTTATATTGCAGCGTATCCTGAGCTGACGGCCGCGAAACCACCTACGATTAGTGGCGCGATCCGTGACCCCGCGATTGGCAATCCTTTTGCGGTGTGGATTTCAATTTCTGCCGTATTTCTGTTTTTTGGAGTGGGCAGCATGATTGCGGCGCTTTGGGCCGAGGGCATGCGCTCTGACCAGATCCCCCCAAAAGAACGTCGCTGGCTGACGGTGTTGTCCCTGTGGTCGGCCACCTTGCAACTCATGGCATGTGTCGGGATGGTTATCCTGAGCAATTACCGCTTTCCCGACTACAACGACGAACACATGTTCGGCAGCTATCTGTTTTTCTTTTCCCAAGCCTTTGTGGTGGTGTTTGTCGAGATCACTGCCCGCAGGTTTGCAAAACAGCCCGAGCGCAATTCCGTTATTCTGCCTTCGATGATGCGGGTGCGCCGCAAATACGTGTGGGTGCCTATTTTTCTGGGCGTTGCGTATCTGGTGCTGTTTTTGATCAAGAACTATGATCTTGGCGCGTTTCAAGCAGCCGTGTTTCAGACGTATGTCATCACCGAGCCTTTGTTGATCTCGTCATTCTTGCTCTACAATCTGATTTTTCATGCAGATATGTGGGGGGCGATCCTGCGTTACCGACGCGCCTGATCGTCCGATTTGAGCATCTGGGTCGCCCGCCACGCGCGCTGAAGTGCCGTGAAGTGCGAAAGCAGTGCAAATATGGCGAGGCCCGCAGTGACGATCCATCCGGCGTCAAAAATGCCTGCAAGAACCAGAAACACGCAAATGAATATGATCCGTTCAAGCCGTTCGAAGAAGTCGGGCCAGTCATCATTGCTGATCTCGATCTCAATAGCGGTGCGGGCCTTGGCATAGCTGGTCAGAACGCTTCCTGAAAAGGCGGCCAGCGCCAAAGCCCACAAATCGTGCACAAAGGCCAGCGTCGCCAGAACGGCAAGCTCTTGATAGCGATCTACCATTGCGTCGAAATAACCACCTGCCTTGCTGCACATATCGCGACGGCGGGCCACTGCGCCATCCAATGCATCAAAGGCAAAAGCAACCGCCAAAGTCAGCCCGTAAATCAACTCGCTTCCGTGCCACAGATAGGCCAGCGAGGTTGCGATAATCAGGACCAGACCGGTAAACGTGACCTGGTTCGGGGTCCAGCCTGCACGAACAAGCGGCGTCGACAGGCTCTCCCAAATGGGATCAATCTTGGATTTGATAAGTCCGTCGATCATCAGAGGTCTTCCTTGGTCTAATAACTGCGCAGGATGTGTTTTCGGATTTTGGCCAGATGTGTTGCACGGCGGTCAAGATCTGCGACCCGGGCAGGGTTCGGAACATAATGTGCATTTGTATTGGCGCGCAAAACCTCGGCGGCTTTCCAGGGGGTTTCGGCCCACCCCATCACCGGTGCGGCCAGAGTTGCAGCGCCCAGTACGCCCGCATGCCGTGATCCGCCAACACGCACCTCGCGGTTCAATGCATCCGCGATGGTCTGGGCAAAGGCAGGGTTAGCAGACACGCCCCCCACCATTCCAATCGGTCCATCGGTTTTGACGGGCTTTTCTTTGCAGACCTTAGAATAAGACCAGCGCAGGTTCAGGGCCACGCCTTCAAGCGTTGCGCGTCGAATGGCGCGATCATCGTGGTGCAGGGCCAGCCCATGAAACACACCGCGCAACGCATCATTGTCGACTGGGACACGTTCCCCGGCAAGCCAAGGCAAAAAATAGGGATCGTCTATTTCGGGTGGCCCCATATCGGCAAAAGCATGGGCCAGAGCTTCGCCGTCGACCCGACCGCCACTGATACGCACGCCCCATTCCAATGCAGATCCCGCATTTTCCTGCGAGGCGATCAAAAGCGGGCGATAGTTCAAGGCACTGGTGATGGTGGCATAGGAATGCGCAACGCTGAGCAATCGAGAGGGCATGAACCCCGCGATCCAGGCGCTGGTTGCGGCGCTGATGTGCAAGGCGCCATCGGACACTTCCCCCGATCCCAAAGCGGCTGCAGTGACATCCGATGCGCCGCCCAGAACCGGAACATCTGCGCGCAACCCAAGTTCTGCGGCGGCTTGGGGTGTAAGAGTGCCGACAATCTCGGCGGCGTCGACAATCTCGGGCATTTTTTCGAGCGGTATGCCCACTACGTTGGCCAATGTCTGGGACCATCCCTCGCGCCCGGGACGGGTATCCATCAGCCAGCTCAGATTGGCGCTTTCGGCGCTTGTGGTGAAACGGCCGGTTGCGCGATGCACCAGCCAGTCTTTCACATCAAGGAACCAGCGCGTGCGGGCATAAATCTCGGGTTCGTTTTGTGCGATCCAAAGAAATTTGGCGGTCGGGTCCATACCGTTTTTGGCAGGTGCGCCGTTTGCGATACGCAACCATCGTGCGAGTTTGAAAATCTGATATCCATGCACCTCTGGAAATCCGCCAGTCAGGGCACGACCTATGGGGGCGGCCCGCTTGTCCAGCCATGTCAGGCAGGGGCGCAGGGCATGACCGGTCTCGTCCGCGCAAATCACGCCGCACAGCTGCGTGCTCATGACCAATGCGCCGGTGCGCTCCATCAGGTTCGGAATTTCGTGACGCAGGTCGGACAAGCCCCGCGCAAGCGCCGCCCACCAGTCATCAGGTGCTTGCTCTGCGATGCCACCCTTGGCCAGAGACAGGGGGTATGTCGCAGTGGCCCGCGAGATAAGCTTTAAAGAATGGTCCACGATACCGATCTTGACACCGGAAGTTCCAAAATCCGCTGAAATAACAAGATCGCGTTCAGTCACAATCACTTTCCCTATTGGGGCTTCATGTCGCCGTTCGGCTGAGATGTCGTTAGCTGGCATGAATGGCGGGGATTATGCAACCGCAGAACGGATATGACAAATCACCTCATGCCAGAGCTGATTGATAAAGCGCAACATAGTCTGGCCCAACCGAGGCAACGTCGAATTCGAACGCGCGTTTGCTGGCCCAAGCCTGTAGTGCGGCGCGTTCGGCAGGGTTCGACGCCACTTCGATCACTCTTTCGGCCAGCGCAAGAGCATCACCCGGCGCAACCAGCAAGCTTTGGCCCGCCCCGGTCATGACTGTTCTGAACCCTGCATTCGAGGCCGCAATGGGCAAGGTGCCCGCGGCCATGGCTTCGATCAGAACCAGCCCGAAACTTTCCCCCTCAAGCGCGGGTGCAAGAAACAGATCCGACTCTCCGACCAGTGATTTTGCCGTGGCATCGTCAGGCGCAGGTATCAGACGTATACGTTGCAGCCCAAGGCTTGAGATCTGCGTTTCAATGGCGTTTTGCAGTTCGCCACTGCCAGCGATGGTCAGTTCTGCACGGGGCAGCATTGCAGCGATATCCTGCCATGCATCCAGCAGGACATTCAGGCCTTTGCGCTCTTCCAGTCGACCCAGATAGACGATTTTCAGACGATCGGTCGGGGTGCCACATGCGGCGCGCCACTTGGAAAGGTCTATGGTTGGAGAAATGATTGTGGGGGCAGGAAGCCCCAAGCGTTCCCATTGCGCCTGAGGTGCCCGAGACGGGACAACGATGTGATCCAGACGTTTTGAAAAATATCGGGCGGCGCGGTTCAAAAAGGCCGTCATCGGGTCAAAGCCGGTACTTTCTGGCAGTGTGGCGTGAAACGTCGCGACTGTCGGCAGTTTCAGCGCTTTCCAGATTTGCCATGCCATCATCGGCGTCCACGGGGTGTGCAGGTGGACGACATCTGCACCCCATTCCCTGAGATCACGCGCACAGGTTTGAACGGCTTTTCTGTTGGCGCGGGCAATTTCAAAGCTGGTGCCGTGAAGGGTGATTTTCCGAAACCCACCCAACGGATAAAGCCCCTCTTCTTCACTTCCATCATCCGGTGCCACAATACGCACGCCGTGCCCTTGCGAGCGAAGCCAGCCCGCCATATCCCGGACATGCGTTTGCACGCCTCCGGGGCGTCCCATGGCATAGGGGCACACCATTACGATTTTCATCTGGACGCTATCCGCTGGCTGTGGGGCATATGGGGTATTCCGGCCGTTTTCTTGTGGTCAAAAACCTCCTAGCATAGGCGTGTCAGATTTTTGGAAATATTTGGGGCGGCGGACAAAATGCCTGAAGCGACTGCACTTATACTTGCCGCCGGGCGCGGCATGCGCATGGGCAAACGGGGGGAAATGACGCCCAAAGGTCTGCTTGAGGTTGGGGGCGAACCCCTTGTTCAGCGATCGGTCCGGTTGTTGCAGGAACAGGGGGTCCGCAACGTTCGGATTGTGACCGGACACCTTGCGGACCAATACCAAGACCTTTTTCAGAACCATGCCGGCGTGACCCTTGTTCACAATGCGCAATATGGTGAGACCGGCAGCCTGTTGTCTTTGATGATGGGGCTTGAAGGTTTGGACGGGGATGTGGTTCTTCTCGAGTCCGATATCATCTTTGAACGGCGGGCCCTTGCGCCCATCACGTCGGGTGTGACACGCATTTTGATGTCTGGTGAAACGCGGGCCACGGATGAAGTCTTCATTTGGTCGCGGGAAGGTCTGCAGGGGCAGGCAGTCTTAAAAACAATGAACAAAGACATCTCGGCACAACCCGAACAACACCTTGGGGAACTGGTGGGAATCACCTGTTTTTCAGCGGCCAACAGAAGTGTGTTACAAGACGTCGGTGCCGCACATTTGGCAGCGCATCCGACGTCTGACTATGAAATTGTCGTCGTGAAAACTGGGGCCCGCGTTGATATCGACTGTCACTTGATCGAAGATTTGGCATGGTCCGAAGTGGATGACGAGCAGATGTATCACAACGCCATATCCCACGTGTGGCCGCGCATCTGTGAAAACGACACGCTTTATGCCTCGGAGCGTCGCAACACGACATAGCCGCTGGCGATGAGTTGAAGCAGGATAGACACCCCAAGCGCAATGGTGAGAGGGATCACGCTTGTTGCGATTGGCCCGACCTCGCCAAATTCGCCAAGCGCCCAGAACACCTTTACCGACACCAATGACAAATACCCCATGGTGCCCAGCATCAACAGGCGAAACGGCGCAAGCACCCTTCCGCGTTGGCTTACCCGTGCCAGGCTTGCCCCCAACAGAGCAAAAATCCCGGGCAGGAAAAACGCGGCATAGCGACGGACAATGGCGGTTTCTGCATCAGGACTGCGATGCGAGGCTGCGATAGAAGACAATTCCTGCAACCGTTCATAGGGGAGATAAAACCCAAGGACGCCGTGATATTGAACATGTGCCGAGGTTAGCGGAAAAGCGATATCCATCTGCGCAAGGCGCTCTGGTGATTGTGGATAACCGTCTTTGATTTGCCACCGGACGATCCCCTCCAGCCGCCACATCTGATTGCCTTCAACCGGAATGGCACGCGTGGCGTGTGTGATGCTTGTCAGGCTGCTTTCTGTGAGTCCCTCATACAGGCGGACATCACGCAGCTCCGGAGCATCCGCACGGTACACTTTGGCCTGCATGGCGCGGTTGCCATCCAGAAACCACACAGGTGCCGTTTCGCCCGATTTGAAACGCTCGGCATAGCTTCCCAGCCCGAGTTTCACCTGATTGGCCACGGCGTGCGGCCGAATAGAGCCTTCCAACGCTGTTTGTGCGATCCCTGTGACCAGCCCGACGGCAAGCAACGCCCCCAATGTGATAGAGGGAGAGGCGCCAGCAGCATCAAGGATCACGTCCTCAAGCCGTTGCCGGCGCAGCAGTTCGGCAATAAGGCCCCCGATCAGACAGGCCATCGGCAGCAAACGAGCGATGATATCGGCCGCTCTGTATCCCATATAGGGCAGCAATAACGACGAAGTTGAAACGCCTGTATCGTCGGCTTTCGCGCGGACATCATCAAGGTTGCCGGCAAGGTCGATGGCCAGTGCAATGACCAAAAGAACGAACATCGAGAAACTGATCGCAAGAAGATAGGTCGCAAAAACGCGCCTTGCGGCAATGCCGGTGTGTTTCCGCAGAATGCCCATCCGTTATCCGCCCCGCGACGGTATCATGATTGCCTCGCCACGCCATGCAATGAACAACAGCGCTGGGCCAAGGTATGCGCACAAAGCGATGACAACCAATACATGCGGCGCAAAAGCGTCGACACCATCCAGAACAAGAGTGCGGCCCAGAACATCATAGGTCATCACCAGTGCAATCGCGACGGGCAGGACAAAGAAACGGGATCGCCCGCTTCCTCCGGCAAGAACGGCAACGATTGCCAAAAGGGCCGCTGCGGGCACCAAAAGGGCACGCGCCCCGATACTGGCGATCCGTCTGCCGTCTTCGCGCGTAAACCGCAGTACATTTTCACCAAGTGCTGCAACCAGTGCCGGCTCTGGCGCGATGTCCTGCAACCGGAAAGACAGATCCGCAGAGGTGGTATTAAAGACGTTCAGGTTTGATGTTGCCGCCACTTCCGGAGGCGGGCCATCAAATGCGCGCAGGGAAAGAAGTTCGATCCTGCGGCCATCAGGAACGTCGGGCGAGGGGGTTTTGACAATGGTCCAATCATAAGACTGGATCACCCGCCACGACTGATCAGGGTTGGTTTGAACGATGAACAAAGGCCCCCGTTCCAGACCACTTTCAGTGTTTGACGGTGGTGTCGCGATAAAGCTGGCCTGCTCCATATTCAGGATTTCGTTGCGTGGGCCAGTTTCGGAAATCTGTTGCAGGACATGACCGGTTCGCAACTCTGCCATTTTGATACGTTCGGCAAAGTGCGCTCGCGGCACAATGTATCCCGCAACCGTATAAGAAACGGCGCCCCCAACCAAACCAACGACAAGCGCAAAGCCGACCACCCGCACCCAGTGCACACCAGCGGTGGCCAGAATCATCAATTCGCCTTTGTTGCGGGCCTCGGCCAAAGCAAAATAGAAGGCAATCAACAGACCCAGAGCCAGCGCAATATCGACAATCTCTGGTGCCTTATACGCCAGTAGCGTGGCAACATCCCACGGGGTGCCGCCAAATTGCAGAGCGCGCTCCATCAGGGTCGTGAAGCTTTCAATCAGAAAGATGCCAACAACCATGGCCAACAACAGCGCCAGCCGTCGGACAAGCGGTTTGCCAAGGATCTTAAAAACTGGACCGGGTAAGATCATGGATGAATTGTTGACGTCTGCAACTTTTCTGGCAAGGGCTCATCCTCCGCCCAAGAGAAAAAGAGCCATCCCAAGGGCGGCGCCTGCCGCAATCCATGAATCAAGGATATCCAGTATGCCCCCCTGTTTCGGAAGAACAACAGGATAGTCTTTGACCCCGGCAGCGCGTTTAAGTCGTGATGCAGCAAGATCGCCACCAATTGCAAAAGCCCCGATAACGCATGCAGCCGCAACAGATGCCGCCACAGGTAAGCCGAGAACAAGGGCGGCGACAAGGGCTGTCAAAACCAGACAAACAGCCCCGCCAAACAGGCCTTCGATTGTTTTGCGCGGGCTAAGAACAGGGAAAGCCTTGGTCTTTCCAAACATCTTGCCCGCCACAAGCGCATAGCTGTCGAAGGTTTCGATCAGGATATAGGTGATCAGGATTGCGGGTCTCAGGTCGGGATTCAAAGCAGCCCACGACAGAATGGCCGCCGGAATCAGTGGAAACAACAGCAGTTCGACCCATTTCCACAGTTTGGAATCGCGCGGCGCTGGCACCATGACAAAGCGTGCAAGAAGCAAACACCACCCGCCAGCGAAAACCAGCGCCAGAACCGGCCACAACATTGTTGCCAATGAGAGGGCCAAACCAACAGCGCCACCTGCAGCGGCCATGTTCGGGCCAAGGCGCACATGGGCCGCTTCGAAACCGGCACGACCGGCAAGAAGCAAAAGCGCGGGAACAAGCGCCCAAGTCCCAAGCAAAAAAATCGCCAGCAAGCTACCGGCGACAATTGTCATCGACAAAAGGGCCTGAAACAAATCCTGCGCGAGCGCGGCTTTGCCGGGGATAAGGCGAATTGACCCGACCAGCGCATACCCAGCGGCAAGAAAGAGCAAACCGGCCAGTGATATTTGCGGAACCGTTAAGCCGATCATTTCCCAACCTTGCGGATGATACGGCGCTGATGCCATCGCAGCGCCGGAGCGATGAGGCTTGTCAGACGGTTCAAGGCGCCCATTTGGACCCCTGGGGTGACAATGAAGCGCCCTTTTTCCATCCCCTTCAAGAGTGTTGCCGACACGTCATCCGCTTTCCACAATCCGCCACCTGCGGTGATTTGTTGTGTGGCTTCCGGCTTGGTCCGTTTTTCTGTTTCGAGCTGTGGAGTGTCTGTATCGGGTGGATAACACAGCGTCGTCACGATGCCGTGCGGCTCGAGCTCAAGATGCAACACTTCTGCAAGGGCGCGCAGCGCGAACTTTGAGGGGGCATAGGCCCCATACCCGTAAATGCCAAAAAAGGCGGCCCCCGAAGAGATCAAACCGATCCGCCCGCCGCCTGCTTCTATCATGGGCTGGGTCAAGGTGCGGGTGAAATAGAGACTACCAAAATAGTTAATCGCCATGTGGCGTTCATGCAGGTCGATGTCTTGTTCCGTGAACAAACCCGGCTCTGCGATACCCGCGCTGGCGATCGCGTATTCGGGCGTTCCCAGCACCGCAAGGGCCCGCTCGAGTACTGCGACAAATGCGGATTGGTCGCTGACATCCACGGCAAAGGTTTCAACCCGAATATGCGGGAACCGCGCAACGATAGAGGCTTTGGCCGCGTTCAATCGCATCTGGTCACGCGCAAAAAGCGCTATGTCGTGACCTTTTTCTGCCAACTGTCGCGCAACGGCAAAGCCAATGCCGCTTGATCCGCCAGTGACAAAGGCAGGGCGCATCAGGCCTGTTCCCCGTCTCCGTTCGCAAAAGCCATTAGCATGTCATGCGCATTGGTGTCTTCGAGTTGCACCGGTGGATGTTTGAACAGGAAGGCGCTGGCAGCATCAACCGAACCGGACAGACCGCGATCCAGCGCGATACGCGCAAGACGGATACCGGCAAGGGCTTCTGCGGCGGCATTTGGGCTGTCTTCTACATCCAAACGCAGTTCAATGTTGGTGCGTGCGCCACCGAAAAGGCGTCCTTCGAGACGAATATAGGCAACCTTGCGGTCGTTCAGCCACGGTACGTAATCGGACGGCCCGATGCGGATATCTTCGTTTTCAAGACGTTGGTCCATGGCCGATTGCACGGCTTCTGTCTTGCTTTCACGCTTGAGCGTCAGGCGGCTGTGGTCGGACATGTTCAGAAAGTCGGTATTGCCACCAACGTTCAACTGATAGGTGCGATCAATCTGAACGCCACGCATATCAGCAAGGTTTGCCAATGCGCGGTGAACGATGGTTGCGCCCAGCTGAGCCTTGAAATCATCGCCCAGAATAGGAAGTCCGGCAGCCTTGAATTTCTCGGCCCAAACAGGGTGCGACGCCACAAAAACGGGGATGCCGTTTACCAATGCACATCCAGCTTCGATGGCGCATTCCGCGTAGAAGGCAACAGCCTGATGTGACCCGACCGGCAGAAGAATCATCATGACTTCGGCGCCGGTTTCTTTCAAAACGGCGACAACTTCTTCTTTGCTGAGGGCAGGGGCCTCAGACAATCGAAAACTGCGGTCTTCGGGGCTTGCCAGCATGTGGGCGGCTACACCGTCAAGATCGGGGCCGCGATAGACCATTGCGGTTTGATCCGCGAGATCAGTGTGAAAGCGTTCGGTACAGTTCGGGGCTGCGAATGCGGCTTCGCCCAAAGTTTTACCAACCTTACGGGCATCAACCTCAAAGCCGGCGACCAGTTCAACGTCACCGGGTTTGTACCCACCCAGTTCCGGAAAGCTCACGCCGATGGCATCTTCACCGAAGGCGCGGCAATAGGAAACGCCCTGAATAATTGAACTTGCGCAATTGCCGACGCCCACGATTGCGGTGCGAATTCCTGATTTATTGGTGTCGTTCATTCGGGAATGGCCCCACCCGTAACTGATAGAATATGTGTCACGTAACTGCCCGTTTTGACGTCTATTGTATAGAGCCGAAGGCGTTCTACGCGTGGAATGAGCGCTTTTTGATCGATTTCGACGTAGCCGTAAACCAGCCTGTAGTCTTCTTCATCTAATCTTGCCCAGAGTGATGCCTGATTGTGGCGCTCTTGCCGCAGTGTCAGTGGCAGGTCCGGAAGGGCGGCAAAGCGCAGGTCAAATTCTCCGGCGCGCCCTGTGGGATAAGTGTAAACGCCATAAGCCAGCCGGGATTCAAAAAACCGCAAATCCTTGATCTGTCCTCTGCCGGTGCCGTCGTCGCTATAGCGTCTCCAGAATGCATCTATGGGGCGCCGCTTGAGTGATCCGTCGTCTTCGAATTGGGCGGCATAAACCACAACGTTCTTGCTAATCGAGCGTTGCAGGAAAAACACCATGCCGGGATCGCTTGGTGTTGGCCAGCCCGGTTGCGCCGAGGGCAGGGTTTGGGTGGTTTCTGACGAAATGAGCGTCAGCTGAGGCTCGGCCTGCACCGTTGGGGCGTACAGGCACATCAAAAAACACAATATCGCGACAAAGCGAGGTAAAAACATTGTTACTCGGCAACTGGCCGCATGTCTTTTTTTTTCAAGCAGAAGACGGCATACGAGATTTCACGGATGACACGCTCGATGTCTCGCTGCGAGTGCGTGTGTGACAGGAA
Organism: Shimia thalassica; assembly: GCF_001458215.1. Classification (GTDB taxonomy): domain Bacteria; phylum Pseudomonadota; class Alphaproteobacteria; order Rhodobacterales; family Rhodobacteraceae; genus Shimia; species Shimia thalassica. The sequence continues at coordinate 67,835 of NZ_CYTW01000004.1, read as the reverse complement.
AAACCGGATACGTGGCAGGTCTTTGGGGACACCTACATGCACAACCGGCGGGGCGTAGATCCCGAGGCTCATCAGGGTCTCGGACACATAGATACACTCGTCAGCTGTAGGAAACAGGATGGGGACAACGGCTTCGCCGAGTGCATCTCCTGTATTCAGACCGGCTTCTTTCGCCAGCCTTAGAAATTGCCGCGAGGTCGTCCGCAAACGCGTGACGCGTTCGGGCTCTTCCTTCAAAATTTCCAGCGCCGCATGGGCACTTGCCGTTGTGGCGGGCGACAGTCCGACGGAAAAAATGAAACCGGGCAGCGTAAATCGAAGCCATTCGATGACTTCTGCGTCTGCCGCGATAAAACCACCCGAACTCGCAAAGCTTTTGGAAAGCGTGCCCACGGCCAGCTCGATCCGTTTGGGATCAACGCCAAAATGTTCACAAAGACCGCGCCCGGTGGCACCAAGAACGCCATAAGAATGCGCCTCGTCCAGCATCAGCCAGGCTTCGTGGGCTTCCTTGATCTCAAGAAGGCGGGGCAAATCCGTAATGTCCCCGTCCATCGAAAACAGACCTTCGGTCACAATCAGAACGCGGGCATAGTCCGACCGGTGATCGGTCAGAAACCTGTCCAGCGCCTCAAGGTCGTTGTGGGGAAAGGTTTCAAAGCCGAATTTTCCGCCACGACATCCCATCATGATTGAATTATGGGCCAACTCATCCACGATCACGAGGTCGCGCTGTCCGGCAATGTGGCCGATGAGGGTCACATTGGTCAGGTATCCGGAAATGATCGACAGGGTGCTGCCCACACCTAGGAAATCGGCCAAATCCGCTTCGAGTAGTTGATGCGCGCGGCGTTCGCCGCCAACCAGACGCGATGCCCCGACACCTGTTCCGTGCATATCAAGCGCGGCTTTTGCAGCCGCGACCGTGCGCGGATGATGCATGAGGCCCAGATAGTCGTAATGCGACATCGACAAATAGCCATCGGGCCATTGGTCGGACTGGGTTTCAAGCACATCTGTCGGAACAAAATAAGGGTGACCATTTTCGATCAAAGCTTTGCCGCTTAGGCGAAAATGGCGTTCAGCAAATTTGGAAAAACTGGACGGTGCCTTTGTCATCAATGTCCTCGTTTGGCGATAAGTGCCAAATTCCTTTATTTCATCTAAGCACGGGTCGCAGTACGCCCCATCTCTTCTTCAATCACATCATTTGTACCAACTTTACGCCCAAAATCGCGAAAAATGTGGAATTCTTAAGCGTCTCGCCTGTAAATAAAGCAACGTCCTTCAATTGCATCTGCTGGCAAAGGCAGCTCTGTCAGGGATGTGAAAAACATACGATCGCTTGAAACGAAAATACCACCGACTGCAAGCATCGGTTCGATGAGTGGCGAAATTTCGCGCGCGAACTGCACATTTTTCTCGAGGTTGTGCCCCCCGAGATCTGCGTGGATCAGGTGGGCCGTTGGACCAAATCGTTCGAGGGATTGTGGAAGCGTTTCGCGCACATCACCCAGAATCGTCATTTCAGGTTCGGGCGTAGAGGCCGGATTGGATTCGACTTTGCGCTCAAAAACATAAACGTCACGCTCGGGCATCCGTTCACGCATGTGATCAAACGTGCGGCCGTTTCCCAAACCCAGTTCAAATACGGGTCCGGCCATGCCACGGGTCTGCTCAATCGCAAAGTCCAAGCAGGCGCGTTGTGATACCATTCTGTTAATGAAGACATCCAAGCGGCTCATTGCTGGCTCCTGTCAAAAAAACGTTGCGAGATGGTCCTAGACCAGATCGCACAGCATTGACAGCCTTCTGATAAACTTCTGCGAAAACGTCGCAAAGCTGGTAGGTTGGCAAAGGACAAGCGGCTTGCTTGGAGATAGGCATTTGTGCTTCACTCTCTTGAGCAGGGAAGTCTCGCGCTTAGACGGGGCCTCTGGATGTATTTTCGCGTAAGGGCGCGAATGAGGGAGTTGGCGTGACTGCACTTTTGAAGGTTGAAGGGCTTACGATTGGCTTTGGCAAAGCCCCGCCCGTGGTAAACGACGTCAGCTTTTCCGTTGAAAAGGGTGAAACCCTTGCCCTAGTTGGGGAAAGTGGTTCTGGCAAAACACTCAGCTGCCGCGCTGCATTGCGTATTTTGCCTGCAGCCGCACAGATTCGTGCCGGATCGGTGACACTGGCGGGTGAAAACGGACCTCTTAACCTTATGGACCTGAGCGAACGCCGCATGTGCGACATTCGGGGCAATCGGGTTTCCATGATTTTTCAGGAACCGATGCGGTCGCTGTCTCCGTTGCACCGAATTGGGAACCAGGTGATCGAGGTTCTGCGCCTTCATGGTGAAGACAACGGGCGCGACGCCAAAAAAAGAGTGCTGGATACGTTTGATCGTGTGGGATTCAAGGACCCTGAACGTATTTACCGGTCCTATCCGTTCGAACTTTCGGGAGGGATGCGCCAACGCGCCATGATTGCGATGGCCATCGTTGGCAAACCGGATCTGCTTATTGCGGACGAGCCGACAACAGCTCTTGATGTGACCACCCAGGCGCAGGTTTTGGGGCTTATCAAAGATATTCAGAAAGACACTGGGATGGCCGTTGTTCTGGTCACACACGATTTGGGTGTGGTGGCGAACATGGCAGACAGGGTCACGGTTATGAATCGCGGGCGCGTCATGGAAGCGGGCACAGCCCAACAGATTTTGGGTGATCCGCAACACGGATATACGCGCGATCTGTTCGCAGCGGCCCCCAAGATTCCCGAAGCGACAGAAGACAAGGCATTGGATGCGGATCGGGATTTCATCCTTCAAATGAAGAATGTTTCCAAGACGTATACACTCAAAGGCTCTGCACCTTGGCATCCAAAGACACACGTCTATGCGGTGCGGGGTATCGAGTTCGGGGTCGAACGCGGCAAGACGCTTGCGGTTGTCGGGGAATCCGGGTCGGGCAAAACCACTTGCGCCAGAATGGCACTGGGCGCGGAACGAGCGGATCCCGGTGCATCAATTCTGTTCAAACCGGACACCCATGCCGAGGCTGTAGACCTTCAACACCTCAACAATGCGGAGCGTCTCGATTTTCAACGCAACGCACAGATGGTGTTCCAAGACCCCTATTCGACGCTGAACCCCCGTATGCGGGTGAAAGAAGCCTTGTGCGAACCCATGGACATTCACGGCATCGGCACCGCTGCAGAGCGCACGGATCGTGCGGTCGAAATGCTGCGTTGGGTCGGGTTGAGTGAAAACATGCTGACGCGGTATCCCCATGCCTTTTCGGGCGGCCAGCGCCAACGTTTGTCCATTGCGCGCGCGTTGATGCTGGGGCCGACGTTTCTGGTGTGTGACGAACCGACCTCGGCGCTGGACGTGTCCGTGCAAGAACAGGTTCTTCAGCTGCTCGAGGAAATTCGCGATCAAATGAACCTATCTTATCTGTTTATCAGCCATGACCTTGCCGTTGTGGCGCGGATTGCGGACGAGGTTGCGGTGATGCGCGGCGGTCTGGTGGTTGAGCAAGGCCCGCCCGAAGCCTTGTTCTATGATCCAAAACATCCTTACACGCGCGCATTGCTGGCCGCGCAGCCAGAGCCGGATATCAATCGCCCGATTGATTTGAACGTCGTGTCGCAAGGGGCGGGTGATCCGTCAACGTGGCCAGAACAGTTCCGCTTTGATGGGCAACACGCGCCGCCGCTGACCGAAACGGGGCCGGGACATATGGTACGCTTCTATGATTAAGACATTCCTGACATCTCTTTGGTTCTGCATTCTCGCAAGTGCAGCTTTCGCGCAATATAGCGAAAGCGAATTTTGGAAGGCCGAAGTCGAGGCCAACCATTTGCCGCCCGTTGCAGAACGTGTCCCCGCAGAGCCGCAAGTCGTCGACATGGAGGCTAAGGGCCGCGTAACCGGACGACAAGGGGGCACTCTTCGCACCTTGGTCACGCGCACGAAAGATGTGCGTCAGATGGTGGTCTATGGCTATGCACGGCTTGTTGGCTATGACGAAAACTATATCATTGTGCCGGACCTTTTGCTCGGCATGGATATCGAAGAAAATCGCAAGTTCACGCTGCGTTTGCGCCCCGGCCATATGTGGTCTGATGGAGCGCCGTTCACTTCCGAAGATTTCCGCTATTGGTGGGAAGATGTCGCCAATAATCCCGACCTGTCTCCATCGGGGCCGCTCGAATTTCTGCGTGTAGACGAAGAACTGCCCACTGTTACTTTTCCTGACGAACATACGGTGATTTATGAATGGACGCGGCCCAACCCGCAGTTCATTCAGGAATTGGCAGAAGCGCGCCCGCCGTTCCTGTTTCGCCCATCTCATTATCTCAAGCCGTTTCATGCGGCCTATGCCGAAGAGGAAGAGCTGCGGCTCCGGTTGCGTGAAAAACGTGTGCGCAGCTGGGCTGCGCTGCACAACAAGCTGGATAACATGTACAAGTTCGACAACGCGGACTTGCCCACGCTGCAGCCCTGGATGCTGGCAACCAACGAAGGCAAAAGCCGTTTCCTGTTTGTTCGGAACCCCTATTTCCACCGTGTAGACACCGCAGGCACGCAGCTTCCTTATATTGATATTATCGAGATGAATGTCGTTAGCCCCGGTCTTGTGGCCGCCAAGGCCAACGCTGGCGAGGTTGATCTTCAGGCGCGTGGCCTTGCCTTCAAGGACATCGCGATTCTCAAAAAGGGTGAGGCAACGGGTGACTACAAGGCGCACCTCTGGAAGAACGGCACGGCGTCCCAGATCGCAATCTACCTCAACATGAATTATAGCGATCCTGAATGGCGGGGTCTGATCCGTGATGTGCGGTTCCGGCGCGCCCTGTCTCTTGGGATCAATCGCAAAATCATCAACAAGGTTCTGTATTTCGGATTGGCCACAGAAGGCGGCATGACGATGCTGCCCGCCAGCCCGTTCTTCAAAGAAGAAAACCTGAAGGCGTGGGCCGATTATGATCTAGCACAGGCCAATGCCCTGCTGGATGAAATTGGTCTGAAAGAACGCAACAAAGAAGGCACACGTTTGTTGCCCGATGGTCGGCCGCTCTGGTTGGTGGTTGAAACGGCGGGCGAACGCCAAGAGGTGGAAAACGCCCTTCAGATCGTGATCGACAACTGGCGGTCCTTGGGCGTCAAGCTGATAATGCGCCCCCTCGAGCGCGATATACTGCGCAACCGAGTCTATTCCGGCAGCACAATGGCGGCGACATGGTTTGGTTGGGATAACGGATTGGCCCAGCCCTATACACCGCCCGTGTACGTGGCACCGCAGCAGCAGGAATTCTTTTCATGGCCGATGTGGGGCCAACATTATCAGACGCACGGGGACGCTGGCGAAGCACCTGACACGCCAGAGGCCATGCGCCTCATGGAGTTGGCAGAGCAATGGCGCAACGCCACCACCGACGCCGAGCGCAGCGTTGCATGGCAGGAAATGGTTGATATCCACGCAGATCAGGTTTTTGCCATTGGTTTGCTTCAGGGCGCACGCCAACCTGTTGTTGTGAACAACCGTTTGCAGAACGTCCCCGAAGAGGCGCTTTGGGCATGGTCGCCCGGCGCGCACTTTGGTGTGCACCGTCCGGACGAGTTCTGGTTCAAGCAGGCAGGAGAGTGACGACATGGCCATGATTCGCTTCGCCATTTTCCGCCTGATAACGATGCTGGCAACGCTGTTGGTGGTTTCGGTTCTGGTCTTTACCATTATCAATTTGCCACCCGGAGATTACCTGTCCAACCAGATCAACGAATTGCGCGCCACGGGTCAGCAAAGCGGTATCGCCAAGGCCGAGTTCCTTCGACAGGAATACGCGTTGGATCGCCCGCTCTGGGAACAGTACCTTATCTGGATGGGGTTCGCGCCCGGGCCCAACGGTTTTGCAGGGATGCTGCAAGGCGAGTTTGGCTGGTCCTTCGAGTTTGACCGCCCTGTCTCTGAAATCGTGGGCGGCGCTCTTTGGCTGACTGTGTTGGTCAATTTGGCGGCGATCCTGTTTGTCTATGCCGTTGCCTTGCCTTTGGGTGTTCTGGCCGCGGCGCGTGCCAAAACATGGGTGGACTACACCTCTGCGTTTGTTGGCTACCTTGGATTGGCGACGCCAAACTTCCTCTTGGCATTGATCCTTTTCTACTACGGCAACCGCTATCTGAACCTGCCGATTGGTGGCCTGATGGATCCGAAATTCGAAGGGCAGCCCATGTCCTTTGAAAAAATGATGTCCGTGCTTGTGCACCTGATCATTCCGACGTTTGTGATCGGGACATCCGGCGCGGCGGCTATGATGCAGCGGTTGCGGGCCAATCTTCTGGATGAGCTGGGCAAACCTTATGTGGAAACGGCACGGGCCAAGGGCATGTCGGAAAGCCGGATGTTGGTCAAATACCCACTTCGCGTTGCCTTTAACCCGTTTGTGGCAGACATCGGCACGTTGCTGCCTGCAATGGTATCGGGATCGGTTCTTGTTTCGGTCGTTTTGGGCCTGCAAACCATTGGTCCTGTGTTGCTGACTTCTTTGAAGTCCCAAGACCAATTCCTGTCCGCCTTTGTTTTGATGTTTGTGGCTTTGCTGACCTTGATCGGCACCCTGGTCTCGGATCTGCTTCTGGCCTTGCTTGATCCGCGTATCCGTTTTGGAGGACGATCCTGATGACGACCCTACCAGACGGACGCTATATCGACGACGCCCCTTACGAACCGGATACTGGTCAAGAGGCCCGCAATGCAGAGTTGGATATGTCCAACGGCTGGCTGGTCTGGCTGCGCTTCAAGGAACACAAGCTCGGGCTGATCTCGGCACTCTTTTTGCTGTTGTCGTATTTCATGCTGCCATTTGCAGGCTTCCTGTCTCCCTATACGCCAAACGAGCGTCTGGAAGATCACCTGTATGCCCCGCCCCAGATGGTACGCCTGTTTCATGAAGGTGAATTCATCGGGCCGTATGTCTATCCGATTTCCGCCGAGGTGAATCTGGAGAATTTCAGTTGGGAGTATATTCAGGACAGAACCGCGCCCGCACCGCTCGAGTTCTTCTGTGACGGCGGAGAATACAAACTGGCCGGATTGTTCCCGACGACAAAGCACCTGTTCTGCGCGCCAGAAGGGGCCACCGTGTTCTTTTGGGGGTCCGACAGACTTGGGCGCGATGTGTTCTCGCGCATTATGTATGGCGCACAGCTTTCTCTGACGGTTGGTTTGGTCGGGATTACGGTATCCTTTGTGATTGGCATCGTTCTGGGCAGTATCGCAGGGTATTTTGGCGGATTTCTGGACTGGATTATCAACCGCGTCATTGAGATTTTGCGGTCATTGCCGGAACTGCCTTTGTGGCTTGCTCTGTCTGCGGCGGTGCCGTCGCACTGGGGGCCGGTTGCGGTGTTCTTCATCATATCGATAATTCTCGGGATATTGGATTGGCCGGGATTGGCGCGTGCGGTGCGATCCAAATTCCTGTCGTTACGGGAAGAAGAGTTTGTGCGCGCCGCTGAGATGATGGGGGCAAAACCAAGCCGCGTTATCCGCAAGCACCTTTTGCCAAACTTCCTCAGCCACCTGATTGCTAGTGCGACTTTGTCGATACCGGCGATGATCCTTGGCGAGACCGCGCTGTCCTTCCTTGGACTTGGATTGCGGGCTCCAGCCGTCAGCTGGGGGGTTATGTTGAACGATGCACAGAACCTTGCCTCAATCGAGATTTACCCATGGACGGCTATTCCGATGCTGCCCATCATTGTGGTGGTTCTTGCGTTCAACTTCTTCGGGGATGGTTTGCGAGACGCCTTGGATCCGAATCGCAGCTAACGGCGCGGAACCGACAGCAACTTGCACGGTCGCCTTGGGACGGATCAATAACACACAAAAAAGAGGCCCCAGCGGGCCTCTTTTTCTTTGTCTCACCTCAGGAACGTGGTCCTGACAAAGGGTCTTTGGAAACCGCGTGCTGTCCGGTCCGCGAGATCAGCGATCATCCCCGCCATCATCATCCAGAAACGCATCTTCGTCGATCGCGCCCTGAACAGCGCCTGCGATTGCTTCTTTTTGCTTTGGTGTAAGATCGGCTGCTGCGGCGTCTTCGTCTGCAAGGCGAACGGTAACTTCGCGGTGTGCAAACCGGATGCCTTCGCGTTCAAAGAGGCTGCGGATTTCCTGAAAGACTTTCTTACGGACAAGCCATTGGTCACCGGGTTTGGTCATGAATTTGACTCGAATGATCATGGCCGAGTCCTGCATCTCGATCACACCCTGCGATTTCAGGGGCTGAATGAAGTTATCCCCAATCACCGGATCATCCAAAAGTTCGATCCCAAGGTTTTTGATCATCTTGCGCACGCGTTCGACATCAGTGTCATAGGTCACACGCAGCGGCAGTTTCATAATAACCCAGTCGCGGGAATAGTTCGTAAGATGCTGGATTTCGCCAAACGGGACCGTGTGAAGGGGCCCAAGGTGGTGACGCAGCTGGAACGACCGCACAGAGATTTTTTCGACGGTGCCTTTGACGCCGCCGATGTCGATGTATTCGCCTTTGCGGAAGGCGTCATCAAACAGGAAGAACGCGCCCGAGAAGACATCCCGCACAAGTGTCTGGGCGCCAAAGCCGATTGCCAGACCGACAACACCGGCACCAGCAAACAGCGGGCTTACGTTCACGCCAATTTCCATCAGAATAATCAGGGTGATCGTGACAAGGATCACGATCAGAATGAAATTCCGGAACAGGGGCAAGAGGGTCGCAAGGCGGCTCGCTCCTGTCTCCCCCCCCTCATCGCCCAGTTCGGCTTCTTCGTTGATGTCACCCTGTTCTTCGCGAATCTTGCTGTCGATCCAGATGCGGAAGCAGTTGAAAACAATGTAGCCGATGAAAATGATGATCACGACGTCGAGAAAACGCCCGATCAAACCTTCATCCGCCACAAGCTGTTCCCCGCCAAAGATGGTGAGGGTGGCATAGAGGCCCGCAACAAGGGCCAGAATGCCGGATATCCGCTGGGCGAGGTCCTCAAAGGTGTTGATCCGTCGCGAGTCAATTTCGTCGCGCAACTCTTCCATCAGGGATTTGGAAACTTCGTCCTCGACACCGCTTTCTTCTGCGGCAAGGAGGGCTTCTTCTGCGGCGGTATTCAACTCGCGGATGGTGCGTGAGCGATTGAAGTATTTCTCGATCCCATAGTTGATCGTCGCATAGACCACGATAATCGACGTAAAGATGATATACGCTCCCGCGATCAACGGCAGGGCCTGCTCGCGGTCCAGCACCAGATCAACACTGAGACGCATCCAGCCATAGATCACATAGAGGCTAAGCAACGGTGCCCAGAGCTGGCTGGCAAGCCGTGTGGCCAATGTCACGCTCTTCAACGGGCGACCGTCGCGAATGGCGTTCGAGATGGCGCGCCGGTTGACGAGGATCAGCAGCAAGTTGAACAGCGCAAACAAAGTTGTCAGAGCCAGCACGCCAATCGCATAGACATCATAGTTCAGGCCCAGTTCCGACAGCCAAAGCCCAAAGAACATCGTGCAGATATCCATCGTGGCCATCATGAACAGCCAGCGATGCAACCGTTTTGCGTCTGGAGTCGAAAAATTCGGGATGCGGTACTGTTCCAGATACGGAGACAGGATCATGCGCCAGACAAGCGATGTAATGCGAACAAGAGAATAGGCCGCAACAATGGTCAGGATCGTGAATTCAATCGCTGTGTCTTCGGTGCTGCCGAACAACAAGGTGCCAAGGACCGACGCCACAAGTACCGACACCATGACGCCGATACATCCCGCAAAGAAGCGGAACACAAGGAAGGGCAGCTTTTCAGAATACCCATGGGGGTTCTCCTGAATGCGCGACACAACGAATCCTCGGGCAAGGCGCTTGCCGAAAATCTCCCGCTCGAAAAGAATTCCCACAGCCAAAAGCGCGAGCGTCCACATCAGGGTTTTCGCGAAGGTGAAGATCTGGCCGTCGGGGCTTGAGGCTCGCAGGACAAATAGCACTTCATTAACCGCTGCCGGCAGGGCTTCCATTCTGTCCTTGAAGACCTTGCGGAAATCATCGGCGCGCTTTTGCCCCTTCATGATCATTGTCATCTTATCGGCGGAATCCGCTGCACTCTCGGGCGAGGTTGCTTCGGGCGCGGTGGCTGTCGTTGTCCCCGCAATCTTTCCGTCAGAGTCGATGATCACCACGCTCACCCCTGATTCAGCAGCGGCCTTGAGCGCCGTTGACAGTTCGGAAGTGTCGCCGTTTTCCGACGTGCTTTCCTGAGCCAGCGCATCGGGCGCTGCCTGAGACATGAAAACCAAAGTCAGAAAGAGAATTAGGAAACGATAAAGCATGTGCGCCGCCGTAAAGGAGTGTATCTGGAAAGAATTAACTCAATGAACGCAAAGGGGCAAACCACGATGGCGTTTTACCTTCAAGATGTTGGCTGCGTGAGGTGATTAGGGGCGATTTAGGCTTTGGGGGTGACATTATCCCAACTTTTCGCTAGCGCAGAACGTAATACTAAATCAGGTAAAGTCTGGCGAGGTAACGTGGGTTTCGAAGCATTAGAAAAGATTGCAGTTCTTGGACTGGGTTATGTCGGACTGCCCCTTGCGTTGGCGTTGTCCCGGGAGGGTTTCGATGTTGTCGGTTTCGATACACACGAAGATCACGTTCAGGGGCTTCGTAGCCACATAGATTCGAACGGTGAAATGGCGCCCGAGGCGTTTAAATCGGCATCAGTCCATTTTTCTTGCGATCCGGAAGACCTCGAAGATGTCAGCGCCTATATCATCGCGGTGCCCACCCCGATCAACGATGCCAAGCAACCCGATCTTGGGCCGATCCGGTCAGCCTGCAAAAGCATTGCGCCTTGGTTGCGCAAGGGCGATCTGGTGATTTTGGAATCAACCGTCTATCCCGGTGTCACCGAGGACGTCTGCGGCGCCGAGTTGTCGCAAAGAACCGGTCTCGTCTCCGGCGTGGACTTCAAGTTGGGGTATTCTCCGGAACGCGTCAATCCGGGCGACAAGGAACATACCGTTGAAACCATCGTGAAAGTGATCTCTGCACAGGATGCCGAGACCTTGGGACGTGTCGAGGCGATCTATGCGCCCGTGGTCAAGGCTGGCCTTCACAAGGCAAGTTCGATCATGACAGCCGAGGCTGCCAAGGTGATCGAAAATACCCAGCGCGACCTCAACATCGCGTTGGTGAACGAGTTTTCTCTGATTTTTTCAAGGCTGGGTCTGGATACGCTCGAGGTTCTTGAGGCCGCTGGAACAAAATGGAACTTTTTGCCGTTCCGGCCGGGTTTGGTCGGGGGGCACTGTATCGGTGTTGACCCCTATTACCTTACCTATCGCGCCGAACAGCTGGGGTATCATCCCGAGGTGATTTTGGCGGGGCGCCGGATCAACGATCATATGGGGCGGCATGTCGCGCAACAGCTGATCAAGGCGATGCTGGCGCGCAAGGAAAACCCTGCGCGTGCCCGCGTCCTGATTATGGGATTTGCTTTCAAGGAAAACTGCGCGGATACGCGAAACACGCGTGTTGCCGACATCGTTGACGAACTTCAAAGCTATTCGGTGGACGTGGATGTCTGGGACCCTTGGGTCAATGCCGATGCGGTTCAGCACGAGTATGGCCTTTCCCCGGTTTCAGAACCGGATGCAGGAGTATATGATGGCATCATTGTTGCAGTTGCACATACCGAATTTGCAGATATGGGTGCGGAAGCGATAAGAGCACTCGGAAAGCCGGATGTGATGCTTTACGATATCAAAGGGGCATTGGCGCGGTCCGAGTCGGACCTGCGCCTTTAAAGAGATTCGAAGCGGGAGCACGGTCTGTTGGCAGATGGGGCGAAAGCAATGGGGCAAACGGCAGGGCGGCAATCGCCCCGTGTTCTGTTCTATAGCCATGATACCTTTGGCTTGGGGCATTTGCGCCGCTCGCGCGCACTTGCCAGTGCCATTACCGGAGCGGATTCGCGGATTTCCGCGATCATCCTGACAGGTTCGCCGGTTGCTGGCCGCTTTACCTTTCCCGACCGCGTTGACCACATTCGCCTTCCAGGCGTGACCAAGAATCCGGACGGGTCTTATGCGTCCGAAACTCTTGGGCTGGATATTGATGAAACCACCGAACTGCGCGCCGGATTGATCAAATCGGCGGCGGTTCATTTCAATCCCGATATCCTGATCGTCGACAAAGAGCCGACCGGTTTTCGTGGAGAGCTTATTCCGGCGCTGGATTGGCTCAAAAACAAGCGCAAGGCGCATATTGTTCTTGGGCTGCGGGACGTTCTGGATGAACCCGAAGTGCTGCGCGCCGAATGGGACCGCAAAGGCGCCGTAGAAGCGGCCGAACGCTATTACGACGAAGCTTGGGTTTATGGGTTGCAGTCGATTTATGACCCGACTGCAGGTTTGGATTTCTCCTCAGCGTTCCGTTCGAGGATCAAATACACAGGATATCTTCGCCGCGAAGGTTTGGAAGAGGGCGAAATCCCCGATGAACCTTACATCCTGATCACCCCCGGTGGCGGCGGTGATGGGGCAGGCATGGTGAACCTTGTGTTGTCGGCCTATGAAACCGACCCCTCTCTCAAGCCAAATGCCAAACTGGTCTATGGCCCCTTCCTGTCAGGAGAGCAGCGCGCCGAATTCGAGGCGCGTGTTGCGGCCCTTGAAGGGCGTGTTCAGACCACCGGATTTGACAGCCGCATCGAAAACCTTATTGCCGGCGCACAGGGCATTGTCTCGATGGGGGGGTACAATACCTTTTGCGAAATGCTGTCGTTTAACAAACCCGCCGTGATCGTTCCACGTACCAAGCCAAGGCTCGAACAGTATATTCGTGCGCACAGGGCCGAAGAAATGGGTCTGGTTCGTGTTCTGGATGAATACCGCGATGGATTGACTGTCGCCTCGATGATCGCTGCAATTCGCGCTCTTCCCGATCAACCCGCACCCTCTGCGGCTTTTGTGCCGGGATTGTTGGATGGGCTGGATTTTGTCTCAAACCGGTCGATGCGAATGCTTCAGCTGGAAGGCGCGCAAGGGGCCGCATGAAACGCACATCTCCACGGCTCGCGGTTGTCGTAAAAGGCTGGCCGCGCCTGTCCGAAACTTTCATTGCGCAGGAACTTGTTGCGCTGGAAGAAAAGGGTCACAACCTCGAAATCTGGTCGCTTCGGTTTCCGACGGACAAGAAACGCCATCCGCTTCATAACCGGTTAAAGGCGCCTGTTCGGTATTTGCCAGAGTATCTGCATGAAGAACCTTTGCGGGTGGCCAAAGGGGTTCTGCGCAACCTTCCAAAACGCGGGTTCTGGACGGCATTAGGCGTTTGGTGGAAAGACCTCATGCGGGACAAAACCCGTAACCGCCTGCGTCGGTTTGGACAGGCTTGTGTTCTGGCTGCCGAAATGCCTGACGATACCGGGTCGCTTTATGCGCACTTTATGCATACGCCCGCGTCGGTCACGCGCTATGCCGCGATCATGCGGGGGATGCGTTGGGGTGTTTCGGCGCATGCAAAAGATATCTGGACATCGCCCGAGTGGGAAAAACGAGAAAAGCTTTCGTATCGTGATCACGGCGCGACGTTTCTTGCCACCTGTACACGGTTCGGAGCAGAGCACCTGCGTGAATTGGCAGACATGCCTGATCGTGTTGAACTCATTTACCACGGTCTGGATCTCGGGCGGTTTCCTTTGCCACCGGAACGGCAGGTAAAGGAGGGGACGCTCGAACTGTTGTCGGTTGGCCGGCTGGTCGAGAAAAAGGGATTTGATAACCTGATCGAAGCTTTGGCTAAACTGCCAACGGACCTTGATTGGCGCTGGACACATATCGGCGGGGGCGGGCTTGGCGATACGCTCAAAGCACGCGCCGCAGAGCTTGGGCTGCAGGACAGGATCGTTTGGCGTGGGGCATGTGATCAACCTGATGTCATAGCTGCTTTGCGGGACGCGGATATTTTTGTACTGCCAAGCCGGATTGCAAGTGACGGTGATCGGGATGGGTTGCCGAATGTATTGATGGAAGCAGCCTCTCAAAAGCTGTGTATCCTGTCGACGCCGGTATCTGCGATCCCCGAATTCATCACCAGCGGTGAACACGGCATCCTGTCGGATGATGCACCCGCGGCCCTTGCCGCATCTATTCTTACCCTAGCGCAGAACCCTGCGCAGCGTCTTGAATATGCCGAGGCCGCCTATGCGCGGCTGACGGATCACTTCCTGATGGCGCCTGGTATTGATGCGCTGGACCGTCGGCTAAAGACGCTGACAGACGAGTAGCCGATGTCAAAGATCGCCTTTTACGCGCCAATGAAATCCCCTAACCATACGGTTCCGTCTGGAGATCGGGAAATGGCTCGTGGGGTGATGCGCGCCTTGACGGATGCAGACCGTGGCGTAACCGCCGAGTTGGTTTCCGAGTTTCGCTGTTATGACGGCAAAGGGGATGAGGCGCGCCAAGATGTCTTGATCGCGCAAGCCGCCAAAGAAGCGCAGGGTTTGATTGAAACCGGCGGATGGTCGGCTTGGGTCACTTATCACAGCTATTACAAGGCGCCGGATTTGTTGGGGCCCTCTGTGGCCAATACGCTTGGCATTCCCTACCTCCAGATTGAAGCAACACGTGCAGCAAAACGTCTGGGCGGCCCTTGGGACAGGTTCGCACGATTGGCTGATGCGTCCTGCGAGGCGGCCAATGCGATCTTTTACCTGACCGCACAGGACTATGAAGGGTTGCAACCTTACGAGCGGGAAGGGCAGCCTCTTGTCCAGTTGCACCCGTTCCTTCAGATGGATGATCTGCCACAACCGACGCAACCCGAGGGGCCAACCCTTCTGAGTGCGGGTATGATGCGCCACGGAGACAAGTTGGCCTCGTATGACATTCTTGCACAAAGCTTGCGACATTTGAAAACCACGAACTGGACCCTGTATCTGGCGGGGGATGGGCCAGCGCGCGCTGAGGTCGAGGCCTTGTTCAAACCCTACGCAGACCGCGTTCACTTTTTGGGGCAACTCAATCAGCCGGAGCTGCAACAGGCCTATGGAAGGGCGGGTGCCTTCGTCTGGCCGGGCGTCAACGAGGCCTTCGGGATGGTGTATCTCGAGGCTCAGGCGGTAGGTGTGCCGGTGGTCGCGCAGGATCGCGCAGGTGTCCGAGATGTCGTGCCGTCGTCCGGATTGGTCGAGCAAGGTAACCCTGCATTTGTTGCTGCCGAGATTGATGCCTTGTTTGAACAGGAAACCTATTGGACCATGCGGTCCAAGCAGGCACGTGATTTGGTTAAACAACAACATTTACTCGGGGCCGCCCGAACACGACTGTGGTCGGTTCTTGGCCCCTTGGTGGAGGACACATTATGATCCGTTTTGCCATGATGCGACATGGTCATACCGAATGGAACCGGGCGCACCGCATTCAGGGACGCACGGACATCCCGTTGGATGATCAGGCTCGTCTTGACCTGTCCGCGTTTCGGTTGCCACAAGGCTGGCAGGACGCTGATCTCTATGCCAGCCCCCTGTTGCGCGCCCGTGATACCGCCAAGATCGTGGCAAGGCGCGATCCCGACACGGTTGATGCGTTGATAGAAATGGACTGGGGGAAATGGGAAGGGCTCAAAGGGGTCGATCTCAAGGCCGATCCGGATTCCGGCTTTCGCGACATCGAGTATTGGGGATGGGATTATCGCCCCCCGGAAGGGGAATCTCCGGCAGAGGTGTGGGCACGCGTTGCGCCTTGGTTGTTCTCGCTTACACGCGACAGCATCGCGGTTTGTCATATCGGAACCATGCGTATGGTTTTGGCACAGGCAACGGGATGGGATTTTCTGGGGCCTGCGCCCTTTGCGGTCAAACGGAACAGGTTGTTTGTCGTCGAAGTTGATGACGGCACCGTACGCATTGCGGATCCGGACATTGTTCGCCTAGAGCGCACCGACACATGAAGGTTCTCATTGTCGTCACGCATTTGCTGGGCACTGGCCATCTGTCGCGCGCCTTGACGCTTGGGCGGGCCTGTGCGCGTGCGGGGCATGATGTCTGGGTCATGTCCGGGGGGCGCCCTGCACCTCATATGGACTATACCGGTCTTCATCTGGTGCAGTTGCCTTCGATTGCCTCGGATGGAACCAATTTCTCCCGCTTGTTGCAGGAAGATTCCACAGAGGTTGACGATGCGTTAATGCAGCGCCGCATCGAAGCGGCGGTTTCATCACTTCGCGATATTCAGCCCGATGTGATTGTGACCGAACTGTTTCCTTTCGGACGCCGTTCATTGTCGAACGAGTTTCAGGCGATACTGCAAGCCGCACAGGAAATGAACATACGCCCGCGTATCGTTTGTTCGATCCGCGATATTCTGGCGCCTCCGTCGAAGCCTTCGAAAGCGGAAAAAGCACAAGCGCTTTTGACAGAATACTATGATGCGGTGTTGGTGCATTCCGATCCGGGCATTGTGGCGCTCGAGGAAAGCTGGCCGGTCACGCCAGAGGTTGCAAAGTTGCTGCGCTACACGGGGTTTGTCTCGCCGCCTGCGTCATCGCCCCATCCCGACAATGTCGCGGAAGGCGAGGTGCTGGTGAGTGCTGGTGGTGGCTCGGTTGGACAGGCTCTTTTTGAATGTGCAGTAGACGCCGCGCGCCTGAGCGACCGGCATTGGCGTCTTCTGGTCGGCGGGGCGGATGCGGCACAGCGGATCGAGGCCCTGCAACAAAGAGCAGGCGATCTTGATATCACCATCGAAGGGGTGCGCCCCGACTTTCGCCAAATGCTACACGGTGCGGCCGCCTCGGTGAGCATGTGCGGCTATAACACCGCTCTGGATCTGCTTCAGACTGGCATTCCTGCGGTTCTTGTGCCGTTTGATGACGGCGGCGAAGTCGAGCAAACCTTGCGGGCGAAATCGCTTGCCCATCAAAGCGCAATGTATGTTCTGACTGCACAAGATGCGACGGCGGAAATGATGGCGGCATTGGTTGAAAAGGTGATCCAAGAGGGGCGCCGACATGGGGATGACCTTCAAATGCAGGGCGCAGATCAGACCGTAAAAATCCTCGAAAGTCTGGCAGGAGGACCGGCGTGAATGTAAACTGGACGCCCCTGCGGACGGAATTCGCCCAATGGCGGGCCGAAGGTGTGACGTTGCCATTCTGGTGGCGCGATGACGACGCTATTGAAGCAACCGATGCGCTGTCTCATCTGACTGAACTGGCAGAAGACGCGGGTGTTCCTGTGCATCTTGCGATTATTCCGCGTGACGCCACAAATGGGCTCGTCGCCAAGGTTGACCAGACACGCATGTTGATCCCTGTTGTGCATGGCTGGGCCCACGAAAATCATGCGCCCGCTGACCAGAAAAAGGCCGAGTTTGGTGTGACACGGACACGGGACGATGTGGTTGCTGAACTGAGCAAAGGCAAAGCGCGTTTGCAGGATATGTTTGGTGCGCGGCTGGCCCCGATGTTTGTGCCGCCATGGAACCGGATAGATCCGGCGATCATGCCAGCCCTTGCCGATCTGGGTTATGATGCGGTCTCGACATTCTTGCCCCGAAAGCAGTCAGAAGCAGCGCCGGGTCTGGCCCGGATCAACACACATCTCGATCCCATCTTCTGGCGTGGTACGCGCGGATTGGTTGATCCTGAGGTTCTGGTTGAAAACACGGTCGCGATGCTGCGGGATCGTCGCACCGGAAAAACCGACATCGCAGAACCTTTTGGTTATTTGACCCATCACCTTGTCCACGATGACGATATCTGGGCATTCTCGAAACAATTCTTAAACGAAATGTGCGAAGGGCCAATTGTGCTGTATCGCCATGATGAAAAGGAACAGACATGAGCCGTCTGGACAGTATGATGCGTCGACTGGCAGCCCAGCGCGACGGGTTGGAATGGGGCCACGCCATGGTTGGCGATACCGCTGGCGATTACGTAGATATGGGGCTTGGCAATGGCCGCACCTATGATCACCTGCGTGAAATCGCGCCGGATCGCCGGATCTGGGTCATCGACCGTATCTTGCAATGCCACCCGTCCTGTGTGCCGCCGGAGAAAGATTTCCTACAGGGCGAAGCCGAAGAGATGTTGATCAAGCTGGCAGGCAGCGGATCAAAGATCGTTTTGGCACATTACGATTTTGGCTTTGGTGAGAAAGAAAAGGATGTCGCCGAAGCAGCACGTCTTTCGCCACTTATCGGCGCATGCATGGCACCGGGCGGTGTTCTGATTTCCGGTCAGCCTTTGGTCGGCTTTGAACAGGTGCGTGGACCCGAGACCGTAGCCCCGGATCGTTACTGTTTTTACAAAGTCTGATTACTCGGCGGCGGGCAGTTTAAGTTCCGCCGCTTCCGCTTTGGTCAGCATGGCACCCTGTTTACGTTGCAACAGGATGTCGCGCGCCTTGGCATACATGTCGTCCTGCCAGAAAATCAAACAGCCGTTGCAGCCTTTGCCACAGCACCCTTCGGTGCCCGCACGGTTCGTCTTGAAGCGACGCGTGTTGGTGTCGGCTTCGATGGCTTCGACCAAGGCATCACGGCGCCGGACATAGGCGGTTTCGTTGGTCGTGTCTTTCACTTCCATTGCCAAGGCCGTTTTGTCGAGTTGCAGGCGCTTCCACTGTTCGTCAGTCAGCGCGCGTTCTTTCCGCAAGACCGTATAGGGCGGGAAGTTGGTGCGCAGGTCGTTGATATCTTCATGCTCAAACAGCGAGAACGGCAGACGGATCACCGATTTTGTGGACCCGTGGATGACTTCGCGTTTCTCACCCGTTGCAGCGATTTCATATTCGTACCCGCGCAGCAGGATCGTGTTGCGGGCCACCGGAGAAACGATCTCGATCACATCACCGGGCTCGAGCTTGTTCTTCACTTCAACAAAGAAGGCGTCGTCCTTCACTTCGGTGACAAAACCGGCGTATTCCCATTGGGCAATTGCTGCGGTCTGCTCGTATCCATGCGCGAGGTTGGTCAGGCGGCCCTTGTGGAAGGCGAGCGTGTAACCACGGTTGCCGACGGTATCCAGCTCTTCCATATAGTCCGCAGCGTTCCAGTTTTCCGGATCGGCATAATAGTCATCAATCGCCATACGATAGGCGCGTGCAACGATGGCGGCATAGTATTCGGATTTACCGCGCCCTTCGACCTTGAGACTGTCCACGCCGATGCGCAGGTAATCGTCAAGTTTTGGCATCAGGCAGAGGTCTTTGGAGTTCAGGATATAGCTGCCGCGTTCGTCTTCCTGAATCGGCAGGAACTCACCGGGGCGCACACCTTCTTCCAGCAGGAACTCGAACATGTGCTGATTGTCTTCGTCGACGATCAGTTCCTGAATGGTTCCGTCTTTCAGGCGCATATGGAACTTATAGTTCCAGCGACAGGAATTGGCACAGTTGCCCTGGTTGGCACCGCGTTCCGCCATAAAGTTCGACAGCAGGCAACGGCCGGAATAGGTCATGCACATGGCGCCATGCACAAACGCCTCGAGTTTGATGTCAGGGCATTCTGCGCGGATTTCTTCCAATTCGGGGAAAGACACTTCTCGGGCCAGAACCACCAGATCGGCGCCTTGGCCTTCCCAGAACTTCACGGTCAACCAAGAGGCGATGTTGGCCTGCGTCGACACATGCAGTGGAATTTCAGGGGCACGTTCGCGCACGTATTGAAAGACGCCGGGGTCCGAGATGATCAACCCGTCCGGTTTAACCTTGCGCACGGTTTCCAGATATTCCTCGAATTTGGGAATGTCTTTGTTGTGCGAAAACAGGTTGAGCGTCAGATAGGCGCGTCGGCCATGGGCATGGCAAAAGTTCACACCCTCAATCACATCTTCCAGTGAGAATTCGGATTTTGTACGCAGGCTCAGGTCTGGTGTGCCCAGATACACGGCATCTGCCCCATACAGGACGGCCATCTTGAGCTTACGCAGATTGCCTGCTGGCATCAGCAGTTCGGAACGGTGTTGTGTCATGACTCGCGCTTTCCGTTTTGGAAGGCTGTTCCATACAGGAAATTCGCGCTTTGGCAAAGCCACCCCGTCGAGGTCAGCCAGTCACCGCCACCAAGTGGTTGTCGAACTGCAAATCATGCTTGCGGATTTGTGACAACTCCGCGCCTTCAAAGGCGCCGAAACGTCCGGTTCCTGTGCTGATCGCAAATCCATTGTCCAGCGTCCCAAGTCCACAAACATCCGGCTCTTCCAGAGTTTTCAGCAGGGCACCGCTTTGCGTGTCAAACACCAGAACCAAACCCCCCCTTGGTGAGCTGATCGCAGTCTCTGTGCCGTCCGGCGTCATGGCCACGCTACCGACATAGCCTTTCATGCGGTGGTGGATGTCTTGGGGAAGCTCGGGAAGGCGAAGGTCTTTGCCCATCTGGTGCAACCCCAGCAAGGCAGGGGCTTCGGAAGTGGTTTGCCATTGCATCCCGAATGCAACCGTACCGTCGTTTGAAACCGCCAGATGCCGGATCGAGTTCATGTGCATGTTTTGAGGAAGCGAGACCGTTTCCAGAATTTGCCCCGTTGGGGACAGATAGGTCAAATTGGGCTGCATCGTCGGGATGTTGAGCTTTGTGCGGCCTGACTCCGGATGGGTGTCGATCCCACCGTTTGCAATCACCAGAGTTTCACGACCGGGAATGCGTTTGATCTCGTGTGGGCCAATCCCGCCGCTGGCGAATTCACTGATCCGTTTGTAGCCGGCCGCAACATCCCAGACGCCAATGCGGCCTTCTCCGAGTTCATAATCGTTTTCGGTGGTGAACAGGGTTGTGCCGTCTTGTGAAAAGGCGCCGTGCCCATAGAAATGCCGCCCTTCGGGCGAGTTCAGACGATGCAAAATGGCGCCACTGCTGCAATCAACAACATAGGCAAAGGTTCCGGGACGACGGGCAAAGCCAACAGCCTCGGGGCGATTAGGATGGGCCGTTGCGGCATGTCCACGATCAGGAATAGGCAGACGGAACAGCTCTGCGCCGTCTTTTGTCAGCCCGACAAGAACATATTGCCCGTCCGGTTGACGTGCCGCATTCAGAAAGCCGGGGCAGCCTGCGTCTGCCCAGCCAATCGCCGGTACAAAACCCGACGCCAAAACACCGCCCAGAAACCCGCGTCGCGTTGTCATCCTAGTCTCCATCCAGAGCGTTGAAGCCTTCGGTGACCTCGAGCGCAAGCGCCAGTTCATCGGCCAAAATCTCGCGAACTGCCTCGAGCGATTGACGCAATGTGTCGACCTCGAACCAGCCTTGAACGTCCGCGATATTCGCAAATGTGGGATCGTCCTGTGTCGCTGCGATATCCAGAGCATAGATAAAAGCGTTGTCCAGTCGTGCCGCCACACCGGGATGATCGGCGGAAATCACAGAGGCCAAGTCGCGCAGCGATGTCAAAGAGACTTCGACGTTGCGCAAAGAGCGCCCCGAGCGCCACGCTTCGGCACGCTTGGGGCGAGGCTTGTTAAAGCTGCCCAAGGGACGACCAAGACGGGTGTCTTTGGTGAATTCCACGCCGGTATACAGGGCTTTGAACGCCTCTTGCAGAGCTTCTGTGTCTGTGCGGTACGGGCCACTTTCCGATGGGTGCATCATCAGGTTTGCATAGGTGTTGTCCCAGTCCGTCGAAATCGCGCGAGCATTGTTGGCAATGTCCTGCGTTACGGTCTGGACCAATGTGCAATGATACTGGGGGTCGCCAATGGTCGAGACAACATCGTCAAACAGAAGAAATTCGAGCGCATAGAGACCACGCGCTGCGATTGAAACCTCTTGGTAGGCCTCGGCAGACAACCCTGCCGGATCTCCATCAACCAGAAAACGGGTCAACGATTTGGGTGTTTTGTTGCGGCTGTCAGGCCAAAAGGCGAGAGCGAAGGCGCGGTTGTCCTGTTCGGAGGGACCGAACCTGAGGTGGCTGACACCGATCCATGCATCAAAAGTGTCATTGAAGGAGGCCTTCAAGGGCGCAGAGTTCACGCGGCAATCGCTTTGTGCGGCATCGGCCAGCTTTGTCGCTTCGTTGGCAAAGGTCTCGTACCGCGGCAGGATGTGATCCTGAACCACCGCCTGAATAATTGGCGATGATCCTTCCGCGTGCGCCAAAGCCGGCATCACAAAAGCAAGGACAATAGCGCGCAGTTTGGTCATCACAAACTCTCCAAAAATCTAATAAGCGCATCACGGTCGGCGCGTGGCATGGCAATTACAGCGTCGCGCATTTGTTCGGCTTCGCCGCCATGCCAAAGCACGGCTTCAAGCAGCGAGCGCGCGCGACCATCGTGCAAAAAATACGTATGCCCGCTGACTTGTCGCGTCAAACCGATACCCCACAGCGGAGGCGTTTTCCATTCCTGTCCGTTTGCGCGGACTTCGGGCCGATTGTCTGCAAGTCCCGGGCCCATGTCATGCAGCAACAGGTCCGTATAGGGCCAGATCATCTGGAAGCTTTGCTCAGGCTGATCCGCCAATCGGTGGGTCACATAAGCTGGCGTATGACAGCTGGCACAGCCTGTTTCGTGAAACAGACGCTTGCCGCGCAAAACCTCTGTGTCGTTGACATCGCGTCGGGATGGAACGGCCAGGTTGCGCGAATAAAAGGTGACCAGATCCAGCGCTTCGGAATCGATCTCAAAAACCCTGACATCCTTGTCGCCATGCGGGGCGGTGCGACAGGCCTGCTGGTTCTCTGAGCAGTCGCCCCATGGCGCGGGCAACAGGGGGTTGGAAATGCCGATATCATTGGAAAAGGCTTCGGCAGATTGTTGGCGCACGGTTGGTGATCCGGCCTTGTGCCCGAATCTGCCCAGCATGGGTTGGTCATACTCCAGGGACCAAACAACATTGGGGCGCCCGGAGATTCCGTCATCATTGGCGTCCATGGGATCGGCCTTGGCCAGAATATCCGTGACGGGAATTGCCTCGAGCAACCCAAGACCAATCATCTGAGGGGCCACGCGCGGGCTGAATTCTGCGTCGGGGTGCATCGGGCCAAAGCCTAGATTGTCCGTGTGATAGGTCGGGTTCCTCAGAGTGACGATTTTGCCATCCGCAAGCGTCACGGGCAGGTCTTCGTATGTGACACGAAGGCTGTATTCCGCTGGCACACCGGCGAGGCTGTGGTCCTGCAATTGAAAGCCATAGGTCGGCTCGGGTCGGGACGCGATATAGCCTTGGATGTTTTCATGACCAACAGCAGAGTCGGCAGGGATCGAGACACGCAGGAACATGGAAATGGCGTCGTCGTCCGGAGATTCCGGTGGATGGCCGCGCCCGTCATTTACATGGCAGCGGCGACATGATCGCGCATTATAAAGCGGCCCAAGCCCGTCAGAGGCTTTGGTCGATGACGGTGACGAAACCCAAAGCTTGTCAAACAGCGACTCGCCGACGCGAAACAGCAATTCGTCTTCAAAGGACATGTTTGCCGAAGGCTGCACAAAGGCCGTTTCGTCCGTTCGCGCAGCGACGGTTGCCTTGCCTGCTGTATTAATCTCGAAAGGAGAGAGTGCAGAGGGATCGATATCTGATCCGATTGCCTGTTCAATGCGTACGGCCTCTTTTGCTGTTCTTGGCAGAACGTTGAGGTGAGGGTCCCCAAGATGCGTCCAGCTTTCGGCCTGCACAAAAGTTGGGGCGGCCAGAAGGCCGGCACATATACACAGAATGGGTCTGTGTCGCATTTCGCGACTCCGTTGAAATGGAGTGCCCGCCTTAAAAACGGGCACTCGAAGACGTGTTAGCCGCCAAGCGGGATCAGAATGTTCAATCCCAAAAGCGTATCGTTTGTTCCGTTGTCATCGGAGTACCCGATGGCTCCCCCCAAAGTCACGCCGTTTTGCAGTTCATACTCGACAGCGAGGGAAACCATGTCGGTTACACCCGCAGTGTCCAGATCACGACGCGCATAGGTGCCAGATAGGGTTGTGTTCGACGCAATGCCATAGGCCGCGTTCAGGGTCAGATAGGTCGCATCGTCCGTGCCGCCACCATAGTTCTGGAAGGCTGCAACTTCACCAAACAGATCCACACCACCAAGCGAATGCGCTACAGCAGCCACAAAACCGGTTTCGTCATCTACGTCGCCTGTTCCTGCCGTCAGATAACGCGCACCGACCAGAACCGCCGTATCACCAAACTCTTTGGTCCATTGAATCGATGCGTTGTTCAATTGACCGGTGTTGCCTGCGCCACCTGCTGCGGTTGTGTTGCGGCCCCGATCCGTGAATGCAGAGCTGCTAAGCGCGGTGTCATCCGCATAGAAAAGACCGAACGACAGGGTGCTGCCGTCGCCGAGGCTGACATCGGCGAGGATACCGATCTGTTCCGCAAGTTCATAATCTTCGGCCAGTGTTGCGCCATAGAAACCCGCGGCCGAGTCCCATGTTGTACCAAATGATGGGTGCACTTTACCCAGCATGATGCTTGTCGAGGCGATATCGAATTGCACACCAAATTCATGCGAATAAAGACCAACACCTTCAAAGGTGCCGTCACCGTTGTAGGCAGGGTCCAGACCGGATTCGAGGGTCAGCCCCAGAAACGCCGAGAATGTTGGCGTGAATTGCGCCGCCATGTTGATCTCGGTGATCAGGTAGTTGTCTGTGACCTCGTTACCGGCGGTATTTGAGTCGATGACCGAATCTGATCCGATCTCGATTTCACCTTCCCAGGTGAAGATAGAGCTTTCTTGTGCCAAGACGCCGGACGCACAAAGCGAAAGGGATGCGGCAACCGCACCCAGCATGGTGGTGTTCATTTTTTTTCCTGAAGTTTGAGCGGGCAGACCGTCTGGCGTCTGGCTGGTGGTCTGCCCGAAGTTTGGGTTAATTATTGAAAGACACTTGAGGGGTTGTCGAGACTGTCTGATCCCTCAACCGAGATCGCGTCTAGACCAAGAACGGTCACAACGCGTTCGATGCTGCGTGTTTGGTCAACAAGGCCATTCACGCCACCCATGATCAGCGCTTCGCCTTCGGTGTTTCCACGTTCCAGCATCTGGTCATAGGCAAATCCATTGTCAGCGGCGGCTTTCATCGCGCCCAATGCCGTCATGGTCGCGTCCAGTTTCGCACGCATTTCGGCGTCGAGGTCGGTGTCGACCTTTGACACGAGATCCGACAGTGACGCGCCCGAGACTTCGGTGCCGTCAATGCGTGTGTAGCTGCCCAGATATACGTTCTGAATGCCTTTGCCGTCGTAGTAGTGGCTGTTGTGCGTGTTGTCCGAGAAGCAATCATGCTCTTCTTCCGGATCGTTCAGCATCAATCCAAGGCGCATGCGCTCACCTGCCTGCTCGCCATAGGACAACGATCCCATCCCGGTCAGGATGGCCGTAATTCCTGCGGTTTCATCTGCGGTCACGGTTGCACGTGCTTTGCCGCCATCGGCCCATTGTGCCGCCATGAATTCAAGATCGCTCACGAGAAGATCCGTTGCGGCGCGCAGATACTCGGCACGTCGGTCACAGTGACCGCCTATGCATGCATCTCCCATGGCATAATCTGTGAATGGGCGTGCGCCAGCCCCGGCGTTGGTGCCATTCAGATCCTGACCCCACAGCAGAAACTCGATGGCATGGTATCCTGTTGCGACATTTGCCTCGACTTCATCTGCTTCGTGCAGGGTTTCGGCCAGAAACTCTGGTGTGATGGAAGAGGCGTCGATGGTCTTGCCCGAGATTTCAAACGAGGGGTTTGCAATCACGTTGGCCACATTCAGGGGATTCTCGTCCGACGGGCCGCCGTAAGACGAATCAACATAGTCGATCAGACCTTCATCCAAAGGCCAAGCGTTCACTTTGCCTTCCCAATCATCAACGATAGCGTTTCCGAAACGGTACACTTCGGTTTGCTGATAGGGCACGCGCGATTCGATCCAGGCTGCTTTCGCCGCATCGAGCGTTTCTTGGGACGGCGCTGCAATCAGCGCATTTACGGCATCCTGAAGCGTTTTTGCAGTGATCAGGCTGTCGCTGTATTTTGCTTCGGCGATATCAGCATAGTTTGAAAGAACATCTGCTTTTGAGGCAGCAAGGGCGGCGCCTGAGATGCTCATGCAAAGAGCCGTGGTTGCCCAAAATGTGGTGCTGGTTTTCATGGTCTCGTTCCTAATTGGTTGTTTTATTCCGAGGTGCATAACTCGGTTTGCGCATAACTTGAGTATATCTGTCGGAAAAGTAAAGCTGCTTATTTTACTCAGGTATTGTTTTTTTGAATTCAGCTCCATCGCCCGAAATTCCGTTACGTATCGAACTGAAAAGTAGAAATTCCACATATTGAAATATCTCGGCGCACAGGTACGATCTTGTTCATTAGTAAACGGCCACGAATTTTGGGAGGAAAGCGTGTCGAACCCTGTTTCCACGACTTTAGAAGGCCGCGTTGCGGTTATCGAAATCAACAATCCGCCAGTAAATGCAGCAAGTCATGCCGTGCGCGAGGGGCTGATCAATGCAGTGCTTGATGCAGACGCTAACGAAGATGCCGACATCATCGTTGTTTACGGAGGTGGCAGCACATTCATTGCAGGCGCTGACATCAAGGAATTTGGCAAGCCGCCACAGGCGCCGCATTTGCCGAACCTGATCGATGAAATGGAGGCGATCTCGACCCCGACGGTTGTCGCCTTGCATGGCACGGCTCTGGGTGGCGGTCTCGAAGTGGCGCTGGGCTCTCATTATCGAATCGCTCTGCCGACCGCAAAATTCGGCCTGCCCGAGGTGAACCTTGGTCTGTTGCCGGGCGCGGGAGGAACGCAGCGTTTGCCGCGCGTCGTGCCCATCGCGAAGGCTGCGCAAATGATGACGACCGGCGCGATGATTGGCGCGCAGGAAGCGCTCGAACTGGGGTTGGTTGACGAAATCGCCGAGGGGTCTGATGTGCGGGCCGCCGGTATTGCATACGCGAACAAGCTTTTGTCAGAAGGCGCAGGTGTGCGTCCGACAAGTGCACGTGCCCCAAGCCCCGTTGCAGAGGGTGAACTGGACGCCATCCGCGCCAAGGTGTCCAAAGCGGCGCGCGGGTTGATCGCGCCTCTCAAGATCATGGATGCGATCGAAGCGGCAATCACCCTTCCATTTGCAGAAGGGGTAATGAGAGAACGCGCCTTGTTCATGGAATTGATGGCGGACGATCAACGAAGCGCGATGATCCACGCGTTCTTTAGCGAACGTCAGGTTGGCAAAGTGCCCGAATTAAAGTCGGGAACGCCGCGCGATATCTCGGTGATGGGTGTTGTTGGCGGTGGCACAATGGGGGCAGGGATTGCCACCAGTGCATTGCTTGCCGGACTTGAGGTCACACTGGCCGAACGCGACACAGATGCCGCAGACAAGGCATTTGCAACGGTCGTTGGACATCTGGACGGCGCTCTGAAACGCGGAAAACTCAACCAGAAAAAGTATGAAGCAATCGTTGGCGGCAAATTCCGCACCACAACGGATTATGCCGATTTCGCGGATGTGGATCTGGTAATCGAGGCTGTGTTCGAAAGCATGGATGTCAAGAAAGACGTGTTTGGGCAGCTCGACAAAATCTGCAAGCCAGGCGCGATCCTGGCCTCGAACACCTCTTACCTCGATATTGATGAAATTGCGGCAATGACCAATCGTCCCGAGGACGTCATCGGCCTGCACTTCTTCTCGCCGGCGCACATGATGCGACTGCTGGAAATCGTTGTGGGTGACAAAACGTCTGACGATGTCGTGGCAAGCGGGTTCGCTTTGGCCAAGAAAATGCGCAAGATCGCGGTGCGGTCGGGTGTCTGTGACGGCTTTATCGGCAACCGTATCCTTAACACCTATGCCAAGGCATTGAATGGCGCGGTTCTGGCAGGAGCCAGCCCATATGACGTTGACCGTGCGATGGAAAATTTTGGTCTGGCGATGGGCTTGTTCCGGGTCGCAGACCTTGCAGGTCTTGATATCGGTTGGGCAAACCGCAAACGCATGGCGGCGACACGCGACCCCCGCGAGCAGTATTCCGAGTTCCACGACAAATTGTGCGAGCTTGGCAGGTTTGGGCGCAAAACGGGGCGGGGCTTTTACATCTACGGCGCTGACCGCAGTGAAACCAAGGATCAAGAGGTTCTCGACATGATCGCCGCAGAGCGTGACGCCAAAGGCATCGCCCCGCGCGAGATCAGCGATCAAGAGATCATCGACCGGTATATGGCCGCAATGGTCAATGAATCTGCCAAAGTGGTGGGAGAGGGCATCGCCCTGCGTCCGCTGGACGTCGATATCACCCTGATGAATGGCTACGGCTTCCCACGCTGGCGCGGCGGGCCGCTGCATTATGCCGACACGGTGGGCATCCAAAAGATCCTGAACGACATCAAAACCTTCCAGAAAGAAGATGACTTTTTCTGGCAACCAGCCCCGCTGCTGGAAAAACTGGCGGCTGAAGGCAAAACATTTTCAGACCTGAACGGGTAAGGAGAAATCCCATGAAACAAGCCGTAATCGTATCCACCGCCCGGACGGGTCTCGCGAAATCGTTCCGGGGGTCTTTCAACGCAACACACGGGGCCACAATGGGCGGCCACGCCGTTCAGGCAGCCGTGTCTCGTGCTGGTCTGGATGGTAGCGAGATCGAAGATTGCATCATCGGCTGCGGTCTTCCCGAAGGCGAGACAGGCGGCAACATCGGTCGCCAGATCGCACTGCGCGGCGGATTGCCAATTTCTGCGTCGGGCATGACCGTAAACCGGTTCTGTTCTTCCGGACTGCAATCAATCGCACTGGCCGCTAATGCGATCACATCGGATGGCGCAGGTCCCATGGTTGCTGGCGGTGTGGAAAGCATTTCTATGGTGCAGGCAAAAATGCGCCCTGCCGCCGATCCCTGGTTGCTAGAGCACAAGCCGGCCATTTACATGACCATGCTGGAAACCGCCGATATCGTTGCCCAGCGGTATGGCGTGACACGTGAGGCACAGGATGAATACGGCCTGCGCAGCCAACAGCTGATTGCCAAAGCACAGGCAGAAGGCAAATTCGATGATGAAATCGTCGCGATGCAGGCAACCATGGCCGTCAAGGACAAGGAAACCGGCGAGATTTCGATGCACGAAGTGACCGTGGATCGCGACGAGTGTAATCGCCCGACCACCACGATCGAGGGGTTGGCAAGTCTTGAACCCGTGCGCGGACCCGAGAACTTTATCACGGCGGGCAATGCCAGCCAGTTCTCAGACGGGGCAGCAGCCCTTGTTCTTATGGAGGCTGACGAGGCCGAGCGGCGCGGTCTCGAGCCGCTGGGCGCGTTCAAAGGCTTTGCGGTTGCTGGGTGTGAACCGGATGAAATGGGGATCGGTCCCGTGTTTGCGGTGCCTCGCCTGCTCGAACGGCATGGTCTGAGGGTTGACGATATCGATCTGTGGGAGCTGAACGAAGCCTTCGCCAGCCAGTGTCTCTATAGCCGTGACCGTTTGGGCATCGACCCCGACAAATACAACGTGAATGGCGGGTCAATCGCGATTGGACACCCTTATGGCATGACGGGGGCGCGCATGACGGGTCACCTGATGCTGGAAGGGAAACGCCGCGGTGCCAAGCTCGGTGTGGTATCCATGTGTATCGGCGGCGGCATGGGTGCGGCTGGCCTGTTCGAAATCTTCTAAGAGGACGCGACATGGACCTGAGTTATACCGATGAGGAGCAAGCCTTTCGCGCAGAAGTGCGCGATTGGCTGGCTGAAACGCTGCCAAGAGACCTTAGCGAGAAAGTGCGGCTGGGCAAACGCATGTCCAAGCAGGATGTCGAACATTGGCACAGGCTGTTGAACGCAAAGGGTTGGCTGGCCCCAAACTGGCCAAAGAAATATGGCGGGGCGGAGTGGAATGCCGTTCAACGCCAGATTTTCGAAGAAGAGGCCTGTTTGGCGCACGCGCCTAGAACATTGCCATTCGGTCTGAGTATGCTGGCGCCCGTTTTGATGGCCTTTGGCAGCGAAGAACAGCGGCAGAGATTTTTGCCGGGACTTCTGGATGGCACCAACTGGTGGTGTCAGGGGTATTCCGAACCGGGAGCGGGATCGGATCTTGCTGCGGTGAAAACGCGCGCTGTTCGTGAAGGCGACGAATATGTGGTCAATGGTCAGAAAACATGGACCACATTGGGCCAGCATGCCGATTGGATCTTTTGTCTTGTGCGCACGGATCCGGATGCCAAAAAACAGGAAGGCATTTCTTTCCTTCTGATCGATATGACGTCTCCGGGTGTCACGGTGCGGCCCATCGTGTTGATCGATGGCGAAGCAGAGGTAAACGAGGTCTTTTTCGATAACGTCAGGGTACCCGCAGAAAACCTTGTTGGTGAAGAGAACAAAGGCTGGACCTATGCCAAGTATCTTCTGACCCATGAACGCACCAACATCGCCGGAGTCGGATTCTCTACCGCGGCGCTCGATACCGTCAAACATGTTGCGCAAAATGTGAAATCGGGTGGCAAACCTCTTACGGAAAATCCGCACTTCGCGGCGCGTCTGGCGCAGGTTGAAATTGATCTGATGGCCATGGCGACCACCAATCTGCGCGTTGTTTCAGCGGCCGCAAAAGGCGAGGCGCCCGGCGCGGAAAGTTCCATGCTCAAGGTCAAAGGCACGGTTATTCGTCAAGAACTGACTTCATTGTTGCGCCGTGCCGTTGGACCCGACGCATTGCCGTTCCAGCCGGATTATCTGGAAGGGGGCGACAACGCCGAAATGATGGGCCCCGAACATGCTGCGACTGCTGGTCCGAGCTATTTCAACATGCGCAAGCTGTCGATCTTTGGCGGATCGAACGAAGTGCAGCGTACCATCATCACCAAAGCCATTATCGGGCTTTAAGGAAGGGGGCAGGACATGGATTTTAACCTGACCGAAGAACGCCGGATGTTGCAGGATACGCTGTCACGTTTTCTGGCAGACAAATATGACCACGACAGCCGTCGCAAAGGCATCGCATCGGGTCGCCCGTTTGATCCCGACATCTATGCAGGTTTGGCCGAACTGGGTGTCTTGGGGGCTCTGTTCACGGAAGATCAGGGTGGATTTGGCGGAATGGGCTTTGATCTGTCCGTTGTGTTCGAAGAACTGGGCCGCGCTGGGGTAATCGAGCCGTTGTTGCCTGCTGTTTTAACCGGGTCATTGATTGCGGACCGCACGGACCTTGTCGAAGAGGTGATTGCAGGCGAAAGCATCGTTGCGCTGGCCTGTACGGAATCACAGGCGCGCTATGATCTGGATAATGTCGAGACCTCTGTTGTTGATGGCAAATTGAATGGCACGAAGGTGCATGTGCTGAACGGCGCACAGGCCTCGTCGCTTGTTGTTGTGGCCCGTGAAAGCGGTAAAACCACGGATCAGGATGGCATTGCCCTTTTCCTTGTTCCGACGGACGCCAAGGGTGTCACAATTGTCGATTACACAAATAACGACGGGACATCTGGTGCAACGGTGACGTTTGTTGATGTTGCGCTTGATGAAACCAACCGCCTGCCCGGCGGGTATGCAGCCCTTGAGGCCGCAGTGGCGCGCGGAGTTCTTGCCCTCTCGGCCGAGGCGCTGGGCGCGATGGAGACAGCCAAGGCCCTGACCATCGAGTACCTGAAAGAGCGCAAGCAGTTCGGTGTTCCGATTGGCAAGTTTCAAGCGTTGCAGCACCGCATGGCGGACGTGTTGATCGAAGTTGAGCAGGCACGCTCTGCAGTGATCAATCTTGCTGGGCATCTGGAGGCGGATCGCACCACTCGCGAACGCAATGTCAGCGCGACCAAAAACCTGATTGGGCGCGTTGGTGCGCAGGTCGTGGAAGAGTCTGTTCAGATGCATGGTGGCATTGGCATGACGGACGAATATGCCCTGTCGCATTTCACCCGACGTATCACCATGATCGATCACTGGTTTGGCGATGTTGATCACCATCTTGCCCGCTTTATCGCGTTGTCCGCTGCATGAGCGGCACTGCACCAATCCGCAAGCCTCTTCCTTTGGCGAGGCTGATCGGTTTTCGGGTCGAGTTGGATGCCGAAAAGAAAGAAGCGCACTGCGTTTTGGACGCTGCGGATATACATATGAACCGGCATGGTGTTTTGCATGGTGGGCTGATCTCCACCCTGCTGGACACGGCAGGGGGCGTCACAGCCAGCATGACCGTCGATGACGACGGGCTGACCCCGTTCACCACCGTTTCGCTGAACATCAATTTTGTGGCGCCCGCGCTTCAGGGCGAGGTGCGTGCCGTTGGTCGCGTCACAGGTGGCGGGCGTAGCCTGAAATTTGTCACCGCCGAAATGCATGATCACCAGGGCAAACTGATCGCGAGTGCAACCGGTGTGTTTAAGCGCGTGCGCCAAACGGAGGCCCAATCATGACAGAGAAATATCGCCACGAGATGACAGGGGCCTGCCTGACGATCTGGAATTGCAATCCGGCCATGCGCAATGCGCTGTCGCCCGAATACTATCAAGGATTGCTGGCCGGACTGTCGCGTGCTGCAACTGATCCGTCCATTGCGGCTGTTGTACTGGCGGGGGAAGGCGGGTTTTTCTGCTCGGGTGGGGATCTCAATACGCTGAAGCTGCGTCGTGAGATGTCAGAGGAAGAACGCCGAACGCAGATCGAGAATCTGAGCAAGATCATCCGCGCGATCAAGGAATGCCCCAAGCCGGTGATCGCCGCCGTGGAAGGGGGCGCTGCCGGAGCCGGACTTTCGATTGCCATGGCCTGTGACATCGTATTGGCCGGTGAAAATGCGAAATTCACTCTGGCCTATGTCAAGGCGGGCCTCGTGCCGGACGGTGGGGCCACCTATTCGCTGATACAGGCGATGCCACGCGCGACGGTGGCCCGTATGGCCATGCTGGCCGAGCCGCTTGGCGCAAAGCGCATGTTTGACCTTGGGGCCGTGACAGAGGTTCTGGAAGATGGATCGGTTGTCGCCGCGGCGCATGCCTTGGGCGCGCAGATTGCCAATGGCCCTGAACAAGCCATCACTGTGATCAAGCAACTGCTGAACAGCGCGGAAACCGCGACATTGGCCGAGCAGCTGGACGCAGAACGAGACGCCATGGCGCATGCCTTGGGCGGAGATGAGGCGCAGACAGGTATCAAGGCATTTCTGAACAAGGAGAAACCTGTCTTTAGGTAACTCAAGCGACTTTGGGAGGAGCGCGTATGGACCGGATACATGACTTTGTGAGCCACGCGGCAGCGCGTAAACCCGACGGCTTGGGGGTGATCAGCCAAGACGACAGCCAGACAACGTGGAAGGACCTTCAAGCGGCTTCCGAGGATGCGCGGAACCGGCTTCAGGAAATTGGAGTGAAGTCTGGTGACCGTGTTGTCTTGTGCTTTGAGAACTCCATCGAAGTGCTCGCTTTTATGCTGGGAACAAGTCAGCTTGGCGCGGCCTCTGTTGTGGTGAATGCACGTCTGACCGGTCCTGAACTAGAACGTATTGTCGCCCACTCGGACCCGAGCGCGATCATGTTCTCAATCGGGTCTTCCCCAGCCGCATCTGATCACGCCAAGGCACATGGTGCCCTTAATGTGTCTGGCGCATTCGGAGAGGTGGCATTGTGCCCCCGCGAAAACAGCCAGCCAGAGCCGGATTTCGAAGACGTGGCGGTGTTGCTCTATACCTCGGGGACAACCGGCCATCCGAAAGCCGCGATGCTGACCCATGACAATCTGATCAACGCTGCCAAGGCTTCGGCAGATGTGCGTGGCATGCAGGAAGGGGATGTGACCTATCTGGCCTTGCCCCTGTCGCACATCTTTGGATTGGTCACGATTTTGGCGATCTGCTTTGCGCAGGGCACCGCCAGATTGGAAACCCGTTTCGATGTAAAACGTCTTTATGCGGCGTTGCAAGATGACGTGACGCTTCTGCCCGCTGTGCCCCAAATGCACGCGCACCTGTTTCATTATGCGAGAGCAAACGACATGCCGCGTTATTCACGCGGGTTGCTGCGTTATGTGTCATCGGGTGGGGCGCCGCTTGATCCGGCGTGGAAACGGGAGGCGGAAACCTTCTATGGATTGCCTCTGCAAAATGGGTACGGGCTCACGGAATGCGCTGCAGGGGTGTGCGCCACCCGAAATGATCTGGGTGATCCTGACATCAGTGTGGGGCGCGCAATGCTGGGCAGTGAATTGTCCCTTGATATGACGGCGGTTGGTGCGCATCCCGAAGAGGGGATCGGGGAAATTCTGATCGGCGGCCCGCAGGTCATGAAAGGCTATTTCCGCGATGCTGTGCAGACCGCTGACGTGCTGACCTCCGAAGGCTGGTTCCGGTCGGGCGATTTGGGGCGTTTTGACGAAGAGGGGCGGCTTCACATCGCGGGTCGTACCAAGGAACTGATTATCAGGTCGGGTTTCAACGTTTATCCGGTAGAGGTCGAAGCGATCCTGACCGAGCACCCCGACGTGATCGTCGCTGGCGTGGTCGGTCGCAAAATGGAGGGCAACGAAGAGGTTCTGGCCTTCGTGAAAACTGCGCCCGAGAGCGGCCTGACCGAGGCCGTGCTCAAGGATTTTGTGCATGGTCAGCTGGCACCTTACAAGCGGCCCGAACGGATTATTGTTGCGCATGACCTGCCCGCTGCGCCAACCGGCAAGATACTCAAAGCCAAGTTGATCGAGACGTTTGCTGCCGAATTGGACAGATCTTAAAGCTAAATTGCCGCTTCTGACCTGCCTGCTTCAAATCGCGCAAAGTGAAACTACGTATTTTCGCGGTCTTGCCCGATCTGTATGACGAACGGCAAAGTAGACAGAAGGGAAAGCCCTGCCGACGTGCAGGGTTCAGGAGGCAGGGCTTATTATGATGAATACGGTTGATCCGGCTACACAAGGGTTTGACGCGGGTCGACTGGATTGGATTCGAAGCTGGATGGACCGCTATGTCGCGGAAAGAAAGTTCGCCGGATCCAGCATGTTGGTGGCCCGTGGCGGAGACGAAGTGTTTTTCCATGCCACCGGTGAGCGGTCTCTTGAAGAAAACCTGCCTTTCCAGCGGGACACTGTCGCGCGGATCTATTCGATGACCAAACCTGTCACCAGCGTGGCATTGATGATGTTGGCAGAAAAAGGGCTGTGCCATCTGGATGCGCCCGTCAGTAATTTCATCCCGGCGTTTTCCGAAATGCGGGCACTTGTCCCCGGTGCAACCGACATTGACCAGACCGAAGCAGCAGCGGTCCCGACACTGCACCAACTTCTGACACACACCTCGGGGTTAAGTTATCCGTTCAACCCCGGTGTTCTTCCCAAAGCGATGGACGCGCAGGACTTGATCTTTCGCGCCAATCAAGGACCGCTCGCCCCCCTTGTTGAACAGCTTGCTGCGTTGCCTCTGGCATTTCAGCCCGGTTCGCGCTGGGAATACTCTGTTGGCATTGACGTTGTGGGGCACGTGGTCGAGATTTTGTCGGGCAAACCTTTGGACCAGTTTTTCGCAGAAGAAATCCTTGGCCCCTTGGGTATGAATGACACCGCGTTTTCCGTGCCAGAGGGCAGCAAAGACAGGTTTGCGTCTTTGTATACTCCTCTGGAAGGGGACGCGATGGCGTTGAACTCTGCTAGCACTGGCAGGGAAACCCTGCGCATGGTCGATTGTGCAGACGGGTCGCCTTTTCTTGCGGCGGACACCTATTCCGGCGGTGGTGGATTGGTGGGAACCATCGACGACTATATGCGCTTTGCGGAAATGCTGCGCCAAGGCGGTGCTTTGGACGGGCAGCGGTTGCTTTCGTCCAACACCGTGGAGTTTATGCTGTCCAATCATTTACCCGGCGACATTGCGTCGATGGGGCCGCAAAGCTTTGCAGAACAGCCGATGGATGGCATGGGCTTTGGCCTTGGCGGGGCCGTGGTTCTTGATGCAGCGCGCGCCAGAACACCCGGTTCGGTGGGTGACTTTAGCTGGGGCGGGATGGCATCGACCTTCTTTTGGGTTGATCGGGCCAAGGATCTAAGTGTCGTGTTCTTTACGCAACTGTCCCCTTCAAGCTCTTATCCCGCGCGGGCAGAGTTGAAAGCGTTGATCCACGCCGCAATGACCGCGTGAACGCCAGAGTTTCACCTCGGATATACGCTAGGCGGTTGCGCGCAGCACGCGTGCGACCAGATTTGTCGAGGTGAAAATCACTGCCGACACACAGACAATGGTCGGCCCGCTGGGTGTGTCAAAGAGAAAGGACAGGCGCAGGCCTGCCAAAGACGACACCGCACCGATCACCGCTGCAGCCACCGCCATTGATTCGGGCGTGCGCGCCAATGGCCGGGCACTGGCTGCGGGAATGATCAACAAGGCCACAATCAGCAAAGCCCCGACAACTTTGATTGCAACGGCCACAACAATGGCCAGCCCAAGTGTCAAAACAAGCTGTTCGCGTTTTGGGTCAATACCGCTGGCATAGGCCAGATCGGGGTTCAAAGTCGCAGTCAAAAGTGGGGACCACCGCCAGATCGTCAGTGCGAGGATCAACGCCACACCCACCCAGATCACAGCCAGATCAGTGCGCGATACAGCCAGAATATCACCAAAGAGATAGGCATCGAGATCTAGCCTGATCCCTTGCAGGAAGGAAACGGCAACAAGGCCAAACGCCAATGCGGAATGCGCCAAAACGCCCAAGAGCGTATCCATGGCGTATCCCCGGCCGGACAGTGTGCTCACGGTGAGGGCCATAGCCAGAGCCACGGCAAGAGCGCCTGCAAAAACCGAAGTAGACAACGCCAAGGACAAGGCAACACCCAGAATCGCGGCATGCGCGGTGGCATCTCCGAAATAGGCCATGCGACGCCACACGACAAAACACCCCAATGGTGCGGCGGCAACCGCAACACCCAGTCCGGCAAGCATGGCTCTGATTAGAAAGTCATCAAGCATGGTTGCAGGCTCCGTGCTCGTGAGATTCTTCTGCGTGGCTGTGATGGTGGTGATCGTGGTCGTGTCTATAGAGCGCGAGGGCCCCTTGGGTGCCGGTACCAAACAACGCACGATACTCTGGCGCCGAGGCCACGGTCTCGGGCGCGCCATGACAGCAAACATGTCCATTGAGGCAAATCACACGGTCAGAGGCGCTCATCACGACGTGGAGTTCATGGCTGACCATCAGGATCGCGCTGCCCAGATCCTGACGGACCTGTTCGATCTGACGATAGAGCGCTGCAGATCCGGGTTGATCCAAACCTGTTGTCGGCTCATCCAGAACCAACAAATCCGGTTTCTTGAGCAATGCGCGGGCCAGAAGCACGCGTTGAAACTGACCACCCGAAAGGTCGGTCATCTGGCGGTCCTGCAACCCGTTTGCGCCTGCATGATGCAAGGCGTCGTCCATGGCCTGTGTGCTGTGACGATGGGGCAGGCACAGAAAACGGCGCACGGTCAAAGGCAGCGTGGCGTCGATCGAAAGGCTTTGCGGTACATATCCGATCCGGACCCCTTTGGACCGTTTGACCGTCCCCCGGCTGGGTTTGAGGGCACCGATCAAGGTGCGCAGCAACGTGGTCTTGCCTGACCCGTTTGGGCCGACAATCGTGACAATTTCACCTTTGTTGATTGCAAGGTCTACGTGGCTCAACGCTTGATGCCCGCCAAGGCGCACATCGACGTTCTGCATTTCGATCAGGCTCATGCCTTTGCCTCGTTCAGACACCCGGGGCAGAGGCCCACGGCTTCGATCACCGTTGATTCAATCTGGAACCCAAGAGCGCTGGCTGCTGTGAGCAAATCATCAGAGGGCATCTTTGTTTCGGCCACGGTTTCACAGGCGCGACAAATCAGGAAAAACGGAGAGTGTGACCGACCCGGATGCATACAGGCAAGATAGGCATTCAGCTTTTCGATCTTGTGGACAAACCCGTGTTTGGTGAGAAAATCGAGGGCGCGATAGACCACGGGCGGCTGTGACCCAAGCCCTTCGGCGGACAAGAGCGCAAGAATGTCGTAAGCCCCCATCGCCTTGTGGTGCTCCAGAAGGATTTCGAGCACGCGGCGTCTTGCTGGCGTGAGCTGGACTTTGTTTTCGCTGCAATAAGACTCCACCGTGTCCATCGCGCTTGAAACACAGGCAGTGTGGTCGTGTTTGGCAAAGCCTATATCATGCATTCTTGCACCTTCCGGAATTTCATGGGTTGATATATTATAACATATCGGGATATGCCAGCGCCTTGTTAAAGGTCATAACAAGGAATCTTTCGATGAGACAGGCTATTTGGGGTTTGGTTTTCGGGGCGGCGACGGCTGGTGTTGCTGCTGAAGCGCCCAAAGTTGTTGTAGATATTGCGCCGCTGCATTCGCTGGTCGCTCAGGTCATGCAAGGTGTTGGTACGCCTGATTTGTTGATTCGCCCTGAGGTGTCACCGCACCACTACAAGATGCGCCCGAGCGAGGCGAAGGCCCTTCAGGACGCGGATGTTGTGTTTTGGATCGGTCACGAGCTGACACCAAAGCTGGAGGATACGATTCCCACGGTCGCCCCCAATGCGGTAGCGGTCGAGATGATGGATGCTCCCGGTCTGATCGCATTGGGGTTCCGGGACACAGCGGTGTTCAAGCTTGATGAGGACGATCACGAAGACCACCACGATGATAAAGAGCATGATGCTGATGACCATGCAGATCATGACGACCATGACGAACACGCTGCGCATGACGATCATGCGGACGAGCACGATGACCACAAAGACGAACATGGCGACCACGAAGAGGGTCACGATGATCACGGTGATGAGCACGATGATCATGCGCATGATCATGACGGCACAGACCCGCATGTTTGGCTGGACCCGCAAAACAGCGTGGCCATGATCGCGGCAATTGCCGACACTTTGGCGACAGCCGACCCTGAAAATGCAAGCGCTTATGCGGCGAATGCGAAACAGGCTCAGGCGGATCTCGAGGCCATGATCGATGAAATCGGTGCGGTGCTGGCCCCGGTTGCAGATGCGCCATTTGTAGTGTTCCACGACGCGTATCATTATTTCGAAGACCGCTACGGCCTGTCTGCTGCAGGTGCCATTTTGGTGCGAGACGGATCATCCCCGAGCGCGTCCCGTCTGTCAGAGGTGCGTGATGCCATGAAAGAGCGCGGAGTCGTCTGTGTATTCTCGGAACCTCAGTTCAATCCGAAACTCGTGAAAACCGTTGCTGACGGCATTGACACCAAGTCGATTGAACTGGACCCGATTGGCGTTCAGCAAACCCTTGGCGCGACCCTCTATCCAGAGATGTTGCGTGCTTTGGCCAGCGATATTGCAAGCTGTCTCAAAGACTAAGAAAGATCATATTGCCCAGACCCCACAACGTCATCTGAAAGTGGGTGTTCTGGGCACCTTCGTGGCAAAACCAGTAAGAAAAATGGTTGCCTACGATTGTGAACATTGCCCAGATCGTCGTGAACATAAGCGCCCCGAAAAGAGCAACAGATCGCGCAGTGCTGACGGTGGCACTTCCGAAAATCGACATGAACAGCAGGATAACGCCGGCCCACAAAACGAGTGTGGCGAGGACTTCGAAAACGACAACGGTGCCAAAAGCCAGCTTCTGAAGCTTCCTGCTGTGTACCGCGCGGTGTGAGACACGTGCAAATTCGTCAGGGTATTCGGCAGCCATGCGTTCCATCGTGAAAACCTGTGCCGTGTAGGTCTCATTGACCGATGGATGCAGGATATTGTCGCGCACGCCTGTGGTAAGCCACGCGGCCAGCAACGCCAATGAGATTGCCTGTGCGAGCAATGTCATGTCCATGTTGTCACCTTGGTAACTGTGGAGATCATAAAAAACGGGCCGCTCAAGAGCGGCCCGTTTCTATTAGGTTCGTATATTAGGTCCAGTGCAGGCTGGCTGGGCGAATCTCGAACGAGATATGGTGATCGCCACCTTCCAGACCTTCTCTGGTGTGGTTGTACAGCGAACGCCAGTAAGGCTGGATCGTGACAGCATCGTCCTGCAGGATCTTTTCGCCTTTCGCCATCAGCGCACGGCGCTGTTCAACGTCGGCAGTGGCAAGAGCCTGCTCGAGAATTGCGTCAAATTCCGGGTTGGCATAGCCGAATTCGTTCCAGGCTTCGCCAGAACGATAGGCCAGCGCCCAAATCTGAACGCCCAGAGGACGGTGGTTCCAGTTTGTCGACGAGAACGGATACTTGACCCAGTCGTTCCAGAAGGTCGAGCCTGGCAGGATGGTCCGCTTGACGTTGAAACCTGCGTCGCGCAGCTGGGCTGCAACGGCATCGGTGGTGTTCTTGCGCCATGCATCGTCGATCGAGTGGATTTCCATCTCGAAGTCGGCCATGCCTGCTTCTTTCAGAAGCGCCATAGCGCCTGCAGGATCGTAGGTTGGTGCGCCGATGTCGGCAAATTCCGGGTGTGCCGGACCAACGTGGTGGTTTTGAGCTGTAACACCGCGGTTGTCATAACCCAGTTCAAGCAAAACGTTGTTGTCGACAGCCATCGAGATCGCCTTGCGGACGCGAACGTCTGCATAAGGCATCTTGCCATCAACTTCGGCCAGCTGGTTTGGACGGATAACGATGGTCGCCATGGTGACAACTTCGTTTTCATTCCAGCCATCAAGGCTTGAAATCAGGTCAATGAATTCACCCTCTACCGAGTAGGTCATGTCGACTTCGTCAGCTTCGGTTGCGGCGACCCATGCAGCAGGGTCGGTGCCATAGTCGATGAATTCAATACGATCGAGCCATGCGCCGTTGCCTTCGTTCCACCATGTGTGGTCCGCATTGCGCACCAGAGCAGCCTTGACGCCAACTTCCAGACCATCTGGAAGATACGGGCCTGTGCCGATGGGGTTGGCAAGCATATCGGTGGCATTGTGCGAACCGTGCACAATCGCGGCAGGATAGTCAGCCATGCCGGGAATCAGCGAGATGTCCGATTTTGGCAGGTTCAGGCGCACAGTGTGACCATCAACGACTTCAATCGCACCGGCGATTGCTTTGTTGGTGTCAGGGTCGATCAGGGTCGCAAAGCGCCCGGCCATCGAGTTGCCTTCGAGTTCTTTGTCACACCAGCCTTCGATGTTGCGCGCCACGTCTTCAGCAGTGAAGTCGTCACCGTTGTTCCACTTAACGCCCTTGCGAACGTTCAGGGTGTAGGTTTTCGCATCTTCCGAGATGTCCCAGCTTTCGATCAGCGACGGCTTGAACGTACCATCGTTTTCGTAAGTCACCAGATATTCCAGCCAGCCACGCGAGAAGTTGGCAATTTGTGACCAGTCATAGGTGCGCGGGTCCTTGAGGGCGCGCACTTCTTGCTGGATACGCACGGTGCCACCCATCTTGGCGTTGCCGGCGGCTTGAGCGGGTGTTGCCATGCCAAGCATTGAATAGGCTGTCGCAGCGGTTGCACCAAAAGCGCTGGCCAGTGCCAGGAACTCACGGCGGTTTACCGCGTCGTCGCCAACTTTGCTCGCTTGATCAACAATCGCTTGCGGCATCGGTTGTCCGTTACGCTTGTAAAATTTCATTGTCTTCCTCTCTGTTGGGTTGGGGTCTGGCCCCGATTTTTGCAGTGTATCTGCATATTTTTGGCGGGTGTGTTTCGCCGGTGTTCTTAGTGGTCTTCAACAAGCCTCATCTCATGTAGCCCGTCTTCGGGGCCGATCGAGACACAGATGCTCGAAAGCTTTCGGGGTTCGTCATAGGGCCAAGGTGTGCCTCGGTGAAGGACGGCGCGTTGATCCCAAATCAAAACATCGCCTGCTTGCCAGTCGTGGCTGTAGACATAGTCCTTCTGAGTGCAAAACCCGATTAACTCTTCTAAAAGTTTCTCACTTTCCAACTCGTTATATCCATCCACAGCATAGGCATGTGATGCAAGATATAGCGACTCTTTTTTGTTGATTGGATTGCGTAAAACAGCGCGCCAGTGTTGGGCAGGCCATTTGTGGAACATAGGCAGTTTTGCCAGCGTTTCGGATATTTTGGCGCGGGACACCGCGTAGTGATGCCAGATTCCCCGATCGCGTATTTTGGCCTTTAGCATTTCCGGCATGTCTGCCCACGCTGCGCGGGTCGAGGCCAACTGGGTTGCACCACCGGTCGAGGGGATAACCCGTCCGATGAGAATGTTGGTCAGAGCCGGAACCGGCATGAAGGTGCTGTCCGAATGCCATAGCATATTGGATTTTAGGTGCAGAGTGTGCTGGTCCATCTGGTCTGTAACCGACCCGTCTTGTCGAATATTCGACACTTCGGGCACTGAGAAGGGTTCATCCGCGGGCCTTTCGTCTGCATTTCGATCTTCGATTGCACCAAAAAGTTGAGCGATGGCCATATGGCGGGCGTCGTCAATCTGCTGATTCCTGAACAATAAGGCCGAATGTTCCTCGAAAAGAGATCGCAATTCGGGGAACAAATGGTCCTGCGAAATGTTTGCCAACTGGAGGTCGTGCACCTCGACGCCAAACGTTTGGGTCAAGGGAGAGGTTTTCAATCCGGTCATGGTTGGGTCTCCTTTACGACGGGATCAAGGCTTCGATGTCTTCCGGGCTCAAATGCTTCACATTCGGCCATTCCCGCGATTTGGGAGCATTCAACAAACCTTTGGGGTCCAT
Source organism: Shimia thalassica (assembly GCF_001458215.1). Lineage (GTDB taxonomy): Bacteria > Pseudomonadota > Alphaproteobacteria > Rhodobacterales > Rhodobacteraceae > Shimia > Shimia thalassica. Next base: position 25,238 of record NZ_CYTW01000004.1, on the reverse strand, counting down.
CCGCTTTTTCCATGCCAGATGGCGGTAATCGGCGTTTTTGAGTCCGCCGCCTTCGACCATACAGATGTGGGCATCATACACCGGGAAGCCGTTTTCCGTGTAGGTTGCTTCAATTTTTCGAAGGCGCTCGGTTGTCGTGTACCAGACAATCGGAAGGTCAAAGGTAACGATTTCGCCGTCCAGCAAGGCAAATTCGTGGTGTTGCCACACATCATCGCCGAGCTTGGGGCGCAGGGCCTTGATGGCTTTGGCGTCTGGCGGGGTGGGGCATCCGACCTGCAAATATGTGGCAGACCTGTCAGCCTTCAAAACCTGAAGTGTTGTGTGGTTATACGCGAATTCGAACACATGGGGCAGGCCCATCTCTTTGCGTTCGTCTTCTGACATCGTCAAATCAATGCTGCCTCCCTGTTCTTTTATAAGGGCACGGTAGGCGTCGATATCTTCAGCAGGTACCAAGGATGTCATCAGGTGCTTTTCGGGACGGATGTGGTCGGCCAGTCGCGGAAAATAGGCGCAGATGCGCGCGTCTACTGTTGAAACCAGCTTGCGCCCGATGTTGTCTGACAGCGCCAGCGCATACCCCGCCTGATAGGCTTGAGCATAGGTGTCAAACGTGGCCATACACCCGATCCAGTTGCGATGTGGCACAGTGCGCAATGTGACCTCGGTAATGACGCCATTCAGCCCCCACGCATGGTGGATGTGATTGACGGCCTCGCCCTCGAACAGATTCTCTGTTGGCGTGTCGGACACGGACATCGCCTTCAGGGAGAGGATGTTGCCCGCGTCCCGCAACATGCCGTTCGCAACGGACCCGATTCCCGAAGACCCGCCTGCGATGAAGCCGCCGATTGTTGCGATGTCTTGCGTGGACGGGAAAATGGCCAGCTCCCAGCCCTGAAGGTGAAGCGCTTTGTTGATCTCTTCGATATTGGCACCAGCCTGTGCCGTTACATACCCTTCGCCGATCTCGAGGATGCGGTTCATCCGGGTTGTTTCGATGATCAGCCCGCCTTCCATGGGGACGGCCTGACCATAGTTCCCAGTCCCGCCGCCACGTATCGTGATTGGCGCATCATGTTCAAAAGCCACACGCAAACACTGTGCCAGGTCCTCTGTTGTTTTTGGGACGGCAACAAGGTCTCCAAAGCTGCGGCGCAGCTGTGCGTTCAGTATGGGAGAGTACCAAAAGAAATCCCGCGACCGTTTTTTAACGAGAACCGGCTCGGATATGGTTTCGACGGGGGCGAGATCCTTGGCGAAGGCTTCCCAGTCAAGGCTGGTCTTGCCAGAAATGGAATCGGACATGGTTTACACCTCGAAATATGTATTGGCAGGGCGCCGTGATGCGCCGCTGATCAGTGTGGAAAAGTCAGTTGCGTCGCACAGAAGGACGTCATCCAGAGGGGCGCCATTTAGGCTAGGCGCATCGGCCCCCAATGCTAGACAGGCATTGGTTGTGATCGTTTTGAGCCATGTGTCGAAAGGGGAATCCAAATGCGCGCCGAGGATCGCCATCTCCAATGCATACATCGGATCATGTCGCCCGACGGGGCAGAACGCATCCCGTACATTGTCTGTGCCAACGACCACGGGAACACCCGCTTGGTCCAGTTCTTTGGCCAAAGTAATGCCGCGCATGGTGGGCGTGCCGCCGTTGCGCCCCTGAAGATACAGGTTGGTGGTGGGCAACATGGCAACACAGATGCCGGCCTTGGACAGCTTCTCGATGATCCGGTTTCTTGTGGCGGTCGGGTGAACAGCAAGGCTAACGGCGTGACCGCACAGGATTGGCCCCGAGAAACCGGTTTCCAACGCTATATTGGCAATCAGTTCCAATCCGTTCAGATCGGGTGAGAGACCTTCGTCAACGTGGAAATCAAGAGGCAGCCCTCGGTCTGTGGCGCAGTCAAAGATATTGCGAAGACCTGCCTCAAGGCCGTCTTGCCCAAACACAAAGGCACCCAATGCGTGCCCGTCCGGTATTGATGCAACGACCTGTTTTGCAAAAGACCTGTCCGACATTTGTGCCACGCCAACGAGGGCCGAAAGCTGAAGCGTTGTCTGCGATGTTTCCTCGGCCAATGCGCACATCAACGACCAGCTGCGCGGGGGCGGCGCGGTATCTCCCCAATCAACATGGCTGCGCACCATACCTGTTCCGGCAGTGACAAATTCGGAAAGCCCGCGTTTCGCGCGGCTCAGGATATCCTGATCGGTCCAGTTCGCCTTGTCTTGGCGTTGCGCCAGAATGGCCTGTTCAAGGTTTCCTCCGACAACGGCCATACGTTCAACAGTGTGGCATTTATCAAGGTGACAATGGGCTTCGACAAGCCGTGGCATCAGGATACGCCCGTCCAGATGTTTGTCCGAAGGGCGCATGCCCACAATGCGATTGTCGACAACGACGACATCACCGCGCAGAAAGCCTCCACCCTCCTCGCCAGAAAAAGACGTTTGGGGTTTTACAAAAATAGTTGGCACGCGGAGGTCGGGCAGGGTGCGTTGACTGGCGTGTTTCATGCTGTGGGCTCAAAAGTTGAAAACTCGGCAAGGAACGCAGCAAAATTTCTTGCCGCAGATGACAGCATGGCCTCGCCTTTGTCTCGGGTCGCCGCCGACGCGTTGCCGCAGACGCCCGAGCCTTGCAGGTCCGCGATCACCCAACCAGGACGCGCTGCCTGACCGTTCAAACCCGTCCAGCGCAGGTTTTCCTGCCACAGCCGGCTTTTCGGCTGACTGTTCGGGGCCTTGCTCATATCCACATGGTCAGGACGTACCGCCAGCATGGCCGAGGTTTCGATATCTCCACCATGCAAATCGTGCGCGGCGTCCGCCGGATCAACCAGCCCTTCGGTTTCGCTAAATCCGAACCAGGACGCATGTGCAGTGATAAGCCCATGCGCAACCCGCATCTCGCGCACAGCAATTTCAAGAAGGGCAGTATTGCCGCCGTGACCGTTCAGCATGATCAGACGCTTCACACCCGCACGCGCGACACTTGCACCGATGTCGTCCAACATCGCCAAAAGGGTCCGCACCGAAAGGCTCAGCGTGCCGGCATGTGCCATATGCTCGTTGCTTTTGGTCACTGTCAGCGTGGGCAAGATCAGCGCATGCGTGTCCTCGGACCAATGGGATCGGCTTTGCGCAAGAACAGCGTTGGTCAGGGTGGTGTCCACCGAAAGAGGCAGGTGCGGCCCGTGCTGTTCCGTTGCCCCCAACGGCAGAATGGCAATGGTGTCTTCTGGCAGATTGGCAAAGTCATCGGTCGAGAGATCGGCCCAATACCCTTGCCATTTAGATGTTTGGCGCATGTAAATCTCCGGTTCGCGGAGAACAGGATGCGCAGCGGGCAAGCAACACAAAACCCACGCGATCCCATACCCCGATAAGGTTGGATGCATGGCCCTCGATTTGATCTGTGCCAGAGATATTCAAATGATAAGGGGGAAGGCGGCTCTTTTCAAGGTGGCGGTGTAGCGTGGGGGACTCACCTGAATTGCGGAATGAATCCGCCAACTGCAAATCAGCGCAAAGCATGTTAAACGAAGCAAAACGGCAAAACAAAATTGTCAGGGCAGCGTTTGAGAGTTCTCTCGGTTACATCGGTTCGCAATGAAGGTCCGTATCTTTTGGAATGGATTGCACATCACCGCGCAGCGGGTGTGACCGATTTCCTTGTGTATTCGAACGACTGTGATGACGGGACCGATCTGATTCTGGATAGGTTGCAGAGCGCTGGCGTTTTGACCCACGTCCCACATCAAAAGCAGCCCAAGAAGTCAATCCAGTGGCAAGCGCTCAAGTCCGCATGGAAACATCCATTGCGCAAAAAGGCAGATTGGGTGCTTGTGTCTGACGTTGATGAGTATCTCAATATTCATACCAAAGGGCACACCATTTCCGACCTGTTGGGCGCGGTGCCGGATCAGGCGGACGGGGTGATCCTGCCTTGGCGTCTGTTCGGGCACAACGATGTGTTAGACATTGAGGATCGACCTGTCACCGAGCAGTTCACACGCGCGATCCCGCCAGATACGGCTTATCCGGTGTCTGCCGGGTTCTTCAAAACGCTGTTTCGGACCAAAGGCCCGTTCAATCAGCTTGGGGTGCATCGCCCGCAACAAAAAACAGGCCCCCATGCAACATCGCCGACATTTGTCGACGGGTCTGGCAAGCCTCTTCCGGCGTCTTTTGCGGACAACACCAAACGCCTGTCTCTCTTCATGATCTCGAACGGGCGCTCAATGGTTGAGTTGAACCACTATGCCATTCGTTCGGCGGCTGCTTTTTTGGTCAAAAGCGCACGAGGTTTGCCCAATCGGGCCCACAAGAAGGTGGATCTGGCGTATTGGGTCGAACGAAACTTCAATACGGTGGAAGATCATTCGATCAAAAAGATGTCCGGAGCAACAGAGGTGGCCCTAGAAGACCTGAGGCAAATTGACGGGATTGCCGAACTGCATTCAAAAGCCGTGGCGTGGCACCAGAACCGCTTTCGGGAATTGGTCCGTGAAGAAGACTATCATCAACTGCTGACCCAAATACTTACGGCGTCTGGCTCTGCGGTTCTGCCGCAAGGTTTGCAGCGCCAGCTGGTTCGGTGGTATCAAGTTGTTAATACGAGCAAATCATAACAAGTGGCCAACGTGCCACCCAGACAGGTTAGAGTAATATGGCTTCGACGGTGTTCCATCGACGCGACATGGCCCATCAAAAGGTGGGCGACGGTGTGGTTCTTTCAGCAGTTCGGCGTCCTGACGGATCTGCGCAAACCTATTTTGCTGTCGGTGTGACCGCCGACCAAATCACAGCGGCAGATGACACAACATCCATCACCATGATCCGCAGCGTCGGCGATGGCATGATCGTATCGACCGAGGGACCAAATTCTCCGGTTTTAGCGGTCGCAGGGGCGCAGGCGGCAATTTCACTTGAGGATCACGAGCAAGACCTTTTCGAAGGTTTGAACACCTTCTTTGCCATCCGGAACGGGGAAAGTATCGACGCAACCTTGGAATGGCTTGCCTATCACGTCGAAACACAGGGTCTCGAAGCGGCCCTTATTCTGGATCGTGCAAGACCGGACACCAACGACGACTATGCCAAAGCGCTCAAGCAAGGGGCGCGCAAGATCAAGGGCCTGAAATGCGTTGTTCTGGTTCAGGCGGACCATCCGTTGGGACAGCCCGATTTGCCCGCCGAAGCCCATCCGTTTAACGCACCCGATGCTCCGGGCAAGGATCGCATGGACATTCCGGAAGGTGCCCCGTGGGAGTCGCCCCAGCGAGAGTTGCAGCTGTTTGAATGGGCGCGCCATCGGTTTTTGGACAAGGCCCGCGCAGTCGCCCTTTTGGATATCTGTGATCTGGTCATGCCACGCGACGGCGTTGATAACCTCTTTGACTTCACCGTGAATTCCGAAACCGGATCTGTCATTCTTGCCGGGCGCAACTGTTACCCTTGGCGCAGCCGCAAGGGCGTAGATGCCTGCTTTGCGGATCACATTTGCGTTCAGTTCGACGCCACGAAGCTGCGGCGCAGATGGTGCGTTGCACCCGAAAAAGCCGGACCGCAGGCCGTTTGGCGGCTGGTGCGGATTGTCGGAACAAAGCCCAACCCGCGCGAGTGGGTGCCATTTTTCCGGTTCATGGGATTGCGCCATCCGACTGATACGGTGTCGCGTATTGTTCCCAAAACATCACTTGTCGAAGATGATGATCTTTTGGCCATGTCGAAGGATCGCTTTGGCTACAAACCGGTGCGCATGCCAATTTTGGAAGCGCCCAAAGTGGATCAGTCCAGCAACCGCACCTGCATCATCACCTGTATGAAAAACGAAGGCCCGTTTATCCTCGAGTGGGTTGCCTATCATCGCGCCATTGGGGTGCAGGATTTTATTGTATACACCAATGACTGTACCGACGGGACGGACGACTTTCTGGACCTCTTGCAGGAAAAAGGCATCCTTCAGCACCGCGATAACCCATTCAAGGGCACGGGGTTGAAGCCACAGCACGCCGCCCTTCATGCTGGCGAAAAGGAAGAGATCGTCAAGAACGCCGACTGGGTAATCTCGATGGATGTGGATGAATTCATCAACATCAAAACGGGCGAGGGCCACCTTTCGGATCTGTTCAAGGCGGTTGGTGACGCCAACATGATTTCCTGCACCTGGCGGCTGTTTGGAAATTCGGACATTCACGAATATGTCGACGAACCGTTGATCGCCCAATACACCAAATGCGCCCGAGAAATGACCCGCAAACCGCATCAGGCATGGGGATTTAAGACACTTTTCCGCAATATCGGCCTGTTCAAAAAACTGGGTGTCCACCGGCCCAAAGGATTGAACCCGCAATTGTGGAATGAAATCCGTTGGGTGAACGGGTCAGGGCAACCTTTGCCCAAAGACATGTACCGGAATGCGTGGCGCTCCACGTCTGACACCGTGGGATACGATCTGGTTCAATTGAACCACTATGCAGTGCGATCCGCCGAGAGCTTTCTGGTCAAACGGGATCGCGGCCGTGTGAACCACGTGGATCGGGATCAGGGTCTCGCCTATTGGTTCCGGATGAACAACAACTCGATTGAAGATACGTCCATCCAACGCATGATCCCCGCGCTTGAAAAAGAGATGGCGCGCCTGATGGAAGATCCCGAGATTGCCGAGGCCCACCACTTCAGCGTTGATAAGCACCGTGGCAAGATCGATGCGCTGAAAGAGACAACAAACTACTCGAATTTCTATGCGGATTTGACCGGCTACCGGATGGAGCAGCTTTCGAAAATGCACCATGTGTTCGGGGCCAATGTCTTTCTGGCCGGGCCGGACGTGGTGCCGGATGACATTGTGCATGACAATCATCCTGATGGATATTTCTTTACCGTCGAAAAGCAGGAAACCACCCACTAGCGGGGACCTTACACCCTTTTGAAACCTATCAAATTTACTGAATTTCAGAGACAAAGGGATTTGATGTGGTAAACTGTTTCAAAATTGAAAACAAAGTGCAGAGCAGACATGGCGAACCTACCTGAAATTGCGAGCTTGTGGATCGGCGGCAAGTTGTCGTGGCTTGAACAACTGTGCCTCAAGTCCTTTGCGGACGCAGGCCATCACACCACATTGTATAGTTATGAGCCCATCCCGAATGTGCCCGAAGGGGTGCATGCCGGAGATGCCGAAGAGATATTCCCGTCGAACCCGATGTTTCGCCATGCGCGCACAGGCAGCCCCGCGATCCATGCGGATTTGTGGCGCCTGAACATGCTCAAGAAAACCGACAAGATCTGGGTCGATGCAGACATGTATTGCTATCGCCCTTTCAATTTCACGCGTCAAAGCGTGTTTGGATGGGAAAAGGACAATCTTGTTTGCAATGCGGTTCTGGGCTTGCCCCGAAACTCGAAAGCGCTTGATGCGATGCTGGAGTTCTTTGAGGATGAATATGCGATTGGCCCGTGGTTGAAGCCGTGGCAGCAAAAAGAGCTTCAGGCCGAAAAAGATGCGGGTCGGGCTGTCCACATGACGGAACAGAACTGGGGGTTCACCGGACCGGCGGCCGTGACCTATTTCCTGCAACAAAGCGGTGAAATCAAATACGCTGAACCGGTTTCCGCCTTTTATCCAATTTCGTTCAAGGACCGGAACCATATGATCATGAGCCGCTTCAATATCGAAGAACGGCTGAGTGATGACACCAAGGGCGTGCATTTCTGGGCGCGGCGTATGAAGCCGCGGCTGGAAGAAAAAGAAAACAACCGCCCGCGTCGCGGATCGTTCATGGACAAGCTAATCAAAAAGCATGAAATCGATGTGGATGCGGCGCTGATCCCGACCAAGATCGTCAAACAGAAGGCACCGGTCGAAGACCCCGAATTCCGCGCAAAAGTGGCTCTTGAAGCTCTCAAGGGGGATGCTTCGATTGAAAAGCTGTCGCGTGATTTTCTGGTCGAACCTAGCTTTATCAAAGAATGCCGGGCCAAGCTTGTCAGCGCCGCGCCGGATATCTTTCGCTAAGGACATACGCATGAACGAGCAATCCGACATTGCAGCAGATCAACCCGTGACCCGAGAGGCGTGGCGCGAGAACCTTGCCGAAATCGGGGCCGCCGAAGGATTCTATGAGGAAATCGGCCACGAGCACACGGCGCTTTTTGTTGAACGCGGCAAGACGTTGATTGTGACCTTTGAAAACCTTGATCACATCTATGATCGCGGTGACGATAAAATGCCGTGGGGCTATGGGTTTGTTCAATCGCGGGGATGGTCCATGCTTGGCCTGATGGCGCATGGGTGGTCTTGGTATCGTGACGAGGACGTCTTCGACTTTTTTGACCGCTTGCGCGAAGACGGGTTCTTTGAAAAGTTCGACAAGGTTGTCTTTTACGGCGCTTCAATGGGCGGGTATGCGGCAACCGTATTTTCTGCTGCGGCACCGGGATCGACGGTTGTCGCGATCTCTCCACAAGCGACACTGGATCGCGAAGTCGCCCCGTGGGAAACGCGGTATCACAAGGCGTGGAAACGCGATTACAACAGCCGCTATGGCTATGGCCCCGATATGGTGCAAAAGGCTGCGGATGTGCATCTGTTCTATGATCCGCGGGCATCCTTGGATGCGATGCACGCGGCGCTGTTCCGTGGTGCAAACATTCACAAATACCGGTGTCGTTTTATGGGGCACCGCATCGCGTCACTGTGGCTCCAATTGGGAATTCTCAAACCCGTGATCGAAGGCAGCGTTGCAGGGACATTGTCCACAACGCAATTCTACACTCTTTTGCGGGGACGTCGGGAAAATCAACGCTTTCAGAAAGAGATGCTGCAACGCCTGCAACGTGAAAACCGGCCAAAGTTGCTGATCCGGTATTGCGAAGCTGTTCTGGCGCGTCGTCGTGCCCCGCATTTCAGAAATGCGATGCGCGAAGCACGCCAGTCTCTTAAGAAATAGGTTTCAAATCCGTCAGCGACGCTTGAGGGTGTCCCCGAACGAGATTTTGGGAACCAGCTCGTGGATCATGTCCGGATCTTCGCCCTGAACACGTGCCCAAAGAACCTCGGCGGCTTTGGTGCCAATCTCGCGTCTACAAGCGTCCATCGTTGCCAGATGGCGCGGCAACCCCTGAAGCAGTTCGACCCCGTTGAAACCGGCAAGGCCGATCTCTCCGGGAATGTCATAGCCTTTTTCAAGCAACCAAAGCAGACCACCCGCCCCAATCATGTCATTGGAATAATACAGGAAATCCAGCTCTGGGTTGCGCTTGAGCATGGCCTCTGTCATCTCGCGCCCTTTCGCAAGAGCCGACCCGCCGGAATAGAATTCACGCTCGGCAATCTCGACGCCGTTTTTGGCCAGGGCTTCTGTGAACCCCTCGAACCGCTTTCGCGCCCGATGGTCCAGCGGCATTTTTGTTCCGAGAAACCCGATATTGCGATAACCGGCCTTTAGAATGGCTTTTGCCATTTCCCGTCCGGCCCGACGGTGCGAAATGCCAACCATCGTGTCTACGGCTTTGCCGTCAACATCCATAATCTCAATCACCGGAATGCCGCTGGCGTTCAACATCGCCCGCGCGGCTTCGGTGTGTTCTAGGCCCGCAATAATGACGCCCGAAGGACGCCAAGACAGCATTTCATAAAGGACCTTTTCTTCCTTTTCCGGCAAGTAATCCGTTACGCCCACGACGGGTTGAAGCTCGGTATTTTCAAGAACCTGACTGATACCGCCAAGCACCTCTGGAAAGACCATGTTCGAGAGCGAGGGAATTATCACCGCAACAAGGTTGACCCGTTGGCTTGCCAGAGCGCCGGCGATTTTGTTCGGGACATACCCAAGGTCCTTGGCAGCGCGCAGAACACGTTCCCGCGTTGCATTCGAGACATCACCGCGGTTGCGCAAAACTCGGCTGACTGTCATTTCAGAAACACCAGATGCTTCCGATACGTCGCGTAGAGTCAAAGAGCGCTTTTCGTCATTGGCCAATTCGCAGATCCCCCTCTAATATTAAAATGTTAGCGTGAAAGGTGAGGGTTGTTCAAGCGGGGGATGAAACTCTTGCCAAAAACGTTTTGCAGAGATGACATCAGTTTTTGGTCAGGCTACAACATCGACCAACGGCCCCGTGGCTCAACTGGATAGAGCAGCCCCCTCCTAAGGGGCAGGTTGCAGGTTCGAATCCTGCCGGGGTCGCCAGCAGGCATCTGATAAGTGGCAATGCGCATTCGCGGTAAGGAAACGCGTGTAAATCGCCGAATTCCTGCACGAGACTGTTTCACAAGGTTTCAGCCTGCCAAAGGGGAGCGCGCGGTCACGATGCCATTTCGGTGATGCAATGCTGCAAGAACGTCGCGCAGGTCCGGCGTTTCATGGCGCCCTTTGCAGAGAGCACACCCACCGCGATTGGTGGAACGTTGCTATCAAGTGGCACAAACACCAGCGGCTTGCCATCTGGCGCAAGAGTACCGACAGGGCGGAAATTGACGATGGAATAGCCAAATCCATTTGCCACAAGGCTGCGCGCCACCGCCATGTCTTTGGTACGTTCCGAAATATAGGGCTTTACGGAGGTCGCATCAAAGAACGACAGAAAATAGTCAGCACTCAGAGGAAGATCGAGAAGGACCATCGCGTGCTCGGCAAGGTCTTCGATTGTCACAATGGTGCGTTGTGACAGGGGGTGTTCGGGCGCAAACATCACATAGGCTGGTAAGGTTTTGATCGGGTGAAACTCGAGGTCATCGGGCACGTCGATCGCGTAGCTGAGGCTCAGGTCGATTTCTGCACGGCGCAGCGCCGCAAAAATATCCGGTTGCGTCAGTTCAAACTGGCTGAGTGAGACGGCGGCGTGTTGCGCCTCAAAACTGCGTCGCAGTTTTGGCACAACAATCTGCGCAAACGAAACCAAACACCCCAAGCGCAACGGCCCTTGGACCGAGTCAGAAGCGTTCCCTGCAAGGCGTGTCAGCTCGGATGCCTCAAACAAGATCTTCGATGCTTGTTCGGCCAGTGTGCGCCCGGCCTCTGTAAGAGATAAGCCCTGCGCGCGTTTGCGCACAAACAGTGGGGTATCCAGTTCATCCTCAAGCTGGGTCAGCGCGGTCGAGATGGATGGCGAAGACACGTTCAACACGCGACTGGCCGCGGCAATACTGCCCGTTTCGGCGGCGCAGGTAAAATACTCCAGCTGCCTAAGAGTGAATCGCGTTTGCATGGGTTAATGCTGACTAAGGCACAGAATGATGTCAATCATCCCCCGGCACGCCATATGACGGTGCCTCACGTGGATCGAGGGCGCGTTGGATGTATGCGTCCAGTTGGGGTTTGTAGATTTCCCATGCGGTCGCGATGGCCCCGATCGGGCACTCTTCGGTCCAGTCGCAGCGCAGATCGGCAACGGGCCACGACACGTGATCAACGATCTGCATACCGGCCGAATGGACCGGCCCTGCTTCGCCCCCTGCGGCCAATCCTGCGCGCATTGCAGCGATCAGCCTGTCGCCAATGTGACCCGTACTGTTCATGAACCCGGCAACGATTGCGTCGGGCACGCCATCGTTGGCCAACAGATTCCCACCAGAGGCAACGTCCCGGCCTTCGGATTGTGTCCAGATTCCCAAAGAGTTCGGTCCGGAATGGATTGCAGTCCGGCCTTGGGTATCAATCGCCAATACCTGTCGGTATTCGATGAATTTCCCTTCGGATTGAATCTGCGAAATCGCCTCTGGTGCGGACATCCCGCCTTGCATCAGATCAAGAGCACGCGGGCCAAGTGTGGGATCTGTCACGTTCTGAGAGGCCACGGCGCCGACACCGGCACGTGCATAAGAACACCGTGCGGCGACGGCAGGCGATGACGACGAAATTGCAAGCCCGAACATACCGGTTTCAGCGCAGCGGGCGACAAGGGAAAATGTCATGCGGGGATCACCGCCGTGCCATCAATTTCAACCAGCCATTCGGGGCGGGCGAGGGCCTGCACAACCAGCCCGGTTGAGACCGGATGCACGCCCTTGATGTACTCGCCCATGGTGCGATACACGGCTTCGCGGTGGCGGACATCGGTGATGTAGACGACCACTTTGACAAGATGGCTGATATCGCCGCCTGCTTCTTCGATCAACTGCGTGATGTTTTGCATGACTTTGTGCGTTTGCTCGACGGGATCGTGGCTGTCTATATTGGCCGCGTCATCAAGGTTTTGCGGGCATTGCCCGCGCAACCAGACGATCTTGCCAGACGCTTCGGTTACAACAGCCTGACACAGATCATTGTCGAGCTTTTGTTCGGGATAAGTGTCCGACGTGTTGAACTTGCGGATACGTGTGTGGACCATAGGGGTTCCTTACATTCGGTCTTGCGCGGCAAGCCATATCTGAAAATCGCGGATGGTGCCTTCGTAATCATCCTCTGCAAGAGGACCGGATAGGGCGTGTTCGGACGCCAGCGCGATCTGCATACGCTCAAGCTTTTCCCGATCTTCCTGATTGACCTTCTCCCAAAGCGCGATGCGTGCGGCGATGGTGTCTTCGTCAAGGTCATCGCCATAGGCGGACAGGGTCCATTTCACCCTGATCTGCCCTGCATTCATCGGAAAAATACTGAGCGAGACCAGAAGGCTTGCTGCCTGGCTGACGACTTGCGTCGGAAACAAAGCGAAAAGCGTGGATCTGAGGCGCTCGTCCTGTGTCAGATTGGGCGCGCCCATGCCGCGCGACGGAATGGTTTTGGGATAGTTTGCGGCATAAGAGGTAAAACCGTCACCACTTTCCAGTTTACGCGCAAGGCCGGTGGGCGTGTAGCCGTGCAGTGTTTCAGGATGAACAACTGACAGGTGATAGCCTTCCATGAAATTCTCAACGAGACACTTCCAGTTTGTGTTCCAGACCTCTTCTGCGACATGGGCGACACGAAAGGTTTCACTTTCGTAGTTTGCAAGCAGCGCATCAAGTTTCGGGTGCACAAAAGGGGCGGCAGCGCTGTCCAGATTCACATAAATGAACCCTTGCCACACGTGCATGTTATGACGGTGCAAGCCACAGTTCTTGGCGTCAAAGCCTGCGTTTTTCATACGAGCGGCCCGCATCAGGCCGCCGTCCAGATCATAGGCCCAGGCGTGATAGGAACACACAAACCGTTTTGTGTTGCCGCTGCCTTCGGCCAAGGGCATTCCGCGGTGGCGACAAACATTGGCCAGTACAGCAACGTTTTTGTCTTCTTGGCGGACAACAATCAAAGGTTCGTTGAGCAGCTGAACCGTAAAAAAATCACCTGCGTTCGGGATTTCGTCGACACGGCCAAGGCAATGCCACCCCCGACGCAGGACCGATGCGGATTCCCGATCAAACTGTTCCTGAGAGGTGTAGAACGCACCTGGCATTGTCATTGGACGGTCTGCCGGCAAGGCCGCGATGTCTTGCAATTGTGCTGATAGAAACGACATGGTCAGGCCCCTTCCGCGATGACCGGTTGAAACGAAGTATCCATCTGACTCATCAGATATTGTGCGAAATCAAAGTTCGGGCGTTCCAGATGGGACAAATGCCCCGGCGTGGCCCCGTCTGCGGACAATCCGCGATAGACCTTTTCGGTACAGCCGCGATCTTCGACGTTGACCTCGTCCAGCAGTGTCTTGAGGTCGATCAGGTTCTGCTGCGCCTCGGCGTCGTCTTTATAGTCATCGGACATACCGCCCCCAAAGCGGATCTGCACCTGACCCGCGCCCTTTGGGTGAAGGCTGAGATACCAAAAATAGCCCGGCGTCAGGGTGATCAGAAGGCTGGGATAGATCGCGAGCAAAAATGTGGTGCGCCGCTCATCCCCGTGCAAACGGTCATTGGTCGGGTGCGCCATCGCAATGCGCAGGGATTCGTCCTTTAGGATGGTGTGGTAATTGAACGCCTTGCGCCCCGGAGGGCAGATCATTTCGCTTAGTTTTGACAGGCCGCCGATTGTCCCCGCATGACACACCGGAAGGTGATAGCTTTCCATGAAGTTCTCGGCCAACACCTTCCAGTTGGTGTCCCAGACATGCTCTTCAAAGAACGTCTCTGTGTAGTTGGTCATGTCATAACCTGCGATCAGGTCGGCGACTTCACCAAGTTCTTCGCTCACCGGCGATGCGTCGGGGTTCAGGGTGATGAACACCCACCCGAGCCAGTCTTCACAGGCAATGTCGGGCAGGCTGTAGTCGTCCTTGCAGAAGGCTTTGTTGGCGTTCATCGCAGGGGCGCCACGCAAGCTGCCATCAAGGTTATAGGTCCATGCGTGATAGGGGCAGACGATGGATTTGGCATTGCCGCGCCCGTGCAGCAACGTGGACATACGGTGGCGACAGACGTTGGAATAGGCGCGCACGACGTTGTCCCTGTCGCGCAAAACAATGATCGGCTGCCCTGCCAGTTCACATGTCACATAGTCGCCAGGCTTGGCCAATGCGCTGGCACGTCCGACGCAAAACCAGGATTTCTTGAACACGTTTTCCAGTTCGGCATCATGAAATGCTTCAGACGTATAAACAGAAGGCGGCATGGCGCGCGCCTCTTCGAATGGCGTAGTCACGTTGTTGCGCAAGGCGTCGATCGGGTTCTCTACTGACGTGGCGATGTTCATTGCTTGGTCCTATATTCAGGCCGATTCTGGATGATATTCTCGGTAGCTGCGTTGAATTTCTATCTGATCTGCGACATGCGATGCGTCGTGCCAAACACCCCAGATAAACGTGGACCCGCGCCGCGATTGCCACGGCAGGCCCAAAAAATAGAGCCCGGGTTCCGGTGAAACACCGCGCTGATGATAAGGTGCGCCGTTCGCGTCACAGGCATTGGGCAGATCGATCCACGAGAAATCCTGAGTATAGCCGGTCGCCCAGATGACGTTGGTCACGTTCGCTGCGGCAAGATCAAGTTCGCCTAGTGGGTGCGTCAGACAATCGGGATCATCTACAAGCACATGAGCTTCCGGCTCTTCCGGAAGGTCCAGCCCGAAACGGTCGATATAGGCGTCGGCCTGTTTCAGCATGTCAAAGTAGTTGGCATCGCCCGCCGCAATGTTTTCGACCAGATCACCATCGACCAGAACCTTGCCATCCTGATAGCCCGACGCGCGGCCCAACAGCGTCATGCCGCCATGGGCAAGCTTGCGAAAGTCGACGGTTTCGCCGCCGCGTGCGCCGCTGACGGATATCGTCACATGTTCGGTTCCTGGTGCCTTGGCCGCGACATCCCACAGGCCAAGCACACCCAGCCACCAGCAATAATCACGTCCACGATAGGCGCGCGGTGGCCGGTCGTGAGGCCCGACACAAAGATAGACCTTGCGGCCGGCCCTTTGCAGTTCGTCTGCGATCTGACCACCGGACGATCCGGCCCCCACCACAAGCACCGCGCCCTCGGACAATTGATCCGGATTGCGATAGCTGGCCGAATGTATTTGCGTCACGTTTGCTGTATCAGGGATGATCTTGGGAAAGACAGGATGATGAAAGGCGCCGGTCGCGGCGATGACATTTTGAGCTTCGATTGGGCCGTCTGATGTATCGACAACAAAGCCCGAGCGACCTTTGGCACGGGTCACCGAGTTAACGGCAACGCCTGTGCGGATCGGGGCCTGATGCGCCTCTGCAAATCCGGCCAGCGCCTCGGCAACTTCTTCCTTTGGCGGAAAAGCCTCGGGGCCGGATCGCGGGAATTGCATTCCGGGAAAACAGTCATGCCACGCCGGGCCATTCGCCACGAGCGAATCCCAACGCCGCGTCCTCCAGCTTTCGGCGATACGGTCTTTTTCCAGTACAAGGTGGAGGATACCATGGCGTGTCAGATGTGCGCTTGCGGCAATTCCTGCCTGACCTGCGCCTACAACAAGCGTATCCACTGAATCGACCATCTATGCATTCTCCAACTGCGACTTGGTGATGTTACAAGTTGGACAACACCCATAAAGCTGTAAATCTCTGGGTTATTCTTAGAGAAAACCTAAGATCGGAGAGCCCTTAAAATAGGCAACGAAAGGCGTCCCGTGTGGTCTGGGATCGTCCTTTGGTTTGTCTTTCAGCGAAGGTTCCAGATTTTCGCCAGTTCGAAAATGATTTGGGAGACGGCGATGTGGTGATAAGAGCGGCGATTGCCGCTCTCTCCGGTTTTTGTTTGCAGTCCTTAGAACGTTTTCGCCCAAGTGACTTTGAATGTGCGCCCGGGCGCCGCGCGTGTTGCCAGGTGCGGGGTGTAAAGCTTGTCAAAAGCGTTCTCGAGGCCGAGGCGTATCTCGGAGTCTGCAAAGACGCCTTGTTCGGGGCGGAATGTTGCGCGCAGGTTGTGAATTGTAAATCCACCCGTCGGAGTGGTCGAGCGGGTCATCGCATCGTTCACGACGGCCTCCCACGACAGGTCGATCTTGTCGCCAAACCGCTTGCCCACAGCCACGCGAAGCTGGTCGGCGGGGATGCCTTCAAAGTCGCCATATTGCGATCCGGACGGGGCCGCAGAGGCATAATAATCGCCGCGCTGGATGTTGGCATTCAGGTCCATATAGAACCCGCTGGCCATAGAATACCGCGCTTCGATCTCGAGACCTTTGGTGTCGATTTCGTCAATGGAATAGCTCGAGCCGCCGATGGATTGCGTATACGAAGTGACGTCCCAAAGATCGGTTTGATAGGCCGTTACCTTGAACGCAAGCGAGTCCGCAGCGGTGAAGACCTCGTTCTGGGCATAAGAAAAGCCAAGTTCAAAGCTTTTCGCCTTTTCCGGCTGGGTCATATAGGCTGGCGTACCAAGATCATCGATGATTGGCATGTTTTCGGTATAGCCCGCGCTTCCGAAGATGCCCCATCCATTGGCAAACTTGTAGATTGCCGAGACTCCCCCCATCGCAGCGGAGTTGTCGTAGTACCTTGTCGAGTCGCTGCCGATTTCCTGATCTTCAAAACGCAGACCCGGAGTTACAACCCAACCGTTCCCGAAATCGATTTCATCCACAACGAACAAGGCAAGCCGTTCGTCCGTTCCGCCGGGTGCAGAAGCCGCAGTGTTTTCCGCACGTTCACGTTCGCTCCACTCGACGCCATAGCGCATGTTGTGGCTGGCACTGCCGGTAACGAATTGCGACGCGTTTTTGATGGTCAGCTTGGTTGTTTCATATTGATGATCTGCATCCACAAGCGGCTGTAGGAACGGCCATGATCCGGTGGTTTCAAGCGGTGAACTGCCCGAAACATAGCTTTGGTCGATTTCCTGATTGGCATAGCTGAGTTGAACCGTCAGATCGATCAGGTCGCTATCAAGAGGGTTGAAGTTGTATTTGAGCGTGGCCGTCTGGGTGTGGATGTCGCGATCGACATTGCCGAACGATCCGCCCGTCGTGCCAAAGCTGTCGTATGGCACGTCACTTTCCTGAGAGTTCGTATCAGCATAGGATAACGTAAGGCTGTGGTCGCCGTCATTCCCGAAGGTGCCTTTGCCTTTTACCATCCATGATGGCGCATCGAAGGCCGAGTTTCCGATTGTGTTGCCGTCGCCGTCCACCATCACGCCTTGGTCGCGGTAAACATAGTTCCCAAGAACCTCGAAATTCTGGGTCGGTTGCCATGCCAAAATCGACGACGAGGTCAGCCCATCCCCGTTCGAACTGTATTGCAGGGTTTGACGGAAACGGAACCCGACCTCACCATCGGTGAAGTCCGAAGCGTCTTTTGTTTCCAGCAAAACGGTTCCGCCGACCGCCCCCGAGCCATATTCGTATGATCCCCCCATGCCGCGCAGCACGGTGACATTTTTATAGAGTTCAGGATCGGTGAAAAGTTGCGTGCCAATCCGGTACAATTCTTCAGAGCCAACCGAGGCACCGTCCACTTGGATCAGAACCTTTTGGTCGCTTCCGTATGTGCTGTTGGCGCCAAAACCACGGATGTTGATGCCTGATCCCTGAGGAGAGGCACCATTGATGAGCGTCACACCGGGCACCGAGTCGACGAGTTCGGCAATCGTGTTTGCCTGACGGTCGTTCATCTCTTCCTGATTAATGACGGTTTCGGATTCGGCCTTTTCGGTTTGAACCTCGCGTTTGCTTTTCCCGAGTTCGATTTCATCGAGCAGGATAACGTCATTTTCGTCTATGGTTTGTGCTGTGGCTGGCAATGCTAGCGCAGTTGCTGCGCCACAGAGCAAGGCCGCCTTGATGGATCGTGTCGTGTACATTTTGTCCCTTTCCAGTCGCGTGGAGGTGCTGCTGGCGGAAAGGGCTGGCGCATGGTTTTTTTCGTTATGATTCCGAATTTGTCATCGGAGGCTTGCGTCAGATAAATTTTCCTAGTATTTCTGTCAACAATGTGATTCAGGCATAATCACGGGCTCCAGCCATTTGCGTCAAAAATGTCGCACAGCAAGACCCTCCGACATTCAAAACTGACCGAAGGAGAACCTCCATGACCATGGCAGGGGCTGTATCGTCGCATGATATTCGTGCGGCACGACTGGAAAACGCGAAAATGCGCGAACGTGATCTCTCGGCCAAGCTGGGCATAACCGAGGCACAGCTCGTCGCGGCCCATGTCGGCGACGGGGTGACACGCCTTCGTGCGGATCTGGACGCGCTGATGGCCGCGACAACGCAATTGGGCGAAGTGATGTCGCTGACCCGCAATGAAAGCTGCGTCATCGAAAAGGTCGGAGTCTATGACAATTACAAATCGGGCGCCCACGCGGCGCTGATTGTGAATGAAGAGATTGATCTGCGGATGTTCCCAAATCATTGGGTGCATGCCTTTGCAGTCGAGAAGAAGACGGAACATGGCCCGCGCCGGTCCTTGCAAGTCTTTGACGCCGCAGGAGACGCAATCCACAAGATCCATCTGCGTGACGCTTCAAACCACGAGGTATGGCCAGGCATTGTCGAAAGCCTGAAGCATGAAGATCAGTCAGACAGCGTATCGGTCACGCCGCGGGTTCCAACAGAAGGTCCCAAAGGGGATCCGGCAAAGGCAGATACCCTGCGTGCGGAATGGGACAAGCTGACCGATACGCATCAGTTCCTTCAAATGACTCGCAAGCTCAAGATGAACCGCCTTGGCGCCTATCGCATGGCCGGCGCGCCGTATGTGCGCAAACTCAAGACAAATGCGGTTGAAACATTGCTGCACGAGGCTGCTGAGACAGGCGTGCCAATCATGATCTTCGTGGGAAATTCCGGATGTATCGAGATTCACACAGGGCCGGTCAAAAAGATCGTTGAAATGGGGCCGTGGATCAATGTTCTGGATCCCGGTCATGATCTGCACCTGCGCAAGGATCACATCGCCGAGGTCTGGGCCGTGACCAAAAGCACACGTAGAGGCCCGGCCATTTCGGTTGAGGCCTTTGATGCAGATGGTTGGGTCATCGCACAGTTCTTTGGTGTTCTGAGACAGGAAGGCGCAGCGGAACAGTGGAACACGCTGGTTGCGTCACTGGAAGAAGAAAAAGAGGCGGAACTCGTATGACACGTTTGTCGCCATTATCCCTTTTGCAAGCTGTGATGGGGATCATCGTTGTGTTGCTTTGGGTTGTCGCCGCGCGTGCGGATGAGGCACCCAGCCGGATTGTCTCGGTTGGCGGTGCCATCACGGAAATCGTATATGCCTTGGGTGAAGAAGACCGTCTTGTGGCACGCGACACAACGTCGAATTATCCTGCGGCGGCGCTTGCGTTGCCAAACGTCGGCTATATTCGCCGTCTGTCCCCGGAAGGGGTTTTGTCGGTCAATCCGGATTTGATCCTGGCCGAAGAAGGGGCAGGCCCGCCCGAGGCTGTCGAACTGTTGCAGGAAGCTGCGGTGCCGATGATCGAGGTGGCTGGAGGGTACTCGCAACAGGCCATCCTTGACCGGATTAGAACTGTCGCTGATGTGCTGGATGTGCCGGATAAGGGAGAAGACCTTGCCGCGCGCGTCAAAGCGGACCTTGCGATCGCCGTTGCGGCGACAGAAGGGCTGGATGAAAAACGTGTTCTGTTCATCTTGTCCATGCAAGGCGGGCGGATCATGGCAGCAGGGGACGAGACCTCTGCCCAAGCGATCATCGATCTGGCTGGCGGCGAAAATGCTGTATCGGGGTTTGTCGGTTTCAAACCTTTGACAGACGAGGCGATCACCTTGAGTGGCGCGGATGTCATCCTTTTGATGGATCGTACAGGTGATCACGGCATTACCAACGAGCAGTTGTTTGCGCATCCTGCGCTGGGCGTAACACCAGCGGCGCAAACACAATCAGTGGTGCGCATGGATGGTATGCTCATGCTTGGGTTTTCCGTGCGCACCGCCCAAGCCATAACGGATCTGTCTCAAGCGCTTCAGGCGGCCGGAAGCTGATGACGGTCCTGACACAAAATCCGGCGAGGCCGCATCTGGCAGGAGATCGCAGCCGCATTGCGACCAACATGACGTTTGTGTTGGTGGTCTTGCTGGTCTTGGCCTCGTTGTTCAGTCTTGCCATTGGCGCCGCAGGCACGTCGCTGTGGCAGGGTCTTTCAGACTTGGCCATGGGGCGTGATCTTTCCCTGCGTGATCGGGTGGTTCTTTTTGATATCCGGTTGCCACGCACGGTTATGGGAATTTTGGTTGGCGCGGCGCTCGCGGTTTCGGGGGCTGTCATGCAGGGGCTGTTTCGCAATCCGCTGGCCGATCCGGGCATCGTCGGGGTCAGTGCTGGCGCCGCCTTTGGCGCAATTGTCGCAATTGTTCTCGGCGGGTACTTGCCCGCCGCAATCGCCGCCAGTCTGGGATACTATGTTGTGCCCGCCGCGGCCTTTGTCGGCAGTTGGGTCAGCACGATCATCCTTTATCGGGTTTCGACGCGAAAGGGGCGGACGTCGGTTGCAACCATGCTGCTTGCAGGGATTGCGCTTGGGTCGCTGACGGGCGCGTTTTCCGGAGTGCTGATTTATATCGCTGATGATGCCCAGCTTCGCACATTGACGTTTTGGGGCATGGGATCGGTTGCAGGGGCAACTTGGTCAAAAGTGCTGGCGGCTTTGCCCTTGATCGCGATTGCATTGGGAGTCGCTCCGTTTCTGGCGCGTGGTTTGAACGGTCTTGCGCTGGGCGAGGCGGCGGCAAGCCATATGGGTATTTCGGTCCAGCGTACAAAAAATACCGCCATCTTGACCGTGGCGGGCGCAACAGGGGCGGCTGTCGCCGTGAGCGGCGGGATCGGGTTTGTCGGAATTGTTGTGCCGCATCTGTTACGCTTGATGACAGGACCCGATCACCGGTTTCTATTGATCAACTCTGCTTTGTTGGGGGCGGCTTTGTTGTTGGTTGCTGATGTGATCAGCCGCACGGTGATCGCCCCTGCAGAACTTCCGATTGGGATTGTCACGGCGACGATTGGCGGCCCCTTCTTCTTTTGGGTACTGCTGCGCCAGCGCGGCATATTGGATATGTAGACTGATGCTCACTGCAACTGGAATTACGGCCTCTTATGGCCGGCGCGAAGTGCTGCACGGCGTGAACTTTGACGCAACTGCTGGGCAGGTGACGGCCATCGTAGGCCCTAACGGGTCGGGGAAAACCACGTTGATGCGTGCCCTGACGGGGGAAAACGTTTTTGACGGTGTCGTGTTCCTGAATGATCAGGACGTTGCATCCGCCAAGCCATGGCAATTGGCGGCGGTGCGCGGGGTCTTGCCACAATCCACTCCCCTCGCTTTTCCGTTTACGGTGGTTGAGGTTGTGCGACTGGGCTTGGCCAGCGGCTTGACGGCCGGACGGGGACATCTGATCCCTGCGGCGCTGGATCGTGTCGGGCTGACCGGTTTTGAAGGGCGCTTCTATCAAGAGCTGTCAGGTGGAGAACAACAAAGGGTGCAATTGGCCCGTGTGCTGGTTCAGGTTTGGGAACCTGTCGCAGACGGCAGCCCCCGTTGGCTGTTTCTCGACGAGCCTGTTTCCGCATTGGATATCGGGCATCAGTTGCAGGTGATGCAAATTGCCCGCGACTTTGCCAATGCCGGTGGTGGCGTCGTGACCGTGATGCATGATCTGAACCTGACAGCCATGTTTGCAGACAATGTGGGCCTGATAAGCGAAGGTCACATGGTGGCGCAGGGTGCACCCGAAGACGTGTTTACCGATCAACAGCTGAGTCATGCCTATGGTTGCAAGGTGCGCGTGAATACGGCGCCTGCATCTGGGACGTTTCTTCTTCCCCATGCGGCCACAATGGCAGCCGAATGACATGACCGATCTGCAAGCCATTCCCATTCTTCTGTCGCCGAACCTGTCGGAGACCGTTGAATATGCCGCCAAGCTGGGTTTCGAGACCGAAACCTTTTTTGGCAACTATGCCATCCTGCGCGGACATGGCGTTGAAATCCATTATAGTTACACCGAGCGCCCTGATGTCTGTAACGAGACCAGCTGCTACATTCGGGGTGGCGGCATGCTGGCGCTCTATGAAACCCTCAAGGCGCAAAATGCACCGGGTTTGACGGACATGTTTATGCGCCCATGGGGCATGACCGAATTCTACCTGCACGACCCTCATGGAAACCTGCTGAAATTCGGGATGAGTTCGGATGAGCTTCCCGATCGTTTGCGCAGCGAACTGGAGACACACAATGGAAATTGAAGCACGCTGGAGCGAGGCATGGTCCTTTCTTCTGATGGGGGGACCTACAATCTGGGCGATTGCCGCGCTTTCGGTTCTGACCCTCGCTTTGATCCTATGGAAGGTTTGGCGCCTGCTGCTTATGGGGGCCTGGGCCGGACGAAACACCGAAAATGCGGTTGGCATGTGGGTCAGAGGGGACCGATCCGGCGCGCGCACCACACTGGAAGGGCGCAAATCCCTGCGTGCGGTAGTTGCGCGTGCGGCAATCGAAGGCCGCATCACCGGCGAGATGACCGAAGACCAACAGCGTGAAGAAGTCGAACGTGTTGCAAACCGGCAATTGGGGCAGGCCCGGACAGGCCTTCGTGCGCTGGAGCTGATCGCGACCATTGCGCCGCTGTTGGGGCTCTTGGGCACGGTTCTGGGCATGATTGCGGCGTTCCAAACGTTGCAAGAGGCCGGATCGCGCGCCGATCCCGCAGCTTTGGCTGGCGGTATTTGGGAAGCATTGCTGACCACCGCCGCAGGAATGGCCGTGGCGATCCCTGCCTCGATGGCCTTGGCGTGGTTCGAAAGCGTGGCCGACCGCGCCCAAGACGATATGGAAGATGCCGCGACACGTATCCTGACCCGTGGTGGACATCCGGCATCTGCCGCCACTGCTGCGGAGTGATCTGTTGAAACTTGCGCGCCGCCAGTTCCGAAGAAAGCCAAGCCTCACCCCGATGATTGATGTGGTGTTTTTGTTGCTGGTCTTCTTCATGCTGGCCTCGCGTTTCGGCGTGGACGTTCAGATCAACCTGCCCCTCGCCGGGGCATCGAACAAACCCTATCAGGGGCCCCCACGTTTGGTTGAGGTGCTTCCCGATACCGTCAAGTTGAATGGTCTTGTGACGCCCATGGATGCACTGCTTGCAGATCTCGGAACCATGATGCTCTCACATAGTGATGCAATCATTTTGCGCGCCCGAGAGGGTGCGGACCTCCAGCGCGTGGTCCAAGTGATGGAGCGCCTGTCAGACGCAGGATATGAAACCCTGGTTCTGGTGGAGTAACGATGCAGTTTGCCCGAACACGAACCCGCAAAGCGAATGAAAGCACGATCCCGATGATCAACGTGGTGTTTCTGTTGCTGATCTTCTTCCTGATGACCGCCCAGATCACGCCACCGGAACCGTTCGAAGTGACGCCGCCCGAAGCCTCGGTGGAGGCACCCGCGACAGGTCAGCTTGTGCTGCATGTCTCTGCAGAAGGTGAGATGGCCTTTGGGGATGCGCATGGAGAAGAGGATGTGCTGGCAGCACTGGGCGACTTTGTAGAAGAAGACGAGTTGATGTTGCGAGCAGATCGCGGCGTTCCCGCTGACCTTATTGCATCGTTGTTGCCAAAGCTTGCACAGGCGGGCGTGCGACATCTCAATCTTGTCTCGACGGCGCGATAGAGCGATGCGAACCCTGACGGAAATTTCCGCCTTTTGCGCGCTGGCGGTGCTGGCGCATCTTGCACTTGTTGCGCCCCCTTCTGATGCGGGCGCAGAAAGTGCCGGAGACGGCGGCGAAGACCTGCTTCAGATGATGGCCTCGAATGCGAGCACCAAGGCGCTTGTCGAAACATGGGACAAGCCTCCCGAAATAGATGTCGCCCTTGCCGAGACCCCGATGACACCCCCAAGTCCGACATCCTTTGAGACGCCACAGCAGACGATGCCTCAAAAAATGCCGGCCCTTTCACAACCTATGCCCAGCCCTGTGCCGTCGATGGCGATGCCTGTCACCTCGCTGGATGCACCGCCATTGCCGATTGCCTCGCCATCTGCCCCGCCTAAATCCACGCCGGTTTCAAAGCCGGCAGAGGTCAAGCCAGTGGATCAGCCCGAGGCCAAACCAAGCCCGCCTGCCAAGCCGAAGCCCAAAGCCCAGTCAGAAGCATCCATTCGGGTCGAAGCGCGCAAAGCCGCAGGCGACGGGGGAAAAACGGCAAAGGGTAACAAAGGCAAAGCTGAAACCGCGTCGCTGTCCAAGTCGCAGAAAACGTCCCTGCTGGAAAAGTGGAGCCGTCAGGTGCGCGCCCGTGTTGCGCGCCGCGCTCCCAAAGGTGTGGGAAAGGGCAGGGCGGTGGTTCGCATCAAGGTCTCGTCCACTGGACAGTTGTTGCATGCTGACCTCGTGCAATCGTCGGGAAACCAGAAGGTCGATCGTCATGTCCTTGTCGCGGTCAAAAAGGCGAGTCCCTACCCACGACCTCCCAAAGGGTTGAAAGTGTCGTCGGCCTTTTTCGACGTGCCCATCAAATCCCGGTAAGATCTATTGTGGGGGTTCTGGCTGGCTCATCCCCTTCGACTGAAGAAGAGGGCACGAACCCTCCGAAATCAGACGACAAGGGTTTCGACTCCGGTGTTTGTGAAACGGTTGGCTGTTCAATTGACCTGAGTCTTTGTTTGGTTTGATGACGCCGGTTGGTTTTGCGGTTTGGGGATTGGAATAAAGTTTCGTTTTAGGCGTGCTTTTCGCTCTGAAAGTTGTGTAACGCTTTGGAATTTAGTGAAAAAACGGATTTTTTGAAAAAGGGAGTGGTTTTTGATAAAAAGGGGTTGCGACTCTTTGATAGTAGCCGTAGAACCCCCTTCACCGGCGGCGCAGAGATGC
>NZ_CYTW01000003.1 GCF_001458215.1 Shimia thalassica | reverse complement strand
AGGTCAAAGTGTTCTTCGAACTCAACGGCCAACCCCGCGTCATCCGCGTGCCCAACCGTCTGGTGAAATCCTCGACCGAGCAACGCCCCAAAGCCGAAGCCGGCAACGCCAACCACATCGGCGCGCCGATGCCCGGCGTCGTCGCCACCGTCGCCGTCACCACCGGACAAGAGGTCAAGGAAGGCGACCTCCTCCTCACCATCGAGGCCATGAAAATGGAAACCGGCATCCACGCAGAACGAGACGCCACCATCAAAGCCGTCCACGCAACACCAGGCGGCCAAATCGACGCAAAAGACCTCCTCGTCGAACTACAGTAAAGACAACTACCCCCCCAAACGGGGGGGTAGTTTACTGCAACGGGTCGATGGATTGGCCCGCGATGGCCAGATAATCCATCACATCGCGAACGTCTGCTTCACTCAGTTGAACACCGCTGTGAAGCGCCCCCGACAACACATGCCGCAATGCCCAGTCGTGACGCGCCCCAAACTGTCGGGCGGCAGCAGGCGCCAGTTCCGGATTCTGCGCCAGCGCATGTTCGAGTGCTGACAAAATCTCCATGCCTAAAGACAGGTCTCCGGACAATCGGTGCAACGCCAAAGCTTCGATCAAAAGCTCACGATTGGTCATCGAAAGGGATGGATCGTCAAGATAAGTCTCGACCAGATTTGTGACCGCGTCCTTTTTGCCGGCTTCCACAAACGCCGTTGCGTAGGCTCCGAAAACCGGACCCGTCGCTCGTCTGTTGTGGTTCAGGCCTTGTTTGACAAAGGATTGCGCGGTGTCTTGCGTGCTCAACCCCAGCAAAAGAACACGGATGGGTTCCAGTTCACGCTCTTGAACGGGGCCGATGTCTGATGTGATCCCCTTCACGTTCAACGAAAATGACAGCTCGCGCAGAACGCTGTAATCGGCCTGATCCAATTCGCGCAGCGCAAGGTTTCGCACCTGCCGGTTTGGATGGTCGATCATGTCCGCGAACAGCTGAAACCGTTCGAAATCCCCGCCCAAACGCCAGCTGGAGTGATTTTGCATGATCTCGTCAACGATGGGGTGCATGGCAGAATCGACATAGGCCAGCCGTTTCCAGTTGCCGGTTTCCGGATCGAGGAAAAAGAGAACACTGTCGCTTTCGGACACGGCCAGCTTGCGTCTCGTGACGCTGTCCACCAGCTGCGGCAACTCTACACCGTCGATTGGCCCCTTGAGCGCTTTGACAGGAGTATACCGAAAGGGGTTGGTTTCACTTTGGCGCGCCAGAAGAATGTGATCACTGGACAGCAGTTGCTCGACCATGCTCGGTCGGGGGGCATAATTGTGAAACCCACAGGCCTGTGCAGTGCCAAAAAGTGAAAGGGCAAAACAGGCCCCGAAGATGAAATGTCTAACCATGTGTATTGGCTAGCAGGTTTTGTGACCTTGGCAGAGTCACAAATTGTCGATTGGCGGGTTGTGGCCAATGCGCCCGAACCGGTCAGCGCCTGTCTTTCAGACCCAAAAGGCCGCCCGAAACGGACGGCCTTTTGTCTGTTTTACCTCAAACAAAATCGATGTGTTTGTTGAATGGCATTTCCCGTATCCGCCGTCCGGTTGCTGCGAAAATTGCATTCGCGAGCGCGGGGGCCGCAGGTGGCACAGGGGGTTCCCCAATGCCGCGCACCTTGGCTCCGTGTTCCAGACCTTTGACAAAAATCTCGGGGCACTGGTGCAACCGCATTCCTTCTGCATCCCAATAATTTGCCTGTTCAGCCATGCCATCGGCATAGGTGATCTCGCTGTTGATTGCGTGCCCCAAGGCAAAGACCACCCCACCCTGAACAAGGTTTTCAAAGTTGACCGGATCAACAACGGTGCCAACGTCTGCGGCCACCCAAACCTTGTCGATACGAATGCCGTCTTCTGTGTTGGTCACTTCGATCACTTCGGCCGTGGGCACGCCAAAGCTTTCGACAAAGGCGACCCCGCGGCCTTTGTTCGGGCCCAGCGCACCGCCCCAAGACGACATCTCGGCCACGGCCTCCAAGACCTTGCGGCTTGTTTCATGCCCCATCAGGCGAATGCGTTCTTCCATCGGGTCCGCGCCGGCCTCGTGGATCAATTCATCCAGGAAGCTGTCAAAGAAGAACCCGTTGGCCGACGCCCCGACCGAACGCCAAGAGGACACCGGTGCCAGTTGTGGCACGCGATACCCGCGCATCCGGTAGTTCGGCAACGCATAGGGATTGTTCCATGCCCCTGCCACGATCTGGCTGTCCGGACCTGGAACCGGCATTTGGGCACGCCCCATTTGGGACTCGATCACCGACGGCATGGCCACCTGCAAGTCAATCGCTTCGACCTTGCCATCTTTTACCGTACCGGCGCCGCGCGCCATGCCGATATGACGGGGATAGTCATGGGCAAAGTCTTCTTCCCGCGAGTAGGTCAGTTTGACCGGTGTGCCGCGCATCTGGTTTGCGATTTCCGTCGCCTGTTTGATGTTGTCGAACTCAAGCCGGTGCCCAAAGCTGCCGCCCATGAACTGGTTCACAAAGGTCACTTGTTCGGCCTCGTGTCCGGTGATCTGAGCCACCAGCACCTGCAACTGGCGCGGGATCTGGTGCCCTGCCCATACCGTGACACCGTCCTCTTCGACCAATACAGTAGCGTTCAGCGGCTCAAGCGGAGCATGGGCCACATAAGGCGCACGATATTCCGCGTTCAGAGGCGTGTCAGCGGCCAGAGCCGCATCCGTGTCACCATCATCGCGCCATTTCTTGTCGAGACGATCGTCGACAAACGATTTGCCGATTTCCTCCCAATGCTGGTCCTGCTCCGCCGGATAAGGCGCCTCGCCCCAGTCGAAATCGATCGCGTTCACCGCCTGAATGGCGCGCCATGTGTTGTCGGCAATCACGCCAACCCCACCTGTGATCTCGACCACATTGGAGACACCTCGCATGTCTGTGGCGGCACTGGCATCATAGCCTTTCATGGCGCCACCCTGACGCGGGTTCACCTTGACGGCGGCATGCACCTGTCCGGGAATGTCGAGGTCGATCCCATAGGTTTGGGTTCCCGTGGATTTGGCAACCATATCGATCCGCTGCGTCGGCTTGCCGATCAGACGCCATTGGCCCGGATCGCGCAATGCAACGTCTGTGACGGGATCAAGTGCCGCCGCAATCGGTGCCAGTTCCTGATAGCTGAGACGCGTTCCGTCCGGCAGGATCACATGCCCCGCTTCGGTTTTCAGCGCGGTGGTATTGATGCCCGACTTCTGTGCCGCTGCCGCCTTGAGCGTTTCGCGCGCAATTGCACCCGCGCGGCGCAGTTTGTCAAAGCTGTCCGGAATGGTGGTCGAGCCACCGGTGATTTGCATGCCCATCAATTTGACCACGCCGCCCATGATGCCACGCATGGTTTCGGCGGTGAACCCGTCGTCCGTCGACGGGAACGGCACGCCTTCGTCTGCCAGTGCGGTGTTCCAATAAGCTTTGTCTGGTTGGCCAAAACTGGTTTCAAATTGTCCAAACTCGAGATCAAGCTCTTCGGCAATCAAGGTTGCCTGCGAATGCGCAACCCCCTGCCCTTTGTCACCATGTGACCCGATCAGGGTGATCTTGTCTCCGTCGATCACCACCCAAGGATTGAACGTGGTCGCCCCGCTGGCAAGCTCATCCTCAAGCGGGTTTTCATAAGGTGTTTTGACCTTATACACGCCAAAAGCCACACCACCGACAACAGCAGCCGACCCGATCAAAAACGAACGGCGGGCAATTTTTCCGATAGACGCCATGATTTACGCCCCCTGAATTTTGGTGGCGGCGGTTTTGACCGCGGCACGAATACGTGGATAGGTTCCGCACCGACACAAATTGCCGGACATGGCTTCGTCGATATCGTCATCCGACGGGTTTGGCGTCTCGGCTAAAAGAGAGGCCGCCTGCATGATCTGTCCGGATTGACAATATCCGCATTGCGCGACCTGATGTTCGATCCATGCCTCCTGAACCGCGTGCAAGGCGTCCGGCTGTCCCAACCCGTTGATGGTTGTCACCTCGCCGTCCACATCCGAGGCCGCAGTCTGGCAAGATCGCACGGCAACACCGTCGATATGGACAGTACATGCACCACACGCAGCGACCCCACAGCCGTACTTCACACCCTTGATGCCAAGCTCATCCCTAAGCACCCACAACAATGGCATGTCATCTTCGACATCCACATCATGCGACTTTCCATCCACAACGAGTTTCACGCGCTTTCTCCTGCTGGCTTGTTCGTTGCCTTAAAGATTAGCATTAATCTGCGCTTTGCAACTTGCGAATTGCGCCAAAATTCACTCTGATGGTGCCAAATCTCTTGCAAAAGGTGGATCGCGGGTCAGGTCTGCGCCACTTTAAATACTGCAAACAAACGCTACGAGGACTACCATGAGCCCGAAACACCTCTACACCAGTGGAGACAAGTTTTATCAACTTTGTCAGGTTCTCAAGATTGATCCAGTGCGCGTTCTGCGAAGGGCGGGTTTGCCTGCAGACTATATTGAGCACGAGGGCAAAGGCAGCACCGCCCGACAATTCTTTGCGATTTTCCAGGCCGTCTTTGACGAGGCAAAACGCGATGACTTGCCGCTTTTTCTGGGCAAGCTGTACGCGCACGGCCCCTTTGTGCCGCCGGTTTTTGCCTTTTCCTGCAGCCCCGACATCGAAAGTGGCGTCAAGCGTATGGCTTTGTTCAAGCCCCTGATCGCTCCATGCCAGCTGGCCGTTATTCGCGACGAGGCAAAAGTGTCTCTTACCTTTCAATCCAGCGATCCAACCTGTGAAATGCCTTCGGCGATGGCCATGTTCGAACTGGTCTATTTCCTTGAATGTAGCCGAACCTTCACCGCCGAACACATTATTCCGCTCGATATCACCTTGCCAGAAGGCGGATATCTCACACCTGAACTCGAAGACTATTTTGGTGTCAGGCCAACCGCGACTGGTATCCCTGCGATCCATCTCAGCCACGAAGACGCAACGCGCCCCCTGATTTCGCAAAATGCCGAGATGCTGGCTGGGTTCGAACGCGACTTCAAGCGACAGCTCGCCGAAAAGATGACGTTCACTCCGGTCACCGATCGGGTGCGCAACACTTTGTTCGAAATGCTACCAGCAGGACATTCCTCGGTTGATGCTGCATGTGACCGCCTTTGCATGTCGCGCAGAAGTCTGCAAAGGAAGTTGAAAAGCGAGGCAACGACATATCAATCGGTTTTGGATGAAGTGCGTTCTGAACTTTCCCTGCACTATCTGCGCCTTGATGACATGAGTGTCGAAGAAATCTCGTATCTTCTGGCATACCGAGACCCAAATTCGTTTTACCGTGCTTTTCATGGCTGGACAGGCATGACCCCTCTTCAAGCCCGAACCGCTTCGGTGTGATATTGGCGCGATTAGCAAGCATATTGGCGCGATGTGTTTTTGAAATGGCGTGTTGTGAGATTTAGATTGAAGTCAACGAAACACAGACCCTCAGGAGTTTCTTATGACCCAAACGATTCTCATAACTGGCGCGTCATCTGGCATTGGTAAAGTCACAGCACAGGTTTTCCATGACAAGGGCTGGAATGTTATCGCGACGATGCGCTCACCTGAAAAAGAAGAACACTTGACCCAACTCGACAACGTGCTGGTCACCAGACTTGACGTGACCGACAGTACGTCCATCTCGGCTGCTGTGACAGCAGGCATCGAAAAGTTCGGCCAGATCGATGTCCTTTTGAACAACGCCGGATATGGGGCTTACGGCCCACTCGAAGCTTTCCCAATGGAACGCATTCGCCGCCAATTTGATACCAATGTGATCGGGCTGATCGAAGTGACAAAAGCCATTTTACCTCACATGCGCTCAAACAAAGCCGGCACGATCGTCAATATCTCGTCCATCGGCGGGCAAATGACCTTTCCTCTTGGGGCCTTGTATCACGGTACAAAATTTGCCGTCGAAGGTATTTCTGAGGCCATGCATTACGAGCTTGAGGCGGCCGGTATCAAAACGAAAATCGTTGAACCAGGCATGATCGCAACTGACTTTGGGGGGCGGTCGTTCGACTTTGTAAATGACGAATCCATAGAAGAATACCAGCCCGTCGTACAAGCCTTGTTCGGGGCGTGGGGACAAAACGTTCAGGCCTCGGAGCCGATTGTGGTGGCGGAGGTCATTTACGGCGCTGTGACAGACGGAACCAATACGCTGCGATACCGCGCTGGTGCCGATGCTGTCGAACTGCTCGACAACCGCAAGGCCTTGGATGATGCCACCTTCATTGGCGGCATGAAGCAACAACTGGGCTTGTAAGGCTCGCGAAAGGACACCGTTATGCAGATCGACACTTCTTCTCCGGTCATGGTGACCGGTGCAACTGGATACGTGGCCGGTTGGATCGTCAAAGAGTTGCTGGAGGCAGGCCTGACCGTACATGCGCCTGTGCGGAACCCTGACGCAACCGCCAAAGTTCAACACTTGATTGACTTTGCCGAGGCCTCATCGGGCGATATCAAGCTCTTTAAAGCCGATCTTCTGAAGGATGGATCATACGCCGAAGCCATGAAGAGCTGTTCGGTTGTCTTTCACACGGCGTCGCCGTTTACGGTGCGCGTGAAGGACCCGCAAAAGGAATTGATTGATCCCGCCGTAAACGGAACCCGCAATGTGCTGGAACAGGCCAGTCAAACCGAAAGCGTCAAGCGCGTGGTCCTGACCAGCTCCTGCGCGGCAATTTACACAGATGCCGCTGATTGCGCTGCAGCCCCCAATGGTATCCTGACCGAGGAGGTATGGAACACCACGGCATCGCTTGACTATCAGCCCTATTCCTATTCCAAAACACTGGCGGAACGGGCGGCATGGGACATCGCCAAGCAACAATCAAATTGGGACCTTGTGGTTCTCAATCCGTCACTGGTGATCGGGCCTGCCCTGAACTCGAATCCCACATCCGAAAGCTTCAGCATAGTCAAACAACTCGGTGATGGCACGCTCAAGGCCGGTGCCCCACGCGCCGGATTTGGCGTGGTCGATGTGCGCGATCTGGCACAAGCGCATGTTGCCGCAGCTTTCACGCCAGAAGCCGAAGGCCGTCATATCATATCGGGACATAATACGGACCTGTTGGAACTCGGACTGGCCCTGCGTGACAGGTTCGCCTCTGACTATCCTTTACCGCGCAGAGCCCTTCCAAAATGGCTCGTCTGGCTTGTGGCGCCCATGTCGGGATTGCCTCGTAAATTTGTCTCGCTCAATGTGAATGTCGCCTGGAAAGCAGACAACTCAAAAGGCAAACGGGTGTTCGGCCAGCGCTATCGGCCTCTGAAAGACTCGATGGAAGACATGTTTCAACAGCTCGTTGATCGGGGTGTTTTCAAAAAGTCCTAAACCCTCCAGTGACAAGAAGGCTTGACCTTCCCATGGCGGGAAGCTTTATCAAGAGGCAAGTCCCCCTCTTATGAAGGCATATTCCATGTCACATTCCGCCCAGTTACGTTTTGAAATTGATGGCATGAGCTGCGCCGGCTGCGCCGGCCGTGCCGAACGTGCCCTGCAGGCGATGCCGGGACAGTCCGATGCGTCGGTCAACCTTGCTGCGGAAACCGGTTTTGTGACGCTGACCTCTGCCAAGGCTGTCGATATTCGCCAAACCCTGAAAACCGCAGGATACCCCGCGCGCGAAGAAAGTGTCGTGCTTGATATTGCCGATATGAGCTGTGCGTCCTGCGTCGCCCGTATTGAAAACGCACTGAGCAAAGTTTCGGGCGTGATCGAGGCCCACGTCAATCTTGCCAACGCCACGGCAACGGTCACTTTTTTGCGTGGCACGATCGAGGCCCGCGATCTTGTGGCAGTGGTGGAAGGTGTCGGCTATCCTGCGACACCGCGAGCCGATACAGCAACCAGCGCCCCCGAACCGGACAAGGTGACGCCTGCGCGCAACCGGTTCCTCATTGCGGCGCTACTTACCCTACCCGTGTTTATTCTGGAGATGGGGGGGCACATCTTTCCCCCCTTCCATCATTGGGTGGGGCGGACTATCGGCTTTGAGACATCCTGGATCCTACAGTTCGCGTTGACGACATTGGTGATGATCTGGCCCGGACGCGGCTTCTTTACCAAGGGTATCCCCCTTTTGTTGCGCCGGACGCCGGACATGAATTCGCTTGTCGCGCTTGGGTCACTGGCGGCATGGGGGTACTCTACCGTGACGCTTTTTGCGCCCGCATTGCTGCCTGCTGCGGCGCGGAATGTGTATTTCGAAGCGGCGGCTGTGATCATCACCCTCATCCTTCTTGGTCGCTGGCTCGAAGCGCGCGCAAAGGGGCGTACCGGTGATGCCATTCGCAAACTTGCCGGGCTTCAGGCCAATACAGCACGCGTTGAACGCGCTGGTGAGGTGGTCGAGATCGCTGTGGAAGACGTTGTGGTTGGCGACATCCTGCACCTGCGCCCCGGCGAGAAGGTGGCGGTGGATGGCCTTGTCCTCACCGGCAAAAGCCACATTAATGAAAGCATGATCTCTGGCGAACCCCTGCCCGTGTCCAAAGGTGTGGACAGTAAAGTTATCGCAGGCACCGTCAACGGAACAGGCGCCCTGACCTATCGCGCAACGGGCGTGGGGCGGGACACCATGCTGGCCCGCATTATTTCCATGGTCGAGCAGGCACAGGGGGCGAAACTGCCTGTTCAGTCGTTGGTGGACCGGATTGTCCTGATCTTTGTGCCCGCCGTGATTGCCATTGCTGTTCTGGCAACCTTTGCATGGCTTTTCTTTGGGCCCGATCCAAAACTGGCCCATGCACTGGTGGCGGGTGTATCGGTGCTTATCATTGCCTGCCCTTGTGCAATGGGGCTGGCAACGCCAACCTCGATCATGGTTGGTACGGGTCGCGCCGCCGAAATGGGGGTGCTGTTCCGCAAAGGAGAAGCGCTTCAACAACTGGACGAGGTCACCACCGTGACCTTTGATAAAACAGGCACGCTGACGGAAGGCCGCCCCGAATTGGTTGTTCTTGAAACCTGTGCCGGCTTTGAAGAAGACAATGTGCTGCGCATGGCAGCCTCGGTAGAAAGCCAGTCTGAACACCCCATTGCTCATGCGATCGAACGTGCCGCCCACGCCAAGGGGATCGCACTATCGACTCCGTCAGATTTCAACGCAATCGAAGGACATGGTGTCACCGCGAAGGTCGACGGACATCTGGTGCTGATCGGGAACCCGCGCCTAATGGTACGCGAGGGCATCGATTTTACCGATATGTCGGCATTGGCACAGACCTCTGCAGGAAAAGGCGAAACACCTTTCTTTGTTGCGATCAACGGCAAGCTGGCCGGATTGATCTCGGTCGCTGATCCCATCAAGCCCAGCGCACGGGACGCCATTGTGCGCCTCAAGGAAGCCGGCATTCAGGTCGCGATGATAACCGGTGACAACGCCACCACCGCAGCGGCCATTGCAAGTGACCTTGGCATTGAGCAGGTACAGGCCGATGTTCTGCCCGAAGGCAAAGCCGCCGCCGTGGCAAAGTTTCAAACACAGGGACCGGTCGCCTTTGTCGGGGACGGGATCAATGACGCCCCTGCTTTGGCCAAGGCAGACACCGGCATCGCGATTGGCACCGGTACGGATGTCGCCATCGAAAGCGCCGATGTTGTCTTGGTCTCGGGCGATCTGGCAGGTGTTGTCAACGCCCTGGATATCTCGATCTCGACGATGAAGAATATTCGCCAGAACCTGTTCTGGGCCTTCGTGTATAATATCGCCCTGATCCCCGTCGCCGCCGGCCTGTTTTATCCGCTGCTCGGCTGGCAACTGTCGCCCATGCTCGGGGCCGGGGCAATGGCGCTATCTTCAGTGTTTGTTTTGACCAATGCCCTGCGCCTGCGCCACGTCTCACCAGCCATGCCTATGACACCACAGGAGTAAGCCATGAACATCGGAGAAATTTCCGGCAAGTCCGGCCTGCCTGCCAAAACCATCCGGTATTACGAGGATATCGGATTGATCACGCCGCAAAGGTCCGAAAACGGCTACCGCAGGTTCAGTGACACAGACCTTCACAAGCTGACCTTTCTGGGGCGTGCGCGTGCCCTCGGTTTCTCGATTGAAGACTGCCGGACCTTGATGGCCATGTACGAGGACGAGTCCCGCGCCAGTTCCGACGTTAAACTGGTCGCGACAGAGCACCTGAACCGGATTGATGAGAAGATCGCGCAGCTGCAATCCATGCGCAGCACCCTGTCTCATCTCGTATCCGAATGCGCCGGTGACAACCGTCCCGATTGTCCGATCCTGAATGATCTGGCCTGCGGCAAGTCTTGAAGACAGTTTTTTCTGTGTCTCGCTAGACCAGGCGGGAAACCGCACTAGGTTACGATGCCACACCGGAGTTCATCATGACCAAAGCCATCCACTGGTTCCGGCGCGATCTGCGTCTGTCCGACAATCCAGCCCTGACGCGGGCTGCAAAATCCGGACAGGTTGTCCCCGTCTATATCCATGACGACGCCTCCCCTCTTGGGGGGGCAAGCGCCGCTTGGCTGCATCGTTCGCTCAAGGCGCTGGATGACTCGTTAGATGGCAACTTGGTGCTTCTTCGTGGAAACCCTCTGACGATTCTACCGACGTTGGTGCATGAGGTTGGCGCAACCACCGTCACCTGGACCCGCCGCTATGATCCGTCGGGGATCACGATGGACACATCGTTGAAACAAGCGTTGAAGGCCGAAGGTGTCAGTGTCCATAGCGAGAACGGTGCGCTGTTGTGGGAACCGATGGACGTCAACAAAGAGGATGGAACGCCTTACAAGGTGTTTACCCCATTCTATCGTCGCGGATGTCAGGCCGCACCGCCGCCCCGTTCACCTTTGGCGCCCCCCGAGCTGGAATTGTGCAAAGACCCCCAAGGGGTGTCCCTGTCGGACCTTGATCTCAGGGATGATCGCGGCTGGGACACGGCCATGCTTGCCGATTGGACACCGGGCGAGATCGGCGCCAGAGAGCGTCTGGAAGACTTCCTCGACGGAGGGTTGCAAGGCTACAAAGAGGGGCGGAACCACCCCGATAAGGCAAACGTGTCGCGCCTGTCTCCTCATCTTCATTTTGGCGAGATCTCTCCAAACACCGTGTGGCATCTGGCACGCACGCTCCCGTCAAGTATCGACCAAGACCATTTCCTGTCCGAATTGGGATGGCGTGAATTTTCCCATAGCATTCTGTTTCACAACCCGCAGATTGCGCGACAAAACCTTAATCCGAAATTTGACGCTTTTCCGTGGCGCGAAGATGCCGTGGGGCTTCGCAAGTGGCAGCAGGGTCAAACCGGCATCCCCATCATCGATGCGGGTATGCGCGAGCTTTGGCAAACCGGATACATGCACAATCGCGTCCGCATGATCGTGGCCTCGTTTCTTGTGAAAAACCTGATGGTCCACTGGCGGCACGGGTTACGCTGGTTCGATGACACGCTTGTTGATGCCGATCCGGCCAACAACCCTGCCAGCTGGCAATGGGTGGCGGGCAGTGGCGCCGATGCGGCGCCGTTCTTTCGGATTTTTAATCCTGTCACGCAAAGCGAAAAGTTCGACGGCAAAGGCGCCTATATCCGCCGCTTTGTTCCGGAACTGGCGGCGCTAAAGGACAAGGATATCCATGCGCCGTGGCGCGCGCCTGATGTGTTGCTGCAAGCGGCGGGTGTCACCTTGGGCGAGACCTATCCCCACCCGATTGCTGACCTGAAGGATTCGCGCGAGCGTGCGCTAGCTGCCTTCAAAACGCTCTAATTTCTCCTCTTAGGTCAAACCGTTAGCGCAATCAGATGCCACTCCGTCACATTTACCGCTAACACCCGATGCACACCCGCTGTTCCCCCTTTCCGAAAGGAAACAGGCGTCCTATACCGCGCGCAAATTGTGGACAAAGGAATACGTCAATGACCGTCACGGTAGCAATCAACGGATTTGGCCGCATTGGCCGCTGCACCCTCATGCACATCGCTGAAAGCGCACGCGATGACGTGAAAGTTGTCAAGGTGAACGCCACTGGCCCGCTGGAAACCGCGGCTCACCTGATCCGTTATGACTCGGTACACGGACGCTTTCGCAACGAAGTAAAAATCGGCGACGGCACCATGGATCTTGGCGCTGGCGAGATGCAGATGTATTCGACCTATGACATGGAAGAACTGGACTGGGACGGCGTCGATGTTGTTCTGGAATGCACAGGCAAATTCAACGACGGCGAAAAGGCCAAAAAGCACCTCGAGCGTGGCGCGAAAAAAGTTCTGCTGTCTGCTCCGGGCAAAAACGTCGACAAAACCATCGTTTTCGGTGTGAACGACGAAATGCTTGCAGCGTCGGATACCATGATCTCGAACGGATCCTGCACAACGAACTGTCTGGCACCTGTTGCCAAGGTCCTGAACAACAGGTTTGGCATTGAGTCTGGCATCATGACCACGATCCACGCCTACACTGGCGACCAGCCCACACTGGACCGTCGCCACAAAGACCTGTACCGCGCCCGTGCTGCGGCCATGTCGATGATCCCGACCTCGACCGGTGCTGCCAAAGCCTTGGGTGAAGTTCTTCCCGAACTCAAAGGCAAGCTGGATGGATCCGCTGTTCGCGTTCCAACACCAAACGTTTCTGCGGTAGACCTCACCTTTATCGCCCAAAAAGACGTGACCGAAGCCGACGTAAACGCAGCCATGGCAGAAGCATCTGCAGGCGCCATGAAAGGCGTTCTGGGTTACACGGAAGAGAAGCTGGTTTCGACCGACTTTAACCACACAAGCGAAAGCTCGATCTTTGCTGCTGACCAAACCAAAGTTATCGGTGGCCGTCTGGTTCGTGTCCTTGCATGGTACGACAACGAATGGGGCTTCTCTTGCCGCATGGCTGACGTAGCCAACAAAATGGGCCGCATGTAAGCGCCCCATCTGCTGATCAAATCTTGCGCCTTCGGACGCTGTCGGGCATATCTTTCTTGTCCGACACGCATTCGAAGGCGCTTTGCATTCATGACCAACCCGATCGCAGTTTTTCTGGCCCTCTTTATCTTTGCAGGCTTGGGTTACGATCTCATCTGGATGGACGGTCAGGCCACATTGCTGCTGGTGCGCAAACTGGTGGACCTGATCGAATGGGTCGCATTCTGGCGCTGACCTCCCGTTCTGCGGCGGATTAGTCCATGCGCACTCTGACAGACATTTCTCCTTTGACGGCGGTTTCCCACTTCAGGTGAAGCTCGTCATTCGCTGTCCCCTGCCCCGTTCGCGCATACGGCATCGAGAAGACACCTGTATTGCCCGAAGTTTCGATTTTGCTAATCGGAACCAGAGATTCAACCGTTCTGGGTTGTCCTCCAAAGGGCAGCTTGTTTTCTGTATCAATAACCCAGGTATTTGATGCGGACGATTGGGTATAGTCGATCTGGAGCGGATTATAGCAAGGGGTCGTGATCGCGTGGAATGTGTTGCCTTCAACCAGAACATGCTTGCCCTTGCTCATATCAAGATCGGCAAAACTGGTATCAACGCGATCCACACGGTCCATGCTGCCATGCAGGCTTCGGAACTTGTTGCCGGTCACTGTCAGGCCAGTGATATAATGCCCTTGGCCATGTGGTTTGATCACAAGGTACGCCACCCACGGTGCGACATCCCCGGATAGGAACACGTTGTCCGTCACACTTAGCGCGCTGAACGAATACCCGCCCCCGAAATCCGGCGTCGCATCATATTCGTTGGTCCATTCCAGCGAAGCGTTGTCAACATAGTTGCTGTCGAACGTCATCGAGATATGAGACAGCGCCATGATGACACCTGCCGTGCGCAATCCGGCGTCCTCACCGTCTCCTTGGAAAAAGTGGTTGCCCGTCACCACAGCATTCATCCCGCCAATAATCAGGAAATGCCGGAACTGGCTGGCACGGTTGTTGCGGACTTTGACATCATTTGCATTGGTGCTGATCGCAATGGAAATGCGATCCTGCGCCGGCGTGCCGCCCTCTGCGGTGATGAAGTTACAGCGATCCACAAGCATGCCCTGACACCCCGAACCGGGTGACGTGATCGCGCGGTGTTTGGGACGATTGAAAAAACAATCTCGAATATGAAACGCCACACCGGATGTGGCCAACAAGATACCGCTCGCCAGACTGTTACACAGGAATTCCACATCGGAAATGTTGAACAGGCTGATGGTGTCAAAGCCGCTAAAGTCGAGCACGTATTTGAACCGCGTAAAGGTATAGTTCTGCGTTCCCTCTGCGTCGTACAATGGTTGGGACAGCCTGATTTCCTGCGTCGAGATATTCTTGCTCTCGACATAGATTTCGCGACCGACGCCATTGGCGGACACGCGCGCACCAACGGGCACATTGGCCACGTTCACAACATTGGTCAGCGTGCGCGGATCATCCGAGTCATACGTTGCTTGGGATGTGACCGTATCCGGCGTCCACGCCGTATCCCCCGTCACATAGAACTGGCCATTCCGGATCACGCGGCGCTGCGCATAGGAGTTCTTGGTCGCCACGACCTCGCGCAGATCAATCGGTTCGGTCACGGTGATGCGGCGCCCGCCCATGTCCAAAGATTCATGGTCCGAGTTGTTCAGCAAGGACTGGAATGCCTTTTTAAAGGCCAGCTCTTCATTGCCAAATGCCTCGATATAGGCAGGCAGGTGAAAGTTCCGGTTGAGCGTCAGGTATTTGTCTGTCGGCATTGTAATAGTGCCCTGAAACCGCACAGGCGTTGTAAAGGTCACGCTATTGGCAAGGTGGTACGTACCGTCAGGCACAAGAACTTCTCGTCCGTTCGCGGCGCTGTTTGCGGCCGCGAAAGCCTCTGAATCGTCGGTGACACCGTCGCCGATTGCACCATAGTCGCGCACATCGACCCAATCCATCATATCTCTGAGATAGGCACCTGTGATGTCTTCGATTTCGATATCATCGATACGCACGATACCGCCTGTCGCGCCCACCAGATCCAAACCGAAATGCCCATAGACAGGATCGCTGCCCCACACCATGTCGACACCGCCACGCGCGCCCGTTCCAACAATTGCGCGCAATTCGACCACTTCGCCATAGTTCGTAAGCGCCACCTCGGGACCGATTTCGACCAACCCCGGCACATTGTTGCCACTGCCATAAGCCGCGTAACCCGCAATGCGCACCGAAGGCAAAGCACCGCTCACAGCCTTGATGCGCACGGTGATCTGCAAATAGCACCCGGGCAGCATGGGTGTTTGCCCCATATACCGCACCTTTTGCGTGGTCGCGGTTTTTTGCAACTCGAGGCACCCACCGAAATCCTGGTCACTGGGCACAAAGGCCGCATTCATCGCATTCTGATAGGTATCCGAACCGGATGTTCCATTACCGCTCGACCAAACATTCAAATTACTTTCGAATGCGGGCGGCATGAACAGCACACCATCTGTAATCGCCTTGTTCATAAGTTCCCTTTCCAAGCTTGCCCAATCCAGCCCCGAGGGGCGTTTTGTCTTGAAACGGGAGATATCAAAGCGCCCTTAAAGCCCCCCGACAGCACCGTGACGGTGCCCGGGGTGTCCCAAAGGGGCCATAAACAGAAAAAGCGCGCATCTGAACGATACGCGCTTTAAATTTGTCAGTAGTTTGGGCGCAGTTAGGCGAGATCGCCCGCCAGCGCCTTGTCAATCAAGTCAGCAGTTTCTTCGACGCCATAAAGCGCCGCAAACCCACCAAAGCGCGGGCCTTGGCTTGCCCCCAACAGAACCTCATAAAGGGCTTTGAACCAGTCGCGCAGGTTGTCGAACCCGTGCAGCTTGCCCACCGCGAACACGATCGATTGCAGGAATTCGTCCGACCCGAAATCAACGTCAGGAAGCGGATCGTCATTCCCCATCATCGCGTTCTTGCGCTTGATCAGATCAAGCGCCTTATCCCCGTCACGGAACGCAGCGGAGAGTTCTTCCAACGCGGCACGCTCTTGATCACTTGGCATACGGAAGGTTTTCGAGGGCTCGACAAAGTCTTCAAAGTATTTCACGGCAAAACCGGCCGCTGCATCCAGATCCGCGTGGGTCTCGGGTGTTGCGTCCGGGGCATACCGGCGGATGAACCCCCACAGGGTTTCTTTGTCATGTGCTGACGCCGCAGACGCGAGGTTCAACAGCATCGAGAAAGGAACAACCATATTCGACTGCGGAACATCTCCGCCATGGATGTGCCAAACCGGATTGTTCAACTGAGCTTTCAGGTCTTGCTTGTGATAGGCATTAAGCTGTTGATTGTATTCGTCCATGGCTTTTGGGATGACATCAAAGTGCATCCGCTTGGCCGTTTTTGGCTTCTGGTACATAAAGTACGACAAAGACTCGGCCGAGGCGTAGGTCAGCCAATCATCGATTGAGACGCCGTTGCCGGAGGTCTTGGAAATCTTCTGACCGTTTTCGTCTAAAAACAGCTCATAGGTGAAATGCTCTGGCGCCCGCCATCCGAGGATACGACAGATACTGTCATAGATCGGCGTGTTGGTGCTGTGGTCTTTACCGTACATTTCGAAATCAACTTCAAGCGCCGCCCAACGCGCGCCAAAGTCCGGCTTCCATTGCAACTTCACATTTCCGCCGGTGACGGGCAGCGTCCATTCTTTGCCATCTTCATCGTCAAAGGTGATGGTGTGGTTTTCAGCATCGACATTTTTCATCGGCACATACAAAACCCGACCAGTCTCTGGGTGGATGGGCAGGAAAATGGAATAGGTCTGGCGACGCTCTTCGCGCAATGACTTCAGCATGACGGCCATGACCTCGTCATACTTTTCAACTGCGCGCTTCAGAACCTCGTCGAACTGGCCCGACTGGTAAAACTCTTGCGCGGAATAGAATTCGTATTCGAACCCGAAGGTATCAAGGAACCTGCGCAACATCGCATTGTTATGGTGGCCAAAGCTTTCGTGTGTGCCAAATGGATCCGGCACCGAGGTCAACGGCTTTTGCAGATGCTCATAAAGGCTTTCGGAGTTTGGCACATTGCTTGGCACTTTGCGCATGCCGTCCAAATCGTCCGAAAAGCAGATGAGCTTTGTCGGGATATCCGAGATCACCTCAAACGCGGTCTTGATCATCGTGGTGCGCGCGACTTCGCCAAAGGTGCCAATGTGCGGCAAACCCGACGGTCCATACCCGGTTTCGAACAACACATACCCCTTTTCAGGAGGCTGCTTTTGGTAACGTTTGAGGACGCGGCGCGCTTCTTCAAAGGGCCAGGCTTTCGAAACGAGTGCAGCGTCGCGCAATTCAGACATAGTATTCTCCATCGGGGGAACGCCCTGCACAATGCAGAACGAACCGCGGCTTCCTATTGTGC
The DNA here is from genome assembly GCF_001458215.1 of Shimia thalassica. GTDB lineage: Bacteria > Pseudomonadota > Alphaproteobacteria > Rhodobacterales > Rhodobacteraceae > Shimia > Shimia thalassica. The sequence continues at coordinate 379,559 of NZ_CYTW01000003.1, read as the reverse complement.
CCATGCAGCATGGTCAACATTTAGCTGCAAAACAAACCGATTTAACCGCTATCTGCGGCCTCGCTGCCGCGAGCCACAATCCAGTCGCAAACGGCGCGAGCCTCGCGTCTCGCAGCCAGCCCGTCGCGCAGGGCCACATAGTATCCACGGGCAGAGTGGGTCTCAGACTCACCCAACCGTACCATTGCTCCGCTTTCAAGGAAATCATCCAGCAACCCAGACCAGCACAGGCACACCCCCTGCGCCGCCAAGGCAGCATTCACAACCATCGCATAGGAGTTGAAATCCAGAAGCCGCACATCATCCGGCATTTCTTCACCTTGCGAGGAAAACCAGCTTGGCCAATCGTGCCAGTGGCGCCTTGCGGTTTCCATCGTGAGCAATGTCATACCTTCAAAGCTGCCCGCACTTCCCCTGCGGCGCTGCAGGTAAAGAGGGCTGGCAACGGGAAAGACACCACTTCCCAGAACTCGCGCTTCCCCCGCAGCACCGGAATCGGATAAGCCGAACCGTACAGAGACGTCCCCCGAACGTTCGGGATCACCATACTCTTGGCTTATGATGCGAATCGTCACCTCGGGAAAGTCTGCTTCAAGTTCGGCCAGTTTAGGAATCAACCATGATCCGACAAACCCGGATGGCGCAGAAACCGTCACAACCCCCTGCCGACTGCCTTTTCGCAACCTGTCCGTTACGGCTTCGATCTGACCAAAGCTGCCGCGCAAAACATGCGCAAGGTCTCTACCCTGTTGGGTTAATTGCACCGGTTTGTGCGTGCGGTCGAATAATCGACACCCCAGATCGGCCTCTAGTGCCGCAATCCGTCGGGAAATTGCCGGTTGCGAAACATTCAACTCATTTGCGGCTCCGGTCAGTGTACCATGGCGTACCGCAGCATAAAAAGCTGTTAGGCCAGAGAAGGCAGGAAGGCGTACAGACATTATAACCTCAGCGTATAATCCTGTTCACTTTTAGCGCATTGCCGCGACTCTCCCAAGCCCCTTAGATGATTTCAACAACAGGAGGCGCACATGACCACTCTCACCGCACACGACCCTTTCAGCATTGTCGCCGATAACATCTCGACCGAACCATCCAGCACCGCTTTTTCTCTCGATGCTGCCAACGTCCCACTGGAAGGCGGAACTGATCCCACCTTTGGCACCGTGCGTTGGCGCACTTTGATCAACGGCAATAGCGACTCTCCAAAAGAATTCGTTCTTGGCATCGCAGAATTTGAACCACACGGAACGCTTTTGCCCCATCGCCATGACGCGGCCGAGTTCTATTTCGGACTTGAGGGCAGCGGCATTGTCACAATCGACGGCACGCCTCACGAAATGCGCCCCGGTGTAGCGCTCTATGTTCCGGCCGACGCCGAACACGACACCGTGGCGGGGCCGGACGGCCTGCGGTTCTCTTACGGCTTTGCCGAAGCAAGCTTCGCCGATATCCACTATCGGTTTAGTGCTGCCAACTCCTGATCTCCCCTTGCTGGAAGACATGCGGACACCTATTCTCTGGGACAAGCAACTTTTCGAAGGATCGAGTACTTGTCTCAGGATATACCTAACCCACTCACGCCCCAAGACAGCCTTGTCGCCGTGATGGTCGCCATCTCAGCTTCGGACGAAAACATTCGCACTGCCGAACTGGTCAAGATCCAGTCCGCAGTGAACAATTTGCCCATCTTTGCAGACTATGATCTGGATCGGCTGAAAACGGTTTCTCAGACCGTGTTCGATCTGTTCGAACAAGAGGACGGCCTGACAGCGTTGTTCGGGTTGATCCGCGAGAGCCTGCCCGAGCGCCTGTTCGAAACCGCCTATGCGCTGGCTTGTGATGTTGCCGCCGCAGACGGATCACTGGCCGAGTCCGAACTGCGCCTGCTCGAAGAAATCCGCTACGAGCTTGAGATCGACCGCCTGCATGCCGCCGCCATCGAACGTGGCGCGCGTGCTCGCCACATGATCTGAATACTGAGTTCACAAAATCACATCTGAGTGGCGCGTGCCAAAACGCGCCGCTCACTAGGCCCCATAAAGAACATCCCAGCGCTCAATAAGCTTCTGTTGAAGCTGTTTGGCTTTCCGGTTCCATGTCCGCGCGCCAGGCGGGCGTTCCCGCTCACCTTCTTTGATTGATCGGCGGGCATCTGCATCCACTGCAAAAATCGCAAAGGCCAGTTCCGTGCCGTCTTGTGCGGTCATATAGCCAGCCAAACCACTTACAAAATTAAGCGTCCCTGTTTTGGCGGCAACGTGAATGGCCTGCTGTTTGACAGGACGCCCCTTCTGGTCTCGAAATTTGAATTCTTTCAATATCGGCTGCAGCGTTGTTTGTGACCCGGCCTTGGCCAAAGCACTCACCAATTCGGCGGGTCGCAACCGCGAATTCGCCCCAAGTCCCGAATGATCCACCAAAGCGGCATGTGCCATGCCCAACCGGTCCCGCGCCCAGCGGTTCATCTCGTTTGCGCTGTCTTCAAGAGACCCCAAAGGTGCCCCGCGACGCTTGGAAGCTGTCATTCCCACCACTTCTGCGGTCAGGTTGGTCGAATACTTCAGCATCGCTTTCAAAATCGGGCGCAGCGTCCCGCTTTGATACCGCACGACCACTTGTCCCGCGGGCCGGTTGTTTGTTTTGCGCGCCTTGCCCAACACAATGCCGTTGGCACGTGCCAGCGTCCGAAACACATCGCCAGCATACAGTTCGGGTTGGCGCACCGGCAGCCATCGCGCCCCGCCCTTGCCCAGCGCACGAGACGCGACGGTCCAGTGATCGACGTTCTTGCGAGCTTCATAGGTATAGACGGGCACGCTACGGGACGTGACTTTCATTTTGGCCACGCTTACATCGGGGCGGTATTTCTTGCTGCGCGCATCCATCGTCACAACCCAGCCTTTGCTGCCGTGTTTCCATTCGAAATGGACGCGGTTGTAATTCAGGTTAAGACCGGAAATCGCGGGACTGTATCCCGCATGATCGGGTTGCAGCGGGTCCAATTTACGCACAAACGGCAACGCGCCACCGTATACCAAGAACTGGCCTTTGACCTCGCGCACACCGGCCTCTTTCAGCTGCGCGGCCATATTGGCCAAGGTATCCGTATCCAATGTGGGATCCCCCCCACCGACAAGCACCAGATCACCGCCCAAAACACCGTTTTTGATCGTACCTGTTGTGACCAGCGTGGTTTCAAAGCGATAATCGGCGCCGAGAACATCCAATGCATACATTGCTGTCAGCGCCTTGGTGACGCTCGCAGGCGGCACACCGGCGGCGGGTTGATGCCCTTCCAGAACCAGTCCGGTTTTGGCATCCGCCACTGCAAACCCGATTTCGCCGCTGATACCAGAGGAACGGATCAAACTGGATGCCGCAGGCGCCGTACGCTTGCCAAGACCGTCAGGACGCAAAACCGGGCGCAGGGAAACAGAGGGCGGATTTGCCCAGACCGGCAAGGCCGCACCCGCAAATGCCCCACTTAAAAACAATCGTCTCGAAATACGCTTCGTCATGCGGTGACATTAACCTTCCCCGGCCATTTCAGACAAGCATCAGAATGCCATTTTCCCACACTTCAGAACATGTTAGCGATTTGCACCATGTGGCAGGCCTTAATCATAATGTTCATCGCGATGTCGATGATCCCGGCAGGGGACACCGCGGGCAAGCTGTTGTCATCCGCGCACGAGGCAAGTCCGCTTTATGTGGCATGGTCCCGTTTTGTGATCGGAAGCCTGATCGCCTTGCCTTTGGTCCGCGCGGGCACACTTCGCCTGATGCGGGATTGGCGCATTTGGCTTCGGGCCATGCTCTTGACGGGCGGCATCACGAATATCCAGTTTGCACTTCAAACAGCACCAGTTGCAGATGTGTTCGCGGCCTTTTTCGTTGGCCCGATCTTCAGCTATGTCTTGTCCGTGGTGTTGTTGAAAGAACGCGTCACCCCTCTTCGTTCCGTCTTGATGGCACTCGGGTTTCTTGGTGTGCTCTTGGTCGTGCGCCCCGGATTTCAGGCATCGTCAGGTCTGGGATTTGCCCTTGTTGCGGGGCTGTTTTACGGCGCGTTCCTGACCGCGTCCCGCTGGTTATCCGCGGTCGGTCGCCCTGGAAGCCTGCTGTTCACACAGCTCTTCCTAAGCGCGGTTTTGATGACACCATTCTGTATCACGCTGATCCCGCCTCTTTCGGGCACGATGATGACCCTTACTTTGGCAAGCGCTGTTTTCTCGATGGGCGGGAACTTTTTGTTGCTCTTTGCCTATGCCCGCGCGGACGCCACAACACTGGCCCCCTTTGTTTACTTCCAGTTGATCTCGGCCGTGATACTCGGCTGGCTGGTCTTTCATGACCTGCCGGATGCTGTCACGATCGCTGGTCTGTTCCTTATCATCGGGGCCGGTCTTGCCTCTGCCCTTCTCAATCGCCGCAGCGTGAAACTTACCTGACCCAACGTCCCGCCGCGCGAATTTCCGTCGAACTTGCATCTGTCATCGGCATATTAACAAAGCACCATGCCGGTGTCGTCACAGTGGACAGCAAACGGCTTTCTCTCGATCTGAGACGATAGCGGCCGAAAATCTGTGCCGCCGGCCCGCTGCGCGCGCTTGTGCGATCACCGGGACGTGCCAACACGCCAACAGGCACCCGATGCATAATCTCGCGCCAGTCTTTCCACATATGGAACTGGGCCAGATTGTCCGCGCCCATCAACCAGACAAAGCGCACCCGCGGATAGGCCGCCTGCAACGCGGCAATGGTTTCCGCAGTGTACCTTGTGCCCGCACGATATTCGAAATCCGAAATATCAACCTTTGGATGCTGCATCAGATTTTGGGCAGCCTCAACGCGCCGCGCCATCGACGCTGGCCCTTGATCTTTCAGTGGATTTCCCGGGCTAACCAGCCACCACACCCGATCCAGATTGAACCGCTTCAACGCTTCGCGTGTGATACGCGCATGACCTTCGTGGGGGGGATCAAACGATCCTCCCAGCAGACCGATGGTCAAACCGCGATATTTCCCTTGCACGCCAAGCATGGGCTTCGGTTTACTGCGCCGGTTTGCCTGTGACAACAACGGTTTACCCCTTTTCGATCTTTGAGCGCCAGAAACAGGTTGCAGGCAATCTCGTCTCTTGACCTGTATACGAGATCGGATATGGTGCGGAAAATTTAGTTGACCAAAGTAAACCAATGCCTCTTGATCCCGTTGCCCGCATCCGCCGTTTCAACCGAGCTGTGACCCGAGAAACCGGCGTTTTGGACCAATCCTTTCTGGGACGAGGGCGCCCTTTGGGCCCTGCACGTGTGATCCATGCGATTGGACACAAGGGGGGCGATCTGGAAACGTTGCGCCTTTACCTCGGTCTTGAAAAAGCCGTGCTCAGCCGCTTTTTGAAAACCCTGCAAGACGACGGTCTTGTTACGCTTCGTGCAGCGCCCGAAGATGGCCGTCGACGCATTGCCGATCTTACAGACGCCGGCCGCGCCGAATTTGAAGCCTATAATGCGCTGTCAGATCAACAGGCACAGTCGCTCCTGACCCGTCACGTGTCCTCGGAAACCCTGCTGGCAGCAATGGATCTGGTTGCAACTGCGCTTGGTCGTGATGATATCTCGGTGATTGAAGTTTCCCCCACGACGCCGGATGCGCTCTATTGCCTGCAAGAATACTATGGCGAACTGGCGCGACGCCTCGAAACCGGTTTTGATGTGAACCTAAGCTGCGATCCCGACGCCGCAGATATGCTGCCCCCGCGCGGATCGTTTCTTGTCGCCCTGTCAGACGGGCTGCCCCTTGGCTGTGTGGGTCTCAAAGGTACTGACAAAGGGTATGCGGAAATCAAACGCCTTTGGATATCTCCTGCCTCTCGCGGTCTTGGGCTTGCCCGCCGCCTGATGGGGCAAGTCGAAGAAACCGCACAGAAACTCGGGATCAAAACGCTGCGCCTCGACACGAATTCGGCACTGCCCGAAGCGGTTGCGCTCTATCAGAAATCGGGATGGACCGAAATTGACCGGTTCAATGACGATCCGTATCCGGACGTTTTCTTCGAAAAGCACCTCTGAAAGCGGCCCGTTTCCGGCCTGATACTGTTAGGGTAGGATTTTGCGTGCCAATGCGGTGACACGCGCGCGCCCTAACGACACAAACATACGCAGCCCTGTGCCCCAGACCTTGGCGCGGCTGGTCTTTTCTTCATGGGGGGGCTGGGTGTCGATTTCGTAACTGCCCAACGGGCCTGCCATTTGGTTCACAACCCCCATGGCATCCTTGTTACGCCGCAACATGTTCTGTTGCGCATCAAACGAGGGCCAAATGCGGGATGCCTGCAGATCGGGATAGGACCGCTGTGCTTGTATGGCCAGTTTCCGACCAAAGGCAGGAGACCACCCGTTTACCCAACGCGTCACAATCATTTCGGCATCCGTCAGACCCCGATTGATGACTTCATCCTTACTTTCATGAAACGCAACATCGGGCTCAACCGGCAACCAGGCCAGAACTTCATCGGCAACCGCGTTGCGCACCCGCGAGTAGTTGCGCACCGTTATTGATGCGATCTCTTTCTGACTCTGCAACCGCTTGAGCACACGCATGGTGATCAAGGGGCGGTTGTATTTGCGGACATATGCATCCAGCGGATTAACACCGCCATGCGCCCGCACGATTTGCATGTAAGACGACGTCGCATGCCCGATCGGATTGCGGATAAACAACAGGACGTGGATTTCATCAAACCCAAATCGGGTACACCACGACCGCCAACGCTCCATTTCGGTATCAAACTGCTCGGCAAGGCTGTTGAAAAAGCCCTCGTAGCTTAACAAAACGTCCTGATTTGCCGGCAACGACTCTATCCGCGCTTCAAGCCCGTCGTCATGCTCCGTGCCAGATGTCGTGATCCCGCGCGTGGCGAGGTCTTTCAAACCGGTGCGAATGGGATACCCGATCCCATGAGAAGCGAGAACATCCAGATTTCTGGCGAACAATGCCTGCAAATAGGATGAGCCTGTCTTGTCATGTCCAATGTGGATCCAAAGTCGGCGCATACTCGAAATCTGTCTCGCAAAATCGTCTCTGCTCGAAGGTTTGGCTTGCCAACTACGCGATGTCAATCAACCAGCGCCCATTCAGCCACCGCCAACCACCTTTTGCCCTCGGCTTTTGCACATCCTCGCATTGCTCCTCGTCCGCCCATTCGTTATCACACCCTGCAACACCTTATTTCCAACCGGAGTCGGCACCAATGGCATCCTATCAATACGTCTACCACATGCAGGGGGTCTCCAAGACCTATCCTGGTGGCAAGAAATGCTTCGAGAACATTCACCTCAGCTTCCTGCCCGGTGTGAAAATCGGCGTGGTTGGCGTCAACGGCGCCGGTAAATCAACCCTGATGAAAATCATGGCCGGCATGGACAAAGAGTTCACAGGGGAAGCCTGGGCCGCAGAAGGCGCCAAAGTGGGCTACCTGCCTCAGGAACCCAAACTCGACGAAACCCTGACCGTGCGCGAAAACGTCATGCTGGGTGTTTCCGAGAAAAAAGCCAAAGTGGACCGCTTCAACGCAATCGCGATGGAAATGGCCGAGAATTATTCCGACGAGTTGATGGAAGAGATGACCGTCCTGCAAGACGCCATCGATTCCGAAAACCTCTGGGATCTGGACAGTCAGGTCGACATCTCGATGGAGGCCCTGCGCTGCCCTCCTGATGACGCCAAGATTTCGGATCTGTCGGGCGGTGAAGCACGTCGTGTTGCATTGTGCAAACTGCTGCTGGAAGCACCCGATATGCTTCTGCTTGACGAACCGACCAACCACCTTGACGCCGAAACCATCGCTTGGCTGCAACAGCACCTGATCGACTACAAGGGCACCATCCTCTGCGTAACGCACGACCGGTATTTCCTCGATGATATCACCAGCTGGATTCTCGAACTGGACCGCGGCAAGGGCATTCCCTACGAAGGCAACTACTCTGCCTGGCTCGAGCAAAAAGCCAAACGTCTTGAGCACGAAGCCAAAGAAGACAAATCCAAACAGAAAACGCTGGAACGCGAACTTGAATGGATGCGTCAGGGCCAGAAAGCCCGTCAGGCAAAATCCAAAGCGCGTATCTCGGCCTATAACGAGATGGCCAACCAGTCCGAGCGCGAAAAAGTCGGCCGCGCCCAGATCGTTATTCCAAACGGTCCGCGTCTTGGCTCTAAAGTGATCGAGGTTAACGGTATATCGAAGCACTTCGGCGACAAACAACTGATCGAGAACCTCGAATTCTCGCTGCCCCCCGGTGGTATCGTCGGCGTGATCGGCCCCAACGGTGCAGGTAAATCAACCCTGTTCAAAATGCTGACAGGTCAGGAACAGCCCGATGAAGGCACCGTTGAATACGGCGACACAGTAAAGCTGTCCTATGTGGATCAGTCGCGCGATGATCTCAAAGACAGCGAAACCGTTTGGGAAGCGATTTCCGGCGGTGCCGAAATCATCGAACTGGGTGACGCACAGGTCAATTCCCGTGCCTATTGTTCGTCCTTCAACTTTAAAGGCGGTGACCAGCAAAAGCCGCTGAACCTCTTGTCCGGTGGTGAGCGTAACCGCGTCCACATGGCGCGCTTGCTCAAAGAAGGCGGCAACGTGCTGTTGCTCGACGAACCGACCAACGATCTGGACGTCGAAACCCTGCGGGCCCTCGAAGACGCCCTTGTCGACTTTGCAGGTTGCGCCGTGGTCATCTCGCACGACCGCTTTTTCCTCGACCGGATCTGTACCCACATGCTCGCCTTCGAAGGTGATGCCCATGTGGAATGGTTTGAAGGCAACTTCGAAGACTACGAAGAAGACAAGAAACGCCGTCTTGGCGCCGATGCGCTTGAACCCAAGCGCCTGAAGCACAAAAAGTTCTCGCGTTAATGCAAAGGGCGGCTTTCAGGCCGCCCTTTCTTTTGGCCCAGATCATCCCGTTTCTGGGGTCAGGCCTATACCCGCCTCCAGCGCCTTCCATGTCGTCACATCCTCGCCAGCCTCTTGAAACACCTCTTGGCGGCAGGACCTCACTTCGTTAACCAATGACAAACCATCCACCTCGGAGATCCCATGCAAGCCTTGAAGCCAGCCCTGCCCGTTATCCTTGCTGCAATCGTCATGGCACTGGTCGTGGTGTTTGATGTCCCGACAAGCTTTGGGGCACACCCGTGGTGGTCGACGAAGTCCGTATTGATCGGTGCGCCGATTGGTATTGTCATCGCGGTCTTGGCCACACGCCTTACGATCTCTGCGATGGTCCGGCGCATTACCTTTGCCGTTGCCGTGGTCGCAGCCTTTGGTGTGGCCAAATACGGTGGAGAGCAATTTGCCGCCTCCTATGCAGAGGACGCCTTTGCCGGTAAACTTTGGTTCTTTGGCTGGATTGCAACATCTGCTGCGGTTGCTGCGTGGTTGGTAACACTGTTTCAAACCATGCTCGACAAATCGCCTGTGAAATCCGACTGAGATTTCCGTCTCTTAAAGGCGCCTACCTCCTGCACTTCAAGACATCTCTGACCTAAACGCGTGAACGCGACCGGTTCTTACTGCTTTTTGCGGTGAAATCGGGTAGAGTCACGAGGACGGAGTGCAGATTAACCGCTCATTAACTCAACTGGCATAATCTGCGAAAATCCGCCTTTTTTGGTGTTTGACGCATGTGTGCCCCTGAGATGCCGTATTTTTGACGCATTCTCTTGGTGCCTTATATTACGAGGAATGGCGCCTATTTGTCCCCGCGCCACAGGCAGGAGAATCCCATGGCCTTAGTAATGATCCTAATCTGCAGCATGATCGGCCTGTTCTTGGCCGCTGTTCAGATTGTCGTTCTTGAAAACGGTCTTTGGCAGGCATTTACCACGTATATGGGGTTCGCAATCGGCTATCCAATCGCATTTTTCCTTTTCCTATGGCTTTTGGACGTCCTGCGTCACCGGCTTTCCCCAGCGGACGACCAGGAACACGCTGACGCACATCATCCGGTGACGACACACTGATCTGCCGGACTTTGTGAAAAGAAACGCTGTGGCGGTCGCTGTCCCGCTGCCACAGCGTTGCTTCCATTAAAATCCTTACGCTTCGTCCGGAACAGGTCTGGGTTTTCCATGTTCGTCAATTGCGACATAGGTAAAAACCGCTTCGGTGACCTTTTCCTTGGCACGTCCCTGATGCCGTACAACCCAGGCCTCGATACGGATCCCCATTGAGCTGCGCCCGATCCGTTCGACCCAAGCCCACACACACAGAATATCTCCGACAGCCACAGGGCGAATGAACTTCATGGCATCCACCGCAACGGTGGTCACGCGCCCCTGACCTCTTTGCGCCGCGACAATGCCACTGGCAACATCCATCTGCGCCAAAACCCAACCGCCAAATATGTCGCCATTCACGTTCACATCCGAAGGCATCGCCACGGTTCGCAGCGTGGCTTCACCGCTGGGATAGATCTCTTCGCTCATATCTTGGCTCCTTGTTGCTTATCGCCATCCTAACCCGCTGGATTGCTGCGGAAAAGCTGGTAGAACCACGGGGCGCAACTTGAGAACCCTATGACCAATTATGACATCCTTGTCATCGGCGCCGGCCCTGCCGGAAGCGCCGCAGCCACAACAGCCGCGGCTGCGGGGTATCGCGTTGCTCTGCTCGACAAGGCAAGCTTTCCACGCAACAAGCTTTGTGGCGGGCTGTTTACCGGTCGCAGCAGGTCATATTATCGCGAAATCTTTGGCGAGGACTTTGACACCACCGGCGCGGTCACGCGGGATGCCATTGAGTTCTGGCATGAAGGCAGCCGCCTTGCACGGCTGGAAGACGTTCCGCCCTTTAATCTCACCATGCGGGTCGAGTTGGACAATACATTGTTTCAACATGCCTTGGCAGCTGGTGCCGAGGATCGGACCGGCCATGCCATCGCCGAAATCGATGGTGGCAGCGTTACCCTCAAAGATGGCGCGCGGCTGGGCGCAAGCATCATAATCGGCGCGGACGGGGTCAATTCGATTGCCGCCAAATACCTGTATGGCAAAGCTTTCGACACAAGCACAATTGGGTTTGGCCTCGAGATCGAGGCGTCACCGGCAGAACAATCCCTACAAGACCAGCCATTGCGGATCGATTTCGCTTCCGCGACCTGGGGCTATGGATGGTCATTCCCCAAACAGGGCTCCACCACTGTGGGGGTTGGCGGACTACGTTCCGCCAATCCGGACATGAAAGACAAGATGTCGAGCTATCTGACTTCGCTTGGTCTGGACGGCGACACAAAACGTTTCAAGGGGCACCACCTGCCCTTTGGGGATTTTCGCGCCATCCCCGGCCGCAAGAATATCCTGTTGGCTGGTGATGCTGCGGGTCTTGTGGACCCGATCACCGGCGAAGGCATCGCATTCGCCATGAAAAGCGGACAACTGGCGGCGCAATCCGCAATCAAGGCCCTGTCGCAAGACTCCCCTGACAAGGCGCTGGCACTCTATCAGACCTCGCTGAAAGAGATGCACCGCTCTCTTTGGATTGCGCGCAATCTCCGCCGCATCATTTTTGCCCCCAAATGGCAGTCCGCCTTCACAGGCACGTTTCGCCGTTCGGGTACGGTGCGCATGATGTACATGCAGCTGCTGGCTGGCGAGATGGAGTACCCCGAGCTGGCGCGCGCGGTTGTGCGCCGCCTGCCCCGCTATGTTCTTAACAGGTTTCGGCGCTAGACACCCTGCTGCGCTAGATGCTCTTGCGCACCCAATTCACAATGGCCGAGGCGGGCATGGCACCGGATTGACGGGCCTTTTCACGCCCCCCTGCAAAGGTTGCCATCGTCGGGATGCCGCGAATGCCATAGGTCCTGCTGGCTTGTGGATGATCCTCAGTATTCAGCTTCACAAGACGCACCTGCCCATTCAAATCTTGCGCGGCTTGTTGAAATTGCGGCGCCATCTGGCGACAAGGACCGCACCAAGGCGCCCAGAAATCCACCACCAAAGGCAAGTCATCGTTGCGGGCGGCCTTTTGCAAAGTCGCAAGATCGACCTCGATCACCTTTGACGAAATCAGCTTTGCACCACATGTGCCGCACTTTGGGCCAGAGGCTAGCTTGTCGACAGGAACCCTGTTGACTTGGCCACACCCCAGACAGGTCAGCTTCTTACCGCTCATTGTTTCTGCTCCAAACATGTTCAGATTTCGAGATATATATGACTTCGCTTCACAATTGGAACCCCACCCACGCAAAAGGGCCAGAGGTTTCCCTCTGGCCCTTCGTCCGCGTTGCTCCCCGCGGTAAAACGCTTACTTCAGCGCCTTGTCTGTGATGGCATGTGTCCAAGCGCCTTCTGGCTTGGCTGTGATGACAGGGTCAGAACCGCCCGACATCAGGCTTGCAACCGTGCGCTCGTAATCTGCAGGGTCAAGCGCACCATTCGAGGCTGCGGTCAGCTTGGCGATTTCGCCCATCATGCGGATCTGGTGCTCTTCTGTCTGGGCACCCGATGCGTCGTTGTCCAGAACGATCATGGCAGCGTCGGTTGGGTTGGCTTCCGCCCACTTCCAGCCTTTCATGGATGCACGTACGAAACGGACCATCTTGTCTTCGAACGCCGGATCTTTCAGGTTGTCTTCCAGCACATACATGCCGTCTTCCAGCGTAGCGACGCCCTGATCTTCATACTTGAACACAACCAGATCATCCGGTGTCAGGCCCGCATCAATGATCTGCCAGTATTCGTTATAGGTCATGGTCGACACACAAGCCGCCTGACCTTGCAGAATCGGATCAACGTTGAAGCCTTGCTTGAGAACAGTCACGCCATCAGCGCCACCTTCTGTTGAAAGACCAAGTTTGTTCATCCAGCTCAGGAACGGATATTCGTTGCCAAAGAACCAAACACCCAGTGTTTTGCCTGCAAAGTCAGCTGGCGAAGCAATGCCTGCGTCCTTGCGGCACGTCAGCATCATGCCCGAAGATTTGAAGGGCTGCGCAATGTTGACCAGCGCCAGACCCTTTTCGCGTGACGCAAGCGCCGATGGCATCCAGTCCAGAACAACGTCTGCACCGCCACCCGCAATCACCTGAGCCGGCGCAATATCCGGACCACCGGGCTTGATTGTGACGTTAAGGCCCTCTTCTTCGTAAAATCCTTTGTCAGCCGCAACATAGTACCCTGCGAATTGCGCTTGCGTGACCCACTTGAGCTGTAGGGTTACGTCGTCTGCGGCATGTGCCATGCTGGCGGCAAACCCAAGCGCGGCAGCGCCAAGTGTTTTTGCTAGAGTTTTCATCTTCGTCTCTCCTTGTTGAACTTTATCTGTTTAATGCGGGCTGCTTTCAGCCTCTTTGTGATGGATGCCAGGATGTTACCGCTTTCTCGAGCAATGCAACGCCCCCGTAGAATGCCGATCCGACGACCGCGGCGACAACAATTTCGGCCCAGACCAAATCGAGTGCGAGCTGACCCACAGACGTCGAAATCCGAAATCCCATGCCTTTGATTGGTGACCCAAAGAATTCAGCCACGATTGCCCCGATCAACGCAAGCGTTGTCGCGATTTTGAGGCCGTTAAATATAAATGGCATTGCGGCGGGCAGCCGGAGTTTGATCAAAGTTTGAGCATAGCTCGCGGCATAGGTCCGCATCAAATCGCGCTGCATATGATCCGAGGCCTGAAGCCCCTGAACGGTATTCACAAGCATCGGGAAGAACACCATCACCACAACAACCGCAGCCTTGGATTGCCAGTCAAAACCGAACCACATCACAAGGATCGGTGCCATACCAATGATCGGCAAGGCGGCCACAAAGTTACCAACCGGCAAAAGCCCACGCTGCAAAAAGGGAAAGCGATCAATTGCTATGGCCGTCAGGAACGCCGCGCCGCAGCCAATGATATAGCCGGACAAGGCGCCCTTGATCACAGTCTGAACGAAGTCTTCCCAAAGAATGTTGGTCGACTCGGCAAAGGCGACCGCGATCATCGAGGGAGGCGGCAAAAGTACCGGAGAAATCTCGAGCCCCCGCACAAAACACTCCCACATCGCAATCAGTGTGATCCCGAAAATGATAGGAACCGCCAAACGTGTGAACGATGTCTTGGGCTTGTGTGAAAGCCAGATGTTCAACCGCCAGCCGACACCCCAAATGACAAAGCCTGAAAGGATCCAGATCATCGCGCCATCCCCATACGTTTCAGAACAATCTTCTGAAAAAGCCCGATCAACCCGACAAGCCCGGCAGCAAGCGCCGCCGCAACCAAAAGGGCACTCCAGATTTGAATGGTCTGTCCATAATAACTGCCCCCGAGCAACCGCGCGCCCAGACCGGCAACCGCACCGGTTGGCAATTCACCAACAATGGCCCCGACAAGCGACGCCGCCATCGCGATTTTCAATGATGTGAACAAATACGGCATCGAAGATGGCAAGCGCAGTTTCCAGAACTCCTGATTGGAATTGGCATTCCAGGTTTTCATCTGGTCAAGCTGCATATGGTCCGGACTGCGAAGCCCCTTCACCATGCCTACGACCACAGGGAAAAACGACAAATACATCGAGATCACGGCCTTGGGCAGCAGACCCGATATGCCAACCGCGTTGAGAACCACAATAATCATCGGTGCAATTGCCAGAATTGGAATGGTCTGAGACGCGATCACCCAAGGCATCACACTCATGTCCATCGTGCGATTATAGACAATCCCCACAGCAAGGGCGATTCCCAACGCCGTTCCCATCGCAAAACCAAGCAAAGTCGAGCTGAGAGTAATCCCGGTGTGATATAAAAGGGACCGCTTCGAAAAAGCCTTGCCCTTGATCACCATTGCACCGGTTGTTTTCCAAATCTCGGCGCCCACTTGATGCGGCGGAGGAAGTTTCGGTTTTTTCTGGCTCATTGTATCTGCAATCAACTCAGACGTCGTCAGCTCAACACCCGCACGTTTGGCTTTGTCATGTGCCCAAGCCGCGTTCAGGGCAACGGCCCCAGCATACCAAAGCACGAAAATTGCGATGACAACTGTCAAAACAGGAAGCACATTCCGCATCAAAGCGCCTCCATGCTTTTCATTGTTCCACAAATACTCGCAATGACTCCGTTTCCCAAAGAAACGAGGTCAAAATTGATGAGTATTTTAAGAACAACGAAAGGTTTCGCTGTTTGGTTTTGTGCACGGTACAGGCTGGAGAGCCGATGACCGTGAACAGTGAAAGGTTGCGTACCCTTGGTAAGGGCGGCTCCGGTGGGATATGCGCATGCATCAGTCATGCGCATGTCCCGCTCTTAGTCCATCCCGTACCCGATGTGCGATTTCGATGAACTCGGGTGAGTCGCGGATTTCCAAGGGACGTTCTTTTGGCAAAGTGCTTTCAATGACATCCGTGATCCGGCCCGGCCTTGGGGACATCACCACGATTTTGGTCGAAAGGTAGACCGCTTCGGGGATCGAATGGGTGACAAAGCCAATGGTTTTGTTGGTGCGTGCCCACAGTTCAAGCAGTTGCTCGTTCAAATGGTCGCGTACAATTTCGTCGAGGGCACCAAAAGGTTCATCCATCAACAGAATATCCGCATGAAACGCGAGTGCCCGAGCGATGGAGGCACGTTGCTGCATGCCCCCTGACAATTGCCATGGATACTTTTTTTCAAAACCGTCCAGATGCACCATTTCCAGCACTTCTTTGACCGCAGCGTCCTGTTCAGATTTGCTGACCCCCATAATCTCGAGCGGCAGACGGATGTTGCCGCCAATTGTGCGCCAAGGGTAGAGCCCTGCATGTTGAAATACATAACCATAGGCACGGGCGCGACGCGCGTCTTCGGCACTCACACCGTTCACCGTGATTTCACCCGCGGTCGGTTTCTCGAGATCAGCCATGACCCGTAAGAACGTGGTTTTGCCACAGCCCGAAGGGCCGATGAAACTTACGAAATCACCTTTGTTGATCTCAAGATTCACGTCTTTTAGGGCGTGAACAGGACCGTCATTCGTTTGGAAAGTCAGCGACAGGTTTTTTGCGCTGATCACGGGATCGGTTGTCAAAGTCGTTGCTCCGCTTGCCTTGGCTGGCTTGCATTTGGTGTGACCCCGCCAAAGGCGAGGTCACAGAATTTCATTATATCCCGGCGGGAATATTCATCGGGTCTCGGTTGATTTGTTTGGGTGCGGTCAGTTCTTTCCACTTGGACAGGGCGACATTCGCACTCGGAAAGGCAGGGCGCGGTACAAAGCGGCCACGTCCGGGATTGGGCTGCGAGTTCTGCCCCCACGCCCAGATCACTTCGCCGCGGCTCAGAGTGTAGCGTGATTGCGCCTTGACCTCGAAGCCTTCGAACACGTTGTAGTCCAGCACGGAGTGATGGTTGGCCTGGCTGATGGTTTTGCTGATCTTCGGGTCCCAAACTACGATATCTGCATCGGCGCCTTCGACAATCGCCCCTTTCTTGGGGTAGATATTGAGGATTTTCGCGACATTGGTCGAGGTCGCGGCCACAAACTCGTTAGGTGTCAGGCGACCGGTTTCCACACCTTCGGTCCACAGTACGGCAAGGCGCTCTTCAAGGCCATTCGAGCCGTTCGGGATTAGGCAGAAGTTGTCTTTGCCCATCAGCTTTTGCTCGCTGGTAAAGGCCGCGTGGTCGGTGGCCACAACCTGTAGGCTGCCCGCCTGCAGACCCGCCCAGAGGCTGTCCTGATGGCTTTTGTCCCGGAACGGTGGCGACATCACGCGCCGTGCCGAATGCATCCAGTCGCCTTTGAAGTATTCGCTTTCGTCCAGTGTCAGAAACTGGATCAAAGGCTCGCCGTAGACGCGCATGCCCTTTTGGCGGGCGCGGCGGATCGCTTCGTGTGTCTGTTCGCAGCTGACGTGCACAATATAGAGAGGCACACCGGCGGCATCGGCAATGGTAATGGCGCGGTTGGCGGCTTCGCCTTCAAACTCTGGCGGGCGGGAATAGGCGTGGCCTTCGGGTCCGGTGATCCCCTGTTCCAGCATTTGTTGCTGCATATCGGCAACCAGATCGCCGTTTTCGGCATGGACCATGGGCAATGCGCCCAATTCCTTGCACCGCTTGAACGAGGCGAACATCTCGTCGTCCTCGATCATCAGGGCGCCCTTGTAGGCCATGAAGTGCTTGAACGAGTTCACGCCCATATCCACGGCGTCTTTCATTTCGTCGAAAACAGTCTCGTTCCAGCCTGTGATAGCCATGTGATAGCCCACATCGGAACAGATCTGCGGCGCGGATTTGCGATGCCATTCATTGATCGCGTTTTTGATCGACCCGTCTTCGCCCGGCAGGCAGAAATCCACCACCATGGTTGTACCGCCAACCGCGGCGGCCCAAGTGCCGGATTCGAATGTTTCCGCGGCGGTGGTGCCCATAAATGGCATCTCGAGGTGCGTGTGCGGATCAATCCCGCCGGGGATCACATATGCGCCTTCGGCATCAATGTATTCATCGCCAACCAGATCCTCGCCGATCTGTTTGATGATCTCGCCCTCAATCAGGACGTCTGCTTTCCAAGTGCGATCGGCAGTACACACCATGCCGCCTTTGATAACTTTGGTACCCATTTGCTTTCTCCCTAGGCGCGGGACAGTGTCCCTGCTTTATCTTTCACGAGATCCCTTAGAGCGGCCAAACCCGAGTGTTGGCCGCTTCACACGGTTTTCACTCGACGATCTCGGCTGTTTCAAGAACCGCATGCATCAATACGTCTGTGCCCGCCGCAGCCCATTCTTTGGAAATCTCTTCGGCTTCGTTATGTGACAGGCCATCCACGCAAGGGCACATGATCATTGCTGTCGGGGCCACCTGATTGATCCAGCAGGCATCATGCCCTGCGCCTGAAATCAGATCGCGGTGGCTATAGCCCAAACGCTCGGCTGCATTGCGCACTGCGCTGACACAGGTTTCGTCAAATGCGACGGGGTCAAATCCGCCGACCTTTTCAAACGCAATCGTCAGCCCCATGTCGTCTGCAATCTTTTGCCCTTCGACACGCAGACGCGCTTCCATGTCCTCAATCACCGACAGGTCCGGACTGCGGAAATCAACGGTAAACACCACTTTGCCGGGGATCACGTTGCGCGAGTTTGGATAGACATCGATGTGACCTGCCGCGCCAACCGCATGCGGCGCGTGGCTCCATGCGATCTCGTCAACCTTTTCCAACACGCGCGCCATGCCCAGACCGGCATTCTTGCGCATTGGCATCGGGGTCGATCCTGTATGGCTGTCTTTGCCTTCGATGGTGACTTGGGTCCACGACAGGCCCTGACCGTGGGTGACGACGCCAATGTCCTTGCCTTCCGCTTCGAGGATCGGGCCCTGTTCGATATGCAACTCGAACATCGCGTGCATCTTGCGGGCGCCAACTTCTTCGTCGCCACACCAGCCGATCCGCTTCAGCTCGTCACCGAACTTCAGACCTTCGGCATCTTCGCGGTCATAGGCCCAGTCCTGGGTGTGAATTCCTGCGAACACGCCGGACGACAGCATCGCAGGTGCGTAACGTGTGCCCTCTTCGTTGGTCCAGTTGGTCACAACGATGGGGTGTTTGGTCTTGATGCCAAGATCCTTGATGGTGCGCAGAACTTCGAGACCGCCGAGCACACCAAGCACACCGTCGTATTTTCCGCCTGTCGGCTGGGTGTCGAGATGCGAGCCGATATAGACAGGCAGCGCATCGGGGTCGGTGCCGGGGTATTCGGCAAACATGTTGCCCATCGTATCTAGACCCATGGTACACCCGACTGCTTCGCACCATGACTGGAACAGGGCACGACCTTCGCCGTCTTCATCCGTGACCGTTTGACGATTGTTGCCACCTGCAACACCGGGGCCGATCTTGGCCATCTCCATCAGACTGTCCCACAGTCGATCGCCATTGATCTTGAGGTTCTCGCCAGGTGCGGCCATCTCAGCACTCCATTATCGTTCGTGTTACGGGCCTTTTGTTCGGGCCTCTTGCCATCGGATCATTCCTGACCGTATGGTCAAGTTCAACGCACCACAGTCTGACCAACCGGTCAAGATTTTTTTGAAATAGGTTTTTGTCATGCCGCAGACATCGCGCACGAACAGCAAAAAAGAACGCCGCCAAGAGAATGAAGCGCTTATTTTATCAGCAGCTGAAAAAGTCTTTGCAGAAGCGGGGTTTGGCGGCGCCACGATGCAGTTGATTGCGGATGTTGCCGGTCTGCCAAAAGCCAACCTGCACTATTATTTCCCGACAAAAGAATCTCTGTACCGTCAGGTGGTTCAAAACATCTTTCAGATTTGGCTTCAGGCCGCAGATACGTTTGATCAGGCCGAAGGACCTGCCGAGGGAATCGGCGCATACATTGATGCCAAGATGGAAATCTCGCGGCGCCATCCCGCCGGTTCAAAGGTTTGGGCCAGCGAAGTGATGCACCGTGCCCCCGTCATTCAGGACTATCTTGAAACCACGTTGATGGAATGGACAGACGGCCGCGCCGCCATTGTGCAGCGCTGGATCGAAGAAGGGCGGATGGCGCCCGTCAATCCGCATCACCTGTTGTATATGCTTTGGGCAACCACCCAGCACTACGCCGACTTCGGACATCAGATCGAAACGCTAAACGGGGGCGCCCCGCTCTCGGATGCACAGTGGGAAGAGGCCAAGAAAAGCGTGAAAGATATTATCCTGCGCGGCATCGGCGTGATCAAGTGACACGACTGGACCTCGCCAGACCCATGCCATAAGGTTCGCATTCAACCTGACAGGAACCCTGCCCAATGGCATCGACACCGGCCAAAAAGCCCAGCCGCATCCAGCTCAGAAACCGCAAATTGATCCTGAACGCCGCGCTTGAGGTGTTCTCGAGCCATGGCTATCGCGGCGCGACCCTTGATCAAATCGCAGACGAAGCTGGCCTGTCAAAGCCAAATATCCTCTACTATTTTGCTGGCAAGGAAGAGATCCACGTCACGCTTTTGAACCAACTGATGGAAAGCTGGCTTGAGCCCCTCGAACACCTAAACCCCCAAGGTGACCCGCTTGAAGAGATTATGGGGTATGTGCATCGCAAAATCGAAATGACCCGCGAATTTCCACGCGAAAGCCGCCTGTTCGCGAATGAAGTCCTGCAAGGCGCGCCACGCATGGCGCCTCACCTGAAAAGCGGGTTGAAGCCTTTGTTTGATGACAAGACCAAGCTGATTCAAAACTGGATCGATCAAGGCAAACTGGCACCGGTTGATCCGCGTCACCTGATCTTTTCGATATGGTCGACAACACAGCATTATGCAGATTTTGATGCGCAGGTCCGCGTGTTGATGGCGCCGGAAACCAAGGCCCTAGATGGCGCGGAGGCATACCTTGATACGCTTTTCCGCAAGCTTTTGACGCCCTAAAACGCCTACCCGTCTCTGAATACGAAAAAAGCCCGCAGTAGGAGGCCAAGTCCTGCTGCGAGCTTAGGAGTAGGGCGATGTGCCCCACGGGAGGAAAGTCGCCCGAAGGCGGGGGTTATTCAGCCGCC
Organism: Shimia thalassica; assembly: GCF_001458215.1. GTDB lineage: Bacteria > Pseudomonadota > Alphaproteobacteria > Rhodobacterales > Rhodobacteraceae > Shimia > Shimia thalassica. Next base: position 359,025 of record NZ_CYTW01000003.1, on the reverse strand, counting down.
TGAACGGACGGATTGTTGGGATGTGACAACCAGCTGCCATAGGCATCTGAGACGGGCTTGCCGGTGCGCTCGTCCATTTCACCCGGCTCGAGCGTGCGCATTGTGATGCAGTTTTCCACCGGACATACGTTGACGCACAGATTGCAGGCCACGCATTCATCATCCTTAACCGTGAACACGCGGTCTTCGGACATTTCGATCGCTTGGTGGCTGGTATCTTCACAAGCCGCATAACACCGGCCACATTTGATGCAGTCGTCCTGACTGATCTCGGCTTTGGTGATGTGGTTCAGGTTCAGATGCTGCCAGTCTGTCACGTTCGGCGTTGCCATACCGACAAAGTCTGCAGTGCTTTCATAGCCCTTCTCATCCATCCACTGGGACAGACCAGAGATCATTTCCTGCACAATCTTGAAGCCATAGGTCATTGCGGCGGTGCAGACCTGAACATTGCCTGCGCCCAGCGCCATGAACTCTGCCGCGTCACGCCATGTGGTGATACCCCCAATGCCGCTGATGGGCAGGTTTGCCGTTTCAGGGTTACGGGCAATTTCCGCGACCATATTCATGGCAATCGGTTTGACTGCAGGTCCGCAATAGCCACCATGGGTGCCCTTTCCGTCAATCATTGGCTCTGGCGACATGACATCAAGGTTCACAGAGGTGATCGAGTTGATCGTGTTGATCAGGCTCACCGCGTCTGCGCCACCACGCAGGGCCGCTTCGGCCGGATAAAGAACATTGGTGATATTGGGCGTCAACTTGACAATCACCGGCAGGTCGGTCGCTTCTTTACACCAGCGCGCCACCATTTCGATGTATTCGGGCACCTGCCCAACAGCCGACCCCATGCCGCGTTCGGCCATGCCATGCGGACAGCCAAAGTTAAGCTCGAACCCGTCACACCCGGTTTCCGCAATCATCGGCAGAATCTTTTTCCACGCGTCCTCTTCGCAAGGCACCATCACAGAGGCGATCAAAGCATGATCCGGATAGTCGCGTTTGACCCTCGTCATTTCTTCGAGGTTCACCTCAAGCGGGCGGTCGGTAATGAGCTCGATGTTGTTCAACCCCAACAAACGACGGTCCGCACCATAAATGGCGCCGTAACGTGGTCCGTTGACGTTCACGACCGGGGGACCGGCCTCGCCCAGAGTTTTCCAGACAACACCACCCCAACCGGCCTCAAAGGCGCGGCGGACGTTGTATTCCTTGTCCGTCGGAGGCGCGGACGCCAGCCAGAACGGGTTTGGGGATTTGATCCCTACGAATTCACTTTCGAGATTGGCCATTTTGCTGATCTCCCTGTTTACGCCGTCAACGTGGCGTGAATATCTTCGGCCGCGTCACGGCCCTCGGCAACGGCGGTCACGGTCAGATCGTCCCCGCCAGCGGCGCAATCACCACCGGCCCAAACGCCCTGCACACTTGTGCGGCCCGTACCATCCACAGCGATTTTCCGACCGTCCAGATCCGGAAGACCACTGCCCTCCAGCGTCTGGCCAATGGCCTTGAAAACCTGATCGGCTGCAAGACGCACGGTTTGACCTGTCGCAGACAGATCATCATCGGTGTATTCGAACTCGATCTCGCGCACCGCACCGTTCCCGATCACCGCTTTGGGTGAGGCGTTGGTGATGATACGCACCCCTTTCGAGGCAGCCAGATCTTGTTCAAACTGGCTTGCGTTCATGCGATCGCGACCGCGGCGATAGACAAGGCTGACGTTCAAAGCGCCCAGAAGCTTGGCTTGAACCGCCGCATCCACGGCTGTCATACCGCCACCGATCACAACGACATCACGACCAATCTCGACGCTGCCCAGCTCCGAGGCCTGCCGCAGGTCAGAAATGAATTCAACAGCATCCAACACACCGTCTTTGTCTTCACCCTCGGCGCCCAGCGCATTTACACCGCCAAGACCAATCCCGAGGAACACCGCATCAAAGTCGGCCGTCAGGGCGTCCAGCGTCAGGTCGCCCCCAAGAGCCTTGCCCGTCTCAACGGTGATGCCACCAATCGACAACAACCAGTCAACTTCGCGCGCTGCGAAATTGTCGACGGATTTGTAAGAGGCGATGCCAAACTCGTTCAGGCCACCGGCTTTGGCGCGCGAATCCAGAACCGTCACGTCGTGGCCATACATGGCCAGCCTGTGTGCCGCCGCGAGACCAGCAGGGCCTGCGCCAACAACAGCAATTTTCTTGCCAGTCGGTGCGTCGCGTTCAAAGGGATGCACGCCGCTGTCCATCAGGATGTCGGTGGCGTAGCGCTGCAAACGGCCGATTTCGACCGGCTTGCCCTCGGCGGTTTCACGCACGCAAACCTCTTCGCACAGTGTCTCGGTCGGGCAAACGCGCGCGCACATGCCGCCAAGAATGTTCTGGCTGAAAATGGTTTTCGCCGCCGCCTCTGGCGTGCCGGTTGCGATTTGGCGAATGAACAGTGGAATGTCGATATCTGTCGGACAGGCGGTCATACAGGGCGCGTCATGGCAAAAATAACAGCGGTCTGCGGCAACCAACGCCTCGTGGTCTTCCAGTTGCGGGTGTAAATCCGCGAAGTTTTCGGACAGCTGATCCGACGCCAGTCGGCCCGAAACGATCCCTTCGCTCAACGGTGATGTGGTCATGGTTTCTCCCCATTCCATCGTTTGGCTATTGCAAACAGGCTGTCACGGCGGAAAATTTTTATCAACTGGTAAAATAATTTTTTGAGACACAAAACTGTATCCGCTTAACATTTAACCACTTTCAGCAGCTAAGAAGGGGCTCTTTAGGCAAAAACTATTGATATTGACGCGATTCTGAACCATATCAACGCTGCGACGTTACCTTTATCGACCCTCTGTTCCCTGCGGCTCAGTCACTCGATCTTGCACTGACTTTGCCTTGCTGCCGCAATTCTGCGGGCAGCAATTATATTACGACGCTTTCCGAAATATCTGCGGAAGGCACCTAACAGGAGACACGACGATGGCAACTGGCACCGTCAAATGGTTTAACACAACTAAAGGCTACGGCTTTATCGCACCCGACAATGGCGGCAAAGATGTGTTTGTGCACATTTCGGCTGTTGAGCGTTCGGGCCTTACAGGTCTTGCCGACAACCAAAAAGTAGAATTCGAGCTGGAAACCGGCCGTAACGGCCGTGAAGCCGCGACAAACCTGTCGCTGGTTTAATATACCGCTTATGAATTTGAGGAAGGCGCCTGATGACAGGCGCCTTTTTTGTATCCAATCCCATTTTGCGGCACGGTTGCCCTTCTCGGCGGGTGTTCAGTTTTGAGTTTTTTCCACCAGACGCAAAACATCGGGGCCAAGAGCCTCGACAATCAGGGCAACCCCCTTGGCATTGGGATGGATGCCGTCAGGCTGCATGAGGTTTGCCACTTCTGACGGGTCTTCTGATCCTAATCCCGCAAAGAAATTCTCGCTGAACAGCGCCCCGTATTCTTTTGCCAACTCGGGATACATCTCGTCAAAGGCCTGTTTGTACTCAGGGCCATAGTTTCCGGCAGCGGTCATTCCCACCAGAAGGACATCAACGTCTCTGACTTGCGCGGCGGCAAGGATGCCTGCCAGATTTTGACGCGACAGCGCCGGATCAAAGCCACGCAACATGTCATTGCCCCCAAGCGTAACAATCATCGCGTCGATATCGTCGCTCAGCGTCCAGTCGATCCGCGCCAGTCCTCCTGCCGTTGTATCCCCCGAGACACCCGCATTGACCAGTCGCACATCAACCTCTTGGGACTCGAGCCAACGCCGCATTTGCGGCACCAGCCCGTTTTGTTCAATAAGCCCGTAGCCCTGTGTCAGGCTGTCTCCGAAGGCAACAACTGCCACTTGTTCGGCAGCAAGAGGCGCTGAGGTCAGGAAAACCAGTGTCAACGCCTTGCTCAATCCCGTGACGCCACCATATAGCCTTGAACACCACATCATTGAGGTTCCCTTTTATGAATACAGTTCTTTCTCTTAAAGATGCGCGTCTTGCGCTGGATGGCAATGCCGGACGGATCAAAATTCTTCATGGAATCTCTTTAGACGTCGCAAAAGGGGAAACTTTAGGGCTGGTTGGGCCCTCAGGATCGGGCAAATCTTCGCTTTTGATGCTGATGGGCGGGCTCGAGCTTGCAACAGGTGGTGAAATTTCCGCATTGGGAAAAAACCTCAGCACCATGACCGAAGACCAGCTGGCACGCTTCCGGCGCGATCACATGGGTGTGGTCTTTCAAAGCTTTCACCTTATCCCGACCATGACCGCTCTTGAAAATGTGGCCACCCCGATGGAGCTTGCCGGACACAAAGACGCGTTTGAACGCGCCATGGCCGAGCTTGAGGCGGTGGGGCTGGCGCATCGTGCCGATCACTTCCCGCGCCAGATGTCAGGCGGCGAACAACAACGTGTGGCCCTTGCCCGCGCCGTGGCGCCACGCCCCGATATTCTTTTGGCGGATGAACCGACCGGAAACCTGGATCAAAGCAATGGTCAGGCCATCATCGACTTGTTGTTCCAGCTACGCGACCGCCATGAGGCGACACTGGTTCTGGTGACCCACTCGAATGAGCTTGCCCGACGGTGTGACCGCGTCGTGCGGCTGCGGGATGGCCGCGTCGAGCCGCAAGAGGCCGCAGCATGAACCTGCAACTTGCGTGGAAGTTCGCCAAACGAGAGCTGCGTGGCGGACTGGCCGGGTTCCGGATTTTCCTGGCCTGCCTTGCCTTGGGTGTCGCGACCATTGCCGCCATTGGCAGCGTGCGGTCCAGTATAGAAGCGGGCCTTGCGGCCGAAGGCGCCTCTCTGCTGGGCGGCGACGCCGAGATGGAGTTCACCTATCGCTTTGCCTCGGATGCGGAAAAGGCGTGGATGGCCGAAAACGCAACCAAAACCTCCGAGATTGTCGATTTCCGCTCTATGGCCGTTGTCACTCATGACGGCGTTTCGGAACGGGGGCTGACACAGGTCAAAGCCGTTGATGACGCCTATCCGCTGATCGGGACGGTGACGCTTGATCCCGACATCCCGCTTGCCGAAGCCCTGGCGCCCCAAGACGGAATTCCTGGCGGTGTGATGCAGAAAATCCTGATTGACCGGCTTGGCCTGACGATTGGCGATACCTTCACATTGGGCACACAACAGTTTCATCTGACAGCTGCGTTGGTAAATGAACCGGACAATGCGGGCGGCTTCGGGCTCGCACCGCGTTCGATTGTTGCCACAAGGGGGCTGGCCGAGTCCGGATTGTTGACGCCCGGCACGCTCTACGAAACCAAATACCGTCTTGATCTGCCTGAGGGCACAGCGCTGGAAGACGCCAAGACCCAAGCGCAGGCCCTGTTTGAAAGCAGCGGTTTGCGCTGGCGGGATTCGCGCAATGGCGCGCCGGGCGTGGCACAGTTTGTCGAACGTCTCGGGGCCTTTCTGATCCTTGTCGGGCTGTCCGGCCTCGCAGTGGGCGGGATTGGTGTGTCGGCTGCGATCCGCGCCTATCTCTCTCGCAAAACCGCGATCATTGCCATTTTGCGCAGCCTTGGCGCGGAACGGCAGACAATCTTTCTCACCTATTTCCTCCAGATTGGCGTGCTGTCGGTTTGCGGTGTGTTCCTTGGTCTTTTGTTGGGGGCTGGCCTGCCTCTCTTGCTGGCTCCGCTCTTGCAATCGAGCCTGCCCGTGCCCGCCATTTTTGCCATCTATCCCACACCTCTGATCGAGGCCGCGCTTTACGGCTTGTTGACTGCCCTGATCTTTACGCTGTGGCCTTTGGCGCGCACTGAAGATGTGCGCGCGGCGGCGCTGTTTCGGGATGCTGACGGCGCGGCGCGCACCCTGCCCGCTTTCCGCTATATTGCTCTGACGGTGTTTTTCCTCGGCGTTCTGCTGGCTCTTGCCGGATGGTTCTCTGGATCATGGCAGCTCACGATTTGGGCTGCGGTCGGCATCATGGCGGCGCTGGTCCTGCTGGCTGTGGCTGCAACCCTGACCAGCCGCATTGCAAAGTTCGCAGCCCCTCGCACGCGAAAGAACCCGCCTTTGCGCTGGGCACTCAACGCCATCTCGTCGTCACAGGAACCTGCATTGCCTGTGGTGCTGTCACTTGGATTGGGTCTCAGCGTCCTTTCGGCGGTAGGCCAGATTGATGGCAACCTGCGCACGGCGATTGCCCGCGACCTTCCCGAAGTGGCGCCCTCGTATTTCTTTGTCGATATCCAGAAAACCCAGATCGACGGATTTCTGGAACGGGTTGGATCGGACCCTGCCGTCTCAGACACCGAAACGGCACCGATGTTGCGCGGCTTGATCACAAAGATCAACGGACGTCCCGCGACAGAGGTGGCAGGCGGGCATTGGGTTGTGGAGGGGGATCGCGGCGTGACCTATGCCGCCTCAATTCCCGACACCACCACAATTGTCGCCGGCTCATGGTGGCCCGAAGATTATACCGGCCCGCCACAAATCAGTTTTGCCGCAGAAGAAGCCGAAGAAATGGGCTTGGAACTGGGCGATACAATTACGCTCAACGTTCTGGGACGGGACATCAAAGGCACCATCACCAGCTTCAGAGAGGTGGATTTCTCGACTGCCGGAATGGGCTTTGTCATGGTTATGAACCCCGCGTCACTGGCAGGCGCCCCGCACAGCTTCATCGCAACAGTCTATGCCGAGGAACACGCGGAAGCCGCCATCTTGCGCGATCTGTCGAACACCTATCCAAACGTGACGGCCATTCGGGTGCGTGATGCGATTGCGCGCGTGTCCGACCTGTTGTCGGGCCTTGCTGATGCCACGTCTTATGGCGCGTCGGTCATGCTAGTCACCGGGTTCCTTGTGCTGATCGGTGCGGCTGCCGCCAGCCAGACCAGCCGGATTTACGAAGCGGCCATCCTGAAAACACTTGGGGCGCCGCGTCTGCGTATCCTGACGTCCTTTGCCTTGCGCGCCGCCCTGACCGGCGCCGCGGCCGGAAGCGTGGCGCTGGCCGCAGGAATTGGCGGCGCTTGGGCAGTTACGTATTTTGTGCTTGATACCGGCTTTAGCGTCATCTGGCCCAACGCCATCGCGATCATTCTGGGCGGAATATGTGCCACGCTGCTTGCCAGCCTTGCATTTGCCGCCGCGCCATTGGCAGCGCGGCCCGCACGTATTCTGAGGGCCCGAGAATAACCCCTGCGATCCCTGATAGGAAAAGGGCCCCGCAAATTGCGGGGCCCTTTCTTTATGCGTCGTCGTAATCTTCCATCGGGGGACATGTGCAGATCAGGTTTCGATCCCCAAACACGTTGTCCACGCGATTGACCGGAGGCCAGTATTTATCAACACGGAACGACCCCGGAGGGAAGCATCCCTGTTCCCGGCTATAGGGGCGATCCCAATCGCGAACGAGATCTTCCATCGTATGCGGTGCATGTTTCAATGGATTGTTCTCGGCATCGATGCGGCCTTCTTCGATCTCGCGGATTTCCTCGCGGATCGCCAGCATCGCATCACAGAAACGATCCAGCTCGGCCTTGTTCTCGGATTCCGTCGGTTCGATCATCAGCGTGCCCGCCACTGGCCAGCTCATCGTGGGTGCGTGGAAGCCGCAATCGATCAAACGCTTGGCGATATCTTCGACGGTGATCCCGGCAGAGTCAGCAAAGGGCCGCGTATCGATGATGCACTCATGTGCAACACGGCCCGTAGGCCCGCGATAAAGTACCTCGAAAGCCCCTTCGAGACGCTTGGCCATATAGTTGGCGTTCAGGATTGCGACGCGGGTGGCCTGCGTCAGGCCTTCGCCCCCCATCAACAGGCAATAGGCCCATGAAATCGGCAGGATCGAGCCAGATCCATAGGGCGCGGCGCTGACTGCGCCGGATTTTTCGGGCAGGTGCGGCACAAGATGCGCCTTGACGCCGATCGGTCCCATGCCGGGGCCCCCGCCGCCGTGTGGAATGGCAAAGGTCTTGTGCAGGTTCAGGTGGCTGACATCCCCGCCAAGGTCGCCGGGACGTGACAATCCGACCATCGCGTTCATGTTGGCCCCATCGATATACACCTGCCCGCCAAAATCATGTGTGATCTGGCACACCTCGATAACCGTTTCCTCGAACACACCATGTGTCGAAGGATACGTGATCATACAGCCGGCTAGTTCGTTGGCATGTTTTTCGGCTTTGGCCCGGAAATCATCGAGATCAATATCGCCATTGTCCGCGGATTGAACCGGCACGACCTTCCAGCCGACCATCTGGGCAGAGGCTGGGTTGGTTCCGTGTGCGCTCATCGGGATAAGACAGACGTTACGATGTCCTTCGCCGCGCTTGGTGTGGTAATCCGCAATCGTCAGAAGACCTGCAAACTCACCCTGCGCGCCCGAATTCGGCATCATAGAAAAGTCGTCATATCCCGTTATCTGGCAGAGCTTTTCCGACAGATCTTTGAGCAGGATTCCGTAGCCTTCCGCCTGATCGACGGGCACAAACGGGTGAATGAGCGAAAACTCTCGCCAGCTCACGGGCATCATTTCTGCGGCCGAGTTCAGCTTCATCGTGCAAGACCCAAGAGGGATCATCGCGCGGTCCAGCGCCAGATCGCGGTCTGCCAGACGACGCATGTACCGCATCATTTCGGTTTCGGCGCGGTTCATGTGGAAGATCGGGTGCGTCAGATACTCGGTTCTGCGGTGCATCTGGTCGGGCACACGATATTCCGGCGTGAAATCGTCATCTTTGAGATCAATCCCAAATGCGCGCCAGACAGCCTCGACCGTGGCCGGACGTGTGGCTTCGTCCAAAGTGATGCCCACACGGGTCTCGCCCACTTTGCGCAGGTTGATCTGCTCGTCCACCGCCGATTTGATGACCGCAGCCTGAAGAGGCCCCACATCGACCGTGATGGTGTCAAAGAACGCCTGCGGGTCCACTTTGAACCCAGCTGCTTCCAAACCCTTGGCCAGACGTACGGTTTTCCGGTGAATACGCTGGGCAATCGCCTTGAGGCCCTTGGGGCCATGGAACACTGCATACATTGATGCCATGACGGCCAGCAAAGCCTGTGCGGTGCACACGTTCGATGTCGCCTTCTCGCGACGGATGTGTTGTTCGCGGGTCTGCAATGACAAACGATAGGCACGGTTCCCGTGGCTGTCGATGGACACACCGATAATCCGGCCCGGCATGTTGCGTTTGTAGGCGTCCTTGGTCGCCATATAGGCCGCGTGTGGACCACCATAGCCAACAGGCACGCCGAAACGCTGGGTGGTGCCGACGGCAATATCCGCCCCCATCGCGCCCGGCTCTTTCAACAGGGTAAGAGACAACGGATCAGCAGACACAACGGCGATGGCCTTGTTTTCATGCAAGGCGCTGATGTGGTCGGTAAAGTCACGCACATGGCCATAAGTGCCAGGATATTGGAACAACGCACCGAACACGGCGCTGGCATCCATCTTGTCCGGGTTGCCGACGATCACTTCGATTCCCAACGGTTTTGCACGGGTGCGAATGACGTCGATGTTTTGCGGGTGGCTGTCACGGTCGACAAAAAACGCTTTGGCCTTGGATTTTGAAACCCGTTGCGCCATCGCCATCGCCTCGGCACAGGCCGTCGCTTCGTCCAGAAGCGATGCGTTCGCCACTTCCAGCCCCGTCAGGTCCGAGATCATGGTTTGAAAGTTCAGCAGCGCCTCAAGACGACCTTGGGAAATCTCGGGCTGATAGGGCGTATAGGCCGTATACCACGCGGGATTTTCCAGAATGTTCCGCTGGATAGCAGGCGGTGTAACGGTGCCGTGATACCCCTGCCCGATCAGGCTGGTCAGCACTTTGTTTTTCGAGGCTGTAACCCGCATGTAGTGCAGCAACTCGCGTTCGGACATCGGGCGTCCAAAATCCAGAGGCTCTTTTTGCCGGATGCTTTCTGGAACGGTGTCTTCAATCAGGGCATCCAGATCAGAGGCCCCTACTTCACTCAGCATTTCGGCCATTTCTTCGGGCGATGGCCCGATATGGCGGCGATTGGCAAAATCATATGGCAGGTAGTCGGTTGGCTTGAACGGCATGTCGTCCTCCAATAGCTCTCTGTGGCGCGCCCTTTGGAACGCACCTCTCCCTCATCGTCGTGGCCTCGCCGCCCCCCAATGCACGCACCTTTGCGCGCGCATTGGCGTGCAGCGAGAGACCATTAGCCGATAAATTTGTTATACGCGGCTTCGTCCATGTAATCGTCCATCTGGGATGGATCGGCGGCCTTCATCTTGAAGAACCACGCCTCGCCCATTGGATCGTCGTTCACTTTGCCGGGCTCTTCTTCCAGCATGGCGTTCACTTCGACGATTTCCCCATCGAGCGGGGCAAGAATGTCGGACGCTGCCTTGACCGATTCAATCACACAGATGTCTTCATCTTTGGTGACTTCTGCGCCTTGATCGGGCAGTTCGACGAACACTACATCCCCAAGCTGTTCCGCAGCATGCGATGTAATGCCGACCACGATCAGGTCGTCTTCGACGCGCAGCCATTCATGTTCTTCAGTGAATTTCATTTCTGGGATCTCCCTAGTCTTTTATCTTTTGAAGTTTGCGGGCACGAGCGGCATCTTCGCCACTTTTACAGGCATGCGTTTGCCGCGCACCTCGCCATAAAGTTCCGTATCTGCCATCGCGTAGGACGCGCCGACATACCCCATTGCAACAGGCCCCTCGAAGGTTGGGCCAAAGCCGCCCGAGGTCACTTCGCCAATGGGATCGCCGCCTTCGGGTGCGGCGAAAATCTGGGTTCCGGCGCGCATTGGTGCGCGGCCAGACGGAACCAACCCGACGCGTTTGCGGGCCACTCCTTCGGCCAGATCGCCCAGAATGCGTGTTGCTCCGGGGAAGCCGCCTTCACGGTCACCGCCTGCACGACGGGTCTTTTGAAGGGCCCAGATCAATCCGGCCTCAACCGGCGATGTGGTCGCGTCGATGTCATTGCCATAAAGACACAGACCCGCCTCAAGCCGCAGGCTGTCGCGGGCGCCAAGGCCGATGGCCTCGACCTCGTCCATGTCGAGCAAAGCCTGACACAAGGCCGTGGCATGATTCGCAGCAATGGAAATTTCGTATCCGTCTTCGCCGGTGTATCCAGACCGCGAAACCCAAGCCTCGGTGCCCATCATGTCAACGGTTGCCACATCCATGAATTTCATATCCGCTACCGAAGGCGCGATCCGAGCCAATGCTGTGGCTGCTTGCGGTCCTTGGAGGGCAATCAACGCGCGATCCGTTACAACCTCGACCGAGATTTCGGGCTCGAGCGCCGCTTTCATCCGGTCTATGTCGGCTTCTTTACAGGCCGCGTTGACGACCACGAACAAATGATCGCCGCTGTTGGCAAACATCAGGTCATCATCAATGCCACCGGCATCGTTTGTGAACAAACCATATCGCTGGCGTCCCTCTGGCAGCCCGAGAACATCCATGGGAACCAGTCTCTCAAACGCTTTGGCGACATCCTCATAGGTGTCACCATGTAAAATCACCTGCCCCATATGGCTGACATCGAACAGCCCTGCAGCAGTGCGGGTATGAAGATGTTCTTTCATCACACCCAATCCATATTGCACGGGCATGTCATAGCCGGCGAACGGTACCATTTTGGCCCCCAACGCAACATGCAGATCGAACAATGGTGTGCGGTGCAGCTCACCCATGGTTCTTGCTCCTTCCCTCCCGGAGCAGTCCACGAATGGAAAACGTCCGGCATCAACCTTTCGCACGGATTAGCGCCGTACGGGCGATGCCCCCTCTGTCCTTTGGCCTGAGATCGTTATCCCTTCGGCGGACGCTGTGCGCCTCTCTCCAGAGTTCATTTTTACGGCGAGTCGGTCCTGTCGGCCTGAGAGTTTCCGGGGCGGTTGCTCCTTCGGCACCGGATACTTCCGGTTCTCCCGACTCACGTCCCGTATACCGTAGTGTACCCGATTCTGGCTGGCAAGCCCCAAAGCTCACCCTAGGACAGCCTGCCAATTCAGGAGATCAGAACGCGCGGTGCCGGTTAATGCTTGCAAGGCTCCGGCGCGAGAATATTCAACAATGCCGTGTTGTTACACACCAACCCATCCAGCGTGACACCATCCAGACGGTTATAGAAAGCCTCAGCCGCTTCCTGCAAAGCCGTTCTGAGACGACACGCCGAGACCAGAGGGCATGTGCTGTCTGCGTCGGCGAAACACTCTGCCAAGGGCACAGGAGATTCCATTTCGCGAAAGATTGGACCGATCTCGATTTCGGCAGGTTCACGCGCCAGCTCGAGCCCGCCATTGCGCCCGCGTTGGGTATGGATCACGCCCATTTGCCCCAACTGATTGATAACCTGTGCAAGATGGTTTTCCGAGGCTTTGCAAACCTGGGCAATTTCGGACTTGGTGACAAGCCGATCCCGATGCGCCGCACAAAACATGAGGACGCGAATTGCAATGTTGGTTCGTTTGGTGATGCGCACGCGCTCTTCCAATCAGTATATCAAAGGTACACCCATTATGCGCATTTAATGGCCTATTGAATTGACATGGATCAACAGATTTGATCCCTAAACGCATGAGCACACCTTATTTCTTTGGCTATGGCAGCCTTGTGAACCGTCAAACCCACGTCTATGCCGACATTCACCTCGCACGTCTCAAGGGATGGAGGCGGGCTTGGCGGCATACCGACCTGCGTCCTGTCGCCTTTCTGACCGTGGTTCAGGACAACAGCGCCGAAATTGACGGCCTCATCGCACATGTTCCAAATGACGACTGGGTTGCTCTGGATGAACGTGAACACGCCTATGACCGCCATCTGGTCTGTGATGCTGTTGCCCACCCCAAGGACGCCCCTGTCAACGTGTCTGTTTACGCTGTCCCCGATGGCAAACATGGCTCGCCCGCCTTCGAACACCCCGTCTTGCTCAGCTATATCGACGTTGTGGTCCAAGGGTATCTTCGCGAGTTTGGCGAAGCAGGTGCCGCACGTTTCTTTGACACCACAGCAGGTTGGAGCGCACCCATTCTGGATGATCGTGACGCCCCCAAATACCCGAGGCACCAAAGCCTTAGCAAAGACGAAACAGGGTTCGTGGACGACCATCTTCGGGCGTTAAAAGTTTCGATCCACAGGTGATACATGCGCCTTTTTGAATTAGTGACGTAGGGTAACTCTTGAGCCACCCACAATTGTCAGACAATTAATTGTCAGACATTTAAAACGGTTCGGGAGGCCCGCAGATGACCCAAACATTAGACACCATTCTGGAAAACGCGCGCAAACATTGCGCCGAAGACATTTCCCCAAAAGTCGACGCATGGAACAAGGCCGGTATCTGGCCGCGTGACGCGTCTGACAAGGCTGCAGCACTGGGGCTGACGGGGTTGTATGCGCCACCTGAATGGGGTGGTCAGGGGCTGTCACTCGGGGATGGCATCCGCGTTTACGAAGAACTTGGATACGGCGATGGCGCCTATGCCTTTGCCCTCTCGATGCACAACATTTGCACCTATGCCGGTTGCGGATTTGGCACCGAAGCCTTCAAAGAAAAATGGGCGCGCGATCTGACATCCGGTCGCAAACTAGCCAACTTTGCGCTGACCGAACCCCAGTCTGGGTCCGATGCGGGCAATATGTATTCGCGTGCCGTTATCAACGAGGACGGGACCTGGACCATCAGCGGCGCCAAGGCTTGGGTGTCCCTGGCGGGCGAGGCCGATATCTACTTTACAGTTGTCAAAACCTCGGATCAGCCCGGTCACAAGGACATGGCCATGATCGCCATCCCTGCCGATGCAAAGGGCCTCAGCTTCGGGGACCGCTACGACACGCCCTCTTACAACTTCTTGCCATTGTCAGAGATGTACATGGATAACGTGGTGGTCTCGGAGGATAATATCATTCTGCCGGTGGGTCAGGGCCTGCAAGGATCGCTCATGGCGATTGACATCGCACGGGTCTCGATTGCCTCGGGGTGCTGTGGCCTGATGCAGGCCGCGCTGGATACGGCGCTGGCCTATTCGTCGAACCGCAAGATGTTCAACGGGGTCAATCTGGATTTGGATGGCATCCAGTGGATGCTTGGCGACGTGGCAACCGAACTTGAGGCCTCTCGCCTGTTGTATCGCAAGGCCGCTCATGCGCTGGGCACAGACGACGGCCCCTTGATGGCGGCACATGCCAAACGGTTTGTACCGGATTGCGCCGTGCGTGCGGCCAACACCTGTACGCAGGTTCTGGGCGGCATGGGGCTGTTGCAACCTTATGGTTTGGATCGTCTGTCGCGCCTGTCACAAATGCTGCGCATTGTGGATGGAACCACGGAAATCAGCCGCGTTGTCATCGGGCGCTCTTTGCAAAAACGCGCAAAAACCCTTGCCCCGCTACCAATCCCCAAAGGGTTCGGCGAGCGCTAAAACCAAAAAGCCCCGCCATTTGGCGGGGCTTTTCCGTAAGGTCTGTAAAACTCTTATCCGCGCGCTTTGACCACCTGAAGCAACGGCATAACCGCGCTCATGTCGGGTCCGTGGCTTTGTCCGGTCAAGGCTTTGCGCAACGGCATGAACAAACCACGCCCCTTGCGTCCTGTCGCCTCTTTCACGGCTTTGGTCCATGTTCCCCACGTGTCACCATCAAAAGGCCCCTCGGGCAGCATCGCCATCGCTTCGGCAACAAATGCGACGTCTTCCTCGTCAATCACCGGGTCGGCGCCTTCCGAGAACAACGCCCACCACGTGGCAATATCCTTGCGGGTGATGATGTTTTCGCGGGTCACATCCCAAAACTGCTGGGCCAGCTCTGCCGGAACACCAGCAGCCGCAATATCGTCAGCCATAGCTTCCAAAGGCTGGTCATGCAGCACACGCCCCGTCAAAGGATAGAGGTCCTGTTCGTCAAACTTGGTTGGCGCCGCACCAAAGTGGGTCAGGTCGAACCCTTCTGCCAACTCCTCCATCGAGCTGCGCAGCTCGACAGGGTCGGACGATCCAAGACGCGCCATCAGTGACAACAGCGCCATCGGCTCGACACCGGCTTCGCGCAGGTCGCGCAACGACAGGGTGCCCAGACGTTTTGACAATGCCTCGCCCTGTGGTCCGGTCAACAGCGAGTGGTGCGCAAAATTCGGCACGGTGCCGCCAAGCGCCTCGATGATCTGAATCTGGGTTGCCGTGTTGGTGACGTGGTCCGACCCGCGCACAACATGCGTCACGCCCATTTCCGTGTCATCCACAACCGACGCCAAGGTATAGAGCATCTGACCGTCGCCACGGATCAACACGGGATCGGAAACCGATGCCGCATCAATCGACAGATCGCCCAGAATACCGTCGTTCCATTCGATCCGTTCCTGATCGAGCAGAAAACGCCAGTGGCCCTGTCCACGCTCGGTGCGCAAAGCATCCTTTTCCGCCGCAGACATCGTGTGCATGGCGCGGTCATAAACCGGCGGTTTTCCCATGTTCAGCTGCTTTTTGCGCTTCAGGTCCAACTCGGTCGGTGTTTCGAAACACTCATAGAACCGGCCCATCTCCCGCAACTTTTGCGCCGCGTCTTCATAGCGGTCCAACCGTGCGGATTGGCGTTCGATACGATCCCACGTAAGGCCCAGCCACTCGAGGTCCTGCTGGATCGCATCCACGTATTCCTGCTTGGACCGCTCGGGATCGGTATCATCGATACGAAGAATAAACGTGCCGCCTGCCTTGCGCGCGATGAGATAGTTCATCAGCGCGGTGCGCAGGTTGCCAACGTGGATATAGCCCGTGGGAGAGGGCGCAAAACGGGTGGTGGTCATGGTGTTCTCCTGTTGGGTCTCCCCTTTCCACAAGTGGCTGCATTTGTCCAGCAAAGGACAGGCCACAGGCCGGGGTTAGTGCGGCGTCACGGGCCAGATCTTGTTCAGATCAGACAAACCGGTACGGATCAGATGGCGCAGCACCGTCAGATCAATATCGCTCAGCTTGTTCACATAGAGACAGCTTTTCCCGCATTTGTGTTTCCCGAGATCACCCAGAAAATCGGCATAATCCTGATACCCCGGCATGATATAGATCGAAAAATTCGCCTTTCTGGGGCTGAAACCCGTGGCAAGAAAATCGCCTTCCCGCCCGGATGCATATCGATAGTGATAGCGCCCGAAACCCACAATGGAAGGCCCCCACATCACTGGATCAAATCCGGTCTCATCCTGAAACAACGCAAGCAACTCCAGCGCATCGGCTTTTCGGCGGTCCGGAACAATGCCTTCCAGAAAGGCAGATGGGTCCATTTTGGTCGGAACTGTCTTATTACTCGACATATCACGCCTTTTTTACCTATAATGCGACACATTTTTGCAAAATATCTGTGCAATTCTTAAAATCGGACTATTATCGATTTTACCAATTATTCTGGGAGCCTCACCATGAAACTGAAGACACCTCACATCAATCGTCGCTCTGTTCTGCTCGGAGCATCTGCCCTACCCCTGTCAGCGGCGCTCGCCTCACCTGCTTTGGCGGCCGCGGACATGATGGGCGTCGGATCGACCCGCTTTAACCGTATGAAGCTGGGAAACTTCGAAGTCACCACACTTCTCGTTGGAACACGAACAGTTGAAGGCCCGCACAATATCTTTGGCCTCAATGCATCAGACGAAGACTTTGCTTCGGCCTCTGCCCAAGCCAACATTCCAACCGACAAAGCCCAGTTCTTCTTTACGCCGACCGTCGTAAACACCGGTTCGGAGCTTGTCCTGTTTGACACTGGCCTGAACCCCGACTCGATCACCGGCGCGCTGAAGGCCGCGGGATATTCCCCGGATCAAATCGACACGGTCGTCATCACCCACATGCATGGCGACCATATTGGTGGTGTTGCCGGCGAAAACGGGGTGACCTTCCCGAACGCCCGTCACGTGACCGGCGCTGTTGAATTTGATGCATGGAGCAAAACAGACGGCAACAAAGCCTTTGAAGCCAAGCTGCGCCCCAATGCAGAGCGTTTCGACATGATTGACGATGGTGCCTCGGTTGCGTCCGGTATCACGGCGGTTGCCGCCTTTGGTCACACACCCGGTCACATGACATACAGACTGGAAAGCGAAGGCAAGCAGCTTCACCTCGCAGCTGACTTTGCCAACCACTATGTCTGGTCGCTTGCGCGTCCCGATTGGGAAGTCAAATTCGACATGGATAAATCTGCTGCGGCTCAAACACGCCGCAAGATGCTGGATATGATGGCAGCCGACAAAATTCCTTTTGTTGGATACCACATGCCATGGCCAGCGGTTGGATATGTCGAGACAAAGGACGATGCTTTCCAGTATGTTCCCGCGAGTTACCAATTGATGATGTAAAATGCGCGACATTCTGACAATTACGCTAAATCCGGCGGTGGACCTGTCCACCGCCGTTGACGTTGTAACCGCCGGACCAAAATTGCGATGTGCCCGTCCACGCACAGACCCCGGTGGGGGTGGTATCAATGTGTCGCGCGCCATCCGCGAGCTTGGGGGCAACAGCCGGACCTTTGTCGCTCTGGCCGGACATACTGGTGACAAGCTGGCCGAGCTTTTGGCAATGGAAGGCATATTCTGTTTGTCATTCAAAGGTCCGGGTGAAACACGCCAAAGCCTTGCCGTGACGGATACGACCACCAATGAACAATTCCGCTTTGTGATGCCCGGCCCTGAATGGTCGCAACCGCAGGCCGAGGCGTTGCTTGAGACCCTGTCGGAGCATGTGCAGGAAGGCTCACTGGTGATCCTGAGCGGCAGCCTGCCCCCCGGAATGCCCAACGGTTTTCTGGCAAAACTTTGTGACACGGTTCATACGAATGGCGCCGACCTTGTTGCGGACCTGTCCGGCGACCCGCTTACGCGATTGGTCACGGACAAAACTGTGAGGGCACATATCCTTCGGATGGATCAACACGAGGCCGAGACCCTCAATGGCGCGCCTTTGCCCAGTCGTGCCGAAACGGCGGACTTTGCACAAAGCCTGATCCACAAGGGTGCGGCGACGTTGGTGATTGTTGCCAGAGGGGCAGATGGCTCGGTTCTGGCAACCAGCGACACCGCCCTGCATGTGGCCGCAGCGGACGTTCCGGTCAAAAGCAAAGTCGGTGCCGGTGACAGCTTTGTCGGCGCCTTCACACTTGCATTGGCGCAAGGGAGCCCCCTTGCAAACGCCATGCAGCGTGGAGCAGCGGCGGCCAGTGCCGCCGTGATGACGGAAGCAACCGAACTCTGTCGTCGTGAAGACGTCGACAGATTGACAAGTGATTGTAAAATAACCCCGATTTACGGCTGCTTTGACGAGTGACAGGTTGCGCGACAAGGGGACACCCCGCCACGCAACCCGCTCTAGTCAGGACTTGTCGCGAAACCTGTTCACAATCGGATAACGCCGGTCCAGCCAGAAGGCCTTTTTCGACAAACGTGCGCCCGGAGCAGACTGGAACCGTTTGTATTCACTGATATAAAGCAGATGCTCGACGCGCTTTACGGTGTCCCGTTCAAAGCCGGCCGCAACGCAATCGGCCACCGAGCGCTCTTCATCCACCAGCATTGTCAGGATAGCGTCCAGCACGTCATAGGGCGGCAGGCTGTCTTCGTCTTTTTGATCGGGTCGCAACTCCGCAGAGGGCGGCTTGTCGATGATCGATACCGGAATGACTTCGCCCGCAGGGCCCATCATCCAATCGCGTTTTGTACAATTCCGCCACCGTGAGGTTTCAAAAACGCGCGTTTTGTACATGTCCTTGATCGGGTTATAGCCGCCCGCCATGTCGCCATAGATCGTGGCATAGCCGACCGCGACTTCGGATTTGTTGCCAGTCGTCAGCAGCATCTCGCCAAATTTGTTCGACAGGGCCATCAACAAAAGTCCACGCAGGCGGGATTGGATGTTTTCCTCGGTCAGCCCTTCTTCGGTGCCTGCAAACAGCGGTGCCAAGGTGTTGGTGATGGCCTGACGCCCTTCGGCGATCGGCACGTAGTCATAGCGACAACCCAGACGCTCGGCGATGTCTTTGGCGTCATCCAAAGATGCCTGAGAGGTGTATTCAGACGGCAGCATGACGCAACGGACATTTTCCGCGCCCAGCGCATCCACTGCAATCGTCGCAACAAGCGCCGAGTCGATACCACCGGACAGACCAAGCAGCACCTTCTTGAAACCGGTTTTGCCCATATAGTCGCGCAATGCCTCGACACAGACGCGATAGTCCTGTTCTTCCCCCGAAGGCAGCAAAGCCTTGTCACCGGGCAGTGCGCGCCAGCCGTCATCGGTGCGTTCGAAATCAACATGCACCGTCATTTCGTCAAACACGGGCAGTTGCACCGCCAGCTCTCCGCCGGGGTTCAGCACAAATGAGCCACCGTCAAAGACCTGATCGTCCTGACCACCCACCATGTTCAGATAAACAAGAGGCAGCCCCGTTTCGACAACACGTGCCACCATATGGTTCATGCGCCGGTCGAATTTATCCCGGTAATAGGGCGACCCGTTGGGCACCAAGAGAAACTCTGCGCCGCTTTCCTCAAGGGTTTCGGCGACATCTTCAAACCAGGCGTCTTCGCAAATCGGGCTGCCTATGCGGGTATTGCCCACGGCATACGGCCCCCCGAGAGGACCAGAGTCAAACAAACGCACCTCGTCGAACACGGTATAGTTCGGCAGGTGGTGCTTGAGTTGCCGGCTGACGATGCGACCCTTGTTCAGAATAAAGTATGCATTATAGAGCTTGTCGCCTTCGGCGAAGGGGCCGCCAATGGCAAGGGCCGGACCATCGGCGCAAGATTCGGCCAGTTTTTCAACCTCGGCCATAGCCGCAGCCTGCAAAGCCGGCTTTTTGATCAGGTCTTGAGCGTTGTACCCCACAATGAACATCTCGGGCAGCGCCACGAGATCTGCGCCAGCTTTTTTGCCTTCTTGCCAAGCGGCAAAGGCCTTGGCAGCATTGCCTTCGAGGTCCCCCATCGTGGGGTTGGCCTGCGCCATGGTCAGGCGGAATCTGTCGGACATGTGGTCCTCCTGTCGCGTCTCTTGCAGCAGATTTAACAGAACCCAGCGCGAGGAAAAGTGTAAACAGCCAAAAGACGTTGCCCAGAGCCGCGCGCTGATTTAGGTTTCTCCCAAGGCTGCATGCCAGCATGGGATGGACCCTCGGGGGCAAGAAGAATGAAAAACAGACAGGCAATGAAGATTGCAGCAATGACGCTGTTACTTGGTACGGCTACAGCTGTTTCGGCGCAGGACGGGGATATCCTGACCAAGCAGTATGATGACGGTGGCGTTTACGAAGGCACGTTCAAGGGCGGATTGCAGCACGGAATCGGCACGTATCGCCTGCCGAACGGCTATGAGTACGTTGGCGAATGGGTCGACGGCGATATCAAAGGCAAGGGTCAGGCGCGGTTTCCGAACGGATCCATTTACGAGGGCCAGTTTGCCAAAGGCAAACCCGAAGGCATCGGCAAGATCACCTTTACCGATGGCGGCACCTATGAAGGCGAATGGAAAGACGGCAAGATCAACGGCACCGGCGTTGCGATCTATGCCAACGGTGTGCGTTTCGAGGGCGGTTTCCTGAACGCGATGCACCACGGCAAAGGTGTCATGACCAGCCCCGGCGGCTATGTCTATGACGGTGACTGGGTCAATGGTGTCAAAGAAGGCATGGGGCGGATCACCTATCCGGATGGCGCGATCTATGCGGGCCAGATTGTTGCCGGCGAACGCGAAGGTGACGGCAAGCTGACCATGCCGGACGGATTGATCTATGAAGGTCTGTGGCGTGCCGGACAAATCGAAGGGACGGGTGTTTTGACCCAACCCAACGGCGATGTCTACGAAGGCCAGCTGGTTGCGGGACAACGCGAAGGCACCGGCAAAGTGATTTACGCCAATGGCGATATCTATGAAGGCACGTTCCAGGCGGACAAACGCGATGGTCAGGGCACATTTACCGGCTCTGACGGATATACCTATGTCGGCAGCTGGGTGTCCGGCCATATCGAAGGCGATGGTCAGGTGACCTATCCGGACGGATCGATCTATGTGGGCCAGTTCCGCAATGATCTGGCCGATGGCACGGGGAAAATCACCTATCCTGACGGGTCGGCCTATGACGGCGGTTGGAAAAACGGCGTTATCGAAGGCGAAGGAACGGCCACCTATGCCAACGGGCTTGTCTATACGGGGTCTTTCCTGAACGCGCGCAACCACGGCAAAGGTGTGATGACCTATGCAGACGGCTATCGCTATGAGGGAGACTGGCAAGACGGCCAGCGTCACGGCAACGGCATGGCCACCTATCCGGACGGAACGGTCTACGAAGGCCAGTTTGCTGACGGTCAACGCCACGGCACTGGTGAAATCCGCATGCCCGACGGGTTCAAATATGCAGGTGCGTGGGCAAGTGGCGAAATCAGCGGCAAAGGTGTTGCGACCTATGCCAACGGAGATGTCTATGAGGGCATGTTCAAAGCCGGCAAACGTCAGGGCGAAGGCACGATGCGCTATGCAACAGGCGAAGAGGCCACGGGCGACTGGGAAGATGGCGCTTTGAAAACAGACGGCTAACGCGCAACCGGCAAGGTTGGACAGAAATGAAGGGGTGAGATCAGGTCTCGCCCCTTTTTGTTTGCGCAGGCGCCATTACCATTCGATCGGTGTGCCATCCCACGCGAAAAAGCCGCCGGTCTCTTTCACGTCAAGGCGCTGCAATACAGACAAAAGGCACGCCGCACTTTCGCTTGGCAACAGCTTGTTGGGCGCTTCAAAGGCGGCGGTAAAACGCGTGGCCACGGTACCGGGATGCAACGCGACACAGATCGATTGCTTGTGACTGCGCGAAAGTTCAATCGCGACGCTGTGCACCAGCTGGTTCAACGCGGCCTTGGAGGCGCGATAGGAATACCAGCCCCCCAGACGGTTGTCCCCGATTGATCCCACCCGTGCAGACAACGCGGCAAACACGGCACGGCGATCACGTGGCATCAAACGCGCGGCGTGCCGCATCACCAACGCAGGCCCGATCGTGTTCAGCGTAAATTGCTGTGCCAACTCGGCGGCGCTCAACTCTCTTAGCGATTTTTCAGGCGTCTGACGGGTTGAAGTGAGTGCCCCCGTCGCGACCAGTATCATGTCAAACGGCCCCGAGAGGTTGCCAAGCAAGGCATCCACACCTTCGGGGTCGGCAAAATCAAATCCGTCGCGACCACGGGACAGACCCGTGACCGACACATCCTGCGAGCGCAGCTCTTTTGACAGAGCTGCGCCAATCCCGCCGGTGTCACCAATAATCAAAGCGCGTTTCATGACAGGAAAGCTAGAACGCGCCTTGGGAATGACAAGCCTTATCCGATGCGGATATGCCCGAGGTGAGAGGGAGGCGTGACCTGCGCCAGATTGCGCGGGTCGGACACCGGCGCACCAAGTTGAAGCGACACAGGTACAACCCCTGCCCAGATCGGCAAGGCATAGTCGGCCTCGTCATCGGCGGGCTGTGCATCGCGCAGCTTGGCCGAGGCTTCGGTCAATGGCATCCGAAACACGGCGGTGGCCTTGGATTCCTGAGACTGCATGGGGCGCAGGATGTCCCACCGTCCTGGGAACATGTGATCGAACATGGCCTTCATACGGGCGTTTTTGGCATCCGTATCAGTGATCTGTTCGGCTTCGCCAAAGATCATGACGGATCGTTGATTGACCGAATGATGCAGCGCGGAGCGCGCCAGAACAAACCCATCCAGAATCGACACGGTCATACAGACCTGTTGCCCCTTCATGGCGCGCAAGGCGCGGCTGGCGGATGAACCGTGCCAATAGACATGACCCCCCTCGCGCCATTGCAAGGTGGGCAAAACAGACGGCGTGCCATTCATGACATAGCCAATATGGGCCAGCGGCATGGCATCCAGAACGGCATTGATTGTGTCACGTTCATAAGACCCCTTCTCGCGCAGTCTGCGCAGGCGGGTCCGTTCTGTTTGCTCCAGGACGTCAGGTGCCATCTTCATTCTCCTTCTGCTGGCCTGGGGCAACAGATAGGCCGCCACTGGAAGATCATTAAGGTCCGGAAAGGATTAATTTGAGCATACCAATTTTCACCGGTTCCGGACGATTTCCGTCGCGCGCAAAAAGCCCGATTTGAGGGTTTTCATTTACCCAAAGGCATGTATATTTCACAGCATGATGACCAAGGCACATATCGCAGCACCCGCACAGCGCATTCGCGCTGCGATTCTGGCCGACCTTCTTCTCCTAGCCCGCCTCTGAGCGTGCCGTTATAGGCGCGACCGCTCAGAGGATCGTCGCTTCGCGCCAAGGCATCAGGAGAAAAAAGAGAGATTTCCAAATGAACGATACTGCCCAACAAGACCGCGTCTTGATCTTTGACACGACCCTGCGTGACGGCGAACAGTCGCCCGGCGCGACCATGACCCATGACGAGAAACTCGAAATAGCAGGCATGCTGGACGAGATGGGCGTGGACATCATCGAAGCCGGGTTCCCGATTGCTTCGGAAGGGGACTTCAGAGCCGTCAGCGAGATTGCCAAAAACGCGAAAAACAGCCGCATTTGCGGGCTGGCGCGTGCGAACTTTGCCGATATTGATCGATGCTGGGAGGCTGTGAAACACGCCGAGAAAAACCGCATCCACACGTTTATCGGCACCTCGGAACTGCACCGTGCGATCCCGAACCTGACCATGGACGAAATGGCGGACAAGATCCACGAAACCGTCAGCCACGCGCGTAACCTGTGTGAAAACGTGCAATGGTCCCCGATGGATGCCACACGGACCGAATGGGATTACCTGTGTCGCGTGATCGAAATTGCCATCAAAGCCGGCGCGACTACGATCAACATTCCTGATACGGTTGGGTATACGGCGCCAGTTGAAAGCGCTGATCTGATCAAACGGCTGATCGAAACTGTGCCCGGTGCCGATGAGGTGATCTTTGCCACGCATTGTCACAATGACCTTGGCATGGCGACGGCGAACTCGCTGGCTGCTGTTGAAGGGGGCGCGCGTCAGATCGAGTGCACCATCAACGGTCTGGGCGAACGCGCAGGCAACACCGCCCTTGAAGAAGTGGTCATGGCCCTGAAGGTGCGCAATGACATCATGCCTTGGCACACAGGGATCGACACCAGAAAGCTGATGCAAATCTCGCGTCGTGTGGCGACTGTGTCGGGCTTTCCGGTGCAATTCAACAAGGCCATCGTCGGTAAAAACGCCTTTGCCCACGAGTCGGGCATCCATCAGGACGGCATGCTGAAGAACAAGGAAACCTTCGAGATCATGCGCCCCGAAGATGTGGGCCTGTCCGGCACTTCCCTGCCCTTGGGCAAACACTCGGGACGGGCGGCGCTGCGTGACAAACTCGAGCATTTGGGCTTTGAGGTTGGCGACAACCAGCTGAAAGACGTATTTGTCCGGTTCAAGGATCTTGCCGACCGCAAGAAAGAGGTTCTGGACGATGACCTGATCGCGCTGATGCGTGTCGGCGGCGACGATGAAAACGATGCCCTAAAGCTGGTCTCGATGAAAGTTGTCTGCGGCACGGGCGGTCAGGCGGAAGCCACCGTTGAAATGGAAATCGATGGCAAGGACATCTCGGCGACTGCGTTTGGGGATGGGCCGGTTGATGCCACGTTCAAAGCCATTCGTGATCTGCATCCAAACCAGGCACGCCTGCAATTGTATCAGGTTCATGCCGTCACCGAAGGCATGGATGCACAGGCCACCGTTTCGGTTCGGGTCGAAGAGGACGGCATGGTCGTGACCGGTCAATCGGCAGATACAGATACCGTGGTGTCGTCGGCCAAAGCCTATATCAATGCGCTGAACCGTCTGGTCGTGCGACGCGCCAAAATGGGCGAAGGTGTCGATGCAAAAGAAATCTCGTATCGCGACGTGACCTGATCAACGCCATATTCCAAAAGATTTTCGGGCTGCCTTCGGGTGGCCCGTTTTGTTTTCCGGACAGCCAAACCCTGCGCAGGTGATCCGGCTGGCGCGGTATTCGGCGGCAGGTCGCGCCCCCTTGCTAACCATATTGAGTTTAAAAAGTTTGATCGAAACAGATTCTCCGCGCAGACTGTGAACAGGGCGGTCTATTTTGTGCCGCTTCTAACATTTTCGGGAGTGATTGGAGGAAAGCGCGTATGATAGGTTTAATGAAACGAGCGGCATTTGCCGCAACGCTGTCCATGGGGATGATGACATCCTCAATGGCGCTCGCAGCGGATACACCCAACTTTTTGGTGATATGGGGGGATGACGTCGGCTATTGGAACGTCAGCGCCTATAACCAAGGCATGATGGGGTACGAAACCCCCAACATTGACCGGATTGCAAACGAAGGCATGCTGTTCACGCACTCTTATGGTGAACAGTCCTGTACTGCGGGGCGCGCATCCTTTGTGACAGGCCAGTCCGGGTTCCGGACCGGATTGCTCAAGGTGGGTCTTCCCGGTGCCAAAGAAGGCATGTCGGAAAAAGACCCCACCATTGCCGAGTATATGAAGTCGAAAGGCTATATGACGGGGCAATACGGCAAGAACCACCTTGGCGACCGCGACGAGCACCTTCCGACCAACCACGGGTTTGATGAGTTCTTTGGCAACCTCTACCACCTGAATGCCGAAGAAGAGCCGGAAAGCGTGGACTATCCCAAGGATCCGGAGTTTCGCGAAAAGTTCGGCCCGCGTGGTGTGATCAAATCCTCGTCTGACGGCACTGTCGAAGACACCGGCCCGCTGACCCGCAAACGCATGGAGACGATTGACGAAGAAGTCACCGCAGGTGCCATCGACTTTATGAACCGTGCGGTTGAGCAGGATAAGCCGTTCTTTCTATGGTACAACACCACACGGATGCACATTAACACCCACCTGAAACCCGAAAGCCAAGGCGTGACGGGTCTCGGCATTTATCCGGATGGCATGGTCGAGCACGACAAAATGGTTGGCCAAATGCTTGACCGTCTTGACGAGCTTGGGATCGCGGACAACACCGTTGTGATGTATTCCACGGACAACGGCGCCGAAGTGTTCAGCTGGCCTGATGGGGGCACAACCCCCTTCAAAGGTGAAAAGAACGACAACTGGGAAGGCGGATACCGCGTGCCCATGATGATCAAATGGCCCGGCGTGATCGAGCCCGGACGCAAGTCCAACGAGATCATCAGCCACCTTGACTGGTTCCCGACATTCATGTCCGCCCTTGGCGACACTGACATGAAAGAGCGGATGCTCACCGAGGCACCCTTTGGCGAAGGCAACGAGCCGGTTCATCTCGATGGCTATGACTTCATGTCCTACTTCAAGGGTGAAGCCGAAGAAGGCCCTCGCAGAGAGTTCTTCTATTTCTCTGACGGTGGTGATCTCGTGAACCTGCGCTATGACCGCTGGAAACTGGTGTTCGCCGAACAGCGCGCGGAAGGTTTTGATGTTTGGGAAGAACCCTTTGTTCCCCTTCGTGTTCCCAAGCTGATCGATCTTTACAGCGATCCTTTCGAGCGCGCGCAGGAAGAAGCTTCCGGATACACCAACTGGCGCTTTGAGCGGCTCTATCTTCTGGTGCCGGCACAGGTCTTTGTCGGGGAATTCCTCGAGACTTTCGTGAAATACCCCCCTCGTCAGAAGCCAGCCAGCTTCTCGATTGATCAGGTTCTCGAAGGACTGCAGCGCAATCAGGGCGGCTAAGGCCCCCGACGCGGTAAAAACACAAAAAGGGCGCCGATTCTGGTGCCCTTTTTCGTTGGCGCACACCACAGATCGGACGAATTTCAAGGCAATGGCGCATGCTGTTCGGGCATTCAGCCAACTTCCACCTTTGAACATGGCGGATTCACGCGCATTTGTACTGATCCGGGGCTTCCACAACCGTGCGCCCGCCCATATAAGAAGGTCGCCCCCTCTCGCCAGAGTCGCGGGTCAATTCTATATTCTGCGGGAACAAAAAACACATGCTGGGAAATCTGGGCGGCCTGTTCACCTCTGACATGGCAATCGACCTCGGAACGGCGAATACGCTGGTCTATGTCAAAGGCAAGGGCGTGATCCTGTCTGAACCATCTGTTGTGGCCTATCACGTCAAAGACGGCGTTAAAAAGGTTCTCGCAGTTGGCGAAGATGCCAAGCTGATGTTGGGTCGGACCCCCGGATCGATCGAGGCCATCCGCCCGATGCGTGACGGTGTGATTGCCGACTTTGACACTGCGGAAGAAATGATCAAACACTTTATCCGCAAGGTGCACAAACGCTCGACCTTTTCAAAACCAAAGATCATCGTCTGTGTCCCCCACGGTGCCACCCCCGTTGAAAAACGCGCGATCCGCCAGTCGGTTCTGTCTGCTGGCGCACGCCGTGCGGGTCTGATTGCCGAACCCATCGCAGCAGCGATTGGCGCAGGCATGCCGATCACCGATCCAACCGGCAACATGGTTGTGGATATCGGCGGCGGCACCACCGAGGTGGCCGTTTTGTCGTTGGGCGATATCGTTTATGCCCGCTCGGTCCGCGTTGGCGGAGACCGGATGGACGAAGCCATCATCAACTACTTGCGTCGCAACCAAAACCTTTTGGTTGGCGAAGCAACAGCAGAGCGCATCAAAACCCAGATCGGCACGGCACGTATGCCCGACGACGGGCGCGGCACGTCGATGCAAATCCGTGGGCGTGACCTTTTGAATGGTGTGCCCAAGGAAACCGAAATCAGTCAGGCACAGGTTGCCGAAGCTTTGGCCGAACCTGTTCAGCAAATCTGTGAAGCGGTGATGACCGCATTGGAAGCGACACCTCCGGATCTGGCGGCGGATATTGTGGATCGCGGCGTGATGTTGACCGGTGGCGGTGCATTGCTCGGGGATCTTGATCTGGCGCTGCGTGAGCAAACCGGTCTGGCCGTTTCGATTGCAGATGAATCGCTGAACTGCGTGGCTATGGGCACGGGCAAGGCGCTGGAATACGAAAAACAGCTGCGTCACGCGATCGACTATGACAGCTAAGCCGTGATTGGCGCGGGCAAAGAGCTCGTGCTAGGCTGATGTTATCTTTCCTGAATGGGGGGCGGTGTGGCCAAAGACCGGACACAAGGCGAAGACTTTATTGGCCCGCTAAAACGTCTTTTGCTGGCCATTCTTCTGCTGTGTCTGCTTGGTATTTTTCTTGTTTGGCGCATCGATAGCCCACGGGTAGAACGGTTCCGCGCACAGGTGGTCGACAAGGTGGTGCCCTCGTTCGATTGGGCCATGGCACCGGCGACGGGCGCTGTGGATTTGTTCCGCGACTTTCAAAGCTATCAACGTATTCTTGAGCAAAACGCCGAATTGCGCCGTGAACTTCAGCAAATGAAGGCATGGAAAGAGGCGGCTTTGCAGCTCGAACAAGAGAACGCCCGCCTTCTTGACCTTAATAACGTGCGCCTTGATCCCCGCCTGACCTTTGTGACGGGCGTTGTTCTGGCCGACAGCGGATCTCCGTTCCGGCAGTCCGTTCTGTTGAATATCGGGGCGCGTGACGGCATCGTTGATGGCTGGGCCGCAATGGATGGCATTGGTCTTGTCGGGCGGATCGCGGGCGTGGGCCAGTCCACCAGCCGCGTGATCCTTTTGTCGGACAGCTCAAGCCGCATTCCTGCCCTGATCCAGCCCTCGGGTCAGACAGCATTGATCGTGGGCGACAACACGATTGCGCCCTACATCGATTTTCTGGAAAACGACGACAAGGTGCGTCCCGGTGACCGCGTTGTCAGTTCCGGAGACGGCGGTGTCTTTCCGAGCGGTCTTTTGATCGGTCAGGTTGCAACAGACCCCGGCGGGCGGTTGCGCGTGCGTCTGGCTGCGGATTACGAGCGGCTCGAATTCCTGCGAGTGTTGCGGGATCATGGTCAGGACAGGCCACAAAACCACGGCGGCATTGTACGCCCGTCAAACCTGCCTTCGGACCCTTTACCAGAAGAACCGCCCACCCCATCCGAGGCTCAGGATGGGTAGCGCCAGCGCCTCGCGCAAATGGCGAATGCGCTTTCTCTATGTCCTGCTTGGCGTCGGGATACTGTTTTTGCAGTTGCTGCCGCTTAGCCATGTGCCGCAAGGCTGGGCCGGACCGGATTTCATTGTTGTTCTGACCATCGTCTGGGCCGCACGACGCCCCGAGTTTGTTCCGGTAGTTGCTGTCGCGGGCGTTGTTTTGCTAGCTGACTTTGTACTGATGCGCCCACCGGGGTTGATGGCCGCCATCATGGTTGTGGCGCGGCAGATGATGCGACGCCAGTCACACGGCCTGCGTGACAGCACCTTTGCCAACGAATGGCTGACCGCGAGTGCCATTCTGATTGGGATTGCCGTTTTATACAGGCTGGTTCTGGCAGTGTTTCTGGTTGATCAGGCGCCATTGGGCCTGAGTGTAATGCAGGCCTTCATGAATGTCGCTGTGTATCCTTTGGTCGCGATCCTGTCACAAGTGCTGGTGAATGTGCGCAAGCTCAGCCCCGGTGACGATGACACATTGGCAGGTGCCACATGAGACGCGCCCCCACGGATGTTGCCGAGACACAAAAACGCTTTACCCGGCGGGCGCTTTTGCTGGGCGGTGCCCAGATCGGATTTATGGCCCTGCTGGGTCTGCGCATGCGCCATTTGCAGGTGGATCAGGCCGATCAGTACCGTCTGCTGGCAGAAGAAAACCGTATCAACATCCGTCTGATCCCTCCGGCGCGCGGTGAAATCTATGACCGGAACGGCGTGCCTGTGGCGCGCAATGTCCAGTCTTACCGCATCACAATTGTGCGGGAAGATGCCGGTGATATCGACTCGGCCCTGACGCGGCTTTCGTCGCTTGTTGAACTGGACGAAGACGATGTGAACCGCGCGGTGACCGAGATGAAGCGGTCGGCGCCGTTTCTGCCTGTGACCATCGCTGATCGCGTCAGTTGGGACGAGATGAGCCGCGTCGCTGTGAACAGCCCTGCCCTTCCGGGGATCACTCCAGAAGTCGGCCTGTCGCGCACCTATCCCTTGGCGGGGGATCTGGCGCATGTTGTTGGCTATGTCGGCCCTGTCAGCGATTATGACCTGTCCAAGATCGAAAACCCCGACCAGCTGTTGCGCATTCCGCGTTTCCAGATCGGCAAGGTCGGCATCGAAGCCAAGCGTGAAACCGAGTTGCGCGGCAAGGCCGGCACAAAGCGGGTCGAGGTGAACGCTGTCGGGCGCGTGATGCGCGAATTGGACCGTCGCGAGGGCGAAGCGGGCGACGACTTGCAACTGACCATCGATCAGCGTTTGCAATCCTATATCCAGCTGCGCCTTGGCGAAGAAAGCGCCGCAGCGGTTGTCATGGATTGCCGGAACGGGGATCTTCTGGCCGTTAACTCGTCTCCGACATTTGATCCCAACCTGTTTGTCAGTGGTATCTCGGTTGCCGATTACCGGTCGCTGACCGAAAATAAATACCGCCCTCTGGCTGCCAAGTCGGTTCAGGGCACCTATCCCCCCGGATCGACCTTCAAAATGGTGACCGCTTTGGCCGCGCTTGAGGCCGGATTGGTCTCTGCCGAAGACACCGTGTATTGCCCGGGCCATCTTGAAGTGGCGAACCGGCGGTTTCACTGCTGGAAACGTGCCGGACACGGGCACATGAACCTGCAAACCGCCCTGCGCGAAAGCTGTGACGTCTATTTCTACGAGATTGCGCTTGAGCTGGGCATCGACAAGATTTCGGCAATGTCCAGCAAGCTTGGACTGGGCGAGCGGTTTGATTTGCCGATGTCAGGTGTGGCACGCGGATTGAACCCCACCAAAGACTGGAAGCAAAGCGTGCGTGGCGCGTCCTGGGTGATCGGTGATACGGTGAACGCCTCGATTGGGCAAGGGTTTGTTCTGGCCTCGCCTTTGCAGCTTGCCGTGATGACAGCGCGTCTCGCTTCCGGATTGGAACTCATGCCGCGGATCGTGAAATCGGTCAACGGGGTCGAACAGGGCATCGCGGACTCCGCCTCTCTTGGGCTGAACGAAAACAACCTGCGCCATATCCGGCGTGCCATGTTCTCGGTGTCGAACAACCGGCGCGGCACGGCCTATGGCAGCCGCGTCATCGAAGATGCCTATCGGATGGCCGGAAAAACCGGAACAAGCCAGGTGCGTAATATTTCGGCCGCGGAACGGGCCAAGGGTGTTTTCCGCAACAAGGATCTGCCTTGGGAGCGGCGCGACCACGCGTTGTTTGTCAACTTCGCCCCCTATGATGATCCAAAGATTGCCGTGGCTGTCATCGTTGAACATGGCGGAGGCGGCTCAACAGCTGCCGCGCCAGTGGCGCGCGATATCACCTTGCAGGCCCTCTATGAAGGCGACCCGCCCCTGTCCGCCTATCCGACCAAGGACCGAACGCGTATCGAAGCACAGCAGAAACGCATCAGAGAGATGATGCCGGACCGGCAGGGCAAGCGCAGCGGAGACCGAGCATGAGTTATCTTGAGTATACCGTCAAATCCGCCCCGACGGGTCTGCGCAAAATCCTGTTTCTGAACTATCCGTTGCTCTTGCTGCTTGCCGCTGTTTGTGGCGTGGGTTTCACCATGCTCTATTCCGTTGCAGGGGGGTCTTTTTCGCCTTGGGCCGAGCCACAGATCAAACGCTTTTTGGTTGGATTTGCGGTGATGGTGGGGATCGCCATGGTGCCGATCTGGTTCTGGCGCAGCATTTCCGGAGCGGCCTATCTCGGGACGATCCTTTTGTTGGTACTGGTCGAAGTCATGGGCAGCGTCGGCATGGGCGCACAGCGCTGGATTGATCTGGGCTTTATGCGGTTGCAGCCGTCAGAGCTTATGAAGATCACCTTGGTGATGGCCCTGGCGGCCTATTACGACTGGCTGCCTACGGAAAAAACCTCGCGCCCGTTGTGGGTTTTGTTACCTGTTATTTTGGTCCTGTTCCCGACGGCGCTGGTTTTGCGCCAGCCCGACCTTGGCACATCCCTTCTTTTGCTGATCGGAGGGGCCATGGTGATGTTTATGGCAGGCGTGCATTGGGCCTATTTCGCAGCTGTTGGCGGGATGGCCGCCGGTCTGGTCTTTGCGGTTTTCCAGTCACGTGGCAGCACATGGCAATTGCTGAAAGACTATCAGTATCGCCGGATCGACACCTTTCTTGATCCGTCCAGTGATCCGCTGGGCGCAGGGTATCACATCACGCAGTCCAAAATCGCCTTGGGCTCTGGTGGCTGGACCGGACGCGGCTTTATGCAGGGCACCCAGTCCCGGCTGAACTTTTTGCCCGAGAAGCACACCGACTTTATCTTTACGACACTCGCAGAAGAGTTCGGGTTTATCGGCGGGGTTTCGTTGCTGGCGCTTTACGGGTTGATCATCGTCTTTGGCCTTGTTGCAGCGGTGGCGAACAAGGACCGCTTTTCGTCACTGCTCACCTACGGCATTATTTCAACGTTCTTCCTGTTTTACGCTGTGAACATGTCGATGGTCATGGGCATGGCCCCTGTTGTGGGTGTGCCCTTGCCATTGGTGTCTTACGGGGGATCGGCGATGCTGGTTTTGATGCTGGCTTTTGGTCTGATCCAAAGCGCATCCGTGCACCGCCCGCGATAACGAAACGGCTCCCGCCCTTTTGGGACCGCATCAAGATGCGTTCAAAAACGTTGGGCCGTGCCTCGCTCCGCTCGGCGGGTGCATAGATCCGGAAAAGATCACGCGAAAAGGGCAAGGCGTACTTGAAGTGTGGGCCCTTTTGTGGCCTCACTTGCCCTCGTAGCCGCCTTGTGTCTTTCCCAGACTTGGAGATTTTCTCACCATGATCAATGTTCTGTTTGCCGCCAAAACCGAACGGTGGAACACCTATGAAACCCCGTTGCGCACAGCGTTTGCAGAACAGGATCTTGAGGTAGATCTGCGCACCGAATTTCCGCCGGAAGACGTGGATTATATCGTCTATGCGCCCAATGGGGATTTGCACGACTTCACGCCGTTTACACGCTGCAAGGCCGTGTTGAACCTGTGGGCTGGTGTGGAAGATGTCGTGGGGAACCAGACGCTGAGCCAGCCTCTTGCGCGGATGGTTGACTATGGTCTGACGCAGGGCATGGTCGAATGGGTCACAGGGCATACGTTGCGCCACCATCTTGGCATGGATCAGCACATTTTGGGCCAAGACGGCGAATGGCGTTCGTTTGTACCACCCTTGGCAGAAGACCGGCGCGTGACCATTCTGGGGCTGGGCACGTTGGGGCTGGCCTGCGCCAAAGCGCTTATTGGACTGGGCTTTCCCGTGACAGGGTGGAGCAGAACCGCAAAGGACATTGAAGGGATCACCTGTTTAAACGGTCCTGACGGGCTCAGGGAAGCGGTTTCGACGGCGGATGTTCTGATTTTGCTGTTGCCCAATACGGCCGCCACGGAAAACACAGTGGATTCACAGGCCTTGGCCGACATGCCCGAAGGGGCCTTTATCATCAACCCCGGACGTGGTCCCCTGATTGACGATGACGCGTTGCTCATGGCGCTAGACAGCGGGCATATTGCCCATGCCACACTGGATGTTTTCCGGATCGAGCCGTTGCCCGCAGATCACCCCTATTGGAGCCATCCGAGGGTGACAGTCACCCCGCATATTGCCTCGGAAACGCGCCCCAGTTCGGCATCACGGGTGATTGCAGAGAATATCCGGCGCGGTCAGAGTGGCGAGCCCTTCCTGCATCTGGTGGATCGCGGTGCTGGCTACTAATCCAGACGTCTTTGAAGCCCCGCGCAACACCCTCTACGCGGTTTGACGGGGCGGACGCGGCCGAGCGCAGCGAGGCTTGGCCCAACCTTTTTGAACGCATCTTGATGCGGACCTAAAAGGGCGGAAGCCCGCGAGATCCCTAGCGCAGTTTGGGTGGGTTATCCGGGTCGCTGCCCGGTGCGACAGGCACATATTCGGACGGCTTGGGCGCCTCGGGCAGATCAAACCGCAATCCAGCCCGTGCCAGTTGGGCCGAAACGGGATCGGACGCATCAAAGAACCCCACATCCAGCGCCCCAGCCTCTACTCCGGAAAACGTCAGGGCCTCGGAAACGGCCTTGGCCAGAGCGCCATGGGCTTCGGGGATCGCCCCGACGAAGCCCAGCATGTGGCTGCGGGCGCCGGTGTCATAGACAACACCGACCAGAAACGCCATTTGCGCAAGCCCGACAGCCGTCGACAGCTTTTGATCCAGCGCCGTCACCAGCATTTCCGGCAATCCGGCGGGCGCGGTGAATTCCTCGGGGCGGGCTTCCACTTCGTCGGGGGCGTGTGTCAGCGTTTCTGCGAGCCAGCTGACCGCTTCTGGCGGGATCAGGATCGAAGATGGCGCCACCTCGAGGTTCACACCAAGGCCAATCCCCTGCCCGTCCAGCATCGATGCAATCACGCGCCCCGAAAGGGCCGCGTATGGTGCCGCTTTTCCGACAAACGCTGACAACCGCTCTTCCGTGTCGAACACCAACACAAACGAATGGTCCGACAGGTCAAACATTTCCGGTGCGATGCGATCGTCTTCTGCTTCTTTGCTTAACAGCAAGAAAAGCTCGGCATCCGCAAGTCTTTCGTAGAACCGCAAACGGGCAGCGTCATCGGCAGGGTTGGCCTCCATCGCAGCATGGCTGATGTCCAAAGGCGTTGCAGTATCGCTCATCGCAGAATGTCCTTGATCCGTGTCCTCAGGTCGGGCAGCAATTCCGCTTCGAACCAAGGGTTTTTCTTCAACCATGCCGTATTGCGCCACGACGGATGTGGCAAGGGAAAGACGTCGGGCGCATGGTCGCGCCATGCCTTGACCGTGTCTGTAACGGTCTTTTTCTGCCCCAAATGCCATTTTTGCGCATATCCGCCCACCAACAGCGTCAACCTGACTTGCGTCATGGAGGCCATGGCGCGGTCGCGCCACGTATGGGCACAGATTGGCGGTGGGGGCAGATCGCTGCCCTTTGCGTTATAGCCCGGAAAACAAAACGCCATTGGCAGAATGCCGATCCGCGCCTGATCGTAAAAGGCAACCTCATCCAGCCCCATCCAGTCGCGCAACCGGTCCCCTGACGGGTCGGTGAAGGGGCGTCCGCTTTTGTGCACCTTTGCTCCGGGTGCCTGACCAACGATCAGCACCCGTGCGGATGGCTGGAACCACACCACAGGGCGCGGGTCATGCGACGTTGCCGTCGCTGCAAACCGGTCCGCGCACAGCCGACAGGCCTGTATGTCTTGCAAAAGGGACATGCCCCCACATTGGGGCAAAGACGCACGTCTGAAAAGCACATGGACCTATATTTCGACATTTATCGAAATAAAACTTGCGTGACGCAAATAATTCGATATTTCTAGAAATATGAAACATGATTCGACAGACGACATCTCTTTGACCATTGCAGCCTCGACCTTCGCGGCTCTTGGTTCGGAACAACGCCTTTCTGTTCTGCGGTGCCTTGTGCGCGCCGGACATGACGGGCTGAGCATCGGGGAACTGGGCCAACGCACAGGCGTAACCGGATCAACCCTGACACATCATATGAAGATTTTGGCCCAGGCGGGCCTTGTCGTTCAACAAAAACAGGGCCGTTCGATCATTTGTGCGGCCGTGGCTTATGACGAGATCCGCAATCTCTCGAATTTCCTGCTCAAGGAATGCTGTGCAGACAGTGCGGATGCCAATGAGGATCAAAACAATGGCTGAACTCTCGCAATCCCCGACCCCGCTGTCATCGCGGCTGGCCAAAATCGACAAGGCATGGGCGGCACTTGTGCTCATTTTGATCGCGGTCGCCGTATTTGATACGCCGCAATTCATCCCGACGGTGGATTTTGCCTGGGGTGCCTTGCAGGGCACCGCACCTTTCATTCTTTTTGCCGTGTTTGCGATTGGCTATCTCAAGGCAACGGGCGCAGAGAACCTGCTGGCAAAGGCTTTTGTGGGGCGCGAAACCCATATGATTTTGTTTGCGGCGTTGCTGGGTGGGCTATCCCCATTCTGTTCCTGCGAAGTGATCCCGTTTATTGCCGCGCTTCTGGCCGTGGGTGCCCCGTTGTCGGCGGTTATGGCATTTTGGCTGGCTTCCCCCTTGATGGACCCGGCGATGTTCGCGATCACCTCGGGCACATTGGGGTTTGATTTCGCAATTGCGAAAACCTTCTCGGCTGTGGGTCTGGGTCTGTTGGGTGGTGGTCTGACCATGTTGTTCGCCAAAAGCGCCGTTTTCGTCGACCCTTTGCGCGAAAAACCCCAGATCGGCGGATGCTGCGGCGTCAAACAACCCTTTTCCGGGCAACCTGTCTGGGCCTTCTGGAAAGAAGCGGATCGTCGTGAAACCTTCAAGGAGGCAACCATTGAAAACGGTGTGTTCCTGCTGAAGTGGCTGGCACTGGCCTATACCATCGAAGCCCTGATGATCCACTATATCCCGGCCAGCCTGATCGCGAATGTCTTGGGTGGGGAGGGTCTTGGCACAATTCTTCTGGGCGCGCTGGTTGGTGCACCGGCCTATCTCAACGGCTATGCCGCTGTGCCTCTTGTGGACGCCCTTTTGGCACAAGGCATGTCCAACGGCGCGGCCATGAGCTTTATGATTGCGGGCGGTGTAAGCAGCATCCCGGCGGCCATCGCCGTATGGGCCTTGGTCAAGCCCCGCATATTTGCAGCCTATCTTGGCTTTGCCTTGTTAGGGGCGTTTCTGGCCGGACTCACCTGGCAATTCGTTGCCTGAGGTCAGAAACACAAAGGAGGGGGCGCGATCTTTCGTACCCCCTCTTGCGTTGCCCGCCTATCTGTTTTCGGTTACCCCTAGGGAAAACGCGCTAACAGTGGGGATATTGACGGGATGTATCGCGTCTGGAATTTTCTGACGAACTATTCGCTTCTTTTGATTTTGGGCGCGCTTATCGCGCTCGTCTGGGCGAATATTGACTATGAGAGCTACCATCATTTTGTAGAATTCAAAATCTGGGATCATGCTCCGATTGGTCACTATCACGATGGTCACCGCACCCTGACCCTACACTATCTGGTCAATGATCTGTTGATGGCTTTCTTCTTTGCAATCGCTGCAAAAGAGGTATGGGAAGCCGTTATTCTCAAAAACGGGTCCCTGCGGGGATCAAAGGCCGCGACACCGCTGTTTGCCACAGCGGGCGGCATGTTTGGCCCGATTGGCGTGTACCTTGGTCTCGCATTCCTGTTGGGCTCTGACACCTATAGCGCGGTTGCGAATGGTTGGGCGATCCCGACAGCAACCGACATTGCCTTTTCCTATCTTGTCGGGCGTCTGGTCTTTGGTGCCGGACACCCTGCGGTGCGGTTCCTCTTGTTGCTGGCCATTGCAGACGATGCGGCCGGGCTGATCATTCTGGCGATTTTCTATCCTTCGGGCGAACTAGCACCAGAATGGCTCTTGGTCTCTTTTGGGGCCTGTATTGCAGTGTTTGTGCTGTTCAACTGGCTTCCGAGACGGCTTGACCGTGGCAATCAGGCGCGTCCGAACTCGACATGGATGCGCAAGAATTTGCATTTCCTCCCGTACCTGTTGGGGGCTGCGATCAGCTGGTATGCCTTTATGCGTTCGGGTCTTCATCCTGCGCTTGGGCTTTTGCCGGTGGTTCCGACCATACCGCATGCGGACCGCGCATTTGGCATCTTTTCCGAAGCGGAACGTCACCTGCACGATTTGCTGAACGTGATTGAACATGCGCTCAAACATCCGGTTGAGATCGTCCTGTTCTTTTTTGGGCTGTGCAATGCCGGTGTGCAGATGTCCGCCATTGGCGATGCGACATGGCTTGTTCTGGCGGGTCTGCTGATCGGCAAACCAGTTGGTATCTTGGCGATGGGGTGGCTTGCCGCCGTTCCTTTGCGGCTTGGCCTTCCTGAAGGTATGCGGATCATTGACCTTGTGGTGATCGGATGTGTCGCGGCGATTGGCTTTACCGTGTCTCTTTTTGTGGCCTCGGTCGCCTTCGATGCCGGTCCGGTTCAAGACGCCGCAAAAATGGGTGCGCTGTTTTCTTTTGCTGCGGCAATCGTTTCAATTATCGCAGGAAAAGTGTTCCGGGTTGAGAAACGGGATCTCTAATGTTGCGCAACCTGCCAGCCCTCGCACAACGCAGGGGCGAGTAAAGTCGCGACAATTCTTTCAATAAAACAAAAACCGATGCAATTGCGTCGGTTTTTTGCCATGCATCGTCAAATTATCGCCGCAAGGCGTTGCTATTGATAGGTGCAATCCGACATATTACGCCCAAAGACGCCGAACAGAGCGTTAACAAAACTCCTGTAACCAGGAGGGGCAGAGCAGAGCCGGAGCGATAAATGCTCGAATTTGAGAACGTCAGTAAGTCCTTTTGGACAGGTACCCAGCGCAAGATCATCCTTGATCGTGCGTCTTTCCGTGTGGAACTCGGGAATTCTCTCGGGATTCTCGCGCCAAACGGCACGGGCAAGACCACTTTGGTCAATATGATCGCCGGATTGGAAAAGCCCGATGAGGGCGAGATTCGGCGCAGTTGCCGCATTTCGTTTCCGCTGGGCTTTATGGGGGGCGTTGTGAACCGCCACTCTGCCGTCGACAACAGCCGCTTTATCGCGCGTCTTTACGGGCTTGATCCGGATTATGTCGAAGCCTTCTGTCGCTGGCTTTGTAACCTTGGCGAATACTTTGAACAGCCCCTCGGCACGTATTCGACGGGGATGCGGGCGCGTTTCACCTTTGCGCTGATGCTGGCGCTGGACTTCGATATGTATCTCATCGACGAAGGCATGCCTGCCTCGACCGATGTCGACTTTAACCAAAAGGCCGGTGCCATCCTCAAAGAGCGGCTGCGCACCACAACGATTATCATAGTATCGCACAAGCCCGACGTGCTCGAAAAGTTCGCACGCTCAGCTGCGGTTTTGCTGAATGGGCAATTGTATATGTTTGACAGCTTGGAAGAGGCGAAGCAGCTTTATGACTACCAAACCCAAGGCTAAAAAGTTCAGGATCCGTCGCAGCCCTCAGGCAGGTGCCGCGCCAGAAGAGGTCCGTCCGGCCGCGAACCAGTCCCGCGACCTTCCAAGTCACCGTTTCACCGGTCAGACGACTGACGCGGCGGATGTTCCACGACAGACACCGCCTCCTGCTGCGGTTGCAGCCCCCGAAGCCCGCCAGCCGCGCCCTCAGGCAAAGCCGCAACAACCTGTGCAGTCGCAGCCACCGGTGCAGCCACAACCGGCGCCCGCCGCTGCCCCACAGACAGATGTGGCCATTACACCTGAACAAGAAGTTGACGCCATCAAACGAGAAGGTTTGACAGGCCGCCAATTGCGCATGGCACGGCGCGTTGCCCAGAAAAACGGTTTGGCGGCGACGTCAGACTATGACGCCGTACGTCTGTTGCGGGCCAATGGAATTGACCCGTTCCAACGCAAGAACATGCTTGAACTCGTGTCCATGGACACACCCGCGCAAGGTCAACAGGCCGAAAGCCAAGGCCGTGTCCAGCTTCCCCAGACCATGGCGATGCACAAAGAGACCCTGCCCTCGGCAGATATGATTTCTCCGATGGACCGCCGTGCGCGCGAGATTGGTGATATTCAACGGGATATGGCCCGCCGTCGCCGTCGCAAAATGCTTTTGCTGTTGGCACGTCTGTCCGTTTTCGTGTTCTTGCCAACGCTTTTGACCGGCTGGTATTTCTATGCCATCGCCACACCGATGTATTCGACCAAGTCGGAATTCCTGATCTTGCAGGCCGACACGGCCACGGCTTCGGGCTTTAGCTCGTTGTTGTCCGGCACACAGTTTGCCACCAATCAGGATTCCATCGCCACACAATCGTATCTTCAGTCCAAAGACGCGATGACGCGGCTGGATCAGGACAAAGGGTTCAAGGCGGTCTTTTCCGACCCGACCATCGATCCCATTCAACGCCTTCCCGAGGCCCCCTCGAATGAACAAGCCTATAAGCTTTACAAGAAATACGTAAAGCTGGGGTACGACCCAACCGAAGGCGTGATCCGGATGGAAGTCGCGGCACCGGACCCGGATATCGCGGCCCAGTTTTCCCGCAAACTGATCTCATATGCGGAAGAACGCGTTGACGATCTGTCCCAGCGTAAACGTGAAGACCAGCTTCGCGATGCCCGCAAAAGCCTTGATGAAGCGCGCGACGAACGCCGCGAGGCCCAACAGCGACTTGTCACGCTTCAGGAAGGTACGATCATTGACCCTGAAGGGGTGATTTCCAGCCTGCGCTCGCAAATCAACAACATCCAGATCCAGTTGCAGGAAAAAGAACTGCAACTCGCCGCGCTGCAGGACAACCCGCGCCCGAACAAGGCCCGTGTTGATGGGGTTCGTGGCGACATCGGACGTCTGAGCAAGCTGCTTTACAAGCTTGAAGACAAAATGACGGATGCCACCGCCGGCGAGTCTTCGCTTGCGCAAAAGACAGCTCAGATTCAAATGCTGCAGGCAGACCTTGCCACAGCCGACATGATGATGCAGACCTCGTTGCAGACGTTGAAACAAACGGAACTGGAGGCGAACCGCCAAGTGCGCTACCTGACCATCAGTGTCGAACCTGTGGCCTCGGAAGATCCGAGTTATCCACGGGCCTTCGAAAACACAATTTTGGCTTTCCTGATTTTTTCGGGCATCTACCTGATGATTTCTTTGACGGCCTCCATCCTTCGCGAACAGGTTTCTTCCTAACTCATGAAACATATCGAAATTGCCAACCTGAACGTCGGAAACGACCGACCGTTGCTGGTCATCGCCGGCCCGTGCCAACTCGAAAGTGCGGATCACGCACAGATGATTGCCGGCACCATGAAAGAAGCCTGCGATGCTGCAGGCGCCCAGTTCGTCTTTAAGGCGTCCTATGACAAAGCGAACCGCACAAGCGCTTCTGGCATACGCGGTCTAGGCATTGATGAGGGCCTTAAAGTTCTTCAGGGCGTGAAAACGGCGATCGGCGTGCCGGTGCTGACTGACGTGCACACCGAAGCACAATGCGCCCCCGCTGCCGAAGTTTGTGACATCCTTCAAATCCCCGCATTTTTGTGCCGCCAGACCGATCTGTTGTTGGCGGCCGGAAAATCCGGAGCGGTTGTAAATGTCAAAAAGGGGCAGTTCCTCGCGCCTTGGGACATGGACAACGTGGTGTCCAAAGTCGAAAGCACGGGCAACGAAAAAATCATGCTCACCGAACGTGGCACATCGTTCGGATACAACACCCTTGTCACCGACATGCGGGGCCTGCCCAGAATGGCCAAGACGGGTTATCCCGTGATCATGGATGCGACGCATTCTGTACAACAGCCAGGCGGCCAAGGCGGATCTTCCGGCGGTCAACGCGAGTTTGCACCTGTTATGGCGCGTGCTGCCGTTTCGCTCGGAATTGCCGGAGTTTTCATCGAAACCCACCAAGATCCCGACAATGCACCGTCAGATGGGCCGAATATGATACATTTACATCATATGCCTGCGCTAATTGACACGTTGATGGCTTTTGACAAGCTAGCTAAATCGAACCCGATTCACATCTGATTCAATTGAAGAGTAAACTTATGACTAAACCTGCCGCGACGGTGACACCGAACACCTGGGAATTTTTGCGCGATCCAATGATTAAACCAACCGGTTTTCGTGAATACGATGCCCGCTGGAGATTTCCTGAAGAGATTAACCTACCCGGTATGACCGCCCTTGGTCTTGGTCTTGGCACACAGATGCGTCGCCGTGGCATTGAACCTGTCATCGCCGTCGGCAACGACTATCGTGACTATTCGCTCTCGATCAAGCTGGCCGTGATCCAAGGCCTGATGCGCGCGGGTATCCACGTCAAAGACATCGGTCCGGCCGTGTCGCCCATGGCATATTTCTCGCAGTTTTATCTGGATGTGCCTGCTGTTGCAATGATCACCGCGTCGCATAACCCCAATGGCTGGACCGGCGTGAAAATGGGCTTTGACCGCCCGTTGACCCACGGCCCTGACGAAATGGGTGAATTGCGCGACATCGTGCTGAATGGCGACTGGGAAGAAGTTGACGGCGGCAAATACGAATTCGTCGATGGCGTCAAAGAAGCCTATCTTGACGACCTCGTGGGCGACTTCAAAATGTCTCGTCCTTTGAAGGTGGTCTGCGCCACCGGCAACGGAACCGCGGCGGCATTTGCCCCCGAGCTGTTCGAACGTATCGGCGTCGAAGTAGTGCCCAGCCACACCGAGCTGGATTATACTTTCCCGAACTACAACCCCAACCCCGAAGCGATGGAAATGTTGCACGACATGTCCGACAGCGTCAAAGCATCGGGGGCTGATATGGCGCTCGGGTTTGACGGTGACGGCGACCGCTGCGGCGTTGTGGACGATGAAGGCGAAGAGATTTTTGCCGACAAGGTGGGCGTCATCATGGCCCGTGACCTGTCAAAGATTTACCCGAACTCAACCTTCGTGGCAGACGTGAAATCCACCGGCCTGTTTGCTTCTGATCCCGAGCTGATCAAAAACGGTGTGACCGCCGACTATTGGAAGACCGGCCACAGCCACATGAAACGCCGTGTGAAAGAAATCGGCGCGTTGGCCGGTTTCGAAAAATCCGGTCACTATTTCCTCGCTGAACCAATTGGCCGTGGATATGACTGTGGCATGCGCGTTGCGGTGGAAATCTGCAAACTGATGGACCGCAACCCAGACATGTCCATGTCGGACCTGCGCAAAGCACTGCCCAAAACACACAGCACACCAACAATGTCGCCCTATTGCGCCGACACCGAGAAATACGATGTTCTCGAGCGTTTGGTTGCGAAACTGGTTGCGAAACACGAAGCAGGCGAAACTCTTGCCGGGCGCCCCATCAAAGAGGTCGTGACCGTCAACGGCGCCCGCGTGATCCTTGACAATGGCAGCTGGGGTCTCGTGCGTGCATCGTCCAACACGCCGAACCTTGTTGTGGTTTGCGAAAGCTCGAACAGCGACGAAGAGCTGCGCGCGATCTTTGCGGATATCGACGCCGTGATCCGGACCGAACCTTCGGTTGGCGAGTACGATCAGACGATCTAACCCCAGCCTCTAAAATGCAAAAAATCGCCCCCAATCGGGGGCGATTTCTTTTTGGGAACCTTAAATTGTTCAGGCCGCCAGACCGCGCCCCTTGAGCAAGGCTTCAACGCCCGGCAATCTGCCCCGGAACCGTTTATAAAGGTCTTCTGCATCGACCGAGCCGCCGGTCGACAGGATGTTTTCCTCAAGGGATTTTGCCGTCGCCTGATCAAAGGCACTTCCGGCTTCTTCGAAGGCTTCGAACGCGTCGGCATCCATGACCTCGGACCACATATAACTATAGTAAGCGGCGCTATAACCGTCGCCCGAGAACACATGCGCGAACTGCGGCGTGGCGTGGCGCATTGTGATCGCGGAAGGCATGCCCAACTCTTCCAGAACTTCGGACTGTTTTGCCATTGTGTCGGCAGGTGCGGCGCCTTCATGGAAGGCCAGATCAACCAGCGCCGACGCAACATATTCGACCGTTTGAAAGCCCATGTCGAAATTTGCCGCGCCCA
Source organism: Shimia thalassica (assembly GCF_001458215.1). Classification (GTDB taxonomy): domain Bacteria; phylum Pseudomonadota; class Alphaproteobacteria; order Rhodobacterales; family Rhodobacteraceae; genus Shimia; species Shimia thalassica. Next base: position 315,475 of record NZ_CYTW01000003.1, on the reverse strand, counting down.
GAACCTTGTCCAGCATGTCCTGTGGCATCGCTTCTCCGGTTTCGGCATGAGTTGCAAATTCGGCAAGCACTTCGGGCACTTCAAGCCAGTGCTCGTAAAGCTGTGAAGGCAACTCGACAAAATCACGCGCCACAGAGGTCCCCGAGATCGAGTCATAGGTCACATTGGACAGCATCTGGTGCAACGCGTGCCCAAATTCATGGAACAATGTCCGCGCATCATCATAGGACAACAGCGCCGGATCCCCCTTGGCAAAGTTGCACACGTTGATCACCACGGGCGTCTGCTCTTGCGGGAACTTGGCTTGCGAGTGCATCGCGGAACACCATGCGCCAGACCGCTTGGAACCTCGCGCAAAGTAGTCGCCGATAAAGACCGCAACGTGTTTGCCGTTTCGTGTTACTTCCCACGCGCGGCAATCGTCATGATACAGCGGCACATCCAGCGCCTTGAACTCGAGGTTGAACAGGCGGTTTGCACAGGCAAAGGACGCTTCGATCATCCGGTCCAATTGCAGGTATGGCTTTAACGCGGCCTCATCCAGATCATGCTCGGCCTTGCGCCGCTTTTCCGCATAATACCGCCAATCCCACGGGGCCAGATTGCCGTTGACGCCATCTGCGTGCATCATGTCGGTCAAAATCTTCGCATCGGCCTCGGCGCGTGCTTTGGCGGGCTCCCAAACAGCCATCAAGAGATCACGCACCGCCGCCGGTGTGCCAGCCATCTCTGTTTCCAGCTTGTAGTCCGCAAAACTGTCATAGCCCAAAAGCGTTGCGCGCTCTGCCCGCAAGGCAAGGATTTCGGCTGTGATTGCCCGGTTGTCTGTCTCGCCATCATTGGCACCGCGCGCGGCCCACGCGTTGAACGCCGCTTCACGCAAATCCCGACGGGGGGAAAACTGCAGGAACGGTACGATCAACGACCGCGACAGGGTCACAACCGGCCCGCCGGCGTTCTTTTCGGCCCCCGCAGCCCGTGCGGCGTCGACAACAAAGGCTGGCAACCCTTCGAGGTCGTCCTCTTGCAGCGGCATAAACCAGTCGCGTTCATCCGAAAGAAGGTTCTGTGTAAACGCAGTTCCCAACTCGGCCAAACGGCCCATGATGGCCTGCATGCGGGCATCGTCCTGCCCTTCCAGAGACGCGCCCGCGCGAACAAACCCGCGATGGGTCAACATCAACACGCGCTGTTGTTCCTCGGTCAAATCCGCAGAGCCGCGCGCGTCCCATACGGCTGCAACGCGACGAAACAGGGCCTTGTTCGACGAAATCGCGGAAAAATGTGCGGCCAGCTTTGGAGAAAAATCCCGTTGAAGTGCTTCTCTTGCGGGGTTGCTATCTGCGCCCGCGATTGTGAAAAACACGGAAAGAACCTTGTCCAACCCTTCCCCTGCGGCCTCCATGGCTTCGATGGTATTGGCAAAGCTGGGGTGCTCTGGATTGGCGGCAATGCTGTCAATCTCGGCATTGTGCGCTACCAAAGCTTCGTCCAATGCGGGGGCAAAATCATCATCCGAAATGGCATCAAAGGGGGCCAACGAAAACGGCGTATTCCAGTCGGACAAAAGCGGGTTGGTCATGCGGGTATCTCCTTTGCAGAACAACCTAAGCACCCCGCAGGGATGCGCAATGTCTGAACGTGGAAAATTCCCCGGTCGCTAGAGATGCGCCGCCTCGTCCGGGGCCGTGTGACCACAAACCGAACACCCGATCCGGGGCTTGAGAGCGATCTTGCGGGTCTCGCTGTAGAGCGCGTCATAGATCAGCATCTCGCCGCGCAAAGGCATGCCCGCGCCAGTGATCAGCTTGATCGCCTCAACCGCCATCATTGTTCCGATAACGCCCGGCAGGGGGCCGATGACACCGGCCTCGGCGCAACTTGGCGCCAGTTCAGCGGCCGGCGCCTTGGGGAAAACGCACGCATAACAGGGTGTGCCGTTGGCCGGATCAAACACGCTCAACTGCCCTTCCCACTGGGACAGAGCCCCCGAGATCAATGGCTTTCGCGCAGCAATGCAAGCGGCATTCACAAGATAGCGTGTCTCGAAATTATCCGTGCCATCCAAAACGAGATCATACTCGGCAATCAAGGCTTGCGCATCGTCTTCGGAAAGCCGCCGCTGGTAGGGAAGCACCTTCACAAACGGGTTCTGCGCCTGCATGGCGTCTTGCGCGGAAAACACTTTGGCCGTGCCAATCGCGGCATCCTTGTGAATCACCTGTCGTTGCAGGTTCGAATTGTCCACGACATCGTCATCCACAACACCAATCGTTCCGACACCTGCGGCCGCGAGGTACAACAGGGCCGGCGACCCAAGCCCCCCTGCCCCGATCACCAGAACTTTGGCGTCTTTCATCTTTTTCTGACCCAAACCGCCGATTTCGCGCATCACGATATGACGGGCATAGCGGTTCAGTTCCGTATCGGTGAAAATGGCATCATCTGTGGCCGCCTCAGTGTCGGGCCGGGCCTTTTTGCGCAACCAGTTCAACCCCGCGCGATAGACAAGCGCGATCAGGACAAAGCCGCCAAACATCAACCACAGAACCGGGCTTTCTCCGGTTGCCATGCGCAAGGAATGGCCGTCAGGCAACAAAAGCTGTTCGCCCAGCACAGCAACATACAGGATGAAAATCATGGTCCAGCGCGCTTGCTTTGGCGCACGCATCACGGCGCCAAGACCATAGAGAGCTGCTGCAATCGCAAATACCAGAAGCATCAGCCCACTCCGGTTGACCCGAACCCGCCACTGCCGCGTTCGGTGTCGCTCAGGTCTTGGGCAATGGTGAAAGAGGCTTGCAAAACAGGGGCCACGATCAATTGGGCAATGCGGGCACCATGTTCAATGAGAAACGGCTCGGTTCCGGCGTTCATCACAATGATGCCCAATGGCCCGCGATAATCGCTGTCGATGGTGCCGGGGGTATTCGGCAATGTGATCCCGTGCTTCAGGGCAAGTCCCGATCTGGGCCTGACCTGCACCTCATAGCCTTCCGGAATCTCGATGCGCAAACCGGTGGGCACCAAAGACCGCTCTCCGGACGCAAGGATCATCCCGCCACGACCTTCTTCAGGAAAGTTTGCCCGTACATCAGCGCCTGCCGCACCACGGGTTTCATAAGAGGGCAGCGCGATTTGACGATCCGCATCCTCAAGCCAGCTTAGCCGAATATCCACCAAGACCCGTTCCTTTCGATTTGCCCCGCGACCGCGCCACGCGCGCCCGAGCTTAGCCCAGTTGTTTGGCGATACGTTCGGCCAGGTGATGGGCAACTTCACTTTTGCCCATACGCGGCCAATGTTCGGCACCTTCATCCGAAATCAGGGTCACGGTGTTCTCGCTTCCCCCCATGATGCCGGTTTCGGGGCGAACGTCGTTTGCCACGATCCAGTCACAGCCCTTGCGCAGCCGTTTTGCTGTCGCATTCGCGATGACGTCGTCAGTTTCCGCGGCAAAGCCCACAACCAGTGGCGGGCGCCCTTCTGTCATCTGACTCACTGTCGCCAGAATGTCAGGGTTTTCGGCGAAATCGAGCGATGGCAGCGCGCCAGCCTGTTTTTTGATCTTGCTGTCAGAGGCCGTTGCCACGCGCCAGTCCGCAACCGCAGCCGCGAAAATCGCCGCATCGACAGGCAGAACAACCTGAACCGCTTCGAGCATTTCTGCCGCGGTTTCAACTTCGACAACATGGGCCCCCACAGGGCGATCCGCATCAGCCGGCCCCGTTACAAACACTACATCCGCGCCCATCGAGGTCAGCGCACGCGCAAGCGCCGTGCCTTGGGCACCTGAAGACCGGTTCGCAATATAGCGCACGGGATCAATGGGTTCATGGGTCGGTCCCGACGTCACGAGAATACGGCGTCCTGTTAACGGGCCTTCTGCCAATGCCGTTTCAATGGCCGCGACGATTTCAAGAGGCTCGGACATCCGACCCGGACCATATTCCCCACAGGCCATATCGCCCTCGTTCGGGCCGACAAACATGATGCCATCACCACGCAGGGTCGACACATTCCGGCGCGTGGCCGGATGATCCCACATACGGACGTTCATTGCCGGCGCCACCAACACAGGCGTATCCGTGGCAAGAACAAGCGTCGATGCCAGATCATTGGCGCTTCCAGTTGCCATTTTTGCCATGAAATCGGCGGTTCCCGGCGCAACCACAATCAGATCAGCCGATCGGGACAACTGGATATGCCCCATTTCTGCTTCGTCCATCAGGTCGAAAAGATCACGATATACCTTTTCTCCTGCCAATGCAGAGACAGACAAGGGGGTGACGAATTCCGCGCCCGCCTTTGTCAAAACGGGTGTCACCCAAGCGCCGCGCTCGCGCAACCGACGGATCAGGTCAAGGGATTTAAAGGCGGCAATGCCACCTCCGATGATCAGAAGAATGCGTTTATCTGTCAGCATCTTGGCGCCCGTCTGAGAAAAGATGATCCGAACTTATGCGCAGGACGCCCCACAAACAAGCAATGCAATGACGCGGGGGCCTAGTTCTTTTTGAAGGCGTTGCAGGGGTCTTCCCGCTCTGCCGCCTGTGTCACGACGAAAAAGTCATACGGAACACTCTCGTCGGGTTGGTGTTCCAACTGTGCAATGCTGCGCTGTGACAGATCCGCAGACACCAGACGAGGCGCGCCCCAGTCCAATCGAGCATGGCCGTTTCCTGTAATCACGATCACAGGACCGCCGGTTTCCATGTGGGCACGGGTGATTTCCCGCGCCAGCGTTGCGTCGCGCAACCGTTGACCTAAAACCATGCCGGGCAGCATCGATTCAGGAAGCGCGTTGCAATGTGCCTCGAACTGTTTTGATTCCCGCGCTTGCTGTTCTTCCATCGGCAAATCATCGAGCAGACCAAATTGCGCCGCGCCGTCACCAAAGCCTTTGGCGATGTCTTCGCCCATGATCGCGGCACGCACATCCGCGCGTGGAACCTGAGCGCCGTACACCTTGGCACCGGCCGAGGCGGCAAAGATCGGGTAATACATATCAAAGCTGGGCCAGCCGCTGTTGTCCCAGTCGAGCGCCGTTCGCAGGGCAGCTTTGTCCGTCAAAAGGTCGCCGGTCACGCCCTCTGCTACTTCGGGCGTCACCATTTCGAACACCATGGCAGACGGAGCCAAAGCAGAGACCACTTCGGCCTGTGTTTCATGATGCCAAGGATTGTCGTGCAACTCTCCGAGGTACAAAATATCTACAGGGGGCATGTCGGCGATCAGATCGGGCGTGATCTCATCTGCCCATGCTGGGGCACAGGTAAGGGCGATCGCAAGAATCAGGTGTCTCATGACACCAAGTCATGCACCCCTACCCCCTGCCGCTCAAGGGCCGAACGCATCTTTGTGAACGCGCTGACCTCGAGTTGGCGCACGCGCTCTTTGGAGAGCGCCATTTCGTCACCGATGCTTGCCAATGTGCGCGGTTCTTCATTCAGGCGCCGCTCGCGCAGGATATATTTTTCGCGTTCGTTCAGCTGATCCATCGCCAAATGAAGCTGCCCCTTGAGGTAGGATTCATCGTGGCTCAACTCGACAGTTTCAGCGCCTTGTGCGTTTTCATCTTCCAGAAGTTCGATCCACTCACGGCCGCTTTCTTCGGTAGATTGCTGAGCGTTCAGCGATGCATCCGCGCCCGACAGGCGCCCCATCATCATTTGCGTATCAGCCAGCGACACTCCGATCTCGGACGCCATACGTTCACACATCTGGTGGCTGTCGAGATGCTCTCCGTTTGCCATCGCTTCGCGTTCAAGCTGTGCGCGCACACGGCGCAGATTAAAGAACAGCGACTTTTGCGATGTCGTTGATCCCGTTCGGACCAAGGACCAATTCCGCATCACGTGGTCCTGAAGGCCTGCACGAATCCACCACACAGCATAGGTTGAAAAGCGCACCCCGCGATCAGGGTCGAATTTATCTGCCGCTTTCATCAACCCGAGAGAGGCCTCTTGGATCAGATCCGATTGCGACACGCCGGTGCGTCGAAATTTTGATGCCATTGATATGGCCAGACGCATGTAGGCTTGGACCAGGCGATGCATTGCTGCGTGGTCGCGCTTGTCGCGCCACGCCCGAGCCAGCTCTTGTTCTGTCTCGGCATCCAGCATCTCTGCGCGCATCATGCGACGCGTCATTTGTGACGTCTGAGGTGATTGCAGGCTCATGTTGGTCTCCTTCCCACTTGCGATCTTGATAGGAATTACGCACCCTGCGCCGGATTGGATCACTTTCGACTGGAAAAAATATGCTGCCGCATTTGACCTTTGTGCTTGGGGGCGCCTCTTCCGGAAAATCCGCCTTTGCAGAAAAGCTCGTATTTCAGAGCGAGGCGGACCGCGTTTATATCGCAACATCGCAAGTGTTTGACGACGAAATGCGCAAGAAGGTTGACGCCCATTTAACCATGCGGGGGGACGGCTGGCACACCATCGAGTGCCCTTTGGATGCCGTGACCGCATTGCACGGCATTAAATCCGGAGAAGTTGTTCTTTTTGACTGTGCCACCATGTGGCTGACCAATCATATGCTGGCCGACCACAACATTGATGCGCAGACCGATGCCCTTTTGTCGGCGCTTGCCGCGTGCAAGGGACGTGTTGTGATGGTTTCAAACGAAGTCGGCATGGGCATCGTTCCTGATAACAAACTGGCACGCCAGTTTCGTGATGCACAGGGAAAGCTGAACCAACGTCTTGCTGCGGCTTCGGATCTGGCTGTGTTTGTTGTTGCCGGCCTGCCCATGACCTTGAAAGGACAATTACCATGAGTCGCTTGTTTCTGGTGCGCCACGGGCCCACGCATGCCAAATCGATGGTCGGCTGGTCAGACCTGCCCGCAGATCTGTCGGATACTGCAGCGATTGCGCGATTGGCGCAGCACCTGCCGGAAGACGCCTTGGTTATTAGTTCAGACCTGATCCGCGCCGTACACACGGCTGACGCCATCCAGAACGGGCGCGACAGGCTGCCTCATGATCCAGACTTGCGGGAAATCCACTTTGGCGAATGGGAATTGAAACGTTGGGTCGAGGTTAATGACTCTGATCCCGATCATGTACGCGCCTTTTGGGAAACACCCGGTGACGTTGCCGCGCCCGGAGGCGAAAGCTGGAACGCCGTTGTCGCGCGTGTTTCCGGTGCGGTGGATCGGCTTATGAATACCCATCAAGATCGCGATCTGGTCATCGTCGCCCATTTCGGCGCGATCCTGACCCAGATTGCACGGGCTGAAGGCATGTCCGGTGCGCAGGCTTTTGGCCACAAGATCGACAACCTTTCGGTATCAACCATCCGGACCCAACCGGACTGGGGAGCGGAGGTCATCAATCAAGTTTTGTGATGAATATCGCAAAAATAGTGATTTTGATGATACGCAAGGCTGCGCTAGGCTGCGTCTTATGTCTTATACACTGATTCTTGGCGATTACGCCTATTCTTCGTGGTCCCTTCGGGGATGGTTGTTGTTTGCAAAATTCGGAATCAAGACCAAATCCGTTTTTCTGGATTTCGCGTCGAACACATCGGTTGCCGACCAGTTGGCGACCTATGCACCTGCCAAAACCGTGCCGACTGTTGTGATGCCTGATGGTGCGATCGTTTCGGAATCTCTGGCGATTGTAGAAGAGCTGGCCTCGCGTCACCCGGATGCGGGTCTTTGGCCCAGCGCCCCAAGCGACCGCGCCACAGCACGCAGCATGACAACCGAAATGCACTCTGGCTTTGCCGCATTGCGCGGCGACTGCCCCATGAATTTACGCATCGCCTTTACAGACACCTCTCCGTCAGAAGCGGTTCTGGCAGATGTCGCACGTTTGGAAACGCTTTGGGCCCATGCCCACGCAACGCGCCAGGAAGAAGGCCCCTGGTTGTTTGGCACATATTCCGCTGCGGATGCGTTTTTTGCGCCGGTCGCCGCGAGGTTGGCGGGCTATGACCTGCCGATGAGTGACTTGGCCAAAGCCTATGTCGCAACACATCTGGCGGACAGGTCTTTCCGGCAATGGCGCGCGATGGGGCTTGTTCAAGGCGAGACTTTGACACGGTACGCCAAACCCTTTGACGTTGTGGATTGGCCGGGACCGAGCCCGCTGGAAGCACACGCCGTTTCGGGGACCGACGCCGAAAACGACAGATGCCCCTACTCTGGCAAAGCGGTGACAGATGTATTGGAATTCAAAGGGCGCAGGTTCGGGTTTTGCAATCCAATTTGCCGAGATAAAACCGTGGCCGATCCAGAAGCCTGGCCAGCGTTTATGGCGTTGGTGAACGCCTAAGACAGAACAGGCCCTCGGTGTTTCCTGCACATAGGGCCTGCCTTCTCCCGTTTACAGATTGATAACCATGTTTCGTTAAGACTTTGGCAGGGTTTAACGAGGATGGGACATGGTCGCGCGCGCGTATACAGTCGCTTTTGAGGGGGTCGAGGCACATCAGGTCGAGGTGCAATGTTCGGTCACAGCGGGGTTGCCGGCTTTTTCCATCGTGGGCCTTCCTGACAAAGCCGTGTCCGAAGCAAGAGATCGGGTTCGTGCCGCCCTGAACTCAATGGCGATTGCCCTGCCTTCGAAACGGATCACGATCAACCTGTCGCCTGCGGACCTCCCAAAGGAAGGAAGCCACTTTGACCTGCCTGTTGCTGTCGCCTTGCTGGCGGCTTTGCAGATCATTCCGGAGGACGCCGCCGAAGCAACCGTTTCTCTGGGCGAATTGTCATTGGATGGCACCCTTGTTTCTGTCTCGGGCGCCTTGCCAGCGGCCATGACGGCGGCCACCGGACACCGGACCCTGCTCTGTCCGGAAGAGTCCGGAGCAGAGGCCGCATGGGTTGGCGATGCGCAGGTGATCGGTGCGAAATCTCTGGCGGATGTGGTGCGTCATTTTACGGGACAATCGCCCTTGCCCGCCGCTCAACCCGGCGAAATCACGACGGCAACCGGCCATAAGGACCTGCGGGATGTCAAAGGCCAGGAGCGTGCAAAGCGCGCGTTGGAAATCGCGGCCGCGGGCAACCATCACTTTTTTATGTTGGGCAGTCCGGGGTCGGGAAAATCAATGCTGGCCGCGCGTTTGGCAACGATCCTGCCGCCGTTGTCTCCGCAGGAAGCATTGGAAACCTCCATGATACACTCGGTTGCGGGTCTGTTGGATCAGGGTGGCATTTCGCGCAACCGGCCCTTTCGTGAACCCCATCACACCGCCAGCATGGCGGCCATTGTCGGCGGCGGGCGGCGTGCGCAACCCGGGGAAATCAGCCTCGCGCACAATGGAGTTCTGTTTCTTGACGAGTTGCCCGAGTTTTCGCGCGCCGTCTTGGAAACCCTGCGACAACCCATCGAGACCGGAGACGTCATGGTGGCACGCGCTAACGCACATGTGCGCTATCCCTGTCGTTTCATGTTGATCGCGGCGGCCAACCCGTGCCGTTGCGGAGACATGTATGATCCAGCCAAGGCCTGTTCGCGCGCACCCAATTGTGGCGAGGACTATCTTGGCAAGATATCCGGCCCCCTGATGGACAGGATCGATCTGCGTTTGGAAGTACCCCCTGTCGGGTTTCGCGATCTCGATCTTCCGGCGGACGGCGAAACCTCGGCAACCGTTGCCGCCCGCGTCCAAAAGGCCCGAGACCTTCAGACCGTGCGCTACGCAGAGGCGGACGGGATACGTGTGAACGCCGATATTCACGGCGCCACGCTCGAAGACGTCGCTGCACCCGATGCAGAAGGCCGCGCCTTTTTGCTCAAGGTTGCGGAAAAGTTCGGATTGTCGGCCCGAGGGTATCACCGCGTCTTGCGCGTGGCGCGGACAATCGCCGATCTGGAAGCCAGTCGGGATATCCGAAAACCCCATGTTGCCGAGGCTGTCAGCTTTCGTCTTCAGATGACAAAAGAGGTTTAGCCCAGACCGCAATCCGGTCCAACGTCTGATCCGCCTCGGGCAAATACCCGTGAAACAGAGGCCAGACATGGGGCAAATCATCTTGAAGCTCGAGCTGCGTTTCAACGTTTTGCTGCTTCAATACTTCAACCAGACGCAGCGTGTCGTCGCGCAGTATTTCGGTTGTTCCAGCAGCCAGATAGATCGGGGGCACGCCCGTGAAATCACCGAACAACGGTGACACTTTAGGGTTCTTTGGATCGCAGTCCTTTAGATACATCTCGGCCGCATCCTTGGCACGATGCGCAGGCAACAGGACATCAGACCGACGGTTTTCGGAAAAGCTGGCACCGGAAAATGTCATATCCGTCAAGGGTGAAAAGGCCACGACCGCCGCAGGCAAGGGCGCGCTGTCTTCGCGCAATGACAGCAACAGTGCCAAAGCCAAACCGCCTCCGGCACTGTCTCCGGCCAGAATGATGTCTTTGGGCGATGTGCCGCTTTCCACAAGGTGGTCATATGTTGCCCGCAAATCGTCGAGCGCCGCCGGAAACGGATGTTCTGGCGCAAGCCGATAATCAGGTATCCACCCTTCGCATTCCAAACGATGGCACAGCTGCGCCACCAAAGCACGGTGCGTGCGCGGCGATCCAAAAACATAGCCACCGCCGTGGGCAAACAGCACAACCCGCCCCGCCCGCATACTTGGGGAACGGGACACAGTGATGCCCAGAGTGCCGGCGTCCGTCGACAGGGTCTGTTTGTGAAACTCTGTGCCAGAGGGCGGCCGGAACCAAAGGGCCGCCTTCCAGTCAGCGGATGTGCGCAAAAAGGCAGGATTTTTCACATGCGCCAGATGGGGTTTTTCCATCAAACGCAGGGTCGAATTCAAAAGAGATTTGCGCCATCCCATTGCGACACTCAGGCCAGCTTGGCTTCGATCGCCAACCAGATTTTCTCGGCGATGTTGACACCATCGAAACGCTCAAGCTCTTGAATGCCGGTCGGAGAGGTGACGTTGATTTCGGTCAGATAGTCACCGATCACGTCAATTCCGACAAACACCTGCCCCTTTTCTTTCAAAAGCGGACCAATCGCGGCGCAGATTTCAAGATCACGCTCGGTCAGGCCGATTTTTTCAGGACGCCCGCCAACGTGCATGTTGCTGCGGGTTTCTCCGGCAGCAGGTACGCGGTTGATCGCGCCGACGGGTTCACCATCCACAAGGATCACGCGCTTGTCGCCATTGCTGACATCCGGCAAGAACTTCTGAACGATCAGCGGCTCGCGGCTGAAGCCGGTGAACAGTTCATGCAGTGACGTCAGGTTGCGGTCGTTCGCATCAAGACGAAACACGCCAGCGCCGCCATTGCCGTAAAGCGGCTTCAGGATCACATCCCCATGTTTTTCCTTGAAGGCTTTGATCGTATCAAGGTTGCGGGCGATGGTGGTCGGCGGCGTCAGGTCGGGGAAATCCAGCACCAGAAGCTTTTCGGGGTAATTGCGAACCCAGAACGGATCATTCACCACAAGTGTATCGGGCTTTAGCCGGTCCAACAGATGGGTCGACGTGATATAATGCATGTCAAACGGCGGATCCTGACGCAGCCAGACAACATCAAAATCCTTGAGATTGACCCGTGTCACCGGTCCCAGATCCACATGGTTGCCCTGTTCACGGCGCAGGGTCATAAACTGCCCGACCGCTGTAATCTCGCCCTCTTCATAGGCCAGATGGTCAGGAGAATAGTAGAACAGTTCATGGCCGCGTGCCTGCGCCTCTTCGGCGATACGGAACGAACTATCAGCGTTAATATCGACCGACGCGATCGGGTCCATTTGGAAGGCGATTTTCATGGGCAGTCCTTTGCGGCAGTATCATGCAATTGTCTGCCCTTTACATGGCCCATGCCGCACGCCCTTGCAATGCCTCCTCAGAACGCGTTCTCATGAATGTGTATTTCTCCATGCGCGTTGACCAAAGCGACATCAAACCGGCATTCGGTCAATTCGCCCTTGGGTTCGGTCGCGAGGAACGCAGCGGCGCCCATGCGCAGGCGTAAAATTTGTCGTTCAGACAAAGAGGCCGCAGCCGACGCGAAATCGCGTGATTTTTTGACCTCGGTAAAGACAACGGTGTCCCCAGTGCGGAAAACCAGATCCAGTTCCCCGCCCCCTTTGCGCCAACGGCGGGCAGCGACGGTATGCCCGGTGCGTTCATATAAACGGGCAACCGCATCTTCAGCCGCCTGCCCCGATTGCCACGCGCGCATCCCGCGGTCTTTGCGACGCAACTGCCCCTGGTCTGTCTCTTGCAACCGCAATCTTGCCAATCCCCATCAGGTTTCAGCAGAGAGCTTAAGCGCCATTTGATAAATTTTCCGTTTATTCACACCAAATGCCTTTGCGACACTATCGGCGGCATCCCGCACGGACATATGCGCCAAAGCCTTGCGCAATTCATCTTCGAGATCCCCCTCGGCAATCTCTTCACCACCCGAGCGATCAATAAGAACGACAATCTCGCCCTTGAGCGGGCCATCAATACCCGCAGCGAGGCTTTCAAGCGTTCCGCGGCGCACTTCTTCAAACTTTTTGGTCAACTCACGGCACACCACGGCCTGTCTCGCGCCCCCTAACACCCGCGCCGCATCCCGCAGCATTTCACCTGTTCGTTTGGGGGATTCGTAAAATACCAATGTGCCGGGGACGTCTTTCAACGCTTCCAGTGCGGAACGACGCGCGCCCTTTGCGTTGGGCAAAAATCCGGCAAAGAAAAAGGCGTCCGTGGGCAAACCGGCCAGAGTCAGCGCCGTGATAATCGCCGATGGGCCCGGTGCAGAGGTCACGCTGTGCCCCGCGTCTTGGGCATCTTTGGACAGATGAAACCCCGGATCGGCAATCAATGGCGTACCCGCTTCGGACGCATAGGCCACCGATTTTCCATCCGCGAGCAGCGCCAAAAGCTTTTCCCGCCCTTTGGGGCCAGAGTGATCATGATAGGAAATAAGAGGCCGGTCCCCCAAGGGAACCCCATGAATTTCAAGCAATCGCCGCATGGAACGCGTGTCTTCGGCCGCGATGACATCGGCACTGGCCAGCACGTCCAACGCCCGCAGCGTGATGTCGCGTGCTGTCCCGATGGGTGTTGCGACAAAGTGCAACCCCGGCTGCAATCTCTGCAATTGATGATTCAAAGCTGGACCCGCTTTCCCTGACGTTTATTATTCCAAGCAAAAGAGACCCGCTCTAACGCGCGGCGAGCCCCCAATGGGAGTTAGGATAGTTTTATGTTCAATCGTTTTAGACCTGCACGCAGCTTTCTGAAAGGGGCAGTTGCTGGCCTCGCTCTATTGGGCCTAGCTGCCTGTGAGCCTACACTCGGTGGTGGTGGACCTTCGGTGAACACAGGCGCACCTGTACCGGTCGCGCTTTTGGTGCCCAAAGGGTCTGCTGACTCGGGCGATGCTGTCCTTGCCCAAAGCCTCGAGAATGCGGCACGTCTTGCGATTGCCGACCTGAGTGGCGTCCAGATTGATCTGCGGGTCTATGCCACGGCGGGTCGTGCCGATGTCGCCCAACAAGTCGCGGCGCAGGCTGTGAACGAGGGCGCGAAGATCATCATCGGGCCCCTTTATGGCGAAGCCGCCAACGCCGCGGGTGTTGCGGTCGCCGGCAAAGGGATCAACGTCCTGTCGTTCTCCAACAACACAACGATCGCCGGGGGCAATGTTTTTGTTCTGGGGCCAACATTTGACAACACCGCGAACCGGTTGATGTCATATGCCTCGAAACAAGGGAAAAAGCGTGTTCTGACGGTTCATGCGGACACAGTGAGCGGACAGTTGGCACGCAACGCGGCACATGGCGCCATCGCCAAGACCGGTGCGGAGAACGTCGGCTCGGTCGCCTATCAGTTCTCGCAACAGGGCGTGATCGCGGCTGTTGATCAGGTCAAATCCACGGCTGCCGCATCGCAGCCGGATGCATTGTTCCTGACCGCCCAAACCTCGGGTGCGCTGCCCCTGTTCTCGCAGCTTCTTCCAGAAGCAGGCGTTGACCCGGCAACAACACAATACATCGGTCTGACCCGTTGGGATGTGCCCGCACAAACGCTGGAGCTTCCCGGTGTTCAGGGGGGATGGTTTGCGATGCCAGATCCGGGCAAAACGCAACAGTTCCAACAGCGCTACTCGCAGGCCTACGGCGGCCTGCCCCATCCGGTTGGCGGCTTGGCCTATGACGGTATTGCGGCAATCGGTGCTCTGGTCAAAGCGGGCAAAAGCGATGCATTGACCATTGGAGCCCTGACACAGGGTGCAGGATTTCAGGGTGTAAACGGAATTTTCCGTCTGCATGCTGATGGAACGAATGAACGCGGACTGGCCGTTGCCACGATTCGCGATAAGAAGGTGGTTGTCATTGACCCAGCCCCAACAAGCTTTGGTGGCATCGGATTCTGATCAGAACCCGATGAATCTTCCCGATCCGATGGCAGACCTGGTCTGCCCGCTAGATGAAATCTTTGACCGCGCCGCTATCGGCGCGGCGCTTACTCAGGCAGCGGAAGACAGCTCAAACAGCGGTGATCCGCTGCGGCCTGCTGTTGTCGCGATCCTTCTTGAGGCACGCAAGCGTGGCAACGTCGCCATCGAGGCCGGGTTTCTTGCCAACCCCTTCGACGCAATGGCGATGAAGCTGTCTTATACATGGCTCACAGATTGCCTTGTGGGGGCGGCGTTCCACGTTGCCACAAAATGGCTGCATCCCTTGCCAAACCCGACCGAGGGCGAACGCATCGCTCTGTTGGCGGTTGGCGGGTATGGCCGTGGTGAAATGGCGCCACAGTCAGATGTCGATCTGCTGTTTCTCACGCCTTACAAGATTACCGCCTGGGCCGAGAGCGTCATTGAGTCGATGCTCTATATCCTCTGGGATCTGCGCCTGAAGGTCGGGCATGCTTCTCGCACGGTCAAAGACTGTCTGCGACTTGGGGGCGAAGACTACACCATTCGCACGGCCCTGCTCGAGCATCGCTATTTGCAAGGTCACGTACCGTTGGCCGACGAACTGTCGACCAGACTTGAAAACGACCTGTTCAAAGGGTCCGAGCGTGAGTTTATTGAAGCAAAGCTGGAAGAACGCGACAATCGCCACAAGAAACAAGGCGAACGTTATGTAGTCGAACCCAATGTCAAAGAAGGCAAAGGCGGGCTGCGTGATCTGCAATCCATGTTCTGGATCGCGAAATATGTCTATCACGTCCAAAGCTCGACGGACCTGCTGGATTTGGGACTGCTCCGCGAGGACGAATACGAACGTTTTGCGCAGGCCAACAACTTTCTCTGGGCTGTTCGGGGCCACATCCACATTTTGGCCAAGCGTCCGGTTGAACAACTGACCTTTGACATGCAGGTCGAGGTTGCCGAACGTCTGCACTACACCGACAAAGGCGGACGCCGCGCGGTTGAACACTTTATGCAGGACTATTTCCGCCATGCCACATCGGTTGGAGATCTGACACGCATTCTGTTGACCAAGCTTGAGGCCGACCACGCCAAAGCCGCACCACTTTACGAACGCCTTTTCCGGCGACGCCCCCGCATGAAAGCGGGCTACAAGGTGATCAACAACCGTCTGGCCATCGCCGACGAAGAGGTGTTTCTGGCGGACAAAGTGAACCTTCTGCGCCTGTTCGAAGAGGGCTTGCGCACAGGGCTTTTGATCCACCCCGATGCGATGCGTCTGGTCACGGCAAACCTGCATCTGATCGACGCCGAAATGCGTAAAAACAAGGAAGTGCGCCGCATTTTCCTTGATCTGCTTTTGAAACATGGCAATCCGGAACGCGCGCTGCGCCGGATGAATGAATTGGGCGTGCTGTCCGCCTTTATTCCCGAATTCGAACCCATTGTCGCGATGATGCAGTTCAATATGTATCACGCGTACACCGTGGACGAACACACGATTCAGGTGATCTCGAACTACGCCCAGATCGAACGCGAAGAGCTTCAGGTTGAATTGCCTTTGTCGTCAAGCATCATCAAGGACGGCGTGAATCGCAAGGTTCTGATGGTTGCGATGCTGTTGCACGATATCGGCAAGGGCCGCGACATCGACCACTCTATCCTCGGGGCACAAATCGCCCGCAAGGTCGCGCCGAACCTTGGCCTGAACAAGGCCGATTGCGACACAGTGGAATGGCTTGTGCGCTATCACCTGCTGATGTCCGACACGGCGCAAAAACGCGATATCGCCGACCCGCGCACGGTGCGGGATTTTGCCAAGGCTGTTTCGACCGTTGACCGGTTGAACCTTCTGACGGTTCTGACGGTCTGTGATATTCGCGGTGTTGGTCCGGACACGTGGAACAATTGGAAAGCTGCCCTTGTCCGTAGCCTTTATAATCAGACCGAGCGTGTTCTGAAAAACGGCATGGAGGCCCTGACCCGCGAGAACCGCGGCACCGAAGCCAAAAAGAAACTGCGTGCCGAATTGTCCGATTGGCCTGCAAAGGATCTCAAAAAAGAGACCGGCCGCCATTACGATCCCTATTGGCAGGGGCTGCACATCACCGCCCACACGGTTTTTGCCGAAATGCTGCGCGGCATCGATGATGACGAGATCCGTATTGATCTACACCCCGATGAAGACCGCGCTGCGACACGCGCCTGTTTCGCGATGGCGGATCACCCTGGGATTTTCAGCCGCATGTGCGGCGCTCTGGCCTTGGTCGGCGCGAATATCGTCGATGCACGGACATTTACCTCGAAAGATGGCTATGCCACTGCTGCGTTCTGGATTCAGGACGTCGAAGGCAAACCCTATGAGGCCAACCGTCTCAAGCGGCTGACCCAGATGATCGAAAAGACCCTCAAAGGTGAAGTCATCGCTGGCGAGGCGATGCGGTCTCGGGATGTCATCAAGAAGCGCGAGCGCGCCTTCAAGGTCCCGACAACCATCACCTTCGACAACGAAGGGTCGGAAATTTACACGATCATTCAGGTCGACACGCGCGACCGGCCCGGTCTGTTGTTTGACCTGACCCGCACTTTGGCCAACAACAACGTCTATATCGCCAGCGCGGTGATCGCGACCTACGGGGAACAAGTTGTCGACAGCTTCTATGTGAAAGACATGTTCGGCCTGAAGTTCCACTCTCAAAGCAAGCAACAAATGCTTGAACGCAAGCTGCGTGAGGCCCTCGAAAAAGGGACCGAAAGGGCCAATTCGTGAAGCAGATACGCCTGATGCGCAGCTTTTTGACGGTTGGTGGCTGGACAATGGCCAGCCGTGTTCTGGGCTTTGTCCGGGACGCACTGATCTTTGCGATGCTGGGCACAGGCCCCTTGTACGAAGCCTATGTTGTTGCCTTCAGGCTGCCCAATATGTTCCGCCGCTTCTTTGCGGAAGGCGCGTTCAACATGGCCTTTGTGCCGATGTTTTCGAAACGGCTGGAAGGGGATGAAAACGCATTGGGCTTTGCCCGCGAGGCCTTTGCGGGACTGGCGACCATCCTGATTATCCTGACCCTGATTGCGCAACTTGCGATGCCGTGGCTGGTCTGGGCGCTGGCATCCGGGTTTTCGGGACAGGAACAGTTTGATCTGTCTGTAGATTTCGGGCGTATCGCCTTTCCTTATATCCTGTTCATATCTCTGGCCGCCCTTCTGTCAGGAATACTGAACGCCACAGGACGGTTCGCAGCAGCAGCGGCGGCGCCCGTCTTGCTCAATATCCTTTTGGTCGGGGGCATCCTGACCGCACAGGCTTTTGGTTGGGATGTGGCGCGCACGCTTATCTGGATGATACCGGTTGCCGGTGTCGCACAGCTCTTGCTGGTCGGCTATGCCGCCGCCAAAGCGGGCTTTTCCATGCGTCTTCAAAGGCCACGCTGGTCAGGTGATATGAAACACCTTGTCAAAGTGGCCGTACCTGCGGCCCTTGCTGGCGGTGTTGTTCAGGTGAACCTGCTCGTCGGACAGCAGGTCGCGTCCTATTTTGATCACGCAGTGGCATGGCTTTACACAGCAGACCGCTTGTACCAGCTGCCTCTTGGCGTTGTGGGTATCGCGGTGGGCATCGTTTTGCTGCCCGATTTGTCCCGACGCCTCAAGGCGCATGATGATGCCGGTGCGCGCACAGCCCTGTCACGGGCGGGCGAGATTGCTCTGGCGCTGACCATTCCGTGTGCCGTTGCACTGATCATCATTCCGATGCCATTGGTGTCGGTTCTGTTTGAACGCGGCAAAGCCACGTCGGATGACACGGCCGCAATCGCTGTTGCCGTCGCCATCTATGGTCTCGGGCTGCCCGCGTTTGTTCTTCAGAAGATTCTGCAACCACTCTTTTTTGCGCGTGAAGACACCAAAAGCCCGTTCCGCTATGCGCTTTGGGCGATGTTTGTGAACGCAGCCGTCGCGATCGGGCTTGCGCCGGTCATCGGCTGGGTGGCCCCCGCCATTGCGACAACTCTGGCCGGATGGGTCATGGTGGCCTTGCTGATGCGTGGCACCCGCCCCATGGGCTACGTTGCGCGCTTTGACGAACGCTTTCAGAAACGGCTACCGCGTATCTGTGTGGCCTCGGTCGTGATGGGTGCCGAACTGTGGGTTGCGCTTCTGTTCCTTGGCCCAATGCTGGGCACGGATTACTGGCGTGTTCTTGGCCTGGCGATTTTGGTTTTGTCCGGAAGCATCACCTATTTTGGCGTTGGCCAACTGATTGGTGCCTTCCATTTATCGGATTTCAAACGGGCGTCCCGCCGCAACATCTGAGAATTTAGTGACAGAATGTCGCAAGAAGGTGTTGCCAGACGCCTGTTTTGCGCATTTGGTCTACCTACCAAAAAGAGGGGAAATTGAATTATGGGTAACTGGTTACTTTTGATGATAGCCGGCATCTTGTCGATTGTTGCAGGTTTCGTTGCGTTGGCCAATCCGTTTGGCGCGTCGCTGTTGGCGACGACAATCGCGGGCTGGTCGTTTGTTATTTTGGGAATACTGCAAGTGTTCGCGGCATTTGGCGTCGAAGGCTTTGGCGGCAAAATCTGGGCGCTTCTTCTGGGCGTTGTCGCGGTTGTTCTCGGTGTGAACATTCTTGGGGAACCACTTCAGGGCATGCTGGCTCTGACGATTGTGGTCGGCATCATGTTTGTCATGTCAGGTGTCTTCAAAGTCATTTTCGGCTTTGGTCTTGAAGGCAGCATGAAATGGGCCGTGGTCCTGTCAGGCGTCGTTTCGCTGGTTCTCGGCGCGATGGTTCTGAGCAACATTCCAGGATCGGCTGTGGTTGCACTGGGCGTTCTTCTGGCGGTGGAACTGCTGTCGAACGGCATGAGCATGATTGCAATGTCTTTGGCCGTCAAAGACGCCGACGCCTAATTCTCGCAGACCATACCAAAACGGAAAGGGCGCGCAGCACATGCACCGCGCCCTTTTTCTTTGATACCATCAAATGTCAGTCATGCCGGATTTTGCTGCGAATACGCGCCCATCCACCGGGGATCAGGAAAAATGACATCACAAAGCCGGTGATAAATCCTGCGACATCCGCAACCCAATCCTGATTGCCGCCAAAGACCAGCCCAAACAAAAGTTGCAACCCAACCAAAAATCCGATCAGAGAAAAAGCGCGGGCCTGATTTTCCCCCATTTGGCCCAAGCGGGTCCAGAGTAGGAACGTGAAGGCGCCAATCAAACCGTAAACGCCGGGATAGGCCCCGAAAAGCGGCGCCGGATTGTCGAGGATCAGCGCAAACGCCAACGCGCCCACAATGCCCGACAGGATAAACACAGCCAGAGTTGCAAAGGCGGAGAAGACTTCACCGACCATTTTCCCCAAGGCCAGCAGCATCACGCTTGCAAAGGCGGCGTGCGTGAAATTGCCATGCACAAAAAGATAGGTCACAAATCGCATGACATGTTCGAACGGCCAAACGCCACTGGACAGCATCCAGTCAAAGATTTCACCCGAGAAGGCGTATTTCTGAAGCGCGGCGACCCGCCAGCCAATGGCAGAGGCATCCCCCACCAATCCGCGCGCGCCCAGAGAGAACACAACCTCGACCCCCGCAATCAAGAGAAACAAAGCCACCACGACGGGGGGCAATGGGTTGATTGGGCTATTGTTGTCGGGTTGGGACATACTGCTCTCCTTGACGGCGATTTGGCTCATGGGTAAGGCAACAGAAGCTATAAATCCAGACGGAGAAATATCATGACCGAGGCGGTCCAAACGTCCTCATCTTTCACGCCGCGCGTCTTCTCGGGCATCCAACCCTCGGGCGACCTGCATCTTGGCAATTATCTTGGCGCGATGAAGCGCTTTGTAGATATGCAAGAAACCGGCATCGAGACTGTATATTGCATGGTCGACATGCATGCGATCACCGTCTGGCAAGACCCTGAAAAACTGCGTCATGCCACCCGCGAACTCTGTGCAGGATTTATTGCCGCTGGCATCGATCCCGCGAAATCCATTTTGTTCAACCAAAGCCAGGTGCCCGAACACGCACAGCTGGCTTGGATCTTTAACTGCGTCGCCCGCATGGGGTGGATGCAACGCATGACCCAATGGAAAGACAAGGCTGGCAAGAACGCGCAAAATGCTTCGCTTGGTCTGTTTGCCTATCCCGCGCTGATGGCAGCAGACATTTTGGTCTATCATGCGACCCATGTGCCCGTGGGTGAAGATCAGAAACAGCACCTTGAACTGACCCGTGATATCGCCACCAAATTCAATCACGATTATGGCGCGGACTTCTTTCCTATCACAGAACCGGTCATCGAAGGCGCAGCCACGCGCGTCATGTCGTTCCGCGATGGGTCGAAAAAGATGTCCAAGTCGGACCCGTCTGATGCCAGCCGGATCAATATGACCGACGATTCGGACACGATTGCCAAGAAGATCCGCAAAGCCAAGACCGACCCCGAAGGTCTGCCTTCGGAAGCAGAAGGTCTCGAGGGTCGCCCGGAAGCCCGCAACCTCGTCAACATCTATGCGGCACTTGCAGACACGTCGGTTGACGCTGTTCTCAAAGATGTCGGCGGTAAACAGTTCTCGGAGTTCAAGCCCATCCTTTCGGAACTGGCTGTTGAAAAGCTGGCGCCAATCTCGGGCGAAATGGCACGTCTGATGCAAGACACCTCCGAGATTGACAAAATTCTCGATCATGGGGCCGAGCGCGCCCGCGCCATTGCGTCTCCGATCCTCAAAAAGACCTATGAGATTGTCGGCATGGTCGGCGCCTAAATCATTGGCGGGAGCGTGTTGCAAAAACATGCTCCCGCCCGTCTTTGGGGCCAAAAGGCCCCGCATCCCGTTGGGCCAGGCCGGGGGCAAAGCCCCCGGCCCCCGGCGCCCCACCCTCCAAAAAGTCGATACTTCCGCACTGGTTCTGCGTCGCCGGTCACCGCCGGACAAAGGCGCGCGCGGCGTCCCCTTTTGGGATGGACGTTGACAGATCGCAGGTCTAGCATCCGCTCGACTGTGAGCGAGGGAGCACGAGCATGGCGATCGGCAAGACCATCCGAACCTATTTCAACGGCACTTGGCATGACGGAAATGTTCCGATCATGAACGCAGCGGACCATGGCAGCTGGTTGGGCACCACGGTCTTTGACGGTGCCCGCTTTTTTGAAGGCATCACGCCAGATCTGGAACCGCATCTGGCACGCGTGAACCGGTCGGCAGAGGCCCTGATGTTGACGCCAACGATGACAACCGAAGACATGCTTGACCTCACGCGCGAAGGTCTCGAAGGCTTTGGAAAAGACGAAGCGGTCTATATCCGTCCTATGTACTGGGGCATCGAAGCCGACATGACAGCAAGCGCGATTGCCCCGATGCAGGGCAGCACAGGGTTTGCCATTTGTCTGGAATCTATCGCGATGGCGGCACCGGAATCATCGACCACATTGACCCGGACGCGTTTCCGCCGTCCGGTTCTGGAAGACGCGGTGGTCAATGCAAAGGCAGGCTGCCTTTATCCCAACAACGCCCGTATGCTGGTCGAGGCGCGCTCGAAAGGGTTTGGCAACGCGCTCGTGACCGATGCCATGGGCAACGTCGCAGAAACCGCAACGGCCAACGTGTTCATGGTCAAAGACGGTGAAGTTTTCACGCCGATTGCCAACGGCACGTTTCTGGCCGGAATCACCCGTGCGCGACACCTGAGCAACATGCGCGCAGACGGGATGGCCGTGCACGAAGCCGTCCTGACCTTTGATGATTTCGAAGATGCTGACGAAGTATTCCTGTCCGGCAACATGTCGAAAATCACGCCGGTTACGGCCTTTGATGACCGCCAATACCAAGTGGGCCCTGTCACGCGACGCGTCCGCGAAATGTACTGGGATTGGGCCCATTCCGAATAAGCCAATCTTCTATCATTGCCTGAACCAAGAGCATGGGCCATGATCGCATCAACGGAGATCAATTATGCGTAAATTCCTTGTGGTGCTGGATGACAGTCGAGAATGCCTGAACGCGATGCGTTTTGCTGCGATGCGTGCCGCGCATTCTCAGGGGGGCGTTCAAATCCTATCGATCATCCCGCCGGATGAATTCAATCACTGGATTGGCGTGGGTGATCTGATGCGCGAAGAAGCACGCGAACGCATTCAGGCGCATTTCGAAGTTTTCGCAAAATGGATGCGTGACAAGCAGGGCGTTGATCCCGAACTGGTGATCCGTGAAGGCGAAGCAGTGCGCGAAATCCTGACACAGATCGCGGAAGACAAAGAGATCGGTGTTCTTGTTCTGGGGGCGGGGAATGACAAAAAGGGCCCCGGGCCTCTGGTGTCGCAAATGTCGCGAAACTCGGGCAGTCTTCCTATTCCGATTACGATTGTGCCCGGAGATTTGTCCAAGGAACGTCTGGAAGCGATCACCTGAGCGAGCACCTTAGAATCATTCTAAACCTTGACACAGGACATGACGAAGCGCATATCTCTATCAAGATGAAAAAGGTGTATCCGCGATGTTTATCCAGACCGAGTCGACCCCGAACCCAGCGACGTTGAAATTCCTGCCCGGCCAAACTGTTTTGGAAGCCGGAACAGCCGATTTCCCCACATCCGAAGGCGCGGAAGCCTCTCCGCTGGCAAGCCGCATTTTCGCAGTGAACGGCATCGCCGGCGTGTTCTTTGGCAATGATTTCGTGACCGTTACCAAAGCCGAAAACATCGAATGGGATCACGTGAAACCCGCCATTCTGGGCGCGATCATGGAGCATTTCCAATCAGGCCAGCCTGTCATGGCAGGCGAGGCAATCGCCCCTGCGGGCCACGCGGCACATGATGGTCCGGACGGCGAAATCGTTGGCCAGATCAAAGAGCTTCTGGACACGCGCGTTCGTCCCGCCGTGGCGCAGGACGGCGGCGATATCACCTTTCACGGGTTTGACCGCGGCGTTGTGTATTTGCACATGCAGGGTGCCTGCGCAGGATGTCCGTCTTCGACACTGACGCTCAAAATGGGCATCGAAAACCTGCTGCGACACTACATCCCTGAAGTGACCGAGGTGCGCCCTGTTGCCGTCTGACGGACGCAAAGGGTCAAACGACATGTCAGGCCAAGATATTACGGGACGGTGCTATTGTGGCGCCGTCTCTTTCGTTTCACCAACTGGCCCTTTGACAGACGCCTACTGCCATTGTTCCGACTGCCGCCGGTGGACCGGAGCGCCGGTCGCGGCTTTTGCAGCATTTGACGTCAAAGAGTTGAAAACATCACCAACGCAAGGCCAAGGCGTCTCGCACCATCCCGGTGTTACACGGTGGAACTGTCAAAATTGCGGATCGCCCCTTATGGCGACCTTTGATTATCTTCCGGATCAGGTCTATGTACCGCTCGGCCTGATTGATCAGGCAGACAACTTGCCCCCACGCATTCATTGCCATGCGGAATCAGCCTTTTCCTGGCTCCATTTTTCCGATGATCTTGAAAGGGCACAGGCGTCAGGTCGCGAGACCCTGAATGCCGCTAATTGAAAGGTTGCCAAGTGACAACAATTCTGGGGTTTGACACGTCTGGTCCCTATTGCACCGCCGCGCTTTTGTCTGACGGTCGACTTGTGGCTAAAAAGACCGAAGAGATGGGCCGTGGACAGGCCGAAAGGCTGATGCCGCTGCTTGAGGAAATGCTGGCCGGTGCCGGACTTGCCTGGGCAGACCTGGATGCAATCGGCGTTGGTGTTGGCCCCGGCAACTTTACAGGCATCCGGATTTCCGTATCTGCCGCACGCGGACTTGCGCTGGCCTTGGACATTCCGGCGATTGGCGTCTCTTCGTTCGAGGCCTTCGCCCTTGAGCAACCTCGCCCTTGCGTTTCCCTCGTGGCCGCTCCGCGCGAACAGGTCTATGTGCAGGAATTCGGAACAGAAACCGATCAGACACCGGCCTTTTGCCGACTGGATGACATCGGTGATCACCTGACACAAACCGCGCCATCGTGGGTTGGCGCACATGCCGAGGAATGCGCCGAGCGATTTTCCGGAACCGCGGTCAGTTGCAAATACCCGATCGCAGAAGCCATCACGCGAGCCGCCGCTGCCCGTCTGGGCGAGCCGGTCACGCGCCCTGCCCCGCTCTATATCAAGGCGGCCGATGCAGCACCGCCCCGCGATCCCGCACCCGTAATCCTGCCATGACGCCAGACCTCCTCGCACAGATCCACGGCGCCGCATTTCGCGAATCGCGAGGATGGAGCGCATCCGAGTTTCAATCCCTGTTGTCGTCGCCCTTGTGCTTTGTTGTCGGCGATCAGACCGGCTTTGCGCTTGGACGGGTGATTGTCGATGAAGTCGAATTGCTGACCATCGCCGTGCTGCCCGATCATCAGGGTCGCGGGCTTGGTGCAAAGTGGCTTCTGGCCTTTGAAACAGCGGCGCGGGCCAAGGGAGCAGAGACAGCTTTTCTGGAGGTTGCAAAAGACAACGTTTCCGCAATTTCTCTCTATGCGCGACAGGGCTACACCACCCAAAGCACCCGTACGGGATATTATTCACGGGCTGACGGGCAGAAAATAGATGCCCGTATCATGTCGCATAATTTGGGCTAAAGCGCCCCTTTCCCTATGGGCAACTACGGGCCCGGGCGCGGATTCTTGGCCAAATGGTCGAATCCGGGTTGACCACTCCACTCCTCTGCGGCCTTACTAAGCTATGATCTGACTTGATCTGTCTGCATGCTAGAGGCTGGCAATAAATGATCGGCCTCGCTTTACTTGGGAGAGATACATGACCCTGATGACCAAAATTATGGGCGCTGCTGCTGCCGTGGCGCTTACTGCTGGTGCTGCTTTGGCGGAACCCGCGCTGATTTTTGACCTTGGTGGTAAATTTGACAAATCGTTCAACGAAGCCGCTTTCAACGGCGCAACCCGTTGGGCTGGCGAGCACGGAAAGTCTTTCCGTGAGATCGAACTGCAATCCGAAGCCCAGCGCGAGCAGGCCCTGCGCCGTTTCGCCGAAGCGGGTGCAAACCCGATCGTGATGACCGGTTTTGCCTTCGGCAACGTTCTGTCGGAAGTTGCACCTGACTATCCTGACACGAAGTTCGCGATCATCGATATGGTTGTGGATCAGCCAAACGTGCGTTCGGTTGTTTTTAACGAGCACGAAGGTTCGTATCTGGTTGGTATGATGGCGGCCAAAGCATCGAAAACCGGCACCGTCGGCTTTATCGGTGGCATGGATATTCCGCTGATCCGCAAGTTCGCTTGTGGTTATGTTCAGGGCGTCAAGGCTGTGAACCCGAATGCCACCGTGATCCAGAACATGACCGGAACCACCCCTGCCGCATGGAATGACCCCGTAAAAGGATCCGAGCTGACCAAAGCGCAGATTTCGCAGGGTGCTGACGTTGTATACGCCGCTGCTGGCGGTACTGGTGTAGGTGTTCTGCAAACCGCTGCTGACGAAGGCATTCTGTCGATCGGCGTGGACTCAAACCAGAACTACATGCACCCCGGCAAAGTACTGACATCGATGATGAAACGCGTAGACAACGCCGTTTATGACGCGATGAACGACGGTGACGATCTCGACATGGGTATCTATGTCATGGGTGTTGCCAATGGCGGCATCGACTATGCGCTGGACCGTCACAACGAAAAGCTTGTTACCATCGACATGAAGCATGACGTGAACAACGCCAAGGACGCCATCTCGGCAGGATCTTTGGTTGTGCATGACTACATGAGCGACAACACCTGCCCCGTCGAATAAGACGCCCTGCAGGCAAAGCCATCCGGCTTTGAACGAGACTAAGGGCCGTGCCTTGGCGGCGCGGCCCTTTCTACTGAAAGGACACCCATGTCAGACGCGATCATCCAGTTTTTCGCAGCTTGGGGCATGGAAGATGCCGAGGCCCGCGCCACGTCCATACGGGACAGCGTCGCCCCTGCGTTCCACTATCTTGATCCCCGCACCCCAGAGCCCATTTCATCGTTTGACGATTTGGTTGCCTACGTCGCGATGTATACACAATTCGCCCCCGGCGCGTCTGCAGAGGTCAGGAACCTGAGCGAAACAAGCGGCCATTTCCGCGCAACTGTCGCCTTCTGTATGGCGGACGGACAAGTGCAAATGGGCCAGTACTTTATTGAATGTGACACCGATAATCGCCCCCTGCGTCTGATCGGATTTGCCGGTTTGGGAGACCCCGCATGACCGCACCCGCCATCCAACTCAAAGGCATTTCCAAAGCCTTTGGTCCTGTCCAAGCCAACAAAGACATCTCGATTTCGGTCATGCCCGGCACAATTCACGGCATTATCGGCGAAAACGGCGCGGGCAAATCCACGTTGATGTCAATCCTCTATGGATTTTACAAAGCCGATAGAGGGGAAATCTGGATCAAGGGCAACAAAACCCAGATACCGGATTCTCAAGCGGCCATTGCTGCGGGCATCGGCATGGTGTTCCAGCACTTCAAACTGGTTGAGAACTTTACTGTTCTGGAAAACATTATCCTTGGGGCAGAAGACGGCAGGTTGCTGCGACCGTCGCTTGCCAAGGCCCGTAAGGAACTGGCCCATCTGGCCAAGGAATACGAGCTGAACATTGATCCGGATGCTCTGATCGAAAACCTGTCGGTCGGCCACCAACAACGCGTGGAAATTCTCAAGGCGCTGTACCGTCAGGCAGATATCCTTATTCTCGACGAACCGACAGGCGTGTTGACCCCTGCCGAAGCGGATCAGCTGTTTCGAATTCTCGACCGGCTGCGCGAAGAGGGGAAAACCATTATCCTGATCACGCACAAGCTGCGTGAAATCATGGATATCACCAACACGGTCAGCGTGATGCGCCGCGGTGAGATGACGGCAACCGTCAAAACCGCGGAAACAAGCCCCGAACATCTGGCCGAGCTTATGGTCGGCCGCAAGGTTCTTCTACGGGTCGACAAAAAGCCTGCCACCCCCGGCCAAACCGTGCTCGAAGTGGAAAACCTGCGGGTGACAGACGACAAGGGCGTTGAACGGCTGAAAGGGATTAGCCTGTCTTTGAAGGCGGGAGAAATTCTTGGCATCGCGGGCGTTGCGGGTAACGGGCAATCGGAACTTCTCGAAGTTTTGGGCGGTTTTGCCAATGGTGTCGGAACCATCCGGATGAACGGCCAAGAGTTGCCATTGACGGGCAAAGGTTCGAACGGACAAGCACGCCGTGACGCAGGTATCGCCCATGTTCCCGAAGACCGGCAACGCGAAGGTCTGATCATGGAGTATTCCGCTTGGGAAAACTCGGTCTTTGGATATCACCATGATCCCGCGTTCCAAAAAGGCATGCTGATGGACAACGCCGGCATCCTTGATAAAGCGCAGGAGCAGATGGACCGCTTTGACGTGCGGCCGCCGCATCCGAAACTGGCCGCCAAGAATTTCTCGGGCGGGAACCAACAGAAAATCGTCGTTGCCCGCGAAATCGAGCGCAACCCTGATTTGTTGCTGATTGGCCAGCCCACGCGCGGTGTGGACATTGGCGCGATTGAATTCATCCACCAGCAGATCGTGCAGCTGCGCGATCAAGGCAAAGCCATCCTTTTGGTCAGTGTCGAACTTGATGAAATCATGTCTCTGTCAGACAGGATCGCGGTCATGTTTGATGGCCACATCATGGGCGAACGCGTGCCAAGCCAGACAGATGAAAAAGAGCTTGGCCTTTTGATGGCTGGCATAACCCAAGAACCCACCGCCGAAGATTGGCAAGTTGTCGATCAGCAATTCGCGCTGCAAGAAGAAGAACACGAGGGTGAGAACAATGGATAAGATGCCTCAATGGGCGGATGTCGTCCTGATCCCGTTAATTTCGTTGCTTCTGGCCGCTATTCTGTCAGCGCTCGTGATCCTTGCGATCGGGGAAAACCCCTGGGCCGCGTTCAAACTTATGGTCGAGGGCGCGCTCATGCGGTCCGCCGGTTGGGGGTATACGCTCTATTATGCCACCAACTTTATCTTTACCGGACTCGCGGTTGCCGTGGCGTTCCACGCCCGTCTGTTCAACATCGGCGGCGAAGGTCAGGCCATGCTGGGTGGTCTTGGTGTCGCGCTTGCCTGCCTTTACGTCCCTTGGCCGCACTGGTCTCTGGCTATTCTCGGGGCAAGCGTCGGGGCCGCTTTGTTCGGTGCGCTTTGGGCGCTGATCCCTGCATATCTACAGGCCAAACGCGGCAGCCATATTGTGATCACCACGATTATGTTCAATTTCATCGCTGCGGCTTTGCTGAATTATGTCTTGGTGAACATTCTACGGCCAGTCGGCGCCATGGACCCGGCAACCGCAAAGTTTCCGGAAGCCACCCATTTGCCCACCTTCAGGGACATGTTTTCAACTGCGGACAACATCATGTTCCGCGGCGCCCCCGCCAACGTGACCTTCTTTCTGGCTCTGGCCGCGTGTCTGGTTGTCTGGGTGTTGATCTGGCGCACACGCCTTGGGTACGAATTGCGGGCCTTTGGCCACTCTGAGAGCGCGGCACAATACGCGGGTATTTCCCCAGTCAAAATCACCGTGATCGCGATGCTGATCTCGGGCGCACTGGCGGGCATGATGAGCGTGAACACCACGATGGGCGAAAGCGAACGCTTGATCCTGAACTCAACCGAGGGTGCCGGATTTATCGGGATTGCCGTTGCCCTGATGGGACGCAGTCATCCTTTTGGCGTGCTACTGGCGGCCCTGTTGTTTGGCTTTTTGTATCAGGGCGGTGCCGAGCTGGCCTTGTGGACCACCATTCCGAGAGAGTTGATTGTGGTCATTCAGGCCTTGGTCATCCTCTTTACCGGTGCGCTCGACAATATGGTGCGCATGCCGCTTGAAAAGCTCTTCCTCGCGATGCGGAAAGGAGACGCATGATGGATTACATGACGCTTCTCCAATTGCTGGACTCGACCGTGCGCCTTGCCACGCCTTTGTTGCTGGCCTGCCTTGCCGGTCTGTATTCCGAGCGCGCGGGCATCTTCGATATCGGCCTTGAAGGCAAAATGCTGGCCGCCGCGTTTTTCTCGGCAGCGTTTGCCTATACGACGGGGTCGGTCTGGATTGGCCTTTTGGCAGGGATCGCAGCGTCGCTGATCCTGTCTGCCGTGCATGGGCTGGCCTCTATCACTTTTCGGGGAAACCAGCTGATCTCGGGTGTTGCGATTAACTTTCTTGCGGCGGGTATGACAGTTCTGGTCGCACAGAACTGGTTCAAACAAGGGGGGCGGACGCCCTCCCTGATCGGTGGTGCACGGTTCGAGCCGATTACCCTGCCTTTTGCCGAAGCTTTGAAAGACGTGCCTGTTCTGGGGCCTCTTTACTATGAGCTGATCTCGGGCCACTCGATACTGGTCTATATCGCTTTTGCGCTGGTGCCCCTGACGTGGTGGGTTCTGTTCCGCACCCGTTTCGGCCTGCGCCTGCGCGCGGTCGGAGAAAACCCGGCGGCGGTTGATACCGCAGGTGTTTCCGTGATCGGGCTTCGCTTTGCGGCGGTTGCGATCTGCGGCGTGCTTTGCGGTATCGCGGGTGCATACCTCGCGACAGCCTTGCAAGCCGGTTTTGTCAAAGACATGACAGCGGGACGCGGGTTTATCGCCCTTGCCGCGTTGATCTTTGCCAAGTGGCGCCCGTGGCATGCCCTTGGGGCCTGTCTGTTGTTCGGCCTGCTGCAAGCGATCGCTCTGCGGTATCAGAACATCGACCTTGGCGGCATCGTGATCCCTGTTCAGGTGATGGATGCCCTGCCCTATATCCTGACGGTTGTGATCCTTGCAGGGTTTGTGGGCAAAGCCATTCCACCGCGTGCCGGAGGCGAACCCTACGTCAAAGAACGCTGAGGCAGGAATCAGTTTTCACATACCCAATTATGACGCCCGCACATTTTGCTATTTGTGCGGGCGTTGTTGCCTAAATCCCGACATGCAGGAGATAGATCGCATGTCGTATGTTTGGGAGGCCGTGTCGAATTTCACATTGACGGCCAACGGATAAGTCCAGTTCATGCACATTCATCAATCCTGTCAGGGTTTTGCCCGCCAGACAGGTTGCAAAATCACGCCACGTCACGCTAACTGAACTCATGCAGATATACCTACCGATCGCCGAAGTTTCCGTGAACGCCTTCTTGCTCTTGGGGCTTGGAGGAATTGTGGGGATTCTTTCAGGGATGTTTGGTGTCGGTGGCGGTTTCCTTATGACACCGTTGCTGTTCTTTATTGGCATCCCCCCTGCCGTAGCCGTCGCAACAGAGGCCAACCAGATTGTGGCCTCTTCTTTTTCCGGCGTTCTGGCCCATTTAAAAAGGCGAACGGTCGATCTCAGGATGGGGACGGTTTTGCTGATTGGTGGCCTGATTGGCGCCGGTTTTGGGGTTATGCTGTTCAACTACCTCAAATCACTCGGGCAGGTCGATCTGCTGGTCAAGCTTTGCTATGTCGTGTTCCTTGGTGTCATCGGCGGCCTGATGTTTGTCGAAAGCCTGAACGCCATTCGCCGGACTCGCAAAAACGCCCCCCCTGCAAAACGCAAGAACCATAACTGGATTCACGGGCTTCCGTTCAAAATGCGGTTTCGTGTGTCGGGCCTTTATATCTCGGTTATTCCACCACTAATCGTCGGTTTGTTGGTAGGCGTGCTGGCCGCAATTATGGGTGTCGGTGGGGGCTTTATCATGGTCCCTGCCATGATCTATCTTCTGGGAATGCCCACCAAGGTTGTTGTTGGTACTTCGCTGTTTCAAATTATTTTTGTGACGGCCTTCACCACTTTGCTGCACGCGACAACCAACTATACCGTTGATATGGCGCTGGCTGTTCTTCTGTTGGTCGGCGGTGTAGTCGGGGCACAGATCGGAACACGCATCGGGACTCGCCTAAAGGCCGAGCAACTGCGCATCCTTCTGGCGATTATGGTTCTGGTCGTGTGCGGGAACCTTGCTCTGGACCTTCTGCTTATGCCGTCAGAGTTGTACTCTCTTGGCCCGGCCGGAGGACACTAGGATGCTGCGGGTTCTCTTTGCATTGCTGGTTTTGCTGGCCGCGCCGGTCCACGCCCAGGAAGATGTCGTATTGGGCATGAGTCAAAACCGCGTGGCGATCACAGCCAATTTTGATGGCTCGGAAATTCTGATATTTGGCGCGGTTAAACGCGAAAGCGAAATCCAGCAGGATCCGCCACTTGAAGTTCTGGTTACGGTTTCCGGTCCCTTGCAACCTGTCACGGTGCGCCGGAAAGAAAAGAAGCTGGGCATCTGGGTGAATGCCGACAGCGTTGAGGTCGATGCCGCCCCCAGTTTCTATGCCGTGGCGACCAGTGGCCCCTTTGGGGACGTGCTCACCGATGTTGAGGATTTGCGCCACAGGGTTTCGATTCCCCGCGCAATCCGGTCTGTCGGGGCCCCTATGGGTGTTGAAGACGCACAAAGCTTTGCCAAGGCCGTCATTCGCATACGCACAGACAACGGTTTGTACCAGATGCTGGAAAACTCGGTCGCCGTAGACGAACAAACCCTGTTCAGAACCTCGGTCGCAATGCCTGCCAATCTGACTGAAGGCGATTATATCACGCGCGTGTTGCTAACCCGGGGCGGCGAAGTTGTGTCGTCATACGAGACTTCAATCGATGTTCGCAAAGTTGGTCTTGAACGCTGGTTGTTCAACCTGTCACGTCAAAAACCACTGTTGTATGGCCTGTTGTCACTGGCGATTGCCATTGCCGCAGGATGGGGAGCATCTGCTGCTTTCCGCTTTGTCCGGCAGGGCGGGTAATCCCGCCGAGCCAGAAAAGCGCCCTAGCCACGCCCGATATAGGGCATCTTGGTTGCCATCACCGTCATAAATTGCACATTCGCCTCTGGCGGCATGTTCGCCATATGAAGAACGGACCGCGCCGCGTCCGCGACATCCATCGAAGGCATCGGTGGTTCCTCAGGATGTTCACGCGCGGCCCGGGCAGTCAGATCCGCAACCATTTCTGTGCGCGCGTTGCCAATGTCGATCTGGCTGCAGGCAATATCGAACGGACGCCCATCAAGAGACAGGCTGCGGGTCATGCCAGTGATCGCGTGTTTGCTCGTCGTGTAACAGATCGAACCGGGGCGTGGATTGTGCGCCGAGAGTGACCCGTTGTTGATGATACGGCCGCCCTGTGGCGTTTGATTGCGCATCTGCTCAAAAGCAAGACGCGCACAGATGAACATGCCGCGCACATTTACATTCAAAACCTGCTCGAAGTCTTCAACGGTCAACTCGTTGATGGGCCCTGCAGGACCAAACATGCCGGCATTATTAAACAAAACGTCCAAGCGCCCCGCAATTTTGGAGAAGCGTGTGAAAACGTCTTCCATGGCTTTGGCGTCGGTGACATCTGCGGGAAGGGCAACGACGTTTTCAGAGGTCGCGGCCAGTTCCTCCAGACGGTCGGCCCGGCGCGCGATGGCCCCCACTCGCCAGCCATCTTCGAGAAACGTTTCGGCAGCGGCACGCCCGATGCCAGAGCTGGCGCCGGTTATCAGGATCGACTTCATACGCTTTCCTCTTGTTCAAGTTTCAATGGCGCAGGTGTGCTGACCAAATCATCGGTTTGCAACGGGCCGGAAGGACGTGACAACCGATTGCGCACAATCCAGTACAGCCGTTCCTGCGCACGGGTGATCGCCACATAGGCCAATCGTTTCCACAACGGTTGGCCCGCCTCGACCCGACCCATTTTAGCCGCAACATAAAGATCCGGTGCAAAAACCTGAACGTCTTCCCACTGTGATCCTTGCGCCTTGTGGATCGTAACTGCTGCCCCGTGCAAAAAGGTCGCCCCCATACGGGCTGCATAGGGAATAAAGGGCTCTTCCTCATCGGGCATTTCAATTTTGACAATAGACGCGGCCGAGACTCGCGGGTCTTCGGCACCGATCACATGCAAACGCGAAAACCCCGGTTTGCGACCCGGTCCCAGATAGATGACCTGCGCCCCCTTGATGAGACCGCGCGCCTCGAGGTCCAACCTCTTTTTTCTGTGCTTGGCAGGAAGCTCGATCCCGTCACAGATCAGAGGTTCCCCTTCCAGAAGCATGTCTTCCGGTGCTTCATAAACCCGCCGAAACGCGTTGATCAACCGTATGCGTGTCGCATTGCGCCACACCAAAACAGGTGATCGCGCCATGATATCAACTTCAACGCGCTGCCCCATGATGACGCGGTCATCAACACGCGCCTTTTCCTCGATCATGCGTTCAAAATCATGAAACTCGAGCGCAGGATCCGCCAGCGCGTGCGCAAGGTCCAAGATGGGATTATCTGCATCCTGTCGGTGGACGCGGCTCAATTGCAGCTTGGCAGGTTCGGGCAGACCGTCGAACACCATCGCACCGGACTGGTTCACCGGTGCCAACTGTGCGGGGTCACCGAACAACAGCAAAGTCGGGAAAATCTCGCGCAGGTCTTCGTACTGTCGCTCGTCCAGCATGGATGCTTCGTCGACAAGGCCAATGTCCAGCGGCTCATCCCGTCTTTTCCAGCCTGTGATGAAATCCGAGCCGCGCAATCCAGCTGCGGCAAGAGCCCCCGGAACCGACTTGTGAAGCTGATAGAACGCAAATGCCCGATCAAGCGATTCATCTGTCAGCTCTTCAATTTCAGGGCGCTCGCCCTCGCCAGCCAACCACTCTGCGATTTTTTCATATTCCGGATCATAGACCGGCGTATAGATGATGCGGTGGATTG
This sequence comes from Shimia thalassica, assembly GCF_001458215.1. Classification (GTDB taxonomy): domain Bacteria; phylum Pseudomonadota; class Alphaproteobacteria; order Rhodobacterales; family Rhodobacteraceae; genus Shimia; species Shimia thalassica. The sequence goes on along the minus strand of NZ_CYTW01000003.1, from coordinate 281,378 downwards.
TTGTTGCCGGCACCCCGCGCATGCGCAGAACACTCGCCGCCTTGTTCGTTGGCGCCAAAATGGCCAGCGTGCGCCGGTCTTTGCGGGGCTTTCCTTCATAGTCGCCAGAGACGATATCCACGCCAGCCTCTTCAAGGGCTTTTACCAGTTCAGCGAGCAACAAGGTCTTGCCGGACCCTGCCTTTCCCATCACCGCAGCAATGGCGCGTTTGCTCTCTGAAGGTGGGGTCAAAATGCCCTCATCCAGATCAACGCCGACGCCACGCAGTAGCTCGGTGATCTGGTCAAAAGCTTCGGCTTGGTCGTGAGAAAGGGTCAGCGCATTCGTCATGCGCAGACCCTACAGGCGCCTATGAACAAGCACCAGCGCGACTTAAGGGTTTTGTCAGGCGATCCGCGCGAGGCTCGGATGTTCCCGGCCGCCAAAGGCAAGGTCGAACCAGTGCCGTGATTGACTTGGGGAAATTCCGGCGCGCTCGGCAACAAGCAGACGCGCCTCTTCGGTAAAGTCCCACAACCCAACGCTGATTCGGTCGCGCCCCTCGCCCTTTGCACCAACGATTTCCGGGGACGACCCGATCATGCGATAGATACGGACCATGCGGGCATCAAATACGCCGACATAGTGTTCAACGCCGAATCCATGCATGACCTCGCCGCCGCCCAACATCAAAGCGCCAGCCGTGCGGGGTTCCGCATCACGAGCAAGGCAAAATCGCGTGCATTCCCAGATGAAGGGACTTTGAATTTTCACACCATCTGTCAGGTCAAGAAAGTGATCATTCACCATACAGGGACCTGTGGTTGGCAAAAGGCGCATGGACCCCCCGTGGCGGCCATCCGGCTTTTCCCAGATGACATACAACGGGTTCATTGCATCGTATTCGTCACGTTCCTCGCCGGTGTCGTCGACGTTCACTTCCCAGCCGAGCCGGGTTTTGAATTGATCCGCCCGATCAAGAAACATTGTGCGTTTCAGCTTGGGGAAATCATCAAGGTCTTCTGCGTAGATATAACGGAGCATTCTGGCATCCCTTCCCATTAGAAATGAGAACATAACTAGAACACCTTCGTTAAGCCGAGCCTAACAGGGCGGGCGGTGCGTTAACGCTTTGTTAAACCACTATCAAACCCCAGCTCAGCGCGCGGGCAACTGCATGGGTTGTGTTCAGCGCCCCAAGCTTTGATCGGGCAGACTCAATGTAGACACGCAAGGTATGCTCGGAAATGGACAGCGCTTCTGCAACCTGTGCCCGACTTTGTCCTGATGCCAGAAGCGTCATAGCGTCAACTTCTCGAGGTGATAACGCACGCAGCTGCTCTGGTTGCCGACTCGGTTCAAATTCGAGCGCTTTTTCATTGAATTCATGGGCAATCAGGATCAGATCGCGCCTGTTTCTCTGAATGAACTGCTCCCACTCTGCGTCACTGCACTGGTGACTGACCGTGAACAGGGCAAACTGGCCATTGGGGCCACGAATTGGCACAGTCAGCCCCTGGTTCCCGACGCCGTGCGCGATGGCGTCCATCTGGAAAGCGCGCGACGCCTTGCTTGACCAGTCAAGCCGCTTCCAGTCAACAGGGTGGAACTTTTGATAACTCCCGATAACAACGGGATCTACCCTGAGATAGTCTTTCGTCAAATACCGCTCGACCCAAATGTCGGAATAGGTCCCGCAACCGTACTGATCCCCGTCCGTGTTGACCCAGTGATAAACCAGATGGTCTACACGGAAATGATCTCGCAGCTTCTCGATCGCGCCTTGAAGAGATTCAAGCCCGGGGGCGCTCCCGAGTTCCTCCAGTATAGTCTCTCGTCGTTGCGTCATGCCCATGTGCAGTTGCACCAGCGCCCTCCACGGTCGAGACGATCTCGGTCACTGCAACCAGCCGGGCTTCTTCCAGCTGTTCAGCGAGCGCTTGCAAATCGTTGGCTACGGCAAAAGTCCGAAGATCTGCGAGAACGTCGAGTATCCAGTTGTATTTCATATTCAACTCTCGTGTGTGGTGGTTAATGAAAAGTTAATACAATCATAGCACGAGCACAGTTTGTTCATAAATTCACGTATTCTTACTCCCCCAAAATAGCGGGGCCATGATCTGATAAACCACTGAATACACACAAATGGATTTCTCAAACGTAAATCGCCCGCAAATCAGACAGTGATTCGCGGGCGATCTATGTGGCTCTCATGCGTCCGGGCGATTAACCCCCCGGATACACCGAGTTTACTTCTTGCCGGCTTCCAGCACGTCTTCGACTGTGCGCAGGCCAGTTTTGGGGGCCTGAACCAGAACGGACATGTTGCCTGGCTTGTGCTCGTTGCGCAGCATTTTCATGTGTGCGGCAGGGATTTCATCCCATGTGAACACTTCCGACATGCACGGGTCGAGACGACGCTCACACATCAGGCGGTTGGCCGATGCAGCCTGCTTGAGGTTCGCAAAGTGCGAGCCTTGCAAACGCTTCTGGTGCATCCACATGTAGCGAACGTCGAATGTTGTGTTGAAACCGGACGTACCGGCACAGATCACAACAATACCGCCCTTTTTCACGACCAGAGTCGAAACAGGGAAGGTCGCCTCACCAGGGTGTTCAAACACCATGTCAACGCTGACACCTTTGCCGGTGATTTCCCAGATCGCTTTACCGAACTTACGTGCTTCTTTCAGCCACTCGTTGTACTCGGGCGAGTTCACGGTGGGCAGCTGACCCCAGCAGTTAAAGTCCTTGCGGTTGATCACGCCTTTGGCGCCCTGATCCATCACGAACTGGCGTTTGCTTTCGTCGGAAATCACGCCGATCGCGTTCGCACCAGCAGTATTCGCCAGCTGGATTGCATAGGATCCAAGACCGCCCGAAGCACCCCAAACCAGAACGTTCTGACCGGGCTTCAATTCGTGTGGGTGATGGCCGAACAACATGCGGTAAGCCGTCGCCAGCGTCAGCGTGTAGCATGCCGACTCTTCCCAAGTCAGGTGCTTGGGACGTGGCATCAGCTGTTGCGCCTGAACACGTGTGAACTGCGAGAACGAACCGTCGCCGGTTTCATAACCCCAGATACGCTGGGTCGGCGAGAACATGGGGTCGCCACCGTTACATTCTTCGTCGTCACCGTCGTCTTGGTTACAGTGGATGACAACCTCGTCGCCCACTTTCCAGTTTTTCACTTTGTCGCCAACGGCCCAAACAATGCCCGAAGCATCCGAACCCGCGATGTGATAATCCTGACCGTGTACGTCAAAAGGTGAAATCGGCTGACCCAGGCCGGCCCAAACGCCGTTGTAGTTTACACCTGCGGCCATAACGAGGACCAGAACTTCGTGGCTGTCGACCTGCCATGTGTCGACTACTTCAACCTCGAAGGATTTATCAGGTTCGCCGTGGCGTTCGCGCCGGATGGCCCACGAATACATTTTCTTCGGAACGTAGCCCAATGGGGGCATTTCGCCGATTTCATACAGATCTTTTTCTGGTGCGTCGTAAGGCGCGATGCCGGTATCAGTGTCCAGAGCCATGTCAGCCTCCTGAAGTTAAAAACATATTGCCGCAATGCAGAATCGCGGTTCCTAGAGATGAAATATCGACGGCCTTGAAATATTGCAACCACAATTGAGGTCATTTTGTAATTTTATGACCGAGCAGATGCAGAAATTCCCGCTGCAGGCGCACAATTCACCGCAAAAGGTGCCGGATTGAGTTTGAATAGAAGGCCAAAGCCGTCTTTTGCTCAGGATTTACGCTGTAGCAGCCAGCCACCTTCAAAACCATTTTACGTTCCGTCAGGGTGCGCAAACCGACCTCAATGGCATAAGCCATGTCATCTCGAGGCAAATGAACGTGCGCCTTGTCGAGCAATGCAATTCGTTCGCCGACTGCGGTCTCTATTGCTGCGCGCGACATCGGCGCTTTGGCGTCTTCAATCACCGAAGCCACGAGGGGCACCGGCAAAACTGGGACAACCGCTTCAATCCGGTCCATCAACGCATAGGCCAACGCCTCAGACACTTCCCCTTTACGGGTTTTGCTAAACGCGGCCAGTGACAGGGGGTGCCCGAAACTCACGGCTGCATAGCCAAACTTGTGATACTTCCCGCGCAGACGCAGCCACATTTGTTTGAAGAAAAACCCCGTGACGACGCTGATCCTTGCATTAAACCGACGCCCCCCGCCCTTCATGGCTTCCATAAGGATCCGATCTTCCAACACGCGGTCATAATTCAGCGCCACCGGCACAAAGACAACGTCCTTGCCGTCAGGATCAAATCCTTCAACGATGTACTTGAGCAAACCATGCTTAGGCGCCTGAGGCGCACCATCCAGACTTAACCCGCCTTCGGGGAACATCGCCTGGGTCACGCCCCCATCGGTCGCCAGCTTGACATACCGCGCAAGAACCTTGCGATAGAGGGTGTTGCGCGATTTACGTCGAATAAAGTAAGCGCCCATTGCCTTGATCAAGCGCGACAAGGGCCAGACCCGTGCCCACTCTCCTACAGCATAGGCCAAGGCAGACCGTTCCGCGGCAAGGTACGTCACCAGGACATAGTCCATGTTTGACCTGTGGTTCATCACAAAGACCACCGTCGCATCTTTCGAAATGTTCTGAAGCCCCGCTTCATCAAAGTGGGCCAAGCGCACACGATAAAGAGCCTGACTCAAGAATCGCGCCACCCGGATGGCAAATCCAAAATAGGCCGAGGCACTAAAGGACGGCACAATTTCACGTGCGTATCCCTTGGCCTCTTCAAAGGCGACATTTTCGGGAATGCCCTGTTCGCGGGCGTGTTCCACAATGGCCTCGGTCACATCGGGCGAATAGATCAAGCGCTGGATCATGTCGTGCCGCCGCGCGAGCTTGAATGGCTCAATAGGACGTTCAAGGCGTTGGTTCAGGCGCGCAACCGCCTTTTCCATCCGACGCCGGAAGAACCAGCGAACAGAGGGAAACAGCAAATGGCTTGCGGCCGTCACCAAAGCAAACAAGAGGATCAGGATGAACAGCCAAAGGGGCAATTCGACAGTCGACGTCATTCATCGACAGTTACAACTCCAGACGCGCAGGTAAACAGATATTTGAAACAGGCCTTTCCAAATCGAAACAGAATATCTCGCGAAATGGCCCCACCCCAAGCCACCTCGCCACCCACAACGCGCTGGCTGGTTGTTCCAATCGACGCAGACACCCCTATTCCAATTCCTTTCCAACACCGGACTCGGTATGCTGCTTGTGCAAAATACACAACGCCGCGACGCAGCGAATTGACTTGCACATGATATTTCGCATATCTACGCTCTGACGCAATAAAGTTGCCCAACCGATTCAAGAGGACGTCCCATGTCGCAGACGCAGAAAGACCGCCCCTGGCTGATCCGCACGTACGCAGGTCACTCGACCGCCAAAGCTTCGAACGAACTATATCGCTCGAACTTGGCCAAGGGTCAGACCGGCCTTTCCGTGGCATTCGATTTGCCCACCCAAACCGGATACGACAGCGACCACGTTTTGTCGCGCGGCGAAGTCGGCAAAGTGGGCGTTCCTGTCTGTCACCTTGGCGACATGCGGACACTGTTTGACCAGATCCCTCTGGAACAGATGAATACATCCATGACGATCAACGCCACCGCGCCTTGGTTGTTGTCGCTGTACATCGCCGCCGCCGAAGAACAGGGCGCGGACATCAAAAAACTCCAGGGAACCGTTCAAAACGACCTGATTAAGGAATACCTGAGCCGTGGCACGTATATCTGCCCGCCCAAACCGTCGTTGAAGATGATCGCGGATGTGGCCGAGTACTGCTACACGAACGTGCCCAAGTGGAACCCGATGAACGTCTGTTCGTACCACCTGCAAGAAGCGGGCGCGACACCTGAGCAAGAGCTTTCCTTTGCTCTCGCCACCGGTATCGCGGTGCTGGATGCCCTGAAGCCACGGGTGCCCGCAGAAGACTTCCCAGCATTGTGCGGACGTATTTCTTTCTTCGTGAACGCCGGAATCCGCTTTGTGACCGAGATGTGCAAAATGCGCGCCTTTGTCGACCTTTGGGACGAAATCCTTGAAACACGTTACGGCATCGAAGACGCCAAATATCGCCGGTTCCGCTATGGTGTTCAGGTAAACTCTCTTGGTCTGACCGAGCAACAGCCCGAAAACAACGTCTACCGAATCCTCATCGAAATGCTGGCGGTTACGCTGTCTAAAAAAGCCCGCGCGCGTGCCGTGCAATTGCCAGCCTGGAACGAAGCCCTCGGTCTGCCACGCCCTTGGGACCAGCAATGGTCCATGCGCATGCAGCAGATTATGGCCTATGAAACGGACCTTCTTGAATACGAAGATCTGTTTGACGGAAACCCAGCCGTAGACAAAAAGGTTGCCGCCCTGAAAGAAGGCGCGCGACACGAGCTGAGCACACTAGAATCCATGGGTGGAGCAATCGGCGCCATCGACCACATGAAGGCCCGTCTGGTTGAATCCAATGCGGATCGCCTGAACCGGATCGAAGCCGGAGAAACCGTTGTTGTTGGCGTCAACAAATGGCAACAGGGCGAACCTTCGCCGCTGATGACAGGCGACGGTGGCATCATGGTCGTTGATCCGGCTGTCGAACAACAACAGATTGATCGTCTGAACGAGTGGCGCAACGAGCGCGACAACGACGCCGTTCGCACTGCACTGGCTGATCTGCGCGCTGCTGCTCAGGCTGGTGAGAACATCATGCCCGCATCTATTGCTGCTGCCAAAGTTGGTGTGACCACCGGTGAATGGGCCGCACAAATGCGCAGCGTCCACGGCGAATATCGTGGCCCGACCGGTGTTTCTGGTTCGCCATCGAACAAAACCGAAGGTCTGGACGACATCCGCCAAGCAGTTGACGCCGCCTCGGATCGCCTTGGTCGCCGTTTGAAGTTCGTGATCGGCAAACCCGGTCTGGACGGTCACTCGAACGGTGCGGAACAGATTGCGTTCCGTGCCCGCGACTGTGGCATGGACATTTCTTATGATGGTATCCGCCTGACACCCGAAGAAATCGTGACGTCTGCGCTTGAAACCAAAGCACATGTGGTGGGTCTGTCGATCCTGTCGGGATCGCACATTCCGCTGGTCGAAGAACTGATGACACGCATGAAAGAGGCAGGCCTGAGCGAAACGCCTGTGATTGTTGGCGGCATCATCCCTGATGACGATGCAGCACGCCTGAGTGCGATGGGTGTGGCCCGCGTCTATACGCCAAAAGACTTTGAGCTGAACACAATCATGATGGATGTGGTGACGCTGGTCGATCCAAAGGCCGTCGCCGCCGAATAAGACCCTCGCGGGTTTTGGATTTGAGGGCCCCGAGGGAAACTTCGGGGCCTTTTTCGTGTCTGATTGCCCGTGATGGGGAAAACCGGACATTGCCGCCCCCGTCATCGGTGTTATCGTGCCGCCAACAAGGGAGCATACCATGACTATTCATATCGGAGCCAAGCCCGGCGACATCGCGGAAACCGTTCTTATGCCGGGCGATCCTTATCGCGCAAAGTGGGCGGCGGAAACATTTCTTGAAAACCCTGTCTGCGTAAACGAAGTGCGCGGCATGTTGGGCTATACTGGCACATGGAAAGGCAATCGCGTGACGATCCACGGGTCTGGCATGGGCATGCCCTCGCTGTCGATCTATGTGAACGAACTGATCCGGGACTATAACGCTCAGACCCTGATCCGGATTGGGTCCTGTGGTGGCATGCAACGCAAAGTGGCGGTGCGTGACGTAATTCTTGCAATGACCGCTTCCAGCCTTTCAACGCCTTCTTCGGGCATTTTCAAAGAACTCAACTTTGCGCCCTGCGCAGACTGGTCCCTATTGCGCGCGGCGGTGTCCGCAGCCGAAGCCAAAGGCACGCCAACGCATGTCGGCGGGATTTACTCTTCGGATGTGTTTTATGATGAACGTCCCGACATCAACGAACAGATGACGCGCCACGGAATCCTTGGCGTCGAAATGGAAGCGGCCGAACTTTATAATCTGGCGGCCCGCCATGGGCGCCGTGCCCTTGCTGTGCTGACCGTTTCGGACCACCTTTTGACCGGCGAGGCCCTGCCTTCGGAAGATCGCGAACGTAGCTTCGGAGATATGGTCGAAATCGCGCTAGAGGCTGCTTTCGCTTAACAGCAACTTGATCAGGGCGGCCAATGCGGGGCGCGGTTTTCCATCGCGAAGCTGCATCCCCAATGTCTGCCCTGTTTCTACCGCCCCTTCAAACGGGGCGATCAACGCGCCACTTTCCAAATGCCGCTGGACCAAGGCCTCGTGCGCCATGAGAACACCGGCCCCGTTTAGCGCCTCTTCGACCGCCAACGCATAGAGCGAATACACCGGCCCCCTTGGGATCACGTCCTCTTGCGGCGCTTCCGTTCTCAGCCAAAGGGTCCAGTCGTCGGCCCAAACGGCATCTGACAAACAGGGCACGCCCTTTAAATCCGCCACTGATGTCACCTTGCGCCCCAGTGCTGGCGTACACACCGGGAAAATCCGGTCACGCACGATATCCTGGTCCGCATTCGCGCCATAGAACAACGCCAAATCAAAGGGCTCGCGCGCGAGGTTTGGGGCCTGTTCTAGAGCCGTTACCGAGATTTCGATTTCCGGCATCATGGCCCGCAACTCGGGCAACCGTGGAGACAGCCAAAGCTGGGCCACGGCGGGCAAGGCCGCGATATGTATGCGGTGTGGACTTGCCGCCTGTTGCAGCTCAAGAACCGCGTGGCCCATCGCATCAAACGCCTCAATGACCGACGGCAGCACCTGCTGACCCACACGCGATAACACGACCCCCTGCGCTTTCCTCTCGAACAACGGGGCGCCTGCCCAGCCCTCGAGCGTCTTGATCTGCTGCGCCACGGCGCCTTGCGTCACACACAGTTCATCGGCGGCATTGGTGAACCCACCCAGACGTGCCGCTGCCTCAAAGGCGCGCATTGCATTCAAAGGGGGACCTTTGGGTCGTGGGGGTTTGATTGCCATTCTTAGACCTAGCTTTTCTACCCCTAGAAATCATGAATTCTCGTTTGCGTCAAACCACACATTTGGCTTCAATCCCTGCAAGCCAATCGGAGACAGATCATGCCCAACCTTTCCCTGCGCCAGTGGGTGCCCGAACTCACAGAAACCCTGACACAAAAAATCGCTGGCGAAACTGCCACGCACAGCAGCGCCGACGTTGCCGCGCGGCTCGAACAGCTTGCCGAAGACAACCGGCAGATACATGAACGGGATTGCTTTAATCTCAACCCCGCGACCAATGTCATGAACCCGCGCGCCGAGGCTCTTTTGGCCAGCGGCATGGGCAGCCGACCTTCTCTTGGGTATCCGGGTGACAAATACGAAATGGGGCTCGAAGCGGTCGAAGAAATCGAGGTGATCGCCGCCGAACTTGCCGCAGAAGTTTTTGACGCAAAGTTTGCGGAAATCCGTGTCCCGTCCGGTGCCATCGCAAATCTCTATGGGTTTATGGCCCTGACCAAACCCGGCGATGCGATCATTACGCCCTCTGCGGCGGTGGGCGGGCATGTCACACACCATGCTGCGGGTTGCGCGGGCCTTTATGGTTTAAACAGCCATCAGGCCCCGGTTGATAGCGATGGTTACTCGGTAGATCTTGATGGGCTTCGCGCGCTGGCCCAAACCGTAAAACCAAAACTGATTACCATCGGGGGATCCCTAAACCTGATCGAACACCCTGTAGCGGAAATTCGCGCCATCGCCGACGAGGTTGGCGCACATGTTCTGTTTGATGCAGCCCACCAATGCGGGATCATCGCTGGCAAAGCGTGGAAAAACCCGCTGGCGGAAGGCGCGCATATGATGACCATGAGCACATACAAAAGCCTTGGTGGTCCACCCTCGGGTTTGATTGTCACCAACGACGCAACCATTGCCGAACGCCTGGATGCGATTGCGTTTCCCGGCATGACGGCAAACTTTGACGTCGCCAAATCCGCAGCACTTGCCATGAGCCTTTTGGATTGGCGAGACTTCGGCGCAGCCTACGCTGATGCGATGATCAGCATGGCCAAGGCCCTTGCCGCAGCTCTCAAGGCGGAAGGCCTTCCGTTGTTTCAGACCAAGGACGGTGCCACACAGTCTCATCAGTTCGCACTTGAGGCCGCCATGTTTGGCGGAGGACAAGCTGCTTCAAAAACACTACGAAAGGCCGGGTTTCTTGCTTGCGGTATTGGCCTGCCCATCGACGAAGTCGAAGGTGACATGAACGGGTTGCGCATTGGCACGCCAGAACTTGTGCGTTGGGGCATGACGGCAGAACACGCGCCAAAACTTGCCCATCTGATTGCCAAGGCGCTGCGAAGCAATGCGCCAGAAGACCTTGCCGCCGAAACGGCCGCTTGGCGCAGGGAGTTTAGCAAACTGCACTATGTGCACAGCTAGGGATCGGTGGTTTATCCCGGCTCACTTGCAAGCATCAGGCAGGACTGCCGGTTGCTTGCAAGACATGCGCCCTAGCGCCCGTGGCTCTGATCGTATCCATTCGGTTCGGGGCTTTGCCACCCGTCAAGCGCCCCGTCTGCTGGGGCAAAGACCTCGACCTTGAGAGGGTAGCATGCCGCAGTGTCCGAACTGTGTTCGCTAGAGCAATCCCCGCCCGGACATGCGCTCAGGGCGCCCAGAAGGTCGATCTCGGCAAAAAACTCAAGATAATCGCCGGGGCGCACAGGGCTGGCTTTCATAAAGTACTGTCCGGTGTCCCGCGTGAACCCCGTACACATGAACACGTTCAATACGTCATGCACAAAGGGTTCGGCCTCTGCCAGAGACATTCCTGTCGCGTCGGCCAGCGCGCGTGTCAGGTTCGAATGACAGCAGTAGTGATACTGTGATCCCGCCAAAAGGTTGCCCGTGTAGGGATCGCATCGCGTCCCAATGACATCATGCACAGACCCTCCAAACGCATCGATGCCATACCACCCCAAGGTGTCTTCTGTGATGGTCGCCATCGGTCTGAGATAGGGAAAGGCCGTCCACATGCGTTCACCTGTGGTGATATGCGTGCCGTGCAGCGCCCTCGTTTTACCGGAATAGAACCGTTCGCTCAGATTATTTGCATTCCACAAGTTGAGATCCCCAACCTGCGACCCTTCGACAGAAGAAATGCGAAAAAACTGACCTGCTGGCACCCGAAAGCTGCAGGCGTCCCGCGGTGGAACAAGAACTTCGTCCACCTTTTGCGCCGTCGCGCGCGCAGACCGATACAGGTCAATCTGGGGAACCGGAAGCGTTTCATTCGGATAGCAAATGACCGGCGCAACAGCGCGGCGATCTTCGGCATCAAGGGGCGGTTTATGTAAGTCACTCATACAGAAAACTCTGCCTTGTGCCGCACGCAAGGGCAATCCCCAATGTTGTGAGCGGGTCTAACAAGGATAGCAAACGGAATGGGCCGGCTGCCGCCTATCGTGCCCATTTCGTGAAATCTTCGAAAAAAAACGCCCCGTTTCAGGGGCGTGTTTTTCTCAGGCAGCTTTGACGTATTCGTAATATGTCTCGGCTTCCAGTGCGGATTGGCCTTTGGCTACCGTTTTCAGAGGGGGCTGATAGTAAGCATATGATTGCTCTAGCAAGTCCAGTGCCTGTTTGGCAGAGCTTTTTTGAGTGCTGTTCGAGTTCGACATTGGGTGCTCCATATCTGTCAGAACGTCCTCCCGTGGCCGGTTGTAGCTTTTTGAAACGCCGTTTTCATCCAACAATATTGCATCTGCGCCATGCAGCAGTTGCAATCGTGACCAAGGGTCAACCAATTGATGCTGCGTGATTTTCCCGCAGTTTCTAAAGAAGAAGCTCCGCTTCACCCAGCCCCGCGATTTGCAGAGTCACACTGTCCAGCGCGGCACCGTCGACCAACGCCCAAAGCACCTGTCCGGAGGGGCGGAACACAACAAAGGCTTCGTCAATGTCGCTGTCCCCTGCCCCAAGTGTCTGTGCGGTATTCACCTGAAACTGATCAAAGGTGGCCGTTTGTCCAAAAACCAAACGATCTTCGTTGGAAAAATCCTGGACCCAATCCGAGCCGTGATCGAAAACACCCAAGTGGAAAAAGCGATCTGCGTCCGCGCCCCCGTTGAGGCGGTCAAACCCAAATCCACCGTTCAGAAAATCCTGACCGCTGCCTCCGAACAGAACATCCCCCAAAGACGCCCCGGTCAGGGTGTCATCTCCAAGTCCACCAATCAACGTATCTGCGCCAACCTGACCGTTGAGAATATCGTTGCCTGCGTCGCCGCGTACCTCATCATTCCCATAGCCCGCATTCACCAGATCATCGCCTACTCCGGCATAGATCAGGTCGCGGCGATCCGCTTCTGTCTGGCCACCCCAGATCCTATCGTCACCGGCGCCACCCAAGACCGTATCTGCCCCGTCGCCGGCGTGGATGGTGTCATGTCCGCCGTGACCCTCAATTCGGTCGGCACCACCACTGCCCTGCAACGTGTTGTCTGTCGCATCACCAACCGCCAGCAAACCGGCCGTGCTCACCACAACGCCAAGCGTGTCGGCGCCATTGTCTCGGGTCAGACCAACCAGGTAGGCCGCGCCATCAGGACCGATTCCAATTTCTGGTCCAACATGAAAATCGGCGTCCGTGACAGGCCCCGCGTATTCATCCGCCAGAGGCGATCCTTCGCTGTCGAAATCCCTTAGCCGGAATTCGGATTGGGACGAAGAGATTTCATCTTGCCATGCGATCGTAAAACCACCGTCCGGCCGCGCCGCGATCGACGCATCGGCCTGATCGTTCCAGATGTGTTGGTTGACGAGAAACTCTGACCCCAAAGCCACGCCCGCTTCGGAATAGACACGGGCATAGATCCCGTAGTCCGAGCCGTCCTGCGCTTCACTTTGCCATGCTATCGCAAAGCCACCACCCTCAAGCGCTGCTATGGACGGGTCGGTTTGGCTATTGCGGCTGTACTGGTTCACCTGCATCTCGGAACTGGTGGGCGTGCCGTTCTGATCATAAAGGCGCACCATCACAGCATAGAAGCTGCCATCGACGTCTCTGGATTTCCACGTTATCGCGAACCCACCGTCGTTCAATCGTGTCGCGCTCCCTCCGGATTGGAAGCTTTCTTCAGTCTGGTTCACCTGAATCAGATCACCCAGAGCATTCCCTGTCGCAGACATACGTTGGGCAAAAACGCCATACCGATCAGCATCCAGCCCCCAAACAGTGAAGACCGCGAGATAGCTGCCATCTGGCAATGCCGTAAGTTCGGGAGAAATCGAGATCGTTGCAGACGCATCGTTGAACACGATCTGTTCCTGTCCCAGCAAAGTGCCGTTTGGCGAATATCGACGTGCGAGAATATCGCCATAGGATTCGTCCAGATCCAAATATGCGACGATCAACGAGCCATCTGCCAGTTGGGTCACCGATCCGCGATTGCTCTCTCCGGTGACCCGCACCGCGGCACCTTGCGGCACACCGTTTGAATCGAAGAAACGCAGCCATGTGGCTGCGTTTCCGTCTTCTGTCCAGACCACAGCGGCACGGCCATCAGCCAGCACCACTTGGTCAATTCCCCAAACTTCGGCGTTGCCATGTGCAACATCAATGGGCGTCGAAAACCCGTTAAAACCTGTCACCATTCAAACACCGAAACGAAGGGTTTAGATATTGCGTTCAACCAGCATCTTTTTGATGTCAGCAATCGCCTTGGCCGGATTCAGGCCTTTGGGGCAGGTTTTTGCGCAGTTCATGATCGTGTGGCAGCGATACAGTTTGAAGGGATCTTCAAGGCTGTCCAGACGCTCGCCCGTGGCTTCGTCACGGCTATCGATGATCCAGCGGTACGCGTGCAACAGCGCTGCTGGTCCAAGATACCGGTCACCATTCCACCAATAGCTTGGGCATGAGGTCGAGCAGCTCGCGCACATCACACACTCATACAGACCATCAAGTTTCTTGCGGTCTTCAATCGACTGGCGCCATTCTTTGGCCGGACGGTTGGTCTTGGTTTCCAACCACGGCATGATGCTGGCGTGCTGAGCGTAAAAGTGTGTCAGATCTGGAATAAGGTCTTTCACAACCGGCATGTGCGGCAGTGGATAGATCTTCACGTCGCCTTTGATCTCGTCGAGACCATAAATACAGGCCAATGTGTTGATCCCGTCAACGTTCATTGCACAAGATCCACAAATCCCTTCGCGGCACGAGCGGCGGAAGGTCAGGGTCGGGTCAATCTCGTTCTTGATCTTGATCAACGCGTCCAGAACCATGGGACCACATTTGTCCATGTCCAGAAAATAGGTGTCGACCGATGGGTTTTTGCCGTCGTCCGGGTTCCAGCGATAGATCTGGAATTTGCGAATGTTGGTCGCGCCTTCCGGCTTGGGCCAAGTTTTACCTACGGTAATCTTGGAGTTCTTCGGCAATGCAAATTCAACCATGATCTCTCCTTTCGGTGGCGCATACCCAAGGTATACGCTTCCTAGTCCTTGTCAGAGCTTTCGCGCAGTTTCTTCTGCCGCAAAAAGCGTTTGATTGTTTTTCACCAGTTCCGCCACCTGCCTGCGAGCAGGACGAGCCAGCCCAAGCGCATTTAGTTGGCGCATGAATTCAAGCGAGCCATCATTGAGGCTCTGGTTGCTGCGACCGGCGACCGGTTGCAGCGTGTCGATGTCTGCGTCTGTCAGACCCGCAAAGCGCAAAAGCTGGCGTCCGGGCCGATCAGGTGTCTGCTCGTCTTCCAGAGCAAAAAAGCGAACGCGGTCTTTGCCAAGGCGCGCTTCAAGGTCATGCTGCAACTCGGTCCAACGTTTGCTGGCGCGGGTTTGCTCAAGGAACTCTTCACGGGTTCCGGCATAACTGTCTGACTTGACCGCCTGATTGTAGACGCTTGATTTCCAGCTTTGCATCTCGCGGGTATAGAAAACGTATTCGGGAGAATACGGCGCGAGGTTTTGTTCGAACAACGCGATGATCTTTGGCAATGCCGGATAAAGATCGGTCACGCCTGCCCGTCCCATCATCGCCCCGCATATGTTTTCATGCGAGATGATGCAGACACGGTCGTCCGACGTCAGGTCGTCGCGAACCGTACAAATCAGATCTTTGAGATCATCCTCGTGCGTTTCCGGTTTGAGGCTGTAAAGCGCACATGTGCGGCCAAGTTCGCGGGTAATGCTGCCCTTGACCGGCACACGGATATCAAGACGCGCGGCAAGCGCATCCTGATTACGCGATAGAAAATGATGCAACGACGTCGACCCGGTTTTCTGGGCACCGATATGTACGATGACCCTCTGGGGTGCGTTTATGTCGTTGATCACAGCCACAAGCGAGACCCTACCTTAGAAAGTCCGCGCTTTGGGCGCGATCTTCTTGAGGTTAATGCCGCCTTCATCTTCTGTCGTCAAAGGATCGACAACAACTGGACGATAGCTCAGGTCAACCTTGTTTCCTTCAACACGGCTAACGGTGTGAACACGCCAGTTTTCGTCGTCACGCGTCGAGTAATCTTCGTGCGCATGTGCACCGCGAGATTCTTTGCGTGCCTCTGCCCCATGGATTGTCGCCAGAGCGTTTGGCATCAGGTTGCCCAGCTCGAGAGTTTCCATCAGGTCCGAGTTCCAGACAAGCGACGTATCGGTGACGTGCAGGTCATCCATTTTTGCAGCAATAGCAGTCATCTTCTCGACACCCTCTTTCAAGGTCTTGTCTGTACGGAAGACTGCGGCGTCTGCCTGCATCGTGCGCTGCATCTCGAGACGCAGCTCAGCAGTTGGCGTACCACCTTTTGCGTTGCGCAGACCATCAAAGCGGTCAAACGCGGCATCAACAGAAGCCTGGTTCAGAACCGGATTGGCGCTGTCTGCGTCAACAACCTTGCCAGCGCGGATCGCGGCGGCGCGGCCAAAGACAACAAGGTCGATCAGCGAGTTCGAGCCCAGACGGTTTGCACCGTGAACCGACGCACAACCCGCTTCACCCACGGCCATCAGACCCGGTACAACACCGGTTGGATCTTCGGCAGTCGGGTTCAGAACCTCACCCCAATAGTTGGTTGGGATACCACCCATGTTGTAGTGCACCGTCGGCAGAACCGGGATCGGCTCTTTGGTCACGTCAACACCAGCAAAAATCTTGGCGCTTTCCGAGATGCCCGGCAGGCGCTCGGCCAGTGCTTCGGCTGGCAAGTGGTTCAGGTTCAGGTGAATGTGATCGCCATGTTCGCCGACACCGCGGCCTTCACGGATTTCCATGGTCATCGAACGCGAAACATAGTCGCGTGGCGCGAGGTCTTTGTACTGGGGCGCATAACGCTCCATGAACCGCTCGCCTTCGCTGTTGGTCAAGTAACCGCCTTCACCGCGGGCACCCTCGGTGATCAGACAACCCGAGCCGTAAATTCCGGTTGGGTGGAACTGAACGAATTCCATATCCTGCAGGGCCAGACCCGCGCGGGCCACCATACCGCCACCGTCGCCGGTGCAGGTGTGGGCCGAGGTCGCCGAGAAGTACGCACGACCGTAACCACCTGTCGCCAGAACAACCATCTTGGCGTTGAAGACGTGCATGGTGCCGTCGTCGAGCTTCCAGCAAACAACACCCTGACACTGACCGTCTTCCGACATGATCAGATCAATCGCGAAGTATTCGATATAGAACTCGGCGTTGTTTTTGACCGACTGGCCATAAAGCGTGTGCAAGATAGCGTGACCGGTCCGGTCCGCCGCGGCACAGGTCCGCTGAACCGCAGGACCTTCACCAAATTCGGTGGTGTGTCCGCCAAAGGGACGCTGGTAAATCTTACCTTCTTCGGTCCGCGAGAACGGCACACCATAGTGTTCCAGTTCATAAACCGCTTTGGGGGCTTCACGCGCGAGATATTCCATCGCGTCCGTATCACCCAGCCAGTCCGACCCTTTTACGGTGTCGTACATGTGCCATTTCCAGTTATCCGGCCCCATGTTGGCCAGCGACGCAGCGATACCACCTTGGGCGGCAACAGTGTGCGAGCGGGTCGGGAAAACTTTGGTGACGCAAGCGGTGCGCAGGCCTTGTTCGGCCATGCCCAGCGTGGCGCGCAGACCAGCGCCGCCGGCGCCGACCACAACCACGTCATATTCATGAGTTTCGTATTCGTAAGCAGCCATGTTCGGGCTCCGGTATTAAAGTGCGATACGGGCCAAGGCAAAAAGCCCGGTGGCCGCGATGGCGTATGCGATGCAGGTACACGCGATGATCAGGAATTTCTTCGTGAGACCACGCGTATAGTCCTCGATGACAACCTGAATGCCGTGACGGAAGTGAATCATCGCCACAGTGATTGTCATGCCAGCGATAATCGCCGGGAACGGACGCTGGTAATAAGCGATCGCTTCTTCATAGGTGCTTCCCAGAATGCTGCCAAAGGTCAGAATAAACAGGGGAACAAGGATCGCGAGGCCAACAGCGCTAATGGTCTGGCCCCAGAGGTGCTCTGTGCCATGGCGCGAAGAGCCACGATATTCGGCGCGTTTGCGGTCGGTCAGGAATGCCATGTGTAAATCTCCCTCAGACGATCAACGCAAAGAGAAAGGTCAGAACAAATGATCCGATGATCACGCCCTTGGCCAGCTTCTCGGCAGTTTCAATTTCAAGTCCGCGACCTGTATCCCAATACAAGTGGCGCAGGCCCGACAAGAAGTGATAGCAAATCGCCCAAAGTGCGGCGAACATCACCAAATCTCCGAGGAACGACGTCATCAAGCCGTTCACTAGATCAAAATATTCTGGTCCTGAAGCGGCGGCCAAGAACCACCAAACAACAAGAACGGCAGCGCCCAGAAGGGCCACGCCGGTAATACGTGCAAAAATCGATGTCGCAGACGTCAGCTGCGGCCGGTAAATCGACAAATGCGGCGAAAGCGGGCGATTGCCCCGGTTCACATCAGCCATGTTGAATCCTTTCGGTTTCCCTCAATACTCTTACTAAGGGTTTTTTGTTACTTGTCACGGCTGTGGCAGCGCTAAAGGCGCGGTTTTTTGGCGCAACCTTGTAGATTCTTTAAGTTTTGTGATCACGCGAAAAAAAACGTGATCACATATTTAAATCGCACAAAAACACTCAGGTTTATTTCACAAAAACAACAGCGCAGAGCCTTAACCTGCGACATTCAGAGATTCTCTTGCGTCGCGAATGGGTCGCCCAAGTTGTGATCACAAAAATGGGCGCGCTCGAATTTGCCTGCCAATCAGCCTCTTTTTCGGCCTCCGAAACCAAAAGAAGCGCCCACAAAAGGGGCGCTTCTTGGCATCACACAGCAAAGTTGTGATTAAATGGGCATAAGCGCCCAATAGTCCAAATCCAGCAGAACATCTGGCAGATACTTGCCGTCTTCGCCGCGCAGTTCGAACGGAGCGCCGCCTTTTGTGGCCACAAGCCGCAACCGGATCGCCCCGACACCCGGCACATTGGTCTCGGCCTTGTCCAGAACTTCGGACCACGCCTTGACCGTCAAACCCGAGAAGGCCGGATTTGCATGGGCGCCGCCGTTGAGACCCACGATCATCTGGGCGTTGGCCAAGCCGTTGAACGACAACGCGCGTGCCAACGAGATAATGTGCCCACCATAGATAAGCCGCTGACCGTCTGGCCGGAACGTAGCATCAAAGTGCACTTTGGCAGTGTTCTGCCAAAGACGTGTCGCCAGCATATGTTCCGCTTCTTCCAGCGTCACGCCGTCGACGTGATCAATGGTTTCACCGACTTCATAGTCTCCCCAACGATGCGCTTCACCTGACAAGGCGAAGTTATAGTTCGAGAAATCCAACCCTTCAGGGATGACCAGATCCTCGGCCGCAATCACTTTGTTCAACGCGGGAACAACCGTTTCAGGTGCGGGTGCATCCACATCACGTTTACGCACCATCACCCAACGCACATATTCCATCACGACATCATCGTTCTGGTTCATCCCGCGGGTGCGCACATAAACAACGCCGGTTTTCCCGTTCGAATTTTGCTTGAGACCAATAACTTCCGAAGTCGAGCGCAGTGTATCCCCTTCGTAAACAGGTTTGAGCCAGCGCCCTTCCGCATATCCAAGGTTGGCCACCGCATTCAGCGACACATCCGGAACCGTCTTCCCGAAAACAACATGAAACGCAGCCAAGTCATCAATCGGTGACTTTGGCAAACCGCTTGCCTGTGCAAACGCATCCGAGGAATACAATGCATGACGTGCAGGATAGAGCGCATGATACAAGGCGCGCTCGCCGCCAGACACGGTGCGCGGCACCGCGTGCTCGATCACCTGCCCCAGCGTGTAGTCTTCAAAAAACCGGCCCGGATTGGTCTTGGCCATTTAGTGTTCTCCTAGTTTTGTGTCAGGGGTGTAGGTTCCCTCGACCTCCTTGACGACCGCCTGACCGCAGCGCATCACGCCCGTCTGTTGGCAAAACGTCTGGGTCGGAGAGCCATGCAGCTCCCATCCCTTGTTTAGGGCATCTGTCACCTTGTGACAGAATGCCGACGTATCTTCTTCGCTTAAAAACCTGTAAAGTTTCATGTGCTTACACCGGATATGGCCAAGGACCGACCCAATAGTGGATGTACCCGATGACCGCCATCAAAACCAAAGACGCCACAAGGAACATACCGTCCTTGGCATAGCTACCGGCAGGTCCGGGTGTCCATTCAGGTTCGCTTTTGTTGATGATCACCACCTCAAGCAGCGCCCAGACGAACAATCCACCGAACAGGATCAAAGAGGCAACATCACCGTTCACCAGAATGTGCGCAAAGGCCCAGGCGCGAAAACCCGCAAGCATCGGGTGGCGCATTCCGTTCAGGGTTTTCCCTTTTTTCGGTGCAGGGCTCATCATGAAAATCGCGACAAGCACCAAAAAGTTGTTCACATGCACCATCCAGCCCGGAGCGATCCACAGATCAATCACTTCCGCACTGCGATAACCGATCACCATCAAGACGATGCTGATCACAAGGGCCACCGTTACGGCGCCCTTGCCGGCATCGCCCATTTTTGCCCGCGCGTCAGGCATCAACCGTTTGAAAAAGTGAGCACCGGCCCACAGCAAAACCCCAAGTACCAAAAGTATCATCTCGCTCTCCGCTGGTTATTTGGTCTTGGAGACAGGCTTACCCTTCAAGCGCGGCGATTGCATCTGCTTTCGCGAGGATTTCCTTGGCGGTCACCACATGGAGGTTTTCGACAATCTTGCCATCAACCACCGCGACGCCTTCGCCTTTTGCTTCGGTTTCTTCGAAAGCGGCAATCTGGCGGCGTGCCAAATCGATCTCGGCCTCGGTCGGAGCAAACGCGGCGTTGGCCACTTCGACCTGCGCCGGATGGATAAGCGTTTTGCCGTCCATGCCCATGTCACGGCCCTGATCGCATTCAACCTTCAGACCTTCGGCATCTTTGAAGGCGTTATATACGCCATCAACGATAACAATGCCCTCGGCCTTGGCCGCAAGCAGGCACAGCGACAGTGACGTCAGCATCGGCAGGCGATCCGCACGGAACCGGCACTGCAACTCTTTTGCAAGGTCATTGGTCCCCATGACGAAACCGGTCAACTGCGGATGAGCGGCAATTTCCGCAGCATTCAGCATGCCGCGTGGCGTTTCCATCATGGCCCAGATCGGCTTATTTCCAACCAAAGCTGCCAGCGCATCCACCTGAGCGGCGCTTTCCACTTTGGGAAGCAGCACAGCATCACAATCCATGCTTGCAGCGGCTTTTGCGTCCGCCTCGCCCCATTGAGTATCAAGCCCGTTGATACGAACAATCCGCATGCGGCTGCCATAACCACCGTTGGCCAGTGCATCTTTCAGAATCCCGCGCGCGTTTTCTTTTTCATCAACGGCAACGGCGTCCTCGAGGTCAAAAATGACGGCATCCACCGGCAATGTTTTGGCTTTTTCCAAGGCCCGCTCTTTCGAGCCGGGAATATAGAGTACCGAACGATAAGGACGTGCGCGCTGATCCATGAGTCTCTCCGAAATAAAGTTGCGCGGAATGGGCCATTTTTTACCGATAAGTTCAAGGTGAAAAATGCCGCAGCGCAGAAGAAACCGCGCCGTACGCAGCGTTAATCCAGGTTTGAGCCGTTTTCAGGCAGGATTGCAGGCCCAAGCAGCACGAAATTTCTCAGATTATTGCAAGGTGCCCAAATGAAAAATACGTTTTTGAAAGCAACGATGGGGCTCGGGATTATGGCTTTGGCCGCAGATCAGGCCGCGTCACAGCCCGCAAATTGTGCCCCCCGTGCTATCGTTCTGGAACAACTAAGCCAGAAGCACAAAGAACTGCGCAAGGCAGCCGGTCTTGCCTCCAACAATGCCATTGTCGAAGTGTTTGCCTCCGAAACAAGCAGCTGGACCATCACGGTAACCTTTCCAGACGGCATGACCTGCCTTCTGGCGTCCGGGCAGGCCTTTGAACTGGACGTTGCAGATCTTGCGCAGCTCGATCCGGAAGCCTGAGCTAGGTCAGGGCATCCCAGAACAGCTTTGAGCCTGTGACTGTCAGCAACAAATAGGTCAGGCCGAAAAATACGCGTTCTGAGACGAGATAATGCGCCTTTACCCCAATCCATGTTCCAAGAATGGCAAATGGCGCCAACCACAGATCAGCGATCAGAACCTCAAGTGAAAACACCCCCAAAAAGGCATAGGGGATCGCTTTTGCGATATTGATGACCCAGAAGATAAGAACGGTCGTGGCTTGATATGTTGTTTTATCAATGCCACGGGTCAACAAAAACACCGCAACCGGTGGGCCACCTGCGTGGCTCACAAAACTGGTGAAACCGGCAGTCGCACCGGCAATCAGACCAACCCAGTTGGGAAGCTTTGCACGGGCTTGTTTACGCGGCCAAAGTTGCCAGAGAACGAACCCCAACGCCACGCCACCGATCAGAAGACGCAGCACATCATCGTTCGCCACTGAAAAAAGCGCTACGCCAAGCGCAACACCCGGTATTGATCCGAATAACAGGACTTTGGATTCCGGCCAGCTCCACCGCCGCCAATAATGGGGCAGCGACACAACATCGATCAGCATCAAAAGCGGCAACATAAGGCCCAATGCCTGCATCGGAGGCAGGACCAGCGCCATGAGCGCAGAACTGGCAAAGGCGGCTCCGGACCCGAAACCGCCTTTGGAAACACCCGCGAATATCGTCGCCAGAACAGCGAGGGCAAAAACTTCTGGACTGTCAGTCATACAACTGCTTCAGGACATCGTTGTGACCCCGCCCTTTGGCAAAAAATCACTTTTTCTTTTCCAGAATTTTCTTGCGCTGTGCTTCGTATTCTTTTTCGGTCAGCAACCCGGACGCATATGCGGTTTCCAGCGATGCCAACTCTTCTCCAACCGTGGTTGTCGAAACATTGTTCGTTGTATTGCCCCCATTGCCACAGGCGCTCAAAAGCAACCCGGCCACGGCCAAAGCTCCTGCAATTTTTGCAATCGATTCCATTCGAATTTTTCTCCCGATCATGCCTTTTCCAAACTTTCTACCGTCCGGCAGCGACTCGGGCAAGTGACTTAGAGCCTTAGAGTCCAAGGAGTTTTCAGCCATTTTGCGCAAAGTGCAACGCTTCGCCGCGCCTGCAAACACTTGCGTCAAATGTGATTTGCGCCTAAGCCACCCGCGACAATTCAACCGGACCGGAGACTAATCCTATGGCCAGACCCAAGATTGCCCTTATCGGCGCAGGTAACATCGGCGGCACGCTCGCCCACCTCGCAGCCCTGAAAGAACTGGGTGACGTTGTTCTTTTCGATATCGCCGACGGCCTGCCACAAGGCAAGGCGCTGGACATTGCTGAATCCGGCCCAGTCGAGAAAATCGACGCCGACATGTCCGGCACCAGCGACTATGCTGGCATCGCGGGCGCAGACGTTTGCATCGTGACCGCTGGTGTTGCACGTAAACCAGGCATGAGCCGTGATGACCTCTTGGGCATCAACCTCAAAGTGATGAAGTCGGTTGGCGAAGGCATCGCAGCCCACGCACCTGACGCATTCGTTATCTGCATCACCAACCCGCTCGACGCGATGGTTTGGGCTCTGCAGAAATTCTCGGGCCTGCCAGCACACAAAGTTTGCGGCATGGCTGGCGTTCTTGACTCGGCACGCTTCCGTCACTTCCTTGCAGAAGAATTCAACGTGTCTATGCGCGACGTGACTGCATTTGTTCTGGGTGGCCACGGCGACACCATGGTACCTTCGGTTCGTTACTCGACCGTTGCCGGTATCCCGCTCCCCGATCTGATCGAAATGGGCTGGACCACACAAGAGAAACTGGACGCAATGGTTCAGCGCACCCGTGACGGCGGCGCGGAAATCGTTGGCCTGCTGAAAACAGGTTCGGCTTTCTATGCTCCAGCTGCATCGGCAATCGAAATGGCCGAAGCATACCTGAAAGACCAGAAACGCGTTCTGCCATGTGCCGCATACTGTGACGGCGATCTGGGCGTGAAAGACATGTATGTTGGCGTTCCAACCGTGATCGGCGCTGGCGGCATCGAAAAAATCGTCAACATCAAGCTCAACAAAGAAGAGCAGGAAATGTTCGACGTATCGGTGAAGGCTGTTCAAGGTCTGGTCGACGCTTGCAAAGGCATCGACGGCTCGCTGAACTAAGTTCACGCGTCATAAGATTTAAGAAACACCCTCGCAGGAAACTGCGGGGGTGTTTTTTGTTGAAACGTTTGGTTTCGACACAAACCACTTTTACTTACCTTGACCAGACGGTCGCCTCTGCCCGGAGACAACTTTGAGTGTTGTCGCAGCTAAAGCTCGAAGGTCGACTTACAATCGATTTTTATCCCTGGCCCGCAAGCGGCTCATTGTGACAGGTGTGACCCCCAAATAAGAGGCGATCAAACTATGGGGAAACGTGTCTTCATAGTCAGGAAATTCTTGGCGAAACCAGGCGAGCCGATCAGCCCCGCTAAGTGCGGCGAGGCACCACTCTCGATCCACCTTCCGGCATAAGGCCTCACGCAGAATACCATTGGCCCAATTCCGGACGGGTTCAGACGAAATCATCCGATTTGAAAGCAGATCACTGTCAATGCGCGCCAACAAGGCGTCGGTCGTTGCGACGATAGAAACGAGTGACAACCCGTCGCGCGTTCTCGCTATGTTTGGTGTGACGACACATGGTCCGACATAAAATCCGACGCAAACTTCTTTTCCGTCTTGGTCACAAATACTACTCGCCAAACACCCTGACAAAAGAACAAATTCATCTGTTTCGGATTGCTCCTGCCGCGCCAGATGCGCCCCTTTGTCCAAACGAATTCGTTTCCAAACTGACGAGAATTCGTCAACGCAACCCGCATCCGAAAGGTCGTGTGACTGCATTAGAAACGTCCGTAAATCCATTTTGGAGTCCCTTATCAAATGATAATGCAGCCGACTTTGTCTGAGGGCAGATATGGCACAAATCGAGGAGTTTACAAAATGACAAACGGAATTCTGTCAAAGCACGCCGGACCTATCGCAGTTGGTTCAGGATTTATTGCTGCATCACTTTATTATCTTATGATAACTGTCACGCTCGCCGAAATCCAAACAGTTTCGGGACAGATCCCCTTTGACATGCGCCCGTTTGGCTATGCCCCCAAAGAGGCTGGTATTTTGCTTGCATCGCTAGGCGCAGATGGACGCGAATATTATCTAAGCCGTCAGATCACCTTGGACACACTTTATCCGGCAATGCTCGCGTTGTCATTAAGCGCGACAATCCTCTGGTTTGGACGGAGACTGTCGAACAGAAGGCTTATCCACATTGGGGTCGCACTTTCCATCGGCAGCGCTTTGCTCGACTATGCTGAAAACCTTGGCATCGTGACCATGATCCGGAGCTGGCCAGAGGTCTCTGCGCCTCTGGTTTACGCTGTCAGTACGGCCACAATTCTGAAGTCCGGTGCAACAACTTTGACCGTGGTACTTGTTATTCTAGTGGGTTCCAAATGGATGCAGCTGTCGAAAACAGACCTGCGCCCATAGATCATTGCGGGAGTTTGTCCGCACAGCAGACCTTAAGGCCTCCCGCGGCTAAGGTCTGGTTCGAGCCCATTCTACTAATGCTGCAGGTTGCACCAATGTCTGCTTTAGGAAATCTAGCAACATTGTAGGCTCTGCCCTTGCACGCAGAAGCAATTCCTACCTACATTTGGCGAGTTCTGCCCATTCGATATTCGGATTGAATTGGTTTCCGATTAGAGCGTCAAAGAGGATGAAATGGTTCAATTTTATTATGCAGAGAATTCCGATGGCGAGATTGTCGAGGCGGCAGATATTGTGCCAGAAGATCGCCACAAGTATGCGGATTTGGTGTGTCCGGGCTGCAAGGAGCCGATGACTGCTGCTGTAGGTGAAGTGGTTGAATCGCACTTCAGACATAAGGTTGGGGAACACTGCAGCGATTACTTCGCCCAAGTTATTGAGAAGACGATCGCACATTCCCACAGGCAGCGTCAGGCAAACAACCAACCGTACGATTTGATTGTGCCGGGTGGTAAGGTAATCAACCTAGCAAAATCTGACGCGGTACTTGAGCAACATGAAACTAACAGCGGGTTTCGGGTAGATTTACGGTTTCGAACAAAGGTGGGTCAGATTGATGTAGTGGTTTCGCGGCGCGAAACTGACATGCAAATGCTTAAGCACATGGAAGGCTTCTGTATCGGTGTAGATGCCCAGATTGCACAGGCGCGTGGTGAGCAAAACCTTGTTAAATTGTTCAAGATAGGAATCGACACGAACAAGTTGTTCGTTGAATTCTATAAAGGGGGCCAAAAGCAATTCTTTATTCAGCGACGTAAGCCACCGAAAAATTCTATGACAGCGAAAGAGCGTTTGAAAAAGCAACCCGGAGAGAGCACCGAGGATTACCGCTTTCGTCTTTTAGGAAAGCGTTCTTAAATGTTCGGCAAGGACACATAAAGCAACTTTGGGTATTGGGGCAGAATTCGACCCATTGAAGACTTAAGCGGAGATTGCAGCGAATATCCGCAAGGTCCCGCATAAACACCCTCCCGTCAAAATTCAGCGACCGACCGCTTTTTTTCCCCTCTTGGCGATATCCGCATTCTGAATTGGTGACACCATTGACCTCAAGTCCGCAATTGAGGGGTCGCCCCCACTTCAATTAGTTTCAATCGATCAGAGACGCATACCTGCACCGCCCCATTTCTTTTTGCCAATTCACGACATGACGTTAACGTCACCTTTCGCAGCCTCTGAAAGCAGCGCAATATCCTTATATCCATGAAGTTTTCCTGGATTGATTCTTTCGAATGTGTTCTTGCAGCATTTTTGTGATCACTAATTTTCTGAGTGTGATCACAAAATTCGGAAAATCGCACCAAATCGCCGCAGTCTTGCAAAAAGTGCTTAGTTGCGGCCCAAAGCTGTGCCAGAACCTCCTGCAATCGTAGCAAGATGGGACAGTTCCATGAACATCCATGAATATCAGGCGAAGGCATTGCTTCGCTCCTACGGTGCCCCGGTTTCTGAAGGACGTGCTGTCCTGAAGGCCGAGGACGCCAAAACTGCAGCCGGTGAGATGGACGGCCCACTTTGGGTTGTCAAAGCTCAGATCCACGCAGGTGGACGCGGCAAAGGTTCCTTCAAAGAAGCTGACGCTGGTGAAAAGGGCGGTGTTCGTCTGGCCAAGTCGGTTGAAGAAGCCGCTGAAGAAGCCAAGAAGATGCTGGGCCGCACCCTTGTGACCCACCAGACGGGTCCGGCTGGCAAGCAAGTCAACCGCATCTACATCGAAGATGGTTCCGACATTGAAAACGAACTCTACCTCGCTCTGCTGGTAGATCGTCAGACGTCGCGCATCTCGTTCGTATGTTCGACCGAAGGCGGCATGGACATTGAAGAGGTCGCCGCGTCGACCCCTGAAAAGATCCTGTCTTTCTCGGTTGATCCTGCCACGGGATACCAAGCGTTCCACGGCCGTCGCATTGCATTCTCGCTGGGCCTCAAGGGCGCACAGATCAAACAGTGTGTGGCTTTGATGGGCAACCTCTACCGTGCTTTCGTCGAGAAAGACATGGAGATGCTGGAAATCAACCCGCTGATCGTTCTCGAAGGGTCCGGTGACCTCAAAGTGCTCGACGCCAAAGTCAGCTTTGACGGCAACGCCATGTATCGTCACCCCGACATCGCGGAACTGCGTGACGAGACCGAAGAAGACAGCAAAGAGCTGGAAGCGTCCAAGTACGACCTGAACTACATCGCTCTGGACGGTGAAATCGGTTGTATGGTGAACGGCGCCGGTCTGGCGATGGCCACTATGGACATCATCAAACTCTATGGTGCTGAGCCTGCCAACTTCCTCGACGTCGGTGGCGGCGCCACCAAAGAGAAAGTGACCGAAGCGTTCAAGATCATCACTTCGGATCCAAACGTAAAAGGCATCCTTGTGAACATCTTCGGCGGCATCATGCGCTGTGACGTCATCGCCGAGGGCGTTGTCGCTGCGGTAAAAGAAGTTGGCCTGCAGGTTCCACTGGTTGTCCGTCTCGAAGGCACCAACGTGGAAGCCGGTAAAGAGATCATCAACACCTCTGGTCTTGATGTGATCGCAGCCGACAACCTGTCGGACGGCGCAGAAAAAATCGTGAAAGCGGTGAAAGGTTAAGACCATGGCAATTCTCGTTGATGAAAACACCAAAGTAATCTGCCAAGGCTTCACCGGCTCGCAGGGTACTTTCCACTCCGAACAGGCAATCGCATACGGCACCAAAATGGTTGGCGGCGTAACACCTGGTAAAGGCGGCGTTGACCACCTTGGCCTGCCCGTGTTCGACTCGGTCCACGAAGCAAAAGCGAAAACCGAAGCAAACGCCTCGGTGATCTATGTTCCTCCGCCCTTCGCGGCTGACTCGATCCTGGAAGCGATCGATGCGGACATGGAACTGATCGTCTGCATCACCGAAGGCATTCCTGTGCTGGACATGATGCGCGTTCAGCGTGCTCTGGAAGGCTCGTCGAGCCGTCTGATCGGACCAAACTGCCCCGGTGTGATTACCCCTGACGCCTGCAAAATCGGCATTATGCCCGGCCACATCCACAAACGTGGCTCGGTTGGCGTTGTGTCGCGTTCGGGTACACTGACATACGAAGCCGTGAAACAGACTGCTGACATCGGCCTTGGCCAGTCGACCGCTGTTGGTATCGGTGGCGACCCCATCAAAGGCACCGAGCATATCGACGTACTCGACATGTTCCTGTCGGACGATGAGACCCAGTCGATCATCATGATCGGTGAGATCGGTGGTTCTGCAGAAGAAGAAGCCGCTGAATTCCTCGCCAACGAGCGTAAGAAAGGCCGTTGGAAACCAACTGCTGGCTTTATCGCTGGTCGTACGGCCCCTCCCGGCCGCCGCATGGGTCACGCTGGCGCGATTGTTGCCGGCGGCAAAGGTGGCGCAGAAGACAAGATCGAAGCCATGAAAGAGGCTGGTATCGTTGTCGCTGACAGCCCTGCTGGTCTCGGCGAAGCCGTGCTGAAGGCAATCGGCTAATGATGCAACGACCCGCCATAGGTGCTGAGGGCAGCGCCGGACCCGAGGGGGGGCGCAATGCGCCCGCCCATGGGGGCGGGTCGGGCGCTGCCCGGCGTTGCCGCCGGGTGGGAGCCTTGCAATGACCCGTACTCACTATTTTGCCATCTCCGGCGCCTATCTGCTGATTTTGACAATCTCTTGGTGGTTTATTGCCAACCCAGAAGCAAAAGGAGCGGTACGAGGCGCATCGGCATTGGTTTCCTCAATTGTTTTCCTGTTTGGGGTTGTTCATCTTAACACTGCCGGAGTCCAACTAAGGCCGGTCAATCATCCTTTTCCATCTTTGATCGACCAACCAATAAGCCCGATTTCCGGTCTGTTGCCTGCGACCTTTGCTTCAGCCGCTGCAGCGGGAGCGTCGACTGTAATCATACCTCCGTTTCTTGCTTCTCTAGTACGCCATGCGGACTTTTCGGTGCTGCTTTTTCTCGCCGTAGTCAGCTTAGCGTATGTTCCAATGATACAATCTCCGAGCCAAACATCCGCTTCTAAGGAGGCCTCCCAATGACTGAACAGTCACCCAACGACATCTTCCACGCCTCTTCCTTTATGCAGGGGCACAACGCGGAATACCTCGAGCAGATGTATGCCCGCTATGCCAACGACCCGAATGCGGTCGACGAAGCATGGCAGGACTTCTTCCGCCAGCTGGGCGACGCCGAACTGGATGTCAAAGCTGAAGCCAAGGGCCCATCGTGGCAGCGCGCCGACTGGCCGCAACAACCCAACGATGACCTGACCGGCGCATTGACCGGAGAATGGGCACAGCCCGTCGAGGCGAAAGCCGCCGGAGACAAAATCAAAGCGAAAGCGACCGAGAAAGGTGTTGAAATCACCGACGCTCAGGTCCGTCAGGCCGTGCTGGACTCGATCCGTGCGCTGATGATCATTCGCGCCTATCGTATTCGTGGCCACCTTGTGGCCGATCTTGACCCGCTGGGCATGCGCGATCAGACGCCGCATCCCGAGCTGGACCCGAAATCCTATGGCTTTACCGATGCCGACATGGACCGTCCGATCTTTATCGACAAGGTTCTCGGCCTCGACATCGCCACCATGCGCCAGATCGTCGACATCGTGAAGCGCACCTATTGCGGTACATTTGCGCTGCAATACATGCACATTTCGAACCCTGATGAGGCCAGCTGGCTGAAAGAGCGGATCGAGGGGCTGGGCAAAGAAATCCAGTTTACCCGTGAAGGCCGCAAAGCCATCCTGAACAAGATGGTCGAAGCCGAAGGTTTCGAAAAGTTCCTGCACGTCAAATACATGGGCACCAAACGTTTTGGTCTGGATGGCGGCGAAAGCCTCATCCCGGCGATGGAGCAGATCATCAAACGGGGTGGCGCATTGGGTGTGCGTGACATCGTGATCGGTATGCCTCACCGCGGCCGACTTTCGGTTCTGGCCAACGTGATGCAGAAACCTTACCGCGCGATCTTCAACGAATTCCAGGGCGGTTCGTTCAAGCCCGAAGACGTTGATGGCTCGGGCGATGTGAAATATCACCTCGGCGCGTCTTCGGACCGTGAATTCGACAACAACAACGTTCACCTGTCTTTGACAGCCAACCCGTCGCACCTCGAAGCGGTGAACCCGGTTGTTCTGGGCAAGGTGCGCGCCAAGCAAGACCAGTTTAAAGACGACGAACGGATCAGCGTCCTGCCCATCCTGTTGCACGGTGATGCGGCTTTCGCAGGTCAAGGTGTTGTCGCGGAATGTTTTGCCCTGTCAGGCCTGCGTGGTCACAAGACCGGCGGCACGATGCACATCGTTGTGAACAACCAGATCGGTTTTACCACCGCGCCGCACTTCTCGCGCTCGTCGCCTTATCCAACGGATAACGCGCTGGTCGTTGAATCGCCGATCTTCCACGTCAACGGAGATGACCCGGAAGCGGTTGTTCACGCCGCAAAGGTTGCCACCGAATTCCGCCAGAAGTTCCACAAAGACGTGGTTCTGGACATCTTCTGCTATCGCCGCTTTGGTCACAACGAAGGCGACGAGCCGATGTTCACCAACCCGGTGATGTACAAAAAGATCAAAGGTCACAAAACCACCCTGTCGCTCTATACCGAGCGTCTGGTCAAAGACGGCCTGATCCCCGAAGGCGAAATCGAAGACATGAAGGCGGCTTTCCAAGCCAAACTGAATGACGAATTCGAAGCCGGAAAAGAGTACAAACCGAACAAGGCAGACTGGCTGGATGGCCGCTGGTCTGGTCTGGACCGCGAAGATGGCGATTATCAGCGTGGCAAGACCTCGATCCACGAGGACACTCTGAAAGACGTCGGCACCGCGCTCAGCACCGTGCCGGAAGGTTTCCCGCTTCATAAAACTGTTGGGCGTCTTTTGACGTCCAAAGCCAAGATGGTTGAAACCGGCGAAGGCTTTGACTGGGCAACCGCCGAGGCTCTGGCCTTTGGCTCATTGCTCACCGAGGGGTACAACGTGCGTCTTTCGGGTCAGGATGCGACCCGCGGTACGTTTTCGCAACGCCACTCGGGTATCGTAAATCAGGACACCGAAGAGCGCTACTATCCGCTGAACAACATCCGTTCGGGTCAGGCAAACTACGAAGTGATCGACTCAGCCCTGTCGGAATACGCGGTCCTCGGGTTTGAATACGGCTACTCGCTGGCAGAACCAAATGCGCTGACCCTGTGGGAAGCCCAGTTTGGCGACTTTGCCAACGGTGCCCAGATCATGTTCGATCAGTTCATCAGTTCCGGTGAATCGAAATGGCTGCGGATGTCGGGCCTTGTGGTCCTGCTGCCGCATGGTTTCGAAGGCCAGGGCCCGGAACACTCGTCGGCCCGTCTGGAACGCTTCTTGCAGATGTGCGGTGGTGACAACTGGATTGTTGCAAACTGTACAACGCCTGCAAACTACTTCCACATCCTGCGTCGCCAGATCCACCGCAGCTTCCGGAAGCCGCTGATCCTGATGACACCGAAATCGCTTCTGCGTCACAAGCTTTGCATCTCGGAGGCAGAGGACTTTACCAATGGTTCGTCCTTCCACCGCGTGCTTTGGGACGATGCAGAAAAAGGTCATTCGGACACCAAGCTGAAGAAAGACTCTGACATCAAACGTGTCGTTATGTGTTCGGGCAAGGTCTACTATGACCTGCTGGAAGAGCGTGACGCTCGTGGTATCGACGACGTCTATCTGCTGCGGATCGAACAGTATTACCCCTTCCCCGCGCATTCGCTCATCAAAGAGCTGGATCGCTTCAAAGGGGCCGAAATGGTCTGGTGTCAGGAAGAGCCCAAGAACCAGGGTGCCTGGTCGTTCATCGAACCCAATATCGAGTGGGCCCTGACCCGCATCAAAGCAAAACACACCCGTCCGGTATATGCAGGCCGCCCCGCTTCTGCGTCGCCTGCAACCGGTCTGGCCAGCCAACACAAAGCACAACAAGAGGCGCTGGTGAATGCCGCGCTTAGCATGGAAGGAAACTGACCCATGAGCGAAGTTCGAGTCCCCACCCTCGGTGAAAGCGTCACCGAAGCCACAGTAGCCACATGGTTCAAACAGCCCGGCGATGCCGTTGCAGCAGACGAAATGCTGTGCGAGCTGGAAACCGACAAGGTAACGGTTGAAGTGCCTGCACCTTCTGCCGGTGTCATGGGTGAAATCATTGCCGCTGAAGGCGAAACTGTGGGTGTAGACGCACTGTTGGCCACGATTGTTGCCGGCGACGGCGCTGCGGCGGCCTCTGCACCTGCAGCAGAGCCTGCACCGGCTGCGGCCCCTGCCGCTGGCGGCGACAGCGTTGATGTCATGGTTCCAAGCCTGGGCGAGTCTGTGTCGGAAGCAACCGTTTCGACATGGTTCAAAGCCGTCGGCGACACCGTTGCACAAGACGAAATGCTGTGTGAGCTGGAAACCGACAAAGTGTCTGTCGAAGTACCTTCGCCCGCCGCTGGCGTTCTGGCCGAAATCATTGCGCCAGAAGGCGAAACTGTCGATGCATCTGCGAAACTCGCTGTGATCTCGTCTTCGGGTGCAGTTGTTGCTGCCCCAGCTGCTGCGCCTGCTGCGGCACCTGCCGCCGCTGGCAAAGACGTCGAGAACGCGCCTTCTGCGAACAAGTTGATGGCCGAAAAAGGCATCTCTGCTGCCAACGTCCAAGGCTCCGGTCGCGACGGTCGCATCATGAAAGAAGACGTGCTCAAAGCTGCTCTGGCGCCGGCCGCCGCACCTGCTCCGGCCCCTGCCGCTGCGCCACGTGCGCCGTCGGCTGCGGAAGATGCCGTGCGTGAAGAGCGTGTGAAAATGACGCGTCTGCGCCAGACCATCGCCAAGCGTCTGAAAGACAGCCAGAACACCGCCGCCATGCTTACCACCTATAACGAGGTGGACATGACCGAGACGATGGCTCTGCGGAAGCAGTACAAAGACGAGTTCGAGAAAAAGCACGGCGCGCGTCTTGGCTTTATGTCGTTCTTCACCAAAGCATGCTGTCATGCTCTGAAAGAAGTGCCTGAAGTGAACGCCGAAATCGACGGCACAGACATTGTTTACAAAAACTATGTACACATGGGCATCGCTGCAGGCACGCCAACCGGTCTGGTTGTTCCCGTCATCCGTGACGCCGACAAAATGTCTTTTGCTGACATCGAAAAAGCCATCGCCGAAAAAGGCCGCCGCGCCCGTGACGGCAAACTGTCCATGGCAGAAATGCAGGGCGGCACCTTCACCATCTCCAACGGTGGTGTTTACGGCTCGCTGATGTCCTCGCCAATTCTGAACCCGCCACAGTCGGGTATCCTTGGCATGCACAAGATCCAGGACCGTCCAATGGTCATCAACGGCGAAATCAAAATCCGCCCAATGATGTATCTGGCCCTGTCGTATGATCACCGCATCGTCGACGGCAAAGGCGCCGTGACCTTCCTCGTGCGCGTCAAAGAAGCGCTGGAAGATCCCCGTCGCCTTCTGATGGATCTGTAAAAAAAACTCAAGGCGTCGGCCCTTTGCGGTCGACGCCCTACTTTCCTGCCCGAGCCTGAAAGAACACGCGACAGACGAAATACCATCGCCGGAATTGAGAGGGATCAAGGCGGACCCACCCAATTAGGTCCATTTTCTCCTCATATGAAACAAAGGGAGTTGACCAATGGCAACCCACATACTCTGGCAAGCAGACGTCGCTGATTTCAGTGCATGGTTGACCGTCTTCAAACAAGACGCAAAGAACCGCAAGGCATCGGGCATCGTTGATCTTCACGTCTGGAGCGATCCAGACAAATTGAACCATGCCGTCGCTCTATTCGCCGTGGCTGATTTGGAAAAGGCAAAGTCCTTTTTCGACTCTGAGGAACTGGCGATGCATCTGGAGCGTGACGGCGTTATAAACGTATCGGTCAAAATGCTGACCCCCGCCTAACTGTTGGCACAGAACGGCGCGCAATTCGAACGGACCACGGTCCGCCCAAGGAGAAGAAAACCCATGTCCCAATATGACGTCATCATCATCGGCGCCGGCCCTGGCGGCTATGTGTCCGCGATTCGTTGTGCCCAACTGGGCCTGAAGACCGCAATCGTCGAAGGTCGTGAAACCTTGGGTGGGACCTGTTTGAACGTGGGCTGTATCCCGTCAAAGGCCCTTTTGCACGCAACACACATGCTGCACGAAGCCGAGCACAACTTTGCTTCGATGGGTCTCAAGGGCAAAACCCAGTCGGTTGATTGGGACCAGATGAAATCCTACCGTTCCGACGTTGTTGGCCAGAACACCAGCGGTGTTGAGTTCCTCATGAAGAAGAACAAGATCGACTGGATCAAAGGCTGGGCGACAATCCCCGCCGCTGGCAAGGTTCAGGTTGGCGACGAGACCCACGAAGCCAAAAACATCGTGATTGCGTCCGGTTCGGTTCCGGCCTCTCTTCCCGGTGTCGAAGTCGACAACGACAAAGGCATTGTTGTGGATTCGACCGGTGCGATTGATCTGCCGAAAGTTCCCAAAAAGATGACCGTGATTGGCGCTGGCGTCATCGGTCTCGAGCTTGGTTCGGTCTATGCCCGTCTCGGTTCCGAAGTGACTGTTGTCGAGTACATGGACGCTGTCTGCCCCGGTATGGACGCAGATGTTCAGCGCAGCTTTAAGCGCATTCTTGAAAAGCAGGGACTCAAGTTCATCATGGGCGCGGCTGTTCAAGGCGTCGACACCACGAAGACCAAAGCCAAGGTTAAATACCAGCCCAAGAAAGGCGGCGACGAAGAAGTTCTCGACGCTGATGTCGTTCTTGTCGCCACTGGCCGTAAGCCTTTCTACGAAGGTCTTGGCCTCGACAAGCTGGGCGTTACCCTGACCGAGCGCGGCCAGATCGCCGTGAACGGAAGTTGGGCCACCAATGTTCCCGGTATCTATGCCATCGGTGATGTTATCGAAGGTCCGATGCTGGCTCACAAAGCCGAAGACGAAGGCATGGCCGTCGCAGACGTTCTTGCAGGGAACCATGGCCACGTGAACTATGGCGTGATCCCTGGCGTTGTTTACACAACACCCGAAGTTGCGACCGTTGGTGCAACCGAAGCCGCCCTCAAAGCGGAAGGTCGCAAGGTCAAGGTTGGCAAATTCATGTTCCTGGGTAATGCGCGCGCCAAAGCTGTGCATCAGGCCGAAGGCGCCTTTGCCAAGATCATCGTTGATGCCGAAACCGATCGTGTTCTAGGCGCTGCGATTATCGGCCCAGCCGCTGGTGACATGATCCACGAACTGTGTGTTGCGATGGAATTTGGTGCCTCGGCGCAGGACATCGCCCTGACCTGCCACGCGCACCCGACGTATTCCGAAGCCGTGCGCGAAGCCGCTCTGGCCTGTGGTGACGGCCCCATCCACGCCTGATCAAACATCAGACAGACACATGGAAAAGGCGCCCTCATCGGGGCGCCTTTTTCTATGTGCACGGATCACATACCAACGTCAAAATGATCAAAGGGCCACCTGAACACGCCTATACAGCCAAAGGCGCGCCCCGAGTTTTTACAATACAAAAGCGGCGGCCCGACCAAGAACCGCCGCCCTACTCGTTACCAAGTTACGCGTTCCGTGAGTGGTATGCGTTCACCGGCTCGAAGTACCGATAGACGTGATACGCGCGGACCCAAAACTTCCGTCGCCATTTTTTCATTTTTTTGAGAGCAGATCGTGCGGAAGCTTCCGAAACCTACCACATGGTTTCTCTGGCCCGCGCAAGCCAGGCCTCATCGTAGGGCTGGCCACCCTCTTCCCCATTTGTCATTGCGGCAAGGATCTCGCCAGCCGTGGGCAAACCTTCGCTTTCGTCACCGCTGGTCCACAGACCCGCCCGCATCGGCGCACGGGCGCATTGCGTATAGATTTCACCGATACGGATCACGATGACAGATCGCGGCAGCCTTGAATTGTGTTCGAAAGTGGCACGGGTGTCTTCATCCACGGTCACACGGGCAAACCCGTTGACGCGGACAATCGTGTTGGACCCCGGCACCATGAACATCAGAGATATCCGCCCATCCGCCACGATATTGCGGAGCGTATCCATGCGGTTGTTTCCCCGCCAGTCCGGCATCGCAAGTGTATGTTCGTCCAGTTCGGCCACGACGGGGCCTTCGTCGCCTCGCGGGCTTCCGTCGGTGCCATTCGGGCCGACGGTAGACACAACACAAAAGCGCGAAGCCATGATCCACTGGCGGTACTCGGGCGTCAGTTTTTGCGCAACCTTGCGCAGCGAAGGCGCACCGGGCGTGCCATAAAGCGCCTCAAGCTCGGAAATGTCTTCAATCCACTGCATCAGGATCAAACCCCGCATCTTTCATCAGGGCGATAGAGCGCGTTTCAATCTCGTCTTCCAGATGCTTCATAAAGGGTTTGGCTTCCATGCCCTGCTCGATCGGCTCGAGAAATTCGACAACGGCCAGACCCGGACGACGGTAAATCCCGTGGCGTGGCCAAAATACACCGACGTTGGTGGCCGCCGGCACAACCTTCTGGCCGGTTTCACGGTAGAGAACGCTGATCCCCACCTTGTAATTGGTCTTGGCGTTCCACGCGACACGTGTGCCCTGCGGATAGATGATGAGCTGTCCGGCAGGCGCAGAGCCGTCTTTGACGCCGTCCATCATTTGCCGGATCGCCTCTGCACGCTTGCCACGATCAACGGGAACACAGCCCAACCGCATCGCGTACCAGCCAAGGATCGGCGCAAAACGCAAAACGCTTTTCATGATGAACTTCGGCTTGGGCACCACGCTCACAATCATGATGATATCAAAGAAGCTTTGGTGTTTTGCGGCGATCAGAACCTCTTCTGTCGGGACCTCGCCACGGATTTCGGACTTGAGCCCGACCATCCAGCCCGCGCTCCAACGCACCCAACGACAGTAGGTATGAACGGCCCGATATACCCAGTCCCGCGAAAAAATCGCGAATGGCGTAAAGAAGACCGCCATAATCGCCATAACAAAATACATCTGAATGATGAAAAACAGGGATCTGATCCACTGAAAAGCATATCGCATCAATCAAGCTCCGACAAAGTACGCCGTGCGGCATGACGTGTGGCAAAGTACGCCACAACACCGGCCAGCGGCGGTATTAACATGGGCAAAAGCCAACTGCCTCCCTGAAAGCCAAGCCCCGTGAGGAAACCACCTTCGGGTTGGGCCGCAGGCAAAAGCAGAACCGCCGCCATCCCGGCAACCACACCTATGGCAGCCCCAAGCAAGGCGCGCAGGGTAAAACGGCGCACAAAGGCTTTTGCGATATAGCTGTCTTGTGCACCAACGACCCGCAACACGGCAATCACCTGAGCATTAGCGGCCAGTGCAGCATTTGCAGCCAGCGTGATAATCGTCGCCGTTGTGGCCGCAATGAGCAGAATGGAAACCAATCCCAAAAGACGCAGGCGTCCTGCGGCCTGCTCTAGCGGACGCCGCCACCGGTTGTGATCGTCAAGCACCGCACCGGGGACTTCGCCCTGAAGACGCAGGCGCAAACCCGCCGCGTCATAGCCGCTTTGGGTTTCCTGAATTTCGATCAGCTGCGGAATGGGCAGGTCTTCAATCGGAAGATCGGGCCCAAACCAAGGCTCAAGAAGAGCGCCTTGCTCTTCTGCTGTTAACGCACGCGCGGACTCGACGCCCGGTGTGGTTTTCAACAATCGCAAAGCGGCCGCCGTTTGCTCTGCCATTTGTCCTTCGGGTGCGGAAATGCGCAAAGTCGAACTGTGGGCGAGGTCGTCACCCCACCGCGCCGCCAGACGACCCGTGGCCAATGAAAGTGCCAAAGCAAAGATCGCAAGGAACGCCATCGCGCCAGCTGCAAAGGTCGTCAGCGTCGCGGTAAACCCCGAAGGTGGAACAACGCGGTCTGCCTGCACATCTCCAACAATAAATTCCTTCACCACGGTTGGCAGAACGCTCATAGATCTGCCCCCGCGAGTTGCAATTTACGGTTTGCAATGCGCAAAACCCGCGCCTGCACCTGTGATTTGGCCGCACGGATCAGGTTCATGTCGTGGGTCGCGATCATGATCGTTTTACCCATTTTGTTCAGTTCGATCAGCAATTGCAGCAGACGTTGCGACATTTCCCAATCAACATTGCCCGTTGGCTCGTCGGCCAGAACTACATCGGGCGACATGATCACGGCACGCGCCAGTGCCGCGCGTTGACGTTCACCGCCTGACATTTCCGGGGGCAATGCATTCGCACGGTTCCCAAGCCCAA
The DNA here is from genome assembly GCF_001458215.1 of Shimia thalassica. GTDB lineage: Bacteria > Pseudomonadota > Alphaproteobacteria > Rhodobacterales > Rhodobacteraceae > Shimia > Shimia thalassica. The sequence goes on along the minus strand of NZ_CYTW01000003.1, from coordinate 243,051 downwards.
CCCAGTGCATCAGCTCTTTCAGGTTGGAATGGTTTTCCAGTGTTTCGCGCCCCGACACCATCAAAGGCAAGGCAACATTGTCCGCGATCGGCAAATGGTCCAGAAACTGACAATCCTGATGCACGACCCCGATCCGCCGCCGCGCCATCGCGTGATCATCACGATCCATATCGCGCACGTCCTGATCAAACAGGCGCACGTGGCCCGATGTCGGTATCAATGCACCGTAGCACAGTTTGAGAAAAGTCGTTTTGCCCGCGCCAGAAGGTCCGGTCAGAAAATGAAACGAGCCGGGGGCGAGTTTTAACGAAATATTGCTCAGCAATTCACCACCGCCATAACTATAGGCCGTATTGTCCAGTTCGATCAAAACCAATGCCCCTTCTGACGGTTTGCCCTGTTGTGCCCGAGCATCGGGCAGGATTCAATGCGCTGTGGCAAGGCTTTGCTCTTTCGTGGGCGAATGTTACAACATATGCTAACCAATAAAAGTGCACGATCAGGGACATCAAGGGGACATTATGCGGCTAAGTTGCCCAAATTGCGGAGCGCAATACGAAGTGCCCGACGACGTCATTCCGCAAGCCGGACGCGACGTGCAGTGTTCTAATTGCGGTCATACATGGTTCCAGGGTCCTCCGGAAGAGGACGTCAGCCTGACAGAAGAGCTGGGGGGATCTGTTCCTGTCGAGGACTGGACACCCGAAGATATTGCCGATGACGTGGACGTCGAACCCGAAATCGAGCCCGAAGAATCGCCTCCTATGGAGGAAGAAGAGGTTCAGCCCCCGTCTGTTGATCTGAACGATGAAGAAGAAGACATCGAACCAGAGGTGTTTGTCGAACCTCACAGCGAGGTTAGCGCTGACTTCGAAGAAAACGATGTAGACAACGCCCCCGATGACCTCGATGACGCCATCGGAAGAGCGCTGTCGTTTGATCAGGAAACCACCGGCCTTGATGATGTTCTGCGTGACACCGCGGACGAGCCGGACGTTGAAGAAACATCATATGACGATGATCTCGAAGAAGACGACTGGGAAGAGCAGACATCTGACTTTGATGACGAGGATCTTGATGACATCGACGAGGCCCCCGAGAAACTTCGCAAGTCATTGAACCCCGAGATCGCGGAAATCCTGCGGGAAGAAGCCGAGCACGAAGCGCGCGTGCGCGCCGAGGAAGCATCTGTCGGTCTGGAATCCCAGCCTGATTTGGGGCTGAGCGCCCCTCAACATGTGCCGGAAACGAACAAACGTGCCCGCGAAGCCCGTGAAAGAATGCGCCGTTTGCGCGGCATTCCGGCCCAAGAGCCGGAACAGGACGCTGAGCCGGATCCCGTTCAGGACCACGATATTCACGCATCCCGCCGAGATCTGCTGCCTGATATCGAGGAAATCAATTCGTCACTGCGCGCCACGGAAGATCGTGAATATGCCGCCTCGGAAGAGCCCGCTATTTTTGGCGAGCGCCAGCGGCGGCGCGGCTTCCGTCTTGGGTTCGCTCTGGTACTGCTTGTGGCTGCGGGCGCTTTGCTGGTCTATGTCTATCACGAACAGATTTCGGCAAGTGCTCCTGAGGCCGCGCCCTATATCGACACCTACCTAGAGAATGCAAACAGCGCACGGGTCTGGCTGGATGAACAGGTCACAAAAATGATGCTGGCTTTGCAGAACGCTGCGGGATCCGGGGCGTCTGGCGAAAACTAGGCGGCGGAAAAAAGTGGATCAGAACCTGTCCAGCAGTCGGCGAAGATAGTTACGCTCGATCTCGGGGCGTTCGGTTTCACCGGCACGACGGCGAATTTCATCCAATAGTTCGCGGGCTTCGCGATAGACATCTTCGCCTTGCAAAAGGCCCTCTTCCGTTCCGGCAGGACCACGCGCGCCACGACTGCGCCCAAGCGGGTCCGAGGCGTTTCCACGGGCCTGTTCGCTGCCTTGTTCCCCCTGCCCTTCCTGCTGCTGGGCCATGGCTTCGCCAAGGTTGCGCATGCCTTCGCGCATCGCTTCCATTGCTTGGGCCTGTTGATCGATCGCGTCGGCAAGATTGTCACCGCGCAATGAGTCTTCGGCTTGATCCATCGACTCGCCGGCTTGTCCCAATGCTTCGGCTGCTGCATCGCCCTCTGGTGTTCCGCGACCGGGCATCTGACCTTGTAGATTTTCCAGCTGTTGGCGCAATGCCTGTTGGCGGTCTGCCAAGGTTCCCTGGCTGGGTGATTGTCCGGACTCTCCGTCTTGCCCGTCCTGTCCGGTGCCTTGGCCTGTGCCATCATGCGACTGTCCACGTCCCTCGCCACCGCTATAGCCTTCGTTGCCTTGCGACTGGCCGCGATTGGCGTTGGGATTGAACTGCTCCTGCAATTCGCGGAACGCTTCGTCAGACAGGCCCTGCTGTTCGCGCAATGTCTCTGCGAGACCCTCCATGGCTTGCTCGCCGGGGGATTGCTGCCCCTCACCGCCGCCTTGCGCAACCTGCATGTTTTCCATCATTTCCTGGAACTCTTCGAGCGCCTGCAAAGCCTCGGCCATGCGACCTTGCTCCATCAGTTCCTGAATACGGTCCATCATCCGCTGCAAATCGTCCTGATTGAGCATCATGGTGTTTTCAGAAAGCTGCTGCTGTTCGCCAGACTCACCGCCATCTTCCATGTTCCGGCGGGCCAGTTCACGCATGTAATCTTGGGTGGCTTCGCGCAGTTCTTGCATCAAGCGTGCGATTTCCTCATCGCTTGCGCCGTTTTTCATCGCTTCGGCAAGCCGGTCGCGCGCACGTTCCATACGTTCAAGCGCATCGCCAAGGTCACCTTCCTCGACCAACATCGCAAGATCCCACAGCGCTTGGGCCAGCTCGTCACGTTGTTCCTCGGTCAGCCCATAGGCCGTCATGTTCTCGAGCCGCCGCAAAATCATCCGAAATCGCAGGTAATTGGTTTCTTCGTCAAAAACACCGTCTTCGGGACGGTGTGAAATCGCCCGCATAAGCTGTGCAACCCGTGCTGCATTTTCACGCGACCACAAAAGATCACGGCGCAGCTCGATCACGGCTGCCGCCATGGGATCAAAGAAACGGCGGGCGGGCAGCTCTGTTTTCAACGTGTCCGAAAGACCCGTCAGACCTTTGGCATCTTCAACTTCAAGTGTGATCAAGACCGGCAAATGCGCCCAAACATGCGGCGAGAAATCTTCTATCAGTGCTTCTTCGAATTCGGACCGGTCGCCCGCAATTGGCAAGGGCAGTTCAACAGTCACAGGCACAACTGTTTCCGGATTTACCGCCAGCCCATAGCGACGATCCAATTCTTGCAGATCAAGCGCAATCGTCGCCGTGCCCGATACCACCTCATAGTCATCTTCCGCCGCGAAGGGCAAAGACATCTCACCGCGACCGGATACATCTGCCCCGCCAACAAACGTCACGGATGGGGCGGCGTCAGGCAGCATCGAAATAGCCCAACTGCGCCCGTTTTCGCCCAGAATGGAAACCTCACCGGATTGGTTGATAATAAATTCCTGCTCAGGCGCGGCGGCACTCGGAATGTCCTCTGTGCGTCCGGAAACGGTTTCTGACACAGTTAAGGCGCCGACTTCTCCGTAAAGACGGATCAAGACACGGCTGCCTTCAGAAAGCTCAAGTTCACCGGCGGGCAGATCAGCAAGATAAAGCGCAGGTTTTCCGGTATAGGCCGGAGGTTCAACCCAGCCTTCCCAACTTGGCCCGCCAACAACACCGGCGGGTCCGGTTTGAAGGTCTCCCAAACTGGAGACACGTGCGACGGACCCAAAGAGAAGCCCCACCGCCAATGCCAAAAGCGCGAGATGGCGCAGACCAAAGGGATCAAGATGCTGCAAGCGAAGATCAGGCTCGATCGGGCGGGCCTTTTCTGCCTGCTGGGCCATGCGTTTCTGATGCGCCTCCCACAAGGCCCGCGTTCCGGCGTCAGCGCCTCCGACAGCGGTTTGATCTTGCAAGGCATGCAGGGGACGGCCCGGCAATGTGGAATCAAGGCGATTGAAGGCGTCGTCCGAGCTGGGCAATACGAACCTGCGAATGCCGCGCACAAACAACGCCAACCCTGCGGCACCAATGGCCACCCCGATGGTCCAAAGCGCCTCGAGGCTCAGGGTTTCGTGAACGCCCAACATCACGGCGGCAAGGGTGGCAAACATCAAGGACCAAAGCGGCCAAAAGCAGCGACCGATGGTTTCAGCCACCATGCCTAGTCGCGTCAGGGCAAGGACTACACCCAAACGCTTTAGCACTTTTTTAGGATCGGTCGTCGGTTCACCCATAGCCGTTTCCAAGAGGTGTAAAGCGGAATTGCGTTACAGCCACTCGGGAATGGTATCTCGGTTTATCATTTCGTCCAAGGTCGGACGTCGGCGGATAACCGCAAATTGATCCCCATGCACCAAAACTTCGGGGATCAGAGGACGCGAATTATACTCGCTTGCCATGACGGCCCCATAGGCACCGGCACTGCGGAACGCGATCAAATCATCGGCCCCAACCGGATCCATGACTCGTTCTTTGGCAAAGGTGTCGCCACTTTCGCAGACCGGTCCGACGATATCATATTGCTGTTTTTCAACGCCAGGCGTGGCTTCGGCAACCGGAATAATGTCGTGGTGTGCCTCGTACATTGCGGGGCGGATCAAGTCGTTCATCGCACCATCAATAATCATAAATGAGCGGTCTTCGCCTTCTTTGATATAGATGACTTTGCTGACCATAATGCCCGCATTGCCCGCGATCAAACGGCCCGGCTCGATCTCGATCTCACAGTTGAGATGACCGAGTGTATCCTTGATAAGTTGGCCATATTCCACCGGAAGAGGCGGCGCGTCATTCGAACGTGTATAGGGGATGCCCAAGCCACCGCCCAGATCCAGACGCTTGATCTCATGCCCCTCGGCGCGCAGCTCCTCGGTCAGGGCCGCAACTTTTTCATAAGCCATTTTGAACGGCTCAAGCTGGGTCAACTGGCTTCCGATGTGCACATCGATCCCGATAACCTTAAGACCAGGAAGGCTTGCCGCGTGGGCATACACTTCTTTGGCGCGGCTGATTGGAATGCCGAATTTGTTCTCGGATTTTCCGGTAGCAATTTTTGCGTGGGTTTTCGCATCCACATCAGGGTTCACCCGAACCGTGATCGGTGCAACCACGCCCAATTCGAGAGCGACCGCATTGATCACTTCCATTTCCGGCTCTGATTCTACGTTGAACTGGCGAATCCCGCCCTTCAATGTGGCGCGAATTTCATCAGCTGTTTTGCCAACACCGGAAAACACGATGCGGTCTCCGGGAACGCCAGCGGCAATCGCACGGGCATATTCCCCGCCGGAAACCACATCCATGCCGGCGCCAAGCGCGGCCAGTGTTTTCAGAATCGCCTGATTTGAGGCGGCCTTCATCGCGTAACAGACCAGATGCTCCATCCCGTCCAACGCTTCGTCAAACAAACGAAAATGCCGCTCGAGCGTCGCCGTGGAATAGCAGTAAAACGGCGTGCCGACTTCTGCTGCAATTTCGCTCACCGCGACATCTTCGGCGTAGAGTTCGCCGTGGCGATAGAGAAAATGATCCATTGGCCAGCCTTTCCTGCCTGAACTTCAGCGCCTCTCATAGCCATCAGACCGCGCACGATCAATCTTAGACATCTTTCCGAGAGAAATAACTTTGCCGCAATCGCAGTATCAGCGTTGCAGCCCGCGCAAAAACAACTGGATGGTTTCATCCACCATCCTGCGATACCGGCTTTCGTCCTTCACAAACAACGCGCGATGAATCACCAGCCCATCCACCATCGCGGCAAGGGTGCGTCCCATCGCATCGACATCGATTTCCTGTCGGATATGCCCCGCATCTTTCAAAGAGGCCAGTTGATCCGCCTGAAAAGCGCCCAATGCGTCTTGGAACTCTGCCGCTGCCGACAAAAGCGCATCCGACCCAACACCCGAGCTTGTGATCTCGAAAAACATCCGGACGCCTTTTTGCTCATCTGCATCAAGAACAACATTTGATCGCACCTGCGCACCAAAGTCATCGAGGTTTCGCGGCTGAGGCAGCCCCTCTAATCCGGCGATCCATTCTGCAAACAGACTTTGCATGAGTGCAAGTGTGAGCTGCTCCTTGCTCTTGAAGTAGAGATACAAAGTCCCCTTCGCGAGACCCGCCTCTTCAGCGATATCTGTCATCTTGGTCGCTGCATGCCCGTGGCGCTGGAAGGCCGCCATACCGGCCCCAATGATTCGCGCCTGCATTTCTGATCGATCTACAATTTTCGGCATCCGCACATCCCTTTTTCAGCCTTTTACAACATACACTTATACAATTCAAATTTTTAATGACTTGACGGTCATTTATAAATCCACCAATTAATGACCCGTCAGTCATTAAAAATATGGAACACCAGAAATGACCCTTTCCGTCGCACAAAACAGTAAAGCGGCCAGCAAATTTTTGTTTGGCCTGGTGGCAACATTCGCCACGCTTGTCCCCGGTGGACCCATTGAAACTCGGGACTTCACCGACCTTGGAGGCATGGCTTTTTGGGGCTTTAACGCCTTCCTGATCGGTCTCGCCATTCTTGCGATCTGTGCCGGTATCGGCCTGCGCAAGGAGAACAGAACAGCCATGTGGTGCGCCATCATCGCAGCATGGGCCTATGTCTTCGTGGTTCTGCTGGACCTTGGCGCAGTCTTTCCGACCTCTCCCGATCCAATTCCGCTTGCCTTGGGCCTGATCGAAATTCTCGACGTCATGCTTGCCGCATACGTCATCATCCTTGCGCATCGTGCGCTTGGGCATCTGTGATTTATTCTCTTAAGGACACTTGAAATGAAAACCCTGTTTGCTCTCATGCCCGTAGTTGCTCTTGCTGCCTGCAGCGGCACTGGCGCATCACATCAGCCAGTGCTCAGCACCAAGTCGGGCCCGACCTATGACGCCGATCTGTCGACCTGTCAGTCTCTCGCCAAAAGCCAACCAGTTATGTCTCCGGATACAAAAACCACACTGGCAAAAGGCGCAACCATCGGGGCGCTGGTCGGTCTGGCAGATGATGGTGTGAGTTCGGCAGAAGGTCTTGCCGCCGGTGCGGTAGCCGGATTGATTGGTGGCGGACTTTCAGCCGAGGAAGACGTCCGGACGGCGCGCAAAGCGATTGTGGTGCAATGTCTGCGCGACAAAGGGCACCCGGTTGTAGGCTAACCCAGAAACGAACGCGGGCGCCGTTGTTCAAACGGCGCCTACTTTACCGGACGTGACCTCAGGAACAGATAAAGCGGCAGACCGCAGCTGACCCCAATCAGAAACGTTGCGGGAATCGCCACCAAGGCAAGCCAGTTCCGGCGCACCGAGACTTCGGCCAAAATCCAAACCGTCAAGGCAATCGCCGAGATGACCAGATCCCAATACAGACCTGTCACCGCGCCTGTGGCTTTCCACTCGGCAACGAGGGCGGCAACGTCAAATCCGTTTTCGGCGATCCATGGCCCGAAATAGGCCATCGGGTGCACAGCCCCCCAAACGGCCAAAGCCAGATAGATCAAACGCAGGAATGACATGTTATCCGTCCTTCTTAGTATCGCCAAAACACTCTGAGAGGCATGCCGCCTCATGATTCATATGGCGTTCTTGGGCGTTCAGGCCATGAAAAAGGGCCGCACAAAGCGACCCCATCAGTCATTTCCGGAAAAAGTTACCAGCATCCGTGGGTGTTACACCCCTTGCCGACCGAAACCGATACCGGACCTTTGTGCACACCAACATTGGCCGACGTGTAAACACCCCCGTTCGAAATGCCGATATTTGCATTCATGGACGGTGTCCAAGGTTTGCCATCAACGCCGCAACCCGCCACAAAAGCGGCCACAATCAAAGCACTCAAAATACGCATCGGGGTCTATCTCCAAAAAACTCAAGATCAACTTATCGCAAACAGCGCACTGCGCAAAGTTGGTTCTTGGGAATTTTTAACGTCCCCAACCACAGTTTGCGCCGCCCATGCATACGCCGGACTTGCTATAACCGGGGCGATAGGGATCTTCCCAATCAGAGTTGGTGGTTGTTTGACAGGCCACCAAAAGGGTCAACATCATCATTCCAAGAATAAAGCGCATCAGCGTCCTCCGCCACAATGGGCGCCTCCGTTACACATACCACCCGCTTCGTATCCGGGTCGCACCGTTGTCGGTGCTGTTGGATCACAGGCCGCGAGCACCCCAAGAATGCCAAACACGAAAAAAGCTCTTTTCATACTCATTCCTTTCGAAGGTCATCCCGCATCCGGCGCGGTATTTGCCCCCTAGGGCGAAACGACGCGCGTTCCGGACCCGCTTGAATAAACGGCCCCGACCCGCGCAGACCCGCTCACCGAGACACCCGACCCCGACCCGGTGGGCGGGGCATTGGGCGACGTCGTCGGATTGGCGGGACCTGCGCTTGGGTCACAGGCTGGCAAAACAGCCAAAGCCCCAAGAAGCGCGAGATATTTCATCCCAAAATCTCTTTCCAACGCGCAACCTGCTCGCGAACACGTGCTGGCGCGGTGCCACCATATGACATACGCGACGCAACAGAATTATGCACACCAAGCACATCAAATACATCCGCAGAAATTGCAGCGTGCACTGATTGCATATCCTCTAGCGAGAGATCCGGCAAATCACAGTCTCGAGATTCAGCCATCGCAACAAGGGATCCCGTCACGTGGTGCGCATCCCGAAATGGCATGTTCAGCGCCCGCACCAGCCAGTCGGCCAGATCGGTCGCCGTAGAGAAACCACTTCCTGCCGCCGCTTCGAGAGACGGGCGGTTGGCATTCATGTCTTTGACCATGCCTTCCATCGCCGCCAAAGCCAGCATCAGGTTATCAGCGGCATCAAAGACCTGCTCTTTGTCTTCCTGCATGTCCTTGGAATAGGCCAGCGGAAGCCCTTTCATCACCATCAACAAGGCCGTGTTCGCCCCGAAAATCCGACCGATTTTGGCACGGATCAGTTCCGCCGCATCAGGGTTCTTTTTCTGGGGCATGATCGACGATCCGGTCGAAAACCGGTCTGACAAAGTAACAAACCGAAATTGCGCAGAAGACCAGATTACCAGTTCTTCCGCCATGCGGCTCAGGTGCATCGCGCAAATGGAAGAGGCCGCCAGAAATTCCAGCGCAAAATCGCGGTCAGATACAGCATCCAGCGAGTTGGCCGCCGGACGGTCAAAGCCCAGCGCCGCGGCTGTCATGTCGCGATCAATCGGGAAAGACGTCCCTGCCAGCGCAGCCGCACCAAGCGGAGATTCGTTCATCCGGCGGCGCGCATCTTCAAAGCGGCTTTTGTCGCGGGCAAACATCTCGACATAGGCCATCATGTGGTGGCCCCATGTGACGGGTTGCGCCGTTTGCAGGTGGGTAAAGCCCGGCATAACCCAATCGGCACCGGCTTCGGCCTGCGCCAGCAGTGCTTTGATCAGAGCTTCGATGCCAGCAGTTGCCGCGTCCATTTGATCGCGCACCCAAAGTTTAAAGTCGGTCGCAACCTGATCGTTCCGGCTGCGGCCTGTGTGCAGACGTCCAGCGGGTTCGCCGATAACCTCTTTGAGACGCGCCTCGACATTCATGTGGATATCTTCAAGCGCGGTCGAGAATGCAAAATTTCCGCTTTCAATTTCTGACAAGACGGTGAGCAGCCCTTCCCGAATGGCTTCGGCGTCGCTATCTGTGATGATGCCCGATTTGGCGAGCATCGCCGCGTGGGCCCGAGATCCGGCAATGTCCTGAGCGGCCATTCGCTGATCGTACCCGATCGAGGCATTGATTGCCTCCATGATTGCGTCCGGTCCAGCGGCAAAGCGGCCGCCCCACATCTGGTTCGAGGTATCTTTGGTCATGGTCTGCCCTTCGGAGGGAATAAATAAATGTCGAAGTCCGCGTTGGTTTACATGGGCGTTGCCCTGTGCGCAATTGCAGCTGTAGCCTTTGTTGCCTTGCGCAACCCTGCCACCACCGGTGGTGCGGTTGATATGTCGGCCGTTGCCGCCATGCGAGAAGGCGATATGAAAAAGCTGAACTTCCATCCGGAATTGAGAAAGGTCTCTGAAAAGACCTTTGATGCCGAGAATGGCACGAAGATGACTCTTGCCGACTATGAAGGGCAATATGTCTTGCTGAACTTCTGGGCCACATGGTGCGCACCTTGTCGAAAGGAAATGCCCATGCTGTCGGACCTGCAGGCCGAATTCGGGGGTGACGATTTTCAGGTTGTCACGTTGGCGACCGGCCGCAATGCCCCTCCCGCGATGAAGAAGTTCTTTGATGAAATCGGCGTCGACAATTTGCCCCTGCACCGCGACCCGCAAAGCGCGGTGGCCCGCGACATGGCGGTATTGGGCCTGCCCGTTACGGCGCTGATCGACAAGAACGGCAACGAAATCGCACGGCTGACAGGGGATGCAGACTGGAGCAGCGACAACGCCAAGGCGATTCTGCGCAACGTGATCAATTCCTCAGCGGAGTGAGCTTCAGTTTCTCACCTGCGGCAGCCGATTCACCCGCACACCGCGTACGCCAGAACTGCCCGAACCGGCAGTACAATCGTTGTCCTCCAGCTCGACGATAAAGAAAGTGACGTCGGTTTCCTGAGCAATTGTTATTTCGCTGACCTCAACCTTCAGAACACAGCCCTGAACACTTCCGAAACTGGTCTTGCCACCATACCATTTGTGCTTTGGATGTGGCGTATAAGGGTACTCGATAGCAGTGGTCGCCCGCGCATTCCCAGAATTGGCCCACCAGTCGTGGAATCGCCCTTTGAGCTGTCCCACCGCCTTGGTTGAGGCCAACGCAAACCTGTTGCTTTTCACCGAGCAATTGCGCCGCACGCCCCGCGGCGACGAGGCACCGAAAACTCTGGCTTTGATCGTAAAAGCTTTGTCGCGCGAATGCCACGTTTGTTGAGAGTTCTCGGCGCCATAGTCGATCCGCCTCTCGTCCTTAGGGGTTAAATCGGTGCCATCCACACGCGCATGATCCGCGACAAAATCGTAACATCGCCGCATCAGATCGTCCCACGTGTCGTAATAGGCCGGATAAACATCGCGCATGCGATTTTCAAATCCACCAGAATTCGACCCGCTGGAGAAATCAATCAACCCGCCGCGCGCCGTCTTGTCGGGCATATCGCCGGTCGCCACCCGCATCGCATCGGCAAACCGTGCCGCCAGCACCGCCTCGCGATCCGACACTTCGGCCAGTGGCGCATCTGGTGCGATGACCTTTTCCAATTCTATGTTCCGGACGGCATGCGCTTGCGCCACCTTTTCGGGGTCAAGCGTCTCTTCAACTGGCAAAGGCAGCGGAACCTCGTCTATTGCAAAAGGAGCCTCGGCGGTTTCGACCTCGGACATCTCTATGGGCTTTGATTCCGGCACGCTGGCGGTCTCAAAAGCGACAAACTCTCGATGGAATACTTGCACAACCGTAATCGCCACCCCCGCGATTCCCAGCAGCAGCAAGGCTGACAATACACCCAGCAAAAATCTCACAGCGACCTGCCCTCAACAAAAACTCACATATCTATAAGAGACCGTCATCGCGCGTAAATCTGGCAAAAGGGTGAATTTGCAATGGCCATTTTCGCGCTCTATCCGCCCAACTTGACCCAACGCCACCTTTGACACGCCCCATCCTGACATGCCCAAATCCGTTGCAGGGAGAAAAGACATGCCGTTGACCGTTCTGCTGCCTCTGGTCGTGTTCGGAATCGCTGGGATCGCGATACTGCTACATAGATCCGGATTAACTGCGCCGCGCCGCTTTCAGGATATTGCAGACGCAGAAGCCGCGTGGCTGCGCGAATTTCCCGACATGCGCCCCTTGGAAACGCACATCGACCGCAAGAATCAAAATGCCGTCATCCGCACAGAACGGGGTGGCGGATTGGTCTGGTGCATCGGGGCTGACACCGTTGCCCGCCCTTTGGAAGGCTTCGCGGTTTTGGAAACCGAAAACGGTCTCGACATCAAATTCGACGACTTTTCCGCTCCGCGTGCAGAGCTGTCTCTTTCTGAAACAGACCGACTTTACTGGAAGACGTTGCTGGACCCATCATGACTGAAAACCTGACTTATCCGGACGTTGTGTCCCTTGCCGTTCCCTTTTTCATCGCCGCGATCCTGATCGAATTCATTTGGATCAGGATCTCCGGCAAAGGGGGCCGCTATGAAACCCGCGACGCGGTGACATCACTTGTCATGGGCGCGGGCAATGTGGCCAGCGGTATCGCAATGGGGTTCATTGCATGGGCCTTTTTCATGGTTCTTTGGGAAATGACACCTTTGGATCTTGGCAACAGCTGGTGGATTGTCCTGTTATGTTTCGTTCTGGACGACCTGCGCTATTATTGGGTGCACCGGTTCGGCCACCGCATTCGCTGGGTCTGGGCCAGCCATGTGAACCACCATTCCAGCCAGCATTACAACCTGACCACGGCCCTGCGGCAGACATGGACTTACACCTTTACGTTTATGATGGTTGTGCGGGCCCCTCTGATCCTGTTGGGGTTTCATCCGGCCATGGTTCTGTTTTGCGGGGGCCTCAATCTCATCTACCAGTTCTGGATTCACACGGAAGCCATCGGCAGAATGCCACGCTGGTTCGAGGCCATTATGAACACGCCGTCGCACCACCGCGCGCACCACGGGCGCAATCCGCGCTATCTTGATTGCAATTATGCGGGTGTCTTTATCATCTGGGACAAGATGTTCGGCACCTTTGTCCCCGAACAAGAGGACGAAAAGGTCGACTATGGCCTTGTTCACAACCTCGGCACGTTCAATCCGCTGCGCGTCGCCTTTCACGAATGGGTCGGCATTTTTCAGGACATGTCCCAGCGGGGGCTTACACTGCGCGAACGCATTATGTACGCGGTCGCCCCTCCGGGATGGAGCCATGATGGAAGCCGCGACGGGTCCGCCGGCATCAAGGAAAAGCACCTGCGCCAACATCCGGAAAAACGCGGCACGCCGGGTTTTCGCTAGATCATAGCGCTCTGAACGGGCGCTCCATCGCCACGACTTTGTCATGGCAAGGGCATCCGACAAGGTGATCATTGATCAGCCCGCAAGCCTCCATAAAGGCGTAAACGATTGTCGGGCCACAGAAGCGGAACCCTTCTTTCTTCAAATCTTTCGAAATTTGTTGGGATAAAGCTGTTTGTGTCGGGACATCATCCAACGTCTCCCACCGGTTTTGCAGGGGTTTGAAGTCGACGTACTTCCACAGGAAATGATCGAACCCTTCCCGTGCTTCAATCACCTGCCAGGCACGTGCATTCCCGATTGTGGCCTCTATCTTGCCACGGTGCCGGACAATGCCGGAATTTCCAAGAAGTCGAAGCACATCTTCCTCTCCCCAATCCGCGATAATGTTGGGATCAAATCCTTGAAAAGCCTCGCGAAAGTTGTCTCGTTTTTTGAGGATCGTGATCCAGCTCAACCCTGCCTGAAACCCGTCGAGAATTAGCTTTTCCCAGAGCGCGCGGCTGTCATATTCCGGCACACCCCATTCGGTGTCGTGGTAATCTGTATAGATCTGCTCTGACCCGGCCCAACCACATCGTTCACCCATTTACCTATCTTTCAATCAAGTTTGAGACAAAGTCCCACGTTAAGCAGCCCTTCAGACATTAGGCAACATTCTGGCGAAGATCGCTACAGGAGCTTGCCAGATGCGCCACAAAAGAAAGGGCCGTTTCGCCAATATACCAGAGGGTCAAACCAGCCCGCTGGAGTCTGCTGTACACTCAAGGGACGGCACCACAATGGACATGGTCAAAGAGGCGATCGAACACAAACAGGTGCGATTGGCGTACCAACCCGTGGTCAGTGCAAAAGATACGAAAAAGCCCGTCTTCTACGAGGGCCTGATCCGTGTTCTGGATGAAACCGGTCGCGTGATTCCCGCCAAGGATTTCATGGGAGCGGTCGCGCATACCGACCTTGGCCGACAGCTCGATTGCCTCGCGCTGGAACTGGGTCTGCACACCCTTGGCACCCAGCCAACGATCAGATTATCCATCAACATGTCCGGCCGGTCGATCGGATACTCGCGCTGGATGAACAGCTTTCGAAGAGGGTTGAAACGTTGGCCCGACATTGCGGACCGGCTTATTCTGGAAATCTCGGAAAGCTCTGTGAACGAGCTGCCAGAAATCGTGGCGGATTTCATGGATGACCTCCAACTTCAGGGGGTTTCCTTTGCCCTAGATGACTATGGCGCGGGCAAGACATCTTTTCGCGTGTTCAAGGATTTCTATTTCGACATTCTCAAACTGGACGGCCAGTTTACCAAGAATATCCACACAGACAGCGAAAACCAGATCATCGCGAAATCAATTGCCTTTCTGGGCAATCAGTTTGACATCTACACAGTGGCAGGTCGCGTCGAAACACCCAAAGACGCAGAGGTATTGCGCGACTTGGGGTTCGATTGCCTGCAAGGATTTCTGTTTGGATCGCCTTCCGTAACGCCACCCTGGAAAGAGAAAAAAAAGAACAAAAGCGCCGCGTAACAACGCAACTATCTTTCGCCTGAGACATGCTGTCCGTTGCCGCAATGCGGCGAATCTAGTAAGGAACGCGACAAAGGCGGGAATGATCGCTTGCATTCCGAGCGCATTCCCAACACCTTTTGGCCAGTCATTTGGTAGAGGAAAAACATATGACCAACGTAGTTATCGCCTCGGCAGCACGGACAGCTGTCGGCAGCTTTGGCGGATCTTTCGCCAACACTCCCGCACATGATCTGGGCGCAACCATGCTGAAAGCACTGGTCGAGCGCGCAGGTGTCGACGCAACCGAAGTGTCAGAAACCATTCTGGGTCAAGTGTTGACCGGTGGCCAAGGCCAGAACCCTGCACGTCAGGCGCACATCAATGCAGGCTTTGCAAAAGAAAGCGCCGCTTGGGGTATCAACCAGGTTTGTGGTTCGGGCCTTCGTGCCGTTGCTCTTGCAGCACAGCACATCCAACTGGGAGATGCCGCGATTGTAGCCGCTGGTGGACAAGAAAACATGACCCTTTCGCCCCACGTTGCCCATCTGCGTGCCGGCACAAAAATGGGTGATGTAAAATACATCGACTCGATGATCCGCGACGGTCTGTGGGATGCCTTCAACGGCTATCACATGGGTCAAACAGCCGAAAACGTTGCAGAGCAGTGGCAGATCAGCCGCGACATGCAGGACGAATTCGCTGTTGGATCGCAAAACAAAGCGGAAGCCGCTCAAAAAGCTGGCAAATTCGCTGACGAAATCGCGCCGTTTACCGTGAAAACACGCAAAGGCGACATCGTTGTTGATCAGGACGAATACATCCGTCACGGCGCAACTCTTGAAGCGATGGCAAAAATGCGCCCGGCCTTCACCAAAGACGGAACAGTAACCGCTGCTAACGCTTCGGGCCTGAACGACGGTGCTGCTGGTGCGTTGCTGATGACCGCTGAAGAAGCAGAAAAGCGCGGCATCGAGCCATTGGCCCGCATCGCGTCTTATGCAACTGCTGGTCTTGACCCTTCCATCATGGGTGTTGGTCCGATCTATGCCTCGCGCAAAGCTCTGGACAAAGCAGGCTGGTCGGCTGGCGATCTGGACCTTGTTGAAGCTAACGAAGCGTTCGCGGCACAGGCTTGTGCAGTCAACAAAGACATGGGCTGGGATCCGGCGATTGTGAACGTAAACGGCGGCGCCATTGCGATCGGTCACCCGATCGGTGCGTCCGGTGCGCGCGTTCTGAACACGCTGTTGTTCGAAATGAAACGTCGCGGTGCCAAAAAGGGTCTCGCAACCCTCTGCATCGGTGGCGGCATGGGCGTGGCCATGTGCCTTGAGCGCCCCTAAGTGCCCTTATTAAGATGATTCTTGAAAGGGCGCCGAAATCGGCGCCTTTTCTTTTACCAGTGACACGTTTTTTTCACATCAATTTGCCAGAAAAAGCTGCATTGCGGCAAAATGCTCGCGCAACAATATTGCACATTCCGCTTTTTCTGCGTAACAGAATTACCTGAAGACCCACACCAGACTGGAGAATACCATGGGAAGAGTAGCACTCGTAACCGGCGGTTCGCGCGGTATCGGCGAAGCCATTTCGAAGAAACTGCAAGCTGAAGGTTACACAGTTGCAGCCACCTATGCTGGCAACGACGAAGCCGCGGCAAAGTTCACCGAAGAGACCGGCATCAAGACCTACAAATGGAACGTTGGCGATTACGAATCGTCCGCTGCAGGTATTGCCAAGGTCGAAGAAGAACTGGGCCCCATCGAAGTTGTTGTTGCCAACGCTGGCATCACCCGTGACGCCCCTTTCCACAAGATGACCCCACAACAGTGGCAGGAAGTCATCGACACTAACCTGACCGGCGTGTTCAACACCGTTCACCCGATCTGGCCCGGCATGCGCGAGCGCAAATTTGGCCGCGTCGTTGTGATCTCGTCGATCAACGGTCAAAAAGGTCAGTTCGCTCAGGTGAACTATGCCGCAACCAAAGCTGGTGACCTTGGCATCATCAAATCGCTGGCTCAGGAAGGCGCACGCGCAGGCATCACAGCCAACGCTGTTTGCCCTGGCTACATCGGCACCGAAATGGTCCGCGCGATCCCCGAGAAGGTCCTGAACGAAGCCATCATCCCACAGATCCCCGTTGGTCGTCTGGGTGAGCCGGAAGAAATCGCACGCTGTGTGGCCTTCCTTGTGTCTGACGACGCGGGCTTCATCTCTGGCTCGACCATCTCGGCCAACGGCGCACAGTTCTTCGTCTAATTTCGAAGACAAGCCAAACGCATTTGAGGTCGCCCGTTTGGGCGGCCTTTTTTCATTTTTTGGACAAGAGGTTTCGCGCTGGTCGCTCTTGGAATGGCCCAGTTTTTGCTGCTGTCCCGCGATTGCAGAAACAACACTGCACGAAAATTAAGATATTTCGTCCTTTGTGAAGCTGGTTTTGCCGCCTAGGCTTTTGGGAATGACCAATCGCTTTGACAAGGAGGCTCTGTCGTGACGCATAAAGGCACACCGTTTAGCGGACAAAACCCAACCCCTTTCCGTTTCCTTCAAACCGGCTCCGCACTGGCCCTGTCAGCGGTTTGTTTATTGTCGACACCCCAGAACGCCGCCGCCTCTGACGCAGAAAAATCGCCTCTGACCTTCAATCTAGGCAGCGGGTATTCCGCAACTCTGTATGGCTATGTCAAAGCGGACTTCCTCTGGGATGACGGCTACGATCTTGGGCGCACGACCTCGTCCATCAAATCGATCGGCCTTCCCGGTGGGCCAGCCGCCGGAAGCTTTGACAATCAACAGTTGGACGAAACCCGCATCGGCCTGAAAGTGGACGGGCCGAACGGATTTTTCGCACGGCTGGAAGGGGATTTTTACGGCGCGGACACCAGCCTGCGCTGGCGCCATGCCTATATCGATTGGTACGGCGTCATCGTGGGCCAGAACTGGACCAACTTCATGTCCGTTGAAAACCTCGCGGACACTGTAGATTTCCAAGGCTCTGGTGCCGTGCCTTTCGCGCGCCTTCCCCAAATCAGATACACTTACAGCGGCATCAAGAATACCACGCTGTCTGCCTCAATCGAAGAAGATGTCAGCAACGATGACGACTATATGCTGACCATCGCAGCCCGATATGGCTTCAAGTCCGGAATGGTCCGCGCCTCGGCCATGACCCGCGATACGATGGTCGGCGGCTCCCAAGTTGACGGCTGGGGTCTTAATCTTTCAACCGTGCTGAACCCTTGGCATGGCGGCACCGTCAAGCTGAACTACACCACGGGTGAAGGGATTGCCGACGTTCTTGCGGCGGGTCTCACCGGAACGGCCCTTTCGATTGGCGGCAACGCCGTTGGCACGGATGCGGTCGCCGTAACCGTCGCGCACCAAGTGAATGATAAGCTGAAACTCGCCGCAACAGGCAGCTGGGTGTCCTTGGATCAATCATCGGGAACAGACACGGATAGCTTGACGTCGGTTCACCTATCCGCGTTTTACAAAGTGCAAAAGAACACCACGCTGATGCTCGAGTATTTTACCGGAGATCGCAAACAGGGTGACGGAAACAGTTTTGAAGCCAACAGGGTTCAGTTCGCTGTGAAGTATGACTTCTAAATCGATCTGTTCGCAAATCAGACTGTGATTTGGCTGTTAGGGCGCCAGTGGTCCCAAAACTCGCCGGTTTAACAGTCTAGTATGCGTTTGAAACAGCACACGGGGCACACCCTTGGGATGTCCCCCGTGTAAAATCCCGTAAGTGCCTGGCGGTTTAGGCGCAGCGGGAAGGCTCCGTAAGAACCGTTTGGTTCAGCGGGGCAGAGCGTGACTTGAACAACCAAGAGAAAATGTTGGCAAAGGCCTGTGCGCGTTCCGCATGAGCAATTTCAAAAGCTTCTTGCATACGGGCGTTTTGTGCGGATTCAATCATGGCGGAACCTCCTGGGGCAAGTATCATTGAACTGATACCAATATGCAGATGCGGTTCAATTCATACAAACGAGACTTTTCACCCCTTCAGTTAAATTGTATTTAACTGAAATGACTGATCACCTTCCGCCGCTCACCGCCCTTCGCGCCTTTGAAGCCGCTGCCAGACACATGTCCTTTGCCAAAGCCGCAGAGGAACTGCATGTGACCCCGGCTGCGCTGTCCTTTCAGATCAAATCTCTGGAAGAGCATCTGGGCACACCTGTGTTTCGACGCCTGAACCGCGCTGTTGAATTGACCGAGGCCGGTCGCACGCTGGCCCCGGGGATGTCAGAAGGGTTTCAAACCCTGCACAACGCGTGGCGTGCGACCCGAAGGATTACAAACGAAACGACTCTCATCGTCACCGCGGGCCCTGCTTTCACAGCCAAATGGCTGGCCCCGAGATTTTATGAATTCGTGCGCGCCTATCCTGATATCGACCTGCGATTCTCGGCCACGTTGCGCGCCTTGGATTTCGGGCGTGACGAAGTGGATGTTGCGATCCGTTTCGGGATGGAAAAACCGGAGCCGGGACTATGGTCTTTGCCCTTGGCAAACGAATGGGTGACACCCGTTATGACGCCTGAGTTGGCGGAACGCTACCCAACCGCAGACAGCCTCAAGGACGCAAATCTCATCCACGATGATTCAATTTCGTTTCTAACCCCCCGCAGCGACTGGGCGGCATGGTTTCGGATGATGGATTTGGACATTGATGCAACCCATGGACCAAGGTTCACAGGTGCCGATCACGCGGTAGATGCCGCGCTGGCCGGCGCAGGTGTCGCCTTGGCCCGCCGCGCCCTGGTCGTCAAAGACATCAGTGAAGGGCGTCTGATCGCCCCGTACGGGCGCGCAATCGGGCTTCAGGCCCGGTTTCGGTTCCTGTGTCAGGAAGGCACAGAAGACCGTCCGCATATTGCTGCTTTCCGTGAATGGGTGCTTGACGAAATTGGCAAACTATCATCTGTAACCCGCACATTAAATATCACCCCAATTGAGGACATTCCCCCACCATGACCCGCACGCGCGCAACGGCGATAGGATTTGTCGCGGTCCTTCTTTGGGCCTTGCTGGCTTTGTTCACGGTGGGCACGGCCCCCACCCCGCCCCTGTTGCTGAATGCGATTTGCTTTACCATCGGCGGAACGATCGGGCTGATCTGGACCATGCGCAATGGCGGCTTTTCTGTTCTGCGCGCTGTCAGCTGGAAAGTGTATGTCTTTGGCACGCTCGGGCTTTTTGGATATCACGCCCTGTATTTTAGCGCGCTTCGACTGGCGCCCGCGGCCGAGGCGGGATTAATCGCCTACCTCTGGCCGCTACTCATCGTGCTGTTTTCAGGGCTTCTTCCCGGAGAACATTTGAAAGCGGGCCATCTTATCGGGGCCTTATGCGGTTTCTTCGGCGCGGCCCTGATCATTCAGGGGGGCGGCAACGGGTTCAACGCAGAAGCACTGCCCGGATATGTTCTGGCCCTGTTGTGTGCGCTGACCTGGTCCGGATACTCGGTGTTTTCGCGCCGTCTTGGGGATGCGCCGACCGAAACTGTTGCTGTGTTCTGCATCGCAACGGCGATTCTTTCGGCGATCACGCACGTTGCTTTCGAAGACACGGTCTGGCCAGTTGGCGCAATGGGCTGGGCATCTGCAATCGCACTGGGCCTTGGCCCTGTTGGTCTTGCTTTTTATGTCTGGGATATCGGTGTGAAACGTGGCGACATTCAATTGCTGGGCACGGCATCCTATGCGGCGCCTCTGTTGTCGACACTGGTTCTGGTAGCTGTTGGAATTGCTGAACCCAGTTGGTTGTTGGGGGCAGCAACCCTTTTGATCACCGGCGGCGCAGTTATTGCTGCGCGCGCCAGCTTGAAGAGTTAAGCCGAGACCGAAAGTCGCTCGATCTCTTCCTTGAGCTTGAGTTTCTGCTTTTTCATTTCTGCAATATCGAAATCGCTCGAAGCGGGTGCGCGCTGTTCGGCTTCAACCTGCTCGGAGAGGGTTTCGTGTTTCCTTTTCAGTTCTTCCAGATGCGAGCTCACGCTCATTGGCAGTCCTCCTCTCAGAAAAGTAAAATCAACACATGTAGTGCAGCACAAAAAAACTCGGCTGTCACGCTGCAACCGCATCAATTTGGCGGCAGTTTGCCTAAATTGCAGAGCGGCATATCCCAGTTCACATAGCTGTCTTGTTTCTATGCATTTCAGGAATTTTGCGATTCCCGTTGTTTTCGGGCTGCTTACGCGGGAAATGGCAGAGCTTTACCGTGTCTCAGAACGTCTCTGATTGCAGCTGTGTAGCTTTCGCGGTCACTTTCGTGATGCGCGCCATCATGTAGCAGAACAGGGGCATGTAGGCGAAAATCAGCCCGCCCGCCCTTGCGCGCCCTCACCAAAACCAGA
Organism: Shimia thalassica; assembly: GCF_001458215.1. Lineage (GTDB taxonomy): Bacteria > Pseudomonadota > Alphaproteobacteria > Rhodobacterales > Rhodobacteraceae > Shimia > Shimia thalassica. The sequence continues at coordinate 222,129 of NZ_CYTW01000003.1, read as the reverse complement.
TTCGCATCACGCCCGATCCGGGGCTGCAACGGCAACACCTGAACAGACCCAAGACGCCCCGACATCGCAAAAAGCAAATCCGGCAAGCGTTCCGCGCGATGAATGAATGTCGCATAGCCTTTGGACACAAGCCGACGGGACGCCGTATCGACCCAGACCGCCAGCGGCGTGTTTTCACCCAAGGCCGCCTCTCGTCCGGAATCGCGTGCCGCGGTGCTGGCGGTTCTGTCAAAATACGGGGGGTTGGCAATTACGTGATCGAACTGCCGTTGTTTCAACTCATCCGGCAAAGCGGACAGGTCCGCCGAGACCACCTGTAATGTTTGGTTATTCCTTTGGGCATTGGCTTTGGCCAAGTCCGCATAAGGCACCTGCAATTCAACACCGCTCAGCTCTAGATCTGGCACCCGCCACCCGAGACACAGTGAGGCCGTTCCGACACCACATCCCAGCTCAAGCACGGATTGCCCCGCACGTGCAGGCACAGACGCCGCAAGAAACACCGGATCCACGCCCGCGCGATATCCGTTCAACGGCTGGGTGATCGTCAGCCGACCGTCCAGGAACGCATTTTCACTGACCTGCATTGGTGCCTATTTCCCTAACGGAATCTCGTTGTCTTTCATGACGACAAGGGCGGCGGCATGGTCATTACTTGGAACCATCAACCGGCGTGGGAAAACACCAATTGATCCTTCTAGTACGCTCATATTTACGTCCATTTCAAAGCAGTCTATACCCTCACCTCGAAGCAGGGCCGAGGCAAAGGCAATGATCGTCGGGTCGTTGCTGCGCAAAAGCTCTTTCATACTGGGGATGTAAGGGCAGGCCGACGGCAATGTCGAGGCCTGTGACGGGAATTTGATGGGTCTGGACCAAGCAGCAACAAAACCTCACGAGGCTCTTAGCGCCATTCTGGCAGACGATTTGACCTTAGTGAACGACCTGATCACCGCGCGTATGGCAAGCAGACATGCCCCGCGCATACCCGAGGTCACGGCGCATCTGGTTGGCGCCGGAGGGAAACGGCTTCGTCCCATGCTGACGCTGGCTGCAGCGAAACTCTGCGGATATGACGGCCCCTACCACGTCCACCTTGCGGCAACGGTCGAGTTTATCCATACGGCGACACTGCTTCATGATGATGTTGTCGACGAAAGCGCCCAACGGCGCGGCCGCCCAACGGCGAACTTGCTGTGGGACAATAAGTCTTCGGTGCTGGTGGGTGACTACCTGTTTTCGCGCTCGTTCCAGTTGATGACCGAAACTGGCTCGATTGATGTGTTGCGCATCCTGTCAAACGCTTCGGCCACCATTGCCGAAGGCGAAGTTTTGCAGCTCACCGCGGCAACCGATCTGCGCACTGATGAAAGCATCTATCTTCAAGTTGTACGCGGCAAAACCGCAGCGCTATTTTCGGCGGCGACCGAAGTCGGTGGTGTTATTGCAGATGCCGACCCTGAAATCGTGCAGGCCCTATTTGACTATGGCGATGCACTCGGAATTGCGTTCCAGATTGTCGACGACCTTTTGGATTACCAAGGGGACACCAAAGCCACAGGCAAAAATGTTGGCGATGATTTCCGCGAGCGCAAGCTCACCCTGCCCGTGATCAAGGCCGTCGCCAAGGCGGATGACGCAGAGCGGGCATTTTGGGTGAAGACCATCGAAAAAGGCAAGCAAGACGAGGGTGACCTCGAACATGCCCTGACGCTGTTGAACAAGCACGGCACGCTTGAAGCCACCCGTCAGGATGCCCTTGAATGGGCCGCGAAAGCCAAGTCGGCAATTGCACATCTACCCGAACACGAAATTCGCACGTTGCTGACGGATCTTGCAGATTACGTCGTCGCACGCGTGAACTAAACCAGCCTGCATTTAAGGTCCGGACGCCGGCCACAATCGCAGATTTTACAGGCGTTTCCCTGCGGCGCTCCACCAATTCGGGTGTGCCGCTCTGATCTGTTCCAAGGCCAGCTTTGCGCTAACACCATCAGGCGGGAAAACGCCAAAGCACGTTGCCCCCGACCCAGACATCCCTGCGTACAGGCTACCCGCCTCTGTCACTGCATCGATCACATCTGAAATCGATGGCTCCAAAGTGATTGCGGCAGGTTGCAGATCGTTTCGCTGTGTTTTTAGCCAAACTGCCAAAGCTGCGGCATCTTCAAACCGGGGCAATGGTGTGGGCATTGGTGGATTATGTCGGCTTTGCAGTGCATTGAAAATGGCTGGCGTTGCCACTTCCACTCCGGGATTGACCAGCAGGATGTCGAACTCTGGCAAACCGTCGACATCAGAGAGATCCTCTCCAATGCCTGCCATACGTTGAGATGTGAGGGTCATGCAAACAGGCACATCCGCCCCAAGAGCCAGCAGACGGTCCTGATCTGGCAATTGCACGTCCCACAGTCCGCTCAGCGCCCGCAGACAGGCAGCGGCATCACTGCTGCCCCCGCCAATACCGGATGCGGCTGGCAAATGTTTCTCGAGGGTGATGAACGCGCCTTTAGAGCCGTCAAACAGCGCAGCCGCTTTTAGAACCAGATTGCTATTGTTCTCTGGCACGCCTTCGGATTTCGGACCTGTAACGCGCAAACGCAATGTGTCCGCTATTTCCGCAGATATGACATCGCCCACATCAACAAACACCACCAGAGAATCCAGAAGATGATATCCATCCTCTCGCTGTCCGGTCACGTGAAGTGTCAGGTTTATTTTGGCGGGCGCAAAGGCCTCAACCTTCATTGGCCACCTTCAACGGGTCGGCCCCTTCTTCTTCGAGAACCTGATCCAGACCCACCTCGAGTTTGCGCCGAATCCGGTATGGGTTGGCTTCTTCGGCGGTGTCGTCGCTCACAAAAGACAAAGCGCGTTTCCACTGGAATTCGGCCTCAAGATTACGTCCGACGGCCCAATACACATCCCCCAGATGGTCATTGACCACGGGATCAATCGGCATCAACTCGGTTGCGCGTTCCATATGCCCGACGGCCTCGTCATAGCGTCCAAGTCGAAAGAGAACCCACCCCAGACTGTCCACGATATATCCGCTTCCCGGACGTGCAGCGACAGCGCGCTCGATCATGTTGAGCGCCTCGTCCAGCTTGATCTGCTTTTCAACCATGGAATAGCCGAGATAGTTCAAAACCTGTGGCTGTTCCGGATTCAACTCAAGCGCCTTGCGGAAATCAGCCTCGGCCATATCCCATTTGTCCAGACGCTCGTGACAAATGCCACGGGCATAATACACAAACCACAAAGCCCGATCCAAAGTGTTATCCAATTCGATCGCTTTGTCATAAGCAGCAACGGCGCCTTCAAAATCTTTTTGCTGGCGCAGCACGTCACCAAGCGCCGAATGCACCGAAGACAGCTCGCCATGGGTGCGGGTCAGTTGTTCCAGAACCTCAATCGCAGCATCGTTTTTCCCTGCCATCCGCAGGGCATCCGCCCGGCCCATCTCGGCCGCATGGAACGATGGGTGGTCTGCAGGCACACGTTTGTAGGCTTCGGTGGCAAGCTCGTACCGTCCCATCTGGTCCAGCAATCCGGCAGACAACAACAGCGCCTCTACGTGATCCGGGCGCAGGTATTCCGCAACACGTGCATACATCAGCGTGTAATCAGGGGCCGCATCCGGCGCGAGAACGTCCGCCAATGTATAGAAGACTTCGGCGATACCATCCGAAGCGCCGTTCACTACAGAAAACTCCAGCTCTCCGCCCGCTTCGAGCGTGTCGTACATGTCCTGAAGACGCGGGTCGAGAGCCGTCCCGAACATCTCTTTCATGACGTTGAGTGCTTCTTCGTTACGCTCCAGCTGGCTCAGGATCTGAACCAATGCGATCACGCTGCGGCGGGTCATTTGAACGGGCGCATCCGTTTCTGCCGAATACACGGCCTCGGCACCGCTAAAATCACCTACAGACGCCAAAGCAAGTGCTTTGTGATATGCAGAAAAACCGGCCGCGCCTTGTTGTTTGGCCGCCTCGTCGAAGGCCTTCAGCGCCTCGGACATCGAGCCTTTGCCGATTTGCGCCCATGCAGAAACCAAACTGTCGACCAGCTCGTTTATCTCAAGGGTTCCGTCGATTTCTTCCAACAGGGTTTCGAATTTACCATCTTTCACAAGATCAGCGGTGATCACCATATTGGCCAATTGGCTTTGCAACCCGTCTGCGCGCATCTTGCGCGCCACAGGCATCGCCCGATCCACCTGTCCCAAGGACAAAAAGGCGAGCACAGCATTTTCCAACAAGCGTGGATTTGAGGGATCACGCGCCAGTGCCTGCGTGTAATATTGCGATGCCGCCTGATAATCGCTGTCAAAAGCCGCTTGTCGTCCGGCGAGATACGCCCCGGAAAAACCTTGCGCCGATACCGGCAATGAAACGGTGGAAATCAAAAGCGACGCGGTTGCGATGCGCAGGAATGAAGCGGCCAAGACAGGCTCCTTGATTGGATGTCTCCGAGAAAGGTAGTGCTCCGATCACGAACACGCAATGGGTCAAGGATGCGCTAAGCCGGCTTCACGCCAATTTGTAGACGCCAGAAGCCGGTAAAAGAACGTTGTGTAGAGGAAAGCGGCCAGATCAGACGAGCAGATCGAACACGGGGCCGACAAACTGCAGGTCATAGTCCAGCCCGACAATGCGCAGGTTGATACTCGCCTCGTCCGCACCATCCACCAGAGCCCAAAGAACCTGACCTGTTGGTCTGTGCACCACGAACGCCTCTGCCGCGGCATCAGAGCCCGCATTTTCTGTGTTGGCCAGTTGAACCCGGAAATCCGAAGCAGACGCGGTGCTGTCTCCAAACACCAGAACATCACCATCTGCGGCGCTATAGTCCTGAATCCAGTCCGAGCCGTGATCGCTTATGCCGAGGTGAAAGAACTCATCCGCGCCAGCACCCCCGTTCAAAAGGTCATGGCCAAACCCGCCATTCACGAAGTCGTCGCCATCGCCACCAAACATAAAGTCGGCAAGGGCACTGCCATTCAACGTGTCATTGCCCGCCTGCCCCAGCACCTCGTCCGAGCCGAAACCACCGGTGATCATATCGTCGCCGTCGCCGCCATAGATCAGGTCGTTGCCATATCCGCCGTCAGCTGTGTCATTCCCTGCACCGCCATAGATCACGTCACGCTCGTCATAACCGCCGCCGCCACCATTCAGAACGTCAGCCCCGTCCCCCCCGTTAAGCGTGTCGCGGCCATCGCCGCCGGTCAGGGTATCACTGCCACCATTGCCGACGAGACGGTCATGGTTACTGCCGCCAACGTACTGATCTGCAAAATTTCCACCCACAAGATCCACTGCGGCATCCCGTGTCGCGCCCAGCCGCAAAGCTTCCATGCTGACAAAGCTGTCATCACCTTCGAAATCGAACAATTCTACAAACCGCGCCGAAACGTCGTTTGCACCGTGAGAGATCACTAGGTTTCCGCCGGTCAAGGCAACGCTGGCGGTGCTGTAAGATCCGTCTATGAAACGGACGGTATCAATCCCGCTTCCACCGTCAATTTCATGAGAACTTCCGCTCAAAACGCTTACGACATCACGACCTGAACCGGTCTCGACAAGCGCCTGATGCGTTGTGAAGACATCATTTTCGGTAATCTCGACACCAGCAATCGTTGCCAATGAAATCGGATCACCTGCAAAAAAGCCGGATCCGTCCACAGCACTGTCGGTGGCAACCACGCGATCCAGAAACTGTTGGGCCTGGCGTGTTGTTGTGATTTCCGGAAGCTCGGTTCCGCTCAGCCGCAAGAAATAGCTGTCGTATGCATCGCCAACCGGACGAGAGATTGTGTAGACGTAGGTTTCGGTCGACAGGCTGTCCCAGAACACTCTGCCAAACTCTTCGACGCCGAATGTGATACCCGGCGCCATAAGGTCGGCACCGTCGGCATCAACTGAGTACAGCTCTGAGCGGTCAATCTGGACGATGTCGAGCATTCCCGACACCGGATTTGACCGCATTGAGGAATAAGTAAACGTGGTGAGGTCACTGGCGAGCACAAATTGGATTTCACCCAGTTCTGCGCTTTGCAATTCGCCATCCAGATTGCGGAATACCGGTACCGAAAATGTATATGTCGTCACGTTGTCTGCCCCTCAACACAAGCCGAAATGCACTTCACAGCTTTGCAAAAATTAGCTTATCCACCCGATTCTTTAAACTCAACACAGGAATTTATGGCTGCGTTAAATTTGAAACAGGTGGCTTCTCGTCTTCTTTGATACAACAATCTTCGGCCACAATTATGGACACAAAGTGAAGAAACTAAGGAGACCGCCAGCGCCGCGTCTGCTGGACACTTTGCGCTGCGCTCACAAAGAAAACCCACACCAAACCCGCAATACAAGGGAGTTCTCCAAGTTTTGCGGGTGCTTTGGTGCTGTTCTGCCTTTGTTTAACCTAAGAGATCATAAACCTGTGCGCCAATCTGAAGATTGATCGCGTCTTCGCCCCCACCATCGATCAAGGCCCAGAGAATCTGCCCCGATGGGCGATAGATCACAAAGGCTTCGGTCACATCCGAAGCGCCTGCACTTTCCGTTTGCGTAAAGTTGACCTGAAAATCACCTGCCGCAACCGTCGCATTGCCAAAGTGCAGAACATCGCCTTCATCGGCATCGTAGTCCTGAATCCAGTCAGACCCGTGATCCGCGACACCAAGATGGAAGAAACGATCCGCCCCTGCCCCGCCATTTACGCGGTCAAAGCCAAATCCCCCATTCAAGTAATCGTTGCCGTCACCACCAAACAGTTGATCCGAAAAGGCGCCCCCATTAAGGGTGTCTTGTCCTTGTTGCCCAAGAATTTCATCCGCGCCAAAGCCGCCACTCAAAGTGTCGCGACCGTCTCCGCCATAGAGCAGATCGTTGCCATAGCCGCTATCGGCGAAATCATTTCCGGCACCGGCATAGATGATATCGCGTTCATCAAAGATGTCGTCGCCGCCAACAATGCTGTCATTGCCATCGCCACCGTTCAACGTGTCTGCGCCGTCACCACCCAAAAGCGTATCATTACCCGCCCGTCCCACAAGACGGTCGTGATTGTTGTTTCCACGCAAAAGTTCACTCACATCCGTGCCGACCAGATCGACAGCATCGGCGCGATCGGCAAGGGCACGCAATTCGCCCCGGGTGAAAGTGTCAATTCCCCCACCAACGCGGGCAAACTCAAACTGTTCGACATTGCGCACCTGCATCTGATCGCCGCCTTCGTCAAACGGCATCGCAGCATCTTCAAAGCGCAACTCGGCTCCGGACCAGTGGATATTGAAAGCATTCGCCGAATAGCCTTCAAATCGCAGGATGTCTGCCCCTTCGCCGCCATCCACAAACATCGAATTAATGTCTTCCGGCAGCAGCACGTCATCCCCGGCGCCCCCGTAAATCTCGGCCTGACCAAATTGCATCGAGAAATGGATGGTGTCGTCTTCGCTCACGCGCGCGCCCGGAATTGACGCCAGATCAATATTGTCACCCGGACCAAAACCCGAACCACGTGCCGCCCCATCGGCCCACGTCAAACGGCTGAAAAAGTTTCTGGCTCCCGAAAGGGTTGTCATATTGGGCAGCGGGTCACCACCAACCTCGAGGAAATAGGTATTGAACGCTGTGCCGGATTGTAACGACGCGGAATAGACATAGGTCTGTCGCGACCCATTCGCCCAAACCAATTGTCCGAACTCTTCCGACCCCGTATCAAACGCCCCCATGACGTTTTCACCATCCGCATAGACCGTATACACGTCGTCAGTTTCAAGCCTGATAATATCAAGGAAACCGCTCGTGTTCAGTGCCCGGTAGCTAAAGCCCGTTACATGGTCGGGAACAACAACCTGAAGCTCTCCTGCGCGCGCCGCAGTGATCTGGGTGTTGGAAATTGTCAGAACGGGAACCGAAAACGTATAAGTCGTCACTGGAAAACCACCTTGAAATATTTAGCAAAAACTTGCGTTCAAGGGTTTTTGAACGAGGTTTTGGCCTGTTGCAACAAGATTGCACATGTCTATGCACAAAAAAGAGGCGACCCAATGGACCGCCTCAATTCTTGAAATACGCAACGCATTACATGTTCGGATAGTTCGGACCATCGCCACCTTGCGGTGTGACCCAGTTGATGTTCTGGCTGGGGTCTTTGATATCGCAGGTTTTACAGTGAACACAGTTTTGGAAGTTCACGACAAAGCGCGGATCTTTGCCTTCTTCTTCGACAACTTCGTAAACCCCTGCCGGGCAATACCGCTGTGCGGGTTCTGCATACATTGGCAGGTTGGTCATGATCGGAATGTTCACGTCTTTCAGCTGCAAGTGACACGGCTGGCTTTCCTCGTGGTTTGTCATTGCAAAACTCACGTTGGTCAGTCGGTCGAAGCTCAGCTTGCCATCCGGCTTGGGATAATCGATCGGCTTGTGCGAAGCAGCAAGCTCGGTCGAAGCCGCATCATTTTTACCGTGCTTGAGTGTTCCAAACGGCGAGACCCCAAACAAGGTGTTGCTCCACATGTCGAGACCACCAAGCGCCAGCGACGGCAGCATGCCCCACTTGGACCACATGGGTTTGACATTGCGGACTTTCTTGAGGTCCTTGCCGATGTCACCCTTGCGCACTTCCTGCTCATACTCATGCAGTTCGTCCGACGACCGGCCTTCTTCCAGAGCGTTGTGTGCGGCTTCCGCAGCAGCAATCCCCGACAGCATGGCATTGTGGTTGCCCTTGATCCGAGGAACGTTGACCATCCCGACCGAACAGCCCAGCAGCGCCACGCCTGGTGCAACCATCTGTGGCATCGACTGATAGCCACCTTCGGAAATCGCCCGTGCGCCATATGCGACGCGCTTGCCACCTTCGAGCAGCTCGGCAACCATCGGGTGGTGCTTGAAGCGCTGGAATTCCATGTATGGGAACAGGTGGGGGTTTTTGTAGTTCAGGTGAACAACAAAGCCGACATACACTTGGTTGTTTTCCAGGTGATAGATGAAAGACCCACCACCGGCGTTTCCGCCCAAAGGCCAGCCCATCGTGTGGGTCACGGTGCCTTCTTTGTGTTTGGCCGGATCGATCTCCCAGATCTCTTTCATGCCAAGGCCAAATTTCTGGGGCTCTTTGCCGTCCGAGAGGCCATAGCGTTCGATCACTTCTTTGGCGAGGCTGCCGCGCACGCCTTCGCTCAGGAAGACATACTTGCCGTGCAGTTCCATGCCTGGCTCGGTGTTCGGACCGTACGAGCCGTCTTCTTCAAGACCAAAGACACCTGCGACAACACCTTTGATTGTGCCGGCTTCGCCGTAAACCAGTTCTGAACATGCCATGCCGGGGAAGATTTCAACGCCCAGCTCTTCGGCTTGCTCGGCCATCCAGCGGCACACGTTGGCCATCGACACGATATAGTTGCCGTGGTTGTTCATCAGCGGCGGCATCGGGAAATTCGGGATGCGGATTTCGCCCGCTTCACCCAGCATATAGAAGTTGTCTTCTTTGACTTCTACGTTCAGAGGCGCGCCCTTTTCTTTCCAGTCCGGGATCAGCTTGTCCAAGCCACATGGGTCCAGAACGGCACCCGAGAGAATGTGCGCTCCGACTTCGGAGCCCTTCTCAAGAACGACAACATCAAGGTCGGCATTCAATTGTTTCAGACGGATCGCAGCAGACAGACCTGCAGGGCCTGCACCAACGATCACGACGTCATATTCCATTGCTTCGCGTTCGATCTCTGCCATTTGGCTGTTCCTTCCCGAGTGGCTTGCGGAAATAATGTTTCGCAGTTGCTATCCTAGCTTTAAACAAAACGTCAACGGGAACCCGACGACAAATTGCCCCAAAACGCCTCATGCCGCTGCGATATCACCTATTTGCGCTTGCATTGAGCGCGCCCACTTGCTTTTGAAACACCGCTCGGGGCACTCTGAGACAAGAATAGACAAAAACAAGAACGGGCTTCGCTTTTGAGAAGCCCTTGACGATCGGGACTGACCCAATGGAAAAAATACCTATGACCCGCGCCGGTTTCACGGCGCTGGAAGCAGAACTAAAGAAACTAAAGTCTGTAGAACGTCCTGCAATCATTCACGCGATTGCAGAAGCACGCGAATTGGGTGATCTGAAAGAAAACGCAGAGTACCATTCGGCACGCGAAAAGCAGGGCTTCATCGAGGGTCGAATCAAGGAACTCGAAAGCGTTATCGGCCTTGCGGATGTTATTGACCCAACAGGTTTTACAGGATCGATCAAATTCGGCGCGACAGTAACACTTGTCGATGAAGACACCGATGAAGAAAAAACATGGCAAATCGTGGGTGAACACGAAGCCAATGTCGAAAAAGGCCTTCTGAACATCAAATCGCCTATTGCGCGAGCATTGATTGGCAAAGAAGAAGGCGACAGCGTAGAAGTGCGCACTCCGGGCGGCAAGAAAAGCTACGAGGTGCTCGCAATCTCGTATGTTTAAAGTAACGGCATCGCAGGTACAGGCATGACTGAGGAAAGCGGAAGCAACTCGACACCACCGGGATTGTATGACCAACCGACACCCCCGCGGGTGACGGGCATCGAGGTCATTGCAGTGGTGCTCAGCCTTCTCTGGCTTGCCGGAACTGCGATGTTTTTTCTTGTGCTGGGGCCGGGAACAACGTCTGGCGCCGCCGGTGTGGACGGTTTGCGCTTTATCATGACGATGCTGGCGATCTTTCTGCCGGTTGCCATGATTTGGGTCGCAGCCACCGCAGCCCGGTCCAGTCGAATCATGCGCGAAGAAAGCACCCGCCTTCAGGCCGCTATTGACGCGATGCGCCGCACCTATGTGGCCCAATCCCAAGGTACGGCCAGCAAGATTGCGGCGGAACCTTCGGTCGCGCGAAAGCTGGACGAGATTGCCGCTGCCCAAAAGAAAACGGAATCGGCGCTGGCGACGTTCTCGACAACGCGGGATCGGAGCATTCGCAAGGTTGCCACGCCTGAAGAGCAAGCCGTGCCTCACGAAGATCAGGGGCTGCTTGCGTTGGGAACGCCTGCCGAGGACCTTTCCCCGCCCTTGCAGCGAGAAATCTTTATCAACGCGCTGAACTTTCCTGAAAATGCAGAGGACAAAGAAGGGTTCTCTGCCTTGCGCAAGGCTTTGAAAGACAGGCAGGCATCACAGTTGATCCAGGCGGCGCAGGATGTTCTCACCCTCTTGTCGCAAGATGGCATTTACATGGATGATCTGCGCCCCGATCTGGCCCGCCCCGATATATGGCGTCGCTTCGCAGCCGGTGAACGCGGGAAAGTGATTGCCCAGCTGGGGGGAATTCGGGATCGCTCGTCACTGGCCCTGACGGCCGGTCGCATGAAGCAGGATCCAATCTTCCGCGATGCCGCGCACCATTTCCTGCGCCGTTTCGATCGCATGTTTGTGGATTTCGAAGAGACCGCATCGGATTCGGACATCGCTGCCCTGTCCGATACCCGAACGGCCCGTGCGTTTATGCTTTTGGGCCGTGTTGCTGGAATTTTCGACTAACCCCGAAAACGACAAAGCCCACCCTTTCATGGGGCGGGCTTTTTCTTTCGTCGACATCATGACCTGCCGGCTCGACTACAGACCGAAGCCCGCATAGGGCATAAAGATCACCGGAGTTTCGTGATCCACGTCACAGGCCTCGTCCGGCAGTTCAACAAGCCCTTCAGCCCAAGACAGCCCGCTTATCCGTCCGGACCCTTCCGAAGCAAAAACCTCGGCCTTACCGTCGCGCAGACGCGCGCGCAGGTATTCGCGCCGACCGGGCTTCTTTGATTTTGCAAACGCCGCCGGCACGGTTAAACGCAACGGGCTTTCCCATCCCGCTCCGGCCAAAAGGCTCATTGCTGGTTTGGCAAACACAAGCGTGCAGACCATCGCCGCCACGGGATTTCCGGGCAGTCCAAAAACCGGCGTGCCCTTCCAGACACCCAATGCCAAAGGACGCCCCGGTTTGATTGCGATACGCCACAGGGTCATTGACCCGCTTTCATTCAGCAAAGCGGACATGTGATCTTCATCACCTGCAGAGGCACCACCAGACGTCAGGATCACATCCGCTTGGTCCGCAGCCCGATCCAGAAACCCGCGCAACTCGTCGCGAACATCCGGCGCGCGCCCCATATCAATCGGCTCAAAACCAAAGCGGCGGATCATCGACAACAACATCGGCCTGTTGGCATCAAAGATCTGATCCGCACGGGCCGTCTCGCCAGGTTCGGCAAGCTCGTCTCCGGTCGACACCACGGCAACGCGCAGCTTACGGCGCACCAGAACTTCGGATACGCCTGTCGCCGCCATTAAGGCCAGATCCGCAGGGGTCAACTTGCGACCGGCTGTCAGAATGGTTTCACCCGCATCTACATCTTCACCAGCCCGCCGGGTATTGGCGCCCTTGCGCACAGGTCCATGAAAGGCAATCGCCTGTCCGTCGGTCGACACGTCTTCCTGAAGGATAACCGTGTCCACGCCTTCCGGCAGCGTCGCACCTGTTAAAATCCGGATTGCGTGACCCGCCGCAAGTGACCTGTCAAACGGTTGCCCCGCTGCGGAACGCCCCTCCATCAAGGGCAATGCTTGAGGGCCCTCTTTTGTGTCGGCATGCGCGAACCCGTATCCGTCCACCGCACTGTTGGGGCGCGGCGGGTTTGCACGGGACGCCAGAACGTCTTCGGCCAGAATGCGGTCCAAAGCCCCTGCCAATCCCACGCTTTCGGCTGTGGTGACCACCGAAAGCCGTTTTTTCAGTTCAGACAGAGCCTCGTCAACCGGCGTCCACTGCGTGCCAGACGGTAATGCAAAGCAGTCATCCTTCAGAGGCGGCGGGGTCAGTGTCACAGTCCGGTCTCCTTCGTGATAAAGTCCGCAATCGCCACCGTGTCATCCAGATCAAATTGCGGTCGGTCCAGATCAAGCGGCGTATCGGTGGCAACCGCACGAATGGTGGGGTCATCTGGTGCAATCAACGGATTGTCCGCATCACTGCGCCATGCTTCGATCTTGGGATGGGGTTCGCGCTTGTACCCTTCGATCAGGACAAGGTCGACCGGCTCCAGTTGCGCCAACAGGTCGCTCAACGATGGCTCCTGCCCGCCTCGCAACTCGGTCATCAGCGCCCAACGGTTTTCGGATGCCAACAAAACCTGATGAGCCCCCGCCTCGCGGTGGCGATAGCTGTCGCGGCCGGGCTGGTCTACGTCCACCTTGTGATGGGCATGTTTCAGCGTCGATACCCGCAATCCACGGCTTGTGAACTCGGCCACAAGACGTTCCATCAATCCGGTTTTGCCGGCGTTCTTCCAACCGGTCACTCCGTACACTTGCATCACTGGCCTTTCTTGGCGATGGACCGCGCCACGTCTAGTTCCTGAGGCGTATTCACGTTGAAAAACGGATCGATCCCCATAACCGGAAATTCTGCTGTGACTGCACCGTGCTGATCCGTCCAGAGCACCACTTTGCGCAACCCGTCGTTCAGGGCCGCGCGAAGATCATCGCGCAGGGCAACCGGCCAAAGCCCGAAGGTGGGTTGTCGCCACAGCTTTCCGCTTTCGGCGTCGCGACTGGCCGCAAGGGCCAGCGGATGTTCCATCCCCTCGGCCGCCAACAGAAATTGCGGCACCAGATCGCATGGGAAAAACGGGGTGTCGGCGGCGGCGGTTACAATTGTATCCGCCCCTTGCTCTGCCGCCCAATCCAATCCGGCCAGAACGCCAGCAAGCGGGCCGGGATGCCCTGCAACACTGTCTGGCAAAACCGGCAATTTCGTCTCGGAAAACCGTGCGGGATCGCCATTGGCATTCAAGGCGACATCTGCAACCTGCGGTGCAAGACGCTCAATCACATGCGTCAGAATTGAGCGCCCTTCCAGATCCAGAAGCCCTTTGTCTCCGCCGCCCATACGCGTTGACCGACCGCCAGCAAGGATTACGCCAAGGGGTTGTTTCATTGAGGTGACCTTATTCGTTGGTAAAAATCGCGAAGGTAAACTTCGCAAAGTGATGTTTGGCCGCTCAACCCGCGGATTTCCGACGGCTCTTTTTGCTTTCTTCGGGCACGGACGACGGGTCCACGTCCCGAATAAGCCGATCATTGCCAGACAAGCAAACAAACCGCTGTCCACGCATACGACCGATCAGGGTCAACCCGACTTCGCGCGCGATCTCGACACCCCATGCGGTGAACCCCGATCGGGACGCCAGCACGGGAATGCCCATCATCGCGGTTTTGATCACCATTTCAGAGGTCAGACGCCCCGTTGTGTAGAGGATTTTGTCATCGGCTGCAGTTTTGGTGTCAAACATCCAGCCCGCCACTTTATCAACCGCGTTATGTCTTCCTACGTCTTCCATATAGACCAGAGGGCGCGCGCCCTTGCACAATATGGTCCCATGGATGGCGCCAGCCTCGAGATAAAGAGAGGGCGTGCGATTGATCTTATGCGCCAGCGCATAAAGGTCTGATGTTTTCACTTCGGTCGCGGGAAGCCTGACATCCTCAAGCCCCTCCATCATGTCTCCAAAAACGGTTCCCACCGCGCAACCGGACGTGCGGGTCTTTTTCTTGAGCTTTTCTTCATGGCTGGTTTCGACTTCCGTGCGCACCACGACGGTTTCAAGCTCTTCGTCAAAGTCCACCCCCGTCACCGTGTCGTCGTCAGACAACATGTGCTGGTTCCGCAGAAAGCCCAAAGCGAGGTATTCGGGGTAGTCCCCGATCGTCATTGCGGTCACGATTTCCTGAGAATTCAAAAAGATCGTAAGCGGGCGCTCTTCTACAACAGAGATGGTTGTCTCTGCCCCGGTGTGATCCACACCATCAACAGCACGGGTCAGCCCCACAGCCGCAGGGTTGGGGGCAATCAGGTATTCCGTCAGTTCATCGTTCGAGGCCAATTGCATATCCTTTGATTGGGCGCTAGGCCGGAGTCTGAGAGCAATCTAGGGAAAGATCATGGCGTCCTCCAGTGTCAAATCCGCCTATTGGAAAGGTGTCCGCAATGGCGCGCCCTTTATTCTGGTTGTGAGCCCCTTCGCCCTGCTGTTCGGGGTGGTCGCAACAGAGGCCGGATTGAACGTTTTCGAGACCATGGCGTTTTCGATCGTGGTGATCGCAGGTGCGGCCCAATTTACAGCGCTTCAGCTTATGAATGAAAACGCGCCAACCCTTGTGGTGTTGGCCTCGGCTCTGGCTGTAAATCTGCGCATGGCCATGTATTCGGCGTCCCTTACCCCTTACATCGGGGGTGCCCCCATGTGGCAGCGTGCCTGGGCGGCCTATTTTACGGTGGATCAGGCATATGCCCTGTCGATCATCGAATACGAAACACACCCGAAACTGACCCTGCCGGAACGCATGGCCTATTTCTTTGGAGTCGTGACGCCGATTTGTCCCAACTGGTACCTGTTCACGTTGATCGGCGCCCTTGTCGGGCAGTCGATTCCACAGGAAATGGCGTTGGATTTCGCTGTTCCCATTACCTTTCTGGCGATGATAGGACCAATGCTGCGCACAGGGGCGCATGTCGCGGCGGCAATGGTTTCGGTTACGCTCGCACTTTTGTTTGCATGGGTGCCCTATAACCTTGGTCTGATGATCGCCGGCATAGGAGGCATGATGGCCGGTGCGCAGGTCGAACTTTGGACCGAGCGTAAGGCCACGCAGGAGGATGCAAAATGATCGATCGGGTCGAACTTTGGATCGTCATCGTTGGCATGGGATTAGGCAGCTTCGGCCTACGCTTCATGTTCACCGGCTTTATCGGTGACCGCAATCTGCCGCCGTGGGTGCTGCGCCACTTGCGCTATACCGCCGTTGCGGTTTTGCCGGGGCTGGTCGCGCCGTTGGTCATGTGGCCTGCAGCGACAAACGGCCAAACCGATTTACCGCGCCTGATTGCGGCGATTGTCACTCTGGGATTGGGGTACTTCACCAAGAACGTGATCGTCGCCATCTGTGGCGGCGCCGCAACGTTGGCTTTCGGCCTGCTGTTTCTGGGGTAATCCTCAGCCGTTCGGCTGTTTGGCGACCAGTTCGGCGTTGTATTCCTTGAGCACCTTGGACTTGTCGTCATCGTCATACTCGTAAAGTGCGGAAGACGTTGCCCCCTTGAGGGCGAAAGCTTCGGCAAGCTTCACTGGATAGTAGGTCACGGGGATATCTTCGAAACCCGGCAACGAATGCAAAATGGTGGATGTGCTGCGTGCGCAGTTTGCCTGTGGCACGGCACCGTTGGTCATCACCTTGCGCAGGGCCAGTTCGGCCACTTCGGGTGACACGTCGAGTTCCTGCACAATCACGTGAAACGACTTGCGTGCGTGATACCGCGTATAGAAATCGGTCCGCGATGGCGTCATGCCGTATACGACGTCGCCTTTTGTCACGATCTGATCGGCGCGAAAATTGCCCGCAGGATCAAAGGCCACACGTTGCGAGGCATTCACCATCAAAGACGTGTGCGCGCCTGCGCCTGTCTCGTTGCTGACCATCGTGAAAAGAGTCAGCCGAGGCGGTCCATCATGAACATAGGCCGCCTGAGCCACCTGTGCATCGGTGTGTACATCTTTGTTAACAGCGCAGGCCGAAACCAATGCAGCGACCATAAGGGCCGCCCCGATGCGAAACAGGTTTTTCATGGGTGGGCTTCCCCGATTTGACAGATCAGCCGTTGACCAGAGCGATAAAAATCAGGGCGCCGATAGACGCAGCAGCAACATAGGTCGATGCCTTGATGAAGCCTGCAAATGTTTTTTCCTGAACGTCGATGTTCATCGATCCGTGTTTATAGTCAGACATAGTCGCGTTTCCTCGTGCAATCTTTGCAAGATGGATAACGGATTCGAAAAGCGCTGTCACCACGTCAATGTCGCGCAGGGGTGTCGTCTCACCCGGTTGCGGTAAAAATCCGTCACCTTCTGTTCTGACCCGACGCGTCCTCATCCTGAACGGCATCCAGATTCGTCAGGAATCGGGACAAAAAACCGTTGAACTGTTCAACCTCGTCTGGCGTGAACCCTTGCAACATCTGCCGCTGGCGATCCAGCGCCACATCCAGAATGCGATCATGCAAGTCCCGTCCGTGCCCTGTCAAAGACCACGCCTTGCGGCGCTCGTCTGATGCGGTGCTTTCGGCACATGCCAAACCGCTTTTTTCCAGACGCGCGAGGCTCCGGCTTACTGCGGCCTTGTCGATCCCCATGGTTTTGCTGGCTTTGGCGACATTGCACCCCGGTTCACGTGTCAGCATGACCAGCATGCGCCAGTCCATTGCGCCGATCCCGAATTCATCCTGATAAAGCCGCGCCGCGCTGCGTGTGAACCTGTTGGCCGCGAAAGTCAGCAGGACCGTTGTCGAGCGTGAAAAGCTGAGGGTTTGCGCCTCGCTTTCCTCGACATTCACAAGGAACAGATCATCGGGAAGCACAGGGTTGTCGGTCATATGGCGGTCCGTTTTGGACAGGTTATACAGCACGAGTTGACATGACAACACATGACGTGATCTAGTTGTGTTGACATGACAACACGTATTGGAAACCTCACATGACGCGGGCATCTGAATACAATATCGATCCTCACGCCTTCTGGGTCGACCCGTACCCCGATCTACGTTCGATGCGGAAGCAGGCACCCATCGTGTATGTGCCGCAGCTGAACGCGTTTTTGATGACCCGCCGCGACGACATTTTCGAGAACGAAAAGAAGGTCGACATATTCTCGTCCGATCAACCTGACGGGCTGATGACCCAGCTCATGGGGCAGAACCTGATGCGCAAAGATGGCGAGCCCCACATGATTGAACGCAAGGCGATTTTTCCTGCCGTGTCTCCGCGGACCGTAAAAGCCGTCTGGAAGAACGCGTTCGAGACATTCACCAACGACATTCTGGCCGATATCCGCCCGCAAGGACAGGCCGATATGGTCAAAGACATTGCCATGCGCATTTCCGGCGAAGCCCTGCAGATTATCACCGGCCTGACCAATATGACGTGGCAGGAACTCGACGCGGTCAGTCAGGGCATGATCGATGGCTGCGCGAATTATTCTGGCGACCCCGAGGTTACAACCCGCTGCAATGCCTCAACCGCTCAAATCGACCGCTGCATCGACGAGATGGTGCCTGTTCTGCGGGAAAAACCGGACTTTTCGCTGTTGTCTGTGCAATTGCAGGCAGGTCTGTCCCCCGATCAATATCGCGCCAATGTGAAACTGGCGATTTCGGGCGGGCAAAATGAACCCCGCGACGTGATTGCAGGGCTCACATGGGCACTTTTGACCCATCCGGTCCAAATGGAAAAGGTCCGGCGCGGTGATGTTTCGTGGATGCAGGCCTTTGATGAATACGCGCGCTGGATGTCACCGGTTGGTATGTCGCCGCGACGTGTGGCGAAACCTTTTACAGTGCACGGAATTGACCTGCTGCCCGAGGATCGCGTGTTTTTGATGTTCGGGTCGGGCAATCGGGATGAAACTGTCTTTGCCAATCCCGATCAGTTCGACGTGTCTCAGGACGCAGGCCCCTCAATAGCCTTTGGTGCCGGACCTCATTTCTGTGCCGGCGCATGGGCGTCGCGGTGTCTGATTGCTGACGTCGCAATGCCCATGATTTTTGAACGTCTCCATGGACTGCGCCTTAACGGAACACCCCGCATAGGGGGCTGGGCCTTTCGTGGGCCGCTAGACATGCCCGTAGCGTGGGAGACCGGTCTAGCTTGACGACTGTCCAAGGTCCGCAGCAAGACGGAACCCGATACGGGTGGGCGCCACTTCTTCCGAGGGTTTTGGCAAGGCGCGCAACATAACCGACAGTTGGCTCACGTGCTGCACCAGTTGCGTCTTAACGCCCATGCTGTCAGAGCCATAAAAAGTGATCATGTCGGGATCGAAAAATCCCATGCCTTCGATCCGCAGAACACCGGCTTCACCACCAGCGAACCCCATTGCAACCTCGTGTTCATTATCAAGCTGCTGCTCAAAGTTCTGGATATAGAGGATCAGCCGCTCATAGGCCCATTCCGCAGGACTTTTCTGACCAACCGGTTTCTGGGAAACGGATTCCGGCACCTCTTTGCAGGCTTCGACATTCGGATCAGCGTGCACTTCGTGCCGGCGCGGTATCGCATCGGCCTCGACAGCTTCGGCCGAAGTTTTGATTTGGTCACCCATTGTGTGTTGTCCTCATTCCACCCGTTGCCACAGCCAGGCACCATCCTCGCGGCGGGTCCGGCTGATCTTACCAACATGATAGAGATGATTGAGGTGAGCAACCGCTTCAACAAGCGCCAGCCCATAGGCCGACCCTTCGATGTTGCGTTTGAAGATCGGCAAGAAACACTCTCCGCCGGTCTTGGGTGTGTCCAGATGGTTGAGCAGACGGTCCAGTGCACCGTGATGGTTGTCGATCAACTGGCGCATCCGTGTCGGCAGCCCCGTAAAGGGCAATTTATGCCCTCCGAGCACCAGATGATCCGGACGGCCCAGCTTGGCCAATCTCTCACAGGCTTCCATCCAGTCGCCCACGGGATCGGCGTCGGGCTCGGTCGCATAGACGCCGATATTGGAACTGATTGACGGCAAAATCTGGTCGCCGGAAATCACGAGATTGTCATCGCGGCTCCAGAATGTCAGGTGCTCTGGCGCGTGGCCGTTGCCAATGTGCACGTCCCAGTCACGTCCACCGATTCGCACGATGTCATCCTGTTTGACGCGTTTATAGCCAACCGGCATCGGATCAACGACATCCGAAAAATTGAAAGGCCGCTCGCTTGCACGTTGGGCATAGACCTCTTCGTTCATGCCACAGGCCCGATAGAACGCCATGGTCTCCTGTGTCGGAACCGCCTGTTCATCCAGTTGCAGCATCCGCGAAAACAGCCAGGCCGTGCGTGATGTCCAAAGAGACGCACCGTGTTCCGACTGAAACCAGCCGGCAAGCCCGACATGATCCGGATGATGGTGCGTGACAATCACCCGCATCACGGGTTTGCCGCCCAAAGGCCCCTCAAGCAAAGTCTGCCAGATCGCCTTTGACTTCTTTGAAGAAAAGCCGGTGTCGATAATGGTCCAGCCGTCCCCGTCATCCAGCGCGTAAACGTTCACGTGATCCAGTGCCATTGGCAAAGGAAGACGCATCCACAAAACGCCCTCGGCAACCTCGATTGCTTTCCCCGGTTCGGGGGCCGCATCCCAAGGGTAACGAATGCCGGTTGTCTCTGCCCCGCTCACGCGACCAGATCTTCCGGGCTCAACGCATAAAGGTCCTCAGCACCGCGCACCGCATGGGCCAAAAGTCCGCCATGTTCCGGCAAAAGACGCGTGATATAGAAACGGGCCAATTTGGTACGAGCCCCGTATTCGCCCTCACCCATCGCGGCACGTAGATGGAAATGCGCCCCCAGAACCCGCGCGAACCCTTTAAGGAAGGGAACCGAGCCTGCAAAGCGGTCGTTCATGTCTGTCTGTGAGACAAGCCATTCCGTTGTCTCACGCAAAGTCTCGGTGGCTTCCCAAACAGGTTCCGCCAATTCGGGGAAGGTGTCGCGTGCCTCTTCCGCGTTGGCTTCGATCTCGTCCAGCAGGCGATAGGCCGCTTCGCCACCATCCATCAGCTTGCGACCAACAAGGTCCATCGCCTGAATGCCGTTTGTGCCTTCGTAGATGGCGGTGACCCGCACATCGCGCGCATACTGTGCCGCGCCGGTTTCTTCGATAAAGCCCATGCCGCCATGCACCTGAACACCCATTTCCGAGACGGCAATGCCGGTATCGGTGCCAAACGCCTTGGCGATGGGGGTCAAAAAGGCCGCGCGAGCCTTGCATTCCTTGTCACCGGTTGCCGTGGTCATGTCGATCGCCACGGCACAGGCCATCGCAATGGATCGCGCAGCAAACGTGTCGGCCTTCATCGTCGTTAACATGCGACGCACATCGGCGTGGTCGATAATCGTTCCGGTGCCACCCGCGATTGGAGAACGTCCTTGCGTACGATCCTGCGCATAGGCCAAGGCGTGTTGGTACGCGCCCTCGGCAACGCCAATCCCCTGACATCCAACCCCGAGACGGGCGTTGTTCATCATCGTAAACATGGCCCGCATACCGTCATGGGCTTCTCCCACGAGCCAGCCGGTCGCGCCGTCAAACTGCATCACCGCTGTCGGGGATCCGTGCAGACCCAGTTTCTCTTCAAGGCTGACAACCTTCAGGGTGTTCGCGACACCGGGCTCGCCGTTTTCATCCGGGATAAACTTTGGTACGATAAACAGGCTGATGCCTTTTGTGCCGGGCACACCATCGGGCAAGCGCGCCAGAACAAGGTGGCACACGTTGCCGGTAAAATCATTGTCACCCCAGCTGATATAGATTTTCTGACCCGTCACAGCAAAGGACCCGTCCCCGTTGGGTTCCGCCTTCGAGCGCAACGCACCAACATCGGATCCCGCCTGCGGCTCGGTAAGGTTCATGGTCCCGGACCATTCGCCTGTGATCAGCTTCGGCAGATAGACGGCTTTGATGTCATCACTTGCATGATGTTCAAGCGCCTCGATCTGGCCCTGTGTCATCAACGGGTTCAACTGAAGCGACAAACAGGACGCGCTCATCATTTCGTTCACCGCTGTGGTGATCGTATGAGGCAACCCCATGCCGCCATATTCCGGATCGGCGCTGGTCGAAATCCATCCACCTTCTGCAACCTTGCCATACGCCTCGGCATAACCGGGTGAGGTGCGCACCACACCGTTTTCAAGCTCTGCCCCTTGCAGATCGCCATTGCGCTGAACAGGGTACATGACCTCTTCACACATCTTGCCGGCTTCGGTCAGGATCGCATCGATCACGTCCTTGTCGGCTTCTGCAAAACGATCGGTTTCGATGACCTTTTGCAGATCGACTACGTGCTCGAACAGGAACTGATAGTCAGAAACGGGGGCGCGAAATGGCATGACACTCTCCAGATGTTGCGACTTGGCTTTAGAATGAAGCGCTTGTATGCAGGTTTGCACTGCAGGGTATAGGGCGCGATTTGTCCTATCAAAGAGAACGCAGCGTCACGGGAAAGAGTGTTTTGGAAACCGAAAACCTTCTAGCAGACCAGGCAGGCTATGCTCGCGCAAGCACGATACTCCACGATGGGGGGCTCGTCGCCTTCCCGACCGAGACCGTTTATGGCCTCGGGGGTGATGCCCGAAACGACATGTCCGTGGCGCGTATTTTCGAAGCCAAAGGGCGTCCACGGTTCAATCCGCTGATCGTGCATGTGGATTCTGTCGAAACCGCCCAGCTTTATGTCGAGTGGAGCGATACCGCTGACAGGCTGGCGTCAATCTTCTGGCCCGGCCCTTTGACACTGGTTTTGCCCCTGAAACCCAACACAGGCCTGTCGGCTCTGGTCACCGCCGATCTTCCGACATTGGCCGTGCGCGTTCCGGAACATCCTGTTGCCAATGCACTTTTGGCCGAGTTTGGCGGCCCTGTTGCCGCGCCTTCGGCAAATCCCTCGGGCAAAATCAGCCCCACCAAGGCCAGTCATGTCGAGCGTGGTCTGTCTGGCAGGATAGACGCGATTCTTGATGGCGGAGATTGTGGCGTCGGGCTTGAATCCACGATTGTCGGACTTGACGGGCAGCCCACATTGCTGCGCCCCGGCGGCCTGCCCACGGAAGCCATCGAAGCGGCACTTGGAACCACGCTGGATGTGTTCAAATCGGGGGACCCTCTGTCTGCCCCCGGCCAGATGACATCGCATTACGCCCCCGGTGCCCCGGTTCGTTTGAATGCAACCGACCTGCGCGACAACGAAATGCTATTGGGCTTCGGTCAGGTCGAGGCCACAATGAACCTGTCACCGTCGGGGGATTTGGTCGAAGCGGCGTCGAATCTCTTCCACCACCTACACATGATGGATTCGCTCGGCGCCGAAGTGATCGCAATTTCCCCGATTCCGGATCATGGACTTGGCCGCGCCATCAATGACCGCCTGCTGCGCGCAGCAGCGCCCAGACCGTAATTCCCACCACCAAAGCTTCTTCTGGCCAAAAATATCCATGAACAGCCGTGGTAACACAGCGCGACCTTGAGATGGCGCTATGCGTGTCCCGCCGTTGCCGACAAAGACAAGGGATCAATCCCGAGCGACCGTATCGCTTCGGGCCAAACATCGCCGTCTCCGACACCGAAAACCAGCGCTTGGGACGGCTCGGCCGTCAACCAACCGTTCTGACCGATTTCGTTTTCGAGTTGCCCCGGTCCCCATCCGCTATACCCCAGCGCCATCAGGGCGGAACTTGGCCCTTCGCCGGCAGCGATCTCCTCGAGAATATCCAGCGTCGCCGTCATGGAAAACCGCCCGTCAACACGCAAGGTCGACAGCTCTGAATGATAGTCGGGCGTATGCAGCATAAAACCGCGGCCGGGCTCGACCGGCCCGCCAAAGTAAAGACCCGCAGCGTCTGTTTCATCCGTTCCGTCCAACGAAACCTGCTTCATCAGATCAGACAGGCTCATGCCATCAATCGGCTTGTTCACAATAAGACCCATCGCCCCCTTGGCCGAGTGATCACAAAGTAAAACAACAGAATTGGCAAATCTGGTATCCCCCATGCCGGGCATGGCGATCAGTATTTTACCAGTCAGGTTCAGCTCTTGGGATGTGGCGTCGGTCACGATGCAAGGCTCCTCTCATACCTTCAAGATGAGCGTCGGATTGACTTCGTGCAAGCCCCAGAGGCGAAATCACCGCAAAGAATTCAGGCAAACGATCACGATGTTACAAGGCGCTCATATTTTCTCGCTCGAATGTGAATTGGCATTTATGACCGATAGGGGCATGTAAAGAGCATGAAATCGAAAACCTTTGCCGCATTCTGCCTTGCCCTGACCACTGCCTTACCCGCAGCGGCACAGTCCTATGATCGTGTTGTGCAGGCCGAGGTTTTGCCCGGATGGCGGATGGAGAACGGCCATCATATGGCTGCGCTGCGCATCACGCTCAATCCCGGATGGAAGACTTATTGGCGCGCTCCTGGTGATGCGGGCATTCCGCCCCGCTTTGACTGGGCCGGTTCGAGCAATCTCGAGGATCTTGAGATCACATGGCCGGTGCCAAAGGTGTTTGACCAGAACGGTATGCGTTCGATTGGATACGAACAGGAACTGATCCTGCCGGTTGAGATCGCACCCCGCCGCAATGGCAAGGACGTCAAGTTCCGCGCCACGCTGGACATTGGCGTGTGTCGCGACATTTGCGTTCCTCAACAGATCAAGGTTTCCGCACGCCTTCCCGAAGACACCTCCAAGCGCGATCCACGTATCGCAGCGGCCCTCGCCGAACGTCCTTTGTCTGAAAAAGAAGGCCGGGTTTCAAAAGCAACCTGCCGCCTGTCACCCACGCAGGACGGGCTCAAGATCGAGGCGCGTATCCAGATGCCCAGCACGGGCGGCGCAGAAATTGCTGTGATCGAAACCGACAATCCAGAAGTCTGGGTCGCCGAGGCCAACACCTCGCGTCAAGGCAACACCTTGCTGGCATCGACCGAGATGATGCATGTCAACGGCCAGCCATTCATGATCGACAGATCCGGCATCCGGTTTACAATTCTTGGCGCCAAACAGGCCGTTGATATCCAAGGCTGCACCTCAGGCTGAGGCCTTTCTGCGCCCAGCCAGAACCGCCACCAATCCCGTGACATAGGCAGTGGCCGTAATCGCGCCAGCGCCCAAGACAAACCACATGAAAACCTGCAGGGATGGTGCGCCGTCCAGTGATGGCAACAGATCAGACAATGGCGCCCAAACCGCACCGGTCACCACAAAAGCACCTGCGGTCGCAGCCCCCCAAGCAGCCAACGCCAAACTGGTCAGTCCCAAGCCGAATTGGAGCGATCGCGCCCGAAGCGCCATTCGGGTGGCCCCGAACTGCCTTGCGATATCTGCCTGAACCGCGATCAACGCGGGCACCACCAGCAAGACCAACAGCATTCCAAAACCCAAACCATAGACCAGCGTGATCACCGTAGGTTTCAGGAACTGGGCCTGCTGCGACTTTTCGGTCAACAGTGGGGCCAACCCCATCACAGTGGTCGCCGTCGTCAACATAACAGGACGCAAACGATCTGCCGTGCCATCAATGATCGAGGGCACAAGTCCACGTTCCTTGGCATAGTCATCGATGGTGGTCACAAGGACAATCGAGTCGTTGATGATGATCCCAGTCATTCCCAACAGCCCCACAACCGTAAACATCGACAGGGGCACATTGTGCGCATAGTGGCCATAAATCGTGCCAACCAATCCAAATGGAACAATTGCCATCACCACCAAAGGCCGCGACCAACTCGCAAAAACCCACGACAGAACAAGGTAAATCCCCGTCAGGCACAGAATTAGACCCATTCGTGCATCGGCAAGGAAATCGTTTTCCTGTTCGGACAGGCCGGACATCTGGAATTCGATCTGGTGGCGGCTGGCGATCTCCGGCAGGATTTCGTTGGCGAGCAGCAGTTCAATTTCTTCGGCGCGCGCGGGATCATCCTCGGAAATATCCCCCGAAACACTGACGACACGCACGCCATTTTCCCGACGCACAGTCGAAAACCCCGTGCGCCGTTCGACGGTCACGAGGTCGGCCAATGGCACATATTCACCCGCAGGCGTGCGCATCTGGCTGCCTTCGAGGAAAGCAGCGTTAAGCTCGCCCTTGGGAAGCTCTACACGAATAGACGCGCTGCGAGGGCCAACCGGATAGGTCGCCGCCTCAAGCCCGTTCAGCCTGTGCCGCAGGACCCGCCCCAACCCGTCAATCGTAAAGCCCAGCGCGCGCCCCTGTGGTGTCAGGTCAAGAATCAGCTCTTCCTTGTCGTAGGCAAGGTTGTCTTCGACACCTGAAACTTCCGGAAACACAGCCACAGCAGATTTCAGATCCTCAGACGCGAATTTGAGAGTTTCCGCATCAGCGCCGTAAAACTGAACAGAAAGAGAATCTCCGCCCGGACCAGACCGCCATCCCCGGAAACTCAGCGTTTCAACAAGAGGATGCCGGTTCACGCGGTCCTGCAATTCACCGACAAAGGCAAAACTCGAATAGGGCCTCAGGTCGGCATCAATCAACTCGATCGACAGCCCACCCAGAAGATCGGGGTCCAAGGTATCAGATCCGGCGAGGCTGCGACCGATGTTTCCGCCCACCGCCGAAATGACAAAATCAAGCGGGTTCTCGCCGTAACGCTCTTTGTATTCTTCCCCCAGTTCCTCGGTGGCGCGCTGCATTTCATGCATCATGGCAATTGCGTCATCGCGGGATGCATTCGGCAACATGGCAAAGTTACCCGTCACCGTGCCGCGTTCGGGCGCATTGAAAAAGCGCCACTTCACGTCGCCCTGAATGAACAGGGTAAGCTGTGACGCAAGCACGACCACAGCCATCGCCAACACCGGATATCTGGCCCAAACGATGAAAGCCATGAAGCGTCGGAAAATGACATCGCGGAACCACCGGAACCCGCGGTTCACAATGCGGCTGGGCACGTCATACCAATGCTCTTTGGCGGTGTGGCGCAAAGCGTGCGCCATGTGGTGCGGCAAGATCAGGAAGCATTCGACCAGTGACGCGATCAACACCACAATAACCGTAAAGGGGATATCAATGATCAGATCACCAAATCGCCCCCCCACCATCGTCAATCCAAAGAAGGCAATCACAGTGGTCAGGGTTGCCGCAAACACAGGCATCGCCATACGCCGTGCCGCGTTTTCTGCGGCAACCAAAGGTGGTTCATTCAATCGGCGCGCCCGAAAATCCGCATGCTCGCCCACCACAATCGCATCATCCACAACGATGCCCAAAGTAATGATCAGGCCGAACAACGAGATCATGTTGATGGTCAGGCCAAACGCATACATCAGCGCGATACTGGCCAGCATCGCAACGGGAATGCCTGCGGCAACCCAAAGCGCGGTGCGGGCATTCAGAAACAGGAACAACAACCCGACAACCAGCGCCAGCCCCATGAGGCCATTATCCACCAACAGATTAAGGCGGCTGGTGATCGCCTGGGCGCGGGTGCTGACCAAATTGATCGACACGCCTTCGGGCAAGGTGGTCATCATTTCGGCTGCAACATCTTCTACACGTCGCTGGATTCCGATTGCATCACCGCTTTCGCTGCGGTCAACCCGCATCGAGATGGCCGGATCCGTACCCACATAATAGGCCATGTTCCGGGTCGTGCCTTCGACGCGCACGGTTGCGACATCTCCGATGGTCAGTTTGCTGCCGTCTGAATTTGATCGCAGGACAATTGCTTCGATCTGGTCAGGGGCCCGTTTTTCAACACCGGTGCGCACGCGTGCGTTTGCACCGTCGACATCCCCGGCAGGATCGGCATCCACCTCTTCCGCGATCAAGCTCGCGATTTCCGAAATGGTGATGTCATGCTTCATCAGATCGACCGTCGCGACCTCGACTACGGTTTCCGGTGCCGCCACACCTCGAATGGTTACCCGCGTGACACCTTCACCAAACAGACGCACGCTGAATTCATCCGCGTAGAGCCCCAGTTGCGCGGCATCCACAGGTCCGGCAATTACAACATCGGTCACACGGTCACGCCATGCGCCCCGTCGCACGCGGGGGTCCTCGGCCTCTTCCGGAAGGGTGGTCACCGTATCCACGGCCGACTGCACATCATCCGCAGCCCGCGCCATATCCCAGCCCGGTTCAAACTCAAGCGCTATGCGTCCGCTGCCTTCGACCGAGCGCGCCTCAGAGCTTTCAACCCCTTCGACGGCAAGCAAGGTCGGTTCGAGAACCTGAACAATCGCGGCATCAACATCAGAGGCGCCCGCGCCTTCCCATTCGACGTTGACCGTGACGTTGTCGACAATCACATCAGGGAAAAACTGCGCTCTCATGCGCGGGATCGAGGCCAGACCGGCAACGATCAGGATCACCAGAAGCAAATTTGCCGCGGTTCCGTGGCGTGTGAAGTAAGACAAGATATCCTTTGTCGGTGTGGAAAGACCGCGCATGGCTGGTTACCCTCCCATCCGATCCTGAAGACGCTTGACCAGTTTGGAAGGCACTTTGTCCTTTTCCAGTGCTCCAAGGATGCGATCCCGCATCGTGTCCGGCATCTTTTTGTTGTCTCGGACAAAGGCGATCATCGCGACCCGCTGATCATCGGTCAGTTCGATCATTTCGGGGGCTTCGGGTTGCGTGGGTTGCCCCGCAATCAGCGGTTTCACCTGAATGCCCTGCCCCAGCAATGGCGTGCGGCGTGTCACGACCAGACGGTCCTGCAAGGCATCTCCCCGCACAATCACCGTGTCTGCCTGACGGCGCAAAAGTGTCACCGGAACCAGCTCGAGCCGCTCGCGGTCATCGACCACCAAGATCTGGCCGGTGGCATCCAGAGCCGTTGCAGGCAATTCAACAACTTCGGTCAAGGCGTTTTCACGCACATGCACGGTCACGAAATCACCCGGTTTGAACCCTCCGGCGGTATCCAGTTGCGCAAAAATCTGGCGTCCGGTCTGCCCTTCGCCAACAACAGCCCCTTCGCGTGTTACAACGCCGTTGCTGTTCAAATCCTGCCCCAACACATCAAGGTCCACCTTGACCTCGGATGACCGCAAATCACCGTTTTCGTCCAAAAGGCGAACGTACTGGGATGTCGAGACCCGAAAGCTCACTTCAAGGGCATCGGAATCAACCAGCGTCGCGAGCTTTTCATTGGCCGAGACAAGCCGCCCCTTCACAACGTTCACCTCGCTCAGCGTACCGGTAAAGTCCGCGACCAAGGTTGTTTCGGCAAGATCACGTTGCGCTTCGTCCAAGGCGATGCGGGTCCGCTCGAGCCGCGTTTCGGCCTGTTCCCTGCGCCCTTCGGCCTGTGCAACCGCTTGCCGTCGAGACAGCGTGGCCTGATTGGCGGCGGCCAATGCCAATTCCGCAGCTTCAGCAGCGGCTGAGGTCCCGACCCCGCGCGTTTGCAGATCATTTTGGCGTGTGAGGGCGCGTTGGCGCAAATCGGCCTGTGCCATCGCCGCTTCAAGCTCGTCACCCGCCAGATCGAGCGAACGCAGAGCGTCACGTTTTTCAACTTCGGCGTCGCGTAAATCATTGGTCAGGCGGTCAATGGCATATTCTGCGTTGGTCGGATCAACCTGCAGCAGGAATTGCCCCTCTTCGACACGCCCGCCTTCGATGAAATCGTCGGAAATCTGCACAATCGTACCCGAGGCTTTGGCCCGCACTTCAAGGCTGCGTCGGCTTTTCACCTGACCGAATGCGATCAACTCGGGGGTTACCTCACCCGGTTCAACCTTGACAACATTCACCGCATACACGCGTTCTCGCCCCTGCGGAGCACGGTTCTCTTGTGCCACTTTTTCCTGATAGGCGTTGGAAACCATCATACCGGCAAACAACAACAGACCAATCGTCACTGAGAGCAAAAACAGCCCTGTCAGACTTTTTCTCAAGAAACGCATTTCTGGTTCTTCCCTACTGGCACGCACATAAGATTATATTGGTCCTTCACACGAAAATTGCCAATTCCGCCTAGGTCATACGGGAGAAATCTCTATTTCCGTCGCAAATGTTCGTCCAAACGCGGAAAAATCTCGACAAAATTGCACGGGAGGTGCCGATAGTCCAATTGATAGGCAAGGATTTCGTCCCAGGCGTCCTTGCACGCGCCCGGTGATCCTGGCAACGCAAACAGATAGGTGCCTTGCGCGACTCCTCCTGTTGCACGGCTTTGAACGGCTGACGTTCCGATCTTGTTCATAGAGACGATTGTAAACACGGTTGAGAAGGCTTCGATCTCTTTTTCGTAGACATCCCTGTGCGCCTCGACGGTGACGTCCCGCCCCGTGAGTCCGGTGCCACCCGTCGTGATGATCACGTCAATGTCCGGATTGGCGCACCATGTCCGCAGCTGCTCTGCGATCTGGTCCCGCTCGTCCCGCAGGATCAGACGATCCGCCACAATGTGCCCCGCTTTTTCAATGCGCCCCACGAGGGTGTCACCCGATTTATCCTGATCCAGCGCCCGTGTGTCGCTGACGGTCATCACTGCAATGCGGACAGGAACAAACTCTTTTGTTTCATCAAAACGCGGCATCATTTTTGCTCCAGTAAGGCCAGCCGTAGCGCCAGCGCAGTAAAGATAGCGGCTGAGGCAAAGCCAAGACCGCGATTGAATCGGGGGGACCCCAAGAGTTTTTGACCCAAGCCGCCCGCAAAGACCCCGGCCGCGCCGTTGACCAGCAACCCACCTAAAGCCAACACCCCGCCAAGGATAAGAAACTGTGGCCAAACTGCACGCGATGGATCGACGAATTGCGGCAAAAACGCCAAAACAAACAAGATCACCTTTGGATTGGTCAGGTTGACGAGCAATGCCCCTTGAAAAGCCTTGCCTGCCCCGTCCGGCGGCCGTTGTTCAATGATCGAGGACCCGCGCACCGCCTGTATCGCAAGATAAAGCAGATAGAACACACCGACCCAGCGGATCAGATGAAACACCTCGGGATGGGCGGCAACAAGTGCGCCCAAACCTACCCCAGCGAGCAGGACATGCACCATGCCTCCGACGGCGATACCCAAATCCGCGGCAAGTGCCGCCTTTGGCCCCGCTCGCAATCCCTGACCGACACAAAACATCATATCCGCACCGGGTGTGAGATTAAGCGCCAGCGCAGCCGGAACAAACGCCATCAAAACGGGCAGGTCGATCACAGCACCACCTCGAAGATACGACCAGACGGTCCCAAATTGTAAACGGGTGTGTTTCCGATCATCCCTTCTTCGCCCCAACAATCATGGACGTGACCGCAGACCGCCAGTTTGGGCTGAAGGCGCGCCAGTGCATCACGAATGGCGTGCGACCCGACAGACAGACCTGTGGAAGTGCGGTCAGCGATCCCTTTCGGCGGGGAATGGGTGACAACGATATCTGCATGGGCAACAGGCGACAGCATCTGATCCGCCTCGTCTTCGGACAGATCACAAGACCAGCTTCCGAACGGGGTTTCGGGCACGCCATACCCCAAGCCACAAATCGTCAGACCGTCAATCTGGGTGCTGGCACCATGCAGAACTGTCCAGTTTGGTGGCACAAGCGATGCCAATTCCGCCTCGCTCTCGCAGTTTCCGGGCACGGCAACCACACGACATGTCATCTGGTCAAGCAACCCGAGAGCCTCGCGCAGACCATGCCGCGCGTTACAGAAATCACCGGCAGCCAACACCAGATCGACATCATTGCTTTGCGCCACCAGATTGGCGGCGGCCGCTGCATTGAGATGCAAATCCGAGAACGCCAGAATCCTCATCCAAGTTGCCGAAGTTTGGCTTGGAGGCTGAGAAGATCAGCCCATGTTTCGCGCTTTGCATGTGGCTGGCGCAAAAGATAGGCCGGATGAAACATCGGCAGGACAGGTTTTCCAAACGCTTCCTGCCATGCGCCACGTAAACGGGTGATCCCCTTGCGCCCCAACACGGCCTGACACGAAATGTTGCCCATCAGGACAATCGCATCCGGCGCCACAATTTCCACATGGCGTTGCAAAAAGGGTTTCAGCATCTCGATTTCTTCTGTCTTGGGATCCCGGTTCTGGGGGGGTCTCCAAGGCAACACATTGGTGATATAAATCGACTGCGCCGACAAGGCATTGTCGCGGCCCATGTCGATGGCTTCGAACATCCGGTCAAGCAACTGACCCGCGCGCCCGACAAAGGGCTTGCCGATCCGGTCCTCGTCTCGGCCCGGTGCTTCTCCGATGATCATGACGCGTGCCGCGGGGTTTCCGTCCGAAAACACGAGGTTTCTGGCACCACGTTTCAATTCACAATGCTCGAACGCAGCCATTTCCCTTTTCAGCGCCTCCAGATCCTTACAGGACGCCGCACATTTTTGCGCAACAACCACAGGATCCACAGTGGGTTGAACGGGGGCTTCCTGCGCCTCTGCTACTGGTTTGGGCGTGGCATGTTTTTCGGGCACTTCATACCGGTTTAACGGCGCGTCCAACATCGCCTCGGTTGCCCCGAGTTCCACTTGCCATTCCAGCAAAGCGCGCGCCGTGTGATAGTCGATTGCCGATTCCATAGCTGCACTCTAGCGTGTTGGTCAGGTGGCAAAAAGGGGCGCAGCAAGTCACATCCGAGTGTGTCGTGTATTTACATGGGTGCGCATGGATATTTTTAGCCAGAAGAAGCTTGGAGGAACGCTTGCTCACGGTGGGTGTGCTTTCTATAAGCAGGCAATCAGCCGGATAAGGAGCGGACCATGGGGTTCAGTCAAAAGCACCTGTTGGGGATCGAACATCTGCGACCCGACGAGATCACTGCGATCCTTGATCTGGCGGACCAGTATGTTGATCTCAACCGGCGCGACGTAAAACATGCCGACGCGTTGAGTGGCCTGACCCAGATCAACATGTTCTTCGAGAACTCGACCCGCACGCAAGCCAGTTTCGAGCTGGCGGGCAAACGGCTTGGGGCGGACGTGATGAACATGGCGATGCAGGCCAGTTCGATCAAAAAGGGCGAAACTCTGATCGACACGGCGATGACGCTGAACGCCATGCACCCCGATCTGCTGGTCGTGCGCCATCCCCATTCCGGCGCAGTGGATCTATTGTCCCAGAAAGTGAATTGCGCCGTTTTGAATGCGGGCGACGGAAGACATGAGCATCCCACGCAGGCCTTGCTGGATGCTTTGACCATACGTCGCGCCAAAGGCCGTTTGCATCGCCTCAATATCGCGATCTGCGGGGATGTTGCCCACAGCCGCGTTGCGCGCTCTAATCTGATTTTGCTTGGGAAGATGGAAAACCGTATCCGTCTTGTTGGCCCGCCCACTCTGGTGCCCAGCCAGTTTGCCGAGCTCGGGGCCGAGATATATGAAGACATGAACGAAGGTCTGAAAGATGTCGACGTTGTCATGATGTTGCGCCTTCAAAAGGAACGCATGGATGGCGGTTTCATCCCGTCCGAGCGGGAATATTATCACCGTTACGGTCTGGACGCCGAAAAGCTTGCCAATGCCAAGCCCGACGCCATTGTCATGCACCCCGGCCCGATGAACCGCGGCGTTGAAATCGACGGCGAGATTGCCGATGACATCAACCGCTCCGTCATTCAGGAACAAGTCGAAATGGGTGTAGCAGTGCGCATGGCCGCGATGGACCTTCTCGCGCGCAACCTGCGGTCCGACCGCGCAGCGAAACAAGCAAGCGAGGTCTGAAGAGATGAGCGAACCCGAAGATCCCAAAGATCCTAAAATGAGCGGCCGCGTTGCCATGATCGCCCTTCTGGTGATGTTTGCCATGGTTGGTCTTGTCATCTGGATTGCGGGGTAGACGGCATGCAGGTCTCGGAAACGGAATTCGGCTTGATCCGCATTTTTTCCGTTGATGAGCCAGAGTCCGGAAGTGCGCTTTTTGATCACGACCTGAATTCGGAAGACTGCCTGAACCTTGTTCAATCCGCGCTGGGTGCCACGCATCTTGATCCGGACTATGGCGAACTGTTTGCGGTGGCGGACCTCGAAGAGGTCGGGCTGCGTGGGTACATGGTGCAAGGGTTAGGCATCGCCGAAGCCGATGTGACGCAAGATGCCCTGCGGCTCGACGCACTATCGGGGACAGTTTTGGTCGTCCTGTCCAAGGCCTTTGGCGGACATGCCCAAGAATTGTCACCAAAGTCGCCACTTCGTTGGGTCGGAACCTATCGCGAGGAAAAGGCCCCCGTGCATTATGAACCCTTGCCATCCTCTGGCAGCGCCGGCGTGGTTGAAGAGGTCCCCCATCCCCACCAGCCCAATCCGCATCTCAATGTGCTGTGGGCGGTTCTGGCGCTCCCGATCTTGCTCATATTTGTCGGAATTATAGGATTCTTATTGTTCAAATGATCTCTTCCGAAACGCCCCGGCGAAAATCAGGCCCCATCGCGTACAAAAGGGATGAAAAGCTTCTGGCGGATTGGCGCCCTGCTCTCCCTTTGTTTCTGAGTAAACTGGCGCTTGTTGCCGTTCTGACTTTGGCGGTGCTCGGACCACTTTTCGTGACGTATAATCTGCTTGCATGGCTGGGCAGTGCCGTCGCCTCTATGTTGCTTTATGTCTTTTTGTTTGATGATCATCTTGAGTGGTTCCGCCGCCGCGATGATGTCTGGATTCTTACCGATCAACGGTTGATCTTTGCCAACCCAGATGACGACAACAGCCCTGCATATGTGCATCTGGCACAAATTACGCGCGTGCGCCGTTTCATGTGGTGGGCGGTCAATGTGAAGCTGGACAATGGCATGACAACGACGCTGAAATACGTGCCCAACGGCAAACTGGTACAACAGAGCATTCGCGCCGCGCGTGACAACATTGCCCCCCATTTCCCCAAGTAACCGGAGACAAACATGACCCAGAAAATGACCCCGGATACCCCGCTCGCCGATGGAGAAAAGGTTCTGGTTTCCTTCCAAGCGGATCGCATGACCTACATTCGTACAAACACATGGATGGCGGTCTTTGCGATGGCGGGCGGCATGGCTGTTTTGTACTTTCTGGGAAACCCTTACGTCTGGACAGGGGCGATCGGTGGTCTGGCGGCCGTGGCGGTGCGTGCCTTTTACATGATGAGTGAAGAACTCTCGGTGCGCTGGGATTTGACCAACCAGCGGTTGCTGGGTCCGATGGGGCGCGCCATTCGTCTGGGTGAAATCAAACAGCTGAACAAACTCGGCAACGTCGTGCAGGTTGTTACGGCAACGGGTGACAAACATCTGGTGAAATACCAGGGCGACGCCCCCGAAACCATTCGCAAGATTCAATCGGCAAAGGTTGGCGGCACCATATGACCGACGGCTGGGACGGCATCCTTGATGAAGGCGAGGTTATTCTGTGGCAGGGGCGACCTGATGCGGGCCTTGTTTTAGGGGCCGCAAACATCGTCAGCGGCGCATTTGGGCTTTTCTTTGCGGGGTTCGCACTGTTCTGGATGGTCATGGCCGCTCAGGGTGGTGGTTTTTTCTGGATGTTCGGATTGCTGCACTTCGGTGTTGGTCTGTCTATCGCGCTGGGGCCCATATTTGGCGGTGCCTTCATCCGGCGACGGACGTGGTACACATTGACCGACAAGCGCGCGTTCGTGGCCATCGATCTACCGGTTAAGGGAAAGTCGCTCGACAGCTATCCGATCAATGACAACACAACGATCACCTTTGAAGAGGCCGGCCTTTCCACGATCCATTTCGCCAAAGGCCGCCGGTATCGTGGCTTTAAAAAGCGCATTGGACCAATCGGGTTCGAACGTATCCCGGATGGGCGCGCGGTTTACCGGATGATCCGCGATGTCCAGAAAGGACAGTCTGATGCATGATGGAATAAACGGCGTGCCATTCTCCCCACGGGGCGTTTCAAAGAAGGTGGCGCACACTTCGACCGTGACGGCCGGCGGCCGCATACCCACTTTGAGCGGACAGAAGCTTGCCGACAGGCTCACAATAAGAGATATGCACAACGCACCCGCATTCCGCTGCGCAATCGAAAGGCAAATCGCATGACCATACTTTTCACAAATGCTCGCCTGATTAACCCAGCCACTGGCAAGGACACCTTGGGGTGCCTTCTTGTGAGCGAAGGAAAGATTGCAGCAATCGGGGCTGAAATCGCAGTGCCCGAGACTGCAGAGATCATCGATTGTGGTGGAAAATGTCTGGCACCTGGTATCGTAGATATCGGCGTAAAGGTCTGCGAACCGGGCGAGCGGCATAAAGAATCCTATAAGACCGCAGGTCTGGCTGCGGCGGCTGGTGGCGTGACCACCATGGTGACACGACCGGACACTGTGCCCACCATCGACAATCCGGAAACGCTGGAATTTGCCACCCGTCGTGCGAACGAGGCCGCACCGGTGAACGTTGTGCCCATGGCCGCCCTGACCAAAGGACGCGAAGGCCGCGAGATGACCGAAATCGGGTTTCTCATGGACGCTGGCGCAGTGGCCTTTACCGATTGCGATCATGTTGTTGCAGATACCAAAGTTCTGTCGCGCGCCATGACCTATGCCCGCAGTCTTGGTGCACTTGTCGTTGCGCATCCCCAAGAACCGATCCTGTCCAAAGGGGCCGCTGCCACAAGTGGCAAATTTGCGGCCTTGCGTGGTTTGCCTGCGGTTTCGCCCATGGCCGAGCGTATGGGCCTGGACCGTGATATTGCGATGGTCGAAACAACGGGCGTGAAATACCACGCGGATCAAATCACTTGTGCGCGGGCGCTGCCTGCGCTTGAGCGCGCCAAAAACAACGGCTTTGACGTGACTGCGGGCACGTCCATCCACCACTTGACCCTGAATGAACTGGACATCGCGGATTACCGGACGTTCTTTAAAATCAAGCCCCCCCTGCGCGCCGAAGAAGACCGGCTGGCCATCATCGAGGCCGTCAAAACCGGCCTGATTGACATCATTTCGTCGATGCACACGCCGCAGGACGAGGAATCCAAGCGCCTTCCTTTTGAAGAGGCCGCAAGCGGGGCCGTTGCCCTTGAAACGCTGTTGCCCGCCGCGATGCAGCTCTATCACAACGAATACCTCACCTTGCCCGAACTGTTCCGCGCCATGTCGCTAAACCCGGCGAAACGTCTTGGCTTGCCCGGTGGACGCCTTGAAGAAGGGGCACCGGCGGATCTGGTGATGTTTGATCCGGATGCCCCCTTTGTACTCGACCGGTTTGCCCTGCGCTCGAAATCCAAGAACACACCGTTTGACGGTCAACGGATGCAAGGTAAGGTGCTGGCAACTTACGTGGCCGGCAACGCTGTTTATCGGAGAACCTGATGCCCGAAATCACCCATACGTTGCCGATCCTTTTGATTTGGGCCGCCCTTGGATACCTGTTGGGGTCGATCCCCTTTGGCATGGTCATCACCAAAATTCTGGGCCTTGGCAATTTGCGCGACATCGGGTCGGGCAATATCGGGGCAACCAACGTTTTGCGCACGGGCAGCAAACCCGCAGCCGCTGCAACGCTTATCCTTGATGGGGGCAAAGGCGCTGTTGCGGTTTTGATCGCTCGTGCCGTCGCAGGGGAAGATGCCGCCCAAATCGCTGGTTTCATGGCCTTTCTGGGTCATTGCTATCCGGTCTGGCTTGGCTTCAAAGGTGGCAAGGGCGTCGCAACGTTCCTTGGTCTGATACTGGCCTTGGCGTGGCCTGTGGGCATTGCCTGCT
This sequence comes from Shimia thalassica, assembly GCF_001458215.1. GTDB lineage: Bacteria > Pseudomonadota > Alphaproteobacteria > Rhodobacterales > Rhodobacteraceae > Shimia > Shimia thalassica. The sequence goes on along the minus strand of NZ_CYTW01000003.1, from coordinate 184,880 downwards.
GCCTGACATGGCTGGTGACCGCAGCGATTTCGCGTATTTCATCCCTGTCTGCACTGGTCGCCGCCAGCAGCGCCACCTTCTGGATGCTGATCCTTGGCTATGGGTCGTCCTTCATCATGGGCATTGCCATCACCGTTCTGGTGTTTTGGCGGCACCGCGAGAACATCATGCGCATCCGGGCGGGCACCGAGCCTAAGATCGGACAGAAGTCCTGAGACATCATAACCGTTAACTATTTGCCCACGATTGGGGCAGATTAGGCCACAGTGTTGCCCGTTTTCCTTGGCAAACTCTTGCTCGTATTTCGAGTTCAGGAGATTTGCCATGATGGGACCAATTGCAGCCGCAGAATCGGTTGTATTCAAAGCGTTTAATTTTAGTGGTCGCGCGCCTCGCTCCGAGTATTGGTGGTGGGGATTGGTTTATGCCGTGATCCTTGGCGGGTTGGCATGGTTAGACTTTTCTGACGTCATCAGCGGCGCCCCTACAGATCAGCCAGAGGTTGGATATAGCGCAATTGTTTTTGCAATTTTGTGTGTAATCCCGAATTTTGCGGTGACCGTTCGCAGACTTCATGACAGCGGGCGTTCCGGTTTTTGGACCCTCATCTCGGCCGTTCCGATTATAGGACCCTTCTGGTTTTTGTTCCTGATGTGCCTGCCCTCGGAACGGGACGACAATATCTATGGCCCCCCATTCCGCAGAACAGGAGGCCGGTCCGGCAATGCCAAAGGCGCAGGCCGAGCAGATCCAATGCAAGGCTACGCGATCCTTGACCGTCTCAAAGAAGAGCCAAGCGAAGAAATGATTGCCGCCCGCAAACAAGAGGTGCGCGACTATTACCGTTCGCGTGTTTTGCAAAACCCATCCAAAGCGTAGCGTTGTTGAAACTCTCACGTGAGGTCTGCAAACAAAAACGGCGGTGTGATGACACCGCCGTTTGTTTAAGAGTTAATAGCTGAACTCTTTGTATATCCGGGTGAGATCCCCGTCCCAATCCCCATGGTAGCGATCCAAAAGCTCGTCTGCTGGCACCTTGCCAGTGTCGATGCTCTCTTTCAGCGCATTCAGGAAGTGGGTTTCATCCGGCACCAGGCCACCGGCACCGGGCCGGGCGCGTGATGCCAATCCCGCATGAGAGATTTCCAGAACCTCGCGGGCGAGGTCATGCATTTTGATGTCACCGACCTGAGCCTGCAGTCCGCTTTCAGAAGCTGTAACACGCAGGGCTTCACGGGTTTCTGCATCCCAACCTTTGACAAGGTCCCATGCCGCATCCAGCGCAGATTGATCATAGGTCAACCCAACCCAGAAAGCAGGCAAGGCACACAAACGGCGCCACGGACCGCCATCGGCGCCACGCATTTCCATATATTTCTTGATTCGCGCCTCTGGGAAGGCCGTTGTCAGGTGATCCGCCCAATCGCTTAGCGTGGGTGTCTCGCCCGGCAAGGCAGGCAGTTTACCTTGCATGAAATCACGGAACGACATGCCCAGCGCATTGATATACTGGCCGTCGCGATAGACAAAATACATCGGCACATCGAGCGCGTACTCGACATAGCGCTCGAAGCCGAACCCGTCTTCAAAGACAAAAGGCAACATGCCGGTGCGCGCGTCATCCAGAGAACGCCAGATGCGGCTGCGCCAGCTTTTGTGGTTGTTCAGTTTCCCCTCAAAAAACGGAGAGTTCGCAAAAAGAGCGGTCGCAACGGGCTGTAGTGCCAAGGCAACCCGCAGCTTTTTGACCATATCGGCCTCGGATCCGAAATCGATATTAACCTGTACGGTACAGGTGCGGCGCATCATGGCGCGGCCCATGGTTCCGACTTTTTCCATATAGTCGTTCATCAGGCGATAACGCCCCTTGGGCATCAGCGGCATTTCTTCGTGCGTCCAGATGGGCGCGGCCCCAAGACCGACAAATCCAACGCCAATTTCATCCGCGATATCTTTGACTTCGCGCAGGTGAACGTTCACCTCGTCACAGGTCTCGTGGATGGTCTCGAGAGGTGCCCCTGACAATTCCAGCGCGCCGCCGGGTTCCAGAGACACGTTGGCGCCATCCTTTTCAAGCCCGATAAGCTTGCCCGCTTCCAGAACAGGATTCCATCCATGCCGGTCCCGCAACCCTTCCAACACCGCTTCGATCGAGCGTTTGCCCTCATAGGGCAACGGCTTGAGCGTGTCTTTGCAATAGCCGAATTTCTCGTGCTCGGTCCCGATCCGCCAATCGTCACGCGGCTTGCAACCGGACTCGAGGTACTCGGTCAACTGGGAATAGTGCTCGATCGGGCCGCCGCCGGATTGAGGGATGGACATCGCTTAGTCTCCGATCCTGTTGGATGCGCATGTCTGGTCAGTGGTGATGCGAAATGCGAGTGGTGTCAATGCAGCCGTGCGGCCTGTTTTGACCAGATCACGACAGGGTGATCCGGTTTTGCCTTGAGTTGAGCCAGCATATGCTCGGTGCGAATGCCCGGCAACGCAGCGAAGGCGTCGAACAAGGCATCTGTGCCTTCGGCATTCACGGGGATATGCAACGGGGGAACCGATGGCTGACGCAACACCCACACCGGAGGATCGCTTCGCGCATCCAGAGACAAGCCGGTCATTTCGTCAATCGCAACCGCACCGCCGTCCAGCGGCCCGTAATAGGTGATCTCGCGTTCATCCACCTGCACCAGCCCCGGCCCACCGAGTTTGCCTCGAAACCTTGCCCTTTGGATGCCAGCCACGATCATGGCCCCGCCTGCAATCGCCACAACCGCGCCAATCCATTTCAGAAGGCCAAACCCGCTGGCCCAATACAGCCCCAGAATCAGGACTGCAGCACCAATCAGGACCTCGCGCCATTGCCGCACCACTTTCTGGGCCTCGGGACGGACAAAGTTCATGTGGGGTCTCCCAAGGTCTGAGGCTCGGCCAAAAGCGCAACACGGTAATCACCGACCCATTCGAAGCCGATCTTTTCATAAGCCTTTGCTGCATCCGCCGACGCCGCAAACAAAATCGCCCGCGAAACGCCTTCGCCGTGCAGGTCTGCCAGATGGGCAGCAACCACGCGACCAGCGCGCCCCTGCCCGCGCAGATCCGATGGGACAAAAACACCCCCGACCTGCACTGCGGCCCCTGCATGGGCATTGATAGCTGTCATCGCAACCGGCACCCCGTCTTCCAGCATGAGGCGCACGCGCCCCCCTTTGATCGCCGTCTCGGCCAAGGTTTCGGGTGCAAAGCTGGCGGCAATCGCATTGTCCGCAGAATAGGCCGCGAACCACGCTTCCAGCATGCCACGATCCGCCTCTTCCGGCGCACGGGTTTCGACATTTACTTCAGGAAGCGCATCAAGAGACAGCGCATAGAGAGGCTGAACAGTATTGGCCTTCCACGCATTTTCCTTGATAGGCAACGCATCCAGAATGGTTGCAACCTGATCATGGGCGCCCGTCATACCGCGCAACGTATAGCCCTTTAGCAGATGCGCATAGGTTTGCGCCTCTGTGCGACCGATGCCGGGAAGTTGGCACATCAACAATCCGCCATTCGATGCCCCGAAAACACCAGTGATACCATCACCGGTCTCGCGCAGGAAAAAGGCTGTGCCATAAGGGTGTTCGCGGTTGTCCAACCCGTAGGTCTCAAGGTTCCCCAAAAGAAACATCGAGGTTTCGATGTGGCGCTCCAGAAAGGCGACAATCGCGGGAATATCCTCGGGGTCCGCCTTGCGGATCATTTCCAGTCTCCCAATGCCTGCTGCCAGAGGGCCATGGCCGCCACCGCCGCCGTGTCGGCCCGCAAGATACGAGGGCCAAGGGCAACGACATGTGCATTGGGATGCGCATGTAAACGCGCACGCTCGGCATCCGAAAAACCGCCTTCGGGACCGATCAGGATCGCCCATTTGTCGCCGCTTGCACTGCCAAGCCTTTTTGCGCTGCCCACTTCGGCTTCGTCGCAAAACATCAATTGGCGGTCTTCGGGCCAGTCTGAAAGCAGACGATCCAGTTTTTGAAGGTCGGTCACCTCGGGCACATAGGTGCCACCACATTGTTCTGCGGCTTCGACGGCATGCGCCTGCAAACGGTCCTGCCGGATACGTTCCGAGTTTGTGAACGCGGTTTGGACCGGCATGATGCGTGCGGCCCCCATCTCTGCGGCCTTCTCGACGATGAAATCGGTGCGCGCCTTTTTGATCGGTGCGAAAACCAGCCACAAATCCGGCGGCATCTGCAGCGGCTTGGTTTGCTCTTCGCACACCAGCTCGCCCGCGCGTTTGCCTGCTTTGGCGACGATACATCGCCACTCGCCATCCTGACCGTTAAACAGAAGAACCGGATCACCCGGCCCCATGCGCATCACCCCAAAGAGATAGTGCGCCTGATCACGATCAAGAGGAACCGATTGCCCTTTGGCCAACGGTTGTTCTACATACAATCTGACTTTTGCCTGTTTCATGGACACCTACATATGGTCGACACACCCACAACGCCAGAGCCCGCAGGCCAAGTTTCCGACGCAGTTCGCGGGAACTGGGTTGATCATCTCGCTCCGGCGGCGACGCGCCCCTATCTGCGTCTGTCCCGTGCGGACCGTCCCATTGGAACATGGCTGCTGCTGTTGCCCTGCTGGATGGCGCTGTTGTTGGCAATGTTGTCAGACGGGCAGTACAGCTGGTTTGATCTGTGGATCGCCGTGGGATGCGCCATCGGAGCCTTCGTGATGCGGGGTGCAGGGTGCACATGGAACGATATCACAGACCGCGATTTTGACGCTCAGGTCGAACGCACCCGCTCTCGTCCGATACCGTCAGGTCAGGTGAGCGCGAAACAGGCCGCCGTCTGGCTGGTGGTGCAGGCCCTGATTGGTCTCTGCGTTCTTTTGACCTTCAACACATCTGCCATCTTGCTTGGCGTGCTGTCACTTGTTCCCGTCGCGGTTTACCCGTTTGCAAAGCGCTTTACCTGGTGGCCACAGGTGTTTCTCGGCATCGCCTTTAATTGGGGGGCTCTGCTGGCATGGACCGCCCACACGGGCAGCCTTGGATGGCCCGCTGTTGTGCTGTATCTCGCGGGGATTGCATGGACGTTATTTTACGACACGATCTATGCCCATCAGGACACCGAAGATGATGCTTTGATCGGCGTCAAATCAACCGCCCGCCTGTTTGCAGAGAAAACCCCGCAATGGTTGCAGGGCTTTTTGATCGCCACCGTTTCCCTGATGGCGCTTGCCGTTGTGCTGGCCTGCCTAGACCGCAGCCCGTTGTCTTTGGTGGTCGCCTTGGCGGGGCCTTGGGCGATGGGATGGCACATGCAATGGCAGATGCGCAAACTGGATACTGAGGACAATCACCTTCTGATGATGCTGTTCCGCGCCAACCGGGACACCGGTTTTATCCCTTTGCTGTTTTTCGCCGCTGCTTGCTTCCTTTGATTGCAGTCCCGGTCACAGCGTCGTATCAAGCCAAGAAACGCCCAATAAAAGACCGCGAAGAATGCGCCTGTCCTCACTACTTATCATAGGTACGACTTTTTCTTCCGCTGCTATTCTGAGTCTTGTTGCCGCCAGTTTCTCGGCCGACATGATCGAAGAAAGCTCGCGGAGATCAGTCATGCATAACCTGCACCAGCAGGGTATGACGTGGTCGAAAGTGCACACCGAAGGCCTGCGCGTGTTTATCACCGGCGTCGCACCAACCGAAGCTGATCGTTTCAAGGCCATCTCGGCAGCTGGTCAGATCGTGGACACCGCCCGTGTGATCGACAACATGCAGGTCGAGGCCAGCATCGATATCGGGCCGCCACGCTTTTCCGTTGAGATCCTTCGAAATGACGCTGGAATCCAGCTGATCGGATTGATCCCCGAGAACGCAAATCGCACGCGTATTCGTGATCAGCTGGCAGGCTTGTCGGGCACTCCCAAAGTGACCGACTTTCTTGAGGCTGCGGATTATTCGTCACCCGAAGGCTGGAATGCGGCTGTCGGGTTTGCACTTTCGGCTTTGGAATTGCTTCCCCGCGCCAAGATTTCGGTCGAAGCTGGCCGCGTCGCTGTGACAGCCACAAGCGACAGCGCCGCACAGCGTCAGGAACTTGAAAACGACCTGCGCCGCCGTGCCCCGGCATCCATTGATATCGTCCTGAACATCTCGGCGCCGCGTCCGGTTATCACGCCCTTTACGCTGCGGTTTTTGATTGATGATGAAGGCACGCGATTTGACGCCTGTTCTGCCGAAAGCGAAGAATCACGCCAGCGTATTCTCAAGGCGGCAGCCGATGCCGGCCTCGAAGGTCCGGCGACCTGTACCATCGGTCTGGGCGTGCCGACACCAACTTGGTCTCAGGCAGCCGAGATCGCGATTGGGGGCCTCAAAACCCTTGGTGGTGGATCGGTTACCTTTTCAGATGCCGACGTCACTCTTGTAGCGCGCACTGGCACAGAGCAAGGATTGTTTGATCGTGTGGTCGGCGAGATGGAAACCTCTTTGCCTGACGTTTTTGCACTGCATTCTACCTTGCCGGTGATTGTCGAAGCCGACGATACGACACCTGAATTTACAGCAACGTTAAGCCCCGAAGGGCTGCTCCAGTTGCGAGGCCGTTTGCAAAACGAGATCGCCCGCAACACTGCTGAAAGCTATGCCCACGCACGATTTGGCAGTGGCACCGTTCATATGGCAGCACGCCTTGATGAAACGCTGCCAATGACTTGGTCCGTGCGCGTCATGGCGGGTCTGGACGCCCTGTCGCATCTCCATAACGGGGTCTTGCGTGTAACGCCCGACTCTGTCGCGGTGAGCGGTACAACAGGTGAACCCGACGCAAATGCAGATATTGCTCGCGCCCTTGCGGAAAAGCTGTCCCAAACGGATCATTTCAGCATTGACGTGAAATATGTCGAAGCGCTCGATCCTGTGGCTCAGCTGCCAACACCGGATGAATGCGAAAGCATGATCAAAACGATCCTTCAGTCCGACAAGATCGTATTTGAACCCGGTTCCGGCACACTAGATGCCAGTGCTGCTCCGGTGATCGACAAGATCGCGACCGTTTTGAAAGACTGTTCTCAAATCCGGCTCGAGATTCAGGGACACACCGACAGCCAAGGTCGCGAAGAAATGAATCAGGCCCTGTCGCAAACACGGGCACAATCGGTTCTGAACGCATTGGCCGAACGGCGTTTGCTGACCTCGACCTTCACGGCAAAAGGGTATGGTGAAAGCCAGCCTATTGACGACAACGACACCGAAGAAGGTCGTGAAGCAAACCGTCGTATTGAATTTGTCCTGATCCGCCCAAAGCCGGTCGAGGAAGAGCCGACAACTCTTGAAGCGCAAGAGGCCGCGGCGGCCGCCGCTGCTGCTGCGGAAAATGCGGCGACTCCGGAAACGCAGGAGGCATCGCCAGAGACAGAGGCGTCGCCAGAACCCCCTGCCGAAACTGGCGATACGACCAGTGCCGACCCTCAAGTGGACGCCCGTTCCGGTGCGGCAGATCCACAAAACGAAGCTTCAAGCACGCAATCTGCCGGCGAGACGCAGCAGGAGACCCCTCAAGATGACGCGAATTAACTTTATCTTTGTGACCGCAGCCATCTTGTTCGTGGCCTTTTGCCTGGGTTGGTTCGCGAACTGGCTCATCCATCGCTTTACGCGCGTGTCGCAGGCGGATGTAGATCAGCTTGAGCAGATGGGACAGGAATTGCACGAAGCCGAAGAAACACGGGATCAGGCGATCACCTATCTTCAACAGCGCGAAGCAGAGTTGACCAATCAGTTGGCACAGACAGAGGCAGAACTGGCCGCCGCAATGGAAGGCCTGCGCGACGCGCGCCATGAAGCCGAAGAGTTGCGCAGCCAAATCGAGAACTGATTTCTCTGTTTGTGCGGGCTGATCTGGCCCGTGCGGGTGCCCTCTGCTACTTTTCCAGCCATGAACGTTATTATTGAACGGCTTCAGCTGGCCGGTTTGTTTGTTCTTTTCTGGATGTGGTCCTTTCCGCTTTTTGCGGAGGACACGATTTATCGCGACGATCTCGAAGAGGTTTTTCGCAACCACACCACGGATGGCACCTTTGTTCTTTATGATGTGTCCGCAGACACCCTGACAGTTGTGGGTGCAAACCGGGCCAGCACCCGTTTCATCCCCGCATCCACCTTCAAAGTCGCCAACAGCCTGATCGCGCTTGATCTCGGGGTTGTGGCGGATGAGAACGAAGTCGTGCCTTACGGCGGCAAACCCCAGCCCTTTAAGGCGTGGGAGAAAGATATGTCTCTGCGCGAGGCAATCCGCGTGTCCAATGTTCCAGTATTTCAAGAAGTGGCGCGCCGCGTTGGTCTTGGCCAGTACCAAAGGTATCTGGAGGTTCTCGCATACGGTAACCAACAGACCGGCACGGATGTCGAGCATTTCTGGCTCAAAGGTCCGCTCGAGATCAGCGCACTTGAACAGGTCCGTTTCCTTACCTCTTTGGCGCAGGAAACCTTGCCCATCTCGTCCAAAACACAAAAGGCTGTGCGGGATATTCTCAGAACGGACCACTCAGGCCGGTCGACACTCTATGCCAAGTCGGGCTGGACCAACACGCCTTCACCGGATTTGGGTTGGTACGTCGGGTGGGTCGAACGGTCGGACGAATTCTACGTGTTCGCGCTTAACATCGACATACATTCCCGCTCGGACGCGAAACTGCGCAAACAGCTTGCTTATGAGTTCCTGAGCACGTTCGGGATATTCTGATCTGAACGCTGTAGGATGGGGCCAGATAGCGTTCGCCGTCGTTTACCAGCGTTTGAGCGCGTCTTCGTCTTCGTCCTTGGCAGCCACCCAAGCCCCGCCATCGGAGGTAAATTCCTGCTTCCAGAAAGGCGCGCGGGATTTGAGATAGTCCATCAGGTATTCTGCGGCATCAAAAGCATCAACGCGATGCGGTGCGGCCGTCGCAACCATCATGATCATGTCACCGGGGCGAAGCTCTCCAAAGCGATGGATTACCAAGGCATCGCCCAGTCCCCAGCGCGACATGGCTTCGGTCGCGATTTTTTCCAAAGCCTTTTCCGTCATGCCCGGATAGTGCTCGATCACCATCCGGTCCAGTGTATCGCCTTCCAGATCCCGCACAACGCCCGTGAATGTTACGATCGCGCCCATGTCTTTATGGCCGCTGGCAAAGCCTTGAGCCTCCGCACCAAAATCAAACGGAGCAGATTGAACAACGATACGCATCCGCCTTAGCCTCCGGTCATGGGCGGGAAGAAGGCAACCTCACGCACCCCGTCGAGAGTTGCGTCAAACTCGGTCAGGTCCTGATCCACAGCGACGCGCAAGGCCGAGAGATCTGAAAAGGCCATCGCATAACGCTCTTCGCGTGCGCGCAATTCCTCAACCAGATCCATAACGGTTGCGGCGGTGGTCTCGACCGTTTCTTTCGGAAGACCAATGCGTTCCCGCACCCATGCAAAATAAAGAACAGTTATCGTCACGGTCTTAATCCTTCAGGTGTCGTCGCGCTTTGAGATAATAATCCACTCCGGTGACACCGGTCAGGATTGCGGCGATCCACAACAGCACGATACCAATCCAGCCCGTCCAGATCATACCGTTGAATTTCCACAAAAGACCTTGTGTGTCCTCGACTTCGCCGAGCATGATCTGGTCAACCAGCGCCTGATCCATGCCCCACGATGACATGCCGAGGTAATGCTCGAACACGCCCTGCCCAAAGAGGAATGCAATCGCCACCATCTGGGTCGCGGTTTTCCACTTGGCAAGCTTGGTCACCTTGAGGGTTCCGGCCACATCGCCCAGAAATTCGCGCAAACCGGATACGAACACTTCGCGGAACAAAATCACTGTCGCAGGCAAAACAAGCCACGGTGTCCAGTGCTCGTTTGAAAAGCCCACAATCACCATCAGGGCAATCAAGACCATCGCCTTGTCCGCGATAGGATCTATCATCGCGCCCATTTTGGTTTCCTGCCCCCAAGAGCGCGCAAGATATCCGTCAAACCAATCCGTTACGGAGGCAACGACGAATAAACACAATGCGAACCAGTCCGCATAAGGCCGTGTGAAATACAGGAACATCACGGCCACCATAGGGGCTGCGATCAGGCGAAGCAGCGAAAGAATATTCGGTATCGTCCAGGTCATGATGTCTACCTAACCTGTCTGTCCCGCAGGGGGAAGTATCCATCTGCGCCAACCCCTATACATTCAAGGGTAAAGAGGTTAGACGGATGCCTTGGCCCCGCCTAAGAAGCTTGGGGCACTTGGTGCTGGTGAACCGCATCTGCCCTCGATCTCTTAGAAACGAAAGCCGCCTCCGTGAAACAACCTCTTGCCGATGCCCTCGCGCATCGTGGATATGACGCCCTAACTCCGGTTCAGGAAGCCGTCTCCGACCCAGAACTCGCAGGTCGCGATCTGCTTGTCTCCGCCCAAACCGGTTCGGGTAAAACAGTAGGCTTCGGCCTCGCCATTGCTCCGACCGTACTTGGCGACGCTGACCAGCTTGAACGCGCCTCTGCCCCTCTTGCCCTGATCATCGCCCCAACCCGCGAACTTGCCCTTCAGGTCAAACGTGAATTTGCTTGGCTTTATGCCCGTGCCGGATCTGTCGTCGCATCCTGCGTCGGTGGTATGGACATGCGCGATGAGCGCCGCGCCCTTGAACGTGGTGCCCATTTTGTCGTGGCAACGCCCGGCCGTTTGCGTGACCACATCATGCGCGGCTCGATCGATCTGAGTGCCATTCGCGCCGTTGTCCTTGATGAAGCTGATGAAATGCTTGATCTCGGTTTCCGCGAAGATCTCGAGTTTATTCTGGGCGAAGCACCTGATGATCGCCAAACACTGCTGTTTTCGGCGACCGTTCCCAAAGACATTGCCACGCTTGCCAAAAGCTATCAGCGCGATGCCCTGCGCATCCAGACGACGTCAACGACGACACAACACGCCGATATTTCCTATCGTGCCATGCAAGTGTCCCCGCGTGACGGTGAGAACGCGATCATCAACGTTCTGCGGTACTACGAGGCCCCCAATGCCATCGTATTTGCCAACACCCGTGCGATGGTCAACCGCCTGACAACACGTCTTTCCAACCGCGGCTTCCCCGTGGTTGCCCTGTCCGGCGAACTGTCCCAAGCCGAACGCACCCATGCGCTTCAGGCGATGCGGGATGGTCGTGCGCGCGTTTGCGTGGCCACAGATGTTGCTGCGCGCGGCATCGACTTGCCAAATCTTGATCTTGTGATCCACGCCGAATTGCCAAACAGCCATGAAACGCTGCTGCACCGTTCGGGCCGGACGGGTCGTGCCGGACGCAAGGGTGTCAGTGCCCTGATCGTGCCACCAAAGTTCACCCGCAAGGCCGAGCGCCTGTTGAAGAGTGCCAAACTGACACCGGAATGGTGTGAGGCGCCTTCTGCAGATGCCGTCAACCAGCGCGATGAAGAGCGCATGATGGCCGATAGCGTCTGGAGTGATGCAATCACCGAAGGTGAATCCGCCACAGTGGCTCGTCTGCTGGAAAGCTTTGCACCGGAACAAATCGCTGCGGCCTATCTGCGGTTTTACAAAACACGTCACTCTGCACCTGAGGAGTTGTCTCCTGCCAATCAGGAACGCAACAAACCACGCCCCAAAGCCGAATTTGGCGAAAGCGTTTGGTTCTCAATCGAAGGTGGACGTGATGCCGGTGCTGAACCCCGTCGCATTTTACCGATGTTGTGTAAGGCTGGCGGCCTTTCTAAAGACGACATTGGCGCCATTCGCGTGCGTCAGGATCTGAGCTATGTTCAGATTTTGAAAACCAGCGTTGATGGTTTTCTGGCCCAGGTCGGCCCGGGCATGACGGTTGAGAATAACGCCAAACTGACGCGCCTCGACAAGGCGCCTGACCTTCCGGATGACCGTGGTCCCCGTGGTGGTGGCAGGCCGAAACCGCGCCAGTTCACAGGGTCGCGCGACAAGCCCCCGCATCGCAAGTCGTCCAACTCCGGATCGTCGGACGGGCCACGTGAGAAGCGTTCACACAAACCAGAAACCACGCGCCCCGATGGCGTCGTGAGCGCCGCGAAGCCGCGTAACAAATCCGGCTCCAAGCCCAAAGGCCCGCCCCCCCCCAAAGGCAAGGCCAACAGCAAGAAAAACAAGGCACGCGCCGCGAACGCAGCCAAGGGTGGCGGTGGCGCGCCCAAGCGGCGCAAACCTTAACAGGTTGCGCGCATTGATGGTTTCAAACCAACACTAGGGGTAGGGGCGCAGGTCCCTACCCTTTTTCATGGAAATAGTCGTAAATCGTTTCGGCCAATGCGCCCGAAATGCCATCAACCGCTTTCAGGTCAGCAAGGTTTGCACGCCCGACGGCTTTTGCAGAGCCGAAATGCGCCAACAGAGCGCGTTTCCGAGTTGCGCCAACACCCGGTACATCATCAAGCGGTGTGGCCCCCACGGCCTTGGCCCGTTTTGCACGGTGAGTGCCAATGGCAAAGCGGTGCGCCTCATCCCGCATCCGCTGCACAAAATACAAAACCGGATCATTGCGCCGTAACGCAAAAGGGCGTTCGCCGATGCGGTGGAACTCTTCCTTGCCGTGGTCACGGTCCACACCTTTGGCCACCCCTACCATCGGGATATCCTGAACACCGTATTCGCGCATGATCTCGGCAACTGCCGAGACCTGGCCAGCGCCCCCATCGATCAGCAACAGATCCGGCCACATGCCTTGTGCGCGCTCTGGATCTTCTTTCAGCAATCGTTTGAAGCGACGCGTCAGCACCTCTTTCATCATACCAAAGTCATCCCCGGGGGTGAGGTCATCACCTTTGATGTTGAACTTGCGATAGCTGTTTTTCATGAACCCTTCGGGGCCGGACACGATCATGGCACCCACAGCGTTTGTGCCTTGAATGTGCGAGTTGTCGTAGACCTCGATGCGCTGCGGGGGAGCTTCCAGATCAAACGCTTCGGCAACGCCTTTGAGCAGCTTGGCTTGCGTTGCCGTTTCGCTCATCTTGCGCGCAAGACTCTCGCGTGCATTTCGAGACGCTCCAGCCACCAGTTCGGCTTTCTCTCCTCGTTGCGGTACGAGGATTTCAACTTTTCGACCCAGCTTTTGCGACAGGGCCTCTTCCATGAGGTCCGTGTTTTCAATCTCGTGGGACAGGATCAATTGCCTTGGCGGGTCCTTTGTATCGTAAAACTGCCCCATGAAGGCTTCAAGAACTTCGGCTTCGTCGATCTCTGCCCCTACCCTTGGATAGAAATCCTTGTTCCCCCAGTTCTGATTGGCGCGAATAAAGAAGACCTGCACACAGGCCTGCCCATTCTCCAGATGCAGGGCAATCACATCTGCATCGGCGACACCGCGCGGGTTGATGCCTTGCGCGGTCTGAACCTGTGTCAGCGCGCGAATGCGGTCTCTGAGGGCTGCGGCCCGTTCAAACTCCATGGCTTCAGACGCCGCCATCATCTGTTCCGCCAGTGTTTCCTGTATCTGGGTGGAACGTCCCGACAGAAACTTTTCGGCATCCTTGACGCTTTGGGCGTAATCCTCACCGCTGATCTTGCCGACACAGGGGCCAGAACACCGTTTGATTTGATAAAGAAGGCAGGGTCGTGTGCGGCTCTCGAACTGAGAGTCCGAGCAATTTCGAAGCAAGAAAACGCGCTGTAACTGGCTCAACGTTCTGTTAACGGCGCCCGCACTGGCAAAAGGGCCGTAGTAGTTTCCCTTCTCTTTCTTGCTGCCCCGATGCTTTTTGATCTGCGGAAAATCATGGGTATGGCTGACAAGGATATTTGGAAAGCTCTTATCGTCACGCAGCAGAACGTTATACTTGGGCTTCAGCTGTTTGATCAGGTTTTGCTCAAGCAGCAACGCTTCGGTTTCGGTCTGGGTCGTGAGAAACATCATCGACGCGGTTTCCGAAATCATTCGGACAATCCGCCCGGAATGCCCCGAAGGTCGCGCATAGTTGGACACGCGTGCCCGCAGATTGCGCGCCTTGCCGACGTATAAAACTCGGGCCTGCGCGTCCAGCATTCTGTAGACGCCGGGCGAGCCGTCCAATGTTTTTAGATAGGCCTGAATACAGGCATAGCCCGTCAAGGGGTCGGAGGGGGTATCTACAGAATCTGTCATCCCTTTAGGGAATATGATTCTTTGGCCGCCGCTGCAATCTTCCCCCCCTCTGTGCAAGACAAAACATGTCCACCGTTTCTGTGGATAAGTCTGGAGATATCTTTCCCAGATCGGGAAATTCCCCTTGTTTCTAGCCCCTTTCGGCAATTTGCCTAATTTTTAGGCGCTTATCTAATGTATTGATTTTAAATGGAAAATTTTTTTACGCCCGCCAAATTATTGATAACATTAGGAAATTTGTAACGCTTTTGTAACCGAACCATGAAAGGTGCACAACTTTCGCGACCAGGGTCGATTATTCGACGCCACGCACGTCCGGAGTCTGCCATCCAAGGTGCTGCCCGCCATCCACACAAAGCAGTTGTCCGGTCACTCCGGGCGCATCCAGAAAGTACCCCAAGGCCGCAACAATTTCGTCAGCATTTGAGCCGCGGTTCAGAACGGTATTGGCCCGCTGTGCAGTAAAATGCGCTTCGCTTTGACGTTCGCCGATCAATGTGGGGCCTGGCCCAATCGCATTGACCCGAAGGTGCGGTGCCAATCCCTGCGCCGCTGTTTGCGTCAGCGCCCACAATCCCATCTTGGCGATGGTATAGGTTGAGAACTCGGGTGTAAGTTTGCGAACACGCTGGTCCAACATGTTAATCACCACCCCAACTGATCGCGGTTCGTTGTTCTCGTCTTGTGTGGCGGTCAGCCCCTGCGCGGCCATATTCTGGATCAGCACAAAAGGAGCCCGCAGATTGCTTTCGATGTGACGGTCCCAACTGGTTCGCGTCGCGGTCTCGACGCGATCATATTCAAAGATCGATGCATTGTTGATCAAACAGGTGATTGGGCCACCCAGCGCCTGCGCAGCGGCCGGCAACAATGCCTGTGTTTCCTCTTCGACCAGCAAATCCGCCTGAAGCGCGACGGCGTTGCGCCCAAGGGCCTGAATGTCGCTTACGGTTTGGTCTGCCGCATCTGCGGAACTCGCATAGTGCACGGCCACATCATAGCCGCGCTGCGCAAGATAGAGCGCCATTGCGCGTCCCAGTCGTTTGCCAGCACCTGTCACCAAAGCCCGCATTACCAATGCCCCCTAGAAGATGAATACACCAACTACATAGAGCACATAGAGCAAGGTCAAGGCTGCGCCCCAAACCCGGTTGATATCCTGCTTGAAAAAGACAAACGGAACCAGAAGCAAAGACGCCCCCAACATGACCCAGAGGTCCATTGTAAGGAACTCGGTCGCGACGGGGATCGGGTGCAAAATCGACGTCACACCAATGATGGCCAACAAGTTGAACATGTTCGACCCGATAACGTTGCCAAGTGCCACATCAGCCTGACGGCGCAGGGCCGCCATTGTGGTTGTCGCAAGTTCCGGCAAAGACGTACCCAAAGCCACAAGTGTCAAACCAATCGCGGTTTCACTGACCCCGAAATCACGCGCGATCACTTCTGCCGCGTCGATCAGAAGATCGGCACCAAGTGGCAAACCAATCAGACCCAGCACAAGAAAAACACAAATCTTCCACCACGGCATGTCGGGGTCGGCACCTTCCGGTTCTTCCAACTCGGAATCGCGACCTTCCTTGCGGTGGGCGCGCGCATCTCTGACCGCATCGACCAGCATATAGACAAGCATGGACAGTAAAATGACGCCGCTGATCAGATCAAACGTCCCACGGAAGGCCAGCGCAATAAAGGCGAGCGTGGCCACAATCATCTGAACGTAGGATTTTCGGGTTTCGCACCCGCTGGTGTGCAAGACCGCCAGAATGGCCGGGAAGCCCAGTACCAGGAGGATATTGGCCGTATTCGAGCCAATCACGTTCCCCATGGCGATCCCGGGGACACCCTTGAAAACCGCCTGGATCGAAATCAGCAGTTCAGGCGCAGAGGTTCCAAATGCCACAATCGTCAAGCTGACGATCAAGGCGGGAATTCCCAGACGCAGGGCCAGGTTCACAGCACCACGCACAAGCGAGTCACCTGCCAGAAGCAGAATGCCTAACCCCAAACAGGCAAAGGCCCATTCCATCGCTTATCCCTTCTTTTGGCAGGGACAAGGCCCCTTGCCGATCCTGTAACGGCCACACTTGGAACACTTGGCCGCGTCCAAACGCTTTTTCCCCGGATAGGTCAACTTGCCAAACATGGCCAAGACACCCATCGCGACCAAAAACAGTGTGACGATCTTGAATATCACCTAGAGGCCAAACCGCGCGTATTCGGCGCGTTCCTCTATACCCGCAACGGCATCTTGCGCAAAAGTTGCGCCAAATCGTTGCCACATCGGACGACGCATCCCGTATCGTCGGAAGGTCACTTCCTTGCCGAACTTTTCTTTCATGAACGGAACAAGATGCGCGATCCCGTCGATCAGTCCCATCTCTTGTGCGCCTTTGCCGACCCAAACCTCGCCGGTGAACAAATCCGGTAGGTTCTCCAGCTTGTCACCACGGCGTGTTTTGACGTGGTTGATAAAGTTGGCATGGATTTGTTCCAGCATCCCTTTCAGACGTTTTACGTCAGCAGGATTTTCCGGCTGAAACGGGTCCAGCATGGATTTTGATTTTCCGGCGGTATGAACACGGCGCTCCAGCCCCTGCCTCGACAGGAAAACATGCGCCCCGAAACCGGCCGAAATGACGCCGATTGATCCGACAACCGAACTTTCATCGGCATAAATCTCGTCAGCTGCTGCCGCGAGCCAATACCCACCAGACGCCGCAACATCTTCGACAAAGGCGAAAACCGGTACTTCTTTTTCTTCGGCCAGCCGTCGAATACGTGCACCGATCAACGAAGATTGTACCGGGCTTCCGCCTGGTGAACTGATTTCCAAAGCGATCGCGGCAGGTTTGCCCTTTTTGAAAGCTTTTTCCAAAAGAGGCGCGAGCGCGCGGTCATTCAATGCCCCGCGATTGCCTGCACCGATCATGCCCGAAAGACGGACAACAGCAACCATTGGCGGGGTCTTGGTAAAAGGTATCCAGCGTTTCATGAATTTGGATTTAGAACCGCGCCGCCGGACAAACAAGGTTTGCGATATTTAAGCACGTAGGCGTGGCAGAAATGCCCGACTTTTTTCGCGTCAGTTTCGAATGCGCCAACCGGTCCGGAAAATCCACCAAATCGCCGCCAGACAAAGGCAGGTAAACGTGGCAATCGCCAACAGGCTCAGGCCGATAGGCACGTCCGCCGTTCCAAAGAACGACCACCGAAATCCGGAAATAAGATACACCACCGGATTGAAAAGGGTGATCTTTTGCCAGACGGCAGGCAACATTGAAATCGAATAGAACGATCCGCCCAAAAACACCAACGGGGTCACAACCAGCAAAGGCACCAATTGCAACTGTTCAAAGTTCTGCGCCCAAATCCCGATGATAAATCCAAACAGGGCAAAGCTTAAACATGTCAGCACAAGAAAGCTTATCATCGCAACGGGGTGTTGAATTTCGAGATCGACAAAGAACGATGACGTTCCAAGGATCACCAATCCGATGAAAAGCGCCTTGGTTGCAGCGGCCCCCACAAACCCCAGAACAACCTCGAGGAAATTGATTGGTGCAGATAACAGCTCATAGATCGTGCCAATGAATTTCGGGAAGTAGATCCCGAATGACGCGTTCGAGATTGACTGTGTGATAACAGAAAGCATCACCAAACCGGGCACGATAAAGGCGCCGTAACTTACCCCGTCCACCTGATCGATACGGCTTCCGATGGCGGCACCAAAGACCACAAAGTAAAGCGAGGTCGACAACACAGGTGAGATAAAGCTTTGCGCCAATGTGCGGAAAAACCGCATCATTTCAACCTTGTAGATGGCCCAAATTGCTGCCCAGTTCATGCTGCGCCCTCGCTGACCAGTGATACAAAGATTTCTTCAAGGCTGCTTTCTTCGGTTTTTATGTCCTTCAGAACCAGACCTGCAGCGGCGATGTCGTTTAGCAAGGCCGTGATACCGGTGCGTTCGCCACGTGTGTCATAACTGTACTGAACAGACGCCCCTCCTTCTTGAAGGATGAGCCCATAACTCGCGAGTGTTTCGGGAATGTCCGAAACCGGTTCTTGCAAATCGATCTGCAGGTGCTTTTGCCCAAACCGCTGCATCAACGAGGCTTTTTCCTCGATCAACAACAGCTCTCCCTTGCTGATCACCCCAACGCGGTCGGCGATGGCCTCGGCTTCTTCGATATAGTGTGTGGTTAGAATGATGGTCACGCCCTGCGCCTTGAGGTCTGCCACGATATCCCACATGTCTTTGCGCAACTCGACATCAACGCCAGCCGTGGGTTCGTCGAGAAACAGAACCCGTGGTTCATGTGCCAGTGCTTTTGCGATCAGAACGCGGCGCTTCATCCCACCAGAGAGCTCTCGCGTGCGGCTGTCCTTTTTGTCCCAAAGTGACAAGCGGGTTAAAAGATCTTTTAGAAAGGCGTCATTGCGCGGTTTGCCAAACAGCCCGCGCGAAAACCGAACCGTATCGATCACCTTGGTAAAGGGCTCCAGATTGATTTCCTGCGGGACCAATCCGATCATACGGCGGGCTTGGCGATAATCAGCCACAACATCATGGCCGGCCACGCGCACCGCGCCTGATCCGGGGTTGGTAATGCCACAAATCGTAGAAATGAGCGTCGTCTTGCCTGCGCCGTTGGGGCCAAGCAGCGCCAAAATCTCACCTTCTTCTATCGAAAGTGTCACGCCTTTCAGCGCTTCGAACCCGCCGTCATAAACTTTGCGCAGGTTTTCGATTTCTACGATGGCTGCCATGCTGCCCCTCCTGTTCGATGGACAACATACCATTGCCGCCAAAAGTTCAAACCGCGATTTCAATAGGTCTTGGTGTGCAGTTCTGCAGGGCTCGCCCGATTGCGCGCGCAATGATCGTTGCGCGCGCCAAACCCGATCGCGTTCTGGCGTATTTCGCGCCTGAATTACCCGCCCGTCAAGCGTTTGACCCAGCCTTTTTTCTTGGGTTCGTCACCGTCTTCTGCGGACGCATCGGCGTCGCCTTCTCCCGGACCTTCCAGCGCATTTTGCAAATTCTGAAAGAACTGGTCGGCCATCTTTTTGGCAAAGCCGTCAATCAACCGGCTGCCAAGCTGTGCGAGTTTGCCACCAACCTTGGCGTCGACTTCATATTCGAGCAAAGTGCCGTTTTCGGTTTCCGTCAATTTGACGTCTGCGCCGCCTTTGGCAAAACCGGCAGCGCCTCCCTTGCCTTCTCCGGTCAAGGTCAGGCTCTTATGTTCCACCAGATCGGACAGGGTCACATGTCCCTTGAAGGTCGCTTTAACGGGGCCAACCTTTTGAACAACCGTTGCATCGAATCCATCATCGGCATTACCGGTAAGCTCTTTGGCGCCGGGCACACATTGAATCAGCGTTTCGGCGCTCAAAAGAGCATCCCAAACTTCGGTTACTGTTGCGGCGATCTCGCGCTGGTCACTCATATGCATTTCGGGCGTCCTCCTTCATGTTCAGACAACCCTAGCGGTTGGGCTTGGGAATTTCTATGTTTCTTGTCCAATCAAATGTCCCTTCATCGCGTTCACGCACGGCCTGTTTCCATCCGACGGCTTCAGAGCGCGCTTTGAAGTTCATGCCCTCTGGGGAATGGCGGGTGATTCCGTCGAATACCGTTGCCAACCGCTGGGTTTCATTGAGGCCCATCGCCTCGATGGCCTGATTGACGACCATCTTTTGCATCGCAAGCTGATTCACAGGAACCGATGCCATCCGAGCGGCCAACGCTTCGACCTCATCTTCCAGAGTTTCGGCGGGAACAGCCTTGAGAACGAGGCCCATGTCGGCGGCTTCGCGGCCCGAAATCTTGTCACCTGTCAGCAACATCCGTTTGGCCTTTTCCATGCCCAGCCGGTACACCCACATCTGCGTTGTAGGAGATCCCCAAACCCGCGCAGGCATATAACCAATCTGCGCATCTTCGGCCATAATCGTGAGGTCAGCACAAAGAGCGATGTCTGACCCGCCCGCAACGGCAAACCCGTGGACCTTGCAGATCACAGGCTTCATCGCGCGAAACAACGACATAAAGTCCTGCGTGTTCGCCCACATCATCTGAAAGTCTTTCATCGGATCCCATGGCATGTCCTGCACACCGGGATTCGGGCCGTCCGTTTGGGCAAACGCCATAAGATCATAACCCGCGCAAAAGGCATCGCCTGCGCCGGAAAGAACCATCACGTGAATATCAGGATCTGAATCCGCCTCGGCGACCGCGGCGGCAATCTGCCCCGGCATTTCCATAGAAATGGCATTCATGACGTCAGGGCGGTTCAGAATGATCCGCCCGATACGCCCGTCTTTTTCGTAAGTAACGTGAGACATGGTTTCTCCTCCCTACTGAAAAGTAAGCAGAAAACTGGCTCACAACGCAAAGTTAATCACAAACACTCGTTGAAAACGTGTGGTCACATTTAATTGGCGTTAAATCACTGGCTCTTTACGCGATGGGCCAGCTCTGAACAGGCCGTCATATCGCCGGCACTACAGCTGGTTTGCAAACCGTTGAGTTCGGGTGAGCTGAATTTAGGTGTGCTGCACGCAGTCAAAGCCGCGGCAACAGCCGCAAACAAAACGAAAGATTTCATACCAAGTCCCCTGAAAAAAGCTTTTGCAACATCTTAACAACTTCGGCCCACGATCCAAGTAATTTGGAATTTCTGTCAGAAGAAACAGAACAGTTCATAGGTGCCGAGGAAGTTGTTTCCACCACCGCAACAACCCGCCCCGGACAGTTGTCCATACCTTCACCCCTCCCGCTATTTTGACGGTCTGGAGGCTTTGTCAGAGAAGCCATTGATTCTGTGCGGGCACATTGGTCTTTCTTGAAGGTGCCAGACATTTGGAGTGCCGCGTGCCTTGCGCCTGATTGATGATCAGCGGCAAAAGACCAGCTCGACCTTCATCGCGCTACCAACCCATTTCGGGCAAATACGGGGGCCAGATACCCCTTTTTAGAAATCGAGTCCCAGATCGATCGTCGGGGCCGAATGCGTGAGTGCCCCGGATGAGATATAGTCAACTCCGGTTGCGGCAATTGACGCGATCCGGTCGCGTCGGACATTCCCGCTGGCTTCGGTGATCATACGCCCGTCCACAAGTGAAACCGCTTCGCGCAGGGTGTCATTGTCCATATTGTCCAGCAACACCACGGATGCGCCACCAACCTCGAGAACCTCGGCCAGCTGATCCAGCCGGTCAACTTCGATCTCGACAGCCATCATGTGGCTTGCGTGCGCTTTCGTCGCCTCAAGCACCGCGCGAACACCGCCCGCTGCGGCGATATGATTGTCCTTGATCAAGATCGCATCCGACAACGAATAACGATGATTAAAACCACCACCGTGCAGCACCGCCAGTTTTTCAACCAGCCTCAAACCGGGTGTCGTCTTGCGTGTGCAGGTCACACGGGTGTTGGTGCCCTTGGTTTCGGCGACAAAAGACGCCGTCATTGTTGCAATACCCGTCAAACGCCCTGCGAAATTCAGGGCGACACGCTCCCCTGAAAGGATCGACGCCGCGCGCCCTTTGATTGTCATCAATGACTGTTCCGCCGTGCAGTGCTGCCCGTCGGCGACATGGGTTTCGACTTCCAGACTTGGGTCAACGAGGTGAAAGGCAATCCTTGCCACCTGCATTCCTGAAACCACGGCATCCGCACGCGCATTGATCTTGGCAACATAAGTCACATCATCACCAATCACGGCGCGGGTTGTGACGTCGCCATAGCTGCCCAAATCTTCCATCAGGGCGGCACGGATCATCGGTTCGAGGATCAGGTCCGGTATGCTGGCAAAGCTCATGATGTTTCCTTACAAATTTGGGATCGTATAGCCAATGCATCGTTCAGCGTCAGGCGGGAACGCTCTCCGTCGCCTGGAAACGCTTCTGGATAGTCCGAGCGTTCGTGCGCTCCTCGGCTTTCTTTTCGGGTCAGGGCGGCAGCCGCGATCAAAGTCGCCGTTGCTGTCATATTCAGGAACGACATGCTTGATCCATAGTCCGCTTCAAGCGCCGCAATCTTGCGCAGGGCGGTCTTCAAACCGGATGCGTCGCGTACCACGCCAACGTGTGACGTCATTGTTTCGCGCAAAGTCCTGACAGCCATCGGATCAGGAGGGTTGCCCCCCGCCTCGAAGGCGAGGTTGATCAAAGGGGCCGCGCCTTCCGGAACCACTTCAGCGATTTCTTCTGCACAGATACGGGCAAACACCAACGCCTCGAGCAGGCCGTTGGACGCCAACCTGTTTGCCCCGTGCAAACCGGTGGACGAGGCCTCACCGCAGACCCAGAGATTGCCAAGCGAAGCACGCCCGTGCTCGTCCGTTGCAATCCCGCCCATATGGTAGTGGGCAGCGGCAGCAACGGGAATCGGCTCAACCGCGGGATCAATACCGTTGCGCGCACAGGCTTCGGCAACCGAAGGGAATTGTGTCTTGATCGCCTCTCCCAGCACGTCTCTTGTATCCAGCATCGGACGACGGCCCGCCTGGGACTGGGCAAAAATGGCCCGTGCCACCACATCTCGCGGGGCAAGCTCTGCGTCGGGATGCACGGCCTGCATAAAGCGTTCCCCAAGATCATTGATCAGGATCGCGCCCTCCCCCCGCAGGGCCTCTGTCGCCAATGGTGCGGGGTCTTCACCGACATCCATCGCCGTGGGGTGAAATTGCACGAATTCGGGATCGGCAATCATCGCCCCGGCACGTGCGGCCATTCCAATCACCTGCCCGCGGATGCGTGGTGGGTTTGTGGTCAATGCATAAAGCCCGCCTGACCCGCCGCCCGCCAACAAAACGGCGGCACCACGCAACATGACCGGCAAGGATCGCAAATCATCCGCGGCTTGAACCGCGATACCTGTGACACGGCCCTCTGTGACCTCAAGTTCGGTTGCCATCGTGCCTTCCAGCACCTGTATTGACGGGGTCTGGCGCACCTTGTCGATCAGGGCGGCCATGATCTCGGCGCCGGCCTGATCGCCTTTGACACGCACCACTCGGGCAAAACTGTGGGCTGCTTCACGCGACATGACGTATCCGCCGTCTTTGGTGCGATCAAAAGGCGTGCCCAACTCGGTAAGGTCAAGGATATGGGCGCGCGCCTCTTGCGTGACCAAATCTGCAATCCCATGGTCAACCGTGCCGTCTCCGGCCTTGACCGTATCGGCGGCATGGCTTTGCGCACTGTCCGCAGCATCCATCGCGGCCGCGACGCCACCTTGGGCCCAAGCGGAACTTGCCCCCTCGCCCAGAGTTTCCGGCGAAATCATAACCACAGGACGCGGTGCCAGTTTCAGCGCCGCATAAAGCGCGCCCAAACCCGCACCGACAATCACGATGCGGTCGGTTTCCACGGTTTGCATGTCCGTTACAGACCCAATTTGCGCGACAAATCAATCATCGCCTGCACGGACAAACGCGCTTTTTCAGCGACGTCTGGATCAACAAAAACCTCGTTTTCGCCGGTGTGCAGAACCCACAAGATTTTCTCGAGAGAGATTTTTTTCATATAGGGACACATGTTGCAGGGGCCGACAAAATCGACTTCTGGCAACTCGTCCGCAATGTTCGAGGCCATTGAGCACTCAGTGATCAGCATCGCCCTTTCGGGCTTCTCGTCTGTCACGTATTTGAGGATCCCGCTGGTCGACCCCGAGAAATCCGCCTCTGCGACCACATCTGGCGGGCACTCGGGGTGCGCGATCAACCGCGTACCTGGATTCCATTCGCGGAAGTCGCGCAAATCCTGTGCGGTGTATTGTTCATGCACGATGCAAGATCCGGGCCAGTAGACGACGTTCTTGTGGCTTTGGTTTGCGATGTTTTGCGCCAGATACTGGTCCGGCGTCATGATGACGGTATCGCTTTCCATCGCATTCACAATCTGCAGCGCATTTGACGATGTACAGCAAATATCAGACGCCGCTTTGACCGCGGCAGTTGTGTTCACATAGGTGACCACCGGTGCACCGGGATATTTGGCACGCATCTCGTCGATGCCCTCGGCGGTGATGCTTTCTGCCAAAGAACAACCCGCATCCATATCCGGCATCAAGACAGTCTTTTGCGGGCTCAGGATTTTCGACGTTTCCGCCATAAAGTGGACGCCGGCCTGCACGATCACATCCGCTTCGACGTCACTGGCTTTCATCGCAAGTTGCAGGCTGTCGCCGACAAAATCCGACACGCCGTGGAAAATCTCGGGCGTCATATAGTTGTGGCCCAAGATCACTGCATTGCGCTTTTTCTTCAGCTCGGAAATTGCCTTCACATAAGGCGCGTATGTCACCCAATCGGGAGGCGTCACAACACGATCCATGCGCGCATAAACGTCCTTGAGCGTCTCGGCCACCTCGGGTGAAGGGGCAAGATCGTAGTGCTC
This sequence comes from Shimia thalassica, assembly GCF_001458215.1. Taxonomy (GTDB): domain Bacteria; phylum Pseudomonadota; class Alphaproteobacteria; order Rhodobacterales; family Rhodobacteraceae; genus Shimia; species Shimia thalassica. The sequence goes on along the minus strand of NZ_CYTW01000003.1, from coordinate 160,313 downwards.
AGACAGCTCCGAACGCATGTGTGAAAGATTTAGCAAAAGAAAGCCCTCCGAATGTTTCGCGCACCAGATACATGTTTATTGCCATAAATCCAAGGTGAGCGGCACTTTGCCCCTGCTGCGATGCGGCGACGCACCCCAAACCGGTCGTCAATCGTCCGACGGCGTCGGTGACATTCACCAAAGCAACTCGCTTAATCAGGCGCCAAGTTTTCACGCAGAAAGCCATCCATGCACAAAACGCTTGGCCTCTCCACATGCAACATCCAACGCCTTGCCCTGAGCCAGTGAACAAGCAATCGCGGTGGCCAATGTGCAGCCGGTGCCACGTTTGCCTTTCGCAAGGCGCGGGGCGGTGAATGTGTAATGTCGTTGTTGATCAAACAGGTGATCCACGGCGTCTCGGCCTTGCCCATGCCCGCCCTTTATCAACACCGCCCCTGCGCCCCTGTCCAACAAGGCGCGTGCCTGATCCGGAATTCCGGCATCTTCTTTGCCCGTCAGACGTGCGGCTTCGACCAAGTTCGGAGTGATCAAGTCAGCGCGTTCAATCAGCGCTTCCGGCAACCCGCCTGCCAAAAGGCTTTTCCCGGAGGTTGAGGCAAGTACCGGATCAAGCACAACCGGCACCCGACAATCGGCAAGGGCCTCTGCCACGACCTGTGCAATTGCGCTTGTGCCCAACATGCCGATCTTGACGCACGACGGCCCGCCACCCGTGAAGCTGGCAGAAATCTGGGCCTCGATCAGATCAGGTGGCATCAACGCCATGTCGACAACGGCCCTATCCGTCTGGGCCGTCACCGCGGTTACAACCGGTAATACGGACACACCCAACGCATGCGCAGTGGCCGTATCACGGGTCAACCCTGCGCCTCCGCTGCTATCGGTGCCGCCAATTATCATTATCTGCGTCATGTGCAGGCCACCGCTGCCATCACCGCGAGCGATCCAAACCCTCGGCTTTGCAATTGTGATGCAGCCCGCCACGCCCGCATGCCTGAATGGCAACACAAGACGACCCGACGCCCCTTCGTTTCCTGCAGATCATCCAGCATGTCGCTGGTCATGCGAACGGCTGCGGGCACAATAGGGTCTGCTACCTCGGCCACGTCCCGCAATTCAATCACCAGATCATCGGCCTTCAGCATATCTTTCGACAAAAACGGAAACGAGTGAACGGGCTCGGGGCTATTCGCAAAGTCAAAGCCGCCAAACCGAAAACATAGCAGATCAACCGACACGACATTGCCCAAGGGTGATGGGTCACTCGCAAGGATCACGCGCAGCGCCATTTGCGCCTGCATTGCGCCGACCGTGCCGACAACCGGTCCCAAGACACCGGCTGTTGCGCAGGTTGCGCCTGATTGCGGCAGATCGGGAAACACCGCCCTGAGCGAGGGCGCGCCGCCGCAAAAGCCACCGACATACCCAGTCTGCCCAAGCGCACTGGCCGAAATTAGCGGTGTGCGGGCGGCAAGGCAGGCATCGGACAGGCAATAAGACACCGCAAAACTGTCCGCCGCATCGATCACCACATCCGCATCTTTGACAACACGCGGGGCATTTGCGGGGGTCAATGCGCATGTTTGCGCATTGACCACGACTTCGGGGTTCAACGCACGTATGGCTTCGGCAGCGGCCACCGCTTTTGCACGGCCAATATCTGCCATCCGGAACATGGGCTGGCGATGCAAATTGGTTTCTTCCACATGGTCAGGGTCCAGAATGGTCAGATTACCCACACCCGCGCCAGCCAGATATAACAAAACGGGCGAACCCAGCCCCCCTGCGCCGACCACTAAAACACGGGCCCGCGCAAACCGTGCCTGACCCTCGTCCCCCACATCAGGTAACTGTATCTGTCGGACATAGCGGGTCATGTGGCGCACGCCGTGATCCAAAGGCGGGTCCGCGCGACCGGATCGCTTGCCTGCTGGATATCGGTGACAACAGCCGCACTATCTGCCCCCGCCGCAAACACGCCGGGCAACCGTTCGGGCGTCAGGCCGCCAATCGCAACAAGCGGCGTCTGGCCTGCCATCTGTTTCCAACGGGTCACACGGTCGAGACCTTGCGGCCCCCACTTCATCTTTTTCAACAACGTCGGATACACCGGCCCCAAGGCCACATAGGCCGGGTCCTGTGATAACGCGCGGTCCAGTTCGGCGTCATCATGTGTCGACAGACCAAAGCGGACACCAGCACGACGCAACGCCGTAAAATCCGCTTGATCCATATCTTCCTGACCCAAATGGACAAAATCGCATCCCAAATCCAGAGCAACCTGCCAATGGTCATTCACCACCAATTGAGCGCCATACGCGGCACAGATGTCGCGCGCCACGGCAACCTGCCGTCGCACCTCGCCCTCCGTCTGATCCTTGATCCGAAGTTGAACCAGTTTCACGCCTTCAGGGACAAGGCGCTGTAGCTGTTCGACATTGCTGACAATCAGGTAGAATTTTTCCATCAACCCAACTCCGCCAGCCCAAGAACCGGCGTCGAGGGCACTGCCATATCGCGGGGTTCCATCGGGTCCGCGCGCCGCCCAGCGCGGCCCGCGTCCAGTGCCAAAGACATGGCACGGGCCATGCCCACAGGATCACCGGCCTTGGCCACTGCGGTGTTGAGCAACACAGCATCCATGCCCAGTTCCATCGCCTGCACCGCATCCGATGGACGGCCGATACCTGCATCAACAATCAAAAGTGTTTCGGGAAAATGCGCTCGCATCGCGCGCAGCGCATCCGGGGTTCGCAACCCCTGACCGGATCCAATCGGCGCGCCCCATGGCATCAACACTTCGCACCCGGCGGTCAGAAGCTTTTCCCCAACCACCAGATCGTCGGTTGTGTAAGGAAAGACCTGAAACCCGTCCTCGGACAAAACCCGTGCGGCCTCGACCAAGGCAAAGACATCCGGAGCAAGGTTATCCGCATGCCCTATGATCTCGAGTTTGATCCAGCGGGTCCCGAAAATCTCGCGGGCCATGTGCGCGGTTGTGACGGCCTCGGCCACGGAATGGCATCCGGCGGTGTTGGGCAGAATATGTTTACCAGTCGCGCGCAATACATCCCAGAACCCCGCGCCGGAACCATCGGCCGTTTCGCGGCGCAAACTGACGGTGACGATCTCGCACCCGCTTGCCTCGATCGCTTGTGTCAGGATCGCCGGCGACGGATATTGCGCCGTTCCCAACAAGAGCCGCGACGAAATCTCGGTACCATAAAGTTGCATCTCAGCCTCCCTGCATCGGGGCAAGCACTTCAAGCCGGTCACCCTCTGCCAAAATTACATCTGCGCGGGCGTCGCGCGGAATGAACCGGCCATTGATCGCAGTGGCAATCGCGGTGCTGGTAAAGCCCAATTCCGTCAAGGCCTCGCCAAGAGTTTCAGACCGAATGTCACGCGGATTTTGATTGACGATGATCTGCATCATAAGTCTCCGGAATAAGGGTGTTTGCGACTTTGGTGGCCATCGCGGGGGCCAACAGAAATCCATGTCGATACAAGCCGTTCAAATGCAGCGAACCGTTCCTCTCGACCAGTCGCGGAAGGTTGTCAGGAAATGCGGGGCGCAAGCCTGCGCCTGTTTCCAGCACGGCGGCTTCGGCAAAAGCGGGGTGCAGGGTAAACGCGGCATTGAGCATATCTGACAGGGACCGGACCGTTGGCGGTCGGGTCGACGAGCTTTCGATCATTGTCGCACCAATCATATAGACCCTATCGCCCCGAGGAACGAGGTAGAGCGGCATTCGCGGGTGCAAAAGACGGATGGTGCGGGTGATCAAGACATCTGGGCAGGACAATATGGCCATCTCGCCACGCACCGGACGCAGTTCGGGAAGGTCAGCCGCAATCCCAGTACAATCAAGATCGACCTTGGCCGGTGCTTTGGTCCCCAACACGATATCCACCCCTAAACCATGCGCAGCTTTTTCAAGATCCTGTAGGGCCTGTCTCGGGTTCAGGTGCGCTTCTTGATCAAACATCAACCCTTGGGAAAACCTGCCTGCCAAGGCGGGTTCCAACACATCGATCTCTGAGCCATTTACCCTGCGAAATGCGCTAGTACGGCGGGCAAAACGCGTCAATTCTGCACGATCACGCTCGGGGGCAACCACAAGCGTGCCGCGTCGCGAGACGGGGGTGATCCCGCCCCACCAGTCCGCCGCCATTGCCCCTAATGAAATGACGGCCTCTTCTGCGCTTTCTCGTTCACACCAAGGTGCGAGCATCCCACCGGCAAAGCGCGCAACGCTGCTGGCCCCGATCTCGGGACCAGCCTCAAAAAGGCGCACAGCGGCGCCGCGCCTTGCAATCTCGACCGCCGAGGCAAGACCGGCAAGCCCCCCACCTGCAATCGTGATCATGCGTTTTCGTCTTTCACCGGCACATACAAGTCACCGCCTTCGCGGAACTTGGCGGCCATCGCCTCCATGCCCTCTTTCTGCGCGATTGAGCGGATGTCGTGTGAAATCCGCATCGAACAGAATTTTGGTCCACACATGGAACAGAAATGGGCGACCTTATGCGCCTCTTTGGGTAAGGTCTGATCGTGGAAATCACGCGCGGTATCCGGATCAAGGGACAGGTTGAACTGATCCTCCCACCGGAATTCGAACCGGGCGCGGGACAAGGCATCGTCGCGCCGCTGTGCGCCGGGCAACCCCTTGGCCAAATCGGCCGCATGCGCAGCAATTTTATAGGTAATAACACCAGTTTTCACGTCATCACGGTCTGGCAGGCCAAGGTGTTCTTTGGGCGTGACATAGCATAGCATGGCGCAGCCGAACCAACCGATCATCGCGGCACCGATACCGCTGGTGATATGATCATACCCGGGGGCAATATCCGTAGTGAGCGGCCCAAGCGTGTAAAAAGGCGCCTCGTCACAGCAGGCCAGCTGTTTGTCCATGTTTTCCTTGATCTTGTGCATGGCAACATGGCCGGGCCCTTCGATCATCACCTGACAGTCTTTGGCCCATGCGATCTTGGTCAACTCGCCCAGAGTTTCCAGCTCTGCAAACTGGGCCTCGTCGTTTGCATCTGCGATTGATCCGGGGCGCAGCCCGTCCCCCAAGGAAAACGACACATCATACATGCGGCAAATGTCGCATATCTCGTCAAAATGCTCGTAGAGAAAGCTTTCCTTGTGATGATGCAGACACCACTGGGCCATGATCGACCCACCGCGGGAAACGATGCCGGTCACACGGTTCACGGTCATCGGAACCATGTGCAAACGGACGCCCGCATGTATCGTGAAATAGTCGACGCCCTGCTCGGCCTGCTCGATCAACGTGTCCCGAAAAACCTCCCAGGTGAGATTCTCGGCGATCCCATTCACCTTCTCCAGCGCTTGATACAGCGGCACCGTCCCAATCGGGACAGGGCTGTTGCGGATGATCCATTCGCGCGTGTTGTGGATATTGCGACCCGTGGAAAGATCCATGACGGTATCCGCCCCCCAGCGTATCGCCCAGACCATCTTGTCGACCTCTTCCTCCATCGACGAGGTGACGGCAGAGGTCCCCATATTTGCGTTGATCTTCACCAGAAAGTTCCGGCCAATGATCATCGGCTCTGACTCAGGGTGGTTGATGTTGGCAGGAATGATCGCCCTGCCCGTGGCAACCTCGTCGCGGACAAATTCAGGGGTCACATAGTCGGGAATATCCGCGCCCCAATCGTTCCCGTCACGATGGCACGGCGCCAATTCACGAAGCTGGTTTTCACGGATCGCGATGAATTCCATCTCAGGCGTGATGATCCCCGCGCGGGCATAAGCCAGTTGGGTTACGGCACGCCCCTCTTTTGCCCTCAATGCTCTGGGTTTGACGGGAAACTCGGGGGTCAGCCTATCCCCTTCAACAAACCCGTTGTCGGCGGGAATAATCTCGCGCCCCTGGTAGGGTTCAACATCTCCACGCGCTTTGATCCACTCTTGGCGCAGCGGTGCAAGGCCTTGTTTTATGTCGGTCAGGACATTCGGATCGGTATAGGCGCCGGAACTGTCATAGACGGGCAATGGCGCTTCGCCTGCTGTTGGGTGAACCGAAATTTCGCGCATCGGCACGCGCACATCCGCATGCAATGTACCGTTGACGTAAATTTTGCGCGATGCAGGCAGTTCGTCTGTCGTGATTTTAGGGGTGGGGATATTCATAATGGCGCTCCTCAAGCTCGGGTCTCAAAAAAACACCAGATGAACTTGGGAAGGATGCGCAGGCGGTCACCACCTGCTTGTCCAGTTGCAAGAGACAGATCAACCGCCTGCGACAACCTTTTGCTTCCTACGCCAGTGTCAACTGGGTCAGGTTCAAAGGGTCGCGTCACCGGGTTTTCACCCTGTCAGCCTCTCAGTCCCATAGGCGGGACTCCCCTGCGTGACTTTCGTATAGGATGTGAAATTTCCGCTGGCAAGCCGTCATGTGGGTCATCGGCTGATCTCCAACAAAACCGTTTTTGCATTTGCCAATGATTGACTGCCCACCACGAAAACGTCATCGCGGGCATCGGCGGTGACAGTTGTAACGCATGCCCCGCTCCGCTAGGGTTTTGGCGTGAGCATTCTTCGCGGCATACTCGCAATCACCTTGATTGCCATGCTCTTGATCGGGAACCTGATCGAGAGCCAAGTGCATGCCGCGGTTCCGGATTGCGTCGGCGAACACTGCCATGATCAAATGTCAGCCAACGACATGAGTTCAGACCTGATCCTTTCCGAACATGTGCATTCAGGTTCTGACAGCGATCAAACAACGCACGAATGCTGTGACCAGATCTTTTGCCAAACGGCTTCTCTGGCAGAGTGCCCAACACTGGTGCGCCCCCTTGGGCATCAATCTGTCTCTTGGGCGCAGAACGGGCAACTTGCCGCAGTGAACAGGCCTCAAACGCTGGAACGTCCCCCTAATAGCTGAACACGCGCAACGCATTTTGCCCTGACAGGACGGGGCAAAACGCAATGTGCCGCGCCCAGACGGGCGTTTGACGTTTCATTCAGCATGTTAGGAATCTCCCATGAACACAAAGTACCTGATCCTCGGCGCGAGTGCCGTGGCGGCCATCGCCGCATTCACCTTCCTCCGATCGGAATCGCCAACGGATATCTCTCAAACCGACCCGGTTGCCAGCACGGCAATGGCTGCGGTCAGGATGCCCGAAATCAAAGGCAACGCAGCCGTAGGCCAGACCATCTTTGAAAATGTCTGCGCGGCTTGTCATGGTGCGCAAGGCGCCGGAAATTCCGAAGCAGGGCCACCGCTCATTCACAAAATCTATGAACCAAGCCATCATGGAGATGAAAGTTTCCAGCGTGCCGTCGCACACGGCGTTCGTGCCCACCATTGGCGATTTGGTGACATGCCGCCGGTCGACGGCCTCACGCGCGGCGACGTTGTAATGGTGATCGACTACATCCGCGAAATCCAACGCGCCAACGGGATAAACTAAGGAACATGGCCATGAAAAAATTTGTCCTTTTTGCTTTGCTCGCCACCCTGTCCTCGGGGGCGTTTGCCCATTCCCGCATTGATAAGACGACGCCCGAAAATGGCGCCGTGATTGCAGAAGCCCCTGCCGAGATCAGCTTCAGCTTTGCGAATGACATTCGCCTGACGCGGGTGGACATGACCCACGCAGATCACCCGCCGGTTCAACTTGATCTTGGTAGTCAAAAAAGCTTTGGCCGCGCCTTCAAGCTGCCGCTGGAAAGTATGGGGGCGGGCAGCTATCTCATTGAATGGCGCGGCTTGGGAATAGACGGCCACGCGATGCAGGGCGCATTCAAGTTTACGGTGGAATGAACATGCCGGATATCTGGGGACAGGCCGCGATCCTTGCGAAATTTCTGCTGTATATCGGCGCTTTGGGCGCGACCGGGTTAGTGATTGTTCGCATCGTTTTTGCCGGACCCACCGCTTTGGTCGCTGAAAGAATGCGCAAACAGGCGCTTGGCCTAGCGGCGCTGACGCTGGTGGCCGCCGGTCTGGGGTTTATGCTGCGAGGTGCGGCACTGACTGGCGGGGCAGACGGGATGACGGACCCCGAGATGCTCGGCCTGTTGTGGCAGACGCCGGTGGGGGATGTGCTTTTGTATCGGCTGATCGGTGCAATCCTGATGATCGCAGGGCTGCTGATCCCGCACAGCGGCCAATGGATCGCCCTTGTCGGTGGCCTACTGCTGCTTTGGTCTTTTGCGCAAATCGGACATGTTCGAGACATTGCCCAAACGGGTGTGCGCCTTCTTTTGCTGTTGCACCTAGTCGGCGTGGCTTTTTGGATCGGTGTTTTGTCACCTTTGCATCGATTGTCACGAAGGCCGGATCATCTAAGCCATGCCGCCCGTCTTGGGCATCTGTTTGGCCAAGCCGCGACATTCATCGTCCCGTCTTTGATACTGGCCGGGCTCGTGATGGGCTGGATGCTACTTGGCACGCCCACAGCGTTAATCACAACAGGCTACGGCCTCGCTCTGATAACCAAGATTGCCCTCGTTGCAGGCGTCCTTGTTTTGGCCGCTGCAAACAAACTGCGATTCGTACCCGAAATGCAGGCCGGCAACACCAATGCCGCCCGCCATCTCGCGCAGTCCATTGAAATAGAAACCACAGTCATTCTGGCGGTGTTTGCAACAACTGCTACACTCACCAGCGTGCTCACATTACCGAATTGAGGCCTCTCATGAACCGAAGAGACTTTCTCATCACCGCCAGTGCCGCAGCGCTTGCCCCACAGGTTTCCTTTGCCAGAAGCCAATTCGAACTGGTGGCCGAACCCGTCGAGGCACAAATCCTGCCTGCAGAAGAATATGCGGCAACACAGTCTTTTGGCTTTAACGGCGGGTTGCCCGGACCGGAAATCCGCACCCGACAGGGTCACCCCCTCGAAGTGCTGTTACGCAACAAACTGAATGAGGGAACCGCGGTTCACTGGCACGGGATCAGACTGCCAAACGCCATGGACGGTGTGCCGGTCCTGACACAGAAAATTGTCGATCCGGACGCAACCCACACCTATCAATTCTCGCCACCGGATGCAGGCACTTTCTGGTATCATTCGCATTACCTGTCTCACGAACAGGTGGCGCGCGGCCTGATGGGGCCCCTCATCATCGAAGAGGCCACCCCGCCAGACGTCGATCATGACATCACTGCAGTTCTGGCCGATTGGCGACTGGATCAGAACGGACAACTGACCGATGATTTTGCGACAATGCATGACATCGCCCATGGGGGACGCATGGGAAATTTCGCGCGGGCCTTTTTACCTGATGTGCCGCTTAAAACAGGCGAACGCATCCGGCTTCGTCTGATCAACGCGGCAACCGACAGGATCTTTCCGCTGAACCTGTCGGGAATAAAGGGCAAGATCGTCGCCCTGGATGGCATGCCCCTGACAGCGGCGAGGGATTTTGAGACGATTGAGCTGGCCCCTGCGCAACGCGTCGACATTATCGCAGATGTCGAGTCCACGCTGGAGATCGCAATGGCCACACGTGGCGGCAGCTACCCTCTTGGCCAGATTGATCCGGTCGGAAGCACCGAGCCGCGCACGATCCCGATCCCAGTTCTTTCCCCCAACGAGGTGCCGCGCCCCGGGGACGTTGCACAGGAACTCGTGCTGACCATGCAGGGCGGTGCGATGGGCGGCCGGCATGGCGGCGATAATATCTGGGCTTTCAATGATCTTTCCGACATGCAACCCGCCCCCTTCGCCAGCTTCTCACGGGGAGAGACCGCGCGACTCCGGCTTGTGAATGAAACCAGCTTCCCGCATGGCATTCATTTGCACGGGCACCATTTTTATGAGGTGCAAAGCGATGGCACCCTCGGCGACCTGCGCGACACAAGTTTGGTCCCTGCAGGAGAGACGCAGGACATTCTTTGTGTCTTCGATAATCCCGGCAAATGGATGCTTCATTGTCATATGCTGAGCCATCAGGCCGGAGGCATGAAAACGTGGGTAGAGGTTCTATAAAACACTTGCTGATGATGTCGGCTTTTCTTGCTGCAACAAGCGCCTTGGCCAATCACGAAATGGAAGGCCGCGATTTGGACACTGGGCGATCTCTTTACGCGGAACACTGTGCCGCTTGTCATGGCGCCAACCTCGAGGGGCAACCCAACTGGAGAACACCTGATGAAGAGGGCGTTCTGCCCGCGCCGCCGCATGACGAAACAGGACATACGTGGCACCACGACAATCAGCTTTTGTTTGAATACACAAAGTTCGGCGGACAAGAAGCACTTGCCGTACGCGGCGTCTCGGGTTTTGCAAGCGGCATGCCACAGTTTGCCGACACCCTCTCGGATGAAGATATCTGGAACATTCTCGCCTATATCCGCTCGACATGGCCGGACCGGATTCAGAAAACCCAAGATGGGCTCAACCCACCCCATGAATAGGCAGGCCGGTCGGGGATCAAATCTGCATCACATTCCGTTTAGCCCTGCTCCTTTGAGCACCTGAAAGGTTTATCTAGGACTTAGCTCATGGAGGATAAATCATGCTGACACGTCGCAAAACACTTGGTCTTCTGGCCGCAACACCTGTTTCGCTCACCCTTGTTCCGACAATCGCCTTGGCCCGCGAGCCTGAGGTTTTTCAGAATCCTGTAGCGATCAACGCGATTGATCCGGTTGGGTATTTCGAACAACAAAAACCGGTGCCAGGGTCCACGTCTCACACGCGAAACTGGAACGGTGCAGAATGGCATTTTGCGAACCAGAGCAATGCGGATAAATTCGCATCTGATCCGGAAACATATGCTCCGGTATTTGGGGGGTACTGCGCTTTCGCTGCGTCACGCGGTTATCTCGCCCCGACGATCCCCGAAGCATGGACGATTTATGAAGGCAAACTGTATCTGAACGCCAACCTTCGGGCGCAAGAGCTTTGGCGTGAGGACATTCCCGGCAACATCGCAGCCGGCACAAAGAACTGGCCCGGCATTCTCGGATAAACTTGCTCGGAAATCCCGGCTGATCATCGCGGTCTTCTTGGCGCGCTTCGACTGTCGAACAAAACCTGACGGGGCCAATGCAAATGTGCAGGGCCCCGTTTTCATGTGGTGGGACCTCGCAGCATAAACACGCAAATGTCCGCCAAACTTCAGCAACGTGTGGCTTACGGTTCATAGGGCAATGACAGGACGCAATACGCAAAACAGTGATTGTTTTGATGTAGGCTACAGCCCGCAACCGACAGCAAATAACGCAAATGCGATCCGGTCAAACAGGTCTGTTTTGATATAGAAGGAAATTGGCGCTCTGGGGAGGATTCGAACCCCCGACCCCTTGATTCGTAGTCAAGTACTCTATCCAGCTGAGCTACCAGAGCGCGTGTTTGGGTCGTTTAAAGTTAAGCGGGGGGGGTTGCAAGAGCTAAAATCAAATTTTCTCAAACTTCTGCAACTTCCCCTTTTGGAAGACAAATTTCGAAGACGGTTCCCGCGTCATCCGTGCGTGCCAAAACCAGTGTTCCGCCATGACCGCGCATCAACTCGGAAGAGATTGCCAGACCAAGACCCGAACCACCTTTGCGCGCCCCGCCCTGAAATGGCGTGAACAGATACTCTTGCGCCTTTGGGGGCAATCCAGGGCCCGTATCCGTGATGTTGATAAACCACGCGTCGTCTTCTTCGCGCGCAGCCACGGATATCTCGCCGGGTATGCCGGTTGCCATGATGGCTTGTCTGGCGTTGCGCACCAGATTCGCAATGACCCTGTACAATTGTTCCGGGTCGGCCCGAACCATAAGGCCCGCAGGCACATCTTCCGAGAAACTCAAATCGAACTCACCAACAGCAAGACGTTCGCTGTCGACCACGTCCGACACAATTTCGATCAAGGGCACATGGCACAGCTTTGGCGCCGGCTCTTCCGCTTTGCCAAAGGCCAGCGTGCTTTCACACAGGTGCACGGCCCGCGTGATCGAATTCACCAGCTTTGGCGCAAGCCGGCGCACCAACGGATCCTCACTCATTTCAATGCGATCCGTGAAAAGCTGCGCCGACGTGAGGATATTGCGCAGATCGTGGCTTACCTTTGCCACTGCCCCGCCCAACTGGGCCAAACGCTCTTTTTGCTTAAGGGACGCTGTCAGCTCCATTTGCAGAGATTGAAGGGCCTCTTCGGCTTCTCGCAGTTCAACCACACCGGCAGAGGGCTGAATAATGCGCCGCGCGTCTTCGGGTGCGGCGGCATAAGACTGCATATATCGCACCACACCTTTGATCGGCTTCACAAGGAACCCGCGCACCGCAAGGAACAGGAAGAACGCCGTGATGACCGAAATCACCGCTGACAACCAAAGGATGTTGAGGCCATAATCGATCATGGCTGAGCGCAAGGCTTTGGTGCCCAGCGTAATTTCAATGAGAAGCCCCGCCTCTTTTACCGGTGCCCCGATCACGCGAATGACGCGGTCTTGCGAGTCAAACAAACGCGCCATCGCATCGCTGATGAGTTCCATCGGCCCCGCATCACGCAGATCGAACGTCGCCTCAATCGCGTGGGGCATCGGTGAGGACAACATCAGTTGCCGCATCTCGTCCCGACGCAATGCCACGTTATAGACTTCGGCGGTGCGCAAAAGCTCTTGTTCCAGATCCTCGTCGATCATGTCATCCGCAAGCAAAGTCAGCGACGCGATTTGCGCCCGTTCGAGCCGTGAGAGCAGATAATCCTCGCGAAAACGGGCAACTGACGGCACGAAAATCAGGATCTCGGCCAGCATTACAAAGATTATGGTGAGGACAAGAAACCGTCCTGAAAGCGTTTTGAACATCGACGTCTTGCCCTTGCCCGCTAAGGCAGCCAGCGCTGCACGAAACCAACCACTCGTTTGACCTTAGCACTATCAAACAACCGAGGAGAGAAATAGGCCCCCGCAGCGCGTTTTCCAATTTCGCCGACTGTCGGGTACGGGCTTACCATCGCGGCAACCGCCCCCATTTTGAGTTTGTTGGCAATCGCCAGAGCCCACAGGTTGATGTGTTCTCCTGCCTGATGACCCGCAATGGAAACACCCACCGGTCGCCCCTTTACGACCATCACCTTTATCAGGCCCTTGGCCTTACGCTCTGCGATCAGACGGTCGTTGTGGAGCAAATCAAACCGGACCACTTCGAGTTTGTCCCCATAGGTTTCTCTTGCTTCGGCCTCGGTTGGGCCGATCTGTGCCAATTCCGGATCGGTATAGGTGGCGTGCGGGATATGGTCGGTGCGCTGTCTCGCAGGCAGCCCAAACAACGCCGAGCGGATAATGACCCCTGCGTGATAGCCCGCAACATGGGTGAACTGCTTGCCGCCGGTGACGTCCCCGATTGCATAGACCTTGCGGTTGCTGGTTTTGAGACTGTCATCAACCTTGATGCCCGCGCGGGTCGTGTCGATCCCTGCGGCGGACGGGTTAAGCCGGTCGAGATTCGGTTTGCGCCCCACAGCAACCAAAAGATGTGAACCTGAAAAGCTTCGACCATCCTGCGTCTCGACCCTGATCTCGCCCTCAACTTCGCTAATCTGCGCGGCCAGAGCGTTTTCTTCGATCTGGACGCCTTCTTCTTTCAAAGCATCCAAGACAAAGGCCGCCATTTCAGGGTCATCACGACCCAGCGCCTTGTCGCCTTCGATTACGGTCACCTTGCACCCAAGGCGCCTGTGCGCCTGCGCCATTTCAAGACCAATCGGACCGGCCCCAATGATTAAAAGGTGATCAGGTTTTTCTCGCAGTTCGAAAAGGGTCTCATTGGTAAGATAAGGCACGTCGGCCAATCCGGGAATCGGCGGCACCATCGGGCTCGAACCGGTGGCAATGACGATGCGGCGCGCCGTGATCGAGAACGGGCCGGCCTGAACTTCGTTAGGACCGGTAAACGCGCCGAATTCTTCAATCACGCGCACCCCCAGCCACTCAAACCGCTCAACAGAATCGTTCGGCTCGATCTGGGCAATGACATCAGCGACGTGATCCTTGGCGGCGGCATAGTCGACAGCAGGTACAACATCCGCGACCCCAAAGGCCTTGGCATGTGCCTGTGTGTGCGCAACCTTTCCGCTGGCGAGCAGCGCCTTGGAAGGAACACACCCGAAGTTGAGACAGTCGCCTCCCATCAGGTGCCCCTCGAGCAGAACAACCTCTGCCCCCATTTGAACAGCACCGGCTGCAACGGACAAACCACCCGAACCGGCCCCGATGACCAGCAAATCAGTTTTGATCTGTTCCATTATATTTCCTTTCCGCCACGAAGTGCCTTGATCAGAATGGGCAGTGCCGCCAGCGCACACAGTCCCAGAATTGGCAGGATGATTTGCGGCTCGAAGATAACACCCAGATTTGGTGTCTCTCCCTTTTCAAACACGTCGCCCAGTCCGGCACCTACCGAGGTGTAGACCAGCCCGCCCGGAATAATCCCGAGGAACGTAGAGACCACAAACCTGCGCAGCGGGACGCCGACAATGGCAGGGATCAGGTTTGCCACAAAGAAAGGCACCAAAGGAACCAGCCGGATCAGAAACAACATTGACCACTGGTTTTCATCAATACCGTCTTTGATCCGTTTCACCCGGCCCTCAGATGTCTCCATCTTTGCGGCCAGCTGTTCCCCGAATCCCCAGCGAGCCGCAAGAAAGATCGCGGTCGCGCCGATACTTGCCGCCGTGACATTAAACAGGACACCCGGAAAAATGCCGAACAGGAAGCCCCCTGTCAGGGTCGCGGCCACCGCCCCGGGAAGTGAAAAGGCAACGATCAACACGTAAATCGAAATAAAGACCAAAGCCGCCAATACATAATGTGCGTCGCGATAGGCAATCAGGGCCTCGCGATTCTCGCGCAGCATGTCATAGCTCAGAACATCGCCAAGCGTAGCAGCGCCAATGGCAGCGACAGCAAGGATGGCAGCGAAAGGAATCAGACGCCCCCAGGATGCGGGGCGGGATTGGGAAGTGTCGGTCATGGTTGGCTTGTCTTTCATCATTCCCTTTCAAAATGCGTTACCCCACGCGAAAACAACAGCCTGCTCACGCGCGCTTGATCTTGACCCGCATTCTCGTGATAACAAGGGGCCTTCAGCAGGGGTTTTGAAACATAACTGCCAGTAACCACCGAAACTGCATCCTATTTGTTGCAATTCCTTCATCTGGCGTTTGACTTATCCTTGGCACCCTCCTATAGACCGAGCTTCAAATAGCACATGGGCCTGCGATTCTACCGCCGGGCGCCCTGATTTAATACGGAGACGGAGCGATGAAGCGCACCTACCAACCCTCGAACTTGGTTCGTAAACGCCGCCACGGTTTCCGTGCGCGCATGGCCACCAAAGCAGGCCGCAAGATTCTGAATGCACGCCGCGCACGTGGCCGTAAGTCGCTGAGCGCTTAAGCTCAACGACGACGTTCTGACGGATATGACACCGCCGGAGGCCCCCGAGGATGGCACAGCCACCCAAGGGATAAAGCCACCGGCGGTGTCCGTTTGTCTTGAAGTCCTAAAAAACAGAAGCGAATTCCTTGCCGCATCGCGTGCCCGCAAACAGGGCACAAAGGCGATGATGGTGCAGGCCCGCAAGCGGCGTTCCGACGAAGCCGCCGATCCCGATGCGATTCGCGTCGGGTTTACCTGTTCCAAAAAGGTCGGGAATGCGGTCGCACGCAATCGTGCCAAACGCCGCCTTCGCGAGGTTGCCCGGGCTGTGCTTCCTGCCAAAGGCAAGCCCGGCTGGGATTATGTCTTGATCGGGCGCGCAACAGAAACATCCGTGCGCCCCTTTGAGGTGCTGAAGGGTGACCTTATGTATGCACTGAAAAAACTGCATACTGATCGCCCATGAAACTGACTGCCCATATCGTCGCTCTTCCTGTACGCGCCTATCGTTTGCTGTTCAGCCCCTGGGTTGGCTTTAACTGCCGCTATCAACCGACCTGTTCGGTCTATGCCTTGGAGGCCCTGGAAAAACACGGCGCGATCAAAGGCAGCTGGCTGGCGGCAAAGCGTATAGGCCGATGCCACCCTTGGGGTGGCGATGGCTATGATCCGGTCCCACAATCCAAAGACGACCTGCCCTAAGCGATTTCACGCTGATTTTCTGCAAAATCCCTCCCGTATTAGTGGAACCCTAATGCGGAAGTGCTATCGTCCCCCTAGTTATTTTGAACGTCTAAAGGGGATTTATTGACATGACACTCAAACAACTTGCCGGTGCCGCAGTATTGGCCGCCGTTGCGACAAGTGCAGCTGCAGACTCGAAGTTCGAGCATTTCGGAAGCGTCGAAGGCTGGAATGTCTTTATCGACCATGAGAAAAATTCCTGCATGATCGAGTCTATCGATTCTTTGGAAAACGTCGTTCAAATGGGCCTCACGAAAGAACGTGACGTTGCTTATCTTGGTGTGTTCACTAAAGCGGAAACCAGCATCAAGAAAGACGACAAGCAAGCCGTTGCCATCCTGATCGGTTCGAACCTCTACACCGGCGAAGTGACTGGCATGCGTGGCAACATTACCAAAGGGTATACCGGTGGCTATGTCCTGACCGACGATCCCCAGTTCGTCGAGGATCTGGCAAAGCAATATGAAATGATTGTTTTCCCCGAAACCAGCTACAGCTTCATTATGGATCTGTCAGGCACCTATAAGGCCATCGAAATGGGCCGCGAATGTAACCAGAAAGTTCTGGCAAACTAAGCATGACGCGCCCTGATCAACAGATCGGGGCGCACATCAATTTGGTGTTCCGCGTCGTGGTCGCAGCGCCCCAACCCTGCAGCCGCACACCTCTACGGACTACACGCTACCTGGATGCAGCGGGACGCATCCCTTGCCCGGATCGCAGATTTCACCTAAAGGCTGCGCATGCTAGATGATCTCGACGACATTCACCCGCTTTTCCATGGCGCGCCCTCTTCCGCAAATTTCAAGAAATTACGGAAAAGAATCGTGCGGTATACGCGCGAAGCGATTGAGCAATATGGCATGATCGAGCGCGGAGCGCGCTGGCTGGTGTGTCTCTCGGGTGGCAAGGATTCCTATACGTTGCTGGCCGTTCTCCATGAACTCAAATGGCGTGGTCTGCTGCCTGTCGAGTTGCTGGCCTGCAACCTGGATCAGGGACAGCCGGGCTTTCCTTCTACGGTTTTGCCTGCGTTTCTTGAGAAAATGGGTGTCGAGCATCGCATTGAATATCAAGACACCTATTCAATCGTGAAAGACAAGGTGCCCGCGGGACGGACATACTGTGCCCTGTGTTCACGCCTGCGACGCGGAAACCTGTACCGCATAGCCCGCGAAGAGGGGTGTTCAGCTGTTGTTCTGGGCCACCATCGCGACGATATCCTCGAGACGTTTTTCATGAACTTGTTCCACGGCGGGCGTCTTGCAACAATGCCGCCAAAACTGGTGAACGAAGAAGGCGATCTTTTTGTGTACCGCCCGCTTGCGCATGTTGCCGAAGAAGATTGCGAGAAATTTGCCAAGGCGATGAACTATCCAATCATCCCTTGTGACCTGTGCGGATCGCAAGACGGGCTTCAGCGCCAACAGGTAAAGAAAATTCTGGATCAGTGGGAACAGAACAGCCCCGGCCGCCGTCAGGTGATGTTCCGCTCTTTGATGAACGTCCGCCCGTCACACATGCTGGACCCAAAACTGTTCGACTTCGCAGGGCTTATGCGGGGAAACGAGCAATTTGAACAAATTGAGACGGATATTCCGAAGCTGCGTTAACCAGAGGCTCAGCGATTAATCGCTAGGGTTTCCTGAAACTGCCATTTTCGGGAACCTACGCTTAATGTACGCGAGATCACGTGAAATTTTTCACACTATACGCCTTCAGCTCGCACGACTGTCTTTGGCGCCTTTGGTTGTCGTCATACTCACCCTGACGGCTTGGCTGTTGGGGGGGGAAGACTGGTTGTTGGTCGCGGCCGTCGTTCTGCCTCTCTCTCTGATATTTGGATACAAAACCTCTCAACCGCCCGCATTTCAAAGCTCGGGCGAAGACGCATTGACCGGTCTTTTGACCAAAAACGGCTTGATGGAGGGGATTTCCAGAAATCTGGTGTCTCTGCGCGCAACAGGATCGACAACGGCCGTTGTTGCGATCGAGATAAACAACCTCTCGCGAATGCGCTCGAAATTTGGTGACGCTGCGGCAGAGCAGGCATTGCGCGTCACTTCAGATCGGATTGGTGCGGCGCTGAGACAAAGCGATTTGACCGCACGTGTGGGCGACGCTCGATTTGTTGTGTGTCTGGACCCAATCCGAAAGCTGGATCTCGAAGATTGCCTTCAACTTGCCAATCGCTTGCAGATGGCTGTGGAGGAGCCAATCACACTCAAGGCCGCGTCTTTGCACCTTTGTTCCAGCGTCGGCTTTTGTCAGGAAACGCGCGCGCCCGGGCCAGAGGCCAAGGCCCTCTTCGATGCCGCAATTCTTGCGCTGGAAGAAGCGTTGCGCAATGAAACCAGCGCCATTCGCACTTACTCTGGCGATATGAGACAACGGGCCGCAAGGCGGGACCGAACAGAAGCAGAAGCATTGTCTGCATTAGACCAAGAGCAGATTATTGCGTGGTTCCAGCCTCAGGTTTCGACGGACACAGGCAAGATCACCGGCTTTGAGGCCTTGGCAAGATGGCAACACCCAACACGCGGCAAACTCGCGCCCAGAGATTTCCTGCCTGCGATGGAGAGGGCTGGTCAAATGGGGCGGCTTTCGGAACGGATGTTGAGGCTCTCACTGGAAGCCTTGGTGAACTGGCAAAAGTCCGGCATCAGGGTCGAAACCGTTGGCGTTAACTTTTCCAAGGAAGATTTCTCTGATCCGACGCTGATCAACCGCATCAAAGGTGCGCTGGACAGGCACGATGTGAAACCAGAGAGGCTTTCCATCGAAGTTTTGGAAAATGTCGTGGCTGGGGCCCCGAATGATATGGTGGTCCGAAACATAAACGGACTGGCCAAACTCGGGTGCAATATTGACCTCGATGATTTTGGCACGGGCCATGCGTCAATTTCATCCATTCGCCGCCTTTCGGTGCACCGTCTCAAGATTGACAGATCGTTTGTCATTCGCGCGGATCGTGACCCTCAGCAAAGGCGCCTTGTTGCCGCTATCGTCACGATGGCTGAACAACTGGGGCTGGAAGTTCTGGCCGAAGGGGTCGAAACCGCAGGCGAACACACAATCCTGTCTCAATTGGGGTGCACCCATGTCCAGGGCTTTGGAGTTGCTCAACCAATGTCTTTTGAGGAAACCATTCAGTGGATGACCACCTATAACAGGAAACTTATCCCTCCGCTTGATTTCAAGCGTCGCGCCAGCTGAAGCAGTTCGGAAAGTCGAAGACCAAGCTGGGCATGATGATTTCAGGTTTTGGCAACGCCAGAAGGCGCAAAAGGCCATTTTGCTCGAATCAGCTTGACCTTTTGCCCCTGCCCCTGTTGAACCTCCCCAACGTTTCAAAGACAGGTGGCCACCAGCAATGGACGATCAAAACAAGAACCTCATCCTTGCGACAGTACTAAGTTTCGTCGTGATTTTGGTCTGGTTTTTCATGTTTCCCCCGCCCGAGCAGGTGGAAGACCCTAACGCAGCAGCGGTAGCAGCAGGCGCAACCCTGCCCGTCGCAGCGGCGCCCGTGACCGGCGCAGACACCGCCAGTGCTGTAACCGGTGACGCGGCCGACGCCGCAGATGCCCCTCGTGTCGATATCGATACGGCACGCGTGACCGGCTCGATTTCTCTTTTGGGTGGTCGCATTGATGACCTGAAACTGAACGACTATCGCGAAACCTTGGACGAAGGATCGCCGACTGTAACCTTCCTGTCTCCGCGTGGGGAACCAAACGCGTTCTACGCACTATATGGTTGGGCACCGGGTGCGGGGCTAACCTTGGATGACGTCCCAGGGGCCAATACGGTTTGGGCGCTGGAAAACGGTTCCAAACTGACCGAAACCGCGCCAATCACGTTGAAATGGGACAATGGCAACGGGCTTGTTTTCCGTCGTGAAATCTCGATCGACGAAAACTATATGTTCGATGTGCAGCAAAGCGTCGAAAACACTGGTGCAGGCACTGTTTCGCTAGCGCCATACGGTGTTCTTGCGCGCCACGGCGAACCGGCTGAAATGAAGAACTTCTTCATCCTGCACGAAGGTGTTGTCGGGATGGCAGACGGCGAACTGAGCGAAGTTGATTATGACGACGTCACCGAATTCGCGTTCGACCAGCGCGAGGGCGCCAAAGCCGACGTCAAACAGATCACACAAAACGGTTGGGTTGGCTTTACGGATCACTACTGGATGGCCACGATGATCCCCGAGCAGGGCCGCCCATTCAAATCGGTTGTCAAATATGATGACCGTCGCGACATTTATCAGACCGAAACCGTGATGCCGACATTGACGGTTGCCGCTGGTGAGACCGTTGCAACAGACAGTCAGCTTTTTGCGGGTGCAAAAGAATGGGCCACCATTCGCGCCTATGAAAAAGAAGGTGTCACCGGCTTCCTGGATTCGATCGATTGGGGTTGGTTCTTCTTCCTGACCAAGCCAATTTTCGCTCTTCTACACTGGTTGAACGGTTTGATCGGCAACATGGGTTGGGCGATCATCGGATTGACCATCATCATCAAGTTGATCGTATTCCCTCTGGCGTACAAGTCTTATGCGTCCATGGCGAAGATGAAAGAGCTTCAGCCCCAAATGGAGAAGTTGAAAGAGACGGCTGGCGACGATCGCCAGAAGCTCCAACAATCCATGATGGAGCTCTACAAAAAGGAAAAAGTGAATCCTGCATCCGGCTGTTTGCCGATCCTGATCCAGATTCCGATCTTCTTTTCGCTCTATAAAGTGATCTTCGTTACCCTTGAATTACGTCATGCGCCTTGGCTGGGCTGGATCAACGACCTTTCCGCGCCTGATC
Source organism: Shimia thalassica (assembly GCF_001458215.1). GTDB lineage: Bacteria > Pseudomonadota > Alphaproteobacteria > Rhodobacterales > Rhodobacteraceae > Shimia > Shimia thalassica. The sequence goes on along the minus strand of NZ_CYTW01000003.1, from coordinate 139,380 downwards.
CCTCGTCGATCCTGAACCTGTTTGGCCTGTTGCCGTTTGCAACGCCGGATGCCGGTTCGTTCCTTGCGATCATCAGCCTTGGTATTCTGCCGATTTTGCTGGGTATCTCGATGTGGCTGCAACAGAAACTGAACCCGGCCCCCACAGATCCGACACAGCAGATGATTTTTGCATGGATGCCTTGGGTCTTCATGTTCATGCTGGGAAGTTTTGCGTCGGGTCTGGTGCTGTACTGGATCACCAACAACGTCATCACCTTCTCGCAACAGTACCTCATCATGCGCCGGCATGGGTACAAGCCCGACGTTTTCGGGAACATCAAGACCAGCTTCAAACGCAAAGAAAAGGCTGAGGACTGATGTCTGTTACTGTCGCCGCCCTTTGGCGCCACCCAATCAAGAGCCACGGTCGAGAATCTCTCGACCGTGTAGCCTTGAGCGAAGGGCAAACAATGCCCTGGGATCGCCGCTGGGCCGTGACGCATGAGACGGCCAAGACAGACGGTTCGGACTGGGCGCCATGCATGAACTTTTCACGTGGTGCCAAGGCGCCGTCGTTGATGGCGATTTCAGCCAAATCTGACGAGACTTCGGGCATCGTGACGCTCTCGCATCCTGAACTGTCCGATCTGAGTTTTGATCCCGACGGAAACCCCAACGTTTTCCTTGAATGGGTACGCCCCATCATGCCTGAAAACCGCGCGCAATCCGCTGGAATTGTACGTGTTGCGGATCGCGGCATGACCGATACGGATTTTCCGTCGATCAGCCTTCTGAACCTCGCATCAAACGAGGCGCTTTCGGCGGCGATGCAGACGCCCCTTTCAATGGATCGTTGGCGCGGGAATATCATCCTCGACGGTCTCAACGCGTGGGAAGAAAAGAACTGGCCTGGCAAAACCCTGCGTATTGGTGATGTCGAGTTGGAAATTCGCGAAGAGATCACCCGCTGTCTCGCGACGACGGCAAACCCTGAAACAGGTGTGCGCGATGCCGACACTCTGAAAACACTGTCCGGGACATTCGGACACCGTGAATTCGGCGTTTACGGAGTTGTGACCAAAGGCGGTGACATTACCGTCGGCGACAAAGTCGAGGTAATCTGATGAAGCTTTCTTTTCCAGTTGTAGAAGAGCCGGATGCCGCCGCCCGTGAAAAGGGTCGCAAGCTTTTTGCAGGCAACAACAGTGACTTCCTCAAAGGGGTTGTTGCCATGTCTGGGCTGCCCTCTGCGGACCGGATCGAAGTCTGCTTTGCTGGTCGCTCGAATGTCGGGAAATCGACGCTGATCAACGCTTTGACCGGTCGCACACGCCTTGCGCGCGCGTCAAACACGCCCGGCCGGACACAGGAAATCAACTATTTCACCTTGGCCGACAGCCATTACCTCGTCGACCTTCCCGGTTATGGCTATGCCAATGCGCCACTGCCCGTGATCGAGAAATGGCAACGTTTGCTCAAGCAATACCTGTCGGGCCGTGCGACCCTGCGTCGGGCATTTGTTCTTGTCGACATGCGCCATGGTATCAAAGACGTCGATGAAGAGATCATGTCGCTTCTGGACAGCTCTGCCGTGACATTTCAGGTGGTGATGACCAAAGCGGACAAGGTCAAAGAAAAAGACCGCGAAAAGGTCATGGCACAGGTGCGCGAAAAACTATCGAAACACCCTGCCGCCTTCCCCGAGCTTGTCATCACAAGCAGTGAAAAGGGCGATGGCATTCCGACCCTGCGCGCCATTATTGCTGGACTTGACTAAGACCACGCCTGTGCGGTGATGCCAGCGAGACTGGCGTCACACATGCTGAGCGCCGTTGACCTCGATCTCTGTGCCAGAAATATACGAACTTTCCTGCGAACACAGGAAATAGATCGCCGACGCAACCTCTTCGGGTTGACCCAAACGCCGCATCGGCAGTTTTTCGACAATTTTGTCTGTTCCCGGTGACAGGATCGAGGTTTCGACCTCACCCGGCGCAATCGCGTTCACGCGCACCCCAAGTGGTCCGAAATCATGAGCCATCTCACGGGTCAGCGCCGCCAGCGCGGCCTTGGACGTGGCATAAGCCGCCCCCGCAAAGGGATGCACGCGGCTGCCAGCGATCGAGGTGATGTTCACGACCGACCCCTTCGCCGCGGCGAGTTCGTCTTTCAAACCGCGCGCCAACACGACCGAAGCAAAAAAGTTGACGTGGAAAACCTTGCCCCATGTCATCAGGTCGGTGTTCATTGTGTTCAGGCGTTCACCTTCCGGCCCTTTGGGCGACACACCCGCATTGTTCACAAGCGCATCCAGACGTCCGCCAAGCATCTCTTGCAGGACTCCGACGGCGTTCACGGTATCGGCTGCATCCGACAGATCCAGCATCAGGTGGTTTTCGGGACTGGCAAAAGGACATTCCGGGGCACAAGGCGTGCGCGACACGGTGACAACCCGCCACCCTTCCCGATTGAACCGCCGCACGGTTGCGTGGCCTATCCCCCGACTTGCACCTGTAATCAACAAAGTTTTTTGGGAATCAGCCATGGTCAGCCTCCAATCGGGTTAGGACTATTGGTAACGTGCTGGCTGGCAGAGGCAATGCCCCTTGGCAGAACGCTCTCAACGGTCTAACAACATCCGCCAAGAGGACTGTCTAGCATGAAGAAACAAGATATGAATCGCGATTGGATCGCCACTGCCCGCACCCTTTCACAAGCCCTGCCCTATTTGCAGCGCTATACAGGCGCCATTGTCGTCATCAAGCTTGGCGGACACGCCATGGGCAGCGATGAAGCGATGGATGACTTTGCCCGCGATGTCGTGCTGATGCGTCAGGTTGGGGTTAATCCTGTTATCGTGCATGGTGGGGGTCCCATGATCAACGCGATGCTGGAAAAGCTTGATATCAAGTCCGAGTTCGTCAACGGCAAGCGCGTCACAGACAGCGCCACAGTCGAAGTCGTTGAAATGGTTCTGTCTGGCGTCGTGAACAAGCGGATCGTTCAAGCCATCAACCGTCAGGGCGGCAAAGCTGTTGGTTTGTCCGGCAAAGATGCCAATCTCATGGTCTGTGACCAGACAAACCCCGATCTGGGCTTTGTCGGCACGCCTGCCGATATGAACCCCGAATTCCTGCATGAGCTCTTTGCCAATGACACCATTCCGGTCATCGCACCGCTTGGCGCGGGTCGCGAAGGCGAAACCTATAATGTGAACGGCGATACCGCCGCTGGTGCGATTGCCGCTTCGCTCAAGGCCGATCGCCTGTTGCTGTTGACGGATGTTGCCGGTGTAAAGAACGGCGAAGGCGAGGTCATGACGGAGCTCAAGGCCCAGCAAATTCGCGACCTGACCACCGAAGGCGTGATCGCAGGAGGCATGATCCCCAAAACCGAAACCGCTTTGAACGCCATTGATGATGGTGTGCGCGCGGTGGTTATTCTTGATGGTCGCGCGCCGAATGCCTGTTTGCTCGAGTTGTTCACGGAACACGGTGCCGGATCTTTGATCCGTGGTGACTGATCCCAGGGTTTAAATATTCCCCTGACGGAATACATTAAGCGGGTCGGCAGCCAAGGATAACCGAATGGAAAACGAAGCCCTGATCCGCCTAAGCGTTTTCGCGTGCCTGTTCCTTTTGTTTGCAGGGATTGAAACGCTTGCGCCGCGGCGTATTCGATCCCAACCCAGACGCACACGCTGGGTGACCAATTGGGGCATGACCATCCTCAACACCCTGACACTGCGCCTTCTGGCGTTTGGCGTGCCCCTGCTGGCCGTAGGCGCGGCTATGGACGCATCGGCAAACGGATGGGGGTTATTCAACCAAATCAACCTTGGTGTCGTGCCCGAGACTATTTTTGCGATTCTCATCTTTGATTTTGCGATTTGGGCGCAACATCTGATCACGCACAAGGTGCCGCTGTTGTGGCGTTTGCACCGAGTTCACCATGCGGACCGCGACATCGATGTGACAACCGCAATCCGCTTTCATCCGGTTGAAATCGCCCTGTCGATGTTCCTGAAGATCGGTCTGGTTTACGTCATTGGGCCGTCGGCGGTTGCCATCATCCTTTTCGAGATCATTCTCAACGGCACGGCGATGTTCAACCACGCCAATATCAAACTACCGCTCGGCATAGATCGTGTTTTACGGCTTATTCTGGTCACGCCAGACATGCATCGGGTGCATCATTCCGTAAAGCGTCGCGAACACGACAGCAACTATGGGTTCTCTCTATCAATCTGGGACCGATTCTTTGGGACCTATATTGCGCAACCGGAAGAGGGACACGACGACATGACAATTGGTTTACAATGGCAGGACGACCGACCGTCCAAATTGGGATGGAGCCTGCGCCTCCCTTTCTCGCGTAGATGAACTACGACATACTGCAGCAAGCCGCGCGGGCGATGCACCTCGATATTCTGGGGGCGTTTCACCCCGAGGAAGATGATTCCGAACTGTCCGGCTTTGGCACACTTGTGATGCTCAGCCCGCTGGAACCCAATTTCTGGGATCACTTCACGACTCAGCGCGAGTTTATCGACAAGGTTCCCAATCCCGTCGACCAATGGTCGTCTCGTGTGGTGACGGCGCTGGCGGCGGCCCTTGGCGCGCAACCGTTTTTTCCCTTCACCGGACCGCCCTACCAGCCCTTCTATCAGTGGGCTCTGAAAACAGGGCGTTGCTATCCCTCGCCTATTAACCTGTTGGTTCATGACACGGCTGGATTGTTCGTATCCTTCCGCGGGGCAATCGCGCTTCCACAGGAAATTGATCTGCCCGAGTCGGGTCTTTCTCCATGTGAAAGCTGTGCCGACAAACCTTGTCTCTCGACTTGTCCGGTCGATGCTTTTGCTTCGGGAGTGTATGATGTCGGCGCTTGTCGCAACGTCATCGGCGCTCAGGACCCCAAGTCTTGCCTGTCGCGCGGATGTGCGGCGAGACGCTCCTGTCCAGCGTCATCAGGCTATGGCAGACTGGAAGAACAATCCTCTTATCACATGCGAGTCTTTCTCGAAAATGGCCCTTAAACTGATCCTTGTCCGCCACGCCAAATCCAGCTGGAAAAATCTGGAACAGGCCGACCATGAACGCCCTTTGAACAAACGCGGCTGTGCTTCTGCCGAGGCGCTGGGTACCTGGCTGCGCAAGCAAAAGATGCAACCAGATCAAGTGCTTTGCTCTTCTGCCGTTCGTGCCCAACAAACTTATGAATTGATGGGATTTGCCTTGGACGCCGAAGTGAAAGAAGGCCTGTATCATGCCAGCGCAGATGTGATGCTGCGACATCTTCAGGGGGCGACAGGCCAAAAGGTCATGCTTGTGTCCCACAATCCGGGGATTTCGGAATTCGCAGAACGCCTTGCGAGAAGTTTGCCATCACACGACGGCTTTCTCGACTATCCGACAGGGGCGACCACGGTGTTCAAATTCAAAACGGACACTTGGGACGATCTCAAATTCGGCAGTGGTAAGGTCAAAAAGTTTGTCGTCCCGCGCGAGTTGGTCTGACGACAGCAACGACAACGAAAAAGCCCCGCAACTTGCGGGGCTTTTCTTTTGAACGATAATGACCTTAGTGACCCAGAATCTGGCTCAGGAACAACTGCGTACGTTCGCTTTGCGGGTTGTTGAAGAACGCTTCAGGTTCGTTCTGTTCAACAATCTGGCCCTGATCCATGAAAATCACGCGGTTTGCGACCTGACGTGCAAAGCCCATCTCGTGGGTCACACACAACATGGTCATCCCCTCTTCCGCGAGTTCGATCATGGTGTCGAGCACCTCTTTGATCATCTCGGGGTCAAGTGCCGATGTAGGTTCATCAAACAACATGATGCGCGGCTTCATGCAGAGCGAACGGGCAATCGCCACACGCTGTTGCTGACCACCGGACAACTGACCGGGGTACTTTCCAGCCTGATCAGGGATTTTCACCTTCTCGAGGAAGTGCATCGCGATTTCTTCGGCTTCCTTCTTGGGTGTCTTGCGAACCCAGATCGGTGCCAACGTGCAGTTTTCCAAAATGGTCAGGTGCGGGAAAAGGTTAAAGTGCTGGAAGCACATGCCAACCTCGGACCGGATCTTGTCGATGTTCTTAAGATCCGACGACAACAATGTGCCGTCCACTTCGATTGATCCCTGCTGATGTTCCTCAAGCGCGTTGATACAACGGATCAAGGTCGATTTACCGGACCCCGATGGTCCGCAGATAACGATCCGCTCTCCCCGGTTAACGGTCAGGTTGATGTCACGCAGAACATGGAATGTGCCATACCACTTGTTCATGTTCTCGATCGTGATTGCGATCTCGTCTGAGACCTTCATTTGAGCTTCGGACATTGGTCAGCTCTCCTTATCGATGGTCGGTCGCAAGGCGACGTTCCAGCCATTGTGAATATTGCGAAATACCGTAGCAGACGACGAAGAACAGAAGCGCGGCAAAGCCCAGAAGCTCCCAATAGACGCCATTCCATTCGGTCGAAGCCAAAATCGGTCCACGGATCATGCCAACGAGGTCAAACATCGAGATAACCGAAACCAGTGTTGTATCTTTGAACAGACCAACGGCCACGTTCACGATACCCGGGATCGAAATCTTCAACGCCTGAGGCAGGATGATCAATCGCATAGCCTGCGCATAATCAAGACCTAGCGAGTCTGCTGCTTCGTACTGTCCTTTTGGAAGTGCGGCCAGACCACCCCGTATCACCTCGGCGATGTATGCCGCTGAGAACATGGTAATCATGATGACCACACGCAGGAACAGATCCACCGATGAATCCGGCGGGAAGAAGTAAGACAGCATAACGCTTGCCACGAACAAGAGCGTAATCAGCGGAACGCCGCGAATAAACTCGATGAACACGACACAGATCCATTTGATGATCGGCATGCTGGACTGACGACCCAGCGCCAAAGCAATCCCGATCGGAATGGACAGCGACACACAGGTAACACCCAACATCATGTTGAGCATAAAGCCACCCAGATCACGGCTTGGCACCGGTTGCAGCATCGCGGCTTCCGATGCACCTTCCGGGATCATTGCACCACCGAGGCTCCAGACGATAAACGCTGCTGCGATTCCTCCAAAGAAACCTGCAGCAAAGTTGGACGCCACAAAACGCTGGTACACCGCATAGCCTACGCCACAACCGACCAGCGCCAGAATGGGCACAAGGATGGTGCCCCCCCAGATGAGCCAGAAGGCAATGAAGGGATAAAGAGCTGTCATCACCAGCAGCTTGCGCGGCAAGTCAAAGAACAACACCGGTGCAACCGCAGCAAACAGAAGCACGAATGCCAGTGTCGGCCGCCAGTAGTATTCAGCGGGGTATTTGAAGCCGAACAGAAGCTGTGGCCACCGTTCGCTAAGAACCGCGAAACACGCGCCGGACTTGCCGTTCAGGATTTCACGACATTCTGAAAGGCTATTGGCATTCCAGACCCCGTTCAAAATCCATGGCATTGTCGGAGCCAGGATCAGATAGATCATGTAAATCGCGACAAGTGTCAGAAGCGTGTTGGCCGGCGTGGCGAACAGGTTCTCGCGCATCCACTTGATCGGCCCAGAGGCAACGCCGGGTGGCGGTGATTCAGGAATCGTTTCGGTGCGCACAAAGGCAACACTATTTGCATGTAAGTCTGACATGGCTCAGCGCTCCTTCAACTTGATGGCGTTGTTGTAGACGTTCATGAACGCCGAGATGCACAACGAGATCGTGAGATAGAACAGCATCAACAAGAGAACACATTCGATGGCGCGACCAGTCTGGTTCAATGTAATACCACCCAGTGTTGCGGTGATGTCAGCGTAACCAACGGCAATAGCCAGAGACGAGTTCTTGGTGATGTTGAGGTACTGCGAAATGAGCGGCGGGATGATGACGCGCAACGCCTGAGGCAGAACCACAAGGTTCATGACACGACGTGGACGCAAGCCAAGTGCCGCTGCGGCTTCGGTCTGGCCTTTGCTCACAGCTTGAATACCTGCGCGCACGTTCTCTGCAATGAAGGCACCGGTATAGATCGAAAGTGCGAACCACAATGCGATCAGCGGTCCACCGACCTTGATACCACCTTGAAAGTTGAACCCTTTAAGCGCCGGTGTATCCAGTCCGATGGGTTGCCCCATGATAAAGAACATCAGCACGGAAGGTACGATCAGCAAAGCGATGGTTGGCCATGTGGTTGGAAGCAGGCGGCCTGTGGCATAGAGCAGGTTGGTTGCATAACGACGATAGGCGAAGATGCCAATTATCGATGCGATAAAGGTGGCAACGACCATCATCGATCCCGGGCCCCAAACCGGCGCGGGAATATAAACGCCACGGTTGGTAAAGGCGATGGCGTCAAAGAGCATCGACGCTTCGGGTTCGTCGCCCCGGAAGGCACGTGGAGCCGGCATCACTGCGGTCATGATCGTAAAGATGATGATGATCCAGATCAGCACGGGAATGTTGCGGAAGATCTCTACATAAAGCGCCATCAACTTGGAAACGAGCCAGTTGTTTGACAGACGCAAAACGCCCGCGATCACACCAAAAACAGTGGCCGTAATACAGGCCAGAAAGGCGACGATCAGCGTATTGATAAGCCCGACAACAGCCGCTCTCGCGTTGCTGGACTGGCTATCATATTCGATCAGAGTTTGGTTGATGTCGTATCCGGCAGGTGCGCCAAGGAATGAATACGAGATGTTCAAGCCTGCTGCACGCAGGTTGTTTATCAGGTTGCTGCCCAAATATAGGAACGACAGGGCAAGTGCCACGGCGGCAAGCGCTTGGAAGGTCAGCGATCTGTACCGAGTGTCGTATACCAGCATAGATAGCCGGAACGACGCCTTGGGAGGGTCGGTCATAGTGGTCATATGGGATGTTCCCCGTTACTCGGCCTTGTTTTTGTATGGCTTTTGAATGCCGGTGGCCGATGCTTTGAAACTAGTAAGAGTGCGAAGGGCGCGAGAGATGTCTCGCGCCCTTCGGCTTTGTAATACTTAACGGAAAGGAGGCGAGTAGATCAGGCCGCCATCGGTCCACTGAGCGTTCAGGCCACGGGCCAGTCCGATCGGAGTGTTTTCACCGATGTTTTTCTCGAACAGCTCACCATAGTTGCCGCCCGCCATAATGGCGTTCTTGGCCCAGTCAGCCGACAGACCCAGCATTTCACCCAGCGAACCTTCGGTGCCCAAGAGGCGGTTCACTTCAGGGTTGTTGGTGCCAGCAGACAGTTCAGCGATGTTTGCCGATGTCACACCCAGCTCTTCAGCTGTCACCAGTGCGTTCAGCGACCAGCGAACCACGTCACCCCATTCGTTGTCGCCGTGGCGAACAAGCGGGCCGAGCGGCTCTTTGGAGATGATTTCTGGCAGCAGAACGTGCTCGCCTGGGTTTTCGAAGGTTGCACGTGTCGCCGCCAGACCCGAAGCGTCTGTGGTGTAAACGTCACATGCACCAGCAAGGTACTGCTGTTGTGCTTCAGCGTTGGTTTCGATTGGAACCGGCTCATAGCTGATGTTGTTGGCACGGAAGAAATCGGCCAGGTTCAGCTCGGTTGTTGTACCGGTCTGGATACAAACGGTTGCGCCGTCCAGTTCTTTTGCCGACGAAACGCCCAGCTCGGAAGGAACCATGAAGCCTTGGCCGTCATAGTAGTTCACGCCAACGAAAGTGAACTTGAGGTCCACGTCGCGCGAGAAGGTCCAAGTGGTGTTACGTGCCAGCATATCGATTTCGCCAGAAGCCAGCGCGGTAAAGCGTGTTTTACCGGTGGTTGGAACGAATTCAACTGCGGTTGGGTCGCCAAGCACTGCAGCAGCTACAGCGCGGCATACGCCGACGTCAAAACCGTCCCAGTTGCCGTTCGCATCTGGTGCCGCAAAGCCAACCAGACCAGTGGTTACGCCGCAGTTCAGCTTGCCGCGGGCTTTGACATCGTCAAGCGTTCCAGCAGCAGCAGCGCCGGCAGCAAGGCCAGCAACAGTCAGCGCACCAAAGATTACGGATTTTTTCATTTTTACCTCTTCCTGATGGTACACCCTTTTCGGGTGGAATTATTTCGGCCTCATTGGACCGTGAGTGTCACTTAAAAGGGTTCCCCCCCTTCAGTGTCCATCAGTTTGGGCGCATTCATCGCGAAACGTCAAGAGCCGTATCACAGGAAACAATCATTGCGAGTAAACCTAATTCGGGTGCGCAAGTATTGGACTTTTTTCGCTATTTTCGGGACATTTTGTAAAAGCGATCCGCGTGAAGAAAGGCTTCTTTCTTTATCGCGGCCTGCTTAACGGCCTCTTCATCCTCGCCCCACAACTCTTCTTGCCAAGATTCATCCAACCGCGAGAGCGTCCAGATGTCTTCGATGGGGCGCATTTGGTGTGTTGCCGCGAATCCAAGGATCAGTGAACCGCTCAAACTGACAAGGTCATGAAAGGCCGCAAGTTCGAAATTTGTCATCTCGTGAACCCTTGCGCGCAGGCGATTCAGAGCGTCCGAGTCCTGACGGACGAACATGACGCCAGATACAGGTTTCAGGCGCGCTTCAAGGGTTTCGGCGCACCAATCAAGCACCGGATCCCACTGTTGAGCCTGCCGATCAATGAGTTCTTCCGGCGAAGTTGCACGATAGCACAGAAGATCGGTGCCACCGTATTCCGCCAGCATATCGGCGACTTCGGCGTGTTGGATGGCGACCTTGTCAATCGAGGCATTCGCCGAGCGTGTCGTCGGCATGGAAAGCGGATTGATTTCGTCAACCTGGGCTTCCCATTCCGCGGCAACGGCATTCGCCATTTCACGAGTCGGCAGGACCAGAGCCGCCTTGGCCGGAGTTTTGAGATTGCGCCCATCAAGCTTAACCGTGAAGCCGTCTTCAACGTCCTCAACAGTTACTGTTTTCCAGAAAACTTTTTTTGCCCAACTGCTCATTTTCTTAGTCCTTCCAGATGTCGTCCAGTGCCTGAGGCAATGCATCAAACCGATCAATGATTCGGTTTGCCGCGCTCATGGCCTCGGGTTTGTGATAGCCCCAAGCCACCCCGATGCCCCGCATGCCTGCGGCCTTGGCCATATCCATGTCATAACTCGTGTCACCGATCATCACCGCGTCTTCCTGAGCGATGCCTGTTTCGGACAGGGCGGCCTGCAACATCGAAGGATGGGGTTTTGAGGGGTGAAAATCCGCGACCTGTTCGGTCACAAACATCTTTTCCAATCCATGCCCTTCGAGCAGTTTGTCCAGACCGCGTCGCGATTTGCCCGTGGCAATTCCCAACAGAATATCATCACGCGAAGACAGCGTTTCGAGAACGTCCCTTGCGCCGGGATACATCGGCGAAGACTGCGCCGCTCCAGATTTGGCGCGCAGGGTCATATAAGACGCCTTGTATGCATCAACCATGGCATAGTGGGTGTCCCGATCCAGATCGGGCGCAAGGCGCGGCATCGCCACATCAAGCGAAAGACCCACAATCCCCAAAACCTCTTTGCGACTTGGCGGCGTTGCGCCAACGGCTTCGAATGCCATTGCCATCGAGGCAAGGATATCTCCTTGGCTGTCTACCAAAGTGCCGTCGACATCGAACACAACAAGCCGCAAAGCCGTCATCTGAGTTCCTCAAACGGATCATCCGCCGCAAGATCCGGTGTCCAGCCAAACGTCTCCCATGTGAGGGCCATATGCTCGGGAAGGTCTGCGGTGACTGTGATGACCTTTTTGTTCGTCGGATGCTCGAACTGCATCGTGCGGGCGTGAAGGTGCAATTTATTCGAAATCACACCACCCAGTTTAGCCCCCCAGCCGTCGCCAAGGTTCTCTTGGCCAGAGCCGCCATATTTTCCATCGCCAACAATCGGGTGTCCGATCTCAGCCATGTGCGCACGCAATTGGTGGGTGCGGCCCGTAATAGGCTCCATCGCCACCCAAGAGGCGCGACTCGCAACACGGTAGAGCGTCGCGTATTGCGTGATGGCGCGTTTGGCGCCCGGTGTGCTGGCGACATCGCGCGGATGCACACACACCATCTTTTCGCCTTCACCACGGCTGCCGTGACCGCCAGCCTTGACCAGACCATATTTGATTTCGCCCAGATATGGCGTTGGAACACCTGCGACCACCGCCCAATAAATCTTGCGGGTGTCTTTATGGCGCATCGCAGCCGTCAGAGCCTGTGCCGCCAAGCGCGTTCTGGCCAAAAGCAAAACGCCCGAAGTGTCTTTGTCCAGACGGTGCACCAGCCGTGGTTTTTCGTCATAGTCGAACTTCAACGCTTCTGACAGACCGTCCACATGGCGGGTTTGCTTGCTGCCGCCTTGCGTCGCAAGGCCCGCAGGTTTGTTGATAGCGATGACCTCATCGTCTTTGTAAATCACGCAGTTCCGAATCAACTTGGCGTCTGCATCCGAAACACGGGTGGCCACACGTGCGGGAATAGATCCCGGTGCAGGCAAGGGCGGAACGCGCACTTGCTGCCCTTCGGCCAAGCGGGTTGCCGGCTTTACCCGACCACCATCCACGCGCAGTTCGCCTTTTCGGCACATCTTTTCGATGCGAATCTGGTTCAGCTGCGGAAACAACCGTCGCAACCAGCGGTCCAGCCTTTGGTCTGCGTCTTCAGCTGCAACCGTTAATATTTGTACACCACTCATGCGAAAATCCCCCGCGTCAACCACATGCCCAACATCAATGCCCCTACCGAGCCAATCACCGAGATCAGCACATAGGCCGCCGCAGCCCCGACCTGCCCCTTTTCAAAGAGGTTCACAGCTTCCAGAGAAAAGCTGGAAAACGTCGTGAACCCGCCCAGAAAACCGGTCATCACAAGAGGCGACAAATGGGTCAGTCCACGTTGCAGGGCGATCACAACAAAGACCCCCATCAGGAAAGACCCAAGGATGTTGACTGTTATCACCGCCATCGGGAACCCATGTCCCACGAGACGCACGACTCCAAGCCCCACCAAATAGCGAAGACTTGCCCCGAGCGCACCGCCAAAAGCTACATATGTCAGGCTTGTCAACATCCCGCGTCCATCACCCGCCGCCTTACTTTTGTCAAGCAAAGCAGCCGGAAACTTGTTCATTCCACGCAGACTCTGGCCTAAATCGAAAATTGACCGCGCAGCACCCCAGCACGTCTAGCCGTTTCGCTTCACGCGCAATTTGGCAAAGTAGTCGAGGCGACGCTTCAACTCGCGTTCAAATCCACGTTCGACAGGGGCATACAACACCGGACGCTTCATGCTCTCGGGGAAATAATCCTGTCCTGAAAACCCGTCTTCGGCATCGTGGTCGTACTGGTATCCGGTGCCATAGCCCTGCTCTTCCATCAAACGGGTTGGCGCGTTCAGGATGTGCTTTGGTGGAGGTTCGGACCCCGTTTTGCGGGCAGAGGCCATCGCCTTTTTGTACCCGACATAAACCCCGTTCGATTTCGGCGCCAACGCCAGATAGACCAACGCCTGCGCCAGCGCCAATTCACCTTCGGGACTGCCCAGCCGTTCGTATGTTTCCCAGCTTTGCAGGCAGACCGCTTGGGCCTGTGGATCGGCTAGCCCGATATCCTCGACCGCCATGCGGGTGATCCGCCGCGCAAGGAAACGGGGGTCCTCTCCACCGGTCAGCATGCGGGCAAACCAATAGAGCGCCGCATCCGGGTCTGACCCGCGCACAGATTTATGCAATGCGGAAATCAGGTTATAGTGTTCCTCGCCGCCCTTGTCGTATTTTGCGGCGCGCTTCATCAACCGCTTGGACAGGGCATCGGTATCCAGCTTGCCCTCAACCTTCCACGCCGCGATCTGTTCGATCAGGTTCAAAAGCGCACGCCCGTCGCCATCTGCCATTTCCAGCAAGGCCTCGCGCGCGGCACCATCCAGCGGCAGGTTTCGGTTCAGCTCTTTTTCAGAGCGTTGCGCCAGACGTTCCAGATCGCCCAGAGAAAGCCGCTCGAGGACCAAGACCTGTGCACGGCTCAGGACCGCGGCGTTCAACTCGAACGACGGGTTTTCCGTTGTGGCACCAACCAACAAAATGGTGCCATCTTCCATATAGGGCAGAAACCCGTCTTGCTGCGCCTTGTTGAACCTGTGGATTTCATCCACAAACAACAGTGTCCCCTGCCCGTTCTGGCGGCGTATCTTCGCGGCCTCGAACACTTTTCGCAGATCCGGAACGCCTGTGAAAATGGCGCTGATTTGAACAAAGTGCAGTTTGGTCTCATCCGCCAGAAGTCGCGCGATCGTTGTTTTGCCAACGCCGGGTGGTCCCCAGAACACCAAACTCGACAGACTGCCCGATGCGAGCATGACACCAAGGGGCGCCTCAGGCCCAAGAACCTGCTCTTGACCGATCACCTCACCCAGCGCCTTGGGGCGCAGCCGGTCGGCAAGCGGACGCGGCGCAGAAACGGGTGTGTCTGTGCCGCCTGACGGGCTGTCACTGTCGAACAGATCTGCCATGATTAAAGACGGAACCGGGACACGATACGCTGTGTGCCGCGTTGAATTTCGATTGTCACCTTACGCTTGGCTTTTTCCAAAGCTCGCTCGGCATCCGCGACCGTTTCGATGGTCCGCCCATCAACTTCTCTCAAGACGTCTCCGGCCCGCAATCCCAAACGCGTCCCAACCTGACCCGGATTTTCGACAACAACACCGGTTAGGCTAAGCGGCAAACCATACTGACCCAGCACCGCAGGGTTGATGTTGGACAACACCAACTCGGGAACTGCGGATCGCCGCCCTGTGGTCACCGTGTCTCGTGCGGGGTCTTCCGGCGCAGCCATCAAGGAAACGGTCGTTTCGACCATGTCACCGTCTCGCAACGCCAGTATTTTTGCCTCTTTGCCGATGCCCGCAACGGACATCCGGAAAATCATCTCAGCCGGTGTATTCACCGGCTGACCGTCGACTTTCAAAATGACATCGCCGGTCTCAAAGCCTGCCATCTTGAAAGGACTTTCATCATGCAGTTCCGACACCACAATGCCCCCAGGCAGATCAAGTCCCAACCCTTCAGCCATGTCCGCGTCAATAGGTTGGCCAAACATACCGGCCCAAGGCCGCGCAAATCCCTCATGACCCTGACGCGCCTGATCTACGAATTGCGCGACAAGAGCGGAGGGAATGGCAAAACCGATCCCGTTTGACCCACCAGACCGTGTCAAAATTGATGTATTCACCCCAATCAAGTCGCCATTGATGTCAACCAATGCCCCGCCCGAGTTTCCGGGATTGATTGGCGCATCGGTTTGCAAGAAATATCCACGGGCGTTTCCGGTCGCGGTTCCCGAACGGGCCAGTCCGGAGACAATGCCGCTTGTCACCGTTTGGCCGACCCCAAACGGGTTTCCGATTGCCAAAACCAATTCGCCAACTTCGACCGTATCACTGTTGCGCAACTCAAGATGAGGCATGTCTTTTGCATCTTTGAGCTGCAGGATCGCGAGGTCCGATTCCTGATCCGCCAACAGCACTTCGGCCGAATATTCCCGACGGTCATTAAGGTGAACGCGGATATCGGTTGATTGCCCGACAACATGGTAGTTCGACACAACGATTCCGTCTTCGGACAGAATTACACCAGACCCCAATGAGTTTTCTACGCGAGGTCGTGTTTCACCAAAGTCACGAAACAAGTTCTGGAAAAACGGATCGCCCATAAACGGGCTTTGACGTACATTCACAACCCTTTTGGCATAGATATTCACAACGGCAGGTGCCGCCTGCTTTACGAGCGGTGCAAACCCCAAGGAAATCTCGGCTTGTGATTGCGGAACCTTGGTTTCGGCATGGCTCAGGGTGGCAATACCAATGGCGGCGGCGGTCAAAATAGCTCGGTACATATCGGTCCTCGTTCTTACTTCAAGGATATGCGAGGGGCGGACAAAGATTGCAAGTCAGCCAACCCACAAGCCATGCGCCACTGTCCCCAAATCGGCAAGAAAAAACCCCGCCTGAGAAACAGGCGGGGTCATAACAGTCAGAGAAAACTCTGGATGTTTTATTCGTCAGCAGCAACTTCTTCTGCAGCAACGCGTGCTTTGTCAGCAGCGCCTTTGGCGTCAACGTCACGATCAACGAATTCGATGATCGCCATTGGTGCCATGTCGCCATAACGGAAGCCGGCTTTCATGATGCGAACATAACCACCCGGACGATCGGCATAGCGAGGTCCCAGAACGTCGAACAGTTTCGCAACATACTTGTCTTCTTTCAGACGCGATGCTGCGTTACGACGCGAGTGCAGATCGCCTTTTTTCGCCATGGTGATCATCTTTTCGATGATTGGACGAAGTTCTTTGGCTTTCGGCAGGGTTGTTTTGATTTGCTCGTGCTCGATCAGCGAACCAGCCATGTTCGAAAACAGGGCTTTACGGTGCTCATGAGTACGGTTCAGGCGGCGGTAACCACGTGCGTGACGCATATTTCAATTCCTTATAGCGTGTTTTGCTTTGTCTGGAGACCGATGCGTGTCAGTCCCTCTCCTTGGGGCGGAAGTGCCCAGCTTTCCCCGGCAGGTCCGGGCATTGCGCGGGAGGACCAAGGCCCTCCCGAAAGTCTTAGAACGTGTCTTCGAACTTTTTCGCCAGATCTTCGATGTTGTCTGGTGGCCAGTCTTCGACGTCCATACCAAGGTGCAGCCCCATGCCCGACAGCACTTCTTTGATCTCGTTCAAAGATTTGCGGCCGAAGTTCGGAGTGCGGAGCATCTCGGCTTCGGTTTTCTGGATCAGATCGCCAATGTAAACGATGTTGTCGTTCTTGAGGCAGTTTGCCGAACGAACAGACAGTTCCAGCTCGTCCACTTTCTTGAGCAGAAGCGGGTTGAACTCGAGACCATCGTCTTCTTCCTGACGGCCAGCCGACTCGGGCTCTTCGAAGTTTACGAAGATCGAAAGCTGGTCTTGCAGGATGCGCGCCGCGAAAGCGACAGCATCGTCAGGAGTGATCGAACCGTCGGTGTCGACCTTCATGGTCAGTTTGTCATAGTCCAGAACCTGACCTTCACGGGTCGGCTGAACGTCATACGAAACCTTTTTGACCGGCGAATAGATCGCGTCGATCGGGATCAGACCGATAGGAGCATCTTCTGGCTTGTTCTTGTCAGCCGAAACATAACCTTTGCCGGTGTTGACAGTCAGTTCCATGAAAAGGTCCGCGCCATCGTCGAGGTGACAGATCACGTGGTCTTTGTTCAGGATTTCGATGCCAGCGCTGTCCGAGATGTCACCAGCGGTGACTTCGCCAGGGCCTTTGGCCTGGATCGAAAGACGCTTGGGGCCTTCGACTTCCATGCGCAGCGAAACGCCTTTGAGGTTCAGGATCACATCGGTGACGTCTTCACGTACACCTGCGACCGAAGAAAACTCGTGCAGAACGTTGTCAATCTGTACGCTTGTGATCGCGGCGCCTTGCAGCGACGACATCAGAACGCGACGCAGCGCGTTACCAAGAGTCAAACCAAAGCCACGCTCCAGCGGTTCGGCCACAACAGTGGCCTGACGAGTCGGGTCATTGCCCGGCTTCACGTCAAGCTGGGTCGGCTTGATAAGTTCTGCCCAATTTTTGTGGATCATGCGTCCCTCCATTCTTGTCTCATCCCCATGTCCAAAAAGGATCAGACGCCCGAGGTTTCAAAACGGCGAACTGGGGCCGCGAAAAACACGCGGCCCCAGAGAAAAAATATACTTATACGCGACGACGCTTAGGTGGGCGGCAGCCGTTGTGGGCGATCGGGGTCACGTCACGAATCGATGTGATGTTGAAACCGATAGCAGCCAGAGCGCGCAGAGCCGATTCACGACCCGAACCTGGGCCCTGAACTTCAACTTCCAGCGTCTTAACACCGTGATCCTGGGCTTTTTTGCCAGCATCTTCTGCAGCCATCTGAGCCGCATAAGGAGTCGACTTACGCGATCCTTTGAAGCCCATTGTGCCTGCTGACGACCAGGAAATCGCGTTCCCTTGTACGTCAGAGATCAGGATTTTGGTGTTGTTGAACGACGAGTTCACATGGGCTACGCCCGATGCGATATTCTTGGAGACCTTCTTTTTGCCTCCGCGACGGGTATCACGTGCCATTGATGCAGCCCTCCCTTATTTCTTCTTACCAGCAATAGCCTTTGCGGGGCCTTTGCGAGTACGAGCGTTGGTGTGTGTACGCTGACCGCGTACGGGAAGGTTGCGACGGTGGCGCAGACCGCGGTAGCAGCCCAGATCCATCAGACGCTTGATGTTCATTTGAACTTCACGACGCAGATCACCTTCAACGGTGAAGTTTGCGTCGATGTGTTCGCGAACAGCCAGAACTTCGGCGTCGCTCAGCTCGTTTACACGGCGAGTTGCGTCGATGCCTACGGCTTCGCAGATTGCAGCGGCAGAGGTGTTACCAATACCGGTGATATATGTCAGGGCGATCGGGACCCGTTTGTGGGTCGGGATGTTTACGCCGGCGATACGTGCCAAGTGTGACTTCCTTTACGTTGCGGTTCCGTAGTGCCGGAACCTTTTTTCACAACATAAGCCCGACGATTTGCGCCGGGCCTCAGCTGATCAGGTGATCTTACTTTCGGGGTGCGACCCCGTCCGCAAAAATGATTCTCTTATAGAGATGGTGCTGGGTATTGGGAAATTCACACATCGTCAAGGTCTTTTGAGGCCGCCATATTCGAACCGTTCGATTTTCCTTGAAAATGCGCTCGCCGCCTGCCGTTGCCAAATGCCAATTTGAGCGGTGCACACATCGCTTTCCAGAGAAGAGAAAAGGCCCGACGGAAATCCGAAGGGCCCTTCAAAATGGTGTGACGCGTCAAACGACGACAGTCAGATCAGGCATCAATCTCTGCAGCGATTGACGACTTAACTGCGTCGATCGTACCCAGTCCGTCCACTGACGACAGGTTGCCCTTGGCGTGATAGTAGCCAATCAGCGGTGCGGTCTTCTTGTAGTATTCCATCAGACGGAAGCGCACGCTTTCCTCGTTATCGTCCGCACGGGCTTCTTTACCGGCGGCGACAGCTTCGGCAGCGCGATTGACGATGCGCTTGACCAGCGTCTCGTCGTCAACCTGCATCTCGATGACCGCGTCCAGCTTCTCGCCCTTTTCGGCCAGCAGATCAGCCAAGGCATCAGCCTGAGCCAAAGTCCGTGGGAAGCCGTCAAAAATGAAACCGCCCTTCTTGTCACCATCCAGCTTTTCGCGGATCAGGCCGATCACGATCTCGTCGGTCACAAGACCACCAGAGTCCATGACCTTGGCGACAATCTTGCCCATCTCCGAGCCGCTGGCTTTGGCTTCGCGAAGCATATCGCCAGTCGAGAGTTGGATCATGTCGCGCTCTTCCACGAGGAATTGCGCCTGAGTGCCTTTACCCGCGCCGGGTGGTCCAAGAAGAATCAGGTTCATTTGCGGATCGGTCCTTTACGCTTGCGCTTGCTGCGGCCTTTGCCCGACAGCTGCGACTTTTCGATCAGCCCTTCGTACTGATGGGCCAGCAGATGGCTTTGAACTTGTTGAATGGTGTCCATAGTCACCGAAACAACGATCAGAACCGAGGTGCCGCCAAAATAGAAGGGGATCGCGAACTGTCCACGAAGGATTTCAGGCAAGAGACAAACTGCCGCAAGGTACGCTGCACCCAGAACCAGGATACGGTTCACAACATACTCAAGATATTCGGATGTCTTTTTGCCGGGGCGAATGCCGGGCACAAAGCCATTCTGGTTCTTGAGGTTGTCTGCAACTTCGTCCGGTTTGAACGAAACGTTGAAGGTATAGAAGTAAGCGAAGAACACGATCATTGCGACGAAGAACAACAGATACAGTGGCTGTCCCGGACCGAAGTACGCCAACAAAGTTGACATGATCGGGCCAGTCTGGCTTCCCGAGAAGGTCGAGATCGTGGTCGGCAACAATAGCAAGGAAGACGCGAAGATCGCAGGGATAACGCCGGCTGGGTTCACTTTGACAGGCAAGTGCGAAGAGCCACCGTCATAAACCTTCATGCCAACCTGACGACGCGGGTACTGAATATGGATCTTGCGCAGGGCGCGCTCCATAAAGACCACGAACGCAATCGTCGCGATCACCATGACAATCACGCCAAGGATAACTGCAGGGCTTACCGCACCCGAACGGCCGGAAGCAAAGAACTGAGCCAGAGCGGCGGGAACTTCAGCGATAATACCAACAAAGATGATCAACGAGATACCGTTGCCGATGCCGCGCGCGGTGATCTGCTCACCCAGCCACATCAGGAACATAGTGCCGCCGACGAGGGTAATCATACATGCGATACGGAAGAACATGCCGGGGTCTGTAACCAGTTCGCCAGCTTCCAGCGATACAGCCAGACCATAAGCCTGAAGCGTCGCCAGAGCCACGGTGCCATAGCGTGTATACTGGTTGATCTTCTTCCGGCCTGCATCACCCTCTTTCTTGAGTTGCTCAAGCGCTGGAACCATAGAGGTCAGCAGCTGGACGATGATCGATGCCGAAATGTAGGGCATGATGCCCAGAGCAAAAATGCCCATGCGCCCCAGTGCACCACCGGTGAACATAGTGAGAATGCCGCCGATACCTTGCGCAGCCTCTTCCATGAATTCACGAAGCGCGATGCCGTCGATACCGGGCACCGGAATGAAGGTGCCGATGCGATAGACGATCAACAGACCCAGCGTGAACAGGATACGGTTGCGAAGATCGGTGGCTTTACCAAGCGCGGCCCAGCTTGTGTTGGCCGCCATTTGCTCTGCTGCAGATACCATCAGGATCTCTCTGTAGAATGAAAACACCGCCAGAACCGTTTTCCGGTTTGGCGGCGTTAGGAAAACTAAAGGTTATGTAAGCGGCTCGTGCGCCGCTCACAACCTGTTAAATGCCGCCTTACGCGGATTTGACCTTGAGCGAGCCGCCAGCTTTTTCGACTGCTTCAATAGCAGACTTCGAAGCGCCGGTTACATCGAGCTCAACCTTGGCGCTGATTTCGCCTTTGGCAAGAACACGAATGCCGTCAAGTGTGCGACGTACCAGACCGGAAGCAACCAGTGCTTCTTCGGTGATGGCTTCGGAAGCGTTCAGCTTGCCTTCGTCGATGAATTTCTGGATCAGGCCCAAGTTTACAACAGCGTATGCCTTGCGGTTTGGTTTGTTAAAGCCACGCTTTGGCAGACGTTGGTACAAAGGCATCTGGCCGCCTTCATAACCTTTGATCGCAACACCCGAACGCGATTTTTGACCCTTGATACCACGGCCACCGGTTTTACCTTTGCCCGAACCCGGACCACGGCCAACACGCATGCGTTTTTTGGTTGCGCCTTCGTTATCGCGCAGTTCATGAAGTTTCATGTCGCTTCTCCTTTTGCCGGAACTGACCCATGAAGCGTAAGGGGCCAAACACGGCTTTTCTTGATTTTTGATTCTATGACCCCAAAGGCCACCGGGGGCATATAGACGACGTGCCCCGCTGATGCAAGACTTCTAGGCGCCCGGCACGTTTTGACACGGCTGAAGCGCAAGGTCGTCAGTTTTTGATTGCGCCCTTCACGCCCATTTGATCCCGTTTCTGTATCGTATTGTTTCGGATGTTTTGGATGAAGATGATAAATCTCGGACTTCCCAAGTCCGGCACCACCACATTGCAAAGAGCCCTGGAAACGTCCGGCGTCCCGTCCGCGCACTGGGCCGTTGCGCCTGTAATCGGACCTGC
Organism: Shimia thalassica; assembly: GCF_001458215.1. GTDB lineage: Bacteria > Pseudomonadota > Alphaproteobacteria > Rhodobacterales > Rhodobacteraceae > Shimia > Shimia thalassica. Next base: position 117,684 of record NZ_CYTW01000003.1, on the reverse strand, counting down.
AAATTTGGAACAGCTTGAAACCTATGTTGGCTATCGCATGTATCGGGACCACTTTCGGGGTCTGGACCCTCTTCAGGGCCTCGCTGAATTCGACGTGATCACGCAGGTTGATATGGTTTCAGACCACTATTCGTTTTGGCCGCAAACGGATCTCGCCCTGCTGCGGTCTATCCGCGCCCATCACCCGGAATGCACCTTTCTGTTGTTGAGACGTGATCCCGCGAAGGTCGCGAAAAGTATCGTTGGATGGCTCGACATGCAGGCGCGGCTGGCCAATACCGGCGCGCCGGGTCTTCCCGCGCCTTTCGCGCAAGATGCCGAATACTTGGAGAGGTGGGTCACCAGCCACTACACGAACCTGCGCACTTGGTTCGACAACGATCCAAAATATGTCGAGGTCGACATAGCATCCGAGGAGGCCCGAGACGTCTTGGAAGACTGTTTAGGGCAAAAGTTCGAATGGTGGGGAAAGGCAAACAAGTCCAGAAAACCAAACGCAGCGCGTCACTGGACCCTCTGAAATGCAAAACGCCCCGGAGAAACCGAGGCGCGCAAACTCATCTTAATGAGTGGCTTAGCGATCGTCGCGACCGCTGAGGTAGTCGCACCAGTGTGGTACAGGCTTGGAATGGGCCAAAGACGCCCAGAACGCAGCCAAGGCGACAAAAGGTTTCAGCGCAACAGACGTGTTGCCTTGCTTTTGAGCGAGATACGCCATCGTTTCTTCCAGTCTTTTGGAGTTCCTTCGACGGCTCAATACGCTTCGTCGATTTACTTAACCAGTGCAGAATTCGCATGGCTGACTTACCAGCGGTGCATAACTTGTTACATTCTGACAGGTTGTTAAAGGAACTTGTAATATGCTCATTTACGAACAAAACGCCCAAGGGTGTCCCGGGCGTTTGATCGATGCTTTGTTGCCACGACGATAGTCGTCGGTGCCTTACAGCTTTCCTGCGCAAGCTTGTTCGATGTCACAACGACGCAGACCGATGTCGGCCAGTTCACGGTTTGTGAGACGCGACAGTTCTTTATAGGTGCGGTTGTAAGCAACGCGAGCAGAAGCCGTTTTGCGGATGTTTGCAAAGAAGGCGTTTACGCGGTCAAAGAAGCCAAAGCCGGAGAATGTAGTAGTTGCAGTAGTCATGTTGTTGTCCTCAGGTAGGTGGTCCGGGGACTGGGTCAACCCGTTTCAGTTCATTGCTATGTTTAGCGATGAAGCTCAGATAGTGATTATGCTGCACTGCAACAACTGACGTTCTGACAAGCCCGTCATGCACCTATTGCATAACGATTGGGCAGTTTTAAAACTGCCCAAGTTTCGACCATTCGCTTCATTGACTGCTAAGGTCTTTCATTTATTTGATTGTTCCAGCCGGTTGCAGGGCAACCAGCGTCTGCATTTTCAACAACTCAAACACATGCCGTAACTTTCCGAGACTGCCGTGCCCCCGGGTTTTCTGCGTCAAAGCCTCTTGCCACATGAAAACCTTGCCACAACCTTCAGCCCCAAGATGGCTGACGGATCGAATTCGCCGCGACAAATAGAAAAAACGCCCCACAGTTTCCTGCAGGGCGTTTCTATTCTCAACTTCGAAAATCGCTTAGTCGCGCTCTTCGATGATCTCAACCAGATGCGGGATCTTGCGAACCATACCGCGGATCGAAGGTGTATCTTCGAGTTCACGGGTTTTGTGCATCTTGTTCAGGCCCAGGCCAACGAGTGTTGCGCGTTGGTCAGCGGGGCGACGGATCGGAGAACCGATCTGTTTTACAACGATGGTTTTTGCCATGGGTCGCTCTCCTTACGCTTCTGCGGCTTCGGTTGCCGGTGCTTCATCCTTTTTCAGGATGTCGGCAACTTTTTTGCCACGACGAGCAGCAACCTGACGCGGGCTTGATTCTTTGTTCAAGCCATCGATGGTTGCGCGGATCATGTTGTATGGGTTCTGCGAACCGATCGATTTCGAAACAACGTCTTTGACGCCGAGCATTTCGAAAACGGCACGCATTGGACCACCTGCGATGATTCCTGTACCTTCTGGAGCTGTACGCATCACAACTTTACCAGCGCCGTGACGGCCCTCGATATCGTGGTGCAGTGTACGGCCTTCACGCAAAGGCACGCGGATCATTTGGCGCTTGGCTTGCTCGGTGGCTTTGCGGATGGCCTCAGGGACCTCTTTCGCTTTACCTTTACCGAAGCCTACACGGCCTTTTTGATCGCCTACGACAACCAGAGCGGCGAAGCCGAAGCGCTTACCACCTTTTACGGTTTTCGATACGCGGTTGATTGCGACCAGACGGTCTGCGAATTCCGGAGTTTCGTCTTCGCGGTTGCGACCACGTCCCCGGCGGTTTTCACGTTCTGCCATTCGGCATTCCTTTTCAGTTCTGGCGCGTTTGGCGCCGTAAAATCCAATCCTGGTGGGTTTCGCTGCCGAAACCCCCGGATCATCGGGGGGACGCGAGCGTCCCCCTCAAGTCTTAGATCTTCAGGCCACCTTCACGCGCAGCGTCGGCCAGAGCCTTCACTTTGCCGTGGAAGAGGAAACCACCGCGATCGAAGTATGCTTCGGTCACGCCAGCTTTGGCGGCACGTTCGGCAATCGCAGCGCCCACTTTCGTGGCTGCTTCGATGTTGTTTTTGCCGATAACGCCAAGGTCTTTTTCCATCGACGAGGCCGATGCCAAAGTTACGCCGTTCACATCGTCGATCAGCTGAGCGCTGATGTTCTTGTTTGAACGATGTACCGAAAGGCGCATCTTGTCGCTGTTGACCTTGCGAAGTTTGTTCCGGACGCGCAGGCGGCGCTTGAGGAACAGGGTCCGTTTGCTGTTTGCCATCTGTCTGGTCCTTACTTCTTCTTACCTTCCTTGCGGAAGATAAATTCACCTTTATAGCGGATACCTTTGCCCTTGTAGGGCTCGGGCTTACGCCACTCGCGGATGTTTGCTGCAACTTGGCCAACAAGCTGTGCGTCCGTGCCTTCGATAATCACTTCAGTTGGCTTTGGAGCCGTGACAGTGATGCCCGCAGGCACTTCGAAGTTCACTTCGTGCGACAGACCAAGCGACAGCTTCAGGGTGTTGCCCTGCATCTGTGCACGATAACCAACACCTTGGATCTCAAGTTCTTTTTTGAAACCGCTGGTGCAGCCGGTTACCAATTGGGCAACCATGGTGCGAGACATACCCCATTGCTGACGTGCACGCTTGGACGAGCCACGCGGTGTCACGGTCACAACATTGTCGTTCACAGCAAGCGTGACATCGTCAGTTGCAGTGAAAGACTGGGTGTCCTTCGGACCTTTGATTTCGATGGTCTGGCCGGAGACAGAGGCAGTTACGCCGCTGGGCAGCTCGACCGGTTTTTTACCAATACGAGACATTGTCAGCTCTCCTTAGAAGACTGTGCAAAGAACTTCGCCACCAACATTGTTGGCACGAGCGCTTGCATCCGACATCACACCTTTTGGGGTGGAGACAATCGACACACCGAGGCCCTGACGGACAACAGGAATGTCATTGACGCTCATGTAAACGCGACGGCCAGGTTTGGAAACCCGCTTCACTTCGCGAATGACAGGAGTGCCTTCGTAGTATTTCAGGCTGATTTCGAACGCCGGGTGGCCGTTCTCTTCAGACGATTCGTAGCCGCGGATGTAGCCTTCGTCAGCCAAAACATCCAAAACCCAACCGCGCAGTTTCGATGCGGGAGTCGATACAACCGACTTGCCACGCATTTGACCGTTACGGATACGGGTCAGCATATCACCGATAGGATCGTTCATCTCTGTCTCTCCTTACCAGCTCGATTTAACCATGCCGGGGATTTGGCCGTTCGAGCCAAGCTCCCGCAAAGCAATACGGCTTACCTTCAGCTTACGATAGTAAGCGTGGGGACGGCCGGTCAGCTGGCAGCGGTTGTGAAGACGTGTTGCCGAGCTGTTGCGCGGCAGTTTCGCCAATTTCAGACGCGCTTTGAAGCGCTCTTCCATTGGACGGCTTTCGTCATTCGCGATTTCTTTAAGCTCTGCACGTTTGGTTGCGTATTTCGCCACCAGACGCTCGCGCTTTTTCTCGCGTTCGATCATAGATTTTTTAGCCATGATATCCTCTCCCGCCCTTACGCGTTGAAGGGCATGTTGAATGCTTTCAACAGGCTCTTCGCTTCCGCGTCATTGTCAGCGGTGGTGGTGATTACGATGTCCATACCCCAGTTTTCGTCGACCTTGTCGAAATCGATTTCCGGGAACACGATGTGCTCTTTCAAGCCGGTGGCGAAGTTGCCACGGCCATCAAACGACGGCTTCACACCACGAAAGTCGCGGATGCGGGGCATCGCGATGGTGATCAGGCGATCCAGGAATTCGTACATACGGTCGCCACGCAGGGTCACCTTGGCACCCATCGGCATGCCTTCACGTACACGGAAGCCAGCGATCGAGTTTTTCGCCGTGGTGGTCAGAGCTTTTTGACCGGCAATAACGGTCAGGTCAGCTTGAGCGGACTTGGCTTTTTTGCTGTCTTTAACGGCTGCACGGCCACAGCCGATGTTCAGAACGATTTTCTCCAGCTTTGGAGTCATCATGTCGTTCTTATAGCCGAACTCTTCTTTCAGAGCGCCACGGATGGTGTCCTGATAAAGAGCTTTAAGACGCGGTGTGTAGTTTGCATCATCAAGCATCGATCACGTCCCCTGTGGTTTTGGCGAAACGGACCTTCTTGTCACCTTCCATGCGGAAGCCAACACGAGTCGGTTTGCCGTTGGCGTCAAGCATCGCGAGGTTCGAAAGCTGGATTGGCATCGCCTGAGGGATGCGGCCACCTTGCGAGGTTTGCGACTGACGGGTGTGGCGGATGGCAACGTTGATGCCTTCCACGATGGCTTTGCCTGCTTGGGGGTCAACAGAAGTGATAGTACCTTCTTTACCCTTGTCCTTGCCGGCAAGTACGACGACCTTGTCGCCCTTTTTCAACTTAGCAGCCATCTTACAGCACCTCCGGGGCGAGCGAGATGATTTTCATGAAGCTTTTGGCGCGCAGCTCACGAACAACTGGTCCAAAGATACGTGTACCTACTGGCTCATTGTTGTTGTTCAGGATTACGGCTGCGTTGCGATCAAAACGGATCGCTGTGCCATCATCACGACGGACTTCTTTTGCGGTGCGCACGACGACGGCCTTGCGGACGTCACCTTTCTTAACGCGACCACGGGGGATGGCTTCCTTAACCGAAACGACAATAACGTCGCCTACGGATGCGTACTTACGCTTGGAACCACCCAGAACCTTAATGCACTGAACACGGCGAGCGCCGCTGTTGTCAGCAACATCCAGGTTTGTTTGCATCTGGATCATGTGGTTTCTCCCGACCTTTGGGGCGCCGATGCGTGGCGTAGCCCCCAGGGTTTCGATAAACTGATAGGTCTATCGCCAGGAGTCTCGAATGAGACTCTTAGGCTTCTAGAACTTCCCAGCGTTTCGTTTTCGACTTAGGCGCACATTCGATGATGCGAACCTGGTCACCTACTTTGTAGGTGTTCTGCTCATCGTGAGCCCGGTACTTTTTGGACTTACGAATGGTCTTCTTCAGAACCGGATGGGTGAAACGACGTTCAACCGATACGGTGACTGTTTGGGCGTTGGCGTCCGAAGTTACGGTGCCAGTCAGGATACGTTTGGGCATCTTATGGCTCCTCTTATTCCGCTGCCGCTTGGGCTTTTTCGTTCAGAATGGTCTTCACACGTGCTGCGGCACGACGTGCCTGACGGATGCGAGCCGGGTTTTCCAGTTGGCCGGTGGCCTGTTGGAAACGCAGGTTGAACGATTCTTTTTTCAGATTGGCCAGCTCTTCACGAAGCTGATCCGGCGTCTTATCACGCAGTTCGTTGGCGTTCATCGCCTTTTCCTTTCTCATACATCAGAAGGCCCCCTGATTATGTGAGGGGTTACCTTTTGACCTGATGGACAAATGATAAACACACGAATCCCCTGAACGGGAATCCGCGAGATGGCGGCTTATACGGTTGGGGCGGTGAGTTAGCAAGGGAAAGTTTGGGGCTTTCTGCCTTTATTTATTGGCCGTAGGAGAACGGCCCAAACGTCGGCCTGCATAAGACTGCCAAGCAGCCTCCGCCCCTCCCCGTGGGAAAGGGCTTCCCCCGACACAGGGTTAGGGGCTGGCCTTATTCAAAAAGCGGCTTACTTGCCGCGCACTGTGTCGATCATCAACTGCACATTCTCGGGATCGGCATCCGGTGTAATGCCGTGACCGAGGTTGAAGATGTGGGGGCCTTTGCCAAAGGCCTCGACGATCTTGCGGGTTTCCGTGACGAGTTCCTCGCCGCCGGTGACCATGTGCGAGGATTTGAGGTTGCCCTGAACACAGCCGTCTTTCTGGACGTTCTTTGCCGCCCACTCGGGTGTCACGCCATCATCCAGCGCCACGCAGTCGGCTCCGGTTGCTTCTGCGAATCCGACATAGCGTTCACCTGCACCGCGCGGGAAGGCTATGATGGGCGTGTCGGGGTGTTTGGCCTTGAGCGCCGCGATAATCTTTTTCGCAGGCTCCAGCGCGTATTTGTCGAAATCGGCACCTTTCAGGGATCCGGCCCAGCTGTCGAACAGTTTAACAACCTCGGCACCGGCCTCGATCTGTTTCGAGAGATAATCAATGGTGCCTTCGGTGATCAGGTCGATCACCTGATCAAACAGCGCGGGGTTTTCATCCTTGAGCTTGTGCGCCGGGCCTTGGTCGGGCGTGCCGCGACCGGCAATCATATAGGTGGCAACGGTCCATGGCGCGCCAGCAAAACCGATCAGCGTGGTCTCGGACGGCAATTCGCGGCGCAGGATGCGGACGGTTTCGTAAACCGGGTTCAGCGTCTCGTGGATACCGTCCACACCGGACAGCTTGTCAAAGTCGGCCTGTGTCTCAATGGTCGACAGGCGCGGGCCTTCGCCGGTTACAAACCACAGATCGGCGCCCAGCGCCTGCGGCAACAACAGAATGTCGGCAAACAGGATCGCAGCGTCAAAGCCATAGCGGCGGATCGGTTGCAGGGTCACTTCGGCGGCCAGCTCGCTGTTGTAACACAGCGACAGGAAATCTCCGGCCTCGGCGCGGGTGGCCTTGTATTCAGGAAGATAACGGCCCGCTTGGCGCATCATCCAGATGGGGGGCGTATCGAGGGTTTCACCGGCCAATGCCCGCAGGATTTTCTTTTTCTCAGTCATATCGCACCTCATAGTTCTGGCAATTTTGCCCAGCGTTGACATGGGTCAATGTCTCTGCCGGTCAAATCATGCCTTTTCTGGCCGGAAATTGTCCTGCCCCTTCGGGATCAAAGCCGTTCGACATGCTTGGTCACGCGCACGCGGCGTGATGTCAAGCACCGATGGCTTGTCAGGACACCCTGTCGCGACTAATGAACGGATATGACTTTGACTCTGCCCTCCCCCGCCTCGCCCCTCAAGATCGGCACACGTGGTTCGCCGCTGGCTTTGGCCCAAGCCTATGAGACCCGCCGCCGTCTGATGGCGGCATTCGACCTGCCGGAAGAGGCGTTCGAGATCGTGATCATCAAAACAACTGGCGACGATGCGGCGCTTATTGCCAAGGACAAGCCCCTCAAAGATCTGGGTGGAAAAGGCCTGTTCACGAAAGAGATCGAAGAAGACCTTTTGTCCGGTGCCATCGACATTGCCGTGCATTCGATGAAGGATATGCCCGTAGATCAACCCGAAGGCCTGTTGCTGGACACCTACCTGCCACGCGAAGACACGCGGGACGCCTTTGTGTCTCCGCATGCCAAATCCCTGGCCGATCTGCCGTCGGGTGCCGTTGTGGGCACCTCGTCGTTGCGCCGCCGCGCGCAGTTGTTGAATTATCGCCCAGACCTCACTGTGGTCGAGTTCCGCGGCAACGTTCAAACACGCTTGAAAAAGCTGGGCGATGGCGTGGCTGACTGTACATTTCTCGCGATGGCCGGCCTTAGCCGGCTGGGCATGAAAGAGGCAGCCGCCTCGGCAATCTCGCCAGAAGAAATGCTGCCTGCCGTTGCGCAGGGCGCAATTGGTATCGAGCGCCGCGCCGATGACGCCAACACGGCCGAATTGCTGGTCACAATTCATGACACCCCTACCGGACAACGCCTTGCCGCAGAGCGCGCGTTTCTGGCGGCGCTGGACGGGTCCTGCGAAACACCGATTGCCGCGCTGGCCGAGCTGGATGGCGACACCCTGCGCTTGCGCGGTGAAGTCTTGCGCCCCGACGGTTCAGAAAGCCTGAGCGAAGATCGCACAGCCCCGATCGAGCAGGGCGCAGAGCTTGGTCGCGAGATGGCGCAAAGCCTTTTGGCCAAAGCCGGCCCCGGCTTTTTTGACTGGCGCGGATGAACATTACCACTGCGCACATGTTTCCTTCCCCGAAACAATTGGGGTGGGAAACAACGATTTCCTAACAAAATCCTACTAAATCCTCAAAAGAGCACGTCCCGCTCCGCATTTCCGCCATGTTTGTCTGACGAAATGGTTCGCATTTAAGGCTATTCAGAAAGGGAGAGCCATGAACGCGCAAGTCGGTACAAACATTATGGGTGTCGCCGGATATCAAACCCTGTCAGCAACACAGGGCAAAGCGGGGTTTACTGTTCGCGAGGTTAACGGTCATTTTCGCCATACCTCTCGAAACGAAGCAGTGGTGCGTTTTCTAGGGATCGTCATTATTCTTGGGGCATTCATTCAACATTTGGTCCCTGACACACTCTTTGGCGGCAATCCGGCCATGACCAAAGTTCTTCTGTCCGTGGCGTTTTCCTGTGTCGGGATCGCTTTGTATTCCTTTGCAGTACGCGGTCACCGCAGCGAGATCGTGTTTGATCCGCTTCGTCAGGACATTTGCATTTCCAAACTTGATCGTCGCGGCAATCTACGCCTCACCAAACATATCCCGCTTAGCCAGATCAAAAGCATCTACGTCCTGAAGGCCGAAACACCCGGCGTTCCGTCAAAGCTGCGTGTGAAAATGATGGGCGACCAACCGGAAATTTCAGCCCTTCGCGGACCCTATGAAGAGATCGAATTGATGCACCGTCAACTCTGTCGGGTTATCCGGATCGCGCAATCCTGACAGGCACCAGACCAGAACAATAAGCGGCGGGGAAGACCCCGCCGTTTGTGTATTTTAGACCCACTTTGCCATGGGCGGCAGGCTCATAAGCACCGCGTTCGCATCGTGACCGGTTTCCAGCCCGAATTTGGTTCCCCGATCATAGACAAGATTGTACTCGGCATAGAGACCGCGATGCACAAGCTGTGCGTCTTTTTCGCTTTGACCAAAGGTCGCTGTGCGCCGCTTTTCGATCAGCGGAACAAACGCTGGCAGGAAGGCGCGACCGACATCTTGAATAAATGCAAAATCGGCCTCCCACTCACCCGTGTTATAGTCATCCAGAAAAATGCCACCAACGCCGCGCGCGCGCCCGCGGTGAGGGACATAGAAGTATTCGTCAGCCCACTCTTTGAAGCGCGGATAATGCGCAGGGTCGTGTTTATCGCAATGAGCTTTTTGGACCCCATGGAAATGGGTCGTATCCTCGGCGTACTCAAGACAGGGATTCAAATCGGACCCGCCGCCAAACCACCAGCCATGCGGGGTCCAGAACATGCGTGTGTTCATATGAACCGCCGGACAGTGCGGGTTCTGCATATGCGCCACGAGGCTGATGCCACTTGCCCAGAAACGCGGATCGTCTTTCATGCCGGGCAAACCTTTTCGGGCGGCCATCGCCGCCTGCGCGCGCTCACCCAATTCACCATAGACTGTCGAAACGTTCACGCCGACTTTTTCAAAGACCCGCCCGCCGCGCATGACAGACATCAATCCGCCACCAGCATCCGAGCCGTCTTCGCTTGACCGTTTGGTTTCCGTGACCTCGAAACGGCCGGGTGCCTGATCTGAAAAAGGGCCTTCAGCATGACTGTCTTCCAAGCCTTCGAATGCCGCAACGATCTGGTCACGCAAGTCGCGAAACCATGCAGACGCGCGTGCTTTTTCGGTATCCATCTGAGTGCTCATCTGCTTCCCTCTGCAAATTCTTTGCCAGAGTGCTAGCAGGGCTGTGGTCAATTCGCCAGCGCACTATGGCCGCAGCGCGAGGTGCCGCGCCAATTACGTGGCCTCCCGCAAATGGCTTTGGGTCAACGGGGGCTGACGGGGTCAGTGCGCCGGAAGATCCACCGGATCGACAAGCGTTCTGCCGCCATCCACCGTTACGACCTGTCCGGTCATGAAACTTGACGCTTCTGACGCAAGATACTGCACCGCGTCGCCCAGTTCATTCGCCGAGGCAATACGACTTAGCGGCGTGCGCTTTTCAATTTCCAAGCGGAATTCGCGGTTTTCCTTCAGGGTTTCCTGAAGGCTGGCCGACATAACCGACCCGAAAGCCACCGCATTCACGCGAATACGCTCTGGCGCCAGAGCAACGGCCAGCGAGCGCGTCATCTGTTCAAGCGCGGCATTGGACACGGAATAGGCCAACAAATCGGGGTGTGTGCGACAAGACGAAATGGACGACAGGTTCACGATGGACCCAACGGGCCCGTCTTCACGACCCTCGGCCTGTTTTATCATCCGTTTGGCCACACATTGCGACAGTCGCAGCGCGGTCAGCATATTCTGCTGCAACAGCACCTCGACCGAGTCGTCATCGGGGTCCAGTGGATCACTGGGCATGATCTGGCGACACGCATTAACCAGAATATCGACGCTCTCGAAGGCATCAATGGTGGCCGAAAGCAAATTCTGGATTGTCAGTTTTTCGCGAAGATCACCTGCAAAATAGCGGATGTTGCCATCCTCACGGTGCCCCCCCAATTCGTCCGCAAGACGGCCCTCGTCCATGTCCGCAAACATGACATTCGCGCCGTGATCGGCAAAATGTCGCGCCACAGCAAGGCCAATCCCGTTGGCTGCGCCGGTGATGATGGCAGTCTTACCTGTAATCGTAAAAGACATGAGAGGCCTCCGAATGATTCTGGAAGATCAGATTATGGTGTATTAGCCGCGTGCCCGCGCGGGGCGCGAGGCCCAGAGCACTTTGAAGCGGTTGTCGCCCGCGACTTCTTCGGTCTTGGCAAAAAGCGTGTCCAATGTTGCCTCATAAGGCAAGTGACGATTGGCAACCATCCACAGTTGACCACTCGGGGCCATCATCTTGGCCGCCGCTTTGATGAAATCAACGCCCAAAGACGGTTCTGCACTTCGGCCTGTGTGGAAAGGTGGGTTCATGACAACCGTATCCATACGGGCACGCGCCTGCCATCTTCTGACATCGGCCCAATGGAATTCGGCCCGGTCATCTTTGATGTTGTCTTGCGCACAATCCAGCGCAACGCGATCGCCTTCGATCAGGTAAAGCGTTTCCACTTCTTCGTGCTTTAACACCTGCGCGGACAGGTATCCCCACCCGGCACCAAGGTCTGCAACGTTCCGCCCAAGTTTCGCAGGCAGGCTCTGAGCCAACAAAAGAGACGCCGGATCAATTGCATCTGCCGAAAACACACCGGCAGCGGTTACAAAATCATCCGAAATCTTTTGACGCAAAGGCGCGCGCCAGTCATCAAACGATCCACCGGAAAACCAGAACAATTTTCCATGTGCCTTGGCCATGCTGCCGTCAAGATCCGCCCGTTTCCGGCAATCCTTGAGATAGCTTTCGACGCCATCCGTCTTTTGCCCATCCACAATGACGGTTCCTGCACAGGCTACAGCCCGCGCAATCAGGTCACGGGCCTGTGCCTTGGCACGTGGCAAGCACACCAATGCAAAATCATAAGAGCCGTCTTCGTGCACCACACAGTCAAAGCCGGCCGCCGCATAAGCAGCATGATCCACTTTGAGTGGCTGGATAATCTGGCATTTGGATTTCGGCAGCGATGACAAATCGAAACCCGCCATTGGCGCAAAGACCGCAATACGGGATGCATGCGAAAGATCGAGACCGTTATCCTGAACGGCCATCGTGAGGCGGGATTGTGACATCTGCGATTTGGATCCGTGCGTTGGCGCGGATCACTCCTTTTCCATGGTGCATTGTAGAGGGTGCTGGTGCCGACGTGCCATATCCATCACCTGAGTGACCTTGGTTTCGGCAATCTCGTGGCTGAAGACACCCACAACAGCAAGACCCTTTTTGTGTACGGTCAGCATAATTTCGAAAGCTTCCGCATGGGTCATGCCAAAGAACCGCTCGAGAACATGCACGACAAATTCCATTGGCGTATAGTCGTCGTTCAGCAACATAACCTTGTAAAGTGGTGGACGGCTTGTGCGTGTACGCGTTTCGACCGCGACTCCGAAATCTCCGTCGTCGTTGTCTTCGCCGGACATGATCAAAGGCTGCACTTGCATGGTTGGTTTAGAATCCACTACTGACGTTCGACGGTGTATATAACCTCTCTACCCCGTTAGAAAAGAGCCTCTGGCGCAATAATCAAGTGCAAGCATGACCAAAAACCTAACAACGATCGGTTTCGATGCAGACGACACCCTTTGGCACAACGAACGTTTCTTTCGTATTACACAGGATCGGTTTGCCGAACTGCTGGCCGATTATGTAGCCCAGGACCACCTTGAACAGCGGCTTCTCGAGGCGGAAAAGCGTAACGTGGGGCATTACGGGTTCGGTATCAAAGGGTTCGTTCTGTCCATGATCGAAACCGCAATCGAGGTCACTGACGAAAAAGTACCGACCTCAGTCATAGCCGAGTTGATGGCCGCCGGACGAGAGATGCTTCGGCATCCGATTGAATTGCTGCCCCACGTGCGAGACGTTGTAGAACAACTTGGAGAAAGTCACAGACTTGTCCTGATCACGAAAGGCGACCTGCTGGATCAGGAAAGAAAGCTCGCGCAGTCCGGATTGGGTGATTTCTTTGACTGGGTCGAGATCGTGTCGAACAAAACAGCCGATATCTATCAGACCACGTTCGCGCAACAGGGGGATGGCCCACAACGCGCGATGATGGTTGGAAACTCGATGAAGTCCGACGTCGTCCCCGCAATCGAAGCAGGAAGTTGGGGGGTCTATATCCCTCACGGCCAGACGTGGGAGTTGGAATTTGCCGAAGCTCCGGAAGGTGAACCGCGGTATTCAACACTGGAAGAGCTGTCAAACCTTCCCGATCTGGTGCGGGACATCGGATGATATCTTCCCTCCGATGGGGGGCAAAACGAGCGGCGCGACTCTGGTCGGCGTAATCCGTGTTTCATATAGGCGACTCTACGCCCAGCATGTCGCAAACAACCAAATCATATTTGCCCCATTTTCGACACAATCGCCAATGTTGCGGCACAGCGGTCTTTGCCCCCCAAATATTGAAAAAACATTCACGTAACGTGGATGTTATCATTGCATTCATGGGGTTTATTCGATTCAGCGCCTGTGTTAGCCTGACTGCAGAAAATAACAGGCCAGACCGGAAAACCGGCGGCACGAGGCAGAAAAAAAGGCAGTTTCAAGTGAAGGTTCGGCACACTCAGCCGGCCCGATTGGGGCTAATTGTGTTGGCAGCTGTATGGCTGTTGGCATGTCTTCCCATATCGGCAGCGGCGGCACCTTATGCAGCAATGGTGATTGACGCCCGTTCGGGCGAAGTCTTGCACTCTCGCAATGCTGACACACGTCTGCACCCTGCTTCCTTAACCAAGATGATGACGCTTTATATTGCCTTCGAGGCGGTCGAGCGTGGTGAAATCTCTCTCGACACCAAGGTGCGTATTTCCAAAAACGCTGCCGCCGAGCCCCCTTCCAAGCTTGGCCTGAAGGCGGGTCAGCGCATTGCGTTCCGGTACCTGATCCGCGCCGCAGCAGTTAAATCGGCAAACGATGCCGCGACAGCCATCGGTGAGGCCATTTCCGGCTCTGAAGCAAAGTTTGCGCGCCGGATGAACCGGACTGCGCGGGCGCTGGGAATGAGCAATACAACCTTCAAGAACGCTCATGGCCTAACCGAATCCGGCCATTTGTCGACCGCACGGGACATGACAACCTTGGGGCGCCACCTGTTTTACGACTATCCCGATTACTATAACCTGTTCTCCCGCCGTTCGACGAATGCCGGGATCAAGGAAGTGTCCAACACGAACCGCAAACTTCTGGCGGCTTACCGTGGTGCAGACGGCATCAAAACCGGATACACCCGTGCCGCAGGTTTCAACCTTGTTGCCTCGGCGGAACGTGGCAACGAACGGATCATCGCAACGGTTTTTGGGGGGCGCTCGACCGCAACCCGCAATGCCCGAGTCGCCGAATTGCTTGATATGGGCTTTCAGCGCGCCCCAAGCCGCGTTGCCGTGAACAAACCCGCACGCCCGAACTATACTGCGGATCCGGGTGCAAAACCCGCCGCTGGCAAAACCATTCGGGTTTCGACGGCAGTGACCAAAAGCTTGCGCCCCAAGCTGCGTCCACGGGCTAACGAGCCTGCAAACCAGGCCGTGGTTGTCGCCACCGCGACCGAAATCGAACATGATATCCAATCGGCTTTGCTCGAAGCCCAGAGCGAACGCTCTGGTGAAAGCGACAGCGCCGTCGTTTTGGCCAAAGTCGAGGCAGAACCGGAACCCGAACCGCAGGTCGTCACACGCATCTCGACGTCTGGTGGGCGCCACTGGGGTATCAACATTGGCCGCTTCCAAAGCCGCTATGCCGCCGAAAAGCAGCTGTTGAAAACCGCCCTTGCGGAAATGAGCACACTGGATGGAACGTTGCGCAAAGTGGTCAAAAACTCTCGCGGGTTTGATGCCAACTTTGTCGGAATGTCACAGGAAACCGCGGATCTGGCATGTCGTCGCCTGCAGGCCCGCAAGATCACCTGTTATACAATCGGCCCCTCTTAATCACGGTTGCGTCCCGCCAACGGCTGGGCCAACACTGTGTGCATGAGTAACCTTGTCTTCCCCGCCCCCGCCCCGACGTTACTGCCTATTGCGGGCAGTGATGCGCTGTTTCCTGTACGACGCATTTTTTGTGTTGGACGAAACTATGCGGAACACGCCCGCGAAATGGGCAATGATCCCGATCGGGAGCCGCCTTTCTTTTTCACAAAACCAACCGATGCTGCGATGACCTCGGGTCTCACCCTGCCTTTTCCGGTTGTCACCCAAAACCTGCACCACGAGGCTGAACTGGTGGTCGCTATTGGCACAGGTGGCGCAGATATTGCCGCTGAAGACGCTGACGCGCATATCTGGGGATATGCCGCAGGCAACGACCTGACCCGTCGCGATATACAGGGGGATGCCAAGGCATTGCGTCGCCCATGGGACATGGGAAAGGGATTTGATGCCTCTGCCATCATCGGCCTTTTGCACCCTGCGGCGCAGACAGGTCCTATGGCGGCGGGGCGTATCACCTGCAAGGTCGATGGAGATCTTCGCCAGTCTGGTGATCTGTCCGAGATGATCTGGCCCACGGATCAGATCATCGCATTCCTGTCCAAACTGGTGTCCTTGGCACCGGGCGATCTGATCATGACAGGGACACCCGCAGGCGTAGGGCCGATCCAGAATGGGCAAACCTGCAAGGTCGAGATCGAGGGCCTAAGCCCTGCCTCGGTCACCTATCGCTAAAGACGTATCCAAACAGAAACCGCCCGGTTATTGGCCGGGCGGTTTTCGGTAGGATCATCCCCTATTTCAGGGCTTTGGATGATCATCGTACTCATCACTCAGAATACGACGCGCGTCCCCTTCGGGATCACTGTATTGGTCGCTTTTGAGCGTATAGATGAAGAACGCCAGTCCAATGCCCCCCAAAAACAGGGAGACCGGGATTAGGTATGAAAGAACTTCCATTTTGTAAGTTTACCTCAGGCGCAGCGCATTCAGCGAGACCGTAATAGAAGACGATGACATCGCCAATGCCGCAATCAGCGGCGAACACAGGCCTGCAATGGCCAAGGGAACCGCGATGATGTTGTAGACCGTGGCAATCCGAAAGTTTTCGCGAATACGTTTGATCGCAGAACGCGCAGTGATCAATGCATCCGCAATCGGGCTCAGGTCGCTGCCCAAAAGCACGATATCCGACGCAACCCGTGCGGCATCCAGCGCCGAAGCGGGAGAAATCGACACATGCGCCGCAGCCAGAGCCGCTGTATCGTTCAGACCATCGCCGACCATAAGAACATGTTTGCCTTTGGCCGAAAGCGCCTGAACTTTCGCGGCCTTGTCTTCTGGCAAGGCCTCGGCAATCCACTTTTGAATTCCCAAACGATTGGCCAGCGCCTCGACAGCACCGGTAGTATCGCCCGAGATCAACATGACATCTTTGCCATCTTCAAGAAGCGCTTGAACGGCTTCCTCCGCGCCATCACGCAAAGAGTCTGTAAACGTGAACGCGCGTACGGTGCCATCCGGCAAAGCAAGGAAGGCTGACGTTTGCGCCAGGGCGGTTGCCCCCACCCATGTGGCGCGCCCAAGACGTACACGCTGTCCGTTCAACAACGCTTGTGTACCAAATCCTGGAACCTCTTCAATATCGCTCAGCTTGGCGGGTTTGATGCCAGCGGCGCTGGCCGCCGAGACAATCGCCATCGACAAGGGATGTGACGAACCCATCGCCAAGGCCATCGCAAGCGAGACGTCATCCTGATCGAAGTCACCCAAGTTGGTCAATTCTGGCGTGCCGGCGGTCAGGGTTCCGGTTTTATCAAAAACAACGGTATCGACCTGTGCAAGACGCTCTAACGCGGTTGAGTGTTTGATCAACATCCCCTTGCGAAACAAACGCCCCGAAGCCGCTGTTGTCACAGCGGGCACAGCAAGGCCCAATGCACAAGGACACGTGATGATCAAAACAGCAGCGGCAATATTCAATGCCGTCCGCACGTCCCACGTGTAGATATACCAGCCGACAAAAGCCAAGGCAGACAGGATATGCACACCGGGCGCATAGAGCCGCGCAGCCTTGTCCGCCAAGGATGTATAACGTGATCGACCGGATTCAGCGACCGCTACAAGATCAGCCATGCGATGAAGGCTGGTTTCCTGTCCAACAGCAGTGGCACGAATGACAAGCGGCCCTGTCAGGTTCACTTCACCCGCGCTCACGCCCAAACCGGGCTCGGCAAACACAGGAAGCGTTTCACCCGTCAATAGCGACCGATCCAATTCGGACTGGCCTTCAACGATATTGCCGTCAACAGGCATGCGTCCGCCGGGACGCACCAGAACCAGATCACCCACAGACAGTTCAGTCACCTGAACAGTGTGTTCTTCACCATCAATGATGCGGACTGCGCGCGGCACTTCCAGCGCGGCAAGCTCTTCCGCGGCCGAGCGCGCCACGGCGCGTGTACGGTGATCAAGGTAACGACCGGTCAACAGGAAGAAGACCAACGTCAATGCCGCATCAAAATAGGCGTGCTCGCCTGACAGCATGGTTTCCCAAAGCGAGGTCATGACCGCAAGCGAGATTGCCAATACAATCGGCACATCCATATTCAGGCGGCCGTTCTTGAGCGCCGACCAGGCGCTTACAAAGAAGGGCTTTCCCGAAAAGATGATTGTCGGAAGCGCGATTGCCGCCGAAATCCAGTGGAACATGTCGCGCGTTGCGGCCTCTGCGCCGGACCAGACCGACACCGACAACAACATCACGTTCATTGATGCAAAACCGGCAACCGCCAAACGCATCAACAGATCGCGACCTGCCTTGTCATTCTCTGTGGCCGACAATGTGCCCGCATCCAGTTCGTGCGCCTCATAGCCGATACCTTCAAGCACAGAAACCAGATCTTGTGCGGTAACGTCGCTTTCGGCCTCGATCGTCGCACGTTTAAGCGTCAGGTTAACCCGGGCCGTTTTGACGCCGGGCTGCTTGTTCAATTCACGCTCGACCGCAGAGATACAGGCCGCGCAATGAATTGTCGGCAAAGACAGGGCCAACCGTGCGTCTTTCTGGGCCTCTTGCTCGGCCAGTGCCTCGGCAGCAGGACCTGCTGCACAAGCCGGACAAGCCGAGACATTGGGGCGCATCGCAACCGTCATCGGATCACCTTTTTACATGCAGAATGACACGTTGGTTGAACTCGGTTCCATCGGCCGCTTGCGCGGTCATCCGAATGTTCCAGTTGCCATCAGCCAAAGTCATAGGTGCCACATATGCAGTACCATCAAACTCGAAATTCGGCTGGATGTCGTCTTTGACATGGGTTGCGCGCCCCAGAACCGCGTCGAGGTTTGTCACCTCGACAGGTTTTCCCAGATCATCAGTGATCGAGAGGATCAGCAGACCACCAACGTGGCGCGCCGAGACATCCCAACCCAAAGCTTCCTGTGCATCCCGACGCACATCGAACTCCTGACTTGCGACATAAGAGTTTTTGACCTCAAGTCCGGGAAAGGTTTTGACCGCGGAAAAGGCCAAGGCAAGGTTCACGGCAATGATAATGCCAAAGGCACCCGCAAATATCATGAAGACGTGCCGACCTGTAAGCTGACGTTCAGACATCATTTGACCTTTCCGTTGAATACAGTGTCTTTATACACGCGATCCCCGTTGGATGCATCCTCTACCCAAATCCGGAATCCGCTGCTTTGGGATGTTGCCGGAACCGAATTGCGTGGCGCCAGCACATAGACACGCTGCAATTTCATTGTGTCCGCAGGCACGGTTACAGTTTCGTATGGTGTGCCTTCAAGCGATACGCGCAATGACGGATCCCCTTTGATCGAGATGCGGAAAGGTCGATCTTCGCCGTGCTTGTTGCGCAAGCGGACCTCATAGGTGTTTCTGATCGTCCCATCGGAAAGGGTAACAAACGTTGGGTTACGCACAGGTGCCACTGTCAGGTCAATTTCGCTGCGCATGAACAATGCCACGACAAGCGCAACACCGACCAGCGACCACAAGCTGGTATACATGATCGTGCGCGGGCGCAGGATGTGCTTCCAGATGTTTTTGGGTTCTGTACCAGACCGTTCGTTCTCTTCATCGGACAGAGCCAGATAGTCGATCAACCCGCGTGGTTTGCCGATTTTGTCCATGATGTCATCACAGGCATCAATACACAGCGCGCAGGTAATGCACTCAAGTTGCTGACCGTCCCGAATGTCGATGCCCATAGGACAGACATTCACACAGGCCATACAGTTGATGCAGTCTCCGTGCGCATCTTCAGGTTCGTCTTTGCGGGCTTTGCCGCGTGGTTCCCCACGCCACTCACGATACCCGACCGTCAGCGTGTCTTCATCCATCATCGCCGCCTGAATACGGGGCCATGGGCAGGCATAGATACAAATCTGTTCGCGGGCGATCGCACCAAAGAAAATGGTCGTGAAGGTCATCACGGCAATTGTGGTATAGGCAACCGGATGGGCGGTGCCCTGGATCAGATCAACCAACAGGGTCGGTGCGTCCGTAAAATAGAACACCCAAGCGCCGCCAGTGGCCAGAGCGATCAAAATCCACGACAGATATTTGGTCAAACGCAGGCGAACCTTGCGCAGATCCCACTTTTTCTGACGGTGAAGGCGCAATCGCGCGTTTCGGTCGCCCTCGATCCATCGTTCGACCAGAATAAACAAATCGGTCCAAACGGTTTGTGGACATGTATAGCCGCACCAAACGCGGCCCAGTGCCGAGGTGAACAGGAACAGCCCCAGCCCCGCCATCACCAATAGCCCAGCAACAAAGTAAAATTCGTGCGGCCAGATTTCGATCATAAAGAAGAAGAAGCGCCGGTTTCCAAGATCCAGCAACACGGCCTGATCCGGAAGGCTTGGCCCGCGATCCCAACGAATCCAGGGTGTTAGGTAGTAGATACCCAACGTGACGGCCATAATTATCCACTTAAGGTTACGAAATGTCCCTTTGACCCGTTTGGGAAAAATCGGTTCTCGGGCTGCGTACAGACCTGGTTCGTTGTCGGAGGTGCTCACTGGAATCACTCGCGCATATAGAATTCACTGATTGTCTTTTGCAGCTTTGCCACCGCAATGACTTTGACATGTGTCAAATTATGTTTTTCAGATACAGGTTTTCCACAGATACCACAGTCTTGGCGATCACGTCGTGGTGATCTTCGGCGACTCCGGTGCTTCCCGCTTGAAGATGTATCCAAGTATGATATTTTATAGGAAGTTACGATGTCGGCTTTCCAGGAAACGCGCGAACAGGACGGAAAGCCGACACCATTTTGTCAGCGGTAAATACCCCGCTGGCAACTTTGCCCCGAAACGAAACGATCTCGTTCATGGGGTTCTTGCCACCTAATCTGAGCTATTCTTCTGCTTTGTCCTTTGACCCAGATCAAATGGCATGCATTATTCACCTTGGGAGCGGAAATTTTATATCCGAGGGAGGCCGGAAAATTTCCGAAGTTAAGACTGAGCGCAAATCGCTCGACGCCGCAGAGATCGGCGCCGTAGCGCACCTCTATCGTGGCGAAGTGTATCGCAGCACTATCTGGCGCACGCGACTGGACACGACAACCAACTGGGCCGTGGTCACACTTGGCGTTGCTTTATCGATTTCCTTTGCCTCGCCGGATGCATCTCCCCTGCCCTTGGTGCTGGTGGGTGTCCTCATCATCTTTTTTCTCATGCTCGAAGCGCGCAGGTATCGGTATTTCAACGTCTGGCGTGCGCGGGCGCGTTGGCTCGAAACCCACTTTTATGCGCCGATGTTGTATGACGGGGATCTGCATCTGGAAGAGAACTGGCAGAAAGAACTGGCGAACGATTATTTACGCCCCAAATACCACGTGGGTTTTCTGACTGCTGTCGGGCGCCGAATCCGCCGCAACTATCTCTGGATTCTGATCATTCAATCACTGGCCTTTGCCGGCAAGATCGCTGTGCACCCGACGGCCGTGCAAAGTTTCGAAGAAGCCTTCCGTCGTGCAGATGTTGGCCCACTGCCCGGAGAGGTTATTGTCGGGTTTGGGTTCGTCTACATGATCGCATGGACTTGTCTGGCGATCTGGAGTGGAAAGAACGATGCAAAGCGGGCGGCCCTGCGCAAAACAGACAGCGCGATGGGCTAGTCACGTTTTTGCGCCAAGCGCCGCAACCACGCCCGAAACAATCGCGCCGAAGGGCGCAGGGCATCCGGCTGATACACGACGTGATAGCCCTTTTCACACGAACCCTCGAACAGAAGCACCAATCGTTCTGCCTTTAGGTCGTCTTCGACCCATGCGCGCGCGGTAACGGCAACCCCCTGCCCGTTTCGGGCAGCCTGATCCATCAGGTTCCCCGGCAGGTGGATCATCCCGCCTTTGACCGTGCCATCATGCACGCCGTTTTCAGACAGCCAAACCGTGCTTTCCGAAGTGCCAAATTCCTGAAGCCATGGAAAATGAACCAGATCGGCAGGGGACATGATTTTTTGATCGCCGATAAGTGACGGCGCGGCGACAACGGCAATAGATGAAGGCAAAAGTTCTTCAGACTGCAATCCATCCCATCGTCCGTTCCCGTACCGGATGCAGACATCGATCCCGCCAGCCGAAGGGTCTGTCAAAGAAGGGTTCGGATCGATCATGATATCGATGTCGGGATGTTTTTCCCGAAACTCTGGCAAACGCGGCACCAGCCAGTTCGACGCAAACGCAGGCGTGGTAGCAATATGAAGTGGGCGCACGACCTCTTTTGCAGTCAGATCCTCGACCCGTTGGATCATGGTCGAAAACCCATCCAGCAACGCCTCTGCGAGCTGACGCCCCTCAATCGTCAATGACGCCGACCGCGCAGATCGATCCAGCAAGACGATGCCTAAATGGGTTTCAAGGTTGCGTATCTGCTGGCTGATTGCCGCATGGCTGACGTTCAAAGCCGCCCCGGCAGATTGCACCGATCCTTTTTCGGCAAAGGCCGCAAAGGCACGCAAAGCGCTGAGCGGGGGAAGATGGCGCCACTCCATATGTAACCTCTACTTACACGTTCTCTTTATTCCAGACTCGTAGATTTGGCCAAATTCATTCATTTTTCAAGACACATCCTGCAACTAATAGAGGTCAGCCATGATACAGATTCTTTCAAATTCGTTCCATTTGGCCACAGGCCAAACCCCGATAAACCAAGGCCCTAAGCCCAGTAGCCCCCCGCCAAATCCGAAGCGTTGATCCCAATGCGAAAAAACCGCGGCGAGAATTTCACCGAGGCATACAAAGCTAACGTTGTGAGGAAATGGAAACACCGGCTTTCCAGGAAACGCGCGAACAGGACGGAAAGCCGGTGGCCAAACCAGGATCATACAACCCCGGAATTCAAATAAAGGCGGCGCTCAACGCGCCGCCTTTGATACTTTATTCGCCGCCGCCCAACTGGTGGACATAGACAGACACAGCGCGGATCTGCGCCTCTGTCAGACGACCAGCCTCGCTGGCCTCACGCGACCAAGGTGGCATAACGCCATAACGGCTGTAGTTTACGGTTTCCGTGATATCTTCATAGCTTCCGCCATAAAGCCAGATTGCATCCGTCAAGTTCGGAGCACCCTGCTCACGGTCGCCAGTACCGTCTTCCATGTGGCACGAAGAACAGTTGTCTTCGAACACAACAGCACCAGCCTCGACCATAGACGCATCGTTGGCCTCTTCGCCCGACAGGGTCATCACGAAGTTAACAACTTGAACGATTTCCTCTGGCTCCAGCATTTCGCCGAAAGCAGGCATTTCGGAATACCGCGCATCATCGTCGTCTTCGTTACGAATGCCGTGGCTGACAGTTGTGTGGATGGCTTCGATGTCGCCGCCCCACAGCCAGTCATTGTCCAGCAGGTTGGGATATCCAACCGCGCCGGCAGCACCGGAACCGTGACACTGGGCACACCAGGTCTTGAACACCGCTGCACCAGCCGAAACCGCATAAGCGTTCAGCTCGGCGTCTCCGGAAATGGCTGTCAGTTCAGCTGCTTCAAGCTTGGCATTGATCGGGGCCAGTTTCGCCGCTGCCGTGTCGATGTCGATCTGTACGTTTTCACGTGTAGACCACCCCAACACACCGGCAGTTGCGCCTTTGATACCCGGCCAGGCCGGATACATGATACTATAACCGATCGCCCAGACGATACATGCATAGAAGATATACACCCACCACTTTGGCAGTGGATTGTTATACTCTTCGATACCGTCCCAGCTGTGGCCGGTCGTTTCGACCTCTTGGCCTTTTTGTACAGGTTTCTTACTCATGTCCTCGCCTCCTTAATCCGTGGCGGGTTTGTCTTCGTGCCGAAACGGGATGTCTGCTGTTTCGCTATATTCCTTGGTGGAGCCTGGGCGGAAAACCCAGACAATCACACCAACGAAGAAGGCGAACAGGAAAAGCAACATCCAGCTGTCGGCAAACTCACGTAGAAGGGAATATGTTTCCATGTTCAGCTTCCTTACCGCGACGCATCTGGAGTGAAGGTTGAGAAATCAACCAGCGTACCCAGCATTTGCAAGTATGCGACCATCGCATCCATTTCCGAAACACCTTCATGGCCATCGAAATTGCGGACACTTACCTTGTCACCATAGCGTTCAAGCAGACCATCATAGTCGCTGTCGGGATCTGCTTGCGCCGCAAAGTCAGCCTGTGCGTTCGCAATCATATCCTCGGTGTAAGGTACACCGACGAGGGCGTTGGTCGCCAAGACATCACCAATGTACTTACCATCGATCATCTTGCGCTCGAGGAAGCCATACTTGGGCATCACAGATTCCGGCACAACCGACTGCGGATCACGCAGGTGGTCAACATGCCAGTCATCCGAGTAGCGACCACCAACACGAGCCAGATCAGGACCTGTCCGTTTTGAACCCCACTGGAAGGGGTGGTCGTACATCGACTCTGCCGCCAGCGAATAGTGGCCGTAACGTTCGACCTCATCACGCATTGGACGGATCATCTGCGAGTGGCAGACATAGCAGCCTTCGCGGATATAGATGTTACGACCAGCCATCTCGAGAGGTGTGTAAGGACGCATGCCCTCGACCTCTTCGATGGTGTTTTCCAACCAGAACAGCGGTGCGATTTGCACGATGCCACCGATGGTTACGACCAAGAAGCTGAAGATCAGCAGGAGAGTCGCGTTGGTCTCGAGGATTTTATGTTTATCGAGAATTGCCATTGCTCCGGACCTCCTTATTCAGCCGGGACTGCAGTTGCGAGCGGCTCTTTTGCCGGCGCAGCGCGTACAGTCATATACAGGTTGTAACACATGATGATTGCACCGGTCAGGAACATCAGACCGCCAACACCACGCACGACGTACATCGGGAACTTCGCAGCAACCGTGTCAGCGAACGAGTTTACAAGGAAACCGTTTGCATCAACTTCGCGCCACATCAGACCTTCCATGATGCCGGTGACCCACATCGAAGCAGCGTAAAGAACGATGCCGATTGTCGCCAACCAGAAGTGCCAGGAAACCAGCGACAGCGAATACAGACGCTCGCGCTTCCACAGAACCGGAACCAGATAGTACAGAGCACCGAAAGTGATCATGCCGTTCCAGCCCAAAGCACCAGAGTGCACGTGGCCAATTGTCCAGTCAGTGTAGTGCGACAGCGAGTTCACAGCGCGGATCGACATCATCGGACCTTCGAAGGTCGACATGCCGTAGAAGCCAACCGAGATAACCATCATACGAATGATCGGATCGGTGCGCAGCTTGTCCCAAGCCCCCGACAGGGTCATCAGACCGTTGATCATACCACCCCACGACGGCATCCAGAGAACGATCGAGAAGACCATACCCAGTGTCGACGCCCAGTCGGGCAACGCGGTGTAGTGCAAGTGGTGTGGACCTGCCCAGATATAGATGAAGATCAGGGCCCAGAAGTGGATGATCGACAGCTTATACGAGAAGACCGGACGCTCGGCTTGTTTCGGAATGAAGTAGTACATCATGCCCAAGAAGCCCGCGGTCAGGAAGAAGCCAACAGCATTGTGGCCGTACCACCACTGGGTCATCGCGTCTTGCACGCCCGAGAAAACCTGAACCGATTTGGAACCGAAAACCGAAACCGGGATCGACAGGTTGTTCACAACGTGCAGCATCGCAACGGTGACGATGAAGGACAGATAGAACCAGTTGGCAACATAGATGTGCTTTTCTTTACGCTTGATAACCGTGCCCAGGAACACAGCCAGATAAGCGAGCCAAACAACAGTCAGCCACAGATCAACATACCATTCGGGTTCTGCGTATTCTTTCGACTGTGTGCCACCCAGCAAATAGCCGGTCGCAGCCAGCACGATGAACAGCTGATAGCCCCAGAAAACGAACCAGCTCAGGTTGCCGCCCCAAAGACGGGCTGCCGAGGTACGTTGTACAACAAAAAACGACGACGCGATCAGGGCGTTACCGCCAAAAGCAAAGATCACTGCCGACGTGTGCAGCGGGCGCAGGCGGCCAAAGTTGGCATAGCCCTGTGCCCAATCAAAGTTCAACGCCGGAAAGGCCAGCTGGAAAGCGATAAAGACGCCTGCCAGAAAACCGACAACACCCCAAAAGGATGTGGCGATGACACCGGCGCGGACCACGCCGTCAAGATATTCGTTCTGCGGGGCAACTTTTGTGTCGCCAACACTCCGCAAGGTCCAGATAAAAAGGCCACCCGACACCAACGCCACGATAATAGCGTGAATCTGGTAAGCCACATCGCGCGCATAGTTTGCGGCAATCATCGCGAACAGCGTGACCACAGCAAGCGCGATAAGCTTGATATAATTCAACATTTTGCGTCCCTTCGTCTTGCCGGAAATGATTCGTGTTGTCTCCGACGATTTTAGACTGATTGTCTTTTGCGTTCGCACGCGCAGCAATACCTTGATCTGAGTCAAAGCAGAACTGATCGAATTCGCTCCTATTTAGAACAGACGGGCCGATTATCTCATGATCGCCCAATGTTTGTACCTTTTTCCATAGGGAGACCCAGATGGCTTTTAGATCATTGCTGTCGGTTGTAACCGATGCAAGCCTCACGGAGCCCACACTCACGCAGGGGATTGCCCTCGCGCAGGTACTGGATGCTCACTACGACGCGCTTTGCCTTGGTGTCGATCGCAGTCAAACCGGATACTATTACGCAGGTGCCAATGCGATGATCCTGCAAGAGACGCTAAGCCGCGCCCAAAAAGAGAGCGAGAAACTCGAAGCCCAGGCGACCGCGCTTTTGGGGGCGTCCGGTATTCGGTGGGGCACCGAAGCAGGTGTTGCACAGATCGCGGACTTAGGCCGCCATGTGGCGGCACGTGCGCGCTTTTCTGATTTGGTCATTCTGCCCCAACCATACGGCGAAAAGACCGGAGCAGAGCTCGAGCCAACGATGGAAGCGGCCCTGTTTGAAGGGCAGGCACCGGTTTTGATGATCCCCACAGAAGGCGATCCGATCCGCACCCCCAAGAAGATTTCGATCGGCTGGAATGAAAGCAGCGAGGCCCTGGTCGCCATTCGCGCCGCCATGCCCTTCTTGGTCAAAGCGGATTCGGTGCATGTGGTTGTGATTGACCCACCAACCCATGGCCCGAACCGGTCTGATCCCGGTGGCATGCTGTCACAATATCTTGCGCGGCATGGTGTGCGCGTCGAGATTGATGTGCTGTCAAAGACCCTGCCACGTGTTTCGGATGTTCTTATTCGCCACGCCAAGGACACCGAGTGTGACATGCTGGTGATGGGCGCATACGGACACTCACGGTTCCGCGAAGCCATCTTGGGCGGCGCGACACGTAATATGCTGGAACAGGCAGACATACCGGTCTTCCTCGCCCACTGATAATGTGGCCCAGAAACAATAGAAAAGCCCGGCCAAGTGTCGGGCTTTTTCTTTGCAACATACGGAATTTAAATAGAAAGGTCGCGGCTGTTCCGTCTTAGACCATGATACCGCCGTCTGCGTCATCGCCGGCTTCTTCCAGCAAACGAGACAGATTCGGGATCGTGACGTGGCGCTTGCCTTCCAGATGGATAACGCCGTCTTTCTTGAGCGCCGAGATCTGGCGGCTCACGGTTTCAAGCGTCAGTCCGAGGTAATCCGCCATCGCTTCACGGGTGAGTGGCAGGTCAAAAACCAGCGTGTCTTTCGAGACGTCGACCTTCAGCGATGCATCGCGGCGTGCAAAAATAGACAGCAAAGATGCAATCTTTTCACGAGCCGTTTTACGCCCCAAAACAAGCATCCATTCCCGAGCGGCGTCCAGTTCATCCAGAGTCATCTCGAGCAAACGCTGTGCGATATGGGGGGTTTCCATCATCATCCGTTCGAACGGCTTCTTGCGGAAACAGCACATAACAAGATCAGTGGTTGCAACAACATCGTATGCCGCACCATCACGACCGGGCCGTCCGACAAAGTCCGAAGGCAGCAAAAGCCCCACCATCTGGGTGCGACCGTCTTCCATTGTCTGCGTCAGCGTCGCAATTCCAGACACAACCGATCCAACGAAATCCATCTGGTCGCCCGACCAAATAAGGGTCTGTCCCGCCTGGAACGAGCGATAGTACTTGATTTGCTCAAGCGCTTCCAACTCATCCGTTTCGCACCGTGCACAAACGGCCCGGTGACGGATGGGACAATCCACACAATCATGCGGATTACTTAGTGAAGGTTCTTTGAGCATATTCATTGTTCGCGCTTGATCTGTGTCAAGGTTAGCCTTGACCCGATGCGCATAAGCCTAGTTCCATGGCGACGAAAACACAATTGGCAAAGCTGGGTCTATTTGACGCGAAAGTACCGCGTTACACAAGTTACCCGACGGCACCGCATTTTCATAATGATGTAACTCCCGAAACTTTCGGGAATTGGATCAGTGCGATCAAAGATGATTCGCAGATTTCCCTTTACGTGCATGTCCCGTTCTGCAGGCGGCTATGCTGGTTCTGCGCATGTCGGACACAAGGCACGGCAACGGCCTCGCCTGTGGCGGCCTACGTCGAGACCCTCAAGTCCGAACTTGCGATCCTGAAGGCAAATCTGCCCGACGGCATCACATTGTCGCGGCTACACTGGGGGGGCGGCACACCGACCCTTCTCGAGCCTGCCATGATGGAAGACCTCGCCGGAGCGATCTTTGACGTGGCACCGATGGCTGCCGATGGTGAATTCTCGGTTGAAATTGACCCGAACGAGATTGACGACGCACGCCTTGCGGTCTTGTCCGCGGCCGGTATGAATCGCGCCTCGATCGGGGTTCAGGATTTCGACGACGAAATCCAAAAGACCATTGGCCGCATTCAAGGATACGAAATCACCCGCGATGCCGCAGAGATGATCCGCGCCCATGGCGTCAAAAGTCTCAATGCCGATATTTTGTTCGGGCTGCCGCATCAGACAAATGCCCGCATCACGGAAAGCGTGCAAAAACTGTTGTCGTTGTCACCGGATCGCGTCGCACTTTACGGCTATGCCCATGTTCCATGGATGGCAAAACGTCAGCAGATGATCCCCTCCGAAGCTTTGCCAACTCCTCAGGAACGGCTTGATCTGTTCGAAACCGCACGGAAGCTGTTTCTTTGGGACAACTATGACGAAATTGGCATCGACCACTTCGCCACCAAACAGGATGGTCTGTCCATCGCCCAGAAAAACGGAACCCTGCGCAGAAATTTCCAAGGCTACACCGACGACACCGCAGAGGTGCTGATCGGTGTTGGGGCCTCTTCTATTTCGCGCTTCCCCCAAGGGTACGCACAAAACGCGCCTGCAACGTCCGCTTACACCACCGCCGTACGGGAAAAACGGTTTTCAACCAGCCGCGGCCACGTATTTAGCGGCGAAGACAAGCTGCGCAGCCGCCTGATCGAAGCCTTGATGTGCGATTTCAAAATTGATTCCGCCGAAATCCGAGAGTCATTTGGCCTGCCAGAGGCCGATCTTCAAAAGCTCTATCGCGGCGTGATGGAAGCCTTTCCTGATATGCTTAACCTGACGGCTGACGGTCTTTCAATTCCGATGGAAGCACGGGCATTGACGCGCATGATTGCGCGCGCATTTGACGCCTATGATCTGGATAAAGCCGGGCACAGTTCGGCAATTTAGAACAGAAAACGCCAGCCTTTGATGAAAGGCGGGCGTTCTTTTTCCTGCTAAATCACTCAAAGATCAGGCGCTGCAGCCAGCAAATCGCGGGTATAGTCGGTTTGTGGATTTTGAAAGAGCGCTTCCGCCTCTCCCTGCTCGACCACGTCCCCTGCCTTCATCACCATGATCTTGTGACTCATCGCGCGCACGACGTGCAGGTCGTGGCTGATAAAGAGATAGGCGAGCCCGTATTTCCGCTGCAGATTCCGCAGCAGATCCACAATCTGAACCTGCACCGTCATATCCAACGCACTTGTGGGTTCATCCAGCACTACCAGCTTGGGCCGTAGGATCATTGCACGCGCGATTGCGATGCGCTGACGCTGGCCACCGGAAAATTCGTGCGGGTAACGATCCATCGAGGCCGGATCCAATCCGACTTCTTCCATAACTTCCGCAACAAGATCACGTTCGCTTCGCCCGTCGGGATTGCCATGCACCCCAAGGCCTTCTGCGATAATCTGTTCGCACGTCATACGCGGACTAAGGCTTCCGAACGGGTCCTGAAAGACAATCTGCATATCTTTGCGCAGATCACGCAGTTCACGGCTCGACCAGCTGCGCACATCTTGACCGTTAAAGGTGATCCCGCCTTCTGATGCAATCAGACGCATAATGGCCAAAGCCAATGTCGTTTTCCCGGATCCCGATTCGCCGACAATCCCAAGCGTTTCGCCTGAGCGCACGGAAATGGTCGCATCGTTGACGGCCTTCACATGGCCCACTGTTTTGCGAAAGAAGCCGCGCTGGATTGGGAACCAAACCTTGAGGTTTTCCGTCTCAGTAATCGTTTCCGCATCTTGCGACACAGGATCAGGCGCCCCAACGGTGCGGGCACTCAAAAGGGTTTTTGTGTATTCGTGCTGTGGATTGCCAAAAATCTGATCAACGGGCCCTGCCTCGACGATCTCGCCGCCTTTCATCACGCAGACCTTGTCGGCGATACGTTTCACGATCCCCAAATCATGCGTGATGAACAAAAGACCCATATCCTCGGTCTTTTTCAGATCTGCCAACAGTTCAAGAATTTGCGCCTGAATGGTCACGTCGAGGGCCGTCGTCGGTTCGTCCGCAATCAGCACATCGGGCTTGTTCGCCAGGGCCATCGCGATCATGATCCGCTGTCTTTGCCCACCGGAAAGCTGGTGAGGATAGGCACCCAACCGGCTTTCGGCATCGCGGATGCCAACCTTGGCCATCAATTCAAGAATACGTGCGCGGGCGGCATCTCCAACGATGCCCTGATGCAAGGCCAAGGATTCTTCCAACTGCTTTTCAAGAGTGTGCAGCGGATTGAGAGATGTCATCGGCTCTTGGAAAATGAACGAAATATCGTTCCCCCGCACCTTGCGCAGCAACTTGTCTTCCGCGCCGACCATCTCTTGGCCGTCATAGGTGATGCTGCCGGAAATCTCGGCACTGGAGGGCAGCAACGACACGCTCGACAGGGCCGTTACGGATTTCCCCGAACCGGACTCACCGACCAAAGCAACGGTTTCTCCCCGATCAACGGAAAAAGACACACCTTTCACGGCCTGGACAGATTCCCCGTCTTGGCGAAAGGCAACGCGCAAGTCTTTGACTTCAAGAATGCTCATAGGTGCGTAACCCCGTTCAAGACAAACACACCCCAAGCCGCGCCACCTGCAGTAAAGGCCAAACCGGCCCAGCCCATGGACCGCCCCGTTTGTTTCATCAAGGCAGCGAAGGCCACAGACGCCAGCGTTGGTGCGAGCAATAGAGTCGCAAACACCGCCCCCTTAAGAGACATCCTCGTACTCAGCATGTCATATCCCGCCCAAAGAAGGATCATGACAGACAGGAACATAGCCGTGCCAACCACCCCGTTCAGCTGGCATTGCAGCTTGTTTTCGCAGACAGGCGCGCTCATGAAAACGTCTTTCGTGGGTCAAAGGCATCACGGACACCTTCGAAGATGAACACCAGCAGCGACAACATCAAAGCGAAGGTAAAGAAGGCCGTGAATGCCAACCATGGTGCCTGAAGGTTCTGCTTTGCCTGCAGCGTCAACTCACCCAGCGAAGGGGCGGTTGACGGAAGGCCGAACCCGAGAAAATCAAGACCCGCCAAAGTCGAAATCGTTCCCGTTACGATAAAGGGCAGCATCGTGACCGTCGCCACCATCGCGTTAGGCAGCATATGGCGGAACATGATCACGCGGTTGCTGACGCCAAGAGCCTTGGCCGCGCGAACATATTCGAGGTTACGGGCGCGCAGGAATTCTGCCCGCACCACGCCCACCAAGGCCGTCCAGCCGAACAGCACCGTCAGGAACACAAGCAGCCAGAAACTGCGCCCCAAGATCGCGAACAGTATGATGATAATATAAAGGCTGGGTGTAGAGCTCCAGATTTCGATCACCCGCTGGAAGATCAGATCAACCCAACCGCCAAAGTACCCCTGAATGGCGCCGGCAATAATACCGATAAAGCTGGCCAGAGTGGTGACGATCAACGTGAAGAAAATCGACAGACGGAACCCGTAGATCACACGCGCCAGAACATCGCGTTTTCGGTCATCCGTGCCCAGCAAGTTATGGCCGTTCGGTGGCAAAGGTGCCGCGCCGGGCCGATCAACCGGTGTGTCAAAAGAATACGGAATAGGAGGCCATATGGCCCAGCCTTTTTGATACCCGTCTTCCGCGTAGTTGCCCGCCTTAACCTCGGAAATGATCTCTTCCGGTTCATCAAAACAATAATCTACACCGCCGGTGGCAATCAGACATTGCACGACCGGATCCTTGTAATCCGCCTCGGTTTTGAAATCGCCACCAAAGGCCGTCTCGGGATAGAACTTGATTACGGGCACATAGTATTCGCCGCGATAGTTGACGACGATGGGTTTGTCGTTCGCCAAGACTTCGGCGAACAGGGTCACGAAGAATGCGATGGAAAACAGGATCAGCGACCAATAGGCCCGCCGATTCCGCTTGAAATTCCGCCAGCGGCGCTGGTTCAGAGGAGACAAAGCCATCAGCCCTCCCTCTTCTCAAAATCGATCCGCGGATCAACCAGAACGTACATCATGTCCGACAGAATTCCGACAACAAGGCCAATCAGTCCGAAAATGAACAGCGTTCCAAAGATCACTGGATAGTCCCTCGCCACAGCGGCTTCAAACCCCAGTCGACCCAATCCATCCAGAGAGAAAATCGTCTCGATAATCAGCGATCCGCCAAAGAACACACCGATAAAGACCGCAGGAAAACCGGCAATCACAATCAACATCGCATTCCGGAAGACATGGCCATACAAAACACGGCTTTCCGAAAGGCCCTTAGCACGGGCCGTGATGACATAGTGTTTCTTGATCTCGTCCAGAAACGAGTTTTTGGTCAACAAGGTCAATGTTGCAAAGGCCGCAATCGTCGATGCTGCCACCGGCAGCGCGATGTGCCAAAGATAATCAAGAATTTTGCCAATGGCCGTCAGGTCGTCAAAGTTGTCGGAGGTGAGCCCCCTCAACGGGAAAATTTTCCAGTATGATCCACCGGCAAACAGAACCAGAAGCAAGATCGCAAACAGGAAACCGGGGATGGCATAGGCCACGATGATGGCGCCACTGGTCCATGTGTCAAAGGGCGATCCGTCGCGAACGGCCTTTTGGATGCCCAGCGGGATGGACACAAGATAGGCAATTAGCGTGGACCACAGCCCCAACGTGATCGACACCGGCATCTTTTCCAGAACCAGATCGGTCACGGAAATCTTGCGAAAGTAACTCTCGCCGAAATCCAGCGTCATGTAGTTGCCCAACATGGTGATGAAACGCTCGAGCGGAGGTTTATCAAACCCGAATTCTTTTTCGAGTTGCGCAATGAATTCTGGCGGAAGCCCTTGGGCGCCCGCATATTTGCTGCTGCCCCCTGCACCACCGGTGAAGTCATCTGCTTGAAGGTTACCGGCATCCTGTCCGCCTCCGGCAAATCCTTCGAACACGTCACCCTGCCCTTGGATTTGGGCAATGACCTGCTCGACCGGACCACCGGGCACGAACTGAACCAATGTGAAGTTGATAATCATGATCCCGAGCAAGGTCGGAATGATCAACAACAGCCGTCTTAGGATATAGGCGCCCATTCAGCTATTACCTCAGCGCGCCTTCGGCCTTAAGCTTGGCCGCTTTATCTGCATTGAACCACCAGAAATCCAATTCGCCCAGCGCATAAGGCGGCAGCGGTTTAGGATATTCGTACTGGTTATAATAAGCAACCCATGTGCTGTCATTGTACCACACGGGAATCATGAACCGTTCCCAACGAAGGACCCGATCCAGCGCCATCAGGGCGACGTCACGATCTTCACTGGTTTCGGTTTCCAACGAGATGTCGATAATCTTGTCGACCAAAGGACTGGCAAGGCCAGCAGGGTTGAACAAACTAAACGCCGCTTCTGCGGAGCCATAGCGCTGGTGCAGGCCTGTTCCGGTATCCAAAAACGCGACATAGTTATCAAAGACCAGATCATAATCACGGTCCCGCTCTCGCAAGGTGTATTGTGCGGGGTCAACTTTTTCCGTCGTGGCATCAACACCCATGCGGCGCAGGTTTTGAATGAATACTTCCACAAAAGCACCCAGCGTGCCTGATGCCGAAGACGGCAGTGGGAAGTTGATCTTCAGCGTTTCACCAGCAGCGTTACGGCGCATGCCGTCATCACCAACGTCCCAGCCCGCCTCGTCCAACAATGCCATTGCGGTGCGCAGGTTCCGCCGGTCGATCTCGCGTTTGGGGCTTGATTCATGCGCCATCACAGCGGGTTCACTCAGAATTTCCTCGGGCACCAGATCACCAAGGCTCAGGAACAATTCGCGCTCTTTGCCCTCTGGGACACCGATTGCCTCGTGTGGGGCACCTTGCACAAACGAATGACGCTGTTTGAAAAGGCCGAACTGGAGTGATTCATTGGTCCACTCAAAGTTATAAGCCAAAGAAATCGCCTCGCGCACGCGCCGGTCCTGCAAATCCTTTTTGCCAAGGTTGAACACAATCCCGTTTGGTGTGGGCGGTGTGCCGTCCGGAAGCTCTTCCTTCAGAACCCAACCTTTTTGGATACCCGGAAAATCATACCCTGTGGCCCACTGTTTGGAATTGCCCTCGGCGCGGAATGTGTATTCACCAGCTTTGAAAGCCTCAAAGGCCGCCGAGTCGTCCGCAAAATATTCGATCCGGATAAAATCAAAATTGTGGCGCCCTTTGTTGATCGGCAAATGCCACCCCCAGTAATCAGGGTTACGCTTATAGACGATCCGCCGGTTCACATCATAGCTGTCGACCATATAGGGTGCCGACCCGATTGATGCCTCCATACGCGGCTCATCAAGACGAGCACCGGTTTCCTCGAACCATTTTTTGGACCACACCGGTACGCCACCAACCTGATCAATCAGGCTGCGCCGCGAAATGCCTTCGGCAAAGGTAAACTTGACCGTGTGATCATCCAAAGCTTCCGAGCTTAGAACCCGTTTCTTCACAGCCTGCGCATAAGACGGCAGACCTTGCTCAAGCAAAAGATTGTGGCTGAAGACCACGTCATGAGCGGTAACTGGCGATCCATCCGAGAAGGTCGCCTCTGGACGCATATGGAAAATGACCCATGTTTTGCCTTCGTCGTATTCGAGGCTTTCCGCGAGCAACCCGTAAGTTTCGCCATACACATCGGCAGGAAGCCCTGCGCCACCTGCAGGGGCCTCTCCAAGAAGGCTTTCATACATCATCCAGCTATAGCGCCCCGCGCGGCCCTTGCGGCTGTAGGGGTTCATCGAATCAAAGGTGCCTGGTGCCCAAAGTGCGATTTCACCACCTTTGGGGGCATCCGGATTCACATAGTTAAAATGCGTGTAGTCCTTGGGATAAGACAAATCACCGAAGTAGGAATAGCCGTGGCTTTGAATGATTTTGCCCTCTTCGGCACGGGCGGATTGCCCGGCGATCATCAGCGCCACCGCGGCAGCACCCGCGGCCAGCCAGCGACCAAAATGTGCAAAACCCTGTATTTCAACAGCCTGAACGCGTGTGCGAGACATGGCTCTTCCTTTTTCTGCCGGACTTTTCGTCGTTATTCTTGTGGCTCAAGCTAAAGTGCCACCCCCCCCAACTTCAAGGTGAGATTGCATAAACAAGCTGTGAAATGCCCGTGCGATCCCAAAGCGGGGGGCATTCCGGATGTGATACCGCCTGCGGTTATGGATTTAGCGCGCCTGCAACCCCATGCAAATCACAGCAGGATCAAAACGAAAAAGGCCGCTGTATTTCTACAGCGGCCTTTGACTAACTCTGTTGTGACGCGCGATCAGTTGCCGATGCTGTCCAGATAAGCGATCAGGTTTGCGCGATCTGTTGGCTTTTTCATGCCAGAGAAAGACATCTTGGTGCCTGGTGCGAATTTCTTGGGGTTTTCAATAAATCCGTTCAGGTTTTCAGGCGACCATACGTCTGCAACTGCAACCAGTTTGCCAGAGTACCCAAATCCGGGCACCGAACCGACTGCGCGGTTCACAACACCAAACAGGTGCGGGCCGGTCGCATTCGCGCCGTCTTCCAACTTGTGGCAAGCTTTACACTTGCTAAAGGCTTTTGCGCCTTTGGCAACGTCTGCTGAAGCAATCAATTCTTCAAGCGACGGGCCTTCTTCGGCTTCTTCGGCACCGTTGCCGTCTTCACCTTCGACTTCGATCACATATGCCTGTGCGGCGTGATCGCCGTGGCCACCGCCACCAACGTGATACAGGGTTTCTGCGGCCCATGCACCCAGCAGAAGGATCAAAAGAGACCCGCACAGTGCGCCGAGGGTCTTGGTCATTGTCATCGTGTCAAACATGCTACGTTTCCGTCTCGTGGCGTTTGCGGGGTATCTATCCGCTTCCTCTTACCAAACGCAAGGTATAGTTACCGCGACGAAACGCCCACGCTGGCGCAAAGGACGGAAAAGCAACAGATGACCAAACGCATCGCATTTCAGGGAGAACCCGGCGCATATTCGCATCAGGCCTGTCACGAAGCCCGCCCGGATATGGAAGCCCTTCCGTGCAATACCTTCGAAGAAGTGATCGCGGCTGTACGCACCGGCGAGGCCGACCTCGCGATGCTGCCAATCGAAAACACGACCTATGGACGTGTTGCCGACATTCACCGTCTTTTGCCTGAAAGCGGGCTTCATATCGTTGACGAGGCTTTCGTGCGCGTCCGCATCAGCCTTTTGGGACAACCCGGTGTTACCTTGGAAGACATCGACATGGTGCGTGCGCACCTTGTTTTGCTGCCACAATCCGCGAATTTTCTGAAACTGCACGGCATCAAAGGCGTCGCCGCTGCCGACAGCGCGGGCGCAGCCAGAGTGCTTGCGGAAAGTGACGCGACAACCGAAGGCGTGCTCGCATCCGAGTTGGCAGCCGAGATTTATGATCTCAATGTTCTGGCGTCAGACATCGAAGACCACGGCCACAACACCACCCGCTTTGTCATTATGTCGCGTGAACCGGATATGTCGCGCCGTGGCGAACTTGAGATGATGACGACTTTTGTCTTTGAGGTGCGCAACATTCCGGCTGCGCTTTACAAGGCGATGGGTGGTTTTGCGACCAACGGCGTCAACATGACAAAACTGGAAAGCTATATGGTCGACGGATCGTTCACGGCGACGCGATTTTATGCAGATATTGAAGGCCACCCCGACGATCCGCCCGTACGGCGGGCGCTGGAAGAGCTGGATTATTTCACCAACTCGCTGTCGATTTTGGGCGTTTATCCGTCTGCCGAGCCGCGCCATCTATAGATAAGCGGCCCAAAAGACCGGTTGAAGGCTGTTTAAGCCAGCTTGGAATAGCGGGCTTCCATGTCTTCTGCGTAAGCGACCATACGATTCTTCAAACGTTTGTTGATGTTGCCGGACGCCAGCTTGGCCGATTGCAGCAACAGGCGCGCCGTCAAAGTGCGCGGTTTGAGATTCGCCCGCAGGTTCAGGCGTGTCCGGGTGCGGGATAGGGCGACAAGCTCCACATCAATGCGCGAATCAAGACCCTGCAACGTACCCTCAAGCGCTAATTGGTTCGGACGGTCAAACTCAACAACCTCCAAAGACATGTCACGTGTCTTGCCACGCAATTCGAACCGGATGTTCCAGGCCGCGCCAACACCGGGCGCTTTGAGCGTGTCAGTTCTAGAGATTTCGGCGCCGCGTCGCATTGCCGAACGCTCGTGGCGTGGAAAATCCGTCACCATCTCGAAAGCCTGTGCGATCGGGACGTCCATATCTGCTTTTGTTGAAATATCCATATCACTGCTCTTAGGGTGTTTTTATCAGTTTCGCGTTAATCGATCCGGTCTGCAAGCCAGTTGCGCAGAAGGAAATGCGCAATTGCACCTTTTCGCGCGGGTTTCAGCACAGGATGCTGCCCTGTAAAGGCCTGCATCATCTCTTCGCGGCTGACCCACATGGCATCTTCCAGCTCGGCCGGATCCACTGTGATTTCTTCGCTCAATGCCTCGCCGCGACAGCCAAACATCAAGGATGAAGGAAAGGCCCAAGGCTGGCTGGCGACATATTCGACATCACCGACCTTGATGTTGGCCTCTTCCACAACCTCGCGGCGCACGGCGGCCTCAAGCGTTTCTCCGGGCTCCACAAATCCGGCAAGAAGCGAGTACATACCTTCGGGCCAACCCGGGCTGCGCCCCATCAGAACGTTGTTGCCCCGCGTGATCAACATGATCACAACCGGATCGGTGCGCGGAAAGTGATGCCCCCCACAAGAAGGGCAATCGCGCTGCCAACCCGCCATAGCCATAACGCTTTGCTCACCACACAAGGCACAGAACCGGTGGGATCGATGCCAGCCGAAAACCGCCTTGGCCGTCGCGGCCAGCTCCGCATCTCTTGCGCTCAGTTCGGGCATGATACCGCGCAGTTCACAAAACACCTGCCCCGCGTCCAAAAGCGGATGATGCTGTTCACTGCGATCAAGGAAACTGTCCAGCGCATCACTATCCAAGGCGTCAGGCGTCCAGTTTGAAATATCGTAGGCGAAGCAGTCTCCGCTGTCTTCCCGCCCGAGATAAATCGGCTCGGAAATCGCTTCCTTCAGCACAACATGATCCATCGGAAGCCGGACAAGTGTCCCGCGATCCTCGGCATGTACCAACGGTTTGCCGCGCCACAGCAAAATCGCGGTTGTTCCGGCAGACTGCTTGGCTTTGCTTAATCCTTGGGCATCACCGCGCAAATGCGCGAACCGGTCCAGACCTGAACCACCAAAAGTGACCGTTTCAGCATGTTTCATGTGCGTCTCCTGTTCCCTTCCGATTGCCATGCCTTGCGCGGGCGGGCAATCGAAAGGTGGCCGTTCACCGTCATAAAGATGTGAATGCACAATATCTTTTCGATCCGGGGAGTTTCTGAATTTCTACTCTTGTAGATTTTCTGTCAGGGTGATTCTGTAATCAGGTAATTTGTGCGTTTTCGTTTTCTTGTTTTCTTTCAATACTATCGATGCAGAAATGGCAGCCAATACAGTGCTCAATTCAAACTCGAAAAATGTTGCTCTTACGGTCCTCGCAACCAGCGATGTGCACGCCAACCTGCTGTCTTATGACTATTACGCGGATGCAGCATCCGACCGTCCCGCGCTTTGCCGTGTCGCCA
Source organism: Shimia thalassica (assembly GCF_001458215.1). GTDB lineage: Bacteria > Pseudomonadota > Alphaproteobacteria > Rhodobacterales > Rhodobacteraceae > Shimia > Shimia thalassica. The sequence continues at coordinate 78,930 of NZ_CYTW01000003.1, read as the reverse complement.
GCGTGATTGCCACGGAACGTTCCAAATCAGAAAACACGCTGTTGCTGGATAACGGTGATTTCCTGCAAGGCACTCCTTTGTCGGACCTGTTCGTTGACCTGTCGCCACCGGACACGCTCGAAAATCCAGTGATCTCGGCAATGAACCATTTGAAATATGATGCGGCCGCTTTGGGGAACCACGAATTCAACCTGTCTCTGAGCGCCCTGAAGGGTACATTGTCCGGTGCCCATTTCCCCTGCCTTTGCGCCAATCTTGTGCCAACCAAGGCGGGTGCTGCGGAAACAAAAGGTGTATGGCAGCCCCACGTCATGCTTGAGCGGGCCGTCACCGATCAAGAAGGTGCACAGCACACCATCAAGATTGGGATTTTTGGTGTGATGCCGCCGCAGGTATTAAGCTGGGATCGCTCGCGGATCGGTGAAAAACTGGTTGCTCATGACATCGTGCAAACGGCTCGTGACTGTGTGGCCTCCCTCAAATCGCAGGGGGCAGATGTCATCATTGCCTTGGCCCATACCGGCCTAAGTGGTGTGCCGGTGTTTGCGGGCATGGAAAACGCCGGTGTTGGCGTCGCGGACATCAAAGGGATTGATGCGCTTGTTCTGGGACATTCCCACCTCGCCTTTCCGGGTAAAGGTCAACCGGATCACCCCGCACTTGATCCTGAAAACGCGCGTATACATGGCACTCCGGCACTAATGCCGGCGGCGGGCGGGCGTTTTCTCGGCAAGTTCGACCTGACTCTATCACCAACAGACTCCGGATGGAGCGTCACTTCGGTGCATGCCGAATTGCTGGATGCCTCCCCCGAGGCGGCCCAAGAAGACCCTGCTTTGGTCGAGATCCTGCAACCAGCCCACAACTGGCTTCTGGACGAAATTCGCCGCCCCGTGGGGCGCGTTGATCAACCCCTTCACAGCTATTTTGGTCTGCTGCCCGGCAACATGGGCGTTCAGGTCGTGGCCGAAGCACAAGCCCGATACGTAAAGGCACAGCTGTCCGGCACCCCCTATGCGGAACTTCCGCTGCTCTCGGCAAGTGCGCCACAGAAATGCGGCGGTCGTGGCGGGACGGCGCATTTCACCGACATACCGGCGGGACCTATCGCCCTCAGCCACATTACCGATCTCCAATACTTCCCGAATGACATCTGTGCGTTGGTCATGACAGGAGCCGAGCTTGTAGACTGGTTAGAAATGTCCGCGAGCATCTATCGCCAGATTCTGCCGGATCAAGGGGACCAGCCTTTGCTTGATCCTGAGTTCCCCCCGTACAACAGCGATACAATTTTTGGAGTGCGGTACAGAATCGACCTGTCCCAACCCGCCCGATATGGCCGCGATGGCAGTATTCAGAACCCAGCCGCAAACCGCATACATGACGTCCAGTTTGAAGGGGCACCAATTGATCCGGCCCAAAAATTCGTTGTTGCGGTAAACAACTATCGCGCTGGAGGCGGGGGGTATGTCCCTCACATCACGCCCGACCGGATCATTCTGGAAAAGACGACCAAGGTACGCGATCTGATCACTGCCTATCTGGTAGATGTTGATGGGAGGTTGGGCAAACCACAATGCCCATGGGCCTTCGCGCCGGTTTCTGGTGCGGCGGCCACGTTTCCAACCGGGCCCGCCGCGCAACCCTATTTGCAGACGTCATCGGATGTGACCCTTGTCTCGAAACAGCCCGACGGATTTTTACTCTGTCGTTATGATCTTGCGTGACGGCTTCGGCTTGCATCAGACGCACCGACCGCATATATGACCCCTCGAGAGGTTGGCGCGGGCAGGCGCCTCGCCAACCTGGTCAGGTCCGGAAGGAAGCAGCCACAACGAGCCCCGCTTGGGTCGATGTCCAACCTCTCACCTTATTCCCTCTTACGTTTTGTAGCCCGGCGAACTCGCATTTGCGCGCGGCTTGAACGCCCTTCTGTTGCCGGCGTGCTCTATTGACCGTTGCGCGCCCAGTCTATCTGGCGTGCAGTTTCAAGGGCGCATGGCCGCACACTGCGCAGCCGCGCCAGCGCCGCATCCGGTTCTTCACCAAGTTCCACCATCACTCGCATGATCGCCATGCCCGACCGTCCGCATCCCCCAAAACAATGCACCAGAACACGCCCGCCATCGTTCAAGATGGTTTTGACGTTTGCACTGGCCTGCGCCCATCGATCCAGAGTTTGGCCCTGTGGTGCCCCGAAATCTCGGATCGGCAAGTGTATCCAGTCGATGCCAGCGTCTCTAAGGTCTTGGGCAAAGTCCCTCGCGCCAACACGCTCAAGTTCCACCCGTTCGGTCATGGTCAAAACCATCTGCGGCTTCCATTGAAGTAGCAAATCCAAATCGGCGGCATAGCCCCCGTCCCGCCCGGGAATCGGACATATTCCCAAGGTGCCCCCGCCTGCTTCTAGAGACGCAATTTCAAAGCTCACAAGCGTGATGCTCCAAAGGTGTCACATACCCGAATTTCACCGCTATCGTATCCGCGCTTGAACCAACCGGCGCGTTGGGCCGACGTCCCGTGTGTAAAGGTGTGGGGTTGCGGGACGCGCCCTGCGCGCGCCTGCAAATGGTCATCACCAATCATGCGCGCCGCGTTTAGGGCTTCTTCCATGTCACCGGGTTCCAACAATCCGTCAACGTTGCGCGCCCAAACTCCGGACAGGCAATCCGCCTGCAACTCTAACCGAACGGTCAGCGCATTGGCTTCGACTTCGGAAACCCGTTGCCGCACTCTGTTTACCTCGCCCAGTATACCTAGTTCGTTTTGAACATGGTGGGCGACCTCATGCGCGATCACATAAGCCGCAGCGAAATCACCTCCTGCCTGCAATTGGCGGGCCATGGTGGCGAAAAAGTCTGTGTCGAGGTACGCCTTTTCATCGGCAGGACAATAAAAAGGGCCTGTCGCGCCGCTCGCGCCTCCGCAAGGGCTTTGGGTCACACCGGAAAACAAGACAAGGACGGGCGGTTGATAGACCTGCCCCAATTGCTCTTGGAATACGCGGTCCCAGACCTGTTCGGTTGTTCCCAGCACCGCGGCGGAAAAGGCGCCTGCTTGCTGTTCTTCGTCTGACAATTCACGGGATGCACTGCTTTGTTGTGGCGCAGTCGCGTTCTCAAGCAAAGGGGTCATATCGATGCCGGCGAAATATCCGATTGCCAGAACAACCAAAAGCCCAACCCCACCAAGACCAAGACCACGCCCGCCACCGCGTCCGCGACGATCTTCTACATTTTGACTTTTTCGAACCCCGCGCAGACGCATACCGTACCCTACTCACTTTAATCCCTGCAAACTTTACCCCAACCACGGGTCTCTGGCCAATAGGGCGCGACACTTGCCAGCGCAACATTGGCCCAACGGCGCGGATGACACAGAAAGCCTTGGCAATCCGGTAGACGCGCCGCTCTGCCCGGCATACCTTGTCAATCGACTACGAATCCGAACCTGCACCGAAAGCACCTTATGACCGACACACCCGACACAGGCTATCAGGTACTCGCCCGCAAATATCGCCCCGAGACCTTTGTCGACCTCGTTGGGCAAACGGCCATGGTGCGCACGCTTAAAAACGCGTTTGAGGCGGACCGGATTGCACAAGCCTTTGTCATGACCGGCATTCGCGGAACGGGGAAAACGACCACCGCCCGTATTATCGCCAAGGGCATGAACTGTATTGGCCCCGACGGAAATGGTGGCCCGACAACCGAACCTTGTGGCGAATGCGAGCACTGCAAGGCGATTATGGAAGGGCGCCATGTCGATGTCATGGAGATGGATGCCGCCAGCCGTACCGGCGTAAACGACATCCGCGAAATCATCGACAGTGTGCACTATCGCGCGGCCAGTGCCCGCTACAAGATTTACATCATCGACGAAGTTCACATGTTGTCGACCAGCGCCTTCAACGCATTGCTTAAAACGCTGGAGGAACCGCCCGCACACGTCAAATTCATCTTTGCGACAACCGAGATTCGCAAAGTGCCCGTTACCGTTCTGTCGCGGTGTCAGCGGTTTGACCTGCGCCGCATCGAACCTGAAGACCAGATTGCGCTCCTGCGCAAGATCGCCACGGCCGAGAGTGCAGAGATCACAGACGAGGCGCTGGCCCTGATCACGCGCGCCGCCGAAGGCTCGGCCCGGGATGCGACGTCATTGCTGGATCAGGCCATCAGCCACGGCGCCGGAGAAACCACCGCCGATCAGGTGCGTGCCATGCTCGGGCTTGCGGATCGTGGGCGTGTGCTCGATCTTTTCGATATGATTATGAAAGGGGATGCTGCTGCGGCCCTTTCCGAGTTGTCCGCACAATATGCGGATGGCGCCGATCCGATGGCTGTGCTGCGGGATCTGGCAGAAATCACCCACTGGGTGAGTGTTGTCAAAATCACGCCTGACGCCGCTGATGATCCTACAATCGGGCCGGATGAACGCGGACGCGGTATTGATATGGCTGGCAAGCTGCCGATGCGCGTGATGACACGCATGTGGCAGATGCTTTTGAAAGCGCTGGAAGAAGTCGCCGCTGCCCCCAATGCGATGATGGCGGCCGAAATGGCGATTATTCGCCTGACCCATGTCGCAGACCTGCCCAGCCCCGAGGAATTGGTGCGCAAACTGCAAAATACGCCTGTGCCGCCTGTTCCGACAGGTGGACCCGGCGGTGGCGGAGGCCAGATTGCCGGTGGCGCAGGAGGGAATGCAACGGCCTATGGCACGTCTCAGGTTTCCGGCGCGGCGGGTGGCACAGTCACGGCTTTGGCGCCGCAGGTGGATGATGCACTGGCGCGTTACGCCACGTTTGACCATGTGATCGAATTGATCCGCAAAAACCGTGACGGCAAGCTGCTGATGGATGTCGAGGCGGATCTGCGTTTGGTCAGCTATCGCCCCGGGCGGATTGAATTCGAACCCACCCCGACGGCCCCTTCCGATCTTGCACAACGCTTGGGTGCGCGGCTTCAGTCGTGGACCGGTAATCGTTGGGCCGTGACATTGGTGAATCAGGGCGGCACAGAAACCATCGTTGAAAAACGGAACGCCGCCGAAAATGCTCTGCGGGACGAAGCCCTAAAGCATCCGATGGTACAAGCCGTGATCGAGCTTTTCCCGAAAGCCAAGATCACCGAGATCAAAACCCAACAAGAGATTGCTAACGAAGCTTTGGCCGATGCGCTGCCAGAGGTCGAAGACGAATGGGATCCCTTTGAAGAGGACTGATCTTGCCCTTCGCCGCAACAGATACGATATAGACTTCACCCCTTTCCGCGGCAGAGCCGCCCCGAATACGCAGGAGACAAAGAATGCTTAAAGGACTCGGTCAACTTGGCGACATGGCCAAAATGATGAAGCAGGCTCAGGAAGCCCAAGCCAAAATGGCCCAGATGCAAGAAGACCTGAACAATGTGACGGTCACCGGCGAAAGCGGTGCAGGCCTGGTCAAAGCGACCGCCACCGCCAAAGGCGAACTCAAGGCGCTCGATATCGACCCGTCGATCTTTAACGGTGACGACAAAGAAGTTGTCGAAGACCTGATCCTTGCTGCCATCAAAGACGCGCAAACCAAGGCCGCAGAACGGGCTCAGGAAGAAATGCAAAAGATCGCGGGTGATCTTGGCCTTCCGGCTGACTTCAAGATGCCTTTCTAAACGGGTGCCAACCCCCGGTTTCATCTTGCTTTCACCAATCAGAATGCGTCAGCTTTTCTCTAAACTGCGCGATGCATAGGGTGTGTCATGAGCAACAATGAAATTGAAAACCTTATCGAACTGATGGCCAAGCTCCCCGGGCTTGGCCCTCGTTCTGCCCGCCGTGCGGTGCTTCACCTGATCCGCAAACGCGCATTGCTTTTGACACCTTTGTCAGATGCGATGCAGGCCGTTGCTGTCACAGCGCGGGAATGCCTGAATTGCGGGAATGTCGGCACAACCGAGATTTGCGATATTTGCAGTAATGAAAAACGCGCAACGGGCGAGCTTTGCGTGGTGGAAGACGTCTCTGACCTGTGGGCGATGGAACGAGCCAATGTGTTTCGAGGCCGGTATCATGTGTTGGGAGGAACTTTGTCTCCGCTGGACGGCGTTGGTCCCGAAGACCTCTCGATCCCCCGATTGCTAGACAGGGTGGAGTCCGAACATATTTCCGAAGTGATCCTTGCGCTGAATGCTACTGTGGATGGCCAAACCACAGCCCATTATATCGCGGATCAACTCGAGGAGCGCGTGCGCCTGACATCCTTGGCGCAAGGTGTCCCGATTGGTGGCGAGCTGGATTATCTGGACGAAGGTACCATCGGCGCGGCGCTTACGGCGCGCAAGGCGCTCTAGGCCACTGTCAGGCGCAAAAGGTGCGCTTCCCTCCCCTCTTAAACAAAAAAGGCCGCCCCAATCGGAACGGCCTAGAGACTTGATTGCGGACCTGAAAATCAGGGCTGCTCGTCTTCGTCGGTATCGCTTCCGGGAAGATTGAAAAAGCTGTCAGCGTCCGAGTAGTCGCTCTTGCTTGGATCATCTTCATCGTTGGTGTCGTTGTCAGTAAGCGAGAATGTCTCAAGACCTTCAATCGCCGAAGGAATTCTGGGCTCGGCTTCCATGTCCAGCGACTGTTCGGTCGACACCAGCTTGCGACGTTCATCATCGCTCATCACGCTACCGTCTGCGGCTTTCTTGGCAGCGGCTTTTTGCACAACGGCGTCAAGCTCGGACTGCTTACACAGGCCCAAGGCAACGGGATCAATCGGCTGAATGTTGGCAATGTTCCAGTGCGTCCGCTCGCGGATCGCCTGAATTGTCGGTTTGGTTGTTCCGACAAGTTTCGAAACCTGACCGTCGGACAGTTCCGGGTGGAATTTGACCAACCACAAGATCGAGGCCGGACGGTCCTGACGTTTCGACAACGGTGTATAACGAGGACCACGACGCTTTTCTTCACCAGCAGCAGCGGCGTTGAATTTCAGCTTGAGCTTGAGCAGCGGGTTCTTTTCGGCCGCGTCAATCTCTTCCTGGGTCAGCTGGCTGTTGGCGACAGGGTCAAAGCCCTTCACACCGGTTGCCACATCGCCGTCAGCGATGCCCTGGATTTCCAGTTCGTGCATACCGACAAAATCAGCAATCTGTTTGAAGCTGAGTGTGGTGTTATCCACAAGCCATACGGCAGTCGCCTTGGGGTGCAGCAATTTAGCCATTTGCACTTCTCCTTCACATATATCTTCCCCGTTGCCTGACTTCGCAGGCGGCACCTTTTGAAGGGTGCGGGTTTCCGTTGTCGGGGAACTTCTGGCCTATATAGTAGCAACGTTGGAATAAGGGAAGAGTGAATGCAAATCGTGAAAATCCTGCTCGGCATGCTTTTGCTTGCAACTTCGGCGTCGGCACAAACCCACAAATCGGGCGAATTCGACTATTATGTCATGGCACTGAGCTGGTCACCGAACTGGTGCGCCATCGAAGGCGATGCACGAAACTCGCCCCAATGTGACTATGATGAAGACTTCGGCTGGGTGCTGCACGGTCTCTGGCCGCAATACCATCGCGGATGGCCTGAATTCTGTAACACCGTACACCGGAATCCCCCAAAATCCATGACACATGAAATGGCAGACATCATGGGGACATCCGGACTTGCTTGGTATCAGTGGAAAAAGCACGGGCGCTGTTCTGGCCTGTCTGCCGAGGGGTATTATGCGTTGTCGCGGAAAGCCTATGAAAGTGTCACTCGTCCCGCTGTTTTTCGCAAACTGGACAAGACGATCAAACTGCCCGCCTCAGTTGTTGAAGATGCCTTTTTGAAAGCAAACCCACAGCTTGAGCCCGACATGATAACGATCACATGTCGTGACAGCTTTATCCAAGAGGCGCGAGTGTGCTTGTCTAAAGATCTCTCGCCTGTTCCATGTGGCCAAGATGTCGTTAGAGATTGTTCATTGTCAAATGCGCGATTTGATCCTGTGCGTTAGCTTCAGCGCAACATCCTCAAATCACGCCGAAAATTTCTAAAAACAAAACAATCGTCAGGACGCCCACTGTAAAAACTAAAAGCTTTTCAGGCAAACGGTATTCACGTTTGGGCGTATCTTTCTGAGTTTCACCTACCTGATAGCTCCGACCTGGGGCTTCGGGTTCGGAAGGCTGACCTCCCTTTTTAACCAATTTTGGGACCATCATATGACCCTTCCCATTTTCAGTGTCTTCTAAAAAAATAACTGGGAACGCGCTAAAGATTTCTATCTTAAGATGTATTTTGCGATAAATAGTTCCACTTTAAAACAAGTACTTCAAATTCACCTTTGGCAAAGAAAAAGGACCCGGCCCTTTCGGGCCGAGTCCAAAATTCAATAAGCTAAACGCTGATTAGTGCAGTTTAGCGTCCACTTCAGCAATCGCTTCGTCGATCAGCTTGTTGCCTTGGGCAGCAGTCATCTGTTTGGCGATAACTGTGTTTGCGGCACTGATAGCTACGGCAATCGCTTGGTCGCGAACTTCTTTCACTGCGCCAGCTTGGGCAGATGCGATCTGGTCCTCGGCAGCGGCCAGACGGCGCGCAATCGATTCTTGCAGGTCCTGCTTGGCCAGTTCGGCGGCATTTGCTGCTTCAGATTTAGCATGTTCAACGATGCGGTCTGCTTGTTCCTGCACTTCTTTGTGCTTGCGCTCGTAGGAGGCCAGCAAAGTCTGTGCTTCTTCACGCAGGGCGCGCGCTTCGTCCAATTCGGATTGAATGCCTTCTGAACGTTTGTCCAGCATTCCACCCAACATGGAAGGAACTTTGAAGTAGAACAGAACAGCAATGAAGAGGATGAACGCCATCGTCACGATGAAGTTCGTGTTTGTCAGCGAAAAGAACGGACCACTTGCAGCAAAAGCTGGTGAAGCAGCTGTCAGAGCGACGAGAGTTGCTAGTTTACGCATGTCTCTTACCCCTTCATCCGTGTGTCTACAGCGGCTGCGATGGTAGCATCATCTGCTTGTCCACCCAGTGCTGCGACGATTTCGTTCGCCGTATCGGTTGCCACTTCCTTAACGCTTTCCAGAGCACCAGCGCGGATTTCGGCGATTGCCTTTTCCGACTCGGCAGCTTTGGCTGCGATTTCGGCATCCGCCTTGGCGGTTGCAGCATCCAGACCGGCCTGAATCTCGGCCTTAGCCTCAGCAACGATGTTTTGTGCTTCTGCACGCGCATCTGCAAGAGCCTTGTTATAGGCCTCTTCAGCTTCAACGGCTTTCGCCTTCAGCCCTTCGGCTGCGGCGATGTCATTCGTAATTGTCCCCTGACGCTCGGCCAGAACCGCGGCAATGCGCGGCAGCGCGATGCGCGACAGGACGAAATAGATCACGGTGAGCGTGATCAAAAGCCAGAAAATCTGGTTGCCCCAGTTCGAGAAGTCGAGCTGCGGCATGCCGGGCGCAGAGGCTACTTCTGCGGCGTGGCCTGCGGCTTCGTGCGTTTGTGTCGCCATGTCGTCCTCCTGGGAACTTCCGTTAGATTACGAGTGGGGCGCTACAAAGCGGCGCCCACACCCGCACGTAAGGATGGTTCCGTTCGGATTAGACGGCGAACATCAGCAGCAGAGCAACGAGGAACGAGAAAATGCCCAGTGCTTCTGCGAATGCGATACCGATGAACAGTGTGGCAGTTTGCGATGCTGCTGCCGAAGGGTTGCGCAGTGCGCCTGCAAGGTAGTTGCCTGCAACGTTACCAACACCGATGGCGGCTGCGCCGGAACCGATTGCTGCGAGACCTGCGCCGATGTGTGCGAGTTGACCTTCCATGTGGGTATCTCCTTACGATTGGAAGTTAATAGGTAGTGTTCGAGTTCAGACTTTAGTGCGAAGGATGCAGCGCATCTTTCAGATACACACAAGTCAGAATGGTAAAGACGTAGGCCTGGATGAAGGCCACGAGGACCTCAAGACCGTACATCGCGGTGATCGCAACCACCGAAACGGGGCTGACAACGGCGATCGCGGCGAAGCCTGCGAAAACCTTGATCACGGCGTGGCCCGCCATCACGTTGCCAGCAAGACGAATGCTGTGGCTGACGGGGCGCACGAAATAGGAAATCAGTTCGATAATGGCCAGGATCGGACGCAGCGCCAGAGGTGCCGACGAAACCCAGAAGAGGCCAAGGAACCCAACGCCGTTCTTGACGAAACCAACGATGGTTACTGTCAGGAACACCAGCAGCGCCAGAACAACTGTCACCGCAAAGTGCGAAGTGGTTGTGAAGGACATTGGCAGCAAGCCAAGGAAGTTGGCCATTACGATGAACATGAACAGTGTCATGATGTACGGGAAGAACTTGATCGCGTCCTTACCAGCCACATCTTCAACCATTTTGTAGATAAAGCCGTATGCCAGCTCGCCAATCGATTGCGAGCGGCTTGGAACGATAGCGCGGCTACGTGTCCCCAGAACCATCAGCACGATGACAGCTACAACTGACAGTGCCATCCACAAAGTTGCGTTGGTGACGGTGTACCAAGCAATCGTATCACCACCAAACAGTGGCTTAATGATAAATTGGTCCATCGGATGGAATACAAGACCGCCCTCTTCGGCGCCGTGTGCTTCGCTTGCCACGTCTTAGTCCCTCTCGTTTCTCTCGGCCAATTCGGCCTCTTGTTCCTCTTGGATCTCTTTGGCGCTGCGCAGCATCGTCTTGATACCGGCGGCCAGACCCAACATTGTAAACAGCACCAGAAAGATCGGGATAGTTCCCAACAACAGGTCAAGCCCGTATCCGATGCCAAAACCGATCCCAAGACCGGCAACTAATTCGATCACCATGCGCCATGCCAGATTGGCCGCCGAATAGTGCTCGTCTGCCCGGGGCTTAGGGGCTTGGGTCTTTTTGACCGCCTCAATCCTTTGCTCCAGTTGCGCCATGCGCTCTTGGTGTTCGGGATCGGTCACACGCATATTCCCCGTTCAAACGTTGTGGCATTGCTACGGTGCAGCACGCTCTGAGTCAACCGCGCAGACGCCCCTTCCTGAACGGATCTAAGACGCTGAAATAAAACAAGTTTATGAGCGCTAGGTTTTACGGTGCGATTCCGTCGCAGGCAGATTTCGATGGATTTGGGGCTTTTGCGTTATTCAACCAAATGGTTGACGATACGCGAGGGGCGCTGTTTATGGAAAGCATGTCAGATGCGCTCGATTCAGTCTTTTCCGCTCTTGCCGATCCAACACGCAGAGCAATCCTCTCTATGTTGCTGGAAGATGACATGGCTGTCACCGATGTCGCCGACCCGTTTGACATGTCACTGGCGGCGATCTCCAAGCATCTGGTGATCCTCACCAAAGCGGGCCTCATCAGCCAAGAGAAACGAGGCCGGGTCAAGTGGTGTAAACTGCAGCCCGACGCCATGCGGTCTGCAAGTGTCTGGATGCAGGGGTTTGGTCAGTTCGAACCCGTCAACCTCGACGCGTTCGAAAGGTTCCTGAAAGAGGAACTTCAAGAGACAGTTGATCCCTGACAGGGGTCAGTGCCCGTCAGGAAGCGGCGGCAACTGTCGCAAGTACATGACAACCGCGTCCAGATCGTCAGACGTCATGGCCGCATAGTGATGATATCCCATTGGTGGCATCATACGTGAACCGTCCGGACGCATGCCTTTGGTGATCATAGCTTTAAGATCTTCATCAGAATATCCGGCCAGCCCGTCCGCATGCGAAGTGAGGTTCGGCGAAACCGAGGTGCCCCAAGGACCGTGGAACTCAAACCCGCCTGCCCCAAGGTGGGTGTCGAATTTAGGGCCACGTTCCCCCATTGGCGTGTGGCATTCCGTGCAGTGCGCGACAGGTCCTGCCAAATAGGCACCATAGGCAACGCTTACTTCACGCGCGGGCGCAGACACACTCGTCACCGGCGGCCCATAGGCCGGAGGCAGCGGGATGTTGTAGGTGGAAAAAGGCGTTTCGTTCTCGACGGCTGGCACCGTGCGCATGAAGGCGACAATCGAATAAAGATCATCATCTGACAAACCGCGATACAGGGACATTGGCATGGGTGGCCCGATCACCGTACCGTCCGGACGGATGCCCTCGCGGATGGCTTTGGCAAGCTCGTCATCGCTCCAGCCGGCGATCCTGCTTGCGGGCGTAATATTCACCGCCCATGCCTCGAATGCAGGATTTTTCTCGACCAGAGTGCCGCCGAATTCTTTGGACATTTCCGGACCTGTCGGTGTCTGCGGTGTGTGGCAATTCCCGCATCCCGCAGGCCCGCGCACAAGGTATTCCCCACGTTCAACTGACACTTCTGCCATAGCCCACGAGGTCGTCATAAATAAAAACAGAGCAACAAAGTTCAAACGCATACTATACCCTCCTCATTATAAGAGAGCGGCAAGCCGCCAAGTTAATATGCGGGCACGATACATCAAATCGCCAAAATCGCCTAAAACACGCGATTAACCGTGATTAGTCGTGTTCATTTCTGAGCAAAAGCAACAGGGCCACCACTGTCATTGCGACACCAACAAGAATAAGACCCGTCGGTGCGCCATGGCCCAGTACGATCTCCCAGCAGATGACCCAACTGGGCACCAGATAGGTATAGGCCATCACCTTGGCACTCGGCAGGTTCAACGTAGCAAATTGCAAAAGCACGAATGTGGCCGCCGATGCAAAAATCGCGAGATACACCACCGTGATCCACACAATTGCGGGAAGAGCAGCCCAATCCGTGGCGCGAATATCGCTCCAGCCATAGACCGTCAGTATAATAAAGCCGGCAACCAGCATCCCGAAGGTGAACACAACCGGCGCTTCGCCACGATTTAGTTTGCGCACCATTGGTGTATAGATCGCATGCGAGACACAGCCCCAGAAGTACAGAACCTCTCCCTGACCAATTCTGAACTCTCGGAAAATCTGCCAATCTGCACGAAAGATCACCCACAACGCGCCAACGGCGCCAATCGATAATCCCAATGCCATGCGTGGCGTCGTTATCTGCCGCAAAAGAAGATAGCCAAATCCCGCTGACATAATCGGAGTCAGCGTAAAGACCGCAGCAGCACTCACAGGAACCGCCGTTTTCAGCCCCTCGAACATCAAGACAAAATACGCCGCGAACAAACCGCCAAGGACCAAGTAACGCCAAGGGGCCTTTAACGCTTCCCGCGGGATGCCCGTGGTTGCCAATGCGACCGCTCCGATCACCACGCCCGCGATCAAAAATCGCACGGCATTCAGGGCCGCAGGTGCAATCTCGTTCGCAGCAAGCGCCCCAAGGGAAAATGACCCCGCCACAAGTGCCGAGAACAAAAGCATGGCCAAATGGCCGCGAGCGGATGGCGTCATTCGCAGCTCCAGCCCTTTGCACGCTCTTTCAGGAACGACAGAAAGCCCTGCACCTTGGTGGTGCGATGCAGATCGACATGGGTCACCAACCACAATTGACCGCTCCATTCGGGACGGGCGGGGAAAACCTCAACCAGCTCGGGATGCTCGATGGTCACCCATCTGGGCAAAAACCCGATACCTGCACCAGCCAGCACAGCGTTTTCATTGGCGAGAGAGTCCGTTGTCCGAAAAACGACCTGATCCCGTTTTACGTTGTCGTTCATCCATTGCAGAAACGGGGCTTTGACACGTGAGTCGTCAGGCCCAACAAACCGATGCCCTGCCAGATCATCTTCACTTTTGGGCAGACCGTGTTTGTCGATATAGGCAGCACCTGCAAAAAGCCCGATCTCGAGACGCCCCAGTGATTGTACGACGTTATCGAGTTCTTCGGGCGCCGGTCCGGCGCGCAGGGCAACATGTGCTTCACCATATTCCAAACGGAACAACCGCGTGCCGGTCAGGTATCTGACAACGATATCGGGATGCGCTTCCTGAAACTCGGTCAGTACCGGCACCAACAACGGCGACATGCTTTCAAGAGAGGTCACGACCAGCTCTCCGGACATGGCATCGCCGCCCCCTTTGATGCGGCCCTCGAGTTGCGAAAACTGGTCATCCGTGGCTTTGCCGACACGCAACATGTCTTCGCCAGCCTCGGTCGGCGTATAGCCCCGCGCGTGACGCTGGAAAAGCTTCACCCCCAGTTTCGTTTCAAGCGCATCGATATGCCGGATAACGGTGGCATGGTGCACGCCCAGAACTTCGGCAGCCCCGCTCACGGTGCCCATGCGCGCAACCTGATAGGCCGTGCGTATTTCATCCCAGTTATCCATACCAGCGATCCTGTGCAATTATAAACAGACAAGGTGCATTTGATAAGATTGCGTTCAATTTTGCAATGACCAATTTAGATAGCAGACAAGACATTCAGCAAGGAACACCCCAATGACCCACACAGTATTGCACATCAACTCTTCGGCCCGCACCGAAGGCTCTCTCTCACGTATCAAGTCATCTGAAATCGTCGCGGACCAGAATGCAGACACCGTGCTCACGCGCGATCTTGCTCAAGGATTGCCATTTTTGGATGCGACCTGGGTCACAAGCACCTTCATGGCGCCCGACGAACGCGATGCGGCGCAGGTCAAAGCGCTCGAATTTTCGAATGAACTTGTGGCCGAGGTTCAGGCAGCAGACACAATCGTGATCGGCACTGCGATGTATAACTTTTCAATTCCGGCCGTGCTCAAGGCATGGATCGATCAAATCGCCCGCGCCGGAGTCACGTTCACCTATACCGAAACAGGACCAAAGGGATTGCTGGAAGGTAAAAAGGCGATCATCACGATTGCCACCGGCGGCGTGCAACTGGGAACCGAGTATGACTTTGCCTCGGCCTATTTGCGTCAGGTTCTCGGATTTGTGGGCATCACTGACGTGACTATTCTCGACATTGAGGGCAACGAGGTTGCCGCCAAGGCTGCGTAAGCACGACACGGGAATAGCGGACCCCGGCGCGGGTCCGCTTTTCGCACACTTTTACTTGCCAACGCTGAAACCCCGCCGCAAATCGGGTTCACGCGTCCAGATCAAGCCATTCAGGGGCAACGTCGATCTGGGCAAAATAGGTCAGCAAATCCGCAGGCGTCATGCCGATAGTCCGATCATTGACCAGAGGATGCATGTAAATGCGATCCGCGTTTTGGGCGGCGGCATCAATGAACAGGCGCACGCCTTTTGACCCGCCCGTCGCCATCGCAAGAGGACTCACGGCACCCGGTCGAATTCCAAGATTTTCAAGCAATCGATCCGCAGATCCGAATGACAGGTTTCCAACCCCCAAACGCGCCCCAAGCGCCTTGAGATCAATCTCCCGATCCTGTTCGAGCGTGATCAGGTAGTTGCGCTTTTTCTTGTCACGCAGATAAAGGTTTTTAACGCGAAACGGGATTTCCCCATCTTCGATCAATCCGCGTTCAACGCCCTTTGCGTCCTCAACCGTCCGAAGTGGCACATGCTCGTGATAGGTAAAGGACAGGCCCAGAGAGCGAAGCTGTTCCAGCAAAGCATCCGAAGATATTGGCAAACTGTCCTGATATGTCGAAGAAGCGTCCATGCGCGATTTCCCGTTTGGTCCAAGCAAGTCTTAGAGGCGGTTTGCCTCAATGTGACGCCATGCGCAATCTGACTGTTACAAAATCGCCAATTTGATCAGCTCAGCATCAGCTGCGCCTCAAAGGCCCGCGCAACAGGGCGTGCAGTTGTACCTGCCACGGTACCTTCAAAGACTTCGGGAAAGAGGCTGCGCACCTCTTCGATGCCCGGGTCATCCGACGCCATACTGCTGAGCCAAGCCGGATCAAGGCTTTCGGTTGCCACCCCTTCGGCAAAAATGATCTCATGCTGGTCAAAAAGAAGGTGAAAGTACTCAACCTGCCCGCCCTCGCCACAAATGCGACCGATGCCCATTTCCGCCATGTGTCGTGCCGGAACCAATGCCTCTTCGACACCCATCACCAGTTCGGCCTTCCATCCAGAGACCAGCATCCGGTGTCGTTGCGACACACGCATTTCGCGCTGATTTCCAATTTCGCTTGCCGCGAAAACCACTGGTCGCAGCTTGCCGGTGGCAGGCACCTCGCGCCGCCCAATCCATCGCACAGGCTGCAAGCCTGTGTCTTTCGTGACGACAAGATCACCGATGCACAAATCCTCTACGGCGACAGACCCCAAAGCCGTTTCAATCAAGGTGCCCCTCGTAAAACAAGGCGGAGGGGGTAATTCGCTTAATCCGGTGAAAAAATTGGCATTGATGGTCCCGACTGGATCACCATCCCCATCCACCAAGCCCTGTTCGCGCACGATGTTGGTCACACCGCCGTCAACAAACACCGCATCTAAAGCGAACGCCATTTGCCCGCTGGGAACCCCCGCAAAGGGCGAAAAACCAAGAGGAGCCGCGACAAAGCTGTTCACGTCATCGTTGGTGATAAAGAAGGTGTCGCCCTGCTCAATCGCCTGTCCGGACTCATCCTCTTCGGCGCCGGATTCTTTAACCTTTGACCCGTCGTTCACCACAAATTCATAGGTCGCACCGTCTCGGGTGACACGCACCGAGGTAAAGATCACCTCATCAAAATCAAACTCTCCATCCGCACGGATAGAACTGTTTAGAATGTCTATTTCAATAACATCCGTGGAAAGAAACGGCTGCTCGGACACCGTCAAATCTGTTGAAACATCGCTATCGCTTGAGGATACGTCAGAAATGAAGGCGACATTGTCGCCAGAGAAGTAAAGCGTTGTAACGTCGGTTTCATCATAAACCCGAACCGGGGTGATGTTTGTAAAGCCGTCATTGATCAGAGGATTATTATCATCTCCATTTCGGCCACCGCCATCCACGGTCCAGTTCGACGTGTCTGAAACGGCGTCGATGACACCTTGTCCTGTAAGCGGATCCGGCAAGGCATCGAAGCCATCGAAAACCATATAGTCATGGTCGCCATCAATAATGATCGCGCCATTGTCCGAGGTGAGCCCGGTGTTTGACAGGTTTGGCGTGGCATTGTTGCCGCCGTCTGCTTCGTTGCCGATGACGGAAATGAAATTCTCGGCCGTGACATCATCACCGACGCGCGTGCCCTGAAAGGCCCACATCATTTCGTTCACAGGCGCCAGATTTCCGCCGCCTTGAATGTAATCTATTGTGCCACTGGTGGGGCCGGACAAATCGCCCCCTTCGATCACTTGTGCGCTGTTGGTGGAATTGTCCATGTCCAGCGTCATCAGGGAACCAGCGGCAATTCCTCCGGCGGGCACCACCCATTCAATGAGCTGCTCGCCGTTGTTGAAGCTGGAACCATTCCATTCGCTGTCGGTAAAATAGATCACCTCGCCCGCAGGCACATCGACCGTCGTCACAAACGCGACGTCGTCGTGATCCCCGTCCCAACCGACGAATATGATGTCTCCCGGATTGAGCATTTTGCTCGCTTTTACCTCAACACACTGCCTCATTATTTTGGTAGAATGCGATTGAGGTCGAACTAGGGTGAGCCTAGGACGATTTCGGGGAACCTTTCGGGCGAAGGCCAAGACCTGTGTTGCTTGACTCTTGGGGACACCAGAGATAAACGCGGCCCACATCCGGAAGTCTGTTAATGCTTCCGGTCCCATTGCCTAGTGCAGGGATCGCCCCCCGTCAGCGAGTTTCGCCCACGGGGGCCTTCGTGCATTTGGACTGGTACTTGAGCGGTGCGTGCTTATGTTCGGACCACATTGAAACGGTGAAAAGGAGCCGAAAGAGCGATGTTTGAAAATCTAAGCGAACGCCTTTCCGGTGTATTTGACCGGCTGACAAAACAAGGCGCCCTGTCCGAAGACGATGTCAAAACCGCCCTGCGCGAAGTGCGTGTTGCCCTGCTTGAGGCCGATGTCTCGCTTCCGGTGGCTCGCGATTTTGTCAAAGCGGTTCAATCCAAGGCAACCGGCCAAGCGGTGACCAAGTCGATCACCCCCGGCCAACAGGTTGTCAAAATCGTTCACGACGAGCTGCAGCATGTTCTCGCAGGCGACGACGACGAACGTGGCGAGTTGAAGATCGACAATGCGCCAGCCCCCATCCTGATGGTGGGTCTGCAAGGTTCGGGTAAGACCACGACAACCGGTAAGCTTGCGAAAAGATTGACGGAAAAGAACGGCAAACGCGTTCTGATGGCCTCGCTCGACATCTATCGTCCGGCCGCGATGCAACAGTTGCAGGTTCTGGGCCAACAGATCGGCGTCGACACTTTGCCGATTGTTGCAGGCGAGACCGCCGTACAAATCGCAAAGCGCGCCAAGCAGCAGGCCACCTTGGGTGGCTATGACGTCTATATGCTCGACACTGCGGGCCGTCTGCAAATTGACGAAGTCCTCATGCAAGAGGTCGAAGATGTCCGCGATGTGGTTAAACCCCGCGAAACGCTTTTGGTTGTGGATGGTCTGACCGGTCAGGTCGCTGTCGAGGTCGCCGAAGAGTTTGACGGCAAGATCGGCATTTCGGGCGTTGTCCTGACACGTATGGACGGTGACGGTCGCGGTGGTGCAGCGCTTTCGATGCGCGCGGTCACAGGCAAGCCGATCAAGTTCGTCGGCCTTGGCGAAAAGATGGACGCGCTGGAAACCTTCGAGCCGGATCGAATCGCAGGCCGTATTCTCGGCATGGGCGATATTGTTGCGCTGGTCGAAAAGGCGCAGGAAACCATCGAGGCCGAACAAGCCGAACGCATGATGAAACGGTTCCAGAAGGGCCGCTTCAACATGAACGACCTGAAAATGCAGCTGGAACAGATGCAAAAGATGGGCGGCATGGAAGGCGTGATGGGCATGATGCCCGGCATGGCCAAGATGTCGAAACAGGTGTCCGAAGCCGGCTTTGATGACAAGATGATCAAACGTCAGGTCGCGCTGGTCAATTCGATGACCAAGATGGAACGCGCCAACCCGCAGATCCTGCAAGCCAGCCGCAAAAAGCGGATCGCCGCAGGTGCGGGCATGGAAGTGAGCGAGCTGAACAAACTGCTCAAGATGCAGCGTCAGATGTCCGACATGATGAAGAAGATGGGCAAAATGGGCAAAGGCGGCATGCTCAAGCAAGCCATGAAAGGCATGATGGGCAAAGGCGGCGATTTGCCTGCCGGAATGGACCCGTCTGCAATGGACCCCAAGGCGCTGGAACAAGCGGCCAAGGCCATGGGCGGCAAGCTGCCCGGTGGTCTGCCCGGTCTTGGCGGCGGCGGCCTGCCCCCCGGTCTCAGCGGATTCGGGAAGAAAAAGTAAGACCATGCTGACCAACGCCCCCACTCTTGAAACCGAACGCCTGATCTTGCGCGGCCCCCTCGTTGGGGATGCCGAGGCCGTGATCGCGTTTTTGTGCGATGAACAGCGCGCAAAAGGGTTTGGGCACTGCACCAACCGCAGTGATGCGTGGCGCTGGTTCGCGCTGAGCGTGGGACATTGGCACATCCACGGCTACGGCTATTTTACGGTTGTGGACAAAGCCACGGGCGCTCCGGCTGGCATTGTTGGCATTTGGAACCCCGAAGGCTGGCCCGAACCCGAGCTGGGCTGGGTCGTGTTTGACGGGGCCGAGGGCAAAGGTATTGCCTATGAAGCCGCACAGCGCGCACTGACCTGGGCCTATGACGACATGGGCTTTACCACGATGACGTCGCAGATCGTTCCTTCCAACGCGCGGTCTATTGCATTGGCGAAACGTATGGGCGCGCACCACGAGCGCACCTATGACAACGTCCACATGGGCGAAGAGATGGTTTTCCGCCATCTGGGCGCAGAGGCATTCAAGGCGGAGGCCGTGGCATGACCGCAACGACCTTCACCATCCCGACACTTGAAACCGAACGCCTGATCATGCGGGCGTTCTGCGAAGACGATATCACCTTCGAAAAGGCGTTTCTGGCCACCGAAGACTCGCGCTTTGTCGGCGGCCCGATGCCGCCGCACCGTGCGTGGCGTTCGATCGCAATGGTCACCGGTCACTGGGCTTTGCGTGGCTTTGGCCTTTGGGCTCTCGAAGACAAGGAAACCGGCCAGTATGTCGGGCGTGTCGGTCTCTGGTATCCCGACGGATGGATCGGACGTGAGATCGGCTGGACGCTGATGCCTCATGCCTGGGGCAAGGGTCTGGCGACCGAAGCCGCCATGGCCTCGCGCGCCCACGCCTATGACGTGCTGGGCTGGGACACGGCGATCTCATGCATCGCCCCCGAGAACACGGCCTCCAAGGCCGTCGCACGGCGGCTCGGAGCCTCGTTCGAAAAGTTTTACGAAGAACCCGAATACGGCACGACCGAAATCTGGCGGCATCCCTCACCGGATTCGCTCGTGAATGGCGGCATGGAGGCCTACGCGTAATGGCAACCAAGAACATCCCGATTATCGAAACCAAACGTCTTGTCCTGCGCGGCCCCGAGCCCGAGGATTACCCGAACTTCAAGGCGACTTTTGCCTCTTATCGTTCGCGGTTTATGGGCGGTCCGTTGAATGCCTATGAAACGTGGATGCTCTATGCGGCCGAGATCGGCCACTGGAACATTCGCGGGTACGGCATGTGGATGATCCACGACAAAGAAACCGACGAAACCTACGGTATGGCGGGTGGCTGGATGCCAGCAGCCTGGCCCGAAAAAGAACTTGCCTGGATCATTTGGCCCGACGCCGCCGGTCAAGGCTATGCGCTTGAGGCCACACATGCCGCGCGCAAGTACTTTTATGGTGAGCTCGGATGGGACAGCGCCGTGTCGTATCTCGACCCGAAAAACCTCGACTCGATCCGTTTGGCCGAACGTCTTGGCGCCCAAAAAGACAAGTCCGCCAAAACTGTCGACAACCATGACGTTGTGTATCGCCACCCAAGCGCCGAACAACTGTCTGACAGCCAGATCAATCACGGGATCGAAATGGAAATCAGCCATTACGCCGACCCGATGTTCAAACCGAAAGGATACGCTCTTGACTGACGCCGTGACCCGCGCCGCCGAGGTGCTCAAAGAACATCGCGAAAGCATCGACCGTCTGGATGCGATCCTCGTCTACACATTGGGCGAGCGTTTCAAGCACACCCAAGCGGTGGGCAAACTGAAGGCAGAGCACGACCTGCCGCCTTCGGACCCAAACCGCGAAGCATCGCAGATTGCACGCCTGGAAGATCTGGCCACACGCGCCGATCTTGATCCGGAATTCGCAAAAAAATTCCTGAACTTCATCATCGATGAGGTCATCAGGCACCACAAGAAACACCAGCAGTAACGCTGGTACAGGCACAACAGGAATGACGGGGCGCTGCCCCTCAAATAGCTAAAACAGGAGTATTCACCATGGCTATGAAAATTCGTCTCGCCCGCGGCGGCTCGAAAAAACGTCCTTTTTATCGCGTTGTTGCGGCTGACAGCCGTATGCCTCGCGATGGTCGCTTCATCGAAAAGCTCGGCACATACAACCCACTGCTGCCCAAAGACAGCGAAGAGCGCGTGAAACTGGACATGGAACGCGTTCAGTACTGGTTGGACCAAGGCGCTCAACCGACTGACCGTGTTGCACGTTTCCTCGAAGCTTCGGGCACATTGCCAAAAGCCGACCGCAACAACCCTAAAAAGGGTGAGCCAGGCAAAAAAGCCAAAGAACGTGCTGAAGAAAAAGCAGCCAAGGCCGCTGACGCTGCTGAAGCACCTGCAGAAGACTAAGCAGGGCGCGCTCTGGGATGACCGAATTTACCGAATCGTTCCAGAACGACCTCGCACAGTTGATGCGGTGGCGGCGTGATGTACGCAGCTTCCGCACCGATACGGTGGACGAGGCACTCTTATCAGAGTGCCTCGACGCGTTTCTGATGGCCCCTTCAGTGGGGCTTTCCGAACCATGGCGTCTTATCCGTATCCACAGTGCCGCCGCACGCACGGCCGCATTCGAGAATTACAGAACCGCCAATGCGGATGCCCTGGCAGGATATGCCGGCGAAAAAGCCGCGCACTATTCCAAGCTGAAACTGTCCGGAATGACGGACGCGCCGGTTCAATTTGCCATCTACTGTGATGAAACCACACCCAAGGGTCACGGTCTTGGAGCTGGCACCATGCCGGAAATGCGGCGGTATTCCGTGGTTGGGGCGATCAATCTTTTCTGGCTGGCCGCCCGCGCGCGTGGTCTTGGTGTCGGCTGGGTCTCTATTCTTGACCCCGAGCAATTGAACCGTGATCTGGAAGTGCCCCAAAACTGGTCACTGGTGGCCTACCTTTGTGTGGGATATCCTCAGGCGATGTCGGACACGCCCGAACTTGAAACCGTCGGCTGGGAAGCCCGCCGGCAGGAACTGCCGCTGGAAACGCGCTAAGCCCTCGGCATTCGAGACGTTTTCTGTCGCACTCACGGGCCCAACGGGTTGCTCTTGCCCCCGCAATGAGTGAAAACAGGGCCCATAGTTAAAAATCGGATCGCATTATGTCGGAACAGGTTTGTGTCGGAGCTATCGCAGGTGCCTTTGGCGTTCGGGGCGAAGTACGCCTGAAAAGCTTTACCGCCGACGCAGCGGCCATCGCGGATTACGCGCCACTGATGTCCGAAGACGGCAGCCGCAGTTTTGAAGTCACCGTGACCCGCGCCATTAAAAACGGGTTGGCCGCACGTCTAACCGGAATCAGCACCAAAGAAGAGGCTGAAGCCCTCAAAGGGCTGCAACTGTTTGTTCCACGGGACAGGTTTCCCGAGTTGGAAGACGATGAATTCTATTACACCGATCTGGTTAACCTCGAAGTGCGCGACACTGGCGGCACCGTTCTTGGGCGCGTGAAATCTGTTCAGAACCACGGCGCAACCGATCTTCTCGAGATTTACGGCCCCGGCCTGAAAACAACGGTCCTGTTGCCTTTCACCAAACAAGCGGTCCCCACTGTCGACATCGCAGGCGGGCGGATCATCGTGGATCCACCAGAAGGCCTTTTCTGATATGACTCGCATGCTCATACATGCGGGTTTTCACAAAACCGGCACGTCGACCGTTCAGAAAATGCTGGACGTAAATCGTGAAACACTTGCGCCCCTGGCCCAAGTTTACCTGCACGAGCAACTGGCCGAGACCTGCAACGCGGCGCGCACATTTTCTGCCAAACGTCGCTCTGTTGCGCTCAAGAAATTCGCCGCAGGAATGAAGACGTTTTTTCAATCCCTGCCAAAGGATGATCCGCGCGACATCGTGATCAGTGCCGAAGACCTGAGCGGGCTGATGCCAGGGCGGCGAAACCAGTCATCGTATGGCGCAGCGCCCTTGTTGATGAAGGCCATGTTGCTCAGCTTGGAAGAGGCTTTGCCGGAACCGCCGGAGCTGATCTTCTATTATTCACTTCGTGATCCACATTCCTGGCTGACCAGCTGCCACGCGCACCATGTACGTGTCGTGCGCATGACCCAATCTAAAGAAGACTTTTTTGCGGATCATCTCGAAGCGGCCGACCTGCAACATGCAGTCGACCGGGTACGCGTTGCCGTGGCCCCCCATCGCATTGAAACCGCATGGCTGCATGATACGCAAAATGCGCCATTGGGTCCGCTGCAACCTATCGCCGATTTGCTCCAGTGGCCGCGCGAGATTTGCGAAAAAATCAAACCGGTTGCGCCTGTAAATGTAGGTCTGCCCAAGCCTTTGACCTCGGAAATTCTTTTGCTGAACCAGAGCGATCTGGACATCAAGGCGTTGAACCGCGCCAAGATGGAAGCCCGTAAAAAGTGGCGCCGGCAAAAAGACGAAATCTCCGAGACCTAGGCCCTGAGTCTGGACCTTGACCCTGTTTTGCGCCACAGGTGTCTCAACTCTCAACTGCGACGCATCATAGGCATACAATGACTGACAAGCCCCGCTCTCATGGTCGAAAAGCCATTTCGGTTTCGTTGAAACCGCGCGAGTTGATGACACACAACCCGCACCTTGCCGGTGTCTGGACCGCGCGGATTATGACCCTGTTTCCCGGAGCCTTTCCCGGTGTGCTGGGTGAAAGTTTGACGGGCAAGGCCCTCAAAGAAGGCAAATGGCAGCTCGACACGACCGATTTGCGCCTGTTTGGCGAAGGCAAGCATCGCAACGTGGATGACACACCTGCCGGTGGCGGCGCGGGTATGGTTTTACGTGCCGACGTTCTTGGACGTGCGATCGAGCACACCTTGAGAGGCGCACGTGGGCGCCTGCCCTTGGTGTATCTGTCCCCGCGTGGTCGCAGGTTCGATCAGAAAATGGCCCGCGAATGGGCCAAGTGCGACGGTGTCACGATGCTGTGCGGACGCTTTGAAGGTGTCGATCAGCGTGTTCTGGATCACTATGGCATTCAGGAAGTCAGCCTCGGAGACTTCGTACTCACAGGGGGCGAGATTGCAGCGCAGGCCATGATCGACGCGACCGTCAGGCTTTTGCCTTCTGTTCTCGGCAATGCCGAAAGCATCGAAGACGAGAGCCATTCAAACGGCCTGCTTGAGCACCCGCAATATACGCGTCCTGCCGAATGGATGGGACGCCCCATCCCCGAAGTACTGATGTCTGGCCATCACGGAAAAATCGCTGAATGGCGTCTGAAAATGGCCAAAGACCTGACCCGTGAACGGCGGCCGGACATGTGGAAAGATTATGAGGCCTCGGACAAGGACTAACGACACCAGCATGATTTCTGCACGCTGTTTCGCCTTATCCTGATCCCGCCATCCAGTGTGCCCATGCTTCGGGTGAGCCTCGGAACACGTTGATATCCACTTCTCCGCTTATGCCCGGAATGAGGCCTGTTCCGGTGTATTGCCAAAAGGTCCAATACGCACCGGGATAGACTTTGCGTGGATTGCCCGCGACAGAGCGCAACCAGAATTCTGTGCGTGCCAGTTGACCGATGTCCGAGTCTTTCCAGAAATCAACCGTGGTATAGATGATGGGCCTGCGTCCGTAGTGCGCCTCTAGCATATTCATGAAAACACGTGCTTCGCGCCAGATTTCGCGCGGATCGGGGCGTCGTGTGCAGGTCTTGGATCGCGGCGTCCATTCCAAGTCCAGAACATGGGGCAGCGGCGCGCCCTTCGGCACATGCTGGATGAACCAGCGGGCCTGCTCTTCGGCGGGGCGACAGAAATAGTAGTAATGGTACGCACCCCAAGGCACGCCCGCGCGTTGGGCACCGCGCCGGTGTTCATCAAACTTCGGATCGGCAACATCTCCACCTTCCGTGGCTTTGATAAATGCAAAACTCACACCGCTGTCTTTGGCGGTGCGCCAGTCGATGTCCCCCTGCCACCGCGAAATATCGATGCCGTGAACCGGATAACTTTGAGGAGCGCGCGATTCCCATTCATGAGGATCCGCATCTCCAAAGCGGGGATAGGTGACAATATCGGGGACCACGACCGCAGAGGCGCCACTTTCGACAGGTTTATGAGGGCGCTGTCCACAGGCGGTGACAACCACCAAAACAACCATCATGCCAAGTATCTTGCGCATTTATCGCCCTCTATGCTGCCTGGCACCGCTGCCCTGAACCGCCCGTTTTTTCATTACACGCTGTGCGTTTGTTTTTGGCAATATGCTTGACGTAACTCCCAAAATTCAAAAGTCACGCACTCAGGCTCTTACGGGGCGCACCCCGCGTGCAACCGACCAGAATTTGGCCCATCGCAGAGATTACAAACACCTTCAAAGGCCTACACGCCATCAAAATTGCGGGCACACAAGCGCGCTTTTATTAATGTGGCCACGGATGGGTAGAAAAAGCCGCCTGCGACGGAGCACACCGCTGCATCAAACCCCTTGCCACGTTGATCAAACAGGCCTATACACCGCCCGTCCGAGACTCTTTCCGAGTCGTTCGGATTTGTTTTGCATTCGTATGTGTCTGTTTTCTTCGACAGGTGCGCGGCGCAAGGCAGGGATCAAAAGAAACGACGACAATCTCTGGCGGGCACTTCGGTGGACCCGGTTGAAGACACAGAGCTCTTGGACGGCACCAACTTCGTGGACCAACCACGAGCAGATTTAGGAGATGGTCATAATGGACCTGATCGCACAGCTAGAAGCGGAACAAATTGCCGCTCTGGGGAAAGACATCCCCGATTTCAAAGCCGGTGACACCATCCGTGTTGGCTTTAAAGTAACTGAAGGCTCGCGCAGCCGTGTTCAGAACTATGAAGGCGTCTGCATCAGCCGCAAAAATGGTTCAGGCATTGCCGGCTCGTTCACAGTTCGCAAAATTTCGTTTGGCGAAGGCGTAGAACGTATGTTCCCGCTGCACTCGACAAACATCGACTCGATCACAGTAGTCCGTCGTGGCCGCGTTCGTCGCGCCAAACTGTACTATCTGCGTGCACGTCGCGGTAAATCGGCACGTATCGCCGAAGACACCTCTTACAAGAACAAAAAAGCCTAAGGAGTGGACTCATGAAAAAAGACACACATCCCGATTACCACTTCATCGACGTCAAAATGACCGACGGCACCATTATAAAGATGCGTTCGACCTACGGCAAAGAAGGCGACACCCTGGCTTTGGACATCGACCCAACCGTGCACCCAGCATGGACCGGCGGCACTTCGCGCCTGCTGGACGCTGGCGGCCGCGTGTCGAAGTTCAAAAAGAAATACGAAGGTCTGGGCTTCTAAGCACCGCTTCCGATTTCAAGAAAACGCCGTTCCTTTGGGACGGCGTTTTTGTTTGGAACCTCGTCCCAAAGCCATCTCTAAAGATTGGCATCAATTCTCTTGCGTAACATTCGACGCTTTGCTTTTCTCAAAAAGACACATCATCGAACGGAGCCCGAGGTGCCCAACGTCCGGCCGACCGCCCTTCCCAATCAATTACCTTCGCTGGACGGATTTCGCACCGTCGCGATTGCGATTGTTTTTGCAAGCCATGCAGGTGTCTCGCATCTGATACCCGGCGGGTTTGGCGTGACATTGTTCTTCTTTCTGTCGGGCTATCTCATCACCACATTGCTTCAGCGTGAGATTTCGCAAACCGGCACGATATCCTTGCCGCGCTTTTTCCTCAGACGTGTTGTGCGCCTCTGGCCGCCCCTGCTGGTCACGCTTTTGGTCGGGGTGTTTCTGGTGGCAATCGGCCTCGCTCAGGGCGCGCTGGATTGGGGAACACTGCTCAGTCAGATTTTCTTTTACTACAACTACTATTCTTTGTTTGCAGAGCCGACCAATAGCGTCGACGGCTTCGGGATTTTCTGGTCTCTTTCCGTAGAAGAGCATTTTTATCTGCTCTGGCCGTCCGTGTTCTTATTGCTGCACAAACGCCTTGGGGCCTCTCGGATTCTGGCCATGATCCTTGTTGCAACTCTGGTTTGGCGGGTTGTGCGGTTTGTTCACTTTCAAAGCAGCGAATGGGAAATCTACATTTCCACAGACACGCGGATTGATGCATTGCTGTTTGGGTGTCTGCTTGCGATCCTTCAAGCCAACGGTGCCGCAGATCGCCTGTTCAAGGCGGATCATTTCAAATGGGTGTGGCTTGGCGCAGCAGTCATCCTGCTGCTTCTGACCTTTGCCATTCGCGAACCCGCCTTTCGATCCACGCTGCGCTATAGCCTTCAGGGATTGGCTTTGATGCCGGTTTTTCACTACGCCGTCACCCAGCCAGACACCCACCTGTTCAAACCCCTGAACCTGTCTTGGATCTCGCAAATTGGCGTTTGGTCTTACACGCTTTACCTTGTGCACTATCTGATCGTCAAAGCGCTGGAATATAACGGGCTTGCCAGCCATGGCAGCCCCGCATTGGTTCTTGGGGCTGCTGCATTGTCTTTGGCCTATGCCGCCTTGATGTACCGCATCGTCGAACGCCCGATGCTGCCTCTGCGCCGAAAGCTTGCGCCCAAAGGCTAGCTGTTATTGGCCCAATGCCTGCGCCAGATCCGCGATCAGGTCATCTGCGTCCTCGATACCGATCGAGATTCGCAACAGGTTTTCCGGAATACCCGTATGCGGTTCAATCGTATAACGATGCTCGACAAGGCTTTCGACACCGCCAAGGGATGTCGCCCGATGAAACAGGTTGAGCCGCCCCGCCACCTTTAGCGCGTCTTCGCGCCCGCCTTTGACAAGGAATGACATCAGAAACCCGAAGCCCCCCTTCATCTGCTTGCAGGCCAAATCATGACCGGCATGGCTCGGCAGTCCCGGATACAGCACTTCTTCGACCTGCGGATGGTCATCGAGAAACACGGCAACCTTCATCGCGTTCGAACACATCTGGTTCACACGCAGCGGCAAAGTCCGCATGCCGCGCAACAAAAGCCACGCTTCAAACGGCCCAAGCACAGCACCGGCACTGGCACGGTCTGTCGCAATTTCATCCCAAACGGGTCCTGTTTCCTTGGCGACCAAAACACCGCTCAACACATCCGAATGCCCGTTGATGGCTTTGGTTGTCGAATGCATCACGATGTCCGCCCCCAGCGCGAAGGGCTTGGACAAAATCGGCGTTGCCGCCGTGCTGTCCACAACCAAAAGAGCGCCGGTCTGGTGCGCTGCCTCAGCTGCGGCCTCGATATCGACGATCCGCAACCACGGGTTTGATGGCGTTTCGATCCAAACAATTTGCGCAGGCGCCTGTGCGCAGGCCTCTTGAAGCTGGGCAATGTCACTTGCCTCGACTTCTGTCATTTCAATCTGGCGGCGCTCGCAGAAATCCCTGATCCACTTTGTCGTGCCCCAATAGATACCTGACTGCACAACCACACGGCCCCCGTTGGGAACGGTTCGAAACAAAGCGGCAATCGCCGCCATGCCCGAGGGGAACAACAGCGCCTCTGTCCCGCCTTCCAGCTGTGCCAGAACGGCTTCGGCCTGTCGCGCCACATCATTGTGGTCACGTGCATAGATGTTGTCTGCGTTTAGCGGCTCATAGTCCCGATCCCGAGCGAACGTTGTCGACGGCTGGATCGGGGGCACAACGCCACCACTTTGAACATCAATAACACCGCCGGCCTGTGCGGCGAGTGTTGCGGGTTTCATATCCTTGGCATCCATCGGACTCTCCTGAACAACTGCTCTGGCTATCTGTTGCATGAACAGCGTGACTTGCAACCCCCCTGCTGTGCCCCTTATGACGGGACAACCTCTTGCGAAAGCCCCCGCCATGCCGCGCACTCTCTTGTTCAACAAGCCCTTTGATGTGTTGTCCCAATTCACCGACAAGGGCACCGAAGGCACGACCCGTCGCACCCTGTCCGAATTCATTGATGTCCCCGGTGTCTATGCTGCGGGGCGACTGGATCGCGATAGCGAGGGATTGCTTGTCCTGACAGACGATGGCGGATTGCAACAAAAGATCGCCAATCCCCGCAACAAATGGCCCAAAACATATTGGGTTCAGGTCGAAGGCACACCGTCTGACGCCGCCTTGGAAAGCCTGCGCAAAGGTGTCGACCTGAAAGACGGCAAAACACGCCCGGCCCAAGTTGCGCGGATGGATGAACCTGCGTCTCTCTGGCCGCGCACACCGCCCATTCGCGTTCGAAAATCCGTGCCGGATTGCTGGCTAAAGATCACCATATCCGAAGGCCGCAACCGTCAGGTGCGCCGCATGACAGCCGCCGTCGGGCACCCGACCCTGCGCTTGATCCGCTATGCGATCGGCCCTTGGACAATCGACGGTCTTTTGCCCGGCACATGGAACGATGCGCCGGCACATCGCATTCCGCCAGCGGGTGACGGGCCACGTCCCTCACGCAAACCCAATCGCCGGCCCAGACGATAGTTTTGCGAAACGGCAAGATGGGAAAATACGGAAAGCTTCCCCTCTTGCCTGCCACAACATATAGTGTGCATAAGACAGCCATCGCGCCAAAGAGCGCGTTCAAACATTTAGGGCAGCGGGAACAAGCACATGGCGCATATTATTGTCGTGGGGAATGAAAAAGGCGGTGCGGGCAAATCCACCATGTCGATGCATATCGCCACCGCTTTGGCGCGCATGGGCCACAAGGTTGGCGCGCTGGATCTGGACTTGCGACAGAAAACCTTCGGCCGGTATGCCTTTAACCGCCAGAAATTTCTGAGCGAAAAAGGTCTCGAGCTGCCTTCTGCCGTATATCACGAACTGCCTGACATCGATGCCGCTTCGGTAAAGCCGGGCGAGAACATCTATGATCTGCGTCTTTCCGCGGCGGTTGCAACGCTTGAGCCGGATTGCGACTTTATCCTGATCGATTGCCCGGGATCTCATACCCGGCTGAGCCAGGTGGCGCACTCTTTGGCCGATACGCTTGTGACCCCCCTGAACGATAGCTTTATTGACTTTGACCTGCTGGCCCATGTCGATGCGCTTGGCGAAAAGATCATGGGGCCATCGGTCTATTCCGAGATGGTCTGGAATGCGCGACAGCTGCGTGCGCAGGCGGGGCTCAAACCCATTGACTGGGTTGTGCTGCGAAACCGCATGGGGGCGCAGCAAATGGTCAACAAGGAAAAGATGGGCAAGGCGCTGGATAACCTCGCGCGCCGCATCGGTTTCCGCGTCGCACCCGGCTTTAACGAGCGTGTCATTTTCCGCGAACTGTTCCCGCGTGGCCTGACCCTGCTGGATCTGCGTGACATCGGGGTGAAGCAGCTCAATATCTCGAATGTCGCGGCGCGTCAGGAACTTCGCGAGTTGATCAAGGCATTGAATTTGCCGAATGTTGACGTGAACTTCTGATCATTTGTCGCCTATTGCAAAGGGGCTTTCACGCCCCTTTTGCGCCGCAAGGCAATGATATTTGATCCGGCCAGCGCGCCAACAACCAGTGCGCCGCCGATCAAGGCCCAGCGCCCCGGCTGTTCTCCTAAAAACGCCCAGATGATGATCGGGGCCAGAACCGATTCCAACAGGATCAAAAGGGCCACCTCTGCAGAGGTGATATAGCGCGGCCCAAGGGCAAGCAGTGTTGCGCTTGCAACGATAAAGCCACCATAGACCGGCAGCATCCAAACTTGATCTGACGGAACCGAAAACACATCGACAAAGGGCAGGATCAACAGGGCCGCCCCGACATAGGCAATCGGCACGGCAGGCACCATTGAGACGTCTTTGACACCCCGCACGGCGGTCAATCCCGCCGCGAAACTTGCTGCGACAAGCAAAGCCGCCACATCCCCGACAAGGCTGGCATTCGATGTCTCGCCTGACCCATATGCGATCACGCCAAGCCCGGCCGTGACACAGACAATCGTGATCATCATGTGCGGGCTTATTTTTTCACTCAAAAAGACGCGGCTGAAAATTGCAGCGAAGATTGGCATGGATGCTATGATAAACACCGCATTTGCAACGCTGGTAAGGCTGATCGCGATGACAAACAGAACCCCGCTGGCCCCAAGTGTGACAACGTAAATCCACCCATTGATCCCCGTTGCCATCACCGCGCGAAACGGGGCCGTGCCTTGAAAGGCGAGAACACCGATCAGGACACCCATGCCCGCCATCAGATTGCGCCAGAACGCGATCACAAGCGCATCCGCGTCGATAAGGCGAATGAACAGGGAGTCCGGCAGTACACACAACACCCCAAGTGTTGTAATCAAAAGACCTTTGGTTTGCGTGTTCACTCTGCCGCTTCTTGAGAACAGTCGGGAACTATTCTCTTGATCGCAGACAGTAGGATTTCCATATCTTCGTCTTTTGTACGGTGGTTGGTGATGTTCACTCGGATCGCGACGCGCCCATGAATTTTTGTCGTCGAGGGCGCGGCAATCCCGTCTTCCTGCAACCGGATCACGATTTCTTCGTTCAGTGCATCCAGGGCCGTATCGTCCAGACCCGCCCGCAACACGCGGAAACAGCAAATGTTTAGGGCAACAGGCGCCATCAATTCCAGATCATCCGCCGCATCGACCAGTTTCCCCAGCAACACCGCCTGGCCGCAATTACGTTCAACCATCGCACCAATGCGGTCTGTGCCATGCTCTGCAATCTGTGTCCAAACCTTGAGCGCGCGAAACCCGCGCGACAATTCCGGACCGTATTCCACAGGCCAAGGGTTTCCGGCGGCCAGACCACGCGACGCTGCCTTGAGGTATTCGGGACGCTCCGAGAATGTTTTGCGGTGTTCTTCTTCCGAACTGATCAAAACACATCCCGCATCATAGTTCACATGCATCCATTTGTGGAAATCGAAGGCAAGCGAGTCTGCGCGTTCAAGCCCCTTCAACATGGGGCGGACCGTCTCGCTGAGCACGCCAAGCGCGCCAAATGCGCCATCAACATGCATCCACAGGTTTTCTTTGGCCGCGATGTCCGCCACAGCCGACAGGTCGTCGATTGAACCGACGTTGACGGCACCTGCCGTACCAATCACTGCAAAAGGGTGATATCCGGCGGCACGGTCGGCGTCGATTGCGTGGGTCAGCGCCTCGAGGTCGATCCGAAAATCTGCGTCGGTCGGAATCTTGCGCAACGCGTCGGACCCCAGCCCGAGAATATCAAAGGCTCTTGCGACACAACTGTGCGTTTGTTCGGAGGTGTACCCAACAAGGCGCGCGCCATCGACGCCTTCCTTGCGGCTGGCCCAGCCCAGCGCGCGATCACGCGCAGTTTTCAGGGCAATAACCGTTGCAACCGAAGTGCCAGACACCACAAGCCCGCTCGAGTCTTCGGGGAAATCGAACAATTCCCGGACCCAGTCGAGAACCTGTTTCTCGACGTACATCGCCCCGTGGTCGCGCCCTCCCAAATTGGCATTCAGCGCGGCAGCGGCAATATCCGCCATAAGGTTGCCCGGTGTGCCACTTCCATGCACCCAGCCAAAGAACCGTGGATGGGTGTTTCCCACTCCATAGGGCAAAAGCTGTGCCAACTGGTCGGCAACGGCCTCGCCACCCTTGCCTTCGCGCGGCAAAGGCGTGCGATAGGTCTCTTTTGTGTCTTCCGGCAGCGGTGTCCAGACGGCCCCCTGCTCGGCACTCTTCATCTGCTCCAGCGCAGCATCCAGCATGTCATGAGCCCGCGCCCGAAATGCATCCCAATCTTGAGGATCCAACCCACCCTGAGCGGGGTATCTATCCGCCTGTGCCATCTGTTCGCGCTCCTGGTTCAATGCCGTTTGCTATGTCTTGCGCCAACGGTTGCACTTGTAAAGGGCAGGTTCAGGAACCTCGCAAATAAAGCGTATAAAGCATCTGGGGTTCGGTCACGCCGCGCAGCATATAGCGCCCCAGTGGGACAAGGTCATATTCGGTATCAACGGCGGCATTCTGGACCGCTTGCGAAATCAGCACTTTTTGCCCAAGCGCCCCATGCATCCCGCCAATCCGCGCCGTTTGATTTACCGCCGACCCGATGACCGTGAAATCAAGACGTGTTTCCGCGCCGATGTTGCCATAGAGAATTTCGCCTGCATGCAGCGCCAATGTATAGCCCGTATGCGGCAGCCCCTTTGCCGCGCGCCCCGCACTGAGCACCTCCATACCTGCGCCCAGATCAACCGAAGCGTCCAGCGCAGATTTTGCAGCGTCGCCCATTTCTCCATGGTCGAACATCGCCAACATGCCGTCCCCCATGAACTTGAGAACATGGCCCCCGTGTTCGCGCACGATTTTCACGGCCAGGGCAAAATAGTCGTTCAGCATTTCAACAATGGAAGGTGCCGGAATCTGTTCGGTCATGACCGTAAATCCGGAGAGGTCGAAATAGAAAATGACCGCGTCCAGACTCTGTAGGCTGCCCCGTCGAATTTCCCCAGACAGCACACGCTGCCCAGCGTCCCGCCCCAGATAGACCTTTAACAGATCGCTCGCCATTTGACGGTTTGCTGCGGATTTCAGGGCAAGCCCCAAAACCGGCAAGGTTTCTTTGAGCAAGGCAACGTCGTCATCGCTGAACCCGTCTGCAGCATCAGACGTCCAGGAAATCAACATTCCTTCGGGGGTATCGTTGGGATCCGGTCCCTTTGATGGATCAGGCTTTTCAAACAAAACGGCCGCCGCGACATAATCTGTTGCGCCACTTTCCTGTAACCCCTGCAACAAGGGAAAGGTGCTCTGGTGTCCTTCGATGCCGATGCGCTCGCGGTACTCCCAAATCCGTTCTTGCAACATCATATAGAACGGGCTGGCCAGCCATTGCTGAACGGGGGTTTCGCTATAGGTGTACTGCTCGTCCGAAAATCCGCTTTCACGAAGCCAGTCAAACCCGATGCCGCCGTATTCCGGATGAAATGCCCTTTGGGCAACATGCAAGCGCAGCAGGGGAACCCCCATCGCCAACAGTTTGTTGCAATACTCCTCAAGCAACTGCCCTTGGCTCGCGCCTTCTAATCCATTCGCAACAAGCCATTCAGAAAGGTTTTTGGTATTGGCTATTGTTTGGCAGCTCATAAATCTAAATCACTCCATCGCGGCAAGCCGTCTCAACATCTTGCGCAGTAAAAGAACTTCGTCTTCCGAAAACTTGTCACACAGGGCCGCATCGTAATCCCGCGCGACATTTCGCAGATCAGCATACGCTGTTTGTCCGGCAGATGTCAGGGTCAAGAATTCCTGACGTCGATCGTCTTCGGAACGCTCGCGCACCACGAATCGCTTTTCGACCAGTTTCTGAACGGCGCGGCTGATTTTCGTTTTATGAATTTTTGAACGGGCCCCGATCTCGGTGGCATTCAGCTTCCCAAACGACCCCAGATGGAACAGCACACGCCACTCGGTGCGCAACATTCCGTATTTGTTTTTATAGACTTGGGTAAAGGCGATGCTGCTTTCTTCGGCGGCCTGATTCAACAGGTAGGGCAGAAAGACCTGTAAGTTAAAATCATCGTTTTCTGACATTTTCAGTATCCTCCTGCTTGTTAGTTACAAAAACAACTATTACCAAAGCAACCAAATTCGACAGAAACTGTCACTAAGGAACGCGCGATGAAAGATTTGGCTCATCCCACCCGGATGCAAGTTGCCCCTTCTCTGGAAGGTCCAAATGAAGGGTATATGCCAGGGTTTGGCAATGATTATGAAACCGAGGTTCTGCCCGGTGCACTGCCGCAGGGCATGAACAGCCCGCAAAAATGCAATTACGGGCTTTATGGCGAACAGCTGTCCGGCACCGCCTTTACGGCACCATCTCACCAGAACGAACGGACCTGGTGCTATCGTATCCGCCCGTCGGTCAAGCACTCGCATCGCTATACAAAAATTGATGTGCCTTACTGGAAATCTGCCCCGAACGTAGACCCTGACGTGATCTCACTGGGTCAATACCGTTGGGACCCTGTTCCCCACAGTGAAGATGCGCTCACATGGATTTCGGGCATGCGCACCATGACCACCGCGGGTGATGTGAACACCCAAGTGGGCATGGCCACGCATACTTATCTGGTCAACACCTCGATGGAGGATGACTATTTTTTCTCGGCCGACTCGGAAATGCTGGTTGTGCCACAAGAGGGCGTTCTGCGTTTTTCAACCGAGCTGGGCATCATTGATGTCGAGCCAAAGGAAATCGCCATTCTTCCCCGCGGCCTGCTTTACCGTGTCGAAGTTCTCGAAGGTCCGGCACGTGGGTTTGTCTGCGAAAACTATGGCCAGAAATTCGAACTGCCCGGTCGTGGCCCGATCGGCGCGAACTGCATGGCCAACCCGCGTGATTTCAAAGCGCCCGTAGCCGCCTTTGAAGACCGCGAAGTCCCGTCGACAGTGACCGTAAAGTGGTGCGGACAGTTTCACAAAACCGAAATCGCCCAGTCCCCATTGGATGTTGTGGCATGGCACGGCAACTATGCGCCGGTGAAATACGACCTGCGCACCTATTGCCCTGTCGGTGCGATCCTGTTTGATCACCCCGATCCCTCGATCTTTACCGTCCTGACCGCACCTTCGGGTCAGCCGGGCACCGCGAACATCGACTTTGTGTTGTTCCGCGAGCGCTGGATGGTGGCCGAGGACACATTCCGCCCACCGTGGTATCACAAGAACATCATGTCCGAGCTGATGGGCAACATCTATGGCCAGTACGACGCCAAGCCCCAAGGGTTCATCCCCGGCGGCATGTCGCTGCACAACATGATGCTGCCGCACGGCCCCGACAAGAACGCGTTCGAGGGCGCCTCGAATGCAGATCTGACCGCCGAAAAGCTGGACAACACCATGTCCTTCATGTTCGAAACACGCTTCCCACAACACTTGACCGGATTTGCCGCAAGTGAAGCCCCACTGCAGGACGACTATATCGACTGCTGGGTCGACATTGAGAAGAAATTCGACGGCACCCCCGGCAAAAAGTAGGCTCATTGGGGAACACCCCAAACCTACCTTCGGAAATTGATGAATTCGGCCTCACACATAGGCCACGAAAAATGGAGAGAGCTTTGCCTCTATTGAAAAGCTGGGTGGCTTCGGCCAACGACGCAAATCACCCCTTCCCGCTGAACAACCTGCCTTATGGTGTGTTCTCTGTTGCAGGCACCGAAGAGCGGTGCGGCGTTGCGATTGGTGACATGATCCTGGACATGGCCTCGGCTGAACAAGCCGGGCTTGTGGCCTTGAGTGAAATTCCGGTCTTTGACGTGCCCTACTGGAACGATCTGATGGATCTGGGTCCCGACGCATGGGCCGAGCTGCGCGCCCGTCTTACCGCACTGCTGGCAGAAGGCAGCGACGAACAGGCCGCAACGGAACCCCATCTGGTTGCGATGGCAGATGCCACATTGCACATGCCCTTTGCCGTGAGCGAATACACGGATTTCTATGCAGGCCGCCAACACGCCGCCAACATGGGTGCAATCCTGCGCGGGTCGCCTGATCTGCCCGCCAACTGGTTGCACATTCCAATCGGCTATAACGGTCGCGCGTCGTCGGTTGTGGTTTCGGGCACACCGATCCACCGACCCAATGGCCAGCGCAAGGCCCCCGATGCCGAGATGCCAAGCTTTGGCCCCTCGATGCGTCTGGATATCGAGCTTGAAATGGGTGCGATTGTTGGCCAGCCCTGTGACTTTGGCCAACCGATCACCGTGGACGAAGCCGATGACATGATCTTTGGCTATGTTCTGCTGAACGACTGGTCCGCACGCGACATCCAGGGTTGGGAATACCAGCCATTGGGCCCGTTCCAAGGCAAAGCCTTTGGCACTTCTATCAGCCCGTGGATCGTGACAGCCGCCGCCCTGGAAGACTTCCGCGCGCCTACTCCGGAACGTGAAAAGGAACTTCTGCCCTACCTCGATGGCTCCAAAGACGGCCTCTACGACATCGAACTACAGGTTCTTATGCAGCCTGAAGGTGCTGAAAAAGCCAGCATCGTCGGCGAGACCAACTATAACCGGATGTACTATTCTGCCGCGGAGCAACTGTGTCACCACGCGGTTGGCGGTTGCGCGATGAATGTAGGCGATCTTTTGGGATCGGGCACAATTTCAGGTCCAACCAAAACCGAATACGGTTCGTTGATGGAGATGAGCTGGGCCGGTCGCGAGCCGTTCACACTGGACACTGGCGAAACCCGCACATTCATCGAAGACGGCGACACGCTCACCCTGCGCGGCGCAGCCAAGGGTGACGGGTTCAGCATCGGCTTTGGGGATTGCACCGGCAAAATCCTTCCGGCTGTTGAATGGCCTGCCAAAGGCTAAACCAACTTCATCTCTTCCCAAATACTCCCGCCGGCGGCGTCCCAAACGCCCGGCGGGCGCACCGAAAAAGGAAACACACAATGGCAAAAGCATTCGCGTCCCAAGGGGACATGACCGAAAAGAAAATCACTTTCGACGAGATCGGCGAAGGCTTGTACGCTTTTACGGCCGAAGGCGACCCTAACTCGGGCGTCATCATCGGCGACGACAGCGTCATGATCGTCGAGGCTCAGGCAACGCCTCGCCTGGCCAACAAAGTTATCGAATGCGTGCGTTCGGTCACCGACAAACCCATCACCCACGTTGTTCTGACACACTATCACGCGGTGCGCGTGCTGGGCGCGTCTGCCTTTGGGGCCCAACAGGTCATCATGTCAAATGCCGCCTACAACATGGTGCTGGAGCGCGGTCAGGAAGACTGGGACAGTGAATTCCAACGCTTCCCCCGCCTGTTCGAAGGTCACGAGTCGATTCCCGGACTGACCTTCCCGACCACCACTTTCAGCGATGAAATGACCGTGTTCCTCGGCAAGCGCCGCGTGAACATCAAACAGATCGGCCGTGCCCACACAGCCGGCGACGCAGTCATCCACGTGCCAGACCAGAACGTCATGTTCACCGGCGACATCGTCGAAGACCACTCGGCCTGTTATTGTGGTGACGGCCATTTTGCGGACTGGGGTCAGACTCTCAACAATATCAAAGCCTATGACGTGGATGCGATCGCACCCGGTCGTGGCGGTGCGCTGGTTGGCAAAGACGCCGTGGAACGCGCCATCGAAAGCACCCGCGACTTCGTTCAGAGCACTTATCTGCCTGCAGCCAAGGTTGCTGCTCGCGGTGGGTCTCTGAAAGAAGCATGGGATGCGGTTCGCGCCGAATGTGATCCGAAATTCGCCGACTATGCGATTTACGAACACTGCCTGCCGTTCAACGTTGCCCGCGCTTATGACGAAGCCCGCGGCATCGCGCACCCACGCATCTGGACCGCGCAACGCGATCTGGAAATGTGGGAAGCGCTGCAAGGCTAAACCACTACTCAGCCTCGTCTTGTGCGCCTTGTTTCAGATCAGCGCACAAGGCCGCGGCGCGAAATACAATGGCATTCATTGGCGTCATGCGCGGCCATGGCTTCGAAAAGTGCGCCCGAATTTTGGAGGAGACTACCCCATGTTTGATGACAGATATACTCTGGCCTACAAGCTTTATCCTTACGAACGGTCAGCAGATCAGGACAAAGACACACCTGTGCGCCACCCCGTTGTCGTGATGGGCGGCGGGCCGATTGGCATTGCCACCGCTCTTGACCTTGGGCTTCAGGGCATTCCGGTTGTTGTGCTGGATGACCACGAAGGCGTCGGCATGGGATCGCGCGCGATCTGTTTTGCCAAACGCTGTCTCGAGATCGCAGACCGCTACGGCTGTGGTGAACCGATGCTCGATAAGGGCGTCGTCTGGAACGTGGGCAAGGTTTTCCACAAGGACGATCAGGTTTTCGAATTCAACCTGCTGCCTGAAGAAGGTCACAAGTATCCGGCCTTTATCAACCTGCAACAGCCTTACTTTGAAAGCTTCCAGATCGAACGCCTGCGCGAGCTTCAGGCCCAGGGCGCCCCGATTGAAATTCGCGGCAAAAACCGCATCGACAATGTGACGGTCAAGGAAGACCACGTTGTGCTGGAGGTTTCGACACCGGACGGCCCCTACACAATGGAGGCCGACTGGCTTGTGGGCTGTGATGGGGCGTCGTCGCCCCTGCGCGAGATGCTCGGTTATGACTTTACCGGCAAGGTATTCCAGGACAGCTTCCTGATTGCCGACATCAAAATGAAGGGCGATGTGGACTTCCCGACTGAGCGCTGGTTCTGGTTTGAACCCTCGCACGGCGAAGGTGCCTCGATGCTGCTGCACCGCCAGCCCGACGATGTCTGGCGTGTTGACTTCCAGATCGGTTGGGATGTGGACCGCAAGGAAGAAATGAAAGAGGAAAACATCCGCCGCCGTCTCGATGCCTTCCTCAAAGGCGTTGAATACGACATGGTCTGGTCCTCGATCTATACCTTCCAATGTAAACGCATGGACAGCTTCCTTCAGGGACGTGTGTTCTTTGCCGGTGACGCCGCACACCAGGTTTCGCCTTTTGGCGCACGTGGCGCGAACTCGGGCATGCAGGACGTGGACAACCTTGGTTGGAAACTGGGCATGGTCATCGAGGGCAAAGCCCCCGAAAGCCTGCTGGATACCTATAACACCGAGCGTGTACACGGTGCGGACGAAAACATCCTGAACTCGACACGGTCGACCGACTTCATCACGCCGAAGTCTGCCATGTCGACCTTGCTGCGAGACTCGGTTCTGGCCCTGTCAGAGCACTATGAATTCGCGCGTCCCATGGTGAACTCTGGGCGCCTGTCGGTGCCATGCACCTATGACGGGTCCGCACTGAATTCGGCAGATGCGCTGGATGGACCGGCACGCACGCGCCCCGGCTCGCCCTGCCCCGATGTTCCTTTGGGAGACGGGTATCTTTTGTCCAAGCTGGGCAATGAATTCATCCTGTTGACCATCGACACCGATGCACCCGATGAAATCGAAGAGTCCGGCATCACCGTGCGTCGGCTGGCCTTGTCGACCCATGACGATCCAAGCCTGCTGTTGAAAGAGCGGTATCTGGGCGACTGCCCGGCGGGCGTCTACCTGATCCGCCCCGATCAACACGTCGCCGCACGCCGTCCCAACTTTGATGAAAACCAGATCCGCGCCGCCATTCGCCGCGCCACTGGCAAGGAGTAATCCTGATGTCTGATCTTATCCTGACCCCGAATATCGATGGCGTAGACGATTTCTATGCCGAGTTGATTGCCACCCACGAAGGCCTGTCCGACGCAGACAGCCAGGCGCTGAATGCCCGCCTTGTTCTGGTGATGGCGAACCACATTGGAGACCGCGCGACACTGTCTCAGGCGCTGGCGGCAGCCGCGCTCAAATCCGAGGAGTAACACCCGATGAAAGTCGAACAAATTCATCACGTCGCCTATCGCTGCAAAGACGCGAAAGAAACCGTGGAGTGGTATGGCAAAATGCTGAACATGGATTTCATTCTGGCAATCGCCGAAGACCATGTTCCATCCACACACGAGCCCGACCCCTATATGCATCTGTTCCTTGATGCAGGGAACGGCAACGTTCTGGCGTTCTTTGAACTGCCGACAAAACCCGAAATGGGCCGTGATCCGAACACGCCGATCTGGGTGCAACACATTGCTTTCAAAGTAAAAGATCGTGACACGCTGATCGAGTTCAAGGAGCATCTTGAAAAGGAAGGCGTCGAAGTTCTTGGCGTGACCGACCACTCGATTTTCCACTCGATCTATTTCTTCGACCCCAACGGCCACCGTGTTGAACTGGCCTGCCCCGATCCCGAAGAAGAAGCCCTGCTCGAGCGGATGGACGCGGTGAAATGGGACATGCTGAACGAATGGTCCGTCACCAAGAAAGCCCCGAAACATGCGGATTGGCTGCATGCCAAAGAGCTGAACAAAGACGCTTAACTTCGCAAGCAAATTGCTTTATGAAAGAACAGCCGGCCTCGTGGCCGGTTGTTGCCTTTTTCTCAGGAACTTACACATGACCGAAGCGATCCTTTTTGACTATTGGCGTTCATCTGCAAGCTATCGTGTGCGCATCGCGTTGAACCTTGCGGGGATCGAATATCGGGCCATTTCGGTGGATCTGGTGAAGGGCGAACACAAGTCGGACGACCACGTCGCGCGCAATCCGCAGGGGTTGGTGCCGGTGCTGGAAATTGATGGGCACAGCTTTACACAATCGCTGGCCATTCTGGATTATCTTAATGAAACCAGAGAGTTGGGCCTGCTGCCAAGCGATCCGGTGCTGGCCGCCAAGGTGCGCGCTGTCGCCCATAGTGTGGCGGTTGATGTGCATCCGGTCTGTAATCTGGGTGTCGTCGCGCATGTTTCCAAACTGTTGCCGGATCAGCCAGAGGCCAAGGTGGACTGGATGAAACACTTTATTCCCAATGGGTTGCAAGCCTTTGAAAGCCTTCTGGCCGAGTTCGAACAGGCGCCGTTCTGTTGTGGTGACTCGCCGTCCCTTGCGGACCTTTGTCTGATGCCTCAACTTTACAACGCGCATCGCTGGGGCGTGGCCTTTGATGATTGCACGCGCATCACTGCGGTCGAAAAGGCCTGTGCAGCCCATCCTGCTTTTGCTGCGGCCTATCCTGATGCGGTGGCACCGAAATAGGCCTTTTGTTCATTTTGTACAAAACTTCCGGCCCGATTGTCCGGTTTGTACCAGCCAGTTTTAGCCGCGATCCGAGCGCCCTCTGTGTCAAATGACGCCGGGGGCGTTGTTTTATCCACAGAACGGGTCAGCACTTCACCCCCATTACGTTACCAAATTTTTCCATTTATCAAAAATGAGTAACATTTAACTTGCTACGAATCGCCCTCTGGGCTATCCCGACCATGCGGTCGGCTATTATCCGACGATGAACAGGACAAAGGTAATCCCCATGGACGCATTCATCTGTGACGCAACCCGCACCCCGATCGGGCGGTATGGCGGCGCACTTTCTTCGGTACGTGCAGACGATCTGGCTGCGGCCCCCATCGCCGCACTGGTCGCGCGCAACCCCCAAGTTGACTGGGCCAGCATCGACGATGTGATTTATGGTTCGGCCAATCAGGCGGGCGAAGACAACCGCAACGTGGCGCGGATGGCGGCACTGCTGGCAGGTTTGCCGATTGATGTACCGGGCACCACTGTAAACCGTTTGTGCGCGTCCGGAATGGACGCCGTGGGCATGGCCGCACGTGGCATCAAGGCCGGTGACTATGACATGGCAATCGCAGGCGGTGTGGAAAGCATGAGCCGCGCACCTTTCGTGATGCCCAAAGCCACCAGCGCCTTTACCCGTGCCAACGCCGTCTTTGACACCACCATCGGGTGGCGTTTTGTGAACAAGAAGATGCACGAGATGTACGGCACCGACTCGATGCCCCAGACGGCGGATAATGTCGCCGAAGATTACGGCATCAGCCGCGCAGATCAGGACAAGTTCGCCGCCACCAGCCAGGCCCGTTGGGCGGCTGCGCATGAGGCCGGTGTATTTACCGACGAAATCACCGCCGTGAGCGTTCCGCAACGCAAGGGCGATCCGGTGATCGTTGACACAGACGAGCACCCCCGCCCCGGTACAAGTGCCGAAAAGTTGGGTGGTCTGAAGGGCGTGAATGGCCCCGACAAAACCGTAACCGCGGGCAATGCCTCGGGTGTGAATGACGGGGCTGCCGCAATCCTGTTGGCCAGTGAAGCCGCCGCCGCCAAAAACGGCCTGACACCGATGGCACGTGTTGTTGGCATGTCTGCCGCCGGTGTGGCCCCGCGCGTGATGGGTATTGGCCCCGTCCCCGCCAGCCAAAAGGTTCTGGCGCGTGCCGGCCTGACCATCGACCAGATGGATGTGATAGAATTGAACGAGGCATTTGCGTCACAAGGTCTCGCAACCCTGCGCGAACTTGGCGTGGCGGATGACGCCCCCCATGTAAATGCCAATGGCGGCGCGATTGCCATGGGGCACCCGCTGGGTATGTCCGGTGCGCGCCTTGTGCTGACGGCCGCTTATCAATTGCAACGCACCGGTGGGCGCTATGCGCTGTGCACCATGTGTGTTGGTGTCGGTCAAGGTGCCGCCATCATTCTCGAACGCGTATAAGGGAGGAGACCTGCTATGTATGCACAGCTCATTAAAACAGCCCGCTCTGGCATTACATCCCGCGAGGACATGTCCGAACAGGAACGTGAGTTCCAAGACAAAATCGACAACGACATCAAGATCGAGCCCCGTGACTGGATGCCTGACGACTATCGCGCCACGCTGATCCGCCAGATGGGCCAGCATGCGCACTCGGAAGTCGTGGGCCAGCTGCCCGAAGGCAACTGGATCACCCGTGCGCCCACGCTGGAGCGCAAGGCGATCCTGCTGGCGAAAGTACAGGACGAAGCGGGCCATGGTTTGTACCTGTATTCGGCGGCGGAAACGCTGGGCGAGACACGTGACGAGCTGGTCCGGCTCTTGCACGAGGGCCGCATGAAATATTCGTCGATCTTCAACTATCCCACGCTGAACTGGGCCGATATCGGCGCGGTTGGCTGGCTGGTTGATGGCGCGGCGATTGTGAACCAGGTGGCGCTGCAGCGGACATCTTATGGCCCCTATAGCCGCGCGATGATCCGTATCTGCAAGGAAGAAAGCTTCCATGCGCGTCAAGGCTATCACGCGATGATGAAGATGGCCTTCGGGTCACCTGCGCAAAAGAAGATGGCGCAGGATGCGCTGAACCGTCTTTGGTTCCCGGCGATGATGATGTTCGGCCCGCATGACAGCGACAGCACCCATTCGGAACAGTCGATGGCGTGGAAGATCAAGGTCAAATCCAACGACGAGCTGCGCCAGCAATTTGTCGACCAGACCATCCCGCAGATCGAATATCTGGGTCTCGACCTGCCGGACGAGGGCATCAAGTGGAACGAAGAACGCGGCCACTATGATTTCTCGGATCCCGATTGGGACGAGTTCATGGACGTGATCCGCGGCAATGGCCCCTGCAACGTGGATCGTCTGAATGATCGCGTCGCCGCATGGGACAACGGTCAATGGGTGCGTGATGGTCTGATGGCGCATGCCCGCAAAAAAGCCGCTGCCAAAGTTGCAGCTGAATAAGTACCTGAGGAGGACAACCCTATGAAAAACGAATGGCCCCTATGGGAAATCTTTATCCGCGGTCAGCATGGAATGAGCCACCGTCACGTTGGATCACTGCACGCACCGGACGCCGAGATGGCGATCAAGAACGCCCGCGACGTCTATACCCGTCGCAATGAAGGCGTGTCGATCTGGGTTGTTGAAGCCCGCCACATCGCCGCCACCGCACCGGGTGAAAAAG
Source organism: Shimia thalassica (assembly GCF_001458215.1). Taxonomy (GTDB): domain Bacteria; phylum Pseudomonadota; class Alphaproteobacteria; order Rhodobacterales; family Rhodobacteraceae; genus Shimia; species Shimia thalassica. Next base: position 34,480 of record NZ_CYTW01000003.1, on the reverse strand, counting down.
GCCCGTTGTTCGAACCGTCCGAGTCGAAGGTGTATCGTCACCCGACCTTCTTCGACATCCCCGATGAAGTGGGGCACATGTAATGGCTGTCGATCAAGAAAAACTGCTGCAGTTCCTGCTGCGTCAGGGGGACAACACCCTGATCCTCGGGCACCGCGTATCGGAATGGTGTGGTCACTCGCCCATTCTGGAAGAAGACATTGCACTGGCCAACACTGCGCTGGACCTGATCGGGCAGACGCAGATGTGGCTGGGTTATGCCGCCGACGTGCAGGGCGAAGGCAAATCGGCTGATGATCTCGCGTTTCTGCGCGACGCGTGGGATTTCCGCAATGTGCTGCTGACCGAGTTGCCGAATGGCGACTTTGGCCGCACATTGCTGCGCCAGTTCCTGTTTGACGCCTTCCAGTCGGTTCTGATGGGTCGCCTGATGAAGTCGTCGGACGAAACTGTTGCCGCGATTGCCGCCAAAGCCTCAAAAGAGGTGGCCTATCATGTCGAGCGTTCCGCTGACACGGTTGTGGGTCTGGGTGACGGCACCGAGGAAAGCCACGCACGCATGCAAGAGGCGCTGAATTACCTCTGGCCCTATGTCGGTGAATTCTTTGCAAGTGACGATGTGGACGCCGCCATGGCAGAAGCAGGCATTGCGCCCGATCCGGCCAGCTTGCGCGAAGAATATGACGCGCTGGTGGGCAAGGTTCTGGCCGATGCGACGCTGACCATTCCGGCCAGCAAATACGCCCACAAGGGTGGTCGTACCGGTTATATGCACACCGAGCATCTGGGGCATCTTCTGACGTCGATGCAGTGGTTGCAGCGCGCCTATCCCGGTTGCGAGTGGTGACGCGATGGGGGCCTTGGTCACCAAGGCCCCACCCTCACAAGGAGCAAGGACATGACCCAGCCAAGTGTCAAACAGGTCTGGGAATGGTTGGAGACCATCCCCGATCCCGAGATTCCCGTGATTACACTGGTCGATCTCGGCATTATCCGGAACGTGGAGTTTCATGGCGAGACCTGTGTGGTGTCCGTGACCCCGACCTATTCCGGCTGTCCGGCCACATCGATGATCAACATGGACATCGAAACCAAGCTCCGCGATTGCGGGCTCGACCATATCGAACTCAAGCAACAGCTGAGCCCGGCGTGGACGACAGACTGGATGTCCGACAAGGCCCGCACCGCTCTTGAGAAATACGGGATTGCCCCGCCGCAACCGGCGGGAGGCCCACAACGCTGCCCGCATTGCGGCGGCACACATCTCGAAAAGCTGAGCCAGTTCGGCTCGACCCCGTGCAAGGCACAATGGCGCTGTCAGGACTGTCTTGAACCCTTTGAATATTTCAAGTGCATCTAAAAGCGTTTCGGCATGTTTACGGCAACGAAAACTTGGCGAAACGCCCACACCACCGAAAGGTTTCGAGCGTTTCGAGATCAAGTCGGTATCCAACTCAATCTCGAAACGCCTTAGGGAGGATCCTACATGGCACGTTTCCACGATCTGGAAGTCACTGACATCCAAAAAACCATCCGCGACGCCGTTGTCGTGACGCTGAAGCCCGTTAATGGCGCGGCCGAGGCATTCGATTTCACCCAAGGCCAGTATCTGACCTTCCGTCAGGATTTTGACGGTGACGAGCTGCGCCGGTCCTATTCGATCTGCGCTGGCAAGGACGACGGAATCCTGCAAGTCGGCATCAAGCGTGTCGATGGCGGAACGTTTTCGACCTGGGCCAATGAAGACCTGAAAATCGGTGACACGGTACAGGCCATGCCCCCGATGGGCGGTTTCTTTACCGCACTGGATGCAGGCAACGAAAAGAACTATCTCGGATTTGCGGGTGGATCGGGCATCACGCCGGTTCTGTCGATCCTGAAAACCACGCTGGCGGCCGAGCCGAATTCGACCTTCACGCTGGTCTATGCCAACAAAGGCGTGAACACGATCATGTTCCGCGAGGAACTTGAAGACCTGAAGAACACCTATATGGGGCGCTTCAACGTCATTCACATTCTGGAAACCGACGCGCAGGAAATCGACCTGTTCACCGGTCTGGTCACAGAAGATAAATGCGCCCAGTTGTTCGCGACCGGATGGATCGATATCGGTTCTGTCGACACCGCGTTCATTTGTGGCCCAGAGCCGATGATGCTGGGGATCGCTGCAGCCCTGCGCACCGGCGGGTTGACCGACGCGCAAATCAAGTTCGAGCTGTTTGCATCGTCCCAGCCCGGACGTGCGAAACGCAAAGCCGTGTCCAAGAATGCCGCGTCAGGTGCCAATCAGGCCTCTGCCACCATTACGCTGGATGGGTCGACCCAAGCGATTGAAATGCCCAAAGACACCACCATTCTGGATGCCGCTCTGGACAACAAGATGGACGCGCCTTTTGCCTGTAAGGCAGGTGTGTGTTCGACCTGCCGGTGCCGTGTTCTGGAAGGTGAAGTGGAAATGGTATCCAACCACGCGCTTGAGGATTACGAGGTCGAAAAGGGCTATGTCCTGTCGTGCCAATCCTATCCCGTGACCGACAACGTTGTTGTCGACTTTGATCAGTAAGGGAGGACAGATCATGGCCGAAGATATGAGCATTGAAAGCTATCTTGCTGCGGGTGGCGTTCTGACCAACCCGTCAAACGTACCGCCGCGCTATCGTGCGGAATTGATGAAGCTGATGACCACATTCGTGGATTCGGAACTGGCTGGTGCTGCGGGGTTTGCCGATATCATCAACGCAGGCCCCGGCATCAAGGAACGGATCGCCGCGGCAAAGATCGTGCTGGAAAAGACCGACAACGCGGATCGCGTGTTGAAAATCATGGGCGAGTTCGGTGTCGACGGAAACCGCTATGCCAACCACCATCCGTGGACGGCACGTCTGGAGCGTGACGCCGACATCGGGGCCTCGCGCACCGAACAGGACATGCGTCTTGCGGTGTTCAACTATCCCCTTGCGGGTTGGGCAGATGCCGTTGTGATGAACCTGTTGATGGGGCGTGCTGTTGCCGTGCAGATGGCCGAATTCTCGATGGTGTCCTATCAGCCTCTGGCCGAAGCATTTCGCGCGATTGCCCCGATTGAGGCACGTCACGCGGAACTGGCCGAGGAAGGATTGCAAAAGCTTCTCGAGACGGAAGACAAAGCCACATTGCAAGCCAGCGTCGACTATTGGTGGCCCCGTGTTGCGGCATCGTTTGGGTCGGCAACCTCTGCCAAGGCTGAAAGCCTGAAAGGGATGGGCCTGCGCAAGACCGCGAATGCGGATCTCAAGGCGCGCTGGGGCGCCGAGACAAAGGCCGTTCTTGAAAACCTTGGTATGACTGCTGGCTAAGCCACAGAAATTGCATCACTTGAAACGGCTCTGAAGCGGTGGCTTTGGGGCCGTTTTCTTTTGGTGACAGGGGTTAGTCTGTGCTTTCGAGTTTGTTCACCGTGCGCATCAAAACGCTGGACAGTTGTGCGATCTGCTGGGGTGTCAGGGCGCTTTCCAGCATCTTCTGCTCTTCCTGGCTGACGGCCTCCATCGAGGCCTCTGCCAGAGCGCGGCCTTTGTCGGTCAGCTGGACAAAGCGGCTGCGTTGATCGTCGGGATTGCTCTTGCGCAGGATCAGGGCGTTTTCCTCGAGCCCTTTGAGCACCTTGGTCATACCGCCCGAGGTGATCAGAATGGACCGGTAAAGTTCGGTGGGCGTGAGACAGTTGGGTTCGGGCAATCCGCGCAGGGTTGCGAGCACTTCAAAACCGGCCTGCGTCAGCCCGTAGCCCAGCAGGATTTCCTTGTAACGCTCCATCACCAGATCGTTCAGCCGGATCAGAGCGATGATGGTGATCGACGTGGGTGTGTCCACCTCGGGCCAGTGCTCTCGGTTGCCCGCAACGATTTCTGCGATTGTCAGTTTTTTCATGACTTCAGCCTAATGTATCTTGCCAGAAAGATAAACCGGTTCTATATGGATATAAATCTTTCCAGAAAGGTAAATCAGATGCGCACGCTCAAGGATCGCATTCGCCACACTGTCCTGTTTGAAGGGATTGCGCTGACTTTGCTGGCGGTGTTTGGCGCATGGATCACAGGCCATGCTCCAACCGAACTGGGGGTGCTTGGCCTGATGATGAGCCTGATCGCGATGAGCTGGAATCTGGTTTACAACTGGATGTTTGATCAGTGGGACAATCGGGTGCGCGACATGGCCCCTCGTGGTGTGGGGCTTCGGATTGTGCATGCGCTTTTGTTCGAAGGGGGGCTTTTGATCGTGGGCCTGTTTGTCATCGCATGGTGGCTGTCGATGACCTATTGGGACGCTTTCATGCTCGATATCGGGTTGTCTGTCTTTTTCCTCGCCTATGCCTTTGTTTTTAATTGGGCATATGACGTGGTGTTTCCGGTGCCACGCCGCGCGGCCGACGTCGCGGACGGGATGTCGTGTTAATCGAGCCCCGGCAGCACATCGCGCCGCACCATCGTGCGCAGGGCAAAGTTCGACCGCATGTTGCGAATGCCGGGCACGCGCATCAGCCTGTTTTCAAGGAAGCGGTCAAAGGCGTTCAGATCCGCCACGACGATGCGCAGCAATATATCGCGCGACCCTGTCATAAGGTGACACTCCATCACTTCGTCAAAGGCCCGTATTGCGCGTTCGAAGGCATCCACGCCTCCACTGGCTTGTTGCTCTAATTCGACAGAGACAAACACCGTCACCGGCAAGTCGAGTTTTTGCGCATCCACGCGGGCGGAATATCCGGTGATGACGCCGTCCTTGTGCAGCCGTTCAAGCCTGCGGGCACAGGGGGTGGCAGACAATCCGACCGTTTCGGCCAGCTCTGCGATCTTCATACGACCGTCGATTTGCAACACCTTGATGATTCTACGATCAATCGCATCCATGATGCTCTCCCCTAACTTTATACGCAATTTTAGCGGAATCCTCCAACATTGAAACACCGAAGAGTGAAATTTGGAGAAAACCTCTCAGACCTTTGTGTCAATTTGTGCGCCACGCAGGAAGAGGAAGCCCCCATTATGAATTCGCCACTGAACATCACACATGTCTTTGCCCCAGGCCATGAAACCGTTTTGCGAATTGAAGATCGCGCGACCGGACTGATCGGCTTTATTGCGGTGCACTCAACGGCGCTTGGCCCCGCGGCGGGCGGGCTGCGTATGCGCCCCTATGACAGTCAGGACGCGGCGATCGAAGATGTTCTGCGGCTGTCCCGTGGCATGACCTACAAGAACGCGGCCGCCGGTCTGCCCTTGGGAGGCGGCAAGGCCGTCATCATGGGGGACCCTGCAAAACTTAAAACTCCGGAACTGTTGCGCGCCTTTGCCCGCGCGATCAACACGCTTGAGGGGCGTTATTGGACCGCCGAAGACATGGGTATGACCCCTGACGACATGGCGATTCTGGCCGAGGAGACGCGGTATGTGGCCGGTCTTGCCGATGGTAAATTTGCCAGCGGCGATCCGTCCCCCATTACCGCACGCGGTATTTTTCAATCAATCCAGACCACCGCACATCACCGGTTTGGCACTGCGGATCTGGCCGGTCGCGTTGTCGCGGTTCAGGGATTGGGGCACGTCGGCGCCCACCTGTGTAAAATGCTGCATCACGCCGGTGCCAAATTGATCGTGACAGACATCGACGATGCCCGCATTGCAGACGCCGTGGACGCATTTGAGGCGGTTGCGGCCGATCCTCTGGGCATTCTGTCGGTCGAGGCAGACATCCTTGCCCCATGTGCGATCGGGGCCGTGTTGAACCCCGCAACGATTGCCGACCTGAAGGTCGCGGCGGTCTGTGGCGGCGCAAACAACCAGCTGGCAAGCGATAAAGACGGAGAGGCACTGCACAAGCGCGGCATTCTTTATGCGCCGGACTATGTTGCCAATGCTGGCGGCATCATCAACGTTGCAACCGAAATTCTTGAGATCGAAGACCGCGCCAGCTTTGTTGATCAGAAACTGGCGGCACTGGACGACACGCTTAACCGGATTTTCCAACGTGCGACCCAGCGCAACTGTAGCCCCAATGATGTCGCTACAGAAATCGTGGACGAAGTCGTGACCTCGAAAGCGGCCTGAACAAGCGGCGTGAGAAACGACAACGCGCCGGCAGAGGGTTTCTGCCGGCGCGTTTTGTTTGAAGTCCTATCAATTCAGAGGCCGTTGACGCCCCCGAGTGTCAGATTGGTGACCAGATCAGCATATTCTTCGCGTGCTGCGGTGCCTGCGCCGGAATTCCACATGTAGTACCAGTTCAGCATCCCGAAGACCGACATCGTCGTTGCCCGCAGCTTTTCCGGGTCTTGTTCGAACACCGTGGATGCGTTCGAGGCAACGATATCGCGCATAAACATCACCATGTCGCGCTGATAGCCGCGCAGCAGTTTTTGCTGATCTTCCGGCAAAGCCGACATTGATCCGATCTGAACCTGATGTTCATGATCGGCCCCCTGATAGGCTTGCAGCGTTTCCGCAACGGCGCGGCGCAGCTTTTCCTCTGGGGTCAGCCCTTCGATATCGATCCCGCAAATGCGGTCCCGGAGTTCGCGAAGATAGGTTTCCAGAATATCAAACAGCAACGCGTCTTTGCTGTCATAATAGTGATAGATGTTCGCTTTGGAGATCCCGCACTCTCGCGCCAGCATCGCCATCGAGGCGCGGTCGAACCCTTCGGTTGCGAACACCTTTGCGGCGGTTGTCAGAATCTGCTCACGCTTCTGGTCGTGGTCTTTTGCGATTGTGCGGGCCAAAACTTACTCCTTGTCGCGACTGTCGATAACACGAACTGCTTTGCCTTGGGAACGGGCCACTTCACCCGGATCACCGACAATCACCTCGGTCGAAACGCCCACCATGTCCTTGATGTGTTTGGTCAGCATGCGGGCCGACGCAGTTTTGGACAGGTTGTCCGCCGCGTCCGGTGTTGCCTCGACGAGGACGCGCATCGCGTCCATGCGGCCCGATTTATACAGCTCGATCTGGAAGTGTGGAGTGAGGCCGCCTGTGGCCATAACCTGTTCTTCGATCTGTGTCGGAAACACGTTCACGCCCCGCAGAATAATCATGTCGTCACTGCGGCCGGTGATTTTTTCCATACGACGCATCGAGCGGGCAGATCCCGGCATCAGTCGGGTCAGGTCACGCGTGCGGTAGCGGACCATGGGCATGCCTTCTTTGGTCAAGGTGGTAAAGACCAACTCGCCTTCTTCGCCATCCTCGACCGGTTCGCCCGTTGCGGGGTTGATGATCTCGGGGAAGAAATGGTCTTCCCAGATATGCAGGCCGTCTTTGGTTTCGACACATTCGTTTGCAACGCCGGGCCCAATGATTTCCGACAGGCCATAGATGTCTACGGCATGCATATCAAAGGCGGCTTCGACCTCTTTGCGCATGGCGTTGGTCCACGGTTCTGCGCCAAACACGCCCACCGACAACGAGCTGTCGCGCGGATCAAGACCGGCTTTGTGGAAGCCTTCGAGAATGTTCAGCATATAGGACGGGGTCACCATGATGCCATCGGGTTTGAAATCGGTGATCAGACCGACCTGTTTCTCGGTCTGTCCGCCGCCCATGGGCACAACGGTGGCGCCAAGACGTTCGATCCCGTAGTGCGCGCCCAGACCACCAGTGAACAACCCGTATCCGTAAGCGTTGTGCACCGTGTTGCCCGCACGCAGACCCGAGGCGCGCAGCGAGCGTGCCAGCACGTCGGCCCACATCGAAATGTCGTTCTTGGTATAGCCGACCACGGTGGGTTTGCCGGTTGTGCCGGACGAGGCGTGCAGGCGGATGATCTGATCGCGCGGCACGGCAAACAGGCCAAAAGGGTAGTTGTCGCGCAGGTCGTTTTTATAGGTGAACGGAAACTTGGCCAGATCCTTGAGGTCCTTGAGATCGTCGGGATGCACGCCGGCCTCGTCAAAGCGCTGTTTATACATTGGCACGTTGTCATAGGCGTGGCGGAGCGACCATTTCAGGCGCTCGAGCTGGGTCGCGCGGATTTCGTCAATCGAAGCGATCTCGATCGGATCAAGATCGGCTTTGTTGGGGGTAAGGTCTTTCATGGTGTCCTCCTCGCCTATTCTTCGAATAGCTGGCCTTTGATCGCGCGGGAAAAGCCCCGAAACTCTGCGATCACAATGGCGTTTTGGTTGGTGACTTTGACGTCATAAATTCCGCTGCGCCCTGTGAGGCTCAGCTCGGTTGCGGTCGCGGTCAGGACGTCACCAAGACGACCCGGCGCGAGATAGCTGATCATGTTGTGCTGTGCGACTGTCGATTGATTGCGGCTGTTGCAGGCAAAGGCAAAAGCGCTGTCGGCCAGTGCAAAGGTTATTCCGCCGTGACAGATGCCGTGCCCGTTGGCGTGACGCTCGGCGACAGTCAGGTTCAGAACGGCGCGGCCTTCGTCGACCTCGGCAATCGACATGCCAAGATCCTGACTCGCGCGGTCGCCAGCCCACATGGCCGCCGCAGATTTTTCGGCAATTTCTTTCGGGGTCAATGTCATGCCCCTTTGAACTCCGGTGCGCGTTTTTCAAGAAAGGCGGACACACCTTCGGCGTAGTCATCACTTTCGCCGCAGGTTTTCATCGCGTCGGCTTCCATTTCGAGATGATCTTCCAGCGTGTCGACGGCAGCGGCCTGAATGCACTGTTTCGTCAGCCCCAGACCCAAGGTTGGGCCGTTGGCAAATTGTTCCGCCATTTTGCGGGCTTCGTCCATCAGGGTCGCATCGGGAATCGCCTTCCAGATCAGCCCCCAGTCCTCGGCCTGTTGTGCCTTGAGGGGTTGTGCCGTGAAGGCGAGGCCTTTGGCGCGCGCCTCACCCAACAAGCGGGGCAGATGCCATGATCCGCCCGTGTCCGGAATCAAACCGACCTTCGAGAACGACTGGATGAATTTTGCGCTTTCGGCGGCCAAAACCACATCGCAGGCCAATGCCACGTTGGCCCCTGCCCCTGCCGCAACGCCATTGACGGCGCAGATCACGGGAAAGTCCAGCGACCGGATCAGGTTCACCAGCGGCGCATAGAAGGTCCGGACAGTCTTGGACAAATCGGGCTTGCCCTGCATCTTGGACGGGTCGCGATCCCCGAGATCCTGCCCCGCACAAAAGCCGCGCCCTGCGCCGGTGATCAACACACAACGCGCGCCAGTGTCCCGTGCCGTTTCAAGCGCGGCGCGCAAGGCTAGGTGCATCTCGTCATTGAACGAATTCAGACGATCCGGACGGTTCAGGGTAATTTCAACCCAATTTCCATTGTTCTGCGCAAGAATCGTATTGCTCACCACACCCTCCCTTGGCGATCATTTCAATCTCATCTTGCATAAACCGAACGGTTGGTCAATAAAAGTCATGAAGATTGATTCTTAGAACGCGGAAAAATTGTGCATGTCGGAAAATCACACAGTCACGGTCACGCATCAGGATGATGTGGCATGGGTGGAGATCAACAACCCGCCCGTCAACGCGACATCGACAGCGGTTCGCCAAGGATTGGCCGATGCAGTCGCGGCCGTTCAAGGCGCGCGGGTCGCGGTCCTGACCTGTGCCGGACGCACCTTTGTTGCCGGTGGCGACATGTCAGAATTCGACGCCGCGCCGGTCGAACCCCACCTGCCCGACGTGGTCCAGATGATCGAAGACAGCCCCGTGCCCTTTATCGCCGCTTTGCATGGTAATGTGCTGGGCGGGGGTTTCGAGATCGCAATGGGATGTGCCTGGCGGATTGCGCGCACAGGAACAGGTTTCGGCCTGCCCGAGGTCAATGTTGGGCTTATTCCCGGTGCGGCGGGCACGCAACGTTTGCCGCGATTGGTGGGGATGGTGGCTGCGATTGATATCGCCTGTGCAGGCAAGATCGTGAAAGCGGATGAAATGCTGGCCTTGGGCGGCATTGATGTGGTTGCCGAAGACCTGAACGCCGCAGTTGCTGCATTTGTTGCGGATTTGCCCGAGCGCCCAGCAGCGGTCCGGTTGCGCGAGGTGCCGCCCTTTGCCGCAGACCTGATCGACACGAAACGGGCGGAACTGACGAAACGCGCCAAGGGGCAGCAATCTCCTCTTGAAAACCTGACGGCGCTGCAATGGGCGCTGACACCTTTTGCCGAGGGGCAACCCAAAGAGCGCGCACGCCATCTTGAACTGCGTCAAAGTGCGGAAAGCCGCGCATTGCGCCATGCTTTTTTCGCCGAGCGTCAGGTGTCCAAACCCAGCGCCATCAAGGATGCAATGCCACGCGAGATCACCTCGCTTGTTGTTGTGGGTGGTGGCCTCATGGGAGCAGGCATCGCCACCGCTGTTTTGAATGCGGGCCTGTCGGTCACGCTGATTGAACGCGATGAGCAGGCGGCAGAGACCGCCGTTCAACGCGTGCACGGCCTGCTGGATGGGGCACATAAACGGCGCAAGATGTCTGCATCGGCGCTTGAGGCGCGTAAAGACGCCTTTCGCGCGGTCACCAACTATGCCGAGGCCGCGCAGGCGCCGCTTGCGATCGAAGCCGTGTTTGAAGACGTCGACGTCAAACGCGATGTTTTCCAAAAACTGTCCGCCGTCATGTCACCGGACGCGATTCTTGCGACCAACACGTCATATCTTGATCCGACATTGATTTTCGACGGTATCGAGAACCCGTCGCGCTGTGTCGGGCTGCACTTTTTCAGCCCGGCCCACATTATGAAACTGCTTGAGATCGTCAAAACCCCTGACACCAGCGCAGAGGTTCTGGCCACCGGTTTCGCCCTTGGGAAAAAGCTTCGGAAAGTCTCGGTTCTGTCGGGCATCTGTGACGGTTTCATTGGCAACCGTATGCTCGCGGCTTATCGGCGGGCGGCGGATTATCTGCTTGCTGACGGGGCGTTCCCGTATCAAATCGACGCCGCGATGCGCAACATGGGGCTGCCTATGGGGCCGTATGAAATGCAGGATCTGACGGGGCTGCAAATTGCATGGGCCAACCGCAAACGTCAGGCCGCAACCAGACATCCGGACGAACGTTATGTGACCATCGCAGACCAACTTTGCGAAATGGATCGTTTGGGTCAGCGCAGCGGAAAAGGCTGGTACCGGTACGAAGACGGCAACCGCGCGCCCCTTCGAGACCCCGAAGTTGAAGCCCTTGTCGTGGCCTATTCCGAAGAACACGGGATCGACCGGCGCAGTTTTAGCGACGACGAGATTTCATCCCGTCTTTTGGCCGTTCTGGCCAACGAAGGTGCCATGATCGTGGCCGAGGGAATCGCCGAACGGCCCGCCGATGTCGATATGGTCAAGATTTTTGGCTATGGTTTTCCACGCTGGCGGGGCGGCCCAATGAAGTACGCCACCGAAATCGGTTGGGAAAAATCGCAGAAATTCATGCAGTTGGTAGCTGATGAAAGCCCGAACTCTTGGAGTATCGCCCCACATTCAGGGCGGTTTGAAAAGTGAACCGAATATCGTTGATAGTTACAAAATCAACGGTTAACACAACAACGAATTGCCATTTAGGGAGGATCTCATGGCTAAGTTCTCAAAAATTACATCGCTTCTCGCAGGTGCCACTATGGCTCTGTCCGCGGCTACTGCTTTTGCCGCAGACCACACATTGGTTATCTCGAGCTGGGCTCCGCCCACGCACGGCATCAACGCAAAGATGTGGCCCAAGTTCGTCGAAATGGTCGAGGAGGCCACAGACGGTAAGGTTACTGCAGAACTGAAGCTGGGCATTGCCCCTCCCCCTGCACAAATGGACCTGATCATGGATGGGGCTGCGGATGCCTCTATCATTTTCCACGGCTATCAGGCTGGTCGTTTTGTAACGACAAAAATGATCGAGCTGCCCGGTTATGAAGGTTCGGCTGAAGCTGCTTCTGTTGCTTACTGGCGCGCCTACGAGCAGTACCTGTCGAAAGCGAACGAGCACCGCGGTGTTAAGCTGATCGCGCTGCACACACACGGCCCGGCGCAGTTGCATTCCAACGCTGCGGTTACTGACATGTCGCAGATCGAAGGCATGAAAGTTCGTATTCCAGGCGGTGTTGGTGGCGACGTTGGGTCGGCTCTGGGTGCAACCGGTATCGCTGTTCCTGCGCCAAAGGTTTATGAAACCCTTGCTTCGAACGCCGCCGACGGTGTGGTTATGCCATTTGAATCGCGCAAAGGTTTCAAGCTGACCGAAGTTGCACAGAACGTGTATGAAGTTCCCGGTGGTCTGTATCGTGGGTCGTTCGCATTCATCATGAACGAAGATGCTTTTGCCGATCTGCCAGCAGACCTGCAAAAAGCGCTTGATGAAAAAGTCTTTGGCGAGCCTTTGTCGCGTGAAATCGGCAAAGTCTGGGACGAAATCGATGGCATCGGCCGTGAAGCAACCATGTCGACCGAAGGCAACGCTATCAACGCTGCATCGGCCGCTGATCTGGAAAAGTTCAACGCTATCGCAGCTGACGTGCGCGCCAAAGTGATCGCGGAAGTGACCGAAGCCGGCATCGATGGCCAGGCGGCGTATGACATGATCGCGAAAGAAATGTCTGCTTACTAAGCAGTACATCTGGCCCGGCGGTCTCTTGCGCCGGGCCTTTCCTCCTTCTTCCCCTCGAACGACGAAAGGGCCGCCCCAATGGCAGCGCTTCTTCATTCCGTCCGCAAACTCAGCAACATTCCTGTTCTCGTTGCGTGTGCGGCTCTCTTTGTACTTATGGTCATGACGTTCTGCGATGTGATCCTGAGGTCGATCTTTAACGCGCCTATCGAAGCCGCGACTGAACTGACCCGTATTCTCATGGCTATTCTCGTATTTGCTGTGCTTCCCGTGGTTTCGGCCCGCAATGATCACATTGCGGTGGACCTGACTGATGGGCTTTTTGCGCGCTACCGTCTGAGCCACATTCGCGACGGGCTTATCTTTATCGGGTCTGGCCTGATGCTGTACTGGCCCATCAAACGCGTCTGGGTCCTGGCCGAACGGGCCCGCGACTATGGCGACGTCACCGAATATCTGGCCATCCCGCAATTCTATGTCGGCTGGTTCATCACTGTTTTCGCCGCACTTGCCGCTGTCGCCATGATCGTGACGGGCCTGCTGCACTTCTTTGCCCCACATCTTCTGACGGAGCGCCGAGCATGACCGCCGCACTCATTGGTTTCGCCATTGTTCTCATTCTGGTGCTTGTTCGCCTGCCGATTGTTTTTGCCATGGGTTTGGTTGGCACTTTGGGCTTCGCCTATGAACGCGGAGGGTCCATCTTTGACGAACGCGGGCTCAAGGCCGCCATGTCGATGGTCGGGCGTCAGATCACCGACACCGCACAGGACTATGGTCTGTCGGTGGTGCCCCTGTTTATCCTGATGGGCCTGTTCGTGAACAAAGGCGGCATGGCCAAAGAACTCTATGCCGTATCCAACGCCTTTCTGGGCCATATGCGTGGCGGTATCGCCATGGCAACGGTTGCCGCATGTGGTGGTTTCTCGGCCATCTGCGGATCATCGCTGGCCACAGCCGCAACAATGTCCAAAGTCGCCATGCCCGAGATGCGCCGCTATGGCTATTCGGATGAGCTGTCGACCGCTTCGATTGCGGCGGGTGGTACACTGGGCATCCTGATTCCACCGTCCGTGATCCTCGTGATCTATGGGTTGCTGACAGAAACCTCGATCGGAAAGCTGTTTATGGCCGGGATCCTGCCGGGCGCGATGGGCATCCTGTTCTATCTGTTCGCCGTACGCTGGACCGTTTGGCGCAACCCCGAATCCGGCCCCGCAGGAGAGCGCGCCGGATGGGGAGAACGTCTTTTGGCGCTGAAATCGGTCTGGGCCGTTCTGTTGCTGTTCTTCCTCGTGATTGGTGGCCTGTACGGGGCATTCGATTTCGAACCGTTGAACCTGACGTTTTCGCCAACCGAGGCCGCAGGCATGGGCGCAATGGGTGCCTTCCTGATTGCTCTGTCCCGTGGCGGTCTGAGTATTGCGTCCACGTTGGAAGTTCTGAAAGAAACCACCTTTACCGCAGCTGCTCTTTTCTCGGTTCTGATTGGGGCACAGATCTTTTCGAACTTCATCAACCTTGCAGGATTGCCCGAAGCCCTGATCGCGATGGTCACGGCCTATGATGTGCCGAACTTTATGGTCATTCTGATGATCCTTGGCATCTACATCATTTTGGGCTGTGTGTTTGAATCCCTGTCGATGCTTCTGCTGACGGTTCCAATCTTCTTTCCGCTGGTTGTGTCGCTTGGGTATGACCCGATCTGGTTCGGTATTGTGGTTGTCGTTGTCACCGAGATTTCGCTGATTACGCCACCCGTCGGATTGAACGTTTTCATTCTCAAGGGGGTTGTCGGCGATGTCTCTACGGCGACGATTTTCAAGGGCGTGACACCTTTCTGGATCGCAGACATCTTCCGTCTGGCGCTGATCGTGCTGATCCCCTGGCTGGTGCTTGTTCTGCCCGAACAAATGGGCGCAATGGGCCACTAAACAGTAAAAGGCCGCCCGGAAAACCGGAGCGGCCTTTTTATGATCAATTTGATTGACCGACCGTACGGTCAGAAATATAACCCCAAGGAAACCACCACGCGTTTCGCGTCGGGTGTGACAGGAGGAAACAAAATGACCATCCAACAGATTTCCAGCTTTGCCGCTGGCGAGTGGATTGCCCCGGGCGCAGGCGCGCGCAACATCGCGAGCGCCATCACAGGCGATGTGATCGCAAGCGCCGGTAACAATGATCTCGATGTGCAGGGCATGCTGGACTATGCCCGCAATGTCGGTGGCCCCGCCCTTCGCAAGATGACGTTCCACGAGCGTGCCAAGATGCTCAAGGCCGTGGCGGCCTATTTGGGCAAGCACAAGCAGGCCATGTATGACCTGTCTTTTGAAACCGGCGCGACCCAGAACGATCATCTGATCGACATCGACGGCGGCATCGGTACCATGTTTGTTTTCGCCTCGAAGGGGCGGCGCGAAATGCCGGACGGGCATGTCTATCTAGATGGTGACGTCGAACAGTTGTCGCGCAACGGCACGTTCCTTGGTCAGCACATCTGCACGCCGCTTCAGGGCGTCGCAGTTCACATCAATGCGTTCAACTTTCCTGTTTGGGGCATGCTTGAAAAAGTCGCGCCAACCTTGCTGGCGGGCGTTCCCTGTATCGTTAAACCCGCAACAAACTCTTGCTATGTGACCGAGCTTTGCGTCCGTTTGATGCTGGAATCCGGGTTGTTGCCAGCTGGTGCGATCCAGCTTGTCTCGGGCGGACTGGGCGACATGCTGGACCGTTTGGGCATGCAGGATGTCGTAAGCTTCACAGGCTCGGCGCAGACCGCGATGAAGCTGCGCTCGAACCCTGTTATCCTTGAGAATTCGGTGCGTTTCGTTGCAGAGCAAGACAGCCTTAACGGTTCGATCCTTGGTCCAGATGCACAGCCCGGCACGCCGGAATTCGATTTGTTCGTCAAGGAAGTCCAGCGCGAGATGACCACCAAGGCGGGCCAGAAATGTACGGCTATTCGTCGGATCATCGCCCCGGAAAACACAGTTCAGGCTGTGATCGAGGCGCTGTCTGCCCGTCTTGCCAAAACCGTGATCGGGGACCCGCGTCTGGAAACCACGCGCATGGGGGCGCTGGTGTCCAACGGTCAAAAGCGCGACGTTCTGGAAAAGGCCGGCATCATCGGTCAAGAGGCCGAGCGCGTGTTTGGTGACCCCGATGCCTTTGATGTTGAGGGGGCCGACGCGGAAAAGGGCGCGTTTTTGCCACCGATGCTGTTCCATTGCGCAAATCCGGACAGTGCCGAACGCGTGCACGATACCGAAGCCTTTGGTCCCGTTTCGACCATCATGGGGTACCGCGACGTTGACCATGCGATTGAACTGGCCAACAAAGGTCTTGGATCACTTGTTGCCTCGGTTATCACGCATGACCCTGCCGTGGCGCGTCAGGTCGCATTGGGGTCGGGTGCCTATCATGGGCGGCTTTATTTCAACAACCGTGACTCGATGAAGGAATCGACCGGCCACGGTTCGCCGCTGCCCCACATGGTTCACGGTGGTCCCGGTCGTGCGGGCGGCGGTGAAGAGCTGGGCGGTGTGCGCGGTGTCACCCACTATATGCAACGTACCGCGATCCAGGGATCACCCGACATCCTGTCGGCGATTGGGGAGAAATGGGTGCCGGGTGCCACGGAAATCAAGGCGGATGCCCATCCTTTCACCCGCAGATACGGCGAGTTGGCCATCGGCGAGACCATGCATACGGCGGCACGCACTGTGACGCTGGAAGATATCGAGCATTTCGCCAATTTCACGGGCGACACGTTCTATGCGCATATGGATGATGCCGCGGCCGAACGTAACCCGTTTTTCCCGGGTCGTGTCGCGCATGGTTATCTGCTGTTGTCGTTTGCGGCGGGCCTTTTTGTGGAACCGAACGAAGGTCCTGTGCTGGCCAATACCGGGCTCGACAATCTGCGCTTTATGAAGCCCGTCTCCGCAGGGGACAGCATCAAGGTGCGCCTGTCTGTCAAAAAGAAAACCCAGCGCAACGATGAATACGGCGAAGTCCGCTGGCATGTGACGCTGACCAATCAGGATGACGAGCTGGTCGCGGAATACGAGCTTTTGACAATGAACGCCTACTAAGTTGGCACGCCCCCCCGCCCGAGGGTTTGAACCACGGGCGGGGATGGTCATCACGGTGTCGGGCTTCTATAACGAAGTCATGGAAGACGCTGAGAAAAACTGGTTTCAACACGCCATTACGGTTCTGACGTATAACCGCAACCAACGTGTTTGGTCTGTGATCGTGACCCTGTTTGGTGATCTGGTACAGGGCCACGGCGACAAGATCAGCGGCTCGGCCCTTTCCGCGATTATCGAACCCATGGGCATCAAGCCCGAGGCACTGCGTGTTGCGCTGTTCCGTCTGCGCAACGACGGCTGGCTGGCCAGCGAAAAGGCGGGCCGTTCCAGTTTCTATTTCCTGACCGAGCATGGCCTGCGCGAATCCGAAGCGGCAACACCGCGTATCTATGCCCGCACGCCCACCCCAATCAGCGAATGGCGTCTGGTCGTTCAGGACGTTGTGCGCATGGCGGCCCGACAATCCGCCGAGAAGGAAATGCGCCACGCGGGATGTCTTGTTGTTGCGCCCGGCGTTTTTCTCGCCCCTGTGGACGGCACCCAGCCCGACATTGACGGCTTTGTCATGACCGGCCGCGCCGACACGATCCCCGAATGGCTCAGGGCGCGCACGTCACCACCAGAGTTGGTAAGCGCCTATCAGGATCTTGAGGCGGCACTGGACGCGTTCTGTGACCTGATGAAGTCGGCACCAGCCCTGTCTCCGGCGCAAGTGGCCACCCTGCGCACCGTGATTGTCCACAACTGGCGCAAGGCGCTGTTGTCCCATCCGGAATTGCCCGAGGTGTTTTTCACCAAAGAGTGGCGCGGCGAGGCCTGTCGCACGAAAGTCATGCAAACGCTGGACCGGCTGGGCCGCCCCACGCTGGACACGTTAAACCCGCGCTGAGGCGCGTTGTCTAGATTTCGAGATCGTTCAATTCGCTGAGCAGCGTGATCAGCGTTTCGTGCTTTTCGTCCCCCAACCGTTCACGCAATTCGCGCAAAATGCGGCGGCTGGTTTCCATGTTCGCTTCGATCAGCGCACTGCCAGACGCGGTGACCTCGATCACCTGACGGCGGCGGTCTTCTTCGTCGCGTCGACGGGTCACAAATTCTTTTTCTTCCAGCTTTTGCAAAATGCGGGTCAGGCTAGGAAGAAGCAGAACGGCGCGATCTGCGATGGTGGTCGGATCAAGCGGCCCGTCTTCATCCAGAACCCGTAAAACACGCCACTGTTGCTCGGTCACACCGGCATCGGCAAGCATGTGACGAATGGGTCCCATGACTTTCTCTCGCGCACGCAAGAGAGCAATGGGAAGGGATCGTGACGTAGACGGATTTGAAGGCATAGCTGACATGGCCTATTGATGCACTTTTGCACGGGCGAGGGCAATATCATTTCACTTGTCAACTACCCTATCTTTATTTAACCTGTTAATCGAATTGGGGGAGGCTGATCATGAACTGGGACGATTTTTCAAAGTGGGGTGCCCGCATTTCCGACTGGGCCAAGGGGTATCACTCCAACCTGCGGGATCGTCCCGTGCGGTCACAGGTCGCCCCCGGAGACATCCTCAATCAACTGCCCGTCTCTCCTCCGGCTCAAGGCGGCGATATGGAAGACGTGTTCAGCGACTTTGAAAGCATCGTCATGCCGGGCATCACGCATTGGCAGCATCCTCGGTTTTTCGCCTATTTTCCCGCCAATGCCACGCCCCCGTCCATGCTTGCCGATTACCTTGCAACAGTGATCGCCCCGCAATGCATGTTGTGGCAGACCTCCCCCGCTGCCACCGAGATGGAAACACGTATGCTGCAATGGCTGCGTCAGTCTCTCGGTCTGGCCGACCACTTTGAAGGCGTCATTCAGGACAGCGCCTCAACCGCAACATTGGCCGCCGTTCTGACCATGCGCGAGCGCAGTCTGGACTGGAAAGGCAACGAAGAGGGGTTGGCTGGTCTCGAGACACTGCGGATTTATTGCTCGGAAGAAGTGCATACATCGGTTGACCGTGCGATCTGGATCTCTGGCGTTGGGCAAAACAATCTGCGCCGCATTCCGACACATGGCGCCCTGCGGTCGATGCAGCCAGACGCTCTTGAAGCGGCGATCAAGGAAGACATCGCCAAAGGTTTGAAACCTGCCGGCATCGTTGCCTGCGTCGGCGGCACGGGCACGGGGGGCTGTGACGACATTTCCGCGGTGTGCGACATCGCCGCGAAATACGACCTTTACGTCCATGTGGATGCGGCATGGGCAGGCGCCGCAATGATCTGCCCCGAGTTCCGCACCCTTTGGGAGGGCGTCAACAAGGCGGATTCCGTTGTGTTCAACCCTCACAAATGGCTTGGGATGCAATTCGATTGCTCGGCCCATTTTGTCAAAAATCCGGAAGACCTCGTGCGCACGCTTGCGATCAAGCCCGAGTACCTCAAAACCCACGGCCATGACGGAATTATCAACTATTCGGAATGGTCCGTGCCGCTGGGCCGCCGGTTCCGTGCTCTGAAAATCTGGTTTGTCTTGCGCATTTACGGCGTTGAGGGTCTTCAGCAAATGATCCGCAACCATGTGTCGTGGGCGCAAGAGCTTCACAGCTTGCTGGAGGCGGAAGACGATTTCGAGATTGTCACGGCGCCGGTGCTGTCGCTGTTCACTTTCCGCTATGCCCCTGAGGGGGTCAGCGATCTTGACGACCTCAATCAAAGATTGGTGGATGCAATTAACGATGACGGGCGGATCTATATCACCCAGACCCGTGTCAAAGGCGCTTTGGTCATTCGTTTTCAAGCAGGTCAGGTGGATGCGACCCGCGAAGATGTTCTTTTAGCCTTTGAAGTTATTAAAGAAATTTCCCGAAACATGGCCTGATCCGGAAACTACGTATTTCCACCAAGTTGACCCTAAAGACACCTCACCTCTACGATTGGGACAATGGATACGGGTCCCTTTCCGGGCCCCGATCGAGAGGGAGGACAACCAATGAAAAAATTGCTGCTTGGCAGTATGGTATCTGCTTTGGCTCTTACCAGTGCGGCCTTT
The DNA here is from genome assembly GCF_001458215.1 of Shimia thalassica. Lineage (GTDB taxonomy): Bacteria > Pseudomonadota > Alphaproteobacteria > Rhodobacterales > Rhodobacteraceae > Shimia > Shimia thalassica. Next base: position 14,823 of record NZ_CYTW01000003.1, on the reverse strand, counting down.
GCCGACATTAAAATCGCGCACATCTATGGCAAAACCGGACCATTCGAGGCCTATGCGAAACAATCGCATGACGGCCTGATGCTGGGTCTGGAATATGCCACCGGTGGCACAATGGAGATCAATGGTGAGAAAATCATCATGATCGAAAAAGACACCCAATTGAAGCCCGACAACGGCAAGGCCCTTCTGGAAGAGGCCTATGGTGACGACGAAGTTGATCTGGCCGTTGGCCCCGTCAGCTCTGGCGTGGCCCTTGCCATGCTGCCCGTTGCGGAAGAATACGAAAAAATCCTGATCGTCGAGCCTGCTGTGGCCGACTCGATCACCGGTGCCAACTGGAACCGCTACATTTTCCGTACCGGACGGAACTCGTCGCAGGACGCCGTTGCAAACGCGATCGCGCTGGCCGGTGAAAACACCCACATTGCCACGCTGGCGCAGGACTATGCCTTTGGTCGCGACGGTATTTCGGCCTTTAAAGAAGCGCTGGAAAGCGTTGGTGCGGGCATCGCCCACGAGGAATACGCCCCCACAGACACCACCGACTTTACTGCGGCGGCCGAGCGTATCTTTAACGCGATGAAAGATCTGGACGGCGAGAAGAAGCTGTTCATAATCTGGGCCGGTGGCGGCAACCCGATGGGCAAAATCCAGGCGATGGACCCAAGCCGTTTTGGTATCGAGATCGCAACCGGTGGCAACATCCTTGCTGCGATGAAGGCTTACAAAGACTTCCCCGGCATGGAAGGGGCGACCTACTACTACTATGAAATCCCGCAGAACCCTGTGAATGACTGGTTGGTCAAAACCCATCAGGAACGTTACAACAGCCCGCCGGATTTCTTCACCGCAGGTGGCATGGCCGCAGGTATCGCAGCGGTTGAGGCCATCAAAAAGGCCGGCAGCACCGATACGGAAGAGCTGATCACGGCGATGGAAGGCATGGAGTGGGAAACCCCCAAAGGCACCATGAAGTTCCGTGCCGAAGACCATCAGGCGATGCAGTCCATGTACCACTTTAAGATCAAGGTCGTAGACGGTGTTGAATGGGCCGTGCCAGAGCTGGTGCGCGAACTGACCATCGACGATCTGCCTATCCCCGTGCGCAACAAGTAACTGCGCTGACTTTGTCGGGCGGGTTCTTCCCCGTGGCCCGCCCGACATCTTATTCACAGCCCTGCGTCTCAATGGACTGCGGGCTGTACACGCAAAAGCGATCCATCATGTCACATCCGATCCTTGAAACAACCGATCTTACCGTACGGTTTGGTGGCCACGTGGCTGTCGACCATATCTCTTGTACGTTTAACGCCGGAGAGCTGACGGCCATTGTTGGCCCGAACGGCGCAGGCAAAACGACCTATTTCAACCTCATCTCGGGACAAATCCCGTCAAGCGAGGGCAAGGTCCTGCTTAACGGGCGCGACATCACGCGTATGTCCGTCGCCCAGCGCACGCATCTTGGGGTTGGGCGCGCTTTCCAGCTTACCAACCTGTTTCCGAACCTGAACGTGCTGGAAAACGTGCGCCTTGTCATTCAATCCAAGGCCGGACGCGGCTTTAACATGTTCTCGATGGCCTCGGATCATGACGACCTGACCCGCCCGGCCGAGGAAATCGTGGAACGCGTGCGGCTGACCGATCAGGCACACCAGATCGTTTCCGAGTTGAGCCACGGCGACCAGCGCAAACTGGAAGTGGCGCTTTTGATCGCGCTGGATCCGCTGGTCTATATGTTTGACGAGCCCACCGCGGGGATGTCTGTCGATGAAGCCCCTGTTGTGCTTGACCTGATTGCCGAACTGAAAGCCAAGAAAGATCGCTCGATCCTTTTGGTCGAACACAAGATGGATGTGATCCGGACCCTCGCCGACCGCATCATCGTTTTGCACAACGGCGCCCTTGCTGCGGATGGGGACCCGACCGAAGTTATGGCGTCGGACGTTGTGCAAGAGGCCTATATGGGCAAGGAGCTGGAAGATGTCTGACAACATACTTACCCTCAAAGGCGTGAAGACGAACATCGCGCAATATCACATTTTGCAGGGTGTGGATCTGGATGTGCCGCGCGGTGCGGTCACGATGCTTCTGGGGCGCAACGGGGTTGGGAAAACAACCACTCTGCGTACCATCATCGGCCACTGGCGCGCCCACGAAGGCCAGATCCTTCTGGATGGCGAAGACATCACAAAAGTGCCGACCCCTGCCATTGCCCGCATGGGTGTGGGGTTTGTGCCCGAAGACATGGGCATCTTTTCCGATCTGAGCGTTGAGGAAAACATGACCCTCGCAGCCGTCTCGGGGCCCATCAACGACAGCCGCCTGCAATGGCTGTTTAGCGTATTTCCGGCACTGGAGACGTTCTGGAAAAAAGACGCGGGCACCTTGTCGGGCGGGCAAAAGCAAATGCTGACCATTGCCCGTGCGATGATTGAAGACCGCAAGCTGTATCTGATTGACGAGCCGACCAAGGGCCTTGCGCCCGCGATCATCTCGACAATGGCCAAGGCGCTGCGCGAGTTGAAAAGCCAGGGGGCATCGATCCTTTTGGTCGAACAGAATTTCGCCGTCGCCAAGGCACTTGGGGACACGGCAAATGTTATGGACGACGGGCGCATGGTCTGGTCCGGCGAGATGAACACGCTTGCCACCGACGGTGACCTGCAAGAACGCCTGATGGGCCTAACCATGGACGGGCATCACTGATGCGCGGGGGGAAAACGAGCACGATGAATAGGTTTCGAACGACTAATTGCGGAGGTCAGTCATGAGCGCGGCACCCGATCACAATCCAACGATGGCACAAACCACGTTGGTGCAACGTCTTGAACCACATGCACCGGTCCTGTTGGTGCTGGGCCTGATGATACTGGGACTGATCGCAATCCCTTCCACGTCAAGCTGGCTTACCTTGACGGTTTCCGGGCTGGCCATGGGGATGATGATTTTCATCATGGCGTCTGGCCTGACCCTTGTGTTCGGCTTGATGGACGTCATCAATTTTGGGCACGGCGCCTTTGTTTCGGTTGGCGCCTTTGTCGGTGTTTCGCTGCTGCTTGGGCTTGAGCACATGACAGGTGCGCCATCGCTGGCATTGAACCTGACGGCGATGCTGGTCGCGATTCTGGGGGCCATGGTGGCGACGGGCCTCATGGGATGGGCCTTTGAAAAGGTCATCGTCAAACCCGTCTACGGTCATCACCTCAAACAAATTCTGGTCACGATGGGCGGTCTGATTGTTGTGGAACAATTGATCATCGTTCTCTGGGGTCCGGAAGAAATCTATATCACCCGCCCAGAGGCACTTAAGGGTGCCGTCACGTTTGCCGGAGCCGCAATCGAGAAATACCGTCTTGTGGCGGTTGGCATCGGGGCTGTTGTGTTTCTTGGCATGCGCTGGGTTTTGCGCAGCACCAAAATCGGCCTTATTGTCCGCGCCGGTGTCGAAAACGGCGAAATGGTCGAGGCTCTGGGCTATCGTCTGCGTCTCGTGTTTGTTGGGGTGTTCCTTGCGGGGTCTGCGCTTGCCGGTTTGGGCGGAGTCCTCTGGGGTCTTTATCAGGAAGTCATCACGGCACACATGGGCAACCAGTCGATGATCCTGATCTTCATCGTGGTGATTATCGGTGGTCTTGGCAGCGTCGAAGGCTGTTTCATCGGCGCCCTGATGGTGGGCCTTTTACAGAACTACGTCGCTTTTCTTGAACCCAAGGTGGCTTTGATTTCCAACATTGGCCTGATGGTCGCGATCCTGATGTGGCGCCCCCAAGGCATGATCCCCGTTGTGAAGGCGAAATAAGATGCTGAACAAACTTCTTTCAGGCGACATGCCCCGCAGCAAAATTCTGGCAGTTCTTCTGCTTGGCATTCTGATCTGTCTTGCCTTTGCACCGTTTCTGTTTCCCGGCGTTCGGTCGGTCGACACCGCGGCACGTATCTGTGTCTTTATTATCCTTGTCGCGTCCTATGACCTGATGCTGGGATATGGCGGCATCGTCAGCTTTGCCCACACAATGTTCTTTGGCCTCGGGGCCTATGGGGTTGCCTTGGCCAGCACGCATATGGGGCGCGGTTTTGATGCCCTTTTGGTTGGCTCTGTGTCCGGCGCTCTTATTGCGGCGTTGCTGGCACTGGTGATCGGATTGTTTAGCCTACGCGTAAGGGCGATTTTCTTTGCGATGATCACGCTGGCCATTGCATCGGCTGTTGCGGTTCTCGTGTCGCAGATGTCTGGTCTGACCGGTGGTGAAGACGGCCTGTCCTATAAGATCCCGCGCGAACTGGGCCCTGCTTTCAAGTTCTATGATGGCACGGTGCTGGGCGTGAAAATGAACGGCAAGCTGCTGAAGTACTATCTGGTGTTCTTCTCGTGCCTTGCTTTGTTCCTGTTCATGCTACGCGTTGTCCATTCCCCCTTCGGGCGTGTTCTGCTGGCCATTCGCGAAAACGATTTCCGAGCCGAGGCAATCGGGTATCGCGTGGTGCATTACCGTGTTGCAGCCACTTGTCTGTCGGCGGCAATGGCGGCACTGGCAGGATCACTTTATGCGATCTGGCTGCGCTATGTGGGTCCCGATACGTCGCTTAGCATGGAGATCATGATCGACATTCTGTTGATGGTGGTGATTGGCGGCATGGGCACCATGTATGGCGCAGTGATCGGCGCGACCCTGTTTGTGCTTGCGCAGAACTATCTTCAGGGGTTGATGAACGTGGCAGCGGATGCGGTTTCCGGCCTGCCCCTGTTGCCGGACCTACTGAACGCTGATCGCTGGCTGTTGTGGTTGGGTGTGCTGTTCATTCTGAGCGTTTACTTCTTTCCGACCGGCATCGTGGGCCGCTTGCGAAAGGGACGCTGAGCGCTCCCGCGCCTTGAGATGTGATGCGGCGCGGGCATAGCCCCCCGCCGCACCATCCACAAAATGCACATGGCTGTTTTCTGTTGCCGAAGGCACAAAGCAGGTCATCATCGCCTCGTCCTGTGCATGCAGACCGTAGCGTACCAACCCTTGGGCTGCGGCCTCTTTCAAAACCGCTTCAATCCGTCTTTGTGTCTCGGCGTCGCAATCCAATGTCATCTTGAGCCCATCATCGAATTTGCGGAAATCGGCATTTCGGGCCGTGTCCGCGCAATATTCTTCGGGCTTGAAAGAACCGAGGCGCACACCTGATTTGAACAGAACCCAGATCAGGGCATTGCCGACCATAATCCGTGTCCAATGCATCCATTTTGACCGCCCGTTGCGGTTCACATGTGTCTCAAGCTCAACGCCTGCGGGTGGAAAGCGAAACCCCGGCCCTGCCTTGGGCACCGGATGGCCTTCTCGGTTGAGGTTTTGTGCCGCCGACAGGACGCTTTGCGATATCGCTGCGAAATCCCGTTCCGAGACACCTTCGCCCGGCTGCATGACGACCGATAGGATTTTGCCGTTCTGGGCTTCCATATTGGACCAGCGACAGGATAGCCCCGTCAGGTCTGCGGTCTCTGCACCTGCAACGTCGCCCAAGGACAGCTGACCCGCTTTCATCTGTGTTTCCGCCCAAAGAAGGCCACCACCCGAGAACATGGCGTAATCCACACCGTCCGATGCTGCATAGCGCGCGACCCTGATATCCTGACCTGCGGCCCTTATGTCCGAGACGCGCACCATTGCCACGCGCAACCCGATATCGAATTCCTCGCGGGCCCAGTTTTGAACGCCGGCCAGAGCAGTTTCCGCAGCAGCCCGTTGTTCGGGCCAAACGGCAAAGCCGGCACCGTCTCCGCCAAAGACATAGGGCAAAGGTTCCATCCTGGCGGCATTCACCTGCGCCGAAATAACGGCGGCCCCAACCATGTTTACAATTTTGTACCGGCCGCGTTCGATCTCTTGGGTCGAGCCAACAATGTCGGCCACCCCCACCCACCAGTCGTCTGGCAGCTGCACATAGGTATGCAGGTCAGTCAGTTTTTCAAAGTCATTGATGCGGGGCAGGTTCCCGTAAAATGTCTGTCCTGAAATCGCCATGGCCATCGACCTTATCACTTTGCACTCTGTTACTTGTACTACGGAAATGAGGCATGTTTGGATCAATGCGATGCACTTTGGTGTGATCGGGCTTGCCAATACAGGTGGCTTCAGATCAAGTCGCCCAACCAAAAGGGAGAGAGATTTTGCGGCCAGACCTGATCTTGCTGTGCTTGGCCTATGTGCTTAGCCAGTTTTTCCGTGCCTTTCTGGCTGTGCTTGCGCAACCGCTTGCGACAGACATCGGCACGACACCTGCGGATTTGTCTTTTGCCTCGGGCATGTGGTTTCTCGTGTTTGCCGCCATGCAGATCCCTGTCGGGGCGGCCTTGGACAAGGTCGGGCCACGATTAACCTCGTCTGTTCTGTTGTTGATTGGTGGCGGCGGCGGTGCCTTGATATTTGCCTTTGCCACCACGCCGTTCCACACCGTGTTGGCGATGGGGCTGATTGGCGTAGGCTGTTCGCCGGTTTTGGTGGCCAGCTACTATATCTTTGCCAAAAGTTATCCGCCGGCCCAGTTCGCAACACTGGCCGCACTTATGTTGGGCGTGGGATCGGTGGGAAATCTTGTGGCCTCCTATCCGATGGCCTGGGCCGCCGAGACAATCGGCTGGCGCGCGTCGCTTGTGGCCTTGGCCGTGTTTAGCGCCGCCATCGCAGCAGGATTGTTTTTCAAGGTTCTCGATCCGCCCAAGGAAAACCACGACGAAAAAGGGTCTGTGTTCGACCTTCTGAAAATGCCCGCGCTGTGGTTGCTGTTCCCGCTTATGTTTGTGAACTACATGCCCGCCGCCGGTATTCGCGGAGTCTGGATGGGTCCGTATCTGTCAGACGTCTTTGGCCTTTCGACCAGCGCAATTGGAACGGCGGCATTGATCATGGGGATTGCGATGATCCTCGGAACCCTAAGCTATGGACCATTGGACCGGATTATGGGGACCCGAAAGTGGGTTGTTCTGCCCGGGAACTTTATCGTTGCCCTCGCCTGTTTCGCTTTGGCGTTCTGGGTTGATCTCAATGTCTGGCTGTCCGTCGCCCTGATGGCTTTGGTTGGGTTTTGTGGCGCAAGCTTTCCTTTGCTGATTGCCCACGGAAGAAGCTTTTTCCCACCGCACCTGATTGGTCGCGGGGTCACATTGATGAACCTCTTTGGCATTGGGGGCGTCGGTGTGATGCAGTTTGCAACGGGACGCATTCACGAAGATGTCGCGGCGACGTCTGCGATTGGCGCCTATCAAGTGCTGTTTACCTTGTTCGGGGTCCTTTTGCTGGCTGGGCTTCTGGTCTATCTGTTTAGCCAAGACCGCACAGACTGAGACCCGTATGCCAGATTTAGACGACATTGATGTCATTGCGCCGAACCTCAACCGGCGGCTTTCCGGCGTAACCGCAACCGTCATTGCATTGGTGCCCTTGCAGGCAAAAAAGATCGGCATCGCCGCCACAGGCGTTGCTTTGCCGGATGGTCTTCCGTTTGTACCGCTTTGGAAGTTGCCCTTCCTGAAACGCAAGCCGCGGGTCTGGCATGCGCGGCGCAACAACGAAATGCTTTTGGGTATCTTGCTGCGCAGTGTTTTGCGGATGAAGTTGAAGATGATTTTCACCTCGTCTTCTCCGCGCATCCGTGGGGGGCTCACCAACTGGATGGTGTCCAAGATGGACGCAATCGTTGCCACCACACCGGTGAATGCAGGTGTGATGCCGGGAACGCCGGTGATTATCCCGCACGGCGTGAACACCGAAACCTTTTCCCCCGGACCGTCGGATATCTTTGACGTGCCGAACCAAAAGTTGATCGGATGTTTCGGGCGGGTGCGCCAAATGAAGGGCACACATCATTTCGTGGATGCGATGTGCACCCTTTTGCCGGATCATCCCGAATACACGGCCGTTATCATGGGGCGGATCACACCGGACAACGCAGCCTATGGCGCGGATTTGAAAAAGCGCATCGCGGATGCCGGTCTGGCAGATCGCATCCTGTTCAAGGATGAACTGCCGCTCACGGAAATGCCCAAGGCCTATCGCGCGTTATCTCTTTATGTTGCGCCTTCCTTGCTGGAAGGGTTCGGATTGACCCCTCTCGAGGCCCTGTCCTGTGAAGTTCCCGTCGTCGCCACCGATGTGGGGGCCTTCCGCGATTTTGTCAGCCAGGATTGCGGTATTATCGTCGACAAGGATGATGCACCTGCCCTGACGGCTGCGGTGGGGACAATGCTGGCCAAGGATCTGCCTGCGATGGGACAGGCGGGGCGAAATCGTGTGAGCGCAGAGTTCGGTCTTGAGCGTGAAGCGGACGCTTTGGTGGCGCTCTATCGCGACCTTCTCGCAAAATAGACCCTGTTGCGAGGGCCTCAATCGCAGTGCGAAATGTCCCACATCACAAGAATCCTCCCCTTACCTCTTTTTTCTTTGAAGAAACGACGCTAATAGAGCCCGTCCGAAACATTGGAGAGATGACATGGGTTATCGCATAGTTGTCGCAGGTGCTACTGGAAACGTGGGCCGCGAAATGCTGAATATCCTGGCCGAGCGCCAGTTCCCGGTTGATGAAATCGCCGTTCTTGCCAGCCGTCGTAGCCTTGGCACGGAAGTCAGCTTTGGTGACAAAACCCTCATCACGCAAGACATCGAACAGTTCGATTTTGCCGGCTGGGACATTGCGTTGTTTGCAATCGGTTCGGACGCAACCAAGAAATACGCCCCGATCGCTGCGGCGGCCAATTGCGTTGTCATCGATAACTCGTCCTTGTATCGCTATGATCCCGACGTGCCGCTGATCGTACCAGAGTGTAACGCCGACGCGATCCACGACTATTCAAAGAAGAATATCATCGCCAACCCCAACTGCTCGACTGCGCAGATGGTTGTGGCGCTGAAGCCTTTGCATGACCGTGCCAAGATCAAACGCGTTGTTGTCTCGACTTATCAATCCGTATCCGGCTCGGGTAAGGAAGGGATTGACGAGCTTTGGGATCAGACCAAATCGATCTACAACCCAACTGACGACAAGCCGGCGAAGAAATTCACCAAGCAGATCGCTTTCAACGTCATTCCCCACATCGACGTCTTCATGGAAGACGGCACGACCAAGGAAGAGTGGAAAATGGTCGTCGAGACCAAGAAGATCATTGACCCTGCCATCAAGGTCACCGCGACCTGTGTGCGCGTGCCTGTGTTTGTCGGTCACTCGGAAGCCATCAACATCGAATTCGAAGAATTCCTTGATGAAGACGAAGCCCGTGACATCCTGCGCGAGGCCCCAGGCGTGATGGTCATCGATAAGCGTGAAGACGGTGGATATGTATCCCCTGTTGAATGCGTTGGTGACTTTGCCACATTCATCAGCCGTATCCGTCAGGACTCGACTGTCGAAAACGGCATCAACCTGTGGTGTGTTTCTGACAACCTGCGCAAGGGCGCTGCCCTGAATGCGGTACAGATTGCCGAAACATTGGGACGTGAAGTTCTGAAAAAGGGCTGATAGGCGCTTTCATATTCTTACGAAGGAGCGTCCGGTTGGGCGCCCTTTTTCGTTATTATATGGGTTTTGGCCACATTCTGGACGGTTCCCGCCTCAATTTCGCCATGCCAAACACAGTGTTTCCGCAAATTCTTGATATATTTGCCTGATTTCCTTGCCAGAAAGGGCACCAAGGTTTACCAGAAGGTAACCCAATGTAATTGTTGCAAAAATCCGAACGGACTGTTTCCGTTTTCGGGCCTATTTGCCATTTCACCGCCTCATTTCGCTGAAATTTGGCCACAGTTGCCGCGCATATTAGTTTCATCAAGCAAGGGCAAAACGCTTAGGAGACTGAACAATGCGCAAAGATTATTACACCCCCCGGATAGAGAATGCTGGCCAAGCTGGAACAAGCCTCTTGGAGAAAGCGCGTCAGCGCCGGTTGCGTGCATTGTTGGCTTGTGAAAATCAGCAGGACAACCTGTTCCTCTGAGAAACGAATTGGGGTTTGTTTCGCTAGAAGAAAACGGTCCGACGGGGCCGTTTTCTTTGCTTTCAGAGGGTAAAAAAGCGGCCCACAGGGACCGCTTTTTCATATTTAGAGAGGGGCAAAGTTTCCGGAGGCCGGATTGAATGACTCCAGCCCACCTTCGGCAATATTGTGCCAGAGACCGTGCAGGCTCAGCTCACCGGAATCGACGCGTTCTTTGACGAACGGGAAGGTCATGAGGTTTTCCAGCGAAACCAGAACAGCCTGTTTTTCAAAGCTGCGCGCTTTTTCGGCGGGGTTTTCGATGTCAGAAACTTCTTCATAGCTTGGGCGCAACACGTCCATCCAGCGACCAACAAAGCTTTCTTTGGATTCCAGCGCAGGCGCGTTGCCTTCGCACATGTCGATACAGCCCTGAACACCACCGCATTGCGAATGGCCCAGAACAACAACATGCGCAACCTTGAGCGCGGTCACGGCATATTCAACGGCTGCAGAGGTCCCGTGTTGATTGCCATCCGGTTGATAGGGCGGCACCAGATTAGCAATATTTCGGTGAATGAAGAACTCGCCTTGATCCGCGCCAAAAATCGACGTGACGTGTACACGGCTGTCACAACACGAAATGATCATTGCCCTTGGGTGCTGACCTTCTGTCCCAAGGTGGCGATACCACGACTCGTTCGAAGCGTAAGTCGTTGCTTTCCATCCCTGATAGCGTTGCACCAGATACGTTGGCAAAGGCTTGGCGTGTTTCATCATGTCTCCTCAGCTTTTTGGTTTTTCAGGAGATAGTCATAAATCGTGCAAATTTCGAGCGAAAACGTGAATCAAAAGAAACCTTTTAGGAACCTCTTGCCCAGAGATTGGCGAACGCTGTGGGGGCAAAAATTCTCGAGGGGTGAGGAAATGGAACAAATCTGTATTCTGCATGTGCGCGAAACGGTCTGTGTAAACCGAAGTCGCCTGCATCAATTGACACGACAACTTGGCGAAACCGACGCGCAGGACATTCTGTGTCGCGCCGTTGAAGAAATCGCAACGCGTCTCGAACTCGGCCACGCGCTCTATAAAAAGGATCAACATCAGGAAATGCGCAAATGTACCAGATCGCTGGTCGCCATTGCGGACCAGATCGGGATGGATACCCTGACTATGGTGGCCGAGGATGTCGTAACCTGCATCGATGCCTCGGATGTTGTTGCCCTGTCGGCGACCCAGTCCCGTCTGCTTCGTGCGGGCCAAAGGTCGCTGGAAGAAATTTGGGCGCTTCAGGACATTTCGGTTTAGGCCTGCCCAAGGGGCATCGGGTTGATTGCATCTTTTGGTGAACTGACCATAGATTGAGTGAACCTCGACTTTGGAAAGCCTGATCATGTCACTGACATTTGCAACCGACGCATCCGATGCAATCCCGTTGTTTCTTGTAGAAGCTTCGGCCCTTGAAGGCTGGATGGAAGACCAGCCACCAAGAGTTGTTCGCTGGCTGGATGCGATCGGGTTCAAGGCCGCTTTGGGATCTGCCGTTGTTGTGCCGAATGCAGAAGGCCAGCCGGAATTGGCCGTTGCCGGTTTCGGAGACACGCAAGGCAGGGCACGCGGCCGATTTCCTCTTGCTGCTGCGGCGGCCAAACTTCCCAAAGGCACCTATAAGATCGCCAGTGATCTGCCCGCCGGGGATTTGAAAACCGAAGTTTTGGGATGGCTGCTCACCGGATATTCGTTTGATCGATACCGCTCACAATCCCCGGCCAAGGCGCGTTTGATTTGTCCTGAAGGATTGGACGCAAAGGCCATTGAGACAATTGCCACCTCCGAGGCGTTGACCCGCGACCTGATCAACACGCCTGCTGCGGATATGGGGCCAGAGGCTCTTGAAGCGGCGGTGCGGGATCTTGCCAAAGACCATGAAGCTAAAGTCGACGTGATCTCCGGCGATGACTTGTTGGCGCAAAACCTGCCCATGATCCATGCCGTAGGGCGCGCTGCGGAACAGGCGCCAAGGTTGATTGATCTGCGCTGGGGCAACGCGGGTCCAAGCGTAACTCTGGTGGGCAAAGGCGTTTGTTTTGACACGGGCGGGCTGAACCTCAAACCCGGCGCCTCAATGGGATTGATGAAAAAGGACATGGGCGGCGCGGCCACTGTTTTAGGATTGGCCCGAATGATCATGGCACTAGGGATGCGTGTCCGGTTGCGCGTGCTGATACCCGCCGTAGAAAATTCGGTCAGCGGAAACAGCTTCCGGCCCGGTGATATCCTGTCCTCGCGCAAAGGGCTGACCGTCGAAATTAACAACACAGATGCGGAAGGGCGACTTGTTCTGGCGGATGCGCTTACGCTTGCGGATGAAGAAAACCCCGATGTGCTCATCTCGATGGCGACCCTAACAGGGGCTGCACGCGTCGCGGTAGGCGCCGATCTTGCCCCCTACTACTCCGACGATCCAAAGATCGTTTCGGCGCTAGAAAACGCGGCATCTGCCGTTTCGGATCCGGTGTGGCGCATGCCGTTCTGGACGCCCTACGAGTCCCAGATCGAGCCCGGCATTGCCGATCTCGACAACGCACCAAAAGGCGGGTTTGCCGGATCGATCACTGCCGCGCTTTTCCTGCGCCGGTTTGTCGACAACCCAAGCTATACGCATTTTGACATTTATGGATGGCACCCCGGCGTTGCACCTGCCCGCACCAAAGGCGGTGTTGGCATGGGCGCGCGTGCATTGCTCGAAGCTTTGCCAGAGATTTTGGACCTGACCTGATGGACCGGCGTCTTTTGAAATCAAACGGCCACGTCGCCCATGTTTCCCTCGTCGGGCAGGTGGACGCCGACCGGTTTGTTGAAGGTGAGCGTTTTCGCATCACCACCGCGACTGCCCCGATTCTGCAAACCCCGAACGACACAGGTCGGGACCGGGAAATGTTGTTTGGAGATGACTTCATCGTTCTGGACGAGGCCGATGACCACGTTTTCGGGTTTAGCGAACGCGATGGCTATGTCGGCTACACGCCGCGCGATGCGCTGGCAAAACCTTCATCGGACGTGACCCATGTTGTGCAGGTCCGCCAAAGTTACGGAAAATCGAGCGCCGCCCTCAAACAGCGCGACGAAGTTTTGCTTCTGCATCATGGCGCGCGGTTGTGCGTCAAACAGGTTGAAGATGGATGGGCAGAATGCGACTGGCCCCGAGATAGGGGCGAAGGGTCTCTTTATCTGCCTGCGGCGCATCTATCCCCAATCGGTGCTTTGGAAGATGATCCCGCCCGCGTGGCCGAACGGTATCTGGGCGCCTATTACCTTTGGGGCGGGAACAGTTCGGTGGGCATCGATTGCTCGGGATTGGTTCAAGCCGCGTTGATGGCCTGTGGCATCCCCTGCCCCGGTGACTCGGACATGCAAAAACAGGCATTGGGCCACCCCGTGCCCCAAGGATCCCCCTATGAGCGCGGAGATATCCTGTTTTGGAAAGGGCACGTTGCGATGGTTGTGAATTCTGAAACCCTGATCCACGCGAATGCCCATCACATGGCGGTGGCCTATGAACCAATAGCAGAAGCTATTGCGCGCATTGCGGCACAAGGGGACGGCGACGTGACCGCGCACAAACGTCTGGAGAGGCGTTAATCGACGGCCCGGATAAGTTTCCGCTCAAGTACCCTGAGCACGGTGCGCAAATCATGCCCGCGTTTCAAAATCTGACCGTCTATGCCGATCACGGCATACATGCCTTGGCGATTCCGCAGCTTGGGACGTTTTTCGATCCGATACATCGGATTTTCTGCGGTGCGCCGGAAAATGGAAAAGACCGCGACCTCTTTCAGGCTCGAAATGCCATAGTCACGCCACTCTCCTGCGGCGACCATCCGGCCATATAACGACAGGATCACCGACAACTCGGTACGGTGAAACGCAACCTGTGTTGGGAATTTCGGCCGTCCGTGTAACGGTGTGGGGGGCTGTGCGTTCATGAATCCAGCCTCGCGCCGATCTTAACAGAAATCAACCCTGCCCCGTTTTTGCCCCACATAATTCTGTAAATCGCCTTTTGCTTTCCCTGTTGTCGCCCAAGGTTGCCTGCATATTGATCCCATAGCGAAACAAACGCTACCTCCGGCGGCGCGGCGTTCTTGCCCCCACCCAGTCTGTGCCGCCGGAGGCCTTATTTCCCAAAAATCAGTATCTTAGCCGCATGTCACCTTGGTGATCGTGCCGCCATCATCCAGGAACACGTTAAGCCGTTCGGGATTGTGGTCCATGGTCATGACCGAGTTTGGCTTCAGCACGCGCAGTTCGTCAGGTGTCAGAATGCCGGGCATTGATTCTTCTTGCTGCCCGATCAGAAATTCAAAAGCGGCCGGATCACAGGTTTCGCTTCCCTTCATCTCGACGGTGTTTTCGCCAGTCTCGAGACAAGCGGTCAATCCGATCAGCGGCACAAAGATAAATCGTTTCATGAATAGCTCTCCATTTTGGATTCATTTTGCCCTTGGTTGTCGCATAGGTACAAGAGCCGGTCGTATGCTCTATTGAAAAACAGCGCCAATTCGCCCACGGTCTGGAAAAACAACATTGGAAGGCCCCAGAAATGATGCGCACCAAAGCCGCCGTTGCCCTTGAAGCAGGCAAACCCCTCGAGATCATGGAAGTGAACCTTGAAGGCCCCAAAGCGGGCGAGGTTCTTGTCGAGATTAAAGCGACAGGTATTTGCCATACCGACGAATTCACACGCTCGGGAGATGATCCCGAAGGGATTTTCCCCTCCATTTTGGGTCATGAAGGTGCGGGCGTTGTTGTTGAAGTCGGCGAAGGCGTCACGACGCTGAAACCCGGCGACCATGTCATTCCGCTTTACACCC
>NZ_CYTW01000002.1 GCF_001458215.1 Shimia thalassica | reverse complement strand
GGGTGTAAAGCGGAATGACATGGTCGCCGGGTTTCAGCGTCGTGACGCCTTCGCCCACTTCCATAACGATACCAGCGCCTTCATGACCAAGGATCGAGGGAAAAAGCCCTTCAGGATCTGCGCCCGAGCGGGTGAACTCATCCGTGTGACACAGGCCCGTGGCCTTGATTTCGACTAGAACCTCGCCTTTTTTCGGGCCTTCAAGGTTCACTTCCATGATTTCAAGGGGCTTGCCTGCTTCTAAGGCGACGGCGGCTTTGGTGCGCATTTTGATCCTCCCACGGATTTTTCTTGATTAAGAAACATTCTATTATCATATTTTGGGACACAGTCTCGTTTTTTGAGAGGATTCGTCAACTTGCATCTTGAACGGATGATTGCCCTTCTCGAACTGGTTGCCATTGCTGGCCGCCCCATCACGGTGGCAGAGCTGCAAAAGGCAACAGGTTTGCCCAAGGCGTCCTGCTATCGTCTTGTCCAGACATTGCAGGAACAGCGCCTGCTGGAACAGTCTGATGCGGACGGCAAGGTGGTCATCGGAGAACGGCTGATACGGATCGCGCTTCTTGGCAAAGCAGATGTGGATGTACGCAAGGCGGCCGCGCCACTTTTGAAAACCGCAGCGATCAATTTCAACGAAACCGTATTTCTGGCGCGTTTTCGCAATCGAAAGGTCGAGATTATCCACGTTGAAACGCCAGACGATCCGGCGCGAGCGTTCATACATCCCGGCCTTGGTGTTCGGCCAATGCACGCCTGTTCCTGCTCCAAAGCAATTGCCGCTTTCACGGAAGGCGAGTTTCAAGAGACAATCCTGCAAGAGACGCTCAAGGCATATACCGAACATACCAAAACCACACCTGAAGTCCTGCGGGCAGAGTTCAAAGACATCGCAGCGCGGGGATACGCCGAGTGCGATCAGGAAATCGATATGGGGGTCGCAAGTGTTGCCGCCCCCATCACGATCGGAAACATCGGCGCAACGTTCAGCGTCGGTGCAGTCGGGCCAATCAGGCGGTTTGAAGCCCAATATCGGGAGGATATTGGCGTCAAACTTATCGATTTGGCAGAGAAAATCAGCGGAGCAATTCAGCTCTGCAATGTAGCGGAGGTTTAATCAACTGAAGTACCGGGCCGGTGATCCGGCTTGAAAAAGCCTCAGGAATTTCGGGGCAATCACTCTGGGAGGAGAACATAATGAATTTGAGACCTGATCCGACGTTTCACGCGTCGCCTAAGCTCGCCATGCAAGCACCCGTTGAGAATTATGCCTTTACGGTCATGCTCAGCCCTGATGGCTCTGAGTCAGACGGCATCGCCGTCGTAGATCTTAATCAGAAATCAGACACGTATGGTGAGATTGTGCACACAGTTATTGTGCCCAACAAAGGTGATGAATTCCACCATTTCGGTTGGAATGCATGCTCGTCTTCGCTGTCACCCCTGACCGGCCACGCCTTTTTGGAACGTCGATACCTGATCGTTCCGGGTATCCGCTCAAGCCGGATTTATGTGATCGATGCGAAAGAACCACTTGAGGCGAAAATCCACAAGATTATCGAACCAGAGGAGATTTTCGAGAAAACCGGCTATTCGCGTCCGCATACAATTCATTGTGGCCCAGAGGGTATCTATGTCTCAACCCTTGGCGGTGGTGGACCGGATGGGACCGACGGACCTCCCGGCATTTTCATTATGGATTGCGAAAGCTTCGAGGTGATTGGCCGCTATGAGATGGATCGAGGACCACAGGACAAACACTATGATTTCTGGTGGAACTTGCCTCAGGATTACATGGTCAGCTCAGAATGGGGCCTACCACCCCAGTTTGAAAACGGCATCGTGCCAGAGGATCTTTTGTCCAACAAATATGGCCACTCGATCCACTTTTGGAATCTGCGTGGGCGCAAAAACATCCAGACCATCGACCTTGGTGAAAACCACCAGATGGCACTAGAGATCCGTCCCGCCCACGATCCGACCAAATCTTACGGGTTCTGCGGCGTTGTGGTTGATACAACCAATTTGCAAGGCGCTATCTTTACATGGTGGCGTGATGATGACGGCAAATGGCAGGCGAAAAAGACCATTACCATCGACCCGCGTCCCGAGAAGGCCGAGAACCTTCCGCCGCTTCTTCAAGGATTTGAGGCTGTGCCCCCACTTGTGACGGACATCGACCTCAGCCTTGATGACAAATACCTTTATGTGGCATGCTGGGGGCAAGGAGAGATGCATCAATATGATGTATCTGACCCGATGAACCCCGTTCTGACCGGTAAAGTCGAGGTAGGAGGCATTGCCAAAGGCGCAGCGCATCCAAACGGCAAACCCTTTGCGTATGGGCCTCAGATGGTCGAAATCAGCCGTGACGGCAAACGCGTCTATTGGACCAATTCGCTGTATTCGACATGGGATGACCAGTTCTACCCAGATGACGAAGGCGGCCAGATGGTTATGGCACGAGTCGGCGAAAACGGAGGTCTGGAACTTGATCCCGACTTCTATGTTGATTTCCCGAAAGGTTATCGGTCTCACCAAATTCGCCTTGAAGGTGGTGATTGTTCGACCGACAGCTTCTGTTACCCGTCCGTCTAGATGGAAGCAGAGGCAATCTCAGTGGCGGCCCTATGGTGGGCCGTCATTTTTTCGGGCGTCTACCATGGTATCAACCCCGGCATGGGTTGGCCGCTGGCCGTTTCTGCGGCTTTGATGGAACGCAAACATTCCGCATTGCCAAAGGCTCTTGCCCTGCTGGCGCTCGGGCATTTCTTATCGATGACAGCAATCCTGTTGCCATTTTCATTGATGGTGTTTCTTGTCGATTGGCAGGTGCAGATCCGTGTCGCGGCGGGCTTAATCGTAATCGCAATGGGGATCTACCTGCTGATCAATCGGCAGCATCCGAAGATTCTTGCCCGTGTGCATCCCGCGCGTTTGGCACTCTGGTCTTTCCTTGCAGCCCTTGCACATGGGGCTGGATTGATGCTTGTCCCGATCTTTTTGGGTATCTGCGCCGTCGGTACTAGCGAAACAGGCCATGTTGCAGCGCAAACTTTGATGGGTAGCAACCTGATGATTGCGTTTACCGTGGCGGCGGTTCACACGTTGTCTATGACCTTGGCGGGTGGGGTCATTGCCACGATCATATACCAATGGTTGGGATTGAAATTCCTTTCAAAAACCTGGTTTAATCTGGATCTTGTTTGGGCATTAAGTCTCATCGGCGTTGGCGCTTTTGGAATATATTCCGTCTATCTGGGCCACTGACTTCAGTGGCGATGCTCAAGACACTCCTTGAATGCGTTTATGTGTATAGTCCTTCGTCCCGCTCAGTGGACCTCAAGGCCTCCCGCGGCTAAGGTCTGGTTTGAAGAAGCGAACAAAGTCGCTTCCAAAATCATGGCTCAAACCAGACATTGCTACATTTTTAGAAGCCAACGTCGCCAAGTTAGTAGGAAGAGTGTCAAAATTTAAGTAGCTTTCAAATTCTGTCTTATTGATCCATGGCGATCCTTGAAGCGTAACACTCCAAACGTTTTTTTTGGAGACCAAACATGAAGAAGTTCACCTTACCGCTCAGCATCATTACGACTGTGGCGCTTGCAGGCTCTGCAACAGCAGATTTGCAAGTCGAGTTTATCGAAGGTGCGCCGAAAGATCGTTTCGTAATAACAAACGTTGGCTATTGCGCGTTGGGCGCAGGGCAATTTGCGATTGATTTTGTCAATTCGAGTGCAGGTTTGATATTTGATGTCACGAACGAAGGTCCGGGCGTTAAGGTCTTTCAGCCTTTCGAAGTTACATCAGTCGCGGAATATTTGATGGCACAGCCCTCGGTCAAAGATGGTGATCAGCGCGCAGTGTTTGACATGTTCGGCCTCGGTGTGAGTAAGACAATCGCCTTCACAATCGATGTTGACGATACAATTGGCACTCGTGCGATCACGGTCGCCGATAGCGAAATCAGCGGAACGACGGTTTCGTTGTATGCAGCCGGAGGCACCTATTCTGCGGCGATGGATACCGAGGCGCAGGTACTGATATTCACGCCAAGCTGCGACGCATAGCGGTCCATCAGTAGATGAAACTTCGTCTTATCCTCGGTGATCAGCTTAGTCTGTCGACGTCAAGCCTGTCAGATGTCGCAAGCGATGATTTGATCTTAATGTGCGAGGTTCGGCAAGAAGCAACCTATGTGAAGTACCACAAAAAGAAGATCGCATTTGTGTTCAGCGCGATGCGTCATTTCGCGCGTGAGCTTAGGGATCGAGGGCTGCAGGTGCGCTATGTGACCTATGACGATCCGAACAACAGCGGGTCGCTGCTAGGTGAAATCAAAAAGGCCATCAACCTTCATCAATGTGATGAGTTGGTCCTTGCAAGACCCGGTGAGCATCGATTGCAAAGCGAATTTGATGTTCTGGCTGATGATCTTTCTGTGCCTGTTGTGATGCGCGAAGACGATCGGTTCTTGTGTTCGACAGACGATTTCGTCCGTTGGGCCGTTGGTCGCAAACAATTGCGGATGGAATACTTTTACCGCGAAATGCGGCGCAAATACTCAATCTTGATGGATGCTGAGGAACCGATTGGCGGCCAATGGAATTACGATGCAGAGAACAGGAAACCGCCGACGAATGGCATGGATATTCCAGAGACATACAAGTCTGATCCGGACGGGATCACACAAGATGTCATTGCCCTTGTCGAAACTTATTTTCCGGACCATTTCGGTGATCTGTTTCCCTTTCATTTCGCTGTAACCCGCGATCAAGCTTTAGCGGCTCTTGATGAATTTATCGCCCGACGTTTGCGCTTGTTCGGTGACTATCAAGACGTAATGATCGAAGGCGAACCGTGGATGTATCACAGCCATATTGCGCTTTACCTGAACTGCGGTCTTTTGAACCCGCTGGAATGTATTTCGCGCGCCGAGGCGGCCTATCATGATGGGACCGCCCCTCTAAACGCGGTCGAAGGCTTCATTCGCCAGATCCTTGGCTGGCGTGAATATGTTCGCGGTATTTACTGGCTGAAAATGCCGGACTACAAAGCCGCGAACTTCCTTGAAGCAGAACGCGCGCTTCCAGAATTCTATTGGACCGGCGACACGATGATGAACTGCATGCGGCAGTGCATCACGGAAACGAAACAGAATGCTTATGCACATCATATTCAACGCCTCATGGTGCTGGGGAATTTCGCGCTCTTGGTGGGGTTGGATCCCGATGAGGTCAACGAATGGTATCTGCTGGTTTATGCGGATGCCTATGAATGGGTTGAGCTGCCAAGTGTTTTGGGCATGATCCTGTTTGCCGACGGGGGACTGCTTGCCTCGAAACCGTATGCAGCCAGCGGCAGCTACATCAACAAAATGTCCAACTATTGTGGGTCGTGCACATACAAACCAACAGTCAAGAATGGGCCAAAGGCGTGCCCGTTCAATTACCTTTATTGGGACTTCGTGGCGCGCAATGATGTTAAACTGCGTGGGAATCCGCGCATGGGCTTTATGTATAAGAGCCTTGATCGGATGAACGACGAAAAACGCCAGGCGATACAAGATGACAGCGGGCGGTTTTTCAATGCGTTGCAAGCCAATGAAAAAGTCTGACCTGCCGCAGAAAACCTGCGTAACCTGCGGGCGGCCATTCGCGTGGCGAAAGAAATGGGCAAAGGTCTGGGACGAGGTCAAATATTGCTCTGAGCGCTGCCGCTGGACTCGGGGCTCGATCCATGCGCAAATCATCAAGGATGGTTCAAAATGACGACAACAGAAGACGTGTATGCCGATCTCCTCGGCCATCCAGAGACCGTTGCATTTGAACCGACAAGACAGGCCGGTCTCGCGCGGTTAGATGACTTCGCATCGCGCACATCGGCCCATTACACAGCAAGCCGAAACTATGACCTTGGTCCGACCGAGCGTAGCACGGTCTCTGCTTTATCACCGTGGATACGGCATCGCCTGATAACCGAAGAAGAGGTGCTGGCGCATACGCTTGCGCGGCACAGCCCCAATGCTGCAATGAAATTCATCCAAGAGGTCTTCTGGCGCGGATATTTCAAAGGCTGGATGCAACAACATCCTAGCGTTTGGACGGGGTACCAAAGTGGCCTTCGGACAGCGCAGAATGGATTAGAACGCAACGTGCATCACAACACGGATTACCAAAGCGCCATTGGCGGTCGCACGGGAATTACTTGCTTTGACCATTGGTGTCATGAGTTGAAAGAAACCGGATATCTACACAATCACGCGCGCATGTGGTTTGCTTCGATCTGGATTTTCACGTTGCGTCTGCCGTGGGAACTGGGCGCGCATTTTTTCCTGACACATTTGATTGACGGCGATCCGGCGTCAAATACGCTGAGCTGGCGCTGGGTCGGTGGGCTTCACACCAAAGGAAAGACATATCTGGCGCGACCATCCAACATAGCCAAATACACGCGAGGTACTTTTGAACCAATCGGCCAGTTGGCCCAAACTGCAGAGCCGTTGATTGAGAACGATATCCATCCTTTCGTTCCGTTCGTGCCATCGCAATCACCTATTCAAAAAGATTTCCTATTTTTGATAACAGAGGAAGATTGCCAGCCAGAAACCTTCATATCTGGAACGCCGAAAGATGTTGTCGGGTTGGTATCCCCGCGCGAAGCGGATCAAAGCGCAAAGTCCGCCACCTTCAAAAAAGGTGCCGTGGCAGATGCGGTGTTACGGCTTGGCGGGCAGGAGAATGCTACCGTTACAAACGATTGGACGTCCACGGTTATCACAGCCGCAGAGCAGGCTGGCACGTCTCAGGTTTTAACGGCATTTGCGCCAGTTGGACCCAGCGCAACAAAACTGGCAAACCTGCAAAATGTTTTGGCACAGGAGGGTATTACCCTCCACCAGCAACAGCGCCCCTATGATACGATCACGTGGCCCCATGCGACGAAGGGCTTCTTTAAGCTTAAGAAAATGATCCCGTCCATTTTGTCAGACCTTGGAGTCTCCGATGCCCAAACATTCTAACTTCACCGAACTGTCCCCAGATCTCATCAGCGGAGTGATTGAAATGGCGCTGTCAGACCACACAAGCTTCTCCGACATCCAAGCCGAATACGGAATCAGCGACAGCCAAGTGAAAACTCTGATGCGACGTGAGTTGAAAAGCGGAAGCTACAAAGCATGGCGCAGGCGCGTTCGGTCCTTTGGGGATCGCAGACAAGCGTATAAGTAGGCTCTCCTTGATGTCACAACCTCCCTGCATTGTTTGGTTCAAACGAGATCTGCGCGTCCGAGATCACGCGCCGTTGTTGGCGGCATCACACTTAGATCGCACTGTAATCCCTCTTTACATCGTCGAACCCGAATACTGGCAACAACCCTTCGCATCACGACGTCACTGGCACTTCATCCACGACTGCCTCGTTGACCTGAACAAACGTCTGACTGACCTTGGGCAACCGCTTATCATAAAGGTAGGCGACGCGGTTGAGGTCATCGACAGCCTGCAGCGCACACATGGTATCACTGATATCTTTGCCCATGAAGAAACGGGAAACGAATGGACGTATGCACGTGATCTTTCCGTGTCACGGCTTTGTGCAGATCGAAAAATCACGCTGCATGAATTTCCATCCAACGGCGTTGTACGTCGATTGCGTAGCCGCGATGATTGGTCGAGGATCAGAAACACCCGCATGGCCGAAGATCTACTGCCAAAGGTCAAAGGGCTTATATCGGCGCCGATAAACACGGATGCTTTACCTGAAAAGGAGTGTCCATTATTTGGCGCGCCCCTTGTCGGGAGGGTCCAAAAGGGTGGGAGAGAGGCGGCAGTTGAAGATCTACGCAGTTTCCTAATGCTGCGTTCACAACGATACCTGTCCCATATCTCTGCCCCAGGCGCGTCTGAAATCAACTGCTCGCGGCTCTCAGCGCATCTTGCTTGGGGATCTTTGTCTGTACGCGAAGTCGTGCAATCGCTTGCGAAACGCCGCGCTCAGTTGTCACCGTTAGAAAAAAAGAACTTTGGCCGTAACTTGAGCGCTTTTGGTTCGCGTCTGGCTTGGAGATGTCATTTCGTTCAGAAAATCGAAGACCAGCCAGAGATTGAAACAAAATGTATGCACCCAGCCTTCGAAGGTCTACGCGAGAACGAGCACAACGAAGCGTATTTTGAAGCGTGGGCAACCGGACAAACCGGATACCCATTCATCGATGCGTGCATGCGCAACCTTGTAAGCGAAGGATGGATCACCTTTCGAATGCGTGCGATGTTGGTGAGCTTTGCAAGCTATCAGTTATGGCTCGATTGGCGCATGACAGGGCATCATTTAGCGAAGATATTTACCGACTATGAACCCGGAATTCACTACAGCCAGCTTCAAATGCAATCTGGTGTGACCGGTATCAACGCAATGCGTGTGTACAACCCTGTCAAACAATCGAAAGAGCATGACCCTTCAGGCGCGTTTATCCGAAAATGGGTTCCCGAACTCAAAGCCGTGCCAAGCGAATTCATCCACACGCCATGGACTTGGGAGCGCACATTGATTGAAAATCTCGATTTTAAGGTAGGGCGCGATTACCCTGAACGTATTGTTGATCATGAAGTTGCAGCGAGAGTCGCTAAAAAACGAATTTCAGAAGTGCGCAATGGACGCAATTTTCGAGCATCCGCCAACGCAGTTTACCAAAAACTAGGAAGCCGAAATCGTTCTTCCATGCAGGGAGCGCGCAAGAAAAATGACGACACAAGGCAGTTATCATTGTTTTAAACGTTGCTCAGCGCGCGGATCAGATTATTTCACAGAGCCGCAACTTATGTTTGGCTTTCGCTCGAAGCGACCATGGCGGCATCGGGTCTCTGCACGTCCCAGAAGGACGGGCATCTCAAATGGCTAAGTTAAATTGACCATTGCAATGACAATGTCCGCTTTTGCATCGCCCTTCTGAAGGCTTCGCCAATGCGGCGAACGTCTGCATCCCGCCGGTTATGTCGATCGGCACCAACGGCCCAATGCTGCCGTTTTTTCATTTCTGACATGCTGCGACGTCGCGTAGCAAAGGGGACAACCACTGCGCTGGTGTAAAACACTGGTAAGCTCGGCCCCGCCTATTCGAATAGTGTTGGCGCAAACCTGTCTTATCGAAACTGTCCGTTCCAAGCGAAGCATCTGATCGACGGACAGGAAAATACTTCCAGAATTAAATATTATATATAATATATCGGTGATTCTGGGAGGACCTCATGCGCGCGAAACTAACCATTCCTGACCTTGCCGAAAAGAAACGCACCGGAGAGCGGCTCGTGATGGTGGCTGTCGGAGAAGTTCTGACTGCCGCTTGGGCCGAGCGCGCGGGCGTCGATATTGTCGGTGTGGGCGATAGTCTGGGGATGACCCTTTATGGCCATGAAAACACGTTGGCGATGACCGTGGATCACATGATTGCCCACACAAGGGCCGTGCGGCGCGGGGCGCCCAACACCATGTGTTTCGTATCCATGCCTTACGGCTCATATGCGACGCCTGACATGGCCGTGACAAACGCGGTGCGCCTGATGAAGGAAAGCGGCTGCGATGCGGTGAAACTACAGGGTGGGCGCGAGAAATTCGATATCATCAAGGCCGTGGCCGACGCCGGTGTGCCGGTGATGAGCCATGTCGGCCTGCTGCCCCATTACGTGCACAAGTTCGGAGGCTTCAAGATGCAGGGGCGCACCGCCGAAGCCGCATTGGAAATCATCGACAATGCCCGCGCAATCGAAGAGGCCGGCGCCATCGGGCTTGAGATCGAGGCGATGCCCTACGAGGTCAGCAAGGCCGTGGACGAGGCGGTAGACATCTTTACCTTTTCCATCGGCGCCGGGGCCGCAGGCACGGCACAGATGCTGAACGGCTATGATCTTCTGGGCGCATTTGACACGTTCAAGCCCAAGTTTGCCAAACGCTATGCCAACATGGCCGATGTCGCGGTACAGGCGTTTTCGGACTATGCCGACGATGTCCGAACCGGCGCGTTTCCGGACGAAGACCATTCCTATCAGATGAAACCGGACGAGGCACAACGGCTTGCCGACATTCTCAGGGAGGAGAGAGAATGAACGAACTGACCAAGGGCGCTCAACTGATCCCGAACGGGATGCTCGATGACAATTATCCGCGCAACATGTGGTGGTGTGCGGCCCATGTGGACGAGGTGACGGACAAGCCTCTGGCCCGCTGGCTTCTGGAAAAACCGGTGGTGATGTATCGCAAGGCAGATGGCACGCCGGTGGCGCTTGACAATCGCTGCCCGCATCGCTGGGCCCCGCTGTCCGAAGGCCGTGTGATCGACGATCAGCTGGTGTGCCCCTATCACGGCATGGAGTTCGGCGCGGACGGGGTATGCACACGCGTGCCGACCCAGAAGATGATCCCGAAAACAGCGCGCGTGCAAAGCTATCCGATGCGCGAAGCGGGCCGTTTCCTGTGGATCTGGATGGGCGATCCGGACAAGATCGACCATGATCCGGTGGACATGGGCTATCAGACCAACCCGGACTGGTCGGTCGTCACGGCCTATATGGAGGTCGATGCCAACTGGGTTCTGATCCGCGAAAACGTTCTGGACCTGACCCATATCGCCTTTCTGCATGCCAAGACCTTCAAACAGGGGGATTGGGAAAACCCGGCTGAAGTGTCCATGGAAGGCGAAACCATCGTCTATCGGCAGGATTTCGAGCCCTCGCCCCTGTCACCGCTGTTCTGTGCCGGTTTCGGGTTTCCCGATGGCAAGATCGTCAAACGCGAACAGGAAGGGCGGATGCCATCGCTGGCCGTGTCCTTCTCGGACTGGAACGTGCATGACATCGACGCGGTACCGGGCGAACGCGCGGATTACCTCGTGCGCGGCGCACATATCGTGACACCGGGCAAGCGGGGCGAGACACATTACTTCTTCGCTGCCGCGTTTGACGTGCCGGATGTGAGCGACGAGGTGCTGGAGCAGACCAAGGCCAACATTCTTGGTGCCTTCAACGAGGACAAGGATCTGTTACAGAAGATCCAGGCGCTGGTCTCGCAGGATCCCCGGGGGTTGGAGTTCCCCGAAATCAACCTTGGCGCAGATGGCGCAGGCGTGCGTGTGCGCCAGATCCTGAAACGCAAGCTGGACGCGGAACGCAGCGCTTGATCCTTCATGGCGGGGGCGCTTTGGCGGCCCCTTCCCCCCCCCCTCAACCCCAAGGGGCGTGTCCCCTCAAGCAAGGTCTTTCCAAATGGCAGAGATTGGACCCAATACCCGTCTGCGCACATCGCCGTTCTACGAGGCGACACTGAACGAGGGTGTCACCGCCTTTTCCCCCTATAACCGGATGCTGATGCCGGTGTCCTATGGCGACCCCATGGCCGAGTACGACCGGCTCATGCATGGCGTCAGCATGTGGGACGTCGCGGTGCAGAGACAGGTTCAGATTGAAGGACCGGACGCTGCACGTCTGGCGCAGATCCTGTCCGTGCGTGACCTTTCGGGCTGTTTTCCGGGACAGGGCAAATACGTGCCCATGTGCGACCACCGGGGCGTGCTGATCAACGATCCGGTGGTTCTGAAAATCGCGGACGATCTGTTCTGGCTGTCGATTGCCGACAACAACATGCTGATGTGGGCGCGTGGCATTGCTGCCGAACGCGGGCTGAACGTGAAGGTCAGCGAACCGGATGTTTCGCCGCTTGCGGTACAGGGCCCCAAGGCCGAAGATGTTGTGGCCTCGATCTTTGGAGATTGGGTGAGGACGATCAAGTTCTTCTGGTTCGCCGATGCACAAATTGACGGTATTCCGGTCAAGATCGCGCGTTCGGGGTTTTCCAAGCAGGGTGGTTTCGAACTTTATCTGACGGACGGCCGGCGGGGTGTTGATCTGTGGAACATCATCCGCGAGGCCGGGCAGCCGTGGGGCATCGGGCCGGGCAACCCCAATCCGATCGAGCGGATCGAGAGTGGATTGCTGTCATATGGCGGCGACACCGATGACATGACCAACCCGTTCGAGGTGCGACTGGACAAATATGTCGATCTGGATCTGGAAGATGATGTCATCGGCATCAAGGCCCTGCGTCGCATTCATGCAGACGGCCCCGCGCGCCATCAATTGGGTGTCAAACTGGATGACTGGTCCACGCAAACCGGCCACGCGACCTGGTGTGACGTGCTGGTGGACGGCAAGAAGGTCGGCAGCATGACCAACGGCGGCTGGTCGCCGCAATTGCATGCGGTCATCGGCTTCGTTCTGGTCTCGCGCAGCGTGCAGATCGGAGATAAGGTCGAGGTGGTCAGAAACGGCGAGCCGGTGCCCGGCACGATCTGCGATCTGCCATTTGTGTGAGAAGCAGCAACGAGGACAAGGCGTGCCCCGAACCCGAGGGAAACTTACCGATCCGGGAAGTCTGGTTGACCGGCTGGTGGTGATCATCCGCGACGACATTCTGGCAGGCGACTATGCTCCGGGCGCCCATATCGGTGTGAAAAAGATCGCCGATGCCCATGGGGTCAGCCTGATCCCCGTACGCGAGGCCCTGGCCCGCCTGCTGGCCTCGCGTCTTGTGCGGGTCGAGCCGAACCGGGGCTACTTTGTCGCCGACAAACCGACGACCCGGGAATTTGCCCAGTTCGTGCAGTTCCGCGAAATGTTCGAGCTGGCAGCGGTGGATCTCGGTTTTGACAATGTGACCGATGCCGACATCAAGGCCCTGCGCCGCCTCAATGACAGGATGCGCAAGATCGCCAGCAGCGAAAATGAAAAAGCCAAAGTCGACTGGGGGCGCCTGAATGGCGAGTTCCACATGATCCTCGTCGGGCTGGCCCGCAACGATTTCATTGTCGAGCAATACCGGAACCTGTCTTTCGACCATATGCATTTCCAGCTGGCCCGCGCCTACGACATCGAGTTCACCAGCCTGCAACTGTTGGTCGAACAACACGAGGGCATGATCGAGGCCTTGACGCACCGTGACAAACCGCTTTTGCTGGCGCGCCTGTCCGAGCACATCAACAACCTGAATTTGCCAACCTGAGCGGCATCGCCCTTTGCCGCATGACCTGGCTTACTCGGGCCATACCACACGAAAACCTTGGTGAGTGGTCGTGCTGTCCGGCGAAGTGCCGGACCGTGCGGCGATCCTGTAGCGGTAGCAATATGATACGTGACACAGAAACGATCCGCCTTTGGACAGTTTATAACCTTTCATCGTCGCAAGCCGCTGGCGCACGTGTTTCTTCAAGGACTTGATGCGATAGGCGTCGGCCGTCCATTCCCAGACATTGCCCACGACATTGTACAAGCCATAGCCATTCGGCTCATAGTGTCTGGCTGGGGCAGTGGTGACGAAACCGTCTTTCGCGCTGTTGGTTTTGGGGAAATCACCCTGCCAGATATTGCAGGGTTGGAAATCGGCATCATCGGGTTCGCGGTCACCCCAGGGAAAACGTACGTCACCCAACCCACCGCGAGCGGCATGTTCCCACTCGGCCTCGGTCGGAAGGCGGCCTCCTGCCCATTTGGCATAGGCCTGCGCATCGTTCCAAGACATTTGAACGACGGGATGGTCTGGCTTCCAGACGGCATCCATGGTGCCCGGTCCGTTGATGTCACGCCAGTTGGCGCCATCCACGCGCCGCCACCATTCGACGTCCTTGACGCCCAATGTCGGACCAAGCCCTTCCGGCACCTGCATCCAGAAGACGAAGGACCAGCCAAAGCGTTCGGCTTCGGTGACATAGCCGGTCTCGCTGATGAACGCGGCGAATTGCGCGTTCGTGACCGTGGTTGCCCCGATGCGAAAGGGTTTCACGCGGGTGTTCCGCACCGGGTCTTCGCCGTCATCCGGGATCTCGGGGCGGCTGGTGCCAGTGAACGACCTGCCGCCCGGAATGTGCACGGCATCGTCCGGTATGCGTTTTCCACCGGTGGCGATGGGCGCGGCAAGGGGCGTGTCGGCCCCCGCACTTCGTGAGGGGCTACAGCAGCTGCCTTTTTTCGTGTCTGGTTGCATGGAGTAAACTTAGGTTTCTGGCGAGCCATTTCCAAGCCGCTTGAACAGCAAACCGGCCAGACCCACGGTGAATAATATGCGAAACAGGTGATGGGTCGAGACAAGAACCGGACTGACCCCGAGGCTTAGCGCGATCAGGCTCATCTCGGTGACCCCGCCGGGAGCAAAGCTGATCAGCAATGTCTGGAAAGACACTGAAATGAACTGTCCCAGCATCAATGCAAAGCCCGACGCAATGGCAAGCGTCACCATGACCGATACAAACCCCAGCGCGAGAGCCCACAGCAAGCGTCGCGGGGTGGTCTTGGCAAACTGCGCGCCGAGGCTCGCACCGACGATCAGCTGGGCCAGGTTGAGAAGTGCCGGAGGCCCGCCCAGATCGATGACCCCCGAAGATTGCAGGATCGCCGTTAAAACCAAAGGACCAAGAAGCGGGGCTGCTGGCAATCGCGAGGCTTTGCCGATCCAAAGGCCAACGGGGGCGATCAAAGCCACCATCAGCCAATCCCGCCAGTCGGATGCACCCTTTTCGAGTGTCTGGCTCGCGGCGCTGCCCACCGCTTCTCCGGTCACCACCAGAAAAAGCAGGGGAACAATCAGGATCACCAGTACGATACGCACGAAATGCTGGATGCTCAGGGTCTCGACATCTCCGCCCGCTTTCGTCCCCATTTCCACGGCTTCGATCAACCCGCCCGGCATGGCAGCATAGAACGAGGTTGGCCGGTCATAGCCGCCCAGATAGTGAAAAATGACATAGTTCGACGCCTGCGCCAGAACGACAAAACCCATCATCGCACACAGTGTGACGGCAAGGGTTGGCGCCAAGGACAACACTTCGGGCGTGAAGGTCGTGCCAATCATCGTACCGATCACGGCAATGAACACCTGCCGCAAGAGCGTGGGGAAGAAAACCGGGCGCCCTGTGCGCGCGGCGAATGTCAGCGCAAGGACCGCAGTGGCCACCAGGCTTCCAAGAAGGAAGGGAATGGGCCACCCCATCGCAAGCGCCGCAAAAGCCCCCGCCAACGCTGTTGCGAGGACCAGTGTCAATTGCAGAGCTTTGGATCTGAGGTCTGTCATGCGGATAGCGGTTCTGTTTGGCAGAGTAACTCGGCGTGTCGCAGCATTTCATGGGGTTTCCGGTCAGTTCACCGATACCAGCTTCCCGGGGTTCATGATGTTCAGCGGATCAATGGACTGCTTCAGCTGGGCCATCAACTGGTAAGCTTCTCCGTGTTCTTCCGCCATGTATTTCTTCTTGCCGGTTCCGACGCCGTGTTCGCCCGTCACCGTGCCTCCAAAGGAAAGCGCCGCCCGATTCACATCGGAGGCCAGTTGCTTGGCACGGGCCATTTCGTCGGCATTGCCAGGGTCGATCAGGATCAAGAGGTGGTAGTTTCCGTCACCAACATGCCCCACGATCGGGGCGATCAGGCCGGAGTCGGCGATCAGCTCTTTGGTGCGCGCAATACAATCTGCCAGCGCTGAAATGGGAACGCAGCAATCTGTGACAACGCCTTCGCAGCCTTTGCGCAGCGACTTGCCCGCGTAATAGGCGTTGTGACGTGCCTGCCAAAGTCGCTCGCGATCTTCCAGTTTCGTCGCCCAGCCAAAGCCGGACACTCCGAATTCTTCCGCGACGCTTTCGAACAGGTCCACCTGTTCTTTGACACCCGCCTCGGACCCGTGAAATTCGAGGAAAAGATGCGGTTTTTCGGGAAGGTTCAGATCAGGGTTGAAGATATTCATGCCCTTCATCTGCACGTCGTCCAAAAGCTCGATCCGGGCCATGGGCAGCCCCATTTGAATGGCCATGATCACCGTGTTCACGGCATCATCAATGGTTTCAAAGGCACAGGTGGCCGAAAGCTCGGTATCCGGCCGCCCGAACAGGCGCACGGTCAGTTCGGTGATGATGCCCAAGGTGCCCTCGGACCCCACGAACAGATGGGTCAGGTCATATCCGGCCGAGGATTTCCGCGCGCGCGACCCTGTGTTGATCACTCTGCCATCCGGCAGCACAACCTCAAGCGCCAGAACGTTTTCACGCATGGTGCCATAACGCACGGTATTGGTCCCCGATGCGCGGGTCGAGGCCATGCCGCCCAGCGTGGCGTCCGCGCCCGGATCGACCGTGAACATCAAGCCCGTCGCGCGCAGGTTGTCGTTCAACTGCGTCCGTGTGACACCGGGTTGCACAACCGCGTCCAAATCGCTTTCGTGGATTTCCAGAACCTTGTTCATCCGGCTGGTATCGATGCTGATCCCGCCATGGATCGGGATCACGTGGCCCTCCAGCGACGTACCGATTCCAAAGGGAACAACGGGTATTTTATGTGCCGAGCAAATCTTCATGATCGCCGACACCTCGGCCGTGCTTTCCGGAAAGGCCACGCCGTCGGGTAAGGCGGGTGTGGAATAGGCTTCGTCACGACCATGGATTTCGCGCACGGATTGACCCGTGGACAAACGGTCACCCAGAAGGTCGCGCAACTCAGCCAAAGCCAAAGAAATAGTGTCCTGCGTCATGGCAGATCCTCGTGTTGAATTTTTATAGACGCCGTTCAGGTGGCGGGCGGCGGTGTTGCCGAGGGCGCACCCAGTTTCGACGCAGCCTCTTTTCCGCCATAGGCTTCGATCATCGCGTCCTGATCTTCGAAGGCTTCCGTATTGACGGTGTCCGGGTCACAGATCTTGCGAAGCTCCGCCTGCATTCGGGCAAGATCATCTGCATAAGCCGGGTTTTGCGCCTGATTGGTCAGCTCTTCGGGGTCTTCGGTCAGATTGAACAGCTCAGGCCCGAAGCCAACATATTCGATCAGTTTCAGATCGCCCTTGCGCAGCATGAATTCGCCAGAGACCGCGCCAATCGCGTGGTATTCGCTGAACACGGCGCGTTCGGTGTCGTCTTCAGACGCGGCAATATCATAGAGCGATTTCCCGGGGCGTTCGCCCGGAAGTTCGGCATCAAAGTGGTCGATGATGGTTTCGGAGATGTCCAAAAGGCTTGTGGTCGTGTGACTGGTAGGTCGGGGATCGGCCCCTAGATCGGGCGCAGGGGCAACGATCAACGGGATCGCGGCGGATTCCTCATACATGTTCATCTTGCCCCAGAGATCGCGCACCCCAAGGCTTTCGCCGTGATCGCTGGAATAGATGATCGTGGTATTGTCGAACTGCCCGCTTGCCTTCAGCGCGGCGACGATCCGCCCGACATTGTGGTCCATATAGCTGGTCAGCCCGTAATACGAGGCAATCGCAACGCGCCTCTCTTCCTCGTCCTTCCAGCCGTCCTCCGCGACCATCGCAGCCGCCATCTTGTCCTGCCACGGGTGGCGCGCGTAACCGCCCTTGAGCCGCAGCTTATCTGGCGGAAGCTTGTCCAATGGATAGAGGTCATAGAATTCCTGAGGCGAGATCAACGGGTGGTGCGGCGCAACCAGCCCGACATAGAGACACCAGGGCGCAACGCTGTCTTGTGTTTTGGACAGCCAGTCGCAAGTCATGTCCGTGACGCTGCGATCGTATTTTGTATAGCTGCTTTCGCCCGGTCCGATCGTGTCGCCCATCATGCGCACATGTTTGTTATAGACCCTCTCGTCTTCGCGGCGGATCGAGCCCCAGACCATACCCACGCCATCCGCGACATGCATCGGAATATGCTGCGTGTCGAAACCCGAATCGTCCTCTTCATGGCGGTAATGCAGCTTGCCGATAGATTCGACGCGCACCCCTTTGTCCTGCAACGCATGCCCCCAGCCACGCGGCATTCCCTTGTAAGGCATTGCGTTGTCCCAGTTGCGGATCTCGTGCACTTGCCGACCGGTCGCAAAGGCCGCGCGGGCAGGAACACAGATCGGAGAGGGCGTATAGGCGTTGGTAAAACGTGTGCCACGTGCGGCCAGTTCATCCAGGTGCGGTGTCTGTACCACCGGATGGTTTGCACAGGACATGGCCCGCGCCTGATGTTGGTCGGACAGGATGACCAGAAGGTTGGGGGTGGATTTCATGGCTTACTCTTCTTCCATTTCGGAAATCGGGATGTTGAAATCGGTCTTTTGCGCGGCGTCCGCCATGACCTTGATCGCCTTGTAGATGACCGCCAGCTCTTCTTCGGTCAGCGCCGCCACCAGATGCCGCTGGCGTTCGTCCAGCACCGGACCAAGCCGTTCATGCGCGATGCGTGCTTTTTCTGTTAATTCAATAACATGTTGCCGCTTATCTTCTTCATTTGGATGCAGCACCACATAGCCCTTTTTCTCGAGGGTGCTCAGCATCTTGCTGAATTGGCTTTTGTCGATCCCCGTGGCTTTGCGCACTGGTGTCGTCGTGTTTTCGATCCCAAGGGCAATCACTCGGACGATCCGCCATTGCGCAAGATTCAGATCACCATAGCGCGTGATGATAACCTTCGCTTGCGCGTTCAGCGCAGAGTTTAGCTGAGAAATCTGAAAGGGCAGAAGCAATCCCAAATCGATCGCATTGTCTCGCGAATTTGTCATTCTTTGGCGTCCTCCGTCTTAGGGACAATTTGTCAATTTAGTGGAAATGTCAACTTGATTGTTGACTTTTCCACCTTTTCAATCGAGAAGTGATGCCAACAGATTTGCGCTTCAGGGAGGAAAGCATGAAGAAGTTACTCAAATTCGCAGCAGTCACAGCTACTGCGTTAAGCACGTCTACAGCGGCCATTGCTGCAGACTGGACACCGCCAGGTCCTATCAAAATGGTCATTGCTTTCGCTGCAGGTGGCGGTGCAGACACGCAGGCCCGCCTGATCGCCGAAGAGCTCGAAGCACTTCACGGATGGAAAATCATTCCCGAGCAAGTCACAGGCAAGGGCGGGCTGAACGCGGTCAATGCGCTCAAGGACGGCGCCACCGACGGAACCGTCATCGGCATGATCGTAACCGAGACACTCGGTTATAACATGGCCGCGGCCAAAGCGGGCAAACCCACCGACGTGACCGCAATCACGACCACGGCCGGTACGCAGATGGCCATCGTTGCACTGGCGTCTAAAGGATGGAAAACCTTTGGCGATGTCATCGAGGCCGCCAAAGCCGGAGAAGATATCCGCTTTGGCGTGATGACCGGTATGCTGGGCGATCTGGCCTATATCGCGGGCAAGGAAAATGGCGTTGATTTCAACATTATTTCCGTCAAGGGCGGCAAGGCTGTTATGAACGGCCTGAACGCGGGTGACATGGATGTCGGTTTTGGCGCCGGTATCCAGGCCAAGGCGGTTGCTGCAGGCGATATGGTCGAACTGGCCTCTGCACGCAGTGAACCGCTCAAGAACTCACCTGATGCGCCCATGTTGTCTGAATTTGGCGTCGACTATGTCAATGAAACAGCATTCCTGTTTGCAGGTCCGCCGAACATGGACCCTGCAGCGCGTGAGGCGATCGCAGCTGCAATTGCAAAGGTTGTGAACACCGAAGGTGGCAAGGCCAACGCGTTCATCACCAAAGGCTTTGGAGGCCCCGTTGTTATCTCGGGTGACGCTCTGGATGCCGCGCTTCAGCAGGACTTTGACTCCTCGGGCGCTTTGATTGCCGCCGCCGCTGACTAAAGCGACGCGCATACAAGTTGGGCGGCGGTCGCCGCCGCCCGCGATCTTCTACCAGCCAGCGAGACCGACATGCGTAAGCTCTCTGCCAGCACGGCACTGGGTGTGGGATGCATTGCATTCGCTTTGATCCTTGCCTTCATCTGGATACCGCTCGACACCGAGACGTGGTTGGTTGAGCGCAAACGCGGCCGCTATATCGCTGGCGACAGTCTTGCACCGACATTGGCTGCGGGTTTCATCCTGATTGCAGGTGTCATGCTCTTGTTTGAACGCCAAACGCTTGACCTGCACCCGACACGTTACAATCTGGCCTTTATCGGAGCGATCTCGATCTTCGGAATCGTTGGCATTTTATTGATGCGCTGGACCGGGCCGATTGCGGCCAGCTTGTTTGGTGCGGATGAATACAGGCTGTTGCGTGACACCGCGCCCTGGAAATACATCGGGTTTGTCATTGGGGGCGGCACGATGGTTTTCTGCATCGTGTCCTTTGTCGAACAGCGCGTGACCTGGCGTGCTTTGTGGATCGCGCTCGTGGCGGTGGTTGTCATCATCGCGCTGTATGATCTGCCATTTGACGACGTGTTGCTACCACCGAATGGGGATGTCTGATGACCGATCTGGGCACTCTTGATTATATCTGGCTTGGCATACTCGCGGTTTTTCAGGGGCCAGAGGCATTCTCTCTCCTTGGTGTTTCGGTCTCGATCACCGTGATGATGGTCGCCTTCGGTCTGGTCCTTGGCATCGTTGTTGGCGCCACGCCCGGATTGGGCGGGGTGATTGCAATGGCGATTTCTCTACCCATCCTCATCTCGATTTTCGGCTTCAATTCAGACGCGCTGTTGCCGGTGATGGGCTTCCTGATCGGTGTCATGAAAGGGTCCACTGTCGGTGGTGCAGTTCCGGCGATCCTGTTCAACACCCCCGGTACGCCCGACGCCTATATGACCACGCTGGACGGCTATCCGATGGCGCAAGCGGGTAAGGCCCGCAAAGCGCTCAAGGTTTCACATTTCTCGTCTGTCACTGGGGACACGTTCTCGGACATCGTTCTGATTGTCTGCGCACCATTTCTGGCAATTCTGGTCGAATCCTATCTGGACCTTCCTGAAAAGACGGCCCTTTTGATCCTGTCTCTCAGTTTTATTGCTGCTGTTGTCAGTGGGTCCGCCGCAAAGGGCCTGCTTAGCTGCGGCCTTGGGTTGCTGGCTGTCTATATCGGGACAGGAGAAGACTTCTATCCGCGCCTCAGTTTTGGCAGCGACGCGTTGTCCGACGGGATACCAATCACCGCCGCAGTCATTGGCGTGCTCGTGATCGGGGCCATCTTTGGTGAGTTGGAAAACCTATGGAGCCAGACCCGCCGAACAGGCGAGATCGAAATCGCGCAGGACGAAGGGGACCAGCGCCTTCACTGGTCCGATATCCGACGCATTTTCCCGTATATCGGCAGGTCAGCCATCATCGGCACCACCATCGGGGCACTTCCTGGTGTCGGGTCAACTCTTGCCGCGACAATCGGATACGCGACCGGCAAACGCATTCACACCAAAAAGAAAAGACCCGAAGATCCAGAATTCGGACAGGGGGCGCCCGAAGGTATTGCCGCAACAGAAGCCGCTAATTCCTCTGTGTCCGGCGCCAACCTCATTCCGGTTCTGTCGCTTGGCATTCCCGGCAACACGGCTGCCGTTTTCCTGATCCTCGCAGCGGAATCCATCGGCGGCTTCAATCCGGGACCAGCTGTTTTCAAGTTTTCATCCGACCTGAACCCTGAACTCGTGATTGCCTTTGGGCTTTTCACGACCATGATTCTGGCCAATCTTCTCAATTGGACCGTCGGTGGGCTCTTCATGCGCTCACTGGGTGCTCTCGTCCGTATCCCGAAACAGTATCTCTTGCCCGTTGTCCTGCTGCTGACGCTTGCATCCCTCTATGTTCAGGAAACCTCGATGAGCGCGATCTGGTTTGCCTTCGGGTTTGGTATTCTGGGCTACTTCATGATGCGCTTCGGAATCTCTCCTCTCCCGTTCGTCATCGGGTTTGTCCTCGGCGGGCGTATCGAAGACACCGCAAGACAGGCATTTTCCGCAACCGGTGGTGATCCCTGGTTCCTTCTCAAAAGCCCGATCGCGGCCACATTCATCCTGTGTGCCATCGCCGTGATTTTTCTTTCTCTCCGCAAGCCAAAGGCAGACAACACATGACACGCCCAAACATTCTGTTCATCACGTCCGACCAACAGCGCGGCGATTGCTATGGGTTTCGCGGGCGCAATGTCTACACCCCACATCTGGACATGCTGGCCGCCGAAGGCACCAGCCTTGAAACGGTTGTGACGCCTTGTGTGGTCTGCCAGCCCGCGCGGGCCTCGATCCTGACAGGCCTGTTGCCACGGACCCATGGCGTGCATGACAACGGCATCGATCTGGATCCCGAGCTGGGCGAGAAAGGCTTTGCGGCCTCGCTCTCTGCGGCGGGCTATCGCACGGCCAAGATCGGCAAGGCGCATTTCGCGACCTATCACACCTTTGGCGACAGCGACACGGTCGAGTCCATTCCCGGATCAGCCAAGGTGCCGGAAGGGTGGCGCGGGCCTTACATGGGGTTCGATCATGCCGAGCTTGTCCACATTGGCCACAACTGGTGGCACCCCGAGAAGCCACCCGCCGGGCTGGCCTATGAAGAATGGTACTACGCTGACGGCCGGGGCGAGCAGAAAAACAAACTCTTGTGGGAGAGCCATCACGAGCACAAGGATGCGCCGCAAGTCTGGTCGTCAAAACTGCCAGTGGCTTACCACAACTCGACCTGGATCGCCGACAGGGCGATAGACTTCCTCAAGCAGGAACACGAAGACCCGTTCTGCATGTGGGTCTCATTCCCCGATCCGCATCACCCGTTTGACTGCCCCGAACCGTGGGCGTCGCTGCACCGGCCTGAAGACGTGGACCTGCCGGAGCACAGAACCCGCGACTTTGAGGGCCGGCCGTGGTGGCACAAGGCGGCGGTCGAGACCAAGATCGAAGGCAAGGGCGCCGAGATCCGCACAAGCTATTCTCGATACCCGGAAATTCCGGACGATCAATTGCGCGAAGTGATTGCAAATACTTATGGTCAGTTGTCTTTGATCGACCATTCAGTCGGGCGCATCATCACCGAACTCGAAGCGCAGGGTTTGGCCGACAACACCTATATCGTTTACACAGCCGACCACGGTGACTGGCTGGGCGATCACGGCCTGGTTCTGAAGGGGCCGATGCCGTTCGAGGGCCTTTTGAATGTCCGCGCCATCGTGAAAGGGCCCGATGTGCCCGCTGGCAAAGTCAGCTTTGAGCCGCTTTCGACCCTCGATCTGGGGGCGACCTTCATGGATTGGGCCGGGGCAGACAGCCTGATGGACATTCACGGCCAGTCCATGCGCGAGGTCATCTCAGGCGACGGTACGCGTGATGCCGCCATGAGCGAATGGGAACTTCTGCCCGGTCGCGTGGGCGTCGGATTGTCCTTGCGCACGGTGCGCAGCAAGACGGCTAAACTGACCATTGATCTGCAGTCAGGCGCCGGAGAAATGTATGATCTGGAAAATGACCCACATGAGCTTTGTAATGTGTTCGACGACCCCGACTATGCCTCGATGAAGGCTGACCTGAGCGAAATCCTGATGTCGCGCCCGAACGATATGCGGCCCAATCAGGTGCCGGTGGGAATGGCTTAAGGAGGTCCCAGCATGCCGACGACCGCATGCGCCAAGGATTTTCGCCGGCTCGTCAAACAGCGCGTGCCCAAGATGTTCTATGACTTTGCGGAAAGTGAATCCCACACGGATTTGATGTTCCACAGTAACCCAAATTGTTTTCAAAAAGGTGAAAATCCGTCAAGCCGTAGGCTTCGGTGTTAGCAGCATCAATACCCGCACAACGATGCCCGATGAAGCGGTCCGGATGCCTGTCGCCTTTGCGCCAGTCGGCTGCGGGGGCATCCAGAAGGCCTCGGTTGAAATCAAGGTCGCCAATGGCAGGAGTTTACACATGACCTGTAAACAGCAGAACGTGGATGTCTGCTTCTGATAATGGCTTTAGCCCGACTTGCACTCGCAGCGAAGTTCCGGTTTCCGCCCAACTTTGCCTGTCACACCTGACGTTAAAAACTGTTGCGGCTCAACAACCTCCGGCGACCGGCTCGAATACAGGCTTAGGCGGGGCGATGCGCTTTCGCGATCTGGTGCATATGGCGCATATCCGTGCCACAGCATCCTCCCAAGACAAAAATATTTGGGAAACGTTGCCGAATGTCGAACAGTTGTTCTGCCAGCTCATGCGGGTCGCCGTCATCAAGGTCTTCTGCTTCGTCGAGTTCGGCGTGGCTGCATCTTGAAGCGTTTGCGACAATACCTCTGACACGTTGCATCCAGGGGGCATCAACCAGCGCAGCAGCAAAATGCTCTGGGTGCGCACAGTTTATCATAAAGTAGGCGGCGTATCCCCCGGTTGCGGCGTCCACCTCCTGAATGGCTTCTCCCAACGAGGTGCCGGTGGGCAGCCGGCCATCTGTTTCCACCGTGAAAGAGATCACAACCGGCAGGTCGTACTGATGCGCGGCCCGGACGATGCCGATTGCCTCAGTTGGATAGGCCAAGGTATATGCGCCGATGACGTCCACTTCTGTCTCGGGCAGAAACGACATTTGTTCCGCGTGATAGGCTTGCGCCTTGTCCGCATCCATTTGTGCCGAAGGGGCATAGGCATCATCGCGCGGCCCGAGGTTTGCGCTGATCACTGTTGGCGCATCACCGTATTTTGCCCGCGCTTCCACCATCATAGCGATGGCCTGTTGATTAAATCGCTTTAAATCGACGGGCGTATATCCAAGGGCCGCGCCCCTGTCCCGGTTCGCAACCCACGTCGGGCTTTCAAGGATCACGCCCGCACCCTCTGCTTTGCCAAGGGTGATCATGTCTTTCAGATAACTTTCCAAAAGCGTGCGGCCCATTAGCGTTTTCAAAAGCGGAAAGGACGCAAATCCCGGCAGGTCGACACCACGATTGAACATCAGGTCGGTTTTCATACCGACATAGGCCAGAAACAGATCGGTATGTGCAGTCGGAAAGGTGGCGCGATACAAGGCCATAGGGAAATCCTCCTCAGTGCAGTATTTTGCACCCTAGCATGAGGAAGGCTTTGCGTCACTGAAGAGCGATAAGCCTCGCCAAACCAACGCCATTCGTGCAAGCGCCTCATTGTCGCGAGAATGTGCACCCCATCTCTTTTTCGATAGTTCAGATGTTAGAAAAACGACCTTGTCGCAAAACTCCTGTTTCAAGGCGGAAAGATGCAGGCCCGTGAAGTTTGAAACCGAAAGGGTGAATTGTTTTATGCATTTACGTTAAATCCGAGACACACATGAAGACAGATCCGCTGCTTGAACCGTTCCAATTGCGCCACCTGACACTGCGCAATCGCATAATAAGCACGGCACACGCCCCCTCTTACGAGGAAGACGGGCATCCGCGTGACCGGTACCGTTTGTATCACGAGGAAAAGGCGAAAGGTGGCATTGGTCTGACCATCATCGGGGGATCTACGAACATCGCACCAGACAGCCCCTCGGTTTTTGGACAACTGTATGCCGGGGATGACAGCATCATTCCGTGGTTCAAAAAGCTGACCGATGGCGTGCGGTCACATGGCGCCGCCGTAATGTGCCAAATTACCCATATGGGCCGCAGGACCGCTTGGGATGACGGGCACTGGCTTCCTGTTGCGGGGCCGTCGGGCACCCGCGAAAGGGCGCATCGGTCCTTTCCCAAAACCATGGAAATCGAGGATATCAACCGCGTCATAGCCCAGTTCGCAGATGCCGCCAGACGCTGTCAAAAAGGCGGCTTTGATGGCATTGAGCTTCTGTCCCACTCACACCTATTGGGGCAATTCCTGTCGCCTCTGATCAACACGCGAGATGACGATTACGGCGGAACGCTGGACAACAGGTTGCGGTTGACGATGCAGGTGGTTCACTCTGTGAGAGAGGCCGTCGGCCCGGACTTTGTTATGGGGATGAGGCTCACCGGTGACGAGCTGACCAAAGGTGGGCTGACTGCGGATGAATGCGTTGAAATCGCGCAGAAGATTTCCGAAACGGGCGCAGTGGACTTTCTGAATATTCTCGCCGGCGCGCCTTACGATGATCTGGGTCTGGCCGGATGGATCCCACCAATGGGCATGCCCTCTGCCCCTCATTTGACCGTGGCAGGGCGCATCCGCAAGGCTGTCGATCTGCCGATCTTGCACGCCGGTGGGGTGGCCGATATCGCGACGGCACGCCACGCCGTTTCCGAGGGGCATGTTGATTTGATCGGAATGACACGTGCCCAAATGGCCGACCCGCATCTGGTTCAAAAACTGCAACGCGGAGACGAGACCCGCATTCGCCCTTGCGTGGGTCTTGGCTATTGCGTGGATCGCGTGAACCAAGGCAAAGCCGCGGTTTGCGGGCACAATCCAGCCACGGGACGTGAAGCGACGATGCCTCATGTGATTACACGGGCCGAGGTCGAGAAAAAGGTTGTTATCGTGGGGGGCGGTCCCGCCGGTCTGGAAGCGGCGCGCATTTCCGCGCTGCGGGGACACAAAGTCGTGCTGTTTGAAGCGAGTGACCGGTTGGGCGGGCAGCTCAAACTGGCCAGCGCCGGTATGATCCGCCGACAGATCTGGGGCGTTGCGGATTGGTTGATCACCGAGGTGACAACACTTGGCGTTGATCTGCACCTGAACACCTACGCCGAGAGCGACGAAGTGCTGGAGGAACATCCGGACGTCGTGATCATTGCGACAGGTGGCTGGCCGGACTCACCCGAGATGGACGGCGCCGACATGATAAAATCCAGCTGGGAGGTGCTGTCTGGCGAAGCGCGTGTGACAGGTAATGTTCTGTTGTTCGACGAGGTCGGAGATCACCCTGCATTGGTTTGTGCGGACGTTCTGGCGCGAATAGGCTGTCGCGTCAGGCATGTGTCACCGGATCGCGCAACCGCGCATGACCTTGGCCCGACAAATTCGGCGGTGGTGTTACGCGACCTTGCCAAACAGGGTGTGTCTTTTGAGTGTTTTCAGGATCTTGTTGGTGTGGCACGCTCGGGCAATCGCAAAGAGGTCTCGCTGCGCCATGTCCTGACTGGTGAAACCAGCCATCACATTGTTGATCATGTCGTCGTTGAACATGGCATCACCCCTATGGACGCACTTTTCCACGATCTGAAACCAGCGTCCCTCAATTCGGGGCAAGTGGATCAAGACGCGATGGTTGCCGGATTGAACCCGTTCCAGAATACGCACCCCGAGGGCAAATTTATGCTTGCCCGACTGGGGGATGCGATCGCAGGGCGCAACATTCATGCCGCCCTTTTTGATGCCCTGAGGATTTGCAAGGATATTTGACGCGCGATAACAGCGCCCTTTACGATACGTAAAAAGGGAGAGGCACCACTACGATGCCTCCCCGCTTTGTCCGAAGTGTGATGCCCCATCTACGGCATGACAGAAGTTGTTTTGGCAGAGGCACTTTTGTGTGGTCGGAGTACCAGAAGACACAGCCCCCCAAGAGCCACCTCGACACCAAGCGCCACGAGGATGCTTTCCCCCGGCCATCCATCAAAAACAATGCTGACAAGGCGACCAAAGGCAAAGGCCAGAAAGACCAGCGCCCCAAGGGCAGCGGACTGGCGCGCCAATCCGGATCGCAGCGCACCGGCAAAGATCACCGCACCGAGGGCCGCAAGATTGGCACCGGGTGCGCGAAGCTCGCTTAACAAGGCGGGATCGGTGTCAAGAGCGATACCGCTGCCCGCATAGAACCCGATGGGTACAAATGTGATGGCCATGCCGATGCCAAGGGCGATCAGGCCTGATGCGCCAAGCGTGAGCTTTTGAAAATGGTTCATTTGGACCTCCTTTCGATTGTAAAACCTGTTAGGCTGCAACGGCCCAATTACCAGAACGGA
This sequence comes from Shimia thalassica, assembly GCF_001458215.1. Lineage (GTDB taxonomy): Bacteria > Pseudomonadota > Alphaproteobacteria > Rhodobacterales > Rhodobacteraceae > Shimia > Shimia thalassica. Next base: position 641,778 of record NZ_CYTW01000002.1, on the reverse strand, counting down.
CGGCGGCGTCTGCAAAGGTTGCAAAATCGCGCGGCGCGCGGCCAAGTGCCCGCTGGACGCCATCCGCAAGCATCGCATTACGCCCATCCAGTGTTTCGCGAGCAATCGCGGTGAGAACATCGGCGATCATCTCGCCCTGCCCCGCGAGAAGTGCCGCATGGAAATCTTCAAAAGAAATCGGCACATGGGTGATCTGACGCCCAGTTGCGGCGGACAAGACGTCGGCCATCTGAGCGAATGTCAAAAGACGCGGCCCTGTCACCTCGTACGTTTCACCGTCATGCCCCGCGTCTGCCAAGGCTGCCACCGCCACATCGGCGATATCGTCGACATCCACGATGGGTTCTTGCACGTCCCCCCCTGGCATGGGCAAAACGCCTGCCATTACAGGGTCATGCAGGGCACCTTCCGAGAAGTTTTGCGCGAACCATGCTGCACGAACGATGGTGAACGGCAAACCGGAATTGCGGACAACCTCTTCGGCGCGCTGCGCATGATACTCTCCGCGACCGGTGAGTAGAACGATCTTACCAACACCTGCAGCGCGGGCCTGTTCGGTGAACGCGGAAACGGCTTCAACGCCCCCCGGCACGGCGATATCAGGATAGTAAGAGATATAGACCGACGAGACGCCCGCCAGTACGGCGCCCCAGGTGTCAGGGGTATTCCAATCAAACGGGATTGCAGCTCCGCGTGATCCACGGCGCACAGGCAGGCCTTTGTCTTCAAGGCGTTGAGCGATGCGGGAACCCGTTTTGCCAGTGGCACCGAGAACGAGGATAGGTTGGATGGTCATTTGAGGTCTCCTTAAAAGTGATCCGTTATTCATTCGATGACCCAATATTGTCGCAACAAACTGGATGAACCATTCCCGCTCGTCCCGAGTTATTATCTGATCGTCCAGCATCTCTGGACGCGTGGCATTCATTGCGTCACAATTCCCCCATGACACAGCCCCATGTACCCGACCCGTCTCTCATTGCTCAGCCCATTGGTGATCCGCTGGGCGAGATCCTTCACCTGCTAAAGCTCACCGGCACATTCTATTGCCAGTCGCGCCTGACCGCGCCGTGGGGCATTGCGATCCCCGGATTTCCCGAAGTCATGAGTTTTGCCGTCGTCATTGGTGGGCAGGCCTGGTTGAAGGTCGGAGAGGACGCCCCCTTCGAGGTGCGCAAGGGGGATCTTGTGTTGATGACAAACGGCGCCCCGATCAGCCTTTACAGCGACCCAAACGCCAAATTGAGGGCGCTTGAGGACCTGCCCATTCGCAAGGTGACAGAGCTTTATGAAACCGTGGAATTTGGCGGAGGTGGTGAGGCCTGCAGCATGATGTACGGCCTTGCCCGGCTGGATCACGCGTCAAGCCCGATGCTTATGGCGTTATTGCCGGATGTGCTCAAAATCGACCCGTGGGAAGAGGACGCCGGAAGCTGGCTGCAGGGTACACTGCAGTTTATCGCACGCGAAGCGCGCGAGCTGCGCCCGGGCGGTGAAACGGTCATCACACGGCTGGCAGATGTTGTGGTGATCGAAGCCATTCGTCGGTGGCTGATCCGCTCCCCTGACGCGGATCGGGGTTGGCTCAAGGCTGCACGTGATCCACAAATCGGGCGGGCCATTGTCACCATCCATCGCGATCCCGCTGCGGATTGGTCGGTAGACGCGCTTGCACAGGTGGCTGGCATGTCCCGTTCGGCGTTTTCCGCAAGGTTTACAAACCTCGTTGGCACGCCAGCAATGCAGTATCTCGCGGAATGGCGTATGAACCTTGCTCGGCGCTCATTACGCGAAACAACCACGCCCATTGCCAGCATCGCAGCCGACCTTGGTTATCAATCCGAACCGGCCTTTAACCGCGCCTTCAAACGCGTCTTCGGCATTCCCCCCGGACAGGCGCGCAAAGCATCATACGACATGGCAACATAACCCCGTCACCAATGCCGTGGGCGGCAACGCCTGTTGGTCTTTTCGGTCTTATGGAGAGGCAGTGTCCGGACTTGCCTGATGACAAAATGCGCATCAGAGGCAGAGCAGATAAGGTGATGGCCAACCTGGAACCCCAAGCCGGCCATCTCCGTGCGAAATTTAGGAGGCTGCGCCTACCGGCGTCGCATCATCGTTTGTCGCGTTTTCATTCACAGCGTCTGTGACATCCAAGGCCCCATGGGCCACACCCGCCATGCCGTTTTCAAGGCTGATGCCAAGCTCTTTGCCAAGAGCTTGCATCGCGGGCATCTGCAACGCCATGCCAAGAACAGAATCCAGCGCCTGATTTACGGGTGTCCCGTTACCTTCTGAAGCGGGACCGGCAGAAGAGCCACCACCCATCCCCGTAACCTGATGGATCTTGATAGAGTCGATCTTTTCAGCAGGCTTGACCATCTCGGCGATAATCGCAGGCATCGCCTCGAGACTGGCCAGTCGCACCTTCATGGCGATGATTTCGGCACTCAACTCGTTCTCGGAGTTTGCGATCGCGGTTTGGCCCTCGGCGGTTGCCAGCAAATCGGTCTTTTTGGCTTCTGCACGTACCATAATCGCATTGGCATCGGCTTGTGCTTCTTCCAGCTTGGCAGCGGCCCGGTCGCTTGCGGCGTCTTTTTCGGCCTCTGCTGCCAATCGTACTCCCGTTGCCATGCGTTCGGCTTCTTTCTGGGCTTCAATCAGGGCAATCTGCTTTTGACGCTCGGCCTCTGCCACGGCGCGGGCTGTTTCAATCGCTTCCGACGCCTTCTTGGCTTCTGCGCGGGCTTTGTCCGCAGAGGCGCGAGCCTGGCTTTCCTCTTCTGATTTTCGCGCCACGATAATCTGGCGGTCTTGGTCTGCCACTTCCAGCTCGCGTTCTTTTGCGATCTCGGCTTCCCGAATGGCCCGCTCCCGCTCGATCTCGGACGCGCGCACGGCCCGTTCACGTTCAATGCGTGCCTGCTCTTTAGCCTGATCAGAGGCTTCCTGATTTCTGGCGATTTCGGCTTCCTGCGTCGCTTGCAGGGTTTGAATTTCGCGAACCTGTGTGATCGACGCTTCTTTTTGCTCGCGATCAATCTGGTATTTAAGCTTTTCGGCTTCCATTTCAGATCGCGCGACGGACACGTCGGCCTCGGCTGTGATTTCGGCACGCTGTTTGCGAGACGTGGCGATAACGGCCGCAAGCTTTTGCATACCCACCGCGTTGAACGCGTTGTTTTCATCCAATTGTTCGAACGGTGTCTGGTCCAGCGCGGTTAGCGACACAGCCTCAAGTTCCAGACCGTTTTTCAAGAGATCCTCGGAAATCGCGTTCTGCACTTCCTGAACAAAGCTCGCGCGGTTTTCATGCAGGTCATCCATGGTCATCTGGGCCGCAACGGCACGCAAACCATCGATCAACTTACCTTCAATCATTTCACGCAACTGTTCTACGTGGAATGTCCGGTCACCAAGGGTTTGAGCCGCGCGGGAAATGCCGTCTTCAGTCGCATTCACCGAGACATAGAATTCCACACCCACATCGACGCGCATACGGTCTTTCGTGATCAGCGATTGATCGTTCACACGGGACACTTCCAGACGCAGGGTCTTCATATTGACCTTAGAAATTTCATGCAGGAAGGGCACGACAATTGTCCCCCCGTCCATGATGACCTTTTTGCCGCCAGATCCGGTTTTCACCAGACTGGTTTCGCGTGTCGCACGTTTATAAAGGCGCGACATAATCAGGCCGATAAAGATCAGCAGACCGACAATAGTCGCCGCAATGACAAGAATGAGAGTTAGCTCCATGAGGGGCTCCTATTTTTACTTCAGAGATTTAATGAAGGAATGCAGTGCCTTAGATGACAAAAAACCTGTCGCCACGTTTGCGAATAACGGTCACATCACTGCCTTTTGGAAAGACGCCGTCATCTTCCAGCGGTTCAACGCGCAAATAGTGAAAGTTGCCGTGCCGGTCTTTGATTTTGGCCTCGGCAGGCTTACCGCGCGTGGCTGTGCCTTGTGTGATCGTGCCACGATGTCCGGCCAGAAAGCGTGTGCGCATGGCGCTTGTTTCGGTTTTCGGCATGATCAGCGCAACATGATTTGCAATGAACCGCGTGGAGGCAATGGCGGGAACCATCGCGATTGCAACAGCAATCCATACGGCAAAAGAACTGCCAAAAACACTGTTTGCTACTGACTGGATCACCAAGCCAGAAAGGCCGAACATGGTCAGGAATGACACCAGCCAGATCAGAAACGGCACATCTCGTGCGCCAAGCCAGCCAAGCAGACCCGAAGGCGCGGCACCGATTTCCGCCGTATCCAGATCCGTGTCAAGATCCACGGCATCCAGATCGAGATCCGCAGAAAGATCAAAATCCGCATCGACGTCAATATCCGGGCCATCACTGCCAATTCCCAGAATTGTCGCGCCAAGAAGAGCACCGATAATTTCCAGGATGAACAGGCCAGCGACCACAGCAAGGGCAACAGAAAACGGCAATGCCTCAGGTGTCAAAAATATACTAATCATGTTACTCCTTCCAAATTACATATAGGCGCAATACCGAAAATTGTTAGGTATATATATGCAATTCTTTGTAAAAGATGCGTAATAAATTGATTTTTTAACAAGATGCCCCTAAGTTAAGGCCATACAAACCGTGACATCTAAACAGAGGACGCCATGCCGGATTTTTTGCAACGCAGACGGTTGGCGCGCATCTTGGATCGGGCGGCGGCACAATTCACCGAAACCCCCTCTCCTGAAAAAGGATGGATTGCGACAATGCGCTTGGCTTTGGGCATGTCTGCAGAAGATGTCGCGCTGCGCAAAGGGGTCAGCCGGAACGCAATCTATCAGGCAGAGCGCAGTGAAAAAGAAGGCGCTGTTTCGCTAAAACAGATGGAGAGCATTGCCGCAGCGATGGGCGGGAAATTTGTCTATGCGATCGTCCCGGATGCTCCGATAGATCAACTAAAGTACCAACAGGCCTTGCGGCGCGCCAAAGTCCTTTCGCTGGAAGAACCCGAATTTAGCAGGTGGTCGCAGGATGAGCAGCAAGACTGGATCGACGACATGGTTGCTCAGCAACTTCAAGATATGCCGCCACATTTCTGGGACCCCACCTAGGGGATACTCCTGAACAAGTCCGGCCAAAGCTATGCAAAACCAATACTGACCTTACTCGGAAGCTTGTGACGTCAACCAATCCACAACCGTTCCAATTGCCGGATTGGGCGCCCTCTTGCGTAGGGTCAGAAGATAGAAATCCAGCGAGTCCACTTGGAAATCCAACCCCAAATCCAAGAGGTTGGCCGCCGCAATGTCTGCCGACACGAGAAAGCGGCTGACCAAGGCAACGCCCTGCCCCGAGACCGCCGCATCTACCGCCAAAGCGGTCTGGCTCAGTCGCAAGCCCCGTTTGCTTTGATCAACCACATCCAGATCGGCCAACACCCTTGGCCACAGATCATGCGTGTCATGTATCTTGGGCAGTTGCGCAAGGGTGGTCGCATCGACGGGCACAGCCGCGTGTTCAACCAACGTTGGTGCCGAGACAGCGATCACATCCTGCGCAAACAAAAGCGTTGCGTTCAATGCCGCACCAAACGGCGGGTTGCCCTGTCGAATGGCAAGATCGATCCCGTCACTGTGGAAGCTCGACACCTTTTCGGTGGCCAGAATGCGCAAATCAATGTCCGGATGTTTGTCCGAAAAATCGGGCAGGTTCGGGATCAGCCATTTCGACGCAAATGTCGGTGTGACACTGATGGTGACCTTCCCCGGTTCTGGTTTGATCTGGGCCGTCGCACTGCGCAAATCCGAAAACGCGCGCGCGACCCTGTCATGATAACTGCGACCGATCGAGGTCAGCGCAAGCCCCTTTGGCACCCTGTCAAACAGGACGATACCAAGATCAGCTTCAAGCTGGCGCACGTGCTGGGCTACGGCGCCTTGCGTGACGCCCAGTTCGTCTGCCGCCGCGCGAAAGCTGAGACGCCGTCCGGCAACATCAAACGCTCGCAGAGAATTCAGAGAAGGCAGATCAGTCATTTGTCGATAGTATTTCTACTGTCAGAAAACATCAATACTCAAGCGCGGCATCAATTAATAGCTGATACATTGAACCCAATCAGAATTGGAGACGCAGATGTCAGTAGAAAAAGTAGCACTCATTACAGCAGGCGGAAGCGGCATGGGAGCGGACGCCGCGCGCCGTCTTGCGGCCGATGGCTTCAAGGTTGGTATCCTGTCATCCTCTGGCAAGGGCGAGGCTCTTGGCGCGGAACTGGGCGGATTTGGCGTGACCGGATCGAACCTGAATGCCGCGGACCTGTCTGCACTGGTTCAAGGGGCACAGGATCGTTGGGGCCGCGTGGATGTTTTGATAAATTCCGCGGGGCATGGCCCAAAGGGACCGGTTCTGGATATCGATGATGATGACTGGCACCAAGGGATGGAAGTTTACCTCATGAACGTGATCCGCCCGACGCGGCTTGTGACGCCGCTGATGCAGGCCCAAGGCGGCGGTGCCATTATCAACATCTCGACGTTTGCCGCGTTTGAACCCGATCCCCTTTTCCCGACGTCTGGCGTGTTTCGCGCGGGTCTTGCGGCGTTCACAAAACTGTATTCAGACAAATACGCGGCAGACAACATCCGGATGAACAATGTTTTGCCGGGTTTCATCGATAGCCTTCCAGAAACCGAAGACCGCAAAGCCCGCATTCCGATGGGTCGTTATGGGCGTGCGGATGAAGTGTCGTCCCTGATATCCCTACTCGCATCAGAGAACGGCGGATACATGACAGGCCAGAACATTCGCATTGATGGCGGGCTGACACGTGCCGTCTGACGCGACGCTTCAAGTCATCCCCCGCGACCGGCTGGTTTTTACGATCAAATGGGGGGCGTCCGCGATCCAGATAATGGGCTACACGGCGACAGGTTTCGGCTGGACACCCTGGAACCTGTATTTGTTCCTGTTCGGTGTTCTGGGCTGGTTTGCCGTGGGCGCGTTATGGAACGACAAGGCCCTGATGCTGGTTCATCTGGTTGCGCTTGGCGCGATGATCGCCGGCATGAGCAGTTCCTAAAAAACGGCGCCTCACCCTGTTTCATGGTGCGGCGCCATGCTCAGTCAGAGGCTGATTACCCCCACTGGCAAGAAACGTTGCAAGGAGTCGCTGGTCCCCTTTTAAGGTCTCTGCACATGTTCCAAGGCAACCTGCACCGCTTAACGGTCCCCCAACGTAGAACACGACCGTATCAACATCCCCCAAACGTCGGGATCGTTAGGATGCTTTTCCAAACGCGCAGCAAGCCCAAAGCCTGTTCGGCCTTTGACGCCATCATCGGCGCTGCCACTCGGACTGCGTCGCTCTCGGGCTGCCCTTTCCCGTGGCCAGCCCCGCCTTAAGGCCGATAGATATCACGCACCCGACTTGGGGGCAGTCACCGAGAAGCTTTCTGGTGCCTCCCGCAACCGGTTGGGGGTTGTTGCATACCAACGATGGAACGCGCGATAAAAGGCGCCCTCTTCGGCATAGCCGACCTCTGCCGAAATATCTGAAATCGTCATATCTGTGCGCGACAACAAGGCCGTTGCACGATTGCGCCTTTGTTCGTCCTTGAGTTCGGTAAGGCTGTGACCTGCTTCTTTCAGCAAACGATGCAGCGACGACCTTGACATGCCCAACCGTTCCGCGACCTCTGTCGCACCGGGCCAGTCTTCCGGGGGACCGTTGAGACATTTGGTGATGATCTCGTGTTTCAACCCGTCTGTTTCGCGATATCCCCGCAAAAATGCCTCTGGCAAGCTGCGCAGAAAGTCCCTGAGGTCTTTCTCGCTGCGCTGGGTTTTCCGCGAGAGGTATTTGCGATCAAAAACCAGCCGCGCGGCTGGCGCATCAAACGACACGGGCACGCCAAAGAAATCGCCATAGTCACTTTGGGCCTGCGGTTCCTTACAAGGAAAATCCACCGCCTTTATCGGTATTCTCTCGCGCGCGGCCCAACAGTTAAAGCCATGCAGAATGAGGAAAAACGCCCTGTATTTAAAGGCGCTGCCCGACGAGGCGGTTTCATGCAGCGTGATAATACAGCTGCGCCCTTCAACACTTACCGTGCCATAAGGATCATCCAGCACCACGTTGAGAAACCGCAAACTGCGCTTCAGGGCCACATCAAGCGTTTTGGCGCCCCGTATCGCATGCCCCAACAACGTAGTGCTGCCCGGACGCATGGGCCGCGCGCCCAGACCAAAAAACTCGTCCCTCATGTGGAACGAAAGCTCAAGCCACACCCGGCCAAATTCGTGTGTATCAAGGTCATCAAGACGATCCGGTGCCACTTGTGCGGCGCGCAGGACATCGGCAGGATCAACACCGGCCGCACGGCAGCAATCCAGCGCCTCTTGCACAAAGGTTGGCGCGACGGGGCGGCGTCTGTAAATACTGTCTTTTGGTGTCAGCATTCAAAAACCATATGACACTGATAGAGATGAAGACAACTGCTAACTACTTGCATCTGCAATCCCTGCTTTGAATTGAAGGAACCCCCATGATTCTGGACGAAACCCAATCCGCCATCCGCGACATGGCCCGTCAATTTGCCAAATCCGAACTTTGGCCCGGTGCCGAAAAGCGTGACCAACAGGCCCGCTTCCCCAAAGAAGAACTGGCCCAGATGGGCGAATTGGGATTTCTTGGCATGCAGGTTCCCGAGGCCTATGGCGGCTTTGACGCCGATTTCGTCAGCTATGCCAGCGCGATTGAAGAGATCGCAGCAGGCGACGGCGCGTGTTCGACCATCATGTCGGTACACAGTTCGGTTGGCTGTGGCCCGATCCGCGACTATGGCACCGAGGCACAGAAACAGAAATACCTGCCCAAACTGGCCAGTGGCGAATGGATCGGCGGCTTTGCCCTGACCGAACCCCAAGCCGGTTCCGACGCTTCAAACCTGCGGACCACCGCAGTGCGGGACGGCGATCACTATGTGATCAACGGCGCAAAACAGTTCATCACATCGGGCAAGAACGGTCAGCTTCTGATCATCTTTGCGGTAACGGACAAAGACGCCGGAAAACGCGGCATCAGCGCCTTTATCGTTGAAACCAGCACGCCAGGATACGAAGTCGTGCGGGTCGAAAAGAAGCTGGGTATCCACTCGTCGGATACGTGCCAAATCGCGTTTGAAAACATGCGTGTTCCAGCGGAAAACCTGTTGGGCGAAGAAGGTCAGGGCTATAAAATCGCCTTGGCCAATCTTGAAAGCGGCCGTATCGGTATCGCGGCTCAGGCCGTTGGCATGGCGCGCAGTGCCTTTGAATATGCCCGTGATTATGCCGTCGACCGTCAGGCCTTTGGCAAATCGATTGTCGAACAACAGGGCATTTCTTTCAAACTGGCCGATATGGACACCCAGATCGAAGCGGGTCGCCAGATGGTGTTTCACGCCGCCGCACTGAAAGACGCAGGCCAGCCCTGCTTGCGCGAAGCGTCCATGGCCAAACTGATCACATCCGAGTTGGTCGAGAAAGTTTGCTCTCAGGCGATCCAGATTTTGGGTGGTTACGGTTATTTGAACGACCACCCCGTAGAACGGATCTATCGTGATGCACGCATTTGCCAGATCTACGAAGGCACAAGCGAAATCCAACGGCTTGTCATTGCGCGTAATATCATCGCTGACGCGGCGAGCTGATCCAAGCTGACAAGACTGGCGATAGTGTCACAGCTATCGCCATCTTCCGTTGGTGGTGTATCCAGCGCCCCTTCACACCTGCCCAAGGTAGTGGCTTGGCGATTTGCCAAAATACGTGGTGAACGCGCGGGTAAAGTTTCCGGGCTCGTTATATCCAAGAGTTTCGGCAACCCCTGCAACCGTGCTGTCTTGCAACGCCAGCAACTCGCAGGCGCGTTTCATCCTTGCCGTCATCAACACCTCGCGAAAACTGGTCCCGCTTGTCGACAGCTTGCGCTGGATACTGCGGGGACCGATGTTCATCGCTTGGGCCAACCGCTCGAGCGAGACATTGCGGTCTGCAACCTGCATATCAACGACCGCACAAATGGAATGCAGCATCGTCTTGGGCGGCGGCGCCCTTTCTCGCACGATATCGCCCCGCGTTGTCTCTGGCGTCAACGACGGTGACACGCGCGGCACCCCAAGAACCGCGCTCGGGAAAACCAGACGCAATGCGGGCCTGTTGAACTGAACCGGACAGCCAAAGGTTTCTTCGGCCAGCGAACTGTCATGGTCGGACGGGAAATCAAATTCGATTTTCGTCGGTGACCAGCCCTGCCCCAGATAGGCCTTGGGAATGCTGAGCATCGCGGCAACCGCACTATAGGCCAAATCGGGATAGCACGCGTGATGCTTGTGCCCGAATTTATACGCGTATGACACCATGTTGTTGCAGGTCACAAATTCAACGCGATCCGTATTTGAATGCAGACTCATTTCCTGTTGGGCGCGCAAGAGGGCAATCCCCAGATTGGGAGCCGACAAAACATACTGCCCCCACGCCCCATAGTCTTCGACCGTCAGATATGGCGCGAATAAAAGGCCAAGCCTGTCTTCTCCCAACGCCTGGCTGATACCGCTGACAAACTCGCACAGAGCATGCTCTGGAATGTAGCCTTGGCGATCTTCGACAAACTGTTCGGCCAATCCCACATCGGACAACAGCCGAAGCGTCCTGCGCTCTCCCATCTCTTCAAGGGCAAAGCCGGGCATCGCCCCGAGTGCTTTGGCGGTTATCATTGCCGGTGAAATGGACACCTGAACGCTCCCCTTTTTTTTCAGTGTGTCGTGTAATGATATTTCTGACAATCATGTTTGTGTCATTATCCCTGCTGAATATCTGGTCAGTTTGAGTTTCGTTTCCCCGAGATGCCGTTTTGCTCTCGCGTGCATTCCGCATTTTAACGGGCTTGGCTGATCCAATACCTGCTCAGGGAGAGGCACATGACACGTTCGTTCACACAGACATCGAAACCCACCCCTCGCATGCGATCCGTTTCGGCGATGGCACTGGCCACGGCCCTTTCTGTCTTTGCGCCTATGACACTGGCCCAGACCTTCAACGATACAGGCGACATTCTGGCAAGGTCTGCCGCTGTCGAAGACATCGAATACCAAATGATGGTGCAACGTGCGACGCAGACGGCGATCTGGGGCATGCCGGCCGCAGGCATGGTCGACTTTCTCAAAGGGATCCGGCGGGATTTGGGCGGGGATTACAACGACGTTATCTATCTCAACAAACCCTTTGATTCTAAACACGGATTTCTGACAGCCAACGATGTGACGGCCTATTCCTGGGCCTCCATGACCTCGAAACCTGGCGCGCTTGTGATCGAGGTTCCGGCCGCAACGGACAAAGTCAGCTATTTCGGAACAATCGTGAATGCATGGGACGCGCCGATTGCCGATGTCGGCCCCGATGGGCATGACAAGGGCAAAGGCGGCAAATACGTGATGCTGCCGCCCGGCTATGATGGCGACCTCTCACTTGAGGACTTGACCAGCGCAGGATATTTCCCGTTTGAAACGGACACCTACGAATACGGGTTCTCGTTCCGGCCCCGCTTGTACAATGGTGCGACGGATGCAGATGCCGCGGACTATGCCCAGACGATCAAGATTTACTATCTGTCCGAGGCCGAAAATCCGCCGCCGAACACCTATCACGAAGCATCAGACGTGCCCTATGATTCGCTTCCCTATTACAACCACACCTATTTTGAGGATTTGAACGATTACGTTCAGAACAATCCCGTGCGCCCGCAGGACAAGGTGATGGTCAATTTCCTCAAGGACCTCGGGATTGAAAAGGGCAAACCGTTTGAACCCACCGAGCGCCAGTTGAAGGCCATGAACGAGGGGCTGGTTCTGGCCTATGCAGCCATGCAGCGGTATTTTGTGGAACCCGGCCTCGCGACGGTCCCCTTGTGGGTTGATGACGCGGGAAAACTCAAGAACCAGTGGCTTGTCTGGGACTTTGCCGAGGGCCAGCCAGAAGCTGGTTTTCCTTATGAAACTGAGACCGAGGTTCTGGTGGATGACCGCGCCGGCGGCAGCTATTTCTGGATCACCTATCTGCCCAAATTCCTTGGCGGGGGGACGTTCTATTTGACGGGTCTGCGGGACAGCAACGGTGACATGTTCGACCACAACGCATCCTACAAGCTGAACGTGCCGGCAGATACGCCTGCCAAGGATTTCTGGTCTGTCATCGTCTATTCGATGGAAACCAAAAGCTTTATCCGAGACGTCGAACGGGTGGGCCTGTCTTCTCGGGACGCCGACACCATGCACATCAATGACGATGGCTCCTATGACATCTACTTTGGACCTGAAGCCCCTGAAGGCATGGAGAAAAACTGGATTCCGACAACAGAGAGCTACTTCTTGTTGTTCCGTCTGTATGGCCCGAAAGACGGCTGGCTGAAAAGCGGCTGGATGTTGGGTGACTTGGAAAAAATCAATTGAATGCGACGCAGCACAGGAATTCAGCTCATGAAACGCACGACATTTTTGGCCAGCACAGCGTTGGCACTGACACTCGCGACGGGTGCGGCTCTGGCGCAGGAATATGCCGCCGACGTGCCCGCAAATGTGATCACGCCCGATGTTGTAGAAACCGACACATTGGGTCGGCTCGACTTCTTTGATGGCATGCCGTCCCCCGAAACGGTCGACAAGGTGTTCGACAATCTTGACCTGATGCGGGCAACCACCGCGTTTCTGGACGGGATGAAAATAGCCTCCTTGCGCGGCATGTTTCAGGGCTATGAAGATATAGGGGCAAAGCCGAACGATATAGTCATAACCGAAACCTTGATGGATGCGCGCTCTATCTGGCTGACCCCCAACACAACAACGATATATATCGGCGCCAACGTGGACATTTCCGAAGGTCCCGTTGTCATTCAGGTGCCTGCCGGTCTTCTGGGTCTCATTGACGATGCGGCTTTTGACTATGTCGCCGATATCGGTGCCTTGGGGGCCGACAAAGGCAAAGGCGGCAAATATCTCTTGATGCACAATGACGATGAAACGCCCGTACCTGACGGGTATTTCGAGTTGCGCACCAAAACATACGAGCATTGGCTTTTGCTCAGAAGATCACCCGATCCAGACGGGGACACATCCGGTCCGGTTTCCGAGATCAAATCAGGGCTGAACGTATATCCGCTTGCCCAATCGGACAATCCACCGGCCGAGAACTTCGTCAATGTTTCGGGCAAACAGTACAATACCGTCCACGCCAACAACGAAGACTTCTTTGAAGAGATTCACGTTGCTCTGGATAACAACCCCAAGGGCGCGTTTGCGCCGGAAATACTGGGCACATTTGCCTCTATCGGTTTGAAAAAGGGTGCGCCGTTTGAACCTGATGCCCGTATGCAAGGGATCATGGTCGAAGCGGCCGCCATCGCAAACGCAACCGCGCGGGCCATTACATATGCCGCGCGTGACAAAGGGGTGTATTTTTATGACGACCGCCAGTGGAACTCGCCCTTCCAGCGTCAAAGCTATGAATTCCTCCAAGACGGCGCCCGCATTCTGGATGACAGAACCTATTTCTTTTACATGGCGACAGGCATCACACCGGCCATGACATCGCCCCCCGTTGGATCAGGCTCGGTCTATGCGATGACCGCACGAGACAAGGCTGGCGTTTATCTGGACGGATCGAAAACCTACAAGGTCACACTGCCCGCACCGGTTCCGGCCAAAAACTTTTGGTCCTTTATGCTTTATAGCGGCCAGACAAGATCCATTCTGGAAACCGATCAAAAGTCTGGTGGCATCGACTCGAACCGGCCCGGCATCAAGGCCAACGAAGATGGCAGCTATACCATCTATGTCGGCCCCAAAGCGCCTGAAGGCTGGGAAAACAACTGGGCACAAACCATGCCGGGCAAAAGCTTCAATGTGATGATGCGCCTTTATGGCCCTCTTGAGCCGTGGTTCGACAAAACCTGGAAACCCGGTGATTTTGAGTTGGTAGAATAAGAACCGGCGCTCTCTATGGTCCGGACCAACGAGGGCGCCACAGCCGATTTTGCCTTGTGATCCGAGATTTGCTTTGAACCCGTTTGATTTTTCCGCACAGTAACGCCATCCCTGCAAAGGGTGTTGGGGAGCGCGTTGCCATGTCAACCGGGACGGACCGGAAAGGAAGAGCATTCACATGGATCAAGCAGCTGTCAAACACCCGCATGGTAGCGGTTTTGCCCCATGACTTCGTTTCACGATGACGTTCAAAAGGTTTGCGCGCTTGCACGTGAAAAAGCCCCTGCAAAAGGCAGGACGGTGATCGGTATTGCCGGTCCGCCAGCGTCGGGAAAATCCACCTTGGCCGAGGCGGTTGTCGATAGTCTGAACAACGACCATCAGGGTTCAATACCCGCTGCGGCGCTGGTTCCTATGGACGGCTATCATCTCGACAATGAGGTGCTCAGATCAAGGGGGCTTTTGTCGCGAAAAGGCGCACCGGAAACCTTTGATGCCTATGGCTTTTGCGATGCGGTTCGCTGCCTTCACGATACGTCCCGAGAAGTGTTCTTTCCACGATTTGACCGCAAGATGGATTTGTCTGTCGCAGGCGCAATTTCGGTTCATCCCCAAACGCCCATCGTTGTTGTCGAGGGCAACTATCTTTTGCTTAACACCCGCCCCTGGGCATCGCTGAACAAGGTCTTCTGTGCCAGTGTCTTTGTGTCCCCTTCATCTGACGTGCTGCGCGCCAGACTGTTGCAACGCTGGATCGATCACGGTCTAAGTGCAACCGATGCCTTAGCACGCGCAAACGGCAACGATTTACCTAATGCAGAACTCATACTGGGCACTAGTATAAAAGCTGATCTGGTTTTACAGCAGGCAGATCTTGATAAGCCACTCTAGGGTCCGCTGGTTACGAAGGCGACAAAACCGAAAAAAACCGTTCTCGTGGCGATCTGAACAAAAGAAGTGGGTGCAAATCACCCTGTGGCGTGATCAAGATTGCAGATGGATCTTTTAGAACGCTTTGTCACGCTTTGGGTTGTCATCGACCCGATAGGAACAATTCCTGTGTTTATTGCGGTCACCGCAGGCATGGAGGCCAGAGCGCGGCGTTCTGCGGCTTTGCTTGCAACCGTGGTCAGCGCAGGCGTTTTGTTTTTCTTCCTCGTCTTGGGGCAACTTCTGATCGACGCGCTTGGCATCAGCCTTTTGTCCTTTCAGGTGGCAGGCGGAATTGTCCTGTTCCTTTTTGCGCTCACCATGATTTTCGGAGAGCCCAAACAGGAAACGGATCAGCGGTCTGTGGCACCTGATGAAAATCTGAAAGAGACAGAACGCCCCTCGCCCGCGATTTTCCCGCTTGCGGTGCCATCCCTTGCGTCTCCGGGCGCAATGCTCGCGATTGTCATGCTGACAGACAACAACAGCACCGCCATCGCAGATCAGGCCATTACAGGCGCCGTCATGATCGGTGTTTTGCTTGTGGCCTATGTGTGCATGTTGTCGGCAGGCCCGATCATCCGTGTGATTGGCAATTCGGGCGCGGCGATCATCAGCCGTGTTATGGGGATGGTTCTTGCATCCGTGGCAGCAGACGCTGTGCTGTCTGCCATGCTGGAAATCATAGGCACCGGATCGCTTTAGCAACACCAAAAGATGCAGTTTGCCCCTTGCTCCCGCGCTAAATCGCGGCTCAAGTGACGATGAAACGACCACTACCGCGCTCCACGGTGCTCAGTGAGTAATCTATGAACTGATGCAGAATGCGGCCCTAGTGGAAACGGCTTTTAAACAGGTGTGCAATGCTAACGAACTCTGACCTAAAAGAATTAACCGAGTTTCGCCGCGAACTTCACCAGTATCCGGAAGTGTCCGGCGAAGAAGTTGAAACTGCCAGAAAAATTGCGTCTGCCCTAACGGCACTATCACCAACCCGTATTGTGACGGGCCTCGGGGGGCATGGTGTAGCCGCTGTTTTTGAGAGCGGCTTTGACGGCCCGACGGTTCTTTTTCGGGCCGAGCTTGATGCGCTTCCGATTGAGGAACTCAATGACATCCCGTGGTCCTCAAAGACACCCGGCAAAAGCCACGTCTGTGGCCATGACGGGCATATGACGATGTTGCTGGCCCTTGGCCGTTTGATTGCCCGCAAGCCGGTCGCGCGTGGCCGTGTTGTCCTGATGTTCCAACCCGCCGAAGAAGACGGCAGCGGTGCCAAAGCTGTTGTGGCTGATCCTGCGTTTCAGGATATCAAGCCTGATTGGGCCTTTGCCATACACATCGAACCCGGACGTCCGTTTGGCTATGTTTCGACCTGCGGTGGCCTGATCAACTGTGCCTCAATGGGCTTGGCGATCAAGCTCACGGGCAAAACCGCTCACGCCGCAGATCCGGAAGACGGCGTTTCTCCGGCACAGGCGATTGCAACCTTGATCCCCGCTCTCGACGCACTTGGGACAGGCGGAGACCTCGACAATGATTTTCGGCTGGTGACGATTACCCACGTTCAAATTGGGGAACCTTCATTCGGGATCGCCCCCGGAGAAGGTGTGATATACGCAACCCTGCGCACCACGCATAACGAAGGAATGGAGCGTATTCACCAAGACGCCCGCTCGCTTGCCACGACTGTCGCAGAAGAATGCGGACTTTCTATCGCGTTTGAAATTCAGGATCACTTTGCGGCTTCGATCAACCATGAAGACGCCTTTGGTGTGGCAGCCAAGGCGATGGATGCCCTCAGCATACCCCATGGGGATGCCGGCGTACCGATGCGGGCCTCGGAAGATTTCGGTGTGTTTGGATGGGATGCCAAAACCGCGATGCTGTGTCTTGGCCCTGGCGAGACCTATGCGGCGCTGCACAATCCGGACTATGATTTTCCGGATGATCTTATTCCCATTGGCAGCGCGATTTTTGAACGCATCGCCCGGGATATTTTGGGGACACGTTGATCTCTGCGCTTGTTAGATTGCAGATTTCAACGTGCCCCAGCCAAGATGAGCTTTTCAATATTCACCTGAAACAACAGTGTGTTGTCCCACGTTTGTGAACTATTGCATTCAATTCCCTTGCGCACCTTGAAGCGCAAGAGGATCATAGCCGGATGTCTGGGTGTTGCTCACGACAAGTGTCTCGGCCCAGTCTTTTTGCGCCTTGGTCTTGCTCTCGTAAACACCATGAACGCGGCACAGGAACAGTTCTGAATCATTCAACATATCAGGTTGAGCAAACCAGTCTTGTGGGGCCTTGGCAGGCATTGTGGCCTTGGCAACACGAAGGGTTTGGGGCTCTGTCGAATTTGGTCGTTCTAGCGACGATTGATCATCAAGAATATCATCGTGCAGCGTTGGGCGCGCGCCTCCGGAGTCGATGGTAAATGTGCGAAGCCATTGCTTTTTATTGGAAGGTACAAAGCGACCTTTCTCCTCCACCGGATAGCGGATCGCCTGACCTGGATTAACGTCTTTCAGAACCTTGCTGTCAGACACGACAATAACGCCATTGACGAGAACATACGGAATTCCGGTTGAAGGCAGGCCGTTTTTACCTTTGGAATAGCTCGCGTTTTCCGTGACATTCACGGGGTCGAAAATGGTGATATCCGCGATCATGCCTTCTTGAATACGTCCGCGCACATCCATCCCTTTGATCCCAGCATCTCCCAGCTGTTTTGCAGCCCAATAGCTGAGCTGGGACAGAGAAAACATCAACGGCACATCATTTTCACGTGCAAGGCGCAAGAGGATTGCGTGGGACCCAGCAGACCGTGGATGTCCCGCATATTCCTCGTAGGGAGAATCCCAGTCAAGACGCTCGCCTTTTTCATTGAGACCCGGCATGCCGTCTCCTGAAATAACAAAATTCGGGATCTTGATCCAATCTTTGATCCATTGCTCGCGAGGTGGGCTAAAGGCAATCGCCGTCCTCCCAGGCTCGGTTTTCATAAATTCAAGGAATTCTTCCTTGGTAACATATCGATCGAGTTGGGGATCAAAGATGGTTTCTTCATACTTGTACCCCATCGAGCTTTCCCAGTTGTCCGGTCCGAGAATTGAAGCGCCGTAATTGCCGGACCCCGCTGTCCATGGATACCATGTCGACCAAACATTGTGCCCTTGGGCGCGGGCGAGCTGCATCTTCTCTTCAATCTCCCACCAACCATAGTCATTGGTATGATGAAGCTGTAATGAGGCCCCCAGAACCAAAGCGTTGGTCAACAGTTCATTCGCACCTGTGGCTGTTTCAATGGGGGTCGAGGCGCTTGGATGAAAGCGATGGTGTGCGGCTGTGAGCCTGCCATAGTTTGCGGCAACTTTCTGGGCTTCGAACATTTCATATGTTGTGATGCCTTCACGGGCATACCCAATCGTCGAGCCCACACCTAAAGCCCCCTGCCGCAAGCCTTCATCCAAAATTGCCGAAATGGCATTCATCTGGTCAAGGTCGCTGCGTGAAACGGACCAGCCGTCAACGCCATCCTCGGCGGCTTCGACACGATAATCAAAGAAGTATGGCATAGAAACGTTTGGCCCTTCGAGCGCAAGCCCGTCATGGATGCGCATACGCGCAAATTCCTGTCCGACCACGGTGCCAAAGTTTGCCTGCGTATTTCCTTCGCGTGCTGCATACCATTCCGCGATATTCAGCGCGCCGACCTCAAAATCCATTTGGGTTGTTACACCGTCACGCAAATTCAGTTTGATACCGAATGGGCGCAGCCCATGCTGTTCAAGGTCAATAAAACCCGGTGCAACGACATGGTCGGTTGCATCGATTGTCTCGAGGCCCGCAATGTCATCAGCGGTGATTTCCGTGATCCAGCCATTGTTGATCCCAACATTCGCAATCTGGTCAAACCCTGTTTCGGGGTCCATCACGCGACCGTTCAGGATGACAACATCAAAGTTTTCCGCCAGCGCCCCATGGGACAGCATCACTGTCGTCAGAGCCATCGGGAACAAGAGTTTGGTCGGCTTCATAGAAATTCTCCTCCAGGTTCAGGGGGTGATGGTAGGCTAGGAAAGACCGGTTCGGGCAAAATAAACCATTCATTTCGCGAGCCATTCCTCGAAAAATCCGACCAAATGACAGAAATTTGCCAATCATGTGGTATCAAATCCCTATGCCCGATTCCCTTCCGGCAACCATGAGCGTTGCGTTTCTTCACCCGTTCTTTGACGAACTGCTGCATCGCGGAGTATCGCAGTCACTACTGGCCGCGCGTATCAGCCTGCCCGAATCCTCCCTGTTTGATCCAACGGTAACGGTGCCGGCCAACAGCGTTTACGCCTTCTTGAAATGGGTAGCGGACAGCACGGGCGACGCCTTGATTTGCGCCAGCATCGGCCAGCATATGGCAAAGGGGGCATGGGCGCCTTTGGTGCCCCTTATGAACTCAGCAACAACTGTTGGGGACTTCTTCCAGAAGTTCAGCCAGATGTCTTCAGAACAGGGAAAGGCGGCCATTTACAAACTGGAAGTTGAGGGGGCAGTTGCCCTGTGGCGGTTGGTTCGGGCAAAGGGCGCAAGCGCAGATGCCGCTTTTGCCGATGCGGTAGCGGCGGGCTATTTTGTAGACCTGCTCAAATCGGCGGCGCGGCACGATTGGGACGCGTCAAAGATCATTGCCGTGTTGCCTGACACAAAGCTGGTTTCGCACGATCTGTTGCCTTCGACATCTGTCTTGTCCGGTGGAACCGGCCTGACACTGCGGTTCCCTTCGGCCTTTCTCGGGTTCGACATGCCACGCATTTCTCCGGCAAACGATCAGCCTGAATTAACAGTGGTGAGCATGCAGGAAACCACACTGCCCGAACAGGTGCGCCAGCTGATCCAGAGATCGATATCCGATCCTAATCTTGGATTGGACAGCATCGCAAAAGGTGTGGGGCTGTCGAGTTGGAAACTGCAATCCCAGCTCAAGGAAAACGGGATGAGCCTTTCCGAAATCCGTGAAGAGGTTCGCAAAAAACAGGCAATCGCACAGGTGACCGAGACAACAGACACTGTCGGTTCAATCGCGACCGGCCTTGGATACAGCAACAGTTCAAACTTCACGCGCGCCTTTCGGGGATGGACTGGAAAATCTCCGCGAGACTATCGGAAAAGCCTCTGATCCGACTGCGAGAGGGCGACAAAGCCCCCTGCTCTGCCCCCAACCGGCATTCGCCTTTTTATGGTGTCGGACACGCTCGCCTGCGCGCCCGACACCACGTTTGGCTTACCCGAGATCCAGACCAAGGTCTTGCAGTTGCAGGACCAAAGCACTTGTCGGGTCCAGAATCTGGTTCCAGTCATTGGCTGTCAGGTTTTGCATCGAAAGATCTTCTGCCTGAAGCCCGTCAAACTGCAGGCTGCGCCCGCCGTTATTAAGAACCTCGATCAGCAGATCATCACCAACTTCTGACACGGCAACGTCCGAGGCTTGCAGGCTGGTAAAATCAATGAGATCTTCATCAGCTTCGAAATTCAGAATACTGGTTTGCGTGTTCCAGCTCCAGCTGACTTCTGCGCGATCCAGGCCTTCCGCAAAGACAAACGTGTCATTCGGGTCTGTGCCGGACCCTCCGTCTGATCCGGTATCGCCATCGTCAGGGCCGCCGTCGCCTCCTTCTCCGTTGTCGTCGCCGCCACCGTCATCCGGCGCGTCAAAAACACCGTCGCGGGTCTGATAGCCATCGGTGGTTTCGCCTTCCGGTGCCTCGGGCGTCAAAAGCCCCTCGCGTGACACAAGCGTTACATCGTCCTGAGAAAAGCCGAACGGCGTTTCGAGATTGTCTTCCATCACCTGATCGTGGTGAAATTCGACCTGTCCGGGTCGCAACTCTGCCAGTGTGACGCCGGTCAAGGTCAGGCTTTGGCCGGTTGGAAGCGATGAAATCACCAGCCCCGCATCGGTGTCTTCCACGCTCAAACGTTCCCGCGTGCCAAAGTACAGAAAGCTGAGTTTCATGGTGGAGACATCAAAATTATCGACCACTTCGCTCACGCCGTATTCATGGCTGCGCACATAGATTGTGTCGCTGTCCCGCGGGCCAATGCCAAGTTCCCAACTTAGAACGCCGCCGATATCCTGTCGCAGGTGTTCGTTGCCGACGACTCCCATCGTGTCGATGGTGATGTCCTGAAAGGTGACGCCTTGCACGATTTGCAATTGCGCGGACCACGGGCTGTCGATGGCGACCTCGCCAGCGGCCGTTTTTGTGACGATCATTCCGTGCACCGAGGTGCCCCCGAAATCGATCTGGTCCACAGAAGCGTCAAAACCGACGATATCATCCGCATTTGTATCGGCGCGATACATGGTGCCGCCTTGCGCCGTTGTGCCGGTCACCGTGGCCGGATCAGATCCGTCGCTGTCATAGACGACCTCATATCCGGTGCCCTCTGCGGGGGCATCAATCGTGCTGCCCAATGCGGCGGCAATCTCGTTCTGGGTGGTTTCTTCGGCAATAGAGAAATTGCCCACGTCGAGATCATCAAGGCCAACGCCCGTCAGGATTGTCGTAGACAGGATGGTCCCGCTGGCATCTGTAATGACCAGACGTGTCGTCAATCCAAGCGCATCACCGCTTTCCTCAAAAATCTCGAATTGGTCTCCGGTGACGCCGGCTTCGATATGGATCATGTCCATGGCCGGATCGAAACCGTCAATCTGCGTGCTTTGGGATGACAAAGAAAGGGTATACATCATGCCCGTCATGTCACCGTGTCCGTCGTCGCCGCCGCCGTGATCATCACCGCCCTGATCATCGTCACCGGTGTCGCCGCCGTCACTGCTGCCCTCACCGATCAAGGTGGCCAGCTCACTGCGCAAACTGGTGTCGAGCGCATGGATATTCTGCGCGTTCAACGCGGACAGGGTCACACCACCAAGTGTCAGCGACTGAGAGTTTGACGCAAGTGTAAAGACAACGCCCGCGTCTGTTTCCGTGATTTCAAGCTGGTCTGCGCTGATCCAGTCAATGAACAAAGTCTCGTTTTCGGGATCAAACGGATCGACCACACGGTTTTCCCCCCAGGCCCACGTCAGCACAACATCCGCAGAGGCACTGGTGATGTCCGAGTTGTCAAAGGCGTCCCCACTGTTCGAGCTGTCTCCGGATGTATCATCCGTGCCCCCGTCTGATCCTGTATCAGAGCTGTCCCCTGTTCCGGTTCCACCATCAGGCGTGCCGACACCTTCGTCGCCGGTGAGGGTCTCTTCGAAAATGGCGATCATTTCATCAACTGTCGGGCTGTCGTATCCGCCAAAGTCATCGATATATTTCAGAATGGATGTGCCGTATTCATCGGTCGAAACATCGTTAGATTGAAGCAAGGCAAGCGTGCCGTAGGCACCCCGCAAATGGGCCGCGGCCATCAGACCCGTTTCGGTAATGGTAACGGTGATCTCTTCGCCATCCTGAACATAGGTTCTGGTGGTTCCGATATAATCTGACAGGCTCTCTCCGCTGTTTGCCAGACCTTCGCTGATGATTTTCAGGTTATAGCCAAAGGCCTCCTGAATGGCCTGTTCCTGTGCCTCGGCCGTCATAAACTCTTCGAGAGACGTGACACCGTTCTTGCCGGTCCAGACACCATCCCACGTGTTAGTCGATGCGCCATTCCCATAAAACACGTCGTCATCATAGTATCCGAGGTCAATCAGCAGCGCCTCGCCAAACTGATACCCGACAAAGCCCAAAGAATTCATCGACCGATAGGACATCGCGTCCCATTCGTCGGGCGTCAGATCGCCCCAACTGCTATAACCGGGGTAAAAGTCGGTGACGGTGCCACCGGCCCATTCATCAAGTTGCCAGTCCTGAATATTGCCACTTTCATAGCGGTCTTTGTCCCAGCCGGATTCAAATGCGCGCATCGCGTCGCGAAAGTCTTCAAATGTTCCCTTGGTCATCCATAATGCCCTTTTTGAGTGTTCTCGCTTTTCGCAAATAACGCTCGAAAAAGGGTTCGTATGTTGAAAGGACGCCAAATTTTGGCGACAGGATGCCAGAGACCCTATTTCTCTCTAACAAGCTGATTAGTAGGCGAAAATCCGAGCATCTCACGCACCTGAAGTGGCGTTTTTTCGCTCATTCTGCGGAAGGCCGCGCCAAAACTGCTTTGGTCCGCATAGCCCAGTAAATAGGCAATGTCCGCCAACGTGAGTTTGGGGTCTGCAAGGTGATGCATGGCCAGATCATAACGCAAACGGTCCACGATTTCGCGAAACGAGGTGCCATGATCGGCCAGCCGCCGTGACATGGTTCGGGCACTCACCCCAAGGCATTTGGATGTCTCTTCCATTGAAGGCACGCCATAGGGCAAACGCTCGAGGATCACTTCTTCGATGCGCGTCCGAATTCCGGTGCGTTCGGGGTGTCTGTTCTTTAGCAATATGTTGCCATAGCTGCGCAGGTATTTCAGCAAACGGGCGTCCGAGCTGACCACCTCAAGATCAAGAATGCTGGCGTCAAAAATCACTTCGTTGTGGTGCGCCCCATATTCAACGGCACAGGAAAAGATATCCGAGACACAAGCGTCCGGATCAGGATTGTCGTGCACGAGGCGCACGGTCCGTGCATTCAGGTTTTGCCCTGAGGCCACCCGGAGAAAACCAACAACGGCGGACACGGCGAATTCAATATATTGCGACAAGCGGTGCACAACAGGTGTGTCATACGCCACGATGACAGACACGCCGTACGCGGTCTCCTGCACTCTGACCATCGAGTTGATGCGGGTAATCGAAGAGTAGCGCTCGAGCAGGCCCAACAGGTCCCGAAGATTGTCGGCTGCCAACAGCATATATGTCAGGATCGACCCCTGTGCCGGATCAAGCAGCAGACCGGCCTCTGCCCCGAAGTACCGATATGACAGCGTTTCAGAAAGAGCCGTCACAAGAACCGCCTCGTGGTTTTGTGTAACAAACAAATAGTCGTTTTCACCTTCGGTGATGGTCAGCTGAGCCGTTTCAAGGGCCTGTTCACGCGCCTCTTTCGTGACAAGCGGATGAGACAGCATGGCATGCACCCACATATCGGGCACAAGTGCGGGATGATCCAAAGGCAATGAATTCGGGTCAACAATATTCATGAAACAATTTCGCTAACTACTGTAGTCATGGGGTGCTGATATCTAGTTCAACATTCTGTTCGTTTACGCAAGAGACGGCAAAAAACAATGGCATTTTGAGGCAGCGATGATGCGTCCATGCAGAGATTTCATCCAGTTCTGTGCGTGCGTGAGCATTTCAGCAAACGAGTTTGGCCTCTGATCTCCTGGACTGCTTAGTGATGCGCGGGCATTCTGGGCAATTTTCGCGCCTTGAGCGTTGCAATGTACTCTCTCAACAACGGGACACGTCGCGGTCGAAAGCTCTCTTCGCTTATTGCATAGCCGTCTATGCGCGTGACATGAAACATCCGAAAATCTGACCGCAGACAGCACCACGCCAAAAGCATCACAGACCTATCATGATACGACATCGCCAAGGGCCAGATGCGCCGTTGGGTCGACCTACCGCTCTGGTCTTTGTAACCGATATCGAGGGCTTCTTCGGCCCACATCGCCTCGCGCAAGAGGGTCATGTCAATCGTCGGAGTCGGCGGCGTGCCAAACCGGTGCACCAGATTGACAGCATGAACGGCCTGTCGTTGCTGGCGCTCGGGCAAGGTTGCAAGAATCTTGGTCAACGCATCTTTGGCGGCCTGTGCAAGATCGGCATCTCCACGCTGGCTAACATCCGATAGACCAAGAGAAAGCGCCTCTATCTCAATCTGCGTAAACGTTTGGGGCGGCAAAGCAGGGTCTTCGATCATGGTATAGCCAAGACCTGCCTCGCCCTCGATCCGCGCCCCCGCCAAACGCAGGCTCTCGATATCGCGATAGATTGTCCGCTCGGACACCTCCATTGCCGAGGCCAGCCGCGCCGCAGTGACCGGAGGGGTTAGCCCGCGGATGAGATGAAGCAGTCGGAAAAGGCGATCTGATTTGGCCATGCGACACTCTACGAAAAACATCCTGACAGAAATTGGCAGGAGTGTGATGCCATAGATGCCCCACCAACAACAACCCGGTTCTGAAAGGCCTCTAGACATGCCAACTCTTTTTCACTCTCCGCATTCTCGTTCTTCCCGCATCATTTCACAGCTTATGCTGATGGGAAAACTCGACCAGATCGATGTCGTTATTGTTGAAGTCATCAAAGGTGACGGCAGCGGAAACAGCGACCGAAACAACGCGCACCCCGAGGGAAAGGTGCCCTTCCTTGTGACGGATGAGGGCGAAACCATTCGCGAAAGCACGGCCATCATGATGTATCTCGACGAGGTGTTTGGATATCCCTTCGGCATTCAACCCGGAACTGCAGGGCGCGGGTCGTTCCTCTCGTGGATGAGCTATTACGGAGGTGTTCTGGAACCGGCCATGGTGGCGCATTTTGCGGAACTTGATAATCCGGTTCTGAACAGCAATTTCCGGACAATGACAGAAGTCCACGAACAGATCGTTTCTGGTTTGGGAGACCGGCCGTACCTTGTGGGCGATCGCCTGACCATCGCGGATATTATCATGGCGTCGGCGTTCCAGTGGGCACCGCATCTGGCACCCGACAACGCGGCGGTCAAAGCATGGCTCAAGCGCGTCGCCGATGCACAGGACGGCGCGGGACTAGAAGCCTTTGAAGCACAATCCTTCGAGGCGCTGAAGTTGCGCGCCTGACGGCAAGGCAACGCGCAAAATGCGACCCGCGTTTGCGTCATCGCGATTTGGGGTATCTGCTTTGCTTTGATTCGGCCTTAAAGCCCCCTTGCACCTGTGCGAGGGGGCTTTTGCCAAAGCGATCGTTGCGTTTTTTGTAGAGTTAGCAAAGCCCTCTGTTGGCGGCCTGTGTCCATGCCTCCGACGGAATGACGCAGCCGTCTTCCTCCGCATCCAGGGCTGTTTGGCCACTTCTTAAACATCCGGACCAAACCCTTTAATCAAGTTCCCGCCGGTGATCACCCCAGCGCCCTAGCTGTGGGGGACCAAAGACACACGCCCTAGATCACGAAAAAGTTTGGATGCAAACCATTTGCGGAAGTGCTATGCCCGACTAAACGCAAAACATGAACCTAAGACACGCCCCCCTCCCTCAAGCCCATGTCGCAAAGGATTGACCCATGATAAACCGCACCTCGATCTTAACCGCCGCAATCACCGCGTCGATCGGCCTGATCAGTCCTCAATCTGTCATTGCGCAATCCCCGAATATTCAAACCAAAGGGCCGATAATCCACCTTGCGGATAACCTTGGTGAAGAAGCCATGCTGGGCTGGTGTATCGACACCAAAGGCCGCGAATTGAGCGATCAGCTTCATGCGCATTCTTGCAAACCCCAAGGAGACGATGTTTTGTTTTCGTTTACACCGGAAACAGGCATGATTGAGTCTGCAACCTACGAAGGGTTGTGCATGTCCTATGATGACCCTGAAAATGCGGTATTTCCTTTTGGATTGATCACTTGCGATGATGCGGATGCGGGACAGCACTTTGCCTTTGACGCCGCCAGCATGCAGCTGCATCTGGCAGCAGATGCGGCGCAATGCGTAACAGTTTCCGCGACCATTAGCGACGCTGGCCCCTTCCAGTCCCGCGATCTTATCCTCGCGGCCTGTGATGATCTGGACCCGAGCTTTAAACAATGGGTTATTCAACAGTAACCCCAGTCGTGTTCCCATAACCGCAAACAGTCTCGGCGGTGTGGTTCCAAAACAAAGGCCATTCAGTATGAAACACACCGCTGCCATCGCGATCATTAGCCTCTCGACCGTTGGATCTTTGGCTCAGGCTCAAGAACCCAGCATGACCACCGGCCTCGCCGATGTGATCCACCCCGGCCTGTTGGACTTTGCGCCCTTGGGCGGCCGCCCGCCTCGCATAAGCGCGGTTGGCACGATTGCGTCGGATGATGGCCAAGTCTGGACTGTCCCGGCCGATACACAGTTTCAGACTGCACCGAAGGCCACCGATCTTTATAACGAATGCAATGGTGTCAAACCTGCAGGCATGGCGGATATCGATTTGTCTGTTGTCCCGATGATAGACGCAGGTGGGCACGAAGAGTTCACCGCCTACATCTTTGCCGACAACTATTTCGAGCTTTACGTGAATGGTCGGTTGCTGGCCGTTGATCCCGTCCCCTTTGTTCCGTTCAATTCCAACGTCATTCGGTTCAAGGCGGATCGTCCGGTGACCCTCGCGGTCAAAATGGTCGATTGGGAGGAAAACCTCGGGCTTGGGTCCGAGGCCAACGCCCGCAGCCCGTTCCACGCTGGCGACGGCGGATTTGTGGCGCATATTCAGGACGCCGCGGGCAAAACCGTGTTGCTCAGCGATGACAACTGGCGTGCGCAGACCTTCTATACTGCCCCGCTGAAAGACGTGAGTTGTCTCAAGGTCGAGGGTGCCCTGCGCGACAGCGCGGCTTGCGATACTTCGGACGTCGCGGACGGTGGCGGTTTTTCAGCCGCACACTGGCCCATCCCGCCCGCATGGATGACAGCAGAATTTGACGACGGTGCATGGCCACGTGCCACGACGTTCACCAACGAAACAGTTGGTGTCGCCAACAAGCCTGCCTACACCAACTTTGCCGAGGTTTTTGATACGCCTGGCGCAGACGCCGAGTTTATCTGGTCATCAAACCTGATCCTCGACAACGTTGTTCTGTTGCGCCGCACAACTGATTGAATGGTGCCAAGTACGGCAAACCTGCCCTCACTATCAGGGTTCCCGCTGATGGCGTACGCGATTGAGCCAGGATGTGGCTGAAACCGGCCGCCCCAACTCTGTGACGATCCAAACTAGGAAAATGGAGCATGCCCAAAGTCATGCTCGAACATTAGTTTATCCGGATTTAACCTGACCCTTAAAGGCTAATCAAAAACTCGCCATGCAATCGCGGGCCCGATCAATCGCATTTCGAGGCGTCTTTAACTTCACCGTCAGCTTGTAGGGAGAGCCTTGGAAAGCAACAAATTCTCTTGCTTCTTCAAGGTCACTCACAAAGTTCGGATTATCAAAAACGATGTAGCCCCCCTTGAGCCCGCCAGACAGCGTTCGCGAAACGGTGGTCGAATTGCCCACATAAAGATTGTCGTTCAACGAGATATCAATCACGTGATCACCTTCGGGTGGCTCAAAATCCTTCAGGAAAGCTCCGAGATAGCCAGAGTCCTGAAATACCGTCAAACCGGCCTGAACCACGCTGTTCTCGCTGCGCCACTCAATAAAACAGGACCGCCGCGAGTTGTTCTTGAAGACCGTCCAGAATTTGGCGCTCCAATAGGTCTCGATGTTGTCGCCGGCGGCTGGCAGAACGTTTTCGTCAGCAGCGTAAGTCGCCGTTGCAGCGAGCACCAAAACGGCCGCAGTCATTCCGGAAAAAAGCGATTTAACAGATTTCAGGGTGTCCATGGAATATGTGTGTCCTTTATCGATGAGTATCGAGCCGAAATATCTAAACGGTTCAAAGTGACTGACTTACTCATCAGACTAGGGGATGACAGGCCATTGGTCTACATTCTGATCCTCGCCGGTTCGACAAGCGTCTCAGGAAGAACAGAACTCTATGACATAGTGAAACCAAGTGTTGAACACACCATATCACATCACGCTACGTGCGTCGCAAAGGGTGGAAATTTCAAATGATTTCAAAATGGTGCGGGTGAAGGGACTCGAACCCCCACGCCTCGCGGCGCCAGAACCTAAATCTGGTGCGTCTACCAATTCCGCCACACCCGCACTGAAATGGCTGTCTATTGTTACTGGCATTTGCTGTCAATCCACCAAATGACGGATATTGGAACAAGCTTTGAAATCAGATGCCAAAGCCTGTGCGCTCTTCGGATTCACCGCTCAAAATTCGCCCCTTAATGAAGCTTGATCTTGAGCACGCCGGTCTTCGGGTCGGCATAGACACCGTTGCGTTTGACGTGTTTTGGGTTGGTCGGAATGTTATAGATATAAAGCGTGCTGTCTTCTTTGGAGACAAAGAAAATCGGCTCTCCACCGGACTGCGCGATGGCAGCAACCGACAGGCCTGCCGCATTCGCCGCGACGCGGGTTCCGCTGGCCTCGAGTTGTGCAGATTGCCTGCCGGTCATGCGCACAAAGCTGTCTGGTGCGTCATCCGCTGTGATCTGGATCGACTTTTGGGCATCCAAGGCGACGCGTGCGGCCTGTACGATGACTTCATCTTCGGCGGCGACAAGAAAATCCTGACCAGCATCTGCTGAAATATTCTGCTCGGCGTGGATTTCGAGAGCACCGCTGTTACGGCCGACAATGGCAGCCGCTTCATGCACCTTGTCCGCATTAGAATACCACGACACATGATGATTGGGGGCCAATTCAATCGCCCGCCCCGCCGTTTTCTTGGTGAGGGCCGATTGTGTGGGTGTCAAAGAGTTGTGTTTCAAAACAAGGCCCTGATCCCAGGTGTTGCCGTTGTTTACCACACTCACAGCCGTTTGAGCAGGATAGGTCGGTGCATGGACTTTGGCATCGGCCCCGCTGGCCACCCAGACACCCATGGCAACCCCCAACTGGTTCTGAAACGGGTTAACGTCACCCCGCCCCCCTTTGGGCACCATATTGGCGGCGTCGACCTCGATGCCTGTCGCGTTGCCGCTTTTGGGGCTGACACGGACCGCCTCGGCATAGATCGCCTGAGACGTCGCACTTTTGTTTCGGCTGGCATTTTTGGTGATGGCGACGATGCTGATCGCGCGATCGTTGTCGTTACCGGTGTTTTGCGAGGCAAATGTCGCGGCAACATCATTGCCCTCGGGAATAACCACAAACTCGGCCTGTTTTTGCGCCCATTCGAGGTTATGGGAACCGCCCGTTTTCTTTGTCAGGAAAGTATCTGATTTGTTCACCGCATCGCCCAGCAACACCTGCCCGCTGTCCACCACAATTCCATTTGCCATCGTTATCTTTTTGGCGGAGTCGGCAAAGCTTGGTGTGGTGGCAATCGCGGTTAATGCAGCGCACAGAAGAAGTGTCTTCATGATATCTCTCACTTGTTAAGTCCGAAGGGCGCAATCCGGCTTGGCTGTCATGAACACCGGCGCGCTTTGGGACAGTTTAGCAGATTTGAACGGCTCTGCGCATGGCTTCGTTTTGCCGAAATCTCCCCGCGGGGGGTGCGAACGAAGTATTCTCGCTGGATACTGAAAAGCGCGCCCCTCAGATTCCGGTCTAGGCACCTAGACTGCGCAACACGTCAGGCAGCTGTTCGGGCAAATCTTCGGCGATCAGGCCAGGGCCGAATGTGCGGGCGCATTCCACATGCAGCCAGGCACCGGTTTCCGCAGCCTGCATCGGCGCGAGGCCCCGAGCCAGAAGGCCCGTGATAAACCCGGCCAACACGTCCCCAGACCCGGCTGTGGCCAACCAAGGTGCACTGCGATCATAAACGGCGGCGTTGATTGAACATCTTCCGTCAGGCGCGGCAATCACCGTGTCCGCCCCTTTGAACAACACGACACAGCCCGCACGTTTTGCGGCCTCGCGGGTGGCGTCGACCTTGGAATAGGCCGGACCTTTGGTCGGCGCGGCAGACAGTTTTTCCGCGATGTCAGGGAACAGCCGTTTAAATTCACCTGCATGCGGGGTCAGGACGCATTTGTCGTGTAGTCCTGCAAAAAGGTCTGCATCACGTGACATGAGCGTCAGCGCATCGGCATCCAGAACCGTGGCCCGCCCCGCCTTCAAAACCGCACCAACAAGTGCGGCTTGGGTCTCGGACACCCCGAAACCCGGACCAATGCAAAGCGCGTTCAGTCGGTCGTCCTCCAGCGTCTTCGCCAAGGCCCCCGCATCCCCCACTTCGCGCATCATCAAGGCTGTGATCTGCGCTGCGACTTCGGCCTGCGCCTCGTGGGGAACCCCGAGTGTCACCAGCCCTGCCCCGATGCGCAATGCGCCACGCGCCGCCAGCCGAGCAGCGCCGGTTTTTCCCGCCCCGCCAGACAGAACAAAGGCGTGGCCGTGCGAGAATTTATGCGCAACAGAGTGCTTGTGAAGCCTTTGCGCAGGACGCGCTTCCAAAACAACCTGCCTTTTTCGCTCAACAGAAAAGGCCCTATCGTCCAGCCCAATACCTTTTACGACGGCACGGCCACACTGCATCGCCCCTCGGTCCAGAACATGCCCCAGCTTGAAACGATGAAAGCTGACAGTCAGATCCGCTGTTGTAAACACACCCAGAGATCGACCGCTGTCCGAACAAAGTCCCGAAGGCAGATCAATAGCAACACTTTTGACCGCACCGAGTGACCTCGTCGCACCAAGAGATTGTAAAATCTGCGCAAGCCGTCCCTCGATGGGTCGCGCCAAACCGGTTCCAAACACGGCATCTATGATTATGTCAGGCCGCGCCACATCCGCGAGGGCATTGGGCACAGACAAATCGTTGATTGCCCCCATGCCGCGCCACCTTTCACAATTGATCTTCGCATCCGGTGGCAGCGTCCCGGCGTTCCCGTACAGAAACACCTCAACCTCCCAGCCGTGCTCTTTCAACAGCCGCGCCACGACAAACCCGTCGCCGCCATTGTTACCCGGTCCACACAGAACGACGGCCCTATGCTTCACCTTTTCAGAAATACTCTGGGGGGAGTCCGAAGGACGGGGGGCAACGCCCCCCTCGCTGCCCAACTCCGGCCACTCCTCGAAAATCGCTTCGACCACACCCTGTCCGGCGCGTTCCATCAGTGCGAGGCCCGTTACGTCGCCCGACTCGATGGCGTCCTGTTCAATGGCGCGCATTTGGGCAGCAGTCAGCAATTCGGTCATACTGTGATCTTTCGCGATTCATTTCAGCGCACTTTTCGCGCACTTTGCCTATTTTTTAGTCACACCAATCGGAATCCCCTGCCCGACCGGCCCCGCGTCACCTTAGCCAATTGAGACCCCTGCGGGAAAGTGGTCTGTCGGTTTCCAACAACTCAGGTGAGGAGAACCCCGAGATGAAAAAGATCGAAGCTATCATCAAGCCCTTCAAACTTGATGAGGTCAAAGAAGCGCTTCAAGAGGCCGGCATTCAAGGTTTGAGCGTAATTGAAGTTAAGGGTTTTGGACGTCAGAAAGGCCACACGGAATTGTACCGTGGCGCTGAATACGTCGTAGACTTTTTGCCTAAAGTAAAAATCGAGGTCGTCCTGGATGACGATCAGGTTGATGGTGCAATCGAAGCAATCGTAGACGCCGCCAAAACCGACAAGATTGGCGACGGCAAGATTTTTGTCAGCCCCGTCGAGCAAGCCATCCGCATCCGTACCGGTGAAGCCGGCTCGGACGCACTTTAATCCCACCCTTTTCTTTAAACAGAAGGAACCAGAGAATGAGCGCAGACGCAGTTCTCCAGATGATCAAAGACGAAGAAGCGGCATATGTAGATATCCGTTTCACAGACACACGCGGCAAGTTGCAGCACGTGACCGTAGACGTTGACCTCGTCGACGAAGACTTCCTCGAAGAAGGCTTCATGTTCGACGGCTCGTCCGTGGCCGGTTGGAAGTCGATCGAAAACTCTGACATGAAACTGATCCCGGACACCACTTCGGCGTATCCTGATCCGTTCTATGCAGAAAAAACCATCGCGATCCACTGCTCGATCGTTGAGCCCGACACAGGCGAAGCCTATGCACGTGACCCACGCGGCACAGCAGAAAAAGCAGAAGCCTACCTGAAAGCATCGGGTATCGGTGATGTGGCCTACATGGGTCCGGAAGCTGAATTCTTCCTGTTTGACGACGTTCGTTTCTCGAACACAATCAACAAGGTATCCTACGAAGTTGATGCAATCGACGCATCGTGGAACACCGACACAGAATACGAAATGGGCAACACCGGCCACCGTCCAGGTCTCAAAGGCGGCTATTTCCCGGTAAACCCAACCGACGATGCACAAGACATCCGTTCGGAAATGCTCTCGACCATGAAGCGTCTGGGCATGAAAGTTGACAAACACCACCACGAAGTGGCGTCCTGTCAGCACGAGCTGGGCCTGATCTTTGACTCTCTGACCAAGCAAGCGGATGAGCTGCAAAAGTATAAGTACATCATCCACAACGTTGCTCAGTCTTACGGCAAAACAGCAACCTTCATGCCCAAGCCGATCTACGGCGACAACGGCACAGGTATGCACGTGAACATGTCGATCTGGAAAGACGGCAAGCCTCTGTTCGCTGGCGACAAATATGCTGATCTGTCTCAGGAAGCTCTGTACTTCATCGGTGGTATCCTGAAGCACGCGAAAACGCTGAACGCCTTCACCAACCCAGCAACCAACTCTTACAAGCGTCTGGTTCCCGGTTTTGAAGCACCTGTTCTGCGCGCCTACTCGGCTGCAAACCGTTCGGGTTGTGTACGTATTCCTTTCTCGGAATCGCCCAAAGCCAAACGTGTTGAAGCGCGTTTCCCTGATCCGGCTGCCAACCCTTACCTGGCCTTCGCAGCATTGCTGATGGCTGGCCTTGACGGCATCTCGAACAAGATCGATCCCGGCGAAGCCATGGACAAAAACCTGTATGACCTGCCAGCAGAAGAGCTGGAAGGCATCCCAACAGTTTGTGGTTCGCTGCGCGAAGCTCTGGAATCTCTGGAAGCGGATCACGACTTCCTGCTGGCTGGCGACGTGTTCACCAAAGACCAGATCGAAGGTTATATCGAGCTGAAGATGGAAGAGGTCACTCTGTACGAAACGACCCCTCACCCTGTCGAATTCGGCATGTACTACAGCTGCTAAAGCACGCTGGGACAGTGACTCAAAAGGGCGCCTCAAGGGGCGCCCTTTTTCATTTGTGGGGCTCAGCTCTAAGTCTGCTATGCGGTCAAACCGGACATCGACAGCTAAACGCTGCATTCTTGACAGTTAAAGGTCGGCTTTGCGGGACATAGCTGACCTTCGGGACATTACCAAAATTGTCTCATTGTGGCGCTAATCAACCTCACGTAGTGTTCACGTATGACTTGGAAAGCTAGGCTGATACTCATCTGCATCTCGGTGATTTTGTGTCTGGGAATGACCCTTTCCTATTTTGGATTTGGGCTTCAGGGCAGGCATCAGCCGATAGCTGGAAAACAACCGGTTTACTGGTTGTCAGAGGACAAACTAATACTGTTGGGCACAAAAGACCTCTTTTTGAGAGATTTCGCCGATGGCGTTAACGAAAGTGTCTTTTTTGCGATACCGATTGATCGCCGCGCTTCAAATCAGTTTCGGCTAGGTGGTTGTTACTCAGAGGATACATTGCGTTTGGGGTTGCGACATTCCTCGGAAGCAGACGCCAGAGGTTATGGTAGCTCACACTACCGACTAGATTTAGAAAACGAGGCTGTGAACACCGTTTCCTTGGAAGGTTCAACATCAGCCAAACCAATCAACCGTTTCGACTGTCAGCAGGGCACCAACGAACTCGTGGCTCGCCACATTCGATCTTTCGCGGAAGGTCGCGAGCCGCTTTTAGCCGTCGGGAAACAAGACCATTTTTCAAGCAAAGATGTCCGGGACTTAGTTGCTGCAACTGATCTAGGCCGGACCATTTTGGAGTACATCAACAGTGACAGTACAAGGCGTATTGTTCTAGAGCGGCCCTCAGTCTTTGACCCGCCTTCAGGCTTTCAAACCGGTGTCACCAAAGATCGAGGAGCCGCAAGGTATCTTGCCTATCTGTCTAACGCTCACCGGTCAGATATGGCCAAGAAAAAGAATTGGCCAATGTCGGCATGGGTCATTGATTTTGAGCAAAACGATGCATCCAAAATCGAACTACCCGCTGGGCCTTGGGTGAAAGAACACCCAGAAAGTTTAGCTTGTTTTTCATGTGGCTGCGGTTGCTACCGCAATCTTGACATGTACCTGTCCGGGGACCGAGTTTACGCGCATGTTTGGGGTCGGGGATATCCAAGGCAAGAACAGGGGATATTCGCAATTGATGCGGAAAATACCCGTAAGGGTTGGAAATTGGTTGCCAAGGGTGTCATCGCGCGTCACGTTGCTTTCTCTCCGGATGGATGCCGTATGGCTTACGCTCATTCCAGAACAACAGTTTTGGACCTCTGTTCGGACAGTTAAGGCTTCGCGCAATGACCACTTTGGGCTCAAAGCCGCCCTTGCCGCACGCGCATCGTCTGCCCCTCTTCCTCTTTCCTGTGCGTCTGATATTCTTCCTTTATGCCCGCACTCCTGATCATCTATCATTCCCGCACCGGTGGCAGCCGCCAGATGGCGGAAGCGGCCTATGAAGCCGCGCGATCGGAAACAGAAGTGCATCTCCTGCCGGCACAATCCACCGAACCGTCGGATTTGCTGGCGGCCTCAGGGTATATATTCTGCGCGCCGGAAAATCTCGCGTCGCTTTCGGGCATGATGAAAGAGATGTTCGACCGGTGCTACTATCCCCTGCTGGGACAGATCGAGGGGCGCCCCTATGCGCAGATGATCTGCGCCGGATCCGATGGGGAAAACGCAGCACGCCAACTCGCCCGCATCGCGACGGGCTGGCGGCTCAGGGAAGTGCAGCCCGCACTCATTCTTTGCACACACGCGCAAACACCCGAACAAATCCTTGCAAAAAAGCACCTCACAGAAACAGACCTCGCTCCTTGCCGCGATCTTGGTCAAGCGATGGCTGCAGGTTTGCAGATGGGTGTATTTTAGGGTTGAGCCGCGCGCATGTCTTCCCGCTTTACGACAAACGTATGAATTGAAAAAACGGCCATGCCTGACTTTGGCAGTTTCAAAATCGACTGTTTCTCGCTTCGGAAATACGGTCCTTCATCGCTTCCTGCCCCGACGCGGCGCGGCTCGGAGGCTGAGCGCGGCTGGTGCAGTTCGGGGTCTTCGTACCACAGGGCGTTAAAGCGCCATAAAGGCCGGTCAGACCGCACCCCGTCAAACAGACGCTGAACCCGCTTGGCGATGTCTTCGGTATAGGGTTCCACCGGAATATGAATGCCGATCAACGGCTGCATGAATTTCTCTGACAGTTTCCAGCTGGCCGGAAAACACAAAACCGCCCCGAGCAAGACATGTTCTTCGCCGCGCTTGCCCATCAGGCAAAAATCTTCTTGGGTCAAACGCCCCAAAGTGCCGAAAGGATCGGAATAATCCAGCTCTACGACACGTTCGTCAGGGCATTTAACCGCATCACCTTCACGCACAAAGTCATTGTTATAACCTGATAAAAGGCGCGCCAAGGCGAGGTCGAGCAATTCCTGCGCTGCCTCGAATGCGCTGTCATCCAACGCCAGTACGCTGTTACGGCTCTGGGCCAACAGGTCTTCGCGACGTGCCATCTGACCGGCATAGGCGTCATCAACAATGAGCCAATCCGCCATATCAAGGGGCGCAATTCCCGGAAGCCGTTTGTCCTCGAATGCGTCGTATGGAATGGAGCGTTGCAAGATTTCAGTCATGTCGTTTGTTACCTCGACCTGTCAGGAAGCACATCAAAAAAAGACCAATGTCGCGTCGGTTTCAGACACGACCCGCATGATTCTGCGCTTCATGATGCCCTCAAAGCCAAATGGGAGGAAGGCATGCGTGACTATCACCGCGACATCCGC
Source organism: Shimia thalassica (assembly GCF_001458215.1). GTDB lineage: Bacteria > Pseudomonadota > Alphaproteobacteria > Rhodobacterales > Rhodobacteraceae > Shimia > Shimia thalassica. The sequence goes on along the minus strand of NZ_CYTW01000002.1, from coordinate 605,183 downwards.
AAGATTGATCCCCACAAGGGGGAACTGACAGGGGACAACACGCTCAACGATCAGGATCGTGTTGAAATCGGGCCAACACAGCTTGCCTTTGCCGAGTGGGCCTCGGCGGGTCTGCAATTGCCCGATCTGCAAGCCATGCGGAAATATCGCTGGACCCGCCTGACACAACATATCGTGGATCGCGGCTATGCCGGTTTGTTGATGTTTGACCCGTTGAACATCCGGTATGCCACCGACTCGACCAATATGCAGCTTTGGAACACGCACAACCCGTTCCGTGCGCTGCTGCTTTGTGCGGATGGCTATATGGTGATCTGGGACTATAAGCAGTCCCCTTTCCTGAGCACTTTTAATCCGCTGGTGCGCGAACAACGTGCGGGGGCCGACCTGTTCTATTTTGATCGTGGTGACAAAGTAAACGTGCAGGCCGATGTGTTTTCAAACGAAGTGCGACGTCTTCTGGAAGAACACTGCCCCGGGAACAAACGCCTTGCCGTCGACAAGATCATGATCCACGGGCTTCGCGCGCTTGAGGCCCAGGGTTTTGACATCATGGAAGGCGAAGAGGTCACCGAAAAATGCCGATCGGTGAAAGGCCCCGATGAAATTCTGGCGATGCGCTGTGCCAGCCACGCTTGTGAAACGGCCATGGCGGAAATGGAGCGCACCGCACGTGAGGGTGTTCCAAATGGCAACATGAGCGAAGATGACATCTGGGCCGTGCTTCATGCCGAAAACATCCGGCGTGGCGGTGAATGGATCGAAACACGTCTTTTGACATCCGGCCCTCGCACCAACCCGTGGTTTCAGGAATGCGGCCCGCGCATCGTACAAAACAACGAGATGGTGTCTTTGGATACGGATCTGGTGGGTTCTTACGGCATCTGTGTCGACATTTCCCGAAGCTGGTGGATCGGAGACACACCACCACGGCCGGATATGATCTATGCGATGCAGCACGGCCACGAACATATCATGACCAATATGGAAATGCTGAAGCCCGGCGTAAACATGCAAGACCTGTCACGTGGGTGCCACCGTCTGGATGATCAGTTTCAGGTGCAGAAATACGGCTGCATGATGCATGGCGTCGGCTTGTGTGATGAATGGCCCCTGATCGCCTATCCCGACGCCATGGTTGAGGGGGCGTTCGATTATGAGCTGGAGCCCGGCATGGTCTTGTGCGTCGAAGCACTGGTCAGCCCTGAAAAGGGAGATTTTTCGATCAAGCTCGAGGATCAGGTTCTGATCACCGAAACGGGATTTGAAAACCTGACCACTTATCCTTTCGACCCGCGCTTGATGGGCGAAGCCTGATCACCCCTTCAACGCATGAGACAGATGTGCATGTTTGGTCCTGATGACTGACATCAGGGCCAATCTTTCTTTCGTGGCTCTACGCGCAGGTGACCTGCGCCTCAAGCAATCTCTCCTTTGCTCACCTTCACGTGACAATTCATGACTCGCCCTTGGGAAATCCCCTCTTCGCGTCCAGATTGATGGCGACACACGAGGATTTGACCCATGCCCACAGAACGCATCACCTTTTCCGGACATGACGGCAACAAACTGGCGGCACGTCTGGACCTGCCGGACGGGCCCCATTTGGCAACGGCTTTGTTTGCCCATTGCTTTACCTGCTCCAAGGATATTCCGGCGGCGCGTCGTATTTCGTCGCGTCTGGCCTCGATGGGGATTGCCGTGTTGCGGTTTGATTTCACCGGCCTTGGCCATTCTGATGGCGAATTCGGGAACACGACGTTTACGTCGAATGTCGCAGACCTGCACGCCGCTGCGACCATGCTGGATGCACGCGGCATGGCCCCAGATCTTTTGATCGGGCATTCCCTTGGTGGTGCGGCCGTGCTGCGCGCCGCAGAAGGGATTCCCAGCGCAAAGGCCGTTGCAACCATCGGCGCGCCGTTTTCACCGGGCCATGTCACCCATAACTTTGGTGAGGCCCTTGAAGAGATCGCCGACAAGGGCAAGGCCGAAGTCTGTCTTGGGGGACGTCCCTTTGTGATCAAACAGGATTTTGTTAACGATGTGTCGCAAGCCAAACTGAGCGAGGCCATTGCAGGGCTCAAGCGGGCCCTGTTGGTGCTGCATGCACCAACGGACGATGTTGTCGGCATCGAAAACGCCAGCGAAATTTTCCTGGCTGCAAAGCATCCTAAGAGTTTTGTTACCCTTGATGACGCCGACCATTTGATCAGCCGCGCGGAAGACGCAGAGTACGCTGCCGAGGTGATCGCGACATGGGCACAAAAGTACCTCAAGCTGTCGCCGCCTGCCCCGTCGATTGGAACGCCAGAAGGAATTGTGCGCGTTTCCGAAGCCGATCCCAAAGGGTTCTTGCAGGATGTTCAATCTGGCCCGTTCCATCATACGCTTGCCGATGAACCGCTGGTCTATGGGGGCACCAACAAGGGCATGACGCCTTATGGTTTTTTGTCGGCGGGTCTTGGCGCCTGTACGTCCATGACCATCCGCATGTATGCACGGCGAAAGAAGTGGCCTTTGACAGGCATCTGGGTGGATGTCAGCCATGACAAAAGCCATGCACAGGATGCGGGATCGCGCAGCGACTCCAAGGTCGACACCTTCAAACGTGTCATTCACCTTGAAGGGGCTTTGGACGCAGAACAACGCCAGCGCCTGCTCGAAATTGCAGACAAATGTCCGGTGCACCGCACGTTGGAGCAATCAAGTGTCGTTGAAACGGTGCTGGCGGAGTAAGGTGCGTTAACCCTGTCGGATCTTGTCTCTGACAACCAGAACCGACCGCGCATCCGTATAGTGTTCCAAGGCGTCCAATGGCACCCAAGCCAAAGCATGGGATTCCTCGGAAACCGCAAGCGCGCCCGCTTCGGCCTGAAACAGAAAGCGCACGTCATAGTGTAGATGTGCGCATTCTTTGGGGGTCTCGGGGATGTGATGGATATCAACGTCGAACACATCCGGCGACACAAGGCTTATGCGTGACAGTCCGCTTTCTTCATAAGCTTCTTTCTGGGCCACGAACCTTGCATCCGCGATGCCGTCACAATGGCCGCCCAGTTGCAGCCATCGATCCAGCTTGGCGTGATGTGTCAACAAAACCGAGTTGCGATCCGCAGACAGCACAAAGGCCGATCCGGTGACATGGCTGGTTTTCGGGTCTCGATCAAAGGCTTTGGGCTCTTGCGCCACAAAGGCCGACAGTTTCGCCCATTCAGACCGGTCGCGTTCTGTTTTCGGCGCAAACTGTCCGATCCCGTCAATGAACTGCATCACACGTCGTTCCATCCCGTCTGTGTTTTCGCGGCTTGGGTAGAAGGACAAGATTGAAAACGGCCCACGCAAACGGGCCGTTTTACAATAGTCATCCTGTCATCGCGCGCGCGGCGTGGGCCGGTGTATGGGCGCCACGGGATGCACCGGTCGCACCGGCGGCTTGGCGATTGGTGGCTGTGGCCGCACCGGTGGGTGCGGACGTCCCGGAGGTGGCGGCGGACGATAGTAATCGTTCCACATCATGGAATCGTAATAGACGCCGACAGAGGCCCCACCGGAAACCGTTGTGCCTTCACATCCACCCAGGAATACAGCAGAGGTGCCCAGCACCCCCAGAGCCATAAGAGATTTGCGAATACGTATCATAGGCTCTCTCCCTTACCGGACTGCTCTGAAGCTGTCATAAATTGCGTTGATGTCGTCCAGCACAGCGGGTTCAAAACCGGCTTCCAGAACAGCGACAGAAAAGGCCATCCGGTTGCCCGGCATATCGATCAGAACCGCAGTAAACTGAACATTTTTGCCGTTGCGCCGTCCTGTGCCGGCCAGACGCATCGCGGGGTAGCCAGCGATCCTGCGCTCTTCACGGCTTGCCACTTGGGCGTCTTTCACCAGATGCGGGCCGATTTCGGCCATATATGCCAAACCCTGTTCAAAGGTCGACAAATGACGGGGCACGATAAAACCGACAAAGACATCGTTCGCCCCTTCAGGGGTCAGCCCCACCAGACGCGGCACGTTTCGTGTAACGTCCTCACCGGGGGCGGTCAGGTTGCGTTCACCACCAACACGCACATTCCAGAAATCCGGCACATCCAACTGGAAAAGCGCCCTGCCCTTGTCTTTGTAGGTTATCGGAACATCGGCCATGGCAGGCAACGCCGCCGCAAGCGTAAGTCCGGCTGCACATGCCAGCCGCGTGATCGACCTTAACACGGTCATTCATTAATCCTCCTGACGAATTCCTGAACGACCATAAACCTTTGCGCTGTTCTGTCTACTGTTGCACGCCCCTCGCATCCTGGTCTGCCCGCAATTCCCCAAACGTGGCGTCACCGCTTTCTCCGATAAACCGGATCTGGGTGTCACGTCGGTCCACGGCATAACACGCCCAGCCATCCGCAGGCGGCCATTGGCTGCAATATGTGTCGCCACGCACCGCCCAGTATCCCCAGCTTTCGTGACCGGCATCGTAAAAGGTGCGTCCCGATGGCAGAAATTCCTGGCAGGCCGCGTCATAGGTCAAAACGCGCCCTTCAAGAGCAGTCTGGATTCCCTCTCCGGTCAGGCGTTCCCAGCCATCAGCCTGTGCAATACTGGCCAAACCCATAAATATCAGGGCAATCCGTCTCACTTTATCCCTCCTCACTTGATGCCAAGGCCCCGACAGTCTAAACCGCGCGCAAATCCTTTACATACACAAGGCCGTGACATGATCCCTCGCTATGCCCGCCCCGAAATGGTTGCCATCTGGTCACCTGAAACCAAATTCCGCATCTGGTATGAAATCGAGGCGCATGCCTGTGACGCGATGGCCAATCTTGGCGTGATCCCGCAGGAAAACGCAGACGCCGTCTGGAAAGCCAAAGATGTCGAGTTCGACGTCGCACGTATCGACGAAATCGAAGCCGTCACCAAACATGACGTCATCGCGTTCCTGACACACCTTGCTGAACACGTCGGATCGGAAGAAGCCCGTTTTGTGCATCAGGGCATGACCTCGTCTGACGTTCTGGACACTTGTCTGAACGTTCAGCTGGTACGCGCCGCTGATATTCTGCTGGCAGATATGGACCGCTTGCTGGCCGCGCTGAAAACACGCGCTGTCGAGCACAAGAACACCGTTCGTGTTGGCCGCAGCCACGGCATCCACGCAGAACCCACCACCATGGGTCTGACCTTTGCACGGTTCTATGCCGAAATGGACCGCAACAAAGCCCGTCTTCAGCAAGCCCGCGAAGAAGTGGCCACCGGCGCGATTTCTGGCGCGGTTGGCACCTTTGCCAACATCGACCCCGCCGTGGAAGAGCACGTCTGCGCACAGCTGGGTCTGAACCCAGAGCCGATTTCGACCCAAGTCATCCCGCGTGACCGTCACGCAATGTTCTTTGCCGTACTCGGCGTGATCGCATCGTCGATCGAAAACGTTGCGATCGAAATCCGCCACATGCAGCGCACCGAAGTTCTCGAAGGGGCGGAATTCTTCTCGATGGGCCAGAAAGGCTCGTCGGCAATGCCGCACAAGAAGAACCCTGTTCTGACAGAAAACCTGACCGGTCTGGCCCGTCTGGTGCGCATGACCGTGATCCCGGCCATGGAAAACGTCGCCCTTTGGCACGAGCGTGACATTTCACACTCGTCTGTTGAACGCGGCATTGGCCCTGACGCCACTGTGACACTGGATTTTGCGCTGAACCGTCTGGCAGGCGTGGTCGAGAAGATGCTGATCTTCCCCGAGAACATGCTCGACAATATGAACAAGTTCCCTGGTCTGGTCATGTCACAGCGCGTGCTTCTGGCCCTGACCCAAGCGGGCGTCAGCCGCGAAGCTGCCTATTCCATGGTGCAGCGTAACGCGCTGAAAGTCTGGGAAGAGCGTCTCGATTTCCGCGAGCTTCTTTTGGACGATGCCGAAGTTGTTGACGCTCTGGGCGTTGATGGCATCAACGAAAAATTCGACATGGATTATCATACCAAACACGTCGACACGATTTTCAAGCGCGTCTTTGGCGAATAACTTCGCCCGACATTGCGTTGAAGGTTCAGGGCCGGTGCATATTGCGCCGGCCCTTTTGCATGGCACGGCGCAATGACAGTTTTGTGATTGGCCTCAAATGGTCAACGAAACGCGGGGCGCTAAATCTGGATCAGACAGTTCAAAGGAGAGCTTTATGTCACGTATCATCCTCGCCTTGGCGTTGACGGCAACACCCATGCTGGTTCAGGCCAAACCGATCACTTCGCTGACCATCCATTCCGAAGAAAACCGTTTGCATTGCAATGACGGCTTTTGGTGGAGCGCCAAAGAAGCCATGTGCATGCCGGACAACGGCCGCTAAGGAGATAAGACCATGAAACTCAAACTTGCATGTATCCTTGCCCTGACACTCGCCCCTATGTCGCTTTCTGCCAGTGGCGCGAACGTCAAAACGGGCATCGGTGAAAAGAACGGTCCATTGTGCGCGCCGGGCTTCTATATCGACGCCCAGTCCCAGAAATGTGTCGCTGCAAACTGGATCTGATCGCTTTCCACGCGAAAACGTGAAGTCACCACACGATGAAATCCTGTTAGGCTGGCAAGGTAACCATTTTGCCGAGTCTTGGCCGATTGTAAGACACCTGATGGTGAATTGGGTATGCCAGCCAAAGAGATCGATATGAAAACTCTGATAACGTTCCAAGAACACTTGCTGTTTTTGCTATCTATCACCATGCTGTGCGTGTTCGCCAGTCAAACCAGTGCTTCCCAGAAATGCCCTCCGGGGTCTTACTGGGACCCGCAAGATGGAATGTGTATTTACTCTAACGGCAGATAGCCTTTTTTTTGTGTGGAGACCCCGATGTTCGTGAAACCTATTTTGGCAGCCGCCGCAATTGCATTAACCCCTCAAGTCCTGCTTGCTGCGGGTGGCGAAGAACCCGCCATTCCAAAACCGACGCAAACCACCAAGGAATGTAAAAAAGGCAAGGTCTGGAGCGAGAAGAAAAATCGATGTGTGAAACCCGAAAACGCAAGCCTGAGCGATGATATTCTTTATGGTGCCGTGCGTGAATACGCCTATGCGGGGCAATACGAGAATGCGCAGACCGTGCTCTCTGCCATGTCGGATCAGCTTGATGACCGCGTGCTGACCTATTGGGGCTTTACTCACCGCAAGATGGGGAATGTCGAAACAGGAATGGCGTTTTACAAATCTGCAATCGAAACAAACCCCGACAATCTGTTGGTGCGCTCTTACATGGGACAGGCCTATGTCGAAGCCGGGGAAACCTATCTTGCCTATTTGCAGCTGAAAGAAATCCGCGCACGTGGCGGCGCAGGATCTTGGCCCGAGGAATCCCTGGCCAATGCAATCCGTACAGGCACGACTTACAGCTACTAAAAAGTGATGGTGACGAGACCGCATTGAAGGTTTCTTCACCAACTGCGGCGTAGGGTTTGGGCAAGTAAAGGATGCTTGCCCATGACCTCATCAACACCTTTGGCGCAGATTGCGCCCGTTTCGGCAATCGAACTCCCCCCCTCCAAATCAAAATCACTAAGCCGGCGACAAAAGGCGGCCATCATTGTGCGGTTTCTTTTGAACGAAGGCGCAGAGGTCTCTTTGACCGGTTTGTCTGATGAAATGCAGGCAGACCTGACGCAGATGTTGGCCCAGATGCGCTATGTTGATCGCGATACACTGGCCGAGGTATTAATGGAATTTGCTAGTGAGCTTGAATCAGTTGGCCTGTCATTTCCCCGCGACATCGCGGATGCGCTAAGCGCGCTTGAAGGACGGATAAGCCCGATGACCGCCACGCGGTTGCGCAAAGAAGCGGGCGTGCGTCAGATCGGAGATCCCTGGGGACGCATTCGCGCCCTTCCGGTTTTGTCACTGGTCGAAATTGTCATGCGCGAAAGCACTGAAGTCGCGGCCGTCATGCTGGCCAAACTGGATGTGCCCAAAGCCGCCGAACTTCTTGGGCAACTTCCGGGCGACAAGGCCCGTCGCATCACCTACGCGATTTCGATGACGGGGGGCATCACCCCGGATACGGTGGATCGTATCGGGCTTTCTCTGGCGACCGCGCTGGATGACAAACCGCCCAAAGCGTTTGACGATGATCCAAGCAAACGCATTGGTGACATTCTTAACGTCTCTGCGGCCGCGACCCGCGATGACGTGCTGGTCGGGTTGGAAGAAACAGATGCCGGTTTTGCCGATCAGGTGCGAAAGGCCATTTTCACTTTTGCTGATATCCCCGCACGGCTTCCTCCCCTTTCGGTGCCCGCCCTTCTTCGGGAAGCGGGACAGGACACACTGGTCAAGGCCTTTGCAAGTGGCGAGCCTGACAATTCCGAAACGGTCGAGTTTCTTCTTGGCAATATCTCGGCGCGAATGGCGGACCAGATCCGCGAAGATATTCAGGATCAGGGCAAGGTCACGACAAAAGACCGCGAGGCGGCAATGACATCTGTCGTATTGGCCATTCGGCAGCTTCAGGACAGAGGAGAGGTTCAATTGTTGCTGCCCGAAGACGACAGCTAATCACCCGCGCCTCTCAACTCGAGGTTTACACCGGACATTCACGGCCCTAGTCGTGAACCATGACCCAGTTTTCCCCCAACACGCGCGCGATCCTGTTTATGGTTGCCGCCATATTGTGCTTTTCCCTCATGGACGCGACAGCCAAAGCGTTGTCGCCACGGATCGGGATTATCCCTGCACTTTGGGCGCGCTATGCGGGTCAAACGATAGTGGTTCTGGTGCTTGTGGCCCATAAGATGCCCGGCGTTTTGCACACGCGGTATCCCAAGCTGCAACTGGCCCGATCCGTATTCCTGATGGGGGCGACTTGGTGCTTTTTCATTGGGATTTCAAATGTTGGCCTGACGGAATCCACCGCCATCATGAATGTGAACCCTGTCCTGATCACACTTGGCGCGGCGCTCTTTCTGGGCGAAAGGCTTGGCCCGCGCCGTTTGGCCGGCATTGGCGTCGCCCTGATCGGCGCCATGATTGTGATACGGCCCGGGTCGGATGTGTTCTCGCCCTATGCGATCTATCCCCTCTGCGCCGCGTTTTGCTATACCGCCTATGCGCTGGCCACGCGATTTGTGGGCAAAGACGAAGACATCTGGACTTCGCTTTTTTACACAGGCGCCTTTGGCACGGTGGTTCTGAGCGCGCTCGCCCTGCCCTCAATGTCTATGCCGGATGCGACCAGCCTGATGTTGATGGGATTGATCACGTTGTTTGGAACCCTGTCCCAATTGTTGTTGATACGGGCCTTGTCACAAGGCGAGGCATCAATGCTTGCTCCCTTTGCCTATACGGGTCTGATTTTTGCAACCGTCTGGAGCATCGTGTTTTTCGGGGACTTCCCGGATCTCTGGACAATTGTCGGGGCGCTTGTGATTGCATCGGCCGGCACTTATGTGTGGCATCGCGAAACGTTTCGGTAGATTTTCAGATACATGGCTCAAAAACAAACCAGTTTTGGACAGCGCGCCGTCGATTATACGGTGAACCTCGTGATCCGCGGGGCCATCGGGCTCGCGTTGATTTTGCCCTATGAGACCCGCGTCAGGGGCATGGGGTGGCTCACGTCACATGTATTGGCGCCGATCGGCGGCTTTCGAAAACGCGTTCGAAGCAACCTTGCCCATGTAATGCCAGACCTTCCAAAAACAGAGGTCGAACGCATGGCGCGCGCCGTGCCTGACAATGTCGGGCGCACGTTGATTGAAATTTACTCTGGTGAAGAGTTCGTACAACGCGCCATCACCGCCCCGATTGAGGGCCCCGGACTGGCCTGTCTGGAAGCTGCAAGAGATGCGGGCCGCCCCGTCATTCTGGTGACAGGTCACATGGGCAACTATGATGCGGTGCGCGCAAACCTCATTCATCGCGGCTATAATATGGGGGCGCTTTATCGCCGGATGTCGAACCCGTATTTCAATGAACACTATGTCCGGTCTATTTCGAAAATCGGCACGCCTATGTTTGAACAGGGCCGTAAAGGCATGATTGAAATGGTGCGCCATATCAAGGCTGGCGGTATTCTGGGCATCCTGACTGACCTATATGTTCAGGACGGCGAACCTCTTGATTTTTTTGGCCAAAAGGCCAGAACATCGTTGATCACCGCGGAACTGGCTCTCAAATTCGACGCGGCACTGATCCCTGTATACGGGTTGCGCAACCCTGACGGTCTAACCTTTCGGATCGTGGCACAGGACGAGATCCCCCATTCCGACCCTTTAACCATGACTCAGGCCGTGAACGACGGTCTCGAAACGCTGGTACGTGAAAACATGGATCAGTGGTTCTGGATTCATCGGCGGTGGAAATACGCAACGCGACCATTGCAACCCAAGAAAGCGCCTCCGAAAAGCAAGGCGTGATCCGCGCCTTACTTGATCCGCGCGGCCGCCAGAATGGGACCATTGCCCGCTTTCTGAACCAGTGCCACAACAGGGTTATCCCCTTTGGCTGGCGCCTTGATCTGAAGCGGTTTGCGGCCATCCCATTCTGCCAACACGTCCCAATCATCCACAATATTTGAATAAGTCACTGTTCTACCGGCATTTTCACCGCGTTTGATAGAAACGTTTTCTTTCGGTTTGTAGCGGATAAGATGCACAATCATATCGTCGCGCGCGCCACTGGATTCCACATTGATCACCACGCTGTTGCCCTTGCGTTGCATTGAGATCGCAATCGCGCTGCGCATCTGTTTATGCGCTTCAATCAGATCGTTCACCTTTCCGGGCTTGTTGCCCACAACGTGATCCTGGCCGGCAATAATCATTTGCGGGGTATAGACCGAACGATGCCCTGCCGCCGTGGCATAGGCTTTCTGGCGCTTGGTATAAGCGGGGCTGGCAAAGCTGTCTTTCCAACCGATGTAGTCCCAATAATCGACATGCAACGACAATGCGATCACATCATCGCGTCCCGACAGGCTGTCATGGAAAAACGCATCCGCCGGAGGACAGGAAGAGCACCCCTGCGAGGTGTAAAGCTCGACGACCACAGGGTTGTTTTGAGCCATCAACGGGGCCGACACAGCCAGCCAGATCAGCGTTGCGAAACGTATTACGGCACCCATGTTACCCTCTTCTTAAGCATCTGACCCTTTGATACTGAATCGCCGTTCAACTAGCCAATAAAGGTTTCGAGAGCGGATTGTTACAATACAGAAAAAGGGGCGCCACAGCATGGTGTGACGCCCCTTTTCTATTGGTATGCACCTTCAATCGGCAATTCGATGAACGCCTTGTCGTACAGGACGACAGGCGTTCCCCGAACGGTGCCTTAGAAGTGAGCCGATTTTGCACCGGCGGGAACTTCCAGCGGTGGTGCGAATTTGGTCAGGTCGATGCCTTCAACCGCAGCCTTATACTCTTCCATGGTTGGTGTACGGCCTAGGATAGCAGCCAGAACAACAACCGGGGTCGAAGCCAACAGCGATTCACCTTTTTTCTCGGCCGTGTCACCTACAACGCGGCCTTGGAACAGGCGGGTCGATGTGGCCAGAACAGTGTCACCTTTGGCGGCTTTTTCCTGGTTACCCATGCAGAGGTTACAACCGGGACGTTCGAGATACATGATGTTCTCGTACTCGGTGCGGGCCTGGGTTTTCGGGAACAGGTCATCAAATTCAAAGCCCGAGTATTTCTCGAGGATTTCCCAGTCGCCTTCTTCTTTCAGCTCATCGATGATGTTGTAGGTCGGTGCGGCCACAACCAGCGGCGCATTGAATTCAACCTTACCGTTCAGCTTTTCAAGGTTCTTGAGCATCTGGGCCACGATCTTCATGTCGCCCTTGTGCACCATGCACGAGCCAACGAAACCGAGGTCGACGTGCTTTTCACCACCATAGTAGGACACCGGACGGATGGTGTCGTGGGTATAGCGCTTGGACACGTCGTCGTTGTTGACGTCAGGGTCTGCAATCATCGGCTCGTCGATCAGGTCAAGATCAACCACAACCTCGGCAAAGTAGTTGGCGTTGTCGTCTGGTGTCAAAGCAGGTTTTTCGCCCGACTTGATCTCGGCGATACGCGCGTTGGCTTTGTCGATCAGGCCCTGCAGAAGCTGGGCTTTGTTGTCCATGCCTTTATCGATCATGATCTGGATGCGCGACTTGGCCAGTTCCAGCGATCCAACCAAAGTCTCGTCATTCGAGATACAGATCGAGGCTTTCGCCTTCATCTCGGCAGTCCAGTCGGTGAATGTGAACGCTTGGTCGGCCAACAGGGTGCCGATATGTACTTCGATGACGCGGCCCTGGAAAACGTTGTCGCCGTGCTGTTTCAGCATCTGCGCCTGAGTTGCGTGCACCACGTCACGGAAGTCGAGGTGGTCTGCCATTTTACCTTTGAAGGTGACCTTGACCGATTCAGGGATCGGCATGGACGATTCACCAGTGGCCAACGCCAGAGCAACAGTGCCCGAGTCCGCACCAAAGGCAACGCCTTTCGACATACGGGTGTGGCTGTCGCCGCCGATGATGATGTCCCAGTCGCTGACGGTGATGTCGTTCAGCACTTTGTGGATCACGTCGGTCATGGCGTGATATTCGTCTTTGGGGTCACGCGCGGTGATCAGACCAAAGTTGTTCATAAAGCTCATCAGCTTGGGAATGTTGGCTTGCGCCTTGGTGTCCCAAACAGAGGCTGTGTGACAGCCCGATTGGTAACCAACGTCCAGCGAAGGCGAAATCACCATGGCGGCCATGGCTTCGAGTTCCTGAGCAGTCATCGGGCCGGTGGTGTCTTGCGAACCAACGACGTTGACCTGAACACGAACGTCCGAACCGGCGTGCAGTGTTTTGCCGGGTGTTGTGCCACGTGCGTTCTTGTTGAAGATCTTTTCAACAGCCGTCAGGCCCTGGCCTTCAACCGAAACCTCTTTGGAAGGAGCGTAAGCTGACACGAGTGTCTGACCCAGAGTTTCAGCGGCAAATGTTTGCAGCTTCTTGCCAAAGACCACGGCATAAGATCCGCCTGCCTTCATGAACTCCACTTTTTGTGGGGTAAAGGCGGCCGCGACGCTTTTCAGCTCTTTGCCATCCGCGTCATGCAGGGTCTTGGTTTTCGAATTGATGGTCAGAACGGTGCCAGTGGCGACCGAATAGGCCTCTTCGAGTACGGCTTCGCCGTCTTCATCCACGACCACGTTTCCATCTGCGTCCAGCTTCTTGACCCAGTTGTCGAGGTCGATGCCGATACCGCCGGTCACGCCAACGGTGGTCAGGAAGATCGGCGAGATGCCGTTGGTACCCGCAACAACGGGCGCAATGTTGACGAAAGGTACATAAGGCGACGCCTGCGTACCGGTCCAGAGTGCCACGTTGTTCACACCGGACATCCGGCTCGAACCCACACCCATCGTGCCTTTTTCAGCAATCAGCATAACGCGCGCATCAGGGTTTGCTTTCTGCATCTCCTGAATTTCGGCCTGTGCTTCGGGTGTGATCATGCACTTGCCGTGCAGTTCACGGTCGGCGCGGCTGTGTGCTTCGGCGCCGGGGCTCAGAAGGTCGGTCGAAATGTCTCCGATACCGGCGATATAGGTCACGACCTTGATCTCTTCCGGCACTTCGGGAAGCTTGGTGAAGAACTCGGCCTTGGCATAGCTTTCCAGCAGGTCGGTTGCGACCGCGTTGCCAGCCTTGTGCGCATCCGCCAGACGATCCATGTCTGCTTCGTAGAGGAAGACCTGTGTCTTCAGCACGTCAGCCGCCTGAGCAGCAATCGCGGCGTCATCACCCAGAGCCAGATCAAGCAGAACCTCGATCGATGTACCACCCTTCATGTGCGACAGCAGTTCAAAGGCAAAATCAGGCGTGATCTCGGCGACGGTGGCCTGACCCAGAATGATCTCTTTCAAGAATGCCGCCTTGACGCCAGCAGCACTCGTGGTGCCCGGCAGGGTGTTGTAGATGAAGAACTTCAACGAGTCTTCACGATGGGCATTTGCGGTATCTTTGATCTGTTCGATCAGCTCGGCGACAAGCGCACCATCGTCAATCGGCTTGGGGTGCAAGCCCTGCTCTTTACGAGTTTCAATCTCTGTTAGGTAGTCTGTGTACAAGCTCATGACGATCCCTGCGAGTTAATGTCAGAAAAAGACTGAAATCCGGGTCGCTTGCAATTGGGGCGATCCGACTCTCAATTTCGTTGTATGCCGTAGTATACCAGTCAAATTCCGGATGCAAGGTACTGAAGGTTGACAGGTTGTCCCACTTGGACAAATTCCCTTGGGGCAGCCTGCGCAAAAATCCCAGATACAATTGAGTATTCACAGGCATTTCACGCGCAACGTCTAGCACAATGGACAAAGGGCAACAATCCGCTAACACTTGGGTGTGCAATGTTGGCGCAACCGATTTTGTTGCGTTGTTATTTACCAAATTCCGGAGGGTTTTCCATGACTATTCAAGTTGGACAGGACACCGCCAATACCCGAAAAATGCTCGAGGTCAACGGCACAGCGATGTCCTATTATTCGATCCCCGCAGCCCAGGACGCAGGTCTTGGGGATTTCTCGAACCTGCCAGCAGCGCTCAAGGTGGTTCTGGAGAATATGCTGCGTTTTGAAGATGGCGGATTTTCGGTCTCGATCGACGATATCAAGGCGTTTGCCGAATGGGGGGCAAATGGCGGGCGGAACCCGCGCGAGATTGCCTATCGCCCTGCCCGCGTCCTGATGCAGGATTTCACGGGCGTTCCGGCCGTGGTCGATCTGGCGGCGATGCGGGACGGCATCAAAAGCCTTGGCGGAGATGCCACCAAGATCAATCCGCTGGTGCCTGTGGATCTTGTTATCGACCATTCGGTCATGATCGACGAATTTGGCAACCCGCGTGCGTTTCAGATGAATGTGGACCGTGAATATGAACGCAATATGGAGCGCTATACCTTTCTGAAATGGGGTCAAACCGCGTTCAACAACTTTCGCGTTGTGCCCCCTGGCACAGGTATCTGCCATCAGGTCAATCTTGAATATCTGGCCCAAACGGTCTGGACCGACACTGACCAAAACGGGCACGAGGTCGCCTATCCGGATACGCTTGTCGGCACCGACAGCCACACCACGATGGTCAATGGGGTCGCCGTTTTGGGATGGGGCGTAGGCGGTATCGAGGCCGAAGCCGCCATGTTGGGCCAACCGATCTCCATGTTGATCCCCGAGGTCATCGGGTTTGAGCTCACTGGCGAAATGATGGAAGGCACCACCGGCACCGATCTTGTGTTGAAGGTCGTCGAAATGCTGCGTGCAAAGGGTGTGGTCGGCAAGTTTGTCGAGTTCTATGGCAACGGGCTGGACCGTTTGCCGCTGGCAGATCGCGCAACCATTGCCAACATGGCCCCTGAATATGGCGCAACCTGCGGGTTCTTCCCGATTGATGGGGAAACCCTGCGGTATCTTGAAAACACCGGACGCGACAAAGACCGCATTGCACTTGTCGAGGCTTATGCCAAGGCAAACGGGTTCTGGCGGGATGCGGATTATGCCCCGATCTATACCGACACATTGACGCTGGATATGGGTACCATCGTGCCGGCCATTTCGGGCCCCAAACGCCCACAGGATTTTGTGGCGCTGAGCGACGGGAAAACCGCCTTTCACAAAGAGATGGAAGAGACCTTCAAACGCCCCATGGGCAAAGAGGTTGCCGTTTCGGGTGAAGACTACACCATGGAAAGTGGCAAGGTTGTCATCGCTTCGATCACGTCCTGCACCAACACCTCGAACCCTTATGTGATGATCGGGGCCGGTCTTGTTGCACGCAAGGCGGCGGCCTTGGGGCTGAACCGCAAACCTTGGGTCAAAACGTCACTTGCTCCGGGATCGCAGGTTGTGTCGGCCTATCTCGAGGCGGCTGGCCTGCAAAAGGATCTGGACGCGGTTGGCTTTAACCTTGTGGGCTATGGCTGCACCACCTGTATCGGTAATTCCGGCCCGATCCAGAGCGAAATCTCGCAAGCCATTGCCGAAGGCGATCTGGTGGCAACGTCGGTTTTGTCGGGAAATCGAAATTTTGAAGGCCGCATTTCCCCTGACGTACGGGCCAACTATCTGGCCTCTCCTCCGTTGGTGGTGGCCTATGCGCTGGCCGGAACGCTGGATATCAATCTTGCCGCAGATCCTCTTGGCCAAGACCAGAATGGAAACGATGTTTACCTCAAGGACATCTGGCCCTCGACAACCGAGATCGCAGAGTTGGTCCAGAAAACCGTGACACGCGATGCATTCCTGTCGAAATACGCCGACGTGTTCAAAGGTGATGAAAAGTGGCGAGGCGTCACAGTCCCTGAACAGGAAACATATGACTGGCCTGCGGCATCGACCTACATCCAGAACCCGCCCTATTTCCAAGGTATGGGACCAGAAAAAGGGACGATCTCGGACATTAACGGGGCCAAGGTTCTTCTGGTTCTCGGGGATATGGTGACAACCGACCACATCTCGCCGGCGGGGTCCTTCACACAAAGCAGCCCTGCGGGACAGTATCTGACCGAGCATGGCGTCGCCGTGCGGGAATTCAACTCTTATGGGTCGCGGCGCGGCAATCACGAAGTCATGATGCGCGGCACCTTTGCCAACATCCGCATCAAGAACGAAATGCTGGATGGTGTCGAAGGCGGCTATACCAGAGGTCCCGATGGGGTCCAGACATCCGTCTTTGACGCATCAATGGCCTATCAAAAGGCAGGCACGCCGTTGGTTGTCTTTGGCGGTGAACAATACGGCGCCGGATCTTCCCGTGACTGGGCGGCAAAGGGCACGGCGCTGTTGGGTATCAAGGCCGTTATCGCCGAGTCCTTTGAGCGCATCCACAGGTCTAATCTTGTGGGCATGGGCGTGGTTCCGTTTGAGTTTACAAATGGCGACACCCGCAAAACCCTTGGCCTGACGGGTGCCGAAACCGTATCAATCACCGGTCTGGACACAGTTGAGCCGCTGCAGGAATTGCCTTGTGACATCACGTTCGCAGACGGCACAACCAAGACCATCATGTTGAAATGCCGGATCGATACAGCGCCCGAGATTGAATACATCGAAAACGGTGGCGTTCTGCACTATGTGCTGCGCGACTTGGCCAAATCATAACAATAGGCCTTGCAACCAAAAACAAAGCCCCGGTGATTACACCGGGGCTTTTGCATTTTCGGGTCATCCGGAACGGTCTGTGACCCTGCTAGAACTGGATGCCCAGTTCCTTGAGTTTGGGAAGAATGCGGTCATTCAGTTCACGCTGTGTCAAAGGCCCCGCAACGCGGGTGACGATGCGGCCTTCGCCATCCACCAGATAGGTTTCGGGAACACCATATACGCCCCAGTTCAACGCCATGCGCCCCTTTGGGTCGCTTCCGATTGCCAGAAAGGGGTCGCCAAGATCGGTCAGGAATTTGTTGCCGTTGGCAAAGGAGTCTTTGTAATTGATCCCGTAGATCGCAACGCCTTCTGCCTCAAGCTGCATCAATGTTGGATGTTCGACGCGACAAGGCGCGCACCAGCTTGCCCAGAAGTTCACAAGCTTGACCTTGCCGTCTTTGAGGGTTTCGGAATCGAACCCTTCCCTGTCGCCGAACGGCTCCAACGCGACCGCGGGGGCCACTTTACCCGCCAGCGCCGTCGGCAGTTCATCCGGATTTTCACGCGACATTCCAAAGAAGAACAACGCCGCCAACCCTGCAAAAATCAGGGGCGGCGCAATCATTAACGGGGATACTTTAGCCACGGCGACGTGTCTCCACTTGTTCGAGATCGGCGCGCGCCTTGCGAGATGCGCGAAGGCTCATTGCGACCAGAACCACCAACAGCACGATCGAGACCAGATAGGCCGACAGAACCGTATCTGCATATTTTCCAAGATCAGGCATCATCCCAGTCTCTCCCGTGCCAGCAACGCTTTGGTGCGGCGTTTATGAATTTCAGTGCGGGTGCGCAAAAACACCAGAGCGATGAACAAAAAGCCAAAGCCGACCATGCAAATATAAAGCGGTGTCGAGAATACATCCGCCACGTTTTCTTCCTTGTCCAATGACAACGAGGCCCCCTGGTGCAACCCCTGGTTCCAGAAGTTCACGGCATACCGGCTGAGCACCGCGAAAACAGACCCCACGATGCACAAAACAGCCGTCAGATCGGCCGCTGTATCGGGATTGTCGATGGCTTCCCACAGGGCGATGTAACCAAGATAAAACAGGAACAGGATCAAGAACGAGGTCAGGCGCGGGTCCCATGCCCACCAGGTGCCCCACATCGGCTGGCCCCAGATGGCTCCGGTGACCAATGCGATCACGGTCATGATAATCCCAACCGGTGCTGCGGCCTTGGCAGCAAGTGCAGAGACGTGGTGGCGCCGGATCAGCCAGATCAACGAGGTCACCAACATCATGAACCACACGTTGATGGCCATAAGAGCCGCCGGTACGTGCAGGTAAATGATCTTAACGGTCGAGCCTTGCCGGTAGTCGTCAGGCGTAAAGAAAAAGCCCCAGACAAGGCCAACCACCAGCGTGACCATGGCAATGACCGACACCCAAGGCAGAACAATTTCTGACGTCCGGACGAACTTTACCGGATTTGCGTATTCCCAGATTGACCCCATGTCTCTTCCCTATATGCCTCTTTAGGCTTTTGCATTTCACATGACAGTGAGCCGCGCGCGCTTCCTTGATCTGGGTTAAACCCGAGTCACATTCACTTCCATGCATTCTTAACGCAAATTGACCCGCAAAACCAAGGCACTGGCGAAGGGCAATAGTGCAATTGTACCTGCGGTTATACCGCCCAGCATCAAAAGGGGCGTCATGGCGTCCATCCCCAAGGCCCCGCGACGTGCCACTTCGGCCCCGAAAATCAATGTCGGTACATACAAAGGCAGCACCAAGAGCGACAACAAAAGCCCGCCCCGTTTCAGGCCAACGGTCAAAGCGGCGCCAAATGTACCCACTACGGACAAGGCCGGCGTTCCAATCACCAGCGACAGAACAAGCCAGACATATCCCGTATCCGGCAGGCTGAGCAGCAAACCAAACAGCGGCGCAGCAAGACAAAGAGGAAGTCCTGTGGTTAACCAATGGGCCAGCGCCTTGATCGTGACAACGCCCTCCATCGGCAGAGGGGATGTCGCCAAAAGATCAAGAGACCCGTCTTCCCAATCCAGCGCAAAAATACGGTCAAGCGACAACAGGCATGCCAGCAAGGCTCCCAGCCACAAAATGCCCGGTGCAATTTTGGACAAAAGGCCACTTTCCGGCCCCACTCCGAAAGGGACCAGCACGGTCACAATCAGGAAAAAGGCCAACCCAAGGCCAAAACCGCCCCCTGCCCGCATGGCAAGCTTCATGTCACGCACCAGCAAGGCGATCATAGGAAGCCCTCGTCAAAGCTGCCGCTAAAGGCATCTGTCGAGTTTTCGGGTTTGGCACGATAAGGGCCAACATCAAACACTTCGGCCTCAAGCCCCAAATCAATATGGGTCGCAATCAACGCCGAGCCGCCAGCGGCCAGATGCGCCCGCACGGCATCGGCAAACATTTCAACGGATGCCACATCCAGCGAGACGGTCGGCTCATCCAAAATCCAGATGGGCCGTCCTGTCACCAACAAACGGGCCAGACCCAACCGGCGTTTCTGCCCCGCAGAAAGCGCGGATGCCGGACGGTCTACCAATCCTTCTAGATCAAAGCCTTTCAGGGCCGCGTCGATGCCTTTGGTTCCGAAGATATCCGCCCAGAAATGCAGGTTTTCGGAAACGGTCAGCATCCCCTTCAAACCGTCACTGTGGGCGGCATAGGCAATGCTTTCCGGGTCACACTCTACAGTGCCGGCAACGGCGGGCTGTAAACCGGCAACCGTGCGCAGCAAGGTGGTTTTCCCAACGCCGTTTGGCCCGCGCAACACAAGCGCACCTCCCGGTTCCAGCGAGAAATTCAGTCCTTCGAGCACCGGAATGCCGCCGCGCGAGATTGTCAGGTCAGAAACGGTCAAAGTCATAGGTTTGCATTAGCCCATAAGCGGTTCCGACAAAAGCAATTTTGCCGGATGTCCCCTTCTATCGCCAAGCGCACGCCCAACCGCATTGAGGTGAATCAAGGAAAGCCGTGATTACCGATTGCCACCTTGGGGCAAAATTGAAACGGCCCAACGGGCCTGCGGAAAACGTGGTGCGGTTGCACCTCACACGGGCAACAAAACCGCCGCCATCCGCCGACCTTCGGACGCCAGCACATTATACGTGCGACAGGCCGAGGGTGACGCCATCAACTCGACGCCAATTCCGGCCTCTTCGAGGGCGGTCTTAAACTCTTTGGGGACATGCACCATGTTTGCGCCCGTTCCCATCAAAACAAAGTCGATCTGGTCCTTGAGATCCAAAATGGGTTGCAGGTCTTCGTAGCCGCCCCAGCTGCGCGCGCCTTTTGCGTGGATAATCGCGGCGCCATCAATCTTTTCTCCGCCAATGCGGAAGAACCCCGGGCCATAGCCCTCGATCGGAATGGCATCCGCATAGACAACTTCACTCAAATTCATGGGTGGCCTCCCTCGGACCAGAACGGCAAGCCGGATAAGGCCGACATTGCGATAATCACATAAGCCACTGCACGGTACGTCCGTTCGCGGTCTGGGTTGAATATAGCGCCCCCGACAATATTCCCCAAGAGCGCAGGCAGTGTCAGCACAAGGCCGATCACAAATGGAAGCGGTTCCAATCTGCTGGTCACGGCCAGCACGGCAATCAGCAACAGGTCATAGCCAAATAAAAAGACCATCGTGTTGGCCCGGATCACGGATGGCCCGTGCGGGCTTGCCATGTAGAACACGATCACGGGCGGCCCCGGCAGCCCTGCGGCCCCCCCGAGGAAACCACCGGCGCCGCCAATACCATAGACCATCGGCGGTGTGATCTGGCCGCGATACCGCATGCCCAATCCCAAAATCCCCAGCATCCCGATGGCCAATATGGAAACGGCATATCGAAACACATCCGGATCAACGCTGGTCAACACCCAAAGCCCAACAGGCAGCGCAACAATGACACCTGCAAACAGGCGCATCAGATCCCGCTTGTGACCGACTTTGATAGCATTGGGAATGTTGGGAAGCGGGCCAAGGATATCCATCGCGGCGACGCTCAGGATGGCCCAGACCGGCGGCATGAACTGGGCCGCAACAGGCAGATAAACGAGGGCCGTGCCAAACCCGCTAAAGCCGCGCACGATACCAGCGACGAAAGCAGCAAGAATGACCCAGGGCAGGCCCGGAAGGGCCAGCGCCTGGGTCAGAAGATCAGGCATCAATGTTGGCGAATTGATTGCCTGAGTTGTTCGATGGTTTGGACCAGTCGCGCTTGACCCCCAACTTCAACAGAACGGTCGACGCCACAAAGATCGACGAATAGGTCCCGACAACGACACCCCAGATCATCGCGAATACGAAGCCACGGATGACGTCCCCACCCAGCACAAACAGCGAAATCAGCGCCAGAAGGGTTGTGACCGAGGTCATGACCGTCCGGCTCAGGGTTTCGTTGATCGACAGGTTCAGGACCTCTTTCAACTCGAGCTTTTTGTATTTGCGCAGGTTTTCACGGACCCGGTCAAACACAACCACGGTATCGTTCAATGAATAGCCAACGATGGTCAAAAGCGCCGCGATGATGGCAAGGTCAAACCGGATTTGCACAACCGAGAACACACCAATCGTCAAAATCACGTCGTGCACCAAAGCAGCAACCGCCCCCATGGCGAACTGCCATTCAAACCGCAGCCAGATATAGATCAGCACGGCGGCAATCGCCAGAAGAACCGCGATGACGGCTGTCTGGATCAACTCGCCCGAAACTTTGGGGCCGACTGATTCAACCGAGACAAACGAGATATCAGGCGCCACTGTTTGCAGCGCGGTCTGTACCTTTCTGACAACGTCAGCGGTAACCGCTTCCTGACCGTCCTGGGCCTGAATACGGATCATTGTCACGTGTTCGTCCGCGTCGAAATTGGGGTCAAACACCTCGGTGATGGTCACATCACCCAGTTCGAGCGGCACAAGCGCGCTGCGATAGTCGGCCACAACAACGGCCTGAGCGCTTTCGGTCCGGATCGTGGTCCCGCCACGAAAGTCGATACCAAAATTAAGGCCCTGGGCGAAAAAGCTGCCCAGCGACAACACAATCAAAAGCCCGGAAATACCCAGCCACATCAAAGGACGGCTGAAGAAATCCCACTTCGTGTCCTTGGGAACAAGTCTCAGTCGCATGGCTTATACCTCGATTGTCTTGGGACGGCGGCGTTCGAACCAGATCACCACAATCAAACGGGTGACAAAGATCGCGGTGAACACGGATGTCATGATGCCCAGCCCCAGCGTAATGGCAAAGCCACGAACCGGTCCGGACCCGACTGCAAACAGGATCGCAGCAGTGATGAAGGTGGTGATGTTGGCGTCCAAAATGGCGCTCAGTGCCTTTTCATACCCAAGGTCGATGGCACGTGCCGGACCTTTGGCAGATTGCAATTCTTCGCGGATACGCTCGAACACCAGAACATTGGCGTCAACCGCCATACCGATGGTCAGAACGATACCGGCAATCCCCGGAAGGGTCAGTGTCGCGCCGATCATGGACAACAGACCAAAGATAAGACCAACGTTGATGATCAAGGCAATATTGGCGAACAGCCCGAAAGTGCCATAGCTCAGGAACATAAAGACCAGAACACCTACGAAGGCGACGATACAGGCAATGCGCCCTGCCTCGATGCTGTCTTGGCCAAGCTCTGGCCCGATGGTGCGTTCTTCAAGAAACTCGAGACCCGCAGGCAAGGCACCAGCGCGCAGCAGAACCGCGAGGTTGGTGCTTTCTTCAACCGAAAAACGGCCCGTGATGATACCGGATCCACCCGAGATGTGAGCTTGGATGACAGGAGCAGACACAACTTCTCCGTCCAGTACGATCGCAAAAGGTGACCCGATGTTTTCAGCAGTATAGTTGCCAAACTTGCGGGCACCGGTTGGGTTAAACCGGAAAGAAACAGCCGGACGGTTGTTCTGGTCAAAGGACGGTTGCGCATCAACCAGTTCTTCACCGGTCACAACCGGAGCGGATTCAATGGTGTAATACACACCTTCTTCATCCAGAGATGGCAGGATTTCATTGCCAACGCCCGGGTTGGCATCCGGATTGCTGCCGCGACCGATAACAGGGCTAAAGGTCAGCTGCGCAGTGGTCCCGATGATTTCCTTGAGTTCCGCCGCAGACCCGATGCCAGGCACCTGAATCAGAATGCGATCTGCACCCTGACGCTGGATTGTGGGTTCGCGCGTGCCGACTTCGTCGATACGGCGGCGAATGATTTCAAGGGCTTGTTGAACCGTGCGTTCATCCGTGGCCAGTTTTTCGGCTTCGGACAGGGTAATGACAAGTTCGCCACCGTCCGTGTCGACAACGATGTCCGAGGCACCCGCCGCCGCCAAAGAGGCAACTGGTCGGGCCAGTCCGCGCACCAGTTCTTCCGCGCGACCGATGTTTTCGGGTTGCGATACCTTGATGCGCAACTCGTCTACATCAGAAGGCTGAAGCCGGATCGTGCCAATCGTACCGCGCTCTTCGCGAAGAAGATCACGCACCTCGGGCCACATCGACTTGATGCGGGCCTCATAGACGTCCTCGACCTGCACTTCGGCAAGAAGATGGGCCCCGCCCCGAAGGTCGAGACCGAGATTAACCAAAGACGACGGCATCCAGTTGGGCCACATCGCGGCCTGCTCTTCCAGACCGTTTCCGGAATAGCCAAGTTCAAGCGCGGCCGTGGCGTCGTTATGCGCCTCGACCCTTTCGTAAAAAGCGTTGGGCAGAGCCATAAGCAGCCCGAACGCACAAACGGCCCAGATAAGGACCCGTTTCCAAAGGTCGATTTGCAGCATAATTGCAGCCTTGTCGTTGGGTGTTAGGGCGGATTATTCAGCGCTTGCTGGCTCGGTCTTGCTCAGAACCTGTGCAATGGTGGCTTTGACCACGCGTACTTTGACGCCATCAGCAATTTCGACTTCGATTTCGTTGTCTTCTTTGACCTTCGAAACTTTGCCGATTACGCCACCTTGGGTCACAACCTGATCACCACGACGCAATGCGTCAACCATGCCCTGGTGCTCTTTGACTTTCTTTTGCTGAGGGCGGATCAGCAGGAAATACATGATCGCGAAGATCAGGATGAGTGGCAGAAACTGACCGATTGCGCTGGCGTCCATTTTGACATTCCTTTGTAAGCTTGGTTTGGGAAACACCTGTCCCACAGATTTTGCAGGAACCTATGTGTCCACGCCTTGTTATGCAAGGCGGGAAACGCCCTCGTGAAGCGGCATTTTCCGCACAAAACAACCATTGGGCATCTCTTTCCCCCGAGGACTTGTGCCAAGGCCCACGAATGGGCAGGTTTGAGGCATGTTTCGTACCATCCTGCTTTTCATATTCTGGGCATCGTCCTGCTTTGCCCAGCCTTTGTCGATGGTGCCGGCCGAGGCCCATGGAAACTGGCATGCGATCGGGCGCATCAACATTGCGGGGTACAACCGGCGCAGCATGTGTTCGGGAACATTGATTGCGCCGGACCGCGTGCTGACCGCCGCGCATTGCGTGTTACGCGCCGACCTCAGCCCGTTCGCGTTGGAAGACATCACTTTTGTCGCGGGCTGGCTCAGGGGCAGCTATGTTGCGGCGGCCAAACCGGCTTCGGTTGAATTGCACCCGAAGGCAATTGCCATGAACGGCATTCAATACCCTTACGATATGGCGGTGCTGACCCTGTCTGCGCCGATCCCTGTTACCCCCATTCCTGTTGCCCCCTCCCCCGAACGGGGCCAGTTTGCAATCATCGGATACACCAGTGACCGCCCGCATATGTTAAGTGCGGGGTTTGGCTGTGGCGGTCATCCCAATGGCGCTGCTCTCTGGCTGGAATGCGCCGTGAGATCGGGAAACTCTGGCGGGCCGATCCTGTTGCAAACAAACGATGGCTGGCGCGTCGTGGGGGTTGTTTCCGCCGGCAATGGCGCGGCGACACTGGCCGCACGCGTTGATGAATTCTTGTTCCCGTGATGTGCACTCTGTAACAACACATCAAACTCGTGCATAAGGCGCGCGTTGAAACACTGATTCACAGTAACCAAGGACAAATGACATGCATGACATCCGTGCCATCCGCGAAAATCCGGCCGCTTTCGACGCCGCCCTCGCCCGCCGTGGAGCCGAGCCGATGTCGTCGTCAATCCTTGAGCTGGATGCCGAGCGCCGCGCCAAGATTCAGGCCGCCGAAGCCGCACAGGCAGACCAGAAAAAGGCCGCCAAAGAAGTGGGCGCCGCCAAAGCCAGCGGCAACGAGGCCGAGTTCGAACGTCTGCGTGCTCTTGTGGGCGAGAAAAAGGCCGAAGTCGCCGACATGCAGAACGAAGCCAAAGCGCTTGACCAAAAGCTGAACGATACGCTGATGGGCATTCCCAACCTGCCGTTCGAAGACACGCCGGAAGGCGCGGACGAGGACGACAACGTCGAGGTGCACCGCTGGGGCACGCCGGGGGAATATGCCTTTGCGCCCAAAGAGCACTTCGAGCTGGAAGGCGTAAAGCCGGGCATGGATTTTGAAACGGCGGCAAAGCTGTCCGGTTCGCGTTTTGTCGTGCTGAGCGGTGCCGTTGCACGTATCCACCGTGCCTTGGCACAGTTTATGCTGAACACGCATATTGATGAAAACGGGCTGACCGAAACATGGACCCCCGTCCTTGTGAAGCCAGAAATGATGTTTGGCACCGGCCAGTTGCCCAAGTTTGGCGAAGACTCTTATGAAACCACCAATGGTTGGTGGCTGGTTCCGACCGCCGAAGTCACGCTGACCAACACGGTAAACGGTGAAACCGTCGACGAGGCCACCCTGCCCCGTCGCATGGTGGCGCATACGCAGTGCTTCCGTTCCGAGGCCGGCAGCGCCGGTCGCGATACATCCGGCATGCTGCGCCAGCACCAGTTTGAAAAAGTCGAAATGGTGTCGATCACCAAACCCGAAGACTCGCGCGCTGAGCTGGACCGGATGACGGAATGTGCCCAAGGCATTCTGGAACGTCTAGGACTGGCCTATCGCACGGTTGTTCTGTGCACCGGCGACATGGGTTTTGGCGCGCAACGCACCCACGACATCGAAGTCTGGTTGCCCGGTCAGAACACCTATCGTGAAATCAGCTCGGTCTCGGTCTGTGGTGATTTTCAGGCACGTCGCATGAACGCACGCTTCAAACCATCCGAGGGCGGCAAGCCAGAGTTCGTTCACACGCTGAATGGATCTGGGCTGGCTGTTGGGCGTTGCTTGATCGCCGTTCTTGAGAACGGTCAGCAGGAAGACGGCTCTGTGGTTCTGCCCGAGGTTCTGCACCCCTATCTGGGTGGCAAGACTACGTTGGCGGCCGACGGCTCGCTGGTCTGAAAAAGGCCCCGTAAATGCGAAAAAGCCGCGCTGATCCAGCGCGGCTTTTTTGAGTCAAAGGACCCGCTTTGGGATCACTCGGCCGGTGTCAGGGCACTGGTTGACCGTGTTTTCGGATAGGGCACAAGCCGTTCCTGATCCTCATCCCAAAGTTTGAGCTTGAAAGACCGCAACGCCTCTGGCCAACGGATTGTCCGCAAATCATATTCGTCGCGGATTTCCTGATGGGCCTTGCGCAGGCGGTACGAAGGAATGCGAGCGTTATAGTGGTGGATATCGTGATAGGCGATGTTGGCCGACCCGAGATCCATCCACCACCCCAGATCGAGAGCAGACGAGCCCTGAAGCGCGGCGAGGCGCGGATCGAGATCAGGGCGACGATCCCAATAAGTGTCTTCGAAATTGTGCTGCAGGTACACGAGGAACACGCCGATCATGCCGCCCACAAAGCCCCAGAACATCCAAACACCAAGACCGGCCCAGCCCGCCATCAGGTACAGCGCACCGATCCAGACCGCCAACGCAACATTGTGCCAGAACAGGCCGGACAGCCCGATTTCACTGGCGTTTTTGGGCCAGCGATACCGAATAAAATAGGTAAAGGCAGATCCGAGCGGGATCAGAATGAATGGGTTGCGATACAAACGATAGGTCAACCGGTCCCAAAACCCTGCTTCGTTCCATTCGCGCAATGTCATGGTGTGGATCTCGCCAGTTTCCCGGTGGTCCAGATTGCCCAGATGCGAATGGTGCATATTGTGGTTGTGGCGCATGATGGCATAGGGCGCCATCGAAAACACGGACAGGGCATACCCGCCGAGGTCATTGGCTTTGCGCGCCGAAAACAGCGATGCGTGCCCGCAATCATGCTGCAACACATAGAGGCGCACGGCGGCAAAAGCGCTTATCAAACCCGCGGGGATGAACACGTACCATAGCTCGCGATAGACAACGGCCAGATAGAGCGTCAAAAAATAAACCGCAAAGGTCCCAAAGAAACTGAGCGCAGCGATGCGATCGTCTTTGACAGTATATTTCTGCAAACGTTCACGAATTTCCATTCCGAACTCCCTCGACCACCCCTGTAGAAAGGCAGATATGTCAACAAACAAACAATGCAACAAATAAATGTCCCGCGCATGACAATGCACATACGCGGGACATAATAAAAGGCTTTTTCTGAGAGGCTAAAGCGACAAAGGTCCTAGTCGCGGCGCCCCTTGATATGTTTACGCAACTTCGAAGGCGGTGCCTTCTTTTTCCCTTTGTAAGGGTTTTTGTCGTTCTGGCCGCGCATCATCAGTCGAATCGGCGTGCCCGGCATGTCAAAGTCTTCGCGCAGACCATTCACAAGATACCGCGAATAGCTTTCCGGCATTTTGTCAGGGTGCGAACACATGACAACAAATCCCGGTGGACGGGTTTTGGCTTGGGTCATATAGCGCAATTTGATGCGCTTGCCTTGCGGTGCGGGCGGCGGGTGCTGTTCCAGCATCCCCGTTAACCAGCGGTTCAACTGCGCCGTGGTGATCCGGCGATTCCAGACCTCATAGGCGCGCATGATGGCATCATGCAAACGGTCGAGACCACGGCCGGTTTTGGCCGAGACCGTAATCAGCGGCGCGCCGCGCAACTGTGGCAACAGGCGTGTGAACGACTCTTTCAAATCGCGCAGCTTTTCCTGTTTGCTGTCTTCGATGTCCCATTTGTTCACGGCAACAACAACGGCCCGCCCCTCGCGTTCGGCAAGGTCGGCAATCCGCAAATCCTGCTGTTCAAACGGAATGGCCGCATCCAGAAGCACAACAACGACTTCGGCAAACTTCACCGCACGCAATCCGTCAGACACGGACAGTTTTTCAACCTTGTCCTGCACCTTGGCCTTTTTGCGCATACCAGCCGTGTCAAAGATACGGATCGGTGTTTCCTGCCATTCGGTCCGCAAACTGATGGCGTCTCGCGTGATTCCGGCTTCGGGACCGGTCAACAACCGGTCTTCGCCAATGATCTTGTTGATCAGTGTGGACTTGCCCGCATTCGGGCGACCAACCACAGCAATTTGCAAAGGTTTCGAAGAAGTTGGCATGGGAACATCATCCGTATGCTCGTCATCTTCATCCAGATCGATATCAACTTCGGGGCTAGTGTCCACGGCATGTTTTTCAAACTCGTCAGCCAACGGCATCAGCTGCGAATAAAGATCGTTGAGACCTTCACCGTGTTCTGCCGAAAGACGAATTGGTTCTCCAAGACCCAGAGAATAGGCTTCGATCACGCCCGCGTCCGCAGCAGAGCCTTCGCCCTTGTTTGCAGCCAAAATCACATGGGCCGACTTTTTGCGCAGGATTTCCGCAAAAATCATATCGGTTGGCGTCACCCCTGCCCGCGCATCAATCATAAACAGGCAGATATCTGCCATGTCCACGGCGCGTTCGGTCAGGCGGCGCATCCGGCCCTGAAGGCTGTCGTCTGTCGCATCTTCCAGACCGGCGGTGTCGATGACGGTAAACCGCAGATCACCAAGCCGTGCTTCGCCTTCGCGCAGATCGCGCGTAACCCCGGGTTGGTCGTCGACCAAAGCCAGCTTTTTGCCCACAAGGCGATTGAACAGGGTGGATTTGCCCACATTTGGGCGGCCCACGATGGCGAGCGAAAAACTCATCTGATGTCTCCGACAGTCTTGAAGACGTCGCGATATACTATTTCGGCGTCAACGGAAAGCGTGCAAATTACCTTTCCCACCAACGACGTAAAGAGTTCCGTTCATAACGATCGGACTCGAGGCTGCACCACCGGGAATTTCAACGGCGTGAACCTGTGCGCCAGAGGCAGGATCAAAGATGCGCAACAGACCATCCGAAGAGGCAACAACAAGGCGCCCTCCTGCAAGGATAGGACCATAATGCGCATACAAAGCGGCCTGACGTGTCGGGCGGCTTTCTACAAACTTGGGCAGGTCGACAGACCAGATCACGCTGCCGTCCTTGGAATCAAGGCGCAACAGCTTGTTGCGGTCATTGACCATAAAGACGGAACCGCCCACGGGCCAAACCGGCCCCAAGGCGCCTTCGGTCGCGGTCCAGAGACGTTCTCCGGACTCAATGTTGAGCGCCACAATACGGCCCGAGTGGTTGGCGGCGTAGACTTTGCTGCCTTCAATGACCGGATCACCGGAAATATCACCGATTTTGCTGCGTGCTCGTCCGGGGCGTTCGCCAGAAATACCCGCGTCCCAGACGCGGAAACCGCCATTGCGGAACGTCGCCTGCAATTCGCCCGAGCCGAATGGGAAAATGGCGAACCGGTCATTCAGCGCAGGTGCTGCCGCGCTCATGATGTTGTTTACATTTGGAACCGACGACAATTGCCACGCAATCCGGCCGGTTTCAACTTCCAGCGCCCAGCCGTTGTCATCACCAGAGACGATATAGACAAGATCGCCAAACACCGTCGGAGATCCGCTTCCGATGCCGCCCAGTTCCTGTTCCCAAAGAACGGCACCCGTTTTCGGGTTCAGGGCAACCATCGAGCCGAATCCGGTGGCCACAAACAGCTTGCCGCTGCCATAGGCCAATCCGCCGCCAAGGGCGTCTTCGGAATCGTCACGCGGTGGTGTCAAATCACGGGTCCAGACCACGCCGCCATTCGTGGCAGTGGCCTGCAATTTGGCCTGGCTGTCGATGGTATAGATAAGACCGTCTGCGGCAACCGGGTCTGCGCTCATGCGGTTCTTGCGGCTGTTGCCCTCACCGATTCCGGCAGACCATGCCAATTGTGGAAAGGTCGAAAGCGAGGCGTTGGAAACGCGAAAGGCCTGTGTGCCGATCCGGTGTGTCCAGCTGCTGTTGCGCGTTTGTGCCGGAACACTGATCGCGCGACGCTCGTTGACCACGTCTGCCACGGTATCTTCCGCGCGCAAGTCTTCGCGCTGGCCGGGCAGGATCACATCCTTTTCGGCACAGGCTGCAAGCATCGTTGCGCCTGACAGCGCCAATATCCAGTTCCGCGTGTTCACTGCATCGGCTCCCGTGTGGTCTATTCAACCAATCGCTTCGTTTCTTATTGACTTACCGCCGGTGCGGCAAGTTCGGGCAGATCACCACCCAATGCTACAATCAACCGACTTGTACGTTGACGCAAGCCCGCAGTCACAGAAGCATCGGCATTGATGTTCTGCAATTTTACCATTGCGGCGTCGGCATTTCCTTCTTCCAGATCAAGCAAGGCAAGCTGTTCCTGCGCCAAAAGCGCCAAAGGTGCGCCCGGAGATGCCAGCGGCGCCAGCAATGCGCGGCGTTCCTCGACCGACGCTTCGGCGCCACGTGCCAAAACGGATTTGAACAGGGCGATCTGGTTATAGATGGCGGGTTGCTCAACCGAAGACGCAGAGATGCCTTCCAGAGTTGCGGCACTTGCAGCGCGATCCCCTGTCGACAGCTGTTCTGTAGCCAACAGCAGATCCACAACGGTCTGTGCTTCTGCCGGGTTGGCCTGAAGCGCTTCCAATGCCGCGATACGTTCGGACACATCGTTCTTTGACAATGCCGCAACAACCGAGTCGCCGTTTGCCTGAGCATCAGACAGCGCCGTGGCCTTGAAATATTCATTCACGGCCGCGCCACCAACCAGCACAACCACAAATGTGACTGCGATCCAGCCATAGCGGCGCATATAAGTGAACATCCGGTCGCGGCGGACCTCTTCGGTGACTTCTTCGATGAAACTGTCGGTATCGCTCACGCCGTAACCCCTTTGATTTGCCCCCTCTTAACGCGAAGCTGGCGGGCTGCCAAGCCTTGCCCTTGGGAACGGGTTGCGATGAACTGCCTGTGACCCCTCGCGTGATCAAAATGAACCGGTTAGTTCACTTTTTTTAGAGGACTGCTTGCATTCTCTGCCAATGCCATTATCTCGCTGGGTAAAATATATAATCGCTAGGGATACTTCTAATGCGCATCGTGCCATTGATCACCGCCGTTTTGGTGTCGATCCTGCTATATTTTATCGTCTTCGAACGTGACAGATTGACGTCGCAAACACCAGAGACACCTGAAGATGTTGTGGTCACCGAGACGTCCGAAGCGGAAGATGCCTCGGAAACAGACACATTTGTGCGCGTTGTGGCCATTCATTCAAAAGCACAGGTGATTGACAGCGCGGTTGTGTTGCGAGGTCAGACCGAAGCAGACCGGCAGGTTGATGTGCGCGCCGAAACATCCGCCCAGGTGATGTCCGCCCCCCTTCGCAAGGGAACCATGGTGGAAGAGGGTCAGATCATGTGCGAACTGGACCCCGGCACGCGTCAGGCCTCTCTGGCCGAGGCCGAGGCCCGTCTTGCCGAAGCGCAGGCACGCGTTCCCGAAACCGAAGCCCGCCTTCACGAAGCCATCGCACGCCTGGAAGAGGCCCGTATCAATTCAAACGCCGCAATCAAGCTGATTGAGGGCGGGTTTGCGTCAGAAACACGCGTCGCATCTGCCGAAGCGTCGGTTCGCGCCGCCGAGGCAAGTGTTCAGGCCGCCAAATCAGGATTGCAATCGACACAGGCGGGTATACAGTCTGCCGAAGCGTCTGTCGCCGCTGCAGAACGCGAAATCGAGCGCCTGACAATCACAGCCCCTTTTGCGGGGCTGCTTGAATCAGATACCGCCGAGTTGGGCAGCCTTTTGCAGCCCGGTTCCTTGTGCGCAACGGTTATCCGTCTCAACCCGATCAAAGTGGTGGGTTTCGTACCAGAAACCGAAGTGAACCGCGTGAAAATCGGCGCCATGGCAGGCGCACGTCTGACCACCGGCCAAGACGTGACAGGTCAGGTGGCATTTCTATCCCGCTCGGCAGATTCGACCACGCGCACCTTCCGCGTAGAGATCAACGTTCCAAACCCCGATCTGGCCTTCCGCGACGGACAAACCGCAGAAATCGCGATTGCGTCGGATGGCGCGGATGCGCATCTTCTTCCTCAATCTGCTTTGACACTTAACGACGAAGGCACGCTTGGTGTCCGCATTGTAGTCGAAGGCAACACCGTTGCGTTTGTACCGGTTGAATTGCTGCGCGATTCGATTGACGGGATCTGGGTTGGTGGATTGCCGGATCAGGCGGATGTGATCATCATCGGTCAAGAATACGTGGTAGAAGGCGTCAAGGTAGAGCCTGTCTTTGAGGAGCCCCGCTTATGAGTGGCATCGTAGACTGGGCCGCAACGCGCGCCCGAATGGTAATGGCGTTTGTATTGGTGTCGCTGATCATCGGTGGCACCGCCTATATGGGCCTGCCCAAAGAAGGAGAGCCGGATATCCAAATTCCGGCTCTCTTCATTTCTGTTCCCTTCCCCGGCATTTCGGCGGAAGATGCCGAAAAGCTTTTGATCAAGCCGATGGAAACCGAGCTGGCGGATCTCGACGGGCTTGATTCCATGTCCGCTACCGCCGGCGAAAGCTATGCCGGCCTGTTTCTCGAGTTTGATTTCGGCTGGGACAAAACGGCGGTTATGGCCGACGTCCGCGATGCCATGAGCACTGCCGAGGCAAACTTCCCCGAAGGGTACGAAAAGTACACCATCAACGAGATCAACTTTTCGGAATTCCCGATCATCATCGTGAATCTGACCGGTGACGTTCCCGAACGGACCATGACGCAGATCGCAAACGACCTTCAGGATGATATCGAGTCGCTTGATGCGGTGTTGGAGGCCGGCCTTGCCGGTGGCCGCGACGAGATGCTCGAAGTGGTGATCGACCCGCTGCGACTTGAATCCTACAATGTCACGGCGACCGAATTGATCAATGTTGTGCGCAACAACAACCAGATGATCCCTGCTGGCGATGTCGAAACCGCTCAGGGTAAATTCGCAGTTAAATTGCCGTCATCCTTTACCGAACCGCGTGATGTGTATGACCTGCCCGTGAAAACGAACGGCGACCGGATCGTCACGCTCGGTGATCTCGCCCAGATCAATCTCACGTTTGAAGACCGTCTTGGAACCGCGCGTTTCAACAATGAAACCACCGTGGCCCTGCAGGTGGTCAAACGCAAAGGGTTCAACCTGATCGACACGGCGCGGATCGTGCGCGAACTGGTTGAGGAATCGAGCGCTGAATGGCCGCCGGAATTGCGTGCTGCAGTCGAAGTAGGCACGTCGAATGACCAATCCGTTGTTGTCGCATCCATGGTACGCCAGCTTGAAGGCTCGGTCCTGACAGCGATTGCCCTTGTGATGATTGTGGTTCTTGCGGCCCTCGGTTTGCGTGCCGCCCTGCTTGTTGGCTTTGCGATTCCGACATCGTTCCTGTTGTGTTTCGCCTTCTTGGCTATGATGGGCGTCACGATTTCGAACATGGTGATGTTCGGTCTGATCCTTGCGGTGGGTATGTTGGTGGACGGGGCCATTGTTGTGGTCGAATACGCCGACAAACGCATCAAAGAAGGCGTAGGCCCGATGCACGCCTATGTCGAGGCGGCCAAGCGGATGTTCTGGCCCATCGTGTCTTCTACGGCGACGACGCTTTGCGCGTTCTTGCCAATGCTGTTCTGGCCCGGTGTCCCCGGCCAATTCATGGAAATGCTGCCCATTACCTTGATCTTTGTTCTGTCGGCATCTCTTGTAGTGGCATTGGTCTACTTGCCTGTTCTGGGTGGCCTCGCAGGTCGTCTGGAACGTTTGGTGCGCCACTATGCGCAGCAACTGGCCAACCTGAAGTGGTACCTCCGGATCGCGACTTTTGTAGCCGCATTGATTGGCGTCGCAATTTCGGTCGCAGGGATCGGCTTCCTGGCTGACTCCATTGGCACCCGTTTTGCCACTATGGGCACAGACATCGTACGGGACGTGATTCCGGGTTATCTCATGGTGTTCCTGTCAATCACTGGGATCATCGTTTTGGTCGCGACGGCATTGATTTCAGACGCTGTAATCCTGCTGTCATTCGGCTCGATCTTTACCTCCATCGGAGAAATAGCCAGCTTTCTATGGCGCAAGGTCTTCCCCAAGAAGGAAAAACTGCACAGCACCACCGAATACCAGCGCAACCTGTTTGGTGACTTTATCCACATGCTTGTGGCGCGTCCCCTTATGCCACTTGTTGCCATTGCAAGTGTTTTCATCGCGGTGGGCGTAACCTTCACCTACTTCGGGTCCAACAACAACGGCGTCGAATTCTTTGTCGAATCCGAACCGGAAGCCGCCATCATCTATGTTCGGGCACGGGGAAACCTGTCGCTGGAACAGGAAGATGATCTTGTGCGCCAAGCCGAAGAAATCGTTCTGGCGCATCCCGGCATCAAAACAGCCTTTGCCTTTGCCGGCGAAGGTGGCCTGCGCAACAACACGGGCGGTGCACAAGCGCCGAAAGATACCATTGGTCAGGTTCAGCTGGAAACGATCGCATGGGGAGACCGCCCCATTCAGCGCGAAAAATGGTTCACGGTGCCGTTCCTGAACATTGATATCCATCGCGATGTGAAAAACCCGCAATGGGACGGCAATACGGTTCTTGCCGAAATCGAGGCAGAACTGAAACTCATCCCCGGTGCCCAGATCGAAATCCTCGAAGCCAACCGTGGTCCGGCCTCGGCCAAACCGGTTCACCTGCGCATCAAAGGCGATGACTGGAACGACCTGCTGGATGCGGCGGATATTGCGGTACACGCGTTCGAGACGACACCCGGTCTGGCCCGTATCGAAGACTCGCGTCCCCTGCCCGGCATTGACTGGCAGATCGACGTCGATGTTGCCAAGGCAGGCCGCTATGGCGCGGACACCGCAACGGTTGGTGCCATGGTCCAGCTTGTTACCCGTGGCATCCTTCTTGATACGATGCGTGTCGACTCGTCTGATGAGGAAATCGAAATTCGCGTCCGGTTGCCGGAAGAAGACCGTGTGCTGTCGACACTGGACACGCTCAAGGTGCGCACGGCTGACGGTCTTGTGCCCCTGTCAAACTTCATCACGCGCAAGCCTGTTGCGAAGCTGGCCGAAATCAACCGTGTAGATCAAAAGCGCTATTTCGACATCAAATCCGACGTGGCCGCAGGGCTGACCGTGCTGACCAATGCCGAAACCGGTGAGTCCGAAGTCATGGAAACCGCGCTTTGGGAAGCCGATTCCGGTTTGCAGAAAGAATATGCAGATCGCGGATTTACCGCGACGGTTCTGACCGCAAACGAACGGATTGCAGCGTTGACACAATGGTTGGAAGGCAACCCCTTCCCGAAGGGGATCGATTGGGAATGGACCGGCGACCAGGAGGATCAGGCAGAGAGCCAGGCCTTCCTTGGACAGGCCTTTGGCGCCGCGCTGGCGTTGATGTTCATCATCCTGCTGGCCCAGTTCAACAGCTTTTACAACGCCACGCTGGTGTTGCTGGCGGTGGTCCTGTCGACCACAGGTGTTCTGATCGGCATGCTGGTCATGAACCAGCCCTTCTCGATCATCATGACCGGTACCGGCGTTGTGGCGCTGGCGGGGATCGTGGTGAACAACAACATCGTTCTGATCGACACCTATCAGGAATATTCGCAGTACATGCCACGCATTGATGCGATTGTCCGCACGGCACAGGCGCGTATTCGTCCGGTGCTCTTGACCACGATCACCACCATGGCCGGACTGGCCCCGATGATGTTCGGTCTGTCGCTGGACTTTGTGAGTGGCGGTTATTCCTTCGAAAGCCCGACATCGCTGTGGTGGACACAGCTGGCCACGGCCGTGGTGTTCGGCCTTGGTATCGCGACCGTTCTGACACTGGTCTTCACGCCTTCTATGCTGGCGGCACGTGTCTGGTTCTCGACATATCTGTTCTGGACAGGAGAGCTTCTTGCCAAGATGTCTTTGGGCCGAGGAAGCCGCGCCGCACGTGACTGGGCGTTGCGTCGCGAGGCCCGCCGGGTGAAATCACCGCTCATGCAATGGGACATGACAGATTTCGCGGAACCGGCCCTTGCCGATGGCCCTTCTCAGCCCCCCAAGTCAGAGGCACCGGCGAACAAGAACACATCGCTGGACGCCGCTGAATAGACGGCAAGCCACGCGGCCAAAAGAACAAAAGCCACGCGCCCATGAACAGGCGCGGGGCTTTTTATTTCCAAACTGTGTTGTCGTTTCAGGCGGCTTCGTCATCCGATTGCTGACGGTTCCAAAGCTGCGCATAGCGCCCCTCATGCGCCAAAAGCGCCTCATGCGATCCGCGCTCGGAGACTTCCCCGTTTTCAAGAACAACGATCTCGTCCGCTTCGGCAATGGTCGACAGACGGTGGGCAATGGTAATCACCGTGCGCCCCTCACCTGCCCGTGCCAGCGCATCCTTGATCTCTTGCTCTGTATCCGTGTCCAGCGCCGACGTGGCCTCGTCCAGCAACAGAATGGGGGGATCTTTCAACAGGGTTCGCGCAATGCCTACACGCTGTTTTTCACCACCCGACAGTTTCAGACCGCGTTCACCCACGGTGGTGTCATATCCATCAGGCAGGCTTTCGATAAATTCATGGATCTGGGCCGCTTTGGCCGCTGCGATGATCTCGTCCGGGGTTGCATCATCACGCCCATAGGCAATGTTATACCGAATGGTATCGTTGAACAGCACCGTGTCCTGAGGCACCACGCCAATGGTTGCGTGCAGGCTGGTCTGCGTCACATCCCGAACGTCCTGACCGTCGATTTTCAACGCGCCCTTTTGAACGTCGTAAAACCGGAACAGCAAACGCCCGATGGTCGACTTGCCAGAGCCGGTTGACCCGACAATCGCCACGGTCTTGCCCGCGGGCACGGTCAGCGACACATCTTTGAGGATGTTTCGTTCGGCGTCATACCCGAACCAGACATTCTCCAAGGTGATCTCGCCCTTGTCGATCTTCAGGTCCGGAGCGCCGTCCTTTGTTGTGACTTCCTCGGGCTGCTCAAGCAGATCAAACATTTCGCCCATATCGACCAGAGATTGGCGAATTTCGCGATACACGGTGCCCAGGAAATTCAACGGAACGGTGATCTGGATCATATAGGCGTTGACCATGACAAAATCGCCCACCGTCAACTGGCCGGATTGCACACCAAGCGCGGCAAGAACCATCACCCCAACCAATCCGCAAGTGATCAGCATGGATTGGCCAAAGTTCAAAAAAGCCAATGAATACGATGTCTTGAGCGCCGCTTTTGCATAGGCGCGCATAGAGACATCATAACGTTGTGCCTCGCGTTCTTCGGCCCCGAAGTACTTGACGGTTTCAAAATTCAAAAGGCTGTCGATGGCTTTCTGGTTCGCATCTGTGTCCTGATTGTTCATCTCGCGGCGTAGTTTCACGCGCCACTCGGTCACAGCAAACGTGAACCAGATGTAGACGGCAATCGTGCCGGCAACCACAACCAGATACCAGACATCAAACAGCCACATCAGGATAATGGCGACCAACAGCAACTCGAGGATCAAAGGCCCGATCGAGAACACCAGAAACCGTAAAAGAAACTCAACACCTTTTACGCCACGTTCGATAATGCGGGACAGGCCACCGGTTTTGCGCGTGATGTGATAGCGCATCGACAAGCGATGGATATGGCGAAAGGTTTCCAGCGCCAGCCGCCGTAACGCGCGCTGACCAACAGGTGCAAACACCACATCGCGCAGCTGTTGGAACCCAACAGTCATCATTCGCGCCACACCATAAGCAACCGTCAGGCCCACTGCCCCCAAAGCGAGAGGCGGCACGCCTTCGTCAGCAAGGCTATCAACGGCCCCCTTGTAAAGGATCGGCGTGTAGACCGCGATCAGCTTGGCGATGATCAAAAGGCCCAAAGCAATCAGAACACGCCGCTTCACCCATGGCGCATCGTCGGGCCAGATATAGGGGAAGACCTTACGCAGGGTTCGCAGCCCCGAGCGGCGTTCTTCTTTGGCAATTTCGCTTTCTGATGCAGATTGCATGTGTCGCATTCGGTCCGTTCCTGTCCATCCGTCATTTCAGGTAATCACGCCAGACGGAAAAGGCCAGAACTCAACCGGAAATGACCAGATTATTCGGGGATTTCAAAAATTTGACCGGGATAGATCAGATCCGGGTCACGAATACGGTCACGGTTGGCCTCAAAGACGCGCACATACATCAGGCCTTCGCCGTACCGTTCGCTGGCGATTGCCCACAGCGTGGATCCGGGTTGAACCGTCACCACCCGCACCGAAGTCGCCTGTGTTGCGGACTGTTGCTGGTTGGCTTCGACCGTCGCATCGTCTTCGCGTTTGAAAGGCGTTTCAATACGCGAGGTCACAGCGCCCGCGTCATCCACCTGATCCACCCGCAGCGTATAAATACCGGTATCTACATCCGGCAGTTCCGTGCGCCAGTTCCCGTCTGCCGCAACCTTGGAAGACGTAATCGGTTTGTTGTCGAGATAAACACGCACAAAGCCGGAATTGTTTGCCCGACCGGACAGTTCGACCTCACCTTTGTCGGAATAGGTAATCGCGTCGAGCGCAACTGTGGACATGATTTCCGGTGCTGCATTCTCGGCTACCGGAGCCTGCAATACGGTGATCCCGTCGGCGTCCGCTTTCAAAACTGTGGGGCTGACGACAACCTCGGCAGCAGCTTGCGGCACGTCTTGGGTCGGGGCGGGTTCGGGTTCGGCTAACGCGACCTCGGCCGCTTCCGTTTCCATCTGACCTGCAGTCTCGGTGACAGGGTTTTCTTCTGTCACGCCGGTCTCGGCTTCGGCAACCTCCGCAAGCGATTGAACCTGTTCCTGCACAGCTTCCTGTGCCGTCTCAACCTGCTCTGCAACTTGTTCAACCACATCAACATCGGATGAAGTCGTGGATGTAACTTCTTGTTGAGAAACCTCTTCTTCCGCAGAAGAGGTTACTTTCGCCACCTCATCTTCAACAGATTCTTTTGCTACTGCAGCCGTTTCAGCGATCTGAGTTTCGGTTTCGTCCGCAACAGTTTCAACAGTGGGCTCCGGCACGACGGCCTTGGGGGTCGGGGCAATAATGATCGTCTCTTCCGACGTCACATCTCCGTCCGCGCCTTTTTGCACAAGGCTCAGCACCCGTGGGTTATCGCTGGGGGCCAGTTCGACGAAGCTTACGAATTTACCCGAAGCATCTGTTTCGGTTGCGATCAGCTCTGCCCCGTCCATCAGAATTTTCACAGGCAAAGACTGTGCCCCCTGTCCCGCAATCAGGGTATTGCCATCTGTCTCGACACGAACGACGTCAAAAGACGGGCGTATCACCTCGGCAACTTCCTTTTCCGGAACGGGTTCGGGCTTTGGTTCAGGCTGTAAAGGTTGCGGGGGCGTGGCAACCACGGGCTGCGCGGTTTCTACTACCGGCGGAACCGGTTCCGAAGGGCTGAAGACGCCGCTGACGGCTGCAACGGTTACGGCCGCAACAACGACAACGCCGCCGCCAATCAATGCGCCGTTTCCTGCGAATAGTGATGCTTTAGCGCTCATGCCAGCGTTTCCCCAAATTTTGCCAGCCGTGGTGGTTGAGAGAGCATATCAACACAGTTAACACTGGTCAAAACAGCTTTAATCATATTGAGGAAATCCATGTCACAACGGTCAATCTGTGTCTTTTGCGGCGCACGTTCAGGTAAAGATCCCAGCTATGAAGCCACAGCGATCGAATTGGGCACGCTGATTGCGAACCGGGGATGGCGTCTTGTCTATGGGGCCGGAGACATCGGCATCATGGGCGCCGTGGCCAATGCAACGCAAACCGCGGGCGGCGATACCTTTGGTGTAATCCCCGAACACCTTCTGAAACGCGAAGTCGGAAAAACCGATCTGTCGCGGTTCATCGTTACCGAAAACATGCATGAGCGTAAGAAAGTCATGTTCATGAACTGCGATGCCATTGTCGTGCTGCCGGGCGGCGCAGGGTCACTGGACGAGTTCTTTGAGGTCATGACATGGCGACAGCTTGGGCTGCATGACAAACCCATTCTTCTTGCCAATATCAACGGGTACTGGGACCCGCTGGTGGGACTGTTGGATCATGTAATCAACGAAGGCTTTGCCGAGGACAGTCTGCGCGACTTCATTGAGGTCGTTAACGATTTTGACGGGCTTCAGACGGCGCTGGACGGGGCCTTGTCCTGACGCAAAGCGGCAACGGTATAGACCG
Source organism: Shimia thalassica (assembly GCF_001458215.1). Taxonomy (GTDB): domain Bacteria; phylum Pseudomonadota; class Alphaproteobacteria; order Rhodobacterales; family Rhodobacteraceae; genus Shimia; species Shimia thalassica. The sequence goes on along the minus strand of NZ_CYTW01000002.1, from coordinate 564,590 downwards.
CAAGTGCGCCCCAGATGATGGGAAAACTGATGGCGTGCCAAAATCCAAACGGTTCCCCAAAGATCGCGACAGCACATATGAACTGCAACGTCGGGTTGATGTATTGCAGCAACCCGATTGTTGAAAGTTTGGCCCGTTTCGTGGCGTAAGAGAACATGATCAGGGGCGTTGCCGTCAACGCCCCCGACAACACCAGCAAAAAGCTGTCTTGCAACTGGTCCGGGCCAAACCGGCCGGTTCCGCCACTATGGATGTTAAACAGGATAACAGCGGCAATCGGAAGAAGCACAAGAACCTCGCCCGTCACGGACACGACGGGGCCAAGTGTCAGCTGTTTCTTGATAACGCCGTAAAACCCGAATGTCCCCGACAGGATAAGAGCGATCCACGGCGCAACGCCCAGCCCAACCGTCAACAGGACGACAGCGCAAAACGCCATACCAACAGCAATCAGCTGCAACCGACTTAGCGTTTCGGCAAAGATCAAGCGACCAAACAGAACGGCCACCAAGGGAAACAGAAAATACCCGAGCGAGGCCTCTGTCGCATGGGCATTGGCGATGGACCAGATAAACACAAACCAGTTGATAGAAATCAGCGTTGCGGCCACGGCAATGATCACCAGCCCCCTGCCCGGCTTCATCGCCGACCACAAAAGATGCAGCCGCCCCTGAAAGAGAAGAAGGCCCGTGAAAATCACCGCCGACCAAATCGTGCGGTGGGTCAGAATCTCGATGGGCGGGATATGAGACAGCAGCTTGTAATACAGCGGCGACAACCCCCAGATGACGCAGGTCACCACCATCGCAAGAATGCCTTTGCGTGCGTCACTCATTTTGGTCTTTCCCCTCATCCCTGTGGAAGTGATGACGTCGAGCACAGACCTTGGCAAGCCTTGTTAGCCTTTGGCCCAGCTTTGCCGTTCGATTTCGATGCGCGTTGGATCGAGAAAGTGATCAAGCATTGCAGCGCCCGCGATTTCATAGGCCGTTTCAAGGGGATGTTCGATCTGTTCGTAAAACGTTTGCTTGCCCAACGAAACCGCGGGGGCGTGCCGCTGTGCCAGAGTTCTGGCAAAGTCGTGCACCAACTCTTGCAGGGCCTCAGGTGCGACAACGCGATTGACCAGCCCCACATCCAGCGCCCAGTCGGCATCATAGGTTGCCCCCGACATCGCCATCTCAAGCGCATGTTTGCGCGACAACACGCGCCCTACGGCCACGGCTGGCGTCGAACAAAAGCCGCCATTGTGCACACCGGGAAGACAGAAACGCGCTTGCGTTGAAACAAAGGCCAGATCACAGGCCGCCACCATTTGCAGACCAGCCGCCGTTGCGATCCCTTCAACCATTGCCAGGGTCGGTTTTGACCCCTTGGTCAGACGCGTCATGACCACGCTACACTGGTCAATCAATTGGGTCAGATACGCCCTCCCCTGATCGGGGTCCTGTCTGTGTCGCGATATTTCCTTGAGATCATGACCCGCGCAAAAGATGGATCCGGGACCGTAGGCGACAATCACCTTTATCCCGTCGTCCTTTTCGGCGACGTCCAGCGCATCGTTCAAAGAACACAGCATCTCAAGCGAAAGTGCGTGCGCCCTACCCGCCCCCAATGTGAGCGTTAAGACACCATCCCTGATAGACTGTCCAAGCAAAGGGGTTTCCCGCATCTGGTTCATGATCTGCTCCTCATGTGGGAAAGGATGTGATGCAGGTCAGGCAGATGCAAGAAAAACAAAACCCCACGCCAAAAGACGCGGGGTTCGTTTGTTTTCGAAGTGTTCCGAAATCACATGCGCGAAGCAACGTTTTCCCAGTTAACCAGCTTCTCGAGGAAGTTGGTGAGGTAAACCGGACGCTTGTTGCGGAAATCAATGTAGTAGGAGTGCTCCCAAACATCGCAACCCAGCAGCGCAGTCTGACCAAAGCAAAGCGGGTTCACGCCGTTTTCGGTCTTGGTCACAGCCAGCGAACCGTCAGCGTTTTTCACCAACCAGCACCAGCCCGAGCCGAACTGACCAGCGCCAGCAGCCGAGAATTGCGACTTGAACTCGTCAACCGAGCCAAAGTTCTCAACCAGAGCTTTTTCCAGCTCACCAGGCATGGCGTTGCCGTTTGGCCCCATCATTTCCCAGAACTGGTTGTGGTTCCACAGCTGCGAAATGTTGTTGAAGATGCCGTTCTGGGCAACCGCATTCGCGTCATATGTGCCAGTGATGATGTCTTCCAGCGACTTGCCTTCCCACTCGGTGCCCGCGATCGCCGCGTTGCCGTTGGTGACATAAGCGTTGTGGTGCAGGTCGTGGTGGAATTCCAGCGTCTCGGCGGACATGCCAAGGTCGGCCAGAGCGTCGTGTGCATATGGAAGATCGGGAAGTTCAAAAGCCATAACAGCGTCCTTTGTTGTTCGTGCGGTCAATTCTGAAAAGACAGATGCGGGGTTCTGGCCCCAGAGGTCAAGCCCCAAGGCGCCAAAACGTTGATGATTAGCGTAATTTGCAAGAGCCGCGCGCGCCAAAATTGCCTCCGGCGCGGTCGGCATTGTTATTGTCATGGAAAACCGGTGCGGTCGCATTGATCGACGCGGAACCCGTTTCTTTTTGGAAGGTGAGCGTATAGCTCATTTTGGGTGCGAAACTGTCGCGCAGTTGAACCTGTTTCAATTGCCACTTCGCGGTCAGACGTTTGTCATTGTTCGCGCTGATACGCGCGGGAATGGGTTCGGAATGCACCTGATTGATGAGTGAATCAAATATGGTGGCGCTTTCGAAATTCGTGTCAGATTTCAGAATAACCTGCCCGCGAATCCAGCCATCCAGCTTTTGATTGGGAAATGAGCAATTCAAGGTTTGCGCAGACGCCATTGTCGCTCCGGACAAAACAACTGCCGCTGAAACCATGGTTATCAATCGACCCATCGACCTTCCCTCTCACTTTTGCGACCCTCAAGGCCACCTACAGACAACTTGTGCTTGGTTCGGGATATTACAACAGATCAGGAAGAAAAAGAGTTCACTTTTCCGCAGGTTATCGCTCTATTTCTTTTTGATCACGCATTTACCCTGCTCAAACGGCCCGCCGTAGCTGCCAAAGTTGACGCGCACGAAAAACTTTCCCGTCTTTTTCTTAATGCGCGCCTTGAAGGTCGTGTCAAGATAGTGGTCCACCGAACCGGTCTGGGTATCGCGCACCGGGAAATCATCCAGCTGCCAACGAAGCTCGATCGTGTCGGCATCGTTCACAGAGGGGCGCACCATCACAGGAAGCTTGTTGTTGTGATGATAAACCCGTGCATCCAGAACCCCCACCAATTGCCCCTTGGGTTCGACAATAAAGTAATAGGTGTTCTTGCCCGCCCCATAGTCGGACTGGGTCACCGGACATTCATAGGCCTGCGCAAAAGCAGAGTGGCCTGCAAACAAAAATGGAAAAACCGAGAGGGCTAGGAATTTTTTCATTGTGCGTCCTGTTTCGGGTGACCTGCTGGTCTCCACCAAGGTTGTAAAGAGGGCTTACAGTAACCGGTTGAATACATTTACGATGGTTGATCCCGCATGACCACCACCGCTCTTGCCGCTCACCACATTCGTTTGCTTGTGGTTCCTTGCGCCCTTGGTACTGCTGCGCATGCACAGCTTTTCTTGAGAACAAGCCAAGCCGGCAGGGTCATTTTTGCTTGATGCGCGCGGCTTCTTTAAAGACCTGCTCGACAGACTTGGTGTTTTTCAAAGTGGCACAGGTTCCTTTGCCGGAGAACGCCTGCGGCATGCCGCCCGGTTTGGCCGCGATCCAGATTTTGCGCGTCTCTTTGTTATAGTTCGCGGTATACCCAAATCGCGCAACGGGTTTACCCCAGCTGTCGCGCGCGCCATTTATCTTCCAATGCATTTGAAGCTTCTTGCCTCTGTCTTTAACAGAAACAACCGCGGGTTCTTTCTCAAAATACATAATGACCGAGTCAGCAACCAGTGTCGTTTGACCATCATCAAGAAAGGCAAACACCACAACCTGTGGAATCCACGTGCCCTCTTTCCCATCGACGATATCGCACTGCCAAAGTTCGTCTTTGGCCAAAAGCGGGCTGGCGACCCCCAAAACTGAAACCAATGCGGCAAGACCAACCAAGGGCAATTTCATCGAGCAATCTCCGAATTTCGATAGGAATAGTAAACGTGCGAAACACAATCTCACTAAGTCACTGAAATACGAAGCTCAACCTAAAAGTGTCTTCCGTAACGACACCTTTTCCAACAAAATGAAAAAGGGTCCCCAACGCGTGGGAACCCTTTGGTACTCTGACTTTAGCAGTGGCTTCAGGAAAAGAACCCGACCTCGCCGCCCTTGTCCGACGACACGCGCAATACATCGAAAACGTATTGAGCCACGGAACGGAAGCAAACGACTTCAAAGCTGTTATCGTCATTCATCCAGAAGGCCGCTGCCACCTGTGCAATCCGCGACCGGCGGAAATCACCGGCACCAAAAGCCTCCGAAGACAGGTCAACAGGTGACACCTTGGCCAGAACTTCGCGCGTGTTGTCACCCGAGATGCGGAACACGGCGCGCGCGTCCGACACATTGGCCACAAGTGCATGCACACCGGACAACCCGTCGTTCAGCGCAGCCATGGTGTCGGCCACATCGTCATAAGCCACAATCACCAACAGCTCGTCCGGCGACATCCATGCCACACGGCCCTTGTCGCCGGCCGCGATCTTGCGGATGGCCGGCACAGACGCGCCGGTCGCCGCTTTGACCGCTGCCGCCATTTCAGAAGAGCCCAGATCGCCACGCACGGTGATCATTCCGTTCAGGCCCGTTTCTTCAATCTTGGCAAATCCGGCGTGAGAAACGCCCGCCAATGCACTCACAACATTAGACATTCTGCTTTTCTCCTTCTTTGTCATAAAAGACAGGATCAACGATCTTTGCCTTGATCATCGTGCCACTGACCGTATTGCATTCGATCACGTCACCCATCCGGTCAAGGCCGTTGTGAACCAATGCCATCGCGATGCCGCGATCCAGAGTTGGCGAATAATAGGTCGATGTCACGCGCCCCTGAACGTTGCGTTGTCCATTGGCGTTGTTGCCATCTGCCGGAATGTAGGACCCGTCGGGAATAACCGATCCGTCCAGCGTTTCCAGACCCACCAGTTTCCAGCGGTCCGCACTTGCCATGTGGTCCCGCAGCTGTGCGCGCTTGCCAAGAAAGTCTTCCTTCTTCTTGGAGATCGCCCAGTTGAGGTTAAGATCCTGAGGAATGACAGTGCCGTCGGTTTCGTCGCCAATCATGATAAAGCCCTTCTCGGCCCGCATGACGTGCAATCCTTCGGTCCCGTAAGGCATGATGCCAAACTCGGCACCTGCCTCAAGCAGCGCGTCCCAGAAGGCACGGCCCTGTGATGCAGGCACGGCAATCTCGTAAGACAGCTCGCCCGAGAACGAAATACGGTAAGCACGGGCGTCAAAGTCGCCGATCTTACCGTCTTTCCACTCCATAAAGGCGAGTGCCTCTTTCGAGACATCCATGTCACCGCCAAGCTTTTCAATGACTTTACGGGCGTTCGGACCAACAACCGCGATCTGGGCATATTGCTCGGTCACGTTGGCGGTATAGACCTTCCAGTCCCACCATTCGCATTGCAGCCAGTCTTCCATCCAGCCGTGAATACGCTCTGCCCCGCCGGTGGTGGTGTGGCACAGGAACGTATCCTCGTCGATGCGGGCAACAACCCCGTCATCCATCAGGAAGCCGTTTTCGTTACACATCAGACCATAGCGGCATTTGCCGGGTTTCAGGGTCGACATCATGTTGGTGTACATCATGTCCATGAACTTGCCCGCATCCGGTCCTTTGACGATGATCTTGCCAAGGGTCGAGGCATCCAGAAGACCGACAGAGGTCCGGGTCTGGTTGATCTCGCGCTTGACCGCATCCGCGTGGCTTTCGCCGTTTTGCGGATAGCAATACGGACGACGCCATTGACCCACAGGTTCGTCAAAGGCGTTGTTGTCCGCGTGCCAGCCCGAAATGGGCGTGCGGCGCAGGGGTTGGAACACCTCGTCGCGTGCCTCGCCCGCGATCGCACCAAAGCTGATCGGGGTATAGGGCGGACGAAATGTGGTGGTGCCCACCGCTGGGATCGGAGCGTTCAGCTGACCGGCCAATGTGGCCAGACCGTTGATGTTGGACAGTTTGCCCTGATCGGTTGCCATGCCCAGCGTGGTGTAACGCTTGGTGTGTTCGACACTTTCATAGCCTTCCTGCGCGGCAAGACGGACATCCGATACCTTGACGTCGTTCTGGTAATCCAGCCAGGTTTTGATGCGCAGCTTGGGACCCGCCCCTTGCGGCATCAGCCAGACAGGTTCCATCGCGGCTTCGGGTTTCTCTTCGGCCACGGGAGCGGTGACATCGCTTGTCATGCCGATGGCCTTAACCGCGGCAAGTCCCGCCGCATGGGCATCTGCCAGAACGGCAGGCAGATCAAGAGGGCCATTTGCGATTCCGGCCGGAATAACAAAGCCTTCTCCATCCGCGCCTTTGGGCGGACGGGTTGCATCCGGGCGGAAATGCGCCTGGGCATCGTCCCAGATCAATTTGCCGCCACAGTGCGACCACAGGTGCACAACAGGCGACCATCCACCTGACATTGCCACGGCATCACATTTGATCTCTTCCAGAACCGAGCCTTCACCGGCCTGCGCACAGATCGCAACGCCGGTCACGCGTTTGCCGCCTTTGACTTTGGCGATGCCCTTGCCGTTTTCGACACGGATGCCCAGAGCCTTGGCTTCCTCTGCCAGCGCGCCGCCACCCGATGCACGGGCATCCAGAACGACGGGCACTTCAAGACCAGCCTTTTTCAGGGCAATCGCAGTGCGGTAGGCATCGTCGTTGTTTGTCACAACCACGGTGCGATCCCCGATCGAAACGCCATAGTCCACGACATAGTCGCGCACGGCCGAGGCCAGCATCACGCCAGGAATGTCATTGCCCGCAAAGGACAATGGGCGTTCGATGGCACCGGTTGCGGTTACGATCTGCTTGGTGCGGATGCGCCAGAGGCGATGGCGTGGACCGTTTTCAAGCGGTGTGTGATCCGTCACACGTTCATAGCCAAGAACGTAGCCGTGGTCATAGACCCCTGCCCCCATCATGCGGTTGCGCATGGTGACGTTGGGCATTTGCTTCAGGTCGTTGATCAAGGTTGTGATGTAGTCTTCGACAGGCATGCCGTCGACGTCGCCGCCATCCACAGGGGCCCGTCCACCCCAGTGCGGGGTCTGCTCCATCAGGATGACTTTGGCGCCGGATGCGCCGGCGGCCTTGGCCGCTTGCAGGCCCGCAACGCCGCCGCCAATGATGACAACGTCTACGTAAGCATAGAAATGCTCGTAAGTGTCGACGTCACGGTCTTTGGGCGCTTTGCCCAGACCGGCGGATTGGCGCACGATGGGTTCGAACACATGTTTCCATGCAAACGCCGGGAACATGAAGGTCTTGTAGTAGAAACCCGCCGGGAAGAAGCGCGTCATGTGGTTGTTGATTGCGCCGATGTCGAACTCGAGGCTCGGCCAGTGGTTTTGCGACGCACAGGACAAGCCGTTGAACAGCTCTGTCGTAGTGGCGCGCTGGTTCGGTTCAAACTTGCCGCCCTCGCCCATATTGAACAAGGCATTGGGTTCTTCGGCGCCGCTGGCCACGATGCCGCGGGGACGGTGGTATTTGAAAGACCGGCCAATCATCATCTGGTCATTGGCCAGAAGGGCCGAGGCAAGTGTATCGCCTTCGAAGCCGGTCAGTTGCTTGCCGTTGAAGCTGAAGTGGACTTGTTTGCCCTTGTTCAGCAGACGGCCGCCTGATGCGAGACGGGTGCTCATGCGAGAGGCCTCCTCTGGGTGGCGGGTGTCGGGATTTGAGTATTTACGGAACACTGAAAGGTCATTGGAATTCTCTCCAGGACCAGCCGGGATATGTGGCGGAAATTTTGTCTTTGATGTCTTGCGGCGGTTCCAGAGTTTGGGCCGGATAGGTGCCGAAGACCTGCAACGTCATGGTGCAACGGGCAGCGTGGAAAAATTTGCCGCAGCCGCTTTGATGGCGCCAGCGTTCGAAATGCACGCCCTTGGGGTTCTCGCGCATGAAGAGATAGCTTTCAAAGTCGTCATCCGACGAGCCGGGACCAAAACGTTTCAGGTGCGCTTCGCCTTCGGCGTGCAGTTCGGTTTCTTCTGCGTCTACACCGCAGTAGGGGCATTTTAGAGTTAGCATGTGAGATAACCCTCCTTAGTGTGCTACGCCAGCCGCGACGCTTTCGTCAATGAAGCGGCCTTCGATGAAACGTTCCATGCCAAATTCGGCGCTGAGCGGTCCGGGTTCGCCCTTGGCGATCAGCTCGGCCGTGGCCCAGCCGCCGCCGGGAATGGCCTTGAAGCCGCCGGTGCCCCAACCTGCGTTGATGAAACAATTGCCGAGAGGCGTTTTGCCAATCACGGGGCTACGGTCGCCGGTCACGTCCACGATACCGCCCCACTGGCGCAGCATTTTCAGGCGTGACACCATCGGGAAGGTCTCCACAAGAGCGCGCACGGTTTCCTCGACATGGTGGAACGAACCGCGCTGGGTGTAGTTGTTGAACCCGTCGGTGCCGCCGCCGATGACCATTTCGCCTTTGTCCGACTGGGACATATAGCCGTGCACGGTGTTGGCCATTACGACCACGTCCATGCAGGGTTTGATCGGCTCGGACACCAGCGCCTGAAGGGCAACCGACTCCATCGGCAGACGGAAGCCTGCCATGTTCGCCAGATCGCCCGAGTTACCGGCCACAACGAGGCCCAGCTTGTCGCAATCGATCGGGCCTTTGGTTGTGTCAACGCCGGTGACCTTGCCGCCTTCCTGACGCACGCCCGTGACTTCGCATTTCTGGATGATATCCATGCCCATGTCGGAACAGGCCCGCGCATAGCCCCATGCCACCGCATCGTGACGGCCCGTGCCGCCGCGTTCCTGCCAGAGACCACCCAGCACGGGATAGCGTGGTCCATCGAGATTGATGATCGGCACCAGCTCCTTGACCCGCTGCGGGCCGATGAATTCGGTTTTGACACCTTGCAGGGCATTGGCATGCGCCGTGCGCTGATATCCGCGGATTTCACTTTCGGTCTGGGCGAGCATGATCACGCCACGAGGGCTGAACATCACGTTATAGTTCAGATCCTGAGACATGGTCTCATAAAGCGAGCGCGCTTTTTCATAGAGTGCTGCCGAAGGGTCCTGAAGATAATTCGACCGGATAATCGTGGTGTTACGGCCAGTGTTGCCGCCACCAAGCCACCCTTTTTCGATGATCGCGACATTGGTGATGCCGTAATTCTTGCCAAGATAAAATGCAGTGGCAAGACCATGCCCCCCTGCACCGACGATAATCACGTCGTATTTTTTCTTTGGTTCGGGCGAGCGCCACGCGCGCTCCCATCCGGTGTGAAACCGGGCGGCCTCGCGGGCGATAGCAAAAGCTGAATAACGTCTCATGTGTCTGATTCCGAGTTCGGGCAGGTATGACAAGAGTAATGCAGAATCAGGACGAATTTCACCTCATTCAAACCGGCGGTTTGCTGGCTGGTTGCGACATACGTGCTGTCGTAAACGATTTACCCTTTTTCCCGAGGCCGTGGCGCATTAGATGAAGGGAACCTGAAGCTGGAGGCAAAATGATATTCTGGATCGTGGCAATCGCCGGAGCTTTGATGATTGCGGGCCTTTTTGCCGTCGCTCTGTTTAAGGGGCGCACCGGTGAGGAATCTCCCGCTGCATATGATTTGCGTGTGTATCAGGACCAGCTGAAAGAGGTTGAAAAGGATCTCTCTCGTGGTGTGATCAACGCAGAAGATGCCGAACGGATCCGCACCGAAATCTCGCGGCGCATTCTGGCGGCCGATGCACAGCTTCAAGAAGGCGGAGACACCGGAGGCCAGCCCGTGATGGCAGGCCGGGTTGTTGCGGTTTTGATGGGGGTTGTTCTCGTCGGGGGAACCGCAGCCCTTTATGCTCAGCTCGGGGCACCGGGGTATGATGACATGCCCCTGCAACAGCGCATCGATGATGCAACTGAAAGACACGCGACCCGCCTGTCGCAAGCCGAATACGAAGACAAGCTACCGGTTCGCCCCGCAAGTGAACCTGACGGAGAATATGGTGCGTTGATCGAAAAGCTGCGCCAGACCGTCAAGGACCGGCCTGATGACCTGCAAGGCCAGACCTTGCTGGCCAGAAACGAAGCCAATCTTGGCAACGTAAAGCGGGCCTATGTGGCACAGAGCAATGTTGTGCGCCTCAAGGCGGGCCAGGCAACGCTGGACGATCACATGTTCCTTGCCGAACTCTATATTGCAGCGGCCGAAGGCTATGTCTCTCCCGAGGCCGAAACCGCGTTGCGTGCGGCTTTGCGGATTGAGCCGTCGGATAAGCTTGGCCGCTATTACTGGGGTTTGATGCTGATCCAGAACGGCCGCCCCGATCTGGCTTTCCGTCTTTGGAGCAATCTTCTGAATGAAAGCGCACCCAATGATCCATGGGTGGCCCCGATCCGGTCCCGCATTCAGGAACTGGCGTGGCTGTCTGGTGTTGAATACGAATTGCCACCGCAGGCGCCTGTTACAGGTCAGGGTCTGAGCGGTCCAAGTGCAGAAGATATGCAGGCGGCTCAGGAGATGAGCACAGAAGACCAGCAAGAGATGATCCGTGGCATGGTCACGCGCCTGTCTGATCGTTTGGCCACCGAAGGCGGAAGCCCGCAGGAATGGGCCCGTTTGATCGGCGCCTTGGGTGTCCTTGGAGATCTTGATCAGGCACAGGCCATCTGGGAAGAAGCCCAGAGCCGATTTGCCGGCAATCCGGAAGCACTGGCCATTGTGACAAGCGGCGCTCAACAGGCCGGTCTTTCGCAATGATCCACATTTATGACAGCATTGATGACCTCGGGGATGCGCTTCCCCGGATGCAGGCCATTATGGGGCTGGATCTTGGCACCAAAACCATCGGGGTTGCGGTTTCAGACAGCTTCCAATCCGTGGCCACACCGCTCGAGACCGTCAAACGCAAGAAATTTGGTGTGGATGCGGCCCGTCTGTTGGAAATCATTGATCATCGCAGCATCGGTGTCATTGTTCTTGGCCTGCCGCGCAACATGGACGGCTCTGAAGGGCCGCGATGCCAGTCGACACGCGCCTTTGCGCGCAATCTTGCTCAGCTGACCGCGATTCCGATCACCTTCTGGGATGAACGCCTGTCGACAGTTGCCGCCGAACGCGCGCTTTTAGAGGCGGATACGACACGCAAACGTCGCGCAGAGGTTATCGACCATGTTGCGGCATCGTATATCCTTCAAGGTGTGCTGGATCGTTTGCAGCACCTGAGGAGCGCGACCTGATGGCTGACAAAACAGAAAAAGACAAAGTTTGGAAACGCAACGAGATCGAAAGCCCCTGCATTCAGATCTGCGTTATCCATCCAGAAGAGCGGATTTGCACAGGGTGCCTGCGCAGTATCGATGAAATCACCAGCTGGTCAAAAATGTCCCCAGAGGCACGCACCGCAGTTATGGATGACCTGCCCGCCCGCGCGCCCCTTCTGCGAAAACGCCGTGGTGGCCGGGCGGCCCGCACGGCGCGCTAGGGTCTAGTCCTGCGCCAGCCAGTCGGCAACGCCGCCTGTGCATTCGGGACGGAAATAGGCAATCATACGCTCCGACCCGGGCACGCCATCAGGCCAAGGATCAACGCCATGCAACAGATGGCGGTGCAAAACCGTGATCTCGCCCGGCTTTGCCTGCACCGTGATGCGTGGGCAGTCGTTGAACACCCGTTTGCGCGCCTCGGCATAGACTTCGGTCACGTCAACTTTGGAAACGTCTTCCGGATCGACCTGACACAGCAAATTCCGAAGCGCCTGCCCCATGATCACATGGCTGCCCTCCCAGATCACCAAGGGCGCCGCTTGCGGATGGCTTTCGGTCAACGGCACCCCCAGAATAAAGGCATGCGGTTCGTCAATATGGCGGGTGCGCGGTGGTCCAGCGGGTTTCAACCCGTCAACATGCGCAGCCGCCCGATTCAACCGATAGCCAAAAGCAGCCTCGCTTTCGCCGCGGCGCGGACGGGGATAGCCCGGTCGTGTGACAGAGACTTGGGCTTTGTGAAGTGGCGGCCATTCGCGAAACAGCGCACGCACAATATCAATCGAGGCGCCTTCAAGTGCAGGGCCTTCTCCGACGGCCCCGCGCGCATCATTGGGCAGCGCATCAACCCCGACAAACCAAGTATCCTCGCAGTCCCACCAATGGGCCAGCTTCGGGTCGCTCATTGACGCTCGGGCTGCGGGCAAAACACTTGTGACCCAAGACAGGATATCCGCATCAAACGGCAGTTTGAGCCATCCGGTTTCAGAAAACCCGCTTACCATCCCAAGGCTTTGCGCAGCATGTTCACCGCAACCAGTGTCAAGAACACCGCAAAGACCCTTTTGAGGGGTTTGGGGTCCATCGCATGGGCAAGTTTCACGCCCAGTGGCGCAGTGGTCAAAGTCATCGCAATCACCAGAAGGAACGCAGGCACGTTGACAGCCCCCACCGTAAAGGGCGGACGCGTTGCCGGATCAATTTCGACCAGCAAAAAGCCCGCAACGGAAGGCACCGCGATAATCACGCCAAAGCCCGCCGCCGTGGCAACTGCGCGGTGAATGGGCGTGTTGTAAAGGCTCATCAGGGGCACGCCGAAGCTTCCTCCGCCAATCCCCATGAGCACGGAAAGAAACCCGACTACCGGGCTGAGGACCGCTCGCAGGATGCCCTTGGGCATGGCTTGGCCAAGTCTCCATTCAGAGCGGCCGAACCCCATATAAAGGCCGATCACAATCGCGAGGCAGCCGAAAATCCCCTGAAGCGTGGTCGAACGCAGAGAAGACGCCACCATCATGCCAAGAATGGCACCAATGGCGATTCCGGGCGCCCAAGTCTTGAGAATGTCCCAATCGACCGCGCCCTTTTTGTTGTGGCTCAGGACAGACCGGATCGAGGTAACAATGATCGTGGCCAACGAAGTGGCCAAACAGACCTGCATCAACTGCGGCCCCTCATACCCCAACGATGCAAACGCATAGAAAAACGCAGGAACAAGAACAATCCCGCCGCCAACGCCCAGCAAACCTGCCAGCACGCCGGCAAATCCTCCGATCGCCATCAACATCAAGGCCATCGGCCAAATCGCTGAAAATTCTGGCATTTTACTCTCCTGCCGCCTGTTGGTTGTCTGTCACATGCGACAAAGCTTCGAGCACCAGCGCGGTGCCTGCCTCCGGACGATGGGCCCCTTCCGACAGAACGCGGCGCCACATACGTGCGCCCGGTTTGCCCGCAAACAATCCCAACATATGACGGGTCACCTGCGCCAGTTTTCCACCTTCATCCAGATGGGACTGGATATAGGGCAACATACGGTGCACGACCACATCTCCGCTGATTGAATGGTCATCTTTATAGATCAGACGATCCGCGTCGCCCAAAACGTCCAGAGGATTATGATAGGCCGCGCGCCCAATCATCACACCATCGAGACCCCGGGCAAGGTGATCCTGCGCCTCTTGCAGTGTCTGGATGCCGCCGTTAATCGACAGATGCAGATGTGGAAACCGTTCCTTCATCCGATAGACCAGATCATAATCCAGTGGCGGGATATCGCGATTTTCCTTCGGGCTCAGCCCCTGAAGCCACGCCTTGCGCGCATGGACCGAAAACCGCGTCACGCCTACGGCGCTCACCCGTTCGAGGAAATCGGGCAATACCGTTTCGGGATCCTGATCATCGACGCCAATCCGGCATTTGACCGTGACCTCGACAGGGCTGGCTTCCATCATCTTGGCACAACACTGCGCCACCAGATCAGGCTGCTTCATCAAAACGGCCCCAAACGTGCCCGATTGCACCCGATCCGAAGGACAGCCCACATTCAGGTTGATCTCGTCATAGCATGCCTCTGCTCCGATACTGGAGGCTTCAGCCAACTCGACAGGGTCCGATCCACCCAACTGCAAGGCCACGGGATGTTCGGACGGATGGTACTTGAGCAAATGCAACGCCCCCCCGCGCACCAGCGCCGGAGATGTGACCATTTCGGTATAAAGTAACGTGTTGCGCGACATCAGCCGGTGCAAGTACCGGCAATGACGGTCCGTCCAGTCCATCATGGGCGCGACGCTCAGTTTTGCGTGCCAATCGAGTTTGTTTTCATGCGTCATTCGAGACCAATACTGCAATCATTCGACGGTGTCACCCAGATGAAACCGGATACGCTGATCCCCCTTTGGGCCAGCGTTTTTGTTGGCCATCCACCGCACATCGCAAAGGGCATTCTGCGCAGCAAAGAGCTGGATATCAGGCCCTTGTTTCAAGACCCTAAAAGGTCACTGAACGTTTATGGATCAGGCGATGGCAACCAAGGGCATTAGTCACATATCATTCTCATCACAAGCCTCTGAAATCAAACCAATTCCGACACTTTATCCTGAGCCCTCATGCGCCAATAAATCAACTGAGTAGCAACTTTGCCCAATGCGCCACCGCCCCAGCGTGCTTTGAACGGCTCGAACAACCTGATGCGATCCGTTTCTTTTGAGATCGCTTCCGCGATGATCTGCCCGCCAATTGCGGTTGTGTTTAACCCGTGCCCGCCAAAACCTGTATTGGCCCAAAGCCCATCGCCCAGATCACAGATCAACGGCATTTTGTGAACGCAATATCCCATGAGCCCCATCCAAGTATAGTCAATCGGAACGTTGTTCAGGTCGGGGAACACATGCGCAATATCATTGCGTAGACTGGCGCTGAGGTTCGCGGGATGTGAGCGCCTTGTCGTGATCCGCCCGCCCCAAAGCAACCGGTCATCAGGCCCCCGCCGGTAATAATCCCCTGCCCGCCGCGTGTCTGACAAACAGCCCGCAAAGGACAAGAAAGACGTCAATGTGTCCGGCATGCTTTGGGTGGCGCACATATATGTGGCCACCGGAAGAACAGCCCGCTTTACGGCCCCGCCGCCCCCCGTTTGGTATCCGGACCCGCAAAAGACAACGTGGCGCGCGGCGATCTCTGCCGCACCGGCACGCACCCGCAAGCCGCCGCCCTGTTTGCTAACATCCGATATTTCCGTGTTTTCCAACACAACAACACCGGCCTGTCTGGCTTGCGTCGCAAGCACTTCGACATAGGCCAACGGATTGATATGAATGCCTTCCTGACTTAGAAAGCCGCCGTGGTAAAGGTCGGATCTGACATGGTCTTGCAATGCTGACTGATCCAAGTAGGTGACCGGGTCGCCTAGTGCGACCTCGGCTTCGAGGTCTGCATCGATGTCTTTGCGCGACATCTTGTGGCGCACCAACGTGAGCGCCCCCTTGCCCCAGACCAGGTCTTTTGTGCCCGCCTGTGCAATGCGTCCTTCCACCCATGCGCATCCTTCGCGCGATAGATCATGAAGGGCTTTTCCGTGCTCCTGTCCCAACTGTTTGACAAGCGTCGAGGTGCTCTCGGCAAAGCCAGGCAGGACAAACCCGCCATTGCGCCCTGAAGCGCCCCATCCGACGCGATGACTGTCACAAAGCACCACAGACAAGCCGCGTTCGATCGCTGCCACAGCCGTGCTCAGCCCCGCAAGGCCACCACCAAGAACAACGACATCAACGGATTTGGGAACAGGGTCGGCGTATAACGCCCTTTCCGGCAAAAGAGAGGCATAAAAGCTGTCAGTATGCGCAACCACGGCGGTTTCTCCTGCAAAAAAGCGGCATCTGGCGGAACCCTAGCCAGACTTTGCAGCGATCAGAAGCGCATATTGATTTCAAAGGCGGCCGTTGGCCCGAAATCGGCATAGTTGCGTATTTCCAGAACAGCGCCCACATCGAGGCCGAAGCGGTCCGGCAAGCGAACGCCAAAGCGCATCACGGCAAACGGAATGGTATCACGATTGCTTTCGCGTATCCGCAGGATCGGAGAATCGACGCTGGTCTTTGTATGGGCGTGAAACACCCCTGCCCCCGCCGACAATTTGAGGGGAACGGACCCAAACAGCGTCGCCTGATACGACAGTGCCGCGTCAAGTTCCGCGCTGACTGTGCGAAACCGGATATCAATGCCCTGAATGTGCACGCCTGCCCCATTCGGCAGTTCATAGTTTGATTGGCCATAAGCCAACAAACCGGACCCTTCAAAAGAAAGAGGACCAGACAAGGCGGCAGCGGCCGTAACCCGCCCTCCGAACCGGCGCGATCGCGATTGGGTATAGGTCACCCGGGTAGATCCGGACGAAGACGACGATGCACTGCGCGAACGTGTCAGGAAATCGCTGGGAATTTGCGAAGCCACAGAAGATCCGCCCACGCCAACAAAGGAATTGATCGCGTGTTCCAGCGCCGCAGGTACATGGGCCTGTTCGTCCGAGCGCAGGAACACATCATAGGTCCATACCACGTCGGCTTTTGACGCCGATGTGTTCCCGAATACGACCAGCAAAAGAACCAAAACAGGCGTGCAAAACGATGGCATGCCTATGCTTTCCACGAACGAATTCGATTTACAATCGTTAACCTTTTGTCTCTTATTAATGCAATTAGACAAAAATAAAGGCTGCGGGACAAACATGATTACGCTCAATCTAAATTCGGATTTTTCATATATTCTTGAGTTTCTAGCAGGTAGCTATACCGGTGAACTCGCCTTGCAGAGCGTGACGTTCGATCATGAATCTGCCGTCAATCACATGGATAATGTCAGTCCAGATTTTCAACTGGTCTCACTTGCCTCGAATGAAATCATAATTGCTGACGCTGCCACAGGTCACCGTATGACGATGACCGGCACGGGGATCGATCCCGTCAGCAGCATTGAGGACCTTGCCAATGCCATTGAAGGCGGGCTTGCCTCGGGGGCCTTTTCGCAGATCATTCTCGAAGGTCCGGCATATGCCGGCGGTCCGAACATTACGTTCGCGACGCTGACGGCGGGCACCGACGGGTATACCATCGCTTCCGGAAACCAGTCGCTGACCTTCTTTGGTGATCTGCCCACCACAATGAGCGATTTTTCCGATATCCTGAGCATCGACGCGCGCCTTGGCACTCTTGATACTCTCTCGAATGCAGAACGTGCGCAGTTGATCACTGACCTGTCGTCCTTTGCGGGTACCGGTTTTGAGTTCGCGGATGATGGCGACGTCCTGTTGTCGTCACATATTACGGACACGTCGATCACGTTAAACGTCGAGGGTTACATCCTGACGATCAACGGAACATTCCCGACCGATTACGGAGAAGTTCTCGAGGCGGTTCTGGACATCGAAGATGCAACCGACATCAACGGATACTTTACGTCGCTCGCGAATGTACCGGGATTGGCGTTGAACGGTATGTCGTTCACAGACCCCGACGGCACGGTTTTGATGTCTTTGACGGGCAACATTGAAGACGAGAGTTCTTTTGATAATGCCACGGTCACGGTTGATGGCGTTGAAGTCAGCCACATCGAGATCGGCAACGATGACGAATATCCCTTCCAGAACTGGATTGGCGCATTCGGAGATGAGCTTTATGCGGCGCCGGGCCAAGACACCCACCTCTTTGGATTGGGCGGGAACGATATTCTGAACGGAGATTCCGGCAATGACTATCTCTTTGGCGGATCGGGAAATGACAATCTCAATGGCGGTGACGGCGACGATTACTTGAATCCGGGCCGAAATATTCCAGAAGGCTGGGATTCCCTTAACACTGGTGCTGGTAACGACACCGTCGACCTTGCTGATATCTATCGCAGTGGCATTGGCCTGAGCCACTATAACCTGAACAGCGGCATTACCGCCGACATTAACAGTGCCGCAAACACAGGAACCATCGACAAGGGTCCGAATGGCACAACCACAATTCTTGATGTTGGAAATGCCGTAGACTGGTGGGGGCTCAGCATTGGCGGCACCCAGTATGACGATGTAGTCAACTTCACATTGCGCGCAGACAGCAACGATTGGGTCTCGTTCGACAGCTCTGGTGGAAACAACACCATTAACGTGCTCGGTGGCGACGGGATTGTGCGCCTTGGGTATTATGGCAACGAAGCGATCAATGCCAACCTGACCACGGGCAGCATCCAGCACGGATCAACCGGAACCGATACGATTACGGGCGTGGGTCTGGGTGTGACCATCGAAGTTTCAGGCACAATCCTAACGGACACCATTATCGGCAGCGCCTATGACGACCGCTTTATCCTTCAAGCCGGCAGCGACACCGTGGACGGGCGTGATGGCAATGACCTTATCCGATATGACCGATCAGGTGTCACCGCTGTTAACGTCAATCTGGAAACGGGAACAGCCACGGGCAACTGGAACGGCACCTTCTTTTCCCACACCCTGTTCAATATCGAAAGCGCGCGCGGATCGCGCAACGATGGCGACACTCTTATCGGCAACGGTTTGGGCAACAGACTTGATGGTCGCGGCGGCAACGACGTTCTCACAGGGGCCGGCGGCGACGACACCCTGATCGGTGGCGACGGGTATGACACTGCGATGTTCTCTGTGAACAGCGATAGCATCAGCGTCAACGTGGTGGATGACGGTGTCGAAGTGACCTCGACAGAGGGCGTGGACTTCATCGATAGCACCGTTGAGGTGCTCCACTTCAATGACGGTATCTTTGCCTTTAGCGAAATCGAAGCCTTGGGCGGATCTGAACAAACCGGAACGGCTGGCGCAGACACGCTTGCCGGCGGGTCTGGCGATGACACGCTGAACGGTGGTGACGGCAACGACGTCCTGCGCGGCGCTGGCGGGAATGACCTTATTCAGGGCGGCGACGGTGTTGATACCCTTGTTGGCGGTGACGGCGACGACACGCTTTTGGGCGGCACCAGCGAAGACGATCTGCGCGACGTGATCTACGCGGGCGCGGGCAATGACCGGATCGACGGTGGCTATGGTAATGACGAGCTGCGCGGTGATGCGGGCAATGACACGATTGCAGGCGGCTTTGGCGCGGATACCGTGATCGGCGGCACGGGCAACGATACCCTCACCGGTTCGGCCTTTGCGGATCAGATCTTTGGCGGCGATGGCGATGATTTTGTGAACGGCGGCTTTGGGCATGACCTGTTGAACGGTGGCGCGGGTGCAGACCGGTTCTATCACATCGGGATTTTTGATCACGGCTCGGACTGGATACAGGACTATGACGCCGCCGAAGGAGATATCCTTCATTTCGGCAACGGCAGCGCAACGGTTGGCCAGTTCCAGGTCAACACCACACACACCGCAACAGCCGCCGGTGAACGCTCTGGCGATGATAACGTCGAAGAAGCGTTCGTGATCTATCGTCCTACGGGCCAGATCATGTGGGCGCTGGTGGACGGCGGCGGACAGTCGTCGATCAACCTGCAGATCGGCGGCGATGTGTTTGATCTGCTCGCCTGAGACACACAAATCTCCATGACCCTTTCAAAGGCCTCCGAATGTCGGGGGCCTTTGTCGTTACATATTAAGATTCGTTCATCTGTCTTTACGTCACCGGATGGCAAAGTTTTTCAGTTGCAGAATTTCGAAGCAACGATTTGTCACACCTCCGTAATTCTGGGTATCCGCCCGAGTCTTTACACCACACACCGGCAAATTCCCGCCTATGGCCATCGAGTTTGACTCTCAATCAATTGCTTTTCTTAGGATTTTTACAAGTTTCTGCATTTTCTTTACAATCCTACGCAGGTGTATGGAAAGGTCTTTACAAAAATTTCCTTACCTTTCGGCAGCTTATTTCAAAATTTTCAGTCTCAACTATGATCTCAACAACGATGGATATTTCATTGTTCCGTCACCTTAATGTGGCCGACCATTTTGTAATTTTCAGAGGGAGGAGCCTCAATGTCGTCTGAAACAACATCAAACCCCACGTATGCCCCTAGTGCCGAGATGGTGTCGCGCGCGCATATTAGTGCTGCGAAATATGATGAGATGTATGCTGCGTCGATCGCGGATCCGGATGGGTTCTGGGGCGAGCACGGCAAGCGCATTGACTGGATCAAGCCGTTTACCAAGGTCAAGAGCACGTCTTTCGAGCCGGGCAAGGTTGACATCAAATGGTTTGAAGATGGCACGCTGAACGTTGCGGCCAACTGTATTGACCGTCACCTCGAGACCCGCGGTGACCAGACCGCGATCATCTGGGAGCCAGACAGCCCCGAAGACAAAGCCCTGCACATCACCTATAAAGATCTGCACCGCTCGGTCTGCAAGATGGCCAACATTCTCGAAGATCTCGGTGTGCGCAAAGGTGACCGCGTTGTCATCTACCTGCCGATGATCCCCGAAGCCGCCTATGCCATGCTGGCCTGTGCCCGCATCGGTGCGATCCACTCGATCGTGTTTGCCGGCTTCTCGCCTGACGCGCTGGCGGCCCGTATCAACGGATGTGACGCCAAGGTTGTCATCACGGCCGACTATGCGCCCCGTGGCGGCCGCAACACCCCGCTGAAATCCAACGCCGATGCCGCGCTGCTGCACACCAAAGACAGTGTCAAATGTCTGGTGGTCAAGCGCACCGGTGGCCAGACCACATGGGTTCAGGACCGCGATTACGATTACAACGAACTGGCGATGGAAGCGGATGATTATTCCAAGCCGGCGGAAATGAACGCCGAAGATCCGCTGTTCATTCTGTACACCTCCGGTTCGACCGGTCAGCCCAAAGGCGTTGTGCATTGCTCGGGCGGGTATCTGGTCTATGCCGCGATGACGCAGGAATACACCTTTGATTACCACGAAGGCGACATCTACTGGTGTACCGCTGACGTGGGCTGGGTCACCGGTCACAGCTATATCGTCTATGGCCCGCTGGCCAATGGCGCCACCACGCTGATGTTCGAAGGCACGCCGACCTATCCGGATGCCTCGCGGTTCTGGCAGGTGTGCGAAAAGCACAAGGTGAACCAGTTCTACACCGCCCCCACCGCGCTGCGCGCGCTGATGGGTCAGGGCAACGAGTATGTCGAGAAATGTGATCTCTCCGATCTGCGCGTGCTGGGCACCGTGGGCGAGCCGATCAACCCCGAAGCCTGGAACTGGTACAATGATGTTGTGGGTGGCGGACGCTGCCCGATCGTTGACACCTGGTGGCAGACCGAGACCGGTGGTCACATGATGACCCCCCTGCCCGGCGCCCACGCGACCAAGCCCGGCTCGGCCATGAAGCCCTTCTTTGGCGTCAAGGCCGTTGTTCTGGACCCGCATTCCGGCGAAGAAATCGACACCTATCCCACCGAAGGCGTTCTGTGTATCGCAGACAGCTGGCCCAGCCAGATGCGCACCGTCTGGGGCGATCACGGGCGGTTCGAGAAAACCTACTTCTCGGATTACAAAGGCTACTACTTTGCCGGTGACGGCTGCCGTCGCGACGAAGATGGCGACTTCTGGATCACGGGCCGCGTCGATGACGTGATCAACGTCTCCGGTCACCGTATGGGCACAGCCGAGGTCGAAAGCGCACTGGTGGCCCATGCTGCCGTCGCCGAAGCCGCCGTGGTTGGCTATCCCCACGACATCAAGGGCCAGGGCATCTACTGCTATGTCACCCTGATGAACGGCGTCGAGCCCACAGACGAGCTCTACAAGGAACTGCGCACATGGGTTCGCACCGAAATCGGTCCGATCGCATCGCCTGACCTGATCCAGTGGGCCCCCGGCCTGCCGAAAACACGCTCGGGCAAAATCATGCGCCGCATCCTGCGCAAAATCGCAGAAAACGACTTCGGCGCCCTCGGTGACACATCAACACTCGCAGAACCCGCAGTCGTCGATGACCTCATCGAAAACAGAATGAACAAAGGGTAACGGACTGATGCTGGATACTGCAAAAGCCACCGCCCCTGTTCTCATCCTTCTCGGCCCCCCCGGGGCCGGGAAAGGAACCCAAGCCCGCATGCTGGAAGACAAATTTGGCCTCGTCCAACTGTCGACCGGAGACTTGCTGCGTGCAGCTGTTGCTGCAGGCACCGAGGCTGGTCTTGCGGCCAAAGCCGTGATGGAAGCCGGAGATCTGGTCAGCGACGAGATCGTCATCAACATCCTGCGCGACCGTCTGAAAGACGACGATTGCGCCAAGGGGGTTATCCTTGACGGCTTCCCGCGCACCACGGTTCAGGCAGAAGCGCTGGATGTTCTGCTTGCCGAAAGCAGCCAGAAGATCAACGCCGCCATCAGCCTTGATGTGGAAGATGCCGCCATGGTGACCCGTATTTCCGGTCGCTACACATGTGGCGGTTGTGGCGAAGGGTATCACGACGAATTCAAGCAGCCTGCCGTTGCTGGCACCTGCGACAAATGCGGAGGCACGGAGATGAAACGCCGCGCCGACGATAACGCCGAAACCGTGGCAAGTAGACTTGAGGCTTACCACGCGCAGACGGCACCGCTTATTGCCTATTACGACGGCAAGAGCAGCCTCGAACGCATTGACGCCATGGGCGACATCAATGCGATCGCGGGAAATCTGAGCGCGATTGTCGAAAAGGCGACCGCGTAAAGGGAAGGTGTAAAGGGATTCCGGTTCAGGCCGGGCCGATCCCTTTGCGGAGGAAACGGAACAGAGGGAGGAGCCATCATGGCCGACAACTCATCCAATAACGCATATTGGGCAGCCAACATGCGTATCATCAAAATCAGCCTCGTTATTTGGGCGCTGGTTTCTTTCGGGTTCGGCATTCTGCTGCGTCCAATGCTGAGCGGCATTGCCGTCGGCGGATCCGATCTGGGCTTCTGGTTTGCCCAGCAAGGTTCCATCCTGGTCTTCTTGGCGCTGATCTTTTTCTACGCTTGGCGGATGAACAAACTCGACGCTGAACACGGCGTAGAAGAATAAAAGGGATTTAGGGACAGATGGATCAGTTTGTACTCAACTGGATCTTTATCGGTGCGAGCTTTGCGCTCTACATCGGTATTGCAATATGGGCCCGCGCGGGCTCGACTTCGGAATTCTATGCTGCTGGCCAGGGTGTTCACCCTGTCGTCAACGGTATGGCAACCGGTGCTGACTGGATGTCAGCAGCGTCGTTCATCTCGATGGCCGGCCTGATCGCTTTCACCGGCTATGATAACTCGACCTTCCTGATGGGTTGGACCGGCGGCTATGTTCTGCTCGCCCTGATGCTTGCGCCTTACCTGCGTAAGTTCGGCAAGTTCACCGTTTCGGAATTCATCGGCGACCGTTTCTACTCGCCCACCGCACGTTTGGTGGCCGTTATTTGTCTGATCGTGGCTTCGACCACATACGTGATCGGCCAGATGACAGGTGTTGGCGTTGCGTTTGGCCGCTTTCTGGAAGTTGACAACACAACCGGTCTGCTGATCGGTGCATGTGTGGTTTTCGCCTACGCTGTTTTCGGCGGCATGAAGGGTGTGACATACACTCAGGTTGCTCAGTACTGCGTTTTGATCATTGCCTACACCATTCCGGCAATCTTCATCTCGCTGCAGCTGACTGGCAACCCGATCCCGGCTCTGGGCCTGTTCGGCGAGCACGCAGCTTCGGGTGAAGCGCTCCTGTCGAAACTGGACATGATCGTAACCGAACTGGGCTTCAAAGAGTACACCGCACACCACAGCGATACTCTTAACATGGTTCTGTTCACCTTGTCGCTCATGATCGGTACTGCGGGTTTGCCCCACGTCATCATGCGCTTCTTCACAGTACCTACCGTTGCTGACGCACGCTGGTCGGCAGGTTGGACGCTGGTGTTCATCGCTCTGCTGTATCTGACTGCTCCTGCTGTTGGTGCCATGGCGCGTCTGAACATCTCGGAACTGATGTGGCCAAATGGCACGTCGGGCGACCCTGTTTCGGTCCAGATGATGGAAGCCGAAGACAAGTATGACTGGATGGCCACATGGCAGAAAACCGGTCTCTTGAACTGGGAAGACAAGAACGGCGACGGTAAAATTGCGTACTTCAACGACAAGAACGCTGACAAAGTTGCCGAAATGGAAGCCGCTGGCTGGGGTAGCGAAAACGAACTGACCAAGTTCAACCGCGACATCCTGGTTCTGGCTAACCCTGAAATCGCAAACCTGCCTAGCTGGGTGATCGCTCTGGTCGCTGCTGGTGGTCTGGCTGCTGCTCTGTCGACTGCTGCTGGTCTGCTTCTGGCGATCTCGTCGGCGGTATCGCACGACCTTATCAAAGGCGCCTTGGTCCCGACCATCTCGGAAAAAGGCGAACTGATGTCGGCACGTGTCTCGATGGCTGTTGCGATCGCGGTTGCGACCTACCTTGGTCTGAACCCTCCGGGCTTCGCTGCTCAAACCGTTGCTCTGGCATTCGGTCTGGCTGCTGCGTCGATCTTCCCGGCTCTAATGATGGGTATCTTCACCAAGGTGAACAACAAAGGTGCGGTTGCTGGTATGCTGGCAGGTCTGATCGTGACTCTGGTCTACATCTTCCTGCACAAAGGCTGGCTCTTCATCCCGGGTACCAACTCGTTCACGGATGCTGATCCTCTGCTGGGCACCATCAAGTCGACTTCGTTCGGTGCAGTTGGCGCGATGATCAACTTTGCGGTTGCCTTTATTGTGTCGAAATCTACCGATCCGATCCCACAAGAGATCGACGATCTGGTTGAAAACGTCCGCATCCCGAAAGGTGCTGGCGCGGCTGTCGAAGGTCACTAAAAATATGACGGGCGGGCCCTCCCCCGCGACGGCCCGTCCTATTTAATTCTGGTCCTGTCCGGTGCATATCGGACAGGACTTTTTCTTTTCCTTTCAAGGTTGATTCCAATGCCCCTGAGCCAAGAGCAAATCATCCGTTTTTTGAAATCCGTCCATCCCTATGATGCCTTGAAACCCGAGGTGATCGCCGAGATCGCGCCGCTGTTCGAAGCATGGGAAGTCGAGAAGGATTTTTCGGTTTATGATGTTGGTGAAAAGCTTCCGGGACTGTTTCTGATCTATGAAGGTAAGATCGAAGTGCGTGACGAGAACGATGTTGTTGTCTCGCATTTGAGCCTACGTAATTCTTTTGGTGAACGCGGATTGTTGCGGGACGGTATCGCCGTGACCAGCGCACGCGCGGGCGAGCATTCTGTACTGTTGGTGCTGCCCCCTATCCCCTTTTACAAGATGATCGAAGACCACGAGGCCGCCCGCAAATTCTTTGATCGCACACGGATCGAGAAACCCCGTGAAAGCAATCTTGCCACCAGCCGCGTTGAAACCCTGATGGCGCACAACCCGATGACCTGCGCCGCCGATGCCACCGTGCAGGACGCCGCGCGTATCATGCGCGAAAAAGGGATTTCATCGCTCTGCATCACGGATGGCGACAGCCTGTCCGGCATTCTGACCACGCGCGATTTGTCGGGCAAGGTTCTGGCCGAGGCCTTGCCGGTGACGACCTCAGTAGATGACGTCATGACACGCAACCCGATCACGCTTGCCCCGTCGGCAATCGGGTCCGATGTGTTGCACGCGATGATGGAGCGCAAAGTCGGGCATATCCCGATTGTCGAGTCCGGCAAGCTTGTCGGGATCGTGACCCAGACCGATCTGACCCGTTTTCAGGCTGTCAGTTCGGCCGAGTTGGTCAGTGAGATCGCCCATGCCCGTACCGCCGAGGAAATGGCAGAAGTCACGGCCCGCATTCCGCAGTTGCTTGTGCAGCTTGTGGCCGGCGGAAACCGCCACGAGGTGGTCACCCGTTTGATTACCGACATCGCCGACACAGCAACTCGTCGCTTGCTGACCCTCGCCGAAGAAAAACTCGGCCCTGCCCCTGTGCCCTATCTCTGGCTGGCCTGTGGATCGCAAGGACGTCAGGAACAAACCGGCGTCAGCGATCAGGACAACTGTCTTATCCTTGATGATGCCGTAACCGACGAACAGCAGACCGGCTATTTCGCGGACCTTGCCAAATTTGTCAGTGATGGTCTGGATGTCTGCGGATATTTCTATTGCCCCGGAGACATGATGGCAACCGCGACGCGCTGGTGCCAGCCAGTCAAAGTCTGGAAAGAGTATTTTAGCGGCTGGATTCGCAAACCCGTCCCAGAAGCGCAAATGCTGGCCAGTGTGATGTTCGACCTGCGCCCGATTGGTGGACACTCCGATTTGTTCGCTGACCTTCAGGAAACAACATTAAAGGCAGCCAGTGAAAACTCGATCTTTGTGGCCCACATGGTGTCCAATTCGCTCAAACATCAGCCGCCACTTGGCTTGCTGCGCGGATTTGCGACCATCCGGTCCGGCGAGCACAAGAACCAGCTCGATATGAAGCATAACGGTGTTGTGCCCATCGTCGACCTTGGCCGCATCTACGCCTTGCAAGGCCGTCTGACCGCGATCAACACGCGCGCCCGTCTGGAAGAGGCGCTGCACAGCGGCATCATCAGCAAAGCAGGTGCGGCCGATTTGCTGGACGCCTATGACCTGATCGCCGAAACCCGCCTGTTGCATCAGGCTGCACAGGTCAAAGCGGGCAACAAGCCCGACAACTATTTGCTACCCGCCGAATTGTCCGATTTCGAACGCAGCCATCTGCGCGATGCCTTTGTAGTCGTGAAATCCCTACAGTCTGCAATCGGCCACGGACGCGGTATGCTGAGCTAAGGCTCAAAATGAATTGGCCCCCTGTCGGAAAGAGGACTGGCAGGGCCGCCATGAGGAGGAAAGAACATGTTTCTGGAATTGATCGCCGTTGTTTTTGCGGGGGTCGCCGCGGGCGGCCTGATGATGGTTGTGCGTCGCACCACAGGCGGACGCCTGCCCAGCTGGCTCGTACCGGTAACAGCAGGCGCCGCGATGATCGCGGCGACGATATCGAATGAATATACGTGGTTTTCACGCACACAGTCCGAATTACCCGAAGGCATGCAAGTCGCCCAAACAGTCGAAAGCCGGGCAATGTACCGTCCGTGGACCTATGTTTATCCCTATGTGGACAAGTTCGTCGCGGTTGACATCGCAACAGCCAAGACCAACGACGCACAGCCTGGTCTGGCGCTTTTTGATCTCTACTCGTTTGGTCGCTGGGCCGCAGTGAACAAAATCCCTGTATTGGGAGATTGCAATCTGGGGCGCAGGGCGGTGGCTGATGCGGATGTTGTGTTCGCCCAAGACGGAACCATCAGCGGGGCCGACTGGGTTCCGGTTGGCATTGACGATCCGATCCTATCGGTCTTGTGCAAGGAGATCGGCTAATGTTTGAGAGTCTGTCTTTGCGTCTGCGTGTTTTTCTGTTCTTTTTGCTGATCGCCTTTGGTGGGGCTGCCGTTGTTTCTGGCGCCTTGTTCATTGGTTTTCAGCGATCGGTCGAGGGCGACGTGCTCAATGGTTTCATCTTTTCTGCCGTGCTGTCCCTGTTTGGTTTCATGGGCCTGTCCATGGGCATCTGGCTGCTGTTTGATGAAAACGTGGCCAAGCCAATCGAAAGGGTGGCGGCCAGCATGCGCACCCGTGCCCATGCCGGCGTCAATGTCCAGCTGAGTGCGGAAGAAGCGCGCTATCTTGGTGATTTGGCCCCGGCCGCGCAGGCCGTAGCAGGTCAGCTGAACCAGACTGAGGAATCCACAGCGGAAGCGGTCGCAACCCAAACCGCCCAGCTGGCCACGGAAAAAGAGTTCCTGACCGCCTTGCTCACCGAAATTCCAATCGCCATGATCATTGTCAGCCCGTCCCACCAGATTGTGCTGTACGACGGACAGGCCGCCGAAGTTCTGGGACAGATTCATGTCCCCCGCCTGAATGCGTCAATCTTTGACTACCTGAGCAAAGACACCCTCAAGGCCGCCCACACCAAAATGGTCAAATCCGGCATGGATGTGTCCTTTGAAGCTCAAGGCACCGAGGGCCGGTTGAGTTTTGATGCCCGCCTGAAACCGCTGGGGGCCACGCAGGGGTATATGATTGTCATTGACGAGGCTCATGCCGAGATTTCGCCAGAGGCGGCGCGTCCGCTGGTCTATGACTTTGATCTGTTGGAGCACGAGGAAGACAAAGAATTCGAGCACCGCGCTGTTATGGGGCTGAACTTTGTGGTCTTTGACACCGAAACCACCGGCCTACTTCCGCATAAGGACGAGGTTGTGCAACTGGGTGCGGTACGTGTGGTCAATGGTCGGATCATCCCCGGCGAGAGCATCGACCAATTGGTCAATCCCGGCATGAAGATCCCCCCTGCCTCGACCAAAGTGCACCACGTGACCGACGCGATGGTCGCAAATGCGCCCGATGCGCATGTCGTGTCAAAACAGTTTCATGTCTTCGCTCGGGACTCGGTCATTGTGGCCCACAACGCGCCTTTCGACATGGCCTTTTTGCGCCGCTACGGCAAAGAGAATGGTTTGAATTGGGACCACCCCATTATTGATACGGTTCTTTTGTCTGCGGTTCTGTTCGGGGCCAGTGAAACCCACACGCTGGACGCATTGTGTGAGCGTTTGGGCGTGACCATACCGGCTCACCTGCGCCACACCGCTTTGGGAGATGCCTATGCGACGGCCGAAGTGCTGTGCAAAATGCTGCCCATGCTGAAGTCGCGTGGATACGCCACCTTTGGCGAAGTGATACAGCAAACACGCAAACATGGCCGATTGCTGGAAGATTTGAACTGATCTCTCGTAAAATCTCTTGCATGTGGGACCTATTCGCGTAAAGGCGGTGCCAATCATCAAGAATGGGCAGTAAAACAGGATCGCGCGATGGTCAGGCAGTTCACCCCATGTGAAGACAATTCCCGCGACTTTCGGGACGCGCTCGGCTGTTTTGCAACAGGCGTGACAGTGATCACCGCGCCCACATCCGGCGTTGGCATCGGCATGACCGCGAATTCCTTTTCGGCGCTTTCCCTTACGCCACCCTTGGTTCTCTGGGCCCCTGCCAAATCCTCTGAGCGCTATTCCTTTTTCTGCGAAGCAAAGCACTTTGCGATCCACGTCCTGCGCAACGATCAAAAACCTCTCGCCCTTGAATTTGCCAACAATGGCGACGCGTTCGAGAGTGTCGATCTGCGCTATAACGCATCCGGCGTGCCTGTGTTTGACGATTGCCTTGCACGGTTCGAATGCCAGACACATGCGCTTCATGAAGGCGGCGACCACTCTATCATGGTGGGCCTTGTTCAGCAGGCAATGATCGGCGAAGGCACGCCGCTGGTCTTTGCGCAACGCAACTATGGAGATTTCGCACCACGCACGTGAGATGCTCGCTTCGCAGGCATTTGGGCTGACATCCGCCCGTTGCTCTGGCAACTCGGGCGACGTTACGCAAACAACCGCGCCAATTTGCGCTGTGTCATGTTTTCGGGACAAAACAAGCGTATGTACCGCCGCGTAGTGCATAGTAACACCAGCTTTCCAGGCTGGGCATCAGGAGATCCACCGTGATTTTACCCATTGATCAGGTCGACCAAAGCAACGCAGCAGAAAGCTCGGCAAGCTTTGATCTCATGTTGAAAGCAACCGAGCCTCTCGAGCCGATCGCGACAGCTGTCGTGCACCCTTGCGATGACGCCTCTCTTGAGGGCGCGATAGCCGCGCGGGACAACGGCCTTATCACACCGATCCTTGTGGGTCCAAAGGACAAGATCAACGCGGCCGCAAGCGAAGCCGGTCTTGATATCAGCGGATGCGAGATCATCGACGCCGCCCACAGCCACGAGGCGGCCAAACTGGCCGTATCCCTTGTTCATGAAGGCCGGGCACAGGCCCTTATGAAAGGCGCGTTGCACACGGACGAGATCATGGGCGAAGTCGTACACAAAACACGTGGCCTGCGCACCGAGCGCCGAATGAGCCATGTCTTTGTGCTCGACGTGCCAACCTATCCCAAACCGCTTTTGATTTCTGACGCCGCGATCAACATCTTTCCGGATCTGGAAACCAAAGCCGACATCATTCAAAACGCGATTGAACTGGGGCACGCCCTTGGTGTCGATCTGCCAAAGGTTGCCATTCTGTCGGCTGTTGAAACCATTTATCCCAAAATTCCATCCACGGTCGAAGCAGCCGCGTTGTGCAAGATGGCCGAGCGCGGGCAAATTACCGGCGGGTTGCTGGATGGTCCCCTCGCCTTTGACAACGCCGTCAGCAAGGCCGCCGCAGAAACCAAGGGCATTGTCTCAGAGGTGGCCGGTGATCCGGACATCCTGATCGCCCCTGATCTCGAGGCGGGCAACATGATCGCCAAACAGCTGATGTATCTGGCTGGCGCCGACTCAGCGGGGCTTGTGCTGGGCGCGCGCGTTCCTGTCATGCTGACAAGCCGCGCCGATGGTACCCTATCGCGTGTCGTCTCTGCTGCTCTGGCCCAGTTGATGGTCCACTATCGTCAAGGAAAGGCATATCTGTGACCCAAGCCATTCTGGTCCTGAACGCGGGTTCCTCTTCCGTGAAGTACGGCGTTTTTGCCGCCGCTGATCAAAGCCTTCTGGCACAGGGGCTGATTGATCGTATTGGAAGTACTGCAGAACATCATGCAGATGGCAAAACAACCGTATTGCCAATCGCTCCAGAGGCCAAACATGCCGAAGCGCTCGCTTGGCTAACCGATCACCTGCAAGTCAGGCTGGATGACCTCGAAATCGTCGCTGCCGGTCACCGCGTCGTGCACGGTGGACAGGATTTCACCAAGAGCGCCGTCATCACCCCCGAGGTGATTGAAAAGATCATGACCCTCGCCCCCTTGGCGCCCGCGCACCAGCCGCATAACCTTGCCGGGATTGCAGCGCTCAAAGCGGTCTGGCCGGATATTCCGCAGGTTGCCTGTTTCGATACCGCGTTCCACCGCACCCAGCCGCGCCTTGCCCAGCTGTTTGCCATTCCGCGCGCACTCAGCGACGAGGGCGTGTTGCGCTATGGCTTTCATGGCCTCAGCTATGACTACATCGCCTCTCAACTTCCCGAGTACCTTGGCGCACAATCGGGCCGCGTGATTGTTCTTCATCTCGGCCACGGCGCGAGTGTGTGTGGCATGAAGTACGGGAAAAGCGTCGCGACCTCGATGGGCTTTACCGCACTTGATGGCCTGATGATGGGCAAACGTTCGGGCGAGCTGGATCCGGGTGTGATCTTCTATCTCGTGCGCGACAAGGGCATGAGCATCGAAGAAGCCGAGGAAATCGTCTCGTCTAAGTCGGGTCTTTATGGTGTCTCAGGCGGGATCAGCAGCGACATGCGCGACCTCGCTGCCAGTGACGACCCCGCCGCTGCAGAAGCGATCGATTTGTTTGCCTATCGCGCCTGTCGCCAGATCGGCTCTATGGCCTCGGCCCTGGAAGGCGTGGATGCAATCGTCTTTACCGCCGGAATCGGTGAAAATGCCTCTAATGTGCGCAGCAAGATTCTGGCCGGATGCGGCTGGCTTGGAGTAACCGAAAATGCGCAAGCCAATCAAAGTGGTGGGCCCGTTATTTCCACAGCGGACAGTGTGGTCAAAGCGCTCGTTATTCCAACAAACGAAGAAAAAGTGATTGCGGAACAAACTGCTATGTTGATTTAGGCAGGCAGGGCATCACCGGAAAACACATATGAAGCGGGCCTCGGTCCGCTTCGTTTTTTCTGTGATATCGAAAATGGAAAAACTGTGTTAACCTTTTATTAACCTATTGTGAAACATTACTCTCGCCGGGAGACTCTCTTGACCGAATTAAGCATCCGTCAGACCAAAGATCAGTGGCTTGATCTCTATCCCGACTGCCCCCAACGCGAGATGGCCCTACAGCTTTTGCGTCGTGGCCACATTGAACAGGCGCAGGCGTGGATTGATGCCCTAATAGATCTGCGCGACACCGGCCAAAGCAACTTGTTCGCCTCCGCAGCGCCCGCCAAAAGCGCCCGTCGTTAAACACGCCTCTCGCCCTCTTTGCCCTGCGCAACAAGGCTCTTTTTATTGCCCCCTCCGAGCCTACCAACCCTGCACTCCCTCTGCCCTGACACGAGGCCAAACAGCGAGACTGCCCCGGCCGATTTGGGACAATACACGTAAAAATACAACCACACAGCGCTTGCCTGAAAAAAAGTTTGCCAAATCATATTTTGGGGTTTGCACCCGCCTTTTTCTACGTTTAGAAGCATCGCCAACAGCAAACGAGATTCGATAGTTTGCGTCACTCGAAAGCAGCTTTGACTGCCTCTTGTAGACCAAACCAACCTCGCAACCTGTTAACGCCGTTCCTGAAACGGTGTGCCCCTATAGCTCAGCTGGTAGAGCAACTGATTTGTAATCAGTAGGTCCGCGGTTCGAGTCCGTGTGGGGGCACCATTTATACTTCACAACACACTGTTAGAAATTGACAAATTGAACGCTCCGCATCCCCAACGGTTACGGCTCGCCTTTCAACCTATTCCTGTAATGCCCCCCTTGCCGACTCGGAATCTGCATACAGAATCTTTTCCGCGCAACGTGACCTGCGCCGGCGTGTCTACAAATAGCAAAGTACCTCAAACGGCTGACAGTAATACGTTTTCTTCTCGGTCAGCGACGTCCGTCGCAGTCCGAGAAGAAAAGTTCCGAGCCTTCGCATTGGAAATAGCTGCCCAAATGCTGGAGCGTTTTAGCTTTCCAACAAGACCGCTCTGGTTCAATGAACCCCGAACCTTTTATGGGTTTTCTGAAGAAACAGCCCCTCGCCCTTGATCTTTCGCGTCAGAAAGTCTCCAGCGGTAAACAGTGACAGGAACGAGTTCCCTTTCTCCGGTCCCAAGGGCACCAGAATTGGCGCTTTCTTCCACGGGGTATAGGGCTTCAGGTCTTCAACCTTTTTGCCGCCGACCAGCGCTTGCAAGGATTTCTTTAGCCAAGGGATTTGTCGACTGGTTGCAACAATTGTCATCGCGTCCCCCATTTCGGCAACGTCTCCTGCGGCAAATACATTTGGCAAGGCAGACGGGCGCATCCAGCTGTCGACCTTGATCCGGTTTGCAGAACCTTTGGACACCCCCGGCAGTGCAGCCAAAATCTCGGACGTTGCGCGCGAGCCGATAGCCGGGAAAACCAAGCCCGCCGGCACTGTTTGCCCGTTGCTCAAAGACAGATCGCCAATATAAGGCACAGTCAGGCTCTCTAGGTTTTCGGCGCGGGATCCGAGGATGACTTTCACACCTGCGGCCTCGAGTTTGGCCTTGAGAGATGCTCCAAGTTTCTGAGGCATGTCCGGAAACAACGTCGGCGTTCCCGAGACCAGGGTGATTTCTTTCTCTGGCATGAAATGTGCGATCTCGCCGGCCAGTTCTGTACCAACAGCGCCTGCACCAACGATCGTCACCCGCCCTGTTGATTGCAGCAGTCCATGAATACGCGCGTTGTCGGCACGCAATTGCTCGATCCCACCGCTGTTCGGTTTGAATGGCATCGCGTTCTCAGAGCCGGTGGCCACCACAATATAGTCCGCCTCAACCCGCTCACCATTTTCAAGTGTGACGCCTATTTCGTCCACTTTTGTAGCGCGGGCTTGTATGACACGTCCCCTTTGCAAGAGTTTGTCGTATGGGACCAGAGCGTCATCCAGAATGGATGGATCCACCACCGCCCGGATCATCGCAGGCGTGTGCACAAAATGGGTGCGCTGTTCAATCAGAGTGATTTCTGCCTTTTCTTCAAGCTCTTGAGCAAGCTCGGCGCCGATGTAGCCGCCGCCAATGATTGCGATGCGAATGGACATAAGGGTAACTCCTGATAACCGAGGGGCGATTGCAATGCGCCGTTTCCAGAGTTACATAAAGATCAGATCAATAAAAAACAATAGACCATTGTTCATGGTTTACGGAGTATCAGATGCGCATAGGTGAACTCGCTGACAAATCAGGTGTCAGCCGCGACACAATCCGGTTTTACGAACGCAATGGCCTCATTTCGTCGACAACGGGCGAAAGCGACACTAACAACTATCGCGACTATCCGGATCACAACCTTGAACTCTTGGGGTTTTTCACCAAAGCCCGTGATGCAGGTATGTCGATCGCGGATCTGCGCGACATTATCGAGACGATGAATGGCAGTTGCGACCGATCAGAGGCCGCCCAAGTGATACGCAACAAGATTGATGATCTGAAGACGCGCGCCGATCAGATTGCCCGGGTCGTCACATTCCTTGAGCAAAGCCTTGAGAACCGGTGAT
The DNA here is from genome assembly GCF_001458215.1 of Shimia thalassica. Lineage (GTDB taxonomy): Bacteria > Pseudomonadota > Alphaproteobacteria > Rhodobacterales > Rhodobacteraceae > Shimia > Shimia thalassica. The sequence continues at coordinate 530,390 of NZ_CYTW01000002.1, read as the reverse complement.
CAAACGGCGTGAAAAGAAGGGCCGCACAAACTGAGGGCGGCCTTTTCTGTTTCATGAGGTTTGTCACTCGTCAGTTCGGAAACTGTTTGCGGGCACTACTCTACTTTGACATCTTCCGTTTCCATGTTTCGGCAAACACGAGGCAACTGCCTGTCACGGTTCGCTCAAGGCCCCACCGAACTTGCGAGCATGAAATAGAGCGGCATGCCGAGTGTGAGGTTAAAGGGGAACGTCACACCCAGCGCGAGGGTCAGGTAGATGCCGGACTTGGCTTTGGGAAGTGCCAACCGCATCGCAGCCGGAACCGCAATGTAGGAGGCCGAGGCGCTGAGTACCATGAGGAGAAACGCGCCGCCTGTTGAAAGCCCGACCAAAGCTGCCGCTGCGAGACCGAACAGGCTGCCGATAACGGGCATCACACAACCAAATAGAAGCAAACCGCCGGAAATGTCTTTGCGGTGTTCCAGAATGCTGCGCCCCGCAGAAAGGCCCATATCCAGAAGGAACAGTGCCAGCACACCGGTGAACGGCACGACAATGAAAGGCCGCAGGTCATTGAGACCGCTTTCACCTGTCGCTGCCCCGATCACAAACGATCCGACAAGCAGCACGATCGATCCGTTGCCAAGGATGTGCCGTATCAGGGATCTGTCAACGGCAATGCCCTCGCCCTTGCGGGCAGCAATCCAGAGCGCAGACATGATGGCAGGCACTTCCATCACGGCTGCAACGGCCACAAGATAACCTTCAGACGAGATGCCGCGCGCCTCGAGCAGGCTGACTGCCGTGACGAAAGTGACAATGGAGATCGATCCATAGTGCCCCGCCACCGCAGCAGCATTCAACCCATCCAGACGGGTCATCACCCGAAGAAGGCCGAAGGCGACAAAAGGCAAGACAAAGGAAAGCACGATACCGGCGCCGAGGGATGCTACCAGCTGTCCGTCAATTCCCCCTTTGGAGACGGCCGCCCCGCCTTTGAACCCGATGGCAAGCAGCAGGTAGATCGACATGACCTTGGCCGCGCCTTCCGGGATCGACAGATCGCTGCGGGCAAAGGCCGCGACGAGGCCAAGAACAAAAAACAAAATAGTCGGCGCGAGCAGATTGCCCGCCAGAGAGGCGATTGAAAGTTCCATAACTGTCCCTTGGATTTTTTGCAGGAAGTTTAAGGCGGGCCTGTTCCCGCCGAGATGTGATGCGCGTTAGAAGTCAAAGAGATCCGACAGGAAACTCTCGCGCTTTTTCCATGGCTTCTGTGCGTGGTGTCTATCCCGCTCGCGGGAATAGTCCTGCGCGACGGCGGGGGCAGAGTGAGCGATGATCTTGTCCAACTCTCCACGATCCAGCCACACGCCGCGACACTGTGGGCAATAATCGATTTCGACGCCGCTGCGCTCGCTGATGACAAGCAGGGTTCCGTCCACTGGGCATTTCATATGGGCACCTTTCAAGGTTGCTGGGGTCACTCGCGCCGATATGGGTTGAAAGGTAGATTAGATTCAAATATATATAATGCGCATCAAACATAGCTTGAGGCTATATATGCGCCCTACCCTACGCCATCTGGAATATATCGTGGCGATCGCTGATACCGGTCAGGTCGGTCTGGCTGCGGCACAGCTGAACGTCAGCCAGCCGAGCCTCTCGTCCCAGTTGTCGGAAGTTGAAACCGAGCTTGGCGTTACCCTGTTCCAACGAGGCCGGACGGGCGCCAAAGTCACCCCCGCCGGCGAAGAGGTTGTGCGACGCGCCCGCAGGATCCTGTATGAACATCAAGATTTAAGAGCTGCCGTCAAGGGAGGCGGCATTTTCCAAGGTCGGCTCCGGCTTGGGGTGCTGCCATCGATTGGCCCGTACCTCTTGCCGGGCGTGGTCAAACGTCTCCACAAGGACCACCCGAGTTTTCGCCTGATCGTTCGTGAAGAAAGCACGCGCGACCTCAGCGAAGGTTTGCGCACGGGGCGGTTGGACATGATCATTTCCACGCCAGAAGATCACCCCGGCGCGCGCAGCACGTATCTGTTCACCGAAACCCTTTGGGTTGCCATGGCGCGTGATCATCTTCAGGCACGACAGACTGCACCCTTGCCGCTGGAGGCTTTGGCGGATCAGACGTTTTTAACGCTGAGCCCGGGTCACAGGCTCTCTCACATTGTTGCAGGCCTGTCTGCCAGAGCGGGCGGACGGGTGTCAGACGAGTATGAAGGCACAAGCCTTGATGCCATCCGGTTGATGGCAGCGACAGGCGCCGGTTTCGCGATCCTTCCCAGCATCTATGCGGCGGTTGAGGCCAGACGCGGAACAGATGTCTGTCTGCGCGCCCTGAAAGACCCTACCGCAAAACGCGACATTGCGTTGATCCAGCCTGCTCTGCCTGATCCACGTATGGGAAGCGATATACTGGCGGATGTTCTCAAAAGCGAAGCACAGGTAATTCTCAAGCACTGACCGTTGGCTGGTTTTGTGACTGTCGCCACCCTAAGCCGATGCTCGGGAAGCAGACATAGCTTTGGGCCAGTACAATCACCGGCTGTTTTAGCAATTGTGACTCTGCTGCAGAAATCATCAACATGGCCCCGGATGCCGCAGGAACTGGCGTATATGGCTAAAATTGATTTTGGAAACCGGACAGGTTCCCTATGGTCGGGTGACCAGATCATTCAAATGAAGACTACCAGACAAGCTCCTGACCGATGACACAAAAACACGCTCTTCACAGTAGACTTACCACCCTTATTCAGGAGATTTATCCTGCCGCAGAGAGTGATCACATTGCGCATGACGTTATAGACGCGTTCTGGCCGGATGGTTCCCAACAAAGCGAGACCGGCCGTATCCCCAGCAATGATCTGTGGAACGAAGAAAATGCCCTCCTGATCACCTATGGCAACTCGATCATCGACGGCAGCCACAAGCCGCTTGATCTGTTGCATGACTTTTTGCTGCGCCGGATGAAGGGCGTGGTCAACGGTGTGCATATCCTGCCTTTCTTTCCCTATACATCCGACGACGGGTTTGCCGTATCCGATTTCCGCGCCGTGAACCCGCAACTTGGGGACTGGCCGGATATCAACCGGATCAGCGAGGATTTTGACCTGATGTCTGATCTGGTGCTGAACCATGTTTCAAGCCAGGGACACTGGTTCAACAGCTACCGGCAGGGACAGGCGCCCTATGACAAGTATTTCTTCGAGGCCAGCCCCGATGATGACCTCGGTGATGTGGTCCGCCCCCGCACAACGCCCCTTTTGCAAGAGGTCGAAACGGTCAACGGGCCGCGTCATGTCTGGTGCACCTTTAGCCATGACCAGATTGATCTGGATTTCCGCAATCCTGAAGTGCTGTTGGAATTTCTGCGCATCATCCGCCTGCATGTCGACAACGGCGTAAAGGTCATCCGCCTCGATGCGGTGGCCTTTCTCTGGAAAGAAGCCGGAACCTCATCGATCCACCTTCCCCAGACGCACGCCATTATCAAGCTTATGCGGCTGTTGTGCGACTATGCTTCCGAAGACATTATCCTGCTGACCGAAACCAACGTGCCCAAGGCCGAAAACCTGAGTTACTTTGGCAAGCACGACGAAGCCCACGCCATTTACAATTTTCCTTTGCCTCCGCTGATCCTGCATGCGGTCATGTCAAATTCCGCCCATTACCTGCGGCGCTGGCAAAGCGGCATGCCCCCCGCCCCCATGGGCTGTGCCTATCTGAATTTTACGGCCAGCCACGATGGCATCGGGATGCGGCCGGTCGAAGGCATCCTGCCCGCAACGGAACAGGCGCGCATGATCGATACAATCAAGCACACGGGTGGTCTTGTTTCCATGCGGGCCTTGCCGGACGGCGGCGAAGCCCCCTACGAGATCAACACAACGTACTTTGAAGCAACGGCGCAAACCTTTGACGGAAAAGACGATCATCACTTTGACCGCTTTGTCTGCACCCAGACGATCCCCATGTCGCTCGAGGGCATTCCCGCCTTCTATATCCATTCGATGCTGGCGACCCCTAATGACCATGCGCAGGTCAAACATCGCGGCATGAACCGTGCCATCAATCGGCACCGCTGGGATTATCCAGAGCTGAACGCATTGCTTGATGACCCCGCGTCGAAGCAGTCGCGGGTTTTGACGGCACTGTCCGAGCGTCTGCGCATTCGCGCAAAGCAACCGGCGTTCCACCCCAACGCCACACAATTCACAATGCCCTTGGATGATCGGGTTTTCGGTGTCTGGCGGCAAAGCCTTGATCGCCGCCAATCCATCTTTGCCCTGCACAACGTCAGCGACCAGCCTGTCGTGCTGTCACATTTGTCGATGAACCTGATCGAAGACGAACAGTGGTTTGATTTGCTGGGCAGCTACACAATTGACATGGACCAGGAAGAGATCATGCTGGCCCCGTATCAATGTCGCTGGATCACCAATCAGGGCCGAACCTAGTATTCGGCCTCATCCGCTATTGCGGCCGCGTTCATATCTGTAAGAAATGACGGATCTGCAGCGTGCACGCGGCTCCACGTGGGGATGAACGGTGTCTCATGCGGGTTATCGAGAAACACTTGCCCTGCCCGCATGATGTTTTCCGCAAACAACTCGATTGAGCGTTCTTCCGTGTGGCGGTCAATGTTCAGCCCGTTCATTTTTGCGTCGCTGCAATAGCTGTCCAGCAGATCAAGCGCCAAACGATAATAGGTGGCCTTCAGTGTACGGAACACATTCGGGGTAAACACGGTTCCATCGGCTGCAAGTTTGCGGAATATCGCCTTGCAGATATCGGTGGACATCCGGTTAAGGCCCGCCGTCGCTTCATCCGCGCTCAGATCCTGATGTTTGTGATCATAGGCATCCGAAATTTCAACCTGACACACGGCTTTGGGTGCGAGATTGCGCCATGCCTCGGACAACACGCCGATCTCAAGCCCCCAGTCGGACGGGATTCTCAGATCAGGCAGGATGGCCGTGCGCATCGCGAATTCACCGGACAGCGGATATCGGAAGCTGCGCAGGAAATCGATATAGTCACGCGACCCGATCACACGGTTCAAGGCAATCAACAGAGGGCTCACCAGCAACCGCGTGACCCTGCCATTCAGTTTTTCTCCGCCAATGCGGGCGTAATACCCCTTGGCGACCTGATATGGGAACGTGGGATTGGCCACGGGATAAACCAGCCGCGCAAGCATTTCCTTGTCGTAGGTCAGGATGTCACAATCGTGGATTGCCATCACGTCACTGTCTGCACAACTCATCAGATACCCAAGCGACGACCAGACGTTCTTGCCCTTGCCCTGCTCGTTGGGCCGAAGACCCAATGCGCCAAGACGATCCCCAAGCGCCAACATGCGCGGGCTGTCGTTCCAGATGACAATATGGTTTTGATCCAGCGCCTTGAAGAACTCTTTGGCATGGCGAAACTGCTCTTCGCTTGCTGCGTCCAAACCAATGATAATCCGGTGCAGGTATTTGACCTCAGACAGCTCTTTCAGGATGTTGTGCAGCGCATCGCCTTCAAGTTCCGAATAAAGGCACGGCAAGATCAAGGTGATGTTGCGTGTACTTGCAAATGCGCTCAACTCGTTTTCCATTTCACGAACGTCGCGCGTGCGCAGGTTGTGTAGTGTCGTGATGTTTCCGTTCTGATGGAAATCAGCCATGTGTTCTTCGTCCTAGGTTCGTGCGAGGCGGTCAATCGCTTCCAATACCGCCAGATTCCATCCTGTGGGCCCTGGTTTTTTGGTGCGTATGATGCCGCCGGTGTTTTCAGTTTCGAGAGGCGCAAGAGGTTCCCGCGCGGGGTTGGCAACCACGATGCCGAGATCCGCAAATTCCAGCATCGCAATATCATTGGGCGCATCCCCAAGAGCAATGGTGTGACGCGGCCGGTAGGTCTCGATGAGGTTTCGCATCTGGTCGACTTTATTGGTCCCCAACGAAAGCGTCAAAAACCGCCCGCCTTGTTGGGCGGTGACACCTTGTTGCGCCAATGCGGCCAGAAAAGCATCCCTTTGTTCCGCGGTTCCAGACCATTGTCCCGGTTCGGAAAAGCTGCGCTCTTTGGCACGCGCGGCCCCTGCGTGTGAAAGTCCGGTGAGTTGCGCCACTTGCGCGACGCTCAGATCTCCGAACCCGAGAAACAGGCTGCGCAGATCTTTGGGCAGACTTTCAAGGACCCGACGCACGGTTTCATATTGTGACGCATCAGGGGATTGTTGAACAAAAGGAGTTAAGAGGCCGGCCCCGTTTTCCACGATTGCAGGCCATTCCTCGACTCCAAGTTTCTGCCGTAAATCACTGATTTCAGGGGCTGTTTTACTGCTAGCCAGAACAAGACCCGCCGACATGTTTTTTAACGCTGAGAGTGCAGGAAAAGCAGGCGAAAAGTCATAAGTGTCATGATCAATCAGGGTGCCGTCAAGATCTGTAAAAACCAACAAGTCGCAAAAGTCTGCCATGGCTAAATACTGTCCGAGATGCATGGGGATGACAAGTAACGCCCCCACCACTTGCGCCCGAAACAGAAGCACGGTTTTGGTGTGAAATGCTTGGCAGTTGCGAACGCCGCTCCTGCGACAAAGCCACGGACGCCCCTTAAAAACCAAGGATAAACAGCCGCTTGAGGCCGTTCGTTCACCTATGAGCCAGCTTCAGACCAGAAGTCCGTCCCGATAAAGTTGCGGATATTTTTTGCACCTATGCGCCTAATTATTAAGCATTCAAAACGATGCACACCGGACCAAATCGGGCAACAACGCGTCAGGGCCGCTTTGCCAAGGCCCCTCAACACACCCGCAACGGCGTGCTGTGCATAGTTCAGAATGCCCGGACTCGTCTCAAGCCCCTCTTTGAATTTCGCAGAACGTCAAAGGTCAAAACTTCACTTTTTTGGGCACATTCTCTTTATTTGCCATAATATCGATTTTCGTACAGATTAGCGCTCATGGAATTCCTTGAATCAGATCACAACACATTCCTTGTGTTCATGTCCTGTATTGTGGCGCTTGTTGCGGGTTTTACCGGGCTGTCTTTGACACGCGACCTGTCAAAGAAACCCCTGTTCCAAAGACAGGTTTCCATCGCGCTGGCATCTGTCGCTTTGGGCGGAGGCATTTGGTCGATGCATTTTGTGGCGATGCTTGGGCTGCAATTGCCGATCCTGTTTTACTATGATGCGGCGATAACGCTGATGTCGGCGTTGACGGCGATCCTGATCGTCGGGGCTGCGCTGGTGATGCTGCATTTTCTGGAACGCACGCCGCTGTTGATCAGCCTTGCGGGTGGTGTTGTCGGCGTGGGCATCCTTGGCATGCACTATATCGGTATGGCTGGTCTCGAGATGTGCCGCGCCTCTTATACCCTCTCGGGTCTTCTGACATCGTCTGCTGTCGCGATCGGGCTGTGCATCCTTGCCTTTTGGGTGGCCTATGGCGGGCGGACCAACCGCAATATCGTCATCGGAACCGTGTGCTTTGCCTTTGCGGTTGTCTCGGTCCACTTTTTGGCGATGGCAGGCACAAACTTTGTCGCAGAGCCAAACCTGACCGAATTCGGCCCCACGATGAGCAATGAGGTTCTGGCGCTTGGTGTGGTGTTCTCGAGCTTTGTTTTGTTCGGCACGTTCCTGTGGGTCAGCGTCACGTATCTTGTCGCAAGACCTGTGGGCGACGTCACCAGCCCGCCTGTGCCCGAACCCACTGTCCCAGCTCCAGCCCCGCGCCCAGCGCCGGTAGCACCTGCGTTGCAAATCCCCTGCGAACGGGATGGGGCCAAGGTTTTCATCTCGCCGGAAGATGTGTCTCTTGTGCGCGCTGACGGGCACTATACGCAGATGTATGCCGGTAAGGACCGGCTGTTTTGCGTCTGGCCCATCACAGAGGCGACCAAACGGTTGCGCCCTGCGGGCTTTTTGCAGACGCATCGCAGCTATCTTGTGAACCCGAGCAAAGTCTCGCGCTTTGAACGGGCCAAAGACAAGGGTCTCTGTATTTTTGAATCAGAGGAATTGCCAAGTGTTCCGGTCAGTCGTTCCAAACTCAAAACCATACAGGCCGCCCTCAGCGTTTAGCATGGCGCATTTCGTGCTGACCTAGGCGCATTTCGTGCAAAACCTTTGTATTTCACGGGTTTTGTAATGCCTGCCCCGTGCCCTGCGTGCCACCGTCCTCTCAGCCAGAACAAACGCTTTTAGGGAGGAGAGCAGATGATTCCAGCTGCATTCGAGTATTATCGACCACAAGATATGGCCGGGGTTCTTGCCATTCTTGAAGAGCACGGAGACGACGCACGCGTTATGGCGGGGGGGCACAGCCTGATCCCCATGATGAAGTTGCGCATGGCCGAAGTGCCCCATCTCATCGACTTGCAAGACGTTGGTGGATTGTCAGATATCACTGTTGAAGCAAGCCGCATCGTTATCGGTGCGATGGTCACCCAAGCCGACATCATTGATAGCGCAGAGCTGACCGCTGCCGCGCCGATCCTGCGCGAGGCGGCATTGCAAATTGCCGACCCTCAGGTGCGGTATATGGGCACCGTCGGGGGCAATGTTGCAAACGGCGATCCCGGCAACGACATGCCCGGCCTGATGCAATGTCTGGATGCGACCTTTACCTTGGTCGGATCAGACGGAGAACGTGATGTGCCAGCACGCGACTTTTATGAAGCGGCCTATATGACGGCGCGTGATGACGAAGAAGTCCTCACCGCTGTGTCGATCCCCTTGCCCAGCGGGGGGTATGCCTATGAAAAGCAAAAGCGCAAAATCGGGGACTATGCGACCGCTGCTGCATCCGTGCAGATCACCCAGTCGGGCGGCACCTGCACGTCCGCTGCCATCGCAATGACAAACCTGAGCGACACACCCATCTTTTCGGAAGCGGCCGGTGCGGCCTTGGTCGGAACCGCGCTTGACGATGCCGCGATCAAATCTTCTGTCGCCGCGATGCTGAACGACATCGACCCAACCGAGGACAACCGCGGACCCATCGCGTTCAAGAAACACGTGGCGGGTGTCATCCTGCGTCGCGCCATCGAGCGCGCATGGTCGCGGGCGTAAGGGAGAAAGAAACTATGTCTAACAAAATGCACATCAAACTGAACGTGAACGGCAAGGAAGAAGAGTTTCTGGCCGAACCACGCGAGTTACTGATCTATACCCTGCGCGAGCGGTTGAACATCACCGGACCTCATATCGGATGCGAGACCTCGCATTGCGGGGCCTGTACGGTCACCATCGACGGCAAATCGGTCAAATCCTGTACGATGTTTGCCGCCCAAGCAGACGGCAAGTCGATCACAACCATCGAGGGCCTTGGCGGTCCCGACAATCTGCACCCGCTGCAAGAAGCGTTCAAGGAACACCATGGGCTTCAGTGTGGCTATTGCACACCGGGCATGATCACGCGGGCAACCAAACTTCTCGAAGAGAACCCGAACCCGACCGAAGAAGAAATCCGCTTTGGCATGGCAGGCAATATCTGTCGCTGCACAGGGTATCAGAACATCGTAAAATCGATTCAGGCGGCAGCTGTGGAAATGAACGCATCCAAGGAGGCTGCAGAATGAAGGACGAAGTAGATACCCGCGAAGATCGCGTCGCAAACCTCAAAGGGATGGGGTGCTCGCGCAAGCGCGTCGAGGATGCACGCTTCACACAAGGCAAAGGCAACTATGTTGACGATATCAAGCTGGACGGCATGCTGTTTGGTGATTTCGTGCGCTCGCCCTATGCACACGCACGCATCAAGAGCATCGACACAGCTGCAGCGCTTGAGGTGCCCGGTGTTCTTGCCGTTTTGACCGCTGCCGATCTCGAACCACTGGGTTTGCATTGGATGCCGACGCTTGCCGGTGACAAACAAATGGTTCTGGCAGACGGCAAAGTGCTGTTTCAGGGTCAGGAAGTCGCCTTTGTTGTAGCCGAAGACCGCTATGCCGCGGCGGATGGCATCGAACTGGTCGAGGTAGAGTACGAAGAGCTTCCCGTCATCGTAAACCCGTTTGAGGCACTCAAGTCGGACGTAGTTCTGCGCGAGGACCTGATGGGAGAAGGCGGCTCGTTGCCGGACGGGGCCCATGGCCCACGCAAGCACCACAACCACATCTTCACATGGGATGCGGGCGACAAAGAGCCCACCGAAGAAGTCATCGCAAATGCAGACGTCGTGGCCACTGAAAGCATGTATTACCACCGCACGCACCCCTGCCCGCTCGAGACCTGCGGTTGCGTCGCCTCGATGGACAAGGTTAACGGCAAGCTTACGCTCTGGGGCACGTTTCAGGCCCCGCATGCGATCCGTACTGTGGTGTCATTGATCTCTGGTATCGAGGAACACAACATCCGCGTGGTGTCGCCCGACATCGGAGGCGGCTTTGGCAACAAGGTTGGCGCCTACCCCGGATATGTGTGTTCTGTTGTCGCCTCGATCGTGACAGGCAAGCCTGTCAAATGGATCGAAGACCGGATGGACAACCTGATGACCACCGCCTTTGCGCGTGATTATCATATGACCGGCAAGATCAGCGCGACCAAAGAAGGTAAGATCACCGGTCTGCATTGTCACGTGACGGCCGACCATGGCGGTTTTGACGCCTGCGCCGATCCGACCAAGTTCCCCGCAGGTTTCATGAACATCTGCACGGGCTCTTATGACATTCCCACGGCCTATCTTGAGGTCGATGGCGTTTATACCAACAAAGCGCCCGGTGGTGTCAGCTATCGCTGTTCGTTCCGCGTGACCGAAGCAGTATACTTTATCGAGCGCATGATCGAGGTTCTGGCAATCAAGCTTGATATGGACGCGGCAGAACTGCGCCGCATCAACTTTATCAAGAAAGAGCAGTTCCCGTATCAGGCCGCGCTTGGCTGGGAATATGACAGCGGTGACTATCACACGGCTTGGGACAAAGCGCTAAAGACCGTCGACTATGACGGGCTGCGCGCAGAACAGGCCCAACGTGTCGAGGATTTCAAAGCAGGCAAAACCCGCAAGCTGATGGGGATTGGGCTGTCTTTCTTTACCGAGATCGTGGGCGCCGGCCCCGTCAAGAATTGTGATATCCTTGGCCTTGGTATGTTCGACAGTTGCGAAATCCGCATTCACCCGACCGGATCGGCAATTGCGCGTCTGGGAACGATTTCTCAGGGTCAGGGCCACGCGACCACCTTCGCCCAGATTTTGGCCTCTGAAATCGGGCTGCCCGCAGACTCGATCACAATCGAGGAGGGCGATACAGATACGGCGCCTTACGGGCTTGGCACTTACGGGTCGCGCTCGACACCTGTTGCAGGGGCCGCAACCGCCATGGCAGGCCGCAAGATACGCGCCAAAGCGCAAATGATCGCGGCCTACCTGCTCGAAGTGCACGACAATGACGTGGAATTCGACGTGGACCGGTTTGTTGTCAAAGGCGCGCCTGAAAAGTTCAAGACGATGAAGGAAATCGCCTTTGCCGCCTATAATCAGGCCATCCCCGGAATCGAACCCGGTCTTGAAGCGGTCAGCTACTATGACCCGCCCAACATGACCTATCCGTTCGGGGCCTATGTCTGTGTGATGGACATCGATGTGGACACGGGTGTTCCGGAAATTCGCCGCTTCTATGCGCTGGATGATTGCGGCACACGCATCAACCCGATGATCATCGAAGGACAGGTCCATGGGGGGTTGACCGAAGCGCTTGCCGTGGCTCTGGGCCAGGAGATTGCCTATGACGATATGGGCAACTGCAAGACCGGCACGTTGATGGACTTCTTCCTGCCAACGGCATGGGAAGTTCCCAACTACGAGACCGACTATACCGTGACGCCATCGCCGCACCATCCTATCGGTGCCAAGGGCGTGGGCGAAAGCCCCCATGTCGGTGGTGTGCCTTGTTTCTCTAATGCGGTGCAGGATGCGTTCCGGCCCTTTGGGAACACACACACCAACATGCCCCATGACCATTGGCGGATCTGGAAGACCGCAAATGAACTGGGCCTGCACGGTTGACACTCAAATGTGGGCTCCCGCCGTGCGGGGCCCACAAACCGGGAATTCATGATGACGTGGAAACATCTTCAAACCGCTTTGGCGGATGACGGGTATGTTGCATCCGATGATCTGTCGGTTGCCATTCACCTCGCGCTTACTTTGGGGCGTCCTTTGCTGCTCGAAGGGGCCGCGGGTGTGGGCAAAACACAGCTGGCAAGCAGTCTGGCAGCCCAGCGCGAGACCAAGCTGATCCGGCTGCAATGCTATGAAGGCCTGGATGCGGCGCAGGCCATCTATGAATGGAATTACCAACGCCAGTTGCTGACCATCCGAGCGGCAGCCGAAGACGGCGAGACCGGCAAGGCCGTGGAAACCCGTATCTTTTCACGTGATTTCCTGCTCGAACGCCCGTTGCTGGCGGCCATCACGCAGGACACCCCTCCTGTTTTGCTGATTGATGAGATTGATCGCGCCGACGAAGAGTTCGAGGCCTATCTTCTTGAACTGTTGTCAGAGTTTCAGGTCACCATTCCGGAACTGGGCACCATCACGGCGCAGTCCCGACCGATCGTGATCTTGACATCCAACGGCACCCGCGACCTGTCGGATGCTTTGCGACGTCGCTGTCTTTACGCCTATGTCGATTATCCTGACCGGCACACGGAACTCGCCATTCTGAAAGCACGCAGCCCGCACATCGAAGACCGCTTGGGCGCCCAGATTGTAGGTTTTGTACAAAAATTGCGTGAGGAAGAGCTTGAAAAAGTACCAGGCGTGGCCGAGACACTGGACTTTGCCGCCGCCTTGATGGGGCTGGGCATTGCCGATCTGACCGATGATCCAACGGCATTGCAATACGCGCTTGGCACATTGCTGAAGACCCAAAGCGACCGTGCCCAGATCACGGTCGAGGTTGCAGGCCGTATTGCAGGACGTGCGGCATGACACGCGTGACCCGTTTCTCCAGTCGCGACCCCGGCCCCGCAGCCCGCGTGTCGGGGTTTATGGCGCATCTGCGCGAAAACGGCCTGCGGCTTGGTGTATTGGAAACGGATCTGGCCTTGGCCGCGCTGTGTGAAGTCAATGCCATCCGGCCAGAAGAAACGCGTCAGGCCCTGCGCGCCGTGTGCACAGGATGCAAGGACGAGGCCGAACGCTTTGATGCGCTGTTTGACAGTTTCTGGTTGGATGCGGGCCGCGTAAAACAAAAGATCGTTCAAACGCCCCCCAGCAAGAACAACCCCGACATCCATTCATCCGTCGACGCCAAAGGTCAGGACCTTGGTAGTTCAGGAAGCAGCACCGCACCTGACGGTGGGACTGGTGACGCCAACAGCGATGGCGAAGGCCGCCTTATTGCCACCCATGTGAGCAATCTGATGCGTAAGGATTTGCGGGACCTTGTACGCGCGGAAGACATCGCACAGGCCGAGGACGTGGCGCGTCGTTTGGGACGAGCCTTGCGCGACCGCAGATCTCGTCGACGTATTGCCGCGCGCAAAGGCGACAGGCTGCACTTTCGCAAAACCATCCGTGCCAGTCTTGGCACCGGCGGTGAGCCTTTGCGCCTGATGCGCAAACACCGCCCTGATCGCCCGCGCAAGATCGTTGCCTTGTGCGACGTGTCCGGCTCGATGACGGTTTATGCGCAGGTTTTTCTGGCTTTCCTGACAGGATTGATGCGCAGCGATCCAACGGCGGATGCCTATTTGTTTCATACCCGCCTTGTGCGCATCACCGAAGCCCTTCGGGACAAAGACACGCTGCGGGCAATTGGACGGATGTCCCTGATGGCCGACGGGTTCGGCGGTGGTTCCGAGATCGGGCCGTCGCTGGCACGGTTTGCCAATACCTATGCCAAACGCTTTGTCGATGGGCGCAGCGTTGTTCTGATCCTGTCGGACGGCTATGACACCGCGCGCCCCGAAATCCTTGATGCCGCGCTGCGCACCCTCAAGAAACGCGGCTGCAAGGTTATCTGGCTCAACCCTCTCAAGGGGTGGAGCGATTATGCGCCTGTCGCCTCGGGCATGGCCGCCGCCCTGCCCCATCTTGACCTGTTTAAAGCTGCCAACACTTTGGCCGATCTTGCGGCCCTTGAAAATGAGGTGCTGTCCCTATGACTCCGGCTGAATTCCTTTCAGAAGACCTTGCAGGTGTTGTTCAAAACCTGCGCGACAACAACGAACCCTTTGCCTATGCCACCATCGTGCGCACCGTTGGTTCAACCGCCGCAAAACCCGGTGCCAAGGCCATTCTGGGGGCGGATGGCACGATTTTGCACGGGTGGCTTGGGGGCGGATGCATTCGCGGCGCCGTCAAAAAGACCACCATGGCGGCCCTGGCAAGCGGGCAGCCGCAATTGGTGTCCGTGGCCCCCGAAGAAACCCTGTCCGAGAAAGGTGTCAGCGCCGGTGAAGAAGTAGACGGCACGCGGTTTGCACGCAACGGGTGCCCGTCCAAAGGCAGCATCGATATCTACGTCGAACCCTACCTGCCCATGCCACAGCTTGTGGTGCTGGGCGGCTCGCCTGTTGCCCAAGCGCTTGTTTCATTGGCCCCGCAATTTCATTGGGCCGTTCTGGAGGAGACACCCGACACCATTGCCGCCACAAACCTGCAACGCGTGATCGTTGTGGCCACCCAAGGCCAAGGCGACGTTCAGTCCCTCGAAAGCGCGATTGCATCTCAGGCTGCGCATGTCGCGTTTGTGGGCAGTACCCGCAAATTCGCAAATCTTTCGGAAAAGCTTTTGGCGAACGGGCTGAGTCAGGAACAAATAGATACCGTCAAGGCACCGGCCGGTCTCGATATAGGGGCGGTCACGCCCGAAGAAATCGCCCTGTCCATACTTGCCGAGCTTGTGCGTGTGCGCCGCACACCGGTTCAAGTGGCGCATGACTGATGTTGCAGCGATCATTCTGGCCGCGGGACTGTCGCGCCGCATGGGGACCAACAACAAGCTGTTGTTGCCAGTGGGAGGTATCCCCATGATCCGCCATGTTGTGATGCAATACCGCTCTGCCCTGTCAGGCCCCATCACGGTTGTGACGGGTCACGAGGCGCCTCGGGTCACGGCCGCGCTTGAGGATCTCGAGGTGGACTGCGCCTTTCATGCAGGTTTTGAACAAGGCCAGCAAACCTCGGTCGCGTTTGGTTTGTCGAAGTGTCCTGATGCAGAGGTGGTTCTGATCGGATTGGGCGATCAGCCCTATTTGCGCGCAGAAGACATCACCACGCTTGTTGAGGCCCATCACAACGCCGCCCCGAACAAGATATCTATTCCGGCGCTGGACGGCACACGTGGCACCCCCATCGCCGTGCCCCGCGCCTTGCGCCCGCGTCTGACGGCGGATCCGTCCCGACCCGGATGTATGCGGTTTACTCGCGACAATCCCCAGCTGGTGCAGCGGCACGGCCTGACTGCGCGCGGGTTCTATTGCGATGTCGATACACCAGACGCCTATGCGCTGGTGTCTAACGAAGAGGACGCCCTCTCATGAGAAAGCTCATCAAAACAATCAACCGCCTGCGCAAGAAAATGGCGCTGACACCGGAACAAGCCGACAAAATCAGATTCCCCTGTTGTTAGGAAAGGAAACCCAATGGAACTCTCGGACGAAATCATCATCAACGCCCCCAAGGAACAGGTCTATGCTGCCCTGAACGATCCCGAAGTATTGCAACGCTGCATTCCCGGTTGTGAAGAACTGATCAAGCATTCGGATTCGGAACTTGAAGCCAAGGTTGTGCTGAAGATCGGGCCAGTCAAAGCGCGCTTTAGCGGCGATGTTCAACTTGATACAGCCGGAGCGCCCGATGCGTTCTCGCTCACCGGACAGGGCAATGGCGGCGCTGCGGGTCATGCCAAGGGGGGCGCGGACGTGACGCTGACCGCTGACGGGGACACCACCATTCTGAGATATGAAGCCAAAGCCGCAATCGGTGGCAAGCTTGCACAACTTGGAAGCCGCCTGATCCAAAGCACAGCGAAAAAGCTGGCTTCAAAGTTCTTCAAATCTTTCGCGGACGTGCTGAACGAAGAAACCGTCGCCTAGGGTTTCTCAAAGAAAAGCCCCAAGCAACAGGAGCAATTTGCCTGGTGCTTGGGGGCAGACGCCCTCATCAGAGAAGATGAGGAGAGTTAAATACTGCTTTGTTATTGCTACTTTTTGGCAACATCATCTGATTTGAGATTTAGCGCCGCAATGCCCGAGTTGCCCAAAGGCACAGAGGCAAACGGGCCACCGTGGCAGGCATTCGCGAGGTCCTGAGGATCCAGAACACCCGCCTCTTCGAAAATCTCTTGTGCAAACTGTTCCGCGTTGTCCTGAGGGCGATACCCCAAATGACGGGCGCCAGAGTTGTCCACCGGCGCGCGGTCGTTGTCTGACACGCCATACACAACCGAAAACCCGGTTACCTTTGTATCAATCGCTCGCGTGACAAGCCGGATCAGATCATTATAGCTGAGCCATGTGCTCACCGCGCGGGCATTGCTGACTTTGGCACAGGACAGGATGCGCATGCACACGGCTTCGACGCCGCGTTTGTCCCAATACATGCTGGCCAGATCTTCGGCAAAACACTTGGCCAAGCCATAGAACGTGTCCGGTTTATGGGGGGCGTCAATGCCGATAAATTCGGTTTTCTTGTGCATCCCAACGGCATGGATCGACGACGCATAGACCACGCGGCGCACCCCGTTGCGATAGGCGGCCTCCCACACGTTATAGGCGCCGATGATGTTGGGGCCCAAAATGGTCTCAAAGGGTGCTTCGTCGCCATAGGCACCGAAATGCACGACCATATCGGCCCCCTTCAGCACCTCCAGCATGTCATCCAGATTGCTGAGGTCCGCTTTGACATAGGTTTCGTTGTCCGCCAGATTTTCAATGCTGTCCGCCAAATCGGTGGAAACAAAGGTTTCACACATCTTCGAAAGAGGGTCGCGCAAGTATGACCCCAAACGGCCAGCGGCACCGGTAAGAACGAGTTTTTTCATGGATCATGTCTTTCTTTGAGTTTGGCCACCGAGGCCGCGATACGGTCCATCGCAACATCCAGAACTTCCAGAGATGTCGCTGTGGAAATGCGAAAAAAGGGGGAAAGCTCATAGGCACTGCCTGGAACGGCGGCAATTCCAGCATCGTCAAGAAGATAAGCTGTGACCGCTGTATCATCCTCCAGCGTTTTGCCGTCGGGCGTTTGGGCTCCGATCAGCCCTGCACAGCCGATAAAGGCGTAAAACGCCCCGCCCGGCGGATCAAGGGTCAGGCCTGCGATGCGGGCGACACGTTCAACCACCAGATCGCGGCGCGCCTCAAAGGCCGCACGAAACACCGCAACTTCATCTTGCGGGCCATTGAGGGCCGCTGCAGCCGCCGCTTGCGCAACCGAACAGGCGCCAGAGCATATCTGGCTTTGAACTTTGCTCATCGCGGCGATCAAAAGCTTGGGCCCTGCCCCGTAACCGATCCGCCACCCCGTCATGGCATAAGCCTTGGACACGCCGTTGACGGTCAATGTCCGGTCTTTCAGTTGCGGATTGGCGGCGGCAAACGACAAAAACGCGCGGCCATCAAACAGGATATGTTCATAAATTTCATCCGACAGGACAAGAACATGCGGATGCGCCTCGAGCACCGCGCCAAGCGCGCGCAAGTCCTCGCCGGAATAGACCGCGCCCGCGGGATTGGAAGGCAAATTCAGCAAGATCCAGCGCGTCTTTGGCGTTATCGCCATTTCAAGCTGTTGAGGTGTCAGGCGAAATCCGTTTTCGGCAGGGCATTCCAACGCAACAGGCGCCCCCCCGAGGATCAAGACGATATCCTTGTACTGGCCAAAATACGGCGCGCACATCAACACCTCGTCGCCTGGCTCTAGCGTCGCCATCAAGGCATTGAACAGGACCTGCTTTGCCCCGTTTGACACAATGACCTCATCCAGCGCATAGCCCAGATCATTCTCGCGTTGCAGCTTGTCCACGACGGCCTGACGCATTTCGGCTGTGCCATGTGTCGGGGGATACCGCGTTTCCCCCCGCAAGGCCGCAAGATGCGCGGCCTCGACAATGTGCGCAGGCGTGTCAAAGTCAGGCTCACCAAGGCCAAGATCAATCACATCTTCCCCACGCGCTTTTGCCGCTTTGGCTGCCTGACTGACCGATGCCGATGCCGAGGGTTGAACGGCATCAAGGCGGGACGCCGCGAACTTCATCGAAGCCCCCCTTCACTTTTGCCAACAAACCGTCGGATGCCTTTGCCAGCAAGGACGCATCTGTGCCGCATGCCACGAAGGTGAAGCCTTCATTCAGCAATTCGGCCGCAAAATCGGGGTCCAGAACCAGAGTGCCCACCGGCACGCCATTGGCGATCAGCTTTTGCGCCGCCGGTTTGATGAGGGCCCAAACCTCGGGGTCCATTGGATTGCCAAGCTGTCCAATGTCCGCCGCGATATCGCCGGGGCCAAAGAAAATGCCGTGTACACCGTCTACGGCAGCAATGGCGTCGGCCTGTTCGATGGCGGCCCGTGTCTCTAGCTGCAACAGAACGGTTGTTTCGTCTTCGACCCGCGCAACATAGTCGGTCACACGCCCGAATTTTGTGGCACGTGTCGCGCCGGAAACGCCACGGTTGCCATGAGGCGGATAACGCGTTGCGGCGACGGCTGCCTCGGCTTCTTCGACCGACTGGATCATCGGAAACAACAGACCCGGCGCACCAAGGTCCAGCAACCGTTTCACCGCAACGGCATCATTCCATTCAACCCGTACAATGGCGGTTGTCGGGCTGGCCGCGAATGCCTGCATCTGGCCCAGAACGCTGAAATAGTCATTCGGGCTGTGCTCCATGTCGATCAACGCCCAGTCATATCCTGCGTGCGCTGTCACTTCGGCCACAAAGTTGCTGCACAATGTAATCCAGAGCCCCAGTTGTCTGTCCTTTGAGGCCAGCGCGTGGGTAAAGGCATTCTTCGCGAGCTTCATCAGATGATGGCCTTTTCGATGATTTTGCGCCCTGCAGGAATGCGGTCAAAATGGAACTGGGTCATGTCCAGAGATTTATAGGCGCCATGCACCATGATTTCCGCCGTGCCGCGCCCCATCGCCGGAGATTGCTGCAACCCGTGGCCAGAGAACCCGTTGAGGAAAAAGAAGTTTTCAACCTCCATATGCGGCCCCATAATCGCGTTGTGATCAAAGGTGTTCATGGAATAGTGCCCGGCCCATTCCGATGTGACCTTGATCCTTTCAAACTGGGGAATGCGCGTGGCAAGCACGGGCCACACGTGTTCTTCCCAGATCGCGTGGTCCATTACGAAATCTTCGGGATCAACGGCGGGGTCGATGTCAGAGTGGGCACCGCATTGATAGGTGCCACCGCCGTTTTCGCGCACATGCACACCAGAGGGATCAATGGTCAAAGGCAGGTCACGATCCAGCGGTTCGGCCGCCGAGAATATCCAGGAAAAGCGTTTGCGCGGCTCAACAGGCAGCTCGATCCCCGCCATTCGTGACGTGAGCGCGGCACGTGGCCCCGACGCGTTGAGAACCTGACCACAGGCGATCACTTCGCCCGACTTTAAGGTCACGCTTTCGACACGTGTGCCAGCCGCATTTTTGGTCACGGCAACAACTTCGTTTTCGATGTATTCCGTACCACGTTCCCGCGCGGATTTGCGCCACCAGTCAAACACCGCTGTCGCATCCCAGAAACCTTCGTCGATCAGGTTGATCGACCCCAAAACGATGTCGTCGACGTTGTAGAAGGGATAGGCCTCGAGAATTTGCTCGGGCGTCATCAATTGCGTTGCGGCCCCCGCCGCCAGCTGGACTTTCTGGCTTTCACGCAGCACATCGGCAAAAGCATCGTTGTCCGCCAGATACATATATCCGAACGAGCGGATCGAAAGGTCCGGCACGCGGTCGTCATTGCCCATGTATCGCGGCAGGTTTTTCACGAAATCCGCTGCAAACTGGCTGATGCGTACGTTCAGTTCGCCTGAAAACTGCTGCCGCATGCATGAATTGGTGTGCATGGTGGATGTGTTTTCATAGCTCAGATCACGATCCACGACCAAAACCTTGCCGTCGAAATCCTTGTCATCCGACAGGAACCAAGCGGCGGATGCCCCCATCATGGCCCCGCCGATTATGACAACATCATAGCTGCTGCTTTGTGGTGCTTGCGTTTTCATAGGCTTTCCCCTCGGGCTATGGCGGCCTCGACATCTGCGATGTCTTGGGCGGATAGATTATAGTCACGCGCGGCTGTTTCTGCCGAGATATACCCGCGAGCAAGATCTCTGATTACCAGCTCTTTGGCGCGCTCTGACGGGTCACCGTATCCAGCGCCTCCTGGGAACGCCATAACCACTTTGCGGCCGTGCGGGACGAATTGTTTGCCCTTGCCCCGCATCGTGGCACCATCATCGCGCGCAATTGTTGTCGAGGCCCCCGCCCCGCCACCACGACGCCCGCGCGCCGGATGGTCAACACGGTCAAACATGGCCTGAATGTCGAATTCGTGGCCTTCTTGCGCGCCGACTTCCATGTACTGTCCAAGGCCGCCGCGCGTTTTGCCCGCGCCGCCGCTGTCGGGGCGCAATTCCTTGCGCCAGATGATCACGGGGCCGGCATGTTCCGTGGCTTCGATCGGCATGGTCATCACGCCCGAAGGAAAGGCTGTTGCGTTCAGCCCGTCATGTTCCGGACGCGCGCCGGATCCACCGGAATTGAAAGTCAGAACCTCTGACCGGCGTGCGGTCATCGGGGCCGGTGCATCCGTGCGGGGCCGCAAAGACACCTGAAAATTGCACAAACAACCGGCACCTTCGGCGGGCACGAGATCCGGCACAATTTTGTCAAACGCGTCATACACGGCGTCAGGTACAAAGTGCCCCACGATGTGACGCAACGCGACGGGTGCAGGGTGCAAGGCGTTCACAATCGAGTTTTCGGGGGCCGTGATCTCAAACGGCGCAAGCGAAGCCGCATTGTTGGGGATTTCGGGGGCAATGGCCACTTTCAGCGCATAGCAGGCATAAGCCTTGGCATAGACGAGCGGGCAATTGATGCCTTTCTTGTCCACGCCCGACGTTCCGGTGAAGTCCGAGACAATCCGGTCGCCTTCCACGCTGACCTTGACCTTGAGCGTGATGGGGCGGTCAAACCCGTCCATGGTCATCTCGCCCTCTGCGGATGTCTGGGGCAATGCCGCGATCCGTTCGATTGTAGCACGGCGCGAATTGTCGAGAATAAACGTGGCAATCCCGTCCAGATTTTCCTGCGTAAACTCGTCCATCATGTCGATCAGGCGCCGGTGTCCGATTTCGTTACATGTCGCCAGTGCATAGATATCTCCGATCAACTGGTCAGGCTCGCGCACATTGCCGCGAATGATGCGGGTCAGCGTTTCATCCACGGTGCCTTGGTTGGCGAACTTCATAATCGGGATATAAAGCCCTTCTTCATAGACGGAATGTGCGTCCGCCCCAAAACCGCGCCCGCCAATATCGACGATATGCGCCGTACAGGCAAAGAACCCCACCAGTGCACCATTATGAAAGGACGGCGTGACCATGGTAATGTCATGAAGGTGCCCTGTGCCTTCCCAGGGGTCGTTGGTGATATAGACGTCACCGTCGAAGATATTCGCCGGTCCGATACGTCGAATGAAATGCGCCACGGCATCGGCCATCGCATTCACATGCCCGGGTGTTCCCGTCACCGCCTGCGCCAGCATGTTGCCATACGTGTCATACACACCTGCGGACAAATCCCCCGCTTCACGCACGGATGTTGAAAACGCCGTGCGCACAAGGGCCTGTGCCTGTTCTTCGACAACCGAAATCAACCGGTTCCACATAACCTGATAGGCGACTTTTGAATGGTCTTTGCTCATCCCAGTTATCCTTTGCTCACAACGTCGATACAGCCATCCGGCTGACGGATTGCATATCGGCTGGCGGGCACGATAATTGTGGTTTCTGCTTCGGTGACCGCCGCCGGTCCATGGGCACATTGCCCGGTCTGCATCAGGTCACGCCGTATGATACCCGCATCAAGGTATTGCGCCTTGGCCGCATCAAAAAGAGGCCGGGTGCCTTCTTGGGTCGCAGTTCCCGCCGCCTGTGTTTCAGAGACGCGTGCCACCTCTTCGGGGGGCGTCGTCGCATTCACGGACCAGACCGTGATCTCGATATCCATCCCTTCAACGGGACGTCCGAAAAGTTTGGTATAGTCTTCGATGAACCGCGCCTCGAAAGTGGCGGCATCCGGTGCCATGGCCTGTTCTTCGGTCAATTCGATCGGGATTTCCCAGCCCTGCCCGGTGTACCGCATGTAAACCTTGAATTCGGACAAGATAGGGCTGACCTCATCACAGGTGCGCACAAAACCGGTTGCTTCGGCTTGCAGGTCGCGCAAAAGCGCGCTGATCTTGTCGGGATCAAAATCCGACAACGTCATATAGACCGACCTGTTGGCCTCGAAACTGAAAGGCGCGCGCAGAAACCCGATCGCCGAACCTACGCCCGCCCCCGGTGGCACCAAAAGCCGTTCAACCCCCAGCTTTTCACAAAGGCGCCCTGCATGCAGGGGCGCCGCACCGCCAAAGGCAATCATGGTGTATTCGCTCAGGTCTTCGCCGTTTTCCACGGCATGAACACGCGCGGCATTGGCCATGTTTTCATCGACAACCTCGGCCACGCCAAAGGCCGACTCGACGGCATCCATATCGAGCGTTTCCCCAACATGGTTTTTAAGAGCGGATTTAGACTCTTCAGGGTGTAGCTTGATCGAACCACCGGCAAAATTGTCAGGGTCCAGTTTACCCAAGACAAGATCGGCGTCGGTGACACCCGGTTTCTCTCCGCCGCGGCCATAACATGCGGGGCCCGGTTCAGATCCAGCACTTTCTGGACCGACACGGATCTGGCGCATGGAATCGACATGCGCCAAGGATCCCCCGCCTGCGCCGATCTCGACCATATCAATCACGGGGATCGAGATGGGCATACCAGAGCCCTTTTTGAAACGATAGGTTCGGGCGACCTCGAACACGCGTGACGTTTTGGGTGTCTGGTTCTTGATCAAACAGATTTTTGCCGTGGTGCCCCCCATGTCAAACGACAGCACCTTGTCGATCCCGTACCGCGCAGCAATATGCGCCGCGAACACGGCCCCGCCCGCAGGACCGGATTCGACCAGTCGCACGGGGAAATCTGCCGCGTTCTGGATCGAGATGATCCCGCCACCAGAGTGCATCAGGAAGATGCGGCAGGCGACGCCCTCGCCTTTCAAACGCTCTTCGAGACGGCCCAGATAAGAGGCCATCAGGGGTTTGATATAGGCATTGGCCACCACGGTGTTGAACCGTTCATATTCACGCATCTGCGGGCTGACCTCGGAAGAGATCGACACCGAAACCTCGGGCAGCTTTTCTTGCAAAACATCACGAACAAGCTGTTCATGGGCCGGGTTCAGGTAGGAATGGATCAGACCCACGGCAACGCTTTCAAACCCGCCTTGGGCAATTTTTTCGACAACGGCTTCCACGTCCGAGCGATCCAGATCGATCAACACCTGCCCGTTCGCATCAACCCGCCCCGGCACGGTAAAGCGTCTTTGGCGTGGCAACAGCGGGTCTGGCAGATTGAGGTTCAGGTCATACTGTTCAAAGCGGGATTCGGTGCGCATCTCGATGACATCGCGAAATCCTTCGGTGGTGATCAGCGCGGTCTTTGCGCCGCGCCGTTCAATCAACGCATTGGTCGCCAGAGTGGTTCCGTGGATAATCTGATCGATCTGCGAAGGGGTCACGCCGGCCTGTTCACAGACCTGATGCATCCCGTCGATAATCGCGTTTTCCGGTGCGGCATAGGTCGTCAGAACCTTGGTGGAAAAAGGTTCGCCGTTTTTTTCCAACACGACATCCGTGAATGTCCCACCGATGTCGACGCCAAGCCGGATGGTCGTGGTTTTCATAAAAGGCTCCAAGTCGTTGATCTAGTCATACCGACAGTTAGCCAAACCGGATTTTCAAAAGCAAATTGATTAAATTGTTCAGGTCGATCAATTTTATTTATCATACACCTCGTCTTTGGCAGGGTTCATGGCGCGGCTTGCCAGCTTTGCCGCCTTGGCGACAAACAGCGGCGCGCGGCTAGGCGCGTATCTGGCATAAAAGGACAGCGGGTCGGGAAGCCAGTCGAACGCGATTTCAAGAAGGTTTCCCGAGGCAATTTCACAACGCACCAAGGTCTTGGGCAACAAGGCAATCCCAAGCCCTTCGAGGACCATGGGAACACAGGCCGACAGTGCACTTGAGTGGACAATCTGGTGGCGCCCCAGGCCCTGACTTTCTGCGAAGGCATGCAGTGCATGACCGGCCTGAGTGTCTTTGGAGTGGGTCAGAATTGTATGCTGGAACAAATCGCCAGCACGCGGTGACCTTCCAATCTCGGCTATCAGGTTGGGGTTGGCCACCCAGCAATAGGATTCCGCCCCCAAAGCTTCGCTGGCAAAAGCGCTGGATTTGAATGGATCGTTTTGAAAGGCCAGATCAAGCTGCCCCTCCATCAGACGCGCCTCAATGACCGAGGAAAGGTCCACTTCCAGCTGCACGCGCAGTTTGGGATAGGCGCCTTTGAGAAGACGTAAAAACTCTTGCAACCATGTGCAGGCGACAAGTTCTGTAACCCCCAAACGCAGCCTTTCTTCGATCAGGACCTGCTGTCCTGCCTCTTCAATCAGCGCTTCTCCGGCCCAAAGCACCTGACGCGCCTTTTCCAACAGCCGCTTTCCCTTGGACGTCAGCCGCACAGACCCCGCATCACGAATCAACAACGTGGTATCAAGCGCGCTTTCCAAGGCCGATATTCTTGCCGAAATGTTGGGCTGTGTCGTACCCAGTGCCGTGGCCGCCGCCCGAAACGTGCCTGTATCCACAACAAAGGCAAAGGCCTCGAGTTGCTTGAGGGTGATCTGGCTTTTGATCATTTCGCATCCTGTGATCGAAAAAATCTATCATAGGAGCGAAATCCCGTCGGGCACAATGGAAGGATGCGCTGATCCACTTACATGGTGCGTCGGGTGCATTTTCGGGCACGGACTTATCCACGCCGCTTGATGACAGGTGTTACCGGTTTGCGCGCGCCAGAAGCCCGACAGCCACCAAACCGACCAGCATGATGAGGATCGCCCCCGGGCTGGCTTCGCCAAGGTTTTCAAGGCTGGCCTGATCGTGCACCAAAGTGGCCAATGTATCAAAGTTGAAGGGCCGCAACAGCATCGTAGCAGGCAGTTCCTTGACACAATCCACAAATACCAACAGCAACGCCGATCCCAATGTGGTGCGGATCATCGGAAAATAGATCTCGACCAGCGTTTGTCCGCGCGTGCGCCCCAAGGACCGCGCCGCCAGTGGTAGGCTGGGGGATACACGTCCAAAGGCACCGTCTGCCGCCCCCTGCGCGATGGCAAAGAACCGCACGCAATAGGCAAGGATCAAGGCAAAGGCGGTTCCACTCAACAAAAGCCCGACAGGCTGGCCCGTAATGCTTTCAAGGAAATCGGCCAAACCGTGGTCCACCGTGGCCAGCGGGATCAAGATCCCCACGCCAAGAACAGCCCCCGGCGCGGCATAGCCAATGGTCGTCAGCGGCAACAGCTGTCGCGGCAAAGCCTTGCCCGATAGCCGCACGCCGTAAACAAGAAAGACCCCGGCTAGAACCGTCACAAAGGCAGCGATCCCGCCCACAAACAGCGTGTTCCAAAGGGCGCGAATCAAGACAGGCTCGGCCCAGCTGCTGGCGTTATCAACGGCATGGCTCAGGATGACGCCAAAGGGCAAAACAAACCCGAAGGCAAATGGGATCAAACAGGCCAATGTCGCCATCATGCCCCAGAAGCCCGTCAGGTCGACCCGCACAGCAGGTCGATGGCGCGTGGTCATGTTGAAAAACTTCTGTTTGCGCCGGCTTGTTTTTTCAAGACTGACAAGCAAAATCACAAGCATCAAAACCACGGTGGACAGCTGCGCGGCACCACCGGCGTTGTTGCTTTCCAGCCAGACACTGAAAATCCCTGTCGTCAGGGTTTGAACGGCAAAATAGTCAACCGTTCCAAAATCGTTCACGGTTTCCATCATAACAATCGCAGTGCCCGCAGCGATCGCGGGGCGTGCCATCGGCAGGCCAACACGCCAGAACCGGCCAAGGGCCCCTGCCCCAAGCGAGCGCGCCACTTCTTCACCGGCTGCGGATTGCTCGCGAAAGGCTGCGCGCGCGAGGATGTAGACATAAGGAAACAGCGCCGCAGACAACACAAGAATGGCGGCCCCCATCGACCGGATTTGCGGGAACCAGTAATCCCGGGAGGTTTGCCAGCCAAACATATCCCGCATCGTCGTTTGAACCGGGCCTGCATACTCAAGAAAATCTACGAGCGCATAGGCCCCAACATAGGCGGGAATGGACAGCGGCAACAACAACGCCCATTGCAACCAGACGACACCGGGAAATCTATACCGCGTGACAAGCCATGCCGCGCCGGTTCCGACACTTGCCGACAAAAGGCCAACCGACAGCATCAACACCAAAGTGTTGCGCACGTATCGGGGCAAGGTGGTCGAAAGCAAATGCCCCCAAATGTTTTCCGTGGGAAACAATGCAAGATAGAAAACGGCCAAAATCGGGGCAACAACGATCGCTGCGATCAGCAAGGCGCCAAGCGACCAAAAATCGATTTTGATCCGGAAACCACGGCTTTTGGTGGTTTCAGAGGCAATGGGAGGGCGTGTCTGTTCCATAATGTCTCTGTTGCCCGAAACTGGTTTCACTGTCCAGAAACGAAGATATAATGTAGACGCAAACAAAAAGAAAAAAGTTACACTATGCAGATTGTTCTTCACGTCGGCGCACATTTCACAGACGAAGACAGGCTCTTGAAGTCGCTGAGCAAAAACAGGGACAACCTTGCTGCGCGCGGGATTTCTTTGCCCAAGCCCAGCAGTTACCGCCGCCAGTTGCGCGCCCTGCTGCACAGTCTTGGGCAGATGCCGGTCACAGACCAGCTGCGCGATGACTTTTTTGCCGGACTAAATGATCCCAGCGCAGAAGATCCAGACCGTATCATCTTGTCTCATAACGATTTCTTTTGCGTCCCGAAAATGGCCGTGCGTGAAAACCTGCTTTATCCCAAGGCCGTCGACCGTCTTTTGGATATGTGCAACCTATTCCATCAGGACGAGATCGAAGTTCATTTCGCGATCCGGAATCCGGCCACGTTTCTGCCTGCTCTTGTTGCGGCAAAAAAAGGTGAAACGCTGGAAGGGATGACCCGAGGGGCCGTTCCGACCGCCCTGCGGTGGGCCGAAACCATTGGCCGCATCCGCGAAAACGTGCCCGCCATCGGTTTGACGGTTTGGTGTAATGAAGACACGCCGCTGATCTGGGAACAAATTCTGCGCGAACTCGCCGGAGTGGAAGCCACTGTGCCGCTTGAGGGTGGTACCGATCTGCTGGCCGAAATCATGTCAGACGAAGGCATGGAACGGTTTCACGCCTATGTGCAGGCACATGAAGGCATGACCGAAATCCAGAAACGGCGCGTGATTGCAGCGTTTTTGGACAAGTTTGCGTTGGAAGACGAGCTGGAAGAAGAACTCGACCTGCCCGGATGGTCCGAAGAATACGTGGATGCGTTGACCGACATCTATGATGAAGATGTCTATGAGATTTCCCGCATGCCCGGCGTCAACTTGATCACGCCATAACTCTGTTCGAGAGGCATTCGGACCTCAGACGGGTGCCGCAGATTTGAGATGGTCCCGCATTTCGGCGTTGTCCAACATCAAACCTGCCTGCATCGTATGGGCGGGGGCCCTGAGATCAGGCCCCGCTGTCTGGAAAGACGTCCAGGTCTCTCAGAGCATGCCCAGCGCTTCTTTGTACATCTCGAGAACCGCCTCTTCTTCGGCGATATCGTCTTTGTCGCGCTTGCGCAGCGCAATCAGTTTACGAATGACTTTGGTGTCGTAACCACGAGACTTGGCTTCTGCCATGACCTCTTTCTGGTGCTCGGCAATGTCTTTCTTTTCCTGTTCCAGACGCTCTAGACGTTCGATGAACTGGCGCAGTTCATCTGCTGTGACGCGGTAGCTGGAGTCGGGGGATTGCTCGCTCATGAGGCCTCCTGAAGGTGTTATTGTTAGGATCGAAACGGGTCGAAACAAGACCGCAACCTAGCCATGCGGCCCCTGCCCTGCAATAGCATCCCGCCCTCAGAATAAACAAAATGCGCTGATCCGGCGCAATGCCGCCGCTTGCGGTAACTTGCGTTATCCTTTAGGCGGCTCAGGCAACGGACTAAAAAGGAACGTGCACCATGGAATGGCTTGTCTGGGGCGGCGCAACTATATCTTTGTTGGGACTGGTTGGGCTTGTGTGGTCCATCATCAAAGTCGCCAAGGCCCGCAAGGCCGGTTTGAGCGATGAAGACCTGCGCGTGGCAGTTCAAAAAGTGATGCCTTTGAACCTTGGGTCCCTTTTCCTGTCGGTCATCGGCCTGATGTTGGTGATCCTCGGGATCTTCCTCGCCTGACACGAACTGACCTACTGGGTGTTCAGATCATCAAACACTTTGCCGTTCTTGGCGAGGTGATCAAAAATCCTGTCCGGCGTCCAGAATTTCGGCTCTTCCCGGGCAAAACGTTCCAGTTCAACCTTCATATGCAAAAGCCCCGCGTTATCTGCGGCTTTCATCGGGCCACCCTGCCAACGCGGGAAGCCGAAGGCATGTATCATGACGGTGTCGATATCCGACGGACGCCGCGCCACACCTTCGCGCAGAAGACGCGCGCCTTCGTTCGCCATGGCCGCAAGGCAACGATACCGGATGGCGTCTTCGCTAAATCCACGGGGGTCGATGCCGTTTTCTTCCCGATAGGCGCGGATCAGTTCAATCACTTCCGGATCTTGCTGAACCGAGGCGGGCTTGCCCTCGTAAAGATAGAACCCTTTGCCACTGCGTGCACCGTTGCGCCCCGCAGCCTGAAGGCGTCCCACAAAGTCCGGTTGATGTGACGCCCGACAGGCAGACCCTTGCGCACTAAGTGAAGCCTCGAACCCTTCGTAATCAAGCGCCTGATAGGGGCCAAGGTTCATCCCGAAGCCGCGCATGGCCTGGTCCACCAGATACGGCGTTCCGCCTGCTTCGACGATATAATCCGCAGCAAGGCGATAGGCCGCCAGAATGCGCGGGCCAATCTGTTCATTTTTGGCACGCACCGGAAACTTGTCGAGCTTGCGCAAGAACGAGATCACGGTCGCAACCGTATCTTCCGAGGTATTCCCGCCTAGCACGATCTCGGCGACCTTGCTGACACGCAATGGCGCATAAAGGTGCAAAGCCACCACATCTCCCGGTGCTCCGGTGGCTTGGGCCAGAAGGTTCACCTTGGAATGCGCCCCTGCATCAACAAGCACGGCGCCCTCTTTGGCGATCGCGTCCAGTTGCGTGAAGACATCCCGTTTTGCAGAGGGCGGCCGGATCGTACAATCCAGAATCATATCGGCTTCGGACAGGGCAACCAGATCAGACGCCGTCGTAAACCGGGCGAGGGCCTCATCGGCCTCTGTCTGGGTCATGTGTTTGCGCATGACAGCGCCGCCAAGAAGTTTTGAAATCTCTGACGCAGCATGCTCTGCGGCCCGCACCGTTGTTGTGGCGGCCACCACATGCCAGCCTTCTTGCAGGCAAATCACGGCGACCGACGCCGCCAGCCCCCCCGCACCAATCACGCCGATGGTGTTCAATTCGCGCGCCTGCCCCGTTTTCAACTCGGGAAACTTGCCGGCGCGGCGTTCAGCAAAAAAGGCATGACGCAGCGCAGCCGATTGAGACGTTTCAAGACAATCCTGAAAAGACGACCGTTCAAACGCTAACCCCTGATCAAATGGCAAAAGCGCGGCGGCCTCGACACAGCGGATAATCTGTTCGGGTGCATATTCCTGTTGGCGCGCCACCATACGGTACCGGTTGGTCACCTCGTTCTGATAGGCGTGCGGATCTTCGAACCCGATGCGCTGGTCACGCGTGCGTCGGGGCCCTTTGCCTTCGCTGATCAGGTTCTGCGCAAAGGCCACCGCTTCTTTTCTCAGGTCTCCATCGACCACAGCGTCAAAAAACACCTTTGCACCGGGCGCGGTGACAGGCACGGGACGCCCCGTCAGCATCATATCCAGTGCAAATTTGGCACCCGCCAGACGTGGCGCGCGCTGTGTGCCGCCTGCGCCGGGTAAAATGCCAAGCGTGACTTCGGGCAAGCCGAACCGCGCGTCTTTGTCGGCGATCCGGTAATGCGCGGCCAGGACAACTTCGAACCCGCCGCCAAGAGCGGTGCCATGCACCGCCGCGACAACGGGCTTTGACGCCATTTCCAGCCTGTTGCACACCTCGGGCAACCACGGGTCCTGTACGGGGTGTCCAAATTCACGGATGTCTGCGCCCGCAGGAAAGGTGCGTCCACCCCCGATCAGAACCACCGCTTTGACATCATCATCGCCCAACGCCCGATCCAGCCCGTCGACGATCCCTGACCGGACGGCATGGCTCAGCGCATTTACAGGAGGGCTTTTGATTGTCAGGACGGCCACGTTGTCCTCGATCTCGAAGAGAACTGCTTGAACCATACCTAACCTCCTGTCGCGAAACACTTCAAATGACTACATTAACTTTAGGCAGCAAACGCGATCACGCAAGGAATTGCAACGCAAACGCCCGCGAAACACTTCGCGGGCGCTTTTCATAATCACTTGTAAATCGGTTAGATCGGCATGTTGTCGAATGAGTCTTCGACTTCTTCATCGATCAGCTCAAGATCGAGGTTACGCAGATGCGCGGGCACCTTGCCCCCTTTGATCCGGATATTTTCCAAAGTGCGATGCAGCTTCTGATGCAGGTCATAGCGGGTGTCCCCCGTTGCCCCAGAGATTTGCGCCTCAAGTTCATTTGCCTTGGTAATAAGTTCATTGACGTTCATGTTCAGATACTCCTCCAATCCAGTATTCAACCTGCCACGGCGGTTGCACACTCGTTACAGAGTGGTGCGTCGGGCAGAATATTCAATCGTTCTGCGGCAATATCGTCCCCGCAACGGACACAGATGCCGTATTCTCCATCACGCAGGCGCTTAAGTGCCGCACGGATACGCAAAATCTCGTCTTGTCCGCTCTGGCCAAGCTGCTCGAGAACTTCGTCGCCCTCACGTTCGACGGCCAATTCTTCCCAGTCTTTCGAATGCGGCGCTTCCAGCTCTGCCTCGATGGCGTGCAGGCGGCTGTCCAGTTCGGACAGACGTTTCAGAAGGGATGTTTTTTGCTTTGCAAGATCAATCATCGCGATTTCCTCCAGTTGCACCAGAGCCTCGCATAACACGCCACCCAAAGCCTTGATGTAGGTCAATCCTGCACCCTGTTGTATGCTGGGGGTTGCGACATATGCATTTTTCATTATATGTTCTTTCACAAATGGAGGATTCCCGATGAAACCCGAAGTAACAGCCTTTTTTGACAATGCGACGAACACCATCTCATTTGTTGTGAAAGATCCTGAAGGCACCTCTTGCGCCATTATCGACAGTGTTCTGGATTTTGACTATTCGTCCGGTCGTACCGATACCAAATCCGCCGACGAGGTAATTGCCTATGTGCGTGACCAGGGCCTGACGGTCGAGTGGCTTCTGGAAAGCCATGTTCACGCGGACCATCTTTCGGCGGCCCCCTATATTCAGGAACGTGTCGGCGGCAAGATCGGGATCGGCGAAAACATCACGTTGGTGCAAGACACCTTTGGCAAAGTGTTCAATGAAGGCACCGAGTTCCAACGGGATGGCTCGCAATTTGACCGCCTGTTCAAAGAAGGCGACAGCTTTATGATCGGTCAGCTGCGCGGCGACGTGCTGCATACGCCGGGCCACACACCTGCCTGTCTTACTTATGTGATCGGTGACGCGGCCTTTGTGGGCGATACGTTGTTCATGCCGGATTTTGGCACGGCCCGCTGCGACTTTCCGGGGGGATCGTCGGAAACGCTCTATAATTCGATCCAGAAAATTCTGGCCCTGCCGGACGAGACACGCATCTTCGTTGGCCACGACTACAAGGCCCCCGGTCGCGATGAATACCAATGGGAAACCACGGTTGGCGCCCAAAAGACGCAGAACATCCATGTTGGGGAAGGCAAAGACAAAGACGCCTTTGTTGAAATGCGCGACACGCGGGATGCCACTTTGGCGATGCCAAAGCTGATTATTCCGTCGCTTCAGGTCAATATGCGCGCTGGTCAAATGCCCGAGCCTGACGAACAGGGCGATGTGTTCCTGAAGGTTCCCGTCAACAAGATTTGACGCCCCTGTTTAGATTTTTGAACGCCCCTGGTTGCGAACCCATGGGCGTTCTTTTCACTCAAACTCCAAAAAAACATAAAGGAAACGCGCATGTTGGAGAGTATTCCCGCAGACTGGATCTGGGGGCTGATCGGTGGAATGCTGATTGGCTGTGGAGGCGCCGTATACCTGTTGGCCAATGGTCGTGTCATGGGCGCAAGCGGTATCATTGGCGGCCTGGTTGATGGGTCCGGTCGCAACACCATGGCGGAACGTCTGGCATTTCTGGCCGGTGTGTTTCTTCTGCCCATCGTTTTGAAACCTGTTTACCGCCCGTTCTCTACGCATGTGACAGAAAATCTGGCGGTTCTGATTGCGGCCGGCCTTTTGGTTGGAATTGGCACGCGTATCGCAAACGGATGTACGTCCGGTCACGGGGTCTGCGGGATTTCGCGGCTGTCCCTGCGCGGCATGGTGGCGACAGTGTTCTACATCATGGCAGGTGGTCTTACCGTTGTTCTTTTCCGTCATATTCTGGGGGTGATCTGATGAACCGTCTTGTTTTTGCATTCATCGCGGGCGGCCTGTTTGGCGCGGGCCTGTTCATCTCGGGCATGACGGACACCTCCAAGGTCCAAGGCTGGCTGGACGTGTTTGGCAGCTGGGATCCGACACTGGCCTTTGTGATGGGGGGCGCAATCCTGCCCATGGCCGTGGCCTGGGCCTTCACTCGTGGTCGTAAACCTTTGGTGGGCGGCGAATTTCCGACACCGCCAGAACCCAAAATCGGGCGTAATCTGGTGCTGGGCTCCGTACTGTTCGGCGCCGGTTGGGGGCTTGCCGGTTTGTGCCCGGGACCGTCCGTAGCATCGCTAAGCTATGGTGGTTGGCCACACTGGGTGTTCTTCGCGGCAATGCTTGCGGGCATGTTTGCGGCACCAATGGTGCGCAGCCAACTGGACAAAGCGGTCCCCGCCGAGTAACGCTCACCCTATGGAACTGCGTCAGATCACCCCCCGCTATTTCGTCTCGCCGCAAATCGCGGCCGAGGATGTGCCCGCCTTGAAAGAGGCCGGCTTCACCCTTGTTATCTGCAACCGTCCTGATGCCGAAATTCCGCCAAGCCATCAGGCCGCGGCGATCGGCACGGCCGTCACGGCGGCGGGGATCGATTTTTTCGAACTTCCGCTCACCCATGACACGATGACGCCGAAAAACCTTGCAGCACAGCGCGCCGCATTGGAAGCAAGCAAAGGCAAGGTTCTGGCCTATTGTGCCTCTGGGACACGCTCGACCATTGCGTGGTCTCTGGGACATGCCAATTCGTTGCCGGTTGACGATATCCTGAATGCCGCGCGTCAGGGGGGATACGAGCTTGAACAACTTCGTCCCCGCTTGGAGATGATCGCAACCACAGCCTAATACCATAGGCAGACATTCAACGGCGCATCTGGAAACAGGTGCGCCTTTTGCTTTTGAACCGGTATGACGTTAACCGGCGGCGACCTGTGGAACCGCGATGTCCAGATCATCCAGATCCGAGAAATCCTCGATGTCCTCTTCTGGCAGAACCGGTTCGGTTTCTTCCTCCGGCGTTTGCAACACCGCGACATCCTCGACTGCTTCGACTTCCGGCAGGAAGGCCTCGGTTTCTTTCAGGATTTCCTCATCCGGTGTGTCGGGCCGTTCTGCAACCGGATCATAGGGTTTATGCCCCTTTACTTCTTGTGACGCAGGCAGCCTTATTTTTGCAGCGCGCAAACCATTCACCTTGCCAAGCGTGGCCTTGGCCAAAACGACCTGACCGCTCACTTCCAAAGTCAGATTGTTGAGACAGTCGATCGGCAATTCAAGAACATCACCAACGGCAAGATTGGCCAATCTGGAATATGGAACGGCGACGCGTGCCAGCACCGCTTCTGTAACGGCGGGCGCACGGCGGATTTCACTTTGAAACGCCTCGATTTCTGCGGTTTCTTCCTCGGCTTCTACAGGGGCCTCGGACACATCTGGCAACACAGGAAAGGCAATTTGAATGCACCCAGATTTGGCACCGGACTCGAGAGAGACCTGCAAACTGAATACGTGGAACTGCTCTGCCAGCAAAGAAAGCACCAGGGCGCGTTTGCTTTCGATCATGGCCCCGTATCGATAATCCTGCGCCCAAGCGTGATGCGGATCACCTTCAAGGTCGACCGACAACCGCGCCAATGCATCATCAGCAACCGCCATAAGCAACGATCCATCTACCCGCGTTGGCGCGCGTTCTGGCGCCTTGTTCTTGAGAACACAGCCGAGCGTTTGGAATTCGATCAATCCGGCCAGCAGCTGAAGATCAACACTCATCGCGGCGATATCGCCCGCGGCGCAGTCCAGCAAACACCACATCGCGGTATCGGGCAAAGTGGTCGGCAGGTCGGAAATGCCCTGCAGGGCATAGCGGCATTCTTCAACCTGAAACATAAGCCCCATGGTATCGCGCGCGGCACGCTCAAAGGACAACGACAACACCTTGCCCATCGAAACCTCGGACGCATCCGGTTTTGTGGGTTTGTTTGCCTTGCGTCGCAAAACCGGAGGAGAGGAACCTTCGTTTTCCATAGCACTCGATACATCATGATCGTCACGATCAGACCTATTACGCCATAGTTACCAAGTGGTTGACGGAAGTGGCAATTCTTAGGAATTCACCCTGTTCGGTTGAAAGGTTAAGGGCAATTCGACGCGAAAAGCGGCACCGCCCTGCCCCGGCAAATAGGTGACCGACCCGCCAAGACGCCCCATGATCTCGCGGCAAATGGCCAAACCCAACCCCGCGCCGCCTGCTTTCATTTCTCCGACACGCGCGAACTTTTCGAAGATCACCGCCTGATCGTTTTTTGAAATTCCCTTGCCGTTGTCCACAAAATCCACTTGCAACATACGGCCCGTATGGGTGACCGAAATAGACAGTTCCGGTGACGGAGAATCACAATATTTCTGGGCGTTGCTGATCAGGTTGATGAACACCTGACTCAGACGATCCAGATCAGTGTTCAACACCGCCGTTTCTTCATGACGCCGGCGGTAAACCTTGATTGTTTCACCGCTATTGCCCGTCAAAGCCGACGCAATCGCGTGATCAAGCAACATGCGCAGCTCGCCTTGTTGCAGGTTCAGGTTCACCTGCCCGTTTTCCAAGACGCTCAGATCCAGAAGATCATCCAACAGGCGCGTCAGCCGGATCGCTTCGTCATGGATAATGGACGAATACTTGACCTTTTCTTCCTCGCTCAGGCGTTCACTGTCCCGCAAGATTTCCGAAAAGGCCCGGATTGACGTCATGGGCGTGCGCAACTCATGGCTGACCTGCCCGAGGAAGGCGTCCTTTTGCACCGAAATCTGGGTAAGCTTCTCGTTTGCCTGCCGAAGCTGTCTGGCTGTACGGGCGAGTTCTTCTGATTTTGCCTCCAACTGGTTGGAGTATTCCATCATCTGCGCGGTTTCGTCGGCAACGGCCATAAGGTCTTCAACAGACACCGAGGCCCCGCCGACGATCTGCCCCACCATCGCATGCGAGGTCGCGCCCCCAACCGAACCGGAAAGCTCCCGTTCAAGCTTGCGCAGGAAATCCGGGCTTGGCTCGGGCAGATAACCGGTCACACCCTGCCGTTTGGCTTCGCGTTCAAACAGGGTTTGTGCCTCGCGCGCGCCCAAAATGCGCTGTGCCATAATCATCAGATCTTCGGATTGTGCCGCGGTGCCGCTCCACCCTTGGGGGGTTGCCGAATGTTCATAGACATTAACAAACTGTGCCCCTTGCAACCGCTCGAGCGGGGATGGGAACCCGACAAGGGACGCCACATAAAACGTCAATGCATTCAGCGAGATAGACCACAAAATCGCATGTACCAGAGGATCGAGCCCCTCAATGCCGAACAGGGCTTCGGGACGCAGCCATGACAGGCCAAACAAACCGTTTTCGATAATGGTCTGAAACAGAACCACCTCTGAGCCAATGCTGGGCAAAAGCAAGGAGAAGGCCCAAATCACGAAGCCCACGCTCAACCCGGCAAAGGCGCCGGTCCGCGTCGCCCCGCGCCAGAAAATGCCGCCGATCATCACCGGCAAAAACTGTGCCACCCCCGCAAAGGAGATGAGGCCGATCGACGACAGGGCAGAGCCTCCGCCCGAAACGCGGAAATAGAGGTACCCCAGCAGAACCACGCCCGCGATTGAAAACCGTCTGGACATGATCACGACGGTTCTCACGTCCCCAGAAATCTGTGCACCGCCACCTGTCAGAGACAACCAGATGGGCATGACAATGTGGTTCGACACCATGGTCGACAGGGCCAAAGCCGCAACAATCACCATCGACGTAGCCGAGGAAAATCCGCCAAGGAAAGACAGCATCGCAAGCCCCTCGTTGCCCTTGGCCAAGGGCAGCGTCAGCACAAACAGATCGGGGTTTGACCCTTCCGGCAAAAGATCGAGCCCCATCACCGCGATAGGCAGCACAAACAGGCTCATGACCATCAGATAGGCCGGAAAGGCCCAAGAGGCTGTGCGCAGGTGGCTTTCGGAATCGTTTTCGACCACCATCACCTGAAACATACGTGGCAAACACAGGAAAGCGGCGCCCGACAGGAAGATCAACGTCGCCCAACGATCCCCGCGCATTTCCCATTGGCCAATCTCAGAACTGTCAATTTTCTGGAGCGTTTCGGCCACGCCCCCTGCCAGACCCCAGACAACAAATGCCCCGACCGCCAGAAGCGCAAACAGTTTCACAATCGCCTCGACCGCGATGGCGATGACAACACCGTGGTGGCGTTCGTTCACATCCAGATTTCGTGTCCCGAACACAATGGTAAACAGGGTCAGGCCAGCCGCGACCAAAAGGGCCGTGGAATCGCGATCAACGGTTTGGCCCGCCACCGCCTGGGTGTCTGCAAACACTTGAAAACTCAGTGTAACCGACTGCAATTGCAGGGCAATATAGGGCGTTGTGCCAATCACGGCCAAAACCGTCACCCCAACCGCCAAGAGGTTGGATTTACCATAGCGTGACGAGATGAGATCGGCGATTGAGGTAATACGCTGGCTGCGCCCAATACGGACAAGCTTTCTCAGGACCCACCACCAGCCCAGCATGACCAAAGACGGGCCTATATAGATTGTGAGATACTCAAGCCCGGACCGGGCGGCATTCCCCACAGCGCCGTAAAACGTCCAGGCAGTACAATAAATGGACAGCGACAGCGTATAGACGGCAGAGGATCGCATCCACCCGCCACGCCCGCGACGGGCCGCCCGTTCGGCGCCAAAGGCGACCACAAACAAAAAGGTGACATATATCAGACAGACCGCGACGAGGATATTCAGCGTAGCCATTTAACGATCCTCGTCGGATGTCTCTTCGCGTTCGACATCTTCCAATCCTGACCGTTTGAGAAAACGCGCAAAAGCAAACCCGCAAATCACCAGCAATAGCCAGCACCCGAACAAATAGATAAACGCATCCGAGGTCGTGACGTCCGCACCGGCCTCATCTTTGGACGTCGGCCAAAGCATTGGCACTGCCCAAAGCAGGGCGCCGATGATTGGCACCATTCGAATAGAGTCGATCAACCGTCGGCGGCGATAGCTTTGCCGTTCCAGAAAGACGGGTGTGCGTTTTTCGTTCACGCCGAGACCAGTTCCCGCACGACCTCAAGCACTTCGGAGTTCGAAAACGGTTTGGTCATAAAGCGGCTTGCGCCAGCCCTTTCGGCCATTTCGCGGTCTTTGAGCTGACCGCGCGCAGTAAGCATCAACACCGGCAAGGCTTCTGCATCGTGGTGTTCGCGCAATTCACGCAGGATATCGAACCCGCTTTTGCCGGGCAGCATGACATCAAGGATCAACAGATCCGGAGGCGCCGCCAAAACGACCCCGACCGCATCATGTCCATTCGAGTGGGTCGACACGTCCCATCCATCTCTGGACAGGATGAAGCTGACCGCCTCGATGATATTTGGCTCATCTTCTATTAGAAGAACGCGCTTCCCCATTCACTTGTCCCTCCCATGCGGTCTTGCGCCGCGTGAAGACATTCTTAGCTGTGCCGTGAAAAATTCCAAGCTAAATCCCACCATGTGCCCCCCGCTAAATCCCGTCAACAAGGATAGAGGGTTCGCGCCGTCCGAGACATTCCGCGCTGGGGCAGACCCGACAGGACGAGCCAACCTCGCGCCCTTGCGTGTCGCCACTTTCGACCGGAACCACCAACATATAAGAGTGATACAAGGGATCTTCGTTGAACGTCACCTGCCCCACGGGCTCTGTCACGGCATAGCATTCAAACTGAAGCGCATCCCGGCCGGTGACGGTCACGGTTTGCCGGATGGGGTGCAACGGGCGATTGAGCGCCTGAAACAACGGCCACTTGGGACAGGCCGCGCTAAAGCGTGGAACCGGAAACCCTTCTATCGGCTTGCGCAGCATCAAGGTGCCGGACCCGTCGCACATCACCAATCCCATGGGTCTTGGCAAAATGTCATCGGACAGAACGGAAAGCCGGCGAAACACGCCCGCGAGGGACACATTGAATTTGCGCGCCAGACCTGCGGGATCGGCGCCGTTTGTTTCAATCACGGCTTTCATCTCTTCGCGCGGCATATTGCGGGCGTCTGCGCGAAGCTGACGAAGCGCCTGCGCTGCCATTTCGCGGGCCGCACTGGTTTTCAGCGTTGTCTGGGCTTCGACAAATTCCGCGATCTGGTCCTGTTCTTCCTCGAGTTGCGGAAAGCTGTAATTGTGTTCGGCCAACATCAATTCCACCTCTTCCATGGGCGAGGTCAGGGACGCCCCCGCATCCCCTGCTCCATCGAGATAGGACACAAGACGCTGCGAACTTTCAGCAAGGCGCTGGCTGTCCTCGTTCAGGTTCCTGTGAAACCTTGTGCGCCACTCGGGTTCGATTTCTTCGGTCTCCGCCAGAATGCCCGAGGTCGAGCGAATCGCCGTCACCATGGTCAGGACTTCGTGCATGGAGGTGGCCAGATGCGGGTCATGCGTCAGCCGGTCTGTCAGGGTGGCCGCTGTCCGCTCTAATGCCGCGATGCGCCGGTGGTTTTCCGAGATCAGAGCCGCCCATCCCGGAAAGCGGCCCGCAAACTCATCAATGCGGTCCAGCTCGGGTTTGGTCGCTGCACTGTCGGCTGCGGCCTCGCGTAATGTCGATATTAATGCGGCTTCTGCACCTTCACTTAATAAAGACGGTTCCACCCCCAGAATCTGGGCGATATCGACCAACAGTTTTCCGCCGATTCTGCGCCTGTTATGTTCGATCAGGTTGAGGTAGGAAGCGGATATTCCAACATCACGGGCAAGCTCGGCCTGCCGTATGCCAGCAACCGTGCGTCTTTCGCGTATTCGACTGCCTGTCAATGTGTCGCGGGCCATTCTGTTTTCCTTGGCTTTTTCAAAGGCTTTCTGCACTGCCGAATAATTTCTTTACAATGCATACCGTGGTATTGTGGATTACTTTACAAAAAAATTGTTGCTTTGAAAGCAGTTGTTGCGAAATTTTCTATCCTCACCCGATAATGAATTTGCACAAATGTGCCTGTGATACGGCGGAAGAGGAGCCCCGTATCACGATTCACAAAACGGGAGGATTACATGTCCAAATCAACCATGACTCGTCGTGGCGTTCTGAAGACTGGTGCCGTCGCTGGCGCAGGCGTTGCTCTGCCAACCATCTTCACAGCATCATCGGCAGCAGCCTATACCAACGAACCCACTGGCGGTTCGGTTACTCTGGGTTTTAACGTACCACAGACAGGTCCATACGCTGACGAAGGTGCAGACGAACTGCGCGCCTATGAACTCGCTGTCGAGCACCTGAACGGTGGCGGCGATGGCGGCATGATGAACACATTCTCGTCCAAAGAGCTGCAAGGTAACGGCATCCTGGGCAAGAAGGTTGAGTTCGTCACAGGCGACACGCAAACCAAATCAGACGCTGCACGTGCATCGGCCAAGTCGATGATCGAAAAAGACGGCGCTGTTATGATCACCGGTGGTTCATCTTCGGGTGTTGCGATTGCTGTTCAGGGCCTCTGCCAAGAAGCAGGCGTCATCTTTATGGCCGGTCTGACCCACTCGAACGACACAACCGGTAAAGACAAGAAAGCCAACGGCTTCCGTCACTTCTTTAACGGTTACATGTCGGGCGCCGCTCTGGCACCGGTTCTCAAGAACCTCTACGGCACCGACCGTAACGCCTATCACCTGACAGCCGACTATACATGGGGCTGGACTCAGGAAGAGTCGATCGCAGCTGCGACCGAAGCTCTGGGCTGGAACACTGTGAACAAGGTTCGTACGCCACTGGCTGCGACCGACTTCTCGTCCTACATCGCACCGGTTCTGAACTCGGGTGCTGACGTTCTGGTTCTGAACCACTACGGCGGTAACATGGTGAACTCGCTGACCAACGCGGTTCAGTTCGGCCTGCGCGAGAAAATCGTGAACGGCAAGCAGTTCGAAATCGTTGTTCCACTGTACTCGCGCCTGATGGCGAAAGGTGCTGGCGAAAACGTGAAAGGTATTCACGGTTCGACAAACTGGCACTGGTCGCTGCAAGACGATGCTTCGAAAGCCTTCGTCAAATCGTTCGGCACCAAGTACGGCTTCCCACCCTCGCAGGCGGCGCACACCGTTTACTGTCAGACTCTGCTGTATGCTGACGCATGTCAGCGCGCGGGCACCTTCAACCCATGTGGTGTTGCAGAAGCTCTCGAAGGCTATGAGTTCGACGGTCTCGGCAACGGCAAGACCCTGTATCGTGCAGAAGACCACCAGTGCTTCAAAGACGTTCTGGTTGTGCGCGGTAAAGAGAACCCGACATCGGAATTCGACCTTCTCGAAGTTGTCGAAGTTACTCCGGCTGCTCAGGTTACTTACGCCCCCGATCACCCAATGTTTGCGGGTGGTGAACTGGGCTCATGTAACCCAGGCGCATAAACACTGCTAACCTTCCGGCCGCGCTTTACCGCGCGGCCGGTCTCTCCCTTTCCCGGCCGAGTGACCCCGTTAAACGCGCGCGTCCGTCCGAGGGAAGCACCCAAAGAGACACTAAAGGTCGGGACAATGGACGCACTAATCCTTCAAATTCTAAACGGGCTTGATAAGGGCTCTGCCTATGCGCTGATCGCGCTGGGGCTTACACTTATCTTCGGTACGCTGGGCGTGGTGAACTTCGCCCACGGCGCGATCTTCATGATCGGTGCATTTTGTGCCGTGACACTCAGCAAAATTCTGAACCTCAGCTACGAGACAATCGATCCCAACCAGACCGACTTTCTTGGTAACCCGCTGAAGGTAAAAACCCCCTATGTCGAAAGCTGGTTTGGCCCCGAAATCGGTGCCTCGCTGATCGACTGGGCTGTGCCACTGGCCATCATTTTTTCGATCCCGATTATGCTCGCGGTCGGCTACATTATGGAACGCGGCCTTATCAAACACTTCTACAAGCGCGAACATGCGGACCAGATCCTCGTGACCTTTGGTCTGGCAATCGTTCTTCAGGAAATCATCAAGTATTTCTATGGCGCGAACCCGATCCAGACCCCCAGCCCTGATGCGCTGAGCGGTGTGGCAAACGTGGGTGCCGTGTTCGGTATGGATATCGTCTATCCTGTCTGGCGGATTGTATACTTCTGCTTTGCAGCCGTGATTATCGCTGCCGTGTTCAGCTTCCTGCAGTTCACCACCTTCGGCATGGTTGTCCGCGCCGGTATGGCAGACCGTGAAACCGTGGGCCTTCTGGGCATCGACATCGACCGTCGCTTTACCATCATGTTCGGCATCGCAGCCGCCGTCGCGGGACTTGCCGGGGTAATGTACACGCCGATCAACTCGCCGAACTACCATATGGGCATGGACTTCCTTGTGCTGTCCTTTGTTGTTGTGGTTGTCGGTGGTATGGGCTCGCTTCCTGGCGCGGTTCTTGCCGGCTTCATGCTTGGTATTCTGGAAAGCTTTGCTTCGATGAACGCCATTAAATCGCTCATCCCCGGCATCGACCAAATCATCATTTACGTCGTCGCCATCATCATTCTGCTCACCCGTCCGCGGGGCTTGATGGGCCGCAAAGGTGTGATGGAGGAATAAGATATGCTCGGACTCAATAAAAAAGACACATCCCTGATGATCGTGGTCATTATCCTGACCATGTTCGCCCCCTTCATCCTGAACCCCTTCCCCGTTGACAGCGCCATGGCACAGTTCAACGCCGGATATCCGGATCTGATGCAGCGCTTCGTGATCTTCGGGATCTTCGCAATCGGCTTTAACATCCTGTTCGGCCTGACCGGGTACCTGTCATTCGGCCACGCGGCCTTCCTTGGCATAGGCTCGTACTCGGTTGTCTGGATGTACAAGCTCTTGGACTATAACGTCATCTATGGCCTGCCTCTTGCCGTCCTGACCGCTGGTATCTTTGCTGTCGCAATCGGCTATGTCAGCCTGCGTCGCTCGGGGATTTACTTCTCGATCCTGACGCTGGCCTTTGCCCAGATGTCGTTCAACCTGGCCTATTCGGTTCTGACACCCATCACGAATGGTGAAACCGGCCTGCAGGTCTATAACAATGACCCACAGGTTCTGTTGGGCGCCAATGAGGCAACCAGCCCGCACCTTTTCGGCATCGTTATGAACAACTCGTTCAAACTCGATGTAGGAGCATGGCAGTTTACCTTTAACAACGGCTACTACTTCTGTGCCCTTGTAATGCTGTTGGTCTTCTATCTCTCGATCCGCATCTTCCGGTCTCCGTTCGGCCTGATGCTGCGCGCGGTGAAATCGAACCAGAACCGTCTGTCCT
This sequence comes from Shimia thalassica, assembly GCF_001458215.1. Classification (GTDB taxonomy): domain Bacteria; phylum Pseudomonadota; class Alphaproteobacteria; order Rhodobacterales; family Rhodobacteraceae; genus Shimia; species Shimia thalassica. The sequence continues at coordinate 487,171 of NZ_CYTW01000002.1, read as the reverse complement.
ATACCGGTCTGAACCCACGTCCCTATACACTGGCCGCGTTTGTGATCTCGGGCATGTATGCAGGTCTGGCTGGTGGTCTGATGGCCTCGATGGACCCTCTTGCAGGCGCCGAACGTATGCAGTGGACTGCATCGGGTGAAGTTGTTCTGATGACCATCCTTGGCGGCACCGGCACCCTGATTGGTCCGGTACTTGGCGCAGGCTTCATCAAGTATTTCGAGAACATCTTCTCGAAGATCAACGACACGATCCTGCACCAGTGGTTCAGCTTCCTGCCCGATGGCCTTGAGGACGCAGTTGTCTTCATCATCCATCCCTTCATCGGCAAAGGCTGGCACCTCACCCTGGGTATCCTGTTCATGCTGGTTGTTATCTTCTTGCCAGGTGGTCTGGTCGAAGGTGGCCAACGCATTGGCAAATGGATCAAAAGCCGCGGCAAATCGGAAGACTCCGACTCTGGCGCAACCACCGAACCCGCAGAATAAGGAGACCGAAAGATGGGAATTCTTGAAGTCAAAGACGTTGGCAAACGGTTCGGCGGCCTGCAAGCCCTGGGCGACGTCAACCTAAGTGTCAAAGAAAACAGCGTTCACGCAATTATCGGCCCGAACGGGGCCGGTAAATCCACCCTGCTGAACTGTCTTGTTGGTAAACTGATCCCCGATACCGGCTCTGTCATGTTTGACGGCCAGTCGGTTCTGGGACGGACCCCCTACGAGATCAACCAGATGGGCATTTCCCGCGTGTTCCAGACCCCCGAGATCTTCAGTGATCTGACGGTTCTGGAAAACATGATGATCCCCTGCTTTGCCAAGCGTGACGGAGCCTTCCGCATGCATGCCATCGAAAACATGATGTCAGAAGCAGAGATCGTCGACAAAGCCGAGCACATGCTCGAAGAGATGAACATGGCCGACAAAGCCGGCATGCACTCTGCTTCGATGTCTCGGGGTGACAAACGTCGTCTCGAGATCGCCATGTGTCTGGCGCAGGAACCTCGCCTGTTGCTTCTGGACGAACCGACTGCGGGTATGGCGCGTGCCGATACCAACAACACGATCGACCTGCTCAAGCAGATCAGCGACGAACGCGACATCACCATCGCCATTATTGAGCACGACATGCATGTTGTGTTCTCGCTGGCCAATCGCATCACGGTTCTGGCGCAAGGGACACCTTTGGTCGAAGACGATCCGGAAAACATCCGTGGCAACCCCAAGGTACGCGAAGCGTATCTGGGCGAAACGGCGTAAGGGAGAGATCACATGAACGTCAAACCCGACTTTTCAAAAGGTCACAATCACGCCGAAACCGCCCCGGCCTTCCTGTCCGTCTGGAACATGGAGTCCTACTACGGCGAGAGCTACATTGTGCAGAACATATCGTTCAATGTGCACGAAGGCGAAATTCTGGCCCTTCTCGGTCGGAACGGTGCGGGCAAAACATCGACCCTACGCTCTATCGCGCGCATGGACAGCCCACAGGTCACGCACGGCGAAATCTGGCTGGATCACAAACCATTGCACCTGATGAAAAGCCATGAGGCCGCAGCCGTCGGTATTGGTCTCGTCCCCGAGGATCGGTGCATCATTCCCGGTCTGACTGTGGAAGAGAACCTGCAACTGGCCCAGATCGCTCCGCCGATCGGCTGGTCGATTGAGCGCCTCTATGATCTGTTCCCGCGCCTTGGTGAACGTCGCAAACAGGAAGGCGTCACCCTGTCGGGTGGGGAGCAACAGATGCTTTCGATTGCGCGCGCTCTTGCCCGCGACATCAAGGTGCTGTTGCTGGACGAGCCTTACGAAGGTCTTGCACCGGTGATCGTTGACGAGATCGAAAAGACGCTGCGTATCATCAAAGAACAAGGCATCACGACTGTCATCGTGGAACAGAACGCCGTTCGCGCGCTTGAGCTCGCTGACCGCGCGGTGATCCTTGATACTGGCGGAATCGTCTTTGACGGATCAGCCGAAGAAGTTCTTGCCAACGAAGAACTTCGCGCGGAATATCTGGCGATCTAAGCCGGATATCCCACCCCCGTTTCTGCTGCTTGCCCAAACGGGGGTGGGCCCACATTTTGCCCCCCTGGACGGAGTATTGCCATGACATCCCCCACGTATGCCCCTAGTGCCGAGATGGTGTCGCGCGCGCATATTAGTGCTGCGAAATATGATGAGATGTATGCTGCGTCGATCGCGGATCCGGATGGGTTCTGGGGCGAGCACGGCAAGCGCATTGACTGGATCAAGCCGTTTACCAAGGTCAAGAGCACGTCTTTCGAGCCGGGCAAGGTTGACATCAAATGGTTTGAAGATGGCACGCTGAACGTTGCGGCCAACTGTATTGACCGTCACCTCGAGACCCGCGGTGACCAGACCGCGATCATCTGGGAGCCAGACAGCCCCGAAGACAAAGCCCTGCACATCACCTATAAAGATCTGCACCGCTCGGTCTGCAAGATGGCCAACATTCTCGAAGATCTCGGTGTGCGCAAAGGTGACCGCGTTGTCATCTACCTGCCGATGATCCCCGAAGCCGCCTATGCCATGCTGGCCTGTGCCCGCATCGGTGCGATCCACTCGATCGTGTTTGCCGGCTTCTCGCCTGACGCGCTGGCGGCCCGTATCAACGGATGTGACGCCAAGGTTGTCATCACGGCCGACTATGCGCCCCGTGGCGGCCGCAACACCCCGCTGAAATCCAACGCCGATGCCGCGCTGCTGCACACCAAAGACAGTGTCAAATGTCTGGTGGTCAAGCGCACCGGTGGCCAGACCACATGGGTTCAGGACCGCGATTACGATTACAACGAACTGGCGATGGAAGCGGATGATTATTCCAAGCCGGCGGAAATGAACGCCGAAGATCCGCTGTTCATTCTGTACACCTCCGGTTCGACCGGTCAGCCCAAAGGCGTTGTGCATTGCTCGGGCGGGTATCTGGTCTATGCCGCGATGACGCAGGAATACACCTTTGATTACCACGAAGGCGACATCTACTGGTGTACCGCTGACGTGGGCTGGGTCACCGGTCACAGCTATATCGTCTATGGCCCGCTGGCCAATGGCGCCACCACGCTGATGTTCGAAGGCACGCCGACCTATCCGGATGCCTCGCGGTTCTGGCAGGTGTGCGAAAAGCACAAGGTGAACCAGTTCTACACCGCCCCCACCGCGCTGCGCGCGCTGATGGGTCAGGGCAACGAGTATGTCGAGAAATGTGATCTCTCCGATCTGCGCGTGCTGGGCACCGTGGGCGAGCCGATCAACCCCGAAGCCTGGAACTGGTACAATGATGTTGTGGGTGGCGGACGCTGCCCGATCGTTGACACCTGGTGGCAGACCGAGACCGGTGGTCACATGATGACCCCCCTGCCCGGCGCCCACGCGACCAAGCCCGGCTCGGCCATGAAGCCCTTCTTTGGCGTCAAGGCCGTTGTTCTGGACCCGCATTCCGGCGAAGAAATCGACACCTATCCCACCGAAGGCGTTCTGTGTATCGCAGACAGCTGGCCCAGCCAGATGCGCACCGTCTGGGGCGATCACGGGCGGTTCGAGAAAACCTACTTCTCGGATTACAAAGGCTACTACTTTGCCGGTGACGGCTGCCGTCGCGACGAAGATGGCGACTTCTGGATCACGGGCCGCGTCGATGACGTGATCAACGTCTCCGGTCACCGTATGGGCACAGCCGAGGTCGAAAGCGCACTGGTGGCCCATGCTGCCGTCGCCGAAGCCGCCGTGGTTGGCTATCCCCACGACATCAAGGGCCAGGGCATCTACTGCTATGTCACCCTGATGAACGGCGTCGAGCCCACAGACGAGCTCTACAAGGAACTGCGCACATGGGTTCGCACCGAAATCGGTCCGATCGCATCGCCTGACCTGATCCAGTGGGCCCCCGGCCTGCCGAAAACACGCTCGGGCAAAATCATGCGCCGCATCCTGCGCAAAATCGCAGAAAACGACTTCGGCGCACTCGGAGACACTTCAACACTCGCAGAACCAGCAGTCGTCGATGACCTCATCGAAAACAGAATGAATAAAGACGACGCCTAATCCCTTCCCCGATGTCCGGTTCTTATCCAAAAGCCGGACTCACTCCCTGTCGGGCCGGTCTTCGTACCGGCCCGTTTTTTTTCCACAACACGCACACGCATAAGATGATTGAACAATACGAAGATCGCGCCTAACCTCGGGGCATGACACATGATCGCCCTCTCCTCGGTATCGGCTTGATGCTTTGTTTCTGCGTACTGGCGCCTCTCGGGGACGCGGTCGTCAAAATCATCGGGCAAACTGTACCCTTGGGACAGCTTGTTTTTGCGCGGTTTGCCATTCAGGCGGCGATCCTGTTTCCCATCATCTGGATGTCAGGTCGGACGTGTCGCATGAACGCCCGGGTGTTCCGGCTTACCGTGATTAGAACCCTGCTACATATCATCGGGATTGCTGCGATGGTCAGCGCGCTGCGGTTTCTGCCACTTGCCGATGCGGTTGCCATTGCCTTTGTCATGCCGTTTCTCATGCTGCTGCTTGGCAAGTATGTGCTTGGCGAAGAAGTGGGGTCTCGTCGGTTGATGGCTTGTGTCGTCGGGTTTATTGGCACGCTTCTCGTGATCCAGCCCAGCTTTTCCGAAGTGGGCGCGCCGGCGTTGCTGCCTTTGGTCGTGGCAGTGGTCTTTGCCTTGTTCATGCTGGTCACGCGACAGATTGCCAAAGAAACCGACCCGATCAGCCTTCAGGCGGTCAGCGGTGCCGTGGCAATGCTCATCCTGACACCATTCCTGTTTCTCGGCGCGATATGGGATTTGCCTGAGCTGTCCTTGGTGCAGATCCCGCAAAAGGAAACCTGGCTTCTTTTGTCTACGGGTATCCTCGGGACCCTCGCCCACCTGTTGATGACATGGTCCTTGCGCTATGCGCCTTCTGCCACCTTGGCACCGATGCAATACCTCGAGATCCCCTTTGCAACACTCATGGGCTGGGCCATTTTTGGCGACCTGCCCAACTCGCTTGCCAGCCTTGGCATCATGATCACGATGAGTTCGGGACTTTATATCCTGTTCAGAGAGCGGACCATGAGCCGGGTTGCGCCGCCAGTGCCGTAACCGCCTGATCAAGGCATGTCCGTGGAAGGATCAAAAGCATCTTGGCGCTGTCTGCCGTGATTGTCACAGGGCCGACCACTTCATTTGAAGTCCCGATCTGCCCGTCCGGCGCAAAGTGCAGCCCGTCGATTGGCCAGCGAAGCCCCTTGGAGGTGCCTTGCACCGGCCCCATCGGAAAGATCGAAAACCGTTGTCCGTCGTCCAGATCAAGTTGCAACTCTGGTGGGCACAGGAAAACAATGTCGGTATCGCTGATCAGCACACATCTTCGGTTTGGGTGGCGCAACAGGGCATTATAACAGGCCAACTGATGGTCGATGCGTGCCCCTGAAAACCCGACCCCCAATACAAGCGGTGCCTCGATATGGCGCAGCGCCTTGTCAAAATCCGTACTGTCCTGTTCGGTGACACGGAGCAGGTTTTCATCGGGAAGGCTGGCAAGGATATCCGCCGGAAGGGAATCAAAGTCACCAATGATGCGAAACGGAAGTATGCCTTTTGGTAAACAATGAAGGACGCCCCCATCCGCAGCAACAAGCGTCGGCGCGCGCCCCAAACACAGGTCAAGATCGTTTTCGCCCAAAATGCCAGCACCAACTAAGGTTACTGGTTCCTCACTGTAAACAATCCCTGCTGACATACGCGGTTTGACCCCGATTTTGGAAACTTGCCACATTTACGACACGAAATGATACGCTGACTTCCACAGAATCGGTCAGCTTTCGTCTTGCCTATTGTAGTAAACAGAAGCTCGAGTAGTGCAAAGGACCCTCGTCTGATGGTTACAAACAGTAAAGTTTTAACAGTCTCATATGGTACGTTTTCGTGCACCCTGGAAGGGTTCGACGAATCGTTCGATACAATGAAATCAATCGCAGAGTACTTCCGCGATCTTGCCGCCGATGATCGATACTTCGGCGCCGAGCCTCCGACTCCGGACGCAGAAATGCTGGCCAGAATCGCAGAGCGCGAGATCGAACGGCGGGTACAGGTCCGAACCGATCAGGGCGCGATCTACTTGAGTGCCGCAACGCAGGATGCCGCCGAGGCGCCCGCAGAGGTAACGGAGAAGGCCGAAAACGCAGCAGAGACTGTCGCGGCCCCCATCCCTGCCGAAGCGCCAGCCGAAACGGTTTCGGAAGACAGCGAAATCAGCGATACCGCGCAATACGCTCTGGTTGAGTCCGAAGCCCCGGAAGCGGAAGAAGTTGAAGTCGAAGACGTCACAGATGCCATTCTTGACGCCGTCACTGCACCTGAAGTCGCCGAAGACGTGGCTACAGCGGATGAAGCGATTGTTGAGCCAGAAAGCACTGAGCCCGAAGTTGACGCGCCCATTTTGGAAGACGCGGCTTCTGAAGAGGTTTTGCTGGAAGGCATCCTTGAAGAAGATGATCTGGACGACGTGAGCGAAGCCGAAGAGGTTTCCGAGGTTTTGGTCGAAGCTGACGAAATCGACGCCGAAGTTGCGGTCGAAGACGTTGCGGACGACGCCGAAGCAGAAACCGAACTCGACCTGTCGCGCATCACTGCCGCTCTGGAAATGGACGACACACCTGTTGTCGAACGTGTTGAGAGCGTTGTTGAAGATGTTGCAGAGGCCACAATCGAAGAACCCATCGTTCTGGACGAGCTTCAAGACACGCTGGGCGACGCGGACACAGATGGCGAATCAGCCGCTGAAATTCTCACGCCGACCTCTGCCGAAGAAGATCCCCAGTTTGACGAAGACAGCATCGCTGCCAAATTGCGTCGCATCCGGGCCGTTGTCTCGCGTGTAGAAGCCCTGCCCGAAGACGACGATTTTTCGGAAGACGAACATGCCGGCAATGTCATGGGCGATGTGGATGAAGAAGAAGAAAGCGACGACCTTCTGACGCTGAGCGATCCAATTGAAATGCTGCCAGTCGAGGACGCCCCTGTCGCAGAGACACCGAAACCGGTGCGTGCCCGTATCCTGCGCATGAAAAAATCGGATTTCGAACAGGCCAAGGCCAGCGGTCAGCTTCTGGAAGCGGAACCTTTCGACGATGAAGACGACGATGATCTTCCCGAAACGCCAGTTGCCGAAGCCGAAGTCAAAACTGCCCCTGCCGAGTCGAGCCTGTCACCCGAGGCAGAAGCCGAACTTCTGGCCGAGTTGGCTCAGGTTGAGGCCGAACTGAAAGGCGACCGCCCTGCAGACGTCGAGCCTGTGCTCGAAGACACCTATATCGCAGACCTCGAGGATGAAAATCCGGCCGAGACCGAGCGTATGGTACGTGCACAGAACCTGTCTGACGTTTCACCTACAACCGAAGAAGGGGTCGCCCGTCTGTTGGCCGAAGCGGATCAACAGTTCGAAGAGCCCGAAGGAAGCCGCCGCCGGAATGCGATTGCCCATCTACGTGCCGCAGTTGCAGCAACCAAGGCGGAAAAAGGCCACGAAAAAGACTCTGTGGATGACGCAGCTGTCTATCGTGACGATCTGGCCAGCGTGGTCCAGCCGTTGCAACGTGCGCCGCAGCCTCCTGCGAAACCTGTGCGCCCAAGCATTGCTGCCTCCGCAGCCAAAGCTGCCGCCAGAGAAGCAACACCTCTCAAACTGGTCGCGGAACAGCGTATCGACACCGCACCAGAAGCCCCGCAAAAAGCCGAAACACCGCAGCGCGATCCTGTTCGTCCGCGCCGCGTCTCGGCAGCCGACCGGATGGAGCGGCCCGCCGTTCCTGCTGCCCCGGTCGGCACCTCTGTTGCCGAAGCTGACAGCTTCAATGATTTTGTGGCCCAAACAGGCGCACGGTCATTGCCGGATATTCTGGAAGCTGCAGCGGCTTATCTGACCTTCGTAGAGGGCCACCCACGGTTCTCGCGTCCGATGGTGATGCGTTTGGCCCGCGATCTGGACGAAGACAACTTCAGCCGCGAAGACGGTCTGCGTGGATTTGGTCAGCTGCTGCGGGACAACAAGATCGAAAAACTGGAGGGTGGACGTTTCACCGCGTCCGATCTCATCCGCTACAAACCCGAAGACCGCGCTGTCGGTTAACGGGAGATTTGTCCCGCGGGCTGTTGTTTTGTGAACAAAGCAAAGCAATGGTTCGCGGGCTTTTTTTCGACCCCCACAATCCACAAAAAAGCGCGCTGGAGGCCCAGCGCGTTTTTTTTCAATTTAGTAGTCGTATTCGTCTTGCGGCGCATCCGGATCTGCTTGGCCTATGCCCTTGAAAAGCCCTTTGAACGGGACAATCCAGATGATGCCAAGCACCACATAGACCAGAAATTCCAACCAGATCGACGGCCTGTCCAGCATCGAAACAACAGACACCGCAACAACGATGTAGATCGGCATTCCGATCAGCAGCACAACAAGCGCCCAGCGCCGTCTTGCCTTATAGGACAAAGCCATACCGTTTCTCCGATCAGTCAGCGAACGGGTCCGTCACCAGAATGGTGTCGTCGCGCTCTGGAGACGTAGACAATAGCGCAACGGGACAATCGATCAACTCTTCGACCCGACGCACGTATTTGATGGCGTTGGCTGGCAGTTCTGCCCAGCTGCGTGCGCCTTCGGTAGATTCGCTCCACCCCGGCATCTCTTCATAGATCGGCACGCAACGCGCCTGCTGATCCGCAGCGGTCGGCAGATAATCAAGACGTGTTCCGTCCAGATCATACCCAACACAGATTTTCAGCGTTTCAAAACCGTCCAGCACGTCCAGCTTGGTCAGGGCGATCCCGCTGACACCGGAAGTGGCGCAGGTCTGGCGCAGCAAGGCCGCGTCAAACCACCCGCACCGACGCTTGCGGCCGGTCGTGGTTCCGAATTCATGTCCGCGTTCACCCAGACGCTGTCCATCTGCATCGTCCAGCTCGGTCGGGAAAGGCCCCTCACCCACGCGGGTGGTATAGGCTTTGACGATTCCCAGAACGAAATCGATCGAGTTTGGACCAATGCCAACACCGGTTGCGGCCTGACCTGCGATCACGTTGGACGATGTCACAAACGGATAGGTGCCAAAGTCGATATCCAGCAAAGCACCCTGGGCGCCTTCGAACAGGATTCGCTTACCGGATTTGCGCTTTTCATTCAGTTCTTTCCAAACTGGTGCGGCAAAAGGAAGGATCGCAGGGGCAATCTCTTTCAACTGTGCAATCAAGGCATCGCGGTCAACGGCTTCGATGCCCAGACCTTTGCGCAGCGGATCGTGGTGCTGCAGGGCACGGTCAACGCGGGCTTCCAGCGTTGCCTCATCCGCGAGGTCGGCAACACGGATGGCGCGACGGCCAACCTTGTCTTCGTAACATGGGCCGATACCGCGTCCGGTGGTGCCAATTTTGGTCCCTTTGGACGCCGCTTCTTCGCGAGCGCGGTCCAGTTCACCGTGAATAGGCAGGATCAACGGCGTGTTCTCTGCAATCATCAACGTTTCTGGGGTGATTTCGACACCCTGCGCGCGAACGGTCTCGATTTCTTTCATAAGGTGCCAAGGGTCCAGCACAACGCCGTTCCCGATTACGGAAAGCTTACCGCCACGCACAACGCCAGACGGCAGTGCATGCAGTTTATAGACCTTTCCATCGATGACCAATGTGTGGCCGGCATTATGCCCGCCTTGAAAGCGCGCGATAACGTCTGCACGCTCGCTTAGCCAGTCAACGATCTTGCCTTTGCCTTCATCGCCCCATTGGGCGCCTACGACGACGACGTTTGCCATATCCGGTCCTTTTAAGAGATCAAACCCGCGCCCTTTTAGCTGCGTTGCGTGCGACGCGAAACCGCAAATGTGCCGCAGGGCTGGACAGGAGGCCCGAATTTTCGCAAACCAGTGCATAAAAAAAGTCGATTGGAGACATAATGGGGCTGTTCTTACGCTGGCTGTTTGCCTTTATCCTGCTGGCGCTGACCTATAATCCTACCGAGTGGAATTATGTCCGCTGGGCTATGAAGCACTATGTAGACGAGACTCCGGTGACCGTTCTGCTGGGGCTTTTGCTTGTTATCGGGTATATTATTTACCTGCGTGCCACCCTGCGTTCGATTGGCGGGTTTGGCATGTTCCTTGTGCTTTCTGTCGTCGCAGCCCTGATTTGGGTGCTTTATGACTGGAACATGCTGGATCTGGAAAACCCCGATCTGAACACGTGGATCGGCATTTTTGCGCTTTCGGCTGTTTTGGGTATCGGGCTGGGATGGTCCATCGTGCGCCGGATGCTGTCGGGTCAATACGACATGGACGACGTGGACGGTTAGCGGATTAGCTCGCCGTTTTCAAAACAACCGGTGCACCATGTGGTGTCGACAGATATGCCTGTTCCCAAGCGTTTTTTATCACTGCGGTTTGGGCAGGCGACGCGATCTCGCGTTCTGAAAGCACCTGTTCGAGGGTCGCCAGCCACGCGGTGAAATAATCTTCGCCCCCGTTCAGTTCCCTTGCCAGACCATGCTGTTTCAGCGTCGCCCCAAAGGCGCTGGCCCAGTCGGACCAGTCAAACAAACCGGTTTCATTCAGGTGAACGGTCAAGGCAAACACCTGCGCATGCCAAGGGGCTTCAAATGCGGGATCGGGGCGTGTCATGCGGGCTCCAGATAGCTTTGCCACAGGTCAAGAATAACCTCATCCTGCGCCGAGGCTTCTTGCCCCCAAAGATCGCGCGCCGAAAACGCAACTGCATAAAGGGGCTCTGCGGCCTCGCCGAAGCCGTGTGCATTCGCATCGGGGAAAACATGCGCGCCATGCAACAGCTTTACCGTCCCTGTCGCGCCGGCGGCGTATGCAGGCAGACGTGTATGGCCACCATCAACCAGTGTATTGCGCGACGGTCGACGCGTGCGCACGCGATCACCAGCCTGAAACGCTGGATCGGGTGCCTCTGTGCGCGCATAGGGGCTGCCTTTGCTGAGGGTTGCGGCCACAGACGCGGCTTTCAGCGCCTTGGCTGAAATCGGCGACTCGCCCTGCCCTGTACCGCTGCGCAGCTCTTCCTCGGTGATGACGCCCTGCGAGACGAGCATATCCGCCAAGGCCGACAGCCACTTTTCGTAATACGAGAACCGCCCATAGTCTTTGGGCGACAACAGTTCGCGTGAATGGCGCGAAGCATCGATGTTCCACTGGCCCAACGCTCCGGCGGCGAGTGTGACCGCAAGGGCGCGTGCATGCCAGTCCTTGGCAAAGACCGCATTGTCAGAAGGGTCGACAGCGCCGTCACCAAAGCGCCCGCCCATATCGTGCACCCGCGTCATTGCGCGGGCTCCAACGCAAGCCCCGTGCCAACCATGGAATCGCGTGTGACCAGTGCTTCCAGGGCGGCTTCGTCCAACCCTTCGGTCCCTGCGGGACGCTTGGGCACAACCAGATACCGGATTTCCGCCGTCGAGTCCCATACTCTGACCGAAGTCTCTTCCGGAATGTTCACGCCAAACTCTTGCAGTACCTTGCGTGGCTCGCGCACCACGCGCGAACGGTAGGCGTCCGATTTGTACCAACCGGGCGGAATGCCCAAAAGTGGCCAAGGATAACAGCTGCACAATGTGCAAACGACGACGTTATGCACGTCGTCTGTGTTTTCCACGATCACCATGTGTTCGCCCTGCCGGCCATAGAACCCCATCTCTTCCAGCAAAGGCATGGGATCAGACAGCATCGCGGCACGAAACTCTGGATCGCTCCACATCTTGGCAACAACTTTGGCGCCGTTCTGGGGGCCGATCTTGTTCTGATAGGTATCGATGATTTCGTCCAGCGCGGCCGGATCGATCAATCCCTTGTCGGTCAGAATCGTTTCAAGCGCCTTCACTCGCAGCGCGGGGTCCGGCGGCAAAAGGGCGTGTGGATGGTCGTGGTCGTGATGATCATGTGGCATGGCCGAACCTTGGCAGAAGCCACGGCGCAATGTCCAGCGCAGAAACACCCCTTGTGTCAGGTGTCTGGCGCAGCGGAACTTTGTAGCGCCCTCAACACATCAAGCGCGGCGTCGCTTTGATCTTCTGGCACAAAAACATGATCATGATGAAAGGCTGCAACCATATTACAGGGAATGCCCTGCTCTGCCAAAGCCGTGGACACAGCCGCGGTGAGCCCCGTGCCCTCAAGTGACGAATACACATTGAGGGTGATGCACTGCATCACCAGATCTACTGGCAGGCCTGCCTGCTCTGTTGTTTCCAGCGGCAAAAGCAGAGACACCCCTTCGTCTTCGCGAAAAACCGAAATGGCGTGTGACGCCAGTTCTGCCGCTTGGGCGGTGTCTGTCACACTGGCAAACACAAACCGCCCCGCCCGCAGCTCGGGGGACATGCCTGCAATCATATCTTGGGCCGTTGTAACCACGTCGGGCATGATCTGGTTCTCTCTTCTTTATTGTATAAAACAGCCTCGCAATAAATTGCCATTCCGGCAAGTCTCGCGCGTCAAACACGGCTTCGCCCGACATGTTATGGTTTTTTGAGGTGATCTCCTTCGGAAACCCGCTTGCCCCGCGTGCGAAACTTGCCTACATAGCGCGCTGAACCAACCGAACGCTTTGACAGGTCCTCATGGAAAACGTTGTCCTTATCATCCACCTTCTTCTCGCACTTGGCCTGATTGGCGTTGTGCTGCTTCAACGCTCTGAAGGGGGCGGACTTGGTATGGGTGGCGGCGGCGGCGGCGCCGTGTCTGGCCGCGCTGCGGCGACTGCCCTTGGCAAAGTGACCTGGATTCTGGCGATTGCCTTTATCTGCACATCCATCGCTCTGACCATTATTTCTGCACGCAACTCGGCCTCAAGCTCGGTTCTTGATCGTCTGGGCAACGCCCCAGCGGCCGCGACAGAAACGTCGGATCCTGCCGGTTCAGATTTGCTGCCACCGTCGACAGACGACTCGGCACCTCTGGTTCCACGCGCAGACTAAAACCGCACTGCCGGTTTAACGGGGCGGCCTAGCTGCCCCGAAACACACCACAATTTGAGATCGCCTAATGGGCCGCAACAGCATCTTGCGGTCTGGTTGCAATGTTAGTGCGAATCCTGTTATACTTAAGTCCCGTGATGCAGCGGCAGATTCTCTCTGTCCGGGCACCAGAAAATGACTGAATTCACGGGGGTCGCCAAACACATGGCACGGTATATTTTCATTACAGGTGGAGTTGTTTCGTCGCTGGGCAAAGGTCTTGCGTCTGCTGCTCTTGGTGCGCTGCTTCAAGCACGCGGCTACACTGTGCGTCTGCGAAAGCTTGATCCGTATCTGAACGTTGATCCCGGCACCATGTCCCCGTTTGAACACGGCGAAGTTTTTGTCACCGATGATGGCGCAGAGACAGACCTCGATCTTGGTCACTACGAGCGTTTTACAGGGGTCCCCGCCCGTATGACAGACTCTGTGTCCTCTGGCCGGATCTATTCAAACGTTCTCGAAAAGGAACGTCGTGGCGATTACCTCGGGAAAACCATTCAGGTGGTGCCCCACGTCACCAACGAAATCAAAGATTTCATCAACATTGGTGACGACGAAGTTGATTTCATGCTCTGCGAGATTGGCGGCACCGTTGGCGACATCGAAGGTCTGCCGTTCTTTGAAGCCATTCGCCAGTTCAGCCATGACAAACCACGTGGCCAGTGCATCTTTATGCATCTGACCCTGCTTCCCTATCTTGCGGCGTCGGGTGAATTGAAAACCAAACCCACCCAGCACTCGGTCAAGGAATTGCAGTCGATCGGTATTGCCCCCGATATCCTCGTCTGCCGGTCCGAACAGCCCATCCCAGAAAAAGAGCGGAGCAAGATCGCCTTGTTCTGTAACGTCCGCAAAGAGGCCGTTGTGGCGGCCTATGACCTCAAGTCGATCTATGAGGCCCCGCTGGCGTATCACCGTCAGGGTCTGGATCAGGCGGTTCTGGATGCCTTTGGCATCGCGCCCGCGCCGAAACCCGACTTGCGGGTCTGGGAGGACGTCAACGACCGCATTCACAAAACAGATGGTGATGTGAAGATCGCGATTGTCGGCAAATACACCCAATTGGAAGACGCCTATAAGTCGATCAAAGAGGCACTGGTGCATGGTGGCATGCACAACCGCGTCAAGGTCAACGTGAACTGGGTCGATGCCGAAGTTTTCGACAATGATGATGCCGCCCCCTACCTTGAAGGGTATGACGCGATCCTCGTCCCCGGCGGTTTCGGAGAGCGTGGCACAGAAGGCAAAATCAAGGCCGCACAGTTCGCACGCGAACACAACATCCCCTATCTGGGCATTTGTCTGGGTATGCAGATGGCTGTCATCGAAGCGGCACGCAACGTGGCTGGCATCAAGACCGCCGGTTCCGAGGAATTCGATCACGAATTTGGCGAAAAGCGTTTTGAACCCGTTGTTTATCACTTGAAAGAGTGGGTGCAGGGCAACGCGAAAGTAACCCGCAAGCAAGACGACGACAAAGGCGGCACGATGCGTCTTGGGTCTTATGACGCGGTGCTGGGCGACGGGTCAAAAGTGGCCGACATCTATGGCACGACCAACATCGAAGAGCGTCACCGCCATCGGTATGAGGTCGACACGACCTATCGCACGAAGCTGGAAGAATGCGGCATGACCTTTTCGGGCATGTCACCGGATGGACGTCTTCCCGAAATCGTCGAATGGAAAGACCACCCTTGGTTCATCGGCGTTCAGTTCCACCCCGAGCTGAAATCCAAACCCTTTGATCCCCACCCGTTGTTCAAGGATTTCGTGCGCGCTGCGGTCGAAAATTCACGACTGGTCTAAGCACGCTCAAGACGCAACAAAAGCACGGCCTTTTGTTCGTTTGGTGATTTTTGCAGGCTGCGTTATCCTTGAGGGATGCGCAGCCTGTTTTCGTTTCTTCTGGCCATGGTCTGGGCCTCTGCCGGTTTGGCATGTGACCGGCCGGTGTGCGCCGTGGCGCCCGAAGACCTGCAGCTTGCGCGGGTTGTGACGTTTGACAACATCCCAAGCTCTTTCGGGATCGGGCGCAAGATCGACGGTATTCTGGAACAGGACGGCGTACGCTTTGGGGAACGGTTTGTCGGTCAATCTTTTTCAAACGAAGCAGGATTTGATCGGGTGACCGGCGCGGCCCGCGCCCCTTTGACGTTATTGCCCGGTGCACCGAATGAAACACTGGGTATTTTGCGCCTGATGCGCACCTCGGTTCTTCAGGGGCATGGCCCCACGCAATACCCCCGCGCCGATGCCGTTGGAGAAGGCGCAATTGCCGTGGCTTTCGACACCGACCAAAGTGCAATCGCCCTTGATATCCGTGGCGGTGAAATGGGATACGCCACGCTTTCGTTTTTGCGACGGGACGGCAGCACGATTGACACGCACCGGATCGGGCCTCTGGGCGAAGCAAGCTACGCGTTCCAGCGTAATCCGGACATGCAAGACATCGCAGGGCTGGTTCTGACCAACGACGACCCCGAAGGGATTGCCTTGGATAACCTGCGGTTTGACCAGATCCAGATTCTTGGGCTGTTGCAATAAAAGGCCGCGCTGCTAGCCTCTCTTTATGCGCCTTCTTGCAAGCTTTCTGTTGATCCTTTCCACAACCGCACAGGCCGAAATCCGTGATGTGCCCTACCACGTGCTGTCCGAAAGGTTGGACAATCGGATCACGTTTGAAACTCTGCCCCAAAGACCGGAACCTGGCTTCAACCTCGATCATCCTTTGCGCAGTACCGGCGCATGGATGGGAGAGCGGTTCAAAGGGCAGTCATTAACTCAAAGGATGAGCGTTTCGAAAATTCCGCATGATGCCTTGGGACAAGAGAACGCCTATCGTCCGCTTTCCATTCAGGCGGGCCCGAAGAATCGCAACCTGTCGATCGCCTATCACCGTGGATTTGGATCAAATGCCGTTTTGCCTTTGGGGCCAGAGGGGTTTTCGAACCTGTCGGGACGCGGGGAAGGCGCATTGGCCGTTCTGTTTGACACGGACCAGCGTTCTGTCGGTTTTCGCGTGCATACAGACTATGCCGCGCCTTTGGGGCAAAAGCCGGATCGCGGGCAAATCACCGTGTATTTTATGACCCGCATGGGGCATCTTTTGGAAACGCGGGTCTTGTCGCCCGATTTGGGGATTTCGGAATTCGGTTTTGAAACCTCGGACCAAAGGGCGCGGATTGCGGGTATTTTGATAACCAATACTGATCCGGGGGGGATTGCCATTGATGACATCCTCTTCCAGATTGAAATGATGCTGTTTTAACGGGCGGGAGAAAAAACATGCCTAAAGGGTACTGGATCGGAAGCGTCGAAATCGACGACATGGAAACATACAAAAAATACATCGAGGCAAATGCCGCACCGCTTGCCGAATACGGCGCAAAGTTTCTCATCCGCAGCGGACGATTCATAAATCCCGAAGGCACGGCACGTGACCGCAATGTTGTGATCGAGTTCCCAAGCTATGAAGCGGCCGTGGCTTGTTATGAATGCGAAGACTACCAAAAAGCAAAAGCCATTCGTGAAACGGTCAGCGTCAACAACATGGTGATTATCGAGGGTTACGACGGATAATGTTCGAATCCCTTATCAATCGCCTCAAAGGACAGAGCGCGGCTCCCAAAGAGCTGCCTGAACCGGATGAGCGGCTTGCCTTGGGCGCGTTGCTTGTCCGTGTCGCCAAATCCGATGCGCATTATGATGCGGTCGAGATCGGTGAAATTGATCGTATCCTGTCAAAGACATACGGGCTGAACCCGGTTGAAGCCGCCAAAATGCGGGCCACCTGCGAAAAGCTAGAAGCACAGGCGCCAGGAACACCGGACTTTGCTCTCTTGATCCGTCAAAACGTGGATTACCCCCATCGCCTTGAGATGCTTCAAGCGCTGAGGCGCGTGATTGATGCGGACGGGACCACGGAAGAAGCGGAATCCGAAACCCTGCTTGAAATCGAAAACATGCTTGGTATCAGCGCGTCTGATCGAATTGAACTTTGACCCCACGATGTAAGGAAGTTGGGCTTGCGGGTTGAGAGACACCGGCACCAGCCCTAGATGAAGTCTATGATTGCTAATTTTTTCAAACGTCTCACCGAAGCGCCCAAAGACAGTCTTCAAGGCGAAGACGCTCGTCTTGCCTTGTGTGCCCTGTTGGTGCGTATCGCCCGCGCCGACGCGCATTACAGCGACGCAGAAGCGGCGCAGATCGATCGTGTGCTGGTTGGACGCTATGGTTTGTCGCCTTTTGAGGCCACTGCACTTCGCCGCGAAGGCGAAGAGGTCGAAGAAACCGCCCCCGATACGGTGCGCTTTACCCGCGCCATCAAGGATGCCGTTCCCCACGACGAACGCATCGGCGTGATTGAGGCCTTGTGGCAAATCGTTTTGGCCGATGGTGCCCGCGATGCCGAAGAGGACTCGATTGTGCGCCTTGCGTCGAACCTGTTGGGGATCAATGATCGTGACAGCGCACTGGCCCGCCAGCGGGTTACGGCCCGCTCATGATTGCAATGCTGGGCATGTATGACCGTCCCGAAACGGCGGCATCGAATGACAGGCTTTGGCAAGCAATCCGGGATCATTTGGGATATGGCCCATCAAAACTCACCCGGGATTGCGATTTCTGGGAAATCTGGGAATCACCTGATCTGTTGTTTGCCCAAACCTGTGGCATGCCCTATCGCACACGCCTGCACCGTCAGGTCCAACTGGTGGGCACGCCGGACTATGGTCTGCCCGACTGTCCTGCGGGACATTACTACAGCGTTTTTGTAACCCATGTGGATGTGTCTCAGGCCACCCTTGCAGATCTGTGCGAGGGAACGTTTGCCTATAACGAACCGGTATCGCAATCCGGCTGGGCCGCGCCCCAATATCATCTTGCCAAAATGGGTCTTGCCCCCGGCAAGAAAATCCAATCCGGCGCGCATTACCTTTCGGCACGGGCCGTTGCGGAAAAGCAGGCAGACTTTGCATCTTTGGATGCCCTGACGTGGGAATTGATCCAGCGTTACGATGATTTTGCAAAATCACTGCATGTGGTGGCCCGTACCACCCCGACGCCGACCCTGCCCTACATCACAGGCCCCCGCCAAAACGCGACCGAGATCCGCACAGCAGTGGCAAAAGCCATTGCCGATCTGTCTCTCAAGGATCGGGCCATTCTTGGTCTGCAACAGCTGGTCGAGATTCCCGCCAGTGCATATCTGGCTGTTCCCTCTCCACCGCCCCCTGTTTAACGCCGCCTTCCCCAACGTCACCCCGAGAGGCGTGCTTCCTTTTTGACCAACGAAACCGACAAAACGGCACAATTCCCGACACGACACCCGTTTTGCAAGTTGCATTCGGTCTTTTTTTCATCCCTATTAGGTGCCTGAAGCGTTTCGACTTTTGGTCGGGCTGCAACACCGACACGAAACCTCTGGCCGGTCTTTCGGCAGGTTTGTTTCAAGAACGGTTTGTACCCGCTCATGCTGTGGAAGCTCTTTGATAACGCAAACAACAACGTGACTGCTGCCCTTGTCCGACACAACGCCCGTAATCGAAATTCGCGACCTTCACAAAGCCTATGGCGAGCTTGAGGTTATTAAAGGTGTTGATATCACGGCCCATCGTGGAGATGTGGTATCGCTGATCGGATCCTCCGGATCAGGCAAATCCACCATTTTGCGCTGCCTCAACCTTTTGGAAGACAGTCAACAGGGCGATATGCTGTTCAAGGGCGAACCTGTCCTGTGGAAGGGCGAAGGGCACAACCGACGCCCCGCCGACCCTAAACAGGTGCTGCGCATCCGCACGAACCTGTCGATGGTGTTCCAGCAGTTTAACCTGTGGTCCCACATGACCATCTTGCAAAACGTCATGGAAGCGCCCCTGACGGTTCTGGGTCGTGATCGTGCCGAGGTCGAAGACTCTGCCCGCAAATATCTGGACAAGGTTGGTATTGGCGACAAATGCGATGTGTTCCCTGCCCAGCTTTCCGGCGGCCAGCAACAACGTGCGGCGATTGCCCGTGCCTTGTGCATGGAACCCGAAGCCTTGCTGTTTGACGAGCCGACATCGGCACTCGACCCCGAGCTTGAACAGGAAGTTGTGCGCGTGATCAAAGCACTGGCCGAAGAAGGCCGTACAATGCTTATCGTGACGCATGATATGAAAATGGCCCATGATGTGTCTGACCACGTTGTCTTCCTACATCAGGGAAAGATTGAAGAAGAAGGCGATCCCGCAACGTTGTTCGGGTCGCCAAAAACAGAACGTTTGCGGGGCTTCCTGTCTGCCACCGCAGCGCATTAAAAACCAACCTAACGGGAGTGAATCTATGAAAAAACTGATCCTTGGCACTGCCATTCTGGCACTGAGTGCAGGCATTGCGTCTGCTTCGGAAGTTGTCCGTATGGGCACCGAAGGCGCCTACCCTCCATACAACTTCATCAACGACGCTGGCGAAGTTGACGGATTTGAGCGTGAGCTGGGCGACGAGCTTTGCAAACGCGCACGTCTGACATGCGAGTGGGTCACAAACGAGTGGGATTCGATCATCCCGAACCTCGTGTCTGCAAACTACGACACCATCATCGCTGGCATGTCGATCACCAAAGAGCGTGACGAAGTCATCGACTTTACCCAGAACTACACCCAACCTGATCCATCGGGCTATCTGGCTCTGACAGGGTCTGACCCGGACCTCAAAGGCGGCATTATCGCAGCCCAGACCGGCACAATCCAAGCGGCACACATCGCGTCTTCGGGTGCAACTCTGGTTGAGTTCGCAACACCAGACGAAACCATCGCTGCTGTTCGCAACGGCGAAGCAGACGCGGTTCTGGCTGACGACGCTTACCTGCGTCCGATCGCTGAAGAGAACGACGATCTGGAAATGCTCAAAAAGACCGAACTTCTCGGCGGTGGCGTAGGCATGGGCCTGCGTGAAAGCGACAGAGATCTTCGCGCCAAGTTCGACGCTGCAATCGCGTCGATGAAAGCTGATGGTTCGCTGAACAAGCTTATCATGAAATGGGAAATCGGCCCTGGCTTCTAAGCCACGCGGCATGAGATGAGCGGGGCCGGCGAAACACCGGCCCCGCCTTTTTGCACATGTTTTCATACTGTTCTGATCCATCCACACTTGAAGGGCTGACATGGCTCTCGTGCTACCTGACGACGGGCAAGCACATGTTGTTCTATGTCTCGTTTGGCACGGTCCTTCTGTTGCTTGCCATAACGGCACCTGTTTCGCTGATGTTCGGTTTTGCCGGCGCGATGGCGGCACGGGCCCGGTTTGCGCCGCTGTCATGGATCGGAAAAGCGTATATCGCGGTTGTCCGCGGTGTGCCTGACATTGCTTTCTTTCTGTTTTTTGTGATCGCTCTGGACCAGGGTATCGAGTGGCTGCGCCATAAAACGCTGTGCCCCGAATGGACCGATGCGATCCGACAGGGAAATGATTTCCTTGTCTGCCCTGATGCCAAAATGCCGTTGTCGAGTTCGGCACAATGGATTCACGAGGTCTATGGCTTTAGCCTCGCCGTGATCACCTTTGCCATCGTGTTTGGTGCTTTTGCGGCCAATGTGCTGTTCGGGGCCATGCGCGCCGTACCACGGGCCCAGATGGAAACCGCCGAAGCTTATGGCATGAGCCACCGCCAGGCCTTTTGGCGCATCCTTGTCCCGCAAATGTGGGTCTACGCCCTGCCCGGTCTGTCAAACCTCTGGATGGTTTTGATCAAAGCAACGCCCTTGTTGTTCCTGTTGGGGGTCGAAGACATCGTATATTGGGCGCGTGAACTTGGCGGCTCCAAAACCGCCCGCTTTACCGATTACCCCCACCCTGACTGGCGCATGTGGTACTTTTTTGCCCTGCTGGTGTTCTATCTTTCCTTCACGAAGCTGTCCGAAGTCGTTCTGGACCGCATCATGAAACGCCTGACACATGGACAAGCCACCGCCGGTGGCGAAGCCCAGCGGAGGGCAAACGTATGAGTTGCTGGGAAACCATCGCGGACTATAGCCTGCGTTCGATCGGCATTGGCGCACGCCTTCTGCCCAAAGAAGACTTTACCCTGTGCCAACAGTTCACGCTGATCGGGTCAGGTATGTTGTGGAACATCTACTTTGGTGTTCTGGCGCTGATTTCCGGCTTTTTCTTTGCGACTGCTTTGGCCGTCGGCAAAGCCGCCAAGAACCCGCTGTTTCGCAAGCCTGCCGAGTGGTTCATCTTCCTGTTCCGCGGCTCGCCCCTGTTTATCCAGTTTTTCTTTGCCTATTTCCTGTTTCTGTCTCTGAAACAGGTCGCACCGATTTTTGCGCCCTTCACCGCCGCCTGGTTGGGGGCGCTGGTTGTGCTGTTTTTCAACACCGCCGCCTATTCGGGTGAGATTTTCTATGGCGCTTTGCTTTCGATCCCCAAGGGCGATACGGAAGCCGCAGATGCCTATGGGCTGTCGGGGTGGCACAGGTTCCGGCGTGTTGTGTTCCCGACAATGATGCGCCTTGCTTGGCCCGCCTATACCAACGAGGCGATCTTCCTGTTTCACGCAACAACGCTTGTGTATTTTACCGGTTTTCCGGCGTGGAAACAGAAAGGGGATGCTTTGTACTACGCAAGCTACTTTGCGGACAAAACTTTTAACCCCTTCATCCCATACCCGATCCTTGCAGGATATTTCATTATCCTGACTCTGATTATCGTGAGCATTTTCGGGATGATTAACAGACGCCTGAACCGGCACTTGCCGACAGAACGCCGGTCAAAAATAAAGTTCCGCCCCAACATCATTCGTTAAGGCGGAACCTTGTTCTTAGTACTTAGAGATCGTCTTCATCGCTTTGGCTTCCGGCTGAATGCGGAACTGTAGCTTGCCCGCGAATGTCGCGGCATCAAGATAGCATTCAACAAAAACGGTTTGACCTGCGGCGACTTCGATCACGCCAGATGTGTTGTTGGCGTCCGGCACAGAAAACTCGTGTGCGCCCGGAGACACGGAAACAGGCTGAACCGCGCCGCGCTGCATGTGTGCAACGACATTGCCGTTAGCATCCGCGATATCAAACCGCGCAGCATTCCCCGCAGCGCTTCCGCCGCGGTAGAAGACGATAAGACCCTTGCCCGCTGCGGGTGCCGGAACACTTGCCGCAAAGGCTGTTGCAGGAAGAATGGCAGCTGCCGCAGAAACTGCCAGAAGACCGCGTCGTGTGAATTTGGTCATAGAAAACCCCTCATCATTAAAACTTCGAGATAACCGTGGATATGTATTCGAAGTCTTACAAGTCAAAATTTTGTGTAGCAGGACCAGACAGACCGACAGTTTCGCCCCAACATCGCCGCCGACAATGCGAAAATGCCTTGATTTCAGCCGTCATCCAGCGCGGTGAGATTTTTTGATCAAATTATGATGACAGCGGCCCGTGCCTTGCGCTACAACATCTTCAAAGCAATGGAGCCACCGATGAACTTGTCGCAATTTTCCACCCTTCGTGTCGCCGCTACCGACCTGAACGGCCAAATGCGTGGCAAACGTGTTCCGGCGGCTTATGCTGCCAAGCTGGACAAAGGCGCCGTTCGGATGCCCCTATCTGCGCTCAATCTGGATATCTGGGGCGCGGATATCGAGAATTCTCCACTGGTGTTTGAAACGGGTGACGCTGACGGTATTCTGTTCCCAACAGACCGTGGCCCCGTCCCGATGCCTTGGCTCGACACGCCTTCGGCGCTTGTCCCGATGACCATGTGTAACGAGGATGGCACGCCGTTTCTGGGTGACCCGCGTCAGGCGCTGACGAGTGTACTCGAGCGGTACACGACGCGTGGGTGGTCTGTCATGGCGGCAACCGAGATGGAATTTTCGCTGGTGGATGACACCGGCAAGAAACTGCGCCCTCCGCACGATCCACGATCACAGCGACGTCTGTTTGGTCCTGATATTCTGTCGATTGATGAACTCGACGCGTTTGATGACTTTTTTACGGAACTCTACAACGGATGCGTTGCAATGGGTTTGCCAGCGCAGACCATCATCAACGAAGCAGGTCTGGGGCAATTCGAAGTGACCCTCACGCATCAGGCCGCCTTGCGGGCCGCAGATGATGCTGTGCTCTTTAAAATGCTCGTGCGCGGGATCGCCAGACGGCATGGCATGGCCGCGACGTTTATGGCCAAGCCCTATTCCGATGACGCTGGAAACGGCATGCATGTGCATTTTTCCGTTCTGGATCAGGATGGCAAGAATGTCTTTGACAATGGTGGCCCCGAAGGGACCGACACATTGATGCAGGCTGTTGCAGGGTGTGTTCAGGCGATGCCCGCATCGACATTGATTTTTGCACCGCACGGCCCAAGCTATGCCCGGCTTGTACCCGGCGCACATGCACCAACAGGGGCCTGCTGGGCTTATGAAAACCGCACCGCCGCCATTCGTATTCCCGGCGGGCCTCATGTGGCACGCCGGATCGAACACCGCGTCGCCGGTGGCGATATCAACCCCTACCTGATGTTGGCGTGCGTTTTGGGAGCAGCCATCGAAGGCGTCGATGAAGGCCTGACGCCACCAGATCCGATCTCGGGCAATGCTTACGAACACGATCTGCCACAGCTGGCGCCCGACTGGGAAACCGCAATCAGCCGGTTTGAGTCTGACCCGTTTATTGCCCGCTGCCTGCCCAAGATGCTGATCGACAATCTGGTTATGACCAAACGGCAGGAACTCAAAAAACTGGCCGAGATGCCTTCAAAAGATCACTGGAAGCTATACCTCGAAAGAGTGTAAGCCCTTTCGCGCGACGACCGGCTGATACAGCCACGCGCGGAAGGCCGCCCTGAATTGCAGAGACTTTGTCCCCCTCTTGCCGGACAGGATTTCCTGCGCTACGCTAAATTTGATCAAAAAATCGGTGATACATGAAAATCGGTATTCTACAAACCGGACATGCCCCTGACGAGCTGAAGCCGCTCCTCGGGGATTATGCGGACATGTTCCAAGACCTCTTGCACGAACAGGGTTTCGAATATGAGGTCCACAACGTGGTCGACAACGAGTTTCCCGCCAGCGCAGTGGATGCGGATGGCTGGCTCATAACGGGGTCCAAACACGGCGCTTATGAAGACCACGACTGGATTCCCCCGCTGGAAGACCTGATCCGCGCGATCGTTGAATCCGGCCGTCCGCTGATTGGGGTGTGCTTTGGCCACCAGATCATTGCGCAGGCTTTGGGTGGCAAAGTCGAAAAGTACAAAGGTGGCTGGGCTGTTGGCCGTCAGACATACGACTTTGGCGGTGTTGAAATGGCGTTTAACGCCTGGCATCAGGATCAGGTTGTCGAACGCCCCGAAGGCACCATTGTTCTGGCATCAAACGATTTCTGCGAAAATGCCGTGCTGTTGTACGGTGATCGGGTTCTGACAATTCAGCCCCATCCGGAATTTGACGCCCCCATGATTGACGGTCTGATCAATACCCGCGGCAAGGGTGTAGTGCCCGACGATTTGTTGCAGACAGCGACCGAACACCTTCTGGAAGATGTCGACAACGAAACTTTTGCCGACCAAATGGCGGATTTCTTCCGCAGGGAGCGCTCGTAATGGACACGCCAAAGATCCAAGCTGAATGGCTTGAAGGAACGCCGGATTCGGCAAAAGACTATATCGAAGGCCGACGTCTGGACGAAGTCGAATGCATCATCAGCGACCTGCCTGGCATTGCCCGTGGCAAGGCCGTTCCTGCGAAAAAATTCGCACGCCAAAGCTTTTTCCACCTGCCAGACTCTATCTTCTATCAAACGATTACTGGCGGCTGGGGCGAAGCAGCCGGGGATGGCGGCTTTATTGAAAAGGATATGGTTCTCAAACCGGACTGGAGCACAACAACAGCTGCGCCATGGACCGGCGACTGGACGCTGCAAGTGATCCATGATGCCTATGATACAAACGGCGACCCCATTCCTTACAGCCCGCGAAACGTGCTGAAACGGGTGGTTGACCTGTATCGTGCCAAAGGTTGGGAACCTGTCGTCGCGCCGGAAATGGAATTCTATCTCGTTGCGCGCAACATCGATCCGGCCAAGGCAATCGAACCGATGATGGGTCGGTCCGGCCGCCCCGCCGCCGCGCGTCAGGCGTATTCGATGACAGCGGTTGACGAATTTGGCCCCGTGATCGACGACATCTATGATTTTGCCGAAGCACAAGGGTTTGAAATCGACGGCATCACCCAAGAGGGCGGCGCCGGCCAGTTGGAAATCAACCTGCTGCACGGTGATCCGGTCGAACTTGCCGATCAGGTGTTCTATTTCAAGCGCCTCATCCGCGAGGCAGCCCTGCGTCACAATTGCTATGCGACCTTCATGGCCAAACCAATTGGCGATGAGCCCGGAAGTGCGATGCATATTCACCATTCGATTCTGGATATCGAAACCGGTGAGAATATCTTCTCGGGACCACAGGGCGGAGATACCGACGCATTTTACCACTTTATCGCGGGCCTGCAGAACCACCTGCCCTCGGCCATCGCGGTTCTGGCCCCGTATGTGAACAGCTATCGCCGATATGTGCGCGACCACGCGGCGCCGATTAACCTTGAATGGGCGCGCGACAACCGCACCACAGGCATCCGCATTCCCATTTCTTCGCCCAAGGCACGCCGTGTTGAAAACCGCCTCGCGGGTATGGATTGTAACCCCTACCTTGGCATCGCGGCTTCACTGGCCTGTGGATACCTCGGGTTGTTGGAAAAAGAACGCCCCGACGCACAGTTCAAAGGCGATGCCTACGAAGGCGAAGAGGACATCCCGCGCATTCTGGGCGGTGCCTTGGATCTGTTCGACGAAAGCGAAGCGCTTCACGAGGTTCTGGGACCAGAGTTCGCGCGCGTGTATTCCATCGTGAAACGCACGGAATACGAAGAATTCCTTGGCGTGATCAGCCCTTGGGAACGCGAGCATTTGCTGCTGAACGTTTAACCCGAATACCCGCCACAGGCCCTTGCCGGTACAGGTCCGGGGCCTGTGATGGGGAATTTCGCAAGTGACTGACATGGGGGATCACCATGGACTTACTCTATGCAAATGACCGGCAGGGTCACTATCCCGAAAGCTGGTATGCCGCAACGGCGGAACACCTCGACCCATTTCCGGAACTGCGCGGCAGCGAACAGGCAGACGTCTGTGTCATCGGCGCCGGCTATACCGGATTGTCGAGCGCGCTGCATCTGGCCGAACGTGGCTATAACGTCATTCTGGTCGAGGCACACCGCGTCGGGTTCGGGGCCTCCGGGCGAAACGGCGGTCAACTGGGGTCCGGTCAACGGATGGAACAGGACGGTCTCGAGGCGCTTGTCGGGCGTGAAGATGCGCACAAGCTCTGGCTCTTGGCGGAAGAAGCCAAACAGGTCACCAAAGGTCTGATTGAAAAGCATAATATCAATTGCCACCTGAAACCGGGCATTGCACATGCCTGTTTCAACGAGCGCGAAGTCCGCGCCGAACACGACTATGTCGCGCACCTGCAATCAGAATACGGCTATGATCAGATCGAACCACTTGATCACGATCAGCTGCAGGCGATTTGCCCCTCTCCCAAGTATGTCGGGGGATCTCTGGATATGAGCGCGGGACATTTGCATCCGCTGGCGTATGCTCTGGGCCTGGCCCGAGCGGCGGTTGCTGCGGGCGTGCGCATTTTTGAAAACACCCATGTGCACAACATCCAGAAAGGTCTGCGCAACACCGTGCAGACCGACAAAGGCCGCATCGAAGCGGACCATGTCGTGCTGGCCTGTAACGGATACCTTGGCGGTCTGGATCGCAAGGTTGCGGCACGTGTCATGCCGATCAACAACTATATCGCGGCGACGCGTCCCTTGTCAGATACGGAACTTGATGGCGTTTTGCGCCGTGATGTGGCCATCGCGGACAGCAAATTCGTCATCAACTATTTCCGGCTGAGCCATGACAAGCGCCTCTTGTTTGGCGGTGGAGAAAGCTATGGCTACAAGTTTCCCGACGACATTGCCGCGCTGGTGCGCAAACCCATGACCGAGATCTATCCGCAACTGGCGGATGTCGAGATCGACTATGCGTGGGGGGGCACCCTTGGCATTACAATGAAACGCATGCCGTACTTTGCCCGCCTTGCGCCCAACATCATCAGCGCGTCTGGCTATTCCGGGCACGGTGTTGGCACGGCCACGCACGCGGGCCAACTTGTTGCGATGGCCATCGCCGGACAAAGCGAAGGGTTCGACACGATTGCGCGCCTGCCAACACCGGCCTTTCCCGGTGGCGGGGCGCTTCGCACGCCTTTGCTTGTGATGGCGATGACGTGGTACGCCCTGCGCGACCGCCTCGGCGTCTAGGTTTCAAATACACTCAAATAAACAACAGGCCCGCCACGAATGTGCGCGGGCCTGTTTGTCATGGAAGTTTCACCTCTTCCGGTCGCTTTGGGGTGGAAATGCACATTCCCTTGTTTTATATTTTCCACAGTTGGAATTAAGAAAAGTGAAAACTATGACCTTGCCTCCGAATGTGTATGACGCTGAACCAATCCCTGAAAGCGCCCGCGCCGAGGTTGAGCGCCTTCTGCAATCAGGTGATCTGTTCCGATATACTGCCCCAGAGGATGCGCCGGTTTCCTTGCTTGAATCCGAATTCGCGGCGATGATGGGTACCAAATACGCACTGGCGGTTTCATCCTGTTCCGCTGCGCTGTTCCTGTCGCTCAAGGCCTTGGGCCTGCCCCGCGACGCGCGTGTCCTGATCCCCGGTTTCACATTTGCCGCCGTGCCATCGTCTTTGGTGCATGCCGATTGTGTGCCGGTATTGTGCGAGGTCGGCGAAAACTACCGGATCGACATCGCGGATTTCACTGCCAAACTCGACAGTGTCCAGGCCGTTATCATCAGCCACATGCGCGGGCATACCTCGGATATGGATGCGATCATGGACTTATGCGACGCGCGCAATATCCCCGTGATTGAAGATGCCGCACATTCCCTTGGAACCACATGGCATGGCAAAAAGATCGGCACCGTGGGCCGCGTGGGATGTTTCTCGTTCCAGTCCTACAAACTTGTCAATGCGGGCGAAGGCGGCATCCTGATTACAGATGATGCCGATCTGGTGGCGCGCGCCGTGATCATGTCCGGCGCCTATGAACACAACTGGCAAAAACACAAAGCGCCCGAAGGTGATAACACCGGCGCTTTGGCGCTGGCGTTTGAACGCTGGCAAAACAAGCTGCCGCTTTACAACCTGCGTCTCAGCAACCTGTCGGCGGCGATCATTCGACCTCAGCTGGCCGAAGTGCCCCGCCGCGTGCGCGATGGCCGGGCAAACCACGACTATGTTGCGGGTCTTCTCAACCGCTCACCATGGCTTCAGGTGCCCGAAAAGCTGGGGCCGGAAGACCGCGCACCGGATTCCATCCAGTTCAATCTGGAAGGGATGGACAACGACCAGATCCTCGCATTTCAGGCCGCAGCCAATGCGCGCGGGATTAAGGT
Organism: Shimia thalassica; assembly: GCF_001458215.1. Lineage (GTDB taxonomy): Bacteria > Pseudomonadota > Alphaproteobacteria > Rhodobacterales > Rhodobacteraceae > Shimia > Shimia thalassica. The sequence continues at coordinate 458,644 of NZ_CYTW01000002.1, read as the reverse complement.
TCAGGTGTTCGGCCAATCCTCCGACAATGCGCGTGCCTTCTGGAACTGGCAGTTTATCGAAGATCTTCCCGAGTTGCCACGCACCCGTGCCATGCTGATGTCAGCCTGCGATGTGCGGCTGCCTGCGCGATTGAAGCGCGATGAGTTGGATGTGATTGCGGGGGCTCTGACCGGTGCTGCCGAAGATGTCATGGGACCGCTTCGCGCCTATGGCACCTAAAACGCGCCCTGCCCTTTGAATGCAAAAAGCCCCGGAACCAGTCCGGGGCTTTTTAGCTTAGCTCAATTTGTTCAGCTTGCTTTGAAGCTCGGCGAGTTGCTTCTTGATATCATCAAGGTTTTCACCCTCCTCAGAGGTGTCATCAGATCCTTGAGGTGAGGTTGTTCCGGCAGCCCAAGGGCCCATTCCGCCGGTCATCGCTTTCAGAAACGCTTCTTGTTGCGCTTGCATGGCTTCAAGGCCAGGGACTTTCATACCGCCGCCCATGCTTTCCATCACCTTCTCTTGTCCATCACGGAACATTTCAAAGGAAGCTTGCAGGAACTGTGGTACGACGCTGCCCGCCTGATTTGTATAACTACGCACCAGATCGTTCAGGACATTCACCGGAAGCATGTTTTCGCCACGGCTTTCGTGCTCTGCAATAATCTGAAGCAGATACTGGCGGGTCAGATCATCTCCGGTCTTGAGATCAATAATCTGAACTTCGCGCCCGTCACGAATAAAACCTGCGATATCATCAAGTGTGACATAGTCGCTGGTCTCGGTGTTATAGAGCCGACGGCTCGCATAACGCTTGATCAGTAGCGGCTTGCTATCTTCACCCACGAGTTTCTCCCCAAATCGTTTTTTATCGCGCTGCAGCAAAGCTTATGCGAGTGCAGCAGAAAAGGAAACAAAAAGAAAGGGCGAGCCAGAGGCCCGCCCACGCGATTGGCACCATTTAGGGAGGAGATGGGTGCCAGTTAGTTCCGCGTTCTTACTTGGTGGTTGCTTTTTTAGCAGCCGAAGTCACTTCGTCAGTGGCTTTCTTAACAGCAGCAGTCGCCTCTTCGGTGACGTCTTTGCCGGCAGCCATCATCAGTTCAACAGTTTCCATTTGAACTTTTTTAGCAACTTCAGCGAAAGCAGCCATGTTTTCAGCAGCAACTTCAGCTTGAGCCGAAGCGAAATCGGTCATTGCTTTTGCGTAGTCAGCTGGCTCGTCTTTAACTTTCGACATGTCAGCCAGTTTAGCCAATGTGTCTTTTGTCCATTTCGAAGAGATTTCCGAAGATTTCTCAGCAGCTTCCAGAGCAACACCGCTCAGCTTTTCGTTCAAAGCAGCTGTGTTTTTGAATGCGTCTTCCATTGCCGAAGTATCGACGGGGAATGCGCCCATCATGTCTTTCAGCATCGCGGTCATGTCAGGTGTATTAGTCATGTCATAGTTCCCTTAACGTTTGTTGCGGGCCGTCCCGCGGTTCGTCTTCTGGAAACAATATGCTTTCTGCAGCGCAGCATTTCAAGAAAAAAATTGCTGCGCTGCAGAATAAATTGGATTTATGAGTAAATTCAGCGTGTTGCCTTGACCGCTACATAGGTTCCGGGCGCATCGCACAGCACAGGGTGTTCCGAATCGCCCGGTTCACGCGCTGCAATCTGCTTACCCGACCGAGATGACAACCATGTATCCCACAGCGGCCACCAAGAGCCTTCGTTATAGTCGGCCTCCTTCATCCACGTGTCGCTGTCTACGGTCAGATCGCTGTTGGTGTAATGGCCGTACTTCTTCTTTGAGGGCGGATTCACGATCCCGGCGATATGACCCGATTCAGAAACCACAAAGGTTTTGTTCTTGCTTTTCGTTTGCTGGAAGCCGCGATAGCAGTCTTTCCAGCGCGCAATGTGATCGGTCTCGCAGGTGATCGAGATCACCGGAACATCCACATCCGAGATATGCAGGGTTTCACCGCAAAGCTCGACCCCTTCATTCACGAACTGGTTGTCCTGACACAGGCGACGCAAATACTGGTGTGCCATCTTGCCAGGAAGACCGGACCCGTCCCCATTCCAGTACAGCAGGTCAAATGCGGGCGGGGCCTCTCCCATCATATAGCTTTTGATGGCGGGCCCATAAATCAGATCATTCGAACGCAGGAAGCTGAACGTGCGCTGCATGATAAACGACCGCAGAATGCCTTCTTCGTTAATCTCGTCATCAATGCCATCGATGAAATCATTCTGCAGGAATGGCGTGAATTCGCCCTGATCGGCGAAATCCGTGAGACAGGTAAAGAAGGTCGCGGATTTGACCGACTTGTCTTTGCGTTTTTTCATCAATGACAGGGTCAGGTGAAGCGTGGTGCCCGCGATGCAATAGCCAACGGCGTTCACCTGTTTCTGTTTGGTCAGTTTCTTGACCTCATCAAACGCGACCATAAAGCCATCGTTGATATACTCTTCCATACCGATGTTGGCATAAGAGCGATCCGGATTGATCCAGCTGACGATAAAGACGGTATAGCCTTGGTCGACCGCCCATTTGATCATGCTGTTCTGTTCCTTGAGGTCCAGAATATAGTATTTGTTGATCCACGGCGGGAAAATGATCAGTGGAACCTCGTGCACGGTTTCCGTTGTCGGAGAGTACTGCAGCAATTCGAACATGTGGTTGCGGAACACCACCTTGCCCGGTGTTGTCGCAATGTTGCGACCAATCTCGAATGCATTCTCATCCGCCAGCGTCACAATCAGTTCGCCATTGTTGGATTCCAGATCGGCAATCATGTTCTCGAGCCCCTTGATCAGGGACAGACCTTCGGTTTCGACCGCCTTTTCCAACGCATCCGGATTTGTGCCCAGAAAGTTGGTCGGGGACATCATGTCGATGATCTGCTGCGAGAAATATTCGATGCGGTGTTTTTCGAGATCATCGAGACCCTCTAGGCCGTCAACGGCGTCCGCGATCGCCTTTGAGTTCAAAAGGTATTGCTGCTTGATAAAGTTGAAATAGGGATTGGATTGCCAGAGCGGGTTCTTAAAACGACGATCCTGAGGAGTGGGATCTTCAGGGGCTTCAATACGTCCCTGTGCGATAAGATGTTGTGCATCAACGAAATGTTTCACCGACTTTGCCCAGAAATCGAGCTGTTGCTCAAGAACTTTGCCGGGATTGTTCATCATCTCGGTCCAATAGGCGGTCGCAGCGTTCGCGAACACTTCTTGATTCGGGGCGTTAAGGTCTTTGCGAAGCGGTTTATGCCGCCCCATGACCTCAACCAAACGCTGAGAAAGACGTTCTACTTGCGCCAAATTCTCGTTTAGCCGCTCTAAATTTTCACCTGCGGCATTGTCGTTTGTTGTCATAATCAATTTTCCACCCTATCCTCGCTGCTACGCAGCATATTAAAAGCCCTCTCCTCGTGGGCACGGTAATACCGGTATTAGCCGGACAATTAAGGAGACGCCTATGCGGTACATGGCCACGTACGACCTGATGGACACCGTCCGGAACACGAACCAGTGGCTTGGCGCCTCTGCTCTTGCAATGGCATCGTATCCCGTTTTTGCGATGACGCCTAATCCAATGTTGCAATGGATGCGTGCATGGGGAGAAGTGACCGAACGGACTTTCCAGCGTATGGTGGTGAAACCCGATTGGGGTATCCGCACCTTCACGTGTGAAGATGGCAAAGACCACCTTGTGAACATTGAAACAGTTGTCGAGCGTCCCTTTGGTGACCTGATCCACTTCAATGTTGCTGGCCGCGAAGAGCAAAAGCGCAAGGTCCTTCTTGTTGCGCCCATGTCAGGCCACTACGCAACTTTGCTGCGTTCAACAGTGAAAAGCCTGATCGTGAATTGTGAAGTTTACATCACGGATTGGCACAATGCCCGTGACATTCCCGTGTCGGACGGCAAGTTCGATATCGAAGATTACACTCTCTACCTTGTCGACTTTATGAAAGAGTTGGGTCCGGACACGCACGTGATTGCCGTGTGTCAGCCCGCCCCGCTGACTTTGGCTGCGACTGCATATCTGGCCGAAGAAGATCCCAAGGCACAGCCGCGCTCTCTCACGCTGATCGGTGGACCGATCAACCCGGATGCGAACGCGACCGAAGTGACAGACTTTGGCAACCGCGTCACCATGGGCCAGCTGGAAGAAACCATGATCCAGCGTGTCGGCTTCAAATACCCCGGCGTCGGACGCAAAGTGTATCCCGGCCTGCTTCAGCTGGCATCGTTTATGTCGATGAATGCGGATCGCCACTCGAAAGCATTCCAGGACCAGATTGCCCGTGTTGTACGCGACGAAGCCTCGGACCACGATGCGCACAACCGCTTCTATGACGAATACCTTGCCGTTATGGACATGCCCGCCGAATTCTACTTGTCGACAGTCGACCGCATTTTCAAAAAATGTGAAATCGCCAAGAACGAATTTGTCGTCGCAGGCCGCAAGGTCGACATGAGCAAAATCACTACCGTTGCGATCAAAACAGTTGAAGGCGACAAAGACGACATCACGGCCCCCGGCCAATGTGTTTTTGCGCTGGAACTTTGCACGGGCCTTCCAGACAGCAAAAAGGCAAGCCACGTCGAACCCGGTGCCGGTCACTATGGTATCTTCGCGGGCAAAAGCTGGCGGAACAACATTCGTCCACTGGTTCTCGACTTTATCGATGCGAACTCGGACGCACCAAAAGCTGCGCGCAAACCGGCCAACAAGAACAACGCCGCTTAACCAGCGTCGCCTAGAACGATTAAAGCGGGGTCCTTTCGGGCCCCGCTTTCTTTTTGTCGTCTCGTTTATTTGGAACCGCGCTTTCTTAGAAGAAACCGCAAAGGTTACTCTGCGCTCTTACTTCAGCACATAAGGCTGGGTCATCCATTCCCTGAGAGCGGCGGTCGTGGCGGCGGGCTGCTCCAATGTGGGCAGGTGCCCCGCACCTTCAATGATCTGGAGTTTGGCGTATGGAATAAGTTCGGCCATGAAGGTATGGCGCTTCACAGGCGTCAGCGCGTCATGTTCACCGCACAGAACAAGAGCTGGCACTTTGCATTTGCGCAATGTGCCTTGTTGGTCGCCGCGCCGTTGCAGGGCACGCGCCTGCCGCACAAAGACCTCTGGCCCCAGAAACAGTCCCATGTCTTTTGTCAAAGCCAGAATTTCGCCTCGCATCTCAGACGGCGCAAGGTATTCCGGTTTCATGAATCCTTCGAGAATATCACCCAGTCGCCCTGCCCGCGCGCCGACGATCATCGGCTCATAAGTGGCGGCGGACTGGGGCGTTTCCGCCAAGGGGTTTGTATCCATCAACGCAATACGGGTCACCCGATCGGGCGCGCGCCGCATCAGTTCCATGGCGACAATGCCGCCCATGCTCAGACCTGCCAGAGCAAATTTGTTTGGCAGCAGATCCAAAAGCCCCGAGGCAATTTCCTCGACTCGCTCTCCTTGCGTGATCGGAGCAACCGTCACCGCAAACTCGGCAGACAATTCTGCAATCTGAGGACCAAATAGCCGTGCATCGCACATCATGCCCGGTAGCAGAACCAAAGGTTCGCGCATCGTTTTCTTGCCTCGTATAACCACCCGTTTTTCCGCAGTTTCGCATAGCCGCACCTGAGGTCAACTGCGCCTGTGCGTCACTTGGCCATTATTCGCTGTAACCGTTCCAACAAAACGCCCCCGCCGCAGAAAGAGGCGCAAAAGGGTTATAGGCGATCTCCCAGACATGGCCGTCCAGATCCGCGAAATATCCGTGATACCCGCCCCAGAACACCTCTTGGGCCGGTTTCAGAATGCGCCCACCGGCCTTCTCGGCCCGCTCGAGCAAAGGGGCGACATCTTCTTTGGCACTCAGGTTATGCGCCAGAGTGATGCCGGAAAACCCACCGATATCGTCTTTGGTCATCCCCAATTCTTCGGCAAGCGCTGCCTTGGGATAAAGGCCCAACGCCTGACCAATCAGGTCATAGACAACAACACCATCCGGGCTGTCGACTCGCTTCCATCCCAAACATTCGTAAAAGACCGCGGCCCTTTCGAGGTCTTCAACACCCAATGTGATGAGACTTACTCTTTGATCCATAACATCCAACCTCTTACCGCAATCCGTTGATCCAACCTGTAAATGCGTCAATCGTGCCCGGTGTGGCAGATGGCGAAAGAATATCGCCCGCAATAACGTGATGATACGGATCATCGCCTTTGGCTACAGCTACTTTGTGAATTGTGGTCGGACCACCCCATTCTTTTGCAATACGTGCTGTCGCGGTGTGATCCACCACCTTGTCGGTGGGGGCATACCAAAACAAAGCCGGCACGGTGGCCTGGCTGAAATCCGCACTGGCCGCATGTTTTACCAAAGCCGCCATCTGCAACAGGGCAGCCGTGGGATAGGAGGTTGTCCAGTAAACGCCGTGCCGTTCGCTTCTTGGCGACCAATTGCGCGTTTCGCCCGCCACCATCGGCAACCAGAAGCGCGCCGCCGGCAGTGTCAGGGCAGCAGAGGCAGGATCAGCCAAGGCAAAGTTCGGCGAAACGAGGATCAGGCCCGAAACATTGCGCATCATGTCCGGCTGCAATGCGGCCTCTGCCGCCACCGTCGCACCGGTCGACGTTGCGATAATGACGATCTCATCCCCAACCTGACGCGCGACGGCCAGTGCCTCGGCCAAATCCGTCATCCATGCCTGTGCCTGTCCTTCCAGCATCGCGGCACCGCCGCGGCCATGCCCGCGCAGGCGGGTAAAAACAAGATTGGCCCTCAGGTCTTTGGCCACATTGTCAGGGACAGGCCTGATTTCCTCTGAAGTTGCAGAGAACCCGTGCAAATAAACAATCACTTTTTCGGTGTGTTCCCCTTCACCCTGCGCCCAGACAACCCGTTTTTCGACACCCGGCGTTATGTCCTCAAAACGGGCTTCGCGCCCTGCGAAATAGGCGGTGACATCCGCACCCACGGAGGTTTCGTCAAAGGTGGGCACAACAGAGACCTTTTCATAAGGCCCCCAAAGCCAAAGCCCCACAACCGCGAGGATCAAAAGCAAAAACAGTCTTCCAAGAAACTTGCCAAATCCTCGCATTGGATGCCCCTACCGCCTTGCCATGACTTTTTCGATAGACTTCTCGATCAGGCTAAGACAATCGGCATCCGAGAACCTGTGGTCCGCGCCTTTGACCAAGGTCAGGCGCATGTCCGGCCCCTCGGCGTGGTTCAGCAAACGAATGGCCGTTTCGGTCGACACGGCTGTGTCTTCTGTTCCTTGCAGGAAACGTACCGGGAAATCGAAAACAAGCGGTGCACGCAAGACCAGCCTTGTGCGCCCGTCTTCGATCATGCGCTTGGTTATGACAAACGGGTCCATATAATCGCTGGGCAATTCCACGTGGCCAACCGTGTCCAACGCTTCTTTCTGAGCCTCTGTGAAAGATGCCCAATAGCTGTCTTCGGTGAAATCCGGCGCCGCGGCGATTGTGACCATACCCGCAATCCGCTCGGGAATAGCACGCGCCAGCAACAGGGCCTGCCAGCCCCCCATCGAGGACCCCACAACAATCAATGGCCCCGTGGTCAGCGCCTCGACTGCGGCAAGCGTGTCTTCATGCCAGTCCCCGATACATCCCTCTTCAAAGGTGCCCGAACTTTCGCCGTGACCGGAATAGTCGAACCTCAAAAAGGCCTGACCACGTGCCTGCGCCCACTCTTCAAGATGGATGGCCTTGGTGCCCTCCATGTCAGACTTCAGCCCACCCAGAAACACGATGGTTGGCTGGGTTGTTCCGCTTTTGTGATATGCGATGCGGCGGCCTTGGGGGCTGTCAAAGAATTGGGTGGTGCTCATGGTGTCCTCATCTGTCTTTGACCCGACACTAACGCCCGATGCCACCATGGGAAAGGCCGCTTGACTTGTCGCCTTCAAAGGCGCAAAAACCGCGCGAACCAAATACCCGCAACCGGGCGTTCCGTGGGCGCCAAACTGACGAGGAGCTTGAGGCTAATGGCCGATATTTCTCTTACTTTTCCTGATGGTAACGCGCGTTCTTACGCTGCAGGTGTCACCCCTGCCGAAGTCGCCGCATCCATTTCCAACTCGCTTGGCAAAAAAGCGATCTCAGCGACCGTAGACCGTCAACACTGGGATTTGCAGTGGCCAATCGACAGTGATTCACAAATCGCGATCAACACACTCAAGGACAATGACGCCGAAGCGCTCGAGTTGATCCGTCACGACTGTGCGCACATCATGGCGCGCGCCGTGCAAGAGCTGTGGCCTGATGTCAAAGTGACCATCGGCCCTGTGATCGACAACGGCTGGTACTATGACTTTGACCGGCAGGACCCTTTCACTCCTGAAGATCTCGGTGAGATCGAAAAGAAGATGAAAGAGATCATCAACCGCCGCGACCCTGTCACCACCGAAGTGTGGGATCGTGATCGCGCGGTCGCATTCTATAAAGCGAACAACGAACCTTATAAGGTCGAACTGATCGACTCGATCCCCGGTGACGAGCCGCTGCGCATGTATTGGCACGGTCACTGGCAGGATTTGTGCCGTGGTCCGCACTTGCAACACACCGGTCAAATTCCGGCTGACGGTTTCAAACTGATGAGCGTGGCCGGTGCCTATTGGCGTGGCGACAGTGATCGCGCGATGCTTCAACGTATCTATGGTGTGGCCTTCAAGAACAAAGAAGACCTCAAAAAGCACCTTCATATGCTGGAAGAGGCCGCAAAACGCGACCACCGCAAGCTGGGACGGGAAATGAACCTGTTCCACATGCAGGAAGAAGCACCCGGTCAGATTTTCTGGCATCCAAACGGCTGGACCATCTACACGCAACTTCAGGACTACATGCGCCGCCGTCAGACAGAAGGTGGCTATGTCGAGGTCAACACGCCTCAGGTTGTGGATCGTCGCCTGTGGGAAGCCTCGGGGCACTGGGACAAATATCAGGAAAACATGTTCATCGTCGAAGTTGACGAAGAGCACGCACGCGAAAAAGCCGTGAACGCCCTGAAGCCCATGAACTGTCCGTGTCACGTGCAGGTCTACAATCAAGGTCTCAAATCCTATCGCGACCTGCCCCTGCGCATGGCCGAATTTGGATCGTGCAACCGGTATGAGCCCTCGGGCGCGCTGCATGGTATTATGCGTGTGCGTGGCTTCACACAGGATGACGCGCATATTTTCTGTACTGAAGCGCAGATCGAAGAAGAGACTCAAAAGTTCATCGACTTCCTCTCGAAGATCTACAAAGACCTCGGCTTTGAAAACTTCTCGGTCAAGTTTTCCGACCGCCCCGAGAAACGCTCCGGTTCTGATGAAGTCTGGGACAAATCCGAAGCCGCCCTCAAGGCGGCAACCATCGCGGCAGGGTGTGACTTTGTACTAAACCCCGGCGAAGGCGCCTTTTATGGTCCGAAGCTGGAATTCGTTCTGACCGATGCCATCGGGCGCGACTGGCAATGTGGCACGCTTCAGGTGGACTTTGTTCTGCCCGAACGTCTCGACGCCACATACATTGCCGAAGATGGGGCAAAGCATCGTCCGGTGATGTTGCACCGTGCCACGCTGGGGTCTTTTGAACGTTTCATTGGTATCCTGATTGAAGAGCACGCAGGCAAGCTGCCCTTCTGGATCGCGCCGCGTCAGGTTGTCGTGGCCTCGATCGTTTCAGAGGCAGATGACTATGTGCATGAAATCGTTTCGACGTTGAAAGCCAACGGCGTGCGCGCCGAAGCCGATATTCGCAATGAAAAGATCAACTATAAGGTCCGCGAACATTCGGTTGGCAAAGTTCCCGTTATTCTTGCCATTGGTAAGAAGGAAATCGAGGAACGCACCGTTTCGACCCGTCGACTTGGTCAAAAACAAAGCAAAGTCCAGAGTTTGGACGAAATCGTGAGCATCTTGTCACAAGAAGCGCTTGCACCTGACCTTGCGTAACAAACTTTGCAACAATTGAGCGGGCGCGCCACGGGAAACCGGGCGCGCCCGTTTCATTTTCGAAACAAACAAGGGGTTCCCGTGCTGGAATCTTCACGAAAACGTCACGGCGCCTGACGGGCCCGTGATACACGCCCCCGTGATTGGATCGTTATGTCCCGAACGGCTTAAGTTTTATCCATGCCACCCACAAAGGGTAGCCTGAACAAAACCGACCAAAGGGAAGAAACACCATGTCGAAGACCGTAAAAACTCTCGCCGTAGCCAGCGCAGTAGCAGCAGCCCTGACAGCCACCACTCACACTGCTGCAAACGCCGCTGAAAAAGAAAAATGCTACGGCGTATCCATGGCAGGCAAGAATGACTGCGCCGCCGGCCCGGGCACAACATGTGCAGGTACCTCGACCATCGATTATCAAGGCAACGCATGGTCGCTCGTAGACAAAGGCACATGCATGGACATCGAACTGCCCGCACAGGCAGACGGCTCGATGCGCAAAGGTTCCCTGGAAGCTCAAGAGCGCGACCTGCCCGCATAAGCGATCCCAGTTTCGTCTCGGTGGATCCCCATCGAGACGGAATTTGCCAAACACCTTCTTTGTGTGATGTGATAACGATGGGAAAACCCGATCAATTCCGGGCCATTCAGACATTCCATTCTATCAGAGGATCTCACATGCCAAACACCGCTAAATCCTTCACAATCGCGGGCGCTGTGCTCGCTGCCGTGGCCTCTCAAACTTCTGAAGCCGACGCTGCACAACAAGAAAAATGCTATGGCGTTTCGATGGCTGGGGAAAACCATTGCGCGGCTGGTCCCGGTACCACATGCGCAGGGTCATCAACCGTTGATTACCAAGGAAACGCCTGGACGCTTGTCGACAAAGGCACCTGTCTTGAAATCGATTTGCCCGAAACTGCAGACGGGTCAGAACGCACGCCTTCCTTGAAACCGCTGGAACGCGACCTGCCCTCCTAAGACGATCTACACCCACGAAAGCCTGATCCCATGTTTGACGCCCATCCCCGCTTTCCTGAACTACCGAATGCGCCCGGTGTCGGCTATAAACCGCAACATTTTCAAAATATTATGGAAGATGCGGGATCGGTTGAGTGGTTCGAAGTACACGCAGAAAACTATATGGGGGCCGGCGGACGGCCCCATGCTCAAATGCGGATGCTGTCGGAAAAGTTTCCGATTTCGGTGCATGGTGTGGGCCTGTCCATTGGCGGAGAAGGCCCTCTAGATCCTGAACACCTGGGGCGACTGAAACACCTGTGTGAATGGCTTCAGCCCACGGTATTTTCCGAGCATCTTGCATGGTCATCGCATGAAAACGCCTTTCTGAATGACCTATTGCCCCTGCCCTATACCAAAGACACATTGACCCGCGTTGCAGATCATATCGACCAATTGCAGAACACAATCGGGCGACAGATGATGCTGGAAAACCCGTCCAGCTATCTGGCCTTTGAAGAAAGCACATGGTCCGAACCGGATTTCCTGCGTGAGGTTGCCAATCGCTCGGGGTGCGGGCTGTTGCTTGATGTGAACAACGTTTTTGTCTCGGCGACGAACCTCGGATACGATCCTCGAGACTACATCGCGGCCTACCCGCTTGATAAAGTTGGGGAAATCCACCTTGGCGGGCATGATGAAGACGAGGATGAACACGGTGCGACCCTGTTGATCGACAGCCATGGAAAACCTGTTGTTGATCCGGTTTGGGCCTTGCTGGATCATACGCTTGCCCTGTCCGGACCGCGCGCAATCCTGATCGAGTGGGATAATGATGTGCCCGACTGGGCGGAACTGGAGTCCGAGGCCGCACGCGCCGCGAATGCGCTGAGCCAGGTGCCGGCATGACCGTCACACAATCCGACTTTCGCAACGCAGTTCTGAACAGCGATCTTCCGGCGCCGTCCGGTTTAACCGACGGTAGCGGTCAGGTTGCCGGAAAGCGCTTTGATGTCTATCGCAACAACGTCGCTGTTTCGCTGTCAGAAGCTTTGGAAACCGCCTTTCCCGTGATTGCAAAACTATTGGGTGAAGAGAATTTAAAAGGTATTTCGGGATTATTCTTGCGTCAAAGCCCACCGGAAAATCCGATGATGATGCACTACGGGGCTGCCTTTCCGGACTTCCTGCGCAGCTTCGCACCCTTGGCGCACCTGCCCTATCTTGGGGATGTCGCCGAGGTCGAGCAAGCCATGCGTCGGTCGTATCATGCGGCGGACAGCTCACCGCTTGAAGCAGATGTGCTGGCCCATATGCCTGCTGACCAGATCGAAAACATAAAGTTCGAATTTGCCCCCTCTTCCGAGGTGCTGAGCTCGAGCTGGCCGATCTATGACATCTGGGCTTTCAACATGATTGATGGCGCTCCAAAACCTCGGGCAGAGTCGCAGGATGTTCTGGTGACACGCATCGACTTTGACCCCGAACCTCATCTCCTGCCGCCGGGTGGTGCGGTGTTTGTCTCGGCACTTCGGTCACACAAAACACTTGGCGAAGCCGCAGAAACCGCGGCGAACAGCGACGAAAATTTCGACCTTGGGGCATGCCTGACATTGTTGCTCTCGACCCAAGCACTCACCACAGCAACACTTTAAGGAAGCACCATGAAGTCCCTGATATCACTACACAACCAAACCTTTTCAAAAGTGGCCAATGCCGAATGGATTGTGCCGACTTTGGCGAGGCTGGTATTTGTTGCGGTCTTGTTGATGTACTATTGGAACTCGGCAACGCTCAAGATTGACGGGTCCATCTTCACGCCCTCTGCAGGTGCGTTTGGCCAGATCTTCCCAAAGGCTGCTGAAGCCGCGCTCTATGACGTGTCACAGATGAACATCTTGCAACGTCTGGTCATTTTTCTGGGAACCGTCGCCGAATTTGTGCTGCCCTTGTTGCTGCTCGTCGGTTTGCTCACACGACTTTCCGCTCTGGCCATGATCGGATTTGTTATGGTGCAAACTCTGGTCGATGTAACCGGACACGGCGTCAAGCTGGGTGTGCTGTTCGACAATACCCAAACTTTGATTGACGAGCGCACATTGTGGGTGTTCCTGTTTGCGATTATCGCGCTCAAGGGCGCAGGCCCCCTGTCTTTGGATCGCCTGCTGCGCCTGAGCTAGGATCAGAAATGCGCTTTTTCCTCATCGGGTTTCCCTGCTGCGATGGCAAGGATACCGCCCAAAAGCGCAAAACTGATCGGGAACATCGTAAAGACGTTAAAGTCAAAGGCGGCGTACATGCCGCCTGCTGACAGCACCATCAGAATACCGCCCCAAAGAGCACGTGATCGCGCCATGGCGCCACCGGCGATTGCCAGCATCGGTGCGAAAAGCGCCCCTGCCCGGACAAGGCTTACGTTGTTCACCTGCTCGAACAGATCAGGGACCTCGCCCCAATGTTCGACTGCAGCCGTGTAGCCCCAGCTGAAAAAGCCGACCAGCATGCCGATCATTCCGGCAATAATTCCCAAGACAAGCGCAGCGTTTCTCATTCAAACTCCTAAAATGACGTGTTCAGCACATAGGTGAGCCAACAGTCTTATCCAAGAGTTGACTGTACGTCCGTGGTCCAGCCGAGGAAAAATTCCCCGTTACGCTCGATTAGGGGACGCTTCATCAATGTCGGGTGCTCTGCCAACAGGTCCAGCGCCGGTTTTGCGCGCTCTTCCTCGGTCAAACCGCGCCACGTGGTTGACCGTGTATTGACCAATGCGCTGCCAAATGCGGCAAACGCCTTTTCAAGGACTTCAACTGGAACCCCATCCGCGCGGACATCCACGAACTCGACGTCATTAAATGTTTTCAATGCTTTGCGGCACGTATCACAGTTCTTTAGCCCATAAAGTCGCATCGGTTTCCTTTCCGGTTTGCCCCAACTCCACAAACAGGAGTCACACTTTTTCACAAGGGTTTTGCTTGCTTTTTACATAAACCGTGCAAACCTTCGATGCAGCATTTGATTTTTTGTACCGCAAAAGTTCGGCGGGCCACCGGATCACCTGCGCCCTGACATGCAGTTTAACATGCAGAAGATGAAGACATTAGAAGGAGACACGGTATGCCCAACGGCACCGTAAAATGGTTTAACACAACAAAAGGCTACGGCTTTATCGCACCTGATGACGGCGGCAAGGACGTATTTGTCCATATTTCTGCGGTCGAACGTTCCGGCATGACCGGACTGGCAGACAACCAAAAAGTTGAATTTGAACTGTCTGAAGGGCGAGACGGACGCCAAATGGCGAGCGATCTCAAAGCCGTATAAAGGCAGGCGGGGCGCAAAACGCGCCCCATCCTCTTATCAGCTACATCCTTTGGTGCCCGCAGGGCACGACGGTGCCGGCGAATAGCTGCGCGCAGGCGCTTGGCTGTAGGTTGCATTGGGTGTTCCACAACAGATCACACCACCAAGAGTGACCGGCTGAAGCCCTTGGGGGCAATAGTTGGCAGAGGCTGGATAGGCTTGGAACAACACACCTTCGGGCTGGTTGACCGGGCCGATCTTAGGTGCGTTGCTGCTCCATGTCTGGGACATGGCAGGCGCAGCAGCAAGAGAGAGTATCGCGGCAAACTTTAGAAACTTGGACATTGGGAATCCTTCCCATTTTCAGGACAAAAACCTTGGTTAATGCCCTGAAGCTACGAATTTTGTCCCAGATCTGTCAATTTCCATAACGAGAACGCATCGTTCCCGAAATGGAAACAGTTAGCTGATCATGTCTTGGAACTCGCGCCATTCGCGTGCGCTCATGCCTGTGCTTTCAGCGGTGACCTCTTCCCCTTTGAGCATCAGGCGCAAGGCAACCATCATCTGGGCCGACATCGTGACGGCCCCCATGCGATAGTCTTCAAACGCCTTGTAGGCCGCCGGAGCCCAATCCGCCACGACCTGACAAATGGCGTCGGCATAGACACGGATTTCATACTGGGCGTGGGCATCCGCGCGCAGGCGCAAGAAGTGCAACAAGTTGTGCAGATCCACTTTCCAGTACCACTGGGTATAGATGTTGGCAGGCAGGTTCATGCGCGCCAATTCACGTGCAAGACCAATCCCGTCTTCGTCGATCATGTTCTGATAGTTGTCATAGCACCGTGCGGAATCGGCCTTGAGCACCTCAAGAACCTGCGCCGTTTGCTCGGGGCTAAGAACTTCGCCGCGGCCTTGATTGTTCACCACAGACTGTGCGTTGATGTGTTCCGGCGCGGGGATATAAAACTCGCGATCAAGAATGGAATAGCGTGCCGAATACTCGTTCACATTGGCGGTCCGGTGACGAATCCACTGGCGCGCCACAAAAACCGGCAGTTTCACGTGCAGTTTGATTTCACACATTTCAAAAGGCGTGGAATGCCAATGACGCATGAGATAGCGGATCAGCCCCTCATCGTTTTGAACCGATTTCGTCCCCTTGCCATAGCTGACCCGAGCCGCCTGACAGATCGCTGCATCGTCGCCCATATAGTCGATAACACGTACAAAACCGTGGTCCAGAACAGGTATCGCCTTGTAAAGGTGCTTTTCGATGCCATCGCTCACAACCCGCAGAGTTGGGGTCGGAGATGAGCGGAGTTCGTCAATTTCGGCCTGTTGTTCCGGGGTGAGCGACATCTAAGCGATTCCTTCGGGATTTTTGGTACTTTCGCGACACTATATCTTGTGATGCGGCTGCAATGGAACACACGAATTTGGCGTTCTTGTCGCAACACCTGTTTTTCACCTGCATGCACAACGTTGACTTTTGCCCCCCTGTGATCGATTCTGCATGAAATAACCCGGAAAACCGGGCTTAGCAGTATTGAGGCAATACGATGATCCGTTCTTTTGTGTGCATGGCCGCAATGGCCAGCCTGACTGCCTGTGGTGGCTCGAATCCGTTCGCGGAGGAAACCGATGATGACACAGAAATTACCGTGCCCGAAGAACTGGCCGGAAATCTGAAGTCTGTTTCGTATAATGCAACTGACCAGACCCTGTCCGCCGAGATTTATGCGCTGGATTCCACGCCGGTCACCGTTGTGTACGCACGGGATTCTGCACGCGATATTGGCACTTACGAGGCCTACAGCGTTCAGGAAGACAGCCTTGATCGCTTTTTTGTCGCCATGGTTGGGGAAAGTCAGGATGGATCGGTTCAGGCCGGATTCGTCGGCGACGGCGGCCAGTTCAACCGGGTTCTTCAAGGCGCCTACTATGAACGCAACGGCACTTTCGATGCACCGCCTATTGGCACCGGCCCCGCAGCCGGTCAGGTTTCTTATGCGGGCGATTATGCCGGCATCTTGAATGGCGGCCCCAATTCCGCGGACGCCCCCAATGTGGATTCGTCCATTCTTCCGGGCGAACCCTATTTGGTGAGCGGTCAGGTATTTCTGAATGCGAACTTTGCAGATATGGCCGTCAACGGTGGCGTCTATGATCGCCAAATCGTGCTGTCCACGCCATTTGAACTTGAAGATATCTCTTTGATCGTGACCGATATTGCCGCTGATGGCAGCTTTTTCGGGGACGTCGAAGTACATGGCATCATCGAAAGTGACAAAGGCGACTATGGTGGTGTCTTCGGTGGCTCAGACGCGGCGGCCGTTGCCGGCATCATAAGCATGTCCGACTTTACAGATAATCTGGATGACGAGACCGAGTATGGTTTCTTCGTTCTCACGCAATGTGGTCTCGATGGTGATGCCGCAATTTGCGACAATGCTGCGCCGTAGGCTTCTCGGACTGGTCTTTAGCCTGTGCGCTGGTGTGGCCAGCGCACAAGGGACACCCAGTCCAACGCTAACCAAATCCCAAGCGCATCAGGCCCTCTCTTACGCTTTGAAAACAAATCAGGCGGACGCGGCCTATCGATTGGCGTTGGGCCTTTTGAACCATGACCCGACAGACCCTGCCGCGCATTATGCCCTTGCTCTGATCTTTACGGGCGCAGGCGACACAAAGGCGGCGCGCAAGGCATCGCGGGCGGCCTTTCGGTTTTCGCGTACCGATTTACAAAGCTATTCCTCCGCCAATCTTAGCGCGCGTCTTGCGGTAAAAGACGAACGCTTTACACAAGCACAATACTGGTTGCGACGTGCGCACACCAACGCCCCCGGTCAGGTCCAGCGCAATGCCGCCGTTCAATCCTTTAGGCAGGTGCGCGCCAGAAACCCTTTGAAGTTCAAACTTTCCGGATCAATCAGCCCGTCCTCAAACGTCAACAACGGGTCTTTGTCCCGCAACATGATCATTGACGGCGTGCCCGCGATCGGGGTGAACGTCGGGGATGCAATGGCCCTGTCCGGCATCGAAGCCATGCTGAACGCTGCGGTCAGCTATCGCATATCTGAAAACGAAAGCAGTGAAACGCGTCTTGTCGGACGGGTCTTCACACGGCATGTCACCCTGTCGGACGATGCCAAAAATCTGGCACCCGCGGCCTCCGGATCCGATTACGCCTTCACCGTTCTGGAAGGCGGCGTGCGCCATGCCTTTCGTTTGAAACCCAAAGGGGCCATCTGGTCTTTGGGCGGCGTGGTTGGCAAAACGTGGTATGGCGGCGATCCGCTGCATGACCTGTTTCGTCTCGAAGGCGGTTGGGGCTGGAGCCCTGCAAAGGGACGCCGCCTGTCGTTCAAGGCGATCAATGAATGGCGCCGCCCGGACAATGCACCGGACACGCGCGATATCTATTCCAGCCTCGGGGCCAGCTATTCACACACGCTTCAAAGCGGAAACCGGCTGACCACGGCGCTCAGCCTCAGCCAAACAGACGACGCCAACCCCGTGTTTTCCTCACAGGGGGCGGTTGCCCAGATTGGGTACAGTTTTGGACGTGCCTTTGGTCCTGTCAAATTAAGCACATCGTTCAAGGTGGGTGTGAGCGACTATCCGGATTATCGGGTCGGCTTCATCACCGTTCCGGGGGGACGCAAGGATACCTCGGTTGCAGGTGAATTCGAACTGATGTTCCACAAAATGCACTATGCCGGCTTCGCCCCCACGATGACCTTTCGCGCGTTGCGCACGGATTCAAATGTCAGCCGCTTTGAAACGGAACAATTGTCTTTAACCTTCGGCATTCGTTCCTCGTTTTAGAGGGTGACGGCTCGACAATCCGTCGCAGGGTTCTCATACTTCGACGAACAAGCCATCGAGGGAGCAACCGATGCAATTGAAATATCTTCACACCATGGTCCGTGTTGCGGATCTTGAAAAATCCATGGCCTTTTATGCACTTTTGGGCCTGAAAGAAACCCGCCGCTGGGATCACGAACAGGGGCGTTTCACCCTTGTTTTCATGGCCCCCGAAGGACAAGAAGACTGCCCTGTCGAACTGACTTACAATTGGGACGGGGACGAAGGTCTGCCCAGCGACTCGCGCCATTTCGGGCACCTCGCCTATGAAGTCGACAATATTTACGAGGCCTGCCAGCACCTTATGGACAACGGTGTAACCATCAACCGCCCGCCTCGCGACGGTCACATGGCCTTTGTGCGCTCTCCCGACAATATATCGATCGAGCTTTTGCAAAAGGGCGACTCTCTTGCGCCGCAAGAGCCCTGGGCCAGCATGGAGAACACTGGCCATTGGTGAACATGCGCCATCTTGCGTGTTTCATAATTCTGGGTGCGGCTTCAGCCGAGGCCGCACCCCACTGCCGTCAGGCGCTGGCCCTTGGATTGGATGTCTCGGGGTCCGTTAATGCGAGCGAATATCGTCTTCAGCTGGACGGGCTTGCGAGCGCGTTAGAGTCGAGCGAAGTTTCAAACATTCTGATTGGTCCGCCCGACTGGCCCGTTCGGATCACGGTTTATGAATGGAGCGGCCCACGTGCTTTTAACCGCAGGGTTGTTGTCGACTGGCTGGAAATTCGTAATCCAGAGGACTTGGCACAATTAACGAACCAACTGCGTTCAACAAAACGCCGTCCCGCTGATCCGTCTACCGCGCTCGGGGCCGCAATTGAATTTGGCGTTGGGCATTTGTCGCAACAACGGGATTGCCCCAAACGTACACTGGATATTTCCGGAGACGGAAAATCCAACACGGGCCCACGACCCAAAGATATTGTTTTGCCGGACTGGGTTACGATCAACGGGTTGGTCGTGTCAGGCCCTGAGCAGGGTGGCACGACATCCACTGCGGAACTGACGGCGTATTACATGGCAAACGTATTGCATGGACCGAGCGCATTTCTGGAAACGGCAGCGGGTTTCGCCGACTATGAACGCGCCATGAAACGTAAACTCCTGCGAGAGTTGCAGGGCATGTCGATCTCGTCCCTACAAGAATAAAAGCGGGCACCCGCACTCACCAAACAGACTTGTGCGCCATGACTTCGGGTGCCCTAGCGCCCTAGTAAATATAGCGGATTTGATCCGTCCAATACCGCTCGACCCGTTTCAGGGCAAAGGTGATGCTTTCAATCCCTTCCGGATTGAGAACGCCTTTGGATTGCAAGCCTTCTGCGTGGCGCTCGAACAGGCCATTCACGATATCGCGGATTTCGCGGCCTTTCTGCGTCAGGCGCACACGCACGGACCTTCGGTCAATTTCGCAGCGTTGATGATGCATATAGCCCATATCAACCAGCTTTTTCAGGTTATAGCTGACATTGCTGCCCTGATAATACCCGCGCGATTTAAGTTCGCCCGCGGTCACTTCGTTGTCGCCGATATTAAACAGCAACAACGCCTGCACGGCATTAATATCCAGAATACCGACCCGTTCGAATTCGTCCTTGATGACGTCCAATAACAAACGGTGCAATCGCTCGACCAACGCCAGCGAATCCAGATAACCGATCATAAACCCCTTTTCCGAGGTCGATCCCACTGACGCGTGAATACTCATCTTAGTCTCCGACATTCATTCGTTTCATCGGAAACTGACGGCAAAAAACCAAGAATCGGTTAAGTGGGGCGAAGACCGCTAAAATGCGAACGATTAAGTGCGATTAAAAGTCAGAGAGATGTCATGCACCAGCGCGCGAAACTTCTCGGGCGTTTCGACCTGTCCGGTGACCCATTGATAGAGGTCCTGATCGTTTTCATAGAGCAGCGCGTCATAGAGTGTGAGCGCGGCATCATCCATGTCTTCGAGATGGTCCTTGCAAAATTGCTGCAGGATCAGGTCCATTTCACGGATTCCCCGATACTTTGAACGCATCCAGATTCTCTTGAGACGGTTTTCGTGGGTCTCATTCATTCGGAGTGGCCTCATACACTTTTTGGCGCAGGCGTTTTTCAAGACGCGCAAGCTGATCCAGATTGTTTTTCATTTGCGTGCGGATATCACGAACCTCTAGCAAGAGACCGGAAAGATCCGACAACTCGGCCTCTTCGTCTCCGGGCGCCGTGGACACCCCTTCGCCCTCGCCCATCAGCAACCACACAACAGATACATTCAGCAAACCTGCCATCATCTGCAGTTTGTTTGCGCGGGGCTCGCTAAAGTCATCTTCCCAGCTGCGCACCGTCGAAAGCTTCACGCCAAGGCGCTTGGCAAACTGGCCTTGAGACATCTGTGCGTAACGGCGCGCCGCGGCAAGTCGATCACCGAAAGTTGCAACATC
This sequence comes from Shimia thalassica, assembly GCF_001458215.1. Classification (GTDB taxonomy): domain Bacteria; phylum Pseudomonadota; class Alphaproteobacteria; order Rhodobacterales; family Rhodobacteraceae; genus Shimia; species Shimia thalassica. The sequence continues at coordinate 438,126 of NZ_CYTW01000002.1, read as the reverse complement.
TTCACCATACCAGTAGTCCTGATAGTCCTCATCGGTAAAATTATCGGCCATGCTGCTTCCTTCTTGAGCTTCCCGCTTGATCGGGAGTTGTCGGCACCCTAAGACATGGCTGCATTGAATACAAACGAGGCCCGCCATGACTTTCTTGTCCGCGACACTATCTCGCGTAAAACCTTCGCCAACTATCGCTGTGACAACCAAAGCGGCCGAGCTGAAGGCCGCTGGGCGCGACGTTATCGGTCTTGGCGCAGGTGAACCCGACTTTGACACCCCCCAGAACATCAAAGACGCGGCCGTTGCGGCCATTGCGGCGGGAAAAACAAAATACACGGCTGTTGACGGTATTCCCGAACTCAAGGCTGCGATTTGTGCAAAGCTCAAGCGCGACAACGGGTTAGACTATGCCCCCAATCAGGTCAGCGTCGGAACCGGTGGGAAGCAGATTCTCTATAACGCGCTGATGGCGACTCTCAATCCCGGAGACGAGGTCGTGATCCCTGCCCCGTATTGGGTGAGTTATCCAGACATGGTGTTGCTGGCTGGCGGCGAACCCGTTATCGCGGCGGCTTCTCTTGAGACGAACTTCAAGTTGACTCCAGAACAGCTCGAGGCCGCAATCACACCCAAAACCAAATGGCTGATCTTCAACTCGCCCTCGAACCCGACCGGCGCCGGTTACAGCCGGGAAGAACTGAAGGCGTTGACAGATGTGCTCATGCGTCACCCACATGTTTGGGTCATGACTGACGACATGTACGAACATCTTGCCTATGACGACTTCGAATTCTGCACCCCTGCCGAGGTCGAGCCTGCCCTTTATGGGCGCACGTTGACCTGCAACGGTGTCTCAAAGGCCTATGCTATGACAGGTTGGCGGATCGGATATGCGGCTGGTCCCGTCGAAGTGATTGCAGCCATGCGTAAGATTCAGTCCCAGTCCACATCCAACCCTTGCTCCGTAAGCCAATGGGCAGCCATCGAAGCCCTGAACGGACCCCAGGATTTTCTGCCGACAAACAACGAAGTTTTCAAACGGCGTCGTGATCTGGTGGTATCCATGTTGTCGGACATCGACGGCGTGACATGTCCTGTGCCCGAGGGAGCATTTTATGTCTATCCTTCGATTTCCGGGCTGATTGGCAAGACGACGCCAAACGGAACCGTCATCGAAAATGACGAGGCATTTGCCACCGCATTGCTGGAAGAAGCAGACGTGGCCGTTGTTTTTGGTGCGGCATTCGGGCTTTCGCCAAACTTCCGTGTAAGTTACGCTACCTCTGACGAAGCTTTGAAAACTGCGTGTACCCGCATTCAGAAGTTCTGCGCTTCTTTGACGTGAGAGGTTTAAATGTCGGCTGATCTACCCGAATACTATTTTCGCGTGCGCGAAAACGGCGCCCTGGCGTATCGCGTAGACACCGAAAACCGTCAACGCCGGATCGACATGGACCAGATCGCCGTTGTGAATATTCGTAACGGCGAAATCAAACCCCATGGCGACCGGGTGCTTTCGGAAAGAGACCTCGACGTGATCCGCGACTGGATGGCAGAACGCCAAGAGGTTCTGGCCTATCGTGATATCGACGATATTTTGCGGTCGGTTGATCACATGAACCTGACGGCGCAATGGGCACAATCGCGGGCGACCGAAGAACAGCTTGAAGAAGTGACCGATGCGCTTCTTCTGGCGATGCATGATTTGCGCACCGTTCTTGTCCGCAAAAAAGCGGATCGTTTGATGAAGGCCAACCAGTCCAAGGCTGGTTGACATTATTCTCTATCAAACCATCGGTTTCATGAGTTCAACTTCTTCACCGTCCCGTACCGCCGAATAGAAACAGCTGCGGCGGTTGGTATGGCAGGCCGGACCGGTTTGGTTCACGGTCACAAGCAGGCAGTCGCGGTCACAATCGACCCGAAAATCAACCAGTTCCTGCACGTGGCCCGAGCTTTCGCCCTTGATCCAGAAAGATTGACGCGAGCGCGACCAATAGGTCACCCGCCCGGTGTCCAATGTACGTTGAACCGCCTCTTCATTCATCCAGGCCATCATCAGGACGTCACCGTTTTCTGCATCCTGTGCAATCGCCGGAATGAGACCCGCTTCGTTGAACTTCAAGGTTTTGGGATCAAATTGCATAACAGAATTCCTTTGCATCTGCGATCTTGCCCTCTATCTAGTAAAGACACGTCAAAGGGAACATCGGATGTCCGAAAACGATCTTATCAAGCTGTATTCCGGGCGCATTTTGGCGCTGGCCGCTGAGATTCCGAATACAACACGCCTGAGCTCTCCGCAGGCGACGGTAAAAAAGCGTTCGCCGCTTTGCGGCTCAACTGTCACGGTTGATGTGGCCGTCGAAGACGGGCGTATTGTGGCGTACGGACAGGACGTGAAAGCCTGCGCTCTTGGACAGGCCGCCGCATCTGTTGTGGGGGCCAATATCATCGGACGCAACCGTGCTGAACTCGAAGCGGCGCGTGAGGGTCTGAAGGGGATGCTGAAACAGGACGGACCTACCCCGCCTGCACCGTTTGATGGGCTCGAAGTGCTGCGCCCCGCGCGGGACTACAAAAACCGCCACGCGTCGATCATGCTCGCTTTGGATGCCGCAGTAGAGGCCGTGGACCAAGCAGAGCAGGCCAACTGCGCCTAGACCGCTTTCGGCCTTACAATCATCTGGTTTTACAAGAAAAAACCGCCGCGCTTCTGGCAGGAAGGCGGCGGTTAAGTTGTGTATGACGATGTGGGACCCGGTAAGCTTCGGTGAAGGGGGATGAGGCAGTCCCTTCAAAAGACCATAAGACAGGCAGTGTCAGTCGCTTCGCATCAAAGTGGGGACAGGATGCTGGAAACTTTCCGGCACCATCATACAGGCAGAAAATCAGGCAAAGACGGGCACGTGCAGAACAACAACCATCATAACCACAAGCGCAACAGCGCCAATCGCATCTTGCACCAGCGTGTCGCCGGAATTGCGAAGAACGGATTTGATTTGGTTCATCATGGGGTGTCTCCTGCTCAATCTCTTCTTTGTTGCCCCTTTGTTCTCACATGATTCAGATTCTGTAAAGAACTTTATGAGAACATTAGCGAACAAAATAGAACGAAACGGGCTAACCCACTGAAATCAAACGAATGGCTTGATCCTGTTCCATGAGCCACAAAAGAACACGTGCCGCCTGTCCACGCGGGGATTCCAATGCCGGATCATCGTTCAACAGTTTTCTGGCATCGCTTTGCGCAATCGACATCAAGGCGGTCTGGTTTTCCATATCGGCCACGCGGAACCGTGGCACACCGGATTGGGCTGTCCCGATCAGGTCACCTGTTCCACGCATTTCAAGATCGGTTTCCGCGATCCGGAACCCGTCTTCACTCTCTCGTAGGGTGGTCAGGCGTTTTTCACCGTTCTGACTAAGAGGCGCCTGATACATCAACAGACAGGTCGACGCCTGAGACCCTCGTCCGACACGGCCGCGTAACTGGTGCAACTGTGCAAGGCCAAAGAACTCGGCCCGTTCAATCACCATAATGGTTGCATTGGGCACATCAACCCCGACCTCGATCACGGTAGTCGCAACAAGAACCTTGGTCTCGGCATTTTGAAAGGCCCGCATGGCGGCATCTTTGTCGGCCGGAGGCATTTGCCCATGTACCAGGCCAACCACACCTTCCCCAAGGGCCGCGCGCAGATGTTTGAAACGCTCTTCGGCTGCCGTCAGATCAACGATCTCGCTTTCATCCACCAAGGGACACACCCAGTAGGCTTGTTTGCCTTCCGAGACCGCTTTGCGCAAATGCTCGATGACTTCGTCTATACGCGAGGTCGAAATCAGGGCGGTCTTGATAGGCTGCCTTCCCGGTGGTTTTTCGTCCAGAATCGAGACGTCCATATCACCGTATTGCGCCAGAGCGAGCGATCTCGGGATTGGCGTCGCCGTCATCACCAAGACGTCTACACCAGCGCCCTTCTTACCCAGTTCGAGACGCTGACGCACACCAAACCGATGCTGTTCGTCAATAATGGCCAGCCTCAGATCCTCGAAATTCACATCCTGCTGAAACACCGCGTGTGTTCCCACAAGGATTTGAATATCGCCGTGCGCCAAGGCCTCGAGCTTTGCTTTACGTTCTTTACCTTTGTCCCGGCCGGTCAGGATCTCGAGCACGACGCCCGCACTCTCGGCCAGGGGTCGCAGGCTTTGAAGGTGTTGTCGCGCAAGGATTTCCGTGGGGGCCATCATGACGCCCTGCCCGCCCGCCTCAACAGAAACCAGCAAGGACATGAACGCCACCAGTGTTTTGCCCGCACCAACATCCCCCTGCAACAAGCGGTTCATCCGCAACGTTTTCGCCATGTCCCGAGAGATGTCCTCAATGGCGCGCTTTTGGGCTCCGGTTGGCGTATAGGGCAGTTCGGACAAGACCTTGCGCTGAAGCTGTCCTGTTGCTTCGCTGATGATACCTTTGGCCCGTTGCAGCTTAGATCGTGCCAAGGCAAGGGTCACTTGATGGGCAAAAAACTCGTCATAGGCCAGACGTTCGCGCGCCGGTGTTGCTGCCCCCAGATCCGAGGACGATTGCGGGCAATGAGCCTGCGAAATCGCATCCGCCCAATCAGGCCACTTTGCCTGAGTTTTTTGAGTGGGATCAATCCATTCATCAAGTTCGGGCACACGCGTCAGCGCCGATTGAACCGCTTTGTGCATCGTCTTGAGCGTGACGCCGGCCGTCAAAGGATACACCGGCTCAAAAGCGGGAATGTCCGATGCGTCTTGGTCGGTCACAATATGGTCTGGGTGCACCATTTGCGGCACCCCATCAAACAATTCCACCTTGCCAGAGATAATCCGCCGTTCACCTTCGGGCAAAACACGCTGCAGGTAATCACCACGTGCATGAAAGAAGACCAGCTGAAACGTCGTTTGTGCGTCTTCGACCGTGATCCGATAGGCGCCCCCGCGGTTGCGCGCGGGGCGATGGGTGCCGATCAACACATCCACCGTCACCACTCCGGGCAGATCCGCCTCCAACACCGAGTCTCGCAAGCGCCGGTCCACGCCGGAATAGGGCAGCGTGAACAACAGGTCGCGCGGCTTTTCGATATCAATTTGACCCAAGTTTTGCGCAACTTTTGGCCCCACCCCCGTCAGGGTGGTCACATCCGCAAAAAGCGGAAACAGGATCTCGGGTCTTCCGCTCATAGGCCTTCGATCAACGCCAACCACGCGTCCTCGTCGATCGTTTCCACGCCCAGATCAGCGGCTTTCTTGGCCTTGGAGCCAGCCCCGGGGCCCGCCACCAGAATGTCAGTCTTGCCAGACACCGAGCCGGACACTTTGGCCCCCAGAGATTCTGCGCGCGCCTTTGCCTCGGCGCGGGTCATTTTTTCCAATGTTCCGGTAAAGACAACCGTTTTGCCTGCTACAGGGCTTTCTGCGGCGGGCGCATCTGGTGGGATCACCGTGAGTTTGCTCACCAAACGATCAAAAGCGGCTCGCTCGTCTTGGTTGGCAAACGCATCGGACAAGGACAAGCCAAGGGTTGCGCCAATGCCATCGACACCAATCAGATCCCCCCATGCTGCGAGCGCTTCTTCAGGAACGTCACACGCGGCCATTGAGGCGGCGCGTGTTTCGGAAATGCGGGCGCGGCGGTTTTCGGATCGGGCCAACACACGTTCCTGTTCTTCCGCCTGATCCGCCGCTCGATGCGCCATCGCGGCAGGTCGTGCCATATCAACAGAATGCGCCATGCCCTCCCAGGATTGGAAATGCAGCGCAAGATAACGTGCGCCCACTTCGCCAACATGGCGAATACCCAAGCCAAAGATCAGCCGTGCCAAGGGGATGTGCCGCTTTTCTTCAATGGCTGCAAAAAGGTTGTTGGCCGAGGTCTCCCCCCAGCCTTCGCGATTTTTGAGCTGTTGAAGCCCTTCGCCATATCGGTCGCGCAACTCAAAAATGTCAGCGGGCTGTTTGATCCAGCCATCACTAAGGAACTGTTCGACCTGTTTGGCACCAAGCCCCTCAATATCGAAGGCCTTGCGGGACACGAAATGCTTCAGCTTTTCAATTGCTTGCGCGGGGCAAATAATGCCCCCCGTACAGCGGCGTACGGCGTCGCCTTCTTCACGCACCGCGTCGGACCCACATTCGGGACATGAGGTTGGAAATACAAACTTTTCCGCAGTATCAGGCCGTTTTGCAAGGTCAACATCTGCAATTTTGGGGATCACATCTCCGGCGCGATAAACCTGAACCCAATCCCCGATGCGGATGTCTTTGCCATCCCGAATGAGGGCCCCTTTGCTGTCACGCCCCTCAATATAGTCTTCGTTGTGCAGCGTTGCGTTTGACACAACAACGCCGCCAACGGTGACCGGCGTCAACCGCGCAACAGGGCTCAGGGCCCCGGTGCGCCCCACTTGAATGTCGATCGCTTCCAGCCGGGTCCAGGCCAGTTCCGCCGGGAATTTATGCGCAATGGCCCATCGCGGTGTCGTTGCCCGAAATCCCAAACGCGATTGCAGATCAAGTTGATTGACCTTGTAGACCACACCGTCGATGTCATAGCCCAGCGTCGCGCGCATTTCCTCGATCTTGCGATAATGTGTGACAAGCGCAGCGGGGCCATCACAGAGCTTTGTCAGATCGTTGATCACAAATCCATAAGACCGAAGCTTCTGGATTGCATCCCATTGGGTTTCCGCCAAAGGTGCGCTCAACTCTCCCCATGCATAGGCAAAGAAACGCAAGGGTCGTTGCCGCGTGATAGCGGCATCCAGCTGGCGCAAACTGCCCGCAGCGGCATTTCTGGGATTCGCAAAATTTGAAAGAAGTTTTTTGCCTTCAGCCGCGCGGTTCACGTTCTCGGCGTTGATCCTGTCATTCAGGCTCTGGAAGTCTTCGTGGCTCATATAAACTTCGCCGCGCACCTCCAGAATATCCGGCGCGTCGTCGATCTCTTGCGGGATGTCCGCAATGGTTCGGGCGTTTTCGGTAACGTTTTCCCCTGTTGCACCATCCCCGCGTGTTGCCGCATGAACCAAAGACCCGCGTTCGTACCTGAGAGAGAGGCTCAACCCGTCGATCTTGGGCTCTGCCGTATACGCAAGGTCTTGTTGGCGCCCCAGCCCAAGGTACTTTCGAATACGGTCATCAAAATCCGCAACATCTTCATCAACAAAGGCATTCCCCAAGGAGAGCATGGGAATAGCATGGGTGACTTTGCCAAAACCTTCTGCGGGGGCTGCCCCCACCTGTTGCGACGGGCTGTCAGCGCGCAACAAGTCCGGAAACGCCGCTTCTATTGCGGCGTTTCTGCGCTTTAACGCATCGAAACGGTCATCCGGCATGACAGGGGCATCATCACGATGATACGCGGTATTCGCCCCGGCGAGCAGTTCTGCCAATCTGGCAAGTTCAACCTTTGCCTCGGCTTCGGTCAGTTCGGAAATATCGATGTCGCCGCTCACGCCCGGCCCCTCCTGTCGCTTTACTCAAGTGATAGGCGGGAGAACTGCGGAGGTCCAGAACCTAGCGGTCGATATCAAGCCCTAAGCGCGAGACGTTCTTCATCTTCATGTGTGACCGGCTGTGGATCACGCAGAACGTAGCCGCGCCCCCAAACGGTTTCGATATAATTGTCCCCACCCGTGGCTTCGGACAGTTTTTTGCGCAATTTACAGATAAAGACATCGATGATTTTCAACTCAGGCTCATCCATGCCACCGTAAAGATGGTTTAAAAACATCTCCTTGGTTAACGTTGTGCCTTTGCGCAAAGATAGCAATTCGAGCATTTGGTATTCTTTACCGGTCAGATGAACGGGGCTATTGTCGACATCAACGGTTTTTGCGTCCAGATTTACGGACACCTTGCCGGTGCGGATCACAGACTGTGAATGACCTTTTGACCGCCGAATGATGGCGTGAATACGCGCAACCAGTTCTTCACGGTGAAACGGCTTGGTCAGATAATCATCCGCTCCAAACCCGAAGCCTTTGATTTTACTGTCTGTATTGTCATCTCCAGACAGGATCAGAATCGGGGTCTCGATCCGTGCCAACCGCAGTTGTCGCAGCACATCGTGCCCATTCATGTCAGGCAAGCCCAGATCCAGAAGGATCAGGTCGTAATCATAGAGCTTTGCCAGATCAATCCCTTCCTCCCCGAGATCGGTCGCATAAACATTCAGATTAGCGTGGGTCAGCATCATTTCGATGCTTTTCGAGGTTGCGGGATCGTCCTCTACCAACAAAACGCGCATGGAAAACTCCTTGCTCAACAGGTCCAGATTGGGGTTAACCCTGATCAAAAAAGGTTAATCCGCGGTTACCACTTTCTGGAAAATAGCAAAACAACCTAAAGTTGTCTATATCTTTGCGTATTTGTCGCTTTAAGTGCATCAACGCCGTGAACACTGACGGCATTGACCCATTCCGAGAACTCTTCTTCGCTCAAACTGTAGCGGCGCAAGGCGTCGGTTTTCGAAATCAACCCGTATGCCACCCCCTTTACAACCGCCGCCTTTCGGGACGCAACCCATCGTCGCGTATTTGCGGGCGGCAGGTCGGCCTGGCTCATCACCTGGCCATTGTGAAGTGTAACTGTGCGTGGACATTCAACTTTCTTAAGATACATCACCCTTCCCTCTCATAGATGCTGTGATGCTGGCGCATCGTGTTTAACGGGGAATGAAACTGCCTCTTGAGAGTAGTTAGGATTTTCCTATATTCTTGGCGACTTCCCAGAGGAGCGACTCACATGGCGCTGGACACCGAAATGGAACTGAACTCGCTTGGCTTTGCCAAACCCCCATCAGAAACCCGCGTGGTGGTTGCCATGTCCGGAGGCGTGGACAGCTCTGTTGTCGCGGCCAAGCTCGCAGACGAAGGGTATGACGTGGTTGGCGTCACCCTGCAGCTTTACGATCATGGTGCAGCGCTTGCCAAAAAAGGGGCGTGCTGTGCCGGCATCGATATTCACGATGCGCGCCGTGTGGCCGAAGAAAAAGGCTTCCCGCATTATGTTCTCGACTATGAGAACATCTTTCAGGATGCGGTCATTGACGAGTTCGCAGAAAGCTATCTTGCGGGCGCCACCCCTGTGCCCTGCATCCGTTGCAACGAGCGTGTGAAGTTCAAAGACCTGCTGGAAACCGCGAAAGACCTTGATGCGGATTGTATGGCGACGGGCCATTACATCCAGCGCAAGGTTGGTCAGAACGGGGCCGAACTGCACTCTGCGGCGGATGCCCGCCGTGACCAAAGTTATTTCCTGTTTTCGACGACACCGGAACAGCTGGACTATCTCCGGTTTCCGCTGGGCCACCTGCCGAACAAAGACGCAACCCGCGCACTTGCCGCCGAATACGGGCTGGCCGTGGCAGACAAACCGGACAGCCAGGATATCTGTTTTGTGCCAGACGGAAACTATGCTTCTGTCATCGAAAAGCTGCGCCCCGGGGCGATTGAACCCGGCGATATCGTGGATCACGAGGGCAATGTCCGTGGCACCCACAATGGTGTCATTCACTATACCATCGGTCAGCGCCGCGGCATTGGCATCGGTGGCCTGAGCGAGCCGCTTTATGTGGTCAAGCTGGACGTTGACAAAAAGCAGGTCATCGTCGGCCCGAAAGAGATGCTGACCACGCGGATTATCCCTGTGCGCGAAATCAACTGGTTGGGTGATGAACCCTTCGAAAGCCGCAAGGAATGGACGCTGTCCGTCAAGGTGCGCTCAACACGCCCACCACGCGAAGCCATCATTCGCCCGACCGGCCCGACAACTGCCGAAGTGGAACTTCTGACCGCCGAAGAAGGCGTTTCTCCGGGTCAGGCCTGTGTGTTCTACTCAAATGAAAGCAGCCGCATCTTTGGCGGTGGCTGGATCTGGCGCGGGTACTGATCCCCTAGCCACAGTCGTTTAGAATGGCGATCTGCATCCATCCGGGATCGCCACCTTGCCAGATGTCTTCCTGTGTGAGGTCATGTTTGACCCAATACCAGTCCTCGACCTGTTCTGGCGCAAGGTCTTGTTGTGGAAACTGCACAAGGTCTTGTGACGGAACAATCCGGATGATCGCGGACTGTTCCGTTGGCAACTCATAAAGCGCGGCATCTTTCATAACGCTACACGCCAGTGTCGCATGTGCGGAACTGGTGCAAAAGACCATCAGGCACATCGCCCCGATCAGTTCTGGCAGATATCTCATTTGCATTCCCCCCAACGTTTTTTACCTGCACAGAGTGCGGCGAAAGCCGTTTGGGGTCAAACGAGGGTGTCGGTTCCGCTGTTGGCCAACACATAAAGACCCACCGCAATCATAGCGTAGGGGCCAAATCGTTCCAGTTTTTTGACGAGCGGGCTGCCCTCGCGTGCATTTTCAACAAGCCGCACCCCCACAAAGCCAAGGGTCAATGCAGCAACGCCCGCGCCGAACAGGGCCGAAACACGGAACGCAGGCTGGCTGTCTGCCAACAAGGGGGCAAAGGCTGCAAAACTGTCTGTAGACAAGCTCGCAAACAAGACGAAACAGGCCAGAAACGTGCCCCTTTTGAGGTCTGCCGGCTGATCCGCGTTTTCATCAGCGTGCCACTGTCCCCAGACGCCCCAAAGGCCCAGCCCCAAGGGAATGATCCCAAGATAGCCTGTCCAGCCGGGAATTGCAGTCTCGACGCCCTCGGCAACGGCCAATGCCCCGCCCAGCACCAGAACCTGCGCGGCGCCAAAGCCGCCGAGAACCCGTGTGCGCGGTGCCGTAAGAAGCAGGCCCACCATGACCGCCAGATTGTCGAGGTTGGTGGCAATCAACGCAAGTGCGGCGGACGCTGCCATGCTCAGGTGTGCAAGCATTACCCTTCAAGACCTTCCAGAACGGCCCTTGCAGCCCTCAGGCCGGGGCGCTCGGCCCCTTGGCCAAGACGTTGCATGGTCAAGGCCATGGCTTCTGTCTGGGCAGAGGGATTGCCCAACACATCCAGAATGGCAGGGGCAATGTTTTCGGGTTTGAAAGATGGCCCAAGGAATTCGGGCACAACCCGCGTGTCCGAGACAAGATTTACAAGCGTCACCGTATCGATCAGCGCGGCACGGCTCATGATCTGCCAGCTCAACCAGCTCATGTCATAGGCAATAACCATCGGTGTCGCATTGGCGGCAAGTTCCAGCGACACCGTACCGGACGCCGCAAGCGCCACATCCGCTGCCCGAAAGGCCGCCCGTTTTCTGGCAAGTGCCACATCAGGCGCCACATCGTTTGGATCAAGAACAACGGGGGCATGTGCCCAGTCAGAGACAAGCTCTTTGACCAATCCGGCAACCGGCCCCGCCGCAGGCAGAACCACACGTAGATCCGGTTTTGCGGCCACCAGTTTTTCGACAACCTCGCCAAAGGCAGGCGTCAGACGCGAGACCTCGCCACGGCGCGATCCCGGCAGCGCAATCAACAAAGGTGCGTCCCCGATCCCGTGGTCATCGCGAAACGCCTGAACCTCGCCCTCCGGCGCAACAGGTTCCGACACCACGGGGTGGCCGACAAAATCACACCGCATGCCCACCGCTTCCATATACGGTGGCTCGAACGGCAAAAGCGCCAAAACCTGATCAATAACACGCGCCATTTTAACCGCGCGTTTCGGACGCCATGCCCAAACCGAAGGGGCGACATAGTGCACAGTGCGGATATTGCTTTTTGCTTTGACCTCTTTGGCCACCCGCAAACAAAAATCCGGACTATCGATGGTGATCAAGACATCCGGCTGTGCGGCAAGCACGGCCTCGGCTGTCTGATGCATACGGCGTTTCAGGTGACGGTACTTGGGCAAGACCTCGGCGATGCCCATCACGCTCAGCTCATCCATCGGGAACAGGCTTTGCATGCCCTGGGCCTGCATCAAAGGACCTCCGACGCCGGAAAACCGAACATCTGGTGCCACCTCTTTCAGGCCCTCCATAAGGGCCGCGCCCAGCCTGTCGCCAGACATTTCTCCGGCAACAAGAAAGACGTTCATCACAGAACCCGCGCCATTAGGAACAGACCGGTCTCTTCCAGCGCCTGCAGGGTGGCTGGCCTGTCCAGAACCAAGACCTTGCCCGCGGAGACCATAATACCCTCAAGCCCGGCCGCCGCAGCGTTGCGCACGGTTTCGGGGCCGATAGCAGGCATGTCTACACGCAAGTCCTGTCCGCGTTTGGGGGCCTTGACCAGAACGCCGCCCTGACCACGGCGCAAATGCGCAGGTGTGTCCCCGACAAAGCGCAGCAAGGCGTCGGTGCCCTGAAGCGTTTCGATGCCCAGAACAAGACCACCCGCAACAACCGCCCCCTGCCCGACATCCAGCGGCGACAGCGCCAACAGTATGTCAGCCGCGCGGCTGGCATCGGCAAGTTGCGCTTTGCTGGGCTCGGCACCGGCAATCACGCCGTCTTCGGCCGTGATTTGCGGAAGAAGTTCATGGGCACCAACCACGCTAAACCCTTGTTCTTCGAACACGGCGATGATCAGGCGCAGGATTGCGTCATCCCCGCCCTGCATTGCCGCCATCAGGCGTGGCGCTAGCTGCATCATGAAGGGATCAAGCTGTGCCGGATCCAACGCGGGCCGTGACATGGCACCCGCCAGCACAACACGGGTGACGCCTTGTGCCTTCAAATCCTCAAACAGGGTTCCAAGCTTTTCGAACCGATGTTCGGCCAGCGGCGCAGTCATTGCATTGTCGACGCCGTGGAACACAACATGGATGGCTTCGGGGTGGGCTTCGGCCAGCATGACAGGCAATGCGCCCGCCCCTGACAGGATCGCGAGATCAGTCATCGGTTTATCCCGGTGTCAGGAACGACCGGTCCGTGTCGCCCGTGATGAACTTTACGATTTCGTCAACATATTCGCTGTCGAATTCTTCGCCCATACGCTTGGCCCGTTCCTGAAACGCGCCTTCGCCCTGTGCCATCATCTGGAACGCGGCCCGCAGGGCTGTGATATCAGACCGTGCCACACCACGACGTTTCAGACCGACAAGATTCAAACCATCCAGCTGACCGCGTGGCCCCTGAACCAGACCATAAGGGATCACATCATTTGTCACCATCGACACAGCGCCGATAATGGCGCCGCGGCCAATCCGTACCCATTGGTGGATACCAGACAGCCCGCCGATGATCACGTCGTCTTCGATCACGCAATGCCCCGCAACCGCAGAACAGTTTACGACAATCACACGGTCGCCAATAATAGCGTCATGTGCGATGTGACAACCGGCCATAAACAACCCGTCGTCGCCAATCTTGGTCATGCCACCACCACCCTCGGTGCCGGTGTTCATTGTAACGTGCTCGCGAATGCGGTTGCGTTTGCCGATCACAAGAGCCGACGCTTCGCCTTTGAACTTGAGATCTTGCGGGATTTCGCCAATGACCGAGAAAGAGAAGACAACCGTGTCTTCCCCGATCTCTGTGTTGCCAGTCACGACAACGTGGGATTTCAGCTCGACACCCGCGCGCAGCACGACGTTCGAACCCACCACGCAAAACGGACCAACGATACACCCCGCAGCGATTTCTGCGCCGTCTTCAATTACCGCGGACGGATGAACCTGTGCTTCTTGGGAAACAGCCATTGCGGATTACTCCTTGGGCAAGTCCATCATTGCAGTAAATTCGGTTTCACAGGCCATTTCGCCGTCAACGGTGGCAACGCCAGAGAACTTCCACACCTTGCCGCCGGGCTTGCCACGCACCGTGGTCAGACGCATTTCCAGCTGATCTCCCGGAACAACCATGCGGCGGAATTTGCATTTGTCGATCGACATGAAATAGACCAGCAATTCCTTGTCGGCCATATCCAGAGCAACACCCACCATAACAGCAGCGGTTTGCGCCATGGCTTCGGCAATCGTCACGCCGGGCATGATCGGCTTGCCGGGAAAATGGCCCTGAAAATGGGGCTCGTTCATGGTGACGTTTTTGATGCCGGTCGCCGAATGATAGCCATCGATGTCCACGACCTTGTCCACCAGGAGGAAAGGATAGCGGTGCGGGATAATCCGCTGGATCAATTCAATATCGGCTGTCTTCAGTTGTTCGGTCATCGCGACCTCCTGGAATTTGCTTTTGTTCTTGGAAAACAGCCCTAGCAATCCCAGCCCTTCAGGGCAAGCGGATCAGGGGTCGCGCTGCAATTGTGCGCCGTCTCCGATTGCCGCATTCAGCCTTGCGATTGCCTGCTCTGTGATATCAATCGAGTCATTGGAAGCGAGAATGGACCTGCGTTCCAAAATCACCGAAGCGCCGGCCTCTTGCATCAGTTCAACAAGAACGGGACGCGCGGCCTGTACGAATACGGCCTGTTCCTGCTCTCGGCGCTCGCCGATGGATCGGGCCTTGGTATCCTGAATGCGGCGAATGTCCTGAACACGCCGGTCAAAGGCATCGGCCACGGCCCGAAAATCTTCTGGTGTCATATTCTTGCGCTGTTCCGTCAGCTCTTTTTCTTCCGCGGCAAGTTCCGCTTCGATCTTGCGATTCTCGGCAAGCAGCACGGATTGATCCGCCTCCATCTCACTGGCAACGCGCGCCCCAAAAGACGAACCGGCATACAGCCGTTCGGAATCAATCGTCAAAATCGGAGTGATGACACGCACGCCCGACTGAGCAGAAGCAAAAACGGTCCCGATCACAAGGATCAGGACCGCCAGAGTAAAGGTATAAGCCTTGGTCATGCCGGATCAGAACCGTGCTTCAAGCGTGAAGTCAAAGTTCTGTTCTTTGTCGAATTGTTCTTTCTTCAAAGCTTTGGAGAAGTTGAAACGCATCGGACCAACTGGTGTTTCCCAGAACAGGGAGAAACCGATCACTTGGCGCAGGCTGAAGTCTTCATAAAGGACATTCGCAGATGTTTGATCCAGTCCCCAGACCGACCCGATGTCAAAGAAGATACCGCCATCAATGCCGTACTCTTCTGGCAGACCCAGAGGGAACTCGGCTTCAAAACGGGCCACCGCAAAATAGTTCCCGCCCAAGGCATCGTCCTGCGTTGCAGAGACGCCGATCTCGCGCGGGCCGATACCATAGGGTTCAAAGCCCCGCATTTGCTGTGAGCGGATGTTGAAACGGTCGTTCACGCGGCTGTCTTTGTTCGGTGAGTACAAGGCCCCACCTTCAAGGCTTGCCCGCAACGTGATTTCCTCGTGGAAAACGCGGGTTTCCGCGACGGCTTTACCGCTTGTGCGAATAAACTCGTAATCCCCGCCAAGACCACCAAAGTCCTGTGACAGCTCGAGCAGGATACCCCGGTTCACGTCAAGACCTTTCCGGCGCGTGTCGTAGGTGTAGGTATACCCGAGCGAGCTTTTCCAGATGTCAGAGCGCGCAGCTTCTGCGTCGATGATAGAGCCGGCAATCGCCTCGGACGAGTCGATCTCCATTTCGACGTTCTGTGCGGTATAGCGCAGGTTCAGGCGTCCATAGTCGCTTACCGGGAACTCAATCGACGGGCGGAATTCGCCAACGGTGTTCGCAAAACGAACCTCGTCTGTATCCGCTTCCTGGAAGCTCAGACGGAAGCCAGCCGCGAGATCCCGACCAAGGAAGGCCGGTTCTGTAAAGCTGAAGACATAGTCGTTGATTTCAGATGCGGTCGAGAACGACAGGCTGAGCGCTTGTCCGCGACCCAAAAAGTTCGTCTCGGCAAAACGTACCACAAGACCAATACCGTCGTTGGTCGAATAGGTACCACCAAACGACAGCGAACCGGTGGGTTGCTCTACAACGTCCACGTCAACAACAACACTGTCCGGTGACGACCCCTCGCGGGCGTTCACTTCGGCATTCTCAAAGAAGCCCAATGCGCGAATGCGCTCGGCGCTTTCGCGGATTTCACGCGGGTTGAAGGGATCGCCTTCCACAGCGCGGAATTGGTGGCGGATAACCCGATCAAGAGTTGTCGTGTTGCCTTCGATATCGATGCGTTCGATGAAGATACGTGGACCACGTACAATTGCGAACTCGACATCAAGCGTCAGATCACGCTCGTTTCGTGTTATGCGCGGATCAACCCGCACAAAATCCAGCCCCTGCTTGATCGCCAGATTTTCCAAACGCGCAATGGAGCTTTCGACCAGGGACGGTGTGTAAACCACGCCGGGCTTGATCTTCAGGGCATCCAGATACTCTTCGGGATCAGCAGCAGCGATTTCGCTGGTGGCGGTGATCTGACCAAATTTGAACTGTTGTCCTTCCTGAATGTTGAAGGACACGAAATAGCCATCACGCTCGCGCGCCAATTCGGCATTTACACCGACAGTCCTGAAGTCAACATATCCGCGCGAAAGGTAAAAGTCGCGCAGGACCTGTTTGTCAAACTCGACTCGATCAACAACAAACGTATCTTGCTGGATCAGACGACGCAGAATGCCCGCCTGTTTTGTGCCAAGAACACGACGCAGGCGACGGTCCGAAAACTCTTCGTTGCCAACAAAGCTCACGCGCTCGACTTCAACGACGCCACCTTCGAAGATTTCAAAGATCAGGTCCGCACGGTTGTCGCTGCGGCGGATGATACGCGGGGTGATGCGGGCCGACAAACGACCGGCCTGTGCGTATGCAGTTGCAATGTTGGTTGCATCGCGTTCGGCAATTGTGGGGTTCAACACGCGCCGAGGTTCGGATTCGATAATCCCGTACAAAGCTTCGTCTTTCAGACGGGCATTGCCTTCAAAACGCACAAGGTTGATGGTTGGATACTCGACAACCTTGATCGCCAAGGTCCCGCCGCGCGGTGTGAGTTCAACGCTTTCAAACAATCCGCTCGCCAGTACACGCTGATAAGCCGAATTCAGCTCGCCCGCGTTCACGGTCTGGCCACGTTTGATTCCCGCATAGGTCTCAATCGCACTAGATTCGATCCGTTGATTACCCTCGACCGAAATCGAGCTGAACTGATAGTTCTGCGCCGTGGCAGCGGCAGGCAATAGCAAAAAGAGCGCTGTTATTAATATAAAAAAACCGATCAGATAGTGACGCAGCCAAGAGTTTTCTACGACCTTGGTCCGTGCCTCTGCTCGTGGAAGAGTGTTCATACCACAGTATCCTGCAAGACATCCCAGATGCGATGTCACTAACTTGAATAGAACGCATTGTCAAAAACACACGAGGTCGCGGAGGTCGGAAACTTACCCACAGAGTTATCCACAACCGAAAAACCCCGCAGGATTGCATCTCCTCCGGGGTTCAAACTGGACTGTGTGTCTTGAATTCAAAAGAAGCCGAGCGACCCCAAAAAAGCAGCGCCCATCAGACCGGCCAGAATTGCCATGGGGAATAGCAGACGATCCCAGTTAATGTCGATGAGCAGACCCAATGCGTGGTAACCTTGTTCGATGGTATGCACGGTTTCATTCCTCAAATGCTTTGTTTCCGTGACTCAAAGCTAAGCAAGGAATGGGGCGGAAATTGGGCAGGTTTAAGACAGCTTTGGGAAGCTGCCCTGCCCTCTTCCTTTTATGGGCAGAACAGATCGTTGGTCAGGCCAAACGCCATCATACTCAGAACGATAACCAGTCCCATTGTCATCAAGACGCGCACGACCCCATCGCTTGGGGGGCGACCGGCAACGGCCTCGTAAGCGTAAAAGACCAGATGACCACCATCCAGCATGGGAATCGGGAACAGGTTCAACATTCCGATCGCAGCCGACAGCACGGCGATAAACCAGATAAAGCTCATCGCGCCCTGACTTGCCATGGCACCAGAAGTCTGAGCGATTCCAACGGGTCCGGACAGGTTGCAGGTGCTGATCGCGCCCGTCACCATATGATACAGCCCCGAGATCGAACCTTCGATGATACGGCCCGTCTGGACGACACCGCCCCAGACGGCACTGCCGACACCGGGTGTTTCGGTTGCCGGATCAAAGGCAAGACCACCTCCGATACCGATGCGCCAGTTTGTTTCAAAGCCGCCGCCTGGTTGTGGCTCGTCAACGCGACGCGGCACGAGGGTAAAGTCGATTTCTTCACCACTGCGCCAAACCGTAAGCGACAGGGCGCGGCCCTCTCCGGTTTCAACGGCTTCTTTCAATTCGGAGAAGGCGAGAATCGGACGTTCATCAATCGCGGTGATAACGTCTCCGACTTCCATGCCAATGTTATAGGCCGCAGATTGAGGGGCCAGATGCAACACAATCGGCGGATAGAGATAGGGTCCGGTGGCACGCGCATTTTGACCATCACGGATCACTTCATATTCAAGTGGCGCGGCAATCGGCAGGTCCGTTGCAAAGGCACTGAACCCTTCGGCATCGCCGAAGCTCGGCACCGTCAGCCCGCCAATCGCGCGAATTTCGTCGTCGGCCTGAAGCGTATAGGCCGGTGGCGGCAGATCACGCAGCTCGCCAACCTTAAAGGTGTCTCCCACTTCGCCACGTGTCAGGAACACAGCAGCAAAAACGATGATCGACAGGATAAAGTTGAAAATCGGACCTGCAGCTACGGTCGCGGTCCGCGCCCAAAGAGGCGCGCCATGCATCGTGTGGCGGCGTTCTTCATCGGTCAGATCGGACATGGCTTCATCGTCTTTGCCACTGGCCGCGTTGGCGTCACCTTTGAATTTGACGTATCCGCCCAGAGGAAAAGCAGCGATCTGCCACTTGGTGCCACGCTTGTCATAGCGAGACCAAAGAACCGGACCAAACCCGATGGAAAACACATCGGCGCCGATTCCCGACCAGCGTCCGACGATGTAATGGCCGTATTCATGAATCGCGACGATGACCGATAGCGCCACCACAAAGGCGATCACCACCCAGAAAATGTTCCCGAATCCCGAGATCAGACCAATAATATCCACGTGTTATCCTATGTTTGCCACTCTGCCATGACCTCGTCGGCCCTCTTGCGTGCCAGATGGTCTGTTTGCGAGACGGTATCAAGTGTCATTTCGGCATTAATAAGGCGGGTGTCCACTGACATTCGCGTCAGAACTTTCTCGACCGTTTCCGCCATTTGCAAAAAGCCGATGCGCCCCTCAAGGAACCCGTCCAAAGCGCGCTCCTTTGCTGCGTTGAAAATCGCGCCATTCATCCCGCCAGCTTCGAGCACCTCGTGCGCAAGGCGCAGTGCAGGGTAGCGCACCATATCAGGGTCGCGAAAATGGAACGATCCGATCTTTGCCAGATCCAGCCGTTCCACCGGCAATTTACGCCGCTCGGGCCAATTCAGAGCAAAGCCAATGGCGTGACGCATATCCGGCGGGCCTACGTGCGCCATCAGCGCACCATCGTTAAATCCGACCAGCGCATGGATCATCGATTCAGGATGAACCAGCACCTCGATCATATCATGAGAACACCCAAAGAACTCTTTGGTCTCAATCACTTCAAGCGCCTTGTTAAACATGCTGGCGCTGTCGATCGTGATCCTCTGACCCATGTTCCAGTTTGGATGTGACGACGCCTGCGCCGGGGTGGCCTGGGCCATGTCTTCCAACGACCAATCCCGAAACGCGCCACCGCTTGCAGTGATAATGATGCGCTCGACGGCATCAAAATCCTCGCCGATCAAACCCTGGAAAACGGCAGAGTGCTCGCTGTCGACAGGCAGGATTCTGGCGTTGTGCGCCTTGGCTGTGCCCATGATCAAAGGACCGGCCGTCACCAGCGATTCCTTGTTGGCCAAAGCCAGTGTCGCGCCCTGTTCAAGAGCCTTGAGGCCCGGGGCAAGCCCCGCCGCCCCGACGATTGCCGACATCACCCAATCCGCAGGCCGTGATGCGGCCTCGTCAATTGCGGTCGCGCCTGCTGCCGCTTCGATGCCAGAGCCGTCCAAAGCCGCGCGAAGATCGTCCAGCAACTCGGGAAAGGCCGTTACGGCGACATCGGCCTTCAGACGACGCGCGTCCCGTACCAGTTGAGCCGTGTTACGTCCGCCAGTCAATGCGACCACATCATAGCTTTCGGGATCACGGGCAATCAGGTCAATCGTGTTTTGTCCGATTGAACCCGTCGCCCCGAAAATGGATACTTTTCTCATCAATGCCCCGCAGGCAGTCCTATAAACGTGCCGACCAGCAACACGAACAGGGCCGCCCCCATCATTCCGTCAAACCTGTCCAGAAATCCGCCATGTCCGGGGATCAGATTGGAACTGTCTTTGACACCTGTGTGCCGTTTGATCGCGCTTTCCGCCGCATCGCCCATCTGCGAGAAGAACGACGCGATAATGCTAATAATAACCAAAGGCATAGCGCCGAAAGCTGCACCAACCATGGCCGCAGCCACCCAGCCCCCAATGGTGCCGGACCATGTCTTTTTAGGCGATACCTTGGGCCAGAATTTTGGACCGCCTACAATGCGTCCGACGAAATAGCCCGCCACGTCCGTTGCGATCACCACAAGCACCAGCCAGAGAATCCATTCGATGCCCCGTTGATCGCGCAACACGATCAGACCATAGCAGGCCAACAACAGCGCCGCCGTGTAGGCCCCGTAAATCAGCCGATCCTTTTTCAATTGGGTCGCCCCGACGATTGCAGGCGCAACAAGCACCGCAAAGATCGCCTGCCCCGGCAAAAAGGACGAAGCCACAAACAATGCGACGCCCGACAAACACCCCATCGCAATCGGCAAGGGATCAGACTCTGGGCCCAACATACGGGTCAGTTCCCAAGTCATCACACCTGCGATCAGTGCGACAAAGGCATGAAACCACAATCCGCCAAGCCAGACTTCAACAATTCCGACTGCTGCAAGAACCAGAGCCGACAAAATGCGAAGACGCAAATCCCCCCACTTCCCTTCGGGCTTTCCAGAGGCCGCACTCATGCGGTCACCGCGCCAAAGCGGCGGTCACGACCGCCATACCCTGAAACCAGCGTGTGGAATTCTTCTGCCGAAAAGTCCGGCCAAAGTGTGTCGATAAATTCATATTCCGCATAAGCGGATTGCCACAGCAAGAAGTTCGAAATGCGGGCCTCGCCACTTGTACGGATCACCAGATCAGGGTCGGGCAGCACATGGGTATCGAGATACTTGGGCAAGGTTTCTTCATCGACCTTGTTCGGGTCGAGCTTGCCTGCGGCCACGTCCTGCGCCAGCCGGTGCGTGGCCCGTGCCACTTCATCCCGCCCGCCATAGTTCAAGGCAATCGTCAGGTTCGTACCCGTACAATGGGCGGTCAGCTCTTCGGCTTCATCCATCAGGCCGCGCAGTTTTTCGTCAAGCCGCACGCGGTCACCGATAAAGCGGACACGCACGTTGCGCTTCACAAAATCCTGCATTTCCTTGAGAATATAGCGGCGAAACAGGCTCATCAGCCCCGCAACTTCGATCTGGGTCCGTTTCCAGTTCTCTGTCGAAAACGCAAATATCGTCAGATACTTCACGCCGTTCGACGGACAGGCTTCGACGATTTCACGCACACGCCGCGCGCCAGCGTGGTGCCCAAACAGCCGAGGCCGCCCGCGCGCTTGCGCCCAGCGGCCATTGCCATCCATGATTATCGCGACGTGTCGCGGTCCACTTGCGGGGGGAGAGTCCGATGTCACCTATCCAGCCCTGACCAATCAGACCTGCATGATTTCGGCTTGCTTGTTTTCCAGCGCCGCATCCACGTTCTTGATATAGGTGTCGGTCAGATCCTGAACTTCGGCTTCCCAGAACTTCTGGTCATCTTCCGACAGCCCGTCCGCTTTGGCCTTCTTGACCTGATCCATGCCATCACGGCGCAGGTTGCGCACCGCGACGCGGGCGTGTTCGGCGTATTGCGCAGCAACACGGGCCAGTTCGGTCCGGCGTTCTTCGTTGAGTTCAGGGATCGGCAGCATGACGATTGTGCCATTGGTTTGCGGGTTGATGCCCAAACCGGAATTCATGATCGCCTTTTCAACAGCACCCACCATCGATTTGTCCCATACGTTGATGGTGACCATGCGCGGCTCGGGAACGTTCACTGTCCCGACCTGGTTGATAGGCGTTTTTTGGCCGTAGGCTTCGACCATCACCGGCTCAAGCATCGACGCAGAGGCGCGGCCGGTCCGCAAAGACGCGAATTCCGTGCGCAGCGCGCCGATGGCACCTTCCATACGTCGGGTCAGGTCGGCGGTGTCGAGTTCAAAATCATCTGACATGTTCATGCTCTTTTTGTTTTGCGGCCCGTCGGCCGGTTTCATCTTCTATTCTAAAGGGATCAGCCGACCTTTGTATAGGTGCCCCGTCCTGCGAGAATACCGCGGAAGCCCCCCGGTTCATCCAAGGAGAAGACGATCAGCGGAAGATTGTTGTCACGGGCAAGGGCGATCGCGCTTGCGTCCATCACTTTCAGGCGTTTGGCCAGCACATCATCATAGCTGACCGAGTCATAGCGCACCGCATCCGCGTGTTCTTTTGGATCTTTGTCATAGATCCCGTCGACGCCGTTTTTGCCCATAAAGATCGCTTCGCAGGCCATCTCGTTGGCCCGCAGCGTTGCGGCCGTATCCGTGGTGAAATACGGGTTTCCGGTGCCTGCCGCAAAGATGCAGACCCGCTTTTTCTCAAGGTGGCGCACGGCGCGGCGACGGATATAGGGTTCCGCGACCTCGTCCATACGGATGGCCGAGATCACCCGTGTAAACACGCCGATCTCTTCCAAGGCGGATTGCATTGCCAGGGCGTTCATCACCGTCGCCAGCATTCCCATGTAATCCGCTGTTGTGCGCTCCATTCCTTGCGCAGAACCGGACAGCCCGCGAAAGATGTTGCCGCCACCGATCACCATGCAGATTTCAACACCAAGGTCGCTCACGCGCTTCACTTCTTGGGCGATACGTTGCACGGTTGGCGGATGCAGACCAAATCCCTGGTCCCCCATCAGTGCCTCCCCCGAAATCTTGAGCATTACGCGGCTGAATGTGGTTTCGGGTTCGGGGGTCGCCTCGGTCATGTTGCACTCCATCTGCGCAAAGATTTAGGATCGGGCGCAAAATGTCGGAAAACACGGTCGGATTCAATGGCGAGATACCCAGTCAGACCCAAACCGGCACAAAAAACTGAGAGTGCACATGTCTACCCTGCCCCAAATCTCTTCCGAACAACCCGTTTTGATCGCCGGCCCCACCGCCAGCGGCAAGAGTGCACTCGCTCTGGAGATCGCAGAGCGGCAGGGCGGCGTGATCGTGAATGCCGACGCCATTCAGGTTTATGATAACTGGCGCATTTTGACGGCCCGCCCCCCGAAAGAAGACGAATTGCGGGCTCCTCACGCACTTTATGGGCATTTGCCGTATGACGCCGAATACTCGGTCGGGCATTGGTTGCGCGAGGTTGCCCCCCTGCTTGAGGAGGGAAAGCGCCCGATTATCACAGGCGGAACAGGGCTGTATTTTACCGCGCTGACAAAAGGATTGGCCCATATCCCGCCAACCCCACCTGAAATTCGCGCCGAGGCCGATGCAAGGGTCGCCACAGAAGGGTTCAGGGCCCTTCTGGCAGAGCTTGATTCCCAAACCACACAGCGAATCGATCAGTTGAACCCGATGCGGGTCCAGCGCGCATGGGAAGTTCTGCGGGCAACGGGGCGCCCACTTGCTGCGTGGCAAGACGACACGCCTGCCCCGATGCTGGCTGAAACCGACTGTGTGCCGATCCTGTTCGATGTGGACCGCGAATGGTTGAATGCTCGCATCGCCCGACGGTTCCAGATGATGCTTGATCTTGGTGCTCTGGATGAGGCGCGCCACAATCTTGAGCGCTGGGACCCCAGCCTTTTATCGTCAAAGGCCATTGGCGCCCCCGAACTCATCGCGCATCTGCGCGGAGAGTTGCCACTGGACGAGGCACAGGAACGCGCCACAATCGCCACCCGCCAGTTCGCCAAAAGGCAGCGCACTTGGTTTCGCTCAAAAATGAAGAGTTGGTTCAAATTTCAGCCAGAATCCGCCGTATGAAACCAGATACGCCCTTGCCGGTTTCGAACGTCTCTGTCAGTAATTCCCGCCAATGGCAGAGAAAAGTGTTCATATTCCCTCATTTTTGACGCGACCGCCTCAAACCGGCGGATCGCAGGGCATTCACCGTGAAAAGCCCGTTTCTGCAGAACCCAGCACCACCGATCACTCTGCGATCCATGTGATGACGCTTGCCCAGATGACCCTTGATGGCGCTTGGCATCTCGAGCAATTGCACATGCGGGATCATCACCTGCTAATCTGGATCACGCGCGGACAGGGGCGGCTTTTGTTACATGGGCTGCGGCGTGGGTTCGGCGCGCATAACGCGATTTTCATTCCCGCAGGCAAGCTGTTCGCGATGGACACCGGCCGCCACATTCAGGGGCAGGTTCTTGTGGTGCCTGCCGACGGGCGTGTGCAACTGCCCGACCGCACCCAACAATTGCGCATGCAGGACGGGTTGGCACAGGCCGAACTGACGGGGCTGTTTGACGACGTGCGCCGAGAAATTCATGAGAACCGCAGTTTTCTTGCCGAAGCTCTGATTGCCGAAGCCTCCCTGATGTCGATCTGGCTGCGGCGCCAGATGCAACTGGTTGGTGCGCAACCTCGGGCAACCGCCGCTGAACGTATCGTGAGACGGTACTGTGATTTACTGGCCGATTCGTTTCATACCGGCAAATCCATGGCGTCCTATGCGGATGAGTTGGAGATCACGCCGACGCATCTGACCCGTGTCTGTCGACAATGTGCGGGAATGACTGCGGCGGATATGCTGACACAAATGATCCAGCACGAGTCCCGAATGCTTCTTAAGCACAGCGACATGCCGATTAACGAGATCGCCAGCGAGCTGGGATTCGGCAGTGCCGCTTACTTCTCGCGCTTTAGCCAGCAGCACTTTGGGGCCAGCCCCAGCCAGATTCGCAAAGAATCGCCCAAAGGTTTCCTAACCGCTCAAAAATGATCCGCGCCCGCAACATGTCGGAAAAAGCCGATACGCGTGTCGCTTTTCGTCCTCCAAATGACGATCAAGAACATTGACCTATGCCGGTTTCTGGTGCCGAATAAGAAAGAAGACGCTCATCACGCCCGAAATCATCAGGTTTTGAGGTGTAACAAAACAACAATCGGTTCTTAAAGAGCGCGGAACCAGCCAAGGGGGAAACATGACGCAAGCATTTGCCAGCGCCACTGTTCTTGTTACAGCACTTTTTCTGATGACCGCTCTGTCACGCCATATTATGCCGAAACCAGTGCGCGCAAGAACCGCCTCCAAAACATAAAGTCATAGACGCGCCGTCCGACAACCGGACGGCTTTTTTGTCTTTGTACGCCCTAAAAACCGGGGATGTACAAAAGGCCCAACAAGAACAGACCAACAGGGGACCATATGGGACTGTTTATCCTTAGAAGGGTCGGAATGATGATTGTGACGGCACTGTGCCTGACCTTCATCGTATTCTTCATGACCAACCTTTACCCCAACCTCGAGAAACTCGCCAAATCGCAAGGCAACTTCCGCATGAGCGATGAGGCCGTTGAAACCTATCTCGGGGAACGGGGCTATCTTCAGCCAACGCCAATCAAATACGCCCAGTGGCTGGGTCTGATGCCCGGCTTTGTAACCGAAAAAGAAGACGGAAGCATCGTCGGAAAATGTGTACGCCCCGGCGTCGCGCCCGAGGACACACCGCGGTATTGCGGAATTCTGCAAGGGGATTGGGGCTTTTCAACGGTTTCCAAAGCACCCGTTGCGGATGTCTTGGGCAAACGGTTGGCCAACACCGGCAAACTCATGTTCTGGGTGATGGTGGTCATGGTGCCCTCGGCCCTGATCATTGGCGTGCTGGCCGGCATGAAAGAAGGCAGCCGCACGGACCGGACCCTGTCCACCGTATCGATCCTGTCCACTGCGACACCGGAATATGTGTCGGGTGTGATTTTCATCGCAATGCTGGCATCGACACGACATGGTCTTGGTCCGTGGTTGAACGAAATGGGCATTATCGAAGGTAAATCGCTTTTCAAAGGGTCGGCCAAAACCGCCATGGACAGCGCAAACCTTCAGAACTTCACCCTTCCGGTGCTGACCGTCGCCCTCTACGGCATGGGCTATATTGCCCGGATGACTCGAGCGTCGATGGCCGAAGTCATGACCGCCCAGTACATCCGGACCGCCCGCCTAAAAGGCGTTGCGTTTCGCAACATCGTCATGAAGCACGCCCTTCGGAACGCATTGATCGCGCCGTTTACGGTTATCATGCTGCAGTTCCCGTGGCTGCTGAACGGTGTCGTGATTGTTGAAACCCTGTTCTCCTACTCCGGCTTTGGCTGGCAGCTGGTGAATGCGGCAGGCAACAACGATATCGAGATGCTTCTTGCAGTCTCGGTGGTGTCCGTTGTGGTTGTTCTGGTGACACAGCTGATTTCGGATATCGGCTATGTTTATCTGAACCCGCGTATCCGCATTTCTTAAGAAGGAGCCAGACTAATGGAACCAATTACCTGGACTGGCGCTCTTGGCCCTGTTTTGAACCCCATGTTCACATGGGTCGGGATGGCCTTCGTCGTCGCGGTCGCTTTGCAAGTTGTTGCCTCTTTCGTTTTCCGCCCTGCCCCTGTGGGTGCGGTGATGACAGGAGGTGCTGCAAACGGCCCGAAAGAATACGTTGATATCGCATCGAAGTACCTGTTTTTCGCTCTGGTCGTGCTGGTTGTGCTGTATCTGGCTGCGGGGCTGGTGATGCCCTTTGGCAAAGCAGGCATTATCGGCGCCGTGTCGGCGCGTCTTGCACCGGTGTGGATCGCTCTTTTTGTGACCTTCACCCTGTCGTTCGTCTACAAGCGTCGCCTTGGACTTTATGGCAAGCTGTTTGATAGCACGATTGGCATGATCGGCTTTGGGCTTGTGATGTTCTGGGTCTATATGGCGGTGTTTGCCGGCCTCTTCGACCTGATCGCAACCCATGATCCCTTGTCGCAAGTGTCGCGCATGAAGAACAAGCTGCCCGGAACACCGGTGGCCGGGCTGGATCCGGCGACCTGTGGCCACAGCTGCTGGTACCTTCTGGGCGGCGATAACCTGGCTCGGGACGTCTTTAGCCGTATGGTGCACGGCAGCTGGATCGTGGTGCAGATTGCGCCCCTTGCCACGCTGTTTGCCTTTATGGTCGGGATTACGCTGGGCCTTCCGGCGGGCTACTTCGGTGGCAAGCTGGACACTGGTCTATCGTTCCTTGCGAACCTGATCCTCGCCTTCCCTGTCATCCTGCTGTTCTATCTGCTGGTGACACCGGAAATCGTGGCGACGGGTATTCCGAACTATATGGCGACTGTGTTGTTCATCTTTCCGCTGATCTTTGTCGCGGTCCTGCTGAACTCCCGTTTCTACACACGTCCGCGCCTGAGAACACCGCTGCTGGCAGGTGTCATGGTTGTGATGGGCTGGCTCTATCTGTCTTTGATCTCGGCACCGGGATCGAAGATCAACATCCTGCCTGGATCGCTTGACCTGTTCGACATCGCCTCGGGGATCCTTGTGGTCTTTGTGTCCGTGGTGTTTGTCAACTCGCCCACCGTGTTTCGTATCGTGCGGGGGCTCGCGCTGGACATCCAGACGCGTGACTATGTGGCGGCTGCGCAGACCCGTGGTGAGGGACCGTGGTACATCATGCTGTGGGAGATCCTGCCCAACGCGCGTGGGCCGTTGATCGTCGATTTCTGCCTGCGCATTGGCTATACCACGATCCTTTTGGGAACCTTGGGGTTCTTTGGTCTGGGTTTGCCACCGGAAAGCCCGGACTGGGGGACAACCATCAACGATGGTCGCAAGTTGCTGTCGATCTATCCGCACCCTGCTCTGGTTCCGGCCTTTGCCCTGCTCAGCCTGGTATTGGGGTTGAACCTGTTGGCTGATGGCCTGCGGGAGGAAAGCTTGCGCGATTGATAATCTGGTGGAACCGGGGGCCTGCCCCCGGGCCCCCGGAGTATTTGAAGAACAATGAAAGGGGCACTGCCCCACCGCTCCAAACAGGGAGACTGGAACATGAGTAAAATGGAAGACTATGACGGGCCGATCCTCGAGATTGACCGCCTGTCGATCTCCTTCTTCACACGACTGAGAGAAATTCCGGCCGTGATGGATTTCTCGGTGCGTGTCATGCCCGGCGAGGCTGTTGGCCTTGTTGGGGAATCAGGCTGTGGTAAATCCACCGTGGCGCTTGGCGTGATGCAGGACCTTGGCAAGAACGGCCGGATCGTTGGTGGATCGATCAAGTTCAAAGGGCGCGATCTTTCGGAGATGAGCGACGACGAACTGCGCGACGTGCGCGGCAACGAAATTGCGATGATTTACCAAGAGCCCATGGCCTCGCTCAATCCGGCCATGAAAATCGGCAAGCAGCTGATGGAAGTGCCGATGATCCACGAGGGCATTGGCGAGAAGGAAGCTTATAGTCGGGCGCTGGAAGTTGTCACCGACGTGCGGCTTCCCGACCCTGAACGCATGTTGAATTCTTATCCGCATCAGCTTTCTGGAGGGCAGCAACAGCGCATCGTCATTGCGATGGCTTTGATGTCAAAGCCGGCGTTGTTGATTTTGGACGAGCCTACCACGGCCCTGGATGTGACAGTCGAGGCTGCGGTGGTCGAACTGGTCAAGGATCTGGGCAAGAAATACGGCACATCAATGCTGTTTATCTCGCATAACCTTGGTCTGGTTCTGGAAACCTGTGACCGGTTGTGTGTCATGTATTCTGGTGAGGCCGTTGAACGGGGCTCTATCGAAGATGTGTTCGACCACATGCAGCACCCGTATACGCAGGCCTTGTTCCGGTCGATCCCGCTTCCCGGGGCGGATAAAAATGCCCGCCCTCTTGTGGCGATTCCCGGCAACTTCCCCTTGCCGCACGAACGTCCGCCCGGCTGCAACTTTGGTCCGCGGTGCGACTATTTCGAAAAGGGCCGCTGTGATGCGCAGGACATTCCCATGTCTGCGGTGGCCGGGTTTGACCGCCACACCACGCGGTGCGTCAAGTTTGAAGAGATCGACTGGGATGCGCCGCTCGAACTGGCCGACCAGAAGGAAAAAGGTGAAATTGGCAAGGTTGTTCTGAAGATGGACAACCTCAAGAAATATTATGAAGTGGCTGCCAATGCCCTGTTCGGTGGGGGCGAGAAAAAGGTCGTCAAAGCCAACGAAACGCTTTCGTTCGAGGCGAGAGAGTCTGAAACGCTTGCGATTGTGGGTGAATCTGGCTGTGGCAAATCCACGTTCGCCAAGGTTCTGATGGGGCTTGAGACCGCCACGGATGGGCAAATTCTGTTGGATGGCAGCAACATCGAACAGATCCCGATCGAGAACCGCAGCACCCAGACCGTCGCCGATGTGCAGATGGTTTTCCAAAACCCGTTTGATACGCTGAACCCGTCCATGTCGGTGGGGCGCCAGATCATGCGGGCGCTGGAAATCTTCGGGGTTGGCGACAGCGAGGCGGCCAGACGCAAGCGTATGTTGGAATTGCTTGATCTTGTGAAGTTGCCGCGTGCCTTTGCGGATCGGATGCCGCGCCAGCTGTCAGGCGGACAAAAACAGCGTGTTGGCATTGCACGGGCCTTTGCGGGCGATGCGCGCATTGTTGTTGCAGATGAACCTGTGTCGGCGCTGGATGTGTCGGTGCAGGCGGCAGTGACCGATCTGTTGATGGAAATTCAGCGTGAACACAAAACCACGCTTCTGTTCATCAGCCATGACCTTTCGATTGTGCGCTATCTCAGTGATCGGGTGATGGTCATGTATCTGGGCCATGTGGTGGAACTGGGCACGACCGATCAGGTCTTTAGCCCGCCCTATCACCCCTATACCGAGGCGCTTTTGTCGGCGGTGCCCATTGCGGACACGTCTATCGAAAAGCAGCATATCGTTCTGGACGGGGATATCCCCTCTGCCATGAACCCGCCCCCCGGCTGTCCCTTCCAAACGCGGTGCCGCTGGAAATCGGAGGTGCCCGGCGGACTTTGTGAGAAAGAAGTGCCGCCAGTGCGCGTGCTGGACGGAGACCATCAGGTCAAATGCCATCTTGCAGATGATATTCTTGCCCGGATGGAGCCCGTTATCAAAATCGCCGCTGAATAGGCTTGGCGGTAAAGTCAGAAGTCACAGCGCGTCGCCCCAGCGGGCGGCGCGTTTTTCTTTGCCTTCGCGTCGTGTTCGAAGCGAAGGGAATCCACCTAATGTCTTGGCCACGTCCTCGCGACAATTCATACGGCAGGCTTGCCCTGGAGGCCGCACTGCGCCATGAAAGTCCCAAGCAACTCAAAGGAAACCCATGTCCCGCTTTGCCCCCCTTCCCGAGCCGCCCTATTACGCCGTCATTTTCACCGCACAACGCACCGAAGGCGATTTCGGTTACGGCGCGATGGCCGACCAAATGGGGGAACTTGCCCAAAACCAACCCGGATATCTGGGGGTTGAAAGCACCCGAGACGACGCCGGCCTTGGCATCACCGTGAGCTATTGGGCGGATGAGGACAGCCTGAAGGACTGGAAAGACGTGGCCCAACATCTTTTGGCCCAGAAGCTTGGGAAAACCCGCTGGTATTCCTATTACACCCTGCGTGTGGCCAAAGTTGAACGCGCCTATGCGGGGCCAGAAGGGCGTTAACCGTCGGGTCGTCTAGTCTTCCTCCAGAAGATGTTCGTAACGGGCGTCGGTCAGTGTTTTCATAAACGCCACCAACGCATCAATCCGGTCATCTTCCAGAGCTGGTCCTTCGGTCAATTCGGCAAAAGACAAAGAATGCGCGACCTCTGGCACATCCCAGACCTTGTTGGTTTCGGGGTTTATCTGGCGGGCAGCCGATTTCGTGTTGTAGCGATTATAAAACAGTACAACGGTGCGCAGATCTTCGAAAACACCGTTATGCATATAGGGACCGGTGACCGCAACATTGCGCAGTGTTGGCACCTTGTATTTCCCCTGATGGGCGGGGTCGTTCACCGCAGGATTTGCAAGCAAGCCATCGTCCACCACGTTCTTTCCAACACCATTCATCGCCCTTGCCTTGTGGTTCACGGGCGTGCCGATGTTGTGATACTCATAGTTTGAAAAGGTTTCTTTGGGGTCGATCGCGCTGCGTTGCAATTGGTGACACAGGTTGCAGTTGGTGAATTGCTGCGAAAAGAACAGCAACCGGCCCAGCTCTTCTTCGCGGGTCAATTGCACCTCACCGCGCAAGAACCTGTCGTATTTTGAATCAAACGGCGCGAAAAAGTCGGTTCTTTCAAAAGCGGCAATGGCTTTTGTCATCGCAGCATAGGCGGCATCAGCGTCATCAAAAACCGTTTCAGAGAACAGCCTTTTCATCGCGCTGACATATCCCGGATTTTCTTGCAGGCGCCCTACAACACTGGCTTTGTCGGGCATTCCCATCTCGATCGGGTTCAAAGGCGGGCCGCCGGCCTGCCCCTCAAGGTCGGCTTCGCGACCATCCCAAAACATTCCGCCAACATATTTGCCGTCTTTGTTGATGTGAAACTCGGGGACAAATGCCGCATAAGAGGCCGTGGGCGCCGATCGATCCCCCAAAGAGACACCATCATCACCAAGGCTGACCGCTTTGCCCGCATCCGTTTCGCGCGGGTCTGTAAAGCCGTTTTCGGGATCGTGACAGGAGGCACAGGATTGTGTCCTGTTTTTTGACAAGTTTTCATCAAAGAACAGGGCCTCGCCAAGGCTCTCAATCGTTTCAAAGACAGGTTCGGCCATCGCCCCCGTTGAAATGACAAGGCCAATTGCGAAACCAGTAAGAAAACGTGCCATCGGGCATCTCCAGCAAGTACAATGACGTCGCATGTAAAGCGGTCACTGCGCTCTAACCTTAATCCAGATCAAAATGCTAGGGTATTTTTAGATCAACTGCCCCAGATGATCCGCACATAGTTGCGGGTCTCTTTATATGGGGGCACACCGCCATATTTTTTGACGGCTTGAGGACCTGCGTTGTAGGCTGCCAAAGCAAGCCTCCAAGATCCGAAGTCTTTATATTGCAAAGACAAATACCGCGCGCCGCCATCAAGATTCTGATAGGGATCGTTTGGATCAACACCCAGAGATTTTGCGGTTTGCGGCATCAATTGAGCCAGCCCCATAGCGCCTTTGTGGGATTTGGCTTTGGCATTCCAGCCGGATTCCTGCTGCACCAGCTTGAGAAACAGATCCACCGGAACCCCGTGGCGCAGCGCAGCTTCACGTGCCATCGCCAGATAAGGCCCTTTGTATTTCCCTTTGAAACTGCCATCCCCCCATTTGCTGGGCGTGTAGATCGGCACAGGTTTGAGGCGCACAGAGTTTTTGTATTGCTGTTTGGCACGCGTATCGAGCACCTTGGTCTGCGACCTGAACAGTTTTTTGTTTGATTTCGACGACGTGTAATCCGCCGCCAAAAGCGGGGATGTCACTAGTCCGGCAAACAGTCCGGCAACAATCAAGCGGCACTTCATCAGGTGTAACCTGCCTCACGTAGGTCATTCCTGCGCAATATAGACGAAATTGTTATGGAATATCCAGTTTCTTCATCACCCGACTTCGGGCGGCTGTTTTTTGCTCAGTGTGTAAGGGAAAATCTCACGAATTAGGGTTCCATTAAACTTGTTGGAATGGTCTATGCTGGCGCGGACAAATTAAGATTCTGAGGGGAGAAGGCGTATGGCCGGGTCTGTGAACAAAGTCATCATCGTGGGTAATCTGGGGGCCGACCCAGAGGTCCGTACTTTCCAGAACGGCGGCAAGGTCTGTAACCTGCGCATCGCAACTTCGGAAACGTGGAAAGACCGCAATACCGGTGAACGTCGTGAAAGAACCGAGTGGCATACGGTCGCCATTTTCTCAGAAGGTTTGGTGCGTGTTGCCGAGCAATACCTGCGCAAAGGCTCCAAGGTTTATATCGAAGGCAAATTGCAAACGCGCAAATGGCAGGACCAGTCCGGCAATGATCGCTATTCAACCGAAGTTGTCCTGCAAGGTTTTGACGCCACGCTGGTAATGCTTGATGCGCGCAGCGGCGGCGGTGGCGGCGGTCAGGGTGGCGGCTACGGTGGTGGTGGCTACGGCGACCAGCAGGGCGGCGGCTATGGCGGCGGCTATGACAGCGGTGCGCCTTCTGGTCCATCGGGTGGCGGTGCGCCGTCCCGTGATCTGGATGATGAAATCCCGTTCTGAGAGTAACATAAATCAGAATTGTAGATTTACGAACGCCAACCGACTGTAAAGATGTAAGAAAAGCCTCAAAAGTGTAAACTTTTGAGGCTGACAAGGGGGCGTGATTCCGAAACCAATTGAAATGTAAATTTTTGATTGGTTGACGCTCCTGTGCCAAAACAACGTAATATCATTTTTGCCAGTGGCGAGCGGTTCAGCTACCTCGAATCTGAGGGCTGCCTACCCGACTTTTGGTCGACACTGTTTGTTACTGTTGAGTTGCGCTCCAAGCTTTCTCAGAACACCATCCTCAGTGTTCTGACCTCAATTCGTCACTTGAGACTCTGGGAGTACGTTAACGAAAGAGATCTAATCTCAGAGCTTGCAGATGGGAAATTTTTGACGCCCATCGACATCGAGTCGCTATATGAACACTTCACTCTCACGCGTTCCGAGGTTGAAAGAAGTCTGAATATCCAGAAGTCGAATGATGTGATTTCAATGCAAATCCATCACCCGCACAGTTTGCCTGCTTTGGAAACCGTTAGCACTCATCAGCAAAAAAACAGAATGAGTGTCGCAGCCCGCTTTATGGTTTTTGTCGGAAAAACCATGCACCGTCACTCCAGTCATCGCGCCAATCTTTACCACGAGCTAGATGAAATGGCGGCAAACATGCACGCGAAGGCGCCAAAAGTGCGTCGTAGTTCAGGGATTCAAATCGACCCCAACTACCGCTCTGCCCCTCCCGAGATCTACGACGAAGTCCTGCGCCTAGTCCGCGTAGATAGCCCACAAAACCCATTCCGCGCAAATGTTCGTCTGCGCAATCAAGTGATGTTCGACATTTTGTTTGAAACGGGGGCACGGGGCGGAGAAATACTCGGCCTCCAGATCGGGGATATTGATTGGGCACAGCGAGTTCTAAGGATCGTTCGACGCCATGATGACGCTAACGACACCCGCAAGCATCAACCGGTTGCTAAAACCGAAGAAGGGCAAGTTTATGTATCTGAAACGTTGGCCGGTGACCTTCACCAATACATAATGAAGCATCGCGCCCAAATTGCCGAGGCTCGGCGTCATCCATATATTTTTGTTAACCATCGCAAGGGTGCCGGCTATGGGCAGCCAGTGGGTATTGTGACCTTCAAAACGAGAATTGCCAAGCCGGCATCACGCCGGACACCGGAAATTTTCAATGAAATCACGCGACATGGCTTTCGCCACAACTTCAACTACCGCCTCTCAAAAAAAATTGACGAACAAAATGCCCTTACGGCGAATGATCCCTCTGAAAAGCGCATCTCGCAAAAAGAGGAGATACAGATTCGTATGCGCTTGAATCGTTGGCGTTCAGAGAAGACGGCAGAAACATACAACTTAAGGCACATTAAACAGAAAGCGGATCGCCTAATGCAAAGCCAATTGGACGAAATTGCCGAAATCAAAGGGAAATCATTGTGAACTCCATTGAACCCTCATTGGCCAGAAGCACTAAGGTTGAACGTTCAAAGTTCCTACGCTCCAAAGCCGGTTATAAGTTTGATTTCTGGGGCAACACCTGGCAACTGGACGGTGGCGTTAGCCTAAATCTCTCGTCCCTAAGTGAGCTACTTGAGAATCAGACCACTCTTTTTGAAGCGATAAGGTACACGCTTGGGAGGTTGGCCGTAGAGGCTTCATCTGACTACACCTCCGGCTGTATCAATAATACATTGTTTTTCCTGAGGTCGCCGCATTTCACGGGCGAACCAATAACTGCCTCTCAACTCAAGAATTATCGCGCTTCATTGGAACCCGAAAACGAATACAGGCTCGGTCACTTTAGGGGATTTTTGCGAACGTTGGCCGACTACGGTCAGAGCGGCTTGGCTCCGGACGTCGTACCCTATCTCCACACACTCAAACTCCGAGGCAACAAAAAAGGGGCCGCAGTGGAACACCGATGCCCTTACAGCGGACCATTTACTACGACGGAACAGGCGGCCGTGTTGGTTTGGGCAACAAATGAATTTGAGGAAGGCAAAATCTCACTCAAAGAGTATGCATGGTTTTTTTGCTCATTTGTTACTGGTCGGCGCTCCGTGAACTTACGCGCCTTGCGCGGAAAGGATCTCAAGGCAAACGATGAAAATGGAGTTCGTGAGTTTCGACTTGCTGTGCCAAGGGCCAAACAACGGGGCGCTCCATATCGTAACCAATTTCGCGAAATTCTTATTAGCGAAGATTTGTACCTATTGCTCAAAAACTTGGCTGAGAGCGTTTGCAATCGGGTTAGGGAATGCCTTTCCGAAGACGTTCCGATTGATGTCCTACAAGAGTTGCCTGTTTTCTCACATGATGCACGCATCGAAGAATTACGTTCTTTGAGTGACCTGAATAGAATTCTAAGGGAGACGCCTGACTACCTGCATGCCAACGGGCAGAAGACCTCCTACATTATCGAGAAATTGTCTCACATGTGCACGGCCATATCAGAACGAACCGGCGACACCATCCACATCACACAAACACGAATGCGGCGAAGTCGAGCCACTAACCTCGCAAGAAAAGGCATCGGCGGCACTGAGTTGGCCTATCTATTGGACCATTCAGATACCCAGCAGATTGGTGTTTATACAGAAAACACTCCCAATGTTGCCGAACGGATAGACGAAGCCATGCTCCCTGCTTTAGCCCCCTTGGCAATGGCTGCCCGAGGCATGCTCATCGAGTCCGAAAGAGATGCAATCCGAGCCAATGATCCAAACAGCCGGGTACATAAAACCGGAGGCACAACTATGGGAAATTGCGGAAATGAAGGTTTTTGTGCTGGGGGCATCAAGTCTTGTCTTGTCTGCACACAGTTCCAACCATGGATGGACGCGCCTTGGGGTGACTTGTTGTCAGAGCTTTTGGATGAACGTGACGAACTTCGAAAATCCAATGCCGGCAACGGCGTCCTTCAATCGTACGATCTACAAATCTCACGATCCTTCGCGATCAAGACTGCTGTTGAACAACTGAGGCCTGAAAATGAGTAAAGTGGTCGTCTTTATTCCCCAAAACGACACCGATGGAGCTCGCAACCTTCGCGATTTTGTCAGTTTTGCTCGCGATGAGCTGACATTGTTCGAAGACCAGGGTGGATTTTTGGTGGACAAGTGGGAGTACAAGTCAGGAATCCATAAAACCTCAGTCCAATTTTCCCAAGCAAAAATGCAGAAGCGCAACTTAGGCCAACGGGAAAATGTGCCCTTTGAACAACCATTTATGGATTTTGCCAAAGCCTATATTCGAACGCACCTTACGAAACGGCTCACCACAGCGATTACCAAAAATATCAATGCACTACGCTACGTTTACGCTGCTCTGGTGGAAATTCACGGAATACCGGACATATTGAAATTGGACGGTATCGTTCAGGGAAAAGCCGTCGAATTGATCGAGGCAAATGGAAGAATGGGTCCCGCAGCCCTGTACCGTTTTGGTCAAGCGCTAGAAAAACTTTACGACGATGTTAGAGTAAACAAAATTGTAATTGATCTGCCAATCTGGAGAAACCCTTGGAGCCGACCTCGCGAGAGGTCCATGGGCACCTCTGAAAAGGACAAGAAGTGGCAGGAAGAGCGATGCCCTTCTATGCACGAAATGATGTGCGTTATGGACGCATTCAATCGCGCCGAAACAGTTCCTGACAAGTATGCAACCAGTCTTATTATCATGCTGATCTTCGCGCCAGGTCGGGTATCAGAACTAAATCATCTGACCCACGATTGCTTGACGATAGAAGAATATGAAGAATCCGGTGAAACAAAGCGGCGAATGGGAGTCCGCTGGCATTCAGCCAAGGGCTACGGCGAGACTGTGAAATGGGTTCCCAAAGTTATGGAGCCCGTCGTTGAAATGGCAATTGGGCGTCTCCGTGAAATAAGCGAAGAACCAAGAAAAGCAGCGGCTTTCTACAATGAGAATGAAAGTGGCTTTTTTGTCCATGAGCGGTGCTTGACCTCCAGCGACTTCAACCAATGCGGGCCCTTGAACGGATATCAGATCAATGCGGCGCTCGGGTTAACGGCGCCTCCAAAAGTCTCTGATGCAAGCCTCAAAAACACTGAAAACATCCCAAAGAGCATTGCTCTGGGAACAAATTTTGGGTCACCAGAACTTAACAAGCATTTTTGGGATCACGTCGTTGGCCAAGAAAGCATAACCTACGAGGATTTGGGAGACCTGGCTAGGCGGATGTTGCCAAGAGACTTTCCAAACATTTCGGGAACCCAAATAAAATTGAAAGACTCACTGGTTGTTACTTGGGAGTTTGCAACCAATCGGCAATACAAAACCAGGCCATATAAATTGGTTGTTCCAACCTTCGCTTCAGAATTTGTCAATCATGCTCTGGCCAGACGCCACAACAAAAGCGGTGGAAGATCTGCATCCATCTTTGACATTTTTGACTTAAAGAATGAAGACGGGTCTGAAGTAA
Organism: Shimia thalassica; assembly: GCF_001458215.1. GTDB lineage: Bacteria > Pseudomonadota > Alphaproteobacteria > Rhodobacterales > Rhodobacteraceae > Shimia > Shimia thalassica. Next base: position 400,524 of record NZ_CYTW01000002.1, on the reverse strand, counting down.
GGCTAACCAGCCACCAACTTAGAGTTTGGCTGTCCACTAACGCTGAACGCGGGAATATGGAGAGTCTTGAACTAGCCCAATGGGCCGGGCGCCTTCGCATCGACGATAATCGCCACTATGACTTGAGAACTCCAGCTGAGAGAGAACAACAAGAACGTGAGGTTCTCGACTTACTTCCAGCTTCGCAATCCGCTCTTCAACAAGCCAAGCTAAATGGCCCTGTATCCTATGAGGCTCTTGGGCACAAAGACCGATTGGGCATGGCGGAAATAACGAAGTGGGGGTTCTGTGAACACGACTTCGCCATGGAGCCATGCACCAAGGGTGGCAACTGCCTGACCTGCAAGGAACACTGCGTCATCAAGGGCCTATCTGATAACCTTGAGAAAATCAGGTTAGAAGAGAAACTCGTTGAGGCCGAGTTTGACCGGGCCCGCGAAGCTGAAGGCCTGAACTACTTCGGGGCGTCTCGGTGGGTAGATCATCTGGGTTACCGGCTAGCGCTCATCCGAACCCAGCGTCTGAGACTAGAAGATCCGGAAACGCCCGAGGGATCAATTATCCGTATTCCAGATGAGTACGATACAAGCCAAACCAAAAGGGCGCTTCAAAACGCTGGTTACGAAACCGAAATCGTTGATTTAGCAGACGAGAAGCTGTCTGACGACTATCTCCGCGGCCTCCTGAGTATTTGAAATGAAGACCAGGCTGATCAATGAAGAAGCTATGACCCGCATCCTCAACGAGCTGGATGGGTGGCAGGGAAAGATGACGTGGCCACTTGTTGGTGAAATGATAGCCAAACAAATTGGTGTAAGGAGTATCTCCAGACATACGCTATTGAGCTACCCGCAGCTTGTTGAAGCATTCCGTGCTAGAAAAGCTGAATTGAAATCTTCAAAGGCGACCAAGGCCGGAGAGACCGTAGATCATACCCTTGAAGCGGCATTATTAGAAATAGAAAAACTCGAGGCAAAAGTCGCTCGCTTGCAGCGGGAACGGGATCTGTACGTCGAGCAGTTCGCACGCTGGCAATACAACCTTTACAGGATGCCCGGTGTGAACATGGTTACTCTGAATGAACAGCTGAACAAACCGCTTCCCAAAACCAACAGAGCAAAAAGGTAGTCAGTGCCATATGACCAAAGCAGGTAAGAAATCGGGAGCGGATTTGGCATTGGAATATGCCGAACGCTTTGCTCTTTGGATTGAGGAACGTGAGCTGCAAAACGATTTCCTGGACTATGTTAGATCAGGAAAGCTAAACCGAACTGAAGTCGCAAAAGAATTGGGTTTTAGCCGTAGCGTTTTTGCACAAAATCCTGAAGTCAATGCGCTTATGAAGAATTGCGACGACAAATGGGGATCTGTCGTATCCGATGGACGACAATCCAAGACCGCACGAGAAGAAAGTGCCGCACGCGAACGCGCCATAAGCAAGCTTAAGCGTTCTGAAACATCCAATAGTCGCCTGCTAGATCGGATCGCGATGTTGGAGGAAGAAAATCGACAACTTAAACTCCGTTTGAGTGAGATGGACAAGTTTGCTGCCGCTAAGAGAGCTTTTGACGATGCCAACGAAACGTTCGCAAGGAGTTTGAAATGAATTGGGATTTCATAGACCTTCTCATTAGAGATCTTGAGAGTTCAAAGCAGACAAAGCCGATAACTTTCAGCGTCAAGCATGGCATTCCCGAAGAACTTAAGGGCAGTCGCGGTGTTTACATAATCAAGCAGGTCAAGGGGGAACCTCAGGCAGCCTTTAACGAGTACAATGTTTATCGTGAAAACAATGAGAATTTAAACTGCCCGCCTCTCAACCAGAAACCTAACCATATTCTGTACGTAGGCAGACATAAGGACGATATTCGCAAACGTCTGGCAGAACATCTGGTAAAAGCATCGGATACAACCAGCGCTCTTCGTCTAAATGAATGGGGCACGGCCGATTACGAAATCGATGTTTACTTGTTCCCAGACATCAACCCCAACCTATTACAAATCATCGAAGCGTGTTTTGCAGAGCAGATGCAGCCTGCCTTTGGTCAACACGGTAAGATCTAGGTTACTAAGTGCTTGTCCAAATTCATAAAGCGCGACTGAACGGCCTTCTAAGCGCCAAGAGGCTGTCTGATGAGGGTTTCATCATCCACTCATCAAAGGGCCTCTCTGTTCGTTTCCCACGGGCCGTCAAAGACGTAGCAACGCCAGGAAATGTTTGGCGCATCAGCGGCCCCCAAAATGAGGCTAGTTTCGAAGTAAATGGCTACACCGTCACGGAAGATCGGATCGACGTCGACGAAGCCGAATTGATAAAGCCCAACACGAGCCTAATCGAAACGTGGCTTCAGAAGAACATTGACGGCATCGGTGAAGTTAAAGCTGGGCGACTTGCACGGAATCCAAACCTTCTAGATCTTATCGAGAACGAAGATTTCGATGCACTTCTAGACCTTGGCATACCCAGCAATGCTGCCCGCCAAATTTTGAAGACGTTTCCCAGAGACGAAATGCTTGAAGCGATCAATTGGCTGGCAGAGAAAAACTTTCCAGCCAGAATAGCTCACAGCCTCTCTGGTATGTGGAAAGACAAAACTGTCGAATACCTGGAAGCTGATCCCTTTGTATTGCTTCAGTTTGGAGTACCGTTCAACAAATGTTGTGAAGTTGCTGAAAGCATAGGAATATCCAGAACCAGCAACGTTTATCAAGCTGCTCAAGTAAGGGATATTGTCCAGAAATACACGCGGAAGACTGGCTCGACGGCAATACCTGTTTCAACATTTCACGCTGAGGCAAACCGGAGGAGGCTTAATCCTCAAGCCATTCTAAAATCAGCTGCTGATCGTAGAGTGTTGGCCCAAACACCGGCAGGACTCCAATTGGAAGGTCCGTTTTTGTTGGAACACTTCGTCGCTCATACGTTGAAGTCGGCATTCAACCGGCCCAATGGCGCAGGATCACTTCTGGCTGGCTGGGAAACGGCACTTTCTGACCGAGAGATTTCTGTCTTTTTGACTAGGTTCGAAGCTGGCATTTCTTTCGAACTGACTAGCGAGCAGCGACAGGCGGTTATCGGAGCGGTTAAGTCGAAAGTTTGCGCTATGTCGGGCGGTGCAGGCACAGGTAAGACGACCATTCTGAATGCCGTACTCTCCATTATCGACAAAGTCAGTTTGGGTTCCGAAGTAGTTCAGCTAGCGCTCTCAGGTCGAGCGGCTTCCAGAATGTCAGAGGCGACCAATCGGCCCGCACATACTATCTCAAAGTATATTATCGAACTGAAGAGAATGGCGCCAGAGCGACGACCTGATCAACTGATAGTCGTTATCGATGAAGCAAGCATGGTCGACATTGTCTCCATGTACAATCTGATGTCACTCCTCCCCAGCGCCACGCGGTACATTTTCGTCGGTGACGTCGAGCAATTGCCGCCAGTTGGCATGGGCCTCGTTTTTCACGCAATTATGGAATCTGACATCCCGAGATTTCATTTAAGAGCGGTAAAGAGGCAGGGAGAAGATAGCGGCATACATAGATTTGCCACCGCCGTCCGCAACTCGGAGACCACTTGTCGGCTACCAACCTTCGCAGAATCACCAAAAGCAGATTGCGTTATCCTTGGGACCACGGATCCCACCACTATCAAAGAACTTTTTGAGAATTTGGGTGGTCGCGACGACTGCATCGTTTTGTGTCCAACCGACATGGGAATTGATGGAGTCACAAACATCAACAAGGTGATCCAAGCCGGTTACGGGAGTTGCCGAAGGGGCATCCAATACCCTGACGAAGACGGAAACTTACAGCACTTTGTCACCGACAAAGGGAGCCGGCTACATGAAGGCGATGCTATACTCGTCACCAAAAACGACTACGCGCTTGGCCTCAGAAACGGTTTCCTGGGGACAATTTCAAGAGCCTACGATGAGCCACTAGACGGCAGCCACGGTCTAGCAATAATTGACGGGGATGAAATCCAACTGACAGATGAAGTCATTTCTAAACTGGAACTTGGGTTTGCGATAACGATCCACAAAAGCCAAGGATCCCAGTGGGAAAATGTCATTCTGGCCCTTCCTGCATCTCGCGCAGTCGAAAGGATGCTGGACAAGACATTACTGTATACTGGGGCAACCCGAGCACGGCAAAACCTTGTTGTATGCTGTCCTGATCAGGAGATCATTCAGCGTGCTATTGAACGTGGGTCACTTGCCAGCACGCGAACTGTGAACTTGCTTAACCATTTTTGAGCGGGAACCAAGAAAAAACGGCGAGGATTCCCCTCGCCGCTTTCAACGTTCACGGCCATCGGGATCCCTCCCTGTTCCGCAAGAAACCGATAGCAGTAAAGGGCACTTCGGTCAAAGAAAAACTAATTAAATCAGCATTTTCAATGTTCTGAAAATATCCTGGGGGAGGCGACGGAGGCGACGGGGGCAAAGCCCCTTTTCTTATGTTTATCTTTTGTTTTGTCCCCTTGCCTCAACATCATGACATATCACCAATGGCAGTTCTGCACAGAGACGGACTTTGCAAAGTTCAGTAAGACGACCTTGGTTTTTTGATAAGCATCTAGAACCCTTCCTCAAATGTTTCGTGCGCGAATACCCAAAATGCAACTAAAGCGGGATTGAATTCCATAGTCCATCGGATAGATTGCAGCTCGGATAGTAGAAAAGCATTTTTTGGGTAGATAGAATATGACAGCCAATTCTAAGCAAGTATCCCTTTGGCGACGTTGGGACCTCCATCTCCATACTCCTGAAACCAAGTTGGCAAACGATTAAAAAACCAAAGATGGGGACGCATGGGATACCTACTTGGACGCCCTCGAAGACTCGGATGTTCAGGTCTTTGGTCTCACTGACTATTTTTGCTGCGAAAACTACTTCCTTGCCGTCGAGAAGTACCATGAGCGTTTCCCAGATGGGAAAAAGGTGTTCTTTCCTAATATTGAACTCCGTCTTTCTGATGCTATCGGAAAAGAAGGCAACAGCCCTGACATGCATGTTGTTTTTGACAACAATTCGGACGTTTGCCCCCAGGAAAAGATTGCGGCATTTCTTCAAAATCTCAAAACTCATCTCACTGATGGAAACGGTGTCGAAGTTTCCTGTGCTGATCTCGCCTCCAAGGGAAATTACGATCAGGCAACAGTGAGCCTCAAAGGTATTCGGGACGCACTGACAAAGACCTTTGGTGACGCGAAACCCTATCTCCTGATATTTCCTGCAAAGAATGACGGGATGAAGTCGCAGGATACGGGTTCACCGCGAAAAATCAGCATTGCTGAAGAAATCGATAAGACAGCGCATGGCTTCTTTGGTGGCAGCGACAGCACCGGGTATTTCTTGGATGCCGAGCGATACGAAGAAGGCGAGGCAAAGAAAAAGCCCGTTTTTGATGCTAGTGATGCTCACAGCTTTGATGACCTAGAGCGTCTCAGCGGAGATGTCACCGGCTTTGAAGCGACCTGGATCAAGGCGAACCCCAGCTTTGAAGGCCTAAAGCAAACGCTCTTTGAGCCAGAAGCTCGGGTGTTTATCGGAGAGAAACCTCCTGTTTTGCAGCGGAGGAGCTCAGAGGCAACGAAGTTCATTGATCATTTGAGAATAGAAAAAGTTCCGACCTACGGAAACGAGAATGGATTGTGGTTCAAGAAGGTCGATGTTCCGCTCAATCCCGAGCTCACAGCTGTCATTGGGAACAAAGGAAGTGGAAAAAGCGCTCTAGCCGACATTCTCGGACTTCTAGGAGATTCCCGAGCAGAAGATAGCTTTTCGTTCCTTGCAAATTCTCGCGGAAACAAAAAATTCAAACAGCGAGGATACGCAGAAAACTTCGATGCAACGCTCACTTGGGCGGATGGAAATTCAGTTTCAAAGAACCTCAGCGAGGGCGTTCGGTTCACAGACCCTGAAAAGGTTAAATACCTCCCTCAGAACTACTTTGAAACGCTGACCAATGAGATTCAAGAAGTTCGCCAGTTTCAGACCGAGATCGAAAACGTTGTGTTTTCACATGTTGAGGAGACCGACCGTCTAAACCAGAGCAGCTTCAAGGAACTCGAAGAGCTCAAAACCCAAGAGAGCCGAGACAAGGTTAGCGACCTAAAACAGAAGCTTCGTGAGCTACATCATCGGCTGGACGAACTAAAGAGCCGCAGTCAGCCAGAATTCAAGGACACACTGCAAAGGGAGCTTGAAAAGCTCAAGACCGAATTCAAAGCGCTAGAAGCCTCCACACCGGCTGAGGTCCAAAAGCCTTCAGAAGAAAGCCCCAAACAGCAAGCTATCAGCAGGGAGATAGAAGCGTTTAGCGCGTTGCTTGTTGAACTTGAGGCGCGAAGAAAGGAACTGACCGGGCAACTTGCAAATGCGAAAGAGCGCTCAGAAAAGCTCAAGCGCGTCACCATTAAGCTCACTGAACTAAGGGTTTATGTCCAAAGCGAAAAAGAGAGTATCGTTGCCCTTTGCAAGGAACTTGGTCTCAACGCAGATGAAATCATCACTCTCAGCTTCGACACCTCATCGCTCATTCAGCTTAACAGTTCGATCAAGGGTGAAATCGCTGCACTTTCGGTAGACAGTAAGCTTCAGTTCCCCGAGGACCAAGGGTTTGGGAAAGCGAGTGACTACGACAGCATCCCTGACGTTAACTCGGTGATGGAGGCGCTGAAACAGAAGATTTCCTCCTTCAGAGAACAACTGAGTGCTCCCGGTAAGCGGTATCAGTCCTATCTCCACAAGATAGCTGAGCTCGAAAAGCAAAAGACTACTCTTCTCGGGGATGAGGAGCAGCCCGCCCCCAAAACGATCCGTCATACGAAAAACCAGATCGCATACATTGAGGAAGAGCTCGAAACTGAGATTTCAGCGCTAGAGACTGAGCGGAAGGCCATTTCGAAGAGCATTTTTAGGGCAAAAGAATTGGTTCTCTCATTCTACACTGAGCTCAAGCAAAGCGTCGAGGACAAGCTAAGCATCTTTAAGGAAGACAATTTCCATGTGAGCCTTGAAGCATCCTTTGTCCTTACTTCCAACTTTTCCGACCTGTTTTTCGAGTATATCAGCAAGGCGGTTCGGGGGCCATTCCAGGCAGATGGTGAAAAGGCCCTTCGAGAATTCGTATCCGAAGTGGACTGGGGGGATTTTGAGTCAGTCTACAGTTTTTGCGAGACGGTCCTCCAAAAAGTCGAGGAACATGACGTTGCCAAGCAAATCAGGCAAAACAAAACGGGCAAGGAATTCTGTGACTTCCTGTTTTCACTCGATTTCATAGAAACGATGTACGAACTTCGGCTTGGAAACAAAAACCTCACTCAACTCTCACCGGGAGAGAAAGGTCTTCTTCTACTTGTATTCTATCTCCATTTGGACATGGAAAACACGCCTCTCATTATCGATCAGGCTGAAGACAACCTAGATAACGACAGTATCTTCTCTGTCCTTGCCAAGTGTATCCGTACCGCAAAAAAGAACCGCCAGGTCGTACTCGTGACACACAATCCCAACCTGGCTGTCGGGGCGGACGCCGAACAGATCATCTATGTGCAGCTACAAAAGCACAAGAACTACAAGTTTTCTTACGAATCTGGTGCTATCGAAGAACCTCGAACCAATGCAAATGTAGTGAAAGTTCTTGAAGGAACGAAACCCGCTTTCGTACAGCGACGGCTCAAGTACCAAATCTAGTGATAATCTCGCCAAAGTCGGCTAAGGCCGACCCTTGCTCGTGTGAAAAGCGGATAGGTCTTCACCGCTAACAACAATCCTTCGGGTGGCAAGTTGAGAAGTAGCATTGCGCAAAACAAGTGTAGGTTTGCGAGCAAAAAAACACCGATGACCCAAAGCCAACCAAACTGATTTGGCCACCGGAATATATAGATTAGGTTTGATTGCAGTAAAAAGGCCGCGTGAACTCTATGGCTAGCCCCAACTGAAAATGGGGAGATTACCCTCCCAGAAAGTTTATTTGCTTTGGGTTCTTAGGTTGAATGCTTGGGTCGGAGAGTGAATGCTACAAGTTGAGAGCAGACTCAAAACAGCAGACAAATCTAGACCGCTAGATAACGCAACGAGGACGAGCAATGAACGCCATTGAAATCGAAGAAGCCATTTCAGAATTGGCCGAGCAACCCTTTGATGCGGATGAGTTTCCATATCAGTTCATTCAGTCATTTGGAGCCAAGAAGGCCACTTTAGACCGCCTTCGGAAAGGTGACACCAACAAGTCGGACCAAGGGGGCGTCCTACAGCGTAACAACGTCCATATTGCGACGTGCCCCCATGGAAGGGTCACAGAGACGCTCACAGCCCTTCAAAACAGCTCTGCGACACAAAAGGGCAAGGTAAAGTTTGTCGTCGTCACTGATGGAGCAGATTTTCAGTCCGCTGATTTGACCAGTGGCGAAGTTGTCGCCTGTGAATACAAAGACTTCCCCGATCATTTCGGATTCTTCCTACCCCTTGCCGGTATCAGCACAGTTAAACAGATCCGCGAAAGTGCCTTTGATATTCGGGCGACCAGTCGCCTGAACCGGCTGTATGTAGAACTGCTAAAGCACAACCCTGATTGGGGCACCAACGAACGCCGATCAGAAATGAACCATTTTATGGCTCGTCTGATTTTCTGCTTTTTTGCTGAAGACACTGAGATCTTCAGTGGAGAAAACTTGTTCACTGACACTATTACAAAGATGAGTACTTCAGATTCATCGAACACACATGAGATCATCAGCACCCTCTTCGAGGCGATGAACACCAAGAACAATGCCAGCCTTCCACGGTGGGCTCAGGTGTTCCCATATGTGAATGGTGGTCTCTTCTCGGGCAGCACTGATGTGCCTGTGTTCAGTAAGATTGCACGTTCGTACCTGATGCATATCGGGTCTTTGGATTGGACCAAGATCAATCCAGATATCTTTGGATCCATGATCCAGGCTGTGGCCGATGATGAAGAGCGTGGGTCCTTGGGGATGCACTACACCTCTGTTCCCAATATCCTGAAGGTTCTAAACCCGCTGTTTTTGGATGACCTACGAACCAGGCTGGAAGAGGCCGGTGACAATCGTGCAAAGCTCAAAAACCTTCGTGATCGCATGGCCAAAATCCGGGTGTTTGACCCTGCTTGCGGATCGGGAAACTTCTTGGTCATTGCTTACAAAGAAATACGTGTCCTTGAGTTTGAGATCAACAAACGTCGTGGCGAAGACGATGCCCGCACCGAGATAAAGCTGACCAATTTTCGCGGGATCGAGCTACGGGAGTTTCCGGCCGAGATTGCACGCCTTGCCCTGATCATTGCCGAGTTCCAATGCGATCAACTGTACCGTGGTCAGAAAGAAGCCTTGGCCGAATTCCTACCATTGAATGCGATGAACTGGATCACGTGCGGCAATGCCTTGCGTTTGGATTGGTTGAGTGTCTGCCCTCCAACAGGGGCAAAGGTGAAACTCAAAGGGGATGACCTATTCAACACACCATTGGATCAGGCTGAGATCGATTTCGAGAATGAAGGAGGGGAAACCTATATCTGCGGAAATCCCCCTTATGTGGGCAGTTCAAAGCAGACTGAATCGCAAAAATCTGATGTAAGAAATGTTTTTGAAACCCATACAAAAACGTGGCGGTCATTAGACCTAGTAGCATGCTGGTTTAAACTCGCAGCGGATTTTCTGAATCATTCCACAGGTGCGTTTGCATTTGTTAGCACCAATTCTATTTGTCAAGGTGAGCAAGTACCAATTGTTTGGCCTATACTTTATGAAGCCGGAGTTGACATTAACTTTGCTCGAACGTCGTTTAAGTGGGCAAATCTGGCCAGCAAAAATGCTGGAGTGACAGTGGTGATCGTGGGGCTATCACCCCTGCCATCGACCAGCAAAACTCTGTTTCATGAGGACAAGTCTGGAGAAACAAGTGTTCAAGTTGTTTCCAGCATTAACGCTTACCTAATTTCTGGACCCAAAATCATCGTAAAGCCCCTGACCAATGCGCTAGATAAAAGAGGGTTCATGATACGAGGCAATATGCCTACAGACGGTGGTCATTTACTTCTGAATTCGGATGAAAAGTCTCTCCTTTTGGCTTCATCAAGCAAGGCCGAAAAATTTGTCAAAAAATTCATCGGCGCTCAAGAGTTGATTAGAGGGCTGTCGCGCTTTTGCATTTGGATCGAGGATGAGGATTTAGTTGACGCCCTTACTATACCAGACATCGAAAATCGCATCGAGAGCGTTCGAAAAATGCGGCTTGACAGCAAGGCTAGTTCGACACGAGACTATGCAAAGTACGCGCATAAGTTTCGGCAAATCCAAGGTATAAGCAAAGAGAATTGCGTCGTGGTGCCTCGTGTTAGTTCAGAGAACCGAGAGTATCTTCCGGTCGGCTTCTATGACGAAAGTACTATCGTTGGGGATAGAAACTTTACCATGTGCGATACGGAAATCTGGAACCTGTCACTGGTTGCATCAAGACTGCACTGGGTATGGATCGGGGCAGTTTGCGTTCGAATGAGAACCGACTTTTCCTACTCCAACACACTCGGCTGGAACACATTCCCCGTCCCCAAACTCACCCAGAAAAACAAAGATGACCTAACCCGCTGTGCTGAGGATATCCTGCTGGCCCGCGAGGCGCATTTTCCGGCAACTATTGCTGAGCTCTATGACCCTGAAAAAATGCCAGACAACCTGCGTGCCGCCCATGACCGCAACGACGAAGTCCTGGAGCGCATCTACATCGGCCGCCGTTTCCGCAATGATACCGAACGGCTGGAAAAGCTGTTCGACCTCTACACAAAGATGACAACCAAGGTGGGGGCCGCATGAACGAGTTTAACCGCCTTACGATTGTCGCCGCAGTCGAAGTTGTGGCAGCGTCGCATTCAAATGACGACATGAAAGTTTTAGAAGTTCAGTGGGACTTAGAGCAGTATGGAGTTGCTACCACTAGTAAGAACGCCCGTGTCAGTAGTTGGGCAAAAATTGCTCTGACACATAACCCAGTTGTCTGGACAGAAAACGGTCAAATGAACTTGCAACGAGGGCTCGTTGAGTTGGCTTTGCTCGCACCGGATCACGTGGGTTATGACCAGACATGGCATAAGTTTGTCGCAGGACTTCGTTTCGATGGATTTGTCATAACGGACCAAAAAAAACCAGATCCATCAGGGCGCCCATCTTTGTTTGAAGATGCCCCGAGACAAGTTACCGTGAGAGCTTTGAAACGAATGCTACCTGAGGGCATTGAAGGCCTAGACAATCGGGAAGCCGATAATGAATTGGAAGCCTTGCTGAAAAAGCATGGATTTGCCACGGCGCAAGAGCATCTAAGGCAGGCAGTTAGTGCCTTTCAACGCGGAGACTGGGAGGCATCAAACGCCCAATTGCGTAGTTTTTTCGAAAGCTATTTGAATGAGATCGCTGACAGGTTGGGTTATCAGGGTAAGGACGAAACCACACTGAAACGAGAGTTTTTGGGAAAGCTCACACCGCCATTTTTATTATCTGACTACAACGAGTGGAATGAAAATTTGCAAAAACCCCAGTTTGTTCAGGGATTGTGGAGTCGGATGCATCCAGCGGGAAGTCATGCAGGATTGTCAGAACAAGAAGACGCGACTTTTAGACTTCAGATTACATTGATTACGGCCAGACTTTTCATCCAGCGTTTCGATCAGCGAAAGATATTACAATGACCCGATTATTTAACATCAGCGGAAACAGCTTGATCGAGGCCAAGCGCAAGGGCTTGGATCTTGAAGAAAAGATTGAAAAATGGGTCTCTGAGGATCTTTCATTGATTGGTGTTGATGGGTTTGTCATAGGACGCCAAATTGCCACCGACCATGGCAAGTACATTGATGTCCTAGCTATGGATGAGAGCGGAAACCTCATCATTGTCGAACTAAAGCGTGACAAAAGCCCAAGAGATATTGTTGCGCAGGTATTGGATTATGCATCCTGGGTATGCCGACTAACCACAAGCGATGTTCATCGCATTTCCCAGAATGTGATGAGTGTTCCCCTATCGACTGCCTATCGTGAAAAATTCGGGGCCAGTCTTCCCCAATCTCTTAATACCTCTCACCAGATGTTTGTGGTGGCGAGCTCGGTAGATGAAGGAACACGTCGAATTATTGAGTACTTGTCCGAAGAACACGATGTCGGAATCAACGCTAGCTTCTTCAACATTTTTGAGGCTGAAGGTCGTGAGTGGCTAACTACTGAAAACTTGCTTGATCAAGAGGAGGTAAAGGATCGATCTGAAAAGAAGGTTCGGGCTCCATGGTCAGGCTATTACTATGTCACTGGTGGCGCAGAGGAAGACCGCCCTTGGGCCGAATTACGGGACTATGGCTTCTTCACGGCTAGTGGTGGTCAGCACTATACAGGAAAACTGGATAAGTTGTCCGTTGGGGACAAAGTATTCTATTACCAAAAGAAAAACGGATACTTGGGATATGGCTTGGTGACGGCAACAAAAACACCGGCCTCAGAATACGAACTACTCGACGGACAAAAGCTCACCGACGCGTTGCCTCGTGACTATCTATTGGGAAGTCAGGAAGATCCTGAAAAATGTGCTTACGTTGTCGGGGTGGAATGGAAATCTACCGTAGATATCAACAATGCCCACACATTCAGTGGAATTTTTTCTAATCAGAATGTTGTGTGTAAAATCCGGCAGCAAGAAACCGTTGATTTCTTGGTCGAGCAATTCGGCGTCGGTGAATAGGGATGAGGTGGGTGGCTTCAGGCATAGACCTTATGAGTAGGAGGGGCGCAATCGCGAGTTCTATTTGGATGAAAAGTCTCAGCCTACTCCCAATTCAAATAGACGCAAAGAACATGATTGTTCGCGGCAAAATACTTTTGTTGGAGCGTTTGAGTGAATGGTCTTCACCTCGCTTCTTACCCATGATTGCAACGATAAATTGCCAAAACGCATCTGAGCTGGCCATCGTTTCAGAAAAATCACCGAACCCTGATAGACCTCTCTCAAAGATGGCGGCAATGGAGGGAGAGTAAATGGCTATTCGGCGCAAACATTTCCGCACTAACCGGTTCGGAACAACATGTTCGGTGAGAGAGCACAATTTCGAGAGCTCAAATACGAAATCTGAATTTAGGCTTTCTTGGAACAAAGGCCGGGCGTTGATCAACGGTGCTGTTACATACAATATGCGGTGCTTTGGGTGTGGAGCCACGGTCTTCTTCTACCGAAATGATGCTGGCAGCCGAGTATTCTTTGACAAGCTCGGAGTGCCTTGGCCTAAACATGATTGCCCAAAGTGGTCGCGCCGGATGGAAACAGAGCCCATTACATCAGCAAGAGTAGTTACAAAGCAAAGTGTTGGCGTTGGAAAGGTTGATGGTCCGGGAAGCGCACCAGAGAACCCTACCAAGAAGGTACACGAGGGGTTCGCAAAACGCTCCCGTAGGTTCAAATCCAAGCACCGACATATCTTGTCAGAAGCCAAACACCAAAAACAGAATGAGAAAAGGCGCCAAGAACGTATTGCTCTCCATCAAGCGCAGTGGGTAGCAGATGGCAAACCTGAGAAAGCAACAAGCAGAGCAGTTCCTATCGAAAATAAAGTGTCCAAACGTCTCAAAAGAAAGCCGAAAGAAGATGACTAAGACCGTCCCATCCGTATCGGTGAACTACGCTCAAAACGGTAGTTCCAACAAATCCAATGAACTTGGTATGCGCCCAATGCAGGAACGGGCCTACGAGAAGCGTGGTGAACAATACCTGCTGATCAAGTCCCCGCCAGCGTCAGGTAAAAGCCGTGCCTTGATGTTCATCGCGTTGGACAAACTGGAAAACCAGGGGCTGAAACAGGCAATCATTGTTGTTCCTGAGAAGTCGATTGGCTCCAGTTTCAACGATGAACCCTTGTCAAAATTTGGTTTCTGGTCGGATTGGATTGTGCCGCCAAAATGGAATCTTTGTAACAGCCCAGGCACAGATGGCGGGAAGGTGAAATCTGTAAGGGCCTTCCTCGACAGTAGTGACAAGATATTGGTCTGCACGCATGCCACTTTTCGATTTGCCGTGGATAAGTTTGGAATAGAAGCCTTTGATGGTCGACTTATCGCCGTAGATGAATTCCATCACGTGTCTGCCAACCCGGACAACAAACTGGGGGCGCATCTGGGAGACTTTATCGCTCGCGATAATGTGCATGTCGTTGCGATGACCGGGTCTTACTTTAGAGGCGATGCTGAGGCTGTTCTGGCACCTCAGGACGAAAGCAAGTTCGATACGGTTACCTATACCTATTACGAGCAGTTGAACGGCTACACTTACCTGAAAACGCTCGATATCGGTTACTTCTTCTATTCAGGTCCTTATGCGGATGATTTGTTGAAAGTGCTGGATCCCAACGAGAAAACGATCCTGCATATTCCGAACGTAAACTCCCGTGAATCCACCAAGGACAAACATCAGGAAGTTGAACACATCATTGAAGAACTAGGAGAGTGGCAGGGAACTGACAAAATCACTGGTTTCCAGTTGGTCAAAACTGAAGATGGCCGCATTCTGAAGATCGCTGACCTGGTTGATGATGAACCTAGCAAACGGGATAAAGTTTCTGCCGCTCTGAAGGATCCGGCCCAAAAGAACAACCGTGACCATGTCGATATTATTATTGCTCTTGGTATGGCCAAAGAAGGTTTTGACTGGATTTGGTGCGAGCATGCTTTGACGGTGGGGTATCGGGCCAGCTTGACCGAAATCGTTCAAATTATTGGCCGTGCAACTCGAGATGCCAAAGAAAAGACACGAGCAAGGTTTACGAACCTTATTGCTGAACCCGACGCCTCCGAAGAAGCAGTCACAGAAGCGATCAACGACACGCTGAAGGCCATTGCGGCGAGTCTCCTAATGGAACAAGTTTTGGCGCCACGGTTCAACTTCACGCCAAAAACGCAAACCAGTGGACCGCAAGAGAGTTTCGACTACGGTGAAACTGGTTATCAGACTGACAAGCCTAACGTTGGCTTCAATGAAGAGCAGGGCCAGTTTCATATAGAAGTGGGGGGATTGGTCGCCCCTACTTCAGACGAGGCCAAGCGAGTTTGCCAAGAAGATCTAAACGAAGTCATCACTGCCTTTGTCCAAGATAAGACAAATGTGGAGAGAGGGTTGTTCGACGAAGAAATGGTGCCGGAAGAACTCACACAAGTCCGGATGGGTAAGATAGTAAAAGATCGATATCCTGAATTGGATCAAGAGGACCAAGAGGCAGTACGTCAGCATGCCGTCGCAGCGTTGAATATCACGCAAGAAGCCAAGAAGGTTATTTTGGGTGACGACAGTGATGAGCCGTCGCCCAATACGGCACTTATTGACGGTGTTCGGAAATTTGCCATGGATGTTAGAGATCTCGATATCGACTTGATTGACCGGATCAATCCATTCGGTGAGGCATATTCGATCCTCGCCAAGACTATGAGCGAAGAAAGCCTAAAGCAGGTGGCTGCTATTATTTCTAGCAAGAAGGTCAACTTGAGCCACGAGGAAGCCCGCGAGCTCGCATTGCGTGCCGTGAAATTCAAAGAAGAACGAGGTCGCCTTCCTTCGATCACATCTCCGGATGCATGGGAAAAACGAATGGCAGAAGGTATAGCCTTCCTCCAACGAAAAGCAGCGGAAGCCAAAAATGTCTGAACCATCCGATTTCGATATCCTAAAACAATTGGGAGTCAGCACTGAGCCTGAAAAGAAGAAAACACTTAGTGCTCGCGACGAGAGAGTAATCGCCGGTTTTGAAGAAATTCAACGATTTGTGGATGAGCATAGGCGGCCACCTCTCTCAGGAGGTGACAAAGACATATTCGAGCGTTTGTACGCTGTGCGGTTGGAGCAAATTAAGGGCTTAACCGAATGCCGGAATTTGGTTGCCGAGTTGGATTATCAGGGATTGCTATCAGGAGAGCCCGTCAATCTCGAAGTTGATGACAGCATGGATGACGATGCTTTGTTGGCTGAACTCGGTGTAGATATCGACACGAAAACTTCTGGCATTACCGAACTAAAACATGTTCGATCAGTTTCAGATAAGAAAGCGGCAGAAGAAGCTGGAAATCGAGATAGATGTGAAGATTTTGAAGAGTTCAAGCCAATGTTTGAACGCGTTCAAAACGAAATCTCAAATGGAATACGAATAACAAAACCCTTTGAGTTGAAGTCGGAGATTCGATCTGGAAGCTATTTCATTGTTGGCGGGCAGAAAGCTTATGTCGCTGAAATGGGGGAGATTTTTTCAAATGCACAAGGAAGAACTGACGCACGTCTACGGGTGATTTTTGATAACGGAACTGAGAGCAATATGCTGATGCGCTCATTACAGAGGTTGCTCCATCAAGATGATGCTGGCCGTCGCATTACAGATCCAAATGCCGGGCCTCTTTTTGGAACTGAAACGTCTGATCAAGACTTGGCTAGCGGAACAGTGTACGTTTTGAGGTCCAAATCAAACGATCCACAGATTTCCCCCCACCGTGATGTCCTTCACAAAATAGGAGTGACTGGTGGCCAAGTCGAGCGACGTATCACTAACGCCAAAAATGATCCAACTTTCTTGTTGGCAGACGTAGAGATTGTCGCTCGCTATGAGTTGTACAACATCAACCGCAGCAAACTTGAAAACCTGATTCATAAGGTTTTGGCTCCTGCCCGTTTAAACATTCAAATCAAGGATCGTTTCGGAAAGCCTGTCACGCCACGAGAGTGGTTCTTAGTGCCGCTCCCGGTGATTGATGAGGTTGTGGATCGTATTAAAGATGGATCCATTGCGAAATGTGTCTACGATCCCTCAAGTGCATCAATCACCAAGGTGTAAAGAGGCTGCGACAAGTTCAATCACGTAGTACCCATGTCGACGCAACCGACAGAACCCAAACAACAGCAATTGATAGAGCAGCAAAGAGTTGTTTTTTGGAGAAATCGGAGCCCTTTTTCTCAATTGGGCAGAAAAAATAAACACTAATGACAAATGAGTCGATATATGATTTGCAAAACCGTAGAATTCCCCATGAAAAAAAGCACAAAATGCCCACTCACTCACACATTATAGAAGAATTTTGTGACCATTACCCTTTTGATCCAAGAGGCTGTGATGACCAGATTTCCCGACTTTGACCGTGCCCTTGAAACGCGACTTGTCACCTACTGTGCCATCGACAGCCAAAGCGACGAAACATCGTCCAACCAGCCCAGCACTGATATCCAGCTGGATATGCAAAATCATCTGGTCGCCGAACTGCAAAGGATCGGCGCCCTGGATGTCACCCTTACGGAATACGGCGCGGTGCTGGCCACCGTCCCGGCCACGGTTGCGGGCTGTCCCACAATCGGCTTTTGCGCGCATGTGGACACGGCGCCCCAGTTCAATGCAACCGGGGTAAAGCCGCGCGTTCACAAAGCATGGGACGGGGCGAACATCACGTTTCCGGATAATGCTGACCTGCATCTTGGCACGGATATGTCAGATTACCTTGCCAGCAAAGTTGGCGATGAAATTATCACGGCGTCCGGCCTGACCCTTTTGGGGGCTGATGACAAGTCCGGCGTCGCGATCATCATGACGCTTGCCGAGCACCTGCTGAACACGCCCGATCTCAAACATGGCAAAATCCGACTTGCCTTCACTCCGGACGAAGAGATCGGTCGCGGTGTTGACGAAAGGCTGTCGGCAGAATTCGGGGCTGATTTTGCCTTCACACTGGATGGCAGCCGCGCGGGAAGTATCGAATTCGAAAGCTTTTCTGCCGATAGCGCCGTCGTACAGATCACGGGTGTCTCCGCGCATCCCGGTTTTGCCAAAAACAAGCTTGTAAATGCGCTGCATATTGCGGGCAAAATTATCGGTGATCTGGATGTTGACGGTGAAACGCCCGAAACCACCGACGGGCGCGATGGGTTCATCCATGTCTATGATATGGCGGGGGGCTCTTCCGAAGCGACCCTCAAATTCATCTTGCGCGATTTCGAGATGGATGGACTGGAAGCCCGTCGCCAGCGTCTGCGACAGGTTTGCGAAGACGCCAAAAATGCCTTTCCCGGCGCAAAAGTGTCCTGCGAGATCACCAAGCAATACCGCAACATGCGCTATTGGCTGGAAAAGGATATGACGCCCGTGGACCTCGCCCGCGACGCCTATAGCGCCGAAGGTCTTGATCCAAGGTCTGTGCCAATTCGCGGCGGCACCGATGGTAGCCGCTTTACCGAGCTGGGCATCCCCTGCCCCAACCTGTTTACAGGGATGCAGGAAATCCACGGCCCTCTGGAATGGATCAGCGTTCAGGACATGGCCATGGCCACGCGTATCTGCCTGCGTCTGGTCGAAGCGGCCGCACGTTAACGAAAACGCGCGCCTCGGGTTTCCCCTCGGCGCGCGCCGTTGTTTCCACTTTTCGGATGTTATCAGTCGACGCTGAACCCATAGGTTTCAGTGACATAATCGATGTCTTTGTCACCGCGACCTGACAGGTTGATCAGAATGGATTTACCAGGGTTTTTGCCAGCTTCGCGCATTGCAAAAGCCACGGCATGCGCACTTTCCAAAGCAGGAATGATGCCTTCGTGACGTGACAGGTCATAGAAGGCTTTCAGGGCCTCTTTGTCATCTGCTGCCGTATAGGTCGCCCGTCCCGAACGATAGAGATAGGCATGCTCTGGCCCGACACCGGGATAGTCCAGCCCAGACGCCACCGTATGGACCGGCGCGGGCTCTCCAGCTTCATCTTTAAGAAGCATCGTGCGGAACCCGTGGATATCCCCGTCTTCTCCGTAGGTGAGCGTCGCGGCGTGATCGCCGAGATTGGACGACGTGCCCAGCGGTTCAACCCCATACAAAGCCACATCGGGATCATCGATAAACCCTGCAAAAAGCCCCATCGCGTTTGACCCGCCGCCCACACAGGCACCAACCATGTCAGGCAGCTCTCCTGTCATTTCAAGAAACTGTTCGCGCGCTTCGATCCCGACAACATGTTGAAAATTGCGCACCATCATCGGAAACGGGTGCGGTCCGACAACCGACCCGATAGCAAACAACGCCGTTTCGGCCTGTGGCACATAGGATTGAAAGGCGGAATCAACAGCCTCTTTCAACGAGCGCCCGCCAAAACAAACTGGTACAACTTCAGCGCCCAACAGCTTCATCCGGGTGACATTCGGGGCCTCTTTGGCGATATCAATCTCGCCCATGTGAATTTCACATTCCATCCCGAAATAGGCCGCAGCGGTGGCCAAAGCAACGCCATGCTGCCCTGCCCCCGTTTCGGCCATTAGTTTGGTTTTCCCCATGTGTTTGGCCAACAGGGCCTCGGCCATACAGTGATTGAGTTTGTGGGCGCCGGTGTGGTTCAGATCTTCGCGTTTGGCATAGATCTGGGCCCCGCCACATCTGTCCGAAAGGTTCTTGAGATGTGAAACAGGGGTTGGTCGCCCCTGAAAGTGTTTACGGATATAGCGCAGATCGCGGATAAATTCGGCCGATCTTGAAATCGTGTCATAGGCCTTTGAAATTTCTTCGAAATGAGGCTGCAATACCGGTGGCAGATCCGCCCCGCCGTAAGTGCCGAAAAACCCGTCGCGGGTGGGGTGTGATTTTAAATATGAAGACATCCGTTTTCCTCCAACGTAACGTTGAAGAGGACATTTGCCCAATTGTTACACAAAGTAGAGATGTCACCTTGACGCGGTAACACTTCTGCTTTCTGTCTGCGTTTTCAAAGGCCTGAAAAAGAAAAACACCGCTCTCAGAGCAGTGCTACACAGGTCCGCACAGCGGACAGAGGCCAGAGCCCCCTCGATGGGGGCGTCTGGCGTCATCTGATTATCCGCGGCGTGCCAACTCGTCTTCAAGAAGGGTTTTCACAACATCCCGCTGCACGTCGGATGTGACAAAAGACTGTCCGATCCCACGCGCCAGAATGAACCGCAGCTGACCATCGACAACTTTTTTGTCCTGTCCCATCAACTCGAGCAATCCTTCCGCATCCGGCAGGTCCCCCTCGATGTCTGACATGTCGACCTTCATGCCCATCTCTTTCAGATGCACACGCACGCGGCTTGGTTCTTCTTGCGAACACAGGCCCAGACGGTGGCTAAGCTCAAAGGCCAAAGCACAGCCGATCGCCACGCCTTCCCCATGCAAAAGCCGATCCCCATATCCGGTTGCCGCTTCCAGCGCGTGACAGAAGGTATGCCCGAGGTTCAAAAGGGCGCGGTCACCCTGCTCGGTTTCATCGCGCGCGACAATCTCGGCTTTCATTTCGCAGGACCGTTTGACCGCAGCAATGCGCGCATCCATATCGCCAGAGGCCAACGCGGGCCCCTGCTCTTCCAGCCATTCAAAGAATTTGGCGTCGCCCAGCAGGCCGTATTTTACAACCTCGCCATACCCGGCCAGAAAATCGCGCGCGGTCAGCGTGCCCAGAACCTCGGTATCGGCCAACACAAGCGCAGGCTGGTGAAAGGCCCCGATCAGGTTCTTGCCCTGCTTGGAATTGATGCCTGTTTTGCCGCCAACCGAGCTGTCAACCTGGGCCAGCAACGACGTCGGGATCTGAACAAAACCCACGCCGCGCCGCAAAACAGCGGCTGCAAATCCGGTCAAATCTCCGATCACGCCACCACCAAAGGCCACAACCATGTCGCGGCGTTCGACTTTCTGCTCCAGAAGCCATTCAACAGTGCGCTCAAGATTTGGCCAGTTCTTGGTGCTTTCCCCAGCTGGAAGAACGAGAACTTCCATCGAGATACCGGCCTCGGCCAATCCGGCACGCAGGGTTTCGACATGCAACTGGGCGACGTTTTCGTCCGTTACAACACAGACCTGTTTGCGTTTCAGCACAGGCGCAATCAAAGCGCCAGCTTGGGCCAACAGCCCCGGACCAATGTGAATATCATAGGCGCGGTCGCCCAATCCAACGTGTACCGTTTCCATTTAGGGGGTCTTCTCCAACACATCCGGGCGGCTCAAAAGCGCGGTCACAACGCGTTCCGCCATGTCGTCAATTGAATATCGCGGATCCGCTTTGACCGACAAATCCGACAATTCGTACACAGGAACGCGCGCGTCAAAAATCTCGGTCAGGGTCGCCTTGGGGTTCGACGTCCGCAGCAAAGGACGGGTGTCTTTATGACGGACGCGGTTCCACAAAAGATCCAGATCGGCGTCCAGCCAAACGGCGACGCCTTTTTCGGAAATCATCGCACGGTTGGTATCGCTCAGGTAAGCGCCGCCACCGGTCGACAGGATGCCGCGTTCTTCGTCCAGAAGACGTTCAATGATCTGGGTTTCCTTGCTTCGAAAGAAGGGCTCGCCATCGCGCGCAAAAATCTCTGCGATAGACATGTTGGCAGCTTTTACAATTTCGGCATCCGAATCGAGGAACGGCACGCCAAGACGCTGTGCAAGAGCACGGCCCACAGCGGTTTTACCGGCACCCATCATGCCCACAAGAACCACCGTCTTTTTCAGCAATAATCCCATTTCATCTTCCGTAATCGGCCAAGCTTTGCCCAAATTTCATCTTTCGGCATTGAATGACGTGATATTGCGGAAAAGGCCAGTTATAAGTTGGAAAAAACAGGCAAAGATAATTGGGGTAAACCATGGGCAGACTCTTCCGCCTTCTTATTGTGCTGATCGTATTGGCCGCTATCGCTTTTGTGGGATACGCCTATCTCGGCCCAATCCTTGGCGCCGATTTTTCGGCACCTCAGGAAGAAATCCGTGTCCCCGTTACATTGCAGAGTGGCAATGACAGCTAAGACACCTTTTGCCATCGGTTTTGCCTTTTTCGCAGGCATGGCCATGGCCCAGAATGCACCTTTGTCGGCGATTGAGTGGCTGGACCAGACGCCAACAGTGACAATCGACATGGGACAACCCGTGTTCGAACCACCGGTACTCAGCGGCCCTGTCTCCGCTCCCATTTCCGTGGATACGCTGGATGCGCCAGCACGCGATGCCGTTGGATTGTTGCCCACTTCTGTGACGGGGCTGCCCAATTCCCTTTGGCAAAACAGCGATGCCAACCGCGTGTCCGCCCTGATCTCGCGTCAACGACCAGAGCTGATGCCGGCGATGCAGGCCCTGCTCTATACGTTGCTGCTGGCCGAGGCGAACACGCCGATGGATACCGCAAGCGGCGACAGGTTTCTTTTGGCCCGCATTGACAAGCTGATTGAAATGGGCGCGCTTGAACAAGCCTCTGCGCTTGTCGAACGGTCCGGCCCAACCACGCCGCCGTTGTTCAAACGATGGTTCGATGTGGCCCTTCTGATGGGAGAAGAAGAAGCCGCCTGTCAGGCATTGACGGCTGCGCCGCATTTGTCCCCTGATTATGCCTCTCGTATTTTTTGCACCGCCCGCGCCGGAGACTGGAATGCGGCGGCGCTGACGCTGGAAACGGCAAACGCCTTGAGACTGTTGACCGAGGAAGAAGACGCTTTGCTTCTCAGGTTCCTTGATCCCGAACTGTTTGAAGGCGAACCCATGATGTTCGCGCCCCGCTCGCCGACGCCGCTTACATTTCGACTGTATGAAGCGATCGGAGAGCACCAGCCAACATCTCCTTTGCCACGCCCCTTTGCGCATGCGGATATTCGCAGCACCGCAGGCTGGAAGTCCCGACTTGAAGCTGCCGAGCGATTGGCGCGCACCGGCGCATTGCCCGAAAACCGTCTGATAGGGATATATAGCGAAGGCAAACCGTCTGCCTCGGGCATGATCTGGGATCGTGTGGCAGCGATCCAGAAATTTGACGAGGCGCTGGCCAATCAGGACACGCGCAGGGTGGCCGAAACCCTGCCCAAGGCATGGTCTGCCGCACAATCTGTGCATCTCGAAGTGCCCTTTGCCCGCATCTTTGGCGCCGCACTTCTGGATCTCGACCTGACAGGCGTGTCTCACAAGCTGGCCCGCGATATCGCACTTCTCTCTCCACAATACGAAGCTGCCGCCCGTCTGGGACCGCGCGATTTTCTGGCGGGCTTGGCACTTGGCAATCCCCCGCGCACACCGGCGGACCCGCTGCATCGGGCCATCTCTGACGGGTTCCACGGCGCCCGCGTTCCACAAGAAGTGTCATCCATGCTGGCCCGTGGCCAGTTGGGAGAGGCCATTCTTCACGCGATGTCCTTGATGGCAGACGGCAGCCAGGGCGACCTGACCTCTCTGACCGATGCGCTGGCCATATTCCGCGCTGTGGGGCTTGAAGATACCGCGCGACAGGCCGCGCTTCAGGCCGCGATCATCGACACGCGGGGCTGACGCATGAAAGATGTTTACTGGATCACTTCGTTTCTGGATGCACAGGCCGCAGAACACGGTGCGGCCCAAAACACGCAAGAGGCCTATGCGCGGGATTTGCGCGACTTTGCCGAGCGGACACAGATGCAAGGCCAGAGCTTTTCAAGCCTCTCCCGTTCTGACATCGAAGCCTATCTGATTCACTGTGAGGAACAGGGGCTGGCGAAATCGACCCGCGCTCGGCGTCTCTCTGCGGTTAAACAATTGTTTCGGTTTGCCTTCGAAGAAGGATGGCGCGAGGACAATCCCGCGATCCAGATCAAAGGCCCTGGTCGGGATCAGCGTCTGCCAAAAACGCTCGATATGTCAGAAGTGGATCACCTGCTCCAGGCGGCCCGCCAACACGGGCGCAACGATCACGACCGCTTGCGCAACACCTGTTTGCTGGAGTTGCTCTATGCCACCGGAATGCGCGTGAGCGAACTTGTGTCGCTGCCTGTGTCGTCAACGCGGGGCGACCCCCGCATGTTGTTGATCCGCGGCAAAGGCGACAAGGAACGCATGGTGCCCCTGTCCCCGCCTGCGCGTGACGCCTTGGCCGACTGGATCGCAGCACGCGACTTGATCGAAGACGACAAACGGGCAAAGGGAAAACCCGTCTCGAAGTTTTTGTTTCCATCGCGTGGCAAACTCGGCCACCTAACACGCAACCGCTTTTATCTTTTAATCAAGGAGCTGGCCGTCGCGGGTGGTGTGTCTCCTGCCAAAGTCACACCGCACACATTGCGCCACGCATTTGCAACACATCTTCTGGCAAACGGGGCGGATTTGCGCACCATTCAGACCTTGCTGGGCCATGCGGATGTGGCAACAACCGAAATCTACACCCATGTTCTGGACGAACGGTTGCGAGAATTGGTGCATACGCATCATCCGCTGGCAAAATCCTCGAAATAAAACGCGACGTGCTTGATTGCAGACAACACGCACCCCATAACCCTTTTCATGAGCACAACTGTTACCCAAACGGCCGAACTGGCCGCGTCGACCCCATTTGATTCCGCTTTCTGGATTACAGCAAGCGCCATTATTGGCCTTTTGGTTCTGTCCGCCTTTTTCTCGGGCTCGGAAACGGCCCTGACTGCCGCCTCGCGCGGCAAGCTGAGAACCCAAGCGGACAAAGGCAATCGCGGGGCTCAACGCGCGCTGGACATCACCGATGACAGCGAACGGCTGATCGGGTCCGTGCTTTTGGGAAACAACCTCGTCAACATTCTGGCGGCCTCGTTGGCCACGGCCCTGTTCACGCGGGCCTTTGGCGAATCCGGCGTGGCCCTGGCCACGCTTGTGATGACTTTGCTTGTCCTGATTTTCGCCGAAGTTCTTCCCAAGACCTATGCCATCACCGCCCCCGAGGCTGCGGCGGCTTCGGTTGCGCGTCCTATCGGCGTCCTTGTTACCCTATTTGCGCCCGTTGTGTCTGCCGTGCGCTGGCTCGTCCGGCTGGTGTTGCGGGTATTTGGCGTCAAAACCGACCCCGACAGCCATATTCTGGCGGTGCGCGAAGAAATCGCTGGTGCGATTCAGCTGGGCCACTCGGAAGGGATTGTCGAAAAAGAAGACCGCGACCGCATTCTTGGCGCGCTTGATCTGTCTGAACGTGCCATCGAAGAAATCATGTTGCACCGCTCTGGCATCGAAATGATTGATGCCAACAGCCCCGCACGGGAAATCCTGAACCAGTGTCTTGAAAGCAATCACACCCGTCTTCCTGTGTTCAAGGACGATCCGGAAAACATCATCGGCGTGATCCACGCCAAAGACCTGTTTCGGGCAATGTATCGTCGCGCGTCAGAGTCCGAGGCAACGCAAGAAGGTCTGTTGAATTTCGATTTGTCCGAGGTTCTCAAGAAACCCTATTTTGTGCCGGAAACCACATCGCTTGACGATCAGATGCGTGAATTCCTGCGCCGCCATTCGCATTTTGCCCTTGTGGTGGATGAATATGGGTCATTGCAGGGGTTGATCACGCTCGAAGATATCCTCGAGGAAATTGTTGGCGAAATCACCGACGAGTTTGATACAGACGACGAACCCGAAATTGCACGATCCGACGATGGCCAGTACCTGATTGACGGCGCCATGACCCTGCGCGATCTCAATCGGGCCACGGACTGGACCCTGCCTGATGAAGAGGCGAACACCATTGCGGGTCTGGTGATCCACGAGGCTCAGATGATCCCGACAGTGGGTCAGGTGTTTTCGTTTCACGGATTTCGTTTCGAGGTCATGGAGCGTGAGGCCAACCGCATCACTGTCCTGAAAATCAGGCCTCTCTGACGGGTCCATCACGTTCTGTGATATCTGCCCCAACAAAATCACAGGCATGTGGTCTGAAATCGTGCTTGATCCTGTTGCGCAAATTCCGCTTGTGATTTGGAGAGCGCGTACAGGAGCCGTGACATGAACAATATTCAAGGCATCTTACTGGTCGTCTTTGCCATGGCAGGGTTTACGATCGAAGACATGTTTATCAAGCAGCTTTCTGATCCGCTGCCGACAAGCCAGATTTTGATCTGGCTGGGTCTGGGGTCGTCCTTGATTTTTGCAGCCTTGGCCGTTCTACGCGGAGACAAGATTTTCGCCCCCGAAGCATGGAAAACCTTGCCCCTGATCCGGGCCGCTGGCGAGGCCGTTGCCGCCATGGCCTTTGCTTCGGCGTTGGCGCTTGTGGACATTTCGACCGTTGCTGCCGTTTTTCAAGCCTTGCCGCTGGTCATCACCATGGGGGCCGCTCTGTTTCTTGGGGAAAAGGTAGGATGGCGCCGCTGGACCGCGATTGGACTGGGGTTCATTGGCGTGCTGTTGATCATTCGCCCAGGCATGGCAGGCTTTGATCCGGCAACCCTTCTTGTCCTGATCGCGGTGTTTGCAATTGTTGTGCGAGACCTTGTCACGCGCCGCCTTGATCCGTCCATCTCGTCTTACGTTGTGTCGATGCAAGGCTTTGGTTCAATGGTTGTTGCGGGTCTGGTGATGATGCCTTTCACGACCAAAGCTGCGGGTGTCATCGGGTCCGGCGAAGCCGCCATGTTTGCTGGCGCCATCTTGTTCGGGGCCTTGGGGTATTGGGGCATTGTCACGGCCATGCGCTTGGGTGAAGCCTCGGTTGTTGCGCCATATCGCTATAGCCGTCTGCTGTTCTCGATCATTATCGGGGTGGTGGTTTTTGGTGAACGTCCCGACCTGCCCACCCTTGCCGGCGCGGCGCTGATCATCGGGTCCGGTCTGTATACCTTCCTGCGAGAGCGACAGCTGGCCAAGCCTGTTCCCCTGCCCCAGTCCGAGTTCCCCGCAGATTGATCTGCATCTGTGCCCGCAAGGGGGTTAAGCAATCAGGGGCCAGCCTTGGTGGGTTCGTCATGCAGGCGCTCTAAACTTTGACCATCCTGCGGGCAAAACTGTCGCGGTTAGCCCTAACCTGTCGTTTACAGCGCCCCCAACCGTTTACTTTCGCCTCGCCCCTGCTATGAACGCCGCGAACGCCCATATTTCCCAAGGAACCTCTCCTCATGAGCACCATTATCGACATTCACGCCCGCGAAATTCTTGACAGCCGTGGCAATCCCACCGTCGAAGTCGACGTGATCCTCGAAGACGGCACCATGGGCCGTGCAGCTGTGCCTTCTGGCGCTTCGACCGGCGCACACGAAGCCGTGGAAAAGCGCGATGGCGACAAAGACCGTTATCTGGGCAAAGGTGTTCTGGAAGCCTGTGCCGCAGTCAACGGCGAAATCGCAGAAGCACTGGTTGGCTTTGACGTGACCGAGCAGGTCGCCATCGACGCCGCCATGATTGAACTGGACGGCACCCCGAACAAAGGCCGCCTTGGCGCAAACGCGATCCTTGGCGTGTCGCTTGCTGTTGCCAAAGCTGCGGCAGATTACACCGCCCAGCCCCTGTTCCGCTATGTCGGTGGCACCTCGGCCCGCGTCCTGCCCGTTCCAATGATGAACATCATCAACGGTGGTGAGCACGCAGACAACCCGATCGACATTCAGGAATTCATGATCATGCCTGTGTCGGCCGCGAACATCCGCGAAGCCATCCGCATGGGTGCCGAAGTCTTCCACACTCTGAAAAAAGAACTGACCGCCGCTGGCCTGAACACCGGCATCGGTGACGAAGGCGGGTTTGCACCCAACATCGGTTCGACCCGCGATGCGCTGGACTTCATCAAAAACGCTGTTGAAAAAGCGGGCTATAAGCTGGGCGAAGACATTTACCTCGCGCTCGATTGCGCCTCGTCCGAGTATTACGTCGACGGAAAGTACGAGCTGAAAGGTGAAGGCAAATCGCTGACATCCGAAGAAAACGCCAAATACCTCGCCGCCCTGTGCGACGACTATCCGATCATCTCGATCGAAGATGGCATGGACGAAGACGACTGGGACGGCTGGAAAATGTTGACCGACATGATCGGCGACAAGGTTCAGCTGGTCGGCGACGATCTGTTCGTGACCAACCCCGTGCGTCTGGCTGACGGTATCGCCCAAGGCGTTGCCAACTCGATGCTGGTCAAAGTAAACCAGATCGGCTCGCTCACCGAAACGCTGAAAGCCGTCGAAATGGCCCACCGCGCACGTTACACCAACGTGATGTCACACCGCTCGGGTGAAACCGAGGACGCCACCATTGCTGACCTCGCCGTTGCCACCAACTGTGGACAGATCAAAACAGGCTCGCTGGCACGTTCGGACCGGCTCGCGAAATACAACCAGCTGATCCGCATTGAAGAACTGCTGGGCGAAACCGCCGAATACGCAGGGCGCTCGATCCTGAAATAAGATCGTTCTGACATTCAGATCATTCTAGGAAAACCCTGCCTTTTTGGCGGGGTTTTCTTTTTTCGGACTGATGAACCGCGGATGACATTTGATGCCCTCCTTACCTGCCGTTTTACGGGATGACTTTCCTTTCGCACTCATCGACAATGGCACAAATCCGATTGCTCCGGAGACCGCACATGACCGCTGCCGACATCATCGCACACCTGCAACTGGAACCGCATCCCGAAGGCGGACACTATAGACAGACATGGATCGGGGGCGGCTCGGGTGCACGCCCCGCGGGCACCGCAATTTTTTTCCTGTTGCAAGCGGGCGAACGCAGCCATTGGCACACCGTCGATGCCACGGAAATCTGGCACTATCACGCAGGTGCCCCCTTGGTTCTGTCGCTAAGCGCAAAGGACACCGGCCCCAAACAGGACCATATTCTGGGGCCTGATCTGATGGCAGGCCACTCACCCCAGATCATCGTGCCCGAACGCCACTGGCAGTCCGCAAAAACAACGGGCGACTGGACGCTCGTAGGCTGCACCGTGTCGCCCGCATTTCAATTTGAGGGATTTACGCTGGCGCCTGCCGGTTTTGACATTCCCTGACCGCGACAGACTAGCCCGGGCGGCTGACCACACCGCCGCCAACCAATGCCCGCACGCCAGTTGTACCCGGACATGACGTCGGCAGTCCCTTCGCGACACGCACGGCGAGATAAGCAAACGCTTGCGCTTCAAGCATATCCCCATCCAGACCCACGTCCTCGACCGGAACCACATGGCAATCCAGCGAGACCCGAAGCATCTCCATCAAGACAGGGTTCTTGCGCCCGCCTCCGGTGACCAGAACGCGGTCAGGAAGCGAAGGGAAGTGCATCATTCCTGCGGCAACACCCGCAGCAGACATCGCTGTAAGCGTGGCGGCAGCATCAGCATCCGACAATTCCCTGACCAACCCGACCATTTCGGAAAAATCATTCCGATCCAGTGATTTGGGGGGAATTTTTGCAAAAAACGGCTCTGCCAGAAACAACTCAAGCGCGCCCTGCTCGACCTCGCCCCGCAGCGCGGTTTCTCCATTCTCGTCATGGCTCTTGCCAAGCCTTTCGCGCATCAAATCATTGATCGGCGCATTGGCCGGGCCGGTATCAAATGCCAACAGCGCGCCATCGTCTTCGGGCGCGTCAAAGCGCGGATCAACCCATGTGATATTGCCAACGCCACCAAGATTGAGAAAACAAACCGGCCCTTCGGCCTTGATCCACTTGGCACAGGCAAAGTGAAAGAAAGGCGCCAACGGAGCCCCTTCACCTCCCAGTTGCACATCCGCCGTCCGAAAATCCCAGACCACAGGCGTGTTCAGTGCTTCGGCAAGTGCCTGCCCGTCACCCACCTGAAAGGTGCCCCGCCCTTTCGGATCATGCGCCAGCGTTTGCCCATGAAACCCGACCAGATCCACGGCAGGAAACTGCGCCAGAACGTCTCTGTGCGCCGCTTCAACAACAGCCGCTGCTGCCTCGGCCTCGGGGCCAGCCCAATGTCCGAGGGCATCGGTCAAAACCGCGCGCTCCGCGTCATCATAAGACCGGTACGCCGTGTCGCCGAACCCGAAAATTTCATGGCCGTCTGTAGTGACAACTGCGGCGTCGACACCGTCCAGTGACGTTCCCGACATGGCCCCCAGCGCACAGATCTGATCTTTACCCGACTTGGCCTTCAACATGGCCTTTTCCTTTGCCTCATCGCCGCCTATACACGGCCCGTCACATAATACGGGACCGATACCATGACCTACCACCCCAAATCCGACTTTATGTCGGTTATGATCGAACGCGGCTTCCTTGCGGACTGTACCGATTATCAGGGCCTCGACGAGGCGTTGGTGAAGGGCGTGGTTCCTGGCTATATCGGCTTTGATGCCACGGCCAAGTCATTGCACGTTGGCTCGCTGATCCAGATCATGATGTTGCGCTGGTTGCAAAAGACCGGCCATAAACCGATCACCCTGATGGGCGGCGGCACCACCAAGGTCGGCGATCCGTCCTTCCGCGCCGATGAACGTCCCCTGCTGACCCCAGATCAGATCGACGACAATATCGACGGCATCAAGCAGGTCTTCGCCAAATACATCTCCTACGATGACAGCGAAACCGGCGCGTTGATGCTGAACAATGCCGAATGGCTGGACGGTCTGAACTACCTCGATTTCCTGCGCGATATTGGCCGCCATTTCTCGGTCAATCGCATGCTGTCATTTGAATCGGTGAAGTCACGGCTTGACCGCGAACAGTCCCTGTCGTTCCTCGAATTCAACTACATGATCCTGCAGGCCTATGACTTCCTCGAACTGAACCGGCGCTATGGCTGTCTGGTGCAGTTTGGCGGCTCTGACCAGTGGGGCAATATCGTCAACGGAATCGACCTGACACGCCGCGTCATCGACAATCAGATTTTCGGCCTGACCTCTCCATTGCTCACCACATCGGACGGCAAGAAAATGGGGAAATCGGCAGATGGTGCCGTGTGGCTGAATGCCGATATGCGCTCACCTTACGAGTTCTGGCAATTCTGGCGCAACACGACGGATGCGGATGTGGGTCGCTTCCTGAAACTCTATACCGAGATGCCCATCGATGAATGCGACCGCCTCGGCGCGCTGGCCGGCTCTGACATCAACGACGCCAAGATCATCCTCGCCAACGAGGTCACAACCCTGTGCCACGGTGCCGAGGCCGCCGCCGCCGCAGAAGCGACCGCACGCGAAGTCTTTGAAAAAGGCGGTGTAGGGGACGATTTGCCGACCATCAAGATCACGGCGGCAGATGCCGTGCCGGGGGCAGATCTCGACATGCCGGATGCCGACGCGCTCTATGTCATGACCAATCAGTTGTTTGTCAAAACGGGCCTTGTGAAATCAGGTAAAGAAGCCAAGCGTCTGGTCGCCGAAAACGGCGCAAAGATCGATGACGAACCCGTGACTGCCGCGATGTTTGCCGTGCCGCTGAAAATGTTTGCGGGCCGTCCCGTGAAACTCAGTGCTGGCAAAAAACGCCACGCGCTGGTTCAACTGGACGACTAACGTCACCCCGACAATTTTAAAACAAAACAGGGTCCCGTGCGGGCCCTGTTCTTCTTCTGGCTGACAAATATCCCGGGGTGAGGCCGCAGGCCGAGGGGCAGCGCCCCTTACACGCCCGCAGGACCGCTCAACAGGTGTTTGGCCAGAACCCAGTGCCTTGTCCGCCCTGCCCGACATCTCTTTAAAGAAAACCCCGACACGACAAGGCAAAACGGCCCCCGCAGACGCGGAGGCCGTTTCTATTTCAAGGTTCACAAGACCTATTTCGTTATGATCTCCGGCCCCATGAACGTATTGGGCAGGAAGGTCGAAAGCCACGGAATGTAGGTCACCATGATCAGGAAGACGAACAGAACAGCCAGGAAAGGCAGAGCTGCGCGTACAACACTCATCATCGGCATTCCAGCCACGCCCGAGGTCACGAACAGGTTGAGACCCACAGGCGGCGTGATCATTCCGATCTCCATGTTCACCACCATGATGATGCCGAGGTGGATCGGATCAATGCCAAGTTCGATCGCGATTGGGAACACCAGCGGCGCAACGATCACCAAGAGACCCGAAGGCTCCATAAACTGGCCACCGATCAGCAGGATGATGTTCACGACGATCAGGAACATGACCGGACCAAAGCCCGCCGAAAGCATCGCGCCTGCAATATGTTGCGGCACTTGCTGTTCGGTCAGAACGTGCTTCAGGATCAAGGCATTCGCGATCACAAACAGCAATGTCACTGTCAGCTTTCCAGCCTCGAACAACGTGTGTTTGGTGTCAGGGTGGAAGAATGCGGTGATCAGGGCCTGTGGTTTCTTGAACAGGCTGATCTTTTCACCTGTCGAGGCTTCAAGGTTGCCGGCAGAGACACCAGCAGCAGCCCCCGCAAGTGGACCCATATCCTTGTAGATGAAGGACGCAATCAGGAAGGAATAGATCGCAGCCACAGCAGCAGCCTCGGTCGGGGTAAAGATACCGCCATAAATACCGCCCAGAATGATGACAATCAGGAACAGACCCCAACCCGCATCACGACCGGCCGCAAACACTTCGCCCCAGCCTTTCCATTCGCCTTTGGGCAGGTTCTTCACTTTGGCCATGACATAGATGGTGATCATCAACATCAGACCGGCCATCAGACCCGGAATAACCCCTGCAAGGAACATACGTCCCACAGACACTTCTACGGCAGCGGCATAGACAACCATCACGATCGAAGGTGGGATCAGGATGCCAAGCGTACCCGCGTTACAGATCACACCTGCGGCGAATTCTTTCGAATACCCGACCTGACGCATACCCGCTATGACAATCGAACCAATGGCAACAACCGTCGCAGGGGATGAACCGGACAAGGCCGCGAACATCATACAGGCAAACACGCCCGCAATTGCCAGACCACCGGGAAGGTGACCCACACAGGCAATCGAGAACCGGATGATCCGGCGCGCCACGCCCCCTGTCGTCATGAAGGACGACGCAAGGATAAAGAACGGGATCGCCAGAAGGGTAAAGTGGCCTTCAAAAGCTTCGAACAACGTGCCGGCGACAGAGGCCAGAGTTGCGTCCGAGAAGAACAACAGGAACAGGATCGACGAGAGACCCAAAGAAACAGCGATCGGAACACCGATTAGCAAAAGACCAATCACCATTGAGAAAAGTAGAACGACTTCCATCAGTCATGCTCCCCCATTTGCTCGCGAACTTCTTCGATTTCATCTTCCACTTCGTGGCTTGCGACCAGACGATCCGTTTCGCCCCGCCAAATTTGAAGTGACGCTTGCAAAAAGCGGTACAGCAGCAGCCCCATCGAAATAGGCAGCACGAGATACGGCACCACTTTGGGAAGTTTTTCGTATTCGTCGCCATAGTTGATCAGGTCTTCCAGAAAGCGGAAGATTGCGACCATCGGAACGTCCTGCACTTCGTAGAACGACTGCGAACGGAACTTTTCAACAAAGCCTGTTGGGAACCAACGGCCCGATGTTGGTGGCAGATCGGCAAAGACAGCCCAGTAGTCGTAAGCGCCCTTCAGCATGAAGATCGAAAACAACAGGCAGCATCCAACCGAGATCAGCCCCAGGATGCGCGCAACGGGTGCTGGCACCATGTTGATAATGACATCAACACCAAGGTGACTGTGTTTCTTGACCGCATAAGAAGCGCCCAGCAAAACCAGCCAGCCAAACAGGAACACGGTCAGTTCCAGCGCCCAAAGAATATTAGAATTGAAGCCGAACCGGGCAATGACATTTGCGAAGGTAATCACTGTCATAAGCCCAAGGAGGATCGCTATCAGCGTTTCCTCGATCCGGTCCACGAAGCTATGCGTATGTTGCATGTCCCCACGTCCCCAGATTTTCTTGAAAAAAGGGCGGACCTTTTCCGGCCCGCCCAAGATAGTCGGGTGCGCTTCTTAGTGGCGCACCGTCGCGATTACATGGACGCGTTGATGGCTTGCGCCGCGTCGATGTTTTCCTGGCCTACGTCTTTAGAGAACTTGTCCCAGACGGGGCGCATTGTTTCGACCCACTCCTGGCGCTGTGCAGCGTCCAGTGTGCGGATTGTACCACCAGCATCGATGATCGATTGCTTGGCTGCATTGTTTACTGCGGTCGATTCCGAGTTACGCATCTCGGTGACTTCACCGAGAATGGTCAGGAACTGGTCACGCACGTCAGCGTCAAGGCTGTCGAGCCAGTCAACCGAGGTCACGACCAGATAGTCGATGATGCCGTGGTTGGTTTCTGTAACGCCGTCCTGAACTTCAAAGAACTTCTTGCCATAGATGTTCGACCAGGTGTTTTCCTGACCGTCCACAACACCCTGTTGCAGAGCGCCGTAAACTTCAGAGAACGCCATTTTCTGGGGCGAACCACCGATAGCTTCCATCTGAGCAACCAGAACATCCGACGACTGAACACGGAACTTCAGGCCGTTTGCATCTGTTGGCGAAACCAGCGGCTTGTTTGCCGACATCTGCTTCATGCCATTGTGCCAGTAGGCCAGACCTTGCAGGCCGCGGCGCTGCATCGAGTCGAGCAGGCCCTGACCCGCGTCAGATGCCTGGAATGCATCAACTGCGTTCACGTCTTTGAACATGAAAGGCAGATCGAAGATGCGGAATTGCTTGGTGAACTTTTCGAACTTCGACAGCGAAGGAGCAGCCAGCTGAACGTCGCCTTGCAGCATCGCTTCCAGCACTTTGTTGTCGTTGTAAAGTGTCGAGTTCGGGAAGACTTCCATGCAAGCCTTGCCATTCATTTCGTCATTGACGCGCTGTTCCAGCAACGACGCGGCAATCCCTTTGGGGTGCTTGTCGGTGTTGGTCACGTGGCTGAACTTGATGACGATTTCTCCATCGTCACATGCGGCTTGTGCAGCTGTGCCTGCGGTGACGGCGAGTGCCAGAGCGGTGGCAGCGGTAGTCAGGAATTTCATTGGGTCTCCTCCCGGTTTTCATTCCGTGGTCAAAATATTTGCGCCCTTAACGAGCTGTGCCTTGAAACAGTGACAATGCGTGCCTACACGCTCAAGTCTTTGTTTGTATTTCTCGCAATTGCGCTCAAACCTGTTTATTTTCAAAGCATTGTAAAAACCGTCAGCCGGCGTCTGAAAGAAGCGTCAACCGTGTTGTGCGGGATTTCGCACAGGTCAAAATCCAACTGTGCGGATTTTCGCACAAAAATTTCAACCGTTGCACAAAGGCCTTCAGACTCGCTCCCTCCCATGAAACGATTTGCGCATTGGTAGAAACAAGGACGGCATGCTAGCTCTTTGCGTATGAGCGTGCCTGCTGAACCAATTGATGTTGTTTACACTTGGGTGGATGACAGTTTCCCCGGCTACATGGGGCAACTGAACGCATATGCCGATGATCCCCGAGACACCGATCCCAACCGGACACGGGACAACCTTGATATCTTGCGGTTCTCACTTCGGTCGGTTTGGCAAAACCTGCCTCAGATCCGCAAGATCCATATTCTATCGATGCGCCCACAAGTGCCGCCGTGGCTGGACACCTCGCACCCAAAGGTCCATGTCTCGCACCATGACGAGATCATGCCCGCCAGCATATTGCCGACGTTCAACTCATTTTCCATCGTATCGCATCTGCATCTGCTGCCAGACCTGTCTTCGCGGTTTTTGTATTTTGAAGACGATATGCTGGCCCTGTCGCCTGACCTGCTAAACGCTTTTTTTGATACGGATGGCGTGCCGCTGCTGCATCTCGATACCCGCAAGATCGTGCCGCAAACGCGTCTGAACCCAGGCACGGAAAGCCCGTGGAACCTTGCCCTTGCGAACATGGACACGTTGCTGAGCGACCGGTTTGGCCCCGCCCCACGCAGACACATCACACATGGGCCCCACTTGCTGGACAAAGACATCTGCGCGCAAATGTGCCGCGACTTTGGCGAACATATCGACATCACAAGAAAAAGCCGATTTCGAACGGGCGATAATGTGCCCCCCGAAGTGCTTGCGTGTTTTCTTGCCGTTGAAAACGGGGCCGCGAAGATTGCGCCCGACACGCTGAGCCAGAAGGTGCAGGGATATGTGTCGATCGACAATTTCTTGCCGTGGACATGGTTCAATCTGCGCCGGATGGATCGCCGCCAGCCTTTGAGCGCGACACTGAATGACAATTTTCAATCCGCCCCGAACCCACGTGTTGAAAAAATGGTCCGGTCATGGATGAAGCTGCGTTTTCCGGTGACCGCCCCATGGGAACGCCCCCCGATCTCTGATACACCAAACTCACCCCCGCAACCGAGACCCCAGCCATGAGTACCGACACGCCCAAATCCCAAAGAAACGGCATTTCTCCGCAGTCGCGCCGCCACAATGAAATGCGTCGAGAAGCGTTAAAAGCCCATCCCGAATTGCGTCAGCTGTCCGGGACCGAACCCTTGACCGTTCTGGCCCTGCCGGTTTTGCTGGCGGTGCAATGGGGCATTGCGTGGCTGGTGTCTGATGGCGGTTTCCTGCTGGTGGGGCTGACGGCTTTTCTGATTGGGCAAATTGTTTATCACTCGGCAGGATCACTCATCCACGAAACCTGTCACAAGCTCATCTTCAAAGGGGACAAGGCCAAACTGGCGTTTGATCTTGGGCTGGAAGTCATCCTCACCTCTTATGGCAAACAGTTGATTTACCAGCATCAGCACGTCACCAGCCACCACCCTTATGTCGGTGATTACGAACGCGACTATGAACACGAAGACATCTGTGCGTTGCAGGCCCGCCAGCATGTGCAGCGCACACATCCTGTTTTGCAAAAGGCGCTAACGATCTTCACCCTTGTTCTGCATTCTCTGCCGCTTGGCTTTATGATCGGGGACTTTGTTCTGCCGCGTCTGAACAGTTGGGCGTCCGGCCGACCGATCCGCGACCCCGAGGAGCGCTTTACCGGCTCTCGCCCGTCCTCGGCCGACATGCGCCCCTTTATCCTTGTTTCAGCTCTGTCCAATATCGCACTGCTGGCGCTGTTCGGACCATGGGCCCTACTCTATCACATCTGGTCGCTGTCGTTCTTTCTTGGAAAGATGGGGATTTCCAATCTGGGCCAATCCCTCAGTGAACATCCCGGAAATGACAACGTGAACCCGACCCGGTCGTCTTATGGGCCGATCAATCACATCCTGTTCAACACTGGGTATCACAACGAACACCACAGCTTTCCCAATGTGCCATGGACCCGCCTGCCCGCCCTGCATAAAGGCGCGCCAGAGGTGTTCCACGCCGAGGCCGAGAAATCCTATTTGGGCTGCTGGTGGGACCATGTGAAACGAGATTTCACGGCCAGTCGTGATCTGGAAATCCACGAACACGATCAGATCGCCCACTGTGAAGGCCGCGAGAAGGCCTGGGTCAAATAACGATTTTTTCGGGGCGGAGCTGCAGGGTATTACCGGAAATCTTCCGGTTTGACGCCGTGTTTTGCCAGCTTGTCATAAAAGGTTTTGCGCGGCAGTTTGAGCGCCTTGGC
This sequence comes from Shimia thalassica, assembly GCF_001458215.1. GTDB lineage: Bacteria > Pseudomonadota > Alphaproteobacteria > Rhodobacterales > Rhodobacteraceae > Shimia > Shimia thalassica. The sequence continues at coordinate 363,333 of NZ_CYTW01000002.1, read as the reverse complement.
CGCTGCTGATGCGCGTCCCTCTGCACGGCGCAGGGCCTCTTGCAGCAAGGACCGCTCAACCTGCGCCATCTGCTCGGCCAATCCGAGTGTGGCGACCTCTTGGGCATCACCATCCTGAAGCCCCAAGACAAACCGCATCGCGACACTCATCAAGGCGCGGGCATTTCCGGGCCAGTCACGTGCCATCAGATCTGCCAACAACTCCGAATGGATTTCAGGCGGCTTGATGCCCGATTGTTCAGCGGCCTGAGCCACATATTGACGAAACAGGACGGGAATATCCTCTGGCCGTTCCGCCAGAGACGGGATGCGCACCTGCATTGCATCAAGCCGGTAAAACAGATCCGCATGCAGCAGCCCCTGCTCAACAGCCCGTGCGAGGTCTGCGGTGCTTCCGAAAATCATCCGTGGATGATCCCCCTGTTCCATCAACGCCAAAAGCGCGAACTGGGTCTCCATGGGCATGGTTGTTATTTCGTCCAGAAACAGGCTCCCGCCTGTCGCGTTATGGGCCGCCTCGGCAAATCTGGTGCTGTCCATCCCGACAGCGGCGTGTTTTCCAAAGGGGCCTTTGCTGAGCGGCGAACACAGGTGCACGACCTCGGCCACCTTGGAAATTCCGACGCCGGGCAAACCGCTTACCAAGACTTCGGCGCGCGTGCGGGCCACGCTGCGCACTCTGGATCGCAGGTCTTCTGCCAAACCGGACGTACCAAACAACATCCGCGCTGCGGGGTCACCGGTTTCCAGTTGCGCCTTGAGACGGCGGTTTTCCAGCACCAGCGCACGGGTTTTCAACGCCCGCTCGATCACGGCAATCAACTCTTTCGGGGCACAGGGTTTTTCCAGAAAATCAAACGCGCCCTTGCCCATCGCGGACACCGCCATCGGGATGTCCCCTTCGCCCGTCAGCAGGATAACAGGCAGGTCCGCATCCATTTCGCGGGCATAGGACAAAAGATGAAAGCCATCACGCCCGGGCATGCGGATGTCGGACACGATGATCCCCTCGAAATCGGGGGTAATCTGATCCTTAGCCTCGACAAATGATCCGGCCGTCAACGCGTCCAGATCTGCCAGTTCCAATGTCTGGCCCAGCGCCTCGCGGACGGCAATATCATCATCAACCAATAAGACTCTGCGCGTCATGCTGCCCGTTCCTCGCTCCAGTCATCCAGCTCTACAGTGAAGACGGCGCCGCCTTCTGGCGCATTCACGCCCCGGATTTGTCCTCCAAAGCTTTGAACCAGACCATAAGAAATGGAAAGCCCCAGCCCCATACCTTCTGAACTGCCAACTGCTTTTGTGGTGAAAAAAGGATCAAAGATCTTTTCGGGCTCGTGAATTCCGGGACCGCTGTCAGCGACCGAAATGGCAACGCGATCGCCGCGTGTGACCCTGATCTTGATGACACGAGGATCACTTTCGGCCATGGCATCCGCCGCATTGGTAATCAGGTTTACCAGAACTTGTCCAAGCCTCACCTCGCCCCCACGTACCCAGATTGCGCCACCGGGCGTCTCCCAATCCAGCGTGATCCGGTCCTGTCTCAGACGCGGTTCGGTCAACTCGAGTGCTGCCTCGACAACGCTCAGGATATCAACCCGCCCCATGGGTTCATTTTCGTTGCGCGCAAAGGCCCTCAAGTTACGAATGATGCGCGCCATACGTTTTGACAGCGCGGATATTTTCGACAGGTTATCTGCCGCAGTTTCGACTTTGCCACGCTCAAGGAACAACTCTCCGTTCTCGGAAAACTGTTGGATCGCCATCAACGGCTGGTTCAATTCGTGGCTGATGCCTGCTGACATCTGGCCCAGCGCACTGAGTTTGCCTGCCTGTACCAAATCGGCCTGTGCCTGTTTCAGCGCGGCTTCGGCATCTTGGCGTTCTGTGATCTCGCGGCGCAATTGCACGTTGGTTTCCGACAAGGCACGGGTTCTGAGGGCCACGCGTTCTTCCAACACGGCGTTGGCCTCGGCCAGAACGCGGCGGCGCTGTGTCGCCTGATACAGAAACACACCAAAGGCAAAGATCAGAGCGGCCACCACAGCCGCTTGCAGGCTTGCCAACTGTCGGGCCGGAGCTTCGTCGATCACGGCCTCGGCGGTCATGGAAATCACGGGCAAAGGCTTGATCAGGTGCAATCCGCGTGTCGGAAGATAAGGCCCCCAATCCAGTCTCCAAAGCTCAAGTCCCGCCCGCTCGTATGAATTGAACGGAGGCGCGGGCCCCGTCGGTGGGATCAAACCCTTGTCCTGTCCTTTGCGATGCCAGAACATCAATTCGGACCTGTTGGTGATGAACACCAATCCGTCCTCATCCACAAAAAACACGGCAGGGCCGTCACCACGCCAGTTCTCTTCCACCGTTGTGATATCGACGCTTACGGTCAGAACACCACTGACCCGGCCATCCGGTCCGAAGCTGGGCGAGGAAAAGAAAAAGATGCGGCGGCCATTTTCATCCACCCCATGATAGGTCCCCAATGCCCCGTGCAACGCGCGTTCAAAATAGGGTCTGCTTTCCATGGAAGACGCCTTTTCGGGAAAGGCCGTCACAACAATGTTGCCACGCACGTCGGCATAGCTCAGGTTCAGCGCCGTCGTCTTGTCCGCTGCGTCTTGCAGCAGGATGCGCGCTTCGGCTGTGGGCACCGTTCCGTCCAGCGCCCCGGCCAAAGCCGGATGAGACGCCATGAGAACCGCAAGTTCCTGATACCGCTGCAATTGCGCCGTCAACCGGTCAGCTGCCAGCGCCAGATCGGACTCGCCCCGTTCGGCCAGCTGATCCAACGCCTGACCGTAACTTATGCGCCAGACGCTGCCTGCTACGACCGTCAGCGCAACAAAAAACAACAGCAGAATCGCAACTCTATGTCGAACCCAGGTGCTCATGAGGGTCAGACTAACAATCCCCCCCTTGCCTTGGCCAGCAGGTTGCTAAAAATGGCGGTCATGAAATCAATGCGCCAATCCCCGACCGATCCCGCCTTTGTGCAGAACCCTTATGCCTTTTACGAAGAGGCGCGCCCTCACGGACCGCTGGTTTGGTGGAAAGAATACGGCATGCCCGCCGCCCTCTCGCAGGATCTGGTGCAGGCTCTTTTCAAAGATCGCCGCTTTGGGCGCGAGGTACCTGCCGAGCTGGCACAACCGCATGCGGCGCATCTTGATCCGTTTTATACCATCGAAGCCCATTCGATGCTGGAGCTTGAGCCACCGCGACACACGCGGCTGCGTTCTTTGGTCTTGCGGGCCTTCACCACACGCCAGATTCAAGCCATGCGGGATGACATTCACGCGCTTTGTCATGACCTGATTGATGCCTTTCCCAAGGGGCCGTTCGATCTGATTCCGGCCTATGCGGCCCCCCTTCCTGTCGCGATCATTTGCCGGCTGCTGGGATTTCCCGAGGCCATGGGAGAACAGCTGCTGTTGTGGTCCAATGATATGGTCGCCATGTATCAGGCCCGCCGCACCCGCGAGATTGAAGACCGCGCGGCACAGGCCTCGACTGAATTTGCTGACTTTGTGCGCAGCTATATCGATCAAAGGCGGGCAAACCCTTCTGATGATCTGTTAACGCAACTGATTGCGGCCGAAGAAGACGGCGAAAAGCTATCGACCGATGAATTGGTGACAACCTGTATCCTGCTTCTAAACGCCGGCCACGAAGCAACCGTGCATTCGCTGGGCAATGGGGTGAAAACCCTACTGGAGCATCAGACGCCAATCGAAGCCTATGCACCCGACAGGATCGACCGGACCGTCGAAGAAATTCTGCGGTATGACCCTCCGCTTCATATGTTCACGCGCCATGCATATGAACCCGTCGAAATCGCGGGCCATCAGTTCAAACGTGGCGATCAGGTTGCCTTGCTCTTGGGCGCGGCCAATCGCGATCCGTTGGCCTATGAAGATGCGCAGTCCTTCGATACCACCCGCGCACCGTTGAAAAACGCGGCCTTTGGCGGTGGGTTGCACTTTTGTGTCGGCGCACCTTTGGCGCGGCTCGAACTTCAGATTGCTTTGCCCATCCTGTTTGAGCGCTGCCCCAACCTTTCGCTGGCGGAAGCGCCACAGTATGCAAACCTCTATCACTTCCACGGGCTTGACCGGCTGCTAGTCACGTCCTGACCTGACAACCCGGTGCAAAGCCAAGTGGAAAGGCCCGCGCTTTATGTCTTGTCGACGAGAGGAAGACGGCTGGTGGACTTGATTTCCTCCATCGACAAAAGCGCCGTCACATTGTGCACTTTCACCTCGGAAATCAGGGCCTGATAAAACACGTCATAGGCCCGCGCATTGGTCACACGCACCTTTAGAATATAGTCGATATCTCCTGCCAGGCGATGTGCTTCCTGTACTTCGGGGCGATCTTGCAAAGCTTTGAGAAAGGCGGCCTGCCATTCCGCGTCATGTTCGCTGGTGCGGATCAGGACAAAGAAACACGCTTCGAAACCAAGGGCCTCGGCGTCCAGCAAAACAGTCTGCTGTTTGATGATCCCCGCCTCGCGCAATTTGCGGATTCGATTCCAAACAGGCGTCTTGGATGACCCGACCCGCTTGGCAATCTCGTCAAGAGACTGTGAAGAGTCACGTTGTAACTCCTCAAGGATTTTCCGATCCATCTCGTCGACCCGAAAAGCCATTCCAAATTCTCCTTTTTCTCAGAACATTCATGTCACCGGCCTCGGCAAACGAAACAAACGTCCCTATTTCCTTAGATACCTAGCGCAAATATGGAATAATTTCCTATATTGCAACTGAAATCACAGTGGATTCAGTAAAGCCATGAAACATTTTCCCGTATACCTGTCCGTGAGCGGACAACGTATTCTGCTCGCCGGAGGTGGCGAAGCCGCCTTGGCGAAGCTGCGCTTGCTGCTGAAAACCGAAGCGCAGATTGAAGTGTTCACAACCTTTCCTGACGCCAAAATCGAAAGCTGGGCAGACGAGTCCAAGCTTATCCTGCACCGTCGCGACATCGAAGCAGAAGACGCGTCCGGGGCTGTCCTAATCTATGCCGCCGATGAAGACACGAACAAAGACGCCAGAACTGCGCAAATTGCGCGCGCGGCGGATGTGTTGATCAATGTCGTCGACAACCTTGCTGACAGTGCCTTCATCACGCCAGCGATCGTTGACCGTGATCCTGTCACCATCGCCATTGGCACCGAAGGCGCGGCACCTGTGTTGGCCCGCGCACTCAAGGCGGAACTCGAAGAACGCCTGTCGCCCCGTCTCGGGCTTTTGGCCCGCGTCGGCAAAGCGTTCCGCAGCGCGGCTGATGCGCTGCCTATGGGGCGGCGTCGTCGCGACTTCTGGTCGGACTATTATCTTGGTGCTGGCCCGCGGATTGCGGAACAGGGCGAAGCACAGCTGGCGCTTGAGACTTTGCTGGCCCAGCACCTGCAAACAGAAAACCGTGACGGCCATGTCGCCTTTGTCGGCGCTGGTCCCGGTGATCCGGAACTGCTGACCCTCAAGGCCCGCAAGGCATTGGATGAAGCCGACGTCGTGATCTATGACCGTTTGGTCAGTGCCGACATTCTGGAACTGGCCCGCCGCGAAGCCGTCATGGTGAATGTTGGCAAAGAGGGCTTTGGCCCCTCGACACCGCAATCTGTCATTGATGCGCTGATCGTTGAACACGCTCAGTCGGGTGCACAGGTTGTGCGCCTCAAATCCGGCGATTCAACAGTATTTGGCCGTCTGGACGAAGAGATCGAAGCCTGTGATGCCGCCGGTGTCAGCTGGAATATCGTTCCCGGCATCACTGCGGCGTCTGCCTCGGTCGCCGCAATCGGCCAAAGCCTCACGCGCCGCGGTCGCAACGGATCGGTTCGCTTTTTGACAGGCCATGACATGGAAGGCTTTGCCGACCACGACTGGCGTCAACTGGCGCGTTCCGGCGAAGTCGCCGCGATCTACATGGGCAAAAAAGCGGCCCGGTTCATTCAAGGTCGCCTGCTGATGCATGGCGCCCGCCCCGACACTCCGGTGACGGTTATTGAAAACGTTTCACGAAAGAATCAGCGGGTTTTGAACACTACGCTTCACTCCCTCCCCGCTGATTTGGCGGATGCGAACTTCCCCGGCCCTGCACTTACGTTGCTTGGCCTTTCCCCCCGTATCGCATCCGCCACCCAGACAAACCCACTTGAACAGGAACTCGCCTGATGCCCCGTGCCTTTACACCTAAAGTGATCACTGCCAACGCCCTGATCGAAGGTGACGTGATCTATTACACCTCTGACGACACATGGTCCCGCCAGTTGTCAGAAGCAGAGTTTCTGACCGATGAGGCCCACGCCCAACTGCGTCTGCTTGATGCACAGCAACAGGCAAGCGAAGTGGTTGGCGCCTATTTGGCAGATGCCAAAGCCGGGGAAAACGGCCCGGAACCAACGCATTTTCGCGAAGAGTTCCGCCGCACAGGCCCCTCGAACTATTTCCACGGAAAACAGGCAGAGCTGTAAGTCAGCCCACCCAGAAAGGTCCATGACCCATGTATCAGTATAACGACTTTGACAGCGCTTTCTTGGCTGAGCGCAACCGCCAGTTCCGTGCACAGGTTGAACGCCGTGTTTCCGGAGCGCTGACTGAAGACGAATTCAAGCCTCTGCGTCTGATGAACGGTGTTTACCTGCAATTGCATGCCTACATGCTGCGGGTTGCGATCCCTTATGGCACGTTGAACAGCGCCCAGATGGATACGCTCGCCCTCTTGGCCGAGAAGTGGGACAAAGGGTATGGCCACTTCACCACGCGCCAGAACATCCAGTACAACTGGCCCAAACTGTCGGATATTCCTGACATGCTGGACGCACTGGCCAAGGTCGAGATGCATGCCATCCAGACGTCGGGCAATACGATCCGCAACGTGACCGCCGACCACTTTGCCGGTGCAGCCGCTGACGAAATCGAAGACCCGCGCCCCATTGCCGAGCTGATCCGCCAGTGGTCGACCGACCACCCGGAATTCCAGTTCATGGGCCGCAAATTCAAAATTGCCGTGGCTGCCGGTGCCAAAGACCGTGCCGTTCTGAAGGCGCACGATCTTGCCGTGCGTGTTGTAAAGAACGACGCCGGTGCTGTGGGCTATCAGGTGCTGGTTGGCGGTGGCCTTGGCCGTACGCCTATGATCGGCAAAGTTCTGCATGACTTCCTGCCACGCGAAGACCTGCTTCCCTTCATCGAAGCCACGGTTTCGGTCTGGAACCAGATTGGACGCCGCGACAACAAATACAAAGCCCGCATCAAGATCACGGTTCACGAGCATGGTCTCGAAGATATCCGTGCCCGTGTTGATGCGCGGTTCGCTCAGATCCGTCCAACCTTTACCGGGTTTGACCAAGAGTTGTTCGAAGAGATCAAAACCCATTTTGCGGCGCCTTCGTTCCGCAACGTGCCAACCGATGCCTTTGATGCTGCATATGATGCGGATCCCCTGTTCCGCAGCTGGGTTGATACAAACCTGGCCGAGCACCGCGCTTCGGGCTATGCGATCGTAACTGTTTCGATCAAGAAACACGGGGCCACCCCGGGTGATGCCTCTGCGGAACAGATGCGTGCCTTGGCCGAGATTGCCAAAACCTATGGCCACGACGAATTGCGCATCAGCCACGAACAGAACGTGATCCTGCCGCATGTCCATAAATCGGACCTGCCAGCGGTCTATGCGGCGCTGCGTGATGTGGACCTGCATACCGCGAACATCGGTCTCGTTTCGGACATCATCGCCTGCCCCGGTATGGATTATTGCGCGCTGGCAACGGCCCGTTCGATCCCTGTCGCCCAGCAGATTGCGACGCGTTTTGACGAGCTGAAACTCGAGCATGACATTGGTCATCTGCAGATCAAGATTTCAGGTTGCATCAACGCCTGTGGCCACCACCATGTTGGACACATCGGAATTCTTGGTCTCGACCGTGCTGGTGTCGAAAACTATCAGATCACGTTGGGTGGCGACGCCACCGACAGCGCCGCCATTGGCGAACGTGCTGGTCCGGGTTTTGCCTATGACGAGATCGTTCCCGCCATCGAACGTCTGATCCAAGGCTACCTCGAGATGCGTCAGGGCCCAGAGGAAACCTTCCTCGAAGCCTATCGCCGTCTGGGCCTCGCCCCGTTCAAAGCGTGGCTCTATCCCGAGGCACAGGCCCATGCCGCTTGATGAAATCCAGACCGAGTTGGGGGCGGATCGACGCGCCCTCAGCGAAAAGGTCGAGGACCTGAATGCGCGTTACCGCCATCACAGTGCGACGGATGTGTTCCGTGGCGCGCTGAAAGACGGTGGCGAGATCGCTCTGGTGTCCAGCTTTGGGGCCGAGTCCGTGGTTTTGCTGCACCTTGCCGCGATTGCGGACAAGGACACGCCGGTCTTGTTCGTCGACACGCAGATGCTGTTTCCGGAAACCTTGGCCTATCAGGCCGAGGTCGCCGAACGGCTGGGTCTGCGCAACGTCAAGGTCATCAAAGCGGATGACGAAGACATCAAGCGGGACGACCCGCTTGGTGCATTGCGTCTGCGCGATACGGATGCCTGCTGCATGTTGCGCAAGACGATCCCGTTGCAACGCGCTTTGGGGGGCTATGACGGCTGGATCACGGGCCGCAAACGGTTTCAGTCCGGCACACGCGCCGCTCTTGATTTTTTCGAGGTCGAGGACGGCACAGGACGGATCAAGGTTAACCCTTTGGCCCATTGGAACCCTGAAGACGTGCAGGCCTATATGGTAGAAAACCGCCTGCCCCGCCATCCATTGGTGGCCAAAGGCTATCCTTCGATCGGGTGTGCCCCTTGCACCAGCCCCGTGAAGGAAGGCGAAGATCCCCGCGCCGGCCGCTGGCGCGATCAGAACAAAGAAGAATGTGGCATTCATTTTGTCGACGGCAAAATGGTGCGTATAGGAGAGACCTCATGACTGTACTCGTGACCGATACGGGCTTTGGCCCGGAAACTTGGGACGCCGGGTTCACTGCGCTGGACGACGCCGCTGCCGGAACCACATCTCTTGATGTAGCCTCGGACACGGATCCGGCTGTTTTGCTGACGCAACTTGACGGCGTGACCATGATCCGCGTCGATTTTCCATCGTTCGCTGATGGGCGGGGCTTTACCATCGCCCGCCAACTGCGTCTTGCCGGATACAACGGTCGGCTGCGCGCCAAAGGTCATGTGATCTCGGATCAATACGCCATGGCACGCCGCTGTGGCTTTGACGAAGTCGAAATCAGCGACGATCTGGCATCGCGTCAGCCCGAAAAAGACTGGCTGTTCCGTGCCGATTGGCAATCTCATGATTATCAGGCCCGCATGCGTGGCGCTGCCGCTGTTTAACGCAGCGTGATTTGCGCCAGATCAAAGCGATAAGCCAGATACATCTTTAAAAACCTCAACGAACTGCTAGTGAGGGGCGGAGATTTTCCGCCTAAAACCATATGACCGAGCAAAAACCCGTGACCGACGCCCAAGCAACCGCCGTACCCAAAGTGCCCACCCTGCCCGACGCGCAAACCGTGACCGAGGTCAAACATTACACTGACCGCCTGTTCTCGTTTAAGTGCAGCCGCCCTGCGACGCTGCGGTTCCGGTCTGGTGAATTTGTGATGATTGGCCTAATGGGCGATCCCGATCCTAAAACCGGCAAGCAAAAACCGCTTCTGCGTGCCTATTCGATTGCATCCCCGTCTTGGGAGGAAGAGCTTGAGTTTTACTCGATCAAGGTGCAGGACGGCCCACTGACATCAAAGCTGCAGCACATCAAGGTCGGCGATGAAATCATCCTGCGCCCCAAACCTGTGGGCACCCTCGTGCATGATGCGTTGATCCCGGGCAAACGCCTTTGGTTCTTTGCCACCGGCACTGGATTTGCGCCGTTTGCGTCATTGCTGCGCGAACCACAGACTTATGAAGACTATGACGAGATCATCATTACGCACACTTGCCGCGAAGCGGGTGAGCTGACCTATGGTCGTGAAATCATCGAGTCGCTGAAAGAAGACGAACTTCTGAACGAAGTGATCGGTGAAGGCTTCTGGAAGAAGATCAAATACTACCCGACCACCACGCGTGAAGAGAGCGCTAAAATGGGCCGGATCACCGATCTGATCAATTCTGGCGAAGCGTATAAGGATTTGGGTGTTGAACCACTTTGCCCCCAAAATGACCGCGCCATGATTTGCGGCAACCTCGCGTTCAATCTCGAGCTTAAGGATATGCTGGAAGCGGCAGGCCTTGAAGAAGGTGCCAATTCAAAGCCCGCGCAATACGTGGTCGAAAAAGCATTCCTGGACTAACAGAGAACAAGCGTTCTTTTGGCAAAGCCGCCCCTCTCGGGGCGGCTTTTTTGTTGGGTCAACTTTGTTCAAGCGGCAAGGTCACGATAAAGGTCGTGCCTTCGCCCAGAACGCTTTCATAGGTCAAAGTACCTTTGTGGCGTTCGACGATCGTGCGCGAGATGTTCAACCCCAGACCACTGCCGCCAACGACCCGACGATCCGAGGAATCCAGCTGTGTGAACGCTTCAAAAATGCTGTCTCCGGTGCCTTCGGGGATGCCCATACCGTGATCTTCGACGCGAATGACCGCTTTGCCCTGTTCGGTACTGACCGATACATACACATCATCGCCGCTTTGCGAAAATTTGGACGCGTTGGATAACAGGTTGGCCATCACCTGCATAAGGCGACTGTAATCGGCCTCGACCTTCACTGCCGTTTCCGGTGGCGTAAAATGCAGATGAACTCCGGCCAAAGTTGCGTATCCGGCGTGTGTCGTCACAGCCTCTTGCACGAGATCCCCCATTTCAATCTGCTCGAACGAAAAGTTCAACTTGTGCGCATCAAGCTGTTCCAGATCCAGCAGATCATCAATCAAAACCGCGAGGCGCCGACCGTTCCGGATGGCAATTTCAAGAAGCGTTGCCACTTCGGGTGCCAACTGGCCCTTGGCCTGCACGTTCATAAGTTCAAGCGATCCCTTGATGGACGTCAACGGCGTGCGCAATTCATGGCTGACCATCGAGACGAACTGGGACTTTACTTCGCTGGCTCGCTCTGCCGCCTCAAGCAGCCGCGCACGCTCTCCGGAAATTCGCTCGGCCTCTTGAAGCGCGTCCTTGAGGCGCACGGTCATCATCTTGATACCATCGCCCATTGCGTCAAAGGCTTCTGCTGTACGTACAATTTCATAAGGGGTCATGTCTGGCAATTCACCGACACGAGAATCCAGATCCCCCTGGGCCAGACGTGTCGATCCTTCGGAAATCTTGCGGATCGGTTTCGTCAACCATGACGACAGCCAAAGGCTTATCAATACGGCCAGCGAAAACTGCATCACGGCGATGGCAATCGCAGCGGTGCGAGACTCGTTTGCCTTGTCTGCCAATTCGCTCAAAGGCTGCGGCACCATCACGCCCCACCCCGTTTCGGGAACAAAAGTGTATCCTGCAATCATATCAGCCTGCATCGGCGGTGAATAAAACTGCATTACGCCTGTGCCGCCGCCGATCATCGCCTGAACAACCGACAGTTTTTTGGCGTCTTTTGAAATTCGTTGCCATTCGGCGTTCGGGTGCGCGACGACCAATCCATCCTGATCCACCATCATCGAATGGCCGCGTTCCCCGAAGGCAATGGATTTTTGCAGTTCAACGACATAGGCTGGGCTAAGAGGCGCCACAGCAACTTGTCCACCTGCCAGAGCTTGCAAGATAAAGAAATGCGGCTCGTCGTGGTGGTGGCGAATACCCGAGATCACAATCTCTCCATCTGCGGCCTGCGCCGTTTGAACAAGCTCTTTCAACAGTGATGGAGTTGGCAGTTCTCCGGGATGGTCATTGTCTCCATTCATGCGCGAGACTTCTTGTCCGTCTGCATCCAGAATAACGATGTGACAGATGTGAAATTTAGACAGTGCCAGACCAAATTCGTCTGTCATGTCAGCGTCTTGCATGTTGCTCACCGCAAGGGCGAACACAGATTTTGCGTCCTTGGCGTATCGCGACAATGCGGAAGACAGGTTTTTCGCAATCAGCAAATGGCTTTCGTGAACCGCGTTCAATTCTCTTTGATAGGAGTTGCGTTCAACCCAAGTGTAAAACCCGACAATGGGAACAACGGCAACCAGCATCATCATCGAAAAAATGACGCCTCTCAAAGTCGGTGCAAAGCGAGACCGTCCAGAACCATCCTGTGCTTGGGCAAGCAAGCCCCCGAGGCGCTTAGAGCGCCCCCATGTAAACATCGGTCGTGAAGCATTCTGATCGGCCATTGTCCAGGCTCCATAAAGTCTGCGAAAATTGAAATCTCTGAATATCCGACGTTCTTTTCATCAAAATCTGGAAAAACTAAGGCAAATTCCCGAAATTTGAGTGCGTATACGCCGTACAGGCCGCCAAACAAGAAAATGGCCGCCCCCAAGGACGGCCATTTCAAAGTGTTCCGGATCTTTCAGAATGCCGCTGTTTGGGCACTCATTTCGGGATTACATACCCAAAGCGGATTTTGCAGTTTCCAGCGCCTGTGTCAGCAATTCAGGATTGTTCTGGGCCTGCTCGATCGATGTTTTAAGAGCCGTCTTTTGCAAAACATCCAGATCCGATGCGTCGATCATTTCAGACACTTTGGTCATGTCGAAACCATCAACGGTCAAGAGATCCGCCATGCCCATAGAAGGCGCAGCTGCTTCTGCGGCTTCTGCGGCCTGCTCGGTCACAGAAGATGTGACTTCTTCTGCTTGCTCTGCAGCAGCGGACGCGGCTTCTTCAGCAGTGTCTTCTGCAGCGGCAGCAACATCAGAGGCCTGCTCGGTGACGGACGACATGGCGCTGTCCGCAGCTTCTTCAGCGGCGGCAGCAACTTCGCCAGCTGTTTCGGTGGCTTCTTCAGCAGCTTCTTCTACTGTGGACATCACTTCTTCGGCTGCCTCGGTTGCAGCTTCAGTCGCGGCCTCTACAGCCTCTTCGGCTTCTTCGGTTGCCGCTTCAACAGCTTCTTCCGCAGCTTCCTGAGCAGCAGCAACAGTTTCTTCAACCTGCTCTGTCACAGTTTCCACGGCTTCTTCAGCCGCGATTGCAGTTTCTTCTACAGCCGTCTCAATTTGCGTCTTCAGAGGTGTCGATTCCGGTTCTGCGACGACTTCGGCCTCTTTGTTCATCATGAAAAAGTATCCGGCAGCAGCAGCCCCCAGCAGCACAACCACCCAAATCAGATTTTTCATCTTTTTATTCTCCTATCCGTACCGCCCCGATAGCCGGTCAGCGGCTCTGGTTTCCTGATGCCAACGCTGCATTGCAACAGCAAGGGGGAAACTCGGCAAAATCGGCTCATCAATGCGGATTAACCGCTTGTATCAGCACGGCAGCCCCACTAGATTACCGGCCACGTAATATCCGCTATTGAAGGAACAATACCATAGCACGCAGACCACATAACGCGCCTCCGCAACGCGACACCGGCCCCCGCATCAATGAACGCATCCGCGCACCCGAAATTCGGCTGATTGGCGCAGAAGGCGAAAATGTAGGCGTCGTACAACCGGGTGAAGCGCTTCGCATGGCACAGGATGCGGGTCTGGACCTTGTCGAGATTTCGCCTAACGCGACTCCGCCTGTCTGCAAGATCATGGACCATGGTAAGTTCAAGTACGAACAACAAAAGCGAGAATCCGAAGCTCGGAAAAAGCAAACCACGATTCAGGTGAAAGAGGTGAAGTTCCGCCCCAACACCGACACGCATGACTATGACGTCAAAATGCGCAACGTGGTGAAATTCCTTGAAAAAGGCGATAAGGTCAAAGTGACCCTGCGCTTCCGTGGCCGCGAAATGGCCCACCAGAATCTGGGTCGCCAGCTTCTTGAGCGTGTCGCTGAAGACACCAAAGAACTGGGCAAGGTCGAGAGCATGCCCAAGATGGAAGGTCGTCAGATGATCATGATGATTGGCCCGCTTCCAAAGTAACCACTCCATCACTGCAAAGTTTTTCGCCCCCGCTTGAATTTCAGGCGGGGGCTTCTTTTATTGCAAGAACCAACAGAATGGGAAAACACGATGTGGGAAGAACGTTTCGCAGCCTCGGATGATTATGTTTTCGGGACCGCCCCTGCTCAGTTTTTGATTGATCATCAATCATACCTCGCATCAGGCGAATCTGCTTTGTCGGTTGCTGATGGTGAAGGGCGCAATTCTGTCTTCATGGCAGAACAGGGCATAGAGGTGACGGCACTGGAATTTGCCCCCTCGGCGATCGTCCGCGCCCAGGATCTGGCCAAAGCCCGAAATGTGACCGTCACCTTTCTCGAAGCTGACATATTGAAAGACCCTTGGCCTGCGCGCGACTATGACGTGGTGACGGGTGTGTTCATTCAATTTGTGGGCCCAGAGGCCCGCGCCCTTCAATTCCAGAAGATGAAGCAGGCAACCAAACCCGGTGGCCTTGTGATGCTGCACGGATATACGCCCAAACAGCTAGAATTCGGAACCGGTGGCCCTTCTGCCGTGGAAAACCTCTACACGGAAGACATGCTTCGGGACGCTTTCACTGGATGGGACATTCTGGAATGCCGCGCGTATGAACGCACGCTTGACGAAGGCAAAGGACATTCCGGAAAGTCTGCCCTGATCGATCTGGTCGCACGCAAGCCAACCTGAATTACAAATCCGCACAGTTTGCCCTACATCCGCGCACAAAATTTGTGACCGCGCATGGCTTGTATTTGCGCGCAGCCTCCCCAAATCAAAACAGTACTTTAAAATGAGACTGGGAAATGATGAAACCTATTTGGGCTGCGGTTATTGCACTGATGATGGCAGGGGCTGCCAATGCCAGTGAAATCACCTTTGGACGTGGAGAGACGGGGCACCTCTTCTTTCCACAAGACGCAGACGACGCCCCTGCCGTCTTGTTGCTGCACGACTGGAGTGGACCCTCCGAGAAGATGCAGCTTGAGGCGCAGCGTTTTGCAGATCAGGGCTATGTGGTGCTGATGCCCGACATGTTTGCCGGAAAATCCCCTGCGACCCCCGAAGCGGCCCGCGCCCTTATGATGCACGAGGATATCGACGCACAACGCATCCGCCTGAAACGCACGATCACGGATGCGCTCACCTATCTTTCGGTGCGCCCCAGTGTCGATGCGGATGACATTGCCTTGGTAGGCTTTGATTTCGGCGCAACCGTCGCCTTGAAGGCTGGCATGGAAGGTCTCAACGTTGATGCCGTGGTTGCTTTTGAACCCTTGCCAAACCTATTGGCCAAAGTCGGCCCCGTTGATTTCGAAAACGCTGACATGCCCATCCTGACACATTTCGCCGAAACGCAGGAAGACGGCGCACCGATCCAGTTTCTCGAGCAAGAGCTGGTTGCACAAAACAAAGCCAACAAAGTCTATCACTATCCCATTGTCGATCCGGGGTTCTCGATCACGACCGACGGTCAATATGATGCGGTGGCGGCAAAACTCGCCCGCAAGCGCACTTTGGATTTTCTGGACAAAAACCGCTGAAAAACGAAAAGGCCGCTCGATTGTGAGCGGCCTTTTGTTGTGTGTCTTGGCTTGGATCGAACCTAGCTACAGGCCGCAACCGCACGGCGTGTCATAACGCCAACAAGATGCGCCCGATACGCAGAGGTGCCGTGAAGATCGGCGATCATGCCGTCCGCATCCGGCGCCATGCCTTCAAGGGCATCCGCCGAGAAATTGCCATTCAACGCAGCTTCGGCCTCTGACCAACGGAAGACCCCTTCTTCGGAAGCCCCCGTCACAGCCACGCGGACACCACCAGATGTCTTGGCAACGAACACACCGACCAAGGCAAACCGCGATGCTGGCTGTTCGAACTTTTGATAGTTCGCAGCCTCGGGCTTGGGCACTTTCACGGCGGTGATGATTTCACCTTCGTCCAGTGCCGTTGAGAACATCCCCTGGAAATAGTCATCCGCTGCAATTTCACGGGTGTTGGTGACGATAGTTGCCCCCAACCCTAGCGCCGCAGACGGATAACAGGCCGAAGGATCGTTGTTGGCCAACGAGCCACCAATGGTGCCCCGGTTGCGCACCGCCGGATCGCCAATGTTGCCCGCAAGATCGGACAGGGCCGCAATCGCGCCATTAGAAGCCACATCCGCATGCACGGTTGCCCCTCCGATGGTGATTGAGCCGCCCTCATCCGTAATGCCCTGCATCTCGGAAATGCCTGACAGGCTGACCAACGTTGTCGGAGACGCCAGTCGCTGCTTCAGCGTCGGGATCAACGTCTGACCGCCGCCCAGCGCCTGTGCATCTTCGTCTCCAAGCGCCGCAACTGCATCTGCAACGGTGGAGGGCTTTTCATAATCAAAGTTATACATGGACCAAGTCCTCCTTACTTGTTCATCGCCGCCCAGACGCGCGAAGGCGACGCAGGCATATCGATATGTGTCACATCATGGCCGCCCGATTGAAGCGCGTCCACCACTGCGTTGATCACCGAAGGCGGGGATCCGATCGCACCGGCCTCGCCACAGCCCTTAACGCCCAGAGGGTTATGGGTACAGGGGGTCTGGCTGGAATGGTCCACGGCATAGAACGGCACGTCATCGGCACGCGGCATGGCATAGTCCATATAGGACCCTGTCATCAGCTGCCCGTTTTCGTCATACACGCAGTTTTCCAGCAAAGCCTGGCCAATACCCTGACCAATGCCGCCATGCACCTGACCGTCAACAATCATCGGGTTGATGATGTTGCCAAAGTCATCTGCCGCCGCAAAGCTCTCGATCGTGACCTTGCCCGTTTCCGGATCCACCTCGACCTCGCAGGCATAGGCGCCCGACGGATAGGTAAAGTTGGCCGGATCATAGAACGCCGTCTCTTCGAGCCCCGGTTCGATGTCTTCCAGCGGATAGTTATGTGGCACATAGGCCGCCAGTGTTACATCGCCCCAAGCCACGGATTTGTCCGTACCTGCAACGCTGAACTGGCCATCCTTGAGCTCGATATCCGCATCAGATGCCTCGAGAAGGTGCGCCGCGATCTTTTTCGCTTTTGCAATGATCTTCTCGGTGGCACGCACCATGGCCGATCCACAAACCGCAATTGAGCGCGATCCATAGGTCCCCATTCCGAACGGGATTTTCGAACTATCACCATGCACGATATCGATCTGGCTTTCATCGATACCGATCATTTCCGCAACAACCTGCGGGAACGAGGTTTCGTGCCCCTGACCGTGGCTGTGTGCCCCGACCATGACGCTGATCGACCCTGTCGCGGTGACACGCACCGTGGCCGCATCATAAAGACCCGCACGCGCGCCCAACTGGCCAACAAGGTTCGACGGGGCAATCCCGCAGGCCTCGATATAGCAATTCACGCCAAGACCGCGCAGTTTGCCGTTCTTTTCGCTTTCTGCACGGCGCGCCGCAAACCCGTCACGATCGATAAGGCCTTCCAGGGCATCCATCGTCCCGTGATAGTCGCCCGTGTCATACTCAACCGCCACAGGGGTCGCATAAGGGAACTCTGTAATAAAGTTCTGACGACGCAGGGCAATCGGATCGACACCCAATTCACGTGCCGCCTTGTCCACCACACGCTCAAGCTGGAAAGTCGCCTCGGGGCGCCCCGCACCACGATAGGCGTCCACTGGTACCGTATTGGTAAACACTGCCCGCACATTCACATGGATCAGCGGTGTTTTATAGTTCCCCGCCATCAATGTGCCATGCAGCCATGTCGGAACCGACGGCGCAAAGGTCGACAGATAAGCCCCCATATTGGCCAGCGTATCGGTGCGCAGCGCAATAAAGTTGTTGTCCGCATCCAACGCCAGTTCAATCTTGGTGACATGGTCACGGCCATGCGCATCCGACATGAAGGCTTCCGACCGGCTGGATGTCCATTTGACCGGACGGTTACAAGCCTTGGCCGCGAAGGTACAGAACGCCTCTTCGGCATAGTGGAAAATCTTGGTGCCGAACCCGCCACCCACATCCGGTGCCACAACACGCAGTTTATGCTCTGGAATGCCCAGAACAAACGCGCCCATCAACAGACGGATCACATGCGGGTTCTGGCTTGTGGTATAGAGCGTATGCTCATCAGTCCCACGGCTATAATCGCCGATGGCAACACGCGGTTCCATCGGATTGGCGACCATACGCTGGTTGACCAACTCCAGCGTAGTCACATGCGCCGCCGTTTCAAAAGCCGCATCCACATCCGGTTTGACTTCTTCAACAAATCCCCAGTCATAACAAAGGTTTGACGTCAGATCATCGTGGACCTTGGTCGCTCCTTCGCTCAACGCCGCCTTCATATCGACAACGGCAGGCAACTCCTCGATATCCACCTCGATGGCTTCTGCCGCATCGCGTGCCTGTTCAACACTCTCCGCAACAACCGCAGCAATCGGATCACCGACATGCCGGACCTTGCCCTGTGCCAGAACCGGATGCGCCGGTTCCTGCATCGGCTCGCCGTGCTTGTCGGTAACCTGCCACCCGCAAGGCAGCCCGCCGATGCCTTCAAAATCGGCACCTGTGAAAATCTTCACCACGCCGGGCATCGCGGCCGCAGCACTGGTATCGATCCCGTTGATCTTCCCGTGCGCCACATCCGAGCGCAGGAAATGGACATAGGCCTGTCCGTTTACATTGATATCGTCGGTATAATTTCCTTCACCGGTCAAAAACCGGACGTCTTCGCGCCGTTTTGGGCTGGCGCCAATGCCATGATCTTTCGGCATCTGAATTCCTCCCTGAGAACGGATCGAAAGCAAGCGCTCCCAATCCTTTTCATTGTTCCAAAAATACTCGAAATCCCTGCACCCTCCTCCGGCGCAAGGGGGGTATTATTCGGCCGCGATCGATCCGACATCCTGCCCCGAAGCCGCCATGATCGATTTAACGATGTTATGGTAACCGGTGCAGCGGCAGATATTGCCTTCAAGATAATCGCGGATTTCGGCCTCGGTGGGTTTCGGATTGTCCTTCAACAATGCCGCGGTAGACATCACCATACCTGGTGTGCAGAAACCGCACTGCAGGCCGTGATGGTCCTGAAAGGCTTGCTGGATCGTGTTCAACGATCCGTCTGCCTCTGCCTGCCCTTCAATGGTATCCACCGTCGCCCCGTCGGCTTCGGCCGCAAGCATGGTACAGGATTTCACGGCTTTGCCGTCAACGTGGACCACACAGGCACCACACTGGCTTGTGTCGCACCCCACATGGGTCCCCGTCAGTTTCAGGTTTTCTCTCAAAAATTGGCTAAGCAAGGTGCGGCCTTCGACATCGCCGGACGCAGTCTTGCCATTCACGGTCATGGTGACCTGTGACATTGGCTCCTCCCAGAGTTGTTTACTCATTTTTCGTTTTGTTATTGGGAAGAGTTAAGCACGGGTTTTGCAGTCTGAGAACCATTTTTTTTCAAATGGTTCACTTCCTTACGACTTTAGTCGTAGGCGGTTTGGCGGGAACGGGTCGCGTTTGCGGTCTGCACGGCCGATTTACCCAACTTTAAGCGGCATTCCGCCCAGATAAGCCCATCGGAAAGACTCGTCTCCCACATCTGAAAAGGGACATATCACCACGGATAACCCTGTTTCGGACTAACGCTTGCGTCTTTCGCGGGGCATTGGACGGGTCGGAATTTCTTTCAAAAGCCCCCCGACTCCCATTTCCGCAATATCCTTGCCCGTCACCGGCACGCCACAGGCAATCCGGCTGAGAACCCAGTCCGCCCCATTAAGCGCAGGTGATCGTGCACAGCCCGGCAAGCCAATCACCGGGGTTGAACGCAGCTGCCCCAGAAACAAGAGATTGCCCGGATCCACCGGCATGCCGAACCGCGTCACCTCACCGCCCGCGCGTCGCAGCGCCTGAGGGGCCACATCATGCGTATCCGAGGTGGCCGATGCCGTGAGGATCAAAACCAAATCCCCGGCCGCCTGTTCAATTGCCGTACTTAACTCCGCTTCGCGATGCGGCACCAGAACTGTTTCCAAGAGCTGCATCCCCAAAGCTTCGATCCGGCCACGCACGGCATCTTTCCCCTTGTCCCCTGCACCGCCCGGAATATCCGTAACGATCAAAGTGGCCGTTTGATGCACAACCGGACGCAGACGCAGCGCAGCGCGCGCAATCTCGCATCCGCGAGCGACATCCGCTTCCGGCACGCCGTAGGCAATCATCTTGACCGTGCCAACCATGTTGCCGGTGCCCATCTGCTGCCACGGTGGAACCGTGGCCAGCGTCACCATCGGGTTGATGGCATTCAACGCCGTCAGCGCGTCCCGATCCAGATCAACCACTCCCGGACAGGCGGCTGTAATATTCACGCGCCCCGTAAAGGCCTCGGTCAGACGCAGGTTTGCAGTATCCGGATCCGGCACAAGAGCACGGGCAAGCCGCATCGCGGCCTGGTCTTCGTGCAGATCCTCCGCCCCCAGACGCGCCACGATCACTTCGGTTTGACCTGCCGCCTCAAGGGCCGCGACATGCGAGGCTTCCAGCAGCAAGCCTTTGCGCAGACGCAGATCGCCGGCTTTTATCGAATGGGCAAGGATCGCTCCGGCACATTCTGCAACGGGCACGGCGCCAAAATTCATGCGCCTTTCCTCAGAACCTGAAGCATTTGCGACAGAATGGACACGGCAATCTCTGCAGGGTTGGACGCCCCGATATCAAGACCGACGGGGCCATGAATGCGCGCAATCTGATCTGCGCTAAAACCGGCGTCTGTCAAACGCGCAACGCGGGATGCATGTGTGCGCTTTGATCCCAGGGCACCGATATAGAATGTACCAGAGGCAAGCGCGATATGCAGGGCGGGATCATCCAGTTTGGGATCATGCGTCAACAGCACCAGGGCCGTGCGCGTGTCCAGACCGATCCGTTCCATGGCCTCGTCCGGCCAGTCCTCCAGTATCTCCTCACCGGGAAAGCGGGCTTCGGATCCAAAAGCACTGCGCGGGTCCACAAGGATCGGGTCAAACCCAGCAATCCGCGCCATTGGCACAAAGGCCTGTGCAATGTGCACTGCCCCGACAATCACAACACGAAGGGGGGGATTGTGAATGGCGACAAACGATCCGTCCTCTTCCAGACCTGACCGGTCCATGCGAAAACGATCCTCATATCCTTCCGTGACAAGGGTGCCGCCCCCATTGGATATATCACAGACATAGGCAACGGGGCGTCTTTCGGATCGCGCTTGCACCAACTGGCCCAACACGGCTTCATCCAGAACCTTGCCAATCGGCTCGACCAGAACCTTGATGGTGCCACCACAAGCCAGCCCGACCGCAAAGGCATCGCCATCACTCACACCGAACTCGAGCAACCGTGCCTTGCCCTCTTCAAGGGCCTCAAGCGCTTCGACCATCACGGCGCCTTCGACGCAACCGCCCGAGACAGACCCTTCGATTTGTCCGTCGCCCGACACAACCATCTGCGCCCCGATGCGACGGGGTGCAGAGCCCCATGTCTGAACAACAGTTGCAAGAACGGCACCGCGCCCGGCGGTGTGCCACTCTAGCGCCAATTCTGGCGCACCCTTCAAATCACTGGTCATGACATGTCTCCCTTGAGAGACAAGATGGAGCGGCTTTGCCGTGATGACAAGCCGCTCCATGGTCTTGGTCGTCTTTGCATGCATTCACAAAGCGACACAGGTTTCAGGGCACGCGTGTTTCGCCCTGCTGAAATGACATCGGCTGACCTGAAACCAGACCAGCCGAAAGTCTCAAATACAAGGGGTCTTTATTCGGCCGCGACCGGCGCTGGCCCGTCGCCAACCATGCGTTCAGGAAGAACAATTGCCACCAGAACAAAGACAATGCCCAGAATGATCCCCAGCAGATCGCCAGACATGGCCATCAGCCCATCGTATTTTGCCCCCGGCACCGACCCGAGTGTGACTTTGCCACCAGCGAGTTTGTCTAACAGCCCCGACGCTTTCCAGCTTGGGTAGGTGACCATGTAAGCTGCAGCCCCAAGCAAGCCTCCGCCGATAAAGAACCACGCATCTTTGCGCCCCGACGCCGCAGCGCAAACGCCTGTTCCCGGACAATAGCCCGATGCGGCCCAGCCACCGCCCAGCATCAGCCCACCGATAAAGACACCGACATAGGCCGTTTTGACGGACATGTGCAGGACATCAACAAGGCCAAGCATCTGCCCGCCGAACATCAGGATGGACCCCGTACCAATGGCCAAAAGAATGGTTTTCATCAGGTGCAGATTGCGCAGGGACAACATGCGAATGATCCAGTTCGGATTGGTCGCGCCAATCCGATCAAGCGTTGCGCCAAACGCAGCCCCGATCACAAGTGCAAGAACGATTGTCATGGATCAGGCCTCCTTTTTGTACATCAACAGGGCAACGGGAACCGCCGCCGCAAACGCACCAGCCGCAAACAAGTAGCCGGACAGCGAGGTCTGCATCATTCCGGACATCATATGCCCCGACGTACATCCCCCCGCGAGACGCGCGCCATAGAGAACGATGAACCCACCCACGAAAGCCACGCTGTAACGTGCTACGGGTGTGTCCCCGTAATTGGCGTACCAGATCGCGGGCAATTTGCGTTCATCCGCCCCGATACCTCCGCGCAGCTTTGCAGACATGAATGCGCCGATCATCATCGCAATCACAAAGACAAAGCTATAGTTCAGCGGGTTCGCGGCATTTTTGGCGTATTTGCCGTTCGACTTGGCCAGATAAGCGTTGGTCGACGTATAGGTGCCCGCCTCTGGTTCCGTGATCAGCTCAGGGTTCGCGACGTCTGCAACGATTGCGTCCAGAATGACAAACTGTGTCGAGACCCCGATGGGTTTGACAAGCAGCACCGCCAAAAAGAAGACAAAGCCAAGAAGAACGCCGCCGGTTTTCCAATTCAGTGGCATGTGTTTACTCCAGAAAATAACATTCCACTTTTCTAATATATTATTATTGGAATTTATTTGATCTGGATCAACCGCTCCTGTTCAGAGATCTTTCACCGAAACGGAACTGCACTCGATCAGTTTATCGACGCCATTAGACGGGCCTTTTCTCCCACGTCGTCTGGACGCGACAAAGCCTTTGCAAGGTCTTCCAGTGACGCGATTGAATGCCCGGCGCGGAAGCTGTCAACATGTGGCAGCATGGTGCGAATGCCTTGGGCTTTGGGGGCAAACCCTTCCCAGCGCATCAACGGGTTCAACCAGATCAAACGCCGCGACGAGAGATGAAGCCGTTGCATCTCATGGCCCAGCGCATCGGCGTCGCCGCGATCCAGCCCGTCCGTAATCAAAAGAACAACCGCCCCCTGCCCCATAACCCGGCGCGACCAGTCGCGGTTGAAGGTATGCAGACAATCGCCAATCCGCGTGCCCCCTTCCCAATCCTGTGCCTCGGCCCCAGCTGAGGCCAAGGCCGCATCGACATCGCGTGTCACAAGGTGACGCGAGATATTGGTCAGCCGTGTTCCAAAGGTAAAGCCGTGCACCTTGGCCCAGCCTGCACCTTTTTGGTTGGCCACAGCATGAAGAAAATGCAAGACCATCCGGCTGTACTGGCTCATCGAACCTGAAATATCGCAAATCACCACAAGGTTCGGCCAACGTGGTCTGGGGCTTTGACGCGCGACCGTTCTGAAATCGCCGCCTTGACGCATTGCATTGCGCAAGGTGCGTTTCCAATCCGCCCGCGCACCGTTGATATCGGCCTTGCCACGTCGCGACGGGATAGGTTTCACCGGCAATTCGAGCCGCGCCAACATCCGTTTGGCCTGCGCGATTTCGGCGGTGCTCATCTGTTCGAAATCAAGCGACCGCAACCGTTCTTCCGAAGACATGGTCAAGGTTGAATCTATTTCGATTTCCGTGCCTTCTTCTTCGTTTTCCACGTCAGGAATGTCATGGTCCACACCATCCAAAAGCGCCTCGGCCGCGCGTTTTTCAGCGGCTTGGGCGGTTCTTTCTTCCTGAACGCCCCGCACCGCTGGCAACATTGCTGCCATCATGTGCTCCAGATAGCGGGGATCGCGCCAATAAAGGCGAAACACCTGCGTAAAGACCGCGCGATGTTCGGGCCGTGACACAAAACACGCATGCAGCGTCCAATAGAAATCGACCTTTTCGCTAAAGCCCGCAGCCTCGACCGCGCGGATCGCGTCGATCACGCGCCCCGGTCCAATCGGAAGCCCCGCCTTGCGCAGCGCCCGCGCAAAGTAGGTTATATTGTGCGAGAGCTTGGGCGCATCAGGTATTTCCAGAGGCAGCTGTTCAACCATGACCGGCCTCGCACAAAGAAAGCCCGCGCCTGTACAGACCTCTGGTGGCAAATCCCGCCATCAAGCTGAATCAATGTCCGCACGCGCCTGATCCAACAGACGCTTGGCTTCGGACCCATGCAGTTTGGCAATGTCATCCTGATATTTGAGGATCGCCCCGAGCGTGTCGGAAATCACTTCCGGACTAAGGGTAAGCACATCCAGTGCCAACAGGCATTTGGCCCAATCGATGGTCTCGGCGACACCGGGTTTCTTGAACAGATCTTCGGTGCGCAGTTGCTGCACAAAGGCGACGATCTCTTTGCTCAGCGCCTCGGCTGCTTCGGGTGCGCGTGACTGCAGGATTTCGATTTCGCGTTCAAAGTTGGGATAATCCACCCAGTGATACAAACAGCGCCGCTTGAGGGCGTCGTGCACTTCGCGGGTCCGGTTCGACGTGAGAATCACAATCGGGGGCTTCGGCGCCTTGATTGTGCCGATCTCGGGAATCGTCACCTGAAAATCGCTCAGAGCTTCCAGAAGAAACGCCTCAAACGGTTCGTCTGTGCGGTCCAGTTCATCGATAAGCAAAACAGGCGGACCTGCGGGATCTTCGCGCATGGCCTGAAGCAAAGGACGCTCGACCAGATAATCGGGGCCAAACAGTTCGGTGTTGAGCGCGGACCGGTCCGCCGTGCCAGAGGCCTCGGCGGTGCGGATCGCAATCATCTGTGCCGCAAAGTTCCATTCATATACGGCGCTGGACGCATCCAGCCCCTCGTAACACTGCAACCGGATCAGGCGCCGCCCCAAGGCGGCAGAAAGGGCTTTGGCAATCTCGGTTTTCCCGACACCCGCCTCTCCCTCAAGGAACAAAGGCCGCCCCAACCGAAGGGAGAGAAACACCACTGTGGCAAGGTCACGTCCACAGACATAGCCCTCGTCGGATAGCATCTTTTGAACCTGATCAATCGATGAAATTTGCATTCTGTCCCCCCGTTTCAACGTGAAGCTGCACGAGGCGCGCGGGCTTCGTCAAGCAAACCTGTGTCAATCGCGACCAATTTCCACATTTTTGCCTTTATTGGCATGTACGCAGAAAAAAAATCCCCGCCGCCAAGGGGCAAGGGCAGGCAAGAAGGATAACAGGCATGCAGGATGCAGCTAACGGCTTTGATGTGCCAATGCTGGGTTTAGACCGCGACCAATGGCTCAAAAAGCTTGAGGAAATCGTGGACGAAGACGGATATCTTCAACCTCTCGGGGCGCGGCACTTTGCGTCTTTTGTTGAAGACAAACCAACGCTTTTGGTCACTTTTGAAACGATGCAGGGCATTCAGGCCCGCGGCGACACAGGTCAGCCTTTGGGCTTTGAACTGGTCCGCGAACTGGGCTGGTCCCATCTGTGCATCCTGTCCGACGGCGACACATGGTTCCGTGATCCGGCTGTGTATGCCTTTTTTGACCGGCTTGTTGATGACGGGTTATTCGAAGACTTCAAAGACGTTGTCTTTTATGGTGCCGGCCCTGGCTGCGCCTATGCGGCAGCTGCGTTTTCGGTCACAGCACCCGGTGCCAAAGTTGTGGCGATCCAGCCGCAGGCGACACTGGACCCGCGCATTTCGGGCTGGGACAATCGGTTCTCGAACATGCGGCGCACCTCGTTTTCGGATCGATATGGATATGCACCCGATATGCTGGATGCGGCGTCTCATGCCTATGTCATTCACGATCCGCAGGAAACGATGGACGCGATACATGCGGGCATGTTCACACGCCCCAACGTGACCAACCTGCGTATGCCCTTTATGGGCGGCAACCTCGAAAACGACCTCCTAGAAATGCAACTGCTGTTCCGCATTCTGGCCAAGGTCGCTGCAGGCACCCTCAGCGAAGACAGCTTTCATTCCATGGCGCGCGCGCGGCGCAGCTATCCGCCCTATCTGGAACGTCTTTCTGCGGCCCTTCAGGTTCAAAAACGTCCGGTTCTCGAGGCATTGCTCTGTGCCAACGTGGTTTGCCGGATGCGCTCTCACAAGTTTCTGCACCGTCTCGAAGCGCTTGAACTGGAAGCAACCGGCACGACCGTCAGCTTATAAAGCAGATTTCTGCCGCTCCCTACTGGCGCGAAGCCGCGCTTTTGTGTAAGCGGCAGACATGACCCAAAGCCTCACGATTGCCCGCCCCGACGACTGGCACCTGCACCTGCGCGATGGCGCCATGTTGCAGACAGTGCTGCCAGAGACCGCACGCCATTTCGCCCGCGCGATCATCATGCCGAACCTTGTGCCGCCGGTTGTGACCGGCGATCAGGCCGCAGCCTATCGCGATCGCATTCTGGCCGCCCTGCCCGAAGGCATGTCGTTCGAGCCGTTGATGACATTGTATCTGACCGAGAACACCGATCCCGAAGACGTGGCCGCCGCCCATGCAAGCGGATTGATCAAGGCGGTCAAACTCTACCCTGCTGGTGCCACCACCAACTCGGCCTCGGGCGTGCAGAACTTTGACAATGTCCGCGCAGTACTCGAAAAAATGGCCGAAATCGGCTGCCCCCTGTGTGTGCATGGCGAGGTCACAGACCGCGACATTGACATTTTTGACCGCGAGGCCGTGTTCATCGACCGCGTTCTGGATCCCGTTCGCAAAGCCACCCCCGGCTTGCGCGTGGTCATGGAGCATATCACCACCAAGGATGGTGCTGACTATGTTCTGGCAAATGAAAAGGATCTGGGCGCGACGATCACCGTTCAGCACCTTATTCTGGATCGCAACGACATGTTGGTGGGCGGTATGCGCCCGCACTATTACTGTCTTCCAATTCTGAAGCGCGGCGTCCACCGCGAAGCCTTGCTGGCCGCCGCCGTTTCGGGCGACAAGCGGTTCTTCCTTGGCACCGACAGCGCGCCACATCCGACACACGCCAAAGAAAGCGAATGCTGTTCGGCGGGATGCTTTACCGCCCCCAACGCCCTGTCCATTCTGGCCCAGACTTTTGAAAAATCTGGCGCCCTGGACAAGCTGGAAGGCTTCATTTCGCGCCACGGCCCCGCGTTCTATGGCCTGCCGATAAACGACGAGACAATCACTTTGACCAAGGGCGACGACGAAGTCACATACCCAAAGACTTTGCCCGCTGGCGATCATACCGTGACTGTTTTCGACCCCGGCTTCCCGCTTTTCTGGTCGGTCAGCAGCTGACTTCAAATTCCTTGCCCCCATCCGAGAGGACATTGCAATGATCCCCACCACTTATCCCTCGCAAGAGGAAATCGCCCGCCTGACAGCGCGTATGCTGCTGGAAATCGGCGCGGTGAACTTTAACACTGACGAGCCTTATACGCTGGCGTCCGGTCTGCCCTCGCCCAGCTATATCGATTGTCGCAAGCTGATCTCCTATCCGCGCATTCGCTCTACCCTGATGGATTTCATGACTGTCACCGTTATGCGCAACGCGGGTTTCGAAGCCTTTGACAACATTGCCGGCGGCGAAACAGCGGGTATCCCGTTTGCTGCACTTGTGGCCGAGCGCATGGCCCTGCCCATGACCTATGTTCGCAAAAAGCCCAAAGGTTACGGTAAAAATGCCCGGATCGAAGGCGCGATGAGCGAAGGCGAGCGCGTCCTGCTGGTGGAAGATCTGACAACTGACGGTGGCTCCAAGCTGTCGTTTGTGGATGCTATCCGTGAAACCGGCGCGACCTGTGGCCATACCGCCGTCATCTTCTATTACGACATCTTCCCCGAGACGACCAAAACACTGGGCGATCACGGTGTTGATCTGCACTACCTGTGCACATGGTGGGACGTTCTGGCCGAAGCGCGCGCGCAGGGTGCCTTTGGCGAAGACACGCTGGCGGAAGTGGAAAAATTCCTCAAGTCTCCGCGTGAATGGCAGGAAGCCAACAAGAAAGCCTAAGCTTTCCGCGCTAAGTATTTGAAGACAGGGGAAACCACCGCCACGCGGTGGTTTTTTCGTCGCAACACGCAAAAATATGCTGGGGATAGTTTGTGGAAAACTCCGCGCGGACTCACTCTGGCGGATCTACCTGTTGTGGCAAGCTGATCTTGGTGATCGAAATATGGTGCCAAATGTGATAAAGCTGTTCCCGAGCCAAAAGCATACACAGGTTTTGAGGCGGCTTATCCACAGCTTTTCCCAGATGGCACTCCGCGCGCAAATCCCGTAAAAAGCCCTTACTGGGGAGACAGGCCAATATGAACGAAATCTCGACGATCAATCCGACTGGCGAAACACAGGACGCCGCGGATCCGATGCCGCATTCCATCGAGGCTGAACAACAGCTTCTGGGTGCCATTCTGACAAACAACGACATCTATGATCGGGTTGCGTCGATCATCAATTCAAGCCACTTTTACGATCCGGTCCACGCCCGCATCTACGAAGTGGCTGCAGCGCGCATCGCCAAAAACAACCTTGCCACGCCCGTCACGCTCAAAGCGTTTCTGGAAGATGACGACGGCCTGAAAGAACTGGGTGGTCCGGCCTATCTTGCACGTCTGGCGGGGGCGGCGATCTCGGCATTTGCTGCCCGTGACTATGCCCAAATGATCTATGACATGGCGATCCGGCGCGAGCTGATCGGCCTTGGCAACAACATCGCGACCAAAGCGCAAAAGGTTGATGTTGCGTCCGAACCCAAAGAACAGATCGTCGAAGCAGAACAGGCTTTGTACCAACTGTCCGAACAGGGCACGACCGAAAGCGGGTTTGTCTCGTTCCTGAAGGCCGTGACCGAGGCCGTTAACGTCACCAATCAGGCCTATGAACGCGGGGGCGGTATGGCCGGTGTCTCAACCGGGCTGGACGATCTCGACAAACAGCTTGGCGGCCTTCACCCGTCTGACCTTTTGATCCTTGCGGGACGCCCGTCGATGGGGAAAACCTCGCTGGCGACCAACATCGCGTTCAACGTTGCCAAAGCGTATAAGCGCGGCAAGCGTTCGGACGGCACCGAAGGTGCGGTCGAAGGTGGTGTGGTCGGGTTCTTCTCTCTCGAGATGAGCGCCGAACAGTTGGCGGGGCGTATTCTGGCCGAAGCCTCCGAGATTTCGTCACACAAGATTCGTCAGGGTGACCTGACTGAATCTGAATTCCGCCGCTTTGTTGATGCCGCCAAGGATCTCGAAGCCTGCCCTCTTTTTATCGATGACACCCCTGCCCTGCCAATTTCACAGCTGGCTGCGCGCGCACGTCGATTGAAGCGGACGCATGGTCTGGATGTGTTGATCATCGACTATTTGCAGCTGTGCCGCGGCATGGCCGAAAACCGTGTGAACGAAATTGCCGAAATCTCGATGGGGATGAAGGCGATTGCCAAGGAATTGAACATTCCCGTTATCGCGCTGTCCCAGCTGTCGCGTCAGGTGGAAAGCCGAGATGATAAACGCCCCATGCTCTCGGATCTTCGGGAATCGGGATCAATCGAGCAGGATGCCGACGTGGTGATGTTCGTGTTCCGCGAGGAATACTACAAAGAACGCGAAAAGCCGGGCGATCACGAACTCGAGCGCCTTGAGGAATGGAAAGAAGCGATGGAACGCCTGCATGGCCGCGCCGAAGTCATCGTCGGCAAACAGCGTCACGGCCCGATTGGCACCGTTGATCTGTCGTTCGAGGCACAGTTCACCCGTTTCGGGAATCTCGTGAAACCTTGGCAGCAAAACGAAGACGTCGGGTTCTGATCCTTTTTGCGCCGTTTCTTTGGATGCGGCGCAAAAATCGCACCATCTGCCCTTCGAGCGATATCGCAAAAGCGGCACAGAGCCGCCATGCGCCTCTGTCTCGTGGTATGTTCGCTCCATTCCCTCTTGACCTCGGCTTGCGAGCCGTCAACAAACAGCCATGGCTACCGGTATACTTACAATTGACATCGACGCGCTGATTTCGAACTGGAAGGCGCTTGATTCCATGACCAACTGCGAAACAGCAGCTGTGGTCAAAGCGGACGGATATGGGCTTGGCGCGGACCGCCTTGCCCGTGCGCTGGCACATGCGGGCGTGCGCAAGTTCTTTGTCGCCGCCACAGAAGAAGGCGCCTCGCTGCGTCAGGCCCTTGGGCCAGGTCCGGAAATCAGTGTTTTTTCCGGCCATATGGCGGGCGACACAGACATGATTTCTGACATGCAGCTTACGCCGATGCTGAATTCTATCGATCAGATGTTGCGCCATGTCGAAGCCCTGCCCGGCGCGCCTTTTGGCGTCCAGCTGGACACGGGGATGAACCGTCTAGGAATGGAAGCCGGAGAATGGGCTGCGGTTCGCGACCTTGTGGTCAGCCAGAACCCGACCTTGATCATGTCACACCTTGCGTGCGCCGATGATCCCGAGCACCCGATGAACCCGACCCAATTGCGCGTGTTCAAAGAAATGACCGAAGGGGTTGATGCCCCAAGATCGCTGGCCGCGACAGGTGGCATCCTGTTGGGGGACGATTATCATTTTGACCTCACGCGCCCCGGTATCGGTCTTTATGGCGGTATGCCCTATATCGAGGCCCTGCCCGTGGCGGGTCTGTCGGTGCCCGTGATCCAGATCCGGGACGTCGAAGAAGGCGAAACCGTCGGATATTCCAACACATGGATGGCCGACCGTCCCAGCCGCGTGGCCACCATCGCAGCCGGCTATGCAGACGGCATCATCCGTGGAATGGGCGAAAAAGCATGGGTTCATTCCGGTGACACGGCCTGTAAGATTATTGGCCGGATTTCGATGGATATGATCGGCGTGGACGTGACGGATTTGAGCGAAGAGCCATCCCATCTTGATTTGATTGGCCCGCACCAGTCGGTTGATACGGTTGCGGCCGCGGCAGACACCATCGGATATGAAATTCTGACGTCTCTGGGTGCGCGCTATACGCGACGGTATAAATGATGATCCTTACGGCCCCCCTTGCGGCGCTCGGGCGCGCAACGCTCGCGTTTTTCGGGCTGATCGGACAGGTGACCCTGTTCGCCCTGTCCGCGCTTAGCCATATCTTTCGCCCGCCGTTTTACGGGCGCGAATTTCTGATGGCCCTGTTCAACATCGGCTGGCTTTCGCTTCCGGTGGTCGGGTTGACCGCCATTTTCACCGGCGGTGCGCTTGCCTTGCAAATCTATGATGGTGGCAGTCGTTTCTCAGCAGAGGCCGTTGTTCCGCAAATTGTTGCCATCGGCATGGTGCGCGAACTGGGCCCCGTTCTGGTCGGTCTTATGGTTGCGGCCCGTGTGACGTCATCCATCGCGGCCGAAATCGCAACAATGAAAGTCACCGAACAGATTGACGCGCTGACCACGCTGTCCACCCACCCGATGAAATATCTGACTGCACCGCGTTTGCTGGCCGCATTGATTGTCGTGCCCGTTTTGGTCGGCATTGGCGATATCATCGGCATCTATGGCGGGTTTGTTGTCGGCACCAAGCAGTTGGGCTTTAACCCTGCCACATATGTCCAGAATACCGTGGATTTCCTTCAGCGCAGCGACATCGTATCCTCGCTGATCAAGGGATCAGTCTTTGGCGGCATTTCCGCCACCATGGGGTGCTACTATGGCATGAACTCTGGCCGGGGCGCACAGGGCGTCGGGGCCGCGACCAAAGCAAGCGTTCAGGCGGCGGCGGTTCTTATTCTGGCTGCAAACTTCCTGCTTACATCGTTGTTTTTCACATCATGATCACATTCGAAAACGTCCATAAGTCCTTTGGCCCAAAGCATGTTCTGCGCGGTGTCGACCTCGAGGTGCCGAAAGGTGAATCCATGGTGATCATTGGCGGATCAGGCACAGGAAAATCCGTGACGCTGAAATGTGTGCTCGGCCTGCTAACACCGGACCAAGGCACCATCACCGTGGATGGCAACGACGCCACCAAGGGCGACAGGGATGCGTTTCTGGCCCGCTTTGGCATGTTGTTTCAGGGCGGCGCCTTGTTTGACTCGCTCACGGTCTGGCAGAACGTCGCCTTCCGCCTGTTGCGCGGGTCCCTGAAACGCCCCAAAGCCGAAGCGCGGGAAATCGCCATAGAAAAGCTGCGCCGCGTGGGTTTGACACCGGATGTGGCCGATCTGTTCCCCTCTGAACTGTCGGGGGGCATGCAGAAACGTGTCGGTCTGGCCCGTGCCATTGCCGCCGAACCCGAAATAATCTTTTTCGACGAACCCACAACGGGCCTTGATCCCATTATGTCGGGGGTCATCAACGATCTGATCCGCGAGATTGTTGTGGAAATGGGTGCGACTGCGATGACCATCACCCACGACATGACCTCTGTGCGCGCCATCGCCGACAAGGTCGCCATGCTGCACGACGGGGTGATTCAGTGGACCGGCCCCGTAAACGAGATGGACACATCCGGCGATCCTTACCTGACCCAGTTCATCTCGGGCAGCGCAGAAGGTCCAATCGAGGCCGTGCGCTAAGACGACAAGCTAGAGATTGAGGACCTTCTCATGAGGGCTGGTGGCCTTTATTGGCCACACCCCTTGTTGCGAATTCCAGCATCTCTCTTGTAGTTTGCCCCCCTGCCCCCTAGCTCTAGGCCCATGATCCTGCGCCTTGCCAATCTGTCCCTGCTGATCCTGTTCCCTGTCGCGTGGTTCGCCCCCCTGCTGCATGCAGGTATTCTGCCTATTTTCGGCCTCAGCGAGATTTCGATCATTTCCGGCCTGCAATCTCTGTGGGATACGGATGCCGCGCTGGCGTTGCTTGTAACGTTTCTCGCGATTTTTGCGCCTTATATGAAAACCATTGGCCTTGCCCTGATCCAGTTCGGATTGATGCGCCGCAAGACGTTGCCCGCGCTGGAGTTTCTTGGGAAGCTGGCGATGGCGGACGTGTTTCTGATCGCGCTTTATGTGGTGATCGTCAAAGGCGCAGGCTATGTCACGGTTCAAACCGGATGGGGGCTTTACCTGTTCACGGCCTGTGTTCTGGCCTCGATTGGCATTAGCCATTTGACCCGCAAGCGTTAGTGGTCCAAAACGAGAACATGGCTAAATCAAAAACCCAGTTCTCCTGCTCTGCCTGCGGCAACATTACCACCAAATGGTCAGGTCGATGCGAAGCATGCGGCGATTGGAACACCATCGTCGAAGATACACCGATTTCATCCGGTCCGTCTGCGGCCTCGCTTGGCGTCTCGAAGGGACGCAGCATCCCATTGACGGATTTGCGCACCGAAGAAACACCGCCCCCCCGCGCCCACAGCGGCATTGCCGAACTGGACCGCGTGCTGGGCGGAGGGCTTGTGCCTGCAAGTGCCATCCTTGTCGGGGGCGATCCGGGGATTGGTAAATCCACCTTGCTGTTGCAGGCCGCGGCACAATTTGCGCGCAAGGGCATCAAAACCATCTATGTCAGCGGCGAAGAAGCCAGCGCACAGGTCCGGATGCGCGCGCAACGTCTTGATCTGACGGATGCGCCCGTGCAACTGGCCGCCGAAACCAACCTGCGCGACATCCTGACGACACTGGAACAGGAAAAGCCACAACTCGCCATTATCGATTCGATTCAGACTATGTGGTCCGATTCTGTCGGCAGCGCCCCCGGCAGCGTAAGCCAGGTTCGCGCCGCAGCGCATGAATTGACCAGCTTTGCCAAACGCAAAGGCATGGCCGTCATTCTGGTGGGTCATGTGACCAAAGAAGGCCAGATTGCAGGGCCACGCGTCGTGGAACATATGGTCGACACCGTTTTGTATTTCGAGGGCGAGCGCGGTCATCAGTTCCGCATCCTGCGCGCCGTCAAAAACCGCTTTGGCCCCGCAGACGAAATTGGCGTTTTCGAAATGACAGGCGCCGGCCTTACGCAAGTACTGAACCCGTCGGCTCTGTTTCTCTCGGATCGTGGTCAGCCCAGCCCCGGAAGCGTTGTTTTTGCAGGCATAGAAGGCACACGGCCCGTCTTGATCGAACTTCAGGCGCTGGTCGCCCCCAGCCCGCATTCCCAGCCCCGCCGCACAGTGGTCGGATGGGATGGAGGACGGCTGGCGATGATCCTTGCCGTTCTCGAGGCACGTTGCGGTATCCCCTTCACCGGATTGGATGTATACCTCAACGTTGCAGGCGGCATGAAAATCAACGAACCCGCAGCGGACCTTGCCGTTGCAACCGCATTGTTGTCTGCACGGGAAGACACCGCATTGCCGGCTGACACCGTGGTTTTTGGAGAAATCAGCCTGTCTGGAGCCCTCAGAGCGGTGGGTCAGACAGAAAACAGGTTGAAAGAAGCCCAAAAACTTGGTTTCACAACGGCAATCGCTCCAAAAGGCGGCAAATCTCTCGCGGTTGACGGTATTACCCTCAACCAACTCGGGGATCTGACCAGTTTTGTCGGGGAAGTGTTTGGAGCAGGATAGCCGCCTGTAAAGGGGGCAGAGGGAACGGGAAGCGCATGGAAGGTTTCACCATCATTGACGGCGTCGTTGCGGGCGTCATTATTATTTCGGCTCTGCTGGCCTATAGCCGCGGTGTCGTCCGCGAGCTTATGGCCATTGCGGGCTGGGTCGCCGCCGCAGTCTTGGCGTTTATGTTTGCGCCACAGGTCGAACCTCTGGTCAAAGAAGTTCCGGTTATCGGCGAATATCTCGCTGACAGCTGTGAATTGTCGATCATCGCCGCCTTTGCGGCCGTGTTTGCCTTGTCGCTGGTTGTTGTGTCTTTGTTCACACCGCTGTTTTCATCGCTGGTGCAACGGTCTGCTCTTGGTGGCGTGGATCAGGGGCTTGGTTTCCTGTTCGGCGTGCTGCGCGGTATCCTGTTGGTCGCAATCGCCTTTTTCGTTTACGAAACCGTGGTCACATCACAAACCATTCCGATGGTCGACGACAGCCGCTCGGCCGCCGTCTTCAGCAAGATGACCACCCAGATCGAAGAGCGCGACCCGGAAGAGGCTCTTGGCTGGATCACGCAGCAATACGAAGAACTGGTCGGCGCCTGCGAAAAGTAAGTTTTTCAGAAAACCCGAACCATTCGGTCGCCATCGCGAACTTTGGAATACAAAACGACTGCTGCTGAGAGAAATCTCAGCAGCAGTTTGATTTTTGAAGGTAGTTCCTGGAACCAGAAGACGCTCGTTCCAAGAGAACATTCCCAGGAACACCAAACCTCGAAATGGTGAAGGACCCCCTGCAGATTTCGTGCTTTTTGATCAGCATAAAAAACGGTGTTCCCTATATTATTCAGGAACGTATTTTTCAGACGGTTTAAGGAAAAGGAATCAAAGTGCCTAAAGCGATTGTTCTTGGAGGGTACGGTTTGATTGGGCTTGCATGTATGCAGGCGCTGGATAAGGCCGGTTTT
The DNA here is from genome assembly GCF_001458215.1 of Shimia thalassica. Lineage (GTDB taxonomy): Bacteria > Pseudomonadota > Alphaproteobacteria > Rhodobacterales > Rhodobacteraceae > Shimia > Shimia thalassica. The sequence goes on along the minus strand of NZ_CYTW01000002.1, from coordinate 327,785 downwards.
GAAGTCTGCGGCGTCGGGCGATCCATGCGCTCTGCAAAAAGTGTGGCCCCTTCTGCAAATTGGATCATCCGCGACATACCTACCATTACCACCCAAGAATGGTTAGATATTCTCGAAGGCATTGATGTGGTTGTGAATGCGTCAGGCGCTCTTCAAGATGGTGCAAAAGACGACCTTGAGGCGATCCATGTGACGGCAGTTGAACGTCTTGTAGAGGCTGCAACAACGCTTCCGGTTCGCATCGTTCATATTTCCGCTGCCGGTGTGTCCGAGACGGCCTCGACCTCCTTTTTTCGAACGAAAGCACGAGCGGACATGATCCTCTCTTCCAGTGCTCGCAACTGGGTCATCCTTCGCCCAACGCTTGTGCTGTCTCAAGAAGCCTATGGAGGGACCGCACTTCTTCGCGCGGCTTCGGCGCTTCCCTTGATCCAGCCAATTGCCTTGCCGGACGCGCAGATCCAAACGGTCTATGTCGGGGATGTGGCCGCTGCGGTCGTGGCCTCGGCCCAAGGGAAAATACGCTCGGGCACCATCGCAGATATCACCGAACGGGACAGTCACAGCTTTCCGGAACTCCTTGCAAAAGTTCGCCGGTGGCAGGGATGGGCGCCCCCCGTCGCCTGCCCGACCATTCCCGCGCCCCTTGTGGGCGCCTTGGGAAAGATTGCGGATCTTTTGGGATATCTTGGATGGCGGTCACCACTAAGAACCACAGCGCTCACGACACTTGCAGACGGTATTCGCGGCAATCCCGAGGTCTGGAGAAACGCCGGAGGGGAGGCTTGTCGATCGTTGGACGAGACATTCGACCTTCTACCTGCAACGCGTCAAGAACGGCTCTTTTCACGTGCATACATCGCGCTCCCTCTTGCAATCGGGACGTTGGCCGTATTCTGGCTCCTATCCGGCCTGATAACCCTCGCTGATCCGGCTCGTGCCATGTCTGTCTTGTCTGAACGCGCAGCACCTTCATGGATGATTGCTCCGGCCGTACTCGGCGGAGCAATCGCTGATATCTTTCTGGGCATCGGAATCTTTTGGCGACCGTGGGCCAGTCGTGCCGCACTTGGAATGCTCGGCCTGTCGAGCGTTTACTTGGTTGGTAGCCTTGTCGCCGCGCCTGATCTTTGGGCAGATCCTCTTGGGCCTATGGTCAAGGTGTTGCCGGGGATGACACTTGCGACCCTAGTATGGCTCATGTTGGACCAAAGATGACTTACGAAATCCTGCTCTTTTTACATGTCATTGGCGCGACTGTTCTCATAGGAACAGGGGCGGGCATAGCCTTCTTTATGGTTATCTCCAATCTCAGCAATGACCCAAAACTTATCGCGCATGTCGCGGGTATTGTCGTGCTAGCAGATACCGTTTTCACCGCGTCAGCCGCGATCATCCAGCCCATTACTGGCTTTTATTTGGCACGCGAAGTCGGCTGGCCGCTGTTTGAAGGCTGGGTTGCCGTGTCGCTGGCACTTTATGTTTTGATTGGTGTGTTTTGGCTACCTGTTGTCTGGATGCAAATTCAGATGCGCGATCTTGCCATCGCCGCTGAGAAAGCTGGAAAACCCCTCCCCGCAAGATACCACAGGCTTTATCGCTGGTGGTTCGCATTTGGATTTCCTGCTTTTGGGGCGATACTGGCGATTGTTTGGCTGATGCTGACCAAGCCGGTTTTCTGATCGAACTCTCACTCTTCTTCTCAACAAGACCCTCGCTGGCCCCAAAATCTGCGTCAATGAACGCGTTTTGTTCGACCGAACCTGTTTCATCGGCAGGGTGTCTTTATCGAAACCCTTATCCCTGATTTCCGGGATATATCATAGCGAACGGACAAAGAGCGATTTTCATCTCTCCGTTACCAATCGGTCACCAAGCCGTATCATTTGCGCTCCAACGGTGCGCCATCCAACAACGGAGAGCGTTATGACATTCACGAAATCCCTGCTGACGGGCGCCGTTCTGGCCTCGGCAGCGACCTTTGCCCTTGCCGAAACCATCCAAGTGGGCCCTCGCCCTGCCTATCTGATCGACCGGATGCCAGACGGCGCTTTGAAAGACCAGCTTGCAGCCTGTGAAAGCGGCCCGTTCAAGCGCACGGACTTTTCCATCGGTCACCGGGGCGCCCCTCTGCAATTCCCCGAACATACCGTTGAATCGAACCGTGCGGCGGCTCTTATGGGAGCCGGAATTCTGGAATGCGACGTGACCTTCACAAAGGACAAGGAACTGGTTTGCCGTCACGCCCAGAATGACCTGCATACCACCACAAACATTCTGGCCACCGATCTGGCCGAGACATGTGTGACACCGTTCACAGCCGCCAACGGAGACACCAAAGCCAAGGCGGAATGCCGGACCTCTGAAATCACGCTGGCCGATTTCCGCACCCTGCGTGGCAAGATGGATGCTGCCAACAAATCAGCCACCACGGTCGAGGCATATCTGGACGGAACAGCGGGCTGGCGCACGGATCTTTATTCGATCGAAGACGGCACGCTTATGACCCACGCCGAGTCGATTGCTCTGTTCAAGGATCTTGGCGCAAAGTTCACGCCAGAATTGAAATCGCCTGCGGTGGAAATGCCCTTTGATGGCTTCACACAGGAAATGTACGCCCAGAAAATGATTGACGAATACAAGGCAGCCGGCATCCCCGCCAAGGACGTTTTCGCTCAGTCTTTCAATCTGGATGACGTTCTCTACTGGATCAAGAACGAGCCGGAATTTGGCAAACAGGCGGTCTTTCTCGACGGTCGCTACAATGTCGAAAGCTTCGACTACATGCGCCCCGAGACCTTCAGCCCCTCGATGCAGGACCTTGCGGATCAGGGTGTGAACTTTATCGCACCACCCATGTGGATGCTGGTCACCACCGAGGGCGACAAAATCGTTGCCTCGCCCTATGCCAAAGCCGCCAAGGATGCCGGTCTGAAGATCGTGACATGGACGCTGGAACGCTCTGGCCCCCTGACCACCGGTGGCGGCTGGTATTTCCAGTCAGTCAAAGACACCATCGACACGGATGCGGACTATTTCACGATGCTGCACGCGCTGCATACAGAAGTCGGAATCGAAGGCATCTTCTCTGACTGGCCTGCAACCGTGACCTACTATGCAAGCTGCATGAACCTGAACTAAGGCGATTTGCCCGAAAACAATGCGCGCGCCTTCACAGGGCGCGCGTTTCTCTTGTTTATGGACTGGTTTGCGCCAGCCTTGCGTGAAAAATCATGAATGATTGTGCCGCGGTGACGCGGTCGAGGTCTTGGGGCTTGTGTGCGGCGCGTCCCCATTGCATCTTTGTCAGCAACACCTTGAAGATATAGAATGGAAGCCTTCTGATGCGCGTATGGATCGCACTGACAAGTTTGGTTTTTGTGATCAGTTTTACGGTTATTTTGATTTTGCTTCTCCCGCCCAAAAAGCTTGTTTTTGCTGCGGGACCTGAAAAAGGGGCTTATGCGCAAGTCGCCCATCGGTACGCCGAAATTTTGGCGCGCGATGAGATCGAAGTCGACATCATTTATTCCGACGGATCGGCCGAAAACGCCGAACTGATGTCCAGCGGCAAAGTGGATGTGGCCCTGCTGCAGGCGGGCATCCCTGTGGAACATGGAACGGCCGAAGCCATTGGCGCTGTCTTTTTCGAACCCATGTTGTTTTTGGCAAAGCGCCCGAACGGTATTCCGAACAATGCCGCGCTGTGGAAAGGCCTACGGATAGCGAGCGGCCTTCCCGGATCGGGCACCGCCGTGGCATTTCGGGATTTTCGCGGGGCCGTCGGTCTTGGACCGGACGACAACATAGATGTGCCCCTGCCCTATTCCGAAGCGATTGATGCCTTGGAAAAAGGTGAAATCGACATCGGGATTTTTGTCACAACGGTTGATGCCCCCTATCTGGCCAGAGCTTACACATCGGATGAAATCGCTTTTGTTGATCTCAGCTATGTCGAAGCCATTTCCCGCCACCTTGAATACGCCGACGTTGTCACCGTGCCCAGCGGCGCGGTCTCGCTCGAGCCCGTGCGCCCTTTCCGGCCACAGCGTGCCCTTGCCCTACAGGGGCGTCTGGTGATCGATCCCGATCTGCATCCCGCGATGGTCAACCGGCTGACCATGGCCGCAAAAGAGCTTCACACCGGCAGGGACATCATCACCGATCGCGACACCTTTCCGACGATCGAAGGCACGGGGCTTCCTGTGAACAATATGGCGCGGCAGCTTATTCAGGATGGCCCCTCTGCATGGCACAATTTGTTGCCCTACTGGATGGCGGCGCAGGTGAACCGGACCTTGCTTCTGGTTTTGCCGATCCTACTTCTTCTGGTGCCGCTTTTGCGCTCTGTTCCCTTGGTCTATTCCTATTTCAGGGGATGGCAGGTCTGGCAGCATTATCCGCAAATTCGCCTGATCGAGGACCAGCTCACAGAGCATCAGGATCTGGAATCATTGGCGTCGTTTGAACAGCAGCTGGATGATCTGGATCACAAAATCGGGCAGCTCAAATTGCCAGCGGCCTATCGCCAGACAGCTTATGATGCGCGTCTGCATATTGATTTGATCCGCAAACGCATCCGGCTTTTGCAGTCCGCACCTGACAAACCTCTTGGCAAGGCGGAATCCGTTTCTGTTTAGCGTCAATCACGGCAGTGCCGTGAAATGCAGCGTCGCCAAGAAAAACCACTGCGGCACAGCTGCATGTCTTCGTATTGTGATCCTTTCGTGACATACTGCATCAGACGCCTTAAGACGGGCCTCAACAACGCCAAACGGATTCGGAGCCACTCGCTTTGTCCTGCTATTTAGCCAGACCCACTCTTTCGCCTGCCTTGCGCGGGGCGGTTTGGAACAAACAGGTGAAAAGCATCCGAAGCCCGCTTGCGCAGAGCCAAGTTGCCCTAGGTGGCGCGTCGTTCGCGCCCCGACCATCAACACATTGTCAGCAACGCTAACGTGGAATTGGAGCCATTCTATGTGCGGGATTTTGGGGATCGCAAACCGAAATGAAGAGGTTTTTGCGGAGATTTATGACGGCCTGCTGATGCTACAGCATCGCGGCCAGGACGCCTCGGGCATTGTGACCTACACAGGTGACGTCTTCCGTGAACGCAAGAAAAACGGCCTTGTTAAGGACGTGTTTCAGGCCAACGACGCCGAAACATTGCGCGGCAATGTCGGCATGGGTCATGTGCGCTATCCCACCGCGGGATCACTCAGCGCCTCGGAAGCACAGCCGTTTTTCGTAAACGCGCCTTATGGCATCTATCTGGTCCACAACGGCAACATCACAAACACCGAAGAACAGCGCCAAAAGGTAACCGCGAAATACTCGCGTCACCTGCGGACAACTTCGGATTCTGAAATTTTGCTGAATGTTCTGGCTGACAAAGTGTCGGACGCCATCAAGGTCAACGGCACCTCGGACCCGATCCGCAACATCTTTGCTGGTGTGAAGATGACAATGGAACGTGTTCAGGGCGCCTATTCGGTGATTTGCCTGATTGCTGGTATCGGCATGCTGGCCTTCCGCGATCCAAACGGCATTCGCCCACTTTCGGTTGCCAAGCGCGATGCCGAAGGTGGCGGGCATGATTATGCCTTTGCCTCGGAAGACGTGGCCTTTGCCATCAACAGCTTTGACAAGATCCGCGACCTTAACCCAGGCGAGGCGATCCTGATCGATCTCGAAGGCAACATGCACGAGTTTCAGGCTGTTGAGGGCAAACTGACCCCCTGCATCTTTGAATACGTTTATCTTGCGCGCCCTGACTCAATGCTGGATGGCATTTCGGTTTACAAGACCCAGATGCGTATGGGCACCACGCTGGCCAAACAGATCAAGGATGCCGGACTGGAAATCGACCGGATCATCCCCGTGCCTGACAGCGCACGCCCTGTCGCGCTTGAAGTCGCAAAATCGACAGGCATCCCCTATCGGGAAGGTCTTGTGAAAAACCGCTATGTGGGCCGGACCTTTATCATGCCGGGTCAGCAAGAGCGTAAGAAATCGGTACGTCGCAAGCTGAACGCAATCCCGCTCGAGTTCAAAGGCATGAACGTAATGCTGATTGATGACTCGATTGTGCGTGGCAACACCATCAAGAAGATTGTCCAGATGTGCCGCGAAGCCGGCGCGAAGAAGGTCTATATCGCCAGCGCGTCGCCCCCCGTAAAGTATCCCAACGTCTATGGCATCGACATGCCCACCAAACACGAGCTGATTGCAAACGGTTTGACGGTTGAAGAAATTCGCCAAGAACTTGGCGCCGATGCGCTGTTCTACCAGAAACTCGAAGATCTGATCTGGGCGGCCCACGAGGGCAATCCCGATATCAATGAATTCGATTGTTCCTGCTTTGACGGAAACTATGTGACCGGATCCGTCAGCGATGACTATCTTGATGCGCTCGAAAGCTCGAACCGCGTCAGCGAGAAGATCAAGGACATGCCTGCTCAGGGCGCATCCTGGAACGCGGCTTGAGTCACAAAAGCCAAACCAACAGCGGAGCGCCGGGATGAACCTTCTTGACCTCGACGCCCGCTGGAAACGGTTTAACGACGAAAATCGCGCCTGCCCTTGCTGTGGACAACGTTTTTCCGGCATTTTTGACATCGGCTATGATCATCCCGACATCTGGCCTCACGGCGATTTGGTCGAAAGCGGCCAGACGGATTTCCAGGTGGGTGAAGATCGGTTGACGGCAGAGCTTTGCAAGGTCGACGACCATCGGTTTATTCGCTGCGTGCTGCCCCTGCCAGTACGTGGTAGCGACGAGGTGTTTTTCTTTGGCCCTTGGGCCAGCGTCACCCCCGAGACATTCTTTGCCTATATCGACACCGCCACAGACCCGTCCAAAGACTTTGAAGGCGGCGCGGCGTGGTTGATGAATGATTTGCCAGGCTTTGAGACAAGCGACGTGATTGCCTGTGATCTGGTTTCGGGTGCAGGGGGTGAACGCCCAAGTCTTATAGCCCAATCCGGGCCTTTGGCAGAGGCGCAAAAGTCCGGCATTTCCTTTGATCAATTGCTCGATATCTATGCCGCGTCCGGCACGGACATACGCCCGCATTTGACCTCAGACTAACTCAAAACAAAGATTTTCGGCTGTTCTTTGCTGCAACGCGGCAGAAACATGCCGACCTTTGGCGAACGCATCTTTTCTTTGGTCCACCGCCCTGTTAGCTGCCCCGTCTTGCCCCATATGGGAGGCAACACAATGCACGGACCAGAACAAAATGAGCAACGATACACCGGCCCGCGTCGCGGCGCAGGCCACCCAATCCGGCGTTCTGAACCGGGGCACAGTGACCCTGATCGGTATTGCAGGCAGCACATCCGCACCGCGTGCATTGATCCTGTTGCAGTCGGGGCGCGTGATCACGGCCAAGCTGGGCAAGAAAACCTCGGTTGGGACAGTTATCGGCATCAATGAAAACACGGTTGTCCTGAAGCGCGGCGGACGTACCACAACGCTGCGCTTGCCGGGATAGGACCTCTTTCGCCGACTTGAAAAGACGACCCCACCAAAAGACGCGGCAACCTCTCCTCTTGACCTTCCGGGCAGAAGGTCGCAAATGAGCGCATGACCCAGAAAATCGCTCTTGTTACCGGAGCCTCGCGCGGACTTGGTGCTGCGTTTGCAGAGGCCCTTTCCACCGATTACCATGTCGTCGCCGTAGCGCGCACCACAGGTGCGCTCGAAGAGCTTGACGACCGTATTCAGGCCAAGGGTGGCAGCGCCACGCTTGCACCGATGGACATCACGAATGTTGACGCAATGGCACAGCTTTGCCGATCAATCCATGATCGCTGGGGCAAGATTGACCTGTGGGTTCACGCCGCCATTCATGGCGCGCCTTTGACACCGGCCGGTCACATTGACCAAAAAGACTGGAACAAATCTGTTTCCATCAACATGACCGCAACGGGGCAACTCATCCCGTTTCTGGCGCCGCTTTTGGGCGAAGACGGACATGCCGTGTTCTTTTCGGATGACACCCGCACCGGTCAGAAGTTCTTTGGCTCTTACGGCGCCACAAAAGCGGCCCAAACCGCCGTCGTGCGCAGCTGGCAGGCCGAGACCGAAAAGACCGGCCCCCGCGTGTCTGTTCTTGCGCCAAACGGCATGCCCACCGGCACCCGCGCCCGCTTTTTCCCGGGCGAAAACAAAGATGATCTGGTGCATCCGCGTGACGAGGCAGCCCGCCTTCTTGCAGAACTTGGTCTCTAGCGACGTTTTCAGGGCACATGGTCAATGACACCCGCTTGAAACAAACCCTTTGCAAGCCAATACTTGCCCCACGTACTTTGCTCCACTAGACAGAACGCAAAGAGCATCAGGGGGCAGGCATGCGCATTCTTATCACCAACGACGATGGCATAAACGCACCGGGTCTGGCCGTTTTGCAAGATATCGCGGCCGAAATCGCGGGTCCCGAGGGCGAAGTGTGGACCGTTGCGCCAGCTTTTGAACAGTCGGGCGTGGCCCACTGCATCAGCTATACCCACCCCACCATGATCGCCAAAATGGGCGAGCGACGCTATGCCGCCGAAGGCAGCCCTGCAGACTGTGTTCTGGCCGGGATTCACGACGTGATGAAAGACACGCCTCCCGATCTGGTGCTGTCCGGTGTGAACCGCGGAAACAACTCTGCCGAAAACGCCCTGTATTCCGGCACGCTCGGTGGCGCGATGGAGGCCGCATTGCAGGGCGTTCCCGCAATGGCGCTATCACAGTACCTCGGGCCTGAGAACTATACGATCGACAACCCGTTCGAAGCCTCGGCCCAACATGGCGCGGAGGTCATACGCAAGATCCTTGCCGCGTCGCCGCCGGAAAGTTCAGACTATCGTCTGTTTTACAACATCAACTTTCCGCCCGTTCTGGCCGCGAATGTCAAAGGCACACGCGTCACAACCCAGGGCTTTCGCCCCGATACCTGTTTTAGCGTCGAGGCGCACAGTTCGCCCTCGGGTCGCAAGTTCCTCTGGGTCAAAGGCGGGAACCAACAGGTACAGACCGCCCCCGGCAGCGACGCATCGGCCAATCTGGACGGCTATATCTCTGTCACGCCCATGCGGGCCGACCTGACCGCGCATGACGCCATGGAAAGCCTGAAAGCCATCGAATGACCGAAGACACGCTCGCCGAACGCAAAATGCAATTCCTCTTTGCCCTGCGCAGCAAAGGGGTCACGGACATGCGCGTGTTGACCGCAATGGAAAAGGTCGACCGCGGTCTGTTCGTGCGTGGCCTTTTTGCCGAGCGAGCTTATGAAGACACGCCCCTGCCGATCGCATGTGGCCAGACGATTTCCCAGCCTTCGGTTGTTGGCTTGATGACACAGGCGCTTGACGTCTCGCCACGGGATAAGGTCCTCGAAGTGGGCACCGGCAGCGGCTATCAAGCTGCGATCCTCAGCCAGCTGGCGCGCCGGATCTATACCGTAGATCGCCACAAACGGCTGGTTCGGGATGCGCGACAGGTATTTGAGGCACTGGATCTGGCAAATATCACGGCGTTCACCTCGGATGGCAGCTTTGGTTTGCCCGAACAGGCGCCGTTTGATCGCATCATTGTAACCGCAGCCGCAGAAGACCCTCCAGGCCCCCTCTTGGCGCAATTGAAGATCGGCGGTATTATGGTGGTGCCGGTTGGGCAATCCGACACGGTGCAAAGCATGATACGGGTGCGGCGCCACGAACAGGGCTTTGACTATGACGAAATTCGCCCCGTCCGGTTTGTGCCACTGGTAGAAGGTCTTGCACCGGACAGCTGAACCGGAGATGAAGATAAAAGAGGCGAAACCGCCCGTATTTCTGGTTAATGAGTAAAACCGCGCAGCACGTTTTGGACAGCGCAGCGTATTGAGGACATCGAGATGGAAAATTCCCAGCGTATTCCCCTTCGGATCGCGATTGCCGGGCTGGCAGTTGGCTTTGTCGCGGCCTGCGATGATGGTCTGGATCTTGACATGCGCGGCACATTCGGAGGTGGGCTGGACACAACCACCGCCGCCCAGGCCGCGATTGCAGACCGACCCAGCCCCGACAAACGCGGCATCATCTCCTATCCCAATTATCAGGTGGCCGTGGCCCGCCGGGGGGACACGCTGAATGACGTTGCTACCCGCATCGGCATGCCCGTGGCGGACCTTGCCAAATATAACGGTCTGAAGCCGGAAGACACGCTGCGCCAGAGTGAGATCATTGCCCTGCCGTACCGCGTTGCAGAGCCCTCGCAGGCCACTGGCGGGGCCGGTGTGGTCACCGCGCCGTCCAATGTCGATATCGAAAGCCTTGCCAGCACCGCGATCAACAATGCCGGTGCGCAAGAAGTGAAAAGCGAACCGCTGCAACCCGCGCCGAAGAACGCCCCCAAAGGCGAAACCGGTATCGAGCCCGTTCGCCACAAGGTGCAGCGTGGCGAAACAGCCTTTACCATCTCGCGTCTGTATGATGTGTCCGTGCGCTCGCTGGCAGACTGGAACGGTCTCGACAGCAGCTTTACCATTCGCGAAAACCAAATTCTCTTGATCCCGCCGAAAGTGGCCCAGACAAGCAGCGCCAGCACCTCTGCACCGGCCGCTGCAGCCACAACAGCCGCTGCTGGTGCCACTACAGCCGCGGTCACCAAACCTGGACAGGGGTCGGCCACACCGACACCGCCCAGCTCGACCAAGCCGCTGCCCAAAGCAGATGAAAAGGCCGTGGCCCCGCCAGCCTCACCTGATCTCGGCAAGACCCAGAGCACGACCAGCAAAATGGGCTATCCGGTCAACGGAAAGATTATCCGCCCCTATTCAAAGGGGAAGAACAACGGGATCGATATTTCGGCAACCGCCGGCAGCGCCGTCAAAGCGGCCTCGGACGGCAAGGTTGCGGCTATTACGACGGACGCCGACAACATCAAGATCGTTGTCCTGCGCCATTCGGACAACATGATGACCGTCTATTACAATGTTGACGACGTGAAAGTATCCAAAGGGGCCAGCGTGAAGCGCGGTCAAACGCTTGCCAGCATTCCAAGCAAGGACAACTTCGTGCACTTTGAAGTCCGCAAAGGGTTCGATTCCGTCGACCCCATGCCGTATCTTCAGTGATGGACGGGGGCCAGCCCCCCGACCTCCGGGATATTTCCGGCCAGAAGAAGCCGTTAGCGCCCGCGCCTTAGGTTAACGGGACGCCCTTGCGGCCGGCCAGATCCGTAAAATACTGCCAAGCGACGCGGCCCGAGCGAGCCCCGCGTGTGGCCTGCCATTCGATGGCTTCCGCATAGAGGGTGTCTGCATCTATTTCGACACCGTGGGCCGCGCAATAGCCGCGGATCATCTCGAGGTATTCATCTTGCGAGCAAGGATGGAAGCCCAGCCAAAGGCCAAACCGGTCGGACAGGGATACCTTTTCTTCCACGGCTTCGCTCGGGTTTATCGCGCTTGAGCGTTCGTTTTCGATCATGTCACGTGGCATCAGGTGACGCCTGTTGGATGTCGCGTAGAAAACGACATTGTCAGGGCGGCCCTCGATCCCGCCATCCAGAACGGCCTTGAGGGATTTGTAGTGCTGGTCATCATGGCTGAAGGACAGATCATCGCAAAACAGCAAGAAGCGTTCGTCGCGGCCGCGCAGCATGTTCAGCAGGCGTGCCACGCTCGGCAGATCTTCGCGCTGCAGTTCCACGATCTTGAGGCCCAGCCCCTGTTTCAGGACTTCGGCATGGATCGCTTTGACCAAGGAAGATTTTCCCATCCCGCGCGCGCCCCACAAAAGCGCGTTGTTGGCGGGAAGACCTTTTGCGAACTGCACCGTGTTTTCCAAGAGCGTGTCGCGCGAACGGTTCACCCCGATGAGAAGCGACAGATCCACCCGATTGATTTTGGTCACGGGTTCAAGGCGATCAGGCTCGACATGCCAGACAAAGGCGTCCGCTGCGGAAAAGTCCGGCGCCTTTGAGGGGACAGGCGACATCCGCTCAAGGGCATCTGCAATGCGGGCTAACGTCTCTTGGTCCATGCTGTGCTCCTTTAAGGTCTTGGAACGCTTCAAACCAGTTTTCCGCAACCGGAGCAAGGTGTTGTCAGCTTGGGGCGTTTCGCCGTTCCTGTTTGGCGCATACCACGCAGGTCACAGAGTGAAATCCTTGAGGCCCACCCCACCGAAAATGCAAAAAGCGCGCCGAGATCCGGCGCGCTTTTGTTTATGATAGAACAGCTGCTTTATTTGCTGTCCGCGTCGTCCTCAAATTCTTTCATCAGAGGATCGTCAAACTCTTCTTCATCGTCATAATATCCTTCTTCGCGCAGCTTTGTCTCGCGCTTGGTTTCGACGCGGCGCACAAGGAAGATCGAAACCTCGTAGAGACCGTAGACCACCGAAAAGAGGATCAGCTGGGTGACAACATCAGGAGGTGTCACGAGCGCTGCCAGAACCAGAATGGCGATCATGGCGTATTTGCGAACGCTTCCCAGACCTTCAGAGCTGACCAGCCCTGCTTTGCCCATCAGCGTCAGAAGCACGGGAAGCTGGAAACACAGGCCGAAGGCCATGATAAACTTCAGCGTGATATCCAGACTTTCGTTCACCTTACCAAAGAAGGTCACCTTGATACCTTCTTGTGTCTCGGGAACGACAACGGCTTCACCCGGCAGATTGGGTTCTGCGTTCGACAGGAGATTTGCGAAGATCGAACTTACATCCGCGAAACCAAGGAAGAAGGACATCGCCAGAGGTGTCACGACAAGATGGGCAAAGCTTGCACCCAGCAAAAACATAAAAGGCGATGCAATCATAAAGGGCAAAAACGCCCCTTTTTCATTCTTGTAGAGACCCGGAGCCACAAAGCGCCACATCTGGAAAGCAATCACCGGAAAGGCCATCGCAAACCCGAACACCATCGAGATGCGGAACAGCGTAAACAGGTATTCCTGCGGCGACGTGTACTGAAGTGTCGGGGAAGGATCACCCAAGGCCCGCAAGGAGGCTTCGATCGGGGACAACAGGAAATTCAGGATGTGAACAGCAATGAAATCGCCGCCAATCGGGATGAAGCAGATGCTCACCCCCACCAGCAGGGCCAAAACAGAGCGGATCAGCCGTGTTCTGAGTTCGGCCAGATGCTCGATGAGCGGGGCCGAGCTGTCGTCGATCTCTTCTGTGTTGCTCATGCTTTGTCCTTTTCAGCCGCATCTGCTGCGGGCTGTTGCGCCGCATCCGCAAGGGCGCGCGCCTCTGCGGCCGCTTTTTCGGCGGCCTTTGCATCGGCTTCCAAACGCTCTTGGGCCTTTTTGGCAGTCGCTTCCTGAATCTTGCGCGTGTCTTCGGCCCTTTGCGCCGCCAGTTTGCCGGTCTCGCTGTCGGGATCGATGTTCAGGTCCGTGATTGTCTTGGTCGTTTCCTTGAAGGTTTCGGTGGCCGCCTTCATCGGGTTGGTCACCGTGTTCAAACCGTCTGTCGCGCTTTTGAAGGTATCAGTCACGTCCTTGACGCCTGCCTGATCCGCCGCTTGGTTCATGGCACTCGAAAACTCGCGCGCCATCCCTTTTGCCTTGCCGACAAACTGACCCACACGGCGGAAAAGCACCGGCAAATCTTTTGGCCCAACGACGATCAGCGCAACGATGCCGATCACCAAAAGTTCTGCCATTCCCAGATCAAACATGGCGCTTCAGCCCCCGTATCAGACTTTGTCTTTTTCGTCTTCGGGCGTGACGTCTTTTGCCGCGTCAGAGGCTTCTTGCTCCAGCTCTTGCTGGCCTTCGTTGATACCCTTTTTGAAGGACGTGATGCCTTTGCCCACTTCGCCCATCAGGCCCGAGATTTTTCCGCGACCAAACAGAACCAATACAACAACCGCGATCAGCAGCAGGCCAGGAAGACCGATATTTCCGATACCCATGAATTCTCTCCTTGCTTCAAGGCGGGTGACATGCCGCCAGAAAATTACCTGCCTTTGATAAAACTTCGACACCGGAACGGAAAGCGCCAAAACCGCGCTTTCCGGGGCTTTTTGAAGCGATTTTTGGATTGGTTTTGTCAATAGCTTGTCAGTTGACAGGTTTTTGTCAGTAATAGGTCAAAAGCGACAAGAGAATCACCTGATGAAACGTTCTGACCGGCTCTATGCCCTGATCCAAATTCTAAAAGACGGCGACCTGCACCGCGCAGAGGACATGGCGCAGAAACTTGAGGTCTCGGTGCGCACGATCTATCGCGATATGGATACACTTGCCGCATCAGGCGTGCCTGTCGAAGGAGAGCGCGGCGTGGGGTACTCTGCGCGGGCTGCGATCACCCTGCCCCCCCTGAACCTGACCGAGACTGAACTCGAGGCGCTGCATCTTGGGCTCGCAGCCGTGGGCAACGGCGTAGATGGAGAGCTGAAAGAGGCCGCAGAAAGCCTGTCCTCCAAGATCGATGCCGTTCTGCCCGAGGACCGGCATGGCGCGCCAAAGTCGTTTGGCTTTGCGGTCTATCCGTTTGCTGATGCCGCGCACGGGTTCCGCCACCTTGGTCCATTGCGCAGTGCGGTGCGCAACCGTCAGAAACTGCGCCTGAAGATGCAGGACAAAAGCCTGTTTGACGTGCGTCCTCTCAAACTGGACTACTGGGGACGTGTCTGGACCTGCCTTGTATGGAACGAGACCACGAGTGGATTTGACACCCTGCGTACGGATCTGATTGAAGATCTGACCATTCTGCCCGGTCTGTTTGTGGATGAACCGGGCAAGCGGCTAGAGGATTACACGCCAAATCTGTCAGCGGAATAACGACTAGGCTTTGTAGACAAAGCACCTGTCACGCCGAATGGTCAGCCAGAATGGTGTCTCTTCAGCAGGCAAAAAGACGTTTGGCACAGTGGTCTTCAGAATAGAGCCATCGTGCTCCATCCGGAATTCAACAAGGCTTTCGTTACCCATGAACCGTGCACGGGTCACAAACCCGCGGGCCGCTTCTCCGCGGCTCGGTGTCGGGCTTGGGCCATGCCCATTGCGATCGAAATCCAGTTTGACGTGCTGGGGCCGGACGATAATTTCGACCTCTGCGCCGTCGTCAAAGCCCGGTGTCAAAAAGGGGCCAAAGGGCGTTTCCGTCAACGCGCCGTTGCTTGTCGCCTTGATGACGTTGATATCGCTAAAGAACCCGACGGCCTCTTTGTCGAAGGGCGCGTTGTAAATGTTGTAAGGCGCGCCTTGCTGGACAATGCGGCCGTCGCGCATCAGGGCAATCTCGTCCGCCATGCGCATGGCTTCTTCCGGCTCGTGTGTGACCAGCAAAACGGCTGTGTCTTCTTCTTTCAACACCGCAAGCGTTTCGTCACGGATGCCATCACGAAGCCGGTTGTCCAGTCCTGAAAAGGGTTCATCCATCAACATAATGCGGGGACGCGGCGCCAAGGCACGCGCCAGAGCGATCCGCTGTTGTTCTCCACCGGACAGGACGTGCGGATAGTCATCAATGGCCCATTGCAGGCCAACCTTGGACAGCAAATGTTCCACGCGCGCACGCTTTTCATCGCGCCGTCCTTTGAGACCAAAAGCAACGTTGTCGCCTACGCTCATATGGGGAAACAGGGCAAAATCCTGAAACATCAAACCGATTTGACGACGCTCGGGCGGAATGCGGAACACCGTGTCACAGATCAGATTGCCGTCGACATAGATTTCGCCTGAATCCTGCATCTCGACCCCGGCGATCATCCGCAGAGTCGTGGATTTACCACATCCTGACGGCCCCAAAAGGCATGTCACATGTCCGGGCTGAATGCTGAGCGAGACATCATTCACAACATCACGATCACCGAAACGGCGACGAAGATTGCGTATCTCAAGTCTGGGCGGTGTTTGGGTCAAACGGGCCTCTTTGAAGTATCCGACGAAAAAGGTTCAGATTTCCCGACCATTAGCAGTCAGGTCATGCCCCCGCAAGCCCGACCCGCGCGGCAAACTCGCCCGTCTGGTCATGCTGCGGGATGCAGATCAAAGGCAACCTGCCCAAGCACGCGACCGTTTACCTGCACCTCGATCGCATGTGGCCCGGGATGCAGTTTAAAGGTTGTGGCGTTCCCCTTGAGGACATGGCGTTTTGACAATTCGAGGGATCCACCCGCAGGCACAACAGCTTGCTTCAATTTGAACACCTTGCGGCCTTCACGTCCGTCAGGACGGTGAAACCGGATCACATAGTCGACCAAAACGGGCACATCTTTTTTTGAACCGGTCTCAAGCGTCAAAGACAGCGCCAAGCCATCCCCAATGCGGGGCGTCACATCTGCCAGATCAACACACGACAGCCTCACGGGCACATCCTGACGATACCCCAGCATTTCAAGCGCTGCCGGATGGCCCTGTTTGATCAGGGTGCGTAACCCGTGACGGGTCATCCATGCCATCTCTTTTTCGGTCTGTCGGCCGGACGCCTGCCAACCCGCCAACGCATCCACCACCGCCGTGGCATCGATTTTTGCGATATCATTCAGATGGTTTGCCACCGAGCGTGTGACGTATCGTGTGGGATCATCAAACAGACTGTCCAACAGCGGCAGTGCATCCAGCGGTGCCATATCTATCTTTTTGGCCCAAGGAAGCTTGGGACGGGTGCCCTCGCTGACCAACCGACGCACGTGATAGTTCTTGTCCCCTACCCAATGTGACAAACGGGCCAAGGTGTCTTCGGGCCACCTGTTCAAAAAGGGCCGGATGTAGAATTCCATCGAAAACCGCTGCGTCGCTTCATAGAGCAGATCAAGTGCCTGATCGTGATGTTCTTCCAGCCCATGCCGCACTGCCAGAATGCCGGGCACCGCATGGATGAACCGGCCAAAATCATCGTCTGACAGCCCCGGATCAAGCTTTGAAGGCATCGCCGCCAGCAATTGTGCAGACATCGTTGGAAAATCGGGCGCCAACCGGTTCGCGATACAGTCCGCGATCCAGTCTAGACGCTCGAGAAGTTCGCGCCCTTCAAGGCCCGCGACGACCTCTGCGTGAAACGCCTCTGCATCAAAGAAAGGCAAGGCGGCAGAATACTCTGCCGCCAAATCACCCAGCGTGTCCGCATTGAACAACTGGTCTTTCAAGGAAAATCCCTGCGCCATGATTACATTGTCGAATTGGTGGCACCGCCATCCAGCAGGATATTTTGCCCCACCATGAACCCTGCCTGTTGCGAACACAGGAAAGCACAGGTCGAACCAAATTCCTGACGAGTGCCATAGCGCCCCGCCGGAATGGTGGCACAGCGGTTTGCCTTGGCCTCATCCATCGAAATGCCCTGCGCCTTGGAAACGCCGGTATCCAGAGAAACAGCACGGTCGGTGGCATGAATACCCGGTTGCAGGTTGTTGATGTTCACGCCGCTGCCTGCGACCTGACGGGCCGTTCCTGCCACATATCCTGTCAGACCGGCGCGCGCCGAGTTTGACAGACCCAGCGCGGGAATGGGCGCCTTGACCGACTGTGAGGTGATATTCACCACGCGGCCCCAGCCCTTTTCCATCATGCCGGGCAACAGTGCCTTCATCAAAGCAATGGGCGCCAGCATATTTGAATCGAGCGCCTTGATGAAATCGTCACGATCCCAGTCGCTCCACAAACCCGGAGGGGGGCCGCCTGCATTGGTGACAAGAATTTCCACACCTTCAGCCTCTTTCAAAACTGCGGCCTGACCTTCCACGGTGGTGACGTCCGCAGCAACAGTGGCAACCTCAACGCCAAACCGTGACCGGATGTCTGCGGCTGCGGCCTCGAGGGCTTCTGACCCTCGTGCGTTCATGACCAAATCCACACCGGCCTCTGCCAATGCTTCGGCACATCCCAGGCCCAAACCTTTCGATGACGCACAAACCAATGCGCGCTTCCCTTTGATTCCCAGATCCATGGCAATCTCCCCTTCGCTTGAATTTGCCCCAGTTAATGCACAATTAGCACAATGTGCCAGTAAATTGCCGAGCCCGAGACCACAAAGTGACACATTTTTTGGTCAAAGCTTGCATGACTTAATTTAACAAGCAATCTTGAAAAAATGCCGCAATCTGAACAAAAAACAGTTTATCCCTCTCAAAGCCTACCGGTGTACCGCGCGGATAAAATTCGCGTGACCGATGGTGCGAACCTTGGGGATGGGCTTTCGTTTGCGGATGAACTTGTTCCGGATGACATCTACGAACTGGGCTATGGCAACCATGTGGAAAGCTTATCTTTCCAAGTCAGCGAAGGAAACCGCTTTACCATCGCCCAAGACAGCGCCCTTGGTGCCCATGGCGCGGCGCTTCATCCTGATTGCATTCTGACCGTGATGCCGCCCACCGGCGCCACAATCGAAATCCTGATCCTTGTCGAAGTCGACCCGGAAGGCCACGTAGCCCAGATCTATGCCGCGCCGTTGTCCCCTTTGGAATTCAAGGTCCCTTACACTCTGGTTGGTGTCGACCGCGAACATGCACGGCTGCGCACGGCGCAAGTCGCCTGTGTCAGCTTTACCCGTGGCACCCGCATCACCATGGCAACCGGCGAACAACGTTGCGTCGAAGACCTCAAGGCCGGGGATCGCGTCCTGACACGCGATGATGGCCCACAGGAGATCCGCTGGATTGGTCGCCTGACGGTCCGCGCACAGGGCGAATTTGCCCCCATTGTTATCACTGCCGGTACGTTGAACAACGCGGCCGACCTCAAGGTCAGCCCCGATCACCGGCTGTTTATCTATCAACGTCGCGACCATATCGGCGCTGGCCGCTCTGAGCTGCTGGTGCGCGCGCGCCATCTTGTCAACGGCGAAACGGTCTATGTTCAGGCCGGCGGATTTGTCGATTACTTCCAGCTTTTGTTCGACACTCACCAGATTATCTTTGCCGAAGGTATTTCGGCGGAAACCATGCAGATTGACCAGCGCACCAGCCCAATCCTGCCTAAAGAAGTCAGCCAGAAACTTAAAAAACCGGCGGCATCAAATGGCAAAGGACCGCAGCTGGCATACGAGGTTCATGAAAACCTGCTTGATCGCCCCGATGCGGTAGATCTTTTGCGCAGGGCGTCCAGCAAGTAACCCCTCACAAGGGCATCAAACCGTCTTTTTTCAGCCGCTTTGGCCTGCGGTCGACTTGCCCTGCATATAACAGCGCGGTTGCACCGCCCCCGTTCCCCTTCTATATGCCTGCCCATGCTGGATGTATCTTCAAACCGCCCCAATCTACCGCCGGAAATCGGCCGTCGCCGCACCTTTGCGATCATTTCGCACCCGGATGCCGGTAAAACGACTCTGACGGAAAAGTTCCTTTTGTATGGTGGCGCCATCCAGATGGCGGGTCAGGTGCGTGCAAAGGGCGAAGCCCGACGCACACGCTCGGACTTTATGCAGATGGAAAAAGACCGCGGTATTTCGGTTTCGGCCTCGGCGATGTCTTTTGATTTCGGCAAATACCGGTTCAACCTCGTCGACACACCCGGTCACTCGGATTTCTCCGAAGACACCTATCGGACACTCACCGCTGTGGATGCAGCGGTGATGGTCATTGATGGGGCAAAAGGTGTTGAGAGCCAGACGCAAAAACTGTTCGAAGTATGCCGTCTGCGCGATTTGCCGATCCTGACCTTCTGTAACAAGATGGACCGCGAAAGCCGCGACACCTTCGATATCATCGACGAAATTCAGGAAAATCTGGCCATTGACGTGACGCCTGCCAGCTGGCCCATCGGCACAGGGCGCGACTTTCTGGGGTGTTATGACCTTCTGAACGACCGTCTCGAGTTGATGGATCGCGCCGATCGGAACGTTGTTGCCGAAACCCTTCAGATTGAGGGGCTGGATGACCCGCAGTTGGCCGAGCATGTTCCCGAACACTTGCTTGAAAAGCTAAAGGAAGATGTGGAAATGGCGCGGGAACTGTTGCCCACGCTTGACCCGCAGGCCGTTCTCGAAGGGCACATGACCCCGATCTGGTTCGGCTCTGCCATCAATTCCTTTGGTGTCAAAGAACTGATGGATGGCATCGCGCATTATGGCCCCGAACCACAGGTTCAATCGGCGGAACCTCGCAAGATTGCACCTGAAGAAAAGAAAGTATCGGGTTTCGTGTTCAAGGTGCAGGCCAATATGGACCCCAAGCACCGCGACCGTGTTGCCTTTGTCCGTCTGGCATCTGGCCACTTTAAACGCGGCATGAAGCTGACCCATGTGCGCTCTAAAAAGCCAATGGCGATTTCAAACCCTGTCCTGTTTCTGGCCTCGGATCGGGAACTTGCCGAAGAAGCATGGGCTGGCGATATCATCGGTATTCCGAACCACGGCCAATTGCGCATCGGCGATACGTTGACCGAAGGCGAAGCCATACGTGTGAGCGGCATTCCGTCCTTTGCGCCAGAGCTGTTGCAAGGCATTCGCGCAGGCGATCCGATGAAGGCTAAACACCTTGAAAAGGCGCTGATGCAATTTGCCGAAGAAGGCGCGGCAAAGGTGTTCAAACCCATGATCGGCTCAGGCTTTATTGTCGGTGTCGTTGGGGCGCTGCAATTTGAAGTGCTCGCCAGCCGGATCGAGATGGAATACGGCCTGCCTGTCCGTTTCGAGCAATCTCAATTCACGTCAGCCCGCTGGGTGAACGGCGACCGGACAGCGGTCGAGAAGTTTGCAGATGCCAACAAGCAGCACATCTCTTACGACCATGACGGCGATGTCGTGTATTTGACCCGCCTTCAATGGGACATCGACCGCGTCGAACGGGACTATCCGGATGTGAAATTGACGGCGACCAAGGAAATGATGGTGTAAGGCATTGCACCAATTGCACGGGGCATCCCCCCGTGCAATCATAGCCTATGTCCCAAGATGACCTGTCATATCCCGGCGGCCTTCACGCCCTGATCGAACGCTACAACTCTCGGCGCGAACCCTTTGATCTGGATAAAGATTCCCTTCCCGCAGCAGATGCCGACCTAATCCCGTTTACCACCACATTTGTAACCGAGGCGGCAACGAAGAAACGTGCAGGCGAACCGCGCAGGTCGTCTGCCTTTTCGCGCAAACGGCGTGACATTGCGGTCGAGTTTGTCGGCAAATCCGAACTCGCCCTGCTGAATGCGCTGCTTATTTCGAATCTGCGCAAAACCAGTGCTCCTGATGATGTGGCGACACTCTTCCTCAGACTTTGGGCAGAGCAACATGAACACCTGATCGAGCAGCTTGATCTGCGCTGGCAGGTGTCTTCGATCATGACATTTGCGGACCACGGCGGCACCGATGTGCAACGTCAGGTCGGTCAGGCAATGCGCATGCTGTTCGGGGTCATGAAACTCTATGAATTTGAGCGGCAATACAGCGGTATGGAACCCAAAGTGCCCTTTGGGTTTGCCCGCCGTGTCAAAGCCCCCATGCCGATGGATATGGCGCAATACTCGCTGCAACATGGCGGGCTGGACATCAATGTCATTGCGCCCGTTTGGGAATTGGCCATGACCGATCCCGGCATCGCCCCGTTGGCCAATCACCTGTTCGAAACGCTGAACCGCGATCCGGCCACCCTTTTCCGCCGCCTCAAACGCATGAGAGAAGTGCACGCCCGGCTTAAGGGTAAAGAGTGATGCGCTGGGGAATCGTTGCCACCATCAAGGCCCCTGCCCGCGATATTCTGAATTTCGCAGCACACTATCTCGAGATCGGCGCAGACCATCTTTATATCTATCTTGATGATGACTACGAAAGCGCGCAGTCCCGTCTGGAACAACACCCCCGCGTGAGTGTCATCCGAACCGACAAAGCCTATTGGACAAAAGGCGGCAAACATCGCCCTGCCAAACATCAGGTGCGTCAGGGGCGCAATGCGACGCACGCCTATGCCCGCGCCTCTCAACATCTGGATTGGCTTTTGCACGTTGATGTGGACGAGTTTCTCTGGCCCCATCGACCTGTAGGCGATCTGCTGGCCGCTTTGCCCGACACGGTGCAAACCGCACGCGTGCGCCCGATCGAGGCGCTTGCCCCACCGGACAACGCTGCCCCGACCGATGTGACCTTTTTCAAAGGGTTCATACCAGCCCAAGGTCAGCGGCAACAGATTTCGCAATCCCTGTTCCCGACCTTTGGCCTCTATATTAAAGGCGGATTTCTCAGCCATATACAGGGCAAGATATTTGTTCGAACGGGTCTGCCAGACGTGACAATCCGAATACACAACGCTTTTCAAAACGGCGAAGAACTTCCCCAGAAGGCCGAGTTGGCTGACATCGACCTTTGTCATGTTCACGTCAAAGATTGGGAAACATGGCTCGATCAGTATCGATACCGTCACAACCGGGGCTCATACCGATCTGATCTTCGGGCCGCTGTGCCCAGCCACAAAGGCGGCATGACCATTCACGACCTGTTCGCGACGCTTGAGAAATCCGACGGCAAAGCCGGGTTGCGGGCCTTTTATGACGAAGTGTGCGTGGCCTCTCCGGATCTTCTCAAAGCGCTCGAAAAACGTGGCTTGCTGCGGGCCTATCGCCTGGAACTTGATACCAAGCGACAGCGACAATTTCCGTAATCGCGCCCATCTGTTGCCAAATGGTTGCGCCACTGTGCGCTTAGATTGACCCGTGACGGGTATTGGGATACAAACCGCGCGAGGGTTGATCAGGCGACTAACCGCTGGGCCGATAGGGCCTGACCCCAAAAGCTGCTACGGGCCGGAAGTGTCCGTAAACCACGGATACACATGACGAAATTTTCCGATTTGAACCTTAACCCCAAGGTGCTGAAAGCGATCAGCGAAGCCGGGTATGAAACTCCAACACCTATTCAGGCGGGGGCGATTCCCTCGGCGCTGGAAGGTAAAGACGTTTTGGGCATCGCCCAGACCGGCACAGGCAAGACAGCCAGCTTTACGCTGCCCATGTTGTCGCTGCTGGCCAGAGGTCGCGCACGTGCACGCATGCCGCGCAGCCTTGTTCTGTGTCCGACGCGCGAACTTGCCGCGCAGGTTGCAGAGAACTTTGACACCTATTCAAAACACCTGAAGCTTACTAAAGCGTTGCTGATTGGTGGTGTGTCGTTCAAAGAACAGGACGCCCTGATTGATCGCGGTGTGGATGTTCTGATTGCGACCCCCGGCCGTCTTCTGGACCATTTCGAGCGGGGCAAGCTGCTTTTGACCGGCGTTCAGATCATGGTTGTCGACGAAGCGGACCGTATGCTGGATATGGGGTTCATTCCCGATATCGAACGCATCTTCTCCTTGACACCATTCACGCGCCAGACGCTTTTCTTCTCGGCCACTATGGCACCCGAGATTGAGCGGATCACCAACACCTTCCTGTCCGCACCGGCCCGCGTTGAAGTTGCGCGTCAGGCGACCGCATCGGAAACGATCGAGCAGGAAGTGGTCATGTTCAAGGCAAGCCGCCGTGATCGTGAAGGCAGTGAAAAACGCAGCGTGCTGCGTGCATTGATCGAACAGGAAGGCGACAGCTGCTCTAACGCGATTATCTTCTGCAACCGGAAGACAGACGTGGATATCTGCGCGAAGTCGTTGAAAAAATACGGCTATGACGCCGCCCCAATTCACGGCGATCTGGATCAAAGCCAGCGCACCAAGACGCTTGACGCGTTCCGTAATGGCGAACTGCGTATTCTGGTGGCGTCTGACGTTGCTGCGCGTGGCCTTGATGTGCCAAGCGTGAGCCACGTGTTCAACTTTGACGTTCCGGGCCACGCCGAGGATTACGTCCACCGGATTGGACGGACGGGTCGTGCCGGTCGCGAAGGCAAAGCGGTCACCATCTGCATTCCGCGCGACGAAAAGGCGTTTGATGCGGTTGAGACACTGATCCAGAAACAAATTCCCCGCCGTGAAAATCCGGTTAAACCTGCGCCGCGTAAATCGGCGAAAAAGGAAAACCCGAAAGCGGACGCTCCTGTGGCCGAGGTCGCGGCCCCCAAAGAGGCGCCACGCAAGCAACAAGAACCTGCAGCCGCACCACGCCGGGAAGAGCCGAAACACACCAAGCAGCCCGCTCGTGGTCGCGGACGTGGCCGTTCCGACCGTGGTCGTGACGACAAGATCATTGGTATGGGTGATCACCTGCCCAGCTTTATCGCGCTAAGCTTTGACGAGCGTCGCGCCGGATAATTTTGAGCCTCGGAACTTCCTAAAGTTCCGAGGCTTTTTCTTTCCCACCCGTTTCAATCAATAAACGCATCCGCGCGCTGGCCCGCGCGTTCCAGATGCACAGGCAAGACACGCCCGTAAAGCTGTTTTGTGCGTTCAGGCGCCCCGACCATATCCGGTTCTTCCACATAGGAAAAAATCGCCACATAACGTCGGCGGGCGCCCTTCAACGGCGCAACCCTGTGCAAGGAATAACGCCCCCGAAACAGCTGTAAATCTCCGGGTTCGAGGTTCAGTACAGTCACCTGATCCGAACGCTCCTCAAGAACCTTTTGAACCTCGTCAAAGTTCTCGGTTTCGGCACGGATGGCCGGCGCATACTCAAAGGCACCACCTTCCTCGGCATTCTGAATGGCCAAGGTCACCGTGAAATTGTTAGTATCAAAGTGCCACGGAAACCCGTTGCCCTCTTCGGCCATGTTTACGATCACATCGGCCAAGGGATCGGCGTAGCGAAAGAACCTGTTCTCCTGAAGGCACTCTTGGATGAAGCTGTCAAACCCGTCACAGTCATGCACACACCGCAACGCGCCCTGATTTGCGAAATTGTCGGCGGCAATAAAGGTGTTGGACCGGTCGAAAAACTGTCGACGCGGATCATCCCCGGGCAAGGCCGGATCGTCCTTGGTGAAATAAGGGTTGGTTCGGTTAAAGCTCCGGTGCCCTAAATGCGCGACGCTGTCAGCCTCGTTTGCGATTTCCGCGATGCCCTTAGGGGTCAGGAACCCCTTGATCACTGCACAACCGTCTTTGGCCAAGTCACCCTGCACCTGTGCAATCAACGCATCACGTGCGGGTCCAGATTGATGAATGGGGTAACGTTCTAAATCAATTAAATCGTTTGCGTAAAAGGTCATTGTCTTTGCCTCCGCTGGGAATGATCCCAGCGGAGCGCAAGTTTGCATTTGATTCTCGTCAAGTTTCGACAGATGAATGTCGAATTTAGCTCATACGAGAGACAATCACAGTCACTTCGGGCTTTTTGCCGATTTCATCATTACAGGTGTTGCGCGCAATCCGGCGCAACTCTTGCTCGATTTTGTCATCGCTTGTCAGAGTCTTTTCAGACGCGCGTCCGAGGAACTGGGTGAGGTCCTCTTCCAAGACTTCCAACAACGGCGCATTGCTGCGGCCGAGCTCTGGCAACCCCTTCATCTCGCACCATGCTTCGCCCAAAGGTTCGTCATCTTCATCAAGAATAACGGTTACGATCAGATGCCCGTTCAGCGCCATACGGATACGGTCACGCACGATGCCATCCAAGGCGCCAATTTTGATAGCGCCGTCCAAATAGGTGCGGCCGGTTTCGACAAATCCGCATACCCGTGGCTCGTCGCCTGTCAAATCAACCATCGTGCCATTCACGGCCAAAACCGAAGCACGGCCACGCTCGTTTGACAGTTTGGCATGCGCGCGCAGATGGCGGTGTTCGCCGTGGTTCGGGATCACCATCTGGGGTTTCACGATATCCTGCAACCGCTCGAGATCAGGGCGGTTGGCATGGCCCGAAACATGGAAATGCCCGTTGGCATCATCCACAATATCAACGCCCATCTCGGAAAACTGGTTCATGATCCGGATGACACCGCGTTCGTTGCCCGGAATGGTTTTGGATGAGAACAGGAACATGTCGCCCTCTTTCATCGTCAAACCATTGTATTTTCCGCGCGCCAGCTGCGCCGAGGCCGCACGACGTTCGCCCTGCGATCCGGTGACGATCAGCATCAGGTTTTCACGTGGCACTGCACGGGCGTCTTCAGGGCTGATCACTTTTGGGAAACTATCCAGAACGCCGGTTTGGATCGCGGCCTCGATCATGCGACGCATGGCGCGCCCCATCAAACAGATCGACCGCCCTGCCCGCTCACCTGCTTCGGCAAGGGTTTTGACACGGGCCACATTCGAAGCAAACGTGGTCGCGGCAATCATCTGTGGTGCCGACAGGATCAGTTTTTCAATCTCTGGGCCAACTGTTGCCTCGGATCGTCCGGGCGCAGTTGAAAACACATTGGTTGAATCACAAACCAGCGCCTTCACCCCGTCTTTGCAGACATCCGCCCAAAGTTCTGGGTCAAAGGGTTCGCCGACAACGGGCGTTTCATCCAGCTTGAAGTCGCCCGAATGGATCACGCGGCCTGCGGGGCAATCGATCACCAGTCCTGCGCTTTCGGGGATCGAATGGCTGACAGGCAGGAAGCCAACGGAAAATGGACCCGCTTTGGTCACTTCAGGCCAAGCGGAGACGGTTTTCACGACTTCTTCGGGTTGGCCACGGTCCGCCATTTTGTGACGGGCCAATGCTGCGGTAAAGGCACGGGCATACACCGGCGCGCCCAATTGTTCCCAAAAATGGCCAACCGCACCAACGTGGTCTTCGTGACCATGCGTGATGAAGATCGCTTCAAGACGGTGCTTGTTTGCCATCAACCATGTCAGGTCGGGGAAAATCAGGTCGACACCCGGGCTTGTCTCCATGTCGGAAAACGTGACGCCAAGATCGACAAGGATCAGGCGTTCTTCGTTTTCGGGGCCATACCCGTAGACATAGGCATTCATACCGATTTCACCGGCTCCACCCAAAGGCAGATAGATCAGACGTTCGCTGCTCAAGTTGCGTTTTCCTTGTTATGATTGTGTATCACGGTCAAGCCGTGCATGGTCAGATCGTCTTCGAAACTATCAAATAGATCGACCGATTGCTGGAACAATGGGGCCAGTCCCCCGGTTGCGACAATTGTCATAGGCCGGTCGCGTTCGGCTTTAATTCGGTCACAAATCTCGCGAACAAGACCAACATACCCCCAGAAGACACCCGACTGGATGCATGCAACGGTATTGGTTCCGATTACGAAACTTGGTTTGGCAATATCAACGTGCGGCAGCGCCGCAGCGGCGTTGTGCAGGGCTTCAAGGCTCAGGTTCACACCCGGTGCGATTACCCCGCCAATATAGGCGCCATCGGCCGCAACCACATCAAAGGTTGTCGCCGTGCCAAAATCAACAACGATCAGGTCGCCGCCGTGTCGATCAAAGGCACCGGCTGTATTCACAAGGCGATCAGGGCCGACAATCGTCCCCGCATCGACGCGTGCTTCGATCGGCAAAAGGCATTCCGGCTTGCCCACAACCAAGGGGCGGCAGTTAAAGAACCGGTCCGCAAAAACCCGAAGGTTCCAGACCACACGCGGCACCGTCGAGGAAATGATCACTTCGGAAATATCGTGGTCAATTTCATAGTGTTTGATCAGTGTCGAGAACCAGGTGAAGTAGGCATCTGCCGTGCGCGCATGGTGTGTAGATGTACGCAGGGTGCACAGGAACTTATCACCGTCCCAGATCGAAAACACTGTATTGGTATTGCCGCAATCAATGGCCAGGAGCATCACTATCCCCTCAAGCTTTAGAAGAAAATGTCCGCCGCCGGAATGGCGACAGGACCTTTGGGCGTCTTCAACACCAGATTGCCCGCGCTGTCCACCGTTTCAAAGGTGCCAACAGTTTCATCACGTGACGTTCGCGCCGTGATTTCCTCGCCCAAACGTGCAGCCCGCGCAAGCCAAGCCGTGCGAATGGGATCGAAACCATAGGTGGTGAATTGCGTTTCCCACCGCGCGTAAGCCGCAGCAAGAAGATCCAGAAAGGTTTCCGGATCTACGTCCGCGCCCGTTTCGGACAACAGTGAAACCGGCGGGACAGACCGTTTTTCAAGGTGCGCGGCATCCGGTGCATGTTTCAGGTTCACGCCAATGCCGATGGCCAGATGGCTCATTTGACCACCTGCGAAACCGGCGCTTTCCAAAAGAATGCCGGCCACTTTGCCCCCGTTTAACAGCACATCGTTAGGCCATTTCAGGGAAAAAGGTTCGGTTCTGCCCGTTACATCCACAAACGCATCAAACAAGGCAAGCGAGGCTACAAACGAACGCAGTGCAATCAGGTCCGGTGTTTCCGTGGGTCGAAGAACAAGGGTTCCGGCAAAGTTTCCGGTGGGGTCAGTCCAAGGTCGCCCCCTGCGCCCTCGCCCTGCTTTTTGGCTCAAACCCAGTATCCATTCCGGCCCTGTCAGGGACGAGGCAATCCGCTGGGCTTCGGCATTGGTGCTGTCCACTTCGGCAAGCACCCGTCTTCCATATCCGTCAGGCCAGTTGTTCACAGTCCGGTCCTTTGTCTTTGTCGTAACGTCCCCAAACAGGGTCCCTCAAAAGGATGACGCGCCCAAAGGGGCGCGTCTCGTCTTTATAACGTCTTTAGGTTGGTTATTGAACCAGAGTGGCCGCGGCTGCCTGTGCAATACCTTCGATGCCGAACAGGTTCACAACACCGATCAGCATCGCCGCTGCAGGTACCATCAAGGCAACCCAGAGCACAGGCGAGCGGTTCTTGTCCAAAGCTTCGCCTTCGTCACCAAAGTACATGTAATAGACGATCCGCAGGTAATAGAAGGCCCCGATCACAGACGCCACAACACCCAGCACGGCCAGCCAGACCAGACCAGCCTCATATGCGGCCCGCAGGACATAGAACTTGCCAAAGAAGCCAACCATGGGCGGCACACCGGCCAATGAGAACATCAGCAGCAGCACCGCCAGCGCCTTGCCCGGCTCACGCGAGGAATACATATGCAACGACCGGATATCGACAACCGGCTGGCCATCACGCTCAAGGCTCATGATGAAGGCAAAGGTACCGATATTCATCGTCACGTAGATCGCCATATAGATCAAAAGCGCCTGCACACCA
Organism: Shimia thalassica; assembly: GCF_001458215.1. Taxonomy (GTDB): domain Bacteria; phylum Pseudomonadota; class Alphaproteobacteria; order Rhodobacterales; family Rhodobacteraceae; genus Shimia; species Shimia thalassica. The sequence goes on along the minus strand of NZ_CYTW01000002.1, from coordinate 298,900 downwards.
AAGGCCGTGCCCGCAGCAAGACCCATCATCGCATAGCCCATATGGGCAATCGAAGAATAGGCCATCAGACGTTTGATGTTGTTCTGCCCAATCGCGGCAACCGCCCCGAGGAACATCGACAACACGGACATCAGCGCAATGATTTGCTGCCAGTCTGACACCACGCCGCCAAAGGCATCATGCAAGACGCGGGCAAACAGACCCATCGCAGCCATTTTCGGTGCGGTCGCAAAAAATGCGGTAATCGGGGTTGGTGCGCCTTCGTAAACATCAGGTGTCCACATGTGGAACGGCACTGCCGAAATCTTGAAGGCAAGTCCGGCGGTGACAAAGGTCAAGCCGAACAACAGACCCAGCGGCGCGTGGCCGTGGCCGACGGCCTCGACGATACCAGAGAATGTAGTGGTCCCCGAAAAGCCATAGACAAGCGAAGATCCGAACAGCAACAAGCCAGAACTGAGCGCGCCCAGAACGAAATACTTGAGGCCCGCTTCCGAGGACTTCAAACTGTCACGGCGCATCGAGGCCACAACATAAAGGGCCAATGATTGCAGCTCGAGGCCCATATAAAGGGTCATCAGGTCGCCAGCCGACACCATAACCATCATGCCTACAACGGACAGAACGATCAGGATCGGATACTCAAAGCGCAGCATCCCCTTGCGGCTCATATAGTCCTGCCCCATGGCCAGAACGACACCCGCCGCCAGCAGGATCGCGACTTTGGCAAAACGGGCAAAACCGTCATCCACGAACAGGCCGTTGAATGCCGTTGCGCCCGTGCCGCCCCGTGTCAGTCCAATCCAGACCGCAACCGCGATCAGCACACCGGCCGTGACCCACGTCAACAACGGGGCAAGCCGGTCTTTGCCAGTGTAAACAACCCCCACCAAAGCGAGCATCGCATAGAGCGCCAGCAAGATTTCTGGCAGAATTGTATTCAGATCAGCCTGGATCATTTTCTCAAGCTCTCCTTAGTGCGATGCCGTTTGCGGGGCCGCTTCAGCGACCGCAGCAATGGCGGAATGGTAATCTTTCAGCAGGGCTTCAACAGAAGGCCCGATGATATCTGTCACCAGTGCCGGGTAGACACCCAACAAAAGTGTCATGGCGACCAGCGGAGCAAAGATCCAGCGCTCGCGCTGTGTCATGTCGCTGATCGTTTTGAGGCTTTCTTTGATCAACTGGCCAAAGACAACGCGGCGATAGAGCCAAAGCGCATAAGACGCCGAGAAGATAACGCCCGAAGCCGCAAACAAGGCAATCCAGGTGTTTGCCTGGAAGACGCCCAGAATGGTCAGGAATTCTCCGACAAAGCCCGATGTCCCCGGCAGACCAACGTTGGCCATCGTGAAGAACATGAAGATCAGCGCATAAGCCGGCATACGGTTTACGAGGCCCCCATAGGCATCGATCTCGCGTGTGTGCATCCGGTCATAAATCACGCCCACACAGAGGAACAACGCCCCCGAGATAAAACCGTGCGAAATCATCTGGAAGATCGCGCCGTCCACACCTTGCTGGTTTGCAGCAAAGATCCCCATCGTCACGTATCCCATGTGTGCCACAGACGAATAGGCAATCAGCTTTTTCATGTCTTCCTGAACCAGCGCCACCAGCGAGGTGTAAACCACCGCAATTGCCGACATCCACAAGACCAGATCGGTCATCACGGCCGATCCGACAGGGAACATCGGAAGGCTAAAGCGCAGGAAGCCGTAGCCGCCCATTTTCAACAGGATCGCGGCCAGAACAACCGAACCCGCCGTGGGCGCCTGAACGTGTGCATCAGGCAACCAGGTGTGGACAGGCCACATCGGCATTTTGACAGCAAACGAGGCAAAGAAAGCGAGGAACAGCAAGGTCTGCATGCCGCCCACGATCTGGATGCCCAGAACCGAGAAGTTTTCTGATCCGAACTGGTGCAGCATCAATGTCGGAATGTCGGTCGATCCCGCATCCGAGAACATGGCAACCATGGCAACCAGCATCAGCACCGAGCCAAGGAAGGTATAGAGGAAGAACTTGAAGGATGCATAGATGCGGTTCTTGCCGCCCCAGATGCCGATGATCAGGAACATCGGGATCAGGCCCGCTTCAAAGAACAGGTAGAACAATACCAGATCCAGCGCCATGAACACGCCGAGCATCAGCGTTTCCAGCAGCAGGAAGGCAATCATGTATTCTTTGACACGGTGGGTCACATTCCAAGAGGCCGCAATCACCAGCGGCATCATGAATGTGGTCAACATGACAAACAGAACCGAGATTCCGTCGACACCCAATTTGAACTTCAGGCCCAGCAACCAGTCGTATTCTTCGACAAACTGAAACCCGGTATTCGAGGGGTCAAATTCGATCAGGATAGCCAGCGACACCAGAAAGGTGATGACTGTGGCCACCATCGCAACAGATTTGGCGTTGCGCTGCGCGGCAGGTTCTTCCCCGCGCAGGAAAATTGCCAGTATCAGAGCGGCCAAAGCCGGAATGAATGTGACAATGGAGAGCAAGCTGTCGTTCATCAGTGCGCTCCTCCGTTGAGCGTCACCCATGTAATCAGCACGACGATGCCGATCACCATGGCAAAGGCATAGGTAAAGATATAGCCAGACTGGGCCCGTCCAGCGAGGCGGGTAAAGAAGGGCACAATGCCCATCGCCACGCCGTTCAGGAACCCGTCAATTACATTCCCGTCACCGCGCTTCCAGAAGAACCGGCCAATGGCCATCGCAGGACGGACAAAGATCGCGTCGTAAAGCTCGTCAAAATACCATTTGTTGAGCAGGAAGTTGTAGAGCGGCCATTGGCTCTCGGCCAACTTTTTGGGCAGCACAGGGTTCAGGATGTAGAACCAGAAGGCGACAGCAAAGCCCAAGATCATCGCAATGAAGGGGCTGACCTTGACCCAGGTCGGGGCGTGGTGCGCTTCATCCATGACGTGGTTGTCAGGCGCCATAAAGATCGCGCCTTTCGGGGCTTCGCCGTGGTGAACCGCAGCGATGACAGCATGTGCCGGATCGGCGTGCATCTCATCGTGGGATTTGCCTTCGTGGTGTTCGTCAGACATCGCGGCGTGATCGTCGCCAGGTGCGGCTTCTGCGGTTGAATGCGTATCCTCTGCATGCTCATCACTATGACCGCCAGCGACCTCTTCGTGATGCGCTTCGATGCCGAAGAACGCGTTGACCTTGTGATGATCGCCAAAGAACGATCCGTACCAGATCATCCCCGCAAAGATCGATCCCATCGCCAGCACACCAAGCGGCACAAGCATAACCATCGGGCTTTCATGTGCATGGTCGTGTGTTTTCTTGTTGCCGCGCGCCTCGCCATAGAAAGTGAGGAACATCAGGCGCCAAGAATAGAACGATGTGAACAATGCGGCGATCACCAGCATCCAGAAGGCATAGCCCCCTTGGGTTCCGGCCCATGCGCTTTCGATCACGGCGTCTTTGGACAGGAAGCCAGCGAACCCGATATGGGTCAGTGGAATACCAACACCGGTGATGGCCAGCGTACCTATCATCATCGCCCAGAAGGTATAAGGCAGCTTCTTGCGCAGACCGCCATAGTTCCGCATGTCCTGCTCATGGTGCATGCCGTGGATCACCGAACCGGCGCCAAGGAACAGCATCGCCTTAAAGAAGGCATGCGTGAACAGGTGGAACATTGCGACCGAGTAAACGCCAACGCCCGCAGCCACGAACATATAGCCCAGCTGTGACATGGTCGAATAGGCGATAACGCGTTTGATGTCGTTCTGAACCAGACCGATAGTGGCCGCGACAAAGGCCGTTGTGGCCCCGAGGAAAGTGATAAACGCAGTGGCCTCTGGCGCGTATTCCATCAGCGGCGACATGCGACAGATCAGGAACACACCCGCCGTCACCATGGTGGCCGCGTGGATCAGCGCCGACACAGGTGTCGGACCTTCCATCGCATCCGGCAACCATGTGTGCAGGAACAATTGTGCCGATTTCCCCATCGCACCGACAAACAACAGGAAGGCCAGCAGGTTCGCCGCATTCCAGTCGGTCCACAGGAAGGTCAGGGTTGTGTCTGCCAGCGCGGGCGCGGCAGCAAAGATATCGTCAAATTTGATGCTATCGGTCAGGAAAAACAGACCAGCGATCCCAAGAGCAAAGCCAAAGTCGCCGACGCGGTTGACCACAAAGGCCTTGATCGCGGCCGCATTGGCCGAGGGCTTTTTGTAGTAGAAGCCGATCAAAAGATACGAGGCAACGCCCACACCTTCCCAGCCAAAGAACATCTGAACAAGGTTGTCCGAGGTCACCAGCATAAGCATGGCGAAAGTAAAGAACGACAGATACGCAAAGAAACGCGCCTTGTAGCTTTCGCCCTCACCCCAGTTTTCATCGTGCGCCATGTAGCCCATCGAATACAGATGAACCAGCGCCGACACCGTGGTCACAACAATCAGCATGATCGCTGTCAGCCGGTCCATCCGGATCGACCAGGCCGTATCCAGCGTTCCGGACTGGATGTAGTCCAGAATGTGGATGTACTGCGTCTGGCCATCATGGCCAAGGAACACGACCCACGACAACAGGCACGCCAGAAACAGCAGGCCCGTGGTCACATACTGTGCGGTTTTCTCTCCGATAAAACGCCAGCCGAAACCTGCAATCAGGCTTCCGATCAGTGGCGCAAAGAGAATGATCTTTTCCATGGATCGTTAGCCTTTCATCACGTTGACATCTTCCACCGCGATGGTGCCGCGGTTCCGGAAGAAGGAGACAAGGATCGCCAGACCAATCGCGGCCTCTGCGGCGGCTACGGTCAGCACCAGCAGGGTAAAGACCTGCCCGACCATGTCGTCCATAAAGCTCGAGAACGCCACGAGGTTGATGTTCACTGACAGCAACATCAGTTCAATGGACATCAACAGGATGATGACGTTCTTGCGGTTCAGGAACAGCCCGAAGATGCCGATCACGAACAGCGCCGTGGCCAGCGTTAAATAATGTTCAAGTCCGATCATATGTCTCGTCCCATCGTTCTGTCGAAGACTGTGTTCCTTGCTGGAACTTCAGCCCAATTCTTGGTCCGGGTCAGGATCAAAGCCCCTGCCCCGGTTTGATGTCTTTCATTTCCATAGCGTCTGCCGGATCGCGCCACATCTGTTCCAGAACGTTCTGGCGCTTGATGTCCTTGCGGTGGCGCAGGGTCAGCACAATGGCGCCGATCATGGCGACCAGTAGGATCAGACCGGCCAGCTGGAACAGCAGGAAATACTGGTCATAGATCAACAGACCCAGCGCGGCGGTGTTTTCGACCCCTTCAGGTGTCACGGCGGCACGTTGAGCGGCGGCCACATCAGAGGCCTGCCATGCGCCGGCGGCCAGACCGATCTGCATCAGCAGAACCACACCGATCAAAAGGGCCAGTGGCATGTATTTGGCCATCTCAGCTTTCAACTCGGCAAAGTCGATATCCAGCATCATCACCACGAACAGGAACAGCACGGCGACCGCTCCCACGTAGACGATGATCAACAGCATGGCGACAAATTCAGCGCCCAGAAGGACGAACAGGCCTGCTGCAGACAGGAACGACAGGATCAGCCAAAGAACCGAATGCACGGGGTTGCGGCTAATGACGGTGAACAGGCCACCAACAATCACGCAGGATGCAAAAAGGTAAAAGGCCAGTGCTGCAATGCTCATGTGTCACTTTCCTCGTTGTCGGCCAGGACCTCCTGCGCGAGTTCCATCGCGCGGGTCGTGGCGGGAATTCCGGCGAACATCGACATCTGGCCAATGGTCTCGACGATTTCTTGTTTTCTGGCACCCACCTCTTTGAGGTGACGCACGGTTGTGCGAATTTGGGTATCGGCTTGCGCGCCCAAGACGGTCAAACCGCCCAATGTCAGCAATAGGCGTGTCTTGGCGTCCAGCCCGTCTTTGTTAAGGGTGTTGCCGAACCACATTTCCATTACTTCTTTGGGCATGGTTGGCCACAGCGTTTCAAAGCCTTTCGGTGTGAATGACTCGAGCGCAGGGTTCATGGCTTTGGCCATTTCCTGATATTGCGCGATCATCGCTTCGAAGGGATTTTTTGAGTCGGTCATGCGCGCTCCTCTTCCGCTTCGAACACTTCCATTGCGGCGTTCAAGGCGTTGATCATCGCGGGAAAGCCGCCATAAAGGGTCATCTGAAAAATGATTTCCGAGATTTCTTCGCGGGTCGCGCCCACGGCACGAGCACTGGCGATATTCACTTTGAGCTGGGGACGGGTCTGTCCGCCCAAGGCTGTCAAAGCCGCAATCGTGGCCAGCAAACGGGTCTTTTCGTCCACACCGTCACGAGCATAGAACTGGCCATACGCCACATCGACAACCGTCCGGGACAAGCCGGGCACAAGCGCGTCATAGCGATCGCGCAATGCATCCTCCATGCCCGGATTCACCTGCTCGGACAGTGCTTTGCCACGGGCGTAGGTGTCGATATGTGGTTCATCAAGGCTCATCTGTACGGCGCGTCCAGTTCAAGGTTGCGGGCGATTTCAGCTTCCCAACGCTCGCCGTTCTCAAGGAGTTTTTCCTTGTCATAGAACAACTCTTCGCGTGTTTCGGTCGAGAATTCGAAGTTCGGCCCTTCGACGATGGCATCCACTGGGCAGGCTTCCTGACAGAAGCCGCAATAGATGCATTTGGTCATGTCGATGTCATAGCGCGTTGTGCGGCGGCTGCCGTCGTCACGCGGTTCGGCGTCAATCGTGATTGCCTGTGCAGGGCAAATTGCCTCGCAAAGCTTACAGGCGATGCAGCGCTCTTCCCCGTTGGGATAGCGACGCAAGGCATGTTCGCCGCGAAAGCGGGGCGACAAAGGCCCCTTCTCGTGAGGATAGTTCAACGTGGCCTTGGGGCGGAAGAAGTACTTCATGCCCAGTTTGAAGCCCTTGATGAAATCCGTCAGCAGGAAATACCCGACCGCGCGTTTATAATCGATGTTGGCCATGATTATCCTCCAATCGCCCAGCGGGCCCAAAAGCCGCCGAGAACTTCGAATTTAGCGAGGAACGCCACGATCACGACCCAAGCCAAAGACATGGGCAAGAATACTTTCCAACCGATACGCATCAGTTGGTCATAGCGGTAACGCGGGGTGATTGCCTTGACCATCGAGAAGACAAAGAAGGCCAGCAGCATTTTGATGATCATCCACAGGATACCATCGGGCAATCCGGGGATCGGGGACAACCAGCCGCCAAAGAACAGCAGCGACACCAGTGCACACATCAACACAACCGCGACAAGCTCGCCAATCATGAACAAGAGGAACGGGGTCGATGAGTATTCAACCTGATAACCGGCCACCAGTTCGGACTCTGCTTCGGGCAGATCGAATGGAGGACGGTTGGTTTCCGCCAATGCCGAGATGAAGAACAGGAACAGCATCGGGAAGTGTGGAATGAAGTACCAGTTCAACAGGCCATAATCACCAGACTGTGCCTGAACAATGTCGCCAAAGTTCATAGAGCCGGTCGAGATGATGATGCCGATGATAATCAGACCAATCGAGACTTCATAAGAAATCATCTGCGCAGCCGAGCGCAAAGATCCGAGGAATGGGTACTTCGAGTTGGATGCCCAGCCTCCCATGATGACGCCATAGACTTCGAGCGATGACACCGCGAAGACATAGAGTATGGCCACGTTGATGTTCGACAGAACCCAACCATCGTTGAAGGGGATCACTGCCCAAGCGATCAAAGCCATGACAAGGCTGACCATCGGCGCAAGAAGGAACACGACCTTGTCCGCACCAGCGGGGTAAACCACTTCTTTTACGATGTATTTCAGGAAGTCGGCAAAGCTTTGTAAAAGGCCGAAAGTCCCAACAACGTTAGGCCCCCGGCGCATCTGAACAGCTGCCCAAATTTTGCGGTCCGCGTACATCAGGAACGCAAGCGCGACCAGCAGCGGCACAACAACCAGCAAAATCTGTCCTACGATGAGCAGGAAGATTCCAAGGTTGGTGGTGGTAAAGAATTCAATCATGCGTCCTCACACCGTCGGTATCCCGTTTTCTTTGCAATCCGAGACAATAACCTCGGCATCAATTGTTTTAAGCCCCCGCGGCAGTGCCGAAGAGATCGTATAAACCGCATCACCGCGCCACGCATTGTCGACATAGTCGACAGAGGTGCGCAGATGACGGGCAAATCCAAATCCGCGGATCAGCGCATATTGCGCCGCCGCACATTCGGCATAGCGTGTCACCTGTTCAGGGGCAGCTTCGTCATCCGGCTTTGCTTCCATAGCGACATGAAAGTTGACCAGATCACCTTCCAGAAGCTGTGTCTCGACACCCAGATAAGATGGCCCCGTCACGTCCGAAACGCACTCCATACCCTCACCACAGTCGGGCGTGCATGCCGACAGTCCCAGCACGGTGGCTGGCAACATTGTGGGTATGAGGGCATTCACAAGCATTCGTATCATTCCGCCGCGATCTTTTCCCCTGCACGGGCCTTGGCCTGTGCGCTGAGTTCCGCCATCAGCTCGCTAGCGCGGGCCACCGGATTGGTCAGATAGAAATCTTTGACCTCGATCTGAAAAGGACCTTTGCCAAGGGCTTTGGTCGGCAGTGGCTCCCATCCATTATCGACAACCTGATCAATCTTGGCCAAGTGAGGTACGTCTTTGACCAGAGCCTGACGCAGCTGGGCAAGAGAGTTATAAGGCAATGTGGCGTCAAGTTCGGCACTCAATGCCCGAAGGATCGCCCAGTTTTCCTTGGCTTCACCCGGTGCAAACGCGGCTCGCATGGCAAGCTGTGGGCGGCCTTCCGTGTTGACGAACAGTCCATTTTCTTCGGTATAGGCTGCCGCTGGCAGGATCACGTCGGCACGATGCGCACCGCGGTCTCCATGACTGCCTTGGTAGATAACAAAGGGGCCGTCCGCCACTTCGATCTCATCGGCCCCAAGGTTGAACACAACCTCGGCCCCTTCCAGCGCCACGTCCATTCCGCCTTCGGTAACGGCATTTACATCCATTGCCCCGACGCGGCTGGCTGCTGTGTGAAGGACCAATAGCTTGCCCCCCAATCTCTCAGCAACCGCCATGCATTGTCCGAGAACCGCAATGCCATCCCCACTATTGAGGGCCCCTTGACCAACAATAACAATCGCATCTTTTTCTGGTACAGCTTTGGAGGCCATATTGTTGACAGGAATTCTGCCGAGGCCACGCCACATGTACTCGTAAGACAGATCCATATCTTTCGGGCCAACAACCGAAACGCTGGCCCCTTTCAACCAGGCTTTACGAATACGCGCATTCAGAACAGGCGCTTCGTCGCGCGGGTTCGTGCCGATAAGTACGATTTTCTTCGCCGTATCAATATCTTCAATCGAAGCATTGCCAACGTAGGCAGACCGGTTTCCAGCAGGCAGCACCGCACCGTTGGTGCGACACTCGATCGATCCACCCAGACCGTCAACGATCTGCTTGAGGGCAAACACGGCCTCGGTAGGTGCAAGATCACCGACCAGTGCGGCAACTTTCTTGCCTTTCATTGCGGTGGCGGCAGCATCCAGCGCCTCGCTCCACGTGGCAGGCTTCAACTTACCATCAACGCGTACATAGGGGCGATCCAGACGCTGACGACGCAGGCCGTCCCACACAAAGCGGGTCTTGTCGGAAATCCATTCCTCATTCACACCATCATGGTTGCGTGGCATGATGCGCATGACCTCGCGGCCCTTTGTGTCGACGCGGATGTTTGATCCAAGCGCATCCATCACATCGATTGTTTCCGTCTTGGTCAGTTCCCAAGGCCGCGCCGTAAATGCATAGGGTTTAGAGGTCAGCGCCCCAACCGGACACAGGTCAATGATGTTGCCCTGCAGGTTCGTATCAAGCGTCTGGTTCAAATAGCTTGTGATCTCGGCGTCTTCGCCCCGACCCGTTTGACCCATCTGCGAAATGCCGGCAACTTCGGTGGTAAAGCGCACACAGCGGGTGCAGCTGATACAGCGCGTCATTGTCGTGGCAACAAGCGGCCCCAGATCAAGATCGTCCACCGCACGTTTGGGTTCTTTGAACCGCGTGCCAGACATACCATAGGCCATTGCCTGATCCTGAAGATCACACTCGCCGCCCTGATCACAAATCGGGCAATCAAGCGGGTGGTTAATCAGCATGAATTCCATCACGCCTTCGCGGGCCTTTTTGACCATGGGCGAATTGGTTTTCACAACTGGCGGCTGGCCTTCGGGTCCGGGGCGCAGGTCACGCACCTGCATCGCGCAAGACGCAGCAGGCTTGGGCGGTCCACCAACCACTTCAACCAGACACATCCGGCAGTTGCCGGCGATGGTCAGACGTTCGTGATAGCAGAAACGCGGAATCTCGACCCCGGCTTGCTCGCAGGCCTGGATCAGCGTCATCGCGCCTTCCACTTCGACTTCGGTGTCGTCAATGATGATCTTGCGAAGGTCAGCCATGATCTACTTAGCCCTCAATAGCGCGCCAATCGCGCTACTCTTTGCAATTTCCGCACGACCGACCGCGCAGAAGGTTTCAGGTTGTCCGTAAATGGCGCCCTTGGATTTGAGGTAGGCCTCACCCTTGGCGCGCATCCGTGCTTTTTGAGCGTCGGACTCGATGTATTCTTTGATCTCGGAATCTGAGTAACCAAGATCGTTCGCGATTGAGCGCAGCTTCCACGCATCGCCCAAAGCTTTCATGCGACGTGCAGAAATGTCGTCGCAAATCTCGCTGATCTCATAGGCAACAGCAGCGGCGTACAGCACGTTTTCGATTTCAGGGACATCACTCATCGGCGCCTTTGCCTGAGCGGCTGATCCCGTGACGGCAAAAACAGCTGAGGCAGCCAACAAAACTTTACGCATAACAATACTCCTTACAGAGGTCGCGGATACATCCCGCGCACCACTGGCAAAGAGAGGCCCAGACGCCTCGGTTATGCAATAACAGCCCGTCATACTTTGCAGTTGCCCTCAAAAATCAGGGTTTCCTTGTCGAACTTCAGGTCTTGCGGCTCTGAGTCCGGACCGGAAATCCAATTGATGTTCGATGTGCCGAAATTCTCGACGCAATACTGTGTTGCCTGATACCGTCCGGCCTCTTTCGCGCCATCCAAAGACTTGGATGCCTTGCTCACTTCGACGGTGAAATGCTCACGGTTTTCCTTGGAGACATACGACGCCTTGGTCGTAAAGAAGACGCCATCAAAGGCGATATCGTTTTTCTTGCGGCGGTTTTCACAAGCGCCAACCGTCATGGCGACGCCAAAGGCGGCCAACAGCATAACAGAGCGGCGCGCAACAGGCGCCATTGCTTTATGAGAGGGAACCATCTTCATCGTCTTCATTCAGCCGCCATGGCCCCCATACGTCCGGTCTTGTTGGCCTTGATGCGATCCTCGATTTCTTCGCGGAAATTCCGGATCAGACCCTGGATCGGCCAGGCAGCCGCATCGCCAAGCGCACAAATGGTGTGCCCCTCGACCTGTTTGGTCACATCAAACAGCATGTCGATCTCTTCCAGCTCGGCTTCGCCACGCACCAAGCGGTCCATGACGCGCATCATCCAGCCGGTGCCTTCACGGCAAGGCGTACATTGGCCACAGCTTTCGTGCTTGTAAAACTTGGACAGACGCCAGATCGCTTTGATGATGTCGGTCTGCTTGTCCATGACGATCACGGCGGCAGTGCCCAAAGACGACCCGACTTCGCGCAGCGCATCGAAATCCATGACCGCGTCTTTCATGTTCTCGCCGCGGACACAGGGAACGGACGATCCACCGGGGATCACGGCCAGAAGGTTGTCCCACCCCCCGCGGATACCGCCACAATGCTTTTCGATCAGCTCTTCAAACGAAATCGACATGGCCTCTTCCACAACACATGGGTTGTTGACGTGGCCGGAGATTCCGAAAATCTTGGTGCCCGCATTATTGGGACGACCAAAGGACGAGAACCACTCGGGTCCCCGACGCAGGATGGTCGGCACAACCGCAATGGATTCCACATTATTCACTGTGGTCGGACAGCCATAAAGACCCGCCCCCGCAGGGAACGGCGGCTTCATACGGGGCATGCCCTTTTTGCCTTCAAGGCTTTCCAGAAGGGCGGTTTCTTCACCGCAGATATAGGCCCCTGCCCCGTGGTGCAGGAACAGATCAAAGTCCCAGCCCGAACCAGCCGCGTTTTTGCCCAGAAGGCCCGCATCATAGGCTTCGTCGATCGCGTTCTGCAGCGCTTCGCGTTCGCGAATATATTCGCCGCGGATATAGATATAGCAGGTATGCGCGTTCATCGCGAAGGAGGCAATCAACGCCCCCTCGATCAGCGTATGCGGATCATGGCGCATGATTTCGCGGTCTTTACAGGTGCCCGGCTCGGATTCATCGGCGTTGATGACCAGATAGGCGGGACGCCCGTCGCTTTCTTTTGGCATGAAGGACCACTTGAGGCCTGTCGGGAAACCCGCGCCCCCACGACCACGCAGGCCAGAGGCCTTCATCTGGTCGATAACCCAATCACGTCCGTTCTGGATGATCTTTGCCGTTCCGTCCCAATGTCCGCGGGTACGGGCCCCTGCCAGCGTGCGTTCGTGCATGCCATAGAGGTTGGTAAAGATCCGATCCTTATCCTGCAGCATCAACTTACCCCTGCATTTCCCGGCGCGCGCGCCAGATCTGATAGACATTGACCAGCGCCCAAATCAGCGCGGCAATTGCGGCGAAATCGAACAAAATGGCGAAGCGCCCCGGCAAACCTGCCGCCTGTCCGATCCATTGGACCGCCATCCACAACAGCATGGCACCAGCAATCACAATCGCGACCACCCGTCCCTTTTTCTCAAGCTGTTGTTCCTTTTGGTCCTGCATGTTCTTCTCGTTTATTTGGCGCTGCGTTTGGAGAATTCTGTCTCTCCGCCTGCTGCCAGAATCTTGGCCTGCTCGACCCAACCGTCGCGATCAATCCGTCCTTTGAAGGACAGCTTGTCATCCATGTCGGCCACGTCTTCAGGGCCCCATGCCGCGATCTGAGCAAACGTCATCACACCGTTGGCATGCAATTTCTCTTCAAGCTTCGGCCCCACACCTTTGAGCAACTTCAGGTCATCAGGACCTGAGGTTTCGGCAACCGGTGCCGGCTTGGATGCGGCTTTGGCGGGTGCGGGCGCAGGTTTGTCCGCCTGATACTTCCAATCGCCCTTTTTCTCGGCCAGTTCGGCCTGACCGGGAAGCGCTTTTGAAGGCACCACTTTGGGCGCGTCGGCTTTCGCGGGTTTAGGCTCTTCGGCTTTTGGTGCGGGCTTGGGCGCTTCGGCAGGCTTTTCAGCTTTCTTTGCCTCTTCCGCCTGTTTCGCAGCCGGCTTAGCAGCGGCAGGTGCCTTGGGTGTCGGATCCGCGGCAACGCGGCCAACGACAGCGCCGTTTTCACCCACCCACGGGGTCACAAGAGGCACTTCCGTGCCATCGATGCGTTTGATCGTGTCGCCGATATCGGTCGCAAGCTGGGCCGAGGCGTTATACTTTGTGTGCCCGCTGTCGAACCCGGTCAGAGTTGTCAGACCTGATTTCGGCTCTGACGCGAAGCGGCCGTTCATGGGACCCGGCGCAGGCACTGTGCCCGCAGCCAGATCATCCAGCAAACGCGATAACCCTTCGGCGGTCATGTCTTCGTAATAGTCTTTGCCGATCTGGGCCATTGGCGCATTTGTGCAGGCCCCAAGGCATTCGACTTCTTCCCAAGAGAATTTGCCATCCGCAGACAAAGCGTGAGGTTTGTCTGCGATCTTTTCCTTGCAGACTGCAATCAGATCTTCTGCGCCACAAATCATACAGCTGAGAGTGCCGCAAATCTGGATATGGGCGACGGATCCAACCGGCTGCATCTGGAACATGAAATAAAACGACGCCACTTCCAGCACGCGAATATAGGCCATGTCCAGCATGTCGGCGACCGCTTCAAGCGCGGGCTTGCTGAGCCAGCCTTCCTGCTCTTGGGCGCGCCACAACAGCGGGATAACCGCCGAAGCCTGACGGCCCTCGGGGTATTTGGTGATTTGCGCAGCCGCCCAAGCCTCGTTGGCGGGGGTGAAAGCAAAGCTTTCCGGCTGTTCTGGATGAAGACGACGCAGCATATCAGGCGGCTCCGTTTAAAGATTCAGTCAGCAATGCAACGCCTGCAACACATAGTGAGGCAAGCCCTGCGGCTGTATGTTTGATGTGGGGATGACCGGCGCGGGCATAGATCACACCGTCAGCCAATCCCATAAAGGCGAACGCAACGAACAACACGGTAATCACAAGCGGATCCCCGTAAAGCGCGGCTGCTACGGCCAAAAACGTAAACGCGATGTAGCGGTCGATCATGACCAAGGGCAATTTTTCAGGACGATGGGTCGCTGCCGCCATACCGGCTTCGGGGTTGCGCCAGAATGAAATGGCCAAAAAGCCAGTCACAACAGCGCCTCCAAAGCAAAGTAGAACAGTGAGCGTTTGCAGCGTCATTACCTGTCGATATCCCCGAATACGATGTCCATGGTGCCGATGATGGCAGCCACATCAGCCAGCTGGTGACCGGTCGCCATGTGATCCATGGCCTGAAGATGTCGGTATCCTGCGCAGCTGATTTTGGCGCGGTAGGGTTTGTTGGACCCGTCAGCCACAAGGTAAACGCCAAACTCGCCCTTCGGGGCTTCGACAGCGGCATACACTTCGCCAGCGGGCACGTGGAACCCTTCGGTATAAAGCTTGAAGTGGTGAATCAGGCTTTCCATCGAGGTTTTCATCTCGCCGCGCTTGGGCGGTGTGATTTTGCCACGGGCCAAAACATCACCGGTTGCTTCGCGCAGTTTGACGATAGACTGGCGGATGATGCTGGTTGACTGGCGCATTTCTTCCATGCGCATCAGGTAACGGTCATAACAGTCGCCGTTTTTACCAACCGGCACCTGAAATTCGAATTCGTCATAGCATTCGTAAGGCTGCGCACGACGCAGATCCCACGCAAGCCCTGCCGAACGCGCCATAACACCGGTAAAGCCCCAGGCGTGTACAGTTTCGGCATCCACGATACCGATATCGACGTTACGCTGTTTGAAAATCCGGTTTTCGGTCAACAGGCCATCAATATCATCCAGCAATGCCGGGAACTCGATCGCCCACTCTTCGATATCATCAATAAGCTGATCCGGAATATCCTGATGCACACCACCGGGACGGAAATAAGCCGCGTGCATACGCGCGCCACAGGCACGTTCGTAAAACACCATCAGCTTTTCACGTTCTTCAAAACCCCAAAGCGGAGGTGTCAAAGCACCAACGTCCATGGCCTGCGTTGTCACGTTCAGCAGGTGGCTGAGAACACGCCCGATTTCCGAAAACAGCACGCGGATCAACTGTCCGCGATACGGCACCTCGGTGCCCGTCAGTTTCTCGATCGCCAGACACCAGGAATGTTCCTGGTTCATCGGCGCCACATAATCCAACCGGTCAAAGTATGGCAGGTTTTGCAGGTAGGTCCGGCTTTCCATCAGCTTTTCAGTGCCACGGTGCAGCAGACCGATGTGCGGATCACAGCGTTCTACGATTTCGCCGTCCAGTTCCAGAACCAAGCGCAACACGCCGTGCGCCGCAGGGTGCTGGGGACCAAAGTTGATGTTAAAGTTACGGATCTTCTGTTCGCCGCTTTGGGCGTCCATGCTTCCGTCGTCAAACTTGGAGCCGTCCATCATTTCGCCCCTTCTTTTTCATCACCCGGAAGAATGTACTCGGCACCCTCCCACGGACTCATGAAGTCGAACTGCCGGTATTCCTGGGTCAGGGAGACAGGTTCATACACAACCCGCTTTTGCGCCTCGTCATAACGAACTTCGGTATAGCCCGTAGTCGGGAAATCCTTGCGCAGCGGGTGCCCGCGAAAACCATAGTCGGTCAGCAGACGTCGCAAATCCGGATGGTCGGCAAAGATGATGCCGTACATGTCGAATGTTTCACGCTCGTACCAGTTGGCACTCGGGAACACGCCGGTCACGGTGGGCAGGCTTTCGTCCTCGCGCACCCCGACACGCAAGCGGATGCGCTGGTTCTGATACATGGACAGCATGTGATAGACGACGTCGAAACGCTTGGCGCGCTCGGGATAGTCTACGCCGGTGATATCCAGCATCTGTGTGAACTTGCAGTTCGGATCGGTCTTCAGGAACTCGACAAAACCCACAATGTTGGCCGGAGCCACATCGATGTTCAGTTCCCCAAACGTGACATCCCAGCCGAGCACACAGTCGGGCCGCTTCATTTCAATATGAAGCCCCAGTTCCTTGAGGGTATCATCGCTCATCGTTCGATCGTCCCCGTGCGGCGGATTTTACGTTGCAGCTGAAGAATGCCGTACAACAGCGCTTCGGCGGTTGGCGGGCATCCGGGCACATAGATATCGACCGGAACAATCCGGTCGCAGCCCCGTACAACGCTATAGGAATAGTGATAGTAGCCACCGCCGTTTGCACAGGATCCCATCGAGATCACATAACGCGGCTCGGGCATCTGGTCGTAAACCTTGCGCAGTGCAGGCGCCATTTTGTTTGTCAACGTGCCCGCAACAATCATCACGTCCGACTGACGCGGAGACGCGCGAGGTGCCGTGCCAAACCGTTCAAGGTCATAACGGGGCATGGACGTCTGCATCATCTCGACCGCGCAACAGGCAAGACCAAAGGTCATCCAGTGCAACGAGCCGGTACGCGCCCAGTTGATCATGTCCTCGGTGCTGGTCAGGATAAAACCTTTATCCTGCAACTCGGCGTTTAGTGCCTGTGTCGCGACTTCGCGATCCGCACCTGCCGTGTTTGCTCCGGTCATCACTCCCATTCCAGAGCCCCCTTCTTCCATTCATAAGCGAACCCGATGGTCAGGACGCCGAGGAACACCATCATGGACCAGAAGCCCACTGTCGTCAGATCCTTGAAGGCCACGGCCCAAGGGAACAGAAAGGCGATCTCGAGGTCGAAAATGATGAACAGGATCGAAACAAGATAAAACCGCACGTCGAATTTCATCCGCGCGTCATCAAATGCGTTGAAACCGCATTCATAGGCGCTCACCTTTTCAGGATCAGGGTTGCGGACGGCAAAAACAACGGCAGCAAGGATAAGGACCAAGCCAAGAGCAATTGCGATGGCTAAAAAGATCACGATGGGAAGGTATTCCCTCAGCATCTCTTCCACGTTGTGGCTCCTTTCATGCGCGGCCAAACCGGGCAGTCAAATAGCTGGATATACTCGCTTTATGTACCTTTGCCCCACTCTAGGGTCAACTAAGCCACACCACATTCACCTTTGTGAATTTCTTCACTTTTCCCTTTGCACACAGGGGTATGGGCGTTTTGGCATCGGGTCTGCGGCAATAAGTCAGCAACTTTATTTTCGCCCAAAGCTTGAAGAGTGATGACAAATTCCCCAGATGAGCCGTTTTTTGGAACAAGCGATTCCGTCGGGAAGTCTGCAATCACCCCCATTTCGCCCCGAAAGCCGTGCCTTGAAACAGACATTTCAAGGCCGAAGTACCCGTTTAGAAAATCGGTGAACTAGGGCTCTGGTAACGAACACGCGAAATATTATTGCTTTGCCGGTTGCACAAATTATCGGCACCTCACGAACCGATCTGCGCCCGACCCCGGCAGATTTCGGGTCAACCTGACCCAAGCGGGCCAAAAAACCCGCGACCTGCGCCGTCAGATTGGCCCGCTGTCATTATATTGTCATGGGTGGACATTATCCTGCGCAGGATCATTACCTGCGCAAGATTGCCTGCTTTGGAATGATCTCAGACCATCCAGCTGGCTTTGCGTTTTTCAAAAAATGCCGAGATGCCTTCTTCGGCTTCCTCGCCTTCCCAACGGCTGACCAAGGCATCAATAGTGTGGTCGATCACCGCATCATCAATCGGCATCCCCAAGGTCCGCGTCAGAGCCTTGGCCGAGGCCACCGCACCCGGTGCGCAATTCAGATAGGGCACAACTTCGGCCTCGACCGCAGCATCCAGATCGGCCGCTGGTACGGCTTTGGCCAACAGACCAAGAGTGACCGCTTCGTCAGCTTTGAACAGACGCGCCGACATAAAGACACGGCGCGCCATCGCCTCGCCCATGCGCGAAACGACATAGGGGCCAATCGTTGCAGGGATCAGACCAAGGCGTGTCTCGGTCAGGCCCATTGTAACGGTGTCTGCACCAATCGTCACATCACAGACGCTGGCCATGCCGACACCGCCGCCAAAGGCATTCCCCTGCACCCGACCGATCAGCGGCTTTGGCAGGGTATTCAGGGCCTGTAGCATCTCGGCCAGCTTGCGGGCCTCTTTGCCACGCACATCCGGTGCCATTTCACGCTGTTGCTGCATCCAGCCCAGATCGCCGCCCGCGCAGAAGGATTTGCCGGCACCTGTCAGGATGACCACCCGAACGGTCTCATCCGCGCCCAGCTGTTCGGCGGCGGCTTTCAGATCCACCAACATCTGACCGGACATGGCATTGTGTTTTTCGGGACGGTTTAGCGTGAGCGTCGCGACCCCACGGGCATCCACATCGATGGTAATGGTTTCAAACATCGGTTTTCCTCTCGTGATGCAAAGGTGTTCGCCAAAACACCGCATCTGCATTCCAGTGATAGATCGTTTAGTCGTGCTGCCGCATCGCCTGCGCCATTTCGGCGGCTTCTGCCAGAACGCCGGCGTCCAGTCCGGTTTCGTATCCCAGCCCGACAAGCAGATCGTTGACAGATTCCGTCGCGACGTTGCCTGCAGCGCCCGGTGCATAGGGGCATCCACCCAGCCCGCCTACTGCGGCATCAAACACCCGCAGGCCTTTCTCCAGAGACGCTTCGATGTTCACAAGCGCGCGCGCCGCCGTGTCATGATAATGACCGGCAAGCATGTTTGCGGGGACAACCTGCAAAACCGCATCAAGCATCGCCGAGATCGTCTCGGGCGTGCCCTGCCCGATGGTATCGCCCAAGGAAATCTCGTAGCAGCCCATGTCCAGCAAGGCCTTTGCGACCTTTGCCACCTCTGCAGGTGGCGTTGCGCCGTCATAGGGACAGTCCGTGACACAAGACACATAACCTCTGACGGGGATATCCGCGGCCTTCGCAGCGGCGGCCACCGGCGCGAAGCGTTCAAGCGACTCTGCAATGGTGGCATTGATGTTGGCCTTGGAAAAGCCTTCGGAGGCCGATCCGAATATCGCAATTTCATCAGCATGCGCAGCCACCGCGCCCTCAAAGCCCCGCATGTTGGGCGTAAGCGCCGCATAAGAAACACCGGATGCGCGTGTAATGCCCGCAAGAACTTCGCCCGAGTCTGCCATCTGTGGCACCCATTTGGGGCTCACAAAACTGGCGACTTCGATCCGTTTGAATCCTGCGCGGCTCAGACAGTCCACAAGGGCGATCTTCTCGGAGGTTGGGATCAGACGCTTTTCGTTTTGTAGACCGTCGCGCGGCCCCATTTCAAAAATTTCGACGTAGTCAGCCATTGGGGACCTCGTAGAAATCCTTTTTGTAGAACTCTTGATTCCCATCCAGTTTGCGCGCTTCCTGATAGGCGGGACGCGCCTTGATGCGCTCGATATAGGCAAGGATATTCGGGAACCGCTCGAGGTGAACATAGTAAGGAGCAGAAAACAGGTTAAACCCCATCATGGTGTCCGCAGCAGAGAACCCTGAGGGCAATAGCCACTCTTGATCTGACAGCTTGTTCTCAAGTGCTTTTAACGAAGCCGTGAGCCTTGCAGCCTCAAGTTTGAGAACAAGAGGTGAGGCAGGTGTCGGATCGCCCATAAACAGATGCTGCATGTTCAAAGATGCCAAAATAGAGGCCTGTGTTTCAGCATATCCCAGCCACTCAAGGAACTGGACCCGCTCTGGGTCTCCGGCAAGACGACCCAGACCATGTTCCGGGCGTGTCTCGGTCAGATATTCCACAATGGCGGCACTTTCATAGATCGTGATGCCGTCGATTTCCAACGCAGGCACGCGCCCCACGGGCGAAATCGCCTTGAATTCGGAAGCCCGCAACGATCCATCGGTGATCGAATAATGCGCGAGTTCGGCCTTCAACCCCAGCTCTTCAAGCAGCCAAAGGACACGAAAGGACCGGGAAAAAGGGATGTGATGTAGACGGATCATGCTGCAGCCTCCTCTGCTTCTTCAACCAATTGGATCAATGCGGCACCTTCTTGCACCTGATCCCCCGCATGTGCGAGCACCTCTGCAATAACACCGTCACGCGCTGCCAACAAAGAGTGTTCCATTTTCATAGCTTCTAGAATAGCCAGCCGATCGCCCTCTTTGACCTCTTGGCCGGCTTCGGCAAAGATTGCTTTCACCAATCCGGGCATAGGCGCGGAAATGACATTGCCAGCAGCGCCTGCATCGATTTCGACCACCAGCGGGTCAATCACGTCAAACTCCATCCCATAGCGGGCAAACAGGCTTACCTTACCCTCACTAACCGAGACAGGGGCCGCGCGTTTGCCATCCAGATGCCAACCACCGCCGATGCGCGTCGCCCGAACGGATGTGTCCCCGACAAGAATGTCTGCCTTGCTTTCGCCATCCATCATCACCTTGATGGCGTGATCGTCTTCGCCATGCGTGAGCGTCACACTGCGTGCCAATGGCCCCCACAGGTTAAAGCCCTCTTCGGTCTGTGTCGCCTCGTGCAGTCCAAGTGCGGCCATTCCCGCCCATCCGATCTGAGCGGCGGTTGGCGCGACCTCTTGCACCAGCGTATCAAGATCGCGGGCGATCAGGCCGGTATCTACCTGTCCGTCAGCAAAGCCGTCATGATCACAAAGCGCCCCAAGAAACGCAAGGTTGGTCACCGTGCCGCCGACCTGTGTTTCGGCAAGCGCCGTGCGCATG
The DNA here is from genome assembly GCF_001458215.1 of Shimia thalassica. Classification (GTDB taxonomy): domain Bacteria; phylum Pseudomonadota; class Alphaproteobacteria; order Rhodobacterales; family Rhodobacteraceae; genus Shimia; species Shimia thalassica. The sequence continues at coordinate 277,968 of NZ_CYTW01000002.1, read as the reverse complement.
CGCGACAAAGCCACCGCGCGGGTTGGTCCGTGCGTAATGATCTTGGCGATCATCGGGTCATAGAAAGGGCTGATAGTATCACCGGCGCGAACGCCGCTGTCCGACCGTGCCCCGTCCGGAAAAGAGAGATGAGACAGGGTGCCGGTCGCAGGCAAGAACCCTTTGGGCACATCTTCTGCATAGAGCCGCACTTCAAAGCTGTGACCAAAGATGGCCAGTTCATCCTGACTTGCAGGCAGGCTTTCTCCGGCGGCAACCCGCAGTTGCCAGCCAACAAGATCAACGCCGGTGATGGCTTCGGTTACGGGATGTTCGACCTGCAGCCTTGTGTTCATCTCCATGAACCAGAACCCGTCAGTGCGCAGCCCGTTGGCACCATCGACGATGAATTCTACCGTGCCAGCCCCTTTATAGCCGATTGCTTCGGCGGCACGCACACCGGCCATGCCCATCGCCTCGCGCACATCGGCCGTCATGCCTGGTGCAGGGGCTTCTTCGATCACCTTCTGGTGGCGACGTTGCAGCGAACAGTCACGCTCGAACAAGTGCACCGCATGGGTGCCATCACCAAAGACCTGAACCTCGATATGGCGCGGTTGCAGGATGTACTTTTCAATCAGCACATCAGGATTGCCAAACGCGGTTGTCGCCTCGCCCTGCGCGCTGGCCAGAGCGTCTGCAAAATCTTTGGGAACCTCAACCAAGCGCATGCCTTTGCCGCCGCCGCCTGCAACCGCCTTGATCAAGACGGGATAGCCAATCTTCACGGCTTCTGCGGCAAGGAAATCTGCGTCCTGATTGGCACCGTGATAGCCGGGAACCACAGGAACCCCGGCCTCTTCCATGAGAACCTTGGCGGCGTCCTTGAGGCCCATTTTGCGGATTGCGTCCGCCGATGGGCCGATGAACGTCAGACCGGCCTTTTCAACCGCATCCACGAAATCGGGGTTCTCTGACAAAAAGCCATAGCCGGGGTGGATTGCCTGTGCGCCGGTTTCCTTGGCGGCGGCTATGATCACGTCGCCCTTGAGATAGCTTTCAGCAGGTGCCGAGCCGCCGATATGCACGGCTTCGTCCGCCATGGCGACATGTTTGGACAGGGCATCGGCATCCGAATAGACGGCGACGGTTTTGACGCCCATGTTTCGGGCGGTTTCCATGACGCGGCAGGCAATTTCGCCACGGTTTGCAATCAGGATTTTATTGAACATCGGGTGTGGTCCTTGTTGGTTAGGACGGAGCCGGGGGCGCTGCCCCCGGACCCCCGGGATATTTTGGCCAGAAGAAGTTTACATCCGGAAGACGCCGAACTTGGTTTCTTCGATCGGGGCGCAGAGTGAAGCGGAAAGCGAGAGAGCCAAGACGTCACGTGTCTTGCGTGGATCGATAATGCCGTCGTCCCAAAGGCGGGCCGAGGCATAAAGCGGGTGGCTCTGATGTTCGAACATATCCAGCGTGGGTTGTTTGAAGGCGGCTTCCTCGTCTGCGGACCATTCGCCGCCCTGCCGTTCGATAGCGTCGCGTTTGACGGTGGCCAGAACGCCAGCCGCCTGTTCGCCGCCCATCACCGAGATGCGGCTGTTGGGCCAGCTCCACAGGAAACGCGGTGAGTAGGCGCGACCGGCCATGCCATAGTTGCCAGCCCCAAACGAGCCGCCGACCAGCATGGTGATCTTTGGCACTTTGGCGGTGGCGACAGCAGTCACCATCTTGGCGCCGTGGCGGGCAATGCCTTCGGCCTCGTATTTGCGGCCGACCATAAAGCCGGTGATGTTTTGTAGGAACACCAGCGGGATGCCGCGTTGGGCGCACAGCTCGATGAAATGCGCGCCTTTTACGGCACTTTCCGAATAAAGCACGCCGTTATTGGCGACGATGCCAACCGGACAGCCTTTGACATGGGCAAAGCCGGTCACAAGGGTTTCGCCAAAGCGCGGCTTGAATTCATCAAAGCGGCTGCCATCGACAGTGCGGGCGATGACCTCGCGGATGTCATAAGGTGTGCGCAGACCGGCAGGGACCACGCCGAGAATTTCCTCGGGATCATATGCGGGTTCTTCGGAGGCCTGCCATTGAACGGTTTGTGGTTTGCCACGATTCAGGGACTCAACTGCACGGCGGGCCAAAGCCAGCGCATGGGCGTCGTCTTCGGCCAGATAGTCGGCAACCCCCGAAAGGCGCGTGTGCACGTCTCCACCACCGAGATCTTCGGCACTCACCACCTCGCCGGTTGCGGCTTTGACCAGTGGGGGACCTGCAAGGAAAATCGTGCCCTGCTCTTTCACGATGATGGTCACGTCCGACATGGCGGGCACATAGGCGCCACCAGCGGTACAGGACCCCATCACAACGGCGATCTGGGGAATGCCTTTGGCAGACATGTTCGCCTGATTATAAAAAATGCGGCCGAAGTGATCACGATCCGGGAACACTTCGTCCTGTTGTGGCAGGTTTGCGCCCCCTGAGTCGACCAGATAGATGCAGGGCAGCTCGCATTGCTCGGCAATCTCTTGGGCCCGCAGGTGTTTCTTGACGGTCATCGGGAAATAGGTGCCGCCCTTTACGGTGGCATCGTTACAGACAACCATGACCTCTTGGCCCATCACACGACCAATGCCCGCGATCACGCCCGCAGACGGGGCCGCGTTGTCATACATGTCATGCGCCGCGGTTGCCCCGACCTCAAGAAATGGCGAGCCGGGGTCGAGCAGGTTCGCCACCCGTTCGCGCGGTAGCATCTTCCCACGGCTGACATGACGATCCCGCGACCGTTCACCGCCGCCCTGGGTGGCTGTTGCAGCCGCTTCTGCCACGATGCCCAGCGCCTCGAGGTGCGCCGCGCGGTTGGCGGCAAACTCGTCAGAGGTGGTCAGGGCCTTGGATTGTAGTTTGGTCATTTCGGTCTTTCCCTGAAGTTCAGTTGATGCCCTCTTGGGCCTCGAGATAAAGCGCCTGTTCGGCGGTCAAATACATGTGGCAAGAGACAGTGGCGGGTCCGCCGCCTGTACCTCCGCCCCAGAGCGATCTTTCATAGTCACAAGTCGCATCGCGATACGCGATCCATGCGCGCTGCATCTTGACGAGGGCTTCGCCTTGCGACGGCGCGCTGGATCCGAGATCTTGCATCTCTGCATCAATGGCCTTGGCGGCGGTGCGCACCTTTGAGTAGGCCGCGTTCAGGCGTCCGTCCCAATAGAGGCGTTCCTTTTCGAGACATCCGCCCATCCCCACCGTGGATCCGCCCCCCGGAGAGGCCTCCATGCAGGCGTTTGCAGATGTACCGACACAGCTGGTCGGATCCTGATCCTCAACCATTGTCGCAAGACAGCTGATGGTGCCGGTAGGATCAAAGACCAAATCCTGCGCAAATGCTGGAGCGCTTGCCAGACAGGTCAACATGGCACCAGCCAGCAACGTTCTTGTTCTGTGGACGCCCGAGAATACATGCGCGCCCGACGCAGAGTCCGGCGCCAACAGACATGCAGAAAATGAAAGGTCGATATGCATCATATGCAACTCCCCTTATTTATATGGTCCAATTTTAAAGCACCACTTGAGGCACTGACATAAAATTGATCCAGATCAGAGTCTTGGTTGGCGACTCGGCACAGGGTCGGCGGGCAAACTCTGTAATAGGTAAGACAATGAAACGTACGACTGCCGCCTTGGCCCTGACCACTGCTTTGACCGTTTTGGCCAGCCCTCTTCTTGCGCAATCGCAAGGCGACTGGACCGTTGGTGTTGGTATCGCCAACGTGAACCCCAAATCCGACAATGGCACTCTTGCTGGCGCATCTGCCACCATCGACGACAACACCCAGTTGTCGCTGACTGCTGAATACTTTATCCGCGACAACCTCGGTATCGAGTTGCTGGCCGCTTCGCCCTTCTCGCATGACATCAGCCTTGGTGGTGCTTATGCCGGTACAACCAAGCACCTGCCGCCCACAATCTCGCTGAACTATCACTTTGTGACCAAGTCGGCCTGGAAGCCTTTCGTTGGTGTTGGCGTGAACTACACCACTTTCTTTGAAGAAAGCAGCCCGCTTGGCAACCTCAAGCTCGAAGACAGCTGGGGCCTCGCAGCCACCATCGGTGTTGACTATCAGATCAGCGACACCGGATCGGTTCGCTTTGAAGCGCGCTATATGGACATCGAAAGCGACACTTATCTGAACGGTGCTTACATCGGCACAGCTGAGATCGATCCGATTGTTCTGGGCGTATCCTACGTGCACCGCTTCTGATCCTGTAAAATTGCGGTTGGGCCACAACGGCCCAGCCGAATTCATGCGAAAGCCCGTGTGCCCCTCTCGGTCACACGGGCTTTTTTTCATGCACCTTGCGATGCCATTAGTTCACGACCGATCAGCATGCGACGGATTTCCGACGTGCCCGCACCGATTTCCATCAGCTTGGCATCCCGGAAAATACGACCGACAGGGTTGTCACTCAGATAGCCCGCGCCGCCAAAGGCCTGTACGGCCTGATGGGCAACCTTCATGGCTTCTTCAGAGGCATAGAGACAGCATGCGGCAGCGTCCTGACGTGTGATTTCACCACGGTCACAAGCTTTGGCAGCTTCATAAACATAGGCACGCGCCGAGTTCATCGCGGTATACATATCCGCGATCTTGCCCTGCATCAGCTGGAAGCTTCCGATGGGTTGACCGAACTGTTTGCGCTCGACCATGTATGGCATCACCTCATCAAGGCAGGCCGCCATGATACCGGTGCCAATTCCCGCAAGAACCACACGCTCGTAGTCCAAACCGGACATCAGAACCGCAACGCCTTTGCCCTCTTCGCCGAGAACGTTTTCGAAGGGCACTTCGCAATCATCAAAGATCAGCTCGGCCGTGTTCGATCCGCGCATGCCCAATTTGTCAAAATGCGGCGATGTCGAAAAACCCTTAAAGTCTTTTTGAACGATAAAGGCGGTCATTCCGCGCGCGCCTGCATCCGGATCGGTCTTGGCATAGACAACAAGCGTGTCCGCGTCGGGACCGTTGGTGATCCAGTATTTGTTGCCGTTCAGAACATAGCGGTCGTTGCGCTTTTCCGCGCGCAGTTTCATCGACACCACGTCCGAGCCCGCGGATGGTTCTGACATTGCCAGCGCGCCAACGTTTTCGCCCGAAATGAGACCCGGCAGATATTTCTGCTTTTGCTCTTCGTTGCCGTTCAGCTTGATCTGGTTCACGCACAAATTCGAATGCGCGCCATAAGACAGAGACACCGACGCCGACGCCCGTGCGATCTCTTCCACTGCGATGACGTGCGCGAGATATGACATCCCTGCCCCACCGTATTCTTCCGGTGTGGTAATGCCCAAAAGGCCCAAATCACCAAACTCTTTCCAAAGCTCGTTTGGAAATTCGTTTTTCTGGTCGACCTCGGCCGCCATCGGTTTGATCCGTTCCTGAGCAAAGCGGTGCACCATCTCTCGCATGGCGTTGACGTCTTCACCCAGATCAAAATTCATTGTGTGCATGAACATCGCTCAAAACACTCCCATTATTGAACGCTTGTTCATTAAACTAGATCATGTCATGCATTCGATCAAGATTTTTTCCAGACAACCTCAAACAATGTGCTTGCGACATGCGCCCTGACCGCCCTTCAACCGCCCCGCCTCTCGGTCTTGCTGAACTGATTGCGATTGCTTTGGGCGGGATGGTCGGAGGGGGCATTTTCACGGTTCTGGGGCTGAGCGTCGCCACCATTGGGGCATGGACACCCGTCGCCATCGGGCTGGGGGGATGCATCGCTACACTTGCGGCCTATTCCTATGTAAAGCTTGCACTTTTCTATCGTGACGAAGGCGCGACCTATGCCTTTTTCAAGCGCAGCTTTCCCCATCACGACTTCTCGGCTGCGCTTATTGGCTGGTGGGTTGTGTTTGGCTACATTTCGACAATTGCACTTTATGCCTTCACGTTTGCCTCATACGCCATTGCCCCGTTTTCCGATGATCCGTGGCTCAGAAAAATTGTGGCTTGGAGCATCATTCTCGCCTTTGCCGGAGTGAACATCTGGTCGACAAAAGGTATGGGGCGCCTCGAAGATCTACTCGTTTATACCAAGATCGTGATTCTGCTGGTGGTGGCAGGCGTCTTATGGGGCAACGCTTCAATCGGCCTTCCAGAGCTGTTCCCCGTCGACACCCCAATCCCGTTGCTCGGGATCGTGACAATCGCCTCGGTCACCTTTGTGGCGTATGAGGGGTTCCAGCTGGTCATACATGCCATGGATGACATGGCCCGTCCCGAACACAATATTCCCCGGGCAATTTATGCAGCGGTGACGCTTGCCACCGTGGTCTATGTTGTGATCGCTGTCGGAGCAGTGCTTGCCATCCCGTTTGACGAGATCATCGCCAATCAGGAACACGCGCTGGCCTCGGGTGCGGGCGATATTCTGGGGCCGATCGGGACACACCTGGTGATCGCGGGCGCATTGCTCGCCACCATGAGCGCCATTTCCGGCACGCTGTTTGGTGCGTCACGTCTGATGTCTGTCATCGCGCGGGACGGGTTCTTTCCAAAATGGATGGCACCGCGCCCTCGTGGCATTCCCCGCAATGCCGTTCTCTCAATGGCCGGATTTGCTTGCCTGCTGATCCTGATCGGAGACCTGCGTCTGATCCTCGAGTTTGGATCAATCACATTTTTGCTGGTCTCGCTTCTGATGGCTTGGGCCAACCACGTACATCGCGGCAAGACCGAAGCCCATCCCGCGATGACCATCGCCGCCATTGGCGGGCTGTCAGCTGGTGCAATCCTGATTTTGTGGTTCGAAGCCGCGCATGCGCCTGCGCAGCTTGCTTTTGTTCTGGTGCTCTATGGGCTTCTGTCTTTGGGTGCGTGGGTCTTCACAAAGTTGGGTTAAATCCCTGCCCCCGTTCGCACCCACAAAACAGCATCAGCCTTCTTGCCAAACCGCGCTGACTTCGGCGCGAATGATGCTTGCAATAAAGGCGCAGTCCTCGACCGAAAACGTCAGGGGAATGCGCATGTCAATCACACCGGCCAAAACGCGATCCGTCTCAGGCATGGCTTCAGAGGGCGCGTACCGCCATGAATCATAACGCGAAGTGAAGGCAACCGGTTCTGCACCGCCAAACCATTTCAACTCGACCCCGCGCGCCGCACAGCGTTGCAACACATCGTCAATCTTGTCGGCATCCCAATCCAGCAACAGGAACTGAATGGATGACCCGACATAGGTTTCCTGTTCCGGGCGCTCTACCACGGTCAAACCGGGAGTGTCGCGCAGGCCGTCCTCGATCACGCGATAACGTTCGTTCCAGCGCGCAACCTGCTGGTCGAGATCGCGCAATTGCGGACGCAGGATTGCCGCACGCAGATGATCCATGCGGCCGGAAATATTGGGGGTTTCGTATTTCACGTTTTCGAACACTTCCATCGGAGGGCGCGCCAGATGCCGCTCATACAACATGTAGGACCCCGACAGCATGATCGCCTTGGCCATCAACTCATCATCGTCAGAAACCAGCAATCCGCCTTCACCCGAGTTGGCGTGTTTATAGGTTTGCGTGGAATAACAGGCCATCGCACCGTGGCGACCCGACAGGGTTTCTTTCCATTTCGCGCCCATCGTATGGGCGCAATCCTCAACAACCTTTAGCCCTGTCGCGTCACAGATCTCCATCAAAAGATCCATGTCGCACAGGTGCCCCCGCATATGGGACAGCATCAAAACATCCGCTTGGGCGGCTTTGGCGCGCAGATCTTCAAGGTCGATCACAAGGTTTTCGGTCACGCCGACAAAAACGGGAATGGCGCCGACGCTGGCAATCGCACCGGGCACCGGCGCAAGTGTAAAGGCATTGGTCAAAACCTTGTCGCCGGGCTTAACCCCCAAAGCGCGCAAGGATGTGGCAAGCGCATATCCGCCAGATGCAACCGCCAGACAGTATTTTGCGCCCATTTGCGCAGCGAATTCCTGTTCCAGCAAAGCCGTTTCGCCCTGCTCGTCCGGTCCAACATTGTATCGGTGCAGACGGCCACTTTGAAGCACCCGCATCGCGGCTTCGATACCCTCGTCCGGAATGGGTTCTTGCTGTGTGAAACTTCCTTGAAACGTCTCGGTCATAGGTGTGGCCTTACAATCACGTGTCGATGTTCTTATCGCTGCATAGGACACAGTTTCCGCCCATGCGCCAACATAAATCACAATTCCATGTCGCAAACAGACCTCAGAGATCACGCCTGCCTGTTACCGTGTCTTTGGAGGATGAATAGAAACATGGCAAACCCGATCACATTCATTCATGCGCTGACATGGGACTCTTTGTCAGATGCGGTCAAAACGCAGGCAGAACTGAACCTTTTGGACGTCTTGGGGGTCGGTGCAGGCGGTTTTCCCACACCAACGTCCCAAATCATCCGTGACCACGCCCACGAAGATTTCGGCGGCACAATTCCCCTGCTGTTCGACGGGCGCATGGCAAGCCCTCTTGGCGGTGCGCTGGCTGCGGGGATGATGATCGATTCACTGGATGGTCACGACGGGTTCAATCCCGCCAAGGGGCACATTGCGGCCCCCATGGTGCCCGCTGCATTGATGGCGGCCCATGTTGCGAACGCCAGCGGACGCGCATTTCTGGAAGCAGTTGTGGTCGGGTATGAAATTGGTGCGCGCACGGCAATGGCCCAGCACGCCACATGCCCCGATTACCACACCTCTGGCAGCTGGGGCGCGGTTGCGGCGGCGGCAGCGGCCTCTCGTCTAATGGGGCTGGATGCGGATACAACACGGCATGCGCTGGGCATTGCAGAATACCACGCCCCCAGAAGCCAGATGATGCGATGCATCGATTTTCCGACAATGGTCAAAGACGGAGCCGGATGGGGCGCCATGACCGGCCTGTCAGCCGCACGTCTGGCCGCAAAGGGATTTACGGGCGCACCGGCCATAACTGTGGAAGATGCCCCGGACTTTTGGGCGGATTTAGGCGAACGCTGGTACATTCTGGAACAGTATTACAAACCCTACCCCGTTTGCCGCTGGGCACAGGCGCCCATGGAAGGCGCAATGGCATTGCAGCAAACTCATGATGTCGGGACAAGCGACATTGAAAGCATCGAAATTCACACGTTCCTTGAATCAGTCAGGCTGGCGACAAAGCGTCCTCGCAACGGCGAAGAGGCGCAATATTCGACATCCTTCCCTGTTGCCGCCGCACTGGTTCACCAAGACGTGCGCCCCGAACATCTTGAGGGGGCGGCCCTGCAGGATGCCGAAGTGCTGCGCCTGTCAGATGCGACCGAGGTCATCGAGTCCGATTTCGCGAACGAAAAGTTTCCCGCGCAACGGTTTGCGCGCACGACATTGCGTTTGAAGAACGGCACAAAATTGGAAGGGGCTTGGATGGAACCCAAATGGGATCATACCAAACCGCCCACAGCCCAAGAGTTACGCGATAAATTTCACGGTCTGGCCGATCCCGTGATCGGCGCCGAACGCGCGATGCACATTGAAAACGGTCTGAGAGAGCTGGCGAACGGTCCCCTCTCGACCCTCACCGATCACCTGTTCACGCCGATCAAATCCTGAACCATATCTGGCAAGTCCGCGTAATCATGCAAAAGAGCTTCTGGTGTGAGCGCCGCCATGTCTTCGCCGCTGGGGCCAAAAGTGACAAGTACTGACGGCACGCCCGCAGCACGCGCTGTTTCCCGGTCGGTCACGCTGTCTCCGATCAAAAGGGTTTTGGCTGGATCGCCCCCCAGACGGCGCGCGGTTTCAAACAGAGGTTCGGGATCGGGTTTGCGCACCGCAAGCGTATCTGCCCCGACCAATGCCCCAAATGCGTCCCGCGCCCCCAATGAGGCCATAAGCTGTTCTGCCAATGCTTCGGGTTTGTTGGTACAGATCCCAACGCCATAACCCATCGCGCTTAGGTCTGCGACAGCCTGCATCGCGCCGGGATAGAGGAATGTATGGGTGTCGATGGCAGCGCCGTAGGCCTCGAGCAACATGGGATAATAGCTGTCGACCAGAGCCGCATCCATGCGTCCGAGCCGCGTCAGACCCAGTGTCAGCATGGCTTTGCCGCCCCGCAACGCAGTTCCCGCATCGGTTTCAACGCGCAAAACGTCGCCTTCCCCCATCGCCTGAAAACACGCATTGGCCGCCGCCAAAAGGTCTCCGCTGGTGTCCGCCAGCGTTCCATCAAGGTCAAACACAACCGTTCGCATACTGCTCTCCTGCCTGTTATGGCGTATTTTCGCCCATCGCTGTTACACTGCGTAACGCCTTTTGATGGCCCGCGGCCTTGCGCCGATGCCTTGAACGGATAAAACGGGCAAACAACAAATACAAAGAGAAAACACGTATGAGCACTGCACTTGTCATCCTTGCCGCAGGCAAAGGCACGCGGATGAACTCGGATATGCCGAAGGTTCTGCACCAGATCGCGAACGCTCCGATGTTGATTCACGCCATGCGTTCCGGCGCGCCTCTGGACCCCGAGCGTACCGTCATTGTGGCAGGTCACGGGTTCGACGCGGTGAAAGCGGCGGTCGAAGACTATGATCCCGAGGCCACCGTGGTTTTGCAGGAAGAGCAAAAAGGCACCGCACATGCAGTAGACGCCGCGCGCGCCGCATTGGCCGATTTTGACGGCGACGTGATTGTCCTGTTTGGGGACACACCTTTTGTGCGCTCCGAAACTCTCGAAAATATGGTCGCCGCACGCAAAGACAACGCCGTGGTTGTTCTGGGCTTTGAAGCTGCAGACCCCGGCAAATACGGCCGCCTTGTAATGGATGGCGACCAACTCTCTGCGATCGTCGAGTATGCGGATGCCACCGATGAACAGCGCGCCATAACATTCTGTAATAGTGGCGTTATGCTGGCCGGTCGCGAAGAGATATTCGCGTTGATCGACGCCGTTGAAGCCAACAATGCGCAAGACGAATATTATTTGACAGACATCGTCGGTATCGCACGCGGCAAAGGGCTTTCGGTGACGGCCGTTGCCTGTGAAGAAGAAGAAACCCTTGGCATCAATTCGCGCCTGCACCTGTCGCAGGCCGAAGCCATTTTTCAGGCACGGGCACGTGCAGAGTTGATGGACCTCGGGGTCACGCTGCAACAGCCAGAAACCGTCATGCTCAGCCATGACACCATCATCGGGCGCGACACCGTGATTGAGCCAAACGTCTATTTCGGGCCCGATGTAACAGTCGAAAGCGGCACGCACATCCGTGCATTCTCGCACCTTGAAGGCTGTCACGTGTCGCGCGGCGGGGTTGTTGGCCCCTATGCCCGCCTGCGCCCCGGTGCCGAGCTGGCAGAGAACGTTCGGATCGGCAATTTCGTGGAAATTAAAAACGCCATCCTCGACGAGGGCGCCAAGGTGAACCACCTGAGCTATATCGGTGATGCCTCTGTGGGCCATGACACCAACATCGGTGCGGGCACCATCACCTGTAATTACGATGGCGTGATGAAGCACAAAACCACGATCGGGGCGAACGCCTTTATCGGGTCGAACACAATGCTGGTCGCGCCCGTCACCATTGGGGATCAGGCGATGACGGCAAGCGGATCTGTCATCACGTCAGACGTCCCTGCCGAAGCTTTGGCTCTGGCGCGGGCCAAGCAGGTGACCAAACCGGGTCTCACCACCAAAATGTTCGATTTATTAAAGTCTAAAAAGAAAAAGCGGGATGAGGGAGCGAATTAATGTGTGGAATTGTCGGGGTACTTGGAAATCACGAAGCGGCACCAATCCTTGTTGAGGCGCTAAAGCGGCTTGAATACCGCGGCTATGACAGCGCCGGAATTGCCACCGTCAACCACGGGACGCTGGACCGTCGTCGTGCCGTTGGCAAGCTTGTGAATTTGTCCGACCTGTTGGTGCACGACCCCCTTCGTGGAAAATCTGGCATCGGGCATACGCGCTGGGCAACGCACGGCGTGCCCTCTGTTGTGAATGCCCACCCCCATCAGGCGGGCCCCGTTGCCGTTGTTCACAATGGCATCATTGAAAACTTTCGCGAGCTTCGCGCCGAATTGCAGGATGCGGGCATTCAGTTTGTCACCGAAACCGACACTGAAACCGTCGCCCTGATGACGCAGCGCTATATCGCTGAGGGTCTTGAACCTGTCGAGGCCGCACGTAAAACCCTGTCCCGTCTGGATGGTGCCTTTGCCTTGGCTTTCCTTTTCGAAGGCGAAGACGATTTGATCGTTGCGGCCCGCAAGGGATCGCCGCTTGCCATCGGGCACGGCGAAGGCGAAATGTTCGTCGGCTCAGATGCGATTGCACTGGCACCGCTCACGGACCGGATCACCTATCTAGAGGAAGGGGACAGCGCCGTTTTGACACGCACGTCCCTTGAAATCCGGAATAAAGACGGCGAGGTCGCCAACCGCGAAGTGCGCACGATCCATCTGGATCAGGCACAGGTCGACAAAGGCGGTCATAAACACTTTATGGCAAAGGAAATTGCCGAACAGCCCAACGTCATTGGCGAAGCGGTACGTCACTATCTGTCGAACGACGGCAACGCCGTGGCCCTGCCCGGGGATGATATTGATTTCACCAAGATTGAACGGCTGACGATGGTTGCCTGTGGCACCGCCTTTTACGCCTGCATGACCGCCAAATACTGGTTCGAGCAGCTGGCCCGTATCCCTGTCGAAATCGATGTTGCTTCTGAATTCCGCTATCGTGAACCTCCGATCCCGAAGGGAACTCTGGCCCTGTTTGTGAGCCAGTCGGGAGAGACAGCGGACACGCTTGCGGCGCTGCGGTATTGCGAAGGCAAGGCAGACAAGATTGTCTCGGTCGTGAACGTGCCCGAAAGTTCGATCGCCCGCGAAAGCGACGTCGCCCTTCCGATCCTTGCAGGGACGGAAATCGGTGTGGCTTCGACCAAGGCCTTTACCTGTCAATTGACCGTGCTCTTGATGTTGGCCCTGAAGGCCGCAACAGACCGTGGCACGATGACCCCCGAAGAGGTTCAGGAAAAGCTGAACGCCTTGCGCACATTGCCCGGCATCCTGAACACCGCTCTCGAGCGGGAAAGCGCCTTCAAAGCCGTTGCGCGCAAACTGGCCGAGTCACGCGACATTCTGTTTTTGGGTCGGGGGCTTATGTACCCCCTCGCACTTGAAGGCGCCCTGAAGCTAAAAGAAATCAGCTATATACACGCCGAAGCTTATGCATCAGGCGAACTGAAACACGGCCCCATTGCGTTGATCGACAAACACGTGCCTGTTGTTGTGATGGCCCCCAGAGACGGCCTTTTCGACAAGACCATCAGCAACATGCAAGAGGTCATGGCCCGCAACGGAAAAGTGCTTTTGATTACGGACGGTGAAGGTGCCGGCGAAGGCTCTCAGGGGGTGTGGGATGTCGTGACGCTGCCCGAGGTTGATGACGTTCTGACGCCAATCCTCTATGCGATTCCGGCCCAGCTTTTGGCCTATCACACGGCGGTTGCAAAAGGCACAGATGTGGACCAGCCCCGTAACCTCGCCAAATCCGTAACAGTCGAATAATGGCAAAACAGTTCGACAAAATCGAAACGCCGCATCGCGCCTTCATCGAAGCGCAACACCTGTTCTTTGTGGGGTCGGCAGCCCCCACCGGACGGGTCAACATCTCTCCCAAAGGCATGGATAGCCTGCGCGTGCTGTCACACAACCGCATCATCTGGCGGAACCTCACCGGAAGCGGAAACGAAACCGCGGGCCATTTGAAGCAATCCAACCGCATGACGTTAATGTGGTGCGGATTTGAAAAGCGCCCCATGATCCTTCGGGCTTATGGCAGCGCCCGGACCTTGCACCGCCGCGATCCCGAGTTCGACGAACTTAACGCTCTTTTCCCCGAAATCGTCAGTGCCCGTCAGATTTACGATATGCACGTTGACATGGTACAGACTTCTTGTGGATATGCCGTACCGTTCTATGACTTTGTAGAAGACCGCGACACACTGGCCAAATGGGCAGAAGATCGTGGCCCAGAAGGCATCCAAACCTATTGGGAAGACCGTAACCAACATACCATTGATGGTATGCCCACTGACATTCTCGGAGATCCCGATGACACTTGACGATGCACTGGCCGCCTTGAAGGCCCATATTGAACCGGGACGTGCGGAAGGCATGGCCGACTATCATAAGGTTCCCCGCGAATATCTGGGCATTCCCAATCCCGCCCTGAACGACCTGACAAAAGAGTGGCGCCAGACGTTGACCGTGGAAGAACGCGTCGCCCTTGCAGATCAATTGTGGCAGACCAACATCTTCGAGGCGCGACTGGCGGCGGCAAAGCTGTTGACCCAAGCGCGCATTCGCCCCGACGATGCGGTTTGGGACCTGATCAAATCCTGGGTTCCGGACTTTGACAGCTGGGCGATCGCAGATCACGCCTGTATGGCTGGGCAAAAGCGCCTGATCGCGGACCTGTCCCGTGTGGACGAGGTTGAAGAATGGACCAAATCAGACAGCCACTGGACCCGTCGTGCCGCGATGGTGATCACCCTGCCGTTTACAAAACAGAACCACCCCAAGCCAGACGAGCTGGCGGTGCGGCAACGTGTTCTGGGCTGGGCCGCGCGCTATGTCGGTGATCCAGAATGGTTCATCCAAAAGTCGGTTGCGTGGTGGTTGCGGGATCTTTCCAAACATGATCCGGCACGGACGGATTATTTTCTCAAGAACTATGCAAAGAAAATGAAGCCCTTTGCACGCAAAGAAGCCGCGAAGTTCCTGCCGAAAGACTAGCTTTCTCAGAAGGCTTCAACGCTGACTTCTGCAAGATCGGTTAGCGGAATTCCCAAAGCCTGCATCGCAGACAGGGATATCCGCGAACCGGCCGAAGCCTCGCCTTCGATCGGCACAAGCGTGACATCCTGAGTGCGCCCTTTGTAAGTCACCCTGCCGGGTTGGTTTGTGGTAACCTTGGGCGTTTTCAGCCACATACCCGCCTCAGCCGGATCGCCGAGCGACGCAATCGTCGTGCCCAGCGGCCCGCTCACGCTTGTGGCGGCGACGGGCGAAACCACGGCGGAACCATCGGGACGCGAAACAGGACGCACAGTGCCATCTGGCAAGGGTGCGACCTCTTCTGAGGATGCAGCGGGTGCTGCGTTACCATCGCCGGTTGCCCATTGCGGCAAGCTGTTGCAGGCGCCAAGCGCAAGACAGGCAAATACACCGGCACCTATTTTGACTTTGTGCATTAATGCATCTCCCCTTGCTCGCCCACGGTTCTGGCACTACCTATAGTCTTATGACTGCACCCTTGATCGACCCCTTCCAACGCGCTGTCAATTACTTGCGTGTTTCGGTAACCGACCGTTGCGACTTTCGCTGTGTTTATTGCATGGCGGAAAACATGACCTTTCTGCCCAAGAAAGAGCTGCTCACTCTGGAAGAGTTGGATCGCCTCTGCACATCCTTCGTCGACCTCGGGGTTGAAAAGCTGCGCATCACGGGCGGGGAACCGCTTGTGCGCCGCGATATCATGACATTCTTCAACGCGATGGGGCGCCATCTGGAAAGCGGCAAGCTCAAAGAGTTGACTGTCACCACCAATGGCTCGCAGCTCGAAAAATACGCTGATCAGCTTTATGCCGCAGGCGTGCGCCGAATCAATATTTCGCTCGATACCATTGATGAGACAAAATTTGCCGAAATCACCCGTTGGGGTCGCCTGCCTCAGGTTCTCAAGGGGATTGATGCCGCGCAAAAGGCCGGGCTTCGGGTAAAAATCAATGCGGTTGCGTTGAAGGGCTTCAACGAAGACGAGCTGATCCCGATTACACAATGGTGCGCCAGCCGCGATATGGATCTGACATGGATCGAGGTTATGCCGATGGGCGACCTTGGGAACGAAGACCGTCTGGATCAGTATTGGGCCCTGAGCGATCTGCGTAACACCCTGCGCGAGACCTATACCCTGACCGACCTTGCAGAGCGCACGGGCGGACCGGCGCGGTACGTCCGGCTGGAAGAAACCGGCCAGAAGATCGGGTTTATCACGCCCCTTACCCACAATTTCTGTGAAAGCTGCAATCGCGTGCGTTTGACCTGCACTGGACAGCTTTTCATGTGCCTTGGTCAGGAAGATATGTATGACCTGCGAGAGCCCCTGCGGGCCTCGGCGGACAATGCGATGATCGAAGACGCCATTCGCGCCGCGATTCGTCTTAAGCCCAAAGGCCATGACTTTGACTATTCCCGCCAGAAGGTTGACGGCCAGATGACCCGCCACATGAGTCACACCGGCGGCTAATATGGCACCTGCCCCTCTGACTTTGACGATACGCCTTTATAAAGCGTTGACCGCTATTGGCGCGCCCTTGGCGTTGTGTGCTGCACGGCGCAGGTTCGAGGCCACAAACGGCCCCATGGATCGTCTGACAGAACGCAAGGGGCAACCGTCGCTGGCGCGGCCCGACGGGCCTTTGATCTGGATGCATGCCGTCAGCGTGGGCGAGTTTCTCTCGATTTTGGATTTGGTCGGCGATCTTGTCAAACGCGACACCTCGGTTTTGGTGACAACCACAACCACGACAGCCGCAGATATTGCTGCCAAACGCCTGCCCGAGGGCGCATTTCACCAGTTTGCGCCACTCGACACGCCTCAAGCCACCCGCAGATTTCTGGACTTCTGGGCGCCTGATCTTGCCATTTTCGTCGAGAGTGAAATCTGGCCAAATCAGATTTTGGCCTGCGAAACGCGCGGCATTCCGCGTGCCTTGATCAATGCCCGCCTCTCGGCCAAGTCTGTGGCAAGCTGGCACAAGCGCCCCAAAACGGCACAGGCCCTGTTTTCCCGATTTGACCGCATCATGTGCCAGACCGACAGCACACGCGATGCTTTGGCCGCCTTTGTCACAAAGGACGCAGCCCTTTCCACCTCGGGCGACATGAAGGCCGCGGCGGCCCCGCTGCCGGTTGATACAGCCGAAGCGCAAACTCTGGGTGTCGATATTGGCGACCGTCCTGTCTGGGTGGCCTCATCGACCCACGAAGGCGAAGAAAGCATCGTTTCCGCCGCCCATGGCATTGTGACAAGTCAGGCCCAAAATGCACTCTTGATCCTTGCCCCCCGCCATCCCGAACGCGGAGATGCGATAGAAACCCAGTTACGTGCGGATGGCTGGAACGTTGCCAGACGCAGCGCAGGCACCCCCATCACCCCCGAGACGCAAGTCTATCTTGCGGACACGTTGGGGGAAACGGGTCTGTGGTATCATTTGTCACCCATTGTTTTGGTGGCGGGTTCCTTTGCTCCTGTCGGGGGACACAATCCCTATGAACCGGCCCATTTTGACTGTGCCATTCTGCATGGTCCGCTTTATGCGAATTTTGCACAAGCCTATGGCGAGATGGCAGACTGTGATGCCGCGCTTGAGGTCGAAGATGCCACGGCCCTTGGGCTGAGCGTGGCCGGCCTGTTCAACAGCCCGCGCCTCAGAACCTTGCAAGACAACGCCCACACCTATGTCACGGCTGCCAAAAACAACCGCGACACCGTTGTGCAAACCCTTCTGTCCCTCAGAACCTAAAGAGGCTGCGGTGGACTATGCCCAACCTCTCCTCACCCCATAAACCTATCCGGTTGCGGACTGCTGCTGGTTTTCTGCCGCGCGTTCCAGATTTGGATAGCGCCACGCCAACGTGATCGCGCGCGCGACAAAGCTGATCAGGATGGCCATCCAAAGCCCGTGATTTCCAAAGGCCGGCATCAGAACCAGAACCGCCGCGATATAGATACCTGTCGACACAACCATCATGTTGCGCATGTCCCGTGTACGGGTGGCGCCGATAAAAATGCCGTCCAGAAGAAAGGACCACACACCCAAAACCGGCGCAAGAACCGCGTAAGGCAGATATTGATAGGCCTCAGCGCGCACGCCTTCTGCGGTGGTCAAAAGATCAATGAGCGCCCTGCCCCCGAGAGCAAAGCCAAGAGTCATCACCACGACGATTGCAACGCTCCAAATGCTGCTGAGAACCGCAGCACGGCGCAGCGCGGCCCGGTTTCCAGCGCCAAACGCCTGCCCGACGAGCGCTTCTGCAGCAAAGGCAAATCCGTCGAGCGCATAGGCCGACAGAGACAGGAACTGCATCAGTACCTGATTGGCGGCTAGGGTCACGTCGCCCAGCCGCGCGCCGAGAAACAGGAAAGACATGAAGATCCCCTGAAGCATGAGCGACCGCATCATGATGTCAGAATTGACAATTCCCAACTGGCGCAATCGCACACGGTCAAACACCTGATCCCAATCCAGCCAGTCGCGCCCCCTCCAAACTTCACGGCACAACCAGATCCCCAGAAAAAGGCCGCTCCATTCCGCAAGAAAAGTCGCAAACGCAACACCGGACACGCCCCAGCCCAGCCCGAGAACAAACCAAAGGTCGAACAGGATATTCAGGCCGTTCATCCAAAGCTGTAAAATCAGCACCGCGCGGGTGCGTTCAAGCGCAATCAACCACCCCGTGACGCCATAAAGCGCGATCATCGCCGGCGCGCTGTAGACACGGATCGCAAGGTACTCTCTTGCCATGGTTTCGACTTCGGCGCTTGCTGGCGACAACTGAAACCCCAGCCAAAACAGGGGCACCTGAAGCGCGATGATGCCCAACCCCGCCACAAAGCCGATCATCACGACACGGGTCAGCATCACCGAAACCTCGGCCGTGTTGCCGGCACCGTGGGCTTGTGAAGTGAGACCGGTTGTTCCCATCCGAAGAAAGCCGAACAGCCAGTAAAGCGCGGTCAGAATAGTTGCGCCAATGCCGACGGCGCCAATCGGGGCCGCCGCGCCAAGTTGCCCGACGACGCCGGTGTCCACCAATCCCAACAAAGGGATCGTGGCATTCGAAATCACAATCGGAACGGCGGTTTTGAGAACCCGGCTGTGTGTGATCGCCGCGGCGTCAGTCATCCTTGGAAGCAGGCATCAGAAAGTGGCCCGTGGCCTGCGCGAACAGTTTACCGCGCTGATCCTGCCATGCCTCGACATGCACACTGGCATACCTGCGCCCTGACCGGTTCACCCGTGCACGCGCATAGGAATCACGCGGCAGCCCGGACCGCAGGTAATCGACACTGAAATCAATGGTCTTTGGCAGCCGCGGCAAATGCCCCAGTGCCAACTCATCCGTGTCAAAACGTCCGGATTCGATCTCTTCCCAGAGATTGGACCACGCCAGCCCGATCACAGCGGTTGTTTCGAGGAAACCGGCAATGGCACCGCCATGCAAGGCGGGCAGCATCGGGTTGCCGATAAGCTTTTCGTCAAAGGGCATCACCGCCGTCAATTCATCACCGCGACGGTCGAACTCGATCCCCAAAAACTGAACATAAGGCACACCATGCACCAGGCCGTTCAGCGCGGCATCGCGACGTTGCTTTACGATCTGGACGGGTTCGGGACGTTTACGGGCCATTTATTTACCCTCCACAGTAAAGGCGCCGGTCGCTGTCGCCACCGGACGGTCAACGTCATCATCCATCGCGACCGCACGCACAAAGGCAACAGAGCGCGTGATGTGATAGCATTCCGCGCGGGTGACGATGGTCTGGCCCGGCGTTGCCGCACGCATGTAGTCAATTCTCAGATCGATTGTGGCTGTCCCCGCCGGAGAAGACGGATGGCTCATCGCCGCTGCACCGCAGCAAGTATCCATCAAAGACGACACCGCCCCGCCGTGAACAACGCCGGTTTCCGGATCGCCCACAATGCGAAGATCATACGGCAACGACATCTCGGCCGTCCCGTCACCAATATTGGTCAGCTTCATATTCAGCGTCTTGCAATGTGGCACCGCGCTAATGAACTGTTCCGCCATCTTCAATTTTTCGGGGTTCATATTTTACTCCGTCATTCTCGGGGCCAACTATGTCCTGCATTTTGCATCCGCGGCAAGGGGGCGGTTGCACGAAATAAAATTGCGTCCTAAGTTCTGCGCCGAGGAGAATTACCAATGTCTGATGCGCGACTGTCATTTAAAGAAATGTGTAGCAAGTTCGACGTGACGCCAAGAACCTTGCGTTACTATGAGTATATTGAACTTTTAGAACCCGAACGTGAGGGACGGTCGCGGTATTTCGGCTCTCGCGAAATCGCGCGTATGACCCTGATTATGCGTGGACGGCGATTCGGCATTAAGCTTGAGAACATCCGCCAATGGTTGATGATCTACGAACACGAAGGCAGCGCGGCGCAAATGCAGGCGTTTGTTGATATGGCAGATCGCCAATATGCCGAGTTGGAAGAACAAAAGGCACAGCTTGACGAAGCGATGGACGAATTGAAATCTCTTCGCGACGAAACCGCCGTTGCTTTGGCAAAGCTGTGATGTCTGTTTTAGAGTGTTGCGGGGTTCTTGCCCCTGAATTGATTTTCTGTTTTTGAACCACATGTGTTTGTCAGGGTGCTTTTTATTTCGACAACAACGCCGTTGGCCACATGATCGCACACAGATTGCCACGCGACTGCTGAACATCTTTATGCGTCGGGGCCGCCCATGATGCCTCCCTCAACGAAACGCCAATAAACCCAAGCGTTTCAGGGGGCGGTTTCGCTGCTATCATCGCAAATAAGTTTCGTCCGTCCATTTGTCGCGGCCGAAACATCCGACAAAACCACCCGTTCCAAGCTGATTTTGCCAAAATTTTTCGGCGAAAAATCGCCCATATCTCGAAACTGTTACTTTACCTTCACAAACGCAACGTCAACTTTAGAAGTGACGTAGCGTTTCGATTACGTCAACGTAAAGCACCGTTGTAACCATTGCTGCAGATACCAACCTGTTCATGGAACAACAAAGACGAGGTTGTCGAAATGACTGACGGAACACTGACGATACGCGAGATGTGCGATGCATTTGATGTAACGCCCCGCACGCTGCGCTTTTACGAAGCCAAAGAGCTTTTGTTTCCGATCCGCGAGGGTCAGAAACGCCTGTTTACCAAACGTGATCGTGCACGGCTCAAGCTGATCCTGCGCGGCAAGCGGTTTGGGTTTTCGCTCGAAGAGATTCGCCAGTTGCTCGATCTCTATGACATGGGCGATCAGCAGGCGACCCAGTTGCAGCGCACCTACGAGGTGGCACAGCAGCGCCTGCAAGACATGGAAGAACAACGCGATGAGCTGAACGAAGCCATCGACGATTTGAAAGAACAGTTGAAGTGGGGCGAAAAAATCATCGTCTCGTTCAACGCCTCGAAAAAAGCCGCAGAGTAATTAGGGAAGAGACTCATGCCGACATACACAGCCCCCGTAAAAGATCTTCAGTTTGTCCTGCACGATGTTTTGAACGTCGCCAACTCGGACATCCCTGGCTATGCTGATTTGGAAGCCGACTTTACCAACGCCGTTCTGGAAGAAGCTGGCAAGCTGACCGGTGACGTTTTGGCGCCACTGAACGCTGTAGGCGATCACGAAGGCTGCCGTCTGGAAAACGGGATCGTCTACACCCCCACCGGCTTTAAGGCTGCTTTCGAGCAAGTCAAAGAAGGCGGCTGGACAGGTCTGGACATGCCCGAAGAATACGGCGGCCAAAACATGCCGTATGTTTTGGGCACGGCTGTCGGCGAAATGTTCTCGTCTTCGAACCAGGCCTTCACAATGTATCAGGGTCTGACCCACGGCGCCGCAGCCGCCATTCTGGCGCACGGCACTGACGAGCAGAAAACCAAATGGCTGCCCAAAATGGTTTCGTGCGAATGGACTGGCACCATGAACCTGACCGAACCGCACTGCGGCACCGATCTTGGCCTGATGCGCACAAAAGCAGAGCCACAGGACAACGGCAGCTACAAGATTTCGGGCCAGAAGATCTTTATCTCGGCCGGTGACCACGACATGGCGGACAACATCGTTCACCTTGTTCTGGCCAAA
The DNA here is from genome assembly GCF_001458215.1 of Shimia thalassica. Lineage (GTDB taxonomy): Bacteria > Pseudomonadota > Alphaproteobacteria > Rhodobacterales > Rhodobacteraceae > Shimia > Shimia thalassica. The sequence continues at coordinate 256,060 of NZ_CYTW01000002.1, read as the reverse complement.
GTGCCCGGTGGCCCCGAAGGCATCAAAGGTGTGTCCTTGTTCATCGTCCCCAAATTCAAGGTCGACGACGAAGGCAACATCGGCGCGCGCAACGGCGTGTCTGTTGGCAACATCGAAAAGAAAATGGGCATCCACGGCAACTCGACCTGTGTGCTGAACTATGACGAAGCAGAAGGTTATCTTCTGGGCGATCTGAACAAAGGCATGCGTGCCATGTTCACCATGATGAACGAGGCCCGTCTGGGTGTCGGCATGCAGGGTCTGGCCGCGGCAGAAGTCGCCTATCAGAACGCGGTTGATTACGCCAAGGACCGTCTGCAAGGGCGCGCCGTGACCGGTGCGGAAAACCCCGAAGGTCCGGCCGACCCGTTGATCGTGCACCCCGATATCCGTCGTTCGCTTATGGATCAGAAATCATTCGCAGAAGGCGCGCGTGCGTTTATCCTGTGGGGCGCAAACCTGATCGACCAAGCGCACCGCTCGAACGACAAAGACGCTGACGGCCTTGTGTCGCTGATGACCCCTGTCATCAAGGGCTTCCTGACCGACGAAGGCTATGACATGACCGTGAAAGCCCAGCAAATCTATGGCGGCCACGGCTATATCGAAGAGCACGGCATGTCTCAGTTCACCCGTGATGCCCGCATCGCGATGATCTACGAAGGTGCCAACGGCGTTCAGGCGCTTGATCTTGTTGGCCGCAAACTGGCCCAAGATGGCGGCAAACATGTCATGGCCTTCTTTGATCTTGTGAAAACCTTCTGCAAGGAAAACGGCGACGACGAAGCGTTGAAAGATTTCATTGAACCGCTCAAAGCGGCCTCAAAGGATCTGCAATCTGCGGGCATGTACTTTATGCAAACCGGCATGAAGAACCCCAACGATGCACTTTCGGGATCGAACGACTTTATGCACCTGTTCGGTCATGTGTGCCTGGGCCTGATGTGGGCCAAGATGGCAAAGGCCGCGACGTCAGCATTGGCCAACGGCACATCTGACGCTGCGTTCTACGAGACCAAACTGACCACTGGCCGTTATTACATGGCACGTCGTCTGCCCGCGACAGGAATGCACCTCGCGCGCATCCAGTCCGGCGGCGACACTGTGATGGCTCTGAGCGCAGAAGCGTTCTGATTTACGGCACGGGCGGGGATCCCCCCGCCCTGCCCAAAAAAGTCTTTGAGGGAGGACAGATGCCGAAACGTTTTCGACTGACCCGCCGTTTTCCGGTCGCCATGACCGAAGATGGGTATCGTCGCCTGCGCAGCTTTGCGGCCGAGGCTGGTCTCGATGAAGGTGAAGCCCTGTCTTTTCTCTTTGAAAACTTCGACGCGGTGACCGATGCCGAAGGGCTGGGCCATCGCTTGAGACAATTCAATTCTGATCTGGACGCGCGCAAGCGCTGAACCTTTGCTGGGGATATCAATGGCTTCGACATGGATGACAGACGAGCACCAGATGCTCGCGGACATGACCGCAAAATTCATCAATGATGAATGGGCGCCACGTTTTGAAAAATGGCGCAAGCAGGGCGAAATGGACCGTGAAACCTGGCAAGAGGCCGGTGAACTCGGCCTGTTGTGCCCCTCGATCCCCGAAGAATACGGCGGCGTTGGTGGTGACTTTGGCCACGAGGCCGTGATCCTGATGGAATCCAACCGCGCCAACCTGGCAAGCTGGGGCCACGGCATCCATTCGGGTATCGTCGCGCATTACATTCTGGAATACGGTTCGGAAGAGCAAAAGAAACGCTGGTTGCCCAAGATGGCGACAGGCGAAATCGTGGGCGCCCTGGCGATGACCGAACCCTCGGGCGGGTCCGACGTTCAAGGGATCAAGACCCGTGCGATCAAGGAAGGCAATTCCTATCGCCTGACCGGATCGAAGACCTTTATCACCAATGGCCAACATGCCAATCTGGTGATCGTCGCTGCAAAAACCGACCCCAAGGCCGGTGCCAAGGGCACGTCTCTGGTGGTAGTCGAAACCGAGAACGCCGAAGGGTTTTCGCGTGGCCGTAACCTCGAAAAAATCGGCTGCCACGCGGCGGATACGTCCGAGTTGTTCTTTGACAACGTGGAAATCCCGCCCGAAAACATCCTTGGCGGCGAAGAGGGTCAGGGCTTCTATCAGATGATGAAGCAACTGGGTCAGGAACGTCTGGTCATCGCCTGTATCGCCCAGGGCGCGATGGAAGGGGCGGTCGAACGCACCATCGCCTATTGCAAAGAACGCGAAGCTTTTGGCGGACCGATCCTGCAGTTCCAGAACACCCGTTTCAAGCTTGCCGAGTGTCTGACCAAGACCAAGGTCGCACGCGCATTTCTTGACGAGTGCATCAGCGAGTTGATCGCCGGAGAGCTGACAGTCGAAAAGGCCGCGATGGCAAAATACTGGATCACCGATACGCAGGGTGAAGTTCTTGACGAATGTCTGCAACTTCACGGTGGCTATGGCTACATGCAGGAATACGCCATCGGCGAAATGTGGGTCGATGCCCGCGTACAGCGAATTTATGGCGGAACAAACGAGATCATGAAGGAACTGATCTCGCGGTCGCTCTGACCGATAGGCTGTTGGGAGGCGGCTATCTTGGAATTTGAGTATTTAGAAAGAGATGAAGCAGGACGTCCACCCTGCCACCCGGCGCAGCATGTGCTGGCGGGGCAGCAGGGCTTCACCTCTTACGGCCATCGGCTCTCCAGCCTGTACCGTACCAAACACACTCACGCGTTAACCTTAACAACGCGTGAACCCGCCTCTTCATCTCTTCAAAAATACTCCACGGGGGTGCGGGGGTGTGAAACCCCCGCTCCGTCGCCAATCACAGGGAACGCGCTATGTCAATAAAACTCTACTGCTTTGGTGAAAGCGGCCATTCCTACAAGGCTGCGCTTGCGCTCGAGCTGTCCGGCCTCGAGTGGGAAGCGGTCTATGTCGACTTTTTCGCCGGCGAGACCCGCAGCCCTGAATACCGTGAAAACGTCAATGAGATGGGTGAAGCGCCTGTTCTGGTGGATGGTGATTTCAAAACCAGCCAATCCGGAGCAATCCTTGCCTATGTGACGGAAAAATCGGGCAAGTTCGGCGGAAAAGACGCGGCTGAGAACTACGAAATCTTCCGGTGGGTTTTGCTCGACAACAGCAAGCTGAGCGCCGTCGCGGGTCCGACCCGTTTCCTTATGAACTTCCTGCCCGAAGACAAACAGCCCAAAGAGGTGATCGGCTTTAATCAGGGCCGTCTCAAAGGCACTTATGCGATCCTCGATAAACATCTTGAGGGCCGTGACTGGATCGTGGGCGATGGGCTGACCAATGCCGATCTTTCCTGCTGCGGATATCTATTTTACGACGAACCTTTCGGGTTCAACCGCGCCGAGTGGCCGAACATCGACCGCTGGCTTTCGAATATTCAAGCCATTGATGGCTGGAAACACCCCTATGACCTGATGCCCGGCAGCCCTGCTGACCGCGCCTGACCCAAGGAGATCATAATGACCGAAGCCTATATTTATGACGCTGTGCGCACGCCGCGCGGCAAGGGCCGCAATGATGGATCGTTGCACGAAGTGACCTCGGTGCGTTTGTCGACAACCGTGATGAACGCCCTCAAAGAACGTAACAACCTTGAAGGCCACGCTGTTGAAGACGTGATCTGGGGCAACGTCACTCAGGTGAAGGAACAGGGCGGCTGTCTGGCGCGTACCGCAGTTCTCGCTTCTGATCTGGACGAGTCGATTCCGGGCCTTGCGATCAACCGCTTCTGTGCCTCTGGCATGGAAGCCGTCAACCTTGCTGCAAACCAGGTCAAAGGCGGCGCAGGCCAAGCCTATATCGCTGGTGGTGTGGAGATGATGGGCCGCGTTCCAATGGGATCTGACGGTGCCGCCATCGCGGTAGACCCGACCGTTGCAATGGAGCAGTACTTTGTGCCCCAAGGTATCTCAGCTGACATCATCGCGACCGAATACGGGTTTACCCGTGATCAGGCAGATGCTTTGGCCATGGAATCCCAGCGCCGCGCGAAGGCCGCATGGGACGACAACCGTTTTGCCAAGTCGATTGTTTCGGTCAAAGACATCAACGGCCTGAACATTCTGGATCACGACGAATATATGCGCCCCGCCACTGACATGCAGTCGCTGGGTGGCTTGAAGCCTGCGTTCAAGGAACAAGGCGAAATCATGCCCGGTTTCGACAAGATCGCGCTGATGAAATACCCCCATCTGGAAGCCATCAACCACATCCACCACGCGGGCAACTCGTCCGGTATCGTGGACGGCTCTGCCGGTGTTCTGATCGGCAACAAGGAATTCGGCGAACAGTACGGCATCAAGCCACGCGCCCGCATCCGTCAGACCTGTAAAATCGGGCTCGACCCGACCATCATGTTGACCGGTCCGGTGCCTGCCACACAGAAAATCCTGACAGACGCAGGCATGTCGATCAGCGACATCGATCTGTTCGAAGTCAACGAAGCGTTTGCTTCGGTTGTTCTGCGCTTCCAGCAAGCCTTTGACGTCGACCCTGAGCTGGTCAACGTAAACGGCGGCTCGATCGCAATGGGTCACCCGCTGGGTGCGACCGGTGCCATCATCATCGGCACTCTTCTGGACGAGCTGGAACGCTCGGACAAGGAAGTGGGTCTGGCGACCTTGTGCATTGCCTCGGGCATGGGCGCAGCAACCATCATCGAACGCGTGTAAGGAGCAAGAATTATGAGCGATTTTAACCTCTCCGTAGACGCAGACGGCGTCGGCATCATCACTTGGGACACCCAAGGCAAATCCATGAACGTGATGACGGAACAGGGCTTTAACGACCTGAACGCCATCATCGATACCGTGCTGGGCGACGACGCTATCAAAGGCGCGGTGATCACTTCTGGCAAGGAAGGCTCGTTCGCGGGCGGTATGGACCTCAACGTGCTGGCCGAAATGGGCGCACGCGGTGGTGACAACCCTGCACAGGGCATGTTCGACGGCACCATGTCGATGCACGCCGTTCTGCGCAAAATCGAACGCGCGGGCATGGAACCCAAAACCAACAAAGGCGGCAAGCCGATTGCTTGTGTTCTGCCGGGTACTGCGTTGGGTATTGGTTTGGAACTGCCTTTGTCGACACACCGCATCTTTGCGGCTGACAATCCAAAGGCCAAAATCGGCCTGCCGGAAATCATGGTTGGCATCTTCCCCGGTGGCGGCGGCACAACCCGTATGGTGCGCAAGATGGGCGCCATGGCGGCCTTCCCCTTCCTGCTGCAAGGCAAAATGGTAGACCCCAAGAAAGCCAAAGCAGCGGGCATCATTGATGAAGTCAGCGAAGATCCGATGGCCGACGCAAAGGCATGGGTTCTGTCCTCGCCCAAGATCGTCAAACCCTGGGATGAAAAAGGCTATAAAATGCCTGGCGGCGATCCCTATCACCCAGCCGGGTTCATGACCTTTGTTGGGGCTTCGGCAATGGTCAACGCCAACACATGGGGCGTTTACCCTGCGGCCAAGGCGCTGCTGTCGGCCGTTTATGAAGGCGCGCAGGTTCCTTTTGATGCTGCGATTCGCATCGAAGCACGCTGGTTCACCAACGTTCTGATGAACCCGTCATCTTCGGCCATGATCCGCAGCCTGTTCATCAACAAGGAAGCTCTGGAAAAAGGTGCGAACCGCCCCGATGTTCCGGATCAGCGCGTCAAGAAAGTTGGCGTTCTGGGCGCAGGCATGATGGGTGCAGGTATCGCACTGGTTTCGGCCAAAGCAGGTATCGACGTTGTTCTGATCGACACCACTCAGGAAGCAGCAGATCGCGGCAAAGCCTATTCGGAAGCCTTCGCAGCCAAAGGCGTGTCGCGCAAAAAGCTGACCGAAGAAGCCAAGGATGCGATGCTGGCCAAGATCAACGCCACCACCGATCTGAACGCTTTGTCGGATGTGGACCTGATCATCGAAGCCGTGTTTGAAGACACCGCCGTCAAAGCCGAGATGACCAAGAAGGTCGAAGCGATCATCCCCGAGGATGCGATCTTTGCCTCGAACACCTCGACCCTGCCGATCACCGGTCTGGCCGAAGCGTCCGTTCGCAAAGAACAGTTCATCGGCATCCACTTCTTCTCGCCGGTCGAGAAGATGGCACTGGTCGAGATCATCAAAGGCAATGAAACCGGCCCACGTGCCGTTGCCAAAGCCTTGGATTATGTTCGCCAGATCAAGAAGACACCAATCGTTGTGAATGACGAACGCTTCTTCTATGCCAACCGCTGTATCATCCCCTACATCAACGAAGGTGTGATGATGGCGGGCGAAGGTGTTGCGCCTCAGCTTCTGGATCACGCGGCTCAGCTGTTGGGCTTCCCTGTGGGGCCGATCCAACTGGTTGACGAAACCTCGCTGGATCTGGGTGCCAAGATTGCAAAGGCCACAATGGCGGCAATGGGCAATGCTTATCCCAAGTCGATTGCGGATGACGTGACCTTCTGGATGGTTGACGAAGGCCGTTTTGGACGCAAAGCCAAAGCCGGTTTCTTTGACTATGACGAAAAGGGCAAGCGTCTGGGGTACTGGAAAGGGTTCCAGGACAAGTTCCCTCTGCTGGAAGAGCAACCTGACGTGACCGAAGTTCAGCACCGTTTGATCTTTAGTCAAGTTCTGGAAGCTGTTCGCGCACTGGAAGCAGACGTTCTGGAAGACATCCGTGAAGGCGATGTGGGCGCGATCCTTGGCTGGGGCTTCATGCCATGGTCGGGTGGTCCGTTCTCGTGGCTGGACATCGTTGGCGCGCCATGGGCGGCTGCGAAATGTGACGAGCTGACCGAGAAATTCGGTGACCGTTTTGCCTGCCCACCGCTGCTGCGTGAAATGGCAGCCAAGAACCAGACCTTCTATGGTCGCTTCGGAGCAGCCTCAAAGGCAGCCTGATCCACGATCACAAGCAAACCAAAACGCCCGGAAGATATCTTCCGGGCGTTTTCCATTGTGAGTGGCTGGTTTTTGTTTTGTTGAAACGAAGAGGCTCAGGCCACGTCGTAGTCGATGTCGTCCGCTGAGAAGGTCGATGCCAGCAGCTTTTCGGCGACAAACCGTGGCAGCATATTGTAGTTGCTGCTTGCCCCCTGACGCGGCACGATCCCCGCGCTGACGCCCCACTGGGCCTGACAAAACAGCAATGCGCCGTGGTCGGCATAGACCATCTGATCTTCGGCAAAGACAGGCAGGAACACTTCGACAGTGCCTTCTGGTTCGCCGCGCTCGACACCTTCGAGTATCTCCAGAGACGTCGCAGGGATCACCGCAAAGGGATCGCCCCATTGATCGGAAATCTCGTCGCTTTCGATCAGAACGCCTTGATGCGGCATCAGCACAAGGTCTTCGCCGTTGCCGATGGTGCCCGCTTCGACCAGCAGCGGCCAAAGGGTTTCAGGGCACGGTCCGGTTCCACTCCAGATTTCGTTGCGCACGATGGACTTAACCTTTTGAAGCCCCCCGTCAAACGTGAGCAAACGGGTTCCGATGCGAACATCTTCGACAGGTATCCAGCCGTTTTTTGTTGCGACCAGCGTGCCTTCAACAAGGCCGGCACCGGCGCCCAACAAAACCGGATCATGTAATCGAGGCTCGGCACCGGAGTATTCTCCGGAAAAACCTTGAGGGTGGGTCCATCCAAACATTTCACATCCCCTGAAGTTTGGTATTTGGTTTAGCAGCCCAAGCATTTGCCTAAAAATTTAGGGAAGAGCTTTGCCGTAAATGTGGAAAGATTGTGGCACTGTTTCCGATGTTTTGACAAAATCTGGATCGATCAGGGATTGCGATAAAACCGATCCACAATGCGCTAGTTTCCTTTGCGGGCACGCATCGAAATTATCAGGCCAGCGGCAGAAATCATTGCGATTCCCACACCTTGCAGCGGTTCCAGAGACTGCCCGAGAATCAGCCAGGCAAAACCGGGACCAAAGATCATGACGGCATATTCGAACACCGCCACATTGGTAGGCTCATCAAGCTGATAAGCACGAATGATTAAGAAAACCCCCGTCACAGACCCGACAGCCTGAACCACTGCCCAAGGCAGGGCCGGCATCATCTCCCATGTCCAGCCCCGCAGCAGGAAATGTGTTTCGCTCGCATCGCCGAACACACCGAACAGCACAGAGACCGTCAGCCCGATACAGCCCAACAACAGCATGTTTGCTGCCAGCAAAGAAGTCGCGCTTTCTCCGGCGCACCAGCTTCGGGTTGCGATGGCGGATATGGCATAGAAGAACCCTGCCAGCACAGGCATCAGCATCAGCGGGCCAAACCCGTCACTGCCCGGTTGCAGAACCAGAAGCGTCCCCGCAAAACCGAGAAACACCGCGGCGATGCGAAAGGGTCCGATCCTTTGCTTCATCACCACGACATTGATCAACAGAACAAAAATCGGAGAGGTAAACAGGCCTGCAAGCGCTTGGGAAATTGGCATGATCCCCAGCGAGCCAAAATAAAGCATCATCGAAATCGACAGAACCGTCGCCCGCGCAAAAACGGGTCGCCAGTTATTGGGGCGCAATGATCCCAAGCCAAATGCCGCCATTGCGACAAGCAAAGGCACCATGAGAGTCGAGCGCATCGCATGGAACTGCCACAGGCCCACATGGGTCGAAATGATCGCAACAAAGTTGTCGATCAACCCGATCACCGTCATTGCGAACAGCATCGAAATCGCCGCTTGGGCTGGTCTATTGTTGACGCTGTCGCTCATTTCTGCCTCTAATTGTCTGACATTTGTCGCTACGAGTCATAGAATTCGATACGACAACGTTAATCTGTCGTAAAACCGACATTGTTCCACGAATCAAGGGAGGGATCTGATGGGCTGGATGGTTGACGAAACGGGGCTTGAGAAATGTGCTGCCAATTTCGTACCTCTGACACCGCTGTCACATCTGCGACGGGCACGGGATGTGTTCCCGGACAAGATGGCCGTCATCTATGGCAAACATCGCAAAACCTATGCGGAATACTATGACCGCTGTACACGTCTTGCGTCTGGATTAACCAAACTGGGCATTCAGCCGGGGGATGTTGTGGCCACGCTGTTGCCCAATCTGCCTGCACATGCCGAGGCCCATTTCGGCGTTCCCGCCTGTGGGGCCGTTTTGAACACGATCAACATCCGCCTCGAACCCGAGACCGTGTCCTATATCTTTGATCACGGGGGCGCCAAGGCCGTTCTGGTGGACCCTCAATTCCTTGAACTGGCCGAAGCTGCCATCGCAGGCATGGAGGGGGACACGCCGATCATCATCGAAGTTGCAGATGATTTTGATGGCTGGCATGCCTCTGGCAAATATCAGGAATATGAAGCCCTTCTTGCCGCTGCAGACCCCGACTTTGACTGGATCATGCCCAAGGACGAATGGGAATCCTTGGCCCTGAACTATACGTCCGGTACAACCGGCCGCCCCAAGGGCGTGGTTTACCACCACAGGGGCGCGTACTTGATGACAATGGGAACCGTTGTCAGCTGGCGTATGGTGTTGCATCCCGTCTATATGGCGATTGTCCCCCTGTTCCATTGCAACAACTGGAACCACACATGGATGATGCCAATGATTGGCGGAACCCTCGTGTGCTGTCGGGATGTCACGGCGCAAAATATCTACAATGCAATTCACTATGACGGCGTCACGCATTTTGGGGGCGCTCCGATTGTGCTCAACATGATCGTGAATGCCCTCGAAGAAGAGCGACGCACATTCAACCATACCGTCGAAGTCTTTACCGCAGGCGCCCCGCCTGCCCCTGCGACCTTGGCCAAGATCGAAGATCTGGGTTTCAACGTCACACAGGTCTACGGCCTGACCGAAACCTATGGCCACGTCACCGAATGCTATTGGAATACGGACGCGTGGGATGGGCTGGACAAGCCCGGCACAGCGGCCATCAAGGCCCGTCAGGGGGTTGCCATGCCCATGATGGATCATATCACGGTCGTTGACGAAACCATGACCCAGATCCCCATGGACGGAAAAACCCAAGGTGAAATCGTGATCCGTGGCAACTCGGTCATGAAGGGGTACCTCAAAAATCCGGAAGCAACCGCAGAAGCGTTTCAGGGCGGCTATTTCCATTCCGGCGACATCGCTGTTCAACATGGCGACACCTATGTGCAGATTGCCGACCGCGCCAAAGACATCATCATTTCCGGTGGTGAAAACATCTCGTCAGTCGAGGTGGAGGGCGCATTGATGGAACACCCTGCCGTGTCATTGGCCGCCGTCGTGGCGAAACCCGATGATAAATGGGGGGAAGTGCCCTGCGCCTTTGTCGAGCTGCTGAGCGGAAAGAGCGCAGAGGAAGCCGAGATCATCGCCTTTGCACGGGAAAAGCTGGCCGGGTTCAAAACCCCGAAGAAGGTGGTGTTTCAGGAATTGCCGAAAACCTCGACCGGCAAAATCCAAAAGTTCCAGCTGCGCAAGGTCGCCGCAGATCTTTAGGTGATCTTCCACACCAATCCGTGACAACGGGTGGCATCGTCTTGCGTTGCCGCCCGGCTTTCTCTCGTGCTAGGTAAGAAGAAAGCATGTGGCAGAGCAGCCCAAAGAAATATCCAGATCAAATATGACGGCTTTAGAAAAATATGAACGCATCGAGGCCACTGGCCTCTGGCGTGTTTCGTCTGAAGAACAACGGCGCGATGTCATCGTGTCGATTGGGGACGCGTCGCTGACCATCACCGATACCCAAGACAAACCGCTTGCGCATTGGTCGTTGCCGGCAGTGCGCCGCCTGAACCCCGGCGAGTTTCCCGCGATTTATGCGCCGGACGGTGATCTTGATGAAACACTTGAACTGTCGTCGGAAGAAACCGAGATGGTCGAGGCCATCGAGAAGCTGCGCCGCGCGATCAATCGTCGGCGCCCGCGCCCTGGTCGATTGCGGTTTGTGTCAATCGGACTGTCCTCATTGGCTTTGGTTGGGCTGGCGGTTTTCTGGTTGCCCGAGGCCTTGCGATCCCATGCGATTTCAGTTGTGCCCGAAAGCAAACGTCAAGAAATTGGCGATCAGCTTTTGCAGCAAACACAGCGGCTCACGGGCCCGCCTTGCGCAGATGTCATTGCTTCCCCGTCTCTTACGGCTTTGGCCACGCGTTTGGACGTGCCGAACCTTGTCATCGTGCGCGCCGGTGTGCACACGGCGCGCGCCTTGCCTGGTGGTACGGTTTTGCTGAACCGCGCGATTGTGGAAGACTACGAAGATCCAGAGGTTGCTGCAGGCTATATCATCGCCGAAAAAGTACATGCCAAAACCAACGACCCTTTGCGTCAGTTGCTGGATTCCTCGTCTATCCTGACCAGTTTCCGACTGCTGACGACGGGCGGAATACCCACGGATACGTTGAAAGATTTTGCAGAAGAAATCGTCGTTGACCCGTCAGCATCGCCCGCGATCGAAGACATTCTCGCAGGATTTGAAAAGTACCAGGTCCGCACAAGCCCATACGCCTATGCGGTTGATCCGTCTGGTGAAAGTACACTTGAGTTGATCGAGGCAGACCCGTTTGTCACCAGCCCCAATCCGGTTCTGAGTGACGGCCAATGGGTCGCCCTTCAGAGCATTTGCGGGGGCTAAAGCCTCCCCGCAAAGAACGTTTAGTTCCGGATCACCGCGCTGCTGTAGCCTGCGCCTTTGGCCTTCGACAGGGCCGATTTGCTGGCATCAGCACTTTCATAAGGTCCAACAAGAACCATACGACGCTCTTCTCCGGCCCGTGAATACACACCGATTTTGGCAGGCAGACCCAACCGGCGCATTTGCTTGGCCGCTTTTTGGGCCGCATCAGCGTTCGAATAGGTGGCGACATGCACATAGGCGCGGTTTTCAAGGCGCAGTTTTTTCTGTGCAGGTGCGCTTCGTGTCGAGACAACAGGTGTCTCGGTGTTCAGCGCCGTTCCCGTCAAAGGCACCGCTGTGGCGTTCGACGTAACCGTTTCGGAAGACCGCGATTTCGATGACACGACATAGGCCTCGCCAGTTCTGCGGTTCTTCATTGTGCGCGGCACGGTGCGCTCCATGATGGCGTCTGTCGCAGCAATCCCTTCAAAGGTCATTTCTGCGCGGTAAGGGTTCAGACGATCATCATCAAACGCACGACGATAGCCTTTGGGAAGCTGATTGACGGCAAGCATCGGACCACGCGTCTCATATACGTGACGCGGCACGACCCGTGTTTGCGCAGAGACCTGACCAGCCGTTACAACACGTCCGACACCGGGTTGGGTCGGCGTGGTACCAAGGCGCGATGAGGCGCCCTGACGGCGGTAAATGATCTTGGGCGGGTTGGCCGTGGGTTTCCCAGTACCGGGTGTATAGGGCAGTTCCTGTTGCGAGCCACAACGCACTTTCGACCCATTGTAACTTTGGTCACAACCGGACGGGCGCACGGTCTGGTTCAGCGTGCGTCTGTTCGTCGGTTTTGTTGTTGTGGTGGCCGGCGCCGTGGTCGTCTTGGCAGCAGGCGCCGTCGTTGTCGTCGTTGCGGTTGTTGTCTTGGCAACGGGTTTGGGCTTTGGCTTGCTTGTCGTCTGCACTTTGGCAGGCGCTGGGGCTGGCTTGGGCTTGCTCGCCGTTGTCGTTGTCTTGGTTGTAGTTTTGGCGGGCGCCGCGGTTGTCGTCGCAGGTTTTGCCGCTGTCGTTGTTTTTGTCGCGGGGGCTTTGGTCGTTGTCTTGGCAGCAGGCGCACCAAAAATCGTAGTTTGGCTTGTCGGCGCGGCCGCAGGCTGAATAACGACGGTGTTCTTGTCCAGTTTCGCAGCCGAGGTCGTGCTGCGTCCCGGATTTTCCAGTGTCGGCTTATAGCCACAAATCACCTGGCGATTACGGGTCATGCGCGGCACCCACGTGACGTTCCCGTCCACACCTGCGCGCACGTAAACACAGCCCTTGCTGTCCACGTACTGCTTGCCCTTATAGGACGCAGGCGGAAACTCGTTTGGCGTCTCAACATTACTCAGGGATTGCGCCTTGACGGCTGCGGCTAATCCGAAAGATGCCGCGATAATGCAGATCGCGAATGCTCTGGTCGTTTTCATTTTGCCCCCACAAGATGCAGAGAATGCGTCCCTACTAGATGTAGGGGGTAGTTTAGACGGAAAACTCTATATGAGTAAACAGTGCATAGAGACCAGCTGCCTTAAAAAAGCCACATTTGGCAAATTTTAGACAAAAAAGACCAATGTCTTCAAAGGCTTTGAACAGGTTTCGCGCAGCACCACAGGGGCGGCACTGCGCGACAGTTTTTACTTTGTGCCGAACATGCGGTCGCCGGCATCACCGAGACCCGGAATGATATAGCCCTTTTCATTCAGGCGCTCATCCAGCGAAGCGGTGACAATCGGCACATCCGGATGCGCCTCTTTCATCCGCGCGACACCTTCCGGTGCGGCCAGCAGGCACAGAAAACGGATGTCTGTTGCGCCCTTTTCTTTCAGCAAATCAATTGCTGCCGCCGAAGAGTTGCCAGTGGCCAGCATCGGGTCCACCGCGATGACAAGACGCTCGTCCAGCTCGGAAGGTGCTTTGAAATAGTATTGCACGGGCTCGAGGGTTTCCTCGTCGCGGTATAGTCCGACAAATCCAACGCGGGCCGACGGGATCAACTCCAGCATCCCGTCCAAAAGACCGTTGCCTGCCCGCAAAATGGATACCAACGCCATTTTACGTCCGGCCAGAACCGGCGCGTCCATCTTTTGCATGGGCGTGTCGATTTGCTTTGTCGTCATCGGCAGCTCGCGCGTGACTTCATAGGCCAGCAGCTGGCTGATCTCTCGCAGCAGGCGCCGGAATTCGCCGGTCGACGTATCGGTTTTGCGCATCAGGGTCAGCTTGTGTTGCACAAGCGGGTGATCAACGACGGTCAAATGGTCCATCAGGAAGTCTCCAGTAGTTTCATGACCCGCTCTTTCGTAGCGGTGTCACAGAATGCAGCCTCGGCGGCGGTTTGGTTAAGAGCGCGAAAATCACTTTCATCCCAGCCGAAGGTTTGGCTCAACATGTCATATTCGCGTCGCATAGTCGTGTGGAAAAACGGCGGATCGTCTGTGGAAACGGTCACCCGTACCCCTGCATCGCGCAATCGTGCGATGGGATGTTCGCCAAGAGACGGATAAAGCCCCAAAACGACGTTCGATCCCGGACAGACCTCAAGCGTGATCTGACGCGCGACCAGTTCTTCGATCAGCTTTGAATCTTCAATGGCGCGCACGCCGTGACCAATGCGTTCGACATTGAGGTCCCGAATGGCTTCCCAAACGCTGTCGGGGCCGCCAAATTCACCTGCATGGGTGGTCAGGCGCAACCCTGCTTCACGGGCCATATCAAACGCATAGGCGAAATCACCTTGATGGCCCTGCCCTTCATCACCGCCCATGCCCAATCCGACGATCCAGTCACCGGCGGTCTCGGCGGCACACAGCGCGGTACGCTTGGCCTGTTCGGGTCCGAAATGGCGCACCGGGGTCACGATGCCCCGCAAGATGATGCCAAGATCCGCTTCGGCCTTGAGCGCGGTTTCCTGAATGGCCTGCAAATACTCGCGCCACGCTGCGACATCTCCGCCACCACAAAAATCAGGGGACAGAAAGCTTTCGCAATATACGACGCCTTGCTCGGCGCTTTGCTCAAGAATGGCACGTGTCAAACGGGCGAAATCTTCGGGTGACTGAAGCACGCTTGTGGCAGCTTCATACACTTGCAGGAAATGCACGAAATTCTCGAAGGCATAGCTTCCGTCATCCGCAATAATCCGGCTGAGATCGACTTTCTTCTCAAACGCCAGCTGTCGAATGAACGCCGGTGGCGCGGCCCCCTCATGGTGCAAATGCAATTCGACCTTTGGCAGATCCATAACGCTCACAGAAAGCTCCTTCCCGGCCCGAATGCAGGCACCCCCAGATGCGCGGCAACGCTGGCCGCGACATCCACAAATTCAACCTGACCAATCTCCCGCGCGCCAACGCCAGCACATAAAACCGGCACGCGTTCGCGGGTGTGGTCGGTCCCGCTCCAACTGGGGTCATTGCCATGATCCGCCGTCAACAGCAACAGATCTCCGGGGCGCAGCGCGGCGATCACTTTGCCAATTTCGCGATCAAACCATTCAAGCGCGCGCGCATATCCGGAAACATCGCGCCGGTGACCATAAAGGCTGTCGAACTCCACGAAATTTGCAAAGGTCAGGCTGCCGTCTTCGGCCTGATCCACGCATTTTTGCAAGCTTTGCATCAGGTCCGCATCCGATCCTTTGACGCAATCGTCAATGCCGGTCATGGTGAAGATATCCCCGATCTTGCCAACCCCATGCACCCTGCGCCCTGCGTCCTGTACCCAGTTTGTCAAAACAGGTTCAGGCGGAACAATCGCGTAATCGCGACGGTTCGTTGTGCGCGTAAATCCGGTTTCTGACGTGCCGACAAAGGGGCGTGCAATAACGCGGCCCACCTTCACCTCGTGCAGCCGCGGTGCGATCCGCTGGCACAACTCTAACAGGCGGTCCAATCCAAAGTGGTCTGCATGCGCGGCGATCTGAAACACACTGTCGGCACTTGTGTAACAGATGGGGCGCCCCGTCTCTATATGGTCCTGCCCCAATTCGGCGATGATCGCGGTGCCAGAGGCATGGCAATTGCCCAAGATACCGTCGACACCTGAAATCTCACAGACTTCGGCAACCAGATCCTCTGGAAAAGCGTCACCATCCGTTGGAAAATAGGTCCATTCCCAAGGCACGCGCAGACCGGCAAGCTCCCAATGGCCTGAAGGGGTGTCTTTGCCAAGGCTGCGCTCTGTTGCGGCACCCCAAGCCCCTTCTGGAACCGCTTCAAGTCCGGGTGTTGCATCACCACTGGCAAGCCGTGTCGCCGCGCCAAGCCCGAGATGGTCGAGGTTAGGAAGGCGCAAAGGCCCGCTGCGGCCTTCGTTTGCACGCCCCTCGGCACAGGCCTGTGCAATATGGGCCAGCGTATTGGCACCCGTGTCAGGCCGTGTGCCGTTAAAGAACTGGGCCGCATCCGGCGCACCACCGCACCCAACGGAATCCATCACGACCAAAAAAGCACGTGTCATCAGCGGATCCTCTCGTGGATCAATGGTGGGGTCTCGGCGCGGACGGGCCCAATCCCGATGGCTCGCTTTACAGCCATTTCCGCGCGTCGGGCTGCGTCTTCGCGGGCCGCATGTATCCGCAACAAAGGTTGGCCTTTGACCACCTTCTGCCCCAGCGCGACAACATCAGAAAACCCGACAGCGGGATCAACAACATCACTTTGCACCTGACGCCCGCCACCCAGATCAACGACAGCAAGACCCAAGGCCTCTCCATTCATATGCGTGATAAATCCACTCGCGGGGGCAAGCACTTCTCTTATGACGGGGGCTTCTGGCAAAAACCGCTCCCAGTTTTCTGCAAATTGCACGGGTCCGCCCATCGCGGCCACCATGCGCCCGAAACGCTCGGCGGCCTGACCGCTTGTCAGCGCCTTGGAAATGGCGTCGATCCCTGTTTCCAGTTCAGGCGCCAGCGCAGCATTGCACAGCAACACGCCCCCCAAGGCCACGGTCAACTCCCTCAACGCACCCCCCTTGCCGTTGCACAGAACCTCCATGCATTCCGCAACCTCAAGCGCGTTCCCCAAGGCCGGAGCCAACGGTTGGTTCATATCCGAGATCACGGCGCTTGTCGGGCATCCGGCAAGGTTTGCCGTCTCGACCAGAGACGTGGCCAACGCCAGCGCGTCATCTGGTGTTTTCATAAAGGCGCCCGTTCCGACCTTCACGTCGAGAACCAGCCCCTGCAATCCAGCGGCAAGTTTCTTGGACAAGATCGAGGCCGTGATCAAATCAAGGCTTTCCACCGTTCCGGTCACGTCACGGATTGCATAGAGCCGTTTATCGGCAGGGGCGATATCCGCGCTGGCGCTGACAATGGCGCACCCGCTGGTTCTGACCACCTCGCGGAAGTGTGCCTCGTCCAGCGTTGTTCGCAATCCGGGGATCGCTTCCATTTTGTCGAGCGTGCCCCCTGTATGGCCAAGCCCCCGCCCCGAAATCATCGGGACATAGGCCCCACAGGCAGCCAACGCTGGCGCCAACACAAGAGAGACGCAATCGCCGACACCGCCGGTCGAGTGTTTATCAAGCACAGGGCCGTCAAAGTCCCACTTGAGCGTGTCGCCGCTGTCGCGCATGGCCAGTGTCAAGGCAACCCGCGCCTCTTCTCCAAGCCCCTGAAGACACACGGCCATGGCAAAGGCGCCGGCTTGCGCATCCGTCACACGCCCATCAGCCAACCCGTTGGCGAACCAGGTCAGCTCTTCTTGCGAGGGCGTTTCTCCACGGCGCAGGGCCGCTATGATGGCTCTTGCATCCACGGGATCAGGTGTTCTCCATATGGTGTTCTCCAAACGCACCCGGCATCAGGTCCGCAAGAGTCATCTTCTGCTCTACTCCGTCCAGATTGGCCATGGTAACCACCACGTCTCCGGTTCCGAACTCGGCCAGCTTTTGACGGCATCCGCCACAGGGGCTTACGGGATGGGGGCTATCTGCAATGACATAGACCTCGCTAAGGCGCGTTTCCCCAGCGGCGACCATTGCCGCAATGGCACCCGCTTCCGCGCAGGTCCCTTCGGGATATGCCACGTTCTCGACGTTGCAACCGGAATAAATGGTACCCCCTTCAGACCGGATTGCGGCACCGACCTTGAAGTTGGAATAAGGCGCATAGGCATTTTCGCGGACGGACAACGCCGATTTCTGCAGACTCATATCAGGGGCTCCCTCGATTGTACGGGCCCATACAACTCTTGAATACGCAGCCCATACCATGTCACTCATTAGATATATTGCCCTGCGAGACTGAGGCCTGTGGCGGGTTTTTGCAAGGGGTCTTGCCCTATGGTCAAATCGCCCCATTCCCTTTGTGAAATAATTAGTTTAACGCTAAACCAACTTTAGAATTCGAGGCCGAGACATGTCTGACACCCCAAAGGAAACACTGCGCACCGCAGCTCTTTATTACCACGAGCACCCAAAACCAGGAAAGCTAGAGATCCGCGCGACCAAGCCACTGGCCAATGGACGCGACCTGAGCCGCGCCTATTCTCCGGGCGTTGCCGAAGCCTGTCTCGAAATCAAAACAGACGCTGCAAATGCCTCGCGCTATACCTCTCGCGGCAACCTCGTTGCGGTGGTCTCAAACGGCACGGCTGTTCTTGGCCTTGGAAACATTGGCGCGCTGGCCTCGAAACCGGTGATGGAAGGCAAAGCCGTCCTGTTCAAAAAATTCGCAAACATCGACTGTTTCGACATCGAAGTGGATGAGACTGATCCGGAAAAGCTGGCTGACATCGTTTGCGCCCTAGGGCCGACATTTGGCGCGATCAATCTGGAAGACATCAAGGCGCCCGACTGTTTCATCGTTGAAAAGCTGTGCCGCGAACGCATGAACATCCCCGTATTCCACGACGACCAACACGGAACCGCCATCGTTGTGGGCGCAGCGGCGACAAACGCATTGCGGGTCGCGGGCAAAAAATTCGAGGACATCAAGATCGTCTCGACCGGTGGCGGCGCCGCTGGCATCGCTTGCCTGAACATGCTGTTGAAGCTGGGCGTTAAACGGGAAAATGTCTGGCTTTGCGACATTCAGGGTGTGGTCTTTGACGGGCGCACCGAAGACATGACACCGCAAAAAGCGGAATTTGCACAAGTCACGGACAAACGCGCTCTGGCAGAGGTCATTGAAGGTGCGGATATGTTCCTCGGCCTGTCCGGGCCCGGCGTCCTGACGCCCGAGATGGTCGGCAAGATGGCCAAGCAACCTATCATCTTTGCCCTTGCCAACCCGACCCCTGAAATCATGCCCGAAGATGCACGCGCCGTTGCGCCCGATGCGATCATCGCAACCGGTCGAAGCGATTTCCCCAATCAGGTGAACAACGTTTTGTGTTTCCCCTTCATCTTTCGGGGGGCGCTGGACGTGGGCGCGACAGAGATCAACGACGAGATGCAACTGGCCTGCATCGACGGGATTGCAGAACTCGCCCGCGCAACAACAAGCGCCGAAGCCGCCGCCGCCTATAAGGGCGAGCATCTCACCTTTGGCAGCGATTACCTGATCCCCAAACCTTTTGACCCGCGTCTTGTCGGGGTGGTCTCGGCTGCGGTCGCCAAAGCCGCGATGGAAAGTGGCGTTGCCACGCGCCAGATCGACGATCTGGATGCCTATGTGCAAAAGCTGAACCAATCGGTGTTCAAATCCGCGCTTTTGATGCGTCCTGTTTTCAACGCTGCCCGCGCCGCAAAACGCCGGATTGTCTTTGCCGAGGGCGAAGATGAACGTGTGCTGCGCGCGGCTCAGGCCGTTTTGGAAGAAACCACGGAAACACCGATCCTGATCGGTCGTCCCGAAGTGATGGAAGCCCGTTGCGAACGCTTCGGCCTTAAAATCCGCCCCGGAACCGATTTTGAGATCGTAAACCCCGAGAACGATCCACGATATCGCGATTACTGGACCTCGTATCACGAGTTGATGCAGCGCAGCGGCGTGACGCCGGATCTGGCCAAAGCCATCATGCGCACCAACACAACCGCCATTGGTGCCGTTGCCGTTCATCGCGGCGAGGCCGATAGCCTGATCTGCGGCACCTTCGGTGAATACCGCTGGCACCTAAACTATGTGACCCAAATTCTGGGCAATGCGTCGTTCAGCCCGCATGGCGCCCTGTCTTTGATGATCCTCGAAGATGGCCCCCTGTTTATCGCCGACACCCACGTCTGGTCCCTGCCCACACCGGAACAACTTGCCGAAACCGCAATTGGCGCGGCGCGCCACGTGCGCAGGTTTGGACTCGAGCCGCGTATCGCACTGTGTTCGCAATCCCAGTTTGGCAA
The DNA here is from genome assembly GCF_001458215.1 of Shimia thalassica. Classification (GTDB taxonomy): domain Bacteria; phylum Pseudomonadota; class Alphaproteobacteria; order Rhodobacterales; family Rhodobacteraceae; genus Shimia; species Shimia thalassica. The sequence goes on along the minus strand of NZ_CYTW01000002.1, from coordinate 236,135 downwards.
CCAGTCCGAAGGCTCTGGCAAACGTCTGCGCGATGCACTTGCCATTCTCGACAGCGAACCGCGCGATTTCATCTATGAAGGCGAAATGAACGTCGACACGGCCCTGGACGCTGATCTACGTAGCCGTATTTTCCCGCATTCGCGCCTGCAAGGCGAAGCAAACGTTCTGATCTTTGCCCATGCGGACGCCGCATCTGGCGTGCGCAACATCCTCAAGATGCGCGCAGACGGCCTTGAAGTTGGCCCTGTGCTGATGGGCATGGGAAACAAGGCCCACATCGTGACCCCGTCGATCACGGCGCGCGGGCTTTTGAACATGGCGGCGATTGCCGGCACCCCCGTGGCGCAATACGGATAGATCCGGCCCAACGGCAACACATATACTCATCCGGTATCAAAGGGGCGCGAGATTCGCGCCCCTTTTGATTTGCAGTCAAAAAGTTTGCTACTTTGCAAACACGTAGAAGTTTCCAGAAAAATAGCGCCAATCATTGAGGTTTGCAAAAATTTGCAGGCCTTAAGAGACCCTTACTGCAAATTTTCCGCGATAATCTGACGCGACGTCCCGAAAACCTATTGCCCGAGGCCGCCCCGCTCTCGTAACTCTTTTGCAACGAGTTTTGGAGGAGAATTTCCATGGCATATAAAGACGTTTACGAAGGATGGAAGCAAGATCCGGAAGGTTTCTGGATGGATGCGGCCCAAGCGATTGATTGGGTTGAAGCTCCGTCAAAGGCGTTGTTCGACAAAGGCGACAACATGTATGAGTGGTTCGCCGATGCAAAGGTGAACACTTGCTGGAATGCTGTGGATCGTCACGTGGAAGCAGGACGCGGCGAGCAAACCGCGATCATCTATGACTCCCCTATCACCCACACCAAACGCGCGATTTCTTTTGTCGAGCTGCGCAACCGCGTTGCCTCTCTGGCAGGGGCGCTGCGCGCCAAGGGCGTCGAAAAAGGTGATCGTGTCATCATCTATATGCCCATGATCCCCGAAGCACTTGAAGCAATGCTGGCCTGTGCACGTCTTGGTGCGGTGCATTCGGTTGTGTTTGGCGGATTTGCGGCGCACGAGCTGGCTGTTCGGATCGACGACGCCAAGCCCAAATGCATCATCGCCGCGTCTTGTGGCCTCGAACCGGGTCGCGTGGTGCATTACAAGCCTTTGCTGGACGATGCTATCGAGCAGTCCGAGCACAAGCCCACGTTCAATGTCATCTACCAACGTGAACAGGAAGTCGCACAACTGATCGAAGGCCGCGACTATAACTGGCACGGGTTCCAGTTTGGCGTTGAGCCTGCCGAGTGTGTGCCTGTTGAAGGCAACCATCCGGCATATGTGCTTTATACTTCGGGCACCACTGGTCAGCCCAAAGGCGTTATCCGCCACACCGCCGGTCAACTGGTTGCGCTGAACTGGACCATGAAGAACCTGTACAACGTCGATCCCGGCGATGTGTTCTGGGCCGCTTCGGATGTAGGCTGGGTCGTGGGTCACTCGTACATTTGTTATGGTCCGCTGATCCACGGCAACACGACGATTGTGTTCGAAGGCAAGCCCGTTGGCACACCGGACGCAGGTACGTTCTGGCGCGTGATCTCAGAGCACAACGTCAAATCGTTCTTCACCGCGCCGACCGCCTTCCGCGCTGTTAAACGTGAAGACCCCACCGGCGAATTCGTCAAAAAGTACGACCTCGGATGTCTTGAACAAGTGTATCTGGCTGGTGAACGTGCTGACCCTGACACAATTGTCTGGGCGCAAGACCAGTTGAACGTGCCAATCGTCGATCACTGGTGGCAGACCGAAACTGGCTGGGCGATTGCCGCGAATCCGCTTGGTATTGAAGAGCTGCCCACAAAACTGGGTTCCCCTACAGTTCCAATGCCCGGTTACGAGGTGACCATCCTTGATGATGCAGGTCATCCTGTCGAGGCCGGCACACTTGGCGCGATTGCGATCAAGCTTCCCCTGCCCCCCGGCACCCTGCCCACGCTTTGGAATGCTGAAGACCGGTTCAAGAAATCGTACCTCAACACCTTCCCCGGATATTACGAAACAGGTGATGCGGGCATGATGGACGAAGACGGATATGTCTACATCATGGCGCGGACAGATGACGTGATCAACGTTGCCGGTCACCGCTTGTCGACAGGTGCGATGGAAGAGGTTCTGGCGAGCCACCCCGAAGTGGCGGAATGCGCCGTGATCGGTGTGACTGATCAGCTGAAAGGCCAGATGCCGGTTGGCTTCCTGTGCCTGAATGCCGGTGTTGACCGTGACCATGCCGATGTCGTGAAAGAAGTCGTCACGCTTGTTCGCAAGCAAATCGGCCCCGTTGCAGCCTTCAAGCTGGCTGTTGTTGTGGACCGGTTGCCAAAAACCCGCTCGGGCAAAATCCTGCGCGGGACAATGGTGAACATCGCAGACAACACCCCTTACAAGATGCCTGCGACCATTGACGATCCAGCGATCCTTGATGAGATCAAAGAAGCACTGCAAACGCTGGGTTACGCAAAAGCCTGACGCAAACCGCGTTTCTCAAAACAAAGGCCCCGCCAACCGGCGGGGCCTTTTATCTTTACACGTGGGGTGCCCTGCCTGAGCACGCCGACCAGTGATCGCACCGCTAGACGAACTGCTCTCGGATCAGGCGTTCCTCCAGACCGTGACCGGGGTCAAACAAAATCCGGTGGCTGATCGAAGGCTCGGATTGGATTTCCACGGATTGCACGTTTTCAACCGACCGGCTGTCTGCATCTGCCATGACAGGTCGCTTGGCCGGATCCAGAACATCAAAGCGCACTTTGGCGGTCTTTGGCAAAAGCGCCCCCCGCCATCGACGCGGCCGGAACGCAGCCATCGCCGTCAGAGCAAGCACATCCGAACCGATCGGCAGAATCGGACCGTGGGCCGAATAGTTATACGCCGTTGATCCCGCCGGCGTGGCCAGAAGCGCGCCGTCACACACCAATTCTTCCATCCGCAGCCTGTCATCCACCGTGATCCGCAACTTGGCCGCTTGGGGACCGGCCCGCAGCAACGAGACCTCGTTGATGGCCAAGGCTTCGTGCACCGTACCATCAACGCAGGTGGCCCGCATCGACAGAGGATTTACCACTTCTTCCTCTGCTTCTTTCAAACGGTCCAGAAGGTCACTTTCGTTATAGGCATTCATCAGAAAGCCCACCGTGCCCCGGTTCATTCCATAGACGGGCGCCTCAAGGCTTTGTGTGTTGTGAAGGGTCTGCAGCATGAAACCGTCCCCCCCGAGGGCCACGATCACATCCGCCTTTTCGGGCGCGCAATCGCTGTAGCGTCCGATCAAAGCGGCGCGTGCCGTCTGGGCAACGGGTGCATCGCTGGCAAGAAAAGCGATTCTCTCTGGCATGGCTGGCCCCAAAATTGTGTTTCCAATCCCCTAAACCGTGTTTCCTATTGAGACGGTTGTCCACCCCTAGTGTCGCTATAGCCGCAATGACAGGGCGTCACGTCGCTTTCAGCCCTTTTACCCAAGGGTTGTTTCCTTTAGGAAATCACCAACTAGACCCTCTGACTTGGAGCATCGCCCATGACCACCGTCCGCGACACCGGATTCTTCACCGAAACCTTGGCCACCCGTGACCCAGAGCTGTTCGGCTCAATCACCAATGAGCTGGGTCGCCAGCGCGACGAGATCGAACTGATCGCTTCCGAGAACATCGTCTCGGCAGCCGTGATGGAGGCCCAAGGGTCGGTCATGACCAACAAATACGCCGAAGGCTACCCGGGACGCCGGTACTATGGCGGTTGCCAGTACGTCGACGTCGCCGAGCAATTGGCCATCGACCGCGCAAAAGAACTGTTCGGCTGTGACTTTGCCAATGTTCAGCCCAACTCGGGTTCGCAAGCCAACCAAGGCGCATTTCAAGCCCTGATCCAGCCAGGTGACACCATTCTGGGTATGAACCTTGCTTCGGGCGGCCACCTGACTCACGGCGCTGCGCCAAACCAGTCGGGCAAATGGTTCAACGCGATCCAGTACGGCGTGCGCGAAGACGACAACCGCATCGATTATGATCAGGTTCAGGCCCTCGCCACCGAGCACCAGCCAAAGCTGATCATCGCTGGTGGTTCCGCCATCCCGCGTCAGATCGATTTTGCCAAGTTCCGCGAAATCGCGGATTCTGTTGGCGCGTTCCTGATGGTTGATATGGCGCACTTTGCCGGTCTCGTCGCCGCGGGCGAACACCCTTCGCCGTTCCCATATGCAGACGTGGCAACCACAACCACGCACAAAACCCTGCGCGGTCCTCGTGGCGGCATGATCCTCACCAATGACGAGGCCATCGCCAAGAAAGTGAACTCGGCCATCTTCCCCGGCATTCAGGGCGGCCCCCTGATGCACGTAATCGCTGCTAAAGCTGTTGCTTTTGGTGAGGCGCTGCGCCCCGAGTTCAAAGAGTACCAAAAACAGGTTCGTGCAAACGCCGTCGCGCTGGCCGATCAACTGGTCAAAGGCGGTCTCGACATCGTCACCGGCGGAACAGACACCCACGTGATGCTCGTCGATCTGCGCCCCAAAGGTGTGAAAGGCAACGCCACCGAGAAAGCCCTTGGTCGCGCGTTCATCACCTGCAACAAAAACGGCATCCCGTTCGACCCCGAAAAACCGATGGTTACTTCTGGTATCCGCTTGGGCACACCTGCCGGCACAACACGTGGCTTCGGTGAAGACGAGTTCCGTCAAATCGCAGACATGATCGTTGAAGTTGTCGACGGTCTGGCGGCTAACGGCGAAGAAAACAATGCTGCAGTGGAAGAGGCTGTAAAGGCCAAGGTTTCGGCGCTTTGCGCGAAATTCCCACTGTATCCTGACCTCTAAGACATCCTGTCTTTTATACAATACTGCCGCTGCCTCAGATTTGGGGCGGCGGTTTGCGTTTCATCGTTGCGACAAAGTCAGGCAAGCAGTCTCAGACAAATCCGCGCCAGCGCAAGACAATCATCAAAGCCGCAAAAACCACGATCAGGCTGAACGCCACTGATCCCAAAATGGACAAGACCATCCCCTTGCGCCGGTCCGCAGGGTCAATCGCCTCCAGCGCCAGCTTGAGCTCACGCTCGGCCTTGTCGATCTTCTTTTGATCCATCATCATCGCCAGCTTGGGATGACCTGCCTGTGCTTCCGCCTCTGCCAGTATTTTTGCATTCTCATGTGCGCGTTTGGGCAGCCGTCTTCCAATCTTGCTCATGGCCGAAGAAAGCGATGTGGGCTTGACCGAAAACTTTTCCTGCGCGAGCAAACAAAGCGCGGCATTCCGTTTGCGAATATCGTTGGGTTTAATCACTTGGGCATCCTCATGAGGGCACCCTAACTCGCGACCGTCAGAGGCTCAACAGGTCTGGTCAGTATCGTCACCGCGCGCTATCACCCCCATATGTTGAACTATATCGAATACGGCACCCGCACGGACAAACCCGATCTGATGATCGTTCATGGACTTTTCGGTTCCGGACGGAACTGGGGCGCGATCGGCAAACGCTTGGCACGCGAGCGTCGTGTCATCAGCGTTGATCAGCGCAACCACGGCGACAGCCCATGGTTCGACACCCATTCCTACGAGGATATGGCGAGGGATCTGGCCGAAGTGATCGAGGCGCAGGATGGCCCAATGGATGTTCTGGGGCATTCAATGGGGGGCAAGGCCACGATGGTTCTGTCCCTGAAACGTCCCGAATTACTGCGCAGCCTGCTGGTCGCCGATATTGCGCCCGTTACCTATGCCCACGATCAATCCCAACATATTGCCTCTATGCGGGCTGTGGATTTAAGCGCGGTGGAAAAACGCTCGGACGCAGTGACACAACTCGAGGAAACTCTGGATGATCCGGCATTGCGCAGCTTCTTTACACAATCGCTGGACGTGACCAACAAACGCTGGAAACTGAATCTGGATGTTCTTGAAGCTGAAATGCCGAAAATTCTGGGGTTCCCGGATATCGACGGCCAGTTTGACGGCCCGACCCTGTTTTTGTCGGGCGCCAATTCAGAATACATGAAACTCGAGTACCGCCCCGTTATTCGCGCGCACTTTCCTCAGGCCCGCTTTGCCAAGCTCAGCGGCGCGAGGCATTGGCTTCATGCAGAACAACCGCGCGCCTTTATTTCTTCGGTTCAGGCGTGGCTCAACAAATAGGCCACCCAATTGGACGGCCCGTTCGTTCATATCCGTGAAGGGGGTTATCCCCGTTCATACAGCGCCTTGGTCACCAGCCAGGTCACCGGAAACGAGATAATAAATCCGATCAAGGCCGACCACAGAATGGGCGTCAGCGTGTCGTGTCCCATCACCAGCGCCACAACCATGGCGCTGCCTGCAATGGTCGAACCGATGAACAGATGAAGGATAAATGCGAGCCGTAACATGGTGGGCCTCTTTATGATGTATTTTCAAAAGAGGTTTATTCTGCGGCCCGCGTTCATTCCTTGATCTGTGTCAGATTCCGCTTCAGAAATTGCCTGAAAAAGCATCATTCTTTTGTGCGGCGTTCACCCGGTTTCGGGGGTTGCTCTGCCCCCCCTGCAAAGCACTGGGCCTTGTCCATCCACGCCTTGGCTGTGGGTCCGTGTACCACCAATGCTGTGTCGCCAATGCTGCGGGTCTGGGTCACAACCTGACAGAATTCTTCGGCAGATCCTTTGATCCAGTCTGCTTCATTCGGCTCGCCATAGGTCCAGACCGCTCCTGACGGGGCGGTGAGGTTCAAATGCGGCATTGTCTCTGGCACAGGTTGCCCGTGAACCTTGAAACTCCAGCCAAAGGTGTTGACCCCGAGCATAACAATATTCCCGATCCGGTCGGTGTTTTCGCGACGCACCCCAAGAACATCATAGACTTCCTGCCCATGCGCCCAGGTTTCCATCAATCTGGCCGTTGCCGAGGATCGCACGCTCATGTCCGGCCCTGCCCATTTAACCCGCGCCGAAGGATCGGACGCTGCAAACCGTGCGGCCAGTTCATGAAAAAGCACTTCCCAGGCCGCGATAAGATCATCGCCGGACAACCCTTTTTCTGCATACCATGCGGCCTCGAACTCGCGCATGGTGCCGCCTTTTTGCAAATGCTTGGCGACAGGGCCAAAGAACTCGAAAAAGCCTGCTTCATCGCGCAGCGACAGGTCCGCCGCGTGGTTCCACAAGTGGAGATGGCCGATCACATGTTCGATGGTCCAGTTCTTGAACCCTGTAACCTGTGCCAACCCGTCTGCATCCAAAGGGCCAACCAGCCCCAGAAGAGCCATGCTTTCATCCAGAAAATCTTGTGCTTGTTGCATTGGGTTATTCGTCCTCGACAATTTCCAAAATGAGATCGCCAGCGGCCATCTGCTGACCCGCCTGCGGTTCGATCCGTGACACAGTGCCTGACACGGCTGCCAAAATCTCGTGCTGCATTTTCATCGCTTCCAGCACAGCCAGTTTTTGACCGCGTTCAATGGTCTCGCCAACTGCAACCGAAAGGCCAAGCAGTCGCCCGTGCATGGGCGCGGTGACAAGTCCGAGCCCGCTTTCCTCTTCTGCGCGTGGCATCCCCGCACAATCATAAACAGCAAAACTGCTGTCTGGCAGCGCAACAGAAAGGGCGCGATCGCTTTGCTGATGGTAAAGACCCGAAACGCGGTCGCCGTCTATCACCAGCTCAAATTCAGTTGTGCCTTTGCGCCGCAGCGTGACTTCGATCTGCGCGTCTCCTATGGAGACAACAGAACCGGTGTCCTTGCGGGTCACGCGACAGGTGACGGGTGCTTCCCCAGAGTGATAGACAACCACGCTGCTCAGAGGTTTTGAACTGCTCCAGCCGAGCAGTTCTTCTGCGATATGTGGCGCGGCCTGTCGGGCCTTTTCGAAATGCAATTGCGTGTGCAGCACTGCGGATATGGCATGGTCCTGATCGGAACGGGTCGCAGGGGTGAAGCTGTCCCCATAGGTGCGTCCGATGAAACCTGTTGTCGCCTCTCCCTGAACAAATTCCGGTTGGCTCAACGCATCAATCAGAAAATCCCGATTGCTCGCCGGACCAAAAAGGGCGGATTTCTGCAGGCCGCGCAAAACGCGACGTCGCGCCTCTTCGCGCGTGGCGCCCCAGCCGATCACCTTAGCCAACATCGGATCGTAAAACGCCGACACCTCTCCGCCCGTCTCGATCCCGCCATCGATACGAAGACCTTGCCCGTCAGGTTCATGCCACAGAGAAATCGGTCCCGCCGAGGGCAGAAACCCCTGTTCGGGGTCCTCGGCATAAAGCCGCACCTCGATGGCGTGACCTTTGTGCGCAACATCATTTTGCGAGAGATCCAGCGGCAAACCAGATGCGACCCGCAACTGCAGCGCCACAAGGTCAACACCGGTCACCATTTCCGTCACAGGATGTTCGACCTGAAGGCGTGTGTTCATCTCAAGGAAATAAAACGCACCCGATGGCTCTAGCAGGAATTCCACCGTACCTGCCCCGACATAGTTGACGGCCTTGGCAGCGGCGATTGCCGCCTGTCCCATACGATCCCGCAACGCGGGATCAACGGCAGGGGAAGGCGCCTCTTCGATCACCTTTTGGTGGCGGCGCTGCACCGAACAATCCCGTTCGCCAAGATGGAGTACAGTCCCGTCTGCGTCGCCAAAAACCTGAATTTCAACATGTCTTGGTTCCAGCACCGCTTTCTCGAGGATCAAAACATCCGATCCAAACGCGTTCAGCGCTTCTGCGCGTGCAATCTGCAAGGCATCCGGCAACTCGTCCGCCGTGTGGACCAGCCGCATTCCCTTGCCGCCGCCGCCTGCTGCGGCTTTGACCATCACGGGAAAGCCGATCTCGTTTGCCGCAGCAAGGAACTGTTGCGCGTCCTGATCTTCGCCCTCATAGCCGGGCACACAAGGCACGCCCGCCTTGATCATCAGACGCTTGGCTTTGGCCTTGTCTCCCATGATCTCGATCGCGTCTGGAGAAGGGCCAATAAACACCAGCCCCGCGCCCGCAACGGCGCGAGCGAAATCGGCGTTTTCGGACAGAAACCCGTATCCCGGATGGATCGCCCCTGCCCCGGTTCGGGCAGCGGCTTGCAAAATGCGTTCGGCGTTCAAATAGGATTCCGACGCCGGAGCAGGCCCGATGCAGACCGCTTGGTCCGCAAACCGGACATGCGGTGCGTCTGCATCGGCCTCGGAAAAGACCGCGACCGTCTGCAAGCCCAAATCACGCGCTGTGCGCATCACACGCAGTGCGATCTCGCCGCGATTGGCCACCAATACTGTATCAAAATGTGTCATGATAGCCCCTTACATCCGTGCCACACCAAAGCTGTTGGGGTAAAGCTGTCTCGCCCGCCCCTCCAGCACGGTTTCAAGTGCAAATCCCAAAACTTTGCGTGTATCGCGCGGATCAATAACCCCGTGATCAAGGCACCTGCCTGATCCGTAAAAAGCGCTTTCCTGAGATGTGAAATGCGCGGTTATGGCGTCTTCCTGCGCTTTGAGTCTGCCCTCGTCCAGATCGGCGCCTTTGCGCATCGCACCGGCTCGCGCGACGGTGCTCATGGTTTTGGCAGCCTGTTCGCCGCCCATCACCCCGATGGCGGCGTTGGGCCACGAGAACAGGAAATCGGGATCATAGGCATAGCCGCACATACCATAGTTTCCAGCCCCGAAGCTGGCGCCGATATACATGGCAATCTTGGGGACACGTGCGTTGGTGACGGCCTGAATCATCTTGGCACCATGTTTGATCATGCCTGCCTGTTCGTATTCAGTGCCAACCATGTAGCCCGTGATGTTGTTCAAAAAGACCAGCGGCAAGCCGGCTTGATCACAAAGCTGAATAAACTGGGCTGCTTTTGTGGCACCTGCCGGATCAATGGGGCCGTTGTTGCCGATGATCCCCACACCCAGTCCCATGATCGAGGCCTGCGCACACACCAAACTTGCCCCGTAACGGGGTTTGAAATCTTCAAAGTCCGAACCGTCCACCACACGCGCCAGAACCTCGCGCACGTCATAGGGCGAGCGATGATCCACAGGCACCACACCGGCCAGTTCCTCTGCATCATAGACCGGCGGAACAAACGGTTGGCGCGGCAAAGGCGGCTGGCTTGTATTCCAGTTGAACCGTCCCACAACGTCCCGTGCCAAGGACAAAGCATGGGCATCGTCATCTGCCAGATACTCGACCAATCCGGATTGGCTGGCATGCATCTCGGTCCCGCCCAGCTGTCTTTCGTCTGCCTGCTCACCCGTCGCCGCATGCAACAGCGCGGCACCTGCCAATGCGGCCAGCCCGTTTTCTTTCACGCCGATGACATAGTCCGACATGCCCGGCATATAGGCCCCCCCAGCCGTAGAAGGGCCGTGCAAGACGGCCAGAGTTGGCACACCGGCAGCGCTCATCTGGGCAAGGTTTCGGAACATCGCGCCGCCATTCACAAAGAACTCGACCTTATAGCCCATCAAATTCGCACCTGCGCTCTCGACAAGGTGGATCAATGGCAGGTTCTGACGTTTGGCGATCTCTTGCAGGCTGAGAATGACGTCCAGCGACGCCTCGACCAGCGATCCCGCGCGGATGCCGCTGTCATCGGCCCAGATCATCGCGCGCACTCCATTTACGAAGCCTATTCCGCAAATGATGCTGGCACCGGGGACAGAAGTCGCGGGGTTAATGTCCTCAGACAAGTAGTTGGCAAGCGCGTGCAGCTGTAAAAACGGCATACCCGGATCAAGAAGGCGCGCAACCCTGTCATGCGGATTGATCTGCCCGCGTTTGGCAAAGGTTTCGTTGCGCTTGGCAGACAAGGCTGGCCCGCGCGCTTCAAGGTCGCGCAGGTCCGCGATCAAAGACAACATGTCCTGCCGGTTTTTGCTGAATGCGTCGGAAGAGACCGAAACACCGGATTTGAAAACTGCCATCACATGGCCTCCATCAATGATTTCGGTACAGGCACCGGCGTCTGCAGCAGAAGTTGCGCATATGTTTTTGCCTGTGGGTCGTTGCGCAAGGACGCCATTCCTCCGCCGCCCAGAACATCATGCAGCAGAATGTTCATCGCGCCTGTGCCAGGCAGAAAGAAGGTTTCGACCTCTCCTTGCAGAAAATGGGCAAACTGGCGGGCGATGCTTTCTTCGGTCAAGGCGACCCAAATCCACGGGGCGAACTCGGGCTTGCGCGGCAAAATCCCGATGTTGGCCTTGTCACCTTTGTCTCCGGATCGTGCGACAGCGAGATCAGACAAAGGGCGCAGGGTGTCGGCCGTACCTGCCGGAGCGGCTGGCGCAAAAGACGGCGCTATCTCGGGTGCCTGCCCTGTTTCGACAGGCATCTCGAATACGCGATCTGCAAAGAAAATTCTGACAGGCACCTCGGATTTGGGGGTCAAAAACGAAAACAGCCGGATCACAGGCGATGGCCGTGATTGCCCGCCCCCAAAAAAGCTGAGGCCCGGTGGTGTCGCCAATGCGAGGCCTGTCAGTTCTTTGATCAAAAGGCCCGCCGCGCGCATGTCCGGATGCCGCACCGCGATCTTGACCGCGATATCGCGCGCTTCGATCGTCCGCGCGTTTACCCCGTAACAGCTTTCGTCGCCGGTGATTTCGATCAGGGTTTCGCTGAAATCAGGTGCTTTCAGGGCCTTCAGCTTCGCACGCGCACGGGCAAGCGCGGCATTGGCAAAAACACGCGCCTTGTCCGCGGCCCGCTCACCTTGGAAAAAGGCGATTGTTCCGGCGCGAAACCCGTCGGCATAGGTCGCGCTGACCTTATAATGCGCAGGCGCGGCGCGGCCCTTGGCACCAGACACTTGCACGCGATCTGTCCCGATCTGCTCCAACGTGACGTGGGTGAAATCGCAGATCACATCCGGCAGAGCATATGCCGCAGGATTACCAATTTCATAGAGCATCTGTTCGCCAACCGTAGCGACCGATACCTGCCCCCCGGTTCCAGGAGGTTTGGTACAAATGAAGCTGCCGTCTTTGTCGACTTCCGCGATGGGGTATCCGATGTTCACAAGATCCTCGGAAACGCTTTGCCAGTCGGTAAAATTGCCGCCCGTGGCCTGTGGCCCACATTCAAGGATATGGCCCGCAAGCGACCCTGCACTCAGCAAATCCAGATCGGCACGCCCCCACCCGAAGGCATGGATGCACGCCCCCAAGGTGACGGCACTGTCAACACAGCGCCCCGTGATCACGATGTCCGCCCCTTCATCCAGCGCGCATGCAATCGGAAATGCGCCGAGATAGGCATTGATGCTGGCGATCCCTTCGGGGAAAGGTGCGCCCGAAAACATCTCTTTCACATCCGCAAAGTCCGACTGGCGATGCATCAGGTCGTCGCCCGTGACCACAGCCACGCTCAACGACAATCCCTTTTCCTTGATGCAGTCACGTAACGCGGCGGCGCAGGCCTCGGGGTTGACGCCACCCGCGTTGGATATGATCCGCACCCCCTGTCGGGCAATCTCGTCAAGGTTCGGGGCCATAACGGCAGAGACGAAATCGGTCGCATACCCCTTGGAGGGGTCTTTTGCACGCTGGCGCGCCATGATCGACAGGGTGATTTCCGCGAGATAGTCAAACACGACAAAGTCCAGACCACCCGCGTTCAACAACTGGGGCAGCGCCATGTCGGATTCCCCCCAGAAACCGGCAGCGCCACCAATGCGGATGGTGTTTTGTGTCATCGCCGTGATCCTTCCGTCGTCGCGTCACATCGTTGTTCGCTTGAATGAACACTACTCAGCATTTATGAGTCAACCTCACATACTGTTTGTGACGTGCCGGAACTTTGCCTTCGCATCGACCTCCAAAAGGATCAGAACCATGAAAAATCCGTTTGAAACCGAAGAGACCGCCGCCTTCCGTGAAACGGTGCGCCGTTTTGTCGAGGCCGAGATCACGCCCTTCGTGGGTCAATGGGACGAAGCCGGAGAAATCCCTTGGGCGCTTCACCAGAAAGTTGGCGCCCTTGGCGTGTTCGGGTTTGGCGTCAGCGAAGACTATGGCGGGATGGGCGGCGAAGACGCCTTTTTGCGGGCCGCATTCAACGAGGAAATGGCAAAGTGCGGCGCGGGCGGAGTTCTTGCCGCGCTAGGGGGGCGCGTGATCTCAATCGGCCCCATCCATGATCTGGCCAATGCCGAGATCAAAGACCGTATTCTGGCCGACATCGTGGCAGGCCGCAAAGGTTCGGCCCTCGGGATCACGGAACCCTCCGGGGGCTCGGATGTGGCCAATCTCAAAACCACGGCGCGCAAGGATGGAAACCACTATGTTCTGAACGGCTCAAAGGCCTTTATCACGGGGGGCATGACGGCAAGCCACTTTGTTGTTGGTGCCCGTACGGGTGGGCCGGGATTGGGCGGCATCTCTTTGTTTCTGGTTGATGCCGAAGCCGACGGTTTTTCCCGCACGGCGCTCGAGCGGAAAATGGGCTGGTGGGCTTCCGATCAGGCCTCGCTGTTTTTTGATGACTGCCGCGTTCCGGCGACAAATATGCTCGGCGAAGAGAACCGCGGATTTCTCGCCATCATGAACAATTTCAATTTCGAACGCATCGCAATGATTGCCCAGTGTATCGGCATGATGAAAGTCTGCCTTGACGAGTCGATCTCTTGGGCACAGGAACGCGAAACCTTCGGGGAAAAGCTTATCAAGGCGCAGGTCATCCGCCACAAGATCGCGGAAATCTCCGTGCGGATCGACACCTGCGAGGCCTATCTGCGCCAGATCTGCTGGGCCGTGCACAATGCGGACATGCCCGTGGCTGAAATCAGCAAAGCCAAGTTCCACACCTCGAAAGCGTTAGAGTTCTGTGCCAGCGAAGCCATGCAGATTGTCGGTGGCGCGGCCTATCTGCGCGGGCATCCAGTCGAGCGCATTTATCGCGAGGTCAAAGTCATGGCCATTGGCGGTGGCTCGGAAGAAATCATGCGCGATCTTGCCGTGCGCCAGATGGGGCTTTGAAGATGGTCACAAAACGACAAAAGCTGGAAGCGCGCGAACAGGCCATTCTGGAGGCCGCCCGCGATGTCTTTACCTCTTCGGGCTACGAAAAAGGGCGCATCGCCGAAGTCGCGCGCAAGGCTGGCGTGGCAGAAGGCACGATCTATCTCTACTACAAAACCAAGCAGGATCTGGTGCGCGCTGTTATCAATGACTATTGGTCGCGATTGACCTTGCGGGCAAAAGAAACCGTTGATCCTTCTTTGCCGTTTTTCAAACAGTTAGAACAATTCGCCCGCTTCCACGTAAAGGCCTATCACGAAGATATCGACTATATTGATCTGAACCTTGCCATGCGGGTTCAGCATTTGGGATTTGAGGCGCCGGTGGACATGATCCGCTCCTATGTGCGCATTTTCGACGACATGTTTACGCGGGCCTGTGACCGGGGCGACATTCAAAGCGATGTTCCGCTGTGGGTGGCACGTGACCTGTTTTTTGGCACGCTTGAACATTCGTCGCGGTCTGTCTTCCTCGATAGAGCCAAATCAAGCGAAGACTGCATCACCAACCTGATGACCGTGTTTCGCGCCACATATACAAGATCCACCACAAAGCCGGCCCCCTTGGACGATGCGATCGCACGGTTAGAAGACGCCGTTTCCCAGCTTAAAAAGCTATAGGCCAAGCACCAGTTTTTTGCCTTTCGCCCGAGAGCAACACGCCATCATGCGATCTTTTTTCTGTTGCTCGGCCGCGCTCAGAACCTTGTCGCGGTGATCGATGTCGCCGCTGACAACAGACACCTCACAGGTGCCGCACAGGCCTTCATTGCAGTCACAGGGCACATCGACGCCCGCCGCAGACAAGGCCTCGAGAACAGTTTGGTCTCGTGCCACAGAAAGAGTTAACCCGCTGTCGCGCAGCTCGACTTCGAAGGCGTGTTCCTTTTCGGGATCAAGCACCGATGCCCCCCCTGAAAAATGCTCGACATGAACTGTGCCCTCGGGCCAGTCGGCTGATAGCTGTTCAAGCTCTGCCAGCATCCGTTCTGGGCCACAGCACCAAAGCTGTCGTCCGGCCAGAGATTGCCCGACAGACGCCAGATCAAGCCGTTGTCCTGCGTCCCCAATATGGAGAGTCAGTGCATCGCCATGGTCGGCTTCGATGCGTGAGAGCAATGCCATTCGATCACGTGTCGCACCGCAATAATGCAGCTCGTATAGTTTGCCCAAGGCCTTCAACCGGTCCGCCATGGCAAGGATGGGCGTGATCCCGATGCCGCCTGCAATCAACACATATCCGGCGGCGTTTTCGTCCAACCGGAAGTGATTGCGCGGCCCCGCAATCTGCACCGTTTGTCCCGCCTTGAGGGTCTCGTGGAAATGCATGGACCCTCCGCACCCTTCAGGGTCACGCAAGATACACAAACTGTATGTCGATGTGTCCTTGGGGTGACCGCAAAGCGAATACTTGCGCCGTGTGGTGCCCGAAATAAGGTCAATATGCGCCCCCGGCGTCCAAAGGGGCAAGGCCCGGCCGCGTGGATCTTTCAACGTCACATGTATCACGTCCTCGCATATATCGTGCACGTCCTGGATCACGACATGGCGCAGGATATCCTCTTTGATCGGGGCGCCGATGCGGAACGTCTGCCCGCCCTCCAGAATGGACGGGGTCTGCCGCTCGGGGTTTTGCTCTGGGTTCCAATCAACCAACAATGCCTTTGGTCCGCGAAACGAGGTATTGGGCAGATACTCGAAATCTTGTCCTTCGCTCAGGTGTATATGCGGCAGGCGGCGGGCGAACTCTTCGACGAAGACACGCATTTCCATGCGGCCGATGTTTTTTCCCATACATTGGTGCGCACCATAGCCAAAAGTCAGGTGTTCGGCGGCATTGTCACGATAGATGTCAATTTCGTCCGGATTTTCCCAATGGCGAGGGTCCTTGTTGGCGCTTGCCATAACAATCAGCAGCTTCCCGCCTTCGGGAATATCGACGCCGCCCACTGTGGCCGGTGCGGTTGCGACACGTCTCCACGCCACGATGGATCCTGCCACCCGCAGGCATTCTTCGACCGCGCTTGGGATCAGGGACGGGTTTTCGCAGATATCCTCCCACGCGTCACGGTTGGACAAAAGCGTCAGAAACGCGTTCGCGGTTGCATTGGATGTTGTCTCGTGGGCTGCAGCCAGAATGGCCATCATCATCGAGCGCATATAGCTTTCGGTCACGATGTCGGGATGTTTGATATGCTGGCGAATGGTTTCATACATCCATCCCTCGCCCGTAGGATCAGCCCACATGTCGTCCAGAATACGGTTGGCGGTCTGCCAGAACCGACCGACATTTTCCGTGATGACTAGCTGTTCGGCCTCGGTGGGCCGCCCCCAGGTGTTCAGTGTGTGCGCGACGGCAAACTTTTTCAGCTCTTCCGCGCCCTCGTTGGGAACCCCCAGAAAATGCAGCGCAATCGTCAGCGGAATTTCAAAAAACATATCCGCAACAAGGTCGGCATGCCCACGGTCGATGAACCGGTCAATATAAAGCCGCGTCAGCCGTCGCACCTCTGGTTCATGCTTGGCCAAATTCTCTGGCAGGAAATCATCCAGAAGCAAACGCCGCCGCGCCATATGGTCCGGCTCGTCTTCGTTGACCATGGTGCGCTGCATGTTGAACCCATATTTGGCCAGTATGCCTTCGGCTTGCGGCGGGGCCGGTGTGATTTTCTCAAGCGCATTGGCAGGGGAAAACAAAATGTTGTCGCGGAACACCGCCTTTACATCCTCGTACCGTGTCACCACCCAATAGCCGAGTTCGGGACTATAAAAGACAGGTTCCTCGTCACGCGCCCAGCGCAGCGCCTCGGCCGGATCAAGCTGGTATTCCCCGGCAAAGGGATTGAAAGCGGCGGCCTTCTCGGAAACAAGACAGCCGGTGGGCGAGCGCCCGTGATCGACAGGACAGGAAGATGTGGACATGCAAACTCCAGACTTTTATCGCACGACTCTTTACTTTTATCGCACAGTCTGTGACTCTTATCGCAGAGTCAAGGATAGGCCCCTATGAGCACCTTAAAGACATTGGATCGCGGCTTGCGCGCGCTGGACATTGTATCCCGTCGTGCCGACGGCATTTCGGTTGCTGATCTGGCGCTGGATCTCGAGGTCGACCGCGCCGTTGCCTATCGCATTGTCGCCACGCTCGAGCAGCACGGCATGGTCTTGCGCCTTCCCCAAGACGGAAAGCTCGTGCTGGGGGCTGCGGTGCTGGGACTGGAACGCCGGTTTGAGCCACAGTTTCGCCGTCGCGCGCGGCCCCTGCTCGACCAGCTTGCGCGCCAAGCCTATGCCACGGCGTTTATCTCGGTCGCACAGCAAGACAAATGTGCGGCAATCCTCGTATCCGAACCCGAAGACGTGTTGATCCGTGTGGGATATCGCGTGGGCAGCACCCACGCCATTTCCAAAGGTGCTGCAGGCATTGCCATACTGGCAGGACGCCCCCCCGCCGACGGCGAACCACCCGAGGTGACGCAAGCGCGCACCTCGGGATTCTCCCTGACCAAGGGTGCGCTGCAACAAGGGGCGATTGGCGTCGCCTGCCCCATTGGCGGCGGCACGTATGAAGCAAGCGTCGGAGTGGTCGCGATGGAAGACCTCGATGTTGACCGGGCTATCGACACGGTTAAATCCTGCGCCAGGGCTCTGTCAGCGTTGCTGACAGGCGCGGCTCAGGTCACGCGGGACACCGTCTGATATTTGGCCTCGCGCCAGATTTCGCCCAGTATGACCTCTTCGACAATACGGGCCGCATTCAATACGTCCTGTTTATCGATGTACAAAGGCGTGAACCCGAAACGCATAATGTCTGGTGCGCGAAAATCACCGATCACGCCGCGATCTATCAAGGCCTGCATTGCGGGGTATCCATGATCAAACGAAAACGACACCTGTGATCCGCGCACGTTCGGATCACGGGGGCTGGCCAGAACCAGCGAAGGACATCTTGCTTCGACTTCGGCGATGAACAGGTCGCTCAATTCAATGGACGCCGCGCGCACCTCGTCCAGTGTCACGCCCTCCCACACCTTCAGCGCGTGATCCAACACGGCAAGCTGTAAAATGGACGGGGTTCCCACGCGCATCCGCTCGGTCGACATGGCGGGCCGATAGGCCAATTCCATCGCGAAGGGGGCGTCGTGCCCCAACCATCCGGCAAGCGCAGGCTGAATATCGGAGACAAGATCGGGACGGACATAGATAAAGGCCGGTGCCCCCGGCCCGCCGTTCAGGTATTTGTAACTGCACCCCACCGCGAATTCAGCCCCGCACCCCGAGATGTCGACAGGCACGGCCCCCGCAGAATGCGCCAGATCCCAGATCATCACCGCCCCCACCGCATGGGCACGCGCGGTGATGGCCTGCATGTCATGCATGCGGCCCGTGCGATAATCCACTTGGGTCAACATCACCACGGCAACGTCTTCCGTGATGGCCTCCATGACATCCACGGGCGCAGGCGTGCGCAACGCGTACCCTTTTCCAATCGTGTCCATCAGCCCCTGCGCCATATAAAGATCGCTGGGAAAGTTACCGTTGTCGGACAACACAACCTTGCGGTCGGGTCGCATTCTGAGGGCCGCGGCCAGGGCCTGATACACTTTGATCGAGAGCGTATCTCCGGTCGCGACCGAACCTTCTGGGGCACCGATTAGATGCGCGATCCGATTGCCGACCTTGCGCGGCAAATCCATCCAGCCGGCAGTGTTCCACGCCTTGATCAGCTGTCCGCCCCATTCATCCACGATCACCTCTTGGGCACGGGCCGCCGCCCCTTTGGGTAAAACGCCCAAGGAATTTCCGTCCAGATAGATCACCCCCTCTGGCAGATCAAAAAGCTCTTTTCGGGGCAGTGACACAGACATGGGGATCGCTTTCTTTTTTGGTGAAACAGGACGACAGCATTTGCAGGCACAATTGTCCAGACGGATCCATTGAGGAAAAATTTGAACCGGAATGGGCAGATCGCACCTGCCGACACCATGACCAATCCGGCCAAACGCGGCCAGCCGGATCGCAAAAGGGTAAATATTCTGCGAATTGATTCTCGTTTCGCAAGTTTCCCCTTACGTCAACTGCAGGTAAAACCTATCATTTTAGACAGTATTTTTTCGACCAGAATTGCGAATTGGTAAAAGCACCTATCCGCCTGAGCAACTTTCAAAAAGAAAATGCGGCAGGTGCGAAATAAATCGTTAATGCGCCTTGCCAATCGCAAAAAATGCTCTGTATCCTCAACGTGCAAGCAGCAGAACTTGACTACTGGCGGGCCGCACTTACACCCCTCGCTCCCCGTGGTTTGATCGGTAGTCAAGGCTGCTTGCGGTTCTATTTCCCAACACGTGACCTGCGACGCTTTCGAAGCTTGCCCTAAGCGCGTGAATGCCTGATAACAGTCTCAAATCAAGGAGATTTGACATGTTCGCGCGTATCTATCAGCCCGCTCGCAATGCCATGACTTCAGGCGCGGCCAAAACCAAGACTTGGGTTCTGGAATACACGGCTTCCGAAGCAAAAGATATCGATCCGCTGATGGGATGGACCAGTTCAGGCGACACCCAGACGCAGGTCAAATTGCGCTTTCCCACAAAGGAAGCCGCCCTTGAATACGCACAGGAACACGGCATCGAAGCGCAGGTGACAGAGCCGCACAAGCGCAAGCCCAATATCCGCATGGGCGGCTATGGTGAAAACTTTGCGACAAGCCGCAAAGGTCCCTGGACCCACTAATCTGTTCAAGTTGCGAGACCAATGAGAGCCTTCCTTGCGGGAGGCTTTTTGCTTTTTTGACACGCGAATCACTCTGATGTAAAATGTCGCCAAGCCCCAAAAAGTGGGCAGGCAGGCATACGAATGAGCAGCCATTCAGACATCGCGCCAGTGCGTGCGGTCGGTCCATCCGACGACGAACTTCTTTCCCTTGGAAAGTTGCACTTTCTTGCAGGGTTTTGCCCTGTTCATAAACACCTTTCTGCAATGGCGCTTGCCCGCATTTTTCATCCGGCACTGAATCAGGGTTGTGTGCGTTTTTTTGAGAACGACATGGGAAAAACGGCGGCGGCATTGATCTGGGCCCGTCTCAGCGACACGGTCAGCGAACGGCTTTTGCGGGATCGCATACCGCCCACCCAAGACGAATGGACCAGCGGATCCAATCTCTGGTTTCTGGATCTGATTGCGCCTTTTGGCCAAGGTCTTGTTGTTGCGAAACACATCGCCAGATCGCCCCCTGAAGAACCTTTCTATTTTGCGCGCCTGGATGCCAAGGGACATGTACGCAAAGTGGTGCGTGGTGACGGTACGGTCGTCAAAGGCCGGATCAAAACATGGCATCGCCTGCCGGGATCGGGGGCCTAGATGGGATTTCCCGTTGCAGATACCGGCGAAGTCACCGAAGACAGCGACGTTGTTGGCGGCCTGTTAACCACCACCGGGGACATCGACTATTTGCTGGGAAGTGATGCCGGCCAATGGACTGCCGAAACCATCTCGGGCAGTTATGGCAGTTCTCTGGTGATCGATGTCGATGGCAACTGGACTTACACCGCGCTCAATGACCATCCGGACATCGAAGAGCTTGAGGATGGTGATACGCTGGTCGAAGTGTTCAACGTCACCTCGAATGCGGGTGGTTCGACCGTTACCATTACGATCAATGGTGCCACCGATCCGCCGTGTTTTGTGAGCGGCACTTTGATCAATACCCCCTCTGGCCCAAGGCCCGTCGAGACGTTGCAGATCGGAGACCTTGTTCTAACCCGGGACGATGGCCCGCAGCCGATCCGATGGATTGCCGGCGCACGTGTGGATCTCACGCAAACGGAATTTGGCAAGAAATTTCAGCCCATACGCCTTACCGCGCATGCGCTTGGTCCCGGCATTCCGGACCGCGACCTTTTGCTATCGCCGCAACACCGCGTTGTGATTGCCCGCGCGGAAACGTCCCTTTTGTTCGGCGAACGCGAGGTTCTTTGCACCGCGTCCCATCTCGTGAATGGCGATACAATCACAAGAGGCACCGCGGACGAGGTCACGTATTTCCATATCCTGTTCGACTGTCATCAGGTGATCACCAGCAATGGCTGCGCAAGTGAAAGCTTCTTTCCTGGAGATATTGGTCTCGATCGGCTTGAGGCATCCCAACAAGACGAACTGTTCACACTGTTTCCTGACCTGCGCACTCTTCCGCAATCCTATGGCCGCACCGCCCGGATGAGCCTGCGCGCCTATGAGGCCCGTTTGATCCGCGATCGCCTTTCATTTGAGGAGCCAAAGGTCCTGTTCTGCGGGGGCGACACACTCTAATTTTATTGCAATGACAGGAAATGGGGGCAATGCTCGTTCATATTCCAAGTCCCTCGGCCCCGTGAAACAGCGTTGTTACAGATTTGAGCGGAACGCCTGTCATAGGAAATGTCATGAAATTGCGTGTTACCACTTTCGTTTCAACAATTTTGCTTTTGGGGGCAAGCTCTGTCGCGATTGCACAAGACGCCCCAACCGGAGAAGACGCCGCCACTGTTTTGAAAGGGCGCCCCTACTCTCCTAATGCGGACCGTGGCTTTCCGGATCAGGTTCTGTTTGGCGACACGCATGTGCATTCCGCCTTGTCCGCAGACGCAGGTGGCGGCGGCACGTCCCTGATGCCAAGGGACATGTACCGGTTCGCACGCGGCGAGCAGGTCAATTCGAACACCGGCCAACCCGTAAAGCTTTCACGCCCGTTTGATTTTTACATGCTGACCGAACACACCGACGGTATGGGCGTCATCACGGACATTATGAAAGGTGCGCCGAACATAATGGCCGATGCGCAGGGCAAGGCGTTTCACGAAGCCTTTGCCAAGGGCGGCGAAGACGCAAAGCAAGCGTCCATTGATCTGATCGCGCAGTTCTCGCAAGGCACCCTGTCAGAGGCGTTGCTGTATCAACCGGGCAGCGCAGGATATGACAACACATGGCGCGATCTGGTCCATGCTGCGGAAGAATTCAACGACCCGCACAGGTTCACCACCATGATCGCCTATGAGTGGACCTCGCTGACCGAGGGCAACAACCTGCATCGCAACGTGATTTTCAGGGACGGTCCCGAACGCGCCCTTCAAGTCGTTCCTTTCCTGATGGCCCCTCCCGCAGGAAGCCCCAACCCGCGCGACCTGTGGAAGTGGATGCAGAATTACGAGGACACAACAGGCGGCGATGTTCTTGCCATTCCGCATAACCCCAACCTGTCCAATGGCATCATGTTTGCGCTGAACGACACCTTCCGCGATGGCGAAGCCTTTGATCCCGAATACCTGAAAACCCGTTCGACATGGGAACGTCTGGTTGAGATCAACCAGACCAAAGGCACCAGCGAGGCGCACCCGATGCTGTCACCCGCTGATGATTTTGCCGATTATGAATTGTGGGACTGGAGCAATCTGGACCTGTCCGCCCCCAAAACACCAGAAATGCTGGCAACCGAATACGTGCGCGAGACATTGAAGAACGGCTTGGCCATGGGGGCAGAGAACGGCACCAACCCATTCAAATTGGGCTTTGTGGGCGGTTCGGACATTCATACGGGCCTGACAACGCAGGACGACAACAACTTTTTCGGGGCCTTTGCATGGATGGAACCCAGCCCGAAACGAGCGGCCAGCGAAGCCAAAGCCAACACCGAGTTGGATATCGGCTATAAAGGTTGGCAATACGCAACGCCGGGACCAACAGCCGTCTGGGCCACCTCAAACACACGCGCCGCGATATTTGACGCCATGGAGCGGCGCGAAGTCTATTCCACAACAGGGCCGCGCATTACACTGCGGTTCTTTGGGGGCTATGACTTTTCCGCCGAAGACATCAAAACGCGGGATCTGGCACGTGTTGGATACTCGAAAGGTATTCCAATGGGCGGCGATCTTGTCGCGTCAGATGGGGCCTCCCCGAATTTCCTGGTCTACGCCATGCGCGATCCGGTTGGCGCCAATCTGGACCGGATTCAAATTGTCAAAGGCTGGGTCGACCAACAGGGCGAGACCCAAGAAAAAGTGTATGATGTCGTATGGAGCGATGCGCGCCAGCAAGGCGATGATGGCAAACTTCCCCCCGTTGGAAACACCGTTGATTTGGCAGGCCCGACGTGGACCAACGATATCGGGACGGCCGAGTTGGGCACGGTCTGGACTGATCCCGACTTTGACGCGGCCCAACACGCTTTTTACTATGCACGTGTGATCGAAATCCCGACTCCGCGCTGGCCCGCATATGATGCGGTCCGGTTTGGTGTCGAGATGCCTGCCGAGGTCAAACTGATCACACAAGAGCGCGCCTATTCTTCACCGATCTGGCACACGCCGGACGAATGAATGGCGCTCAATAAAGCGGATTGCCGATAGCCGGACGTCAGGCCGAAACGACCCATGTGCGCAGGGTTTCCAAATCCGGAGCAAGCTCTTCCACCTCGTCCGCGCAAAAGCTGCGCAATGCATCAAGATTGAGCTTGTTCGCTCCAACCAGCACCGGCACATCTTTTTCCAGAGCGCGGGCAATGGCCCCGCGAAATCCGCGCCCGTCGGCCTCGTGTTTGCCGAATTTATTGACGATCAGAACATCAACGTCCTTTTCCAACTCGGCCTCGGTCAGCCCAACCGCGTTTTCCAAGGCGTCGGGGTTCAGGCGGCACCCACGGGATTCCCGCCCCAAAGACTGGGAAATCCGGATGGTCGGGCCGTCCGGCAGAACCAGCACGTCCATATCGCAGTGATGGTCTTTTTCACGCTCGGTATCGACCTGAACCGTACCGCACAGCCGCTTGCCGGACTTTTCAAGATCCTTGGCCAATTCCAACAAGACAAGATTTGTTTCCCCGCGTCCCGGCGCAAGAGTGTAGGCAATTTTCATGGGAAGGTCCTTGTTCGACGTCGCGGGGGGACAAGATCCATTGCGATCTGCCCTGCGCCCGTTGGTCTTTGTCAGTTTGAGAGTGAGCCTCCCCCTAAAAGGGAGGCTCTGAAGGGGTTAAGGGCGGCGCGCCTAGACGGTCGTCCCTTTGATGCGGATCGCACAGCCAACCACACCGGCGAGAACACCAATGGCGACGGCGACGGACAACTCGAGCATATCCACATTCGCCATCTGGAACTTGGCAAAGATCAGCGTTTCGAAAATGCCGACTGCCCCGCCCATCGCCGACGCGAGGAAAACGTTTCGGGTTGTCATGCCAAGCGCCAGCCCCAAGATGCCCGGAAGGCTCAGGACGTTGCCGGCAACGGTTCCTAGAAAGTTCAGCATGCCCTTAGCCTCCGTGGTTTTCTGAGGGTGTCATTTTGAGAAAGCTGCGGATGCCATCGACATCGATCTTTGCATCTTTCTGCGCTTCTGATTTGGGGGTCATGTCCAGCTCGTCCACGACACGTTTGTATTCTTTCAAATACCCTTCGGGCAGACGGTGCGCGATGCCCTGGTGGCAATCGATGCAGGTCATGTTGTTGTCGATAGCACGCTGGTGTTCTGTCGCGGCGCGGCTTTCCTGAATGGTAAAGTCCATGTAGTCAAAGTTGTGACAGTTCCGGCATTCGCGGCTGTCGGACTGTTTCATCTTTTTCCAAGTCTGGGCCGCCATTTTAAGCCGGTGTTCCTCGTATTTTTCCGGCGTATCAATCGTGCCCATCAATTCATGATAGATGTCCTTGACGGCCATCACTTTGGCTTTGACCTTGTGGTTCCATTCCTTGGGCACATGGCAGTCCGAACAGATCGCACGCACACCCGAGTGGTTGTTATAGTGGATCGTTTCGCGATACTCGCCCAAATTGGTTTCCATGGTGTGGCAACCGGTGCAGAATTCCTCGGTGTTGGTCATTTCCATCGACCAGTGGAACCCGCCCCAGAACAGGATACCAGCCAAGAAACCCGCGATCAGGACAAAGCCTGTGCTCAGCACCGCAGTTGGCGTCCAGAACCAGTTCCAGATGCGGCGGATAAAGCCCGGGCGCGGTTCCGGTGAGTTGGAGTGTGTCATTGTCGTTTTCCTCGCACAGGGATCCAGCAGGATCAGTTGCTTCCGCTTGATGCCTCAAAGGTGTTGTCGACCAAGGCAGGCGCATCGACCTGTGGGACGTGGCACTGGTTACAGAACCAGCGCGTGCCGGCGACACGGTCAAGCTGATTGCCCTCGCGATCAAGATAGTGGGTCATGGACAGTGTCGGGGCATTACGGTCACCCGCAGTGGTCCAGTCATGGCAACGCAAACACTGGTTGGCGTTGAGATCGATCTGGTATTGATCAATCGAATGCGGCACCAGCGGCGGCTGCTGACGATAGTTTCGGGTGAACCGTTGTTTGTCCTGTTTGTAAACGTCCTCGACGACGTTCTGACTTTCGATGTCCAAACCTCGCAAACTCTGGACAGATGCGGACTGGGCAATCGCAAAGCTGGCGACGGCAAACAGGGCCGTTGCGGCTATGGCACTGATGAAGGCTTGTTTTTTCATTGGTTTATACTCCGTTGCTTGCTCAGGCGGCTTTGCTGGCCCCGGTTGCAGGTTGAGTTCTTTTTCGTTGCTCACGCGCCGGAGCGTGTGTGTCGTCGAAACGGGTGGTGAATTTGAAAACGTCCATGGCGCAGACGTCGATACAGCGACCGCAGTTGGTGCAATCGGGTGAAAGAATGAGAGGCGTGTCGCCCTCTTTGCCCCGCAGCGCGGGGGTGATGACTTGCATTTCGGGGCACACGGCGAAGCAATCCATGCAGTCGTCGCAGGCCGCGCGCTCCACAGCCGAGATGCGCACAACGGATTTGCTGCCCAGCAGCCCGTAAAACGCCCCAACAGGACACAGGTGCCCGCACCATCCACGGCGCGATACAAACACGTCGAACAGAAAGACCGCGATGACAAAGGTCCATGCAAAACCCATCCCGAAGATCAAACCGCGGTGAAGCATACTGATTGGATTGACGAACTCCCATGCGATGGTGCCTGTTGCGACCGAAGCAACCAGAACCATGCCCATCACCCAGAACCGGGTGGTGCGTTTGGGTTGCCAACCCTTTTGCAGGCCAAGTTTGTCATGCACCCAATGGGCGCCGTCTGTGACCGGATTGATCGGGCAGACCCAGCTGCAATAGACACGCCCACCGATCAGCGCATACACGGCGCCAACGATGATCGCCCCGATCAGGGCCGTCAGTTCGGGCCAATGCCCCGCCATCAGCCCCTGAAGCGCAATAAAGGGATCGGTCAGAGGCAGGATGTTGAACGTCAAAGATCCAGACAGGTTGCCTTTGACCCACCAAATGCCAAACCAGGGCCCCAGAAGGAACAAGACAAGGAAGAACGCTTGCGACGCGCGGCGCAGCAGCAAAAACCGATGCGCCCGCAGCCAACCGAAAGTCTCGATGGCCTCTTGGCCGACGGCAAGTTTGGTTTTGTCGGTCATGGCTTTGTCGCCCCCGTACCCGGAAGGTTGAATGAAGGGGTGAACCCGCCATCCATGTTGGGATCAGGCAGCGCGTCGGGTGCATATCCGCCGGGCGCAACAAGGTTATCCGTGCCGGGACCGGGCAAGCGATCAGGCAAATCTATCAGATCATCGACCAGCGGATTGTTCTCTTCCCAGCCCAATTTGTAGTGGTCTGCGGCCTCGGCCATGGCAAGACGGCGGGGCAAGACCTTGATGGCGGCCTCTCCCGGCAAGACACAGGATTTTTCACATTTGCCGCAACCTGTGCATTTGTCAGAATGCACAACCGGCATAAAAATGGCGTGATGACCCGAGCGTTCGTTATGGCGCCGCTCAAGGGAGATCGCCTCGTCGATGACGGGGCACACGCGGTAACAGACGTCACAGCGCAGGCCCAGCGCGTTCAGGCATCGTTCCTGATCAATCAGAACCGCCAACCCCATATCGGCATCATCAATATTGGTTAGCCCCTTATCCAGAGCCCCCGTCGGACAGGCCACAACACAAGGGATGTCCTCGCACATTTCACATGGCACATCGCGAGCGGTGAAAAATGGCGTTCCGGTTGCCGGTCCGTCATAGCCCAACTCGGCCAGTTTCAACGTGTCATAAGGGCAGTCCCGCACACACAGGCCGCACCGGATGCAGGCCGCCAGAAAGTCGTTCTCGTCCAGTGCGCCGGGTGGACGGATGGCTTGCGCCGGCAAAGCCCGCGCATCCGAGATAAATTGAGAGAGGGCGATGCCCGCCACTGCGCACCCCGTTGCACCGCGCGCAGCATCCTGAAGGAAGCGGCGTCGATCCATCGACTTGGGTTTGCTTTTGGCGGCGGACATCGTCTTGTTCCTATGTGCTCAGGTTACGCGCGTTCGATCTTGCAGGCGCACTTCTTGAAATCCGTTTCCTTGGACAACGGACAGGTCGCATCCAACGTCAGTTTGTTGGTCAGCTGGCCTTCGTCGAACCACGGCATAAACACGACACCTCTGGGCATCTTGTTGCGACCGCGCGTTTCAACCCGGCTAAGCACCGACCCGCGACGGGTGGAAATCTCGATCTCCTGACCACGACGCAGATCACGCTCTTTGGCATCCTCAGGGTGCATATAGATCACGGCAGCAGGATAAGACCTGTGCAGTTCGGGAACACGACGGGTCATAGAACCGGAATGCCAATGCTCAAGCACACGGCCAGTCACCAGCCAGAGGTTGAATTCGTCATCGGGCTCTTCTGCGGCAGGCTCATACGGCGCAAAGATGATGTTCGCCTTGCCGTCGGGCTTGCCATAGAATTTGACGCCTTCGCCTTCTTTTACATAGGGGTCATAGCCTTCGCGGAACCGGTAAAGTGTCTCTTTGCCGTCCACGACCGGCCAACGCAGCCCCCGTGCCTGATGATAAGTGTCAAAGTCGGCCAGATCGTGCGCCTTGCCACGTCCAAAGGACGCATATTCTTCGAACAGGCCCTTTTGAACGTAGTATCCAAAGTGTTTGGCTTCTTCGTTGTTAAAGCCTTCTGCGGTCTCGCTCAGCGGGTATTTGTTGACCTTGTCGTTTTCATACAGCACTTCGTACACGGTCTTGCCGCGATACTCGGGCTTTTGCGCGATCAACTCTTCCGGCCAGACATCCTCGACCGTAAAGCGCTTGGCGAATTCCATGATCTGCCAGAGATCCGACTTGGCCTCGCCGGGTGCATCGACCTGCTGACGCCAGAATTGTGTGCGGCGCTCAGCATTGCCATAGGCGCCTTCTTTCTCGACCCACATGGCGGTGGGCAGGATCAGATCGGCAGCCATCGCTGTCACGGTCGGATAGGGATCGGACACGGTGATGAAGTTGTCCGGATTACGATACCCCGGCAGACCTTCTTCGTTCATGTTCGGCGCGGCTTGCATGTTGTTGTTGCATTGCACCCAGTGACAGTTCAGCACGCCATCCTTCAGCATCCGGTGTTGCAACACTGCGTGGAAGCCGGGCTTTGGCGGAATGGTCCCTTTGGGCAGGTCCCATTTGTCCTCGGCAAAGTCGCGGTGCGCTTCATTCATGACCACCATGTCGGCAGGCAAGCGGTGGGCAAAAGTGCCAACTTCGCGGGCGGTACCACAGGCCGAAGGCTGTCCAGTCAGCGAGAAAGGCGAGTTGCCCGGCTCGGAGATTTTACCAACCAGCAGGTGCACGTTGTACATCAACGAATTCACCCATGATCCGCGGGTGTGCTGGTTAAAGCCCATGGTCCACAGGGACATGATCTTGCGGTTCGGATCGGCATATTGCTGCGCCAGTCGCAAGAGGTTGGCCTCGGGCACGCCGGACAGCTCGGACGCATATTCGAGCGTATAGGGTGCGACGTACTCTTTGTAGGCTTCGAAATCGATCTTCTCGAGCTTGCCGGAATTCGGATTTTCGGCTGATGTTTGCAACGGATGCTCGTCCCGCAGACCGTAGCCGATATCTGTCGCGGTTTTCGTGAAGTTGACGTTCTTGTTCACGAAGTCCCAGTTCACGGCATCGTTCTGGATGATGTAGTTCGCGATATAGTTCAGGATCGCCAGATCGGTCTGGGGTGCAAAGATCAATCCGTTATCCGCCAGTTCGAAAGACCGGTGTTCAAAGGTCGACAGAACATGCACCTCGGCGCCCGGTTTGGTCAGGCGGGTATCCGTCAGACGCGACCACAGGATCGGGTGCATCTCGGCCATGTTTGACCCCCACAGAACGAATGTATCTGCGTGTTCGAAGTCATCGTAACAGCCCATCGGCTCGTCGATACCAAAGGTACGCATGAAGCCAACCACAGCCGAGGCCATACAGTGACGCGCGTTCGGGTCGATGTTGTTTGACCGCAGGCCTGCTTTCATGAACTTGGCGGCGGCATAGCCTTCCCAGACGGTCCATTGACCGGACCCGAAAATGGAAACCGAGGTCGGACCCTTTTCCTTGATCGAAGCTTTCCATTTGTCGGCCATGACATCAAAGGCTTCGTCCCAGCTGACGGGTTCAAAGTCACCGTTCTTGTCATAAACGCCGTTCGACTTGCGCAGCAAAGGCTGGGTCAGACGGTCCTTGCCGTACATGATCTTGGACAGGAAATACCCTTTGATACAGTTCAGGCCGCGGTTCACCGGTGCCTTGGGGTCGCCCTGTGTCGCAACAACACGGCCGTCTTTGACGCCGACAAGAACGGAACACCCTGTTCCACAGAACCGGCAGGCGGCTTTGTCCCAGCGAATATCAGGACCGTCCAGTTGTGCAGCCGCTGCGTTTGGCAAGGTTATGCCTGCCGCTGAGGCGGTGGCCGCGGCGGCAGTGGCCTTGAGGAATGAGCGGCGGGAAGATGGCAGTGTCATGGCTAGAAGCTCCCGTTCAGTGAACTGTTTCAACGAGGGCTTCGGCGTTTCCGTCCAGCTCCTCGAAATGGTGATAAGTCAGGGTGATGGTCAGAACGCCCGGGATCTGGTGCATATCCATGATCTGTTCCGAAGCGCGCCGGGTTGATGTGTCTTCAACGGTGATGACGATGCGGCCGTTTTCATGCGCATGAACTTCACCGCCCTCAAAGGCATTGATCGCAGAAATGACGCTCTCGGACATTTCCGGCATCGTGTGGACGAGACATCCGCAGATGTTCAACATGTGCTGTCCTCCTGGGGCTGGCTGATGTGGGTAAAGTGGATGGCGTTTACCGGGCACGGCGCGGCGCAGGCGCCACATCCGGTGCAGGCATCCCGGTCAAAAACCGGCTCTGACCGCCCGCCAACCAGAAGTTTGAACCGGATGGCACGGGCATCGCAGTGATCTTCGCAGGTGCGACATTGCACGCCCGTTTTTGACAGGCATTGATCGGTGGCCCCTGCCCGCCAGTCCCATGTCGTCCCTGCAACAAGTGCTGCAGGTTCACAGGCTTCAACACAAGCGTTACAGAACGTGCATTCACCGCGCCGCAGGTTGACGACGGGAAACCCTTCGTCGTCCCGAAAGATAATCCCTTCGGGACATGCGCGGGCGCAATCTCCACATTTTGTGCAGGTGTCTTCGAAGGTCATGGGCGCCAATGCCCCCAAGGGACGCATCACCGCTGGACGATTGAAACCACCTCTCAAAAAGTGGCGCCGTGACGTTTGATGGCTCATGCAGTCCTCCCGAAACGGTGCATTGGCTCGCTGATCAGATCCACTTTGGATAAATCACGATAACACTCAGGCAACTTGATCTGGGTCATGTTTTTTTGGGGAAAGCCAAAATCGACAGGCAAATAAACATTTGATTTATTGCATATATTTCCACATATGCCTAAAATTGCATCAATATGTAAACGCCTGATCCAATGCGACAAAACCGGCCCAGAAAGGTGCATTTTCGACACGGACTTACGGACCCAAAAGTCAAAACCGCATCCAGAATATTTATTTCCTGTCTGAGCGAAAAAAGCGACGTCTCGGACGCATTTGGCATGAGCAACACCGGCAAGAGCCAGTTTCAGAACGTGGGAAAAGGGCATGTTGCCCTGCTTTGCCGCCTCACAATTAACCATGGAAAACCCGATCGGCCGACGTCTGTCCGTCCCTCCGAAACCGGTTCCAGAATGGTTGAGGTGTAGCGATGTCACGGTCTTTGCCTTTTCTTTGGCCAGGCCCGAGAGACTCGGACCTGGTATTGTTCCCGCCCAGAGATACCGCTAGCGTGAAAAGGCAAGTTTGCGTTTCCACAAACTTTGACGAGATTTGATGCACGATCTGGACGATTCATTGCTTGCCCATCTGCCACCGTTCAGCCTTCTGAGCGGGGAAGACATTCGTGACATCCTGAACCAGTCGCGCACGCGGCTTGTGCCACGGGGCGCATCGGTGTTCCGTGAAGGCGACAACGCCACAACTTTCTATCTATTACTGGACGGATATGTGCGTGTTGAACGCCTGACACAGGACGGAGACCGCGTGATCCCGCTTCATATCCCACCGGGGCAGCTGTTCGGGATCGCTGCGGCATTGGGAAAAGAGACCTATCCGGCGACGGCCGTGGCCGCATCAGACTGTGTTGCGCTGGAATGGCCAATGCGCCTCTGGACCAAATTCGCAGACACCTATCCGGGGTTTGCCACTGAAACTTACAAGATTGTTGGCGCGCGCCTCGAAGAGGTCAGCCGCAGAGTGATGGAGTTGGCAACACAGCGCGTGGAACAACGTGTCGCCTGCGCTTTGTTGACGATCGCCAACCAGAGCGGCAAGCAAACGGCAAGCGGTCTTCAGATTGAGTTCCCCCTGACCCGCCGCGAAATTTCGGAAATGACAGGCTCGACCCTGCATACCGTAAGCCGCCTTTTGTCAGTTTGGCAGACCGATGGCGTTCTGGTCAGTCAAAACAAACGAATATGTGTTCTCGATATCGCCAGGCTCAAAAAACTCGCCCACGCTGCGAACGTGGCGTAACCGCGAAGTTCGCAATCGGGACATGAAACCGCTGGTTCTCATGTACTAAAATACCAGAAATTTTCTAGGCATTCCTTGGGTAGCGCGGTTCATCGAATAACCAAACGAGTGACCCTTCACGGCTAGCGAAGCTCTCTTTACACTTGCGCCGAAAAACGCCGCCCCAAGACCTGCCACAGGCAAGAATCCGGTTGAAACAGATTACGGTGTTTTAGAAAGGCATTCCCCCTCTCTACTAAGTTGACAAGGTGCAAGAATTGCCTGATACACCCGCGTCATGTGCGGGCCGTTAGCTCAGCTGGATTAGAGCAGGGAACTTCTAATTCTCAGGTCGGGGGTTCGAGTCCTCCACGGCTCGCCAAATTCACCAAAATATGCGCCGAGAAAGGCCAAATTACAGACCCGTCTTTTCCGCTTTTTGCGTCGCATGGGCTTTCACAAAGGCAGACGGGGATATGCCCTCCCAGCCTGAAAACGCCTCGGAAAAGCTTTGCCGGTGATCAAAGCCAAGCGCCTCTGCGGTTTCTTCGATGCCTTTCCCAACCAACAAAAGACGTTTGGACATGTTGTGACGTTCGGTTTGTACGATTTCCCGAAAGGGTGTTCCTTCTGCCTTCAATCGAAGTTGAATCGTCCTTGCATGCGTTTGTAGCGCCTGAGAGGTATTGGCCAGCGTCCACGGTGCGACACCGAACGACGCACGCACAAGCCCCGCGACGACATCTTT
Source organism: Shimia thalassica (assembly GCF_001458215.1). Lineage (GTDB taxonomy): Bacteria > Pseudomonadota > Alphaproteobacteria > Rhodobacterales > Rhodobacteraceae > Shimia > Shimia thalassica. Next base: position 203,495 of record NZ_CYTW01000002.1, on the reverse strand, counting down.
GGTCAACGGCTTCAGGTCGGCCAAATTCTGATCCCTGCGAATGAACTTGGCATCCAGATAGCGCGATAACACCTCGGCCCGAAGGACATCCGTTCCGACCTTGCCTGACTTTAGCAACCTGTCGTCAAAAGAAATGTAGCCCTGTTTCGAGTTGCGCACCTCTGCGATTGGCGAACCCGCCGGAAAATGCGTCAGGGATCCGTTGGGATAGGCGATCTTGATGTCAGGGTCCCACTCGTTCTTTGCACGGCACACGACATTGGCCAATAGGCCAATGGTGTATTGCACATCATGCGCCCCTTCATGGGCATTGAACGGTTCGAAATACCAGATGTGGCAGCGTCCGCTATAGACCCTGATCACCAGCTCTGACTCGCTCTGGATGTAATCAAGCGCTGATTTCGTGATCTGGAAAGCGTCCCAAAGTGTATCTGCAGAAACGGCCGCCCGACCAAAAAAACCAAGATCCTCAAGCTTTTGGTTAAACCCCGCCCAAACGAAGAAATCATCATCACCCGCCAGTCGCGATATTTTCCTCAAACCTTTCAGGTAGCTCGAAACATCAATAATTTCTTCAGCGTCGGCAGAAAGGTCGAGGGTCAAATGGGTTTTGTGAAACCCCTGTTTGCTGTCGGACAGCAGCAACGTTGGCCCATGGAATGTGCCCGCTCGGGTCATGAACTTCTCGGCGGAAACACTCATTCCCCGAGACGACAATATGGCTTTCGATCGGTACCAACGCCTTCGGCTTGCCGTGTCATAGCTCTTCTCGATGTGGAAATAGCCGTACTGGGTATCCTATCGGACTTAGATTCGTGTTTGCCGACATGAAGGGCGCGAACGGTCCCTAAAATCTCAAGTCTTCGCGACGACTTCGGTTTTTTCGCGATGCCATCAGTCGAAAGACGGATGGGGTGATTTTGAGAAATTTGGGAGCGCACATAAAACAGAGGTTTAGCCTAACAAAGACAGCGATGTTGGGTGCTTTATCCGCCGCGGTCTTTTTCGGAGGAGCGCCTGTTTCGGCGCAAGAGAAACCAAACATTCTGGTAATCTGGGGCGACGATATCGGGCAATCCAATATCTCGGCCTATACGCGGGGTCTCATGGGCTATGAAACGCCCAACATTGACCGGGTCGCGGACGAAGGCATGATGTTCACCGACTATTATGGTGAGCAGTCATGTAAGGCCGGTCGTTCGTCCTACATCATGGGCCAATCTGTCTATCGCACGGGTCTGTCCGTGGTTGGCCTGCCCGGGGCGGATCTTGGCATGCAGGAAGAAGATCTGACAATCGCGGGTCTTCTGAAACCTTTGGGGTATATGACCGGCCAATTCGGCAAGAACCACTTGGGCGATCAGGACCGGATGCTGCCGACGAACCACGGTTTTGATGAGTTCTTTGGCAATCTTTACCACCTGAACGCAGAAGAAGAGCCTGAAAACCGCGACTATCCCGGTGTTGCTGTTCTGGCGGACGGGCAAACATTCCGCGAAGCCTTTGGCCCGCGTGGTGTGATCAAGTCGTCAGCCGACGGAGCCATTGAAGACACTGGTCCGCTTACGAAAAAGCGCATGGAGACCGTCGATGATGAAACCGTGGCGGCTGCCATCGACTTTATCAAGCGCGCCAACGATCAAGGCATACCCTTCTACGTTTGGTGGAACGGCACACGGATGCACTTTCGCACGCACGTAAAAGACGAACATTTCGGCATCTCGGGTCAAGACGAGTATGGCGACGGTATGGTCGAACACGACATGCACGTTGGCCAACTTCTGGATGTGCTGGACGAGCTGGGCATCGCGGACAATACAATCGTGCACTACTCAACGGACAATGGCCCCCACAAAAACACGTGGCCGGATGCTGGTTCCAACCCGTTCTACAGTGAAAAGAACACCAACTGGGAAGGTGGATGGCGTGTGCCTTCGCTCGTGCGTTGGCCAGGCAAGATCGAGGCGGACTCGGTCTCTAACGAAATCATGCACCACATGGACTGGTTGCCGACATTCCTTGCAGCCGCTGGCAATCCGGATATCAAGGAACAGTGAAAGCGGGCGGCATTCAGGCGATTGGTCGCGAATACAAGGTGCATCTGGACGGCTACAACTTCCTGCCCATTCTGACCGGTGAGACCAAAGACGGACCGCGCCACGAGATTTTCTATTTCGCGGATACCGGCGAACTGACGGCTCTGCGCTATGACGATTGGAAACTGATCTTCCTTGAGCAGAAAGCCGTTTCAACCCTGCGCGCATGGATCGAGCATTGGACTGCCCTGCGCGTTCCTTTGATCACCAACCTGCGTAGTGACCCGTATGAGCAGGCGCATCTGACGTCCAATACCTACTACGACTGGATGATCGACCGGATCTATTTCCTCGTGCCTGCACAGAAATACGTGGGGCAGTTCCTTGCGACATTCCAGGAATTCCCACCACGCCAGAAACCTGCAAGCTTCTCGATCGATCAGGTGATGGAGCTGATGGAAGCAAACAACGGAAGCAAGTAATTCCGGGTTTGAAAACAGACGTCATGTGCGGTTCTCGAAAGACAGCGCACATGGCGTCAAACCCGAAGAAAACGTTGGGCGCAACGGAGCGTTTTCGAGAGCCGTTGCAAGACAATGGAACACATTTCGAACAGGGAGAGAGAGACTATGAGTGATCTGGTTGTAATTGTATTTGAAGGCCGTCACACGGCAGACGAGGCGCTTTTGCGTCTTCAGAAGATGAGCATGGATTGGGAGGTCGATCTCGACGAAGTCGTCGTGATGACCCGTGACAAAAACGGTGTTGTGCGGACCCGCAACTCTGACACCCTCACCGCCGCAGGTTTCCTCGGGGGCACGTCCCTTGGTGCGATGACAGGAACGCTGATCGGTGCCATGGCGGGCAATCCGGCGGCTGGGTTCATTGCGGGGTCAGCTGTTGGTGCCGGCTCGGGAACACTGGCGGGCATGCTGGATCAGGCAGATGAAGAAGATGCTCTGGCCGCGCGTGTCGGTGCAAAGATGGGGCCAGACTCTTCGGCATTGGCTGTTATTGGATGGTCAAACCGCCCCACAAAGTTGCTTGGCGAACTCGAAGGCATGAAAGGCGAAGTCATCGAGACTTCTTTGTCTGTCAGCGATGAACAAGAACTGCGCGCTGTTTTGTCGGGAAGTTAACCAAAAAAACGAGGGATTCCGGCGGCCAAGCTTCGGGCTGCTGGAATGGCAACGCTCGCGACGTGTCGGACTGACACACCCAAAAACCGCCTCAAGGTCGGGCGGCGCAATCCAGATAAAGAAAGATACATTCGGTATGGGAAACTCGGAAAACAAACTGCAGGAAAACTGGGGATGGTTTCTTGCACTCGGGATCGGCTTGATGATTGGTGGCGCATGCGCCCTGTTTGCCCCTGTTCTGGTATCACTGGCCATTGAATACGTGGTGGGAATTGTCTTTGCGGTGGGGGGCGTCGTGACGCTGTTTCAGGTTTTCACAACCAAAGACGGCTGGACTGCACGGCTCATCTATCCGATCCTTGGTGGCTTCAACCTGTTTGCAGGGCTGTTGCTGATGTTCCGCCCGCTCGAAGGGCTTGTGGCGCTGACGCTGGTTCTGATCGTTGCGATTTTTGTGAACGGCTTGGTCCGTATCGTAGTGGGCGTGATGGCGCGGCCGGATGCAGGATCGGGCTGGGTCATTTTCGTGGGCTGCCTGTCCGTGCTGGCATCGGGATATCTTTTGGCGATGTACCCCGAAGTGAGCGTCATGCTGTTGGGGATTGTGGCAGGTGTTTCGCTGATCGGTGAAGGCGCGGGATATGTCCGCTTTGCCTATGGCTTGAAGAACGAGGTGTCGGTCGCGGTCTGAAACTGCGCTACATTAAGGTCGAACACACGTTAAGCCGCCAGAAGGAAAAGAGACATGACCGAGCCAAAGACGATTTCAATGCTAGTCAAATGGGCTGCTGTTGGGCTGGGCTTGGCTATTCCCTCAGTCTCAAGCGCGCAGGACAAGCCACGGCTGGTTCTTCAGATTACAGTCGATCAGTTACGAGGAGACCTGATCCACAGATACGGCACCCACATCGCAGAAGGCGGTTTTCGCTATTTGCTGGACACTGGTGTGACCTTCACAAACGCCCATCACCGCCATGCCAATACCGAAACAATTGTCGGCCACACGACCCTCGCGACCGGCACGGACCCCGCCATCCATGGCATGGTCGCCAACCTTTGGTTCGACCGGAAAACAGGCACGCCATTCTATAACGTGCAGGACCCTGATTATCCTTTGGTAGGGGCGTCCGGAATTGATGCGGAAAACGAAATCGACCCGACCCAACGCGCGGCCACAACTGACGGGCGGTCACCACGCAACATCATCAGCTCAACGATCTCTGATGAAATTGCCCTGCACTTTGGCCCGTCATCAAAGATATTCGGCGTTTCGGTCAAGGATCGCGGAGCAATCGCAATGGCAGGACACGCCGGTGAAGCCTACTGGTTTTCAAAGGCGGAAGGCCGGTTCGTAACAAGCACGTTTTATCGCGATACCTACCCCGCGTGGGTCGGCAAGTGGGACGAAAAAGGCATGGTGGCATCTTATGCCGACCGATCCTGGACCCTTCTGGGAGAGGCTGAGGACTATGCCTTTGGCGACCGCGATGATCAGCCTTGGGAAACAGATATGCCCGGGTTTGGGCGGGTCTTCCCGCACCACTGGGGGGCTGCGGACGGTAAATACTATACAACGTTCCTGACGCTTAGCCCGGCGGGGGATGAAATCACCGTCGATTTTGCCAAGGCCCTTTTGGACGCAGAACAACTGGGCAAAGATGAGATCACAGACTACCTGTCCGTCAGCCTGTCATCCACGGACTATGTCGGACATATCTTTGGTCCTTCGAGCCTTGAAGCAGAAGACAACTTTGCACGACTGGACAGACAAATTGCCGATCTGTTGAAACATGTTCAGACGGCTGTTGGTCTTGAAAACACGTTGATCGTGTTATCGGCAGATCACGGCGCCCCCGAGCATCCGGAGTATCTTGCCACCTTGGGGATAGAAGCGGGTTTGTTCGACTTCAGCCGTGTCGATACGGAACCGGGATTTGTCCGGCTGCAAACGGATTTTGGTGAATCCGCTGATCTGGTTCAGAACTTTTCCAACCCCTACCTCTATTTGAACAAAGACCTCATTTCCGAGCGCGGTCTGGACCCTCTGGCCGTTGAACATGCCGTCGCCGAGGAACTTCAAAAGCTTCCGGGCATTGCCTATGCCATCGGCAGTTCGGATTTGCGGCGCGGGTCATTCGCCAAAACCAGGATAAGCGATGCGGTCCTGGCAAACTTCAATCCGGACCGTTCCGGAGACATCTACGTTGTGTTTGAACCGCATTGGTTTGTGGCCGATTTTGACGGGCTGCATGTTGCATCCGCGCATGGCTCGCCTTGGACATACGACACACATGTTCCCCTGATTTTTTCCGGTTCGAATATCGCTCCTCAAACCGTGGTGCGACGCGTCGAAACGGTCGACGTCGCGCCCACGATTGCGTCTCTTCTTGGTACCAAAGCACCTTCGGGGGCGGTGGGTGTGCCTTTGCCAGAGGCGATGCCAGTAACAAAGGACAAGCCATGAAATCGTTTCTCAAACGCTTCGCTCAGATCGCCGCTTTGTGCGTCACCAGCACATCTGTTTTGCACAATCTGATGCGGCACAGGCCAACAACCCACTGGCAGACATCACGGCCTTTAACATCCAGAACTACTATTTCGGTGAATTGACGGGCCCCGGTGATTCAACAGGCAATCAGTTCGTTCTGCGCTATGCCAAACCGGTCTCGATCGGGGACACTAACTGGCTGATACGGGCCTCATTGCCGTACAATTCTCTTCCTGTCGGCACAGGTGGACAGACGGTAAGCGGTATCGGCGATTTCGATATTTTCGCCGCCTACCAGATAGATACCGGCAACCCTGCAGTCAGCTTTGCCTTTGGTCCCCAAGTGGTCGCCCCCACCGCAACGGATGACCGGCTGGGCGCAGATCAGTGGCAGCTTGGCATTGCCAATGTGTACTTCAACGCAACATCCCCTGTGTTTCAGTACGGCTATCTTCTGACTTGGCGCGGAGGCGTTGGCGATACCAACGGGCGAACCCGTGCCAACCTTGGCGCCTTTCAGCCCTTTGTTTTTTATCAGCTTGGCAATGGCTACTATACGGGTGGCGCGCCGATCTGGACCTATAATTTTGCCAATGACAGCTATTCGGTGCCTATAGGTATTCGCCTTGGGAAAGTCACCAAGCGCGGCAACACGGTCTACAACTTTTTCGTAGAGCCGCAGTATTCGGTTTTCCACAAAGGCGCAGGGCAACCCAAGTGGCAAATCTACATGGCACTTAACATGCAGTTCCTATGATCCCACGGATATGAGGCGCAGGAAATGGCGCGCCGACCAACTCCAACGAAAGGAAAAGACATGGCAGATCTAAAAAGCATGATGGCTGAACTTCAACAAAAGCGAGACGAAATCAAACTTCAATTGCACCTCGGATCAATGGAAGCAGAGGAGGAATGGGATGCACTTGTATCTGAATGGGACAAGTTCCTTTCAAAATCCCAGTTTGATCAAACTGCTGACGAAGTTGGCGAAGCCGCGCGTGAACTTGGCCTCAAAATGAAGGCCGCTTACGACAACGCCAAGAAGGTAACCGGCTAACTGCCGGACCTGATTTCAGGCGGCGATGCTTCACGGCTTCTTCGACGATGAGGTCGCCTCGCGAACCAATGAACTTCTCCCCTTTGCTCAGGGCCAGGGGCCCATTGGGCTGTATTTCCACCTCGTCTCAAGCCGCGAAAGCTGAACAGGGGTTGAAAGAGAACAAAAAGAGATCAAAATATAGGGGAATCAAAGGAAACCGTGATGCCCTACGCCAACTCCGATAGTTCTCCGGCCAAGTCGTCGCCTGCTGCTCTTGAAAAGCTCGAGGGTGGCAAAAGCTTTGTCATGGCGACCGAGTTTTCACCGGCAGGCGATCAACCGACGGCGATTGCCGAAATAGCGGCGGCAATCAACGAAGGCGAACGCAATCAGGTTCTGTTGGGGGCCACCGGCACAGGCAAAACCTTTACCATGGCAAAGGTGATCGAAGAGACCCAGCGCCCCGCTATTATCCTTGCGCCCAATAAAACGCTTGCCGCGCAGCTTTATGGTGAAATGAAAGGCTTCTTTCCGGACAACTCGGTCGAATATTTCGTTTCGTTTTATGACTATTACCAACCCGAGGCCTATGTCGCGCGCAGCGACACCTATATCGAGAAAGAATCCCAAATCAACGAACAGATCGACCGGATGCGCCACTCGGCAACGCGAGCACTGTTGGAACGCGATGACGTCATTATCGTGGCATCTGTTTCCTGTATATACGGCATCGGTTCGGTTGAAACCTATTCGGCGATGACCTTGGATTTGGAGGTTGGCAAGGAATACGATCAACGCGAGGTCATGGGCGAGCTGGTCGGACAACAATACCGCCGCAACGATCAGGCCTTCCAGCGTGGCTCGTTCCGTGTGCGGGGCGACAGTCTCGAGATTTTCCCGGCCCACCTTGAGGATCGCGCATGGAAGCTGTCGTTCTTTGGGGAAGAACTGGAAGCGATTACAGAATTCGACCCCCTGACGGGCGAGCGTACAGGTAGCATGGACCGGATCCGCGTCTATGCGAACTCGCACTATGTGACGCCAAAACCGACGTTGAAACAGGCGGTTGTGTCGATCAAGGAAGAGTTGCGACAGCGCCTTGATGTGCTTGTCGGCGAAGGTAAACTTCTCGAGGCACAACGGCTTGAGCAGCGCTGTAATTTTGATATCGAAATGCTGGAGGCAACGGGCCACTGCAACGGGATCGAGAACTATTCACGATACCTCACGGGCCGTGCACCGGGGGAACCGCCCCCCACCCTGTTTGAATTCATCCCCGACAACGCCATCGTTTTTGCCGATGAATCCCACGTTTCCGTGCCCCAGATTGGCGGCATGTACAAAGGCGACTATCGCCGCAAATTCACATTGGCAGAACACGGGTTCCGCCTGCCCTCATGCATGGACAACCGCCCTCTCAAATTCGAGGAATGGGACGCCATGCGCTCTCAGTCAGTCTTTGTCTCGGCGACACCTGCGGCTTGGGAACTTGAACAGTCCGGCGGCGTCTTTACCGAACAGGTCATTCGCCCGACAGGCCTACTCGATCCCCAGATCGAGATCAGGCCGGTTGAAATGCAGGTTGATGACCTGTTGGACGAGGTGCGAAAAATGGCGGATCAGGGGTTCCGAACCCTTGTCACGACGCTGACCAAACGCATGGCCGAGGATCTGACCGAATACCTGCACGAACAGGGCATCAAGGTGCGCTATATGCATAGCGATATTGATACCCTCGAGCGCATCGAAATTCTTCGGGACCTCCGGCTTGGGGCGTTTGACGTGCTGATCGGCATCAACCTCCTGCGAGAGGGGCTCGATATTCCTGAATGTGGGCTTGTTGCCATTCTGGACGCGGACAAAGAGGGCTTCCTGCGCTCGGAAACATCCCTGATCCAGACCATCGGACGGGCGGCGCGGAACGCCGAAGGCCGTGTCATCATGTATGCCGACCGGATCACCGGATCGATGGAACGCGCGATTGGCGAAACCGATCGACGCCGCGACCGACAGATTGCCTATAACACCGAACACGGCATCACGCCGGCCACGGTGAAAAAGAACGTCGAGGATGTTCTGGCAGGGCTCTATGATGGCGATGTCGACATGAATCGTGTCACTGCCAAGGTCGACAAACAGATGCACGGTGCCAATCTCGAGGCTGTTCTGGACGGGTTGCGCGCCGACATGCGCAAGGCCGCCGAAAACCTTGAGTTTGAAGAGGCCGCCCGCCTGCGGGACGAGGTCAAGCGTCTTGAGGCCGTTGATCTGGCTGTTGCGGACGATCCGATGGCACGACAATACGCTGTTCAGGCTGCGGGCGAAGCCGCCGTAAAGGCGCGCGGACGTTCAACCGCGGGCCGCTCGGGGCAACGCGGCGGCAACGTCAAACGCAGGGGACGTTAACCGATTGGGTCACCGCCTTGATTGCGGTTTCTTGATGATCTGAGGCGGAAGTCGTTCAAGGCCACGCGCGCTTGAGGGTTTCACAACCCAAAGCGTGGCTTTTGCCGGACGCCACTTCTTTGCGGTTATTTCTACCCGCGTGGCCTGCTGTTTTTTCCGGCCTCGCTGGCTTTTGCAGACCAAAACGAGGTTTGTCTGGCTGTCTTCGTGGCGCGTCACATCCCCAAGACGTGACTGCCCGAAAAGAAATTGCGCAAAGCTGATGGTCTGGTTGCGATCCGCAAATCGGCGACGGCACAGGATATTTTCGTTGCTATCAAAGGCGGTGACAACGAATTGGCCCGCCTCTTCCGACAGCTGACAGTCCCTGCCCACGGCACAAAATCGGGTCCACGCCCCCTTGCGGGCAAATGTGGACCGACGGTTGGTAACGGACATGAAAAGAACAAAGCCAAGAACCAACACGACGCAACATGCGCCTATGAGCAGCCCAACAGTCATTTGATCCCTTTTCTCTCCTACGATGCATGATGTAGGTAGGGATGACGAAGCTAGGGAACTTAGGATACCGCGCCGAAAACTTTTTAAAAGGCGACAACCATGGCGAAAGACAACACGTTACGCCCCACAGATGAAGCAGCGGTCTCGCAGGCTCGTGATCTCATCGAAAATGCAGCCTTTGCTGCTTTGGGCGTTCTTGATCCTGTCACCTCTGGGCCATCCGTCACGCGCATCGCTGTGGCCCCTGCTCCTGATGGTTCACCGGTGACCCTCATATCTTCCTTGTCCGGCCATACGGCTGCGTTGCGGTCTGATCCGCGTTGCTCGCTTTTGCTGGGTGAACCGGGTGCCAAAGGTGATCCGCTGACGCATCCAAGACTGACTTTGCAGTGCCGCGCTGTTTTCCTCGACCGAGACGGGGCCGCCCACACCGAAATGCGGTCGCATTATCTGGCGGCCCGACCAAAGGCAAAACTGTATGTCGACTTTGCCGACTTTCAGTTTGTTCGTTTCGAAATCACCCAAGGGTTTATGAATGGCGGGTTTGGCAAGGCATATGTCTTTGCTGCAAGCGATTTCGCCCCTGCACACCCGACGCCATAACCTAGACAGGTTTGGCTATTACTGGGTTACAGTCAGCCCCAGCATCCGCCAAGCCTGCATTCCGCCACGGTAGTAATAGATCTTTTCCGCAGGATAGCCTGCTTCGATCATCCGTCGTATCGCAGTGGGGGATTGACCACACCAGTTGCCATTGCAGTAGAGGGCGACGGGTTTGGCATTCGCACAGTCGAAACCTTCGAAATCGATCTCACAGCCGAGTTCATCCAGACGGTCCGCCGCTTCTGTATAGGGGATATGCACCGCGCCCGGAATTGCGCCATCATCGAACCAGCGTGCCACACGGCTGTCGACGACAACGGCATCTTCATCCTGCAACAGGGCAAGCAGTTCCAACTCTCCGATGGTCGTCACGCCGGGGGCCGGTGACATGGGCTGAACACAAAAGTTCGGACAGTTGCGCGATGTCTTGGCCCAATCGCCTTGAATGCGGTTCTCCGTGTCCTGAATGCGCTCGATCTCGATGGGGCCGCTTTCGGTCTGGACGGTGACAGACAGGATATCCGGCCGAATGCCGACTTCGCCTTCTTCCGCGACAACAGGTGCAGCAGCCAGCACGGCTGCGAACGTTAGAGCAATGCGTTTCATGGGAAACTTCCTTGAATATTCTAGTTCACGATGAGCCTTTGCCGACTCATGGGATCAATTTTGGATACTTGGCAACTTCGTCTGCGATTGGACCAAAATAGGTTTCTTCCGCTTCTCCACCGCCGCGCAAAAGGACGATGGCGCGTGCAATATTCGTTGCATAAAGCTTTTCCGCCTCGGGCATCTTGGCTTCAGAAACAGCCTTTAGACGGAACCCTTCGAGCCGGATACGACCCGCCTTTGCATCAGTGTTCGCCCGAACAAATGTGTAAAGGTTGCGACCAACACGTGTGAGCGCGACTTCGGCTTCCCAGTAGCTGGCGTTATTGGCCAGTAATTTGGATCCGTTGCGATACACCTGGCTAAAACAGTCCAACCGATAAACCGGGGCTGCCGACGCACACGAAGCAAACCCCGTGTCCAGAATACTGACAACACGTGCCGTCTGGGATGGTGACAAACCAGCGCCCTCTGCTCCCTGCGAAAGCGCTGGCGCCGCCGCAAACAAAGCACAGGCCACGGCGAAACCAGAAGCTAACCGGGTGAAAAAGCTCAAGCTACTCTCCTATCGCATAACATGAACGGCACAAGTGGCATGACGCACCACGCGCGCCGCCGTCGATCCAAGAAAATAATCACTTAGACCCGGACGATGCGACGCCATAACAATACAGTCAACACCATGCTCTTCCGCCCACTCCAGAATTGTGCGCCCGGAATGGCCCTCGACCACTTCTACGACAATATCGTCCTGCCCTTCGAGCTCGGCGCGCAAACCTTTTGCGATTTCAATTGCATTATGGGCCAGCTGTCCCTTGGGCAATTGCTGAGCGACATACTCTGGCACGGCCTCCATCACGGTCAGCACGGTGATCCGTGCGTCGCCGTCCGCCAAAAGGCGGGCTGCGGCAATCGCCTTTGGTGACGAAGGATCGTGATCTGATGCGATGGGTACGAGGATGTTTTTATACATGTCTTTTCCCTTCTTGAACGGATGCCTTCAACGCACGACGTGGACGGCACATTTTGCGTGGCGCACGACCTGTGCAGCGGTGCTTCCCAAAAAATAGTCCTGCATACCGGGACGGTGAGAGGCAATTACGATGCAATCGACGGCATTTTCATCCGCCCAGTCCAGAATCGTCCGCCCCGAATGCCCTTCGACGACTTCGACCGTGGCATTGGACAGACCCACCGCCAACTCAGACAGCGATCCGGTAATGGCAAGCTTGGCTTCGTCGTTAAAGCCTTCCGGAATATAGTTGATCGCGTAAGAGGGAAGAAATTCCATTACGTGCAGCAAAACAATCAAACTGCCTTCGTCGCCAAGCCTTTTGGCAATGGACAAAGCGTCTTCAATATTTCGGTCGTCGTCGAATGACACAGGTACCAGAATTTTCTTGTACATAGCGCACCTCCTCTTTCATGACGCAAGCTTAGTAAACACCAGCAAGGTCATCCTTGATTCAAGTCAGGGTCGTGCCTTCAGCCGTAAGCCTGCACGACATCATACATAACCGGTTCAAAGCTGCGGCACAGAAGATTAATCTTGCGGTTCCGCTCTCTCATTTCGTCCGAGCGCAGCATCGCCTGAAAATCTTCGCGTCTGCGCCATTGCGAGTAGTTGGCGATACGCGTCTGCGCATCGTTCACATGCAAACCCGCTGCGATAAAACCCGGCTGCTTTGAAATAAAGTTGTCATAGGCGTCTTGTAGGGCTTCCAGCAAATCCTGACATGTGCCCGGAGTCATTTCGAAGGTCGTGATAACGGTCTGCAGCTCAGCATTCTGGTCTATATGTGGCATCTGTCTCATCTCCTCTGAAATTCAAGCTTAGCGCAGCAAAGTTGAAACTGGCTAGGCTTTTTGAAAGACTGCGGCCCAAAGACCTCATGAGCGTTAACCAAAAATTCACCATATCGCCCAGAAGGTTAATCAGAGGTTTTCATGATCCGGCTTCTGATTGTTCTTTTGTTGATTTCACAGACCTGCCACGCCGGGCCATGGCCAAGAGGTGCCGGAAAGAGCTTTGTCGCGCTCAGCTACGAGGCCCCTTATCTGACCGGAGAAACCCGCCCTTACTCTTCTTTGTACTTTGAATATGGGCTGTCTGACCTGTGGACCGTTGGCCTTGATGCAGGCGCCGATCTACACGGCAGCGGCTCGGCCCTTGCCTATTTACATCGCCCAATCTTTTCGGGTGAAAGCCAATGGAAAGTTTCCGCAGAAATGGCCATTGGCACGGCGCAGATCCCCACGGGGCGGACCTTTGTTGTGCGCCCCGGATTGTCTATCGGGCGCGGCTATTCCGTGTTCAACCAAACCGGTTGGGCAACGCTTGACCTGTTTTTAACCTATGCGCCCGACAATGCATTCTGGTTGGGCAAGGCGGAAGGCACTGTCGGGCTCAACCTGACCCGCGACTCAAAGCTTTTGCTGCAAGTCACCTCTGAACGAACCTCTTTAGGGGAACGCTATCACTCTGTCGGTTTTGGCGGGGCGTATCAGATCAAACCCGGTCTTCATGTGATATCAGGCCTTGTTCAAAAGAGCCAAAGCCCTGTTCCGAACGTGAATATCGGCCTCTGGTATTCTTTCTAAATTGCGACCCTGAGTCGAATTGAATTTCTTGATTTTTTGTCACATAATACGCGCAGATTCCGGTCATGGACATCGTGAAAACACGGCGCATGACACACACCACGGACTGAGGCAGCCCATGAAAACAGTATTGAAAACCGCCCTGATCGCAGCGTTGATCTCTCCTATTGCGATAAGCACGGCAGACGCCGGAAGAATTTCCAACGCCTGCATGCAATCAGATCGCAAGGCAAAATCGCGCAACTTGTGCCGTTGCATCCAGAATGTCGCTGACCAGAACCTGACCCGTCGGGATCAGAAAATGGCCGCATCGTTCTTTTCAGATCCGCACAAAGCGCAGGAAATCCGACAATCGGACAACCGCAGTCACGAAGACTTTTGGAAGCGGTACAGCGAATTTGGCGGCGTGGTTGCAGCAAGCTGCAGCCACCTGAAAAAGTAACGCCCTTCTGCGAATTTATCCGGCACCGTTGACGACACGCTTTGGCGGTGCCGTGAATTTTTCCAATCGAATTTCCGCGCTGCGCGCATGGCCTTCCATGCCTTCCAGTCGCGAAATGCTTGCACTGATCCGCGCCAGATCAGGCAGGGCCTGGTCTTCGACGCGCTGCCACGTGACCGTCTTGAGGAATTTGTGCACAGACAATCCGCCGGTATAGCGCGCGGCCCCTGATGTCGGCAAAACGTGGTTGGGCCCCGATGCCTTATCTCCGAATGGCACGGTTGTTTCCTCGCCTAGAAACAACGACCCGTAGCTGCGCAAACGCATCTTCCACCAATCAAGATCCGCGGCCTGAACATGCAGGTGTTCCGGGCCATATTGATCGGCCATCGCGGCGACCTCTTCACGGTCCGCACACAGCATCACCTCGCCCAGCGCATCCCATGCCTGCTGCGCGCTGCTGCGGTTTGGTTCGGGCAGTTCCGCAATCAAGCCGGGCACCAGAGCCATAACCGCCTCGGCAAGAGCCAGATCATCCGTTGCGAACCACACTGGCGAGTTAAACCCGTGTTCGGCCTGTCCCACCAAATCCCAAGCGACCAGTTCCGGATCCGCCGAAGCGTCCGCAAGGATCATCGTATCTGTGGGACCCGCGAACATATCAATGCCCACCTCGCCAAACATCTGGCGTTTGGCCTCGGCGACAAACTGGTTTCCCGGTCCAACGAGAATATCGGCGGGCTTGGCACCGAACATGCCTCCGGCCATTGCGGCAACCCCCTGTACCCCGCCAAGCGCCAAGGCGCGGTCCGCCCCCGCGATCCCCATGGCATAGAGGATGGCCGCCGGAATACCTTCACCCGGACGCGGCGGGGAACACGCCGTGATATCTGACACGCCCGCGACTTTGGCTGTGGTGATTGTCATCAAGGCACTTGCAATGTGGCTATAACGTCCGCCCGGCACGTAACATCCGGCCGAAGAAAGCGGGATCAATCGCTGCCCTGCCCACAAACCCGGGCGCAACTCTGTTTCAAATTCTGAAATACTCGCCAGCTGCGCCTCGGCGAAGTTCCGGATATTTTCATGCGCATATCGTATGTCGTCACGCACGGATTGGGGCAGTTTGTGCTCGGCTTCGGCCATCATCTCGCGGGTGACTTCAATCTCACCGGTCCACCCGTCCAAGGTACGCGCATAGTCCTTGACCACTTGCTCTTTTCCGGTCTGGATGCGGGCCAGCATGATCTGAACAATGTCATTTGTGTCAGATTGGTTTTCAGGTGCTAGACCAGTCGACGATTTCAGGTAACGTACTGTCATGATGGGTATTCCATTTGGGTGGGAACGAGCAGGCGATCTTGACGCGATGCGCTTGTAGTTTCAAAAAAGGCAAATCTAACAGGAGACGCACAATGCTGATGAAAGGCGTAACCCTGCGGGGTTTGGAAGTATTCGAGGCATTGGCCGCGTCGGGGTCGGTGGCACAGGCCGCCGAAATCACGGGTCTGTCTCAACCTGCGGTTAGCCAACAGCTGCGCAACCTTGAGAAATCTCTGGGCACCGACCTTGTGGATCATGGCAAACGCCCGATGCAGCTGACCTCGGCCGGTCGCAGTTTTCTGACCCGCACGGAAAGCGTTTTGTCGGAACTCCGGTTGGCTCAATCGGAACTGACGGTCATGGACCTGACCCATCTTACGACGCTGAACATGGGAATCATCGACGACTTTGACAATGATCTGACGCCGCGACTGGTCACTGTTCTGGCCGAAAGCCTCACGCGGTGCCGGTTCAAGCTGATCACGGCACCCAGTCATGAAATCACCACGGCGATGAAAGAGCGCCGTTTGCATATCGGCGTTTCCGCAAGCACCGGCGAAGTGTTGGACGGTGTTGCCGAATACCCGTTGGTTCGGGATCCGTTCGTGTTGGTTGCGCCACGTGGCAAACTGCCCAAGGGGCCTGATATGCTCGCGACGCTCGAGGGGTTTCCGCTGCTGCGATACGAGCGCGAACAATTGATCAGCCGCCAGATCGAAGCCCATCTGGCGCGTCAGAAGCTGACCTTTGCCGAACGGTTCGAAATCGGCAGCCACCTGTCGTTGATGGCGCTGGTGTCGCGCGGCATCGGTTGGGCGGTGACGACTCCGTTGGGATACATGCGCGCGGCGCGGTTCCATGAACAGGTCGAGGCGCACCCCCTGCCCTTCAAGCCGTTCAGCCGCAACATTTCGCTTTATGCCAGCGCGGATTGGGCGGATCGCGTACCACGTGACGTGGCGCACACGATGCGGCGCCTTGTTCAGGCACAGATCATCGATCCGGCCCTGCGCACCCTGCCTTGGCTGGAGGGAGACCTGCGCGTGCTGGACGGCTAACCGGATCATCCAGCGGCCCCCAGACGAATATCAAATTTGTCGCGAATACGCTTGTCGGTTGCGGCATCCAGATACCCCGGATCAGGTTTTGCCAGCAGGTCGCGCACCTGCGCATTGGCGCGCGACCATGCATCCTGTCGTCCTTTTTCGGACCAAGTGATCGGCGCGTCCCTGTCCGCCATCGCGGGATAGAAATAGTCCCGCTCCATCGCGCCCATGGTCTGCATCCCTCCGAGGAAATGACCTTCGCCCAGAACCGCATCCACAATGGCGTCATAGCCCAAGGTGTCCTGACTGACCTCTACCCCCCGCAGAGCGCGGTAAATGTGGGCCAACATGTCATTGTCGAGCAGGAACGCCTCGAACGAGGCCCCCAAAAGCGACGCGCTCATGCCCGCACTTTCATAGATCAGGTTTCCGCCAGCGAGCCCTGCCGCCATGGCCGAGATGCCTTTCTCCATGCCGTATTGGGCATCCAGAGCCTTGGCATCTGTCATGCTGCTGGCAACGCCCGAGACCAGTCCGAGCCAATTCGAAATCTGGGCCGAGGCCGCGTTCATAACGCTGATTTCTCCGCCGCCGCCACAAAAGGCACCAGTGCGCAAATCAATCACCAAAGGCCAGTTCGAAAACACCATCGGATATCCGGGCGCATACACATGCACCATCACAAGGCTAGCCAGTGTCTCGGCAAGCGATTGCGCCAGAAACCCTGCCAGTGTTGCAGGTGCTGTCGCTCCGGATTGCGCCGCCGTGATACAGCTGATCGGGATGTTGTGGCGAATACACTCCAACGCCACGGCCACCGCATCTTCTCCAAACCGCATCGGAGAAATCACCGGCGAAATATGCGCCTTGATCCACGGGTTGCGTTGAAAGCTGCCTGCCCCGTCGGCCAGTTCGACCATATCGATGATGGGCGACACATGTTCGGCCAAGGTGAATGAGGTGGCCACGGGCCGTGTTGTCCCGCGCAATAGGGCATAGACCGTGTTCAGGTCCAGCAACCATTCCCCCGGCATGTCCGAGGCCACGCAGCACCGTGTAAACCAGCTGACATTATCAAGACCATCCTGAAGCCGTGTGAAGTCATAAAGATCCTGAAGCGTCGTCGGGCGATAGTCCCCTGTTTCCACATCAAGAATTTGAACAGCAGCACCGCCTGTCCCAAAGTGCACGCGGTCACCGCCCACTTCAATCGATCGCGCCGGATCACGCCCGTTCAGTGTAAAGCGGCCCGGTGCGGCGGCGATGGCCTTTTGAACCAGTGCAGGTGGCAATTGCACCCTGTAACCTTTGACGCGGGCGCCATGGGCAACCAACTGGTCACGCAAATAGTCAGGCACCTCGCCCATACCGAGGTCATCCAGCAATCGCAAAGCCGTGTCATAGATATTTTGACAATCCGCATCACTCAACGGCCGGTACTGTCCGCCCTGCTGCCCGGGCGGACACGGGTTTTCTTTTGGCGGGGCACTTCGCTGTGCAAGCTTTTCCCGTCGACCAGAACGGCGGCGTTTTGTTGCTTCGATGTCGGTCATGCGGGTCCGCCTTTGAGGTTTCCCCACCAGATCAAGGCTTGCCCCCCATCGGCGCAAGCAGAGAATTTCAGTTTCAGTTTCAAAAATTCTCAGATTTCAATTTTCTTAAACTGTGACGGTCATGATTGTGCAAACAACTTGTTATTGCCAATCCTTGCATCAACAGATTCACGAAAAGGGAAACCCCATGAAATCGACTGCACGCGTAGTTGTCATTGGCGGCGGCATTGCTGGTTGCTCGACTCTCTATCATTTGACCAAAGAAGGCTGGAGCGATGTCGTCCTTGTTGAACGCAATGAACTGACCAGTGGTACAACATGGCATTCGGCGGCTCAGGTGACAAACTTTGGCATGAACCAAACGATGGTGGGTTTAAAAACCCACTCCATCAACCTGTATCGGGAACTGGCTGCCAACACCGAATACCCTGTCGGATATCACTATGGGGACGGGGGCATCCGGTTGGCCAATACCGAAGCCCAGATGGACGGCTACCGTCATTTCGTGTCCCAAGCGCAAGGCATGGGGGTCGAATTCGAAGTGATTGATGCCGAAGAATGCGCCCGCCGGCACCCGCTGATTTCGACCGATAACCTTGTTGGCGGGTTGTGGGACCCGCACGACGGGGACATCGACCCTGCGCAATTGTGCCAGGCGCTTGCCTTTCATGCCAGAAAGGCCGGTGCCGAGGTGTATCGCAACACGCCGGTAACGGGTCTGACGCAGCATAAAGATGACAGCTGGACCGTGCATACCGAACACGGCGATATCGATTGTGAAATCGTCGTCAACGCCTGTGGCTATCGGGTAAACGAAGTTGGCGCCATGATGGGGGTCGAGCATCCTGTTGCCTCAATGGAGCACCAGTATTTTCTGACGGAAGATATCCCCGCGATAAAAGAAGCGGGCCACCGGATGCCGCTCTTGCGGTGCCCGATCAGCGATTATTACAGCCGTCAGGAAAAGAACGGCCTGCTGGTCGGATTTTACGAACAGGACTGTAAAACATGGGGCATGGACGGGATTGATCCGAACTTTGTGAATGCTCTGTGTCCGGATGATCTTGACCGTGTGATGGATGTTCTCGAGGGCGCCTTTGCCCGCATGCCTGCACTTCAGGAAACCGGCATCCGTGCGATTGTTAACGGACCCATCACCTATACCATTGATGGCGCCCCGTTGGTGGGTCCCATTCCCGGCAAGCGGAACGCCTTTTGTATCATCGGTTTGCGTGCGGGTCTGGGCGAAGGCGGTGGACATGGCTGGATGCTCGCCCAACAAATTGTGCATGGCGAAGCGTGTTACGACACCTGGTGCATTGATCCGCGTCGCTTTACCGGCCACGCCAATGTTGAATTGACCGCACTGAAAGCAATCGAAGACTACCAGAACGAATTCCGATTTCATTTCCCGCACGAACACCGGCCTGCCGGACGGTTTGCCAAAACAACACCACTCACGCCAATCCTGCAGGCCGAAGGCGCGGAATTCACACCGGTCAACGGATGGGAACGCGCCGACTATTTCAAACCCTCTCCGGATTTCACCGAAACACACGGATACCGGTTTACCGAAGTCTTTGATGTGGTCGCGGCAGAGGTCAAATCGCTGCAATCCGGTGTCGGGATCACCGAGGTCAACGGGTTTAACCGGTTTGAAATTTCGGGTGACGGCGCGCAGGATTGGCTCGACACGATGTTTTGCGGCAACGTCACCCGCAAGGCGGGCCGGATCGGGCTTGGCTATATGCTGAACCATCACGGGTTGATCAAAGCCGAGGCCACCATTGCCAATCTGCCCGATGGCCGCATCTGGTACGGCTCTGCTGCGGCCTCGGAATTTCATGATATGGATTGGCTCACCGCGCATGCACCCGAAGGCATCACGGTAAAAAGCCTGACCAATGACATGACGATCATTGTGATCGCCGGTCCCAAATCACGCGATGTCCTGTCCAAAGCGGCGCGCGGTGACTGGTCGGCCGCGGCCTTCCCGTGGCTCTCGGTGCGCAAGGCTTCTATCGGGATCGCTCCGGCGGTTGTGATGAGTGTCAGCTTCTCCGGAGAACTGGCCTATGAAATCCATGTGCCGAACGCCTCGCTGTTTGCGGCCTGGACTGCCCTGCGTGCGGCTGGCGCCGACCATGGCATGACCTTGTTCGGGGCACGTGCGGTTGAATCCATGCGTCTTGAAAAAGGATATCGTCACTGGAAAGCAGACCTGATCACCGAATTTGACCCGTTTGAATCCGATTTGTCCCGCTTTGTGAAAATGGAAAAAGCCAACTTTATCGGCAAAGAAGCTTTGCAAAAACGACTGGACGCCCCGTCGGGCAAGACCTTTGCCACGCTCAAAGTTGCAAGTGACATTGCCCCTGCTCAGCCCGGCGCCTCCATTCGCGCCAACGGCAAAATCATCGGCACCGTGACCTCGGCGGACTGGGGGCACCGCGTGAACGAAAACCTTGCAATGGGGTTCCTTGATGAAGGCCACAGCGCGGTAACGATTGATATTCTGGGGACAGCTGTTGCCGCCGAAGTGGTGTCGCCTGCCCGCTATGATCCGAAGATGGAGTTGCCGCGCAGCTGATCCTGACTATCCGAGGTGCCCGACCAACCCGCGTGCGCACTCTTCAACCAGATCCAGTGCGCCGTCAAAGTCACGCGTATAATACGGATCGGGCACCTCGTTCGCACCACTGTCCGGTGCAAAATCCGTGAACAACCGCAAGGGCGTTTCATTGCCGTTGGGGCGCAAACGTTCCATGTTCTCGATGTTTGACGCATCCATTCCCACAGTCAGATCGAAACGCCCGAAATCGGCGGCTTCAAACTGGCGCGAGCGCATGTCGGAAAAATCATATCCACGGGCGCGCGCGGCCTGTTGCATGGGCCCATAAGGCGGCTCGCCTACGTGCCAACCACTTGTTCCCGCACTGTCAGTTTCGACCTCAGGTGCAAGATCCCGAAAAACGCCTTCTGCCGCAGGAGAGCGGCAAATATTTCCAAGACAGACAAACAGAACCTTCATCACAGTCCTCCGTGCACGGAAACGGCGGCGGCAACACCCGCCAAAAGCATATCGGTATCATCGGCCCGTTCAACAGGCACCCCCTGTCCCGACAATCCCAGAGCCAGCGCATCAGCGCTCCGCCCTGCACCGACAAGCAACACCTGCTGTCCCAACCAGTAGGGGCGCGCCGCAGCCAGTTCAGCCCCAAGCAATGCCCCCCAGAGCGTGCCCGCGTCCCCTGCCCGCGCGAGATAAGCCGCAAGCCGTTCTGGACGCGTCATAACCTCGTCCAAAGCAGCCCGAAGCCGATCTTCGTCCCAATCGTCGGACACATCCAGAGCTGCAGCCAACTGGGCTGTGACAAACCGCTGAAAGCTGATGACTTCACCCGCGCTCACATGGACCCAGGCCGTGCTTGCGCCCATGACACAAATCACGCCATCCCAATTCGGGTTGGCAGCCACAAATCCCGCGACGCGGGCCTCTGCCCCATCACTCACCTGACCGTCCCATGCCAGTGGTGGAAACAGCCATCCTCCGCCCTCGCCCGAAACAAGGCGATCCGGAATGGCCGTGCACGGCAGGCTGCGCGGTGCGGCGCCGCCTCCGACCATGACAATGGGGCCCTCGGCCCCCGAGATTTCCTGACGAGAGGGCATCTCCCACATTGAAACGCCTCCCTTATGGCGTTCGGCGACAATCCATTTGCTCATCTGAATCTCCTTCCCCTCTGGTGTTCCCAATCATGCGGCCAAGGTCAACTCCCTCTTGTTGCTTTCCACAGGGGTTGCCATGGTGCGAGGGACACATTTCCAAAGGCAAGGACGTTTCGATGAGCAACGACAAGATTGTGATCCTGACCGGCGCAGGCATTTCCGCAGAAAGCGGACTTGGGACGTTTCGCGACGAAGACGGGCTTTGGGCGCAGCACCGGATCGAGGATGTCGCGACCCCCGAAGGATTTCACCGCGATCCCGATCTTGTGCACGCCTTCTATAACGCAAGACGCGCCCAGTCAGCCGAGGCCAAACCGAACGCCGCACATGATGCTTTGGCAAAGCTGGAACGGGACCACCCCGGAGAAGTTCTGATTGTTACCCAGAACGTTGATGGTTTGCATGAAATAGCTGGCTCAACAAATGTTCTTCACATGCACGGTGCCCTGAACGGTGCCTTATGCGCAAGCTGCGACAGCCGCTGGCCCGCGCCGCTGGTGATGCATAAAACCGATGCCTGCCCCCAGTGCGGGCGCGCGACGACTCGGCCGGACATCGTCTGGTTTGGTGAAATGCCCTACTATATGGATGAAATCTGGGGACACCTTGCCAGTGCGGATTCCTTTGTGGCAATCGGCACCTCTGGCGAGGTCTATCCCGCCGCCGCTTTTGTCCAAGAGGCAGACCGTGGTGGCGCACACACTATCGAGTTGAACCTTGCGCCGTCGTCACGAGTGTCCGATTTCGCCGAAACCTGCTTTGGTCCGGCCACGCAAATCGTTCCGCAGTGGGTGGCTCAGGAACTCTCGCGCTAGCGCCCCCACCATCCACGGAAAAAGGCCGCGCAATCGCGGCCTTTTATGTTCAACAAGATCTTCAGCAGAGCAGCAAAAGGCTCTGGCTGCGATTTAGTTTTTCTTCATGGTGCCGTGGTTCATGTGACCACCGCCGTGCATGGGCTTGCGTTCCAGATCAACCGGAATCTCGACGGTCATCTCGCCGGCTTT
Organism: Shimia thalassica; assembly: GCF_001458215.1. Taxonomy (GTDB): domain Bacteria; phylum Pseudomonadota; class Alphaproteobacteria; order Rhodobacterales; family Rhodobacteraceae; genus Shimia; species Shimia thalassica. The sequence continues at coordinate 180,976 of NZ_CYTW01000002.1, read as the reverse complement.
CTCAAACACCAGGGTCACAGTGACGACATCACCGTGTTCGAGTTGCTGGTTAAGACCCATGAACATAACATGGTCCCCGCCCCGCATGAGCATGTGGTTGCCATGCGCGGGAATGGTAAATCCTTCGGGAACGTGCAGCATTTGCATAACGCCGTCGGCATTTTCACTGTGGGTGTGCAACTCGACCTTTTTGGCGACGTCCGAACGCGCATCAATCAGCTGATCTGCTGCGTCGCCGTGGTTTTCAATAACCATGAAAGCAGCGCCGGATTTCGACATTTTGGCCGATACGCGGGCATATGGGTCGTCAACCTTGATCATGCTTTCAGCAAAAGCAGGGGCAGCAAGGGCGATCGCGGCCACGGTGGCCAAAGTAATGGATTTGAAAGACATCAGGTCTCTCCCGTTTCGTATAGTCTGATTGATTTGTTTTGGGCTTTTTGAAGAACGGCCAAAGGCCTCAGACAACAAAAGGGGGAGCGCGCGCCGAAGCTTCAATCGGTCGAATCACCCGAAGCGAAACCTCATAGGCATGTCCAATCTTCTGTCCGCGGCTATCAAGCGGAAGAGCCACCACAGGGACGGGCGACAGCGCCTCCATCAACGACAGGCTGAACTCTGGACAGATATGGGAAGGTCCGGTCGGATTGCCCTCGGCATCCACGGGCATCATCACCGGTCCAGTACCGGTGCAAAGCTCCATGAAGCCGGACGCAGTGGGCATTCCACGCGCAATCGCCATGCTGTGTCCTGTCAAAACAAGCACAGCAACCAACAGACTCGCGATATGTAGACGCAACCTGACCATGGGCTGTATCTAAAGCTTCCAACGCAGGAATGTATAGCGACAAAACGCCTTACCCACCCGTCCGCGCGTGCGTTTTGTCCAAAGGCACCCCCCCTCGCCGGGTGCCAACCCTAGGTGGGCTGTTGGCGTGGCGATGCAAAAGGAATAACCCCGCCTGAAATCTCAGGCGGGGCCATAATCACTGTCCGATCGTCAAAAGGTTCAGGCGGCTGCGGCCTGGGCCTTTGCAATCTCTTTTTTGACCTTCAGAGCGTTGTCTGAGAGTTCTGTGTCTTTCGCTTTCGCCATGAATGCGTCCAGACCACCACGGTGATCTACTGTGCGCAGGGCTGCAGCTGAAATGCGCAGTTTAACACCACGACCCAGAACTTCTGACTGAAGAGTCACGTCGTTCAGGTTGGGCAGAAAACGACGGCGGGTTCTGTTTTTGGCGTGGCTGACATTGTTGCCAGTCATCGGGCCTTTTCCGGTCAGTTCGCAACGGCGCGACATGGGTACATCCTCGTTTTTCGGTCCACGGGGAAGTTGACCCCGTCAAAGCAAATGGGCGCTGCCAAGGCCGCGCCCGGAATTTCGTTCGGCGTCATTAGGCCGAATATTCAGGGGCGTCAAGTGATTCAGGTAAAGGAATCCTTGGACACCGCTGATTTATCCCGAAGTGACGCAAAGGTCCAGCATCACGCCGGTTCCGGCCCCTGAATTCTGGTGTTTACGCAAATGAACGGCGTCGAGATGTTTTGGCGGGCTTGGCTTAGTCACCAGACAAAGCTGCGTGGCGCGCGCACGCCTCGTTTGCCAAATCAAGATGCCCGCGCTTTTGCGCGTTTTCGGCAAGGTGACGCCAGTAAATCGCAGAGGTCCGCCGTCCAGACCGGTGAAACTGGCGAATGGCGTCGACATCTACGCGTCCGGACAGCAATTGCGCCTGGACCCGTCCGAAACCACCTGTTTCGCCCAGAATACGCGTGGCCGGATGACCACCACAGCCCAAGCTGCAGACCGATATGTTCGGAAACGCCACACAAATCAGATCCGCATGCCGTCGGTCCATTGGGCGAAACGGATCAATCAGGATCACCCCTTTCAATCCACGTCGGGACCTGCGCGCCACATCCCCCAGGTCAGGGTCAAAACCCGCTGCACTGTCGCGATACCGTTTGTCCCAAGGCACCAGAGAGGGCGCAATCGAGAATTGCGGCGACACAAGCAAGGCATGTTGCAAACGCAAGGCCTTGGAAAACCGCAACGCCGCATAGCCCCCCATCGAAAACCCCGTACCGACAACCCGCCTGTAGGGCGCTGTCAGGTCTCGCAACCGGTCTTCGAAGGCCTCGGTTTCATCATTGATGTACCAGTCATTTTTGCGCGATTGCAGATGCAGGTGCGCATAGCCCTGATTCACAAACCGCGCTATCGGTTTTGGATCGCTGAATGCGCCATCTGGCGTGATCCTTTGGCGGAACGTCACAAGCGCCTTGCGGGCATCGCCGTTAAACAAAGTGGCCCGAAGCCGATCTCCGTCAAACACGCGCTGCCCTGTTCTGCTCATCGCGACAGATACTCTTCCAGCATCCGTTGCGCGGCCTTTCCGGGCGTGGTCGATCCGTTTTCAACGTCCCGCGCAAGGCTTTCCATGGCTTCGCGTGCCGGGGATTGATGCAGACGCGCCAACAATCCCTGACGCACCTCTTCTTCGAACCAAAACCGTGCCTGTCCCGCGCGCCGCATGTCCCAATGGCCATTCTCACGACGCCAGTCTGTCAGGGCCTGCATTTCGCCCCATGATGTCTCAAGACCGTCTTCCTGCAACGCGGACACGGTCATGGCCTTGGGGAACCCTTGTGGATCTTGCGGGCGTTTACGCAGCAGGCGCAATGCACCGGAATAGTCCGCACAGGTGCGCATTGCAGCCGCTTTGAGATCACCGTCCGCCTTGTTCACAAGGATGATATCCGCAATCTCCATGATGCCGCGTTTCACACCCTGCAATTCGTCCCCGCCCGCCGGCGCCAGCAACAGCAAAAACAGGTCGGACATCTCGGCCACAACAGTTTCGGACTGCCCGACACCAACGGTTTCGATCAGAACAACGTCAAAACCCGCCGCCTCGCACAGGGCTACGGCCTCGCGGGTGCGTCTGGCCACACCGCCAAGGTGGGTTTGGCTAGGAGACGGGCGGATAAAGGCGTTTGGATCACGGCTGAGGCGCTCCATCCGGGTTTTGTCCCCCAAAATCGAACCGCCGGAGCGCGCAGATGAAGGATCAACCGCCAAAACAGCGACTTTGAGCCCCTTCGCCGTCAGCGTCATTCCAAAGCTTTCGATGAAGGTCGATTTGCCCACACCCGGCGTGCCTGACAGACCGATACGCAAGGCCTGACGCCCTGATCCGCGCAGCCGCTCGAGCAGTTCACTGGCAAGCGCACGGTGATCTGCGCGGCCGCTTTCGACCAGCGTAATCGCCCTTGCCAGCGCGCGGCGGTCCTGCTTCAATACCTTGTCATGCAGCTGTGCGATATCCATGGCCGTTCCTGTCTCTCTGGCGCTGAACGCGCCTCCCTTTTGGGGTGATTACATGCCTTGTCGCACGCGCGCTTGTCCAGCCTCGATCCCTTTTCTGCGCGGAAAATCCTGCCGCGCGCTTCTATGCGCCGCAGTCGCAACCGTTTTTGCCGCGCCCGTTTCGGCAGAGCAGCTTTGGTCTGTGCATGCCTTTGGTCTGAAGGTCGGGGAATTGCGGGTTACCATGACCGAAAGCGGCGGGGCGTTTTCGGGGGTCGGCAAGTTCCAGACAACCGGTTTGGTCGGCGTCGTGGCCAGTATCCACTTTGATGCCGCATCCAAGGGCCGCTTGGAGGGACAGTCCTATGTGCCAGCGACCTATGACGGGCATATCAACACGGGCAAGCGGGTTTCCGAAACCTCTTTGGCGTTCAAAAATGGAATCCCCCACGAAATCAGCGGCAAACAGGATCCGGCGGTTCCGATTTCAGATGCGATGCTCAAAGGCGCCATCGATCCGATGACGCTCATGTGGCTGACATTGCGCGACCAGCCAGATGCGCCAGAGTGTTCTCAGGACGAAAAACAATTTGACGGAACCCGATTGGCGCGGCTGCATCTGACCAGGAAAACCACCGACGGTGACAAAATCACCTGTTCGGGCAGCTATGACCGGCTGGGCGGGTATTCCGCCGAAGAACTTGCCGAAATGTCGACGTCGCCCGCATCAGTGACCTATCAGTTGCAGGACGGCATTTGGCGCAGCGTCGGCGTCAAGCTGCGATCGCGCCATGGCCCCGCGACGCTTGTGCGGCGTAACTAAGACCCTCTGGACCCGCCCTGCCGCTTGGCCGATAAGGGGCGCATGTCCCGCCTGCCGATCCAAGACGCCATCCCATCTTTGCTCTCTGCGCTTCGCGACAGGGGGCGTGCCGTGCTGCAAGCGCCACCCGGGGCGGGTAAAACCACGGTTGTGCCCCTTGAAATGCTAAAGGCTGGCCTTGGCAGCGGCGCCGGAAAAATTCTGATGCTTGAACCGCGCCGGCTTGCCGCGCGAGCGGCGGCAGAGCGCATGGCGCAAACTCTTGGAGAGAAAACCGGCGCCACAGTCGGGTATCGTGTACGCGGAGAAAGCAAAGTCAGCAGCGAGACCAAGATCGAGGTCGTCACCGAAGGAATTCTGACCCGTATGATCCAGAGCGATGCCGAGCTTTCTGGCATTGGCGCGGTCATTTTTGACGAATTTCATGAACGCTCTTTGAATGCTGACCTGGGGCTTGCCCTGTGTCTTGAAATTGCCGATGCGCTGCGCGACGATTTGATCCTGTTGGCCATGTCGGCCACGCTTGACGCAGAACCCGTGGCCCGCCTGATGGGGGATGTCCCCGTCATCACATCGGAAGGGCGCAGTTTTCCTGTGGAAACGCGCTGGCGGGACAAACCACTGGCCAAAGGCGAACGTCTGGAAGACGCAACCGCACGTGCAATCGAAGCCGCGATCACCGAGACCGAGGGCGGTGTCCTGGTCTTTCTGCCCGGCGAAGGCGAAATCCGCCGCACCCAAGCCAAACTGCGATTGCCCGACACATGTCACGTCCGCCCGCTTTTTGGCGCGATGCCCTTTAAGGACCAGCAAGCCGCCATCCGACCATCCGAGTCCGGTCGCAAGGTCGTTCTTGCCACATCCATCGCAGAAACTTCCCTGACCATTCAGGACATTCGCGTTGTCGTTGATGCAGGCAAGGCACGAAGGGCCCGTTTCGACCCCGGCTCTGGCATGTCACGTCTGGTGACGGATCGCGTGACCCGTGCAGAAGCCACCCAACGCCAAGGGCGCGCAGGGCGCGTTGCAGAAGGAGTCTGTTACCGTCTTTGGACCAAGGGCGAGGAAGGCGCGATGCTTGCCTATCCGCCTGCCGAAATTGAATCTGCCGACCTCACGGGGCTTGCGCTTGAACTGGCACTTTGGGGGGCAAAGATTGAGGATATGGCGTTTTTGACACCGCCGAATGCAGGCACCTTTGCCGAAGCACAAACGGTTTTGCGGATGCTTGGCGCCCTTGATGACGACAACCGGATCACAAGGCACGGCCGAACATTGGCCACCATCCCCCTGCACCCACGCCTTGCCCATATGCTGACCGTTGCGGGGCCGGATGCGGCACCGCTTGCGGCTCTTTTGGCGGCCCGCGATCCTCTGGCGCGTGGTGCGCCGGTCGACCTTGCCTTGCGCCTTGAGGCCCTGTCGGATTTGAGAGTCTTCACCGAACGGCGCCCCTATCAGGTGAACCGCGCTGCGTTGCACACGATCCGCGACGAAGCCAAACGTCTTGGCAAATCCGGCAAACGCACGAATGCAACTCCGATGAGTGCGGCAGAAACCGCAGCGCTGGCCTATCCTGATCGTATTGGTTTGCGGCGCAAAGGCGATGTTCCACGGTTTGTTCTGTCGGGCGGAAAAGGTGTTGTGCTGGACGATGCCGATCCACTGGCCAACACCCGGCTGATTGTTGTTTCGGACACTGATGGCAACCCGAGAGAGGCGCGCATCCGCCAAGCCATTGCCATCTCCGAAGCGGAAATCCGGTCCTTGTTCGCAGATCAGATCAGATGGGAAGACAGCTGTGTCTGGTCAAAACGCGAACGTCGCGTGATTGCAAAACGACAAGAAATGCTGGGGGCCGTTGCCCTTGATGACCGCATCTGGAAAGAGGCACCTGACGACAAAATTGCCTATGCCATGCTGGATGGCGTGCGTGACCTCGGGCTGTCCCTGTCAGGCCCCGCCCGCCGGTTTGTCTCCCGTGTCGAATTGATAAGAGCGGCAGGACATGACCTGCCCGATATGACGACAGAGGCCTTGATGGACCGTATCGAGCAGTGGTTGTTGCCGCATCTGAACGGTGTAAAGACAGCAGAGCACTGGAAGAAGTTCGACGTTCTTGAAGCGCTGAGAGCACAACTTGACTGGGGCCAAATGCAACTTCTTGACCAGCAGGCACCAGCGCATTTTACAACGCCGCTAAACCGCAAGATCCCGATCGACTATTCCGGTGAGCATCCGGAGATAAGCTTGCGGCTGCAAGAGCTGTTTGGCCAGACCTCGCACCCCATGGTGGGACGCACGCCGCTTCGCGTTACGCTGCAATCTCCGGCAGGACGGCCAGTTCAGACAACGATGGACATTCCCGGCTTTTGGGCCACGTCTTATGCGGATGTACGCAAGGATATGCGAGGGCGTTATCCAAGACATCCCTGGCCCGAAGACCCGACCCAAGCCGATCCCACGTTGCGCGCAAAGCGCCGAAAACCCCAATAAAAAAGAAAAATTAGTGCAAGGGTTGAAAATCAACCTGATAATTGTATATACAATGCACAGACAAAAAACGCGAACAATGAGCAGACTATGACCAACGCCTTTAAAAAAGCGCTGACCACTATGGTTGGCCCGATGTTACGACGCCCTAAACGTCTTCAGGTGGCGGCGCTGTGCTATCGCGAAGATGGCCCAAAGAAAAAAGTTCTGCTTGTCAGCAGCCGCGACACAGGTCGCTGGATCATCCCCAAAGGCTGGCCCATTGACGGCAAAGACGCCCACGAGGCCGCCATGCAAGAAGCATGGGAAGAGGCCGGCGTGAAAAAGGGTGACGTGTCGGATCAGGTTCTTGGCTCTTACGACTATGACAAAGAACTGAAAAGCGGCCTTCCAGTCCGTGTTGAAACGCTGGTGTACCCTATTCGTGTAAAGCGTCTTACGGATGATTACCCCGAGGCGCACGAACGTCGCCGCAAATGGGTAACCCCCGCAGAAGCGGCCAACATGGTGAACGAACCCCAATTGAAAGAACTGTTGCGTCAATTGTAACACTTTCACTACAGTTTTGTGACACCGCCCTTGCTTTGCGCAAGGGGCTCCCCTAGTGCGGCTCTTGAACGCTTTGAAGGGGGGTATGTCACGTGAGTACACAACCAAACGATAACGATCATCTGGAGACACTTGATCGCGATCTCGAAAGATTTTCTCATTTAGAAACCGGCACACAATATGTTGCACGCCCCATGGTCGGGCTTGGCATTGCGCTTGTCTTCATCGTTCTTGCCGGGATCACTGCCGGAATTTTCTATGGTGACCATCCTTCAAACCTGATTGTTGTCGCTGCGGCGGGCTTTGGTGCCTATATGGCGATCAACATCGGCGCCAACGATGTGGCCAACAACATGGGGCCCGCCGTGGGGGCCAATGCCCTGACGATGGGCGGCGCGATCCTGATTGCCGCCATTTTTGAAAGTGCCGGTGCGCTTCTTGCGGGTGGCGATGTTGTTTCGACCATTTCCAAGGGCATCATTGATCCGGCGGGCATTCAAAACGCACAGATCTTTATCTGGGCCATGATGGCTGCTTTGATCTCATCCGCGCTTTGGGTAAACCTTGCCACATATGTCGGCGCGCCAGTATCCACCACGCACTCGGTTGTGGGCGGCGTTATGGGCGCAGGCATCGCAGCCGCAGGTTTTGCCGCTGTGAACTGGCCCACAATGGGCAAAATCGCGGCATCATGGGTGATTTCCCCCGTGCTTGGCGGCGCTATTGCAGCCGCGTTTCTGGCCTTTATCAAAATCAAAATCATCTATCAGGACGACAAGATCGCCGCTGCACGGCGCTGGGTTCCTGTTCTGGTTGCCATTATGGCCGCTGCCTTCACATCCTACCTTGCGCTTAAAGGCCTGAAACGGATCATCAAGATCGATATGCCAACCGCTTTGACCATTGGTGCAACGGCTGGTCTGATCACCTATTTCGTGACCAAACCCCTGATCCGGAAACAGTCGGAAGGTCTCGAGAACCGGAACAAATCGCTCAAGGTTCTGTTCGGTATTCCGCTGGTCTTTTCCGCAGCTCTTCTGTCTTTTGCGCATGGTGCAAACGATGTTGCGAACGCCGTTGGTCCTTTGGCCGCAATCGTGCACGCCTCCGAGTTTGGTGATTTCGCCGCCAAGGTCAGCATCCCGACATGGGTCATGGTCATCGGTGCCTTTGGTATCTCGTTTGGCCTGTTCCTTTTCGGGCCAAAGCTGATCCGCATGGTCGGCAGCCAGATCACCAAGCTGAACCCGATGCGGGCCTACTGTGTGGCTTTGTCTGCGGCGATTACCGTGATTGTCGCGTCATGGCTCGGGTTGCCCGTATCCTCGACACACATTGCGGTGGGCGGCGTGTTCGGTGTTGGTTTCTACCGTGAATGGGACGCAGAGCGTCGCCTGCGCAAGTCAGCCATAAAACGCCCTGCGGCCACGCGTATCGCCCCCGAGGAACGCCGCCGTCGCAAGCTGGTTCGGCGCAGCCACTTTATGACGATTATCGCGGCATGGGTGATCACCGTGCCCGCAGCAGCGATGATGTCTGCCGTGATTTTCCTGATCCTGAATGCGATCGTCAACTAAGGCACAAGTGTTGCCTTGAATTCAAAACGCTCAAGAGTGTCATAGCTCTTGGGCGTTTTTTGTTTCATGATGTCGCTGACACATCCCACCAAGGGCCGTGGTGTTTGCCTGTTGCATCCACGCGTTCAAACCCGTGGTGCCCAAAGAAATCACGCTGCGCCTGAATCAGGTTTGTCGTGCCGCGGGCCTGTCTCATCGAGTCATACCATCCCAGCAAAGCCGCAAGTGCGGGCACCGGCACGCCGCCCTGAACCCCCGCCACAACTACTTTGCGCAAGGCCGGAACCGTGGCGTCCAGTGTCTTTTGAAACTGGGTGATCTCCAACAAGGATGCCCCGAATTGAATCTCGCGCAGCGCCGTTGCCAAATCATCCAGCAACGCCGACCGGATGATGCACCCAGCCCGCCAGATTTCGGCAATCCGTGACAGATCCAGTGACCAGTCAAAAGTGTCAGAAGCGGCCTGCAGCACGGAAAACCCCTGAATATGCGCAAGCAAACGCGCAGCGGCAAAAGCCTGTTCCAGTTCGTTTTCCGTCGGCAGCGCCACCGTTTCGGCCCCTGACAGGGCATGGGACAACCGTTGACGCAGTTCTTTCTCCGAGGACCAACTGCGCGCACCAACCGCCGCCTCGATACCCGAGGCCGACTGTCCCAGTTTGAGCGCCTCGATCACGGTCCAGCGTCCCGTTCCTTTTTGACCCGCCTTGTCCACGATCACCTCGACAGCAGGTCGTCCCGTTTTCGGATCAGTTGCCAAAAGCACTTTGGCCGAAATCTCCATCAGGAAGCTGCGCAAGGGGCCTTGGTTCCAGCGATCGAACAGCGCGGCAATACGCGGGGACTCCCAGCCGCCACCATCCCGCAACAAGCCATAAACCTCGGCAATCAATTGCATATCGGCATATTCGATACCGTTGTGAACCGTTTTGACAAAGTGGCCCGCGCCATCCGTCCCCATATGGGCCACACAAGGCGCATCTTGAAACTTGGCGGCAACGGGGTCGAGCATCGGTTGAAGCCGTTGCCAGCTTGCATCGCTTCCCCCAACCATCATCGAAGGGCCGTTTCTGGCGCCCTCTTCCCCTCCGGACACGCCCATGCCGACGAAATTGATATCTTGGGCCGCAAGTGCCGCAGAACGGCGCCGCGTGTCATTGAAATCTGCATTGCCAGCATCAACAATCGTGTCTCCGGCGCTGAGCAACGGCAAGACCGCCTGGATCATGTGATCAACAGGGGCACCGGACGGGATCATGAACAAAACGACGCGCGGGACTTCGAGTTCTGCAACGAAGCTTTCAAGCGAATGGGTTGGCACGATATGAGAGGCGAGCGTTCCGGCTTCCTCGAGAAACGCATCAACCCACTCCGTTTCCCTGTTGCCAACAGCGACACGCACGCCCTGTTCCGCGAAATTAAGCGCGAGCGCGCTGCCCATTGTCCCTAATCCAAAGACACCAATATCCGCTTGGCGCATTCAATCTCTTCCACTTCTTTAGTGTCCACACTCTGCGCTGTGAGAGGCAATGCCGCAAGAGGCATCAGGCGTGGATCGGGTTTATCCGTCAGACATGGATTTCGTGCGGCAAAAGCTGCGGCGACCCACGGCCGCTTTTTTCTGCGTCCCGGATCAGGGATGCAACACGCATGTTGATCGGGGCTTTGTCGCCTTTTTCTTGTGCCAAGGTGACGATCAGGCCCTGAAGCTCTTCGATTTCGGTGAGGCGTCCCTTTTCAAGATCTTCCCACATCGAACTGCGGGCCAGCGGATCGATCGTCAGCATCGTGCGCGCAACCCGTTTGAACACAGGCGACGGAAGGCGCAGGATTTTAGGCACAAAGCGGATGGGGATGCGCCGCGACATGGGCGTTTCGGCCGAAATGCCCGCTTTTTCCAAGACACGCACGGCCTCGGCCATCTGGTCTGACATCAATCTGCGCCATGGCATGCTGCTCAACTGCTCGCGCAGGGTCAGGCCGGACAGGGCATTCAGCGCGTTGTTCAGATTGATCAGCAGCTTGCCCCACTGAACGGGTGCCATATCGGCGCGATCCTGAAAGTGCAGATCAGGCACGCTGAGCATGCGGGCGATGTGGTTTTTACCTTTGGCAATAATGATGTCTCCGCTGGTGCCCCTGTGGAAACACCCGCCGCCTTTGGACACAACGTTAAAGGGCACCATTCCGGCGCGTACATCATGATCCGGCAGGTTGTTCTGCAGTATTTCCGCGTTGCCGACACCGTTTTGAAGACTGATGACAACGGCGTATGTCGGCGCATGCGCCCGGATTTCCTGCGCCATCTTTTCGGTCGCGCTGCTTTTGACAGTCACCAAGATAATGTCAGCGGTTTTCAGGCATTCCGGCGTCGTGGCGATGCCAAACACATCCGGAGACAACTCTTCATCCAGTTCGTTGAAATCGGTGATTGTCAGGCCTTGCCGCAAAATCTCGTCTGCCATCCGTTCCCGCATCAGCAACGTCACACGATGCGCACCACGTATCAGCAAACCACCCACAAAACAGCCGATGCTGCCCGCGCCAGCAATCACGATGTGAGGACGGTTGTCCTTTGGGGCTGATGCCTGAGCCATATCTTTCTCCAACACTCTTGCGTGACGGTCGTCGGACCAACCATTCAAACAAATGTTCCGAGATCAAAGAAACGTCACTTTGGTCCCGCGCGTATCAATCCATTAAGGCAAAATTGTGATTTATGTATCTATCCCACAACCTTAGCGCATCTTGATCACAGGCCAAGCAGAAACCTTGCCCTTGTTGCCCCAAAGATCATGAAGGATGACCGGGCAGGTCTTGCAAACAAAAAAACGCCCCGCACATGGCGAGGCGTTTTAACTGTCTTTTGCGGCGATTTATTTGCCCAGACACCAGCGCATTACGGCTTTTTGCGCATGCAGCCTGTTTTCCGCTTCGTCAAAGATCACCGAATTGGGGCCATCCATAACCACGTTTGTGGCTTCTTCGTTCCGGTGCGCCGGCAAACAATGCATAAACAGCGCGTCCGGGTTGGCATGGCTCATCAGCTCTTCATTCACCTGATAGGGGCGCAGCTGGTTATGGCGACGCTCGCGTGCTGATTGCGCGTCATGCATCGACACCCATGTGTCCGTGACAACCAGATCTGCGCCTGCCACGGCTTCTGCCGGGTCGCGCACGATTTCGATCTTTGCCCCTTTGGAACGCGCCAGATCGACAAACCCCTGTTCCGGATCAAGAACCTCTGGACCAGTAAAAGTCAGGTCAAATCCGAATTGCCCCGCAGCATGGATGAAAGAGGCACAAACATTGTTACCGTCGCCGGACCAGACAACCTTTTTGCCCGCAATCGATCCGCGATGCTCTTCATAGGTCAGGATGTCGGCCATGATTTGACAGGGATGCGTGCGATCGGTCAGACCATTGATCACGGGAACATCCGAATATTCCGCCAGCTCCAGAAGCACCTGCTCTTCAAATGTACGGATCATGATCATGTCGACATAGCGGCTAAGAACGCGCGCGGTGTCGGCGATGGTTTCACCATGGCCCAACTGCATTTCCTTGCCCGACAGGACCATCGTCTGGCCACCCATCTGGCGCACCCCAACGTCAAACGAAACGCGTGTCCGTGTCGAAGGTTTCTCAAAAATCAGAGCAACCATGTGGTCCTTCAGCGGCAGATCCGCATCCAAGGCCCCCTTTGGTTTGCCATTGCGCGCATTTTTGACGGCTTTGGCGCTATCAATGATGCCCCGCAAGTCCGCCGCGTCTGTCTTATGAATATCCAAAAAATGGTTCATGTTCTTAGTCCTTGTTCGCGGTGACCGTTGCCGCCGCTTTATCCAGCCGGGAAACGGCCTCGGAAATTTCTTCATCAGTGATTGTCAAAGGGGGCAACAGACGGACAACGTTGTCTGCTGCCGGCACGGTAGCGATCTCTTGGTCATAGCTTGCGTTTACGATATCGATGTTGGGCGCAAAGCACTTGAGCCCCAGCATAAGGCCGGACCCGCGTACTTCTTCAAAAACGTGCGGATGCGCGGCGACAAGACCTTCGAGCTTTTGACGGAACAAACCGGCCTTGCGGTTCACGTCTGCCAGAAATTCCGGGGTTGAAACCGTGTCCATGACCGCGTTGCCCACGGCACATCCCAGAGGGTTTCCGCCATAGGTCGACCCATGCGTGCCCGCAACCATGCCGCTGGCCGCGTCTTCGGTCGCCAACACGGCACCCAGCGGAAAGCCACCGCCGATGCCTTTGGCGACCATCATGATATCTGGCGTAACGCCGGCCCATTCATGCGCAAACAGCTTGCCCGTCCGGCCAACACCACATTGCACCTCGTCCAGAATCAACAAGACGTCGTTTTCCTTGCAAATGTGCGCCAGCTCTTTCAGATCTTCATCCGCAAGCGGGCGAATACCCCCCTCGCCCTGAATGGGCTCGACAATCACGGCGGCCGTATTTTCGTCAATCGCATCGTTCAACGCGGCTATGTCGCCCCATGTCAGATGCTTGAAGCCGGGAAGCAAAGGACCAAATCCCTTGGTCAGCTTTTCACCACCCGCCGCGGCAATGCCTGCCGAAGACCGGCCATGAAACGCGCCATCAAAGCCGATGATTTCAACCTTTTCCGGCTGACCTTTTTCAAACCAGTACTTGCGCGCCATTTTCACGGCCAGCTCGCAGGCTTCGGTGCCCGAGTTAGTGAAAAAAACGGTGTCAGCAAAGCTGTTATCAACCAGTTTGTCGGCCAGCGCCTGTTGCTGTGGGATCTGATAAAGGTTCGACACGTGCCACAGCTTGTTGGCCTGTTCGGTCAAAGCGTCCACCAAAATCGGGTTGGCGTGCCCCAGAACATTCACTGCGATCCCCGCGCCCAGATCCAGAAAACGTCGGCCATCTGCCTCGATCATCCAGCTTCCTTCGCCTTTGACAAAGTTCAAAGGCGCACGGTTATAAGTTGGCAAAACAGAAGGGATCATGGTCCTGTCCTTAATTAAAGAAGCCCCGTGGTTGCCCCACGCAGGCGGTCAAGTCAACAATGTCGGAAAGTGCTGCGTATCTGTGACGCAATTTATGGGGAGGCGCTGCGTTTTTGGCGCAACATCAGGCGTACCGCCGATTATCGGAGGAACGTACGTCGCAGGCGTCGGAGGCCGTTATGTGCGATAAGATTACCCATGTGGCCTCTCTAACGTTGCTTTTCCGGTTTGAGAACCCCCTTTTCACATAACGTGCAATTCCCCTTGCCACGCGCGCGTTTCATCGCCAAGCAACACATATGACCGATACCCCCCAACGCCCGGCACTGGCTGCCCTTTTGACTGTCACCGCCTCGGGGTTTGTGGCGGGGACGACCCTTTTGGCAAAAGCTGTGGGAACCGGTGTGTTGGGCCCTGCCCTGTCGCCGCTTCAAATCAGCCAGGGCCGTTTCCTGTTTGCGTTTCTGGCGTTTTCACTGGCGGCCGTGATTTTGCGCCCGACGTTCACGCGCCCGCATTTGGGGTATCATTTCGGACGTTCCGGTCTGGGATGGGGCGGCGTCACGCTCATGTTTGCTGCGGCCACATTCATTCCCCTGTCCGACGCCACCGCGATCAGCTTTTTGAACCCCGTGTTTGCGATGGTGTTCGCGATTCCGTTTCTGGGGGAGCGCGTAGGCCCCTGGCGCTGGGGATCTGCTGCGCTGGCCTTTTTCGGCGCGATGATCCTGACACGGCCAAGCGCCGGCACCCTGCAAGCGGGCGCACTTCTTGCCCTGATGGCGGCACTGATGATGGGCGGAGAGATGATCTTTATCAAGTTGCTGTCGAGTCGTGAAAAACCGTTTCAGATCCTATTGATCAACAACGCGATCGGCCTTGCAATCGCAACACTGGCCGCTGTGTTTGTCTGGCAGTCACCTGCCCCGCTGCAATGGGCTGCTCTTGCGGGCATTGGTCTTTTGATGGCCTCGGCACAGACCTGTTTTATCAACGCCATGCGTTTGGCCGATGCCAGCTTTGTCTCGCCTATTTTCTATACGACACTGGCCTTTGCCACGCTCTATGATGCGGTCATTTTTGATGTCATACCTGATCACATAACGCTTTTGGGGGCGACCCTCATTCTGGGCAGCGCGGCAATCCTTGCATGGCGCGAAACCCGCCGCAAATAGCCCTCAGCGCGCGTTACAACACCAGAACCAGCACAAGAATACTTGCGCTCAGCAAGGCCATGCCAAGCCATTCTCTTGCGGAAATGCGTTCACGGAAGAAAACAACCGATCCGACAATGGCAAAGATCAATTCGATTTGCCCGACCGCTTTGACATAGGCTGCATTTTGCAATGTAAACGCGGTGAACCAGCAAAATGATCCTGCCATGCTGGTCAGGCCAATCCAGACAGCCCCGCGCCACGCATGAACCACGCGTCGGATTTCCCCCACTTCGCGGAACCTCAGCCAGACAGCCATTGCCATCATTTGCATCGTGGTCACCGCAGCAAGCGTAACCAGCGCCCGCAAAAACGGATCGATGCTCGCAATCTCGAGAGAAGCCCCCCGATAACTCACGGCAGAGACGCCAAACAAGGCCCCCGCCGTCAGGCCCAATGCCGCAGAGGGGCTGACCACACGCCGCAAAAATCCGCCCGTTCCCGTGTCTGACGGCCCCGACAGCACCAGAACACCCGCAACCCCGACAATTATCGCCGCCATGCCGAGACCTGAAACCGCGTCCCCCAGAACAACAATTCCGATCAGTGCGGTCAACAAGACCTCAACCTTGATAAAGGTAATCCCAACCGCAAAATTGCGCCGCTTGAACAACAGCACCGTGCATACGGTTGCAACGATCTGGGCGACTCCGCCCACCATTCCAAACAGCCAGAAGGCGGCGGCAGGGGGCACAATCCCGTTCGGCGCAAGGCTGAGGTAAACGGCAAGACACAGCAGCGCCAACGGAGCGGAATACACAAACCGTGCAAACGTTGCCCCTGCTGCCGACAACGACAGGCCTGAGAGGTGTTTTTGAAGCATAAACCGCACTGTTTGAAACAGCGCGGCGGCAACCGAAGCGGCAATCCAGAGTTCCATGCCGCCCTTAGATCACGGCCCTACTTCCACGGCCAGAGCGGATGCGGAACCGGGTCTTTGGCTTTTAAGAAGTAGCGCATGAAAATCTCGCGATAGGATCCGTAATAATAGCTTTCATTCTGACGCAGATACCGTTCGCGGTTTTCACGAAACAGCTTTGGCATGTTGTACCATGCGACCTTGGGATGCATGTGATGGACAACGTGCAGGCTGTTGAACAGGAAAATCCACGCCAAAGGACCACGATCATCAATAATGACGGTACGCCCCCGCGCCCTTTCGTGCGCCTGATGTTCAAGAAACGTCCGGATTTTTAGAATGGACAAGGCAACATAGGCGCTGACCAGGTAGGCCCAGATCGGCAGCGTCATGACCGACGCCATCCACCATATCACCAGCAAAACCGCAGGAATATGCCAGAGCCAGCCCTTCAATACCGCTGTGTCGCCGTCACGGATCGCCTGCCAGTCGCACGCCATAAACGCCACCTGCCCCATGGTCGGACCAATCACCAGCCGCCCCAACAGCGTGTTGTTGAACCTGTGCAAAGCCTGCTTCCAGACCGGCAGCGCGGCCCAGATCGTTGGATCCAGATAGTTGCTTTCGGGATCATCGTATGGGTCCGTCAGGATGGAATCTTGATGATGCGCCAGATGCGTATCGCGAAACCGATAGTATGGAATGGCCAGCCCGAGTGCGGGAAACACAAGCAAGTCGTTCAGTCGTTGATTGCGGAATGGATGACCATGCAAGACCTCGTGGGTCAGCGAAGAATGCAACGCAATTGCCAAGGTCGACAGGATCATGCCCAAAGGCAGGAACAGGGTACTAGCCCACGTTGTGCCAATCACAAACGTGACATAGCAAATGGCCATCATGCACAGTGTGGGCCATTCCACTGCGGGTCTGTTTTTGCGGAGATCAGACATGGCGGCCCCACCGGATTGCAGACCAGACGCGTTCATAAATCAGGTAAAGCGCAAACCCCAATGCCGTATTCACAAGAGCAAGCTTCCCCCCCACAGCGGCCGATCCGGTCGCGACATAGCCCACCACACTCATGGTGGTCAGACCTAAAAGGTTCCAAATGATCGCTTTTGTCACCGAGCGTTTGCGGGTTTCCATTGTCTGCCTTTCTTTGTGAGGAGCTCACAAAAGCGTTACCGCGAATGGGCAGGTACGGACATTCTGTTTGTAATTCACAAAATTCCCAACTGGTGATAAAATTAAACACATGAGCAAAATTATCGACAAACGCCTGCGCGCCTTACGTTTTCGCCAACGTCTCGAGGCCGCCATGCAGGACAAGGCCATCACCCAGAGCGCCCTCTCACGCCAGATTGGCGTGGACCGCTCGACGATTTCCCAACTTCTCAAGGATCAGGGCGCCCGATTGCCGAATGCACAGGTTGTGGGGGAATGCGCCGCGGCCCTTGGTGTGTCTGCGGACTGGCTGTTGTCGCTGACAGACCGTCCAGAAAGCGCGGCAGATATCCTTGCCAACTCACTGACCCTGACAGAAGCACCGCGGGCGCTGGTCGATGAACAGATTTTTGGCTGGCACATCGAGGCCGCCGGTTACAAAATCCGGCATGTGCCCGCCGGCCTTCCGGATATGCTCAAAACGCGCGAGATCCTTGAATGGGAATACTCACCGCATTTGGGGCGCACCACCGATCAGGCGATTGGCGCCTCCGAAGATCGCCTGAACTGGATGCGGGCCAGCCAATCGGATTATGAGATTGCGCTTCCGCTTCACGAGTTGCTCAGCTTTGCCACGGGGAAAGGGTACTATGACGGCCTGCCTGCAGAATTACGCTATGCCCAGCTCAACCACATGTCTGATCTTTGCAGCCAGCTTTACCCGCGTCTGCGCGTTTATCTGTTTGATGCCCGACAGTTGTTTTCCGCGCCCATAACGGTCTTTGGCCCGCTGTTGGCGGTGCTCTATCTAGGGCGGAATTATCTCGCCTTTCGGGATGTCGAACGTGTTCAGGGCTTCACAACCCATTTCGACAATCTCGTGCGCAGCGCCCCTGTGACCGCGCGCACCTTGCCCGACCACATCGAGACACTTCAGAAGCTCATATAGGGCTCAGACTTTGGGATCCGGATTGACGGTATGCCCATCAACCGCAATCACCTGTCCCGAAACGGCTTTGGCCGCATCAGAGCCAAGGAAAACCGCCATATCTGCAATTTCGCTGGCTTGCACAAACCGCCCCAGTGACGTTCCGCTGGCATATCCCTGATACACCTCGTCCCGCGTCATGCCTTTGGTGGCCGCTTCGCGTTCAAGCACACGCTCCATCCTCGGGCCTTCGACCGATCCGGGACAAATCACGTTGCACCGGATGTTGAACCCGCCCAGTTCCATCGCCAGTGTTTTGGCAAAACCAATGACGGCCCATTTCGATGCAGCGTAAGGGCTGCGATACGGGTATCCGTATTGCCCAGCTGTGGATGACGTTACAACGATTGATCCTTTATGGGCCTGTTTCATCAACGGCGTGGCAAATTTGGCCGCCAGAAATACCCCGTCCAGATTGATCGCCACGCAATTGCGCCAATCGTCTAAGGCGACCTCTTCGACTGGCGCGGTCGGGCCTGCGATGCCTGCGTTTGCACACAGCACCTCAAGCCCGCCCCAGACGCGTTCGACCTCGGCAAACATCGCGGCCATGGCGTCTTCATTCGCCACATCCACATGGCTGCGCCGCCAATGTGGCGGAACCGATGACAGGGCTTCGGGGTCCAGATCGCTGACCCAGACATCGAAACCTTCCATGTCAAAAGCTTCGCCCATGGCGCGCCCGATACCGGACGCACCTGCGGTGATCAGCACACGCTTTTTCGCAACAGACATCACCGTGGTTGCCCCACATACCGCCCAGCGCCCTCAGGCGCCGGAAGACCGGATTGCGCCTCGGAAATCATTGCCAGATTGGCAGCGATTTCAGGGCTGAACGGCGCGGGCCGGCGCGTTTCAAGGCTCACATGGATCAGGATATGTTCGCCCGTCGCCAGCAATTTGTCACCGGCATACATCTCGTGCCAAAGGTGCATCTTCTTGCCCTCGGCCATTAGCACCCGCGTGCGTACCTCGATCCGCGATCCCAGATGGGTCTCGTCGATATGCCGGATATGGGTCTCGGCGGTAAAGAAACTGCCACCCGTCGCGATATAGTCCTGATCGCAGCCAATGATCTCCATCAACCGGTCGGACGCATCGGCAAAGGCGTGCAGATAGCGGCTCTCGGTCATGTGACCGTTGTAATCCAGCCAGTCGATCGGCACCGCACGCGAGACAGTTACAACAGGTTTGGACGGGTCCGCAATATCGGCCGCCCTGCGCGCCATACCTGCATCCAAAGCCAGCTTGACGTCATGGCGGTTCATGACCGCACCTGCGCCAAAGTTCTGGGCTTTCAGGGCGCGCATCATCGACACAAGGTTGTTGTCGCGAATGCGTTCCATCTCGCGGATGGTCATGTGCCCCGATTGTTCATCCGACTGTCCCGCGATCAGATCGACCAGTTCGTCGTTGAACTCTGGCACATCCATCAGCTTGGTCCATGGCCATTTCAAAGCGGGGCCAAATTGCGCCATAAAGTGCTTCATGCCGGCCTCGCCCCCCGCCACGCGATAGGTGTCAAACAGACCCATCTGCGCCCACCGAATGCCGAACCCCATACGGATGGCCTCGTCAATCTCTTCGGTCGTGGCGACACCATCCTTGACCAGCCAGAGCGCCTCGCGCCAGACAGCCTCAAGAAAACGGTCCGCAATATGTGCGTCGATTTCCTTGCGTACATGCAACGGGAACATGCCAATATCCGAAATCACGCCTTTGGCACGGGCGATCATATCGGCCGAGTTTGCATCGGTTGGCACTAGTTCGATCAGGGGCAACAGATAAACCGGGTTAAACGGGTGGGTTACCGCGATCTGACCGGGGCGCGTCGCCCCTTCCTGCAATTCGCTGGGCTTAAAGCCGGATGTGGACGACCCGATAATCGCATCCGCGGCGCAATGGGCCTGAATCTCGGCATAGACCTTGAGCTTCATATCAAGCCGTTCCGGAACGCTTTCCTGAATCCACTCGGCACCTTCGACGGTTTGCGCAATGGTGTCGTGAAAGGTCAAAGCGCCCTCGGCGGGCAGTGCCGTATCACTTAGGCCCGGCATCGACACACGCGCATTGGCCAAAACTTCACTGATCTTGCGCTCGGCCTCGGGGTCGGGATCAAACACCCGCACATCCCAACCGTTCAAAAGGAACCGCGCGGCCCATCCGCCGCCGATAACTCCGCCACCAATAATTGCTGCTACGCGCGCCATCGCACACCTCTTTCTTTCAAGAAAAGGCGAGCGTCATCATCCCCATGAAGCTGAGAATCCACCCGCCTAGAAACACCACCTTGGCAATTTTGCCAGGGCTCCACATTTTCCTTAAAATCAGAGCCAAGCCAGACCCGGCCCCGATCAGAACAGTTCCCAAGAACGCCGCGACGACCATCCCGGAAGACGGCGGAAGGCTTGCGCCTTGCGGCACTTCGGCGGCAACAATGAACAAAAGGACCACTGTCACAACGCCCAGAGCAAACGCCACCAACGGGCCTTTCCACCAAGCGGCTTCGGATTGAAGAAAGGCTACCATCGACAGCACGAGGGCAAAGAACAACGAGAGGGTGAATTTCATGAACATGGCTCACAACTTACCCCCCCCCCTTTTTCCGGCGCAACCTGAAGATAACCTTTTCGCAACCTTAAGACGAAACAGGTGCGCGCTTGACCAACCCCAGCTTCTCACGCACGGCCTCGGGGCCGATCACCTTGGCCCCCATGCCCTTGACAACGCCCACGGCGCGTTCAACCAGTTGATAGTTCTCTGCCAAAACGCCCTTGTCGAGCCAAAGGTTGTCTTCCAAACCAACCCGCACGTTGCCGCCAGCCAGAACCGAGGCCGCAACATATGCCATCTGGTCACGCCCAAGTGAAAACGCGGACCAGTTCCAGTCGGACGGCACGTTGTTGACCATCGCCATAAAGGTGTTCAGATCATTTGGTGCGCCCCATGGCACGCCCATGCACAACTGCACCAGTGCAGGTGAGGTCAGGATGCCCTCTTTGACCAGTTGCGTGGCAAACCAAAGGTGGCCGGTGTCAAAGGCCTCGATCTCGGGCTTCACGCCCAGATCGGTCATCATCTGCCCCATGGCGCGCAACATGCCCGGCGTGTTGGTCATCACGTAATCAGCCTCGGCAAAGTTCATCGTGCCGCAATCCAGCGTGCAAATCTCGGGCAAGCATTCGGCGATATGGGCCATACGCTCGGTCGCGCCGACCATATCTGTACCAGCCGCATTCAATGGCAGCGGGTTTTCGGCATCGCCAAAAACGATGTCTCCGCCCATGCCTGCGGTCAGGTTCAACACCATATCTGTTTCACTGTCGCGGATGCGGTCCGTAACTTCGCGGTACAGACCCAAATCGCGGCTGGGGGCGCCTGTTTCCGGATCGCGCACATGGCAATGCACCACAGCGGCACCGGCCTTGGCCGCGGCAATCGCGCTGTTTGCAATTTGTTCGGGCGAACGCGGCACATGCGGGCTACGATCCTGGGTGCCACCTGATCCGGTCACGGCGCAGGTGATGAAAACCTCACGGTTCATTTGCAAGGGCATGGCGATTCCTTTCCTAGAGTTGCCAAAAGTATGAGCAGCCTTGCGCCTTTTGACTTTGCACTTTACGAAGCAAAATTGATGAACATTGCAAAAAACATCTTTCAGCCCAATCAAGCCCCCCTCGAAACTGCGGTACTTGTTCTGGATGACTGCAACACGCTCAGCTTTGCCGCGGCTGTTGACCCGATGCGCGCCACCAACCGGCGCGCTGGCAAAAACCTGTTTCGCTGGAAATTTTTTACGCCTACCGGCGCAGCAGCACAACTCACCAGCGGCCTGAGCATCAACGGCGCGCCGATTGCGCAAGCTGAAGGCTTTGATCTTCTGGTGATGGTCGCCGGCTTCAACCTCGAAGCCCACGCCACGCCACGCCTGTTGTCCAGCCTACGCCGCCTGCATGCCGCAGGCGTTGCCATCGCAGCCATTGACGGGGGACCTTGGATACTGGCACGCGCCGGCCTTCTGGACGGCCACAGCGCGACCACCCACTGGGAGGATCTCGAGGATCTGGCCACACGTTTTCCTCAGGTGGATGCCAGACGCGACAGGTTTGTCATCAGCCCCCCCTTCGCAACCTCCGGAGGCGCCGCCCCCGGGATCGACATGATGCTCCACCTGATTTCGACACGCTTTGGCCAGGGGTTGGCGCGCCGTGTTGCCTCCGCGTTTTTGTATGACCCCGTTCCCCTCGGCACCCAGCGACAAAGCATCAGCGCCACATCGCGCAAAATCCGCCGCAACCCGCAAATCGCGCGAGCCCTCGACCTGATGGAAGCCCACCTCGACACGCCGCTCTCGATTACCGAGATTGCCAAACGGATGTCCCTGTCCCAGCGCAGCCTTGAAAACCGGTTTCGCACACATCTCAACCTCTCCCCCCATGCCTACTACCTTCAACTGAGGCTGGACGAGGCCTATCGCCTTGCCACCGACACTAGCCAATCAGTGCAAGACATCGCCCTTGCAACGGGTTTCGCCTCCCAAGCCAGCTTTGCGCGTGCTTTCAAGGCCGGCTTCGGACAATCCGTCCGCCTGCTGCGCCGCGCTCAAAACGCATAGCCTCCGCCGCTTCTTCTGGCTAAAAATATCCTGGGGTGAATTGGCCCCGCGGGCCAAGAGGGGCAACGCCCCTCAAACTTCTGGACACAAACCCCCTCCCCCTGTTATTTGAACATACGTTCATTTCACAAGGTCCACGACACTCTGGAGGAGGAGAGCCCCCATGAAAATCGAAAACACCTGCGCGGTGATAACAGGTGGCGCATCCGGCCTTGGTGAGGCCACGGCCCGCCATTTCGCGGCACATGGCGCCAAAGTTGCCCTGTTTGATCTCAACGAAGACCTTGGTGAAAAGGTCGCCAAAGAGATCGGCGGCACATTCCACAAGACCGACGTCACCGACGAGGCCTCTGTTCAGGCCAGCATCACCGCCGCCAAAGCTGCGATGGGCACCATTACCGCCGCTGTAAACTGTGCGGGTATCGCCCCCGCCGCGACGACGATTGGCAAAAAAGGCCCGCACCCCTTGGATGTGTTCCAGAAAACCATCGACATCAACCTTGTCGGCAGTTTCAATGTCGCCCGCCTCGCGGCCGAGGTCATTGCCCAGAACGAACCGGCAGAAGACGGTGCGCGCGGCGTGATCATCAACACGGCCTCAATCGCGGCCATGGACGGCCAGCGTGGACAGGCAGCCTATGCCGCCTCCAAAGGGGGAATCGTCGGACTGTCGTTGCCCATGGCCCGCGATCTTGCCAAGGCAGGCATCCGAGTCATGGCCATCGCGCCGGGCATCTTTCTCACCCCGATGCTGATGGGCCTGCCACAAGAGGTTCAGGACCAACTGGCCCAGGACGTCACCTGCCCCAAACGCCTTGGCCGCCCCGAGGAATACGCACAACTGGCGAAATTTATCGTTGAAAGCGGCTATCTGAACGGCGAAGTCATCCGCATCGACGGCGCGCTGCGGATGCAGTGACCCCCCAAGTTAATTTTGAACAAAGGCCTCTGTCTGAAGGACAGGGGCCTTTTTGTATCCGCCTTCAATTGAGCGCCCGACGTGAAACCTCCCAACGCAAAGATGTGGCGAGGTGACGCACACCAAACCCGCCGCCCTGCCCTAGCTCTTCTGACATGAGCCACAAACAAAGGAGCGCGACATGTTTAAGGGATTTGGCCTATCTATCACGTTGATCATGACAGGGATTCTCGGACTACCCCTGCTTTTGCTACAACTGCACTAAACAGCGGCTTGTCCCGCGGGGTGGTTCTCACTGTAGCAAGCCACCCTCGCGAACAAGACCAAAGGCGGTTTTGAGCTGGCACGTTCCCCTTGATTGCGATGACGTCCTCCCACATCATTGCGAGATGCCGCTTCAAAACCGCGTACAACCCACCGGAGACATCCTCGCGCATCCTGCGCGGGGTCTGTTCATGGGAAACCGTGGAATTCTGCACGACAATAATAAGTCATTGGGCTCCGCGCGCTGGCGACACAAGGCGTGGGTTTGTTGCGTGACCGAGTTCAAGAACCGCAAACGTACCTTGATGGCGCCAAACCACTATACCGAATTGTTTTTCCATGACGAAGCGGTGGCTTTGGCCGCCGGCCATCGTCCCTGTGGGGAATGCCGCCGTGCCGATTACCACGCCTTTCTGAACGCGGCGGGACACTCGGGGTCGGTCAAAGACTTTGACGTGAGTCTTCATGCGGCACGTGCCATCCCGCGTGTTTTCAAACAGAACAGGCACGAAGCAGACCTAAAAGACTTGCCGGATGGCACGTTCATCCAGTCTTGCGCGGGTCCTGCCCTTTTGTGGCAAGACGCGCTCTATCCCTTCCAGCCAAACGGATATCTGGCCGCAACTCCACGACCAACCGGCACCGTCACGGTTTTGACGCCCAAGCCGACCTTGCAGGCCCTGTGGAACGGTTATCGCCCCCGTGTGTCCAAAGACCTCGGAGGCTCATAGCCCCGCACCGAACCAGGCCATTCCCTGATGCGATCAGGACTGGCTTTGCTCGGCTTTTTCTTCGAGCATCATCCATTCTTCTTCGGCATCTGCAACGGCGGTGTGGCGCTCAACCAAAGCATCTGTGGCTTTCTGGAATTTCACTGGCTCTTTGGTAAAGAGATCAGGATCCATCAAGAACTCTTCCAGCTTCGCAATCTCGGCCTGAAGACGCTCGATCACCGAAGGAAGCGTTTCAAGACGGTGCTTCTCGGTGAAGCTCAATCCCTCTTTTTGCGCTTTTTCCTGTTTGGCTTTCTCGGCCTTTGGCTTGGACTTCATGACCTTTTCAGGCTGCGCATCGCCGCGTTGCGACTGATAATCGGTCCATCCACCCGCATAAACCGTAGCACGCCCGTTGCCTTCCATTGCGACGGTGGTCGTTGCCACACGATCAAGGAAATCCCGGTCGTGGCTGACTAACAGAACGGTGCCGTCATAGTCGTCCAGCAACTCTTGCAACAGATCGAGTGTCTCAACGTCGAGATCGTTGGTCGGTTCGTCGAGGACCAGAAGGTTGCTTTCCCGCGCCATCAGTTTGGCCAGCAACAGTCGAGCCTTCTCGCCCCCTGACAGCGATCTGACGGGGGCGCGCGCTTGCCGTTCGTCAAACAAAAAGTCCTTGAGATAGCCAACCACGTGTTTGGGATTGCCCCGCACCATGACCTGATCGGCCTTGCCCGAAACACGCATGTCCGGATCGCCGGTCAGGCTGTCCCAAAGGCTCATGTCCGGATCCAGCTGTGCGCGCGACTGATCAAAAATGGCGGGCACCAGATTGGTCCCGAGCACCACTGTGCCCTCATCAGGCTCTTCTTGTCCCATAAGCATTTTGATCAACGTCGTCTTGCCCACGCCGTTCGGGCCGACAAAGGCAATATTGTCGCCGCGCTGCACGGTCAGGGAAAAGTTCTGAACGATTTCTTTACCATCAAAGGCCTTGGCCAGATTCTTGGCATCGATTACTTTTTTACCAGACTTCGGCCCGGCCGTAATTTCGATTGCGGCGGATCCCTGACGTTTGATCATCGACGATCGTTCGGCCCGCAATTCGCCCAAAGCGCGCACACGTCCCATGTTGCGTTTGCGGCGCGCGCTGATTCCCTCGACGGCCCAACGCGCTTCGGATTTGATTTTGCGGTCCATCTTGTGACGGGCGACATCTTCATCCGACCAGATTTTGTCACGCCACGCCTCAAAGGCACTGAACCCTTCTTCCTGACGTCGTACCATTCCCCTGTCGATCCAGAGGGTTGCACGGGTCAAGGCACGCAGGAATGCGCGGTCGTGCGAGATCAGAACAAAGGCGGCGCGCGTGCTTGATAGCTCGGCCTCGAGCCACGCAATCGCCTCGATATCAAGGTGGTTGGTCGGCTCGTCCAAAAGCATCAACTCGGGCGCTTCGGCCATCAGTCGGGCCAGAGCTGCACGGCGGCGTTCCCCACCAGAGGCGGTTTCAACGGATCGTGCGGGGTCGAATTTCAACCCTTCGCCCGCGCGCTCGACCTTATACAACTCTCCGGGTTGCAGGCTCGCCGATGCAAAGTCTCCAAGGGTGGCAAAGCCCGACATGTCGGGTTCCTGCTCCATATATCCGACCGAGACACCGGGCGGCACAACGATGTCCCCGCGATCTGCCTCGACCAGACCGGCCATGACTTTCATCAACGTGGATTTTCCCGACCCGTTCCGCCCGACAAGCGCAACGCGATCACCCGGCTGAACAACAAGGTCCAGCCCATCGAAAATAGGATCTCCACCAAAGGTCAGCGAGATACCGTTCATCTGTAACAAAGGAATACGTGCCATGAGAAAAGGGGCTAAACCGCTCGTTGCGGGGCGTCAACCTACTGACCTGTGTTTGGGGTCGACAATCAGGGCCGCCGCACCCGTCGCTTAGGCGCCAATCGCCCGCAACAGGCGTTTTCGCGCCGGAGGAATCGCCTTGATCTCGAGGCCGGTAAAGACATGCAGCGTGTTCATTTTTCGATCGACAACCGCGTGGTCGCTGACCCAGCCGCCCATCAACAGATATGTACGCAGCAGCGGAGGCATCCGTCTTTGTGCCAGTTTGAGATCGGGTTTGATGCGCAGGCGCGCAGCAAAGCGAAACACGTTCGGGGCTTTCACCTTGGGCAGCCAGCGTTTGGGCGCAAGGTGCCTGTCGCGCAGCATGGCAAAGGCATCGAAATACTGTTCGGCCTCGGTGCCATTAAAGGACGAGCAGCCAAACAGCATTTCAACATTGTTTTCATCCACATATGTGGTCATCGCGCCCCAAGCCACGCGCAGAATATCCGGATCGGTATAGGCGGGATGGATGCAGAACCGGCCCATCTCGACCATTGGCCCTTCAAAGTCCCGCAAGGCGCTCAACTCATAAAACTGGGCAGAATAACACCGGTCGATGTCCTGACCGCCGGCCAAGGGCAAAAAGCGAAAACAGCAGACCAGCGCGCCCGTTGACTGTTCTTCCACAAGAATGTGGGTGCACAGAGGGTCAAAAACATCCTGATCGATTGTTGTTTCGTCGCCGTGGAACGCGACCTGTCGCAGCTTTTGCGCCGCGAGAATGTCTTTTTCGCACTCAGCCAGACGCGCAACATAGCGCCCTTTCGCCAAAGCAACCATGAGAGGCCCCGCCTTGTTTGTCTCTGCCAGAATAGACAGAGGACGTGACTCCAAAATGACAGGCTTGGACCGGCGCGCCAAGTTTCTTTTGAAACTGTTGAGATCAGGCGATTAACCGCCGCCCAGCGTACCCGGTGTGAAGTTGCCGATGTTTCCAAGAACCTGCGCGAGCACCGATTGATCTTCGATGCCGTTGTCGGTCACGCGGCGCGCGATTGGCACGGCCTGTCCATCTTCCAGCGAATATTCGGCAATATTGCGCACGGTGCCGCCTGTATCAAACGTGATGGCAACAAGGCGGCGATCAATCACTTTGGGTTGACGCGCGCCATAGTGGCGGACACGGGTGCGCACATAATAGTAGCCGCCATCGTTGGTCACGCCCGAGGTTGTCGGGGTCCCGACTGATTCCGCCACGGTATCGCGCGTATCGACACCAACAACGATATTGGCGAGATCTTCATCATTGGGCACATAGCCGTGATTCCGATACTGGGTTGTGCATGCCACAGAGGCCAAAAGCGCGAGCCCAAGAAACGCCTGTTTCGTGCGATTGGTGCGTACCGTCATAACTGCCCTCTTGTCTTGGCTTGTGTCGCCTTCTATCCCGCTTACATAATGAATCCCTCTGGTTCAAGAATGGAAGCGCTCGAACTCATGGCAGACTCCGCCGAAAACACACTGAAATTCCGCGTTGCGGACCTCTCACAGAATCATTCCACGCCTTTTGAACTGCGTGTTTCAAAAGATGTCGCCGATAAACTGGCACAGGAATTGGGGATATCGGCGCTTCGCAAACTGAGTTTTGTTGGAGAAATCTATGGATTTGGGAAATCGGATTGGGAACTGAAAGCACATCTTGGTGCGACAGTTGTGCAGCCCTGTGTTGCGACTCTTGAACCTGTCACGACCCGGATCGAAGCGGATATAGAGCGCAGGTTCCTTGCAGAACCGCCTTATCCGGACGAGGACGAAGAAGAAATTGAAATGCCCGAAGACGAAAACGCAGACGTTTTGGGCAATGAAATCAATGTCTCAACCGTCATGGAAGAGTCACTTGCGCTGAATCTTCCCCTTTATCCCCGTGCTGCAGATGCAGAGATCGCGGAAAAGGTCTTTACCGAACCCGGAAAAAAAGCGATGACGAACGAAGACGCGCGCCCCTTTGCCGGATTGGCAGGGCTGCGTGACAAACTGGCTGGTGAGAACGAAAAATAGCTCTTGCGATTTGTGAATTTCGCAGTATTTTCGCGCGCTCATTGGAATTTAGAGTTGGACTCGGCACCGCAATACGCGTAATGCCTCTGGACACTCAGGAAATCGGGCTCGATGCCCCTATAAAATCGAAGGTTGCGACATGGCTGTCCAGCAGAACAAAGTTTCGAAATCGCGCCGCAACAACCGTCGTGCCCACGACGCCCTGGTTGCAGCGAACCCGAATGAATGCCCGAACTGTGGCGAACTCAAGCGCCCCCACCACGTGTGCGCGTCTTGCGGACATTACGACGACCGTGAAGTCGTTGCGATGGTCGAAGATGTCGATCTGGATGAAGACGCGGCATAAGCATTCTGAGGCTGCGCCGGCATGACCGCTTTGAGCGAAACCGCTAAGTCGAGTGCCGGGCGCACCACAATTTCAGTTGACGCCATGGGTGGCGATCACGGGCCGGCAGCTGTTGTTGCCGGCATTTCCAGTTCTGCCAAGAAGAATCCGGACATCCGGTTTATTCTGCATGGCCCCAAAGACACCCTGGAAAAGCTGGTCGCCAAGAAAAAGCCTCTCGCAGGTCGAGTCGAAATTCGCGATGCCCAAGGTGTCGTGTCTATGGATGACAAACCCAGTCAGGTGATGCGGCGCAAAGACACGTCGATGCGGTCGGCGGTCGAATCTGTGCGCGATGGCGAAGCAGACGTTTGCGTCTCTTGCGGCAACACCGGCGCTCTGATGGGGCTGTCGGTTGTACGGCTGCGTAAATTGCCCGGCGTGAACCGTCCGGCAATTGCGGTTCTCTGGCCCTCTCGCAGCGCGCAAGGCTTCAACATCATGCTTGATGTTGGTGCCGATATTCGCGCGGACGAGCAGGACCTGTTGCAATATGCGCTGATGGGCGCGTCCTATGCCCGCAACGGCATGGAGATGGATCATCCGCGCGTGGGCCTTCTGAATGTTGGCACCGAAGAACACAAAGGCCGCGCCGAGTTGAAGCTCGCGCATGAACTCATCTCGAAAAATGCCGAGGCCGCGAACTTCGAATTTGTCGGTTTTGTCGAAGGCGGAGATATTCCGGGAGATGTTGCCGACGTCATCGTCACCGACGGATTTACCGGAAACGTGGCCCTTAAAACCGGTGAAGGCACGGCCAGCCTGATCGGAAGCCTTCTTCGAGAAGCCTTCAAGTTTTCGCCCCTGTCCCGTTTGGCGGCTCTGCTTGCCTATACGTCGCTGAACCGGCTGAACAAACGAATCGACCCACGTCGTGTAAACGGCGGCGTTTTCCTTGGATTGAACGGCACAGTGGTAAAATCTCACGGTAGTGCCGATGCAACAGGTATATCTGCCGCTGTAAAGCTGGCGTTCAAATTGTCTCAGTCTGGCTTCTCTGAAAAACTTGCTGCACGGGTTGCATCCGCCGTGAGCCTGCCCCAAGATGTCCCGACGTCACCGGACAATAACGGAACAACATCATGACACTACGCGCCGTTGTAAAAGGCGTTGGGCATTACCTCCCCGAGCGAATTGTTCCAAACTCTGAATTTGAAAAGCTGCTGGATACGTCGGACGAGTGGATTCGGACACGTTCAGGCATCGAACGCCGCCATTTTGCCGCCGAAGGCCAGACAACCTCTGATCTTGGGTACGAAGCAGCGCGCAATGCATTGGAAAACGCAGGCATGCAGCCGGATGACATCGACGGAATCGTCGTTGCCACCTCGACGCCTGACCTGACCTTTCCATCCGTCGCGACCATGTTGCAGCACAAACTGGGCATGACCCGCGGTTTCGGCTTTGATGTTCAGGCCGTTTGTGCGGGATTTGTCTATGCTCTGACCAATGCAAACGCTCTGATCCTCTCTGGCCAATGTAAAACCGTGCTGGTGATCGGTGCAGAAACGTTCAGCCGCATCATGGACTGGGAAGACCGCGGAACCTGCGTCTTGTTTGGTGATGGTGCGGGCGCCCTCGTGCTTCAGGCCGAAGTCGGCAACGGCAATACCGATGATCGGGGCATTCTGTCTGCGGATCTGAATTCGGACGGCAAATATCGCGACATGCTTTTTGTAGATGGCGGCGTTTCGTCGACAGGCACATCAGGCAAACTTCGCATGCAGGGCAATGCCTTGTTCCGACAAGCGGTCGAAAAACTCACCTCGACGGCGCACGCATCGCTCAGCAAGATCGGTCTCACAGATGATTCTGTAGACTGGATCGTTCCGCATCAGGCCAATATTCGCATCATTCAGGGCACCGCCAAAAAACTGGGTGTGCCTATGGATCGGGTCATCGTCACGGTACAGGATCACGGCAACACATCCGCCGCATCTATCCCCCTGGCGCTTTCTGTTGGTGTTGAAAGAGGCCAAATCAAACAGGGTGATCTTCTGGTCACCGAAGCAATTGGCGGCGGTTTGGCATGGGGATCGGTGGTTCTTCGCTGGTAATGCCTCCGGAATCGTTAACAGAGCGTTAACAAACCCATCTAAACTGCTCTTTCCAAGTCGTTGATATTGACTCGGAAAATTCCTTCCCCCTAAAGTTGGCGGGTACAACGCGGGGGATTAACGAAATGAGCGAGAAAACTTTGACACGCATGGATTTGAGTGAAGCTGTCTTCAGAGAAGTCGGCCTGTCACGCAATGACTCAGCGCAGCTCGTAGAAAGTGTATTGGCCCATATGTCCGATTCACTTGTAGAAGGCGAGCAGGTCAAGATCTCGTCATTTGGCACATTTAGCGTTCGCGACAAAGCAGCACGCGTGGGCCGCAATCCAAAAACAGGGGAAGAGGTGCCGATCAATCCACGGCGCGTTTTGACCTTCCGCCCGTCTCACTTGATGAAAGAGCGGGTTGCATCTGGAAACAAGAAATAAGGCAGGGCCATCGCGATGGGCAAATCCCCAAACGCCTTTCGCACGATTAGCGAAGTAGCGGACTGGTTGGACACACAAGCACATGTTCTCCGGTTTTGGGAAAGCAAGTTTTCACAGGTGAAGCCTGTGAAACGCGCCGGTGGACGCCGGTATTACCGCCCGGCTGACATGATGTTGTTGGGCGGCATCAAAAAGCTTCTGCATGATGACGGCATGACCATCAAAGGGGCCCAAAAGCTGCTGCGTGAAAAAGGGATCAAATATGTTTCCGAACTTTCGCAGCCTTTGGATGACGACGATGAAGTGGTAGCCTCCACGGCCGCGCCTGAGATGGTTGAAGAACAGCCGCCTGTCGAGGCCGGAACAATCCTGACGTTCCAGCAGCCTGAAACAACGGCCCCTGCCCCGTCACAGACCGAGCCAGACACCCTTGACGATGCGGTTGGGGATTTGTTTGCGGTGGCTGAGACGACGACGCCATCCGCAGAGGATGAAACGCCAGAAGACCCTCTTCCTCTCGATACTGTCGCGGCTTTGGTTTCGCTGACCGTCGAAGAGGCGGCTGATGAGGCGCCCGCTGATATTGGCGCTAGCCCTGTCGAAGAAGACGATCTGGAACAGCAAATCTCCGAAGTCGTTACAACTGTCGAGACCGAGACCGAGACCGAGACCGAGACCGAGACCGAGACCGAGACCGAGACCGAGACAACAATTCCGGAAGCGGCTGAGGCACAAGAGGAAATCGCTGAGGACGCTCAAAAAGAGGACGTCACAGAAAGCGAATCCTCGCCAGAGCCTGTAGAAATGGCAGATATTGTGGCGGGTCACGAACCGCGTGACAGCTTTTTGCCAGAACTGGCACGAACTCACAGCATTTCGAAAGAACATCACGAGGCAGTGACCGACCTTTTGCAGCGTATGCAGAACTGGAAACAGCGCATCGCTGAAAAGGAAACAGCGTGATCAAAGTTTGCGTTTTTTGACTTGCCCCCACCCTCAAATACGTTATGAACGCCCCATCGTCGGGCTATGGCGCAGCCTGGTAGCGCGTCCGTCTGGGGGACGGAAGGTCGCAGGTTCGAGTCCTGCTAGCCCGACCACTAAAAATCGCCCGTGTGCCGCAAGGCCCGGGCGTTTTTTACATCCAGAATTGCATTTTGGGAGAATTTCATGACCGGCGTTTTACCCAGCCAGACCATCGAAACCATGCTGTGCAACGGAGAGATCATCGCCGATCCCGCTCCTGTCGAAGGACAGGTCCAACCGGCTAGTCTTGATCTGCGTTTGGGAACCGTGGCGTACCGTGTGCGTGCCTCTTTTCTTGCCGGACATGACCGCACGGTCATGTCGCGTCTCGACGAGTTTGAAATGCACCGTATCGACCTGAACGACGGCGCGGTTCTGGAAAAGGGCTGCGTTTATGTCGTGCCTTTGATGGAATCGCTGAACCTGCCGGAAAACGTTCAAGCGGTCGCAAATGCCAAAAGCTCGACCGGCCGTCTTGATCTTTTGACCCGCACCATCACAGATGGCGGAACCGAGTTTGATCGTATTCCTCCGGGATATACCGGACCGCTGTTTGCAGAAATTTGCCCGCGATCTTTTTCGGTGCTTGTGCGTCCCGGAATGCGGCTGAACCAAATTCGGTTCAGAAAAGGCCAAAGTATCCTGACGGATGCGGACTTGAGCGTGCTTCACGAGCGCAGCCCACTTGTCGATGGTACAGCAGTCATCGACGACGGTTTGGGATTTTCGGTCGATTTGAAACCCGCCTCTGGTGATCTGGTCGGCTATCGTGCGAAGCCCCATACCGGCGTGATCGATCTTGATAATATCGGACATTATGATCCGTCTGAGTATTGGGAAGATGTGCGCAGCTCGGACGGGAAAATCATTCTCGACCCCGGCGCTTTCTATATTCTGGTCAGCCGCGAAGCAGTGCACATTCCGCCCGCCTATGCAGCTGAAATGGCGCCGTATCTGGCAATGGTGGGCGAATTCCGTGTGCACTATGCGGGGTTCTTTGACCCCGGATTTGGCCACGACGCCGCCGGTGGCGCAGGATCACGAGGTGTTCTGGAAGTGCGCTGTCACGAGGCGCCCTTTGTTCTGGAACACGGACAGGTCGTCGGGCGTCTGGTTTATGAACGTATGTCGGATGTCCCCGAACAGCTTTACGGGTCCGGCATTGCCTCAAACTATCAGGGTCAGGGCCTGAAACTGTCCAAACATTTTAAAGCGGTATAAGCCGCTATTTCAGGTTGTCACCCTGTGACAGCTCGGGCGTGATACCGGCCTGAACGCCACGCTCGAGATGCGTTGACAGAACAACATAGGTCCGCGTGCTGCGCACGCCGGGCATATCATAGATACGCCACAAAAAGCCCTCCATCGCCTCGGGACAGTCCATGCGCACCTTGAGGATCAGACCGGTATCACCGGTCACCGCGTGCACTTCCTCGACCTCGGGAAGGCGTGCCATTTCCATGACACCCTCTGTTTTGCCCCAGCCCGCTGCCTCGACATGCACAAACGCCAGAAAATCTTTCCCGAGCGATGGCCCATGCAGGTCCGCGCTGGTGCGTTTGATCACGCCGGTCGCCCGTAACCGTTTGACGCGTTCATGCACGGCAGGGGCCGACAAACCCACTTCGCGCCCGAGATCAGCGTATGAGCGTGTCGAGTCTTCGGCAAGCGCGCTTAATATCTTTCGATCCAAAGCATCCAGCGGCTTGGCTCTTGGCCTGTTTGGCTGAAGATTATCTGTTTCTTCATTGCGCTTGGTCATCAAATATTCCCCGAACGTGATCCTGCCTCTATCTGGTTAGCTGAACACCATTCACCACATCAAGGGTAGCACCGATGATTCTTTTGCTGATGATCTCCGTTGGATTGATTGGAGCCAATTCACTGGTTCTCTCGCCCATCGCGGCGGAAGTGGCCTCGGGCGTGGGCGCGGAACGGACATCTGACGTGATGACGGCGGCCGCCATCTACGGGATCAGCGTCGCCCTGTCCGCGCTTTTCTTCGCGCCCAGAGCGGACAAGGTCGGGCCACACAAGGCATTGGAAACGGGTCTGGTGCTTATCCTGATCGGCTTGGGGTTTAGCATCGCAGCCACCAATCTGACCGTGCTGAGCATCGGACAGGGCGTCGTCGGTGCCGGCGCAGGTATGGCGCTGCCGGCCATTTATTCACTCGCAGCGATCATTTCGCCAAAGGGGCAGGAATCCCGAACTATGGGCATGGTCCTGACCGGCTGGACCCTTTCGATGGTTGGTGGTGTCACGCTCTCGGCCTATGTCGCGGACCTGATCCATTGGCGCGCTGTGTTCGGGCTGCTTGGGTTTGGGTCTCTTGTGATCTTGATTGTATTGCTTAAAGCCAGCTTTCCACCGCACGTACCGGCAACCAAGGTCACGTCCCCAATCAGCGCGGTTCAGGTGCCTGGCATCTTGCCTGCATTGTTTTCCGTCTTGATGTTGGGAACGGGGTTCTATGGCGTCTACAACTATCTTGGCGCCCACCTGACAGACGCCCTGCACCGCAACGTCGGCGAGGCGGGCTGGTTGACCCTATCCTATGGTCTGGGGTTCGGTGCCGCGATGTTGTTTGATCCGTGGCTCGACAAGGTTGGGCCGCGCCGTGGGCTCCTGGCCGTGTTCAGCGGTCTTGCGATCTATTATGTCGGTATGTCGGCCTGGACCCACAGCTATGCCATGATCGTCGCGTTGATGTTTGGATGGGGTGTTCTGCAACATCTGGGTCTGAACCTGACCGTCAGCCGCCTGAGCCGTCTGGACCCGAGCCAGCGTGGCGCGGTGATGGGGCTTAATTCAACCACGATGTATGCAAGCGTTTTTGCCGCGACGGTTCTTTACCGTCCCGGATACGAGAGCTTTGGGATCAATCTGTGTTTGTGGATATCTGCGGCGCTGACCCTTATGGGCGCGGCCGAGGCATTGTGGGCCCGAACATCACGGACCCAGCCAGAGAAGTCCGTTTAGAAACGGCCCATTCTGCGTGCCATACGCATCGCTTGTTTCGCTTGCTTGGCCGTTTGCTGGCCATTGTTCGGTACAGAACGCTGTGGGCGATCCTGCTGTGGCTCAGCGCGACCAGCACTGTCCGTGCCGGACGACATCGCCTTAACACCAGCGTTAACGCCAAAGTTCACAACCCGACGAACGAGCATACGAGTTACCATATTAATGATCTGGTTCGCGTTCATGACGCCCTCCAAAGATTTTTTCTACTGCCTCAGTATCATATATAGGCACGAAATACGCCTAGAATAAGGCGTGGCTTACATTTCGTTAAGAAACAGCGGAACATCGCCAGATGGCCTTATTCCTCGAACATCTCGGACTGGTCTTCGATGACCTCGTCCATCTCGTCGTCCGGCTCGCTGCCCAGCTTTGGCATAAGGCCCGGAGGGGGACGGTTTTCCAAAAGGCCCGCCGCCCGCAATTCTTTCAAGCCAGGCAAATCACGGGCATTTTCCAGACCAAAGTGATCAAGAAACTCGGACGTGACAACAAAGGTAACGGGGCGCCCCGGCGTCATTTTGCGGCGCCCAAACCGGATCCACTCCATCTCGAGAAGCTGATCCACCGTACCACGGCTGACGCTGACGCCCCTGATTTCTTCGATTTCTGCGCGGGTGACGGGCTGATGATAGGCAATGATCGCCAGAGTTTCGATCGCCGCACGGGACAGCTTGCGCGACTCGACCATTTCCTTTTGCATCAAGAACCCGAGATCCGGCGCGGTTCGCATGGCCCAGGAATCACCGACACGCACGACGCGCACCCCCCGCCCTTCATACCGCTTGCGCAAATGCACCAAGGCTTCGGCAGCATCGCACCCATGTGGCATGCGACTGTTCAACTCTTTCACCGTCACGGGTTCCGCACTGGCAAAAAGAATGGCCTCGCACATGCGCTCTTGTTCCGCGATTGGCGGCGCTTCGAACAGGCTTTCTTCTTGGGGTTCGATATCGTCAGACATGATTTCTATCTTTTTTGCGCACCTGAATCGGTGCGAATACTTCGGATTGACGGATTTCCGCTTTGCCTTCTTTCACAAGCTCCAGCGACGCGGCAAAAGTCGCGGCCGTGGCCGAACGCCGCTTCTTGGGATCATTTTCCCACCCCACCGGCAGATAGCTGTTGATGTCGGTCCACTGCCCCGAGAACCCCAACATTCCGCGCAGCCGCTCAAGCGCTTCTTCCATCGTGTAGACCGAGTCTCGATCCAGAACAAAAGGCCGGAAATCATCCCGCGTGCGAATACGGGCATAGCCCTGCATCAGGTCCAGCAAGGTGGCGGAATAGGTCACTCGGCGAATGCGGGTGACGTCCTCGGGGACGCCACGGGCAAAAAAGTCGCGTCCCAAACGGTCACGCGCCATCAACTTGGCCGCGGCATCTCGCATCGCCTGCAACCGCTCCAGCTGGAACGCCAGGTGCGCTGCCAGTTCTTCCCCCGTTGGCCCCTCTTCCGAAGGGTCGGGCGGCAAAAGGAGTCTGGATTTCAAAAAGGCCAGCCAAGCCGCCATCACAAGGTAATCTGCTGCCAGTTCCAGGCGAAGCTGTTTGGCTTTTTCGACAAAAGCCAGATACTGGCGTGCCAATTGCAGAATGGAAATCGTGCGCAGGTCCACCTTTTGGGTGCGGGACAGGCTTAACAACAGGTCGAGAGGGCCCTCGAACCCGTCAACGTCCACAATCAATGCTTCGGCAACAAGCCGATCCGCCACCGATAACTGGAATTCACTTTGACCTGTCTCTTCGGACATTCCCTTACCCTGCTAGAAGGGCTTCAAGTTCGTCAGAGAGCGTTTGAATGTCAACCTTTACCGCTTGCGGGCGCTGCGCGAGCACCGTTTCGGCCCGCCTCTGGGCGGTTTCCTGCATGTCACCGCTGGCTGCGGCGACTTCCTGCATCTCGGCAAAATTGCCGTTGCAGTGCAAAACAACATCACATCCCGCCGCAATAGAGGCGGCAGACCGATCTGCGAGAGGCCCGGAAAGCGCCTGCATCGAGATGTCATCCGTCATGATCAACCCGTCAAAGCCGATCTCTTCGCGGATCAGGCGCATCATTTTCGGGGATGTGGTCGCGGGCAAATCATCCAATGCTTCATAAACAAGATGCGCCGTCATCCCCATGGGCAGATCATTCAAGGCCTGAAAGGGGGCGAAATCACGGTCCAACTCGGCCCGGTTGACCGGTACGCGTGGCAAATCCTTGTGGCTGTCGGCCTGCGCCCGTCCATGCCCCGGAATGTGTTTCAAAACCGAATATACGCCGCCGTCCGCCATGCCGTTGGCGACAGCCCGCCCCAAGGTCGCAACCGCGTCCTGCGATGTGCCATAACAGCGGTTTTTCAAAAATGGATGTGTTTCGGCGCAAGCCACATCGACCAAAGGCGCGCAATTGGCGTCAACGCCAACGGCCCTGAGTTCCTTTGCGGTGATGCAATAGCGCAAATACATGGCACGTTCGGCCTGTTCACCGGCAGCCATCACAAAATCAAGCGGCGGCGTCCATTCTGTGGCCAGGGGCGGTCTAAGGCGTTGCACGCGCCCACCTTCCTGATCAATCAGGATCGGTGCATCGTGATCGACGCAGCTGCGCAACTCATCGCACAAGGCGCGAATTTGCTCTGCGTTGTCCACATTGCGCCCAAACAGGATGAACCCAAATGGCTTTACATCCCGAAAAAAGGATTTTTCGTCTGCGGTAAGCTTAAGCCCCTCGCATCCAAAGATTGTCGCATTAAACCGGCTCACCGTGTAGTCACCGGAATGCAATCCGCTCTCTCGGCTTTGAGGGCTGAACACAAACGGCGCGCATCGCTCAGGTCGACAAACCCCATGGCACGCAGACGATAAAAATCCCGTCCGCCACTGCGGGCCTTTTGAATGACGCGTGTTTTGTCACCAAGGTAATCCTCGAACCGCGTCAGCATCTTGCCCCACTCAGCGGCTGCAATCTCGGAACTGGCATAGGCACCAAGTTGAACAAGATGCGTGCCGGCCGGGATGCTGCTGGCGTCCGTTACAGACGGAGCCGCCGCAATCGCCTCGGTCGAGGCAACAATCACTGGCGTCGCCGCGAGGTTTGCAGGGCGCAATTGTGGGCGCAAAGACTTTTTGAGACCACCAATGACCTTGGGTTTGGTTTCTTCAACGGCTTCGGGTTCGGCAAGAGGAGCAACCTCGTCGCTCGCCGCGACATCATTCAAAGACACCTTGACCGGTTGATCCTCGCCTTCGCCCACAGGCTGGAGCGGCGTGGCATTCCCCGCCAATTGTTCTGCCAGAGCCTCGATCGATGACATTTGGGTCAGATCAAGCGGCGCGGGCGCAACGATATCTTCTGTTTTGGCGATTTCGTCTTCGGACACATCCGGCGAGGCATGCACCGGCACAATCACGGGCGTCACCGCGAGGTCATCTTGTTCAAGAGAAATCGGTGGGGGCGCGAGCACAAGCCGATCAGCAGGCGCTGCCGCCTCGCCATCGGCGGCAATCGCATTCACAGCCAACCCTTGATGGGCGGCCTGACTTCCACCT
Organism: Shimia thalassica; assembly: GCF_001458215.1. Lineage (GTDB taxonomy): Bacteria > Pseudomonadota > Alphaproteobacteria > Rhodobacterales > Rhodobacteraceae > Shimia > Shimia thalassica. The sequence continues at coordinate 142,139 of NZ_CYTW01000002.1, read as the reverse complement.
GGATTTTCGGGGCGTGTGCGCATCGGGCCTTCTACTGCGCGAACAACGGGAACACCGCTGACATCGCGCACCAAAAGTTTATAGCCCCAGACGCAGGTCCCTGCCACCAAGGCCAGTGAAACCACTGCCCCGGTCCAATTGACCAGCACGCCTAGCGAACGGGGGTTTGCAGGAGACTCTCCCTGCTCCGCCATCGGAATATCTGCCATCATCGCCTCGCTACACCGGCGATACGTTGTCACCGGGGTTGTCTTGCCTTTGCCTCAACCCCGCGCGACGTGCAGTTTTATCGCATCTCCTGCGCTGGAGTTACGCCAAGAATACCAAGACCTGCAGAAATAACAACGGCTACGGCACGTGCGAGGGCGATTTTCGCCTGTGACGTTGCCACATCACCTTCCTGAATGAATCTCAAAGACGGATCTTCGTTGCCTTTGTTCCAGAATGCGTGAAGTTCGCTGGCCAATTCATACAGATAGAAGGCAACGCGGTGGGGTTCGTTTGTCCGGCCCGCGATCTCGACCAGACGCGGCCATTCGGCGATCTTTTTCGCAACCGAAATTTCGGCGTCATGTGACAGCTTGGACAAATCCGCAGCCGCCAGTGTGGTATCGTCTGCAACGATGCCCGCTTCTTCGGCCTTGCGCAGAACCGAACACACCCGGGCATGGGCATATTGAACATAGAACACCGGATTGTCTTTGGATTGCTCGAGAACCTTGTCAAAGTCAAAGTCCAAAGGCGCGTCGTTCTTGCGGGTCAGCATGTGAAAACGTGTCACGTCCGCGCCGACCTGATCCACCACGTCACGCAGTGTAATAAATGTCCCTGCCCGCTTGGACATTTTGAACGGCTCGCCGTTTTTCCAAAGCTTCACCAACTGGGTCAGTTTGATATCAAGAGGCACCTTGCCATCGGACAAGGCCGAAACAGCCGCCTTCATCCGTTTGACATAGCCGCCGTGATCCGCGCCAAAGACATCGATCAGCTCATCATAGCCACGAGACACCTTGTCATAGTGGTACGCGATATCTGGCGCAAAATAGGTCCATGCGCCATCAGATTTTTTCACCGGCCGGTCGACGTCGTCTCCGTGATCCGTTGATTTGAACAAGGTCTGCTCGCGGGGTTCCCAATCTTCGGGCTTTTTGCCTTTTGGTGGCTCAAGCACGCCAACATAGATCAGCCCCTTGTCTTCCAGAGACTTCAGCGCGGCTTCAATCTTGCCGGTGCCGTATAGCGATTTTTCCGAGTAGAACAGGTCCATCTCGACGCCCAGCGCCTTGAGGTCCGCACGGATCAGATCCATCATCGCTTCGGTTGCAAAGTTCCGGATTTCAAGCAGCCAGACATCTTCGGGCTGACCCACATAGGCATCCCCAACCTTGTCTTTCAGTTCCTGACCAACAGGGATCAGATAATCCCCGGGATAGGTCCCGTCTTCAAAGGCAACTTCCTGACCATGCGCTTCGAGATACCGCAAGTATACAGACCGCGCGAGAACATCGACCTGCGCACCACCGTCATTGATATAGTATTCGCGCGTTACATCATACCCGACGAAGTCCAGCAGGCTGGCCAGGGCATCCCCGAAAACAGCACCGCGGGTGTGGCCCACGTGCAGCGGGCCGGTTGGGTTCGCCGACACATATTCAACGTTGACCTTCAGGTCCTTGCCCATCTTCGAGCGCCCGAAATCGGCCCTCGTTTCCAAGGCAGACTTGACCAGACCTTGCCACAGTTCGGTTGCAAGGCGCAGGTTCAAAAAGCCGGGTCCAGCCACTTCTGCATTCGTCACACGGGGATCCGCCGCCAGCTTTGAGGCCAAGGTATCCGCGATGTCGCGCGGCTTCATTTTTGCAGGCTTGGCCAGCACCATCGCAGCGTTCGTCGCCATGTCACCATGGGCGGCATCACGAGGCGGCTCGACCGCAACATTGGCAAAGTTCAACCCCTCTGGCAAAACGCCTTCGGATTGCATCTGTTCCAGCGCGGCAATCACCAGCCCGCGTATTTCGGTGAAAAGGTTCATCTGAGCCGTCCTTGATGGTTTGGACGGGGTTTACCATTGCTGGCGGTCAGGTCAACCGATCACACGGCCCTGCCCTTGTAGGTTCCAAACAACCGTTCGTGTTCCTGCAGGGCAAAACGATCCGTCATCCCCGCGATGTAATCCGACACAATCCGGGCCAAAGCGGTTTCATCCTGTGCATTGTCAATTTCGGTACGCCAGTTCGCCGGCAACAGGGACCGGTCATTCATAAACGCAGGAAACAGGTTCTTGACCACCTGTGTGACTTCGGCGCGTTTCACCATGACCACCGGCGCTCGGTACATGCGTTTGAACAGAAACTCGCGGATCTGGCGAAGATCGGACCAGAGTTCGGGTGTAAACTGGATCACCGGGGCGCCATTGGCACGGATTTCTTCGACGCTGCTTGCGCCACTTGCCTCGATCAAGGCGCGCGATGTTTCGATCACATCGCCGACCATGACGCCAAAAACGCGCCGCAACGCCTCGTGGCGCCGCCGCACCTTGTCGAGATTGGGATAAGTCCTATCAACCTGCGCAAAGGCCCCAGACACAATCGGCAGGTCAGAGATTTCCTCTTCGCTAAACAGGCCTGCGCGTAGCCCGTCCAACAAATCATGATTGTTATAGGCAATATCATCCGCCAATGCCGCGACCTGCGCTTCGGCGCTGGCATAGGTGTGCAACTCGAGATCATGCACAGCGTTGTATTCGGACAGGGCAAAGGGCAAGTCCCCCGTGACCGGTCCATTATGCTTTGCGATCCCTTCAAGACATTCCCACGTGAGGTTCAAACCATCGAACTCGGCATAGTGCCGTTCCAACGATGTAACGATCTTGACCGCCTGCGCATTGTGATCGAACCCGCCATAGGGCTGCATCAACTCGTTCAGGGCATCTTCGCCCGTGTGGCCAAAGGGCGTATGGCCGAGATCATGGGCCAATGCGACGGCCTCGGTCAGTGAATAATCAAGGCCCAGCGCACCGGAAATTGTGCGGGCCACCTGCGCCACTTCGATCGAGTGCGTCAGGCGTGTGCGAAAATAATCGCCCTCATGTTCTACAAAAACCTGAGTTTTATGTTTTAGCCGGCGAAAAGCGCTGGCATGGATAATACGGTCCCGATCCCGTTGAAAACAAGTTCGAAACGAGCTTTCCTCTTCTGGCACACGCCGTCCCCGGGCGGTGGCAGGATCGGATGCATATGGCGCTCGCATAATGCTGGTCCTTGTGGCCTGTCCTTATGGTTTCTATATTGCACATATGAACCGGAAAAGAACCGGCGAAATAAGCGTGAACCCCTTGTCAGGAGTGACAAAATGCAGCTGCCACCGAAAGTTACCGAACGGGCCTACGAACGGTTAGCCGAAATCGGAGCCGCCTCGCAGGGCCAGGCCCTGCGGATCGCTGTCGAAGGCGGCGGATGTTCGGGGTTTCAATACGAGATAAAACTCGATGCTCCAAACGACGATGACGTCGTATTGGAAGGTGGCGGTGAAAAGGTTGTGGTCGACGCGATCTCGCTGCCGTTTTTGGCCAATGCCGTGATCGACTTTACCGAAGAACTGATCGGGGCACGCTTCGTGATCGAAAATCCCAACGCCACAAGCTCTTGCGGGTGTGGAACAAGCTTTTCGATGTAAGCGGATATCGCTTAGATTTCCTTTGTTTTTCTGTGCCGTAGATCCAGACGGCTTTGTGCGCGCGCCAACCAGTTCGTGCGCACCCTTTCTGGTGCCATCTGGTCATAGACCAGAAAGATGCCTGAGCTGATCACGATGGCCACGCCGAGATAGATGTTTCCTTCCGGCATCTCTCCGAAAAACACCGCACCCAAAACAACCATCCACACAAATTGCAGGTTCATCAAAGGTGTCACCGCATAGGCGGCCAGCAAGCGCAAGGACACCACCAGCAACCATCGCGCCACGAACAAAACTCCCCCATAGGCGGCGACCCAAAGCAAGTCTGTGAGTGGCATTGCCTGATAAACAAAAGGCAGGGCCGCCGCCATAACAACGCCAAGAGACAGGTTAGGATAAAAAACCTGTGCCAGAGCGTTGGTTTCATAGCGCCCGATATAGCGCGCGATGATCATGGAAAGAGTTCCGCAAAAGCAGGCAACAAGAGCAATGATGTGACCAGGTGTGACCGAAGCGATGCCTTGCGGAAACAGACACAGCACCCCGACAAACCCTGCCCCAAGCGCCGCCCACGCCATGGGGCGGACGTGCTCTTGTAAAACGAGGCCAGAAAACAAACCGGCAAACAAAGGAACCATACCGATGAAAACAAAGACTTCGGCAAATGGCAGCAAGCGGAATGCATAGAAAAAGGCAACAGAGCCGATCACCGTCAGACAGACCCGCAGTGCCATCGCGCGGGGGCAAGTTGTGCGCAGACTTTGTTTTTGTGACCGAAGGCGGGCCGTCCCCAAGGAAAGAACCGCGACAATCAAACCGGAAACGGCAAACATCTGTGGCGCAGCATAGCCTTTGGCGATGAATTTGGTAATCGCATCCGCCGACGAAATCATCAACGTATACAAAACCACGAGACCGGTTCCAGCGAGCGCCGCGTTCTTCATGCCCTTGCCCTCACATCGCCAGTTCGGCTGCACCGGTGCGTGCAAACCCTTGGAAAAAGGCGCTGAATTTGTCCGACGATGTTTCCGCCCATGACAGAACCGCTTGGGCGTCCTCGGAAAGACTGTCCAGCACAACGGGGCGCATCGCCTCCCAGTCATCACTGCGATCATCCATCCGGAACATGCATTCCGACAGTTCACGCAACGGGCCGGTCCCGCCATCCGGACGGAAAAAGGCCATGCGCTCTCCGGCAACGGGTTTGGAAAACGCCACCTGTCCGCTGTCTGCCATCAGCCAGTTGCAGACCAAAAATTCATGATAGTCATCCTGAGGGGTGGTTTGACCGCCGGTTTCCACTTCAAACAGATGTGTATGGCGTTCAAGCCACCGCGCCCAAACATTGGGCACTTCAAACCCGCCATACTGCATGGCGATGCAAACCTCTGCCAACAGGTCAGCGTTCTGTTCAAGAAAGGCCAGCAGTCCGGTGAATTCGAGAGAGGTGCGCGTCTCGGCATCCAGCATGGGATCTTTTCGTCCATATTCGGACAGATAGAACACGGCATGCGTCAACTCGTAAGCTGCCTTTTTGTTGGGCATCGCAAAGGTTGCCGATCGTGCGATAAACGCCCGCATCCGGTCTTCGAGCCCCAGATCATCCGACAGGGGGTCCACGCCTCTGCGCGCCATAAGGCGGCGGGCTTCCATACGTTGAAGATCGGACAGCTCGGCGTGGGCAAACCCTTGTTGTGACACCCAATTTACCAACCCGTACCCTTTGTCACCTGTCATTCCGAGATCTTCAAGGTCCAGACAGATAGACAGCAAGAACCGGTAATACTGAGGGAAAAACTGCAACCGCTTTTCGACCTTGTCATAAAAGCCCTGATAACAAGCGAGTCCCTGGTCTGACACGGTGCTGCCTGTGCACTCCAGAATGTTCAGAAGTTCGGCATTTTCCTTGAGCCAGAAAACATCGTCTCCAAAACGGCGATGTTTGGCAAAGCTTTGCATCAAGGCAGCATTGCGGTCTGCCTGCGGCAGCTGGCGGGGCGGGACGTCAAGGCGTACAACGTTGGTCATGTCGGTCTCCCTAAAATGAGGGGGCGCCGTCCAGCGCCCCTCTCTTGTCAATGGTTTGGTATTAAAGGCCCGAGGTGAACAATTCGGCACCCTCGCCAGCCTGGGCTTTTGCACCCGACTGCTGTGCCAGACCGCTGGTGAACATGTGCACCAGACCCGAAGTGAACATTTCCGCGGCGTCCCCGACCTCGGCAGATGTTCCGGAAGCAGACAGGCCCGACGTAAACATTTCGACACCTTCGCCTGAAACAGCATTAGCATTTGCCTGTGGGGCAAGACCCGAGGTGAACATTTGAACAAGGCCACTGGTGAACATCTCGGTCGCATCCCCGTTTTCGAGGGAGGTTCCGCTGGCAGACAGACCTGAAGTAAACATTTCCAAGCCTTCACCCGAGGCAGCTTGCGCCGAACCGGTTGGGGCAAGGCCACTGGTAAACATGTGCACAAGGCCGGATGTGAACATCTCGGCACCGCCACCACTCAACGCGTCCGACGCCATGTCCGGTGACAGACCTGACGTAAACATTTCAGTATTCATGCCGTCATGCAGACTGCTTGTTGAGCGTTGCATCGTACGGTTCGCAAACGTTTCGTTAACCATTTGGGCAGATTTTTGAGCGAGCATTTGGGAAACCCTCCAGTGAAGTTTCGTTAGAAGTTTTGAGCACCATCAGGCTTGCACGTTAAACGGGTTTTGCAAAACAGTTTTTCCCCTTAGCGCTGTTCCGCACACTCAAAATCTCAGCGCAAAAGCCGCCTAACAAATTGATTTTAAATAATTTAATATAGGAAAAAATTTCGCCATTTTTCCGCCACATTTAGGCCACATTTAAGCCACATTTCGATCATGCACGCTAAAATTGTGCACAAGTAAGAGCGTGCAAGGCGCCAAAAACCGGGAATCAGAGCCCCCGATTCCTTTCGACTGGATGCGATTCTTCCTATCGCGCCGGTGCCGATTGACCTCTTGCATGGGTCCGCGCGGTGCGGGATACAGGTCACGAGCCAACAGGAGAGCCGCCAATGAAAGTCGCGACATTCAACATCAATGGCATCAAAGCGCGGATTCAGGCCCTGCCACAATGGCTGGACGAGGCCGAAGCTGATGTCGTTTTGCTGCAGGAAATCAAATCCGTAGACGACTCTTTCCCGCGCGAAATCTTTGAAGAGCGCGGCTATCAGGTCGAAACCCATGGCCAGAAAAGCTTTAACGGAGTGGCAATCCTGTCAAAGCTACCGCTTGAGGACATCACGCGGGGCCTTCCGGGTGACGACAGCGACGAACAGGCGCGCTGGATCGAGGCAACTGTCATGGGGGACATCCCCGTGCGGGTGTGTGGTCTCTATCTTCCGAATGGCAATCCGGTCGAGCTTGAGAACGGCGCCCCTGTGCCGGGCGGAAAATACGCCTATAAACTGGGCTGGATGGAACGCTTGCACAAGCGCGCACAAGAGTTGCTGGCGCTGGAAGAACCCTTCCTGATGGCGGGTGACTATAACATTATTCCCCAAGACGAAGATGCGCGCCGCCCCGAAGCATGGCAAGAAGATGCCCTCGCCCGTCCGGAAAGCCGTGCCGCGTTTCGCCGCCTGCTAAACCTCGGGTTTACCGAAGCGTTCCGTGCGCGGACATTTGGTGGTGGGCACTATAGCTTCTGGGACTATCAGGCGGGCGCATGGAATCGGGATGACGGTATTCGCATCGACCATTTCCTGCTGAGCCCGCAATGCGCGGATCTGTTGACAGACTGTCAGATTGATAAAGAGGTCCGTGGTCGCGAAAAGCCATCGGATCACGTGCCGGTCTGGGTCGATCTCGCAGCTTAAGGCCGCGGAAAAGCCAGTCTATTCTGCCGTCACATCGTGGCGGTAGATCCAGTCAAATTGCTGAAGCAGCTTTTTCGGGGCCAGTGATGAGACCAAACGCAGCCCCAGATGCGCCCCAAACCGCATCGGCGGAAGCGACAGGTGATATTTCCATGCGTTGCCATTGGCTGTCTGAATGACTTTGGACACCCTTTCGTGGCGGCGCGCCTGATAGGCGGCTAGCCCCTCAGGAATATCGGATGTCTTATCCAGAGCGTCCGCCAAAACCCATGCATCTTCCATGGCCATGACCGCGCCTTGCGCCATAAAAGGCAAGGTCGGGTGGGCTGCGTCGCCCAACAGCGCCGTATGCCCCTTGTGCCAAACCCGCGCAACGGGATGACGAAACAGGCCCCAAACCCCCACTTGATCGACGGCTTTGAGCAGTTTGTCCGCCTCGCCGCCAAACCCTTCAAAGGCCGCGCGCAGGTTTTCGGGATCATCTGTATGGGTCCAACCCTCTTCGGCCCAAGCCATACGTTCCTGCACAGCGACGATATTGACGATTTCGCCACGGCGCAGCGGATAGCTGACCAGATGTCGGCGTGGCCCCATATGAACACGGGCCACGTTGGGATGGTTCATGGTATTCGGCACGGTTGCACGCCAGGCCACCTGCCGCGTGAAAAACGGCGCCGAGACCCCATTAAGTTCGGGGCGAAGCCGCGAATGCAGACCATCTGCACCAATCACGATATCTGCCCGCGTCTCGGCCCCGTTGGCCAGATGCACGACGGGCGACTCGGTGGCTTCAATTCGGTCCACTTTTTGCAGAAGGCGAATCTTGATGCCTGCCGCGCGGACGGCCCCTGCCAGCAAATCAATCAAATCGGCGCGGTGTATAAAGAAATATGGCTGATCTTCGGGCAGCAGCCCCAGATCAAGACGCGAGACCAGCTTGCTCTGGCGGTAATCGCGCAACTCGACAGCCTGTCCCTGTACGGCTTTGGCCCGAAACGCGTCTTCCAGACCCAGCGCCCGCAACACGGCAAACCCGTTCGGACTAACCTGCAATCCGGCACCAACTTCGGTGATGGCTTCGGATTGCTCCAGAACCGTCACCTCGGCACCGCGGGCCCCGAATGCGAGTGCAGCCGTCAGGCCACCAATGCCAGCGCCCGCAATCTTTATTTTTTTCCCAGCCAGACTCATGGCACCCTTTTGAAACGAAAAACGCCGGGGAAAAAGCCCCGGCGTTCAGAAATATTCCGTATTTACGGACTTAGTCGTCGCGATGGACCTTTTCACGGCGCTCGTGACGTTCTTGTGCTTCTAGGCTCATGGTTGCGATTGGACGCGCGTCCAGACGTTTGAGCGAGATTGGCTCTCCCGTTACTTCGCAATACCCGTATTCACCTTCGTCAATCCGGCGCAGCGCCGCATCGATTTTGGCGACCAGCTTGCGCTGGCGATCACGGGTTCGCAGTTCGAGCGCACGATCGGTTTCTTCCGAGGCACGATCGGCAACATCCGGGATGTTACGTGTGCTTTCCTGAAGTCCCTCAATCGTATCGCGGCTGCCTTCAAGGAGTTCTTCTCTCCAATTGTACAGCTTGCGACTAAAGTACTCGATCTGGCGATCATTCATGAATGGTTCATCTTCTGCCGGACGATAGTCGTCTGGCAGGAAAGTCTCGGCTTTCATGGCTGCTCCCTCGTCGTGGCTAACGTCCGTCATCGTTACTTCCTCAGACATCAGACCCCCCTTGCTATGCGCTTCGCAATAGCCGGTTCGCAGACGATTGTCACTAGGCAAAGCGCTGTTTTCATAAGTTAGAGATAGTGCAACATGCACCAGACTCCAAATTGCTGTTTCCGCACAAGAAACAACCGTCTACGTGATTTGGACAATAGCATATCGGCCTCATGACCCACTTTCACCGTGATGGAGGCAGCGCAGTCCTAAAACGACGCCACGGCCCTTCTTGCCAAAGCCGCGCCACCCCTTTACCCAAATGCTTGACATATGAACAACTGACGCGCAGCTGCCCTATTTGCAGGAAGGAACACAGATGATGCACCGCTTTGAAGGGACCGCCAGTTATGTGGCGACCGACGACCTGACAATCGCCGTGAACGCCGCCGTCGCTCTTGAGCGTCCTCTGCTTGTAAAAGGCGAACCTGGCACCGGTAAAACCGAACTGGCCAAACAGGTTTCCGAGGGCCTTGGGCTGCGCATGATCGAATGGAACGTTAAATCCACCACCAAGGCTCAACAGGGGCTTTATGAGTACGACGCCGTTAGCCGCCTGCGCGACTCGCAACTTGGGGAAGAGCGCGTTCACGATGTGAAAAACTACATCAAAAAGGGCAAGCTCTGGGAAGCCTTTGAAGCCGACGAAAAAGTCGTCCTGTTGATTGATGAAATCGACAAAGCCGATATCGAGTTTCCAAACGACCTTTTGCAGGAACTCGATAAGATGGAGTTCCACGTCTATGAAACGGGTGAAACCGTAAAGGCGCGTCAGCGTCCGATCATCATCATCACGTCAAATAACGAAAAAGAACTGCCGGATGCATTTTTGCGCCGCTGTTTCTTCCACTACATCCGCTTTCCCGATGCCGAAACAATGCGGGCCATTGTGGAAGTGCACCATCCCGGCATCAAGGATTCCCTGCTGACCACGGCCCTGACCCGCTTTTACGAAATTCGCGACACTGCCGGTCTCAAGAAAAAGCCCTCCACCTCGGAAGTTCTGGACTGGCTCAAGCTTTTGCTTGCCGAAGATCTTGATGCGGAAGATCTCAAACGGGACGGCGCCAACGCCCTTCCCAAGTTGCACGGCGCGCTTCTCAAGAACGAGCAGGATGTGCATCTTTTTGAACGTCTTGCCTTTATGGCGCGCTCACAACGCTAAAGAATTCGACGTAAAAGGGCGTGATTAATTTCTAATCACGCCCTATTGTCGCCTAAAAGCAGAAATAGCTTTGTCAGACCCACTTTGCTGGTTCGGATCGCGTTGGAGAAATTGATGCCCCAAGATACTGCCAAACAAAGCTCTTTGACTATCCGTGCTTTGCGGGCAGAAGACGAATCCGAATGGCGCGACCTGTGGACGGCCTATCTCGAATTTTACGAGACATCCGTCCCGGACGAGATTTACCAAACAACCTTTTCTCGTTTGATGGGAAATGACCCACAGGATTTTTCCTGCCTTGTTGCAGAGCAGGACGGAAAACTGGTTGGGTTTACACATTATTTATTCCACCGCCACGCGTGGAAAGCAGACAACGTTTGTTATTTACAAGACCTTTTCGCCACCCCGGAAACACGGGGAACCGGTGTTGGCCGCAGCCTGATCGAGGCCGTTTACATGGCTGCGGATGACGCGAGCGCCCCATCGGTTTTTTGGCTTACACAAGATTTCAACAAAACAGCACGTCAACTGTATGATAGAGTTGGCAAAAAGACCCCATTTATCAGGTATCAGAGACCTTAATGAGACGACTCGTCGTTCCTTTCGTTTGTTTGGCGCTGAGCGCCTGTATGCCGGCAACGCGCAGTGAATCCCCCACGCGTGCAGCGGTGGCGGACACCACGCTGCCGCCGATGAAAATCTTTGCCACGCCACATCCTATGCCGACGTCCCGATCAAATCGGGATATTTCCCGCGATTTTCTGGATCTGTCTTTCAAAATGGAAAGCGGCCGTGCGCTCGAAACGATGACGCGGTTTGAAACGCCGATCACGGTTCGGGTCACGGGCCGCCCACCGGCCAGCCTGCAACCGGATTTGTCACGTTTGATTTATCGTCTGCGCAACGAAGCCAAGATCGATATCACCCAGACCAACGCCAAGAACGCCAATATCACGATCGAGGCGATTTCCCGCGATCAGATCAAGCGCAGCCTGCCCCACGCGGCCTGTTTTGTTGCCCCAAACGTGTCGACCATTACCGAATTCCGAAACTCTCGAAATTCGGCCAAAACCAATTGGGTTCTGTTGAAAAAGCGCGAAAAGCTGGCGATTTTCCTTCCAAATGATGCCAGCCCTCAAGAAGTGCGCGACTGTTTGCACGAGGAACTGGCACAGGCGATTGGTCCGCTAAACGATCTCTATCGCCTTTCGGACAGCGTGTTCAACGACGACAACGTGCACGCCGTTCTGACCGGCTTTGATATGACAATTCTGCGCGCCTATTATGATCCGTCTCTCCGCAACGGAATGACCAGAGATCAGGTTGCGGCGCGCCTTCCGACAATCCTTGCGCGAATCAATCCCCGTGGTCAGGGCCGCTCTCCACTGCATCTGAAAGAAACGCCGCGCGACTGGATCAATGCCATTCAACGTGCCCTAGGTCCGGGTACCGGCCCTTCGGAACGTCGCGCATCGGCGCAACATGCCCTGAACATCGCACGTCGCGAAGGCTGGAACGATCACCGGCTTGGCTTTAGCCACTATGCCTATGCCCGCCTGCTACAGTCCGTCGATTCGGATCGTGCGCACACACAATTCCTTTATGCGGATCAGGCCTTGCGCAGGGCGCCCCATTCGAACCCGCACCGTGCCTTTGTCGCAACCCAGTTGTCTGCCTACAAAGTTTCCGGCGGACGTGGCGAAGAAGCGCTGGCCCTGATCGACCCGCAACTCGAGATTGCCGCCCGCGCGGAAAACGCCGTTTTGCTGGCAACGTTGATGTTGTTACGTGCAGAAGCCCTTGAACTGGCCAATCGACACGACGAAGCACAGATCGTGCGACTGGACAGTCTTGGCTGGGCAAGATACGGCTTTGGCCCGGACTGGGCGGTGCGCGCGAAACTGCGGGAAATTGCTGCGCTCAGCCCGTTAAAAGGGAGATACTGAGCCAAATGATCGTGATCTTTTCCGCCCTGTTCGGGGCGCTTCTGGGCACTCTATTCGCGAAACGACGCAAGGGAAAACGCCTTGATATCTTGCAATATGCTGCGGCTTACGCGATGGCTTTTGCTATCCTTGGTCTTTTCGTGACCCTCATCGTCCATCGCATATCGGTCTGATCCTATGTTTCTGCCCTTTTTCGAAAATCTCAGAGATGGCGGCGTCCCCGTCAGCCTACGTGAATATCTGAGCTTTCTTGAAGGGGTCAAATCCGGACTGGTGACCTATGATATCGAGGCGTTCTATTTCCTCGCACGTACCATCATGGTCAAAGACGAGCGGAATCTGGACAAGTTTGACCGTGCTTTCTCGGCGACCTTCAAAGGGTTGGACCAGATCGGAATGCAAGATGTTCTGAATGCGGTCGACGTGCCCGAAGAATGGCTTCGCAAGATGGCTGAAAAGCACCTGTCGCCCGAAGAAATGGCCGAAATTGAATCTTTGGGTGGATTTGACAAGCTGATGGAGACCTTGAAAGAGCGTCTCAAAGAGCAGGAAGGTCGCCACCAAGGTGGCAACAAATGGGTTGGCACGGCGGGGACATCCCCGTTTGGTGCCTACGGGTACAATCCCGAAGGCGTGCGGATCGGACAGAAAGAAAGCCGTCACAAACGTGCGGTGAAAGTCTGGGACAAACGCGAGTTCAAAAATCTCGATGACACCATCGAGCTGGGCACCCGCAACATCAAAGTGGCGCTAAAGCGTCTGCGCCGTTGGGCGCGTGATGGCGCGGCAGACGAGCTTGATCTGGATGGCACAATTCGCGCGACCGCTGAAAACGGCTATCTGGATGTAAAAACCCGTCCTGAACGGCGCAACGCGGTGAAGGTTCTGTTGTTCCTTGATATCGGCGGATCAATGGACCCGCATATCCGCGTCGTCGAAGAACTGTTTTCGGCAGCCCGGACCGAGTTCAAACATCTGGAACACTTCTATTTCCACAACTGCCTGTATGAAGGGGTTTGGAAAGACAACAAACGCCGCTGGGATCAGCAGACATCGACCCATGAAGTGCTGCGCACATATGGCTCGGACTATAAGTGTATCTTTGTGGGCGATGCCTCTATGTCGCCTTACGAAATCGCCTATCCCGGTGGCGCTAATGAACACTGGAATCAGGAAGCCGGTCAGGTCTGGCTCGAGCGGGCGCGGGACCAGTGGAATTCACATCTGTGGATCAATCCGGTGCCGGAAAAATACTGGGGTCACACCCATTCCATTGGTATGATCCGCGAGATTTTTGAAAATCGAATGGTGCCGATGACCCTTCAGGGCATTGAAAGCGGCATGCGCGAACTCACGCGCTAGGCCATAAAGCCCCAGATTCCCAAAACCGCGACAGGCACGAACAGCCACCCTTGTGGCAGCGCGGCATAGGAGGTTTTTCGGATCGGGGCCTGCAAAAGCCCGATCAGCGCCGTGACACCGGCCATCACGGATCCTGCGACACCGAAACTCGGGTACCCAATCGCCCCGATAAACAAAAAGGCGCTCGTCAGGAACAGGAAACCTGACACCATATGCCAACACAAAAGCATCGTCTCGCGCACCACAGGCGAAACATGCTCGTCCGCCGCCAGCAACCGTTCACACTGGCGGCCGCCAATAATGACGTGAACCAAAGTCCAGAAAACGGCCAAAGCCGCTGCTAGGAAAAAAGCGATGTTCATTTAATGTCTCCGGGCGCTCGCAGGAAACATACACGTTTTATTCCCATTTCCTAACGAACTCACGATAGTTTGCTTAATGTTCATGTAATGCTGCTTGCTGCCTGAGCCCCCCTGCCCCATATCTAGGCTATGTTGCGCTTTACACCCATTCTTTTGGCCCTGCTCTACGGCATCTTCATGTTTCGCATGTCTGCGTGGCGCACCGCGCGTGAGCTGGACGAACGCTCGACCGAACTGGCCGATCCGACACTTGTGCCCCTGATCCGCAACATGGCGCGTGCGCTCGATTTGCCCCGCATTCGCGTCCACATCTATGAAATCGAACCGGTGAACGGGCTTGCGGCACCTGACGGACGTATCTTTATCACCCGGGGCTTCTATGACAGGTATCGTGAAGGTGATGTGACGGCAGATGAGATTGCGAGCGTGATCGCACATGAACTGGGCCATGTTGCCCTCGGCCATTCCCGCAGGCGTATGATCGATTTTTCGGGCCAGAACGCCTTACGTACTGCAATGGCCATGATTCTGGGGCGTTTCTTGCCCGGTCTTGGCGTCATGATTGCAAATTTTGCGACCACCCTGCTGGCCGCCCGCCTGTCGCGTGGCGATGAATACGAGGCGGATGCCTATGCCGCGGCTCTTCTCACGAAATCGGGGATTGGCACTGCGGCGCAAAAGTCTTTGTTCCACAAACTCGAAGCGCTGACAAAATCGCGTGGTGGCACGTCGCCTGCATGGTTGCTCAGTCACCCCAAAACCAACGAACGGATCAAAGCCATCGAAGATCTTGAGCGTAAATGGGGCACAGGGTCGGCCTAGTCGCTATTGGAAGCTCAACGCCTTTGCCAACCTTGGCAGGCGGGCTTTTTTCAACAGGCGTCGAATATCCCACTCCTCACCTGACAAGCGTTCCGCCTCAAGACGCACGGCCTCTCCGACGCGGGCAACCAATTCCGGTTGTTCTTCCCAGACGCCACGCAGGAAGCTGTCAGGGTCAATTCTTCCAAGCCCTTCTTCGGCCAGAATATGACGCGGGAAATCCTTGGCATTGACCGTAACGATGGCATCTGCCGAACATGAAATTGCCGCCGCCAACACATGCACGTCTGCGGGGTCGGGCAAATATAGACGGTCCTCCAGAGAAGGTTTCCAAGTCACGGCGGCCTTTGGCCAGGCCGCTTGGATCAAAGCCGCCTCGCCGCGTGCCTGCATCTCACCGCCAGGGCCCAGTTTCCGCGCGGCGCGGGCCCACTCTTCCAGAATACGGTCCGACCAGAAAGGTTGGAACGCGCCGGCCTGCGCGACACCTAACAGCATTTCGCGCATGACCGTCGGATAGATCACACAGGTATCCAGAAGAAGACGCTTCACAGTCTGAAAAACAGTGCCTTGAGATATCCGCTTTCCGCAAGTTGCGGCATCAACGGATGATCCGGTCCGGCAAATCCGGTGTGTATCAGCTGGGCTTGACGTCCCGCGCGACCAATCCCGCGAACAGACGCGCCACGGAACCGCGCCAGATCAGCCGCATGTGAACAGGAACAAAGCACAAGATAGCCGCCTTCGGACACCAGAGGCGCGGCCAAACGGGCGATCCGCTCATAGGCGCGCAGCCCCTTTTCCAGCGCAGGTTTTGACGGTGCAAAAGCCGGAGGATCACAGATCACAACGTCGAAGGTTTCGCCCTCTTCTGCAAGGGCCGTAAGCACGTCAAAGGCATCGCCTTTTCGTGTGTCGAAACGATCTCCGAACCCAGACGCCTTGGCGCCAGCCTCGGCCAGCTCAAGCGCTGCGGCAGACCCATCAACAGCCAAGGCTGTCTTTGCGCCCCCCGCCAGAGACGCCAGAGCGAACCCGCCAACGTGACTAAAGACGTCCAGAACCTTTGCATCTTTGCAAAGCTTGGCGGCGAATTCGTGGTTGGGACGTTGATCATAGAAAAGGCCGGTTTTCTGACCGCCCGTCAGATCCGCCATATAGGTTGCCCCGTTCATCACGACCGGAACGGGCCCTTCGGGCGCCGTACCAACCAGAACAGCGCTGTCTTCGTCCAGACCTTCCAGCGTACGTGCACGCCCTGAACCATTCTTGAGGACACAGGACACACCCGTGACCTCTACCAGTGCGGCGACCATCTCATCCAGCAGGGTGTCGGCCCAATACGCATTGGGTTGAATGACGGCGGTATCTCCGAAACGGTCAACCACAACACCCGGCAGACCATCGGTCTCGGCGTGGATCAAACGATAGAACGGCGCATCATAAATCTGCTCTCGCAGCGCAAGGGCGCGTGCGAACTTCTCGACAAGCCATGCCTGATCAATGACCGCTTCGGGATTGCGATCGAGCATCCGGCAAAAAATCTTGGAGTTCGGATTGACAGCGACCACCCCCATCGGGCGGCGTTCACCATCTTCAAGGATCGCCAAGGCACCCGCTTCGATATTGCGCGTGCGACGGTCGATCACGATTTCATTTTCATATACCCAAGGAAAGCCGTGGCGGATCGCACGAGCATTGGCTTTGGGTTTAAGGCGGACAACGGGAAAAGAGGACGACATCATGTCGCCCTCCTAAAGCTTTCTCACGCTCGTGAAAAGGTCCGATCAGATGGGTTGAACCGGCGAAAGCGGTACAATCCGTGCTGTGACGCCACCTTTTGGTGCAGTCCAGCCTGTCGCAAGGGTCATCTCATCACGAACGACGCGCGCCAAGTGTTGAGTGATGCGGTACTTTTGGGTCAGACCACGGGCTTCCGCCTGAATGGCCTTTGAGCCGCCATACCCTTCCAGATCCGCCTTGATCTCGCGTGGACCGCGTATAATGGCACCGGTTTGAGGGTCACGGATTGTCATGACAAACTCGATCGAGTGGATGCCACCAACGCTATAGCGTGTTTTTTCGGTCAACGCATGGAAGCGCTGCAATTCGATTTCGACAACAACGGGCATCGCGCCCTGAAGATCGCCTGCGCCCAGCTGGACTGCGTTCTCGAAGATCGCGCCAACTTGCTCATAGCGGTTGCCATAGGTATCGCCGCGCCACACGATATCACCACCGGGGTAATAGCTGTTTGATTCCGAAACTTTCAGTGTCAGCGGAACATCTACGTCCATGCCAACCAGCTGAAAGGAGGGCGCCGGAGCGGCCATCTCTGTCGGAATTTGCTCCAAGGGTGCGTTTCGTGATGCGGTATCTACAGTACCACATGCTGCCACGCTCAGCCCCAGGGCGGCCATCATTGAAATCAGTCCAAAACGTTTCATCTCGAGTCTCCTTGGACCCCCAGGTCCGGTAAGCACAAAGACGTTTTGCTCCTGAAATGAGGCAGGATTGCGTCAAATACAGTTCAATTCAGTGGTTTCTAAGGGTATCAGAGCCCCTAAAAGGTAATGAATTCCGTACTAATTGCGCTCTCTCGACCTCCAACCTCCTCGACGTCGGGGGCTTGTCATCGAAATCAGGCCCTGGTTCAGCACCTCGGTCATGGGGTGATCCGCGTTTTCGGGAGCATAGTGCGCCAGCAGAGATTCGATGGCGGATTTATTGTCGTGATCCATGGGGATCGATAACGCCCAATCAAGAAAAATGGATCGGCATTCTCCGGACGTGATGCCTTCGATGCGATACGATTCTCGGATAAGACCCTTCGGGTCGAGTTCTTGTAACGACATTTCAGATCCCTTTTTGGGGCGCCCGCAGCAAAGCAGCCTCGATGATTTGTGCCGCGCGCTCAGCATGCGACGTCAAAGACTGCTCCAACTCATCCAGCGTTTCCATCCCGGTTTCCCTCAGCAGAAAGGCCGCACCACCAACCCCGATGATAGATTCGGAAAGGTTCTGCTCATTCAACAGCTTCGACACGACCTGCACCTTCCACAGAAGGGCATAAGTCGCATCAAGAGCATGACCTTCTGCGGCATCGAACCAATCAATCGCGACACCAGCCTCAATTCCTTCAACAACCGTGCGTTTGGAACTGCCCGACATCAGCGTTGCCGCCTGCGAGGCCAGCTCGATATCCTGAAGCCGTCCGCGCCCGATTTTAGCATCCCAAGGGCCGGACGATGCTTTGGCCGCCGAAATACGCTCGCGCATTTCCTGAACATCGGTTCGAATTTTGGCATCATCCCTGTTTTCTTTTAACAGGTCTTTTCGAAAGGTTTCGATTTCGGTCATAACGCCATGATCACCGGCAACAGGACGCGCGCGGGTCAGGGCCAGATGCTCCCACGTCCACGCCTCGTTTTTTTGGTAATCCTTGAACGATGTCAAAGATGTCGCGACGGGCCCTTGGGTTCCGGAGGGACGCAACCGCATATCAACCTCGTACAGGCGGCCTTGTGCCATCTGAGCCGTCATTGCGGTGACCATCGCCTGGGTCAACCGCGCATAATAGGCCCGCGACGCCAGTGGACGCCGCCCGTCAGACGCATCCACCCCGTCAGCATCGTAAATGACAATGAGATCCAGATCCGAACTGGCGTTCAGACGGCGCGCTCCCAGTGATCCCATTCCCAAAACGGCGGCCCCTTTGCCGGGGGGCGGGCCATGCTTTTCCGAAAACTTGGCAACGACAACTGGCCAAAGTGCTGCAAGGCAAGCCTCGGCAATATCAGCATAATGCTCTCCGGCTTCCTGCGCGGAAATCAGCCCCCGCAGGTGATGAACCCCTACGCGGAAGTGCCACTCCTTGGCCCAACGCCGCGAGGCGTCCAGTTTGCGTTCATAATCGTCACCTTCGTTCGAAAGAACCGTAGAAAGTTCCTCACAAAGCCCTTCTGAACTTGGCCACGGTGTAAAGAAGGACCCACCGATCACCGCGTCAAAGACGCTGGAGTTTCGAGACAGATGCCGGGCCAGCGCCGGTGCCGTTCCCACAATATCCACCAGCAAATCAATAAGTTGCGGATTGGCATCGAACAAGGAGAACAGCTGCACCCCCGCGGGCAGTCCTGCAAGGAACCCATCCAGCGCGACAAGCGCCTGATTGGGGTGCGCCGTTTCACCAAGACGGCGCAGCAAGTCAGGTTTCACGCGATTAAAGAGCTTTACCGCCCGTTCGCTGCGCATGGCGGGATAGGTTTTCCAACGCGCAATGATGTCTTCGTCAAAGGCATGCTTCTCTTCGGATTTACCGGTTTCAGGCGCAAAAAAGCCTTCGGTCAAATCATGCACTTCGGTCAAACGATCGGTGATGTCTTTGCGCATTTCACCAAGATCACGCCCCATCAAACAGGCAATCCGCTGCATGCCGTCTTCGGATTTGGGCAAATCATGGGTTTGCGCATCGTTGATCATCTGAATGCGGTGTTCGACCTCGCGGTGTGCGCGGTAATGTCCGGCCAAGGTCTGGGCGACATCCCCGGGGACCCAACCCTTTTCCGCCAGCTTGTGCAGTGCTGGCACCGTGCGATTGTCCCGCAAGTACGGATCGCGGCCGCCGGATATCAATTGTCGCGTCTGTGTGAAAAACTCGATTTCACGAATGCCGCCACGGCCCAGCTTCATGTTGTGGCCTTCTAGGGTGATATCACCACCCAGACCTTTATGCTCGCGAATGCGCAGGCGCATATCGTGTGCATCCTGTATGGCCGTGAAATCCAGATGCTTGCGCCACACAAAGGGCGTCAAGGTCTTGAGAAACCGCGCACCGGCCTCAAGATCGCCAGCAGACGGGCGCGCCTTGATATAGGCGGCACGTTCCCATGTCCGCCCGAGGCTTTCGTAATACCGCTCTGCGGCCTCCATCGCGAGGCACACGGGCGTCACCGACGGATCCGGGCGCAGCCGCAAATCGGTGCGAAACACATACCCTTCGCCCGTCAAATCATTCAGCACCGCCGCCATCTTGCGTGTCGCGCGAATGAACGAGGCGCGCACTTCGAAAAAATCGGCAGGATCAAAACGGGTTTCGTCAAACAGGCAAATCAGATCAATGTCTGAACTATAGTTCAGCTCATGCGCGCCCATTTTGCCCATCGCAATGCTGACCATGCCACCCGCCGTGGCAACATCGTCTTCGGTCTGTCCCGGCAGCTTCTTTCGTCGGATTTCATTTGCAATGGCCGCCTTGAGCGCAAGATCGCTTGCAAGGTCGGCAAAATCCGTCAACGCGCCGGTCACCTGCTCGAGCTCCCAAACGCCGGCCAAATCCGCCAGCGCCGTCATCAGCGCCACGCGCCGTTTGCCACGTCGTAACTCATCCGCAAGCCGGTCAGGCGCCACCTCTTTCAGGTCGTGAAAAACCGTGCTCAGCGCCTTTTCAGGGTCATCGAAGGCGGCAGGTAGCCAATCCTTTTCTTTTCGCATCAGCGATTTAAGGTACGGGCTGCATCCGGCCACCCCATGCGCGAGTTTCGCAATATCTCCGGTCAGCTGTGGTAGTTCAACAAGCACGTCGTCCCCGCGTTCGGGGTCAAAGGCAGTCGGAAGGCGGGTGATGCGGCTTTGAAAATCCATGGCGCGAAAATGCAAATCCCTGAGCGAATGGTCAATGATCTCGCGCAAGTAAAACGTCGCGCCTTAGGTCGCAGGCGTATCCTGCGAAAAAATATTGATCCAGCCCGATGGCGTGGCTTTCCAGATCGACGAGATATACATCGCGTCCCAATCCGGACTTTGGGGTTTTCGAAAATCCGCACGATAGGCCAGCAACACCAGGCCCTCTCCCAAATCCATGAGGCGCGCTTCTGACAGCCGGTATTCGGCCATGCTCGGCCCGTCCTCGACTTCGGCCATATGCGCGGCCCTGT
The DNA here is from genome assembly GCF_001458215.1 of Shimia thalassica. GTDB lineage: Bacteria > Pseudomonadota > Alphaproteobacteria > Rhodobacterales > Rhodobacteraceae > Shimia > Shimia thalassica. The sequence continues at coordinate 121,284 of NZ_CYTW01000002.1, read as the reverse complement.
CGGAATAGCCGGACGTGTAAACCCTGAGAAAATCTTCGCTCAGCAGTGCGCCATCCGCTTCGGGATCGCCTGCCACCAATGCACCCCAGACCTTTTCTTCATATGCGAGGATTTCAGTCAGAGTGGTTTCATTATCAGTTTTCTGTGTCATAGAGTGACCCTTGCCCCGAAAACCAGCGGCGTCAATCACCGCTTTACACAGTGGAAGGTGCGTGCGTTATTGACCTATGGTTCACGAGGTATTTTTGAATGAGCAAAAGTTTGAAACGTGTGCGTACTGCGCTGGATAACGCGGGCCTGCCAATCGACATCCACGAGACAAATGGCGCAAGAACCGCTCAAATGGCGGCTGATGCGGTCGGGTGCGACCTTGATCAAATTGCAAAGTCCATCATTTTTCGTGCCGAAGCCTCCGGAACTGCGGTGTTGTTTCTGACTGCGGGGGGCAATCAGGTCGATATCGCCAAAGCCAGTGCCCTTGTCGGAGAACCCTTGGGCAAAGCGGATGCCACGCTTGTGCGCAATCAAACAGGATTTGCCATCGGCGGTGTATCACCGGTTGGTCATCTAAATCCGATCAAAGCGTTTATTGACCGGCGTCTGTTGGGCTTTGACATGGTCTGGGCCGCTGCCGGCACCCCCAACCTTGTCTTTTCGATCAACCCAACCCAGCTGCCGGAATTGACAGAAGCAACACCGGCAGATTTCACCGAATAAAAAGCGCCTTATACGTCTGCGACAACCTGCTTCAGCATATCGCGCACCTGATGGGCAACCGCGTGCAGCTCGGAATTGTCGATGCCCCCCATGGACGCAACCGGATCAACCGCGCTCACTTCGACGCCGCCCTCAACCTCTCTCAGGATAACATTGCAGGGCAGCATCGCACCGACGCGGGGTTCCATGCCAATCGCCTGAAAGGCCATGTGCGGATTACAGGCACCCAGAATACGATACCCGTCCATATCCTCACCGATTTTGGTCTTCATGGTGGCCTGCACATCAATTTCCGTCAGCACACCAAAACCCTGTTGTTTCAAAGCCGCCCGAACCCGTGCATCAACAGCGTCAAAATCCTGTTCGGTGATGACCCGATCAATCGTATACCCCATGAAATTCCTCCTGTTTCTTCCAATACCGCCTTCAGGCTACACCGAAACTGGCGGAAAACACTCCGATTTTTTTCATTTAAAAACAAATTACTACGCGATAATGTAAAAAAGATTTACATAAAGCCTTGCATTTGCAAAGCGAGATTCCAATCTAGGTAATGTGAAAGCGATAAACATTCCAACGAACGGAGACTGATAATGACACCCTATGCGACCGCCCCCGCTGACTCTGGCCCAACAGGCTGGTTTTCCAAAAGCGAGGCTTGGCTGGACAGCAAAGGCAAAGGCGCTTGGATCGCCGCAATGGTTCTAGGCTTTGTCTTTTTCTGGCCGGTTGGTCTGGCCCTTCTCTTCTATATGATCTGGAGCAAACGAATGTTCAACAAGTCCTGCAGCCGCCGCCGTAGCAATCATCTTCGCCGGGCACACGTCATGAACCCAACCGGCAACAGTGCGTTTGACGCCTATCGTCAGGATACACTGCGTCGTCTGGAAGACGAACAACGCTCGTTCGAAACCTTCCTCGAACGTCTGCGTGACGCCAAGGACAAGGCAGAGTTCGACCAGTTCATGGACGAACGCGCCCACAAAGCCGCGGAAGAGCGCAACGCGCCTCTCGACGCCTAAGACACGACCTCCCTCCTCCCTCGGCCCCGCACCTTGCGGGGCCTTCCCTTCCCTCTTGATCCCGCGCAATATTCTCTCGTGCCAAGGAGCACGCCTCAATGAACAGCCTGCAAACGGTGCCACCTATGTATTCTGACTCGACTGCCCTGCCTGATCCGGACACTCAATCCGAGTTTTATGCCGACATCCCGACCAAGCGTTTGCTGGCATGGTTGGTCGATATGGTTCTGATTGCCGTGGTATCTGCGATCATCGTGCCCTTCACGGCCTTTACCGGCCTGTTCTTCTTTCCAGCATTGATGCTGGTGGTTGGCTTCCTCTACCGTACGATTACGCTGACCACATCGTCGGCGACTTGGGGCATGAGACTGTTTTCCATTGAATTCCGTGACCGCACCGGACGCACGTTTGATTTCGGTAGCGCCATCCTGCACACGCTGGGATATCACATCTCGATTTCGGTCTTCCCGTTGCAAATCGTGTCGATCATCCTGATGCTGACCTCTGCGCGCAAGCAAGGTTTGACGGACTATTTCATGGGATCGGTCGCGATCAACCGCCCCGCGCGATACTGACGCGCACCTGCCAGCAAGGGGTTGGCGTCATCCGGAACCGTTGCTATCGTCTAGTGCGAACAGCGAAATCGGATACTCATGCGCCATACCCTGCCTCTTGCGCCCCAGTTCTATGTGACAGCGCCTCAACCCTGCCCTTACCTTGAGGGCAGGATGGAGAGAAAGCTGTTCACCGCCCTTCATGGCGAACACGCAACGGCCTTGAACGACACTCTGTCTCATCAGGGGTTCAGACGCTCTCAAAACGTTTTGTATCGGCCTTCATGCACCGATTGTGCGGCCTGTCTGTCAGCACGTATCGATGTGAACAAATTCAAACCTTCCAAGACCCAGAAACGCATTATCAAGCGGAATGAACATCTGCGCCGTCGGGTGTCTTCGCCATGGGCCACGGACGAGCAATTTGAACTGTTCCGCTCTTATCTGGATCAACGCCACGCGGATGGTGGCATGGCTGACATGGATGTCTTCGAATTTGCCGCAATGGTCGAAGAGACCCCCATTCGCAGCCGCATTATCGAATACTCGGATTCCGAAAGTCAGGAATTGATCGGGGTGTCGCTCACGGATGTGCTCGAAGACGGGCTGAGCATGGTCTACTCGTTTTACAACCCGGACCAGCCCCGCCAAAGCCTTGGCACCTATCTAATCCTTGACCACATCGAAATCGCGCGTGAGTCCGGACTTCCCTATATCTATTTGGGATATTGGGTGCCCGGAAGCCGCAAGATGGGCTACAAGGCCCGCTTTTCCGGACTGGAAGTTTACACGGGTGGCGCATGGCAGCCGCTGGATGATCCAGCCAAGTTTGAATCCAAACAACACCCCCTGTCCACGGAACCCATTGCCGAGCAGGTAGCCAATATCACCCTGCCGGATGCCATGCCCTATAAGGGGTGATCATGGCCCGTCATTTACATGCCTTCTCCCTGCTTGTGCCTGACTATGACGACGCACTTGTGTTCTATGTTACAAAGCTCGGGTTTCATTTGCGCGAAGACATCCCTTTGTCCGAAGACAAACGGTGGGTTGTGATTTCACCTGATCGCGATTGTGAAACACACATCCTTTTGGCCAAGGCGGATGGGCCACAACAAGACGCCGCGATTGGCAATCAGTTTGGCGGGCGTGTCGGGTTGTTCTTGCATACCGATGACTTCCATGCGGATCACGCGATGATGCTCTTGGCAGGCGTCCAGTTTGAGGAAGATCCGCGCCATGAACCTTATGGCACTGTTGCCGTGTGGCGTGATCCCTTTGGCAACCGCTGGGATCTTCTTCAACTCAAAGACTAACTCTCTCTGCTGACGGAACTGCACCTTTTGCGGGCGGCAATGAGGGGCAGTGCTTTCTTTCATATTCCACCTCTAGAAACGAAAAGGGCCGCCCGATCTATTCGGGCGGCCCTTTGCTTTAGATATTCCAGATCAATTCGGGATCAAATCCGGCAGGATCGTCACGATTGACGGGAAGTACCAGAGAATGGCCAACCCAACGACCTGAATCAGTACGAAAGGAATGATCCCGCGATAGATATGTCCTGTTGTCACCTCTTTTGGCGCGACCCCTCGCAGATAGAAAAGAGCAAAGCCAAAGGGTGGCGTCAGGAACGATGTCTGCAGGTTCACCGCGATCATGATGGTTACCCATTTCGGATCGAAATAAGAGCCATAGATGACCGGGCCGACAATCGGGATCACGATGTAGATGATCTCGAGGAAGTCGAGCACAAAGCCCAGAACAAACAGAACCAACATCACGATCAGGAAGGCCGTGGCGGGGTTATCAAAGGACTTCAGGAAGCCTTGGATATAGTGTTCGCCGCCAAAGGAAATCACAACGAGGTTCAACAACTGCGACCCGATCAGGATGGTAAAGACCATCGAGGTCACTTTCGCAGTCTCGCGTACAATCGGTGTCAGAACCTTACCACGCAACAGAACCCAGCAGCTGTAGACAATGCCGAACATCGCAAACAGATAGGCCGATTTCGCAACGCCATAGGCAATCCAGTTCTCGGTTGAAACGTCTTCCACGTTGACACGCAAATCAAAGTTCACACCCACAAGGATCATGATGATGATTGCGAAAGTCGACCAGATGATGATCCCGCCCGATTTTTCCTGATCCTGCAACTTGCGGAAGGCCGCCAGCAACAATGCACCACCGGCACCCAAAGCCGCGGCAGGCGTCGGGTTGGTGATACCACCAAGGATCGACCCCAGAACCGCAACGATCAAGACAAGTGGTGGGAAGACAACGCGCAAAAGCTCGTTACGTCCCAGCAGACCCGCAGCATAGCGACATCCGTACAAGGTCATCAGGATCGGGATGGCCAAATAGATCAACGTCCAACCCGGCGTGGTCACAGGCGAGATGACAAGTGCATCAACCCCAAGCCCAAGCACGATGCCCGCGCCACCAATCAGCAACGGTGTTGTGTCACGCGAAGGTGCCACACCACGTGCAGTGGTCAGAACGAAGGCCAGCATCAAGAAACCGATTGCGATGCCCGACCCGATCGGAGCCGCCGAAGCCAGCTTGTCCAGATAGGCCGCTGCGCGCTCGTCATCTGTGAGGGCACGTGCTTCCTGAACACCGCCAGCGGCATCAATCACCGTTTGCTCTGCGACGGCAGCATCCCATGCTTCCTGTCCATGCAAATCGATCATAGAGGCCTTACACTGTTCTCCTACCCGCGTGCGCAGGCTTGCGGTTTGTCCCGCATCAGAGAAGCTTTCAACCGTGACATCCTGACTGCCGACCAGTCCGACATTGGACAGACCAATCAGACCGACAACCAGCAAAGCAGGTACACCAAGGAACCAAGCCAGACCATGGTTGCGACCAATCGGTTCACTGTTGGAAGCCCCCAGTTCGACGGCGGGCGCCTTTTTGGGATTCAACAGCGCAAAGCCAAACGCATAAAGACCGTAGAGAACCGCCAGCATGATGCCGGGGATCAGTGCAGCCTGGAACAGGGTTCCGACCGATACAACTGCCGGCTCGCCAAGAAAGGTCAAAGCATCGGAACACCCGGCAAGCTGCGCACGCTCTTCTTGAGCCGTGGAATACAGGTCACCGGCCAATGTACCGAGCAAAACGATCACGATCGACGGCGGAATAATCTGCCCCAGCGTCCCCGACGCGGCAATCACACCGGTCGCAAGCTGAGGTGAATATCCGTTGCGCAACATGGTTGGCAGCGACAACAGACCCATCGTGACAACGGTTGCACCAACGATCCCAGTCGACGCCGCAAGAAAAGCACCCACAACAACAACCGAAACAGCCAGACCACCGGGCAGGGGGCCGAAGACCCGCGCCATGGTTGTCAGCAGTTCGTTTGCAATCTTAGACCGTTCCAGCGTGATGCCCATCAGAACAAACATCAAAACAGCGAGAAGCGTTTCAATAGACGCCCCTGCAATAACGCGTTCGTTCATACGGTTCACGATAAACGACAGGTTGCGGTCCATCGCCTTTTCCCAACCGTCAGGGAAAATGGCCTCTTCAACACGCGGCAAATCGGGGTATCGGAACGTCGAAATCGCGTCGGATTTGATCCCTTGCGCGATCAGGTCCGCATACATGCCCGACGATGTGTCGATAGCCTGGTGAATAAGAATGCCGGCGCTGTCCAGCGCAGCAATAATCCCGAACGAGATTACCCCTGCCCCACCGATGGCGAACGCCACCGGAAAGCCCGACAAGATGCCTCCGAAGAGACAGAGAAAGACGATAATCAGGCCGACTTCGACCCCATCAAGTCCAAATAGCATGGTTTCTGCCCCTTAGATCAGTGTGTGCCTTCATAGGCTTCTTCGCCCTCGCCCAGCGTATCGCGGTCGAGATACTTCCCTTCGCTGGCCTTGCCTTCTTTTCTCTCGAGGTACGAGCGGTAGAAGAAAGCAATAGCCTGCAAGAACACCATGGCTGCAAAGCAAACCAGCAGAATCTTGAACAGGAAATAGGCGTTGAACCCGTTTGGCGAAAAGCCGATTGTTTCGACATTCCATTTCAGAATGCGCGACTTCTTCATCAGCAACTCGACCTTGTCACTTGCCGAGACTTTCGGAGTGACCAGATGGCGCCACATGAAGAACCAACCGTACATCCATGTCAGAACGGCCGCTGGCATCATAAAGACAAGCGAGCCGAACATGTCGATCACCTTTTTGGTGCGGTACGACACAAGCGAATACACGAGATCCACGCGCACGTGCCCCCCCTGCACAAAGGTGTAGGTCGCACACATCGTAACGATCATGGCGTTGTAAAGTTTGAGTTCTTCGGCCCACCAGCTGACGTCATGCGTCAGGAAATCGACATTCCAGATCAATGAAATCTCGGCGACGGTAAAGATCCGCTGCATGAACACGATGACGATCTGTTGCAGAACCATCAAAAGACCGGCCCATGCAAAGAAACGTCCAACCGTGTTGGCAAACCCCTCCAGTACACGCACACACCCCCACATGACGCTGTTGCGCCACAAACCGACGGCTGTGATGATCAGGAAAGCGGTAAAGACCACAAAGAAAAATTCGACCGAGGCGCCATAGTAAACAAACCGCATCAGCGATTGTTTGTCTTCTACGGTCTCAAGGCCGCCGATCCATGCCAGCCAGAGCGACGGATGCGTGATCGCATATCCGAAGTTCAAGATGGCTTGGCCAATATTGGTGAAAAACCAGACAATTGCGTCCAGCATGTCCCCTCATCCCCTTATTGTTATTATGAGGTGCGCTGTGCGACTTTTTCGCAAAAGGCCCCCCGGAAGTTCCGGAGGGCCTCTGTGTAGGCTAGGCCAGTTGGCTTAGCCCAGAACGCGGTCGCGTTGCGCGCGATAAGCGCTTTCGGACTTTTGAATCCAGCTCGAAGACGCAGCCATCGATGCCGAGAAGCTGTCAAAGATCTTCTTGTAGATTTCGTCGCCCATGTTCTCGGCGTGCACTTCAGCAGACGCCTTACCAAACGCATCCCAGACAGAGTCAGGGAATTCCAGAGTTTTCACGCCGGACGACTGCAGACGCTGCAGTGCCGCACCGTTGTTGTTCAGGAATTGCGCCAGGTTCCACTGGTGCGTTTCAGCAGACGCGATCTCGATGATCTTCTGGTGTGCAGGCGACAGCGAGTCAAAGACTTCGCGGTTGGTTGCAACCGACAGACCTGCGCCTGGCTCGTGGAAGCCCGCAGTGTAGTAGAACTTGGTGATTTCCTGGAAACCGGCTTTTTCGTCAGCCCATGGGCCGATCCACTCGGTGCCGTCGATGGCGCCCGATGCCAGCGCTTGATACACTTCCGAACCCGGAAGGTTCTGTACCGATGCGCCCAGTTTACCCAGAGCTTTACCGCCCAGACCAGGCATACGGAACTTCAGGCCGTTGAAGTCTTCTGGACCATTGATCTCTTTCGAGAACCAGCCACCCGCTTGCGCGCCGGTGTTGCCGCCGAGGAACGATTTCAGGCCGAAGATTTCGCCCAGTTCGTCGTGCAGGCCCATGCCGTCGCCATGGTAGTACCAGTTTGCCAGTTCCTGAGCGGTCATGCCGAAAGGCACAGCCGTGAAGAAGGCATAACCAGGGTGCTGACCAACAAAATAGTAGTCTGCAGCGTGGTACATGTCGGCCTGACCAGCGGTCACGGCGTCAAATACTTCAAACGCGCCAACCAGCTCGCCGGCTGCTTTTACGTCGACGGTCAACATGCCGTCTGACATCGCTGTGATGCTGTCAGCAGTGCGTTGCGCTGCGTCAAACACGCCAGCCAGACCGCGGCCCCATGTGGTGACCATGGTCAGCGTACGCTTGCCTTGCGCATATGCAGGTGCCGCCAGAGTGGTAGCAGCAGCAGCGGTGCCGCCTACAGCAGTTGTTTTTAGAAAAGAACGACGATCCATAGAGTTCTTCCTCCCAGAATTAGTACAGCCCTCATGTTTCTTTTTACATGAGCACGGATCGTTTCAAGTAGCACGAGCCTAGCTTTGAGAGAGTGAACTTGGAATACCTAGTAATGCGTAGAAAGGCGGCATCAGTCAGTTTTTCTTCGAAAAAATCCAAGTAGAACTACGTAGGGATGCACCGAAGGTGGTCAAAAATATCAAATCATGGCTATGATTCGTGCCCCAATCCACGTAACGAATCGAATATGCGCCGTTTTCTTTCGCTTCTACGTTTGTCTTACGGACAAAAGTTGTTTCTGCTTGCGACTCTTCCGCTCGTTCTTGCGGTCGCGGCCATTTCCGTTCTCGTGGCAAATCAATCCAGACAATTGGCCGACCGCGAAATCAAGGCTCTGGAAATTCAGCTGATCGAAGCCAAGAAAGCCGAGCTCAAAAACTATATCTCGATTGCGCGGACCGCTTTTGTAAACATCTATGGCCGCGCCGCGCCGGATGATGAAGAGGCAAAACTGGCGGTGACACAGATCTTGTCGTCCATGATCTATGGACAGGACGGGTACTTCTTTGTGTTCGACTATGAGGGCAACAACCTTGTCAGCCCGCGCCAGACCTATTTGATCGGCAAGAACTGGACCGGCCTCGAAGATTTGAACGACATCCCGATCACGGACGAGCTGATCCGGATTGCGCGTCAGGGCGGCGGCTATCACACCTATGACTGGCCCAAACCCTCGTCACGCGAAACCGCACGTATTGTGACCTATGTTGTGGGCCTTCAGGACTGGCAATGGGCGATCGGCACCGGCATCTTTATCGATGACGTGCTGGAAACCGTTGCTGCTGCGCGCGCCGAAGTCGAAAACAGGGTGCGCCGGACCTCCGGCTATATTCTGGCGATCACCGTCGCGGCGCTGATCTCGGTCTTTATGTCGGGCCTTGTGATCAACATCCGCGAACGGCGTTTGGCGGACGCAAAACTCAAAAAGTTGACCCAGCGCGTGTTCGATGCGCAGGAAGAAGAGCGTGGCCGCGTTGCACGTGAACTGCATGACGGGATCAGCCAGCTTCTGGTGGGGGTCCGCTATGCCCTCGACAGTGCCCGCAGGCGCTTTAAGTCGGGTGATGACCGGGCGCTTGAAACACTGGACAAGGGCATCGACCACCTGTCAGGCGCCATTCAGGAAGTGCGCCGGATCAGCCGGGATTTGCGCCCCGGTGTTCTTGATGATCTCGGGTTGGGCCCTGCTCTCAAGGCGCTGACAGATGATTTTGCCGTGCGCACGCATATTGAAACCGAATTCCATACTGTGGTGTTTCGCAACCGCTTAGACAAAGATGCAAAAAATGCGTTATATCGGATTGCGCAGGAAGCGCTGACCAATATCGAACGGCATTCAAACGCCACGCATGTCACAATCAATGTGCGCGGCCACAAAAATGGAGCGACCTTGCGGATCGCAGATAACGGAACAGGGATGTCCCCAGACGCGACCAGCCGATCCGCGCCCGGACTGGGACTGCGAAACATGCAGGAACGCGTAGAGCAGCTGGAAGGCTCGTTGCGCCTGTATTCCAGCCGCTCGGGAACCATCATCGAAGCCGAAGTTCCCCTGTCGCATATGTTGCAGCCCGAAGAAGAGTCGCCGGACAACAGGAAGGCAAGTGCATGAATTCTGAACCCGTCCGTGTCGTGATTGTCGATGACCACCCGATGGTGGCAGAGGGAATCCAATCAATTCTGGAAAGCTATGACGACATCAATGTCATCGGCACCCTGTCGAATGGCCGCGAAGCGGTTGACCAGATGAAACAGCTTGCGCCGGACGTGGTGTTGATGGATCTCAACATGCCGGAAATCGGCGGGCTGACCGCAACCGAAATGCTGCTAGAGGCAAAACCGGACACGCGCATCCTGATCCTGTCGATGCATGACAGCCCGGAATATATCTCAACCGCGCTCTCGCATGGCGCGATGGGATATATCCTCAAAGATGTGCCGACGGACGAAATCAAAACGGCCATCGATGTGGTCATGCAGGGTGGCAGGTATCTGTGCACCGGCGCCCAAGGCTCGTTAGAACCCCAAGACGACACGGACCGCGAACCTTTGACAAGCCGTGAACAAACCGTTTTGCTTCAATTGGCGCAAGGCAAATCCAACAAGGAAGTGGCCAACGCCTTGGATATTTCGGTGCGTACTGTGGAAACCCACCGCAAGAATATCAAACGCAAACTCGGCATCAGTTCGACCGCCGGCCTCACGCGCTATGCGATGGAACACGGTGTTTTGCAGGGAACAGGCGTCGGCGGTCTCTGATCCGCGCCGTGCCCCAACCGTCGGCTTTTTCATTTCAGACACCACAAAGACACGCGGCGGATCACAGGGATCACGCGTGTCTCTGGCCGTGCGTTGATTCTTTCTTCGGGAATTCGAGATTTGCGTTCATGGGAGTTTTCGCTGCCTTGAAACACCTTGGAAAGCCCAATTCACCCACCAAATTACCGCATATGTCCGCATTGATGTGATTTTGCGCAACTAATGAAAAGATTTTGACCGCCAAAGGACACTTTCAGCGATCTTTTTGCGCCTGCAGCAAGATTTCGCGGTTGACGCCCCCGCAGGACACTCATAATGTCCGGCCACGCATTCGAAGGAGCAACCGACATGCAATCGCTAGTCGTCGTCATTGGATCAAGGCGCATGGGCCGGTAACGGACACCATAACGGTACCCCATGCGCCCCCGTCAGACGATCGGGGGCTTTTTTATGCGTATGAATATTGTGACGTTGTAAACGGAGAGACACATGACACGTCAGATGACCGGAGCAAGAATGGTCGTTCAAGCCCTCAAGGATCAGGGTGTGGACACAGTTTTCGGATATCCCGGCGGGGCTGTCCTACCTATTTATGACGAAATTTTTCAGCAGAACGATATCCGTCACGTTCTGGTGCGCCACGAACAGGGCGCTGTGCATTCGGCCGAAGGCTATGCGCGTTCAACCGGCAAGGTTGGCGTTGCACTGGTTACATCAGGCCCCGGCGCAACAAACGCGGTGACCGGTCTGACCGATGCGCTGCTGGATTCGATCCCGATTGTTGTTCTGTCGGGACAGGTGCCCACATTCATGATTGGGTCGGACGCGTTCCAAGAGGCCGACACCGTTGGCATCACGCGCCCCTGCACCAAACATAACTGGCTGGCGAAAGACACGTCGACCCTGTCGGGCACAATCCATCAGGCCTTCCATGTGGCACGCTCTGGTCGTCCCGGTCCGGTTCTTGTGGACATTCCAAAAGACGTCCAGTTTGCGAGCGCCGACTATACCGCGCCTCAGGCCGTCAACACGTCGAACTATCAGCCACAGCTGAAAGGTGACATCGAATCGATCACCGAACTGGTTGAAGCGCTGGAAAAAGCCGAACGCCCTGTATTTTACACAGGCGGCGGCGTGATCAACTCGGGCGCGGCGGCATCGCAATTGCTGCGCGAGCTGGTTGATGCAACTGGCATTCCGATCACGTCGACCTTGATGGGTCTCGGCGCCTATCCTGCGTCCGGCAAAAACTGGTTGGGCATGCTGGGCATGCACGGTCTTTACGAAGCCAACATGGCGATGCACGACTGCGATCTGATGATCAACATCGGCGCCCGTTTCGATGACCGGATTACCGGCTTGATCGAGGCGTTCTCGCCCGGTTCGAAAAAGGCGCATATCGATATCGATCCTTCGTCCATCAACAAGGTGATCCGCGTCGATATTCCGATTGTTGGTGATGTTGGACATGTTCTGGAAGACATTCTGAAAATCTGGAAGGCACGTGGCCGCAAAACCAACAAAGAAGCTTTGGTCAAGTGGCAGGCACAGGTCGACAAATGGCGCGAAACCGATTGCTTGTCCTTCAAGCAGGAAGGCAAGATCATCAAGCCGCAATACGCGTTGCAGCGCCTTGAGGCCCTGACCAAAGACCATGACCGCTATATCACCACTGAAGTTGGCCAGCACCAGATGTGGGCCGCCCAATATCTTGGGTTCGAAGATCCGAACCGCTGGATGACATCCGGTGGATTGGGAACCATGGGCTATGGTTTCCCGGCTTCGATCGGCGTGCAAATGGCGCATCGCGACAGCCTTGTGATCAATGTGGCGGGAGAAGCGTCCTGGTTGATGAACATGCAAGAGCTGGGCACTGCGATGCAGTTCCGCCTGCCCGTCAAACAGTTCATCCTGAACAACGAACGACTGGGCATGGTACGTCAGTGGCAGGAGTTGCTGCATGGCGAACGCTACAGCCATTCGTGGTCCGAAAGCCTGCCTGACTTCGTCAAGCTCGCCGAAGCCTTTGGTGCCAAAGGCATCCAGTGTAGTGATCCCGATGATCTGGACGATGCAATCATTGAAATGATCAACCATGACGGCCCCGTGATCTTCGACTGTCTGGTTGAAAAGCACGAAAACTGTTTCCCGATGATCCCATCAGGCAAGCCGCACAACGAAATGCTTCTCGGCGAAGCTTCGACGCAGGGTGCGATCGAAGCTGGCGGCGCGGTTCTGGTGTAAGGAGAAGAAAGATGGCTGCTCTAAAAATCAAAAAAGGCTCGTCCAAACACTCGGCCTATAACCTGCGCCCGAACTTCTCGGATGTTCAGGAAACCCACACGCTGGCGGTTCTGGTCGACAACGAACCGGGTGTTCTGGCCCGTGTGATTGGCCTGTTTTCCGGACGTGGTTACAACATCGAAAGCCTGACCGTGGCCGAGGTGGACCATCTGGGACACCAGTCGCGCATCACAATCGTGACCAAGGGGACCCCGCAGGTCATCGAACAGATCAAGGCACAGCTGGGCCGGATTGTGCCAGTGCACGAAGTGCACGACCTCACCGTTGATGGCCCCTCGGTAGAGCGCGAACTGGCCCTGTTCAAAGTGACGGGAACAGGTGAAAAGCGTGTTGAAGCGCTGCGTCTGGCGGATATCTTTCGCGCAAACGCGGTCGACAGCACACTCGACAGCTTTGTGTTCGAAGTGACCGGCGCGCCCGAGAAAATCGACGCGTTTGCAGACCTGATGCGGCCTCTTGGCCTTGTCGAAGTGGCCCGCACCGGGGTTGCTGCATTGTCGCGCGGCGCCGAATAAAACAAATGTGTTGAACACGGCCCGTAGGCGCCGTCACAACAAAAAAGGGCCCCTTACGGGGCCTTTTTCGTGTCCAGAGTGACGCCAACAAGTGATCTTATGCGGTGCAGCTTTCGGAGAGCGTCACGCCAAAACCATCTGGCGGTGCGACGGTTCTTTGCGATCCCGACGCGCAAAAGGAATGATATCAGCAGTGCCCAACCGTGCGGCCTTGGGGGCGGCAACCTTGTCCGGTTGCTGAGGAGCCGCGGCCGCCTGTAAATCACCGGGGAGATGCGCATATGCGCCCTGCTCTATCCGACGCGGATTTTTGGCATACCGTAGGTGCCGTTCTTGTTGCAATTCGAACTGCACCAAGTCGCCTGCATCAAGGTCAACAATATCTACCGGTGTATCCGTTCCTCCGTTGAAATACGCCAGATCGCCCTGATCTTCACACCAAATCACGGCTTTGTTGTCCAAACTATCGCTCCATAAAACCACGCCAAGCATTTGAGAACACTCTCCTTTCTGCCTCTTAACCAAGTGTCACAAATGTTTGGCCCGGGCGACATGGAAAATTGCGCGTCGATAGCACCGGAATTGTGTCGACATTGCCTCAACTTGATGCAAAACTGCGTCAACATGATGTGAAGTCGCGTCAAAGTCTCTATAGGCTAAGATACTGACACGCGTCATGCGTGAAACTCTAAAATAGTGTCCAACCGGAGAGAGAAGCGTTGACGAAGACAAACGAGCAGTCTGGACTGATTTCGCCCTCAGAGTTGCGAAAAATGTTCGGCGCGAACCTCCGAATCCTTGCCGACACATATCCTTCGGTCTCACAGCTGTGCCGCGAACTGGGAATCAACCGGACCCAATTCAATCGCTATCTGTCGGGCGAAAGCTTCCCGCGCCCCGATGTTCTTCATCGGATCTGCACGTTTTTTGAGGTGGATGCGCGCATCCTGCTCGAGCCTATTGAAAAACTTGCCACGGAACGCTCGGTTTTGAACCATCCCCTGATCGCGGATTATGTCGGCACGGGCATGACCGACATTCCTCAGGATGTGTTTCCAGATGGATTTTACCGCTTTTCGCGTCGAAGCTTTACAGAATCCGACTTGATTATCACTGGGTTGGTCTATGTCTTCCGCAAAGACAAACACACATTCATCCGTGGTTTTGAAGCGAAAGAAGCAATGCGCCAACAGGGCCTTCCTACGGACCCTAAAACCCGCGAGTTCCGAGGTGTTTGCCTACCGCAGGAAGATGGTGTCGGGGCCTTAGTTTCCCACAAAAAGACGATGGCAACGTCCTTCAACTATCTCAGCCGCGTCGCCTCGTTCCAGAATCACTACTGGATCGGTTATGCCACCCGCACCGTGCGGGAAACGGTCAATGGATGCCGCGCAGCGCGTCTTGTCTATGAACACCTCGGCAAAGACACGGGCGCCGTGCTCGCCGCCGCAAGAACAGTCGGTTTTTGCACCGCCGAAGAGCTTATCCCCTATCATCGCAAACTGTTGCAGCTGGATCGCCCTTTTGCCTGAATAACGTCAGGTTCTTTCAACCTGACGCCGTTTCGATCAAGTCGCGCACAAATCAAGCCTTCGGGCTTTGATGTGGTGCGGCCTTGGCGTCAGGCCTCTAGTGCTTGCGCGGAACCTTCTGTGTCAGTCACGCGCCCGGCCCGTTTTATCAGGGCGTAAAGGTGCCATGTTGCATGCCCCAACACAGGCAAAACAATCAGCAGCCCCAAGAACGCCGGAGCCATTGCGACAAATGTCGCCACCGAGATAATCACGGCCCACACAAGCATTATGACAAAATGGGCCTGCACATATTGAAAGCTGGTGATCATGGCAGTGACAAAATCAATTTCTCTATCAAGCAACAAAGGAAGTGAAAGAACCGTTATCATAAACAGCAGCAAGGCAAAAAAGGCGCCGACCGTTGTCCCGACCGCTAACATCGTCAGACCATTCACCGTGGTATAGACCTCGAATGACGACGACACGTTGGTCATGGTCGACAACCCCAGAAACAAGGCAAAGATCATGTGCGCCAGGAAGAACCAGAACAGAAACACGATCACAATCACCGCACAGATCGAAGGCATCTGGCGTTTGCTTTGCCTGCCGATCACGCCAAAGATCGCATAGACGTCCATTGCCCTGCCTTCTTCCAGCCGACGAGATACTTCATAAAGCCCGACAGCAGCAAAGGGCCCAAGCAGCGGAAACCCGATTGCCGCAAAAACCAACCAGTAGCTTTGTCCGGTTTGCACGGTAATCCACGCCAGAATCCAGCCAACGATCACATAAAAGCTCGCAAAGATCAGGCCGAAACCCGGCTTGGTCAGAAAGTCCCGCCACCCCAGTCGCAGCGCCTCTTTCAACATGGCGGTATTGACGTCTCCCAGTTCGGGTACACCCTGTTTTGGCGTTTCCGGCATCCATTCCTCCCAAAATGTCTGTCTTTTCAACGATAAGAACCGCTGACTAGAAACAAATCAACCGTGTTGAATGTGTCGGGGGGGTATATCGGGCCAATGAGTCGCAGCATGATAGGTCTGCGCCGCGTTCAACAGGGCCAGATCGTCGCCTTTGCGGGCAAAGACCTGCATCCCCATCGGAAGACCTGCCGCGCCAAACCCGCAAGGCACGGAAATGCAGGGCACTCCGGCAAGGCTGACAGGAACGACGACTTCCATCCAGCGGTGATAGGTGTCCATGAAATGTCCTGCGACCTCTTTCGGCCAATCCCAATCGGCCGGAAACGGCCAAACCTGCGCAGAAGGCAGAACCAGAAAATCATATGTCTCGAACAGGCTTGCCAGTGTGGCAAACCACTTCGACCGTATCGCGCCCGCCTTGGCGATGGCTTGGCCATCCAGAGACAGTCCTGCTTCGACCTCCCAAATCGCAGCAGGCTTGAGCAAATCACAGGTCTCCGGGTTCTTGAAGTATTGCCCCAGCTCGTTCGCAACGGCCCAGTGCCGCAAAACGGTCCAGCTGTGCCACAACTCTTCTGCGGAGAACGGCGGCGCCACAGGCGTGACAACTGCCCCCAGAACCGCAAATGCCGACAAGCCCGCTTCACACTGGGAAAGAACACCGTCCTCCATCGGATAGGCCCCACCCCAGTCAGCAAGCCACCCGATGCGCATCCCCTCGAGCCGGTCAGGTGCTTGCAAGGTCCAGTCTTGCAACGGCGCGTTGTGCGGCACCCGTGGATCGGGTTGGGCAATGACTTCCATCAAAAGCGCCAGATCCCGAGGCGAACGGGCCATCGGGCCATTTGTCGAAAGCTGCTGTAGAAACGTCTCGCCATCCGGACCCCGCGGGATCACGCCCCAACTCGGCCGGAAACCATAGACGTTGCAGAACGCTGCCGGATTGCGAAGTGATCCCATCATGTCCGACCCATCGGCCAACGCCACCATACGCGTCGCCAGTGCCGCAGCGGCCCCGCCAGACGATCCACCCGCCGTCACATCCGTATTATAGGGGTTTCGCGTCACGCCATGCACGGGATTATAGCTGTGCGATCCAAGGCCAAATTCGGGGACATTGGTTTTGCCGATGAAGATCGCACCGGCCTCTCGCAAATGATGCACCATGGGGCTGTCTTTTGGGGCGATCCTGTCTTTGAAGATTGGGGACCCTTCGCTGTGCGCCATGCCTGCAACCGACTCGAGTTCCTTGACCGCGAAAGGCAGGCCAAACAAGGCCCCCTTCGGCCCCGCGACATCTGCGGCGCGCGCCTGCTCCAGAAGATGTTCACTGTCATGCAAGGATATCAGCGCGTTGATGCTGCCGTTTACCTCGGCAATGCGCTCAAGTGTTGCGCGCATCACGTCTTCGCATGACACATCGCGCGACCTTAGCGCCGCCACGAGATCCACCGCCTCTTGATTCAGTACCTGCATCACATGCCCCTCACGTTTTCCCTTATAACGATGAAAGGCCCTGCGATTTAACGCAAGGCCCGTCTTTCGAGGTCATAGAAGATGTTGGAACAGGCTTCGGTGTTAGTCCGTCTGCGCGTCGGCGCGGCTTTTGCCGGCAACATCCAGCGCCAGTGTCGCTGCCATGAGGCCATCCAGATCGCCGTCCAGAACACCCTTGGTGTCCGAGGTTTCAAAATTCGTCCGCAGATCTTTTACCATCTGATAGGGCTGCAGAACATAAGACCGGATCTGGTTGCCCCAGCCTGCGTCGCCTGCGTTCTCGTGCACTTCGTTAACAAGCGCGGAACGCTTGTCCAACTCGATCTGATACAGGCGCGATTTAAGCGCCTTCATGGCGATATCACGGTTTTGGTGCTGGGACTTCTCGGAACTGGTCGTAACGATCCCTGTGGGGTGGTGCGTGATCCGCACGGCCGAGTCGGTGGTGTTCACGTGCTGCCCACCCGCACCCGATGACCGGTAGGTGTCGATGCGGATATCGGAAGGATTGACCTCGATCTCGATATTGTCATCCACAACAGGATAAACTTTGACAGAGGTGAAGGACGTATGGCGTTTGGCGGCGGAGTCAAACGGCGAAATACGCACGAGACGATGCACACCGGATTCAGACTTTAGCCAGCCATAGGCGTTGTGCCCCGAAATCTTGTAGGCGGCGGATTTGATCCCGGCTTCTTCGCCAGAGGTCTCGGATTGCAATTCAACCTTATAGCCCTTTTTCTCGGCCCAACGGACATACATCCGCGCCAGCATGGACGCCCAATCGCAGGATTCCGTTCCCCCTGCCCCCGAGTTGATCTCGAGAAAGGTGTCGTTGCTGTCGGCTTCCCCATCCAGAAGCGCCTCAAGCTCTTTCTTGGCGGCTTCCACAGCCAGTGCCTTGAGCGCGTCTTCGGCTTCCGAGACAACTTCCTCATCCTCTTCCATCTCGCCCATTTCAATAAGCTCGATGTTGTCGTTCAGGTCGGTCTCGATGGATGTCACGGTCGCCAAAGCGTCGACCAAATTCTGGCGTTCGCGCATCAGCTTTTGCGCCGCTTCAGGGTCATTCCAAAGGTCAGGATCTTCGACGCGTGCGTTGAATTCTTCCAACCGGTACTGGGCCGTTTCCCAATCAAGGCGCTGACGCAACAGCTCCAACGATTTGTTGATTTCCGCAACAGTGTTCTGGGTTTCAGCGCGCATCGGGGGATCCGTTTCTTTGGGGTCAGATCAGGGTGATAAACCACCCGTCGGGCGCGGGCAAGGCAATGCAAAGAGGTTCTTGGCAATTCCGACCGCGCGAAAGGCCGTGAAGCGGGCCAATGGGCCCGCCCTCAGATTAGTACAAGCCGCCGGAGCTCAGTGTTCCGAAATCTGCCTTCGGTCCAACCACGGCCTTTTTGCCGCTCGAGGTGGTGACTTCGCGCCCGCCATAAGCCTCGACTTCTTTCACCAAAGGCAGATTGGCGCCCATGGCAAAACCGCCATCATAGGTGATACCGAAAATCGGCTCTTCGCCATCCCGGAAATACTCGGCAACCACGTTGGCACCGCTGGCATCATTCGCAAGGCGCGCACCAGAGAAGCGGTCAATCTTGATAAAGTGCCCACCGGGTGGCACGCGGAACTTACCCGAACCGTATTTGGCGATGGCTTCTTCCATGAACTCCTGGAACACCGGACCACATGTATTGCCGCCATAAGTGCCCCGCCCCAAAGGACGCGGACGGTCGTACCCGATATAGCAGCCGGCCACCAAGGTATTGGTAAATCCGACGAACCAAACGTCTTTGGCTTCGTTGGTGGTGCCGGTCTTCCCCGCAACGGGGACAGGCAAATCAATCGCGCTTGATGCTGTTCCGCGGTTCACGACGCCCTGCATCATCGATGTCAGCTGATACGCCGTGATGCCGTCCATCACACGTTCGCGGTTTGACAGAATGCGCGGGCTGCGGTCTTCGGCAATTGCGGGGTTATCACAATCGGTGCAATCGCGCTGATCGTGGCGATAGATCGTTTCACCATAGCGGTCCTGCACACGGTCCACCAAGGTCGGCTCGACGCGTTCGCCGCCATTGCCGAACATGGCATAGGCCGCAACCATTTTGAACAACGTGGTTTCTTCGGAGCCGAGTGAGTTCGCAAGGAACTGGCCCATGTTCTCATAGACACCAAAGCGTTCCGCATAATCCGCGACAACATCCATGCCGACTTCCTGCGCCAAACGAATGGTCATCAGGTTCCGCGAAAACTCGATGCCCGTGCGCATCGGCGTGGGGCCGTAGAATTTGTTTGACGAGTTCCGAGGACGCCAAACGCCCTGCGGCGTGTTGATTTCAATCGGAGCGTCAATCACGATGGTTGCAGGGCTATAGCCGCTGTCCAGCGCCGAGGCATACACAAAGGGTTTGAACGAAGACCCCGGTTGGCGTTTGGCCTGCGTGGCGCGGTTAAAGACCGAATCCTGATACGAGAACCCGCCCTGCATCGCGATCACACGGCCGGTGTTCACGTCCATCGCCATGAAACCACCCTGCACTTCGGGCACCTGTCTCAGGGTCCAGCGGATAAAGCTGCCGTCGTCGTCCTGTGTCATGCGACGCACCAGAACAACGTCCCCTTTTTCAAGAAGATCGCCCGCGACGGTGGCTTTCTTGCCGCGGCTGCCATCGCTCAGAACCTTGCGGGCCCATTGCGCATCTTTGGCGGGAATGAAATGTCCGTCCGCGTCATCTTCCACGCCTTCAATCCCGATGCGGGCATCGTTTTTGCCCACCTCGAGAACAACAGCCGGATACCAGCGCCCTTCCAGATCAACGTCGCGCGGCACATCAACCGAGGCCAGAGCCTCGCGCCAAGTGGCTTCATCACCCAAAACCTCAAGAGGCAGGGATTCGCGGGTCCCGCGCCACAGACCGAGGCTGCGGTCATATTTCTCAAGCGCACGTTGCAGCGCATGCGCCGCGATCTTCTGCATTTCGGGATCAACGGTGGCACGAACAGTCATCCCGCCCGAGAAGAATTCATCCTCGCCAAAGTCCTGACTAAGCTGACGACGGATTTCGTCTGTGAAATAGTCGCGCGATGGCAGGGTTGATCTGAAACTGTCAAAATCGCCGTTCTGAACCGAGCGCAATGGCTTGGCTGCCTCGGATTCATACGTGGCGACGGTGATGTATTCGTTCTCGGACATTTCCTTGAGAACGAAGTTCCGACGCGACAACACACGGTCATAGTTGCGCACAGGGTGGAACTTGCCCGGGGCCTTTGGCATCGAGGCCAGCGTCGCCGCTTCGTGGGGTTCGAGATCGGACAGGGATTTGTTGAAATAGGTCTGCGCTGCCGCAGCCACCCCGTAAGAGTTCTGGCCGAGGAAAATTTCGTTCAGGTACAGTTCGAGAATCTGGTCTTTGGACAGGGTTTCTTCGACCCGTGTGGCCAGAATGATTTCCTTGATCTTGCGTTCGATCTTGCGGTCACCACTCAGCAGAAAGTTCTTCATAACCTGCTGTGTGATCGTCGACGCGCCCCGTACATCACGGCCACGCGACTGAATCGCTTCGACACCAGCGGCGGCAATACCCCGCGCGTCATAGCCGGAGTGGTGATAAAAGTTCTTGTCTTCCGCCGAGATGAAGGCCTGTTTCACGAGATCAGGAATTTCATCCGCAGGCACAAACAAACGCCGCTCTTTGGCGAATTCGTCAATGATCTGCCCCTCTCCCGAATAAATCCGACTGATCGTTGGAGGCTTATATTGCGCAAGGCTTTCATGGCTGGGCAATTCCCGACCATAAATCCAGAAAACCGCACCAATAGACAGCGCGACCACGGCAAGACCCATCGTCACAAACGTGAAAATGGTTCCGAAAAAGGAAAGAATGGCTCTCAGCACCGGTGGTCTCTCAATCGCGCTAGTAACATTAGGTGTTCTGCCTCTATATAGGCAGCTATCGAAGGGGTCAAAACACAACGGCATGACCTGTGGGCGTCTTTTTGCCGTATCCTGTGGTTTTTATTGGCGAACGAGATCGCGCAGCACTTTGTCCTCACCGATCCAGAGCTGCAATCCATCGCGCAGGCCCCCGGCCACAGCCGCGCGCCAGTTCGGATCCTGAAGCAGTGCAAAATCCCTGTCGGACGACAAAAAGCCCACTTCGATCAGAACAGAAGGCACATCTGCCGCTTTCAGAACCGAGAAACCCGCCACTCGAAGAGGTTTGCGGTTGAGCGGTCCTGCCGCCTCGTCCAATGCCTCGACAAGCGAGGTCGCCAGCAATTGGGTTCTTGGTTGTGTTTCAAGTCGTGCCAGATCCAGCAGCACGTCTGCCACTTCGTCTTCTGCGCCCGTCAGATCAATGCCTGCCAGTATATCAGCGCGATCATGGCGTTGTGCCAGAATCGCAGAGGCCTTGTCGCTGGCCTCATCGGCAAGAACATAAACCGTCGCCCCTGAGGCATGCCCCTGTTGCAACGCATCTGCATGTAACGAGATAAACAGATCGGCCTGTACTTCGTGGGCAATCGATACCCGCCGCTCGAGCGAGACAAAAACATCGTCATCGCGCGTCAGGATCACTTCAAAGTTTCCAGACCGGCGCAGGGTATCGCGAATTTCCCGCGCAAATTGCAGCATCAGGTCCTTTTCAAGGACGCCGCCCCTTTGGGCCCCCGGATCAATTCCGCCATGTCCGGGATCAAGAACAATCACGACCGGTGCCCACGCAGGTCGGTCCTCGCGGCCCTGTCCAACCGGCACTGTGGGTTCCGGGAGGTCCCAGCGGGGATCATTGGGCGCGCCGGTGCCTTCTGCATAGGTTTCGGCGTCAACCGGAAGCAGCTCGATATTCAGACCAGCGGTTCCGGTCTCTTCATTCACGACCATACCGGCGCGCGCCACTGCAAGTGGGGCATCAAGCAGCAAGATCATCCGGCTCCAACCGGGACGGAACTGGCCAAAACGGATCTCTTGTACACCCTCGACACTGCCGAGGTCCTGCGCGGAAAAACCTGTCCAGTCGATCTCGCGAAAATCAAGAACCAGACGTTTGGGAGTGTCGAGCTGAAAGACGCGCCAAGGCACCCCCTGAGACAGCGCAAGGTCAAGCGTCACGGTCCCGCGACGCTCTTGTGTCAGCTGGCTTGCCCGACCATCCACCCGCGCAAGGCCGGAAAAGTCCTGCGCGGCGGCCATGCCTGCCAGCCAGAATGACACCAACACTGCAACCAGTCTGCTCATCGCCACTTTGGGCCCTGTTTTCATTTCGAACACTCGCACCCTAGACCAACCTCGGTTCCGGAACCACCGCTGCTTCTTTCCGTGTGGCGCCGGCACCCGACAGCACAACGGAAACGCCGTTTTTTTTCAGCTTACACACCGTTCTCTGACCTGTGTCAGGCAAACCCGCGCTTCGCCATGAAGCGCTTCAGCCTCTCAAGACCCTCGGCGATATCTGCACTGGAACGCGCATAGGAGAATCGCAACGTGCCCGCGCCGCGAACCGGATCAAAATCCAGACCAGGCGTCACCGCCACGCCAGCCTCGTCCAGAATTTCGCGGGCAAAGGCGCGGCTGTCGTTCGTGAACTGGCGCACATCCACATAGAAATAGAACGCACCGTCCGGAGGCGCAAAACGGGTAAAGCCGGCCTTTGGCAACCCTTCGATCATCAGGTTTCGGTTGGTCTTGTACACTTCCATGTTGGCCTGCAATTCCTCGTGGCAATCCATCGCGGCCAAGGCCACGGTCTGGCTTGCGTGAGGGGCGCAAATGAACATGTTTTGCGCCAGACGCTCGATCATCCGGACATGATCTTCCGGCACAACCATCCAGCCGACGCGCCACCCCGTCATCGAGAAATACTTTGAAAACGAGTTGATCACATAACACTCGTCCGTGATCTCGAGCGCGGTCACCGCTTTGGCCTCGTATTCGATACCATGATAAATTTCGTCGCTGATAAAGGCCGCGCCTTTGGCCGCGCAGGCCTCAATCAAGGCCGACATGGCGGGCTTGTCCAACATCGTTCCGGTCGGGTTCGCGGGCGACGCAACCATCAGCCCCTGCACATCCATTTCTGCAAAATCTGACGGCACAGGTTGAAGCCGGTTGGCATCAGACGTCTGTAAATCAACGGGTTCCAGAGACAGAGCTTTGAGAATTTGCCGGTACGAGGGATACCCCGGCGCGCCAATCGCCACCTTGTCACCGGCATTGAACAAGGCCGTGAACGCCAGCAGGAAAGCGCCGGATGAACCGGGGGTGACAATCACCCGCGCCGGATCAAGGTCCACATTATACCACTCGCCGTAAAGCTTTGAAATACGGGCACGCAGCTCAGGAATACCAAGGGCAACCGTATAGCCCATCGCGTCAGACTGCATGTCTTCGCTCAGCTTGCGACGCGCGCCTTCGGGTGCTGCCGTACCCGGTTGTCCGACCTCCATATGGATAATGTGCCGCCCGTCGGCCTCGGCCTGACGTGCCGCTTCCATGACATCCATCACAATAAAGGGATCAACCATCCCGCGCCTTGAGTTCCGCATCTTTTTCGTCCCTATTGTCGCCATGACCTTTCACCGCGAAACCATCGCGCCGTCAATGCGTTTGCACCAGCTTTTCCTTGTCGGTTTGCTGGCTTTGGTTATTTGGCTCATGTCAAAGCCCGCGTGGGCCGTTTCGCTGATCCGTGATCCTGATATCGAACATGCCCTGCAACAGGTGGCCCAACCGGTTTTGTCCGCTGCGGGTCTGGGCGGGTCTGTGAAAATACTGGTTGTGAATGACAATTCCCTCAATGCCTTTGTTCTCGACCAACAACACATCTACATTCACCTGGGCATGCTGATGAAGATGGAAAACGCCGGCATGTTGCAGGCCGTGATCGCCCATGAAGCCGCCCACATTCGCAACGGTCATATCGCGCGTCGAATTGCAAACCTTGGTACGGCGCGTTCTGCGGCCGGACTGGGAACCGCCCTTGCATTGGCGGTTGCTGCGGCCACCGGAAACGCGGCCGCTGCCGGCATTGCATTGGGGGCGCAGTCCGCAGCCGAACGCCGGTTTCTGGCGCACACCCGCGCCGAGGAAGCCTCTGCCGACAATTCAGGCGCGCGCTTTATGACGAATGCGCATATCGATCCCGAACATGCGGTGGATGTTCACAAGCTCT
Organism: Shimia thalassica; assembly: GCF_001458215.1. Classification (GTDB taxonomy): domain Bacteria; phylum Pseudomonadota; class Alphaproteobacteria; order Rhodobacterales; family Rhodobacteraceae; genus Shimia; species Shimia thalassica. Next base: position 96,820 of record NZ_CYTW01000002.1, on the reverse strand, counting down.
TTCGCGGGCAAGAATTGCTTAATGTGTCCCGACAAGACCCCTACGTGCGGTCGCACCCCCTGACGCGGGATCGAATTCGCGCGATGGAAGCTTATGCCAACGCCTATAAGGGCAAGATCGCGCCACAGCCCGAGGCGGACTACTGGTTCATCCGCGCCAAGGCCAAAGCGCTTGCCTTTACACGCGCGCCGAACTGGAACTTGAGAAAAGTCTCATCAATCCCCTACGAAGACGTGCGCCTTATGGCCAAGGCGGCTGCCTATCTGCGCCTGTCCGATCGCGAACAGGCCCTGTTCAACATCGACGCCGCGATTGCACTTCGTCCCAAAGATGCTTTCTTTTATGAACTGAAGGGGCAGATCCTGTCCGACACACGCCAGTTTCAGGCTGCGGTTCCCGCGTACAAAAAGGCGGCAGAGCTTGCCCCGAACAACGCCCTGTGCCTTGCCGGGTATGGCCATGCATTGCTAACAGCGGGACAGACAAAAGAAGCCCTTGCCGTGCTCGAGGCCGCACGGTCACGTGATTTCCGAAATGCGCGGCTTTTGCGCGACCTCGGATCGGCTTATGCAAAAGAAGGTCAAAACGGTATGGCATCCCTTGCCGTGGCAGAACGCTATGCCCTGCAAGGGCGTCTGAAAGATGCCGAAATCCACGCCAAACGCGCCAGCGCTCTTTTGCCGACTGGCTCTGGGGCATGGCGTCGTGCAGAAGATATTGTTAAAGCCGCCAAACGTGCGCGCACAAAATGATGGAGACACAGATGATCAGAAAACTCGCCACTGCCGCTGCATTCGGCCTTGCCGCCCTGCCAGCGCTGGCGCTGGATCTCGACAAGATGAGCGATGCTGACCGCAGCGCTTTCCGGGCCGAAATTCGCGCCTACCTTTTGGACAATCCAGAAGTCATCATGGAAGCGGTGCAAATTCTCGAGCAACGCCAGGCCGAATCCGAAGCCGCACACGACTTTTCGCTTGTCGAGAAATACGCCGATCCCATCTTTTCCGACGGCTACTCTTGGGTTGGCGGAAACCCCAATGGCGACATCACGCTGGTTGAGTTCGTGGATTACCGCTGTGGTTATTGCCGGCGGGCCCATGACGAGGTGCAGCAATTGGTGGACACCGACGGCAACATTCGTTTGATCCTGAAGGAGTTCCCCATTCTGGGCGAGCAATCAACGCTCTCGTCGCAGTTTGCGATTGCCGTAAAACAATTGAACGGGGACGACGCCTATAAACAGGTGCACGACGCATTGATCTCTTTCAAAGGCGACGTCAACACAACGGCGCTGTCGCGACTGGCCGATACCATGGGCTATGACGGACAGGCCCTTTTGGCGCACATGGCCTCGCCTGCCGTGGCGGATGAAATCGCGCAAACCCGACAGCTTGCCGGTGCTCTGAACATTTCAGGCACCCCCACATTCGTGATGCAGGATCAGCTTTTGCGCGGCTACCTGCCGTATCGCAACATGAAAGCGCTTGTTGAAGAAAAACGCGGCAACTGATCGCGATGCCCGCCGCGCCTATGGGCGCGGCGCGGCCCAACCCCTTAAAGGGTCATCGCCCTTTGGCGATGGGCTTTCAGGGGGCGGGAGAGCCCTTGAAACGGACTAGTCTTCCTGTGCCAGAGATGCTTCGATCTCGGCAGCTTTCTTTTCAACTTGCGACACGATCTCTTCGACCATCTGCTCGTTGCTGAGCTTATGGCTCTGCTTGCCTGCAAGATACACCATGCCAGACCCTGCCCCGCCGCCTGTAAAGCCGACATCCGTCATCAGGGCTTCTCCGGGGCCATTCACGACACAGCCGATAATCGACAGGCTCATCGGCGTGTGGATATGGGCCAGCCGGTTTTCCAGCGCTTCGACGGTTTTGATCACGTCAAATCCCTGTCGCGCACAGGACGGACACGAAATGATGTTTACACCACGATGCCGCAGCCCAAGGGATTTCAGGATTTCAAACCCGACTTTGACTTCTTCAACGGGATCTGCGCTCAGGCTGACGCGCAATGTATCCCCGATGCCCATCCACAAAAGCTGACCCAGCCCGATTGCGGATTTGATCGTCCCGCTGACAAAACCACCCGCCTCGGTCACGCCAAGGTGGATGGGGGCATCGGTGGCCTCTGCCAACTGTTGGTAGGCCGCAGCGGTCATAAACACGTCGGACGCCTTGACGCTGATTTTGTACTCGTGAAAATCGTTGTCCTCGAGAATACGGATATGTTCGAGACCGCTTTCGACCATCGCGTCGGGACAGGGCTCTCCGTATTTATCAAGAAGGTGCTTTTCCAGCGATCCGGCATTCACACCGATACGGATCGAACATCCGTGGTCTTTTGCGGCCTGGATCACTTCTTTGACGCGTTTTTCGTCACCGATATTCCCGGGATTGATGCGCAGACAAGCAGCGCCCGCTTCGGCAGCTTCAATCGCCCGTTTATAGTGGAAATGGATATCCGCCACGATCGGCACAGGGCTCTCGCGGACAATTTCCTTGAGGGCTGCCGTGGATGACGCATCCGGTGTCGATACGCGCACGATATCTGCGCCCGCTTCAGCAGCTTGCAAAACCTGCCCAACGGTGGCTTTCACATCCGACGTGTCGGTGTTGGTCATGGTCTGAACAGCAATCGGGGCATCTCCGCCCACCATGATATTGCCAACGCGAATCTGGCGGGATTTCCGCCGTTCGATGTTGCGCCAAGGACGGATGTGATTCATCGACATGAAAGGCTCCTTTTCCCGCATCGCGGACAAAGCCTATTTAGGTCGTTCAGATCAAAGGGGCAATGCACGAGACCGTGCCAAGGTGATTATTCCTCGGCCGGACCAGCGCTTGTTCTGGCTTCGGCCAGCGAAATGACTTCTTGCAAAGCCGGGTCTGCGGTCATGTCAGCGGGTTCATACTGTTCTTCCAGCGACGCAACAGAAAGCTCGACGTTGCGCAGCGTGCCAGTGCCCTCGCCCAAAGGACCGTGCAACACACCGTTCACTTTGACATAGACCGATCCGCCCATACCAGCCCGCAGCAATGGGGCCAGCTCGGTTTGGGGCACAACGTATTCTTCCCCGGCATTCAGGATTTTCTCAAACAGGACAGATTTGTCCGCTGCGCTTACACGCACCCAAGCCGGACGCACAGCCATCAGAACAACGTCCGGTGCCGCAGGTTCAACAACTTGCGGAATGCTGCGCTGCTCTTGCGGCGCCTCGTGTGACACCATGACAGGCAGATCAGGTGTAAACACCCCGACCGAGGCCGGATCCAGTGTCGAGATTGGCGCATCGCGCGCCACCATCACAGGCACATCCAGCGCCTGCGGGCGATACAGCCGGTCAAGCGTATCGCTGGGAGGTGTGAAAACACTCGCCACATCTTGGGCGGCGGTCGTTTCGACTTCGGTTGTTTGCGCCGCGTTCACGGGATCCAGATCATACAAAACAACAGGTGTCTGTTCTACAGGGGCCAGTTTGACGCGCTGGATTTCGTTCAACACCGCCCAGCCGCCATATCCCAAAGCCGCAATCAAGGCGACCAGAACCACAGAGGAACCCAACGCCTGCGGCTCGATCCGCGACAGGATCGATTCACGTGCGGGTGTAAACGGCATCGCCATCATTCCGCCAGCATCGCTTTCGGTGGCGGGTTGGGCAAACATGCTGCTGGATTTCTGGATGGTTGATGCTTCGGCAGACATCCCATGCGCCGTCGCAAAGCCGCTTTCCTGACAGAACACTTCAAAGGCCTGATCCGGATTCATGCCAAGATAGCGCGCGTAAGACCGCACATATCCGGCGATAAAGCCGGGGGTTTCAAAAACAGATGGATCGGAATTTTCGATGGCAGCGATATAGGCCGCGCGAATACGAAGTTCGCGTTGTACATCCAGCAAAGATTTTCCAAGAGTGGCCCGCTCACCGCGCATCTGGTCACCCAAGCGCAAATCGTAGTCATCAAAGCCTTTTGGGCCTTCGTCAACCTCTGCGGTATCTTCGCGCTGGTTTTTGCGCCTGATCATCGTATTGCTGCCCCACTGCCATTGCCGAACTCTTCAATCCCCGATTCGAGTTCGCGTCGTTTGTTGAGGCGAATCTACCACAGTGCAACAGAAATTGCACCGCAGCAGTTGCTTATCCGGCCATTTCGGCACGATTCAGCGCACAATGCGACCAAAGCTGATCCATTGCGCTCACAAGTTTGTCCATTTCGCGTGGACCGTGAACCGGTGAAGGCGTGAAGCGCAAACGCTCGGTGCCGCGTGGAACAGTCGGGAAGTTGATCGGCTGCACATAGATTCCGAACTCATCCAGCAGCATATCCGACAGCGCCTTGGTATGAACCGGGTCACCCACGATCACCGGCACGATATGTGAACCGTGGTCGATGATCGGCAAGCCCATCCCCTTGAGACGCAGTTTCAGAACCTTCGCCTGATCCTGATGCTTGTTGCGGCGTTCCTGATCCGTTTTCAGGTGACGCACAGAGGCCGCAGCCCCCGCAGCAACAGCAGGCGGCAGAGACGTCGTAAAGATAAATCCGGGCGCATAAGACCGGATCGCATCACACATCTTGGGCGAAGCGGCGATATAGCCACCCATGACGCCATATGCCTTGGCCAGTGTTCCGTTGATGATGTCGATTCGATGCGCCAGATTATCCCGCTCGGTGACCCCGCCACCGCGTGGCCCGTACATGCCAACAGCGTGCACTTCGTCGATATAGGTCAAGGCGCCGAATTCGTCGGCAACATCGCAAATTTCTTCGATTGGCCCAAAATCGCCATCCATCGAATAAACCGATTCGAATGCGATCAATTTGGGGGCGGCCGGATCGTCGGCTGCAATCAGTTCGCGCAGGTGCGCCACGTCATTGTGCCGGAACACGCGTTTTGCGCCACCATTGCGGCGCACGCCTTCGATCATCGACGCATGGTTCAGTTCATCCGAATAGATGATCAGACCGGGAAACAGCTTGGGCAAGGTGGACAGGGTCGCATCATTAGCGATGTAGGCACTTGTGAACAACAAGGCGGCCTCTTTGCCATGAAGGTCGGCAAGCTCCGCTTCGAGACGCTTGTGATACACAGTGGTGCCCGAAATATTGCGCGTACCGCCAGAACCGGCGCCCGTGGCGTCAAGAGCCTCGTGCATCGCCGCAAGCACGACAGGGTGCTGCCCCATGCCGAGATAGTCATTGCCACACCACACGGTGATGGGCTGCTGCGTGCCGTCGGGGCGATTCCAAACGGCGTGAGGGAAATTCCCCTGTTCCCGCTCGATGTCGATAAAGGTCCGGTAACGGCCCTCATCATGCAGGCGCTGAATCGCTTCATCGAGCTTCGCACTATAGTCCACTGGCTTCCCTCCTTGACGGGTTGCTGACGCACACACGTATCATAGCCTGCATATGAATAATACAAACATCAGGAAAGGTGTAATATGCGTCGTTTCCAGAAAATAGGTTACATTTTGCCGCTTTTTGCACTTTGACCTGAATCAAGGGTTCCGATCGGAAACTGGACAGTGCGAATGACGGTGTTAGGGTCCGCGATAAATAACTTAGCAAACAGGACCCCGGATATGTCACTCGACACCGTACTGAATCGTATTGATTCCGAACTCGACACCTCGATCGAGCGCCTTTGCGATTTTCTGAGGATTCCCTCCATTTCCACGGACCCCGCATTTAAGGCCGATGTGGACCGTGCGGCGGATTGGCTGGTGAATGACCTGCAAACCATCGGAATCACAGCGGAAAAACGCACAACCCCGGGCCATCCCATGGTCGTCGGGCATGTGGGGCAGGATCTTGGTGACACAGTACCTCACGTTCTTTTTTACGGGCACTATGACGTTCAGCCGGTTGATCCTCTCAACCTGTGGACCCGCGAACCCTTTGACCCGGCCATCGAAGAAACAGAGCATGGTCCGGTCATCCGTGGGCGTGGTTCGTCCGATGACAAAGGGCAACTTATGACTTTTGTAGAGGCCTGCCGCGCGTGGAAAGACGTGCACGGGTCCCTGCCCTGCCGCATCACTTTCTTTTTTGAGGGGGAAGAAGAATCAGGGTCGCCATCGCTGGTTCCCTTCCTCGAGGCCAATAAGGATGAGCTGAAAGCAGACCTCGCCCTTGTCTGTGATACCTCGATGGTATCACGCGGCGTTCCCTCGATTTCGTCGCAATTGCGGGGCATGGTCAAAGACGAATTCACCATCGTTGGCCCGCGCATTGACCTGCATTCCGGTCACTATGGTGGCCCCGGCCTGAACCCGCTGCGCGAACTGTCCAAGATCGTAGCGTCATTCTATGACGACGAAACCGGTAAGGTCGCCGTCGACGGTTTTTATGAAGGCGTGCACGACGTTCCCGCAGAACAGTTGGCACAATGGCAGGGCTGTGGCTTTGATGAAGCCGACTATCTCGGCTCGGTTGGCTATACGCAGCCGCATGGAGAAGTGGGCTATTCCACGCTGGAACAGCAATGGGCGCGTCCAACCCTCGAGGTCAACGGCTTGTGGGGCGGCTATAATGGTGCCGGATCCAAAACCGTGATTCCCTCCGAGGCCCACTGCAAGATCACTTGCCGCCTTGTTGGTGACATGGACCCGGATGCCCTGCGCGACAAGATTCGCAAACATGTCGAAGACCGCCTCAGCCCCGATGCCAAAGTGGTCTGGGACAACGATCTGGATGGCTCTCCTGCCTCGGTGATGAATATCTCACGCCCCGAATTCGAGGCCGCACGCACCGCCCTGTCGGCAGAGTGGAACCGCGAAGCGGTGTTTGCCGGTATGGGGGGCTCGATCCCTGTGGTTGGTTACTTCAACACGGTTTTGGGAATGGATTCGATGCTGGTGGGTTTCGCGAATGACGATGACGCCATCCACTCTCCAAACGAGAAATACGACGTGAAAAGCTTTCACAAGGGCATGCGCAGCTGGGCGCGCATTCTGGACGAGCTGACCAAGTAAAGTTCGAAGACAAAACCTACGCCTGCGGTCTTACCGGTCGCGGGCGTTTCCTGTTCAGGCATCAGGGCGCAGCGTGCGGACCGCTTTGAGGCCCAATACCACCCACGGCACGCCATGCAGCAGCAGGTCGAACCAATCGACCGCTCGCACCAGCTCACCAGCGGCCAACATTTTGAGCTTTTCCCAGATATGCGGCTCTGGTGTGAATGGTGCCAACCCAAGCGTTAAAGCCAGAACAATCACAATTGTCCAAGACACCGAATCTAGCGCTCTCATGTGGTGATCCCCAAATGTGCAGGAAGAAGAGAAAAGTGGCGCGGTTGACGGGGCTCGAACCCGCGACCTCCGGCGTGACAGGCCGGCACTCTAACCAGCTGAGCTACAACCGCGCATTTTCTTTCTGTGTGTCGTCGGGCGATGTGCCGTCTGACGTGATCCTTTTGCCCGAAGGCCCCCAGCATCAGGGGAAATAAGTGGCGCGGTTGACGGGGCTCGAACCCGCGACCCCCGGCGTGACAGGCCGGTACTCTAACCAACTGAGCTACAACCGCGCGGTGAGCGTTCGGATACAAGTCACAGAAGACAGCGTCAACCGTAAATCATACCCAAATCACTTTGGCCGTTCAAAAAGTTCAAACCAGCGTAAAGATCGTCTCGCCCGCCTCGGCAAGATAGGTGCCGTGGGTGCCATCAAGCGTGATATCCTGTGACGCACCATCCACGAGCGCCCACAGGATTTGCCCGGTAGGTCGATAGATCACGAAGGCCTCTTCAACCGTGTCATCCCCTGCCCCAGCCACGTTGGTGAGGTTGATCTGGAACTGGTAATAGAATCCCGACGCCCCGCCAAAGACCAGATGGTCACCATCCGCATCGGAATAGTCCTGAACCCAGTCGCTGGCGTGGCCCGCGGCGCCACTGTGAAAGAACCGGTCTGCTCCGCTCCCTCCGTTCAAACGGTCAAACCCGTATCCGCCGTTCAGGAAATCGTCCCCGTCCCCTCCGAACAGAATATCGGACATGGCGCCACCGTTCAGGGAATCCTCCCCTGCATTCCCGATAAGCGTATCAGACCCGAACCCGCCTCGGATTTCATCGTTACCGTCGCCACCGTGAAGCGAGTCGTTGCCAGCACCGCCGTCAATCGTGTCATTGCCGGCACCGCCATAGATCACGTCGAACAGATCATCATATGTGTCGCCTCCGATAAGGGAATCATTCCCCTCCCCTCCGCTGAGCGTGTCGCGGCCCGCGCCGCCATCCAGCGTGTCGTCCCCCACATCGCCGCGCAAGGTATCGTGCCCGCCAAGCCCGTTAACCTGATCCGCACCACCCGTTCCGAGCAACAGGTTGTTATCCCCGTCCCCGTCGATAACCGAGGCACGTTCAGCAATCTCGACAGGACCCGAAACAGCCACGTTGTTGCTGCGATCCGTGTCAAAGGCCCAGTTGTTGGCATCCGCAACGGCAAGCACATGATAGGTTCCGACATCGATCCCAGCGTCCACAAGATAGCTGACCTGCTGATCATAGGTGGTCACCTGGCGAAAGCCGGGAGGCTCGGCAGCCAGATAAGCTGTGGCCTGTGCCCCGATCAAAAGATCCTGATCATCCCAAACCATGTCTTCCGACAGGAAGAACTGCAGCTCGCTGCCCGAACGATCCATATCCATTGCGCCGATATTGCTGACTGTGGCGTTCAGGGTGATTGATTCCCCCCGCAGCCAGACATGATCGCTCAGTTCGAAATTGGTGACCTCGTAGTCCTGCCCAGAGAGGACAAAGTCCAAACTGTCAACAAGGTCCTGACTGTCGACGTCATCTGCCAAAACCTGAAGCGTAAGCGTATAGCGTCCCGGCTCAAGAACCTGAGACCGCTCTCGCGTGTCCTGATCGATCACCGTCGGATAAACCGCTTCGGTATCGGAAAAGCTTGCATGATACCGGATCTCGATCGGAGAGTTGGCATAGAGATCAATGTATTCCCGCCCGTCAATCAGCCCGTCTGAAGAGGTCAGGTAGACGGAAAACCGAGTGGTGATTGAGTAGTCGGGATTCAAGGCAAAATCCGCGTGATCCGGATGGTCTCCGTCATCCCAGAACCGATAGACAAACTGAACGGGCCAGTTGCCGCTTACATAAGTTTCTCCGTTGATCTCCTGCACACCAATCGTGTCCAGATACAGAAATGTTTTGATATCAAAATAAGAGTTCTGAATAACGCTACTGGCCTCATTTGACGTCGGCACATGTGCATTGATTACGGGTTCCGCCATCACGGGCGTTTCAATGGAAAGGGACATAAATAAAAATCCTCGACAAACTAATCTCAAAAATTCGCAGATAGATTAGCAATCAAAGTTTCCAAGTAAACTCAGGAATTCCGGAAGTTTTCGAAAATCAGATCGAATGGCCCAAAAAGAAAAAGCCGCCTGGAAAGGCGGCTTTTCTTTCAGTGGTCAAACCACTTGGATGATGGCAGTGGCGCGGTTGACGGGGCTCGAACCCGCGACCTCCGGCGTGACAGGCCGGCACTCTAACCAACTGAGCTACAACCGCTTACCATCTGCTCTGGGGCAGAGCCCCGAAGCGTGTGGCGTGGTTTATGCCGCCACGTGTGGCGCGTCAAGCGCATAAAACGAGACGGTGACAGTTTTTTTGGGTGTTTCTGTAGTCCGTCATTTTCCAAAGGTATTTTGACCTGAACGGGCACCTTTGGACGAGTGTTGCAGGCACCATGTTCGCTTGCAAAACACATACGCATTGTTTGCGCTGGCAGACACCACAAAACCAAATAGATGTTCGATAGAGACTGAACCACACCGCAAGACACGCGTCATCTCTGGCCCGAGGCGTCATGGTAGAGCATTGATTTTCATAGGGAAAATGGTGGGTCGTGAGAGGCTCGAACTCCCGACATCTTCGGTGTAAACGAAGCGCTCTACCAACTGAGCTAACGACCCGGTGCGCGCCTTCTAGCCCTGCTTGCAGAGAGGTTCAATAGACAATTTCACGATTTATGGAATTATTTTCACCGAAGAGATTTTGCGAAAATCCGCGCGCCCTTTGCGCACCGGAAATTCCTTGCTGGCAAGGGATACGCGGCACAAGATACCCAACAGGGCAATTTCACGGGAACCTCCCCTGCCCGCCCTCTTACAAAAGAAGACGGGCACCCCTTTTATCAAAGAGCGCCCGCGAAAGGTTTTCAAAAAGATCTGCGTCGATTATTCGGCGGCGTCGGCGATCCCGCCCTCTTCGGCGTCGACAGGTGCGGCTTCCATGTTCGGACGGCGAATACGGGTCGTCATCACGACGGCATTGGCGACTTCCTTGGTGCGTTGGACTTTGACTTTGCCCAAGGGGCGCAGGTTCAAATCGCGCCCTTCCGCCAAAGACTCTCCAAGGATCGCAAGTGCCGCCTCAATCGCGGGTTTTGCGAATTTTTTCTTCACACCGGACCGTTCCACAACCGCATCGATCAACTCGACCTTCTTGAGTTCCGGTGCGCTGAGCACCGGTGCCGTCTCGGTTACGACCACGGGTGGGGCTTTTTTGGATGCGACAGCTGCTGCTTTGCTAGGTGACGCCTTTGCTCGACTTTGGGTGGTGGTCTTTGCCATTTGTATTGCTTCCCATTGTTCACGGTTTGGAAACAGAGTAGCAGGTCGCGACTCTGTTAACTAGGGCCATCGCCGGACGCCCCCCTGAAAAACCTACGAAATTTATGTGAAACGCTGCGTTTTAAGGCGGGAAAGCGCAAAAGGGGCACCCTGAGGCGCCCCTTTTCAATTCTTGGAACCTGATCGTCCGGCTTAATGCGCTGTTGCGCCCGCAGCCGTTTCTCTGGCCAATGCGGCAGCGGCCTCGGCGGCCTCGTCCCACTCGATGGCCTCTGGTTCGCTGACCAAGGCAAGCTTGAGAACTTCGGACACATGCGAAACCGGAATGATCTTCAATCCCTCTTTCACGTTGTCAGGGATCTCTGCCAGATCCTTTTCGTTCTCTTCGGGAATCAGAACCGTTTTGATCCCACCGCGCAAAGCAGCCAGAAGTTTTTCCTTCAGTCCGCCAATCGGCATCGCATTACCGCGCAACGAAACTTCACCCGTCATTGCGATATCCTTGCGCACCGGAATACCGGTCAGAACCGACACAATCGATGTCACCATGGCCAGACCAGCAGACGGTCCATCCTTTGGTGTCGCGCCATCAGGCACGTGCACGTGAATATCGAACTTTTCAAACTGGGGCGGTTTCACCCCAATCTGCGGGCTGATCGAACGGACATAGCTTGAAGCCGCATCAATCGATTCCTTCATCACATCGCCAAGCTTACCGGTGGTCTTCATCCGGCCTTTGCCAGGAAGCCGCAGGGCCTCGATATGCAAGAGATCACCACCGACACTTGTCCATGCCAGTCCCGTTACGACACCGACCTGATCGTTCTGCTCGGCAAGCCCGTAACGGTACTTTTTGACACCAAGGAAATCGTCCACGTTATCCGCAGTCACGACAACTTTCTCGACGTCTTTCTTGACGATGCTGGTCACGGCTTTCCGCGCCAGTTTCGCGATCTCGCGCTCAAGGTTCCGAACGCCCGCTTCGCGGGTATAGCGCTGGATGACTTCGCTCAGCGCCTCATCGGTGATCTCAAACTCGCCCTTGCGCAGGCCGTGGTTCTTGATCTGCTTGGCGATCAGGTGCTGCTTCGCAATCTCGCTCTTTTCGTCTTCGGTATAACCCGCCAGAGGAATGATCTCCATCCGGTCCAAAAGTGGACCCGGCATGTTATAGCTGTTGGCAGTTGTCAGGAACATCACGTTCGACAGATCGTATTCCACCTCGAGATAGTGGTCCACAAAGGTCGAGTTCTGTTCCGGATCAAGCACCTCGAGCATGGCCGAAGCCGGATCACCACGGAAGTCCTGACCCATCTTGTCGATCTCGTCGAGCAGGATAAGCGGATTGGTGGTTTTGGCTTTCTTCAGCGCCTGGATGATCTTGCCCGGCATTGACCCGATATAGGTCCGACGGTGGCCGCGGATCTCGGATTCGTCGCGCACACCGCCCAGCGAAATGCGGATGAACTCGCGCCCGGTGGCTTTCGCAACCGATTTACCCAGCGAGGTCTTACCCACACCCGGAGGGCCAACGAGGCACATGATCGGACCTTTGAGTTTTTGCGAGCGTTGCTGCACAGCAAGATACTCGACAATACGCTCTTTGACCTTCTCGAGACCATAGTGGTCGATATCGAGAACTTCCTGCGCTTTGTTCAGGTCTTTCTTCACGCGGGATTTTTTACCCCACGGGATGGCCAGCATCCAATCCAGATAGTTGCGCACAACCGTGGCTTCCGCAGACATAGGCGACATGTTCTTGAGCTTTTTCAGCTCGGCATCTGCCTTTTCCTTGGCTTCTTTCGAAAGCTTGGTATCCGCGATCTTGGCTTCGAGTTCGGCCACTTCATTCGAGCCGTCTTCGCCATCACCAAGTTCCTTCTGAATGGCCTTCATTTGCTCATTCAGATAGTATTCGCGCTGGGTCTTCTCCATCTGGGATTTCACGCGGGTCTTGATCTTTTTCTCGACCTGAAGAACCGACATCTCGCCCTGCATCAGGCCATAGACTTTTTCCAGACGCTCGCTGACAGACAGCGTTTCCAGCAGCTCTTGCTTCTGGTCCACTTCAATGCCCAGATGCCCTGCAACCAGATCGGCCAGTTTGGCCGGCTCGACAGCTTCGGACACCGCAGACAGCGCTTCTTCGGGGATGTTCTTTTTAACCTTGGCGTAACGCTCGAATTCGTCGGTGACGGTGCGCAGCAAAGCTTCGATCGTCGCAGCATCTCCGGGGATTTCGGTAAGATACTCGGCCGTTGCTTCGAAAAACGCGTCGTTTTCGATAAAGTCGGTGATTTCAACGCGAGCCACGCCTTCGACCAGAACCTTTACGGTTCCGTCGGGCAGTTTCAGAAGCTGCAGCACATTGGCCAGCACGCCCGCGCGATAAATGCCGTCGGCATAGGGGTCGTCCTCGGCCGGATCAATCTGGCTCGACAACAGAATTTGTTTGTCATCCTGCATCACTTCTTCAAGCGCGCGTACCGATTTTTCACGGCCCACGAACAGCGGCACGATCATATGTGGGAAAACCACGATGTCGCGCAGCGGCAGGACAGGATAGGAGGTGTTGAGAGGCTCTTGCATACTCGGTCCTTGTTCTTGGCAAAACAGCTCGGGTCCCTCACACAGGCAACCCATCGGCCATTTCCGTTTCCTGGAAGTTAAATCTGGGGCGTGGCCCCGCCTGTTTCAACCGTCCAGACCTTTATTGTGTCGGCCACAATGCCCGCCACCGCCACCATGGACAAGCGCCTTTTGGTCCGGATTGGCGAAAAAATGCACGCATTCCATGGGCCTGCCTTGAGGTTTGGCAGGCAAGCCGCTGAAATCACTCTTTCTTGAGCGATATCAGACGCTGGGCATAAACTCCGCCGCCTTCATCCACCTTCACCATGCCACCCATGAGGTTTTCGTTCAAAAGATAGATTTCGTATGTGAACTCGTTTTCCTTGCCCGTGCTCACCGATTTCAGGCTCCGGCGGAACCCGATCCGCAACATATCGCCCGGATTACAGGCAGGCACCTGCCCCAACCCGGCGTGATCCAGCATTACACGCGCGTTGGCGGCCACATCAGGACGGCGCGCCAGCTCTCCGCGCACCCCTTCAAGTTTGATGTCTTCACCCAACGGGGCAAGCTCTTGATCCCCCAGAAGGCTAAAATGCGCGATCAGGCGGTCTTCGTCCAAAAGGATCGGAACAATTTCGCTGTTTCCGTCAGGCAATGGCAGCGACGTGACCGTTGTCCCGACTTTTGCGGTGCGCTCACCCGGCCCAAGGTGGATGGTCCATTGACCTTCCATCTGTTTCTTGAGCGCGGGTGTAAAGTCGGCCTCGGACAGGCCACACCCATTTATTTCCTGGGCAGATACGCCACCAGACAGCGCCGAAAAGGCAATCGCGAAAACCGGAATAAGCTTGTTCATAGGAAGGTCCCTTGTTGAAGCACTTCCAGCCTAGGCACCACATGCCACCGATGCAACAAAGACCTCCGATCAAACTTACAACGGTTCGATATCGCCCTGCGCACGACCTGCATGGAAATCCTTTTCCCATGCGTCGAATGTGCCGGTCTCAATCGCATCACGCATGCCCTGCATAATGTCTTGAAAATAATGCAGGTTGTGCCACGTCAGCAGCATCCCCGAGATCATCTCGTTGGCACGGAACACGTGGTGAAGATAGGCGCGGCTGTAATTCGAACAGGCCGGACAGGAGCAGTTTTCGTCCAGCGGACGTGGATCATCTGCGTGGCGCGCATTTTTGATGTTCACCACACCGTGGCGCGTAAAGACCTGCCCCGTGCGCCCCGAGCGGGACGGCAACACGCAATCCATCATATCGATCCCGCGTTTCACGGCCCCGACAATATCGTCAGGCTTGCCAACTCCCATCAGGTACCTTGGTTTGTCCTCGGGCAACATATCAGGTGCATATTCAAGACAGCCAAACATGGCCTCCTGCCCCTCACCGACGGCCAGACCACCCACGGCATACCCCTCAAAACCAATCGCCTTGAGCGCTTCGGCGCTTTCTTCGCGCAGATCCTGCTCAAGCCCGCCCTGCATAATGCCAAACAAAGCATGCCCCGGACGATCCCCGAACGCCTCGCGCGAGCGTTCCGCCCACCGCATCGACAACCGCATGGATTCCGCAATCCGCTCGCGATCTGCGGGCAATGCGGGGCATTCGTCGAAACACATGACAATGTCAGACCCCAAAAGCCGCTGAATTTCCATCGAGCGTTCCGGCGACAGCATATGTTTCGAACCATCGATGTGGGATTTGAAGGTCACGCCGTCTTCGGTCAACTTGCGCAGACCGGCCAGCGACATCACCTGAAACCCGCCCGAGTCGGTCAGGATGGGACGATCCCAGTTCATGAACTTGTGCAAACCACCCAGACGTTCGATCCGTTCAGCGGTGGGGCGCAGCATCAGGTGATAGGTGTTGCCCAACAGGATATCGGCACCCGTGGCGCGCACGGATTCCGGCATCATCGCCTTGACCGTCGCCGCGGTTCCGACGGGCATGAACGCCGGTGTGCGCACTTCTCCCCGCGGGGTCTTGATCACGCCTTTTCTGGCTTTGCCATCTTTGGCCTGCAATTCGAACGAAAACCGGCTTGTCATGTATCACCTTTCTCGGGTTTTCTCTTCTCCAACCACACTTGGGGCATCTTGTAAAACAAGTGAGTCGCCCCCATCTGTATACAAAAGCATACAAGAGAGAGATTTATCATATGGAAGAACAGCTTCTGAACATATTGAGCAGCAATATCGTTTTCATTCTTGCTGCGGTCTTCCTGATCGTCGTCATTCTAAAGGGCGTGCGAATTGTCCCGCAATCGGAAAAGCATGTTGTCGAACGCTTCGGGCGCCTGCATTCGGTGCTTGGACCGGGTATCAATTTTGTAGTGCCGTTTCTGGATGTCGTGAAACACAAAATCTCGATTCTCGAACGCCAGTTGCCCACCATGAGCCAGGACGCAATCACGGCTGACAACGTGTTGGTGCAGGTCGATACCTCGGTTTTCTACCGGATCACCGAGCCGGAAAAGACCGTCTACCGGATTCGCGACGTTGATGCGGCCATTGCCACAACCGTTGCCGGGATCGTGCGCGCCGAAATCGGCAAGATGGAACTGGATGAAGTCCAGTCAAACCGCGCCCAACTGACTGCTGCGATAAAAATGGCCGTGGAAGATGCCGTTGATGATTGGGGCATCGAGGTCACGCGTTCGGAAATTCTTGACGTCAATCTGGACGACGCAACCCGTCAGGCCATGCTGCAACAGCTGAACGCGGAACGCGCCCGTCGCGCGCAGGTCACCGAAGCCGAAGGTCAAAAGCGCGCGGTTGAGCTGAACGCCGATGCCGAGCTTTATGCCGCCGAACAAATCGCAAAGGCACGCCGCATCGAAGCCGAGGCCGAAGCTTATGCGACAGAAGTTGTTGCCAAAGCGATCAAGGAAAACGGCATCGAAGCGGCGCAATATCAGGTTGCGCTGAAACAGGTCGAAGCTCTGAACGCGCTTGGTAACGGCGATGGCAAGCAAACCATCGTGCTTCCCGCCTCTGCGCTCGAAGCGTTTGGGGATGCCTTCAAGCTTTTGAAAGGTGGCTCTTAATGTTGAGTGAAGTTCTCGATATCTGGTGGATATGGATCGCCGCGGCGCTGGCCTTGGCCACGCTCGAGGTGCTGGTTCCGGGATTCGTCTTCCTGGGATTCGCAATTGGTGCGGCAGCTGTCGGCCTCATGACCCTGATTGGCCTTACCTCTATGATGTCGCCTGCGGTGCTGGCTCTGTTGTTTTCTGCGCTGTCTCTGGTTGCATGGTTGCTGTTGCGGCGCGTCTTCGCCCTGCCCGGTAGCGGCCCCAAAACCTTTGACAGTGACATCAACGACTGACACCCGCAAAAGGACGCACGCACGCATCTGATACAGTTAACATCCGTTGTGCCTCTGGACCTTGGCACCGCCAATCCTTATATAATCTCTCGACAATCACGCAGGACCAGATCATGACATACACCCCTGAACCCGTCGAAGGTGAACCGCTGATCGCCCCGTCGAGCACCGAACATGCATTGCACGAGCCCATCGTCGAGGCCTGTCGCAGCGTGTTCGATCCGGAAATTCCGGTGAATATCTATGATCTCGGGCTGATCTATACGATCGAAATCAGCGACGAAAACGACGTCATGATCACCATGACACTGACCGCGCCGGGCTGTCCGGTCGCCGGTGAAATGCCCGGCTGGGTCCAGGAAGCGGTCGCCGGTGTTGGCGGTATTCGCAACGTCGAAGTGGCTCTTGTCTGGTCGCCACCATGGGGCATGGAAATGATGTCCGACGAAGCGCGCCTTGAATTGGGCTTTATGTGATACAATCTTTATGGTCCACTTGAGGGATCAGGAGACAGAAAAATGTTCGGTATTCCAGGAAAACAAGCCGTCACCATGACGCCCGCTGCGGCCACGCAGATTGCCAAGCTGATGACCAACAAAGGTCATGCCGGTTTGCGCATCGGCGTGAAGAAAGGCGGCTGTGCAGGCATGGAATACACGATGGACTATGTCACCACCGCCGAAGCCCATGACGAAGTCGTGGAGCAGGACGGCGCGCGTATCCTGATTGCGCCCATGGCCCAGATGTTCCTGTTTGGCACCGAAATCGACTATGAGGTCTCGCTTCTGGAAAGCGGCTTCAAGTTTAACAACCCGAACGTCGCGGACGCCTGCGGCTGTGGTGAGTCGATCAAATTCAAAGACGTCGAGGAACTTGCGGCGGAACAAGCGCCAGACGCCCCCCCGAAACTTGTCTGACGGTGATGGCGGGGCCTACCCCGCCTTCAAATGCACATAGGTTTCTTCGAACCGCTTTTTCAAGTGGTCCCCTGCCCGAATAACACGTCCGGATCCGATCGGGGCAACGTTGGTGTCGTGGTTGGGATTAAAAAACATCGGCACCGAAATACGCTCTTGCACGGTTCCCTTCACGCGGTGGGGTGTCGCGCGCACTGCCCCTGCCGTCCACATTTCCAGCATTTCGCCAAAGTTGATGATAAACACCCCCGGCTCTGCCTCAACCGGCACCCAGGCGCCCCCGCGCGACTGCGCCTCAAGACCCGGCACGCCGTCCGTGGCCAAGAGTGTCAAACAGCCATAATCGGTATGCGCGCCAATCCCGAAATCCCTGTCTGTCGCCCATGAAGGCCGCTCGGGATAAAAATTCCCCCGCAACAAGGCCATCGGGCGCGAAAACGCCGCATCAAAGTAATCTTCCGGCTGCCCGATAGCCGCAGCAATGCCGCGCAACAGCTTCAAGGAAACGCGCGACGCTTTGGAATAATACCCTTGAATCGTCGTGCGGAACGCGGGCATATCCGCCGGCCATTGGTTTTCGGCATATACCGACAGATTCTCGGATCTCAGCGGGTCATCTGCCGCAAGTTCGAACCCACAGTCAAAAACCTGTTTATAGTCAGGGTTTGCCTCTGGATCGACCTGCTCCGTACCGGGTGCGCCCCACCCCCGGTTTGAACCGGTGCGTGCCATGTCCACCGCGCGTTTACGATCTTCGGGCTGACGGAAAAAACGACGGTACGATTCAATCACCGCGCGGACGTCGGCTTCTGACAACTCGGTGTTTTCAACCGTCAGAAACCCGGCGTCCTCAACACCCTGCCGCAGCCGCTCCATGGTCACAGGATCACGCGCGTCGATTTTTTGAGCATCCAGCCTCGGCACCATGAAATAACCCTCCTTCAATGGCGCGCCTTTCTGGCCTGCTTTGCGTCGCGACGCAAGGCGCCCTTGACCAATGCGCCGAAACCTCACAGAACGGGCCAAGCAATTTTGAACAAGGGGTAAATCATGCGTCGCAAACTGGCTGCAGGAAATTGGAAGATGAACGGACTGACCGACGCATTGTCAGAGTTGAAAGCATTGGCACAAGCCCCGTCCCCAAACCAGACAGACCGCATGATCTGCCCTCCTGCGACACTTGTTTCCGGTGCGGCACAAATCGCGGGTGACATCCAGATTGGCGGACAGGATTGCCACATCAACGCAAGCGGCGCCCATACCGGCGATATCTCGGCGTCCATGCTGTCTGATGCAGGGGCGACCGCGGTGATTGTGGGCCATTCGGAACGCCGTCAGGATCACGGCGAAACTGACGCCGACATTCGAAACAAAACCCTGGCCGCATGGCAATCTGACCTGACCGCCGTCATCTGTCTGGGGGAAAGCCTGCAACAACGCGAAAACGGCGACACACTTGCTGTTGTTGCCTCCCAACTCGAAGGCTCCACACCGGACGGCGCAACCGGCGCCAACACCGTTGTTGCCTATGAACCCATTTGGGCAATCGGAACAGGCCTTGTCCCAAGCCTTGAGCAAATCGGCGAAGTGCATGACGCCTTGCGCGCACAGCTTGTCGAACGCTTTGGTGAGGCCGAAGGCAACGCAATCCGCCTCTTGTATGGTGGGTCGGTCAAACCCGGCAACGCCCCGGACATCTTTGCGGTCTCAAACGTCGATGGTGCCCTTGTTGGCGGGGCCAGCCTGAAAGCCAACGACTTTCAAGCCATCATTGATGCCCTTGACGCTGCCTGAAAATTTTCTTCTGGCCTAATATATCCTGGGGTGAATTGGCCGACAGGCCAAGAGGGGCAACGCCCCTTCCCCACCCAAACCCGGCCGCCTGGCTCACCCGACAAGGGCCTTGCACAGCTGCGCGGCCGCGCTCACACCATCAATGACGCGGCAATCGGTCTTTTGTTGCACCCGCGATTTGATCGACACTGCCCCTGCACACCCAAGGATAAGATTGCGCGTTCCTTTCGGAAGCCTTTCAATCGCTGCGTTAAATTCCTGCGCAGCATGCTCGGGGTTGGTCTCAAGGGCCAGAACAGGCACATGCGCGGCGCTCACATGGGTGATCACATCCGCAAACCCTTGAGCCTTTATGTTGGCTTCGATTACAGGCACTGCGGCCTGTACCGTTGTGACCACTGACGTGGCCCCTGAATAAAGACGCGCCAAGGTAAAGCTCGCTTGCCCAATACCAATCACCGGACAGGTGGCCAGCCCTTGTGCAGCGGCAAGTCCTGTATCGTCAAAACAGGCGATAATGATAACCTGCGCGCCTTGGTCAGACGCCTTTTGGACCAAGTCCAGCAACGGCGCCACCGCAAGCGCCCCGTCTGCGGCCCCCTCAATCGACGCTGGCCCCTTATGAGACGTCCACCCTTCGAATTGAAGGGCCGGAGCCGCCAGTCGCGCAGCCCGAAGCGCACTGTCCGTCATGGCTTCGGTGCTGTTGGGGTTAATCAGGATAACAGCCATGCCTCAGACCATACCCTTGCCCGCATCAGACCCTTTGTCCTTGCGCCGTGACATGAGCCAGACCATCAGGAAAAAGACCGAGATGATGCAGAACGAAAAGATCGTTGTCAGCGTCCCAAGCGCAAAGATCACAGGGGTTGTCACATTGGTGGTCATCCCGAAAATCTCGAGCGGCAGCGTGTTATAGCTGCCCGCGGTAAGCAGGGTGCGCGCAAATTCATCATAGCTTAGCGTGAACCCGAACAAGGCCACCCCAAGCAATGAAGGCGCAATGATCGGAAGCACGACATATGCAAAGGTCTGCCAGGCCGTGGCGCCCTGATCCCGCGCGGCCTCTTCATAACTTTTGTCAAAGCGGTTGAAGACCGCGAACATGATCAGCAGACCAAAGGGCAACGTCCAAGTCAACTGGCTCCCAAACCCTGAACTGGCCCAATGCACCGGCAAACCCAATTGGTTGAAGATCAGCCCAACACCCAGCGAAACCAGGATTGATGGAATGACCAGCGATGCAATCGCCAGATAAAACAGAACTGTCGATCCTTTAAAACGTTTGCGAAAGGCCAGACCACCCAGAACCGAAACCACGACCGTTGTGATCATCACCATCAGCCCAAGCGCGAAAGATCTGCGGAAACTGCCCCAGATATCCCCGACCGCCTGTTCTTGAAACAGATCGCGGAACCAGTGAAACGACACCCCGTTCATCGGAAAGGTCAGCCCCCCTAGCGGCCCCTGAAAGCTCAGGATGCCGATGGTCAGGATCGGCCCGTAAAGAAACAGGACAAACAGGGCAAAGAAGGCAGACAGAAAATAGAAGCTGCGGCTGCGTTTTTCCATTGGTCACAGTTCCTTGCGTATATCGACGAGACGCAGCAGCAGCGCGATCACGATCAGCACCGCGACCAGAAGCACCACAGCCGTGGCCGACGCCGAGGGATATTGAAGCAGGCTAATGTCATTCGAGATCAACCGGCCGACATTGGCACGCTGTGATCCGGACATGAACCGCACGGTTATGAAATCGCCCATCACCAGCGTGGTGACAAAAATCGTGCCGATCATGATCCCCGGTTTGCACAGCGGGATAATGACATGGCGCAATGTCTGCCATGCGCTCGCCCCGCCGTCGCGGGCGGCTTCGATCAACGAGCGGTCAATCCGCATCATGGAATTGAAGATCGGCACCACCATGAACAACGTATAAAGATGCACAAAGGCAAGGATCACGCTGAAGTCCGAGAACAACAGCCATTCCACGGGCTCATCAATGACGCCCCATGAAATCAGCGTGGAATTGGCCAGCCCGTTGCGTCCCAGAAACGGAATCCATGAAATCATGCGAATGATGTTCGATGTCCAGAACGGGATCGTGCAAAGCAGGAACAGGGCGATTTGCCATTTCAGGGATCGCACCTCGAAAGCCAGAAAATAGGCGACGGTAAATCCAATCACGAGGGTAAACGCCCAAGTGATTGCCGCATATTTGAAGGTGTTGAAAAATACGGTGTAGGTGACGGGAGAGCGAAACAGGAACTCGTAATTGTCGAACTGGAATGCGGGGTAAATGGAATACTCCGTCGCCCCCCAGAAGCTTACAATTGCGATCATGACAATCGGCGCCACAAGGAACGCCAACAACACAAGCGCCATAGGCGCGGCTTGTATCCATGCCGTGAATTGTTTGGTCATTGGTTTTCCAGAATTTGGGAGGATGCACGGGGGCCACCTGCCCCCGCGCGATATCAATCAAGCGGCGATAAACTCGTTCCACTTGCGGACCATGTACTGGTTCTCTTGCATGACAGAGTTCCAGCACGCCACAGCGCCCATACGGTCATAGAACGATCCGCCATCGCGGACCTCGCCTGCCCCGGCCAACTTGTCCCCGAACGGAGACGTGATGTCGCCAGTGCTTTCCTTGCCTTCGAACCAGTAGCCCCATTCGTTTTCAGACATGAAGTCTTTCGAGGTTTCCGGAACAGCAGAATAATAGCCCTGACGCATCAGGAAGCCGCCAACCCAGCCCGACAGATACCAGTTGATGTATTCATAGGCCGCGTCCAGCTCCATGCCCGAAAGCGAAGCCGACAAACCAATGCCGCCACCCCAGCTGCGATAGCCTTCTTTCAAGGGTTGATAGACACAATCAATGCCGCGCGAACGTACGGCAGTGATGGCTGGAGACCACATCGACTGGATCACGACCTCACCAGAGGCCATCAGGTTGACGCTTTCATCAAAGGTCTTCCAGAAAGCGCGGAACTGGCCGTTTTTCTTGGCTTCGGTGAAGATCGCAAAGGTCTTGTCGATCTCGTCCTTGGTCATGTTGCCTTTGTCGCCGTACTGGATTTCGCCCATGGCTTCGCACACCATCGCCATATCCATGATGCCAATCGACGAGATATCGAGGATCGAAGCCTTGCCTTTGAACTCTGGGTTCAACAGCTCGGTCCAGCTTTCGATCGGGCGCCCGATGAGATCAGGACGAATGCCCAGAGTGTCCGCGTTATAGATCGTGGGGATCAGGGTCATCCAACCGGATTCATTGTCGACAAACGACGTTCCGGCAGGCCCCTCGACAAACCCAACGGTGTGTGGCGCGGTGCCTTGCGCAATCGAGCTTTCTGGCGTCAGTTTCCCGTTGCGGAAGATGCCGACGATCTTGTCATAGTTCTTGATCTTGCTGGCATCCATCGCCTGCAGGTTGCCCGTAGGCCAGACCTTTTTGGCAACAAAATACTCGATGTCAGCAATGTCAAAGCTGTCCGGCTGCGTCGCCGCACGCTGGGTAACGCTGTCGGTATCAAGCGCGGTCATCTCGAGCGTGATGCCAAGGTCTTCTTTCACCTTGGTCGCGACCTCGTTGAGGTTCGACACGCCTGTACCAAACTGGCGCAGGGTGATGTTCTTGCTTTCCTGTCCCCAGACCATGGGCGCAGGGAATGCAGCAGCAGCAGCAAGAGCGGCCCCCCCTGTTTTCAGCACATTCCGGCGACTGTATCGGATTTTGGAAATTGTCGTCATTCTTGGTCCTTTCGATTGAGCATTTTTCGTATGAGCTTTAGGCGGTCAGCGGGTGCGCAACCCGGTCTTCCCAGTGCAAACCGATCACCTCGCCCAAATCCTTGGGGGCTTTGATAAAATCGGCATCAGGCATTAACGCTGTCACCTCTTGGCCACCGGCGACTTCGGCGGTCAGGGCGACGTGGGTGCCTTGGTATTCGACACCAATGACCCGCCCGTCGATGCACCCCGCCTCGGGCGCGGTCACGACCATCTCGTCCGAGCGCAGCGCGATGTGACCTTGAGGGAGGTTCAACACGTTGTGCCCGCCCATGAAACGGGCGACAAAAGCCGTGCGCGGGGCGTTGAAAACATCGCGGGCCGGGCCCGCCTGTTCGATCTTGGCGTTGTTCATGACGATGATCTCGTCGGCCAAAGCCAGCGCTTCGTCCTGTCCGTGAGTGACGTGAATAAAGCTGATGCCCAGCTCGCGCTGAAGGCGTTTCAACTCTGCGCGCATGCGAATACGCAAGAAGGGATCAAGCGCCGAAAGTGGTTCGTCCAGCAGCAAGACCTGTGGCCGCGTGATCAGCGCACGGGCAAGTGCCACGCGCTGTTGCTGGCCGCCCGACAACTGGTCAGGTTTGCGATCGGCAAAGGTGGTCATTTCGACCAATTCGAGCATTTCGCCCGCGCGCCTGTTCCGCTCGGGCTTGTCGACGCCAGCCATGCGCAAGCTAAAGGCCACGTTGTCGCGCACCGTCAAATGGGGAAACAGCGCATAGTTCTGGAACATCATCGCCGTGCCGCGCTTGGCCGGCGGGAGATAGGACACGTCGCGTCCAGCCAAAAGAATGGCCCCGTCCGATACATCCTCGTGTCCGGCAATCATCCGCAATGTCGAGGATTTGCCACATCCGGACGGCCCAAGCAGGCAGGCATATCCCCCCGATTTGAATTGATGCGAAATCGCATCCACGGCGACCGTCGCGCCATAGCTTTTTGTCAAAGATACAAGTTCAAGGTCTGTGTCGGTGGTCATGTAACGCCCCTACCAAAGTTGACCTCAGCAAGAGCCATCTCGGCTTGAACTGCGAAGGGTTTTGCGTGGCGAAAGGTCGTCTGGCATTGATTTGGCTATATTTTGTGCGACATTTCTTGCTTACGCGACAATTTTGCGCACAGTATTGTATACAATCTTAGACCCAAATGAATACCACTCTTTGACTTCTTGAATTGAATTCGCAAAAAAGGCATTCCGGAGTTCAGGAGAGAATAATGCCTACAAAGAACACCCTGACCGACTTCATCCAACCGACGCTCACCGGACCAAGTGCGCGGCTTGTGGCGTCGCTCAGCATGGCAATTCACGAAAACAAATTGCTGCCCGGCACGAAGCTGGGGGAAGATGAACTGGGGGATATTTTCAAGGTATCGCGCACCGTTGTGCGCACCGCCCTGCAAGAGTTATCCCATGCAGAACTGGTTGAGTTAAAGCGCAATCGCGGTGCTTTTGTCTCCCAGCCAACTGTGCGCGAAGCCCGTGAGGTTTTCGAAGCCCGCGCCCTGCTCGAACCCAGAACGGCCCGCTCGGCGGCCGAGCGGATGACAGAGGAAGCCGCCGCCAGGCTGGAAGCCCACATTGCGGCAGAACACGCCGCGATCGAGGCGGGCGAAGCAGGAAAGGCCCTGCGCCTGTCCGGTCATTTTCATATCGAAATTTCGAGAATCGCTGACCAGACAACAATTGCGGGTTTCATCGAAAGGCTTGTTGCGCGCTCTTCGCTGATCATTGCGCTTTATTGGAAACGCCAAAGTGCTCTGTGTGAAAAACACGCGCACCATGCATTGGTGGACGCCCTGCGCCGCGGTGATGGCGCCGACGCAGAAGAGCTGATGAAAAGCCACCTTCTTGATATTTTGACAGCGCTCGACCTGCGCGAGGTTGTTCAACCTCCCATCGATTTGAAAGATATCCTGCGCCCGGCTCCTTAAATTCTGTGATCCGCTTTCAATTCTTGGGGTCGCGCTGCAAAACGGCGTCACACTGACCGACCTTCGCATCGGTCTATCGCCAGCGACATCTCCCTTATTGATCCGTTTGCGACAACTCTGCTGCGCCGGTCTTTAACGAGGCACGAAACAAGGACGGCGATTGCCCCGTCGCGGCCTTGAAGGCACGCCGGAAACTTCTTTCGTCAGAGTATCCAGCCTTTTTGGCAACATCTTTGAGGGAAACATCTGTCTTGGCCAGCATCGTGCGGGCATAGCCTATTGTCACTTGCGTTCTGATCTCGCGAAAAGAGACCCCTTCCGCCCGCAATGCACGCTGCAGGGACCTTGGGCCAATCGCAAGAAGCTTGGCCACGCTGTTTTCATCAGGCGTCCCGCTGTCCATCAAGGACTGCAAAATCTCGACCACGGCCTCTTTCATTGTCTGCTTTGGTGCGACATTCATGAGGGCCGCCAAAGACTCGAGTGTCAACGCCACGTCACTTTGCAAAGGCGCGGGATTCACCGTCGCAAGATCGCTCAGCCGTATCGCCACACCGGGCACATGCGCATTGGCGTGAATTTTGGTTCCCGCCAATTCCTCCAGTTCCCGAACACTGTCGGGGGGCGAGGCCGGAATTTCATACCAATCCGGCACCCAGTCCTGTCCAAGGAAATGATGCCCGACCTGTGCGATGACAAACAGGGCGCCTTCGTCCAGATGCCGGTGCCCGATAACAGACAGCCCCTTGGTGTCCCGCCCGACAACAAGATGTGTTTCGGTTTGTCTGAACAGGATTTCCGAACCGGGATGTATCAGATACAGCGCCCGCCTTCCGCGCTCGAGAGCTGAGGCCAGATCCGGTGCGCTCAGCACATAAGATGCATAGACACTATAGGCCGAGTACTGGAACTTCATACCGACGCGCGCACCCAGATGACGATCCCCTATGGCACGCGCCACGGTTTCGACCAGCACGGCCTCGGCGGCATAGGGGATAAACGCTGTCCGCCCCTTCAACAGTGACCGGTCCAGACCGGCGGCCTCAAGCCCCCTGTTTACGGTCGCGCGCGAAGCAATGCCGTCAAGGATGGAAACCACGTGGCCGAATTCGAGACAATTTACCAGTTTTCGCTTCATACACCAGCATTGTCGCAAAATGTCCGCCCGCACAATGCTACACTTGCGGCGCAGTGTGGCGAGGCTTTGACAGCAGACGAGTCCCACCGCCCCCTTCAATGAAGGACGACACGAATGTTCGGTCAAACGATCCCCCCGTCATCACTTAAAGCCCGCTTTTGGCTGCGGGCGCGACGTGCGGCGGCCTGGTGCAAATGACACAGGCCTTTCGCATCCAATTATCCAGCGCAGGAGACCACGATGAACAAAAGACAAAAGACACTGCTCGGCACTATCGGTGCGATTTTGATGACAGGTGCTCCGGCTTTGGCCGACACCGGTCTCAATGATCTGGATGCCATTCTGGAAGCCCGCGAAATACCGGTAACCATCGACAATTTCGTGCGTGCAGCAACCGATATCGAGATGACAAAATACGTGACCCTGGCGGGCGGCGTGAACCAGTTCTTTCACTTTCAGGCCCCTACAGACGTTGCAAAACAACCCACCATCCGCATGAACCGTGACACGCTCTACAGCACTGCGGTCATCGACATCACCAAGGGCGCAACACTGACCATTCCCGATATGGACGGCCGATACCTGACAACCATGGTCGTGAACCAGGACCACTACGTCAATGACGTGTTCTATGGCGGCGGCACGTTCAACTTGGATATGGACACGTTTGACACGCCCTATGTTATTGTGTTCATGCGAATTCTTGTGGATGCCTCGGCCCCCGAAGACATCGCCGCGGTCAACCGCCTGCAGGGTCAGATGCAGATCACAGCCGCCTCGGACAAGCCTTTCCTGCAACCCGACTATGACGAAGAAAGCTTTGAAGGGCTGCTGCAATCCATTCTGTCGATGGGCCCATACACCCCTGACAGTTCCCGGATGTTTGGAGCGCAAGGCGAGGTCGATGGCGTGCGTCACCTGGTCGGCACCGCAGGAGGCTGGGGAGGCCTGCCCGAAGCCGAGGCCTTTTATCTGAATGTTGATCCGGGACTTCCCGTTGGCGCGTACGAGATCACCGTGCCAGCCGAGGTTCCGGTGGACGCGTTCTGGTCGATCAGCGCCTATAACGCTGGCGGTTTTTTCGAACCGAACACCTTGGGCGCTTACAATATCAACTCGGTCACGGGCACACGCAATGACGACGGCGGAATGACGGTTCATCTGGGTGATTGCGACGACGGGCGTCCGAACTGTCTGCCGATCATCGAAGGCTGGAACTATACCGTGCGCCTCTATCGTCCGGGACCCGAAGTCATTGACGGCAGCTGGACCTTTCCTGCCGCCCAAAGCCTGAAATAGAATAAAGTGATACCCTTATGAAAAACCTTTTCCTTACAGCCGCACTTGTGTTGCCCGTGTTTGCATGGGCCGAAGGGGCGCCTGATGCCCCCACAAATGTGACGATCGGCAATCTGGTGCGCGCCGAAACGGACCATATGATCCGCGAAAACATGCGTACTTTTGGCTTCGGAGTGGGCGAGATCAATCACCTGCGCGAACCCACGACGACCGACAATCAACCCGTGATCCGCATGAATCAGGATACCCTCTACAGCGGCATGGTGATCGACCTTCAAGCCCCTGTAACGGTCACATTGCCCGAAATCGGCGGGCGTTACATGTCGATGCAAGTTATCAGCCAGGACCACTATCTACAGGCCATAGCGACGCCGGGCACGTATGAGCTGTCCAAGGACAATGTCGGCTCGCGCTTTGCCTTTCTCTCGTTTCGAACCTTTGCGGATGTTGCCGACCCCGATGACATCCTCGAGGCCCACAACGCACAGGACGCCATCACGGTAACCGGTGGGGGCACAGGGCCGTTCGAAGCGCCAAACTGGAACCTAGATCAGCTTGCGCTGGCAAGACAGGCGATCAACGATCTTGCGACACTGGGCTTTGATACCAGGCGCGCCTTTGGATCAAAGGACCAAACCGATCCGGTGGATCACCTGATCGGCGCCATCGCCGGATGGGGCGGGCTTCCTGCAAAGGCGGCCAGCTATCAAACCAACGCCGTCGCGGAAAACGATGGCAAGACGCCGTTTTCCGTAACGCTAAAGGATGTTCCTGTTCGGGCGTTCTGGTCACTTACAGTATATAATTCAGAGGGTTACATGGAAACAAATGATCTGGGGGTGAACAGCTATAACAACTATACCGCCACCCCATCGGATGACGGCGCGTTCACGATCCATTTTGGCGGGTGCGGCGACGGCCGCGTGAATTGCATACCTGTTACTGCGGGCTGGAATTATGCCGTGCGGCTCTATGAACCCGAACCGGAAATCCTTGACGGAAGCTGGACTTTCCCTGCCCTCGAAATCGTCCACTAGGAAGGGCTGAGCGGACAAAGCCAGTCGCATGGAACTATTGGGGCTGCCATAGAAAGCAGTCCCAAAACAACAATCGATGTGTCCGGACCACGGCGGGCATCAAAGATTTTTCACAAGCAAATAGAATAACTTAGAAAAGCTATTCACCGCGACACCGTGAGAATTGGCCTCACACCTTTGTCTGTCTCTCGGCCCGCTTCACCGGAAAACCGATGGGGCACGGCGCGCCCTTACCGTGCTACGCCAAGCATGCCTGCCAAATCAAGGTGTGCCTCCATGTGATCGGCCAAGGCATCCAAGGTGGCTTCCACCGTCGCATCATAGCCGACATCACTGGCCTGCGCGCCCAATCCCTCAAGCCACGCCCGACGAAATCCGTCATCGCGGAACATGCCGTGCAAGTAGCTGCCGCTGATGCGACCGTCGCTGCTCACTGCGCCTTCGGGGCGCCCATCAACCATTGCAAAGGGGCGATCACGGTCCCTGCCCTCGGTTCTGCCAATATGGATTTCGTAGCCGTGAAAGCCCTGCCCTGATGCGGCATGGACGGCATTGGTTTCGGTCAGCCGCTTGTCTGAACTCATCACGGTTTCAAGGTCCAGCAACCCAAGTCCGGCGGTGTCTCCGGCGGGCCCTTCGATCCCGTTCGGATCACGCACAACAGAGCCAAGCATCTGATATCCGCCACAAATTCCAAGAACATGCCCACCACGACGCACATGCGCCATGAGGTCAACATCCCATCCCTGTTCCCGCAAGAACGCGAGATCGCCACGGGTGGATTTGCTGCCGGGAATGATCACCAGATCCGTGTCACCGGGGATGGGTTGCCCTGCCCGCAGAACCGTCAGGGTCACCCCCTCTTCCTGCGCCAGAGGATCAAGATCGTCAAAGTTCGCAATGCGGGAAAGACCAAGACAGGCAACGTTGAAATCACCTTGTCCCTGACCATTCGAGATGTCGAGAGCGTCTTCGGCGGGAAGCTTCCAGGCATCTGCAAAATAGGGCAGAACGCCAAAACCCGACCACCCTGTATGCTGTTCGATCATGGCATAGCCATCGTCGAACAGGCTGGGATCACCGCGAAACTTGTTGACCATAAAGCCCGCGACCATCGCCGCATCGGCGGGATCAATCACGGCTTGAGTGCCGACCAGCTGGGCAATCACACCACCGCGATCAATGTCACCGGCCAAAATCACGGGCACATCCGCGGCCACGGCAAAGCCCATATTGGCGATGTCTCCAGCGCGCAAATTCACCTCGGCGGGAGATCCAGCGCCCTCGACAATTACCAGATCATTATTTGATTTCAATCGGTTGAAGCTTTCCAACACCTTTTCCATTAACTGAGGCTTTAGCGCGGAATACGCGCGCGCCTTGACCGTGGTCAGACGTTTGCCCTGCACCACGACCTGCGAGCCGACCTCGCTTTCAGGTTTCAAAAGCACGGGGTTCATGTCCACGGTCAAAGGTTTGCCACAGGCCATGGCTTGCATGGCTTGGGCGCGGCCAATCTCGCCGCCATCGGCCGTGACGGCGGCATTGTTGGACATGTTCTGAGGTTTGAACGGCGCTACAGAAAGGCCCCGCCGAACCGCAGCGCGGCAGAGGCCCGCAACCAGCATGGATTTCCCGACGTTCGAGCCGGTGCCTTGGATCATGAGTGCGCGCGTCATCGGGTCAGACTCCATAAAGTGTTCATTTTGTACAAAATTCCTGCCCCCGAATGACCGGTTTGTACAAAACCAATTTCCAAAGGTTCAGGCCTGTTTTGGCAAAAACGCCTCGACCGCTGCAGTGGCGATGACCAGCACATTGCCCGAGTCCGGGTTGGTGACATTCTGACCGCCAAAGACCGCCTGAACAGTGGCTGTGCCGCGCGGCAGTTTTTGCATCAGGGCTTCGCAGTCGACCTTTTCTGGATCCTGAACGCCGACCGTCACCTGCACGCGCATGTCGGCGTGATCGAGGCCCAGCGCTTCGAACATCGGGATCGAGGAATGGCGGATGGCGTCCTCAATCGCGCGGGCGGCGGCCTTGGTATAGTCCTGACCGTACTGATCGTTGCCCATGCCCATCTCGATGATGAAACGTTGATCGCTCATGCCGCACCTCCGAGATCAAGCGACACATTGATCGCGACGTTTGCAATCACGGTCGGTTTGCCACCATCGGCGCGCGGCACATCCAGCCCGCCCTGCACGGCGGTGACGCTGATTTGGCCATAGGGAAAAATCTCGGCAATGGCTGCGGTGTCCAGCTGATCCGGCTGTCCTATGGCGACCTCGACATCAATCAGCATCTCGTTTTTGTCTTTGCCAAACAGTTCGGCCAGATTGATAGAATTGTGCCACAGCGCGTCTTTGACGGCACGGCGCGCGGCCTCGGTATAATCCTGACGGCGCAGAGAGGACCCCATGCCGAATTCTGTGAGAAGGCGTTTCTTAGTCATGACAAACCTTTAGGTTTTGGGGTCATCTTCGGGCAACGGCAGGCGCCCGAGGTGGAATTCGCGCAGGAACCGCGACAAAGGACGGGCTGCGAACATGGCCGAGCCAATGATAAAGAGCCATGTTGCGAAATGCGTGGTGGATTCCCACAAAAACAGAATGGACCCCACCAGAAACGTCAGCCCGGCGCACAGATCGATCACGGTGTAGACTTTTTCGTAAAAGCCATAGACCTCGGCATGGCGCGGGGTGGCCGTGTGCAGGTGGGGCTTGAACACCCTAGAATTCCACGCCGGCTTGGGCCTTGATGCCATCGCGGAAGGGATGTTTGAGCAGGGTCATTTCGGTCACAAGGTCTGCGGCCTCGATCAGTTCGGGCTTGGCGTTGCGTCCGGTCAGCAGAACATGTGTCATGTCGGGTTTCTCGGTCAGCAGAAAATCAACCACATCGTCGATGTCGAGATAGTCATTGCGCAGCGCAATGTTGATTTCGTCGAGCATCACAAAGCGATTGGCGGGGTCGCGGATCAGCTGTTTGGCCAGTTCCCATCCGGCTTGGGCCTTGGCGATGTCGCGTTCGCGGTCTTGGGTTTCCCATGTGAAGCCTTCGCCAGAGACGTGGAATTTCACTTCGTCGGGGAAATGGGTTTTGAGAAAGTCGCGTTCCCCTGTGGCCCAGTTGCCCTTAATGAACTGTACCACCGCAACAGGCATTTCATGGGCGATACAGCGCATGATCATGCCGAAACCCGAAGACGATTTGCCTTTGCCGGGGCCGGTGTGGACCATGATCAGACCCTTTTCTTCGGTCTTGGTTTCCATCAGACGGTCGCGCGCGGCTTTGATCTTTTTCATTTTCTCGGCGTGGCGGGCATTCTGGTCGGGCTGGGTCTCGCTCATGGGGGCCTCTTTTTTTGGATCGCGCGTGAATTCGGTGGCAAAAAATCACAGCGGGTCCCCAAGCACAAGGCGATGAGCGACAGGTCGCGTCACAGGGACGCCATCCCCGCGATCAGGGATAGAATCGTATGGGCACGCCGGGGTCTGTTTTGTGCGGCGCATGAGGGTCCGCCGACGGGCGCGCCCCTGTCTGGAGGCCGCTTTCCTGTCAAACCCTGTCGCTGACAGGCGTATCGCCTCAGATGGACACTCTCGTGCTTGACAAACCCTGCCCTGCTGCCTCACTTGGGCGCGCTGGTGCCTGTTTTCGGACAGGTGAAAAGGGAATGCGAGACGGGGCAGGATCAACGCTCTGGAACCGCAGCCGCCCCCGCGACCGTGACCGGAGAGGGCTTTCGTTGCCACTGGGATGTTCCCGGGAAGGCAGGAAGACCAACGAGGCCAGACCTCGACATCCGCAAGCCGGGAGACCTGCCAGCGAGACAGACATGAACCGGACGGGGTGTTCTGGTGTCGGGCTTGCTGTAGTGCTCCCGTCATCTTCCCCCCCAACCTTTGAAGGAGAGACGACAATGGCAGATGCCCCCGCCGCCGTAGAGCTTTTGGTCTGCACCACCTGTCGTGCCGGCCAGCCGACCGATATCGAAGGTCCGCGCCCCGGTGCCCTTCTTGAAGATGCGTTGCAGGCCAAGGACTGGCCCGCGCATGTCACCGTCAAACCTGTTGAGTGCCTGTCCAACTGTGACAGTGGATGCTCTATCGTTGTACGCGGTGGCAGCCAGCGCTGGACCTATGTGTACGGCAACTTCACAGGTGCCGATGATGTTGATCTGGTCCATGACGGCATTGTCAAATACGCTGACACCGAGAATGGTCTCGTGCCGTGGCGCGAGCGTTCCACCCATTTCCGCAAAAACTGTATCGCGCGCATCCCGCCGCTTACGATCCCAGAGTGAGATCCCGTTATGAGCACCCTTGAGAAACTTCCCGTCACTGTCATCACCGGCTTTTTGGGATCGGGCAAAACGACCCTGATCCGCAATCTGATGCAAAACCCGCAGGGCAAACGTCTGGCGATTGTTGTCAATGAATTTGGCGATGTGGGAGTGGATGGCGAGATCCTGAAATCCTGTGCCATTCCCGACTGCCCCGAAGAAAACATCATGGAGCTGTCCAACGGCTGTATCTGCTGCACAGTGGCAGACGATTTCATTCCCACCATCGAAGCATTGATGGCACTGGAGCCGCGTCCCGAGCATATCGTGATCGAGACATCCGGTCTGGCCCTGCCCAAGCCCCTGCTCAAGGCGTTTGACTGGCCTGATATCCGTTCGAAAATCACGGTGGACGGCGTGATTGCGCTGGCCGATGCGGAAGCTGTGGCCGATGGCCGTTTTGCAACCAACGTGGCCGCCGTGGATGCCCAGCGCGAAGCGGATGACAGCCTTGATCACGAAACCCCGCTGTCCGAGGTGTTCGAAGATCAGGTGTCTTGTGCCGATATCGTTTTGTTGACCAAACCCGATCTGGCAGGCCCCGAAGGCGTGGCCAAGGCCAAGGCGATGGTTCTGGCCGAAGCGCCACGTGTCCTGCCCGTTGTTGAAGTGGCCGAAGGGGTTGTCGATCCGCGCGTGATCCTTGGGCTGGAAGCCGCTGCAGAAGATGACATGGACAACCGTCCGTCGCATCACGATGGCCACCACGACCACGAGCACGACGATTTCGAAAGCGTCGTGATTGATCTGCCGGAACAGGCCGACCCTGCCGCTTTGGCCGCCAGAATCGAGAAGATGGCCAAAGAGCAGAACATCCTGCGCGTAAAAGGCTATGCTGCGGTTGAAGGCAAGCCGATGCGTCTGTTGGTTCAGGCGGTTGGCGCGCGCGTGCGTCATCAGTTTGACCGCCCCTGGAAGCCGGAAGAAGGCCGTCAGGGCCGCATGGTCGTGATTGCCGAACATGATGACGTTAATGTGGAAGCGATCCGCGCGGCTCTGGTAGACTAAACGCTATGCACGTCGTCTTTCGCGAAAGCCATGGGTTGGAAGAAACCGAAACCCCGACCGATCTGGGCCAAAGCCCGGCGGATATGGTCGTGCTGTCGTTTTCTGATTCCGACCTTGGGGCTTTCGCGGCGGGCTGGCATCGGGCCAATGGCGATCTGCCCACCTTGCGACTGGCCAATATCTCGGCGCTGAAACATCCCCTGTCGGTAGACACCTATGTCGAACAGACACTGGACGGGGCCAAGGCGATCCTGATCCGTTTGATCGGGGGGATTTCCTATTGGTCCTATGGCATCCAGCAGATCGAAACCCTGTGCCGCAACAAGGGCATCGCGCTGGCGGTTCTGCCAGCAGACGGACGCCCCGACACGCGCCTTGACGAGGTGTCCACCCTTCCGGTCTCGACCCTGCATCGCCTCATGCACCTGTGTGACACGGGCGGTGCGGTTGCCGCGCAGGCCGCGCTTGCGCAGATGGCACTGGCGGCGGGGCTCTATGCACGGCCGGTGCCGGGCAAAAAGGTCTTGCCCGATGTGGGGGCGTGGACGCCGGAAACCGGCGTGTGTGATCCGAGCGAGGTGCGCGACACCTCAAAGCCGCTGATTGCGGTAACGTTCTATCGCGCTTACCTCGGGGCTGCGGACACTGCACCGATCGAAGCCTTGTTTACAGAATTCCGCAATCGCGGGTTTGATGTGATCGGGTTGTTTGCGCCGTCCCTGAAGGCACCTGTGGCCCGCAAAGACATTGCGGCCCATCTGCAAACCCTGGAACCCGCAGCAATCGTCAATGCCACATCGTTTTCGGGCAAGGGCAAAGACGGCGTGTCGCCGCTGGACGCCACCCAAGCGCCCGTGTTTCAGGTTGCGCTGGCAACCTCTGACGAAAAATCATGGGCCGGAGCCGAACGCGGCCTGTCCCCTGCGGACCTTGCCATGCATGTGGTCCTGCCAGAAGTGGACGGGCGTTTGTTTGCCGGTGTGGCCTCTTTCAAAGAGGCAGGCCTGCGCGACCCTCACCTTGAATTTGCGCGTATGGCCCACCGCCCGCAAGCGGCCCGTATTCAGGCGATTGCGGATCGTATCGAAGGCTGGCTGCGCCTGCGCACGACGCCGGCCACCCAAAAGAAACCCGTCTTTGTTCTGTCCACCTATCCGGGCCGCGACTGGAACATGGCGCATGCTGTTGGGCTTGATCCGCTGGCGTCGGTTGAAGCCATGCTCGAAGACCTGTCCGAAGCGGGCTATGACGCCCCGACGGGTGCCCCCCTTGCCGAGGCTTTGTTGACGGAAACCGTGACATGGCCCGTCGCCGAATATCACGCCGCTCTTGAGACATTGCCGCAATCGTTGCGCGATGATCTGTTCGAGACATGGGGCGCGCCAGACCAAGACCCCGCCATCCACGATGCCACAATAAGTTTCAAGGCGGCCCGTCGCGGCAAAGCCCTGATTGCGCTGCAACCCGAACGCGGCATTCCCGATGTGCGGGACGAGGAATACCACGACCTGAGCCGGACCCCCTGTCATGCTTATGTGGCCTTTTACCTCTGGCTGCGTCAGAGTTTCGGCGCGGACGCTTTGGTGCATGTGGGCGCGCATGGCACGCTGGAATGGCTGCCCGGCAAGTCGGTTGCCCTGTCCAATGAATGCTGGCCCGAAGCTCTGGTTGGGGATTTGCCGGTGATCTATCCCTTTATCGTGAACGATCCCGGTGAAGCGGCCCAAGCCAAGCGGCGCATTGGTGCCGTAACCCTTGGGCATGTGCCCCCGCCCCTAAAGGAAAGCGCCGCCCCGCAGCGGTTCTCTCGTTTGGAAAGCCTGCTGGACGAATTCTCGAACGCGGACGGGTTGGACCCGAAACGGCGTGACCGGTTGCAATCGGACATTCGCGACGAGGCGCAGGCACTGGGGCTGGCAGAAGAACTGGGGCTTGATGTGGCCACCTCGCTTGCCGAGACCATCACCCGCATCGACACTTTTGTCTGTGACATCAAGGAAAGCCAGTTTGGCGACGGGTTGCATGTTTTCGGGCGCCCCCCTGAGTCGACCGCACAGTTTGATGTGACGCCTTCGGCCAACGCCGAGCGCGCCGCATTGCTCAAGGCTTTGGGCGGTGAGCGGATCGAGGCCGGCCCTTCCGGCTCTCCTTATCGCGGGCGACAGGATGTTCTGCCAACGGGACGCAACCTGTTTACCACCGATCCGCGCTCGGTGCCGACGCGGGCCGCCTATGCCCAAGGGGTGAAGCTCGCCGAGGAACTGGTGCGGCGGCATTTGCAGGAAGAAGGCGATTATCCCAAGACCCTGATCGTTGACCTGTGGGGGTCGGCGACCATGCGCACGGCGGGCGAAGAATTTGCCATGGCGTTGCACCTGCTGGGCGCAAAGCCGGTTTGGGACGAAGGATCAGAACGCGTTTCCGGCGTTGAAATCCTGCCGATTGCCATGCTGGACCGTCCACGTCTGGATGTGACCCTGCGTGTTTCGGGGCTTTTCCGAGATGTCTTCCCGACGTTGTCGTCCTTGTTTGCCCAAGCGGTCAAGGCGCTGACACTGCGTGACGAGGCCGCCGACTGGAACCCCTTTGTGGCGCACGCAAACACCAACCGCGTTTATGGCCCCGCGCCGGGCAGTTACGGTCTCGGGATGGGGCGCAGCCTTGAGACCTATACCGAAGAGGCCCGCACAGAGGCGGGTGAAGCCTG
This sequence comes from Shimia thalassica, assembly GCF_001458215.1. Classification (GTDB taxonomy): domain Bacteria; phylum Pseudomonadota; class Alphaproteobacteria; order Rhodobacterales; family Rhodobacteraceae; genus Shimia; species Shimia thalassica. The sequence goes on along the minus strand of NZ_CYTW01000002.1, from coordinate 60,319 downwards.
GATCGCGGCGTCGTCATTTGCGCTGGATGGTGCGTCCATCACGCGGGATCAGGAAGGCATTCGCGCCCGTGTGTCCGAAGCCGATGGTTTCGTGCACCTTCAGGACATGCCAGAGACCGATCTTTTGCTGGCCAATGATTACGCCGCGCACGAAGCGGGTTTTGCGGCAGCCCAAAAGGTTCTGGGGGGCAAACAGGCCGCGCTTTATCATGTCGATAACACCAATCCGGGAAATCCACGTGCCCGCACGCTGACCGAAGAAATCGCGCGCGTGGTGCATGCCCGTGCAACCAATGCCGATTGGCTGGCCGGGATGATGCGCCACGGATTTAGAGGCGGGGCCGAGATCGCTGCCACGCTGGATCACATGGCGTCTTTTGCGCATCTGGCGGATGCGGTGCCTGCGCGTTTGTTCGATGCCTATCATGATGCGACGCTGGGCGACGAGGACGTGATTGCCTTTCTCGAGCGGGAAAACCCGCAGGCGCTTCAGGCCATGCGGGACAAGTTCGCGGCCCTGCACGAAGCGGGTCTCTGGCAAACGCGCCGCAACTCGATCCTTGCGGATCTGGAGAGCCTGTCATGAGCGCGACACACCGCCCCGAAGCCAAAGGATGGTGCCCCGGTGCCTATCGTCCGATGATGTCGGGCGACGGTTTGGTGGTGCGCGTGCGGCCCACCTGTGCGCGGCTGACAGCGGATCAGGTCATGGGGCTTTGCGAGGTGGCCGATGCGCTGGGAAACGGGGTCATTGACCTGACCAGTCGGGCAAACCTGCAAATTCGCGGCGTTTCAGAGGACAACCATACAGAGGTGCTGCAACGGCTGGCCGCGCTCGACCTGTTGCGGGACGATCCCGCATTGGAAAGCCGTCGCAACATCCTGATTTCGCCCTTCTGGCAGGACGGCGACATTACGTTCCGGATTGTGCAGGAACTGACGGTGCGTCTAGGTGAGCTGCCGGAACTGCCTGCCAAAGTGGGTTTTGCCATCGACACCGGACCCGCGCCGGTTTTCCGGAACAATTCGGCGGATTTCCGGCTGGAACACAGCCCGAGCGGCGAGTTGTTGGTTTTGGCCGATGGTATGGCGCGCGGTCATGTTGTTGACGCCGATACCGCCGTTGACGCGCTGATTGAAATGGCGCACTGGTTTGAAACCCATCGCGGGGCGGCCCGCCGGATGGCCCCTGTCATGATGGGGCAAACGCGTTTGCCCATTGCGTGGCAAGCGACCCTGAACGCCGCGCCTGCGCCGAAGCTTGTTCCCGGCCCGCATGACATGGGCGCGATCTATGGTGCCGCATTTGGTCAGCTGGACGCCAGCCGCCTGTCGGCGCTTGTCAGTGCAACGGGCGCAACAGCCCTGCGCGTGACACCGTGGCGGTTGTTCCTGTTGGAAGAGGCCGAGATGGCCGACACGTCGGATTTCATCACCCGCGCGGATGATCCACTTTTTCACATTGATGCCTGCCCCGGTGCCCCCCGATGCAACACCGCCACAGTGGACACGCGCCAGTTGGCGCAGGACGTTGCGGGCCGGATCAAGGGCCCCTTGCATATCTCGGGCTGTGCCAAGGGCTGTGCCCGCCCCCGCGAAACACAAACCACACTCGTCGGCCGCGACGGCAAGTTCGACCTTGTCCGCAACGGGCTGCCATGGGATGAGCCCGTTCAAACCGGTCTGTCCCCAGACACACTCCTCGACATCATCGGAGACATTTGATGCCGTATGAATATGAAAAAAACGGTCAGGCGATCTATGACGAGAGCTTTGCCACCATTCGCCGCGAAGCCAAGCTGGAGGCATTTGACAAAGACGAAGAGCAGGTTGTCGTCCGCATGATCCACGCCGCCGGCATGGTCGGGTTGGAAGAGCATGTCAAATTCACCCCCGGCATGGTGGCTGCTGCGCGCGAAGCGATGGAAAACGGCGCGCCGATCTTTTGTGACGCGCGTATGGTGTCCGGTGGCGTCACCCGACCCCGCCTGCCCGCCGACAATGACGTCATCTGTACGTTGCACGCGGACGGCATCTATGAGCTGGCCAAGGAAATCGGCAACACGCGGTCTGCGGCTGCGCTGGAACACTGGCGCGACAAGCTGGGCGGGGCCATCGTTGCCATCGGCAACGCGCCAACCGCATTGTTTCACCTGCTGAACATGCTGGAAGATCCCGACTGCCCGCGCCCCGCAGCCATCATCGGCTGTCCGGTGGGCTTTATCGGCGCGGCGGAATCCAAAGACGCCCTGTGGGCGGATCAACCCGTGCCCTGCATGATCGTCGAGGGACGTCTTGGCGGATCAGCCATGACCGTCGCCGCGATCAACGCCATTGCGAGCCGTAAGGAATGACTATGGGAACCATCTATGGCGTCGGTCTTGGCCCCGGTGATCAGGAGCTGATGAGCGTCAAGTCGGACCGTCTTTTGCGGACCGGCAAGCACGTGGCCTTTTTCCGCAAGGCGGGCCGCAAAGGTCAGGCACGCCAGATCGTCAACGGTATGCTGCGCGATGATGTGATTGAATTTCCTATGGAATATCCGGTCACCACGGAAATTCCGCTGAGCGATCCACGCTATAACGAAATCCTGTCCGCCTTTTACACCGAGGTGACGGACCATCTGATCGCACTCGCCAAATCGGGCGAGGATGTTGTGGTGCTGTGCGAGGGCGATCCGTTTTTCTATGGCTCGTTCATGCATATCTATACCCGCGTGAAAGACCACGTTCCGGTTGAGGTCGTGCCAGCGATTACTGGCATGTCGGGCGCATGGACAGCCACTGGCGCGCCGATCACATGGGGAGACGATGTGCTGACCGTGCTGATGGGCACGTTGGGCGAAGACAAGCTGGTTGATCATATGGCGGCCACGGATGCGCTGGTTGTGATGAAGATCGGCACCAACTTTGACAAGGTGGTGCGGGCGCTGCAAACTGCGGGCCGCTATGACGATGCGTGGATCGTGCAATTTGCAACGATGCCGAAACAGACCGTCACAAAGCTGAGTGAAATGACAGACAAGGTGACCCCTTATTTCTCGATCATCATCGTGCATGGTCAGGGGCGCCGGCCATGACGGGTTGGGTTGTGATCGCCGGTCTTGGACCGGGAAACGAAGCCTTGGTGACGCCCGAAGCGCTGGATGCGCTGGATCAGGCGACAGATATCGTGGGCTATATTCCTTATGTTGAACGGGTCGAGCCGCGCGAGGGGCTGACCCTGCATCCATCAGACAACCGTGTCGAGATTGACCGGTCACGTCATGCACTGGAAATGGCCAGCGAAGGCAAACGGGTGGTCGTGGTGTCCTCGGGTGATCCGGGTGTGTTTGCGATGGCCGCAGCCGTTCTTGAGGCGGTCGAACATGGCGCACCGGAGTGGCGCGATCTGGATATCCGCGTCTTGCCCGGCATCACGGCAATGCTTGCGGCCTCGGCGGCTTGCGGCGCGCCACTGGGTCATGATTTCTGCGCGATCAACCTGTCGGATAATCTCAAGCCATGGGACTTGATCGAGAAGCGCCTGAAGCTGGCGGTTGAGGCCGATTTCGCGATGGCCTTCTATAACCCACGCTCGAAATCACGCCCCGAAGGGTTCGTCAAGGCATTGAAACTGTTGCAAGACACGGCGGGAGATTCCCGTCCGATCATCTTTGCGCGCAATGTCAGCCGCCCTGACCAGACCATCAATATCGTGCCGCTGGATAAGGCGACGCCGGATATGGCGGACATGCGGACGGTGGTTTTGCTGGGGTCTTCGCTGACGCGGATCATCGAGCGGGATGGAGCACCTTTGGTGTATACGCCGCGCTCGGTCGAGAAATGAACCACCCGGATCGCCTGCGGTCCGGGATGCACCCGCCCGCCCCCAAGGCGGGTGCATTCGCCCCCACCTCGGTAGGGCGCATCCCTCTGTTAGTGGGAATCAATCCATGTAAACACTCCATCCACCGTCGCCACTTCGTCACGTGGCGGCAGGTCGGGACGGTCAATCATCACCACCGGCAGGCCAAGGTCGCGGGCAGCGTGCAATTTGGCCTCGGCACCTGCCCCCCCCGCGTTCTTGCAGACCACCATTTCGATGCCTTGCGCACGAAACAGCGCGGTATCGCCCTCGATGGTGAAGGGCCCGCGCGCCACGGTCACGGTGTGGTGCGGCAGGCTCGGCGGTGTTTCCGGCTGGTCCACCAGACGCAAAACATAATGATTGTCGGGCTGGGCCGCGAAGTCTTCCATATGCAGTTTGCCCAGCGCCAGCATCACCCGTTTGGGCGCCCCCGCCACCGCGGCAACGGCGCAGGCCATGTCCGGCACATGCGTCCAGTCGTCCCCATCCCGCGCCTGCCACGGCGCACGGGTCAGCGCGACCAGCGGCACGCCGGTTTGCGCGCAGGCATGATAGGCGTTCCAGCTCATCTGCGCGGCGAAAGGGTGTGTGGCATCAATCACATGGCTGATGTTATGATCCCGCAAAAAGGCCGCGAGCCCTTCGACACCGCCAAAGCCGCCCACCCGATGCGGGATCGGCTGTGGACGGGGGCTGTTGACGCGGCCCGCATAGGAAAATGTCGCGGTCAGGCCGCGCTCGGCCACAGCCTGCGCAAGTGCGCTGGCCTCGGTCGTCCCGCCAAGAATAAGGAGATTGGCCGACATGTCTGAAACTCCGTGGCTGACCATCGTGGGATTGGGCGAAGATGGACCGGATGGCCTGCCGCCCGCAAGCCGTCAAGCGCTGGCCGAAGCAGAAATCGTCATGGGCGCAGAGCGGCATCTGTCCCTGCTCCCAGATCTGGCTGCCGAAACCGTGGTCTGGCCCGTGCCCTTTGCTAATGGCATTCCCGTGCTTCTGTCCCATCGTGGCAAGCGCGCCGTGATGCTGGCCTCGGGCGATCCATTCTGGTTCGGTGCCGGGTCGGTCATGGCGCGGCATATGACCCGCGGTGAATGGCGGGCGCTGCCCGTGCCCTCGACCATGGCGCTCGCGGCGGCGGCTTTGGGCTGGCCCTTGGAGCAGACCTATACAACCGGCCTGCACGCGGCGCCTTATGCGCGGCTGAAACCCCACCTGTTCAACGGAACGCGGATTCTGGCAACCCTGCGCGATGGCGCGGCGGTCGCAGAGCTGGCTGACTGGCTGCGCGCCGAAGGATTTGGCGCGTCCACGCTGCATATCCTCGAGGCCCTCGGCGGGCAGCGCGAACGGATTCGCACCACGCAGGCAGAAGCCCCCCAGCCGGACGACATCCAGCACCCTGTCAGCATCGGCATCGAGGTTGCAGGAAATGGCGCGGTGATCCCGCTGGCCTCGGGACGGCCTGATGCGCTGTTCGACAACGATGGGCAGATCACCAAACGCCCCGTGCGTGCGCTGACCCTGTCGGCACTGGCCCCGAAACCGGGTGAACACCTTTGGGACATCGGCGGTGGATCGGGATCGATCGGCATCGAATGGCTGTGGTCACATCCCACCACGCAAGCCACGGCCGTTGAAATTGATCCGGATCGCGCCCAACGCATCCGAGCCAATGCCGCGCGTCTGGGCGTAGACCGCCTGACCGTTGTGACAGGCGGCGCGCCTGAGGCTTTGGAAGGTCTTGCCCCACCTGACGCGGTGTTTATCGGCGGCGGGATCAGTCAGGAAATGTTGGAGACCGTCTGGACCACCCTGCCCCAAGGCGCGCGTCTTGTGGCCAATGCCGTCACGCTTGAGGCAGAGGTTCTGCTGGCCAACTGGCACGGCGACAAAGGTGGCGACCTGATGCGGATTGAACTGGCACAGTCCAAACCTCTGGGGCGCAAACGCGGCTGGAAATCCGCCTATCCCATCGTGCAATGGAGCGTCACCAAATGATCGTCGCCGGATTTGGATTTCGCGGTGCGGCCACCGTCGCGTCACTGCGCGACGCGCTTGCCCAAACGGACGGCCCGCAGCCGGATGCCTATGCCGTTCCCGATGACAAGGCGAGGACACCGGCCTTTGTGGCCTTTGCCGCTGAAACACGAACAAAGGTCGTGCCCGTGACAGCCAATGCCCTGCAATCGGTGCAAACCCCGACCCAAGCCGAACGCGTCCTTGAAAAACGCGGCACCGGCAGCGTGGCCGAGGCTTGCGCTCTGGTCGCTGCTGGGTCAAAAGCGGCGCTACTCACGACCCGGCACATTTCCCATGACCGTATGGCGACCTGTGCCCTTGCCATTGGAGACAGCACGTGACCGTACATTTCATCGGTGCCGGACCGGGTGCCGCCGACCTGATCACCCTGCGCGGGCGCGACCTGATCGCGTCCTGCCCTGTCTGCCTCTACGCCGGATCGCTGGTCCCCGAGGCGCTGCTGTCGCATTGCCCCGACGGTGCCAAAATCCTGAACACGGCCCCGATGGATCTGGAGGCCATTGTCGCCGAATGCAAACAGGCCACAAACGCCGGTCAAGACGTGGCGCGCCTGCATTCGGGCGACCTCTCGGTCTGGTCCGCACTCGGCGAACAACTGCGCCGCTTGCGCGCCGAAGGCATCCCGTTTTCGGTCACCCCCGGCGTGCCCAGCTTTGCCGCCGCCGCTGCCGCTCTGGAAACCGAACTGACCCTGCCCGGCTTGGCGCAGTCCGTCGTCCTGACCCGCACACCGGGACGCGCCTCGACCATGCCCGAAGGCGAAACCCTGACCAACTTTGCCGCCACGAGGGCCACGCTGGCCATCCACCTGTCGATCGGCAATCTGGACAATGTCATTGCCGACCTCACACCGGCCTATGGTGCCGATTGCCCCGTTGCCGTGGTTTACCGCGCCAGCTGGCCCGACCAGCAGATTATCCGCACCACCCTCGCCAACCTCAAAGAAGACGTGAGCGAAAACATCACCCGAACCGCCCTGATCCTTGTCGGGCCGGCCCTCGCGGGCGAAGGCTTTGACGAAAGCTGCCTATATGCCAGCCATTATGACCGCCGCTATCGACCGCAAACGGCCGAAAGCCCGTGGTCAAGCTGGCAACACGGCGACGACTAACTGACCCGAAACTTCTTCTGGCCCCAAATATCCCGGGGGTTTGGGGGCAGCGCCCCCAATGCTCAAAGCATAAGGAAACCAGACCATGACAACCGCCCCCGGCATCCTGATCTCCGCCCCGTCCTCCGGCACAGGCAAGACAACGGTCATGCTCGGGCTGTTGCGGGCGCTGGCCGAAGACGGGCTGAACGTGCAACCGTTCAAATCCGGCCCCGACTATATCGATCCGGCCTTCCACCGTGCGGCCGCAGGACGCCTGTCGTTCAACATCGACACATGGGCGATGCATGACACGCTGATTGGGGGCATCTCGGAACAATCCCACGGCGCCGACATCATCGTTGCCGAAGGATCGATGGGGCTGTTTGACGGTGTCGCCACACGCGGCGAATCCGGCTTTGGATCTTCTGCCGAAACGGCCCTGAAGATGGGCTGGCCCGTGGTGCTGGTGATCGACGTGGGCGGTCAGGCCCAGTCCGCCGCCGCAACCGCGCTTGGGTTCAAGACCTATAATCCCGACGTGCCTTTTGCAGGCGTGATCCTGAACCGCTGTGCCTCACCTCGCCATGAACGTCTGGCCCGTCTGGGCATGGATCAGGCCGGTATCAATGTGCTGGGCGTGCTGCCCCGCCGCGGAGACCTTGCCCTGCCCGAACGCCATCTGGGGCTTATTCAGGCGGTTGAACACCCCGATCTTGAGGCCGCGATCAAAGGCTATGCATCCTTCTTGCGCGACAATGTCGATCTCGAGGCCATCAAGACCGCAGCCAAAGCCGGACCTGCGGCCACCGGCGCGCTGCCCAAACCGCCGGCCCAGCGTATTGCGTTGGCACAGGATGCCGCCTTCAGCTTTACCTACCCCCATGTCCTGACAGGCTGGCGCAATGCGGGGGCGGAAATCCTGCCTTTCTCGCCTCTGGCCGACGAAGCCCCGGATGCAAGCGCGGATCTGGTCTGGCTGCCCGGCGGATATCCCGAACTGCATGCGGGCACGCTTGCGGCGGCCTCGACATATCTTTCGGGCCTGCGCAAACATGCCGAGACCAAGCCCGTGCACGGCGAATGCGGGGGCTATATGGCCCTTGGGGACGTGTTGATCGACAAAGAGGGCACACGCCACCAAATGGCAGGCCTCTTGGGGCTTGTCACCTCATACGAAAAGCGCAAATTCCATCTGGGCTATCGTCAGGCGACCCTCCAGGCACCGATGCCCGGTTTTGAAGCGGGCGCGAAACTGCGCGGTCATGAATTCCACTATTCCACCATTCTGGAAGAACCTGATGCGCCGCTGGCGCAGGTGGGCGACGCTGATGGCAATCCGGTGCCGGAAACCGGATCGATCAAAGGCCACACCACCGGAACGTTCTTTCACCTGATTGCAGAGGCAAGCGTATGAGCGGATTTGTCAGTTTTGTCAGCTCGGGTCCCGGTGATCCCGAGCTGCTGACGCTTAAGGCTGTGGATCGCATCAAAAATGCCGATGCCATCCTGTTTGATGACCTGTCCTCGGGGCCAATCCTCGAGTTTGCCGCGCCAGAGGCCGATCTTGTCGGCGTCGGAAAGCGCGCAGGCCGCCCGTCACCCAAACAAGACCACGTCAGCCGCCTGTTGGTAGACTATGCCCAGACGGGTGCCAAGGTTGTGCGCCTGAAATCCGGCGACAGCGGTATTTTTGGTCGTCTCGAAGAAGAGCTGACCGAATTGCGTGCCCATGACATCGGGTTCGAGATCATTCCCGGCGTGACATCGGCCTGTGCCGCTGCGGCCGCTGCGCAAATTCCCCTGACACGCCGTCTTGTGGCGCGCCGTGTTCAGTTTGTGACGGGTCACGATGTGGCGGGCGCCCTACCCGGTGATCTGAACCTGCAGTCCCTTGCAGACCCCGGCGCGACTACGGTTCTGTTTATGCCCAAACGCACCTTCCCCGAACTGGCGGAAAAGCTGTTTCAAACGGGCTTGCGGCGCGATTGCCCTGCTCTTTTGGCCGAGAATGTGAGCCACCCCGAGCAGACCTTGCAACGCACCACGATGGAAGAGCTTGCTGGCCAGTTGAAAAACGAAATCTCGACAGCGCCCGGCCTGATCCTTTTTGGTGAACTGGCCGAAATGCCCTGAGGCGGGCAGACCCGCAGAGAATCCGTCAAAACCAGACCGAATGGGTCGTTTTCGGACTTGCCTCAACCTGCGAGTCGTTCTTAAGTACGCGAGCATTTGGTGTTCCCGCGCCGCTTTGGCGGCAAGGGAATGAAACGGGAAGCCGGTGACGGCCCATTTGGGTCCAGTCCGGCGCTGCCCCCGCAACGGTAGGCGAGACACTGCTCCATAAAGCCACTGCGCACGAATCGCGCGGGAAGGCGGAGACAGGTGGGAAGGGACGCCCAGCTCGCAAGCCCGGAGACCGGCCAGACGCATAAACTGCGGGCCAATGGTCCGTCCCTTATCATCCTGCCGTGCGGGGACTGCACGGTATAACAGGAGCATCACACATGCATATCGAACCCGGTGTTGTCACCGGCGCTAAAATTGCGCTGTCTTACGCCACAGCTGCGGCTGCGGCCACTTTTCTTGTTAAAGAAATCATCAAAACCACTCCTGCGCGGGATGTTGCGGCCTTTGCCGTGCGCGCCCTGTTGGCGACCGTTGCGGTCTTTATCTTTTTCGAGGTTTTGCCAAAACATCCCGTGGGTGTTTCCGAGGTCCACTTCATCCTTGGCTCGACGCTTTTCCTGATTTTCGGGGCTGGTCCAACCGCCATTGGATTGGCTGCGGGGCTGTTGATGCAGGGGCTGTTCTTTGCCCCCATCGACCTGCCGCAGTATTTCATGAACGTCACGACCCTTCTGGTGCCGCTCTTTGCCGTATCGGCACTGGCCAAGCGGATCATCGCGCCGAAAACGGCCTATGTTGATCTGAAATACAGTCAGGCACTGGCGCTTTCGACCGCCTATCAAGGGGGCGTCGTGTTGTGGGTCGCCTTCTGGGCCGTTTATGGTCAGGGCTTTGGCGCCGAAAACATGGCCAACATCATGGCCTTTGGCGGGGCTTACATGCTGGTTGTCGTGATCGAACCCCTTGCCGATCTGGGTGTTCTGGCCGCGGCCAAGGCGCTGCACCGTCTGGAAGGCTCTGGTTTGGTCAGTGACCGCGTCTTTAAGGGCGCTGCATAACGTCGCCACGGCCTTGCAAAAACGCGGCCCCCGTGGTTTTCGGGGGCCGTATTCGTCTTGAAGGACAAGAACATGATCAAGCTTTCTCTGGTTGGTATTGGGTCCGGCAACCCCGAGCATCTTACCCTGCAGGCCATTCGGGTGCTGGAAGGCGCCGATGTGATCCTGTTGCCCCGGAAGGGAGAGGACAAATCCGAACTCGCCGACCTGCGGCGCATGATTGCGTCCGATATCCTCAAGACACAGCCCGACATTCTTGAATTCGACTATCCAGTCCGCGACGCCAGCACGCCCAAGTATCTGGATGGCGTGAACACGTGGCACGACGCGCTGGCGACCATCTGGGGCGAGCTGATCGCGAAGAACGTTGCCAAAGACGGCACGGTGGCATTGATGGTCTGGGGCGATCCGTCCCTTTATGACAGCACCCTGCGCATTGCCGACCGTCTGTTGGCGCGCGGTTTTGAAATTGCGGTAGATGTGGTGCCCGGCATCACCAGCCTTCAGATGCTGACCGCCGCGCATGCCATTCCGCTCAACACCCTTGGGGCGCCGGTTCAGATCACAACGGGGCGCCGTTTGCGCGACCACGGCTGGCCCGAGGGCGTGGATACGATTGCGGTCATGCTGGACGGAGAATGCTCGTTCACGTCATTGCCGCCCGACGGGTTTCATATCTGGTGGGGGGCCTATGTCGGTATGCCCGACCAGATTTTGCTGGAAGGTCCCCTGGCGGACATGCAGGCACAGATTGAAGAGACCCGTGCCGCCGCGCGCGCGCAGCATGGCTGGATCATGGATATCTATCTGATCCGGCGCGTCTGACCTGCCGCCCCCCCAAAAAAGGGGTTTATAGGGTCGCGAACCAGTTAGGCAACACTGTGCGATAAGGCCATTTGCGGACGCGCGTTTTGATCACGCTATAGCGTTCGATGCGGCTGGGTTTGTCCGAAAAAAACGCATGTGCCTGCTCTTCTGCGTCATCCCAAGGCAACAGCTCTTTGTTTTCGAAGGTTTCAAAGAAATTCTCGGTTTCGGCATAGGCTTCTTTCCAAGCGGTGCCGGGCAGCCCGATGCCTTTGCTTGTCGCGACCTGATGGCGAACCGTGTTGGCATCAAACAGCGCTTCGCGGTTGGCGTATTTCAAATGCACCAGAAACAGACCCTTGGGCATATGAAACGGGAACCTCTGTAAATTCCGCGGGGCCACTTTGACACCATGCAAATTCAACCCTGCGGGAATGCGTAAAGCGAAGGCTTTGCTGTAATGGCCGGAAAATCCGGCATCGCGCACGTCCTGAAAAGGTTCCCCCACCGTCGAGGGGGACATGGCAACCAGATCCATGCCCAATGCCGTCAGAACCGGAAACTCTGCATTCTGCGCAAATACATCCGCCAGCCCGTCATAGCGTTGCGGGTCCCAACAGATCAATTCATCCGCATCCGTGCGCAGAACCCAGTCATAAACCTTGAGAAGCGCGAGTTGGAAAGCATTCAGCATTTCGCTGCGTTCGCGGTCGAACCCGTCAAAGGATTCACGCGGAATCGTGATGACACTGCTGCCGGGGCAAAGCTCGGAAATTTTGGGGTCGCTGCCATGAGAGACGATGTAAAGATTGGCCGCGCCAAGCTGGGCGGCATAGTGCCGATACCACTGAGCCAGAGCCCAGTAATCGCGGTAGACCATTGTAATAGCAGCAATTCTCATGTGTGCATGGTGACGTAATCGGCATCAGGATGCAAAGAACAAATTGCATTGTTTCCATGTGTGGCTGGAGGTCCGCGCGGGACCCAAAGATTGTTTCTGTGCGACATGCGGAAACGCCACGAGATGTCGCTAATGCGCATCACATTTGTGCGACGTCATGAGTGTCCGCCACTTTGCCAGAGCCGAAAATGCCCATCTCCAGTGGGCTTTCTGATTCTGAGATGGCCCGACCTGCCCTGTTGGCCCGTCCGGCAAAGAGGCTTTGACACACGCCGCCCCTAGGTATCCGGATCTGTTCCTGTGATGACGCCGCTGATCAAATTTTCGCGCAGCAAACGCTGGCTCAAGGTGCCTTTGGGATGCGAGATCGCGTCGAGATATCCGTTTCGCACGGCTGCGGTGGCGCGGGTGGTCTGAATGGCCTCGGCCGGAGTGATGGCGGTGAATGCGACGGGATCGCGCGCCCGCAGCTGGCTGATCCGGTCGATGTCTTCCGAGATCAGGGTCGCGATCTTGGGATATCCCCCTGTTGTCTGGTGATCCGCCAGCAACACCGTGGGCACGCCATCACCCGCAACCTGTACCGAACCGCGCGTGACGGGCTCGGATGGCAAAGACAGCGCCGCCTTGAGATCGAGTGTTGGCCCCGCAAGGCGCACGCCCATACGGTCAAATGCATCGGTCAGGGCAAAGGGGGAAGATTGGAAGGCTTCAACGGCTTCTGGCGTGAAATGTTGATCCTGCGGGCCAAGGACCACGCGCATTTTGGCCCCGGTTTCCAGAAACCCCGGCCTGTCGATTGTCCCGTGGCGGTCCTCACGCAGGGATGCATCTGTGATGTCGATTGTCTGGCCGGTCACAAGTTGACCGCCGCCAAACCCCGACGTCGAATGGGTGGCCGTGTGACCCAGCCAGCGACGCGCCTCAATCGTGCCGGCAAAGGCAAGATAGGCCCAACTGCCCGATGCACCGGGGCGGATCGTGACTTTTTCACCAGCCGAGAGTGAGAAGATGCTCCAGCTGTCGAACATATCGCCAGAGCGGTCGACGGTGAACGCGCCGCCGGTCAGTGACAGGGACACCTCGCCATCCAGACATTCGAGCACAAGCCCGCCCATCGATACCTCGATTGCGGTGGCGTCGGGCGCGTTGCCCAAGGCAACATTCGCCGCCGTATGGGAGAGCCTGTCCATCGGACCAGAGGCCGAAACACCAAAGCGCATGTGGCCGGGGCGGCCTGCGTCCTGAAATGTGACAAGCGGGCCTGCAAACGACACCCGCAATCTGGCATCTGTCATGACGCACCTCTGCTGGAAAGGCTTTCGAAGGTGGCGCGGTCAATGCGCCTGAACTGGACCCGATCCCCGACATCAAACAGAAACGGACGGTCCGATGCCTCGCGCAGGATTTGTGTGGTCGAACGCCCGATGATGGACCAGCCCGTCGGCATTTTCAGTGTTGTGACAAGGCATTGAGGCCCTGCGATCAGAACGCTGCCTGCGGGAATGTCACGAATTGCGGTTGATTTCCGTGGCAGCTGCAACGGCTTTGGTACACCGGACAGATAGGCGTATCCGGGGGCGAACCCGTACATGCCAACCCTGTATTCCCCTGCCAGATGCATGGCGATCACCGCGTCCGTGCTCATCCCCGTGGCCTGCGCCACGGCGTCAAGATCCGGCGACAGGTCCGTATCGTAACAAACGGTCACATCATGAACCACACCTTCAGAGGCCGGTGCCGCATCGGCGTCAAACAGCGCGCGCAACGCTGTTTCCATCTCGATATGATCGGTTACCAAGGGATCAAATTCGACAAGCACATTCACGAACGCGGGGATCGTCTCTCGCAGACCGGAGGGCGGCGCAGCGGCAATCGCCTGATCCAGTTGCAGCACGCGCGCGCTTAACTCTTCGGAGATGTCATCCCCCAACTGCACAAGAAGCGCGTGATCTGCGACTGCTGTAAAAGACGGGAAGATCGATGTCATGGATTCAAGAACGCCGAGACCGTCACGCCGTCCGCCTCAAGCCTTTGACGGATTTCACGCGCCATTGCCACCGCTGCGGGGCCGTCGCCGTGCACGCAGATCGAATGTGCGGCAAGCGGGATTGGATCTCCGTCGATGACAGGCATTTTGCCGCTTTTGAGGAAGGCAAGCAGACGCGCGGCGGCTTCCTCGGCATCGTGAATCATTGCGCCCGGTGTGCCACGCGGGACAAGCTGTCCGGTGCTGAGATATCCACGGTCTGCAAAAATCTCGGAAAATACGGTCAGGCCTGCGTCGCTGGCCGCGTGCTCAAGACAGGTGCCCGAGATCGCGAGGACCGCAAGGGTAGGATCGATTTTGAGGATTGTCCCCGCAATGGCGCAGGCCACGTCCGGATCTCTGGCTGCAAGGTTGCCCAGCGCGCCGTGCGGTTTGACATATCGCACCTTGACCGGAACAAGGGCCGCAACGGAGACAAGCGCGCCGATCTGGGCCGCCACCATGCGTCCGATTTCGTCCGGCGCCATCGGGATCACCCTGCGGCCAAAGCCTTCGCGGTCATTATAGCCGGGATGTGCGCCGACCATGACGCCGTGCTGTTTGGCCAATGACAGCGTTTTATACATGGTTTCCGGATCACTGGCATGGCCGCCACAGGCGATGTTTGCACTGTTGACCAGAGACAACATTGTGGCGTCGTCCCCCATCGTCCAGGGGCCGAAGCTTTCGCCAAGGTCCGAATTCAGATCAATCTGCATGCCGGTCTCCAATCCTCGAAGATCATCAGGTGTTTCTGCAACAGGTTCCGTGCCACGCGTTGCCCGCGAGGGGTGCCTGTCTTGCAAGTGATATACGACGCATCCCCGATGGCAAGAAAGGACAGGTGCCCAAACGTTCAAAACACCGACGTCATATCCGCATCGCAGCCCCCTGCCCGATCTTGGGCTGACTAGGTCCCCGACGCGACCGAGGTGTCTTCCTCTGCGAAGAGATGTTCAATGATGCGATTGTAGCCATATCCGATATGAACACGCTGGATAAACCCGACAGCGGCGATATCGCCGCGCTCCATCGCGCGTTTCATCTCTTGTATTTCCTGCACCAAAGAGGCCGCGACCCCGTCGCCTGCGCGAGAGGCGACACCGTACCATGTGCTGGCGGCCTGAAAATACGCCTGACGCCAGAAGGATCGCAAAAGCGCATTGCCAATCAGATCGGCGATCAGGATCTGCAGCTGGTCATTCAGCTCGACATAGCGTCGCGCATCGAACGCGGCCTGCAATGCAATGGCGTCGTCAAGCAGCGCATCCATCCGCGCCAGATCCTGTTGCGTAATCGCGTGGGGCGACACGGTGCCGATCAGCGTCGCAAGCTGTAGCCGCATTTCATAGACCTGTTCGATCTGCTGTCTGGGCAATACGGTTACAACCGTTCCAACGCCATTGCGTGTTTCAACCAGACCAAGGTGTTTGATACGGCTGATCGCGTCCCGCACGGGGGTTCGGCTTACGCCGAATTCAACGGCAAGCTCTGCCTCTTTCAGCTGGCAACCGGGCGGATAATCAAGAAAACAAATCCGCCGGATGATCTCAAGCTGAATGGATTCAACAGGGGTTTTTTCATCTTGCAGGTCCATTCGATTGTCTTGCACTGTTTTGCCCTCAAACGTTACTGCATTGCCATGCTGTATACAGATACACCCATTTTTCACCCTAACAAGCCGAAAAACAATAATTGACAAGCCTGCTGGACACAGCTTAGCCAGAAAGGACCCGTATCGAAAGGCAGCCTGCTTTCGGCTACGGGCCGGAAAGTCCCACACCAAACGGAGGTTCTCATGCTAGACGAAGCCAAGAAACGCACCCGTATTCTTCAGGAGCGCATGAAAGACGACGGCATCCGCAAAGCCGTGTTTACCGACGAAAGCTCTATTGCCTATCTGGCCGGTTTCTGGGGCTATCTCGGGATTGAATTTGGCCGCCCGACCATGCTGGTTGTCGATGTCGACGACGCGCCGGTTGTCATTACGCCCTTGATGGAATCCGAGATGGTTGGGGCCATGACGTGGGTCGAGGACATTCGTGTCTGGGAAGACATGGGCGAGCGCACATGGGGCAAGGCACTGGCTGGCGCACTTGGACAGACCCCAAAGGACATCTGGGTTGAAAAAGGCACGCTGCCGGCGATCGTGCGCAACCATCTGGACGACACCTATCCCGGTGTGCCGCTCAGGGATATCTCACCGGTCTTGGGGGCGATGCGTACCATCAAGACGCCCTTCGAGATCGGCATCATGAAAGAAGCGGGCCAAATCGCGGGCGCCATGATGGGCGCGGCCCATGACAGCCTGCAAGCCGGCGCGCAGGAATACGAATCCGCCCTTGCCGTCATCGACGCCGGATCGCGCAAAGCCGCACAGTTTTTGACCGATAAAGGATGGGACCGCTTTGTCTCGCCGATGATCCACAACCTGCAAATCCTGCAAAGCGGAGCGGACGCGTCGATGGTGCACAGGCGTGCCTCGGTGAAGGCATATCAGAAGTTTGATCCGGTCTATTTCTGTTTCTGCAACATGGCGCAATTCAAGCAGTACAAGCTCGGGTTTGATCGGATGTTCCATATCGGTGATGTCAAAGACAAAGACCGCGATGTCCAGCTGGCCGCGATCGAGGCCCAACAGGCGGCCATTGCCGCCATACGCCCCGGCGTTGTTGCCGAAGACGTTGCCGCCGTCGCGAACGAGGTCTATCGGGCGCGCGGGTATTCCACAGGATATCGTACGGGACGCTCCATCGGCGTGGCCTATCTTGAGGCGCCCGAATTGAAAGCGGGTGACAAGACTGTTCTGCGCCCCGGCATGACCTTTGCAGTGGACGGGGGCATTTCGGTGGATGGTCTTACGGCGGGGCGCATCGGGGATTCCATCGTGGTGACGGAAACGGGCGTGGACTATATCACGCAATACCCCCGCGAGATTTTGCTGAGCAAAGGGTAAGCCATGTCTGCGACGCTCAAAGTGGCCATTGGCCAGTGCCCCGCACATCTCGGAGGCCCCGCGGCGCGGCTGGATTGGCTGTCTCAGACCTTGGATGATCACGCAGGGCCGCCTCTTGACCTTGTTGTGCTGCCAGAGCTGTTTCAATGCGGGTATCATATTGCAGAGGCCGTTTCACAGTGCGCCGAGGCAAGAGACGGCCCCTTTGCCGCGTCGATTGCTGCGTTGGCCAAAACGCATGCCACCGCCATCGCTTTCGGGTTCGCGGAACGGCAAGGAGAGACGCTGTATAATGCGGCGCTGTGTCTCGACAAAAACGGGCACCACATTGGCCATCATCGCAAGCTTTTGTTGCCCCCCGGATTTGAGGGCGATCATTTCGCGGCGGGGTCACGCTGTGACGTGTTTCAGCTGAACGGGTTTTCGGTGGCTTTCCTGATTTGTTATGACATGGAGTTTCCCGAAAACCTGCGTCACGCGGCCTTGCAAGGCGCCGAGATTATGGTTGTCCCGACCGCGCTGGCGAAAAACTGGGGCGTCGTGTCCGAATGCGTTGCGCCCACGCGCGCCTTTGAAAACGGGGTTTTCCTTTGCTACGCGAATTATTGCGGGCACGAGAACGGCCTCGATTATTACGGGGGCAGCTGCATCATTGCGCCCGATGGGGTCGCGCTGGCAAGGGGCGGTGCAGCGCCGGACCTGTTGCAAGCCACCCTTGAGAAAGACGCCGTTGCAAAGGCACAGGCGCGGCTGCCTTATCTGGTTGACCGGTCGGAATTGCCCTGGGTTACACAACCCTAGGATCGTGGCGGGCGCGGTAGTTTCCAGCCAAGACGCACGCTGGCCAGTCGCAGGCTGACCGCGAGCAACACTGCTCCCGAGGCGGCAGCGGTTTCCGGCACACCCGCAGCAAGCGCCACGGCATAGGTCGCCGCCCCTGCAAAAGCGGCCAGCGCATAGACGTCTTCGTGCAAGACGCGCGGGGTTTCCGTGGCCATAATATCGCGCACGATCCCGCCCCCGATTGCAGTGATCATCCCCAACAGGATCGCCCCCAGAGGGTCAAGCCCGAATTGCAGGGCCTTGCGACAGCCCGCAACAGCAAAAACACCAAGCCCCACCGCATCCATAAGCATGACCGGACGGTTGAACCGTTCGATAGCGGAGGTGAAAAAGAACGCGGTGACACCTGCAAGGCTGGCAACCGCCATGGGCCAGAACGTTGTCAGCGCTTCTGGCGGGGCTGCGCCCAACAACAGATCACGGGTCATGCCACCGGCCACACCGGTTGCAACCGAAAGAACAAGGATACCAAAGATATCGAACCTGTGCCGGATCGCGACCATGGCGCCGCTAAGACCAAAGACGAAGGTGCCAAGCACATTGAGGATTGTGAAAAGTAGGGGTGCAGACATCGGGCCTCGTCTCTGTTTTCGGTCTCACAATCGCTGAAGACGCAGCAAAATGAAAGGGATGAGACCGTCAAAGGCCAATGCGATGTCAGAGATTTCGGGGGGGTGTTTCGGGGCCGCGCCGTGTGGACCGGCCCCAAACAGAAAATGCTCCGACGCAAGCCAGTTGCGTCGGAGCCGGTTTTTAGTGGGTGAACTTCTTGATCTCACCGCTTTGCAAACGCGCCGCGTAAGACTGAAGTTCTTTCTTCACCAGCTTCATCAGGAAGTAGAGGCAGAAGATGTTCACAACAGCCATCGCAAAGATTGCAGCATCCGAGAAGTCGATAACCGGACCAAGGCTGGCTGCGGCACCGATCACGATGAAGATACAGAAGATAATCTTGAACACGAGTTCCGAGGTTTTGCCCTCGCCGAACAGATAGGTCCAAGCCTTCAAGCCGTAATAGCTCCAAGAGATCATTGTCGAGAACGCGAACAGCACAACCGCAATAGCAAGCACATAAGGGAACCAGCTGATGCCCGATGCAAACGCCGCAGATGTCAGAGACACGCCCGAGTTGCCATCAACAGTCGCAATTGCCGAGCCTGCTTCGTTCAGCATGTAGTTGCCAGTTGCAGGGTCAATGATCAGCTGTTGCGAAATGACGATCACCAATGCGGTCATCGTACAGATTACCACGGTATCAATCAGTGGCTCGAGCAGCGACACAAAGCCTTCTGTGATCGGCTCTTTGGTTTTCACCGCAGAGTGCGCAATCGCAGCAGAGCCAACGCCCGCTTCGTTCGAGAAGGCCGCCCGTTTGAAGCCCTGAATCAGAGCCCCGACCATACCGCCAGCAACACCAAGGCCTGTAAAGGCACCGGCAAAGATCTGACCGAAGGCCCAGCCGATTTGGTCATAGTTCACCAACAGGATGATCAACGCCGCACCAACATAGAGGATGCCCATGAAGGGGACGACTTTTTCGGTCACGTTCGCGATGGATTTGATACCACCGACGATCACTGCGAAAACGACGCCCGCAAAGATGATGCCTGTGATCCAGCCCGGATAATCGCCCACGATTCCCGAAATCTGCGCATGTGCCTGATTGGCCTGGAACATGTTTCCGCCGCCAAGCGCACCCAGAATACAGAACACCGAGAACAGCACGGCAAGGATTTTACCGCCGGGAAGACCCAGTTCGTTAAACCCTTTGGAGATGTAGTACATCGGACCACCAGAGACGGTGCCGTCGGGGTATTCGTTGCGATATTTCACGCCAAGCGTACATTCCGTGAACTTGGACGCCATGCCCAGAAGACCTGCAAGGATCATCCAGAACGTCGCGCCCGGACCACCGATCCCGACAGCAACAGCCACACCCGCAATGTTACCAAGACCAACCGTGCCCGAAAGAGCCGTTGCCAGCGCCTGAAAGTGACTGACCTCGCCTGCGTCACTGGGATCGGAGAAATCCCCTTTAACAAGCTGGATCGAGTGCTTGAAAAAGCGGAACTGAACAAAACCGAAATACAGGGTAAAGATCGTCGCCGCGATCACCAGCCACATCACAATCCAAGGAAAGCTTGTTCCGGGAAAAGGCGCAAAGATCAGGCCAACAAACGGACCGGTCAGGTTTGCAAAAACCTGATTGACTTTTTCGTCAATGCCCATCGCCTCTTGGGCGGCAAGCGGGCTTGAAACGAGAGCGGACAAAGTCGCCAGCAGGGAAATTTTAGACAAATTTTTCATGATGCGATCCTATCCGACGACCGTGACAGGCACGTCTGCGTGCATCACAAGGTTTTGGGTGGAACTGCCGAAAATGCGCTTGGAAAATCCGTCCGAAGACGCACGGCCGACGATGATCTGGGATCCTCCGTTTTCGACCGTCAGCTTGTTCAGTGTTTCAGCAACATCGCCGTGGCGCACAAGACCGCTTGCGCTGTAACCGGCCTCTTTCAAAGCTGCGACAGCAGGTTCGACGATACGTTTTGTTGCAAGTTCAATTTCTTCTTCCCGACGCACATGGCGTTTCGCGTTTTCTTCTGCGGTCTGGAAAGTGAATGGGGACCATTCGATGACATAAATGACAAGCAACTCACATGCATCAATCCTGGAAGCCAGGTCCTTTGCAAATGTGAGCGCGCGTTCACCAGTGTCTGTCCCGTCAAGTCCAATAACAATTTTAACTGTCATTTTGTCCTCCGTGTTGGGTCGTACTTTTCCGATTTGGAGGGCGATGCCCCCGATAAGAGAAAGTTGACCAAGGGGAATGTGGTCAACTTTTCTCGCCCTTAGTATTGGTGATAATCACTAGACATGGCGCATTTTTTTGGAGATATTACAGGAAAAATTCGCATACATTAGCCCTTTGAAAGGCATTTTCCCCAATGAGCAGAGAATTAGACAGAATCGATCAACGCATTTTGGAAGAGCTCGAAATAAACGGAAGATTGTCCATTGTCGAACTTGCCGCACGCGTCAATCTGACCAACACGCCCTGTTCAGAACGGGTCAAACGGCTTGAACGATCCGGGTACATAAGCGGCTATCGCGCCATTTTGAACATGGAAAAGCTGGGGTTGGGGCACCTGACCGTGGTGCAAGTTTCGCTTGCCGCGACCGCAGGCAACAATTCGCTTGATGCCTTCAATGATGCCGTGAACAGCGTTCCGGAAGTGGAAAGCTGTTTGATGCTGGCGGGGTCGTTTGACTATTTGCTGACCGTTCGCACGAAAGACATCGCCCACTTCCGGCATGTCCTTGGTGAAAAGATAAACAAGCTGCCCGGCATCCATCAGACCAACTCGTTTGCCGTTATGGAAACCGTGAAATAGCCCAGCGCAAAAAAGAACGCGACTTTGGCACGCTCAAGACTATCTCCCAAAGAACGGCGCAGAAAGACATCGATTGGGACCGCACGAGTTAGTCATGCAAGACGAGTTATCCACCACACAAGAAGACCAGACCGCACCAATCGATGCTGTAATCACGTGGGTGGACGGCGCGTCAGAGGCCCATCTTGCGGCGCGTCTTGAGTATATGGCCGTCACGCCAAGCCCACTGCACGAGAACGCGATAAACCCGCACCGGTGGGCGTGCAATGATGAAATCACCTATTGCCTGCAATCCATTGACAATCACGCCAGCTGGATCAGGAAAATCTGGATCGTGGTCGACACAGAGACGCCTGATCTGGATGGGCTGTCCGAAGCGATCAAAGCAAAAGTCGAGTTTGTGTTTCACACAGATATCTTTGGCGAATTTGCCAGTGTTTTGCCGACGTTCAATTCTTTGACGATCGAAAGCATGCTCTGGAGGATTGACGGGCTTGCCGAGCGGTTTTTGTATTTCAACGACGATGTGTTTCTAACCGCGCGCCTTGATCCCGAAGACGTGTTTGACGGGTCTGCGCCCGTGTTGCGAGGAAAATGGGTGAATTACGCCGACGCTCTGCATGGAGAAGACACGCGCAATGACCCTGCGAAGTTCAACCACTTTATGCAGTTGAACGCCGCCAGCCTTGCCGGATTTGATGCGACACGGCTGTTTTCGTCTGCGCATGTGGTTCATCCCTTGCGCCGCTCGGTCATGGCGCAACTGTTCGAGCAACACAAAGAGGCGTTTGTCGACAACATCGGTCATCGCTTTAGGGATCTGAGCCAGTTCCTGCCTCAAGCGCTGCACAACCACGCCTGCATTGCGACGGATGGCGCGACGCTTCGAACATGTGTCGAGCACCTTCACATCAAAAGCGGTCAGGGTGTTGGACATCCAGCGTCGGAAACAGAAGCCTTGCTCGACAGCGTTTTTGCGCCCGAGATAAAGTTTCTTTGTGTCAATGATTTACCCCAGCTTGAACAGGTCGTGCCCGAGGCGCGTACATGGCTGGAACGCGCCATTGGTGGATTTCGGACCCCTACCCCATAAGGGCTCAGACAAGTATTGCCCGTCGTGACGCCCCCTCACCCGCCGTCTCGCCTGAAGTCGCATTTTCAACAAGTGTTAGGCTGTCAGGGCCATTGCCCTTAGGTTTGATCCAGACAAAAGGATGAACGCTATGACACTTTGCGACGACTATGGGAATTCCATCTCGACAAACAGTGCGGACGCCCGCGATCACTATGATCGGGGTGTGCAGCTTTTCCTTGGGGCGGACTTTGGTGCGGGCGCTGCGTTCGCGGCCGCGGTTGCGGCTGATCCCGACTTTGCACTGGGCCATGCCGCGCTTGCCCGAGCCTTGATGATGGAAGGGCGAATGCCGGAGGCCAAGGCCGCCATCACACGTGCCGAAACACTGGTGGCATCCGCCAACGACCGGGAACAAACCCATGTCGCCGCCTTCGCAGCGCTGTTCCAAGGCAACCCCAAAGGGGCCCGCAGCACCGTGCGCGCCCTTGTCAGGGATCACCCGCGCGACGCGATGGCGGCACAGCTATGTACCAACGTGTTTGGATTGATCGGGTTTTCCGGAGAGGTTGGCAGAGAAGCCGAACTGCTGGCCTATACCGAAGCCTTGATTCCGCATTACGAGGGCGATTGGTGGATGATGTCGATGCATGCCCTGTCCTTGTGTGAAACCGGACAGATCGCAGCGTCGCGGGCATTGATGGACAGATCGCTGGCGCTTAATCCACGCAATGCAAACGCGGCACATTTTCGGGCGCATGAACAATACGAAGCAGGCGACATCGCTGCCGGTCGAGAGTACCTGAGTGACTGGATTACGGATTATGACAGCCGGTCCGTTTTGTACGGGCATATCAGCTGGCATATGGCGCTTTGGGCGCTTCATGACGGCGACGAAGCCGCTATGTGGCAGGCTGTGAACAACGGGGTCAAACCGGGAAGTTCCTCGAGCCTGCCGATCAATGTCCTTACCGATACGGCGGCGATTTTGTATCGGGCCGAAATTGCGGGGATGACGGTTGACCCCCAATCCTGGCAGGATCTCAGTGCCTATGCTGCCCGTTTCTTTCCCGAAACGGGACAGAGTTTTGCAGATATGCACGCCGCCCTGTGCCACGCGATGGCGGGGGACGGCGAACGCCTTGCCTATATCGCAGACACGGCCAAGGGATATGCGGGGGACCTTGTGCGCCCTGTGGCCAAGGGATGGGGCGATATCGCGCGCCAGAACTGGTCTGGTGCGCTTGAACATTTGTCAGAGGTGATGGCAACGACAGAACGCCTTGGCGGAAGCCGTGCCCAGCGTGATCTGATCGAGCTGGCCTATGTCAACGTGTTGATGAAGCTAGGACACGAAGAAGAAGCCCGCCGCACACTCAAACTGCGACGGCCAGTGCTGAGCATTTCAACACCTGTTCTCAATATGCACTAAGGCAAACCCTCCGTCCCCCAGCGGCCGGGCGACGCCCGTTTTGTTATCGCAGGGTCTGTCACATCCCGTTGCATCTGCTAGGGTCTGTTCGAATGCGCCAAGATCCTGTGCCTTGCCATGTTGGCGGCCGGCGGGCGCGCAGATTTTCAGATACGGAGCGGGCCATGGTTGAGAAAACCTTTGCCAAATTGCCAGACCCAAAGACCAGAAACCCGTTGGTTTTCCCCGATGGCTCGCACGATCCTGCAACCGTGTTTCTGTCGGCCGTGATAGACCACCCCAATATCGATGTGGGGGACTGGACCTATTACAACGACCGCACGTTGCCAGAGGATTATGCCAGCGCGCTGGCGCCCTATTTGTTCGCCGGTGCCCCCGAGCATCTGAGCATTGGCCGGTTCTGCCAGATTGCAGAAGGTGTTCAGATCATCACGGCCACGGCCAACCATCCGATGGACGGCATTTCAACCTTCCCTTTCGCGGTGTTTGATCCTGACAGGATGGGCACATTTCGTGCCAGCCTTCCGCGAGGCAAGGACACGATAGTCGGCCATGACTGCTGGATTGGGCGAGAGGCGGTTTTGATGCCGGGTGCGGAACTGGGGTGCGGTGTGATCGTTGCGGCAAGGGCCGTCGTACGCGGCAAAATACCCGACTATGCCATCGTGTCCGGCAATCCGGCGACGGTCATTCGCATGCGGTTCACGCCTGCCGAGATCGAGACGCTTTTAGACATCGCATGGTGGCACTGGCCCCCTGAAAAGATCGCGCGGCACCTCGCGCTGATCGAAGCGGGCGATGTTGCGGCACTCAAGGCCTGCACCTGACTGGAACGGGGTTGCCTCGATAAACGGAAAGGCGCCAGCGCGGTTTACCGGCGAAATTCCTGCTCGGTCACCGTGGTTCCCCACGCGTCCCCTTGGGCTTCGACCGCAAGTGTGAAACCAAAATTCTCGTAAAGGTGGCGCGCGGAATGCAGCCCCGCAAAGGTCGTCAACCACATGCGGCCACCGCTGTGCTGCTCGGCATGCGCGACGGCGCGCGCCATAAAGCTGCGACCAACGCCTGTGCCGCGACAGTCCTGCGAACAAATGAACCATCTCAGATGGGCCCCGCGCGCACCGGATTGGGGATCATTGAGGTCCAGTATCAATGACGCTTTGACCACACCCGCGTCATGGGCGATCAGAATCAGATCGGTCCCGGATGCCCGATCCGCAAAACCGGCCAGCTCACGTGCGACCTTTGCCTCGAAAAACGTGCCAAAGCCCCATGACGAAGCATAGTATCGACTATGCAGACCAATGATATCCCCGAGCGCCCCGGGCGGGAAATAGTTGCAAAATTCCATGTTTGCCCTCGTCCTTTGAAGGGAACCTTATGGCAAGGTATCCATCCGTGCAAAGGGGCCTGCCCTTAGGCATACATGCTGCGGCAGGCACCCAAGTTGGCATTCCGCATTGGCCATGGTTGACTGCATGTCGTGAGCGCATGCCGGCTATGTCTCCACAGCCCTTCCTTTTCCCGGACGGGCGCGTCAGCCTGCTTTGAACCTAGGGAGGATCAGGATGCTAAAATCTATCGCACGCCATCTGGTAAACAGGGCGGAAAAACGTATCGGTGTCGAACTCGATTATGCGCACCAGATTGCGAAAACGGACTTTGGACTGATGTCCCGCTACGGAAAGATTTTCGGCTTTCTCGATCCGAACAAGAATGTCCCGCCCCTTGCCTATCACGCTGCCAGAATACGTGGCGCAGCTGCTGCAGATTGTGGGACGTGAATTGAGGCCGAGGCGAACCTGGCCAAGGCATCTGGCATCGACCCAAAGTTGATCAAGGCTTTGCTATTGAAAGACTATACTGAACTTCCCGAGGAAATTTCCGCCGTTGCACGGCTCGCAGACGCTGTGGTCTTGAACCGCGAAGACGCCCCTGAAGCGCGCGCAGGGGTTCAGCAGGCATTCGGAAACGCCGGATTGATTGAGATTTGTTATGCGATGAACGGGGCGGCCCTTTTGCCCGGAATAAAACGCGCAATGGGGTACGCGACACAATGCAATTTGCCATTGCTCAGCGGGAAGCTCTGAAACTTCGCTTTGATGCGCGACTTAACCTCCAGAGTTTGGAAGAGAACACAAAGCTAGGCATTTGTGCCAATGCCGCGCATGATCGTTTTCCATCCGAGATGATCCATGGCGAAGGTCTGGTTTGAGCCCAAAATGACAAATACTGCAAGTTGCGCAAACTGGAAGTAAGGACGAACTGCGGTCATTCGCTGAGATTTGCCCGAATTACCGCAAAACCAATAAACTAGGTTTTGAATTCGCTCGGGGTTAGTGAAGTGTTATACGTTCAACTTTTCTCTTTCGACCATTTTCCGGCCAAATTTGTTAGTCGGCTTCTCTATCAAAATATAGGTACAGGAAGAAAATGCCACGGTGATGCCGTAGACTAAAGAAAACTTCGCAAAGCCACCTGTTTCGTTTATCATCCCAAAGTCCTCTAACACTTGTATGACCAGTGGGTGGATCAGGTAGATGCTAAAACTTATTGACCCCAAAAACAGCATTGGCCGAACCGTTAGAATTCGACACAAAACCCTAAATTGATCAGGTTGAAGAAAGGCTATGAAAATTGCCGTGGAAAGAGCGAAGACTTCCCCTCGGCCTCCAAATTCAACTATCATCGGGACCAGCATTGCGCTCGTAGCAACCATAATCCAGATTTTGGCATGCTTCTGTTGCTCGCCCGCATTACGCGAACGAAAAAAGAAAGCCCAAGCCCCTAAAAAGAACAAATGCCCTTGGGATATGGGCGTCCACTTTATGGGAAGGCTCGTACCCAAAAACTTCTTTGACGCGTAAGAGAACGTTGCAGTAAGGAATGCCAATGCGAACATTGCTGCGACGGCTCCTTTGAGAGATTTTGAAAGAAAAAGCATTGAAGGCAGAGCAACATACCAAAATACTTCAATGGGTATTGACCACTCCACGCCCAAAACGGAATTGGCCACTCGATAATCAAGGTAACTCAACATGCTAAGATGCATAATCCAATTGTAGAAGTCAGGCTTAGCTCCAAATTGAAGCATCCAATACGATGGGCTGATAAGGTTAGTTGCAACGACAAGGATTGCGAACGTAATAAGCACATAATAGAGCGGCAAAATTCGCATTATTCGCCTTGTTAAATATGTGCGATAGCTGCTCGCTTCTGTGAATGTTTTGGCGATCGTAAACCCAGAAATAACGAAGAAAATGTCCACGCCGTATTTACCCGCGTGGGTTATCGCGCTACCAGCCGCGCCCCAGCCTAAAAATGCTCCGGTATGTATGATTACAACCATCGTGGCAGCAAGTGCACGGAGGCCGGTAATGAAATCTGTATCACCATATTCTCTCAGAAATCGGTTGTTGCTCATCGGCTGCTCCACTAACTGCTCAGACCACTTAATGTTTTAGGCAGTTATCAAGCAAGCCTGTTTCCAGATTGGCAGCGGTCCGAGCACTCTGGTTTTGCTTAAACCGGACCTTCGCCGCACTGATCATCAAGGTCGGCTCTGGGCCGAATGTTGCCGTTGCTGGAAACAAGCCCAACGGCAGCTCCGGCCGCATAGTTACTGTCCCAAATCAAAACACCCCCCGCAAAAATCTGCGGGGGGTGTTTGTTGCAAGGGCCTGTTGCGCCGTGCGATGGGTCTGGCTTTACAACACGTCCGGTGAGACGCTTTCTGGAGACGGGACTTTTCTTGATCGTTGGGACGCCTCTCTCTTTTACAGAAGGCGAGACCCGCCAAGGCCGCGTTTTTACGAGGCACGCGCCATGACCAAGGCCGTGTCCAGCATCCGGTTCGAGAAGCCCCATTCGTTGTCATACCAGCTCAGGATACGGAACATGCCCCCATCCGTCAGGCGCGTTTGCTGGCTCGCAAAAATCGACGAATGCGGGTTGTGGTTGAAGTCGGTAGAGACAAGCGGCTCATCGTTGATCGCAAGCACGCCGCGCATTTCGCCGTTTGCTGCCTCGCGGATGGCGTTGTTGATATCCTCAACCGTTGCGCTTTTGGCTGTGGTGAAACACAGATCCACGGCGGACACGTTCGGGGTTGGCACGCGGATGGCCGAGCCGTCCAGCCGTCCCTTCAGGTTTGGCAGCACCTCACCAACAGCTCGCGCCGCGCCGGTCGATGTAGGGATCATCGACAAAGCCGCCGCCCGCGCCCGATAAAGATCAGAGTGCATCGCATCCAGCGTGGGCTGATCTCCGGTATAGGAATGGATCGTGGTCATATAGCCGGTCTCGATCCCGAAAGCATCGTCCAGCACCTTGGCCACCGGCGAGAGACAATTGGTCGTGCAACTTGCGTTTGACACCACGACATCCTTACCTGTCAGGCTGAGATGGTTCACGCCATAGACAATGGTTTTATCCGCGCCTGTGGCGGGTGCAGAGACCAGAACCTTTTTCGATCCGTTGCCCAGATGCTGAAGCGCGGCTTGGCGTTTGGTGAAGATGCCCGTGCATTCCAAGGCCACATCAACGTCGCCCCAAGCCAGCTTTGACGGGTCGCGTTCGGCGCTGACACGAATTCTCTGGCTTCCGACAACAAGAGCGTTGTCCTCAACCGAGATTTCGGTTTTGAGGGGGCCGTGCACGCTGTCGTATTTCAACAAATGTGCGTTGGTTTCAACCGGACCCAGATCATTGATCGCAACAATATTCACGTCGTTGCGGCCTGCCTCTACCAGCGATCTTAGGACACAACGGCCAATGCGACCAAATCCGTTAATTGCAACATTTACAGTCATGATCTCTCCTCCTGAGATGATCGATTTTGATAAGAGCTACTGATCTTCCGACGCTTCCAGCGTCTCGTTCACGGGCGCGATCCGAAGAATGTTGGTGCCGCCCTTGACGTTGAGGGGCACCCCTGCGGTGATCACGATCTTTTCGTCACCCTGTGCCACGCCGATACGGCGCGCGGTGCTGACCGCCGACACAACAGCGTCGCGAAACCGCGAACCCCGAGCGACAGGCACACAGGTCAACCCCCAGACAAGACCAAGGTGCCGGGCGGTTTCGACGTTTGGTGTCAGGGCGATGATGGGCACGCGCGGCTTTTCGCGCGACGCAAGCTGTGCTGTGTATCCCGACTGGGTATAGCAACAAATCGCCTTAAGCTCGGTTGTTTCCGCGATTTCGCGTGCGGCGGCGGTTGTTGCGCCTGCGATGGTATCACGGCACGGCACACGGCTGGCCTCAATGGTCTGGCGATAACCCGCATCCCGCTCTGTTTCCAATGCAACGTCGTTCATGGTGCGCACGGCTTCGATCGGGAAATCGCCTGCGGCAGATTCCGCTGACAACATGACGGCATCCGCACCTTCATAGATCGCTGCGGCGACATCGGACACTTCGGCCCGTGTCGGCACGGGGGCCGACGTCATGCTTTCCAGCATCTGGGTGGCGACAATGACCGGTTTGCCCACCTTGCGGCATTCCCGAACCAGTCTTTTCTGGATCGAAGGGACCTGCTGTACCGGCAGTTCGACGCCCAAGTCACCGCGTGCCACCATGATCCCTTCGGATTGGGTCAGAATATCCTGAAAGGCTGCGACTGCTGCGGGTTTCTCGATTTTGCTGAGCACGCGTGCGCGGCCCTTCACGAGATCTTGCGCTTCGATCACGTCTTCGGGGCGCTGGACAAACGACAGGGCAATCCAGTCCACGCCCAGTTCACAGACAAACTCGAGATCTTTGCGATCTTTTTCCGACAGGGCTGCAAGCGGCAGAACCACATCAGGCACGTTGACCCCTTTGCGGTTCGAAATCCGTCCTCCGACGTCCACTCGGCAACGGGCAAAGTCGGCTGCGCAGTCGAGAACGGTCAGGCGCAGCAAGCCATCGTTGACAAGAATGCTGACACCGGGGTGCAATGCGCGAAAGATTTCCGGATGCGGCAAACACACTCTGGTGTCGTCTCCGGCGCGGGTATCCAGATCAAAACGGAATTCGCCGCCCGCTTGCAGATGGGCCTCGCCGCCGTCGAACTCACCACAACGCAGCTTTGGCCCTTGCAGGTCGGCCAGAATACAAATGGGTTCACCAAGGTCTTTCTCGACCTCGCGAATGGCGCCATGCAGCTTGGCGATATCCGCTTGCTGTCCGTGGCTCATGTTGAGACGAAAGACATCTGCGCCCTCTTGCTTGAGGTTGCGAATAACGTCGTATGTGTTGGACGCGGGTCCAAGGGTCGCGACGATTTTAACTTTTCTTTGTCGCATCGGTGAATGTTCCATTTCTTTCATTTCGATCAAATGTTAGCGCTAACTGGACCAATATGAACACTCCGGTCAATCAAAAATGTTCATTTAGGGCCGAAATTCCTGTATTTGCGCGAAAAACCTGTGGTTTTCCTCAATTCACCCTGCAAGATGAACATTACTGAACATTCATTTGAACAAGGACTGTTGAAACCGGCATGATTCGAACTGTCGAAATACTTGAAATCGCGAAATCAGAAGGCAAAGTTCTGGTTGATGATCTGGCCCAACGATTTGGTGTCACCACCCAGACAATCCGGCGGGATTTGGCGGATCTGGCAGAAACGGGCAAACTTGAACGCGTGCATGGCGGCGCCGTGATGCCCAGCGGGGTTGTCAATCTGGACTATATCCAGCGGCAGGAACTGAATGCCGCAGGAAAAGCCCGCATCGGCCGCGCATGTGCAGCGCATGTTCCCGAAAACGCCTCGATCTTTGTGAATATCGGCACAACAAACGAAGCGGTGTCGCGCGAATTGCTGTCCCACAAGAACCTTTTGATTGTGACAAACAGTCTGAACAGCGCCAACATTCTTTCGGCCAATCCCGACTGTGACATCATCGTTGCGGGCGGCAACCTGAGGCGGTCCGACGGTGGTCTGCTTGGAAACCTGACCACACAGGTTGTGGATCTGTTCAAATTTGATCTGGCAATCATCAGCTGTGCGGGGATCGACGAAGAAGGTGATCTTCTGGAATTCGACCTTCAGGAAGTCCATGCCACCAAAGCGATTTTGCGGCAGGCCAAGTCCACCTTTGTTGTCGCGGACCAGACCAAGATCGGGCGCACTGCGCCGGGGCGCATTGGCAACCTTGCTTCGGTCACCAAGGTGTTTACAGACGCGCCGTTGCCCTTGCCCATTAACGATCTTTGCAGCGAAAGCGAAACCGAGATGATTGTGTGCTAGGCCACGCGTCCAATTCGGGACCGCAATGAGGGCCCTAAGGCCCCGCATTGCCCTGTTCAGCTGTCCAGCAAGAGGTCCGGAAGCTGGTCCATATCTTCAATGCCAAGCTGGCTCATGTTCGACTGGATATCGGCACGCAGAATGTGGATCACATGGTCGATACCTTTCCTGCCAAAGGCGGCCACGCCGTATTGAAAAGCACGGCCCAACATCACGAAATTCGCGCCCTTTGCCAACGCCCGCATCACGTCCAGCCCCCAGGCCACGCCGGAATCGTAGATCAGCGGCATGTCCGGCCCAACGGCCTCGCGGATTTTCGGAAGCTGGTCAATCACAGCAGGTCCGGCTTCGAACTGGCGCCCCGAGTGGTTGGAAATCCAAAGGCAATCCGCGCCTTCCTCGACAAGTTGCTTTGCGTCTTCTGGCCGTTGCACCCCTTTGACGATCAGCTTCCCGTCCCATTCCTGTCGCAGTTCCCGCAGGTATTGCCAGTCGGGACACCCGCGTATCAAGGCACCGGCGTGAGTAAAGCTTTCGCGCCCGCGCTGTGAGATATAGTCGTCAAAGAAACGCATACGCGGAACGATCCCTTCCCTCAGATGGGCAAGGCACCATACGGGCCGCATTGCCATGGACGACACGGTTTGCACGTCGACCTTGGGCGGCACTGTCAGGTTGGCCCGCCTTTGACGCTCGCGGCGGCTTTCTTCGGGGACATCTACAGTGATGATAAGCTTGTCGAAACCGGCGGCCTTGATCCGGGGCAGCATTTTGCGGCGCAATTCTGCAGAGTTCACCGGATAGTGCTGAAACCAGCCATTGTTCCCGATGCTGGACGCCACGTCTTCGGGCGAGGCCACCGCCACACTCGACAGGCAAAATGGGATGTTATGTTCGACCGCAGCCTGCGCCAGCTTGCGCTCGGCTCCGGCCCAAATCAGACCAGACATGCCGACGGGTGCAATCCCGAAAGGCGCAGCATACGTATCTCCCATCAGGGTTGTTTCAAGCGCGGCCGTCACATGACCGCGCAAGATACCCGGCATGAACCCGATGGCATCCAGAGCGTCGCGGTTCACCTTGAGACCCATTTCGCGTCCTGTGGCGCTGTCCAGATACTCAAAGGCGAACTTGGGAATGCGCTTTTTGGCCCTCTGGCGCAAATCTTCGATTGAGGGATGGGACAGATCAATATCCATTGCAGTCACCTTTGTTCGGGATCGCCATTCGGCGCATTGAAAGCTCTATTTGAACCGGACCGCGTGGGTCCGGTTCGCTGCGGGGCATGCGGGTTACCACAAGGCAGGAAGGGTTAGCGAAATTGCGGGCACATAGGTGATCAGGAACAACAGGATCAGCATCCCCACGAAAAACGGCAAAATGGATTTGCTCAGCTTTTCAATCGACACCCCGGAAATGCTGCTGGCGACGAACAGGTTGACGCCCAGAGGGGGCGTACAAAACCCGATGGCAAGATTGACCGTGATGATCACACCAAATGCGATCGGATCGACGCCGACGGCGGTAGCGACCGGCAACAGGATGGGGGTCATGATGATGATGGACGAGATCGTCTCCATGAACATGCCGATGACCAGCAAAAGCAGGTTGATCAGCAAAAGAATGACAATTGGATTGTCAGACAGGCTGGTCAGGGACAGTGCGATATCCGACGGAATCCGCGCGATGGTGATAAGCCGGCCAAAGGCAGTGGCCATAATCACAAGCACAAGAATGGACCCGCTGGTTCTGGCGCTGTCTGCAAAGACTTTGGGCAGGTCGGAAAAGGTCAGATCCCCGTAAACGAACAGGCCAACCAGCAATGCATACACAACCGCGATGGCGCCTGCTTCGGTGGGTGTGAAAACACCGCTGTAGATGCCCCCGAGAATAATGACCGGCACCAGCAACGCCCAGATGGATTCACGAAAGCTCGTCTTGACGGCTTCTTTGGAAAAACTGGTCGTGGATTCCGCGATATCGCGATCCTTGCGCAGCAACAAACGGGCGATCACCATGAACATGATGGCAAACAGAATGCCCGGCACCACGCCCGCCAGAAACAGTTTGCCGATCGAGACTTCGGCGGTCACCCCATAGATAATAAAAGGAATGCTTGGCGGGATCATCACCCCGATCATTCCGGACGAGGCCGTGAGCGCACTGCTGAAGCGTCGGGTGTAGCCGACCTTTTCCATCTCGGGAATTAGGTTCGAGCCAATCGCCGCAACGGTTGCAGGGGACGACCCCGAAATGGCGGCAAAGAAGACGCAAGCCAGAACATTCACATAGGCAAGGCCCGCGCGGATGTGCCCGATGAGCGAATTCGCAAACCCGACCAGACGCCGTGACATGCCGCCGTGCTGCATCAGGTCACCTGCAAGAATGAACAGTGGCACCGCGATCAAAGGAAAGGAGTCTGCGCCAGTGACAACCGAACGTGCGAGCAAAACCATCGGCGGCGTGCCATCCACCAGCACCATGACAAGCATCGTGGCCAGGCCAAGACATATGCCAATGGGGACGCTGACCAAAAGCAACACAAACAAAGAAGCGAAAAGAACAAGACTGATCATGATGTGCTCCTAAGCGGGTTTCTGGTCACCGCGCAGCGTGCGCAGCAGATGTTGGAAAATGCGAAAGGTGGACAAAGCCGCGCCAACCGGCGCCGAGGCATATAAAATGGGAATTGGAAGGCCCAAAACCACGGATGTTTGACTTTGCACAAAGGGCTGAGACATCAGGGTCAGGCATTCGACAATCAGCACGATCAGGAAGCCCATGACAAGAATATCGACCAAAATATCCAGATAACGTTTGTGTTTGTCGCTCACGAGATCACGCAGGATCGTGATCCTGACGTGGGCCCCTTTTTGAAAGGCATAGCTGACCGAGAGCCAGACAAACCAGACAAAGATCCACAGTGTCAGCTCTTCTCCCCACGCCAGCGAGGCGTTCAAGACATAGCGCATCACAACGTTTGCCGTGATCAGCAATACAATCCCTGCCAAAAGCAACGCCACCAACAGGCGTTCAAAATTGGCATCCAGCCACTTAAGAGTATTCATGTCCCCTCCCCCGTTGTGACCGGGCACCGGCCTGAGCCAGCCCCCGGTCATCTGATCAGTTTATTCTGCGCTGGCGGCCTTGACCGCTGCCACCCAGGCATCAAAGGCTTCTGCGCCAACCGTGTCGCGGTACTCGGCGCGCACATCCATTGTCGCATCCGAAAAGACCTGACGCTGTTCGGCAGACAGTTCGAGAACATTCACGCCCGCATCGCGGATCTTCTGAAGCTGGCCAGCCTCTTCTCCGTTGACGAGCTCCTGTTGATAGATCTCGGACTCGGCCATGGCCGACCTGATCAACGCCTGATGGTCGTCTGACAGGCTGTTCATGAAGGCTTGGCTGATGACGGGAATGTAGACCGTGAAGACGTGACCGGTCAGGGACACATGTTCCTGCACTTCGTAAAAGCGTTGCGAGTCGATCAGGGCAATCGGGTTTTCCTGACCGTCAATCACACCCTGTTGCAGCGCGGAATACACTTCGCCAAAGTTCATCGGGGTCGGGTTCGCCCCCAAAGCCTGAAAGGTTGCCACGTGCGCAGGCACTTTCATCGTGCGCAGCTTGACCCCATCCAGATCGGCAGGCGATTCAATCGGGCGCACATTATTGGTCACATGGCGCAGACCGTTTTCCAGCCAGCCCAATCCGACCAGCCCCTGATTTTCCAGACGGGACAGCATATCGCTGCCGGTGTCGCTGTGGAAAACATCCAGGGCAATGTCTTTGCTGGCGTACATATAGGGCAGTTCGATCACGGCAAATGCCGGATCCCAACCCGCAAAGAACGACGACGGTGGCACCGCCATCTCTAGAACGCCGGTCTGGACACCTTCGATCATTTCACGATCAGGACCCATTTGGGACGACGGAAAAATCTGGACGTCGATTTCACCATTTGAACCGGCCTCGACCAGTTCCTCGAACCGCAGCAAGGCGCGGTGCATGTGATATTGTTCGTTTGCGCCGTGGCCAACTTTGATGACCGTCCCTGCGGATGCGCTGAGCGCGATGCCAAAGGACAACGCCGCTCCAAGCGCGAGTGAAGTTTTTTGGAACATATCTCCTCCTATCTCCAAAAGGATCGCGATTTCACGATCTGATATCTGGTATATTAGATAGACTGTGGTGCTGTCTACAAATTTAATCTACTCTGTTGTTACCGCCACAATGAGAGGACGCGCAGTGGACAGACCTGGAAGCCTGAAAATAGTGATACCACAATCACTTAGCGAAATTGCCGCCGACCATATCCGCGAAGCAATTATACTTGGGGACTTTCGTTTGGGGGACCCGCTGACAGAAAATGCGCTTTCCAAACTTCTCGGAATTAGCAAAACACCGGTGCGCGAAGCCATCGCTGCGCTCAAGCGGGAAGGCATTCTGCAAGGCGATTCTCAAAAAGGGGCCCGCGTTTTCACCCTGAACCCGGACCAGTTGCATCAGATGTGCGTGTACCGGTTCACGCTGGAAACCGCGGCGGTCCGTATGGCGATGAAGGTTGATCCGGAAGGCCTGATCCTGCGACTTGAAACCATTTGCCAAGACATGACCAAGGCCCGCGACACCCATGATTTTGCTGGGTATCTCAAGCTGGACCGGCATTTTCATGATGCGTTTTTCGAATTCGCCGGAAACCAGTTTCTGCGCGAAGGATATGGCAGTGTCGGCCCCAAAGTGGCCACCCTGCGCACCTATCTTTCTCTGGCGCCCAAACGTGTCGACACATCTTACGGCGAACACATCCAGATCACCCAAATGCTCAAGGCGTCCCGCATTGAGGACGCCTTGAATATTCTGCATGAACAAATTGATCGCGGCAGCCATGCAATCGACGAGATCACAAAGACGCGTCTCGCATCGCCCGCACAATAAGGTTGGCCGTTGACGGGCTACAGGCGCTTGGCAAATCATAGACCGTCGCCAGCCGCGTCAGCGCCTTGACGTCCACATCATGCGGCATGGGCGACAATGGATCTGTAAAGAAGATAAGGGCGTCCAGCTTTTCTTCACAGATCAGCGCCCCGATCTGCTGATCTCCGCCAAGCGGGCCACTTTTGAGAGGCGTGACAGCAAGATCGGGATAGGAGGTAAGCAACAAGCCCCCCGTCGTGCCGGTAGAAAAAATCGCGGCCTTGGCAAAGACATCCTGATTTTCCCCAACCCAGTCGACCAGGCGGCTTTTCTGCGCGTCATGGGCGACCAGCGCCACACGATAGATCTTATCTGATGAACTGTTCGACATAGTCTTCTCCAAGTCCGACTTCTGTGAAGTGTTTTCTGCACAGGTCTATCTTGGTAAAGACGTCCTCGTATCCCAGAACCTCGCCATATGGATCGACATAGCACATCACCCCGTTGACCTGAAAAAGCGTGATCATCTCTTCAACACCATCCGGCACGACAAGTGTGTGCGTCTCGCCGGGGGGTTCAAAGACATATCCCCCCGCCTCTGCCGTCCAGTCATGTTCGAGGTAATGCCATCTGCCTTTGAGAACAAACCCATGCACAGGCTGGGGATGGCGGTGGCGCGACAACACACCCGATTTGCGCACTTTCAACAGGTTCACCCAGTACCCCTGTGACCGGTTCAGACACAAAGGTCGAAACCAGACGTTCTCGGCCTGCGGCACCCACAGCCGGTCATCTTCGGGAATGGCGTGCGGGATAACGATTTCGTCCAATGCGTCCTTTGGGAAGGGCAATTGATACGGTGTCAGCGGATCGGCGTCTTTTTTAAGTGTCATTCTGGGTGTCCTCACATTGCAAGATAGCCACCGTCCACCGGATAGACGGCACCGGTCACGAAACTGGCTTTGGGCGACAGCAGCCAATTGACCAACTCGCCCACCTCGTTTGTTTGCCCCCAGCGCTTCATGGGTGTGCGGGCAAGTATTGCGTCTCCGCGTGCGGTATCGTCACGCAGGCCTTGCGTCATTTCGGTTTCGATCCAGCCCGGCGCAATCGCATTGACCCGAATGCCATCATCGGCCCATTTGCCTGCCAAGGCTTTAGTCAATTGTGCGACGCCCCCTTTCGAAGCAGAATAGGCCGGAACAAGCGGCCCCCCAAAAGTGCTGAGCATCGAGGCCGTATTCACGATCGCGCCATTGCTGGCGGCAAGCAAGGTATGCGCGGCAAGGCAACACCGCATCGTGCCGGTCAGGTTTACATCGATCACTTTCTTGAAAACCTCGATGTCATATTCATCTGCGCGGCGCAAAATACCCGCGCAATTGACCAGCCCGACCAAGGAACCGACGCCTGCAAAAAAGTCTGCGACAGCGCCATCATCGGTGACATCAAGCTTTTGCAACCGGATGTCGGATGACCCTTGAAAGGTGTCAATCTCGCCCTGATCCGCCGTAGCCGCGATCACGTCATACCCATTTTGAAGCAGGACGTCGCACACCCCTGCCCCGATGCCTCGGGTTCCTCCGGTGACAACGACCTGCCCCTTCATGACGAAACCAACGTTCTATAGGACTTTACAAAGGCTTGGGCGCGTTGGCGCAGATCCTCAAGCTCATATTCCGGCTTGAACAGTGCCGACCCAAGGCCAAACCCGTTTGATCCCGCATTGTAATAGTCCGACATCGTTTCGGGGGTTATGCCCCCAACGGCCGCAACAACCGCATCTTTGGGCAAGACGGCCCGCATCGCGGAAATGGCCTTGGGCGGAACCAGTTCGGCAGGAAAAAACTTGAGCACGGATGCCCCGATCTCCAATGCCTCAAAGGCTTCGGTCGGCGTCATGACACCGGGACACCACTTTGCGCCCAGCGCGACGGTCAAACGCCCGATGGCGGGGTTCATATTCGGCGACACTATGATTTGGCCTCCGGCGCTCACGACATCTGATGTTTGCTGCTCGGACAAAACCGTGCCAGCGCCGATGATCGTCGTATCGCCATGCTTGCGGGCGATGGCCTCGATTGATTTCAGCGGCTCTGGTGAATTCATCGGAACTTCGATAATCCGAAATCCCGCTTCAATCAGAATATCTGCAACCTCGACCGCATTGTCGGGGTGCAGCCCCCTCAGAATTGCGATCATCGCATTGTCAGACAATGCATTTTCCCAAAGGCTCATGACAGTAACCCCGCCGATCTAGCAATTTCAAAATGGCCCCGCGCGCAAATGTTCTCCGGGGCTCTGCGGCTTTCGCGGCCAGCAATGGACAAGGCGATTTCGTATCGATCCGTCAGATCACCACGTCCCACAAGCGTGACGGGTTGATCCCCACCGCCCGCGGTGCCGGACGCGATTTCGGCACCAATCAGCATGCCCGAGAGATAGTCCGCCGTCATCTCGGGCGTGATTTTGTCAAACAACGGCATGGTGCGGACATGAAACAAGGTATGTAGCAGATCGGCGCCGGCCGAGAGACCTGCGTTCACGCCGATGACAAACCCTTCTTTGTCGAAGGGCCCCTCTTCCATGAACGTTCCAAGGATCGTGTGGTTTTTGATCGCCCCGAACAATTCTCCGGTCATATAGGTCTTGTAATCCTCAATGCCGCCGTTCTTAACCACGAGCCATTTGCTGTGGGTCCCTGGAAGCACATAAAGCCCATCCCCCAAGCCCATTGCCGCCGCACCGATGATCTGCGTTTCTTCTCCGCGCATGACATCCGGCGCCCCGTTGTGGTTCGCGGTCATGCCGGTCACGAAATGAACCGCAATCCCCTTGGACGTAGTGAACGGCACAAGGGCGTTTGCCAGCGCGTCCTTGCCGGCAGGCACACTCACATAGGGAGTTTCCTGCCAGCCGTTGCGGCTTGTGATCATGCCAGAGGCGATCACCGGCAAGGGGGCAGCGCTGTGCCAGTTCTGAATGAGGCCGTGAAAGACCGCGTCGAAATCGCGCCCTTTCACATGCATAATCCCCTGGGAGGTGGAGATTTCATCCAGCACGTCACCGACGGCGCCGATGAGGAACGCCCGAAGCGAGGACGTTCCCCAATCAAGACCGATCAGGACAGCTTCAGATGCGACCGAATTCATTCAGCAAATCCTCAACTGTTTTGCCTTGGGCGACCCACTTGCGGGTTTCCTCTTCACGGTCGGCCTGTTCTTGCGCAAGACGGACGGTTTCTTCGGCAATCTCTTGCGGGATCACAACAACACCCATCAGATCGGCAACGATAAAGTCGCCAGGGTTCACAACAACGCCACCACAGGCGATTGGCACGTTGATCGACAGCTCTTCCTTGCGGCCCGAGAACATCGTGTGGGTGCCGCGCGGCGTGATCGCCTTGGTCCAGATGGGCCAGTTGATGTCTTCCAGTTCGTCCGTGTCACGGCCGGTGCCGTCCACAATCATGCCGCGGATGCCACGGTTCTGGGCCAGACCACCCATAAGACCGCCGCAAACCGACGTTTGCTCATCACCACCTGCATCCACGACGATCACATCACCGGGCTGGGCCATTTCCAGCGCCCGCAACGGATCAACCAGATCGCCTTTTGACAGCTGAACCGTTACGGCCTGGCCTGTCACTTTGGCGCGAAACGCCGGTTTGATGGCACTGTCCATCACGCCGGTGCGGTATTGAACGTCGGCAAAGATGGCGGCGGCGGAATAAGCTTCCAGCACCTTGTCAAACTTCTTCAAAAGCTCTGGGTTGCGTTCAAAATCATTAAAGACCCTGAGGTCCGTGCTCACATCTGGCATTTCTATCTCCTATTGTGCAGCTGTTGCGGCCAATGCCTGAGCATTGACGGTGTAGTCGGGTTTTTGGCCGGTCAGAACCTTGGCCACCTGCGTCGCAGCGATGGTGCGCGCGGCCATGATCGATTCTTCCGAGTAGTAGGCGGCGTGCGGCGTCACGAGCACGTTCGGCAGTGTGAAAATGGGGTTGTCCGCCGGATCCCAGCTTGCGCGTTTGGCCGGTTCTTCCTCGGGATCATCCAGCCCCGCAGAGCACAAATGCCCGTCAGTCAAAGCCCGATACAGCGCCTTGTTGTCGACAGTCGGCCCACGGCCCGTGTTGACAAGGATCGCCCCCGGTTTCATCGCCGCAAACTCGGCATCTGACAGGAAATAGCGGGTTTCCGGCGTCATCGGGGCCTGCATCAGGATGTAATCTGAACGCGCCAATAGATCGGCCTTGGACACCAGTTCCGCGCCGTGTTCTTGTGCGACGGCTTCGGGCAGGAAAGGATCAAACGCGATGACATTCACGCCAAAGGCACGCGCCCGCGCGGCAATCGCCTGACCAATCTTGCCGAAGGACACAACGCCCATGGTGCGACCACGCAGCCGGTTGATCGGCTTGCCGCTTTGCCATTGCCAAATGCCCTTGTGCGTGGCGCGATCATAGTCCGGCAACTTGCGGGCCAGCGTCAGCCAAAGCGAAATCGCGTGATCCGCGACTTCTTCGGTGCAGTAGTTCTGCACATTGGTGACAAGGATATTGCGATCGGTGGCGGCTTTGACATCAACGATATCGACACCTACGCCGTACCGCGCGATCACTTCGCAGTTTTGCATGCGCGAAATGGTCTCTGACCCGATCCGCGCATACTGGTTGACCATGGCCGCACAGTCTTTGGCGGCCTCGAACAGGTCTGCTTCTGTTTTGGCCTGCAAGGCGATGACTTGCGCGCCCACTTTTTCAAGAATGGCGCGCTCCACATCGACATCCCCATAGTCGTAATCAGTGATCACGACTTTGGGGCGGTCAGACCGGAAGGGGGTTGCGCCAGTATCAGACATAGGCGCCTGCCGAATAGGTCAGCTCGTAAGAGTGGCTGTAAAGCTCGAAGATGTTACCGAACGGGTCTTCCATATAGACCATGCGGTACGGCTTTTCTCCGGGATAGTATTCACGCACCTGGCTCATGCGTTGCTTGCCGCCCAGCGCCTCGATGATTTTGACACGCTCTTCGACGTTGTCGTCCTGAACGCAGAAGTGAAACAGGCCGCGACGCCAGTATTCAAAGGGGCGCTCTTCTTCCACTGTGTTGGGGAATTCGAAAAGTTCGATACCCACACCGTCACCCATCGACATATGCGCGATGCGAAACTTGCCCCAGCCTTCGCCAAAGACATCGTCGCACATCTGGCCGATTGCGCTGTCGTCATGGTGCACTTCGGTCGGGCCCATGATCACGTAAAGGCCAAACGCTTTGGAATAGAATTCAACAGCTTTTTCCAGATCCGGAACCGTGATCCCGATGTGAGAGAATGTTAGTGCGCTCATTTGCTCGCTCCTTTTAGGTTTTCGTTGATTACAGAATGCTTCGGATGATGCCGCCTTCGACCCGATGCGCGGCCCCGTTGACCGCAGCGTTTGCGGATACGGTGACAATCGTGCGGGCCACTTCTTCGGCCTGCACAAAGCGTTGGATCAAAGAGGTCGGTTCATCCGATTTGAAGTAGTTGTCGATGATGTCTTCCATCGGCTGGCCCTTTTGCTCGGCCAGACCGACGAAATAGGCCTCGACGCCCTCGGTCCATGTCGGGCCGGGCAGCACCGAATTCACGCGGACCCTAGTGCCTTTGGTCAGTTCGGCCATGCCCCGCGTCAACCCGAGCATCGCCGTTTTGGTCACCGAGTAGTGCACCATTTGCGGCAGGGGTTTGACGCCTGCTTCACTGGCCAGATTCACGATCGATCCGGTGCCCCGCTTCAACATCGCGGGCAGGATGGCACGGCTGATGCGCACGGCACTCAGCACATTGATGTTGAAATAGGTCATCCAATCGTCGTCGGTCAGGTCCTCAAAGGCCTTGACCGAGAAGATGCCGACATTGTTGACCAGAACATCCACGTCCCCCTGCGACAGGGCAAAGTCACACAGCGCATTGGCGTCCTCCAGACGGGTCAGATCGCCAGCTTTGCCAGTGACCTCGCCAAACGAGGACAGGTCTGCAACGGCGGTGTCGACCTCTGTTTGGGTCAAGGCATGCACGATCACGCGCGCGCCCTCTTCGAGATATGTTTGCGCCGTCGCTTTGCCGATGCCAGAGCCTGAGCCCGTGACCAAAACCAGCTTGTCTTTCAATCCAAGGTCCATGGTCACGCGTCCTTTGACAAAGCAGGTTTTGCGGGGCTGGCCGTTTTGACCGACTGGTCGGAGCGGCCAAACAGACGCCCAAGGATCGACGAGATTTCAGCGCGCCACATGTCGATGCCCACGGCAAGCAGGATGATCGCGCCCAGCACGATGTTTTGAACCGACGACGGCGCCGCATTCAGGTTGAGACCGTTCTGAACGATCACGATGGTCATGGCCCCCATGAGCGTGGCAAGGATATTGCCCCGTCCGCCCGCAAGGCTGGCTCCGCCTACAACTGCGGCTGCAATGGCTTGCAACTCGAGGGTCTGGCCATAGTTGGGCGATCCCGAATTCAGGCGTGCCGACATCAGCACCGCGCCCACTGCCGTCATGAAGCCGGCAATCACAAAGGTCAGCGTCTGCACCTTGCGCACGTTGATACCGGTCAGAACAGCGGCTGCGGGGTTGCCACCCACGGCATAGATTTCGCGGCCCAGCTTGGTGAAATTCATCGTGAATGCGGCAAGCGCATAAAAGAACACAAGATAGAAAAACGGCATCGGAATGCCTGCCACCTTGCCATAGAACAAAGGTTCAAGCGCCGGATCGAGCGAGAAGATGGGTGAGCCGTTATTGAACGTCAGCGCCAGTCCACGAAACGCGATCAGTGCAGCCAGCGTCGTGATAAA
Organism: Shimia thalassica; assembly: GCF_001458215.1. GTDB lineage: Bacteria > Pseudomonadota > Alphaproteobacteria > Rhodobacterales > Rhodobacteraceae > Shimia > Shimia thalassica. Next base: position 17,716 of record NZ_CYTW01000002.1, on the reverse strand, counting down.
GGACGGTATGCGGCCATAGGCCGTGATCATGCCCAACACCAAGCCTAACAAACCTCCGACAACCAGAATAAGCGGCACGGCAAACAGCAACGGAATGCCCGCCATCTTGAGGAACTGGGCAAGGATCATCGTCAAGAGCGCGACCATCGATCCCGCGCTGAGGTCGATGCCTGCCGCGATGATGACGATTGTCGATCCAATCGCAATCAGGGCGACGATGCTTACCTGAAGGGACAGGTTTGACAGGTTTCCGGGGTTGAGAAACCGGTCCGTGGTGGCGGCGACCACAAGGGCAACAATCACCATCGCGGCAAACGGCCCGATCAATTGAGAGTCAAATACACGTTTCATTGGCGTTCCTCCGTCGCCGCATGGGTCAACTGCGCCGCAGATGCCCGTACAAGGTCGTCATGGGTAAGATCAGACGCCGGCACAGTTCTGCTGATGCTGCCGTGCTGGACGACAGCAATCCGGTCACTCATCGCCAAAAGCTCGTCATGATCAGAGCTGATGAGAATGATGGATTTTCCTGCGCGCGTCAGAAGATTGATAAGTTTGTAGACCGCGATCTTTGCACCGATATCGATGCCTTGCGTGGGTTCGTCGAAAATCAGCACTTTGGCGTCCGAAAAAAGCCAGCGGGCAATCACGATCTTCTGCTGGTTTCCCCCCGACAGGAAATTCACCGTTTTCTGTTCGGCCTGTGGGGAAATCTCCAGCTCTTCAATCAGCCTGAGCGTCCCTTCGTCTTCTGCCTTGAGATCCAGAATGCCCAGTTTGGACAATCCGCCCAAAGAGGCCGCGGTGATATTGCCGCTGGCCCGAAAGTTGAAAAACAGGCCGTCAAATTTGCGGTTTTCGGGCACAAGCGCCAGCCCGGCCTCGATGGCATCGATCTCGTGGCGCACCTTTAGGGGCGCGCCATTGAGGGTCACTGTGCCGCCGGTCAAAGCGTCGACGCCAAACAGGGCGCGCGCAATCTCGGTGCGACCGCTTCCCAAAACGCCGCCAAGCCCCAGAACCTCGCCCTTGTGCAGGTCAAAGCTGGCGTCGTGCACGCCGTTTTTGGTGGACAGGTGAGAGGCACGCAGCACCACTTCGGACGTTGCGTTGTGTTCCTTTGGATAGTGTTCGGAAATGTCCTCGCCCACCATCGCATTGACGATCTGGCTGACATTGATTTCCGTTTCACCGCTGGCCCGAACAACGCGGCCCGACCGCAGGATCGTGACCTCGTCGACAATCCGCTCGACCTCGTCAAGACGGTGCGACACATAGAGGATCGCGGTGCCCTGACTGCGCATTTTGCGCAAAAGCTGGTGCAGCCGCTCAATCTCGTCCTCACCCAAAGCCGCTGTCGGCTCGTCAAGGATGATCATTCGGGCCTTCATGGCGACCGCCTTGGCGATTTCCACCAGTTGCTGCTCGCCGACCGAAAGCGTCCCGGTCATGGCCTCGGGATGAATGTCGACATCCATCTCCGCCAGAACGGCCGCAGCGGATTCATTGACTTTTTTCCAGTCGATCACGCCAAAGCGCGTCTTTGGCATGTTCCCCAGAAAGATGTTCTCTCCAACCGAAAGCGTTGGAACAATTGAAAACTCTTGGAAGACTGTCGCGATACCTTTGTCGCGCGCATCCTGTGGGTCACTGATCTGAACAGCCTTGCCTTTATAGAGGATCTGACCGCTGTCAGGCTGTTGCACACCCGAAAGCGTTTTGATGAGAGTCGACTTTCCGCATCCATTTTCGCCCAGCAGGCCGTGGATCGAACCATCCAGCAATTTTATGCAAACTTTGTCGTTTGCAAGCACACCCGGATAGGCCTTGCAGATGTCGACGAATTCCCAAAGAGGTGGTGTACCTTGAGACATGAAACCAAACCCAATCCAACGTGTTTGTGCATTCTAAGGGGCTCTTCGACCGCCACGGATAAGGGCAGCCGAAGAGCGGGAGACGTGCTTAGTATTGCTTCGAAGGTTGCGGGAAGAGCTTTTCAGGCTCTTGCAAAACGCTGATCGCACCTGCCTGATCCTCGATCGAGGTCGGTGTTTCGATCCAACCGCCCGGGAAAGAGCCGTTCAATGCGTCAAGCGTCGCACTCATCGCTGCCTTGCCCATGAGATAGGGCGAGGTGTTTACCGTCGCAGTGATGTTACCGGATGCGATTTCTTCAAGACCAGAGGTGTCACCGTCATTGCCAAGCATCACCAGATCGCTTCGCCCCAATGCCTTGGCGGCATAGGATGCACCGATAATCATGTAGTCGTTGGCTGCGAAGACCAGATCCAGATCGGGATGGGATTGCAGGATATCCATTCCAGCGGTGTTTCCGCCTTCGACATTCCATTTGCCGTCAATCGACACGACCACATCGAAGTTGTCGTTGCCTTCGATCCCTTCAAGGAAACCGCCGACCCGTTCTGTCGAGTGATAGCCCGGCTGGCCTTCGATGATGCCGACTTTGACCTTTTGATCGCCATAGGTCTGCACCGCCCAATCGGCCATGGCGCGGGTGCCATTGCGCTGCGAATACCCGACAACGCCGTGAATGGGGGTTGGGAAATCCGGAATGTCCGAATTGATCATGAGAACCGCAATCCCCTGATCCACAGCCTTTTTCAATAACGGAGCCGCCGCGAATTCATCGTGCGTTCCAAAGATGATAGCGTCCACGTCCTGTGTCAGAACATCCTGGATCATGCCCATCTGGCCGTTGATATCCGCACCACTTTGCGGGGCGAGCATAAAGACATCCACACCGGCCTCTTTGCCGACGGATTTGATGCCTTCACCGACAGCGATGTAATAGTTGAACTCGGTTGCCGGCGGCATGTACGCAATGCGGAACGTGTCGTTCTTTGGCGCGATCGAGCTTATTGCGGCCTGCGCACCGTCCTTGAGCGGCACGGGTGTTGGATAATCACCGGCTTGAGCGGCAAAGGCACCTGCGGCAAGACCCGCTGCTAGCGCTAACGTTTTAGAAGTGTTGATCATGTTTTCCTCCCTGATCATAATTCTCAATGTCGAAAGGGAGCGTCCTCCACGCCCCTGAACCCGGGTTTGACTGCAAACAAGCCACCGGAAAGCGGCTCTTGCTCCAGAGTTTTTTCATCGCTCATCAACCGCGAGGTTGTGATGTAGAGCGTGTCGAAATTTTCACCGCCAAAAGCACAGCAGGTGGGTTTCCAGACCGGCACATCAATAATCGTGTCGATTGTCCCGTCTGGGGCGATGCGCACAACACGACGCCCCTCCCATTCTGCGTTCCAGACCCCGCCTTGTGCATCCACGCACGACCCATCAGGCAAACCGGGTTCCCCCCGGAACGACGAGAACGAGCGCTGGCCAAAGACCTGCCCCGCCCCCGTGTCATAGTCGAAGGCCAGCACGTCTTTTTCGGGGGTGTCGGCAAAGTACATTGTCGTTCCGTCAGGCGAAAAACAGATCGAATTGGCACAGGAAATGCCCTCGATCAATGTCGTAACACCCAAGGTTTCATCAATGGAAATGACTGAAGAATTTGCAGACCCGGACACCTCGTTCATGCCGCCGACAACGAACCGACCCTGTCGGTCTGTACGTCCGTCATTTGCGCGAGTTTCCGGATTGTCTGCTTCAAAGTCGCAAATTTTGGTTTCTTTGGACGTCTCGAGATCGAAGAAAGAGACACGGTTGGCGAAAGCAACAATGAGTCCGCCTTTTTCACATGGCGCGAAACAGCAAACGCGGTCTGGCATGTCATGGGAACTGTGCGCCCCACTTGCAGGATCATACTGCCAAAGCATGTTGCCTTCGATGTCGGTCCACCAGACACACCCGTCCGCAGGATTCCAAAAAATCCCCTCACCGTGCTGATTTTTACAATCAAGAACGAGATCGGCGCGCATGTTACGGGTCCCCTCCAAAAGAATCATCTGGTGTCTGATATACCAGCTTGCTTTAACTGGTGTATCAGATATTCTTTACCTTGCAACATTTTTTTAGGTGACCCGATGGCATTGACTCGTCCCAAATCGCTCAAGGAGCTGGCGCTCGAACATCTTCGTGAAAGCATCATTGATGGCACGCTCGCGATGGGACAGACCCTTTCGGAACGCGGGATTTCAGAAGATCTTGGCGTTTCCAAGTCACCCGTTCGCGAGGCACTGGCTCAGCTGCGCGACGAGGGGCTCGTCAATATCGAACCCCAGAAAGGTGTGCGTGTCTTTACCCTGAGCGAGGAAGAAGTGGCCCAGATCTGTGACTTTCGCCAGGCTATCGAATCTGCGGCTTTCGAGCTTGCCCTTGAACGGAATCCCGCAGGGCTTGCCAAAGATATGAAAGACAACGTGGCCGCGATGACCGTCGCGCGCAAGAACGGGGACACAAAGCAGTATCTCGCTCTGGATACCGCTTTTCACCAGTTGATCTTCAAACACGCCGGAAACGCCTATCTGGCATCCAGCTATGAACGCTATCTTGGCAAGATCGCCGCCCTGCGCACACATTTGTCAGGCTTACCAAAGCACACGGATCTCTCGTATCTGGAACACGGCAAACTGGCTGACGCAGTGCGCACAAAGGATATGCCGGAAATTCGCAGACTTCTTGCCGAACACATCGACCGCACCCGCGAAGCCTATTCAATTGCAATTGACCGCGGACAGTCTTCGGCCGCCGAATGACCTGAACACACACTTCTTTGAAAAGAAACGTAGGCGACCTCTCACATTGTGAAAGGTCGTTTTTCTTTGGTGGGGCTCCCCTCTCCAAGGGCCCAAAAACCACCTCCTGAAGTTTATATTGACATCTGATATACCAGACACCAGTATCAGCGCGGGAGGAAATACATGAAACACGAATCTCTCGGCTCTGCCGAAAGGGAGGAGCGTCACCGCGCGCTGTTCACCCTGTCAGGCGTGAAAAAGGCCTTTGGCTCGAACCTTGTTCTGGATGGAATTGATTTCGAGCTTCAACCGGGTGAAATCCACGCCCTCGTTGGTGAAAACGGCGCGGGAAAGTCGACCTGCCTTGGTCTTCTTTATGGATTGCACCAGCCAACAGGCGGAAAACTTGAACGAAATGGGGATGTTGTGCGCATCGAGAGCCCCTCGCATGCGCAAGAGCTGGGCATCGGATGCGTCTTTCAAGAGCTAAGCCTTGCCGGAGGGCTCTCGGTTGCCGAGAACATTTTTGCCGGTCGGGCGCCTTCCCGCTTCGGGGTTGTGGACTGGCCGGAATTGCGGCGCCGCGCCGAAGCCCTGCTGGCAGAGTTCGACCTGTCGATCAACGTGTCCCAACCGGTGGACAGTCTTCCTATCAGCACGCGCCAGATCGTCGAAATCGTCAAAGCCATCTCGATGGATTCTCAGGTGTTGCTGTTGGATGAACCCACATCGGCCCTGACACCAGATGAAGTTGAAGCCCTGTTCAAGGTGCTGCGCAAGCTGACCGCCAAAGGTATCGGCATTGTGTATGTCAGCCACCATATGACCGAGATTTTCACCATCGCAGACCGGATTTCTGTACTGCGCGACGGCAAAAAAATTAGCACAACCCAAACTTCCCAGACCTCCCAAGCACAGGTTGTGAGCGAAATGATCGGCGGGGCACACCCCGGTGACGTCGAACGCAGCGACGATCAACTGGGCGATGTTGTCCTGAAAGTCGAGCACCTTTCCAACGACGACCACTTTCATGATGTGTCTTTTGACGTCAGCGCTGGTGAAATCCTAGGGGTGGCCGGCCTTCTGGGTTCAAGACGCAGCGAAATCATGCGGTCGCTCGTCGGCTTGATGCACGGGTTTTCCGGCGCGGTTTATCTGCACGGAGAAAGCACCGGATTTCGGTCCCTGCGCGACGCGATGCAAGCGGGGATCGGGTATGTGCCCGAAGAACGCAAGACCGAAGGCCTGTTTCTGGAAGACACGCTTTACAACAATCTGGCAGCGGCCAGCCTCGACAAACATACGCGCTTTGGCTTGGTGCGGCGGCGGTCCGTTATCTCGGCTTGCGAAAGCGCGATCAAAGCCTTTCGGGTCAAGACAACGGGTCCGGAAGAAATCATCGGCGCCCTGTCGGGTGGCAACCAGCAAAAGATCATGCTCGCCAAATGGCTCGAGCGGGCGCCCGCGCTTTTGATCATCGAAGAGCCCACCAAAGGCGTCGATGTCGGTGCCAAATTTCAAATTCACACCGAACTTCAGCGACGTGCGGCGGATGGCATGGCCATCATCGTGGTGTCGTCAGATTTTCCCGAACTGGTTTCATTGTCGACCCGCATTCTTGTGGTTCACGAGGGACGCGTCATGGGGAACATCGCGGCACGTGATGCAACCGAAGACAGCCTTTTGCAAATGGCGGCGGGTCTTTCGGCCCCGGCACGCCCCTCCAACGAGATCCCCCAAGAAGGAATGGCCCCATGAGTATGGCTATAGACAGTGACAAAGCAGTCTCAAAAAATCCGATGCAACGCATTCTGAAAGCGTTCATTGATATCCGCGAACTGACCCTTTTGTTCATGATCGCTGTCATCATTATCGTGATGGCCAATCTGAACCCGTATTTCTTGTCAGTTTCAAATTTTCGGGCCTTGTCCGTCGGTATGGCCCCCACAGCGATCATTGTGATTGGTATGGCGATCCTGTTGGCATCCGGCGGATTTGATCTGTCTGTTGGATCGGTCATGGCACTGTCTTCGACAGTTGTGGCCATGATGATGCTGGCCGGATACAGCATTCCGATTTCGGTGGCCTGCAGCCTTGTTCTTGGCGCTGCAGTTGGTTTTTCCAACGGGATGCTGATCACGGGGCTGGGCATCAATCCCCTGATTGCGACCCTTGGCACCATGTCCATAGCACGGGGTATCGCGCTTGTGTTGACCGAAGGGTTTTCCCTATCCAGTCTTCCCAAGGAATTCGGCTGGATCGGCAAAGCCAGCCTTGGCGGATTTCCGGTTCTGGTGCTTTTGACGCTGTCCCTGATCCTGATTTTTGATCTCGCCGTGCGCCACACTCGTTTCTTTCGCCAGGTTTATTTCATTGGCGCAAACGAAAAGGCGGCAATGCTGTCGGGCATCCATGTTGGGCGCGTGCGCATCATCGCCTATGTCCTGACCGGTGTTCTGGCCGCGCTTGCCGGTGTTCTTCTGGCATCCCGCCTGATGAGCGGCACCCCGACCGCCGGCAATGGGATCGAGCTTCAGGTTCTGGCCGCAGCGGTCATTGGCGGTGCGTCCTTGCGAGGCGGCGAAGGCACCATCTTGGGCGCGTTTCTGGGTGTCGTCTTTGTTGCGCTTATCAACAACTCGATGACCATGCTCGCCGTCTCGATCTATTGGCAGATGATCGTCATTGGCGCCGTGCTCGTGAGTGCCGTTGCTCTCGACATGCTGATCCGGGGACGACGCGGATAATTCCAAACCACCAACAATCAAACCAAACAGGGAGGTCACAATGACCAATTCAAACATCAATCGCCGGAATCTTCTGACGGCAGGCACGGTTGCCGGTCTGGCCGGCGCGTTCGGTCTGCCCACGCTCTCAAGCGAAGCGCGCGCAGCTGCCGCTGGCAAGGAATACGTGTTCCTGTCAATCGTGACGCAGGTGCCCTTCTGGGTCGACTACCGCAACGCGATGAAAGACCTCGAAGAACTGATGGGGATCAAGGCGACCTTTACCGGCCCGCTGGATTTCGACACCGCCGCGCAGGCGCGTCAACTGGACGAGCTGATTGCCCGTCGCCCTGCCGGTATTCTGATCTTCCCCGGTGACCCCGCCACTCTGGCCCCCGGCATCGAACGCGCGGTTGAAGCGGGCATTCCGATCACCTGCTGTATCGGTGACGTTCCTGAAAGCCCGCGCTCAACCTTCCTTGGCATCAATGGAGTTCAGGCAGGCCGCGTTGGTGGTGAAATGCTGGCGCAGGCAATCGGCGGCAAAGGCAAGGTCATTCTTGGCACCTTCCCTGCCCCGTCGACCCTTGAACGCGTTGAGGGTTATAAACAGGTCTTTGCCGAAAAGTACCCCGAGATTGAAGTCGTCGATGTGGTGAACGACAAGGCAGATCCCTCCTATGCGCCAACAGCCTATCTTCAAGCCATTCAGGCACACCCCGATATCGTGGGGATCGGCGGAACCGACGGCGACAGCGGCAAAGGCGCTGCGATTGCGGTCACCGAAGCCGGTCGTGTCGGAGACATCAAGATTGTCGCGATGGACCGCAACGACGACATGCTGCCCTATATCGAGGACGGCACGATCACGGGCGCGGTGGCACAAAAGTCCTATCTCGAGATCTTCCTCGCCTTCCACATGATGCATTGGCAGAACACCGACGCGCTGAAAGTGCTTCCGGACTGGAAAGCGGCCGGAGTGAACCCCCTGCCCGAGCGCGTTGAAACCGGTGTGATGGCCATCACGCAGGACAACGTTTCACAGTTCAAACACTAAACAGAGGCAGGTCTGGCGGGATACGTCCCGCCAGACCGCTTCACCTGCACCATGACCGATCTTTGGAACATACACACGATATCTTCGGGGGCACTCGATCTTCACTGTCTGCCCGGCATCGGAGGTCGCCTGTGGGACATCGAATTTGATGGTCAGTCCTTTTTGTTTCAAAACAAGGATCTGATCGGCCTTCCTGTTGACCTCGACATACTCGCCGACCTACCGACACGCTCGCCACAATTCGGGTTTCCTTTGTGGGGTGGAGAGAAAACCTGGATTTCCCCCGATAGCGACTGGCCGAACAGCGCGCCGTTTCCGGTGCTGGACAGCGGCCCCTATTGTACAACCCATATCACCCCGCAGCGTCTAGGCCTGCAAAGCCAGATTTGCCCGATCAGCCACCTGCAGATTGAGCGCGACATCCGCCTGACCAGCGCGAACCGCTTTTCCCTGCGTCACCGCGTGACCAACCTTGGCGCAACGGAACGCTACACCGGAAACTGGTCCGTGATGATGCTGAACCGGCCAACCTGCATCGGACTGGAAACGGCCCCACACGACGACGTCAACACGGTTTTCGGAGATCCGACAGGTCGCGTGCGCCGCCATGGCGGGTTTTGCCTGTTTGATTGCAATGCACCGCAGGAATTCAAAACCGGTCTCTGGAACACGGCGGGGCGCGTCCTGATGCGTATGGAAACACCGGTCGGGGCCTATGTCCTCAGCTGTGTGACGCCCAAACCCGACCCGGATGACTCTTTCGCTCACGGCAAGGATTTCGAAGTCTTCAACTCGGCCGACTATGCCTATTGCGAGGCCGAGTGGCATTCACCAGCCCGCACCCTCATGCCGAATGAGAGCCTCTCCTACCAACAAGACTTTGAAATCCATCGTGAAAAAGACGTCTTGTCCGCCCCCAACACAACCCTCACCGATTTGGAGCTTTTATCATGCATGTCCTGATCACCGGAGCCGGCGGCCATCTGGGTCGAAAGCTTTTTGATTTCCTGTCCGAGGACGACCAGTTCACTGTCAGTGGTCTGGATATCAGGCCCGTCGATCATCCCGACATTCATGTTGCCGACTTTGGAGCCTCTCCCACGTGGGCCCGCCATCTTGAAACGGTGGATGTGATTGTGCATCTCGCAGGCGATCGCGAACCAACTGCGTCCTGGGCATCGAGCATCAGAAACAACATGGATGCCACCCTTGCGCTCTATCATCACGCAGCTCAACAAGGGGTCTCGCGCGTGGTTCTTGCCAGCTCGAACTGGTTGCACGGCGACAAACGTTTTACCGATGATATCCTGAACAGCGGCACGCCCCCCGGCCCTGTGAATGCCTATGGCATGTCCAAACTGTTTTGCGAACGCACTGGAAAATACTTTGCAGAGACACATGGTCTCTCGGTGATCTGCATGCGTATCGGTTGGACCCAATGGACGCACGACAACAAACCCGGACCACACATGGCGATGGGGCGGTGGGGACAGGAGATGTGGCTGAGTGATCGGGATTTTCTGTCAGGCATGCGGGCCGCAATCGTCGCAAAAGACGTGTCCTTTGCAGCGCTGAACCTGATGTCTGACAATCCCGGAATGCGTTGGGACATTGAAGAAACCAAGCGCACTATCCCCTATGTCCCGCAAGACGGCGCGAGGGCGGTTGTGCCGTGGCATATTGGTTTGAAAGGGGCTGCCAAAAAGCTTTTTACCCAAACCCTGCCCTCAACGTTTGAACGCTGGTTTCCATCTTGGTAAAATGCAGCGAACGGGCTGTCTGTGTGCGACTTCGCCCGCTTCGCTTGTTAGCCTTACAAGGGCCAGCGGAAACCCGTTTCCTTTTCAGAGCGCACCCACAACTTTGACATGACAGCTTTATCATAAGCGTGGGGTTCCAGTGATCCCCGCCCAACCGGACCCACAAACTCCATACGTCCCGTCGGCCCATAGAGCGCACGCTGTTCAAGGCCGCTCTCTGTGGCGCACATGACCTCTGGATAGGCCCCCTGTTTTGCGGGTTGCACCATGGGCGACTTGGTCATGAGCCACCAAACGAACCGTGTGACAAGCCCACCACTGGTCTTGATGAGAGACGTTGCAGAGGCCCCCGGATGGCACACAAAAACGTCGACCTGTTTCCCAGCTGCCCTGACTTTGTCTTGCAGCTCGTAGGCAAACATCATCTGCGCCAGTTTACTTTGACTGTACGCGGCGTTGGCGCTGTAATTTTTGTCCCAATTGATATCGTCGAAACGGATCGTTTTGAGCCCCAGTTTGTATCCTTGGCTGGCAACGACCACGATCCGGCCCTGCGCCTCTTCCAGACGATCAAAAAGCATCCCGCACAGAACAAAGTGGCCGTAATGGTTGGTGCCAAGCTGGCTTTCGAAACCGTCTTTGGTCAATTCCCGCGTCGGAACCTGTGCAATCGCCGCGTTACAGATCAGGGCGTCGATCCGGGGAACCGTTTTTAACACCTCTGCCGCTGCGTCGCGCACACTCGCAAGATCAGCCAAATCTATTTTGACAAAGCCCACCTTGGCACCCGCGCCAAATTCATCTTTCAGAGCTTTGACGGCGGCGGCTGATTTTTCCGCGCTGCGATTCAGCATTACCACATGTGCGCCTTTCGCCAAAAGGATGCGCGTGGCTTGAAATCCTGCGCCGGCGTTTGCGCCCGTTATCACAAACGTCTTGCCTTTGAGGTCCCCGAGGCGCTCCGGCGTCCAGCCCTGTGGCCCGAATGTTGTGTCTGCCATGATCTTGCTCCAGTCAACGCGCGCCCAAAGGCCACGCAACATGCATCTTCGTCTTGAAGATGTAGATAAGACACCACACGGCACCCAAACAGACGATATTGTCGCGAATACTTGCCTGATTGTCTCATTGGCAGCTCACAAGACATCCCACGGCGAAAACCGCCCGCTATTCTGCGTTGGTTTATTGAGCCGATTTGGTTGTTCGCCTAAGATAAACAGAAAACACATCGAAACGTTCAATCCATAGGAAGGAACATGGGTCATGATTGCCTATGTCACAGTCGGCGCAGATGACATCACCCGCGCAAAGCAGTTTTATGCGGCCTTCCTGCCTGCTCTTGGATACGGGTTTGAAGAAGGGCCGGAAGGTCTCAGCTATGCACTGCCGGTCGCAGCGGGCCAATCGCCTGTTTTGCCGGATTTCTATGTAAAACCCACCTTTGATGGGCGCCCTGCATCAGCCGGAAACGGGACAATGGTTGCCTTTGAAGCGCGCACCCAACAAGAGGTGCGTGACCTGCATGCCGCCGCCCTTGCCGCTGGTGGTAGGGACGAAGGTCAACCCGGATTTCGCCACACATACGGGCCCCGCTTTTTTGTTGGTTACCTGCGCGACCCGCAAGGCAACAAGATCGCGCTTTTCTCCAGCAATCCCGATGAACCCGGACGCGACGGATAGCGCGGATCAAAACCGATCAGATTACGGATCCAGCGCCCATCCCCTGCAATCGAATTTCAGGTCGTTTCCAAGAATTCACCAAAACCTGCTGAGCAAGGGGCCCCAGCCAAAAAGCCGAACAGCCCGTGAAGAAGCGTCTGGATAGTCTCAAATACTTGCCTGATCGTATCGGGCAGGTTGTCATAAGCACCCTGCCCAACCTATGGTCTTTGCATGACTCAGGACCAGATCACACAGCTTATCCAAAGCAGAATGCACGAAGACGGGCTCTTGGAAACAGGGGTGGAAGGCGTGCAATTGTTTCGTGCAACACAGGCGATGCCCTGCGTCCCAGCGGTTTACGAACCCAGCGTCATTGCGATCACAAGTGGATGCAAAGAGGCCGTGTTGGATGGCGCGCGTTATGCCTATGACAGCAGCCAATACATGTTGTGCCCCATGTCCATGCCGGTGCAGGCTGGCACGCCCAATGCATCGCCCGAAAACCCACTCTACGGCGTCTACATTTCGCTCAACCCGCGCGTGATGCGGGCCTTGGCCCTCGAAATGGAAAACGCAAGCGGCTCAGCCCCCCTGCCAGACGCCAGCTTTCACTCACAAGCGATCAAACTGTCCCGATGGGATGCGGGCTTTTCGGATGCACTGTACCGGCTGCTGCAATTGGGTGGAAAAGAACCCGATACAACTGTGCTTGGTGATACGCGGTTGCGCGAACTCTATTTCGCAATTCTTCAAGGAGAAGCCGGTCCTTTTGCTCGACACGCCTTTGGCGCAGGTCACTCCATCGCACGGTCCATTGCGCATGTGTCGTCAAACCTGCATACGCCGGTCTCGATCGACGAATTGGCCGCCCACGCTGGGATGAGCCGCGCCGTGTTTCATCGGAAGTTCAAACAGGCAACGTCGATGTCACCCATCCAGTTCGTGAAATCCATGCGCCTGAACAACGCCGCAACAAAAATTGCCGAAGGCATGACCGTAAGCCAAGCCGCGTTGGATGTCGGCTACGTCAGCGCGTCCCAGTTTAGCCGTGAATTCAAGCGGTTTTACGGACTGTCCCCACGGCAATGGGGCGAAACACAGAAAACGTCTTTGAGCGTAAGCGAATAGAGCTAACTTGAAGTTGGAATGGGCTAACCGTCAACGAAACGAGAAAGAGCAATCGGTGAAAGTCTTCATCAAACGCGCTTGCACTGTCTGGGCAAAGGAGTCTGAACTGCTCCTTTTCCTTCAGAAACTGCGTGCAACAGGTTTGAGCACATTTTGGTTCTTGCAAGAACCAATCCAGACGTTTCTCTATATCTTTCCAGTACCCCAAAACGAACAAAGTCGCCCTTAGCCGGCTGTGAGAAGTTTTATTAGATTTGGTTGCGGGAGCACGCAACCGCCTTTGTCAAACTAAGTTACGATGCATGGTTTGACCGTTTCCGGCCTAAACCGGCCATAGGTGGTGAAAGCGTCTGACGATTGCTCCAAGCCCAAAGCGGACATTGAGTTTCGGTTCTTCGGCCGCCATCCACACATGCGTCTTCAGCACAATGTATATTTTAGTTTAGCCGAAGGACGGAAGCGCGGGGCGTTGATGTTGTCTGCGTGGAAAAGCCGAAACCGTGTTAGCGACCAGAACCCGACGTGGCAAGCATGAGCGCCAATACCTATAGACAGACCCGAGACACTACTGGCTGATCGTATTCAACTCGACCAACGTCGACCAGAACAGGTTCAATGCAGCAGAATCGCCATTGGATTTTCGGGACGCGCAGATGTTCCAAAAAGGCGGGGCTATAACATCGACTTCCTTGACCTGCCCAGATGCCAATAACTCAGTAAATGCGCCTCGCATACCGCCGACAATGATATCCGGCCTTTCCAGCAACGACGTCAGAAACGCGTAGTCATCGCTCTCGATTTGCGGTAGAGCCGCAACCTTTTGGGCCGCGCGGGCGTCCCCTCCGAGGGCTTTGGTCAACGTTGCTTTCCAATGTTTGTGCAGATGGGGCGAGGCAAAAGGAAACTCGAAAACATCACCAAGGGATTGCGGACCGCGTTCATGAATTTCATGCGCGGGATGCGCCATAAAGACGACCGGCTGCTTTTCCACGACCAAAATTTCGACGTCGTCGGCCTCGGGAGTATAGGTGAGATCACCAACGAAAATGTCGAACTGGTCCTTTTGCAGCAGATCCAGTGGACGCGCATAGGCGCTGACCAAGACCTCAAAACGCAGGTCTGGCATTTCCTCACGCACCTTCCTCAGGACTGGCAGGATCAGGGTTCTGGTGGTCAGAGGCCCGCATCCGATACGGAGCATACCGCCATTTGTATTCCCAAGATCCACAACCCGCCTCTGATATCGCTCGAGATCGGATTTCAGGTCTTGCGCAACGCTCAGATACTCTTGCCCCTCACGAGTGAGTTTGCTGTTGTTCCGGGATCGGTTGAACAGCGTGAGACCCGTTTCAGTCTCAACCTGCACGATGTAGCGCGACAATGATGCGTTCGAAACGCCAATCAAACGGGCCGCATCTTGAAAGCTGCCTGTTTTGGCGAGGGCCAGGAACGCGTTCAGCGCATTTTCATTCAGCATAGGGCACCATGATTTCAATTGTGACGCCTTAGTTTTCACGAACTGAAAACTTAGTCCAGCGCTGTTGCTAGAAAGGGGCGAGTATTGCTTAATCGAGTGCGCGCGTCATGGTTTTGTCGCCTCCGAATTTTCCTAAAGGACTTGTTATGCCCACTCAACGAACCAGTTGGATACCAACCCTCGTTTCGATCGTAGCAACGGGCATGTTGCCCGTGCTTGCCTATGCAGACACAGATCAGCCCAATATTCTGGTGATTATGGCCGATGACGTCGGCTGGGCAAGTCTCGGAAGCTATCATCAAGGCGTCAAAAGCATCGAGACCCCTAATCTGGACCAACTGGCGTCCGAGGGCATGCGTCTCACGGATTACTATGCCCAACCCAGCTGTACTGCCGGGCGGTCCGCCTTCATCACTGGGCAGTATCCCGTCAGGACCGGCATGCACACGGTGGGTCTTCCCGGAGATCCAGACAAAGGACTTGACGCAAACGATCCAACACTCGCGAACATGTTAAAATCGCTCGGCTATACCACAGGCCAGTTCGGCAAGAACCATCTCGGCGACATGAACAAATTCTTGCCAACAGTCAAAGGCTTCGATGAATACTGGGGGTGGCTCTATCACTTGAATGCCATGGAATACACGTCGGATCCTGACTGGCCCAAGGATCAGCATTTCAACGACACATTTGGTCCTCGCAATATCATCCATGCCTATGCAACCCAAGAGGCTGACGAGACCGTGGATCCGCGCTGGGGCCCTGTTGGCAAACAGCGCATTGTCGATGATGGACCTGCGCCCCCTGAACGTCAGAAAACGCTCGATAACGAGGTGACAGCACATACGCTTGACTTCATCGACCGCGCAGTCGAAAGCGACACTCCGTTTTTTGTCTGGATGGCTCCGGCGCGCGCTCATGTCTGGACGCATCTAAGCCCCGAATACGAAGCCCTGATGGGCGACGGGCGTGGCCTTCAGGATGTTGTGATGCGAGAGCTTGACGATAATGTCGGCAAGGTGTTGGCGCATCTGGACGCTCTTGAGATTACCGATAACACAATCGTCGTTTTCACTTCCGACAATGGCCCCGAGACGATGACGTGGCCGGATGGCGGCACCACCCCATTCCATGGCGAAAAAGGAACCACATGGGAGGGCGGCTTCCGCGTGCCCGCGATCGTCCGTTGGCCGGGCAAAATTCCAGCTGGAAAAGTCAGCAACGGCATTTTTGACGGCATGGACTGGATGCCGACCTTGGTGGCAGCCGCCGGTGGACCAGACAATCTGCCCGAGGCATTGCTCAAAGGGTATGAGGGCTTTCAGGTGCACCTTGATGGCTACAATCAGGTCTCGTTCCTGACAGGAGAGACAGGCAGCAATCGACAGGAAATCGTCTATTACGAAGGCACTGATTTGCAGGCCGTACGCTATAACGACTGGAAAGCCCACTTTACAGTCCAGACCCACGGTTGGGCCGGGCCAAAGGATGAATTGAACGCGCCTTTGTTGTTCAATTTGCGTCGCGACCCTTATGAAAAAGCGGCAGACGAGTCCGGGATGTACACACGCTGGATGGGAAATAAAATGTGGGCATTCGGGCCTGCGGCCAAACTTGTCCAAAAGCATCTGGTTACATTTGCCGAATTCCCGCCACGTGGCACTGCGGTGACCAACGAGGCACATGTCATTGAACAGACGTCCACCGAAGGCGGGATGTCACAATAATCAGCACTGGTTTCGGGGGCGGAGAACATCCGCCCCCGTGACTTTACAAAGACATCTACCGACACAATCTGGCCTCGGTCTCGCTATTGGGGCTCAGGTCAGGGAGGGACATATGCTTGTCTTTGGAATGCAGATAGGGACTTTTGCAAACGTAGATGTTTCCCGCACACCACCAATTCTTCGCTGACCCTAGACCTGTCGCAGTTTGATGCCGCTCCTTTGATAGCATTTATTGCAACAAAGGAGACTGACTATGGGACTGAAACGCACGGACGAATTCCTCCAAGATGCGGTGCGTATTGCGCTGACCAGAGGGCTGACGCGTAAGCGGTTGGCGTCAGATTTAGGTGTTGAGCTGTCGACGCTGAACAAATGGATCACAGCGCATAGAGACATTGATGTGGTGTCGAAAGAGGATTTGAACCTCGCACAAGAGAATGAACGACTTCGATGCGAGGTCCGCATACTAAAGGGGGAGAGGGACATCCTAAAAGGGCCACCCAGTTCTTCGCAGGCCTAAAGCGATGAGTTTTAGATTCATCGAAGAACACAGTGACGATTTCCCAGCCAACCGTTTGTGCCGCGTCGTGGATGTCAGTTCACGCAGTCTACGTGCCTTCCGAAACCGACCTGCCATTCTCAAAAAGTGGTCCGATCTGACCACGCTAGCGCATATCAGGGAACAGTCCCGTCTCAGCCTGGACAGCTATGGCAGGCCACGGATGACGGAAGAGCTGAAAGAGATCGGCCTGAACGTCGGGCATCGTCGTGTTGGACGTTTGATGCGCCAGAATGGCATGTCCGGCGTGCGAACTAGTAAACACAAGGTGACAACGGACAGCAAACACAACTTCAACATCGCGCCGAAGTTGCTGGCCTGTAACTTCACAGCAGACCTGCCAAACCAGAAATGGGCGGGTGACATCAGCTATGTCTGGACGCGGGAGGGATGGTTGTATCTTGCCGTGATTCTGGACCTGCATTCCCGACGTGTCATTGGATGGGCGGTTCGCAATCGCATGAAGCGGACTTGGCGATCCGGGCGCTGAAGATGGCTATGGCCTTCGGATCACCGCCTAAGGTCTCCAAACAGATCGACAAGATCTTTGAAGCCATAACTGAGGGGATGTTTCATATAAGTATGAAGGCGAAGATGGACGCGCTGGAAGCCCACAAAGCAGAGTTGGAAGCGGAACAGGTCAATAGTGATCAGGACCCACCTGTCCTGCTGCACCTAAACTTGGCTGCAGTCTACAGGGATCAAGTTGCCAGCCTGAGCAACGCTCTCGGCGATAAATCCACCAAAGCAGAAGCCTCCAGCATCATACGTTCCCTGCTGACGGAGATCCGGTAATCCCTGAAGGTAGCAAGCTGGCCATCGTACTGGTCGGAGAATTAGCGGACTTGCTGGGCTTGGGCGTGTCTAGAATCGAACAAAGCCGCCCTTGGGCGGCTAGGAGACGAGTGTATTTGATTTGGTTGCGGGGGTAGGATTTGAACCTACGACCTTCAGGTTATGAGCCTGACGAG